>NZ_QTTQ01000009.1 GCF_003384935.1 Lutibacter oceani
TTTTTCACCAACACCTTTCCTTATTAGCGGATGCAAATGTAATACCTTTTTTACCCCTTTAACAAACTTTTTTGTGCCTTTTTTTTAATTATTTTTTGAGACTAAAATCAATTGACTGAATTATAACTCTTTATACAACTAAAAAAATGACTTTGAAGTTACTTTCTCTAAAAAGGACGACTAATATAAAGTATATTCATCAAATTTGCAATAGCTAATTAATCTTTTTTTGAAGATTTTAATTGTGGTTTTGGCACATCAATTATACTTGACCCTAATTCTATATAGTCAAAATTTAATTTTGAAGGCTGTTCAACTAATGAACCATCAACAAAAGAACGCTGTAAAATATCTTCAATAAGATAGTCTAATTTATTTTCAACAGGGTTGTATTCATCTTTTAAAGACAGTTTAAACAAGCTTGCAGTTGTGTTATACCAAAAAGCTTTCCACCCACTTCTAAAATCTTTAACCAAATTAAATGCAGTTTCACCAGTTTGCCTATGTATTAGTTTAATTAGTATTTCACCTTCGGTACGTGTTAATTTTTTAAGTTGATCCGTAAATTCACCTTCTAAATATTTCTGTATTCTTTTTGTATAAATCTTTTTTTGCCTTTTGGTTTTAATACCAACTAACCTTTCATTCAAAACTTCAATCCTTTCTGCTGCCAATTTTGCATATGGATATGCTTTTAATGTTTTTTTTCTATACCAATAATACACCCTTTTATCATAATCTGATTGAAATTTCAATTTTTTTAATAATAAAACTTCATCAAGATGAATTAATAAGGTGTCTCCTTCAAAAATTATATATTGTTCTGATAATGGAATAGAATCAACAGGCCTTTCTCCTTGTGAAAAAAGAAAGGTGCTACTACATATTATATATAAGATTAAAATATTTTTAAGATTTTTTTTCATAAATGTATTTTCATTCAATCAAAAATAATTCCAAAATTACAACTTTCAAATGTACTTTTTAGTATCCAAAACTTAAAATGATTATTTTATTTATTAGCTTAAACAACATTTTAGTATCTTCGTTTCTTAAAGAAAAATTAAAATGAGTAAAAATATATTGAATAAAAAATCGATTTCTTTTTTAGAAAAATATTTAAACAACGCATCTCCAACTGGCTACGAAAGTGAAGGCCAAAAAATATGGATGGATTATTTGAAACCTTATGTTGACACCTTTATAACGGATAGCTATGGAACTGCTGTTGGTGTAATTAATCCTGACGCAAAATTTAAAGTGGTAATTGAAGGACATGCAGATGAAATATCATGGTATGTTAATTACATAACTCCCGAAGGTTTAATATATGTAATTAGAAATGGTGGTAGTGACCATCAAATTGCACCTTCAAAAATTGTTAACATTCATACTGATAAAGGTATTGTAAAAGGTGTTTTTGGGTGGCCAGCTATTCATACACGATTAAGAGATAAAGAAGAAGTTCCTAAATTAGATAACATTTTTATAGATGTTGGTTGTAAAAAGAAAGAAGAAGTTGAAAAACTAGGTGTACATGTTGGTTGTGTTATTACTTATCCCGACACTTTCTTCATTTTAAATAAAAACAACTTTGTTTGCAGAGCTTTGGATAATAGAATGGGTGGATTTATGATTGCCGAAGTTGCACGTTTATTGAAAGAGAATAAGAAAGAATTACCTTTTGGTTTATACATTACAAATTCAGTTCAGGAAGAAATTGGGTTGCGTGGAGCAGAAATGATTACTCAAACTATTAAGCCTAATATAGCAATAGTTACAGATGTTTGTCATGATACCACTACTCCAATGATTGACAAAAAGAAAGAAGGTGAAACTATTTCTGGTGATGGCCCGGTAATAAGTTATGCTCCAGCTGTACAAAATAATTTGAGAGATTTAATAGTAAAAACTGCTAAAGAAAATAAAATTCCATTTCAGCGTTTAGCTTCTTCAAGAGCTACTGGAACAGATACAGATGCATTTGCCTATAGTAATGGTGGTGTACCTTCAGCATTAATTTCTTTAGCGTTAAGATATATGCATACTACAGTAGAAATGGTACATAAAAATGATGTTGAAAATGTAATACGTTTAATTTATGAAACATTACTTGATATAAAAGAAGGAGAAACTTTTAGCTATTTTAAATAATATAACAGAGAATGCTGTCTTTTTTGGTATGGATGAATATATTGATTTACTAAATGAAAACGGTAAAAAAACTGGGCAAACCTGTTTAAAGTCTGAAGCGCATAAAAAAGGGTTATTTCATGCTAGTGTTCATATTTGGATTTTTGACAAGCATAAAAATGTATTGATTCAAAAAAGAGCAACAAATAAAGACACGTTTCCAAACTTATGGGATGTTTCTGTTGCTGGGCATATTTCTGCTGGTGAAAAACCAATAATTTCAGCTATAAGGGAAATTCAAGAAGAAGTAGGAATTATTATTTCTGAACATGATTTAGCGTTTATTGGCACTTCAAAAAAGAAAGTAAAACACCATGCTAATTTAATTGATTATGAATTACACAATATATATATGTGTAAAACTAATTTTAAAATTACTTCCTTAAAAATTCAACACGAAGAAGTTTCAGAATTAAAATTAATTCATATTGATAAATTAATTAAAGAAATTAATACTGAAAACAATCATTTTGTTCCACACGGAAATGACTATTATAACTTTGTTTTAAATAAAATTAAACAACACAACTGCTGATAAAATATTAATATGAAGAATACAATTGCAGAAAGAATTCTTGATTTTTTAAAAGGTTACCCTCCATTTAATCTTATTCCAAAAATAACTTTATTAGAAATTGCAAAAAATGTTGAAATTCATTATTTTGAAAAAGACCAAATAATATTTAGCCAAAATGACAATCCGCATGAACATTTTTATATGGTATATGAAGGAGCTGTTAGACTGTATAGATTTGCAGAAGATAAAAAACATGTATTAGATATTTGTGATGAAGGTGATTTATTTGGTTTAAGACCCTTAATAATGAAAGAAAATTATTTAATGGGTGCTGCTGCAAATGAAGAAACTATACTTTATAGTATACCAATTAATATTTTTAATGATATTATTTTAAATTTCCCAAAAGTAAGTCAGTTTTTAATTGCCAGTTTTGCAACAAATACAAGAGATCCTTTTTCGGAAAAACACAAAGGAAAATTATTTGCAAATATTGAAGCAATAAAAAAAGTAGAAAATAATTTTATAGAAGCTCAATCAGCTAAATATACTCGTAACCCCATAACTTGCCCTCCAAGTATTTCTGTTCAGGAAGCTGCAATAATAATGACAAAAAATGTAATCAATTCAATTGTAGTTACTAAAAATAAAATTCCTATTGGGATAATTACTGACAAGGATATGAGAACAAAAATTGGTACAGGTCTTTTTAAAATTACGGATAAAGCAGCATCAATTATGACACAACCTGTAATTACTTTTCCAGAAAACATTACAGTTGCAGAAGCTCAAATTGCCCGTTTAAAACATAAAGTTTCCCATTTATGTATTACAAAAGATGGTACAAATACTTCAGAATTAGTTGGTATTTTATCTGAACATGATTTAAATTTAATTCAAGGTAATAACCCTTTATTACTAATTAAGGAAATAAAATTAGCAAAGGATGCAGAAACCTTAAAATATATAAGATCAAAAGCTGCTGAATTAACAAAAGGGTATATCGAGCAAGAAATACCTATTTATTTTGTAACTAAAGTTATTTCAGAAATAAATACGGCTATTACTAAAAGAGCCATCGAATTATCTATTAAAGAAATTGGCAGAAAACCACCAGTTGCATATTCTTGGTTTGCGGTAGGAAGCCAAGGCAGAAAAGAACAATTATTGATGACAGATCAAGACAATGCATTGGTTTTTGAAAATGTTGAAGAAGAACAATATGAATCGGTGAAATCTTATTTTTTAAACCTTGCAACCAAAGTAACTGAAAAATTAAACATTGTTGGTTTTGATTATTGTCCTGCAAATATTATGGCTAGCAATCCAAAATGGTGCTCATCAATTGATGAATGGAAACAACAATTTAAAGAATGGATTAAAGATCCTATTCCTGAAAAAATTTTATTAAGCATTATCTTTTTTGATTTTGAGCTCATTTATGGCAACCAGGAATTATATGATGAAATGGCAAAAAGTGTTTTAAAATATATCCGAAAAAATCAAATATTTTTAAGCTTTTTAGGGAAAGTAACTTTAGATAATCCTCCTCCTTTAGGCTTTTTTAAACAGTTTTTGGTTGAACAAGATGGTGAAAATAAAGATAATTTTGATATTAAATCTAGAGCCATTAGACCTTTAGTTGATGCCGCCAGAATTTTTTCGTTATACCATGGACTTCAAATTAATAATACAATTGCCCGCTATGAGAAATTAATGGAAGTTGAGCCTCAAAACAAAGACTTATTTGAATCTTGTTCAAATTCATTTAAAATTTTATTACAATTTAGAACATCACAGGGGTTAACAAATAATGATACAGGTAGATATGTTGATATTAACAACCTCAGCAAAGCCGATAGGTTAAAACTAAAAAGTTGCTTTAACCCTATTAAAAATGTACAAGAAGCTCTAAAACTTAGATTTAAAACTTCTCAAATAAGCTAATTATGTTTCGTCTTTTTAAAAGAAAATCCTATCCTGAATTTTGGAAACAACATATTGAAAAAGTTTCAAAAAGTAAAAATTATACAAACTACGAAACAATACGATTTGTGGCATTAGATACTGAAACTACAGGATTTGATTATGATAATGACAGAATACTTTGCATTGGAGCCATAGCAATTAAAAACAACAAAATTAAGGTAAATGATTCATTTGAAGTATATATAAAACAAGATGTTTTTAATAAAGAAACAGTAAAAATACATGGTATCAGGAGAAATGGAAATGAAGTTAAAGTAAGTGAAGAAGAAGCCCTCATAAAATTTATTGAATATTTAGATGATGCTATTATAATTGCACATCATACAAAATTTGATATTACAATGATTAATGAAGCTTTAAAACGTATAAATGTTGGTCCATTAAGATCTAAACAACTCGACACCAATTTTATTCATAAAAAAATTGCAACAGAAAATCAATTTAAAAAGTTATTCAGTTTAGATGAACTCTGTAAAATTTACAATGTAAAAATGCACGACAGACATACAGCTTCGGGTGATGCGTTAATAACTGCGTATTTGTTTTTAAAATTAACTACTAAATATAAAAAAAATAACGCCTTAAATTTAACAGAATTAATTAGAACAAATTACTATTTATCATCCTAAAACAGCTTTTAAAAGTAAATAATATTTTGTATTTTTAGAGTTTATCCTAGTTTAATTTTCTATGAAAAACACTATTGCAGAACGCATATTTGATTTTTTAAAAGACTTCCCTCCTTTTGATGTTTTAAATAAAGAACAACTTTTTAAAATCTCTTCAAACGTAAAAGTAATTTACATTGAAAATGAGTCGTTTGTTTTTAAACAAACTGAGGCACCTCACGAAAGCTTTTATGTAGTTAAGGACGGTGCAATTGGTTTGTACAGAACTATGGAAAACGATCAGATTTTAGTTGATATTTGTGATGAAGGTGATATTTTTGGGTTACGCCCTTTAGTGCAAAATGATAATTATTTAATGAGTGCAAAAGCAACTGAAGAATCAATTTTATATGCTATTTCTGTTGAAATATTAAAAGAAATTATACAAACAAATGACAAAGTAAATAAATTTTTAATTGCAAGTTTTTCAACAAATATTAAAACTCCATACGCGCAACAAAACTATGGACAACTTTTTGCAAATGAAGAAATAATACAAGCAAACAACACAGGTTTATCAGACATACAAACAGCTCAATACAGTAAAAACCCTATAAGTTGTTCAAAAACTACAACTATTAAAGAAGCTGCCATAATAATGAGTACAAAACGAGTAGGTTCTATTTTAATTGTTGAAAATAAAAATCCAATTGGTATAATTACAGATAAAGATTTAAGATTAAAAATTGCAACTGGCTTAATTTCAATCTCTGAAAAAGTTTCTGAAATAATGTCATCACCAGTAATTACTTTTCCAGAAAAAATAACTATTGCAGAAGCACAAATTGCAATGATAAAGCATAAAATTACACATTTATGCATTACAAAAGATGGCACTCCAAACTCCGAGTTAATTGGGCTACTTTCTGAACATGATATTGTGGTTTTACATGGCAATAATCCATCCGTTTTAATTAAAGAATTAAAACGTGCAAAAAATGTAAATACATTAAAATATATACGGGAAAAAACATCAAATTTATTAACCGGATATATTGATCAAAAAATACCAATTGTGTTTATTTCGAATATTATATCCGAAATAACCAATGCAATAACAATAAAAGCAATTGAACTATCAATTGAAGAAATGGAAACTCAACCACCTGTAAAATTTGGCTGGTTAGCATTGGGAAGCCAAGGTAGAAAAGAGCAACTACTAATAACCGATCAAGATAATGCCTTGGTTTTTGAAGATGTACCTAAAGAAAAATATGAAGAAACTAAAACTTACTTCTTAAAATTATCAAAAATAATAACCGAAAAATTAAATGCTGTAGGTTATGAATATTGCCCTGCAGATATGATGGCGAGCAACCCAAAATGGTGTTTATCATTATCTGAATGGAAAAATCAATTTAACACCTGGGTTACAAAGCCAACAGAAAAAGCCATTATGATGTGTACCATATTTTTTGACTATAATTTAGTTTATGGAGATGCTAAATTAGTAGATAAAATGTCTGAAAGCATTTTTAAATCAATAAATTCATTTGAAATATTTTTAAATTTTTTAGGCAGAAATGCTTTAATAAACCCTCCGCCACTTGGTTTTTTTAGACAATTTTTAGTTGAAAATAATGGAGAACATAAAGATCAGTTTGATATAAAAAGCAGGGCATTAATGCCAATAATTGATGCTGCCCGATTAATTTCATTATCGCATAATTTAAAAGGAGAAAACAATACTATATCAAGATTTCAGAAAATAATTCAGGTTGAACCTCAGAACAAAGATTTATACTTGTCTTGTATTGACGCTTTTAAAATTGTGCTTCGTTTTAGAACCGAACAGGGAATAAAAAACAATGATTCTGGCAGGTATATAGATTTAAATACATTAACAAAATCTGAAAAATTAAGGCTTAAAGGATGTTTTAAACCCATAAAAGATATTCAGGATATGTTAAATATTCGATATAATTTATCTCAAATGATGTAATGCTCAATTTTTTTAAACATAAAAAATACCCTAATTTTTGGAAAGAATATTTAAAAACATTCAAAACCAAACAATCTAAAAATATTAATACCACCCGATTTATTGTTTTTGATACTGAAACTACTGGCTTAGACCTTGTAAAAGACAGAATTCTTTCTATAGGAGCAATTATTGTTATTGATAATACTCTAGATGTTTCTGATAGTTTTGAATTATACCTAAAACAAGATGAATTTAATGCAGTAACAGTTGAAATTCACGGAATTTTAAAAGTTGGTAAACTCATAAAATATAATGAAAATGAAGCCTTAGAAAAATTTATAAATTATATTGGAAACTCCGTTTTAGTTGCTCATCATACAGCTTTTGACATAGAAATGATAAATGCAGCACTTAAAAGGATGAATTTACCTAAACTAAAAAATAAAAGTATTGATACAGGTATTTTATATAAAAAACTAGAAAACAAAAAGGATAATCATTTTAATTTAGACGTATTATGTAAAGAATTTAACATCCCCAAACACGACAGACATACAGCTTCTGGTGATGCTTATATTACAGCACTATTATTTCTTAAAATAATTTCGAAATTAAAAAAGGAACGAACTGTTCATTATTCGGATTTGTTTAGAAATCAAAATAGTAAAGGGTTGTTATAAAAAAAGGTTGTCAAAAAACTTAACTTTTTAAACAACCTTTTTACTAAAAACAAAAATTATTCTACTTAACCAATGATCCTTCCATTATAGCTGCAACCACATCTGGATTTAATAATGTTGAAATATCTCCTAAATTTGAAGTTTCATTTTCAGCTATTTTTCTTAAAATTCTTCTCATTATTTTACCAGAACGTGTTTTTGGTAATCCTGGAACGAACTGAATTTTATCTAATTTAGCAATTGGCCCAATAGTACGTGCAATTAATTCATTAATTTCATTTCTTAATAAATCTTCATTTGCTGGTTTTTCATAAACAATAACATAGGCATATAGCGCATTTCCTTTAATATTATGAGGATAACCCACAATAGCGGATTCTACAACATTATTATGCTCGTTTATAATATTTTCAATTGGAGCCGTTCCTAAATTATGACCTGAAACAATTACAACATCATCTACCCTACCCGTAATTCTATAGTTCCCTTCCAAATCTCTAAACGAGCCATCTCCTGTAAAATATTTGTCTTTAAAAGCCGAAAAATAGGTTTCTTTATACCTTTTATGATCTCCATAAATAGTTCTTGCCATAGATGGCCAAGGATATTTAATACACAATCTACCTTCTGCTGGATTAGTATTTAACTCCTCACCTTTTTCATCTACTAAACAAGGCTGAATTCCCGGTAATGGTCGGGTAGCAAAAGTTGGTTTTGTAGGTGTAACTCCACCTAAAGGAGAAATCATAATACCACCTGTTTCTGTTTGCCACCAGGTATCAACAATTGGAGATTTTTGTTTTCCAATTTTTTCATCATACCAGTGCCAGGCTTCTTCATTAATAGGTTCTCCAACGGTACCCAACACTTTAATAGAACTTAAATCGTGTTTTTCAATTAATTCATTTGGTTGAGCAGCCAATGCTCTAATTGCAGTTGGCGCAGTATAAAACTGGTTTACTTTATACTTTTCAACAATTTGCCAAAAACGTCCATAATCCGGATATGAAGGAATTCCTTCAAACATTAGTGTAGTTGCTCCAGCAGCTAAAGGACCATAAACAATATATGAATGTCCCGTAATCCAACCAATATCTGCAGTACAGAAATAAACATCGCCATGTTGATATTGGAACACATTTTTAAAACTATATGCCGTATGAATCATATAACCTGCGCAGGTATGTACCATACCTTTTGGTTTTCCAGTAGAACCTGAAGTATATAATATAAATAGCATATCTTCAGCATCCATTTCCACTGCCGGACAATTTGCATTTACTTTTGCTAATTCTTCGTGCCACCAAACATCACGTCCGGCTTTCATTGTAACTTCAGAATTTATTCTATTTAATACTATTGAAGTTTCTATTGTTGGTGTAGATTCTAATGCTTCATCTGCAATGGCCTTTAAATCCACTGCTTTTTTACCTCTATAAACCCCATCTGTTGTTAATAGTACTTTACATGCTGCATCGTTTATTCTTGTTGAAAGTGCAACTGATGAAAATCCTGCAAATACAACTGAATGTACAGCACCAATTCTTGCACAAGCCAAAACGGCAATTGCTAATTCTGGTACCATTGGCATATACACACAAACCCTATCTCCTTTTACTACATTGTTATTTTTTAGCACATTTGCAAACTTGCTAACTTCTGCATGTAATTCGTTATAGGTTAAAACTCTATTTGCTTCGTTTGGATCATTTGGTTCCCAAATAATTGCTGCATCATTTCCTCGTTTTTCTAAATGGCGATCTAAACAGTTTTCAGTAATATTTAATTTAGCACCTTTAAACCATTCGAATTTCGGAGTTTCCCAATCGTACTCAACAACAGTATCCCATTTTTTACGCCATGTAAAAGTTTCCGCAATTTGAGCCCAAAAACCTTCAGGGTCATTAACACTATGCTGGTATGATTTATAATATTTTATAAATGAATTAATTTGTAAATCATCTAATGTTTCTTTTTCTTCCTCAGTTGCGTGTTCATAAACTCCAATTTTATTTAATTTTAATTCATGAATTATTTCAGAAATAATTTCAGGGTCATCTATTGTTGATGGGATTGTATACTCAACACCATCAGCTATATTTCTTAATAACTTTCTAAGAATTTTCCCTGAACGTGTTTTTGGTAATCTTTTAACAATCAACACTTTTCGTAATGAAGCTACTGGCCCAATTACATTTCTCACTTCTTGAACAATGTTATATTCCAATTCAAAATTTGAAACATAATCACCAGATTTAAGAACAACTAAAGCTAATGGCACTTGCCCTTTTAACTGATTTTCAATTCCAAAAACAGCACATTCAGCAACCGAGGGATTTGATGCAACAATTTCTTCCATTTCAGCTGTTGATAGTCTATGCCCCGCAACATTAATAACATCATCAACACGACCAGTTATAAAAACGTAACCATCTTCATCTTTATAACCTCCATCTCCTGAAAAATAATATCCAGGAAACTTTTTTAAATAACCTTCCTTAAAACGTTCCGTATTTTCCCAAATATCTAACAAATTACCCGGAGGCATTGGCAATTTAACTGCCACAAATCCTTCTTCATTCGGACCAACTTGTTCTCCTTCTCCATTTAAAATTTGAATATCATAACCACTTACTGGTTTTGTTGCTGAACCAGGTTTTACCGGTAATGCTTCAATACCCATCATATTAGATAACATTGGCCAGCCAGATTCAGTTTGCCACCAATGGTCAACTACAGGTATTTGTAATTTATCTTCTAACCATTTTAAAGTAGCCACATCACATCGTTCACCAGCTAAAAATTGATATTTCAAACAACTTAAATCGTATTGTTTCATCAATTTACCTTCAGGATCTTCTTTTTTAATTGCTCTAATTGCTGTTGGAGCAGTAAACATAACTTTTACATTATTTTCACTTATAATTCTCCAAAATGTACTTGCATCTGGGGTTTTAATTGGTTTTCCTTCAAAAATTATAGTAGTATTTCTATTTAATAAGGGTCCGTAAACAATATAACTATGCCCTACAACCCAACCAACATCGGATGCTGCCCAATACACATCGCCTTCTTCTACTCCATAAATATTTTTCATTGAATATTTTAATGCGGTTGCATAACCTCCACTGTCTCTTAAGATACCTTTTGGTTTTCCTGTAGTGCCTGAAGTATATAAAATATACAAAGGATCTGTTGATGCAACTTCTACACACTCAGCTGGTTTCGATTTTTCAACCAACTCTCTATACCCTACAAAACGGTGAGTTTTGTTCATTAATGCACCTAATCTTCTTTGAAATACAACTACTTTATCTGGTTTGTGAGTTGCTTTTTCTATAGCCTCATCAACCAAAGGTTTGTATGCAATTAGCCTATCAACCTCAATCCCTGAAGTTGCAGTTATTATTACTTTTGGTTTGCAGTCATCTATTCTAATCGCCAATTCATGTGGTGCAAAACCGCCAAAAACTACCGAGTGTATTGCTCCAATTCTTGCACAAGCCAGCATACTAAACGCTGCATGTGGAATCATTGGCATATAAATAATTACTGTATCTCCTTTTTTAACACCTAAATCACGTAACCCACCAGCTAAACGTTCAACTTCACTTTTAACTTCATTATAACTGTATTTAATTTTACGCTGAGTTACCGGTGAATCATAAATTATTGCTGTTTGATCTCCATATCCGTCTTCAATATGCTTATCAAGTGCTAAATAACATACGTTTAACTTTCCGTCAGCAAACCAACGATCAAACCCATTTTTATCTTTTGATAAAATAGTAGTTGGTTTTTTAAACCATTTTATATTACTGGCTTGTTCTTTCCAAAATTTTTCAGGATTTTCAATACTGCTATTATAATGTTTTTGGTAACTCATATTATATATTTTTAGTTGTTATTTAACCCAAACTATGTTTGAATTTAATTTTTTTATTTTAACAATTCTAATACTTCTTTAACTAGCTTTTTGGTTGAAAATGGTTTTGAAATATACTTATCTGCACCCAACTGCAACCCCAATTCTATATCAGAAATTTTATTCTTTGCTGATAGAAATATTACTTTAATTTCATTCAATTCTTCATTTGATTTTAAATATTTCAGAACTTGATACCCATCAACATTAGGCATCATTATATCCAATAAAATAATATCTGGCAATTTAGCATCTGCTATCTCAATTGCTTCAGCTCCATCTCTGGCTATAAAAACCTTAAAGTTTTCTTTTTTAAAAATGTATTCTAATGACATTACTATATTAGGCTCGTCATCTACTATTAAAATCTTTTTCATTTCAATTTATATTTATTGGTAATGTAAATGTTACTCTAGCTCCTTGTGGCTTTATATTTTCGGCCCAAATTTTACCATTATGACTTTTTATAATTTGTTTACTAATAGCCAAACCGAGACCACTACCTACTGGTTTTAAAATAGTTTGATTTTTAGCTTGATAAAATTTATTAAATATTGATTTTAAATCATCTTCTTCAATTCCCCTACCGTTATCTTCAACTAAGACCTCCAATTTATCATTACTTATTACATTAAAAATGTACACTTTACCATTGTTTTTATTAGAAAATTTTATTGCGTTTGATAATAAATTAATTATTACTTGTTGAATTCTATCGGCATCATATACAGCTTTTATATCTTGAACTCCTTCAGAATTTATATATACTTGGTTATTAAGTGCCAACTGCCTAACTGCATCAACAGATTTTTGAATGGTATTTTTTATAGAATTTTCAACCAGTTCTAATTTTTCTTTTCCTGTTGAAAGTTTTTCTAGGTCTAAAATGTTATTTATTAATCTACTTACGCGTTCACTCTCACTTACAATACTATTCAAAAATTTCCTTTTTGTTTCATTTTCAATATCATCATTATCTAACAAAATTTCTGATAACGCTCTAATTGAAGTAATTGGTGTTTTTAATTCATGAGCAACCGTATCTAAAAAATCATCTTTTTGTTTATCACGCTCCTGTAATTCTTTGTTAGATTCTTTTGCTTTTTGCGTTTCATCTAAAATATTTAAAACCTCAGGTAAACTAATTTCTACTTCTTTAATTACTGAAGAAATTAAAATTCTAGAAGAAGCACTACCAATACTTCCTGTTAATAGTTTTTCTGAAAAATTAACTAAACGCGCATCGGCAAATTGTGTTTTCTTGTCAATATCATACTTCATAAAGAATAAATTTAACGCTCGTTCTGTTCTTTTTTCACCTAAAAATCGAGTTAAAACTTTTCTTATATCCTTAACATAAGCTTCGCCTTTCCAAACATATGCATTTTCATGTAATGATGCATATTTACTATTATCAACAAACATTTCGGCAAAATTTCGTTCTCGATAATTCCCTACAATATTTACAGAAATTAGTATGTAAACAATAATATTAAAAAACATACTCCAGAAAAAAGCATGAGGAACTGGTTCAAAAATTTGTAAACCTAAAAGCTCGTATGGTTTTAATAAATTAATACCAAACAAACCTTCATTAATAAAAGAGGTTGAAAATAATTGTGAATCAATAGTAAATGGAATAATTAAAGTATAAACGGTAACTAAAAACCCAATAATTATTCCGTAAATTGCTCCTTTTGAAGAACCTCTTCTCCAAAATAAACCACCAAAAAAAGAAGGTGCTAATTGCGCAATAATAACAAAAGATATTAAACCAATTGAAACTAAAGATCGGTCTAATGTAAAACTTCTATAGAAAAAATATGCAACAATAATTAGTATAAATATTGCCAACCTTCTAATGGTTTTAATAGACTCTGTATTTTCATCAGACTCACCTTTACTAAATTTCCCTAAAAACCCATAAGGAATAATTAAATTATTACTCAGCATTGTTGATAAAGCTAGTGTAGAAATTACTACCATTGATATTGCAGCAGAAAACCCTCCTAAAAAAACTAAAAGTGCTAAAAACTCATGTCCATTTTGTAATGGTAACATTAACGTAAATAAATCAGCATCTACCTGATCATTTTGAAAAATAATATTACCTCCCCAGGCAATAAATATTACAAAAATGTTGAATAATAATAGATATAATGGAAATAGCCAAGTAACCTTTTTTAAATATTTTTCACGCTCATTTTCTACCACCGTAACTTGAAATTGCCTTGGTAAAAGCATAATGGCAATCATTGATAATAAGCTTAAGAAAAACCAATTAAAGCCGCCTTCAACTCCATCAATTTTTTGTTGAATATCAAAATTTGGTAATATGGATGCTTTCACATAAATATCAGTTGGTCCGTTAAACAAATAAAAAGTAACATAAATACCAATAATTAAAAAGAATATTAATTTAATAACAGATTCTAATGCAATTGCAGTAATAATTCCTTTATGTTTTTCTGATGCATCAGTATGTTGAGTGCCAAAAAAAGCAGCAAATAAAGCTAATAATATTGCTATGTAAAAAGTGGTATCATTAATAATTGAATTTGAAACTATATTATGATTTGTAATTACATTAAATGTTTCAGAAATAGCCTTTAATTGTAAAGAGATATAAGGCACAATTGCTAGTACGCATACAAATGTAACCAATGCTCCTAAAAACCTATTATTTCCATACCGTAATGAAATAAAATCAGCTAATGAAGATATTTTATTACCCTTTGAAATTCTAATAATCTTTCTCATTAAAAGAATCCAAGTAGGAATAATAATAATGGGACCTAAATAAATGGTTAAAAATTTTAAACCTGAGGTAGCAGCTAACCCAACACTTCCGTAATATGTCCAAGCCGTACAATAAACAGCCAAAGACAAAGTGTAAACATATGGATTATTAACCCAATTACTTTTAGAATTTTTCTCAGCCCAATAAGCAACATAAAAAATTACAGCGAGGTAAACTATTATTACCATTATTACTAAAAAACTACTCATAATATTTTTTTAGAATTACATATGAAATAATAATACTACCTAACCAAACAAAAAATATATAAAAGTACATAATAGGAAAACCAAGTATTGTTTTACTACTATTAAAAAGTAATATTAAAGGAATATTAAATAAACACAGTAATATTATAGAAAGTACAATTAATTTTTGTTGATGTCTTTTTTTCACGATTTATAAATTAGTTCTAAATATAATAAAAACAGCACTATTAAAAGTGCTGTTTTTTAGACTAACTATTTTCTAATGAGCACTTGCTTCGCCTGCTCCTGACGGAATTCTTATATGTTCAACTATTTCTTGTACCTCTTGTGGTGGTGCAGGTGTAAGTCTTGACACAACCAAAGAAATAATAAAGTTTACAACCATTGCAACGGTACCAAAACCTTCTGGAGAAATTCCAAACCACCAGTTTTCAGCAGTATCTACTTCAGGATCACCTATCCAATGTAATTTATATTTTGCCATATAAAAGAACATAAGAGTTAAACCTACAATCATTCCCGAGATAGCACCTTCTTTGTTCATTCGTTTATCAAAAATTCCTAATAAAATTGCTGGAAAGAATGATGCTGCCGCTAAACCAAAAGCCAATGCAACAACAGCAGCTACAAATCCCGGCGGATTAATACCGAAGTATCCCGCTATTAAAACAGCTACAAATGCACTTAAACGCGCAGCTATTAATTCTCCTTTTTCAGAAATATCTGGCTTAATTATTTTCTTAAATAAGTCATGAGATATTGATGAAGCAATTACCAACAATAAACCTGCTGCAGTTGATAACGCAGCTGCTAAACCACCTGCACCAACTAATGCAATTACCCAATTTGGTAACTGAGCAATTTCAGGATTTGCTAACACCATAATATCACGGTCAATAGTTAATTCATTTGCTGCTTTATCCGCAACATATTGTACTACTCCATCTCCATTTTTATCATCAAACTTTAATAAACCCGTTTTTTCCCAATTTCCAAACCATTCTGGTAATTCTGCATATTCTGCATTACTTACTGTTTCAATTAGTTTTGTTCTCGCAAAAACTGCTACCGCAGGTACAGTTGTATATAGGATTGCAATAAATAACAATGCCCAACCTGCTGATACACGTGCATCTTTTACTTTAGGTACAGTAAAAAAACGTACAATAACGTGTGGTAAACCAGCTGTTCCAACCATTAAAGCAACAGTAATTGCAAAAACATCAATCATAGATTTACTACCAGAAGTATATTCGTGAAATCCTAACTGTTGTTGTAAACCATCTAACTTATCTAACAAGTATACACCGTCTTCACCTGATCCTCCAAAACCTAATTGCGGAATTGGATTTCCTGTCATTTGAAATGATATAAAAATTGCAGGTACCATAAACGCAAAAATTAATACACAATACTGTGCTACTTGCGTATAGGTAATCCCTTTCATTCCACCTAAAACAGCGTAAAATAAAACTATTGCCATTCCAATATAAACACCTGTGTTAATATCTACTTCAAGGTAACGAGAAAACACAATTCCAACTCCACGCATTTGTCCGGCAACATAAGTAAACGAAACAATTAAAGCTGCAATAACTGCAACCACACGTGCAGTATTTGAATAATATCTATCTCCAATAAAATCTGGCACTGTAAATTTTCCAAATTTTCTTAAATAAGGTGCTAATAAAAGTGCCAAAAGCACATAACCACCAGTCCACCCCATAAGGTAAACAGATCCATCATATCCTGTAAAAGATACAATACCTGCTAATGAAATAAATGATGCTGCCGACATCCAGTCTGCAGCTGTAGCCATTCCATTCATAATTGGAGGAACTCCTCCACCAGCTACATAAAATTCTTTTGAAGATCCTGCTCTAGCCCAAATTGCAATTCCTATATACAATGCAAATGTAATTCCAACAAGTATCCATGTCCATGTTAATATTCCCATGATTTAATTATTTTTTTTAAGATTAATTATTCGTCCACTCCATATTTTTTATCTAATTTATTCATCAATTTTACATAGACGAATATTAAGATAACAAACACATACATTGAACCTTGTTGCGCAAACCAAAAGCCAAGTTTAAAACCAGCTAGTTTTATTTCATTTAATTGGTCTACTAATAAAATTCCAAAAACGTAGGAAACAATAAACCATATAGATAGCAAAATTGCTAGATACTTAAGATTTTCTTTCCAATATGCTTTCATTTTTTCTTTTGACATAATTATTAGTTTTAGTTGTTTAAAAATAAATCATACCTTGTAAGGTAATTGTTCCTGTTTTGGAAGGACCTGTCTTTTTATTTAGGTATTCCAATGTTACTTTTGAATTATGACCACTCATATAAACATTAGTTCCAATACCAAAAACATTTAGATTATCAGCCAATGCATCATAACTATTACTTCCATAAGAAACATAAGGTTGAAATCTAGTTTTTGTTTTATCACCTGCAAAAACATAACCTAAATGGGTGTACAACATACTTCCTGTTCCATAAGCACTGTATTTATAATTTTTGCCATAATCATTTGATTGATATGTAGCATAGGCTGTTATTGCGCTACCATCATCTGCTAATGGTGCATCATAAAAAACATCAACAGCAAAAATAGAAACATCTTCACCTATTAAATTACCAGAAAGATCAGCTATTACAGATCCGCTTGGATGCAAAAAGAATCCAGCTCCAATGTTGAATACTTTTTTAGTTCCTAAATAAGTCCCTACTTTAAATGGTAAAAAATTTGATTCTTCATCTAAAAGATTATATTCAAAATAAGCAGCATAAGCTTTACCTGCGTCTTTTGATCCAATTAACCTTTTTCCACCATAAACTGCATCTCCACCGTTTGTAGGTGTTCGCGTATCCAATCCATTTGTAATTGCATCATTAATTGCAACTCTATACTGTAATCTACCAAATTTACCTTTGGCAAAAACCCCAAGATGACGTGCAAACTGATCAGACAAACCTATGGTTGACCATGATTGCCTATTATTATCTAATGTCATCATATTTAATGTACTCTGATTATTCAATCTTGAAATACCATTAAAATAATGCAACCCTCCACCAACTGCATGACTATCACCTAAACTCCATTGTCCCCATACATCATGCATAAATAGTTGAGCTCCTTCATCTTTTCCTACAGGCGACATAGTGCCGCTATTTAAACTATTTAAACCAAAATGAGTTAGAATTAGAAATTTTTTGTTAATCTGAGAAAACATTAAAACCCTTGCTCTTCTTAAATTAAAGTTTAAATTACTTGCATCCGATGCAACATTATCATTATATGTTGCTTGAACTTGCGCCCATGAAATTACTCTAAAATACTTACTTCCATCTTCATTTATTTTTACTTTTAATCCACCACCATAATCTGGTGAACCTTGAGAGAACAAAAATTGAGAAGAAAATAAAGTAATACTAAAGAGTAGTAAAGTTACTTTTTTCATAAATTATAAATTTGGTTAGTTAATTATTTGTTGTCAAAAAATTAATTTTTTGACCATTACAATATGAAAAGAAATCTCTTTGAAATAAAAATCAATATATATATTTGCTAATTAGTATAGTTATTCTTTAAAACGCTCCCACCTAATCAACATAAATTTATCTCCCAACTCTGTAACAATAACACCTGCACCAATTAAATTTTTATTTTCAGAAAAATACTTAGCCAATTCTTGTGCGTTTAATATTTTATAAGTTGAATGATATTCAAAACTATAGGGGCGTTTAATATTATACTTTTTAACCCAATTTATAATACTTACATGAGAAATTCCTAAAATTCTTTCAATTTCTCTATAACTCAATCCTTCCAAATATAATTGCAGTGCTTTATTAACATAATATGAATCTATTTGCTTTCCAATTTTATTTACTGTAAAGTAATAACCACATTTTTTACACTTATAACGTTGCCTTTCTTTAACAATTCCACTTTTAACATATTGATTTGAAGAGCAGTTTGGACAAAATTGAATATTCATATATATTATTTTTGCATAAATATACTAATTTAGCATTATTTATAAAATTAAAAACTAACTATTTAAGAAATATTAAGGTAATTTACAGAAGTAATACTAGTTTGAGTAATTATATTAATAACATTTAATTATTAATATGATAAAATTAAACCTTGTATTTTAATGATTTTATTTTTTTCAACAATTAATTTAATCCATTATCATAAATACAACGTTTTCGCAAATAGCTTTACATTTTCACTATAATTTTAGTTATTTTTGTGATTATTTTTTAAACTAAACTCAATATGATTAAACAAGGTCTTTACCTTCCAGAATTTGAAAGAGACAATTGCGGCGCAGGATTCATTTGTAATCTAAAAGGCCAAAAATCCAATAAAATAATTCACGATGCTTTAGAAATTCTAATAAAGCTAGAACACAGAGGTGCGGTAAGTTCCGATGGTAAAACAGGTGATGGAGCTGGAATATTAATTGACATTCCACATGAGTTTTTTGTTAAAAACACTTCTTTTGATTTACCTGATGCAAGAGAATATGCTGTCGGAATGACGTTTTTACCCCAAAGTGACAACCAACTTAACTATTGCAAAAAAGTTTTAGAGGCTGAAGTAGAAAAACAAGGCTTAGAAGTTTTAGGATGGAGAAAAGTACCCGTTAACAAAGCTCATCTTGGCTATGTAGCTTCAAAAATTGAACCAGCAATTGAACAAATTTTTATTGGTAAAAATGGTAACAAATTAACCGAATATCAATTTAATGCTAAACTTTTTGCTGCCCGAAAAATTTCTGAACACACCATAGTAAATTCAAAATTATCAGATAGAGATAAATTTTATTTTCCAAGTTTATCTGCAACAACAATTATTTACAAAGGATTGTTAATGCCAGAAGATATAAGAAATTATTATACAGACCTTTCAAATCCTGATGTAGTAACTCGTTTAGCCTTAGTTCATCAACGTTTCTCCACAAACACATTCCCGTCATGGGATTTGGCACAACCTTTTAAATATATGTGTCACAATGGTGAAATAAATACTTTACGTGGAAATGTAAACCGCATGAAAGCGCGTGAAGAGTTAATGGCTAGTGATATTTTTGGTGATGATATTAAAAAATTATTCCCAATAATACTTGAAGGAAAATCAGATTCAGCATCAATGGATATGGTTGTTGAAATGTTGCTAATGACTGGTCGCTCTTTACCTGAAGTAATGATGATGATGGTTCCTGAAGCTTGGGAAAAAGATGGAACAATGAGCGATGAAAAAAAGGCTTTTTATGAATACAATGCTTGTATTATGGAGCCATGGGATGGACCTGCATCAGTACCATTTACTGATGGTAACTATATTGGTGCATTGTTAGACAGAAATGGGTTAAGACCCTCAAGATATACTGTTACAAAAAACGGAAATGTTGTCATGTCCTCAGAAACAGGAGTGTTAGATATTAAACCAGAAAATGTTGTAAGTCATGGTCGTTTAGAACCTGGAAAAATGTTTTTGGTTGATATGAATGCCGGAAGAATTATTAATGATGAGGAAATTAAAAAAGAAGTTGTCTCTAAAAGACCTTACCGAAAATGGTTAAATAAAAACTTACTAGGTTTAAAGGAGGTTCCTTATACAGGGAATACCTGTCCTATTGAGGAAACGAGTCTTATAAACAGACAAAAGATTTTTGGTTATACTACTGAAGAAATTAATAATATTATTAGCCCAATGGCAACTTCTGGTAAAGAAGGAATCGGTTCTATGGGTAATGATACTCCTTTAGCAGTTTTATCAGATCAACCACAGTTATTATATAACTATTTTAAACAATTATTTGCACAGGTTACAAACCCTCCTTTAGATGGTATTAGAGAAGAAGTTGTAACTGATTTTAGTTTACCAATAGGTGGAGATGTAAATATTTTTGATATTTCCGAAAAACAATGTCAAAAATTGAAAATTCAAAATCCTGTAATTTCGAATGAAGATTTAGATAAAATTAGAGAAGTTGATCATCCAGATTTTAAAGCTGTATCTGTTGATGCTTTATATGATATTACAAAAGGATTAAACGGTATTGAAGCTGCTTTAAAAGCAATGGTTAAAGAAGTTTCTAAAGCAGTTACAGAAGGATGTAATATTGTTATTTTATCAGACAGACATGTAAATAAAACTTATGCTCCAATACCAATGTTATTGGCTTGTTCATACATTAACACACAACTTAGCAAATTAAAACAACGCTCACAATTTGGAATTGTAATAGAATCTGCTGAACCACGTGAACCACACCATTTTGCATGTTTATTTGGATATGGAGCAAGTGCTATTAATCCTTATATGATTAATGAAATCATTCAGGATCAAGTTAGACAAGATGTAATTAAAGATATTTCTGAAGAAAAAGCCATTGAAAACTTCAACAAGGCAATAGCAAAAGGAGTATTAAAGATTATGAATAAAATTGGAATCTCTACACTACTTTCATACAGAGCTTCTCAAATTTTTGAAATTTTAGGTTTAAAAAGCGAATTTACTGATGAATATTTTCCAAATACACCTTCTAGAATTGAAGGTATTGGATTATATGAAATTGAAAAAGAAATTTTCTTACGCCATAGAAGTGCATTCCCAAGAACTAAAATCGCTGGAAGTCAAAGTTTAAAAATTGGTGGAGATTATAGATGGAGAAGAAATGCTGAAAGACACATGTTTAACCCAACAACTGTTGCTAAATTACAACAAGCGGTTAGATCAAATAGTTATGAAACTTATGGCGTTTACGCAAAAACAGTAAACGAACAAAGTAAAAGTTTAATGACACTTAGAGGAATGTTAGAGTTTAATAACTTTGATCCTATTCCTCTTGAAGAAGTAGAACCTTGGACAGAAATTGTAAAACGTTTCAAAACAGGTGCTATGTCATATGGGTCAATTAGTGCAGAAGCACATGAAAACTTGGCTATTGCAATGAACAGAATTGGTGGAAAAAGTAATTCTGGTGAAGGTGGAGAAGATAAAAGACGTTTTAGAAAAGATTTAAATGGAGATAGCCGAAATAGTGCTATAAAACAAGTTGCATCTGGTAGATTTGGAGTTTCAACTAATTACTTAACTAATGCACAGGAAATACAAATTAAAATGGCTCAAGGTGCTAAACCTGGTGAAGGAGGACAATTGCCAGGAGAAAAAGTATTGCCTTGGATTGCTGAGACTCGAAATTCAACTCCTTATGTAGGGTTAATTTCACCTCCTCCACACCATGATATTTATTCAATTGAAGATTTAGCCCAACTTATTTACGATTTAAAAAATGCAAATAGAGAAGCTAGAATTAATGTAAAATTAGTTTCAAAAGTTGGAGTTGGAACCATCGCCGCCGGAGTTGCTAAAGCGAAGGCTGATGTAATTTTGGTTTCTGGTTATGATGGTGGTACGGGAGCTTCTCCTTTAACATCATTAAAACATTGTGGATTACCTTGGGAACTTGGTATTGCTGAAGCACAGCAAACTTTGGTTTTAAACGGCTTAAGAAGTAGAGTTGTTTTAGAATGCGACGGACAATTAAAAACCGGACGTGATGTTGCCATAGCAGCATTGTTAGGTGCTGAAGAATTTGGTTTTGCAACTGCACCTTTAGTAGCTTCCGGTTGTGTTATGATGCGTGCTTGCCACTTAAACACTTGTCCGGTTGGTATTGCAACACAAGACCCTGAATTACGTAAGAACTTTAAAGGAACACCTGAACACGTAATTAATTTTATGTATTTCATTGCAAAAGAATTACGTGAAATAATGGCTCAATTAGGCTTTAGAACTATAAATGAAATGGTTGGTCAATCTCAAAAGCTTAATACTAATAAAGCCATTGAACATTATAAAGCTAAAGGATTAGATTTATCTTCAATATTACATAAACCAGAGACTCAAAAACCTTTATATAATACTGAAACTCAAGACCACGGTTTAGATGAAGTTTTAGATTTTGAAATAATTCGTTGGGCACATCCTGCAATTTATAGAAAGGAAAAAATGGAATATGAATTTCCTATAAAAAACACAGACAGAAGTGTTGGTGCAATTTTAAGTAACGAACTTTCCAAAATTTATGGAGACATTGGTTTACCTGAAGACACTTTAAAGTTAAAGTTTAAAGGTTCTGCCGGCCAAAGTTTTGGAGCATTTGCTACCAAAGGTTTAACAATGCAAGTTAATGGAAATACAAATGATTATTTAGGTAAAGGTTTATCTGGAGCAAAATTAATTATTAAAACTCCAGAAGAAGCAACTTTTGCTTCAGAAGATAATATTATTGTTGGTAATGTTTCATTATATGGAGCTATAAATGGAGAAGCTTATATAAATGGAATAGCTGGTGAACGTTTTTGTGTTAGAAACTCTGGAGCAACTGCTGTTGTTGAAGGTGTTGGAGATCACGGATGTGAATATATGACTGGTGGAAAAGTAGTGGTTTTAGGAAAAACCGGAAGAAACTTTGCAGCTGGTATGAGTGGCGGAATTGCATATGTATATGATGAGCATAAAAAATTCCAAAATGGCCTTTGTAATATGGAAATGATTGAGTTTGAAACTATTTCAAAAGATGATGAAAATGAGTTGAAACAACTTATTAAAAATCATTTTAAATATACAAATAGTGAATTGGCTTATAAAATGTTAGACAATTGGGAACAACATCTTAAAAACTTTGTAAAAGTAATGCCTACAGATTATAAAAAAGCATTGATTAGATTGGAAAATGAAAAATTAATTAACGAAGAAACTACTGCTTAATTATGGGAAAAGTTACTGGATTTAAAGAATTTGAAAGACAAGATGAAGCAAACGTTTCAGTTAAAAAAAGAGTTCAAAACTATAAAGAATTTACAATTCCATTAAAAACTGAGGACATTGAAAAGCAAGGTTCTCGCTGTATGGATTGTGGAATTCCTTTTTGCCATAGTGGTTGTCCTTTAGGAAATTTAATTCCTGATTTTAATGATATGGTGCATAAAGGTGAATGGAAAAAAGCATTAGAAATTTTACATTCAACAAATAATTTCCCTGAATTTACTGGAAGGTTATGCCCTGCTCCTTGTGAACAATCTTGTGTTTTAGGTATTATTAATCCGCCTATCTCAATAGAACAATTAGAAAAATCTATTATTGAAAAAGGGTTTTCTGAAGGATGGATTACAGCAATACCACCTGAAAAAAGAACAGGTAAAAAAATTGCGGTAGTCGGCTCCGGACCTGCAGGTTTAGCAACAGCACAGCAATTAAATAGAGCTGGTCATTCTGTTACCGTTTTTGAACGTGATGACGCTATTGGTGGACTATTACGTTACGGTATTCCTAATTTTAAATTAGAAAAAGAAATAATAGATAGAAGAATTGCTATTTTAGAAGAAGAAGGTATAGAATTTAAAACCAATGTAAATGTTGGTGTTAATTATGCTGTTGAAGAATTAAACAATTTTGATGCGTTAGTTTTATGTGGTGGAGCTACTCAACGTAGAACATTACCTATAAAAGGTGCAGATAGTAAAGGGGTTGTACAAGCAATGGATTTTTTAACCCAGCAAACAAAAGTGGTTTTTGGTCAGGAAGTTAAAAACCAAGTTTTGGCTACAGATAAAAATGTAATTGTAATTGGAGGTGGAGATACTGGTTCTGATTGTATTGGTACTTCAAATCGTCATGGTGCAAAATCGGTAACTAATTTTGAGATTATGCCAAAACCACCTAAGGACAGAAGTGAATCTACACCTTGGCCTTATTGGCCTTTAAAACTGAAAACATCATCTTCACATGAAGAAGGATGTAACAGAAACTGGCTAATTTCAACAAAGGAATTTGTAACCGATGCAAAAGGTAATTTAACAGCCCTAAAAACTGTTGAAGTAGAATGGATTTATAAACAAGGTGAAAGACCAACGTTAAATGAAATTCCTGGTACTGAAAAAACTTGGCCTTGTGAATTGGTTTTATTAGCTCTTGGTTTTACCGGACCTGAAAGTACACTCAGTGAAAAATTAGGAATTGAAACTGACTTTAGAAGCAATTATAAAGCTTCTGCAACTGAATATCAAACAAATGTTCCACACATTTTTACAGCTGGAGATATGCGCAGAGGACAAAGTTTAATAGTTTGGGCAATTTCTGAAGGACGAGAAGCTGCAAGAAAAGTAGATGAGTACTTAATGGGTTATAGTAATTTACCAACAAAAGGTGAAGGAGATTTACCTCCAATGTAGTTTATACTATTAACATAAATTATTCTCAATAAATGAGAAATTATTAAAACCATCTTTAGTTACTAAAGATAGTTTTTCTTTTTGTAAATTTAATGTTTCAATTTTGAAATAATTATATTATGAAACGAGCATGTTAAAAATTTTATCAAATTATAAAATGACAGATAGCGAACAGTATGTGACCGTTTTAAAACAAATAATTTTAGACACATGAAAAGCAGAAAATTATTAATGATACCAGGCCCTATTGAATTTGAACCTGAAGTACTTCAAGCAATGGGAGCAGCAACTACGAGCCATGTTGCTCCTAATTTTATTAACTCCTTTGGAAATAGTTTAGAATTAATGCGAAAAGTGTGGCAAAGTAAAAATGGCCAGCCCTTTATTATTGCAGGTTCCGGAACTTTGGCAATGGATATGGCTGCAGCCAATTTAATTGAGCCAAATGATAATATATTAGTGATTTCAACTGGTTATTTTGGAGAACGATATGCAAATATTTGTAAACGCTATGGTGCAAATGTTACTATTTTAACAACTGATGTTGGAGGTGTAGTATCCTTAGAAACTATTGAAAAAGAACTTTCCAAGGTAAATTATAAGCTTTTAACTTTAACTCATGTTGACACTTCAACGGGAGTTTTAGTTAACCCTGAACCAATTGCCAAACTTGCTCAAAAATATAACACCTTGTCTATTTTGGATGGAGTTTGTTCCGTTGCAGGAGAAGAAATAAAACAAGATGAATGGGGAATAGATGTAGTTTTAACAGCTTCTCAAAAAGCAATTGGAGTCCCTCCTGGATTAGCATTATTAATTGCATCAAAAAAAGCAATTGAAATTTTTAAAAACAGAAAAACACCTGTACAAAATTACTATGCAGACTTTACTAATTGGCTACCAATTATGCAAGCCTATGAAAATAGAACCCCTTCATATTTTGGTACACCACCAGTAAATTTAATAGCAGCTTTAGAAGTAAGTTTGCAACAAATTATTTCAGAAGGAATGGAAAATAGATTTATGCGTCACAAAAAAATTGCAACTGCATTTCGTGAAGCAATGTTAACCTTAGGCATGGAATTATTACCTATCAGTAAAAATTACGCTGCAAATACACTTACTGCAGTATATTACCCTAAAAGAATAGATGCCAATGCTTTCCTAAAACACATTGGAAATAATAATGTTATTGTAGCTGGCGGTTTATTACCATCACATAAAACCCAATATTTTAGAGTAGGACATATGGGCTGCGTTAATAATAATGATCTTATTGCAACTATCGTAGCTATTGAAGCTAGCCTAATTGCTTGTAAATATAAATTTGAAATAGGGGCTGGAATTAAAACGGCTTTAAATATTTTAAACACTTAATTAAATAGTATTTAGTTGATTAATGCTACATAAAAAATGCATAACAAATATGCCTTTAATGACTTTAATCATTATTTTTTTAATGAAACACTTTTAAATTAGTTGCCACATTATAAAAAATAAATAAAATGAAAAATATTTTTTTAGCAATAGCAATCTGTTTATTAATAATCTCTTGTAAAACAGAAAACAAAAAAGTTGAGAATAACACTAAAAAAAATGAAGTTGAAATTGTTGAAACTCCACTTTTAACATTAGGTGAATTTGATACAAAAGCTGGCGAATTTGTTGGTAAAGAAATACAAGTTAAAGGTATAGTTGACCACGTTTGTAAACACGGAGGCAAAAAAATATTATTAGTAACCGATGAAGGAGATGCACATGTTTTTTCAGAAGAAAGGTTTGATGAAGCGTTAATGGGAAGTGAAATTAAAGTAACAGGTATTGTTTTAGAAGAAAGAATAGATGAAGCTTACTGCTTAAAAATGGAAGAAGATAATATTAAAAGTCATTCTGAAGGGGTTTCAAATCAAGAACAATTCGAAAATAAAAAGAAACACATACAACAGTTAAGAGATCAAATGAAGGAAAAAGGAGTTGATTATATTTCAAATTATTCCTTACAATATGTTTCATTGGAAAATATAGATGCAGAGTAAAATAAAATATGAAACAATTGCGAAAATGGAGTAGAATTCTCCATAGAGACATTGGTTTCTTTTTTATAGGAACAACCTTAATTTATGCTATATCTGGAATTGCTTTAAATCATATGGCCGATTGGAATCCCAATTATTCCGTTGAAATAAATCAATTTACAACTTCATTAAATTTAGAAAAAGGTACTACTTCAAAAGAAAACGTATTAAATTTATTAGATAAAATTGATAACAGAAATAATTATAAAAGTCATTATTATCCAGACAATAGAAATATTAAAATTTTCCTAAAAGGTGGTTCTTCAGTAGTTGTAAATATTCATAATGGAAACGGAATAGCTGAATACTTAAAAAAAAGGCCCCTAATATTTGAAACCAACTACTTACATTATAATCCCAATAGAATTTGGACGTGGTTTTCAGATATCTTTGCAGGTGCATTAATATTGTTTGTTGTTACTTCTTTCTTTATTACAAAAGGGAAAAAAGGGATTATTGGTCGTGGCGGAATTTATATGTTATTGGGAATAATAATTCCAATATTGTTTTTGATATTTTATATGTAGACAATAATAAAAAATCAAGTTAAAAAGTATATTTTACTTCAACCTGAACTCGATCCAGGTTCTCATATACATTGCAAATTAATATGATCAGATTCTGAAATAAATTCAGAATGAGCATTTTTGCAGCTTTATCGTACTATTTTATTATTTGTTTAATAACATAAAATCCGTTAAAACCATTGCAGCTAATGCCTCTACAATTGGCACTGCTCTTGGAACCACACAAGGATCATGACGACCTTTTCCGTGCATTTCAACAATATTACCATCTTTATCAATAGTTTCTTGGGCTTGCATAATAGTTGCAACAGGTTTAAAAGCAACACGAAAATAAATATCCATTCCGTTGCTTATGCCACCTTGAATTCCTCCAGAAAGATTTGTTTTAGTTGTTCCATCAGCATTAAAAATATCGTTATGCTCACTACCTTTCATTTTAGCACCACAAAATCCGCTTCCATATTCAAACCCTTTTACCGCATTTATTGAAAGCATTGCTTTCCCTAATTGGGCGTGTAATTTATCAAAAATAGGTTCTCCCAATCCAATTGGCACATTTTGAATAACACAAGTTACAGTTCCTCCAATAGTATCTCCTTGTTTTCTAATAGCATCAATTTTTTTAATCATTTTTTCTGCTACTTCGCTATCTGGGCAACGAACAATATTGCTTTCAGTTTTAGAAAAATCCAAATCCTGATATGGTTTTTCTAAAAACAAATCTCCTACAGAAGATGTATATGCATTTATTTTTATTGACGGTATTGCCTGCTTAGCAATGGCTCCTCCAACTACCCAATTGGCAGTTTCTCTTGCTGAAGTTCTACCTCCACCTCTGTAATCTCTGTTTCCATACTTTTTATCATATGTATAATCAGCATGAGAAGGACGGAAAGAATCTTTTATATGTGAATAATCATTTGAACGTTGATGAACATTTTCAATAATAAACCCAATTGAAGCACCTGTTGTTTTACCTTCAAAAATTCCAGACAGAAATTTTACCTCATCTGGTTCTTTACGTTGAGTTACAATTTTAGACTGACCAGGTTTTCTTCTATCCATATCCTTTTGAATAGCATCAAAATCTAGCTCAATTCCTGCAGGACAGCCATCAATTACACCTCCAATTGCCGGACCGTGAGACTCTCCAAAGGTTGTTATTGTAAATATTTTTCCGAATGAATTAGACATATCAATAAATTAAGTCACAAATGTAAAAAAAAGAATCCTATTGATGGTTGATTTGTTCTTTGAAATAAATTTAAAAAAACCAGAGTTTTATTGCCATAATAACAATTACAACTATTAAAAACCTACGAACTAAACCGTCTCCTTTTTTAACAGACCATCTGCTGGCCAACCAACCTCCCAAAGCATTTCCAATTGCTAATGTTAAACCAATTCTCCAACTAATTTTATCATTATATGCAAAAACTAAAACTGCTGAAAATGTATAAATTAAAACAACTGTTACTTTAACTGCGTTACTTTTAACCAACGATAAATTATTTACTGAAGACAATATTAACAACATAATAAAACCAACCCCAGCTTGTATAAATCCTCCATAAATACCAACAAAAAAGAATAGAATAATACTTATCCATAATTTTTTACCTTCAATTTTCTCTATTGCATTTAATTGTTTTCTTTTTGATTGTAATATCATATAAACAACAATTACGACCATTATTACGGCTAAAATTTTATTAAATGTTTCGCCTTTTATGTCAACAGCAATTTGGGCTCCTATAATTGAACCAATCAATGCTGAAATTCCTAAATAAATGCTAAATGGAAATGTAATGATTCCTTTACTTTTAAATCCGGCAGTTGTAAATATATTTTGAAAAAGAATTGCTATTCTATTTGTTCCATTGGCAATATTTGGAGGTAATCCTAAAAAAATAAGTATTGGAAGTGTTAAAAGTGAACCTCCACCAGCAAGTGTATTTATAGCTCCTGCTATAAAACCAACACCAATTAAAACAATAATTTCTACTATAGGGTTCATTATTTTTTTTGAAATACAAATGTACTTTAAAAATTAGTAAAAAAAAGTTGAAAAAAGTTTGAGCATAACAAAAAAGGGTTTTATATTTGCCCTCGCTAAAGGAGAAATGGCAGAGTGGTCGAATGCGGCAGTCTTGAAAACTGTTGAGGGTCACACCTCCGGGGGTTCGAATCCCTCTTTCTCCGCAAAAAGCCTTGTAATCTATTGATTTACAAGGCTTTATTTTTTAGAGCAACTTATAGATAAACTAGCTATAATTTAAATACTGTTTATCGGCACTTTATAAGCAATTAGGTTTACTATTATACTAAATAATTTTTGTGAATTCATGTCCTCATTATACTATTACACCCATACACATCTATATAGGGAAGGGGTTAATTTTAGTAAATCAAATTTTCACAAAGTTTAAACGGTATAATTATTAATGATCTGTTTTTCGGTTTAACTCAAATAATATTCCCTTGATTGAAGCTATCGTTATTACCAAAAAAACAACTCCAATAACACAAAGGATTATAACTATTGTTAACCCTTTTAGATGTTCTGAATATGGAATATTTGGATTTCTTCCTTCAACGAGATGTGCTATGCCAAATAATAACGTGAATGAACTAATAATAGCTGAAATGATAGTTATAATTATATTGACTAAAATTGGTGCTTTTAATGTTGGAAAATTCATAATTTCCTTAATTAAAGTTGATAAAGAGATATTTATAAATACTAACTATTCAATTGATAGTTATAACGTTGGGCGTCTTGAGGAGATTGAATATTAAATTTATGACATTTTTTAATCAAAAAAAAACAATTTGTGATTTTTTCAGTGAAGATAATTTCGACAAGTAAATTATTGTAAACAAATATTTAGACACCGCAAACAAGCCCGTCATCTTTTATAGCTGTAAAATGGATAGAAGCTATAATTTGGTGAACTATTCTAAAGTAAGAATGGGATTTTTGAACCTAAATAGGCTTGTGATTGTTTTTTTGGAGCTGTTTTTTGTTATAAAAAATTAAACATTGAAATTTTCAGCAACAATTTTCTTTATTTTTTTGTTAAGGGATTTCATAGCATTATAGCTGGTGTGTTCTAAAACGATAACTACCAAATCATCTTCCAGGTATTGTGTAAGTCCTGTGCTAAAACCATTCCATTTACCATAATGATATATATTTTTTTGTCCCTTAGTATTAATACGAAAACCAAAACCATATGGAAATTTTCTTCCATAAACAGTTTCTCCCTCTGAATGCATAAGTTCTAACGATTCTTTAGAAAGTAGTTTCCCATTATTTAGCCCAAGAGTCCACTTAAACAAATCCTCAATGGTAGCATATACATTTTTATCTCCAACAACAGCGTCATTTACTGTATTGTTAATTTTTAAATGTCTCCATCCTCTATATAATCTATACCCATCTAATTGATTTTTTTTAACACTATCATTTTCAAAACTGTATACATAGGTATTTTTCATCTGTAGTGGTTCAAAAAAATTTCTTTTTAAAAAAGTACCAAAACTGGTACTCGTAACTTTTTCAACAATAGAAGCCAGCACAAAATAACCTGTGTTGGAATAATCAAAATTACGTCCTGGTTTAAAATACCGCTGCACATTACTTGATTCTAGCAGTTCCATCATTTCGCTATTTGAAGGTGCTTTTTCTTGTTGCCATTTATGCTCGGCAATCCAAAAATATTTTGGCAATCCAGCTGTATGATTTAGAAGATTTTTAATAGTCACATTTTCATAAGGAAAGTTTGGAAAATAAGTGTTTACTGTATCTGTAAGCTGAATTTGATTTCTTTCATTCAATAACATAATGGCTGCTGCAGTGAATTGTTTACTTACTGAAGCTAATTGAAACATAGATACTTCATTAAGTGGCTCCTTCTTTTTAAAATCTGCGTAACCTATTTGATTGTTATAAATGATTTTTCCATTTTTAGCTACCAGTATGGCCCCATGAAAATCATGTCTTTTATTAATACGTTTTAATAGTGAATCCAATTTATGGCGCACCTCTTTTGTTGCCTCTTCAGGATATTTTTCTATTAAAATTGCAGGTTCTTCTTTAGGCGAAACAGTAATAGGTGTTGCTGTTAAAACAACTTCATTTTTTGAGGCTTCTAACTTACCGCTGAGAAAAAAACCACTCAAAACAACTATGAGGGTTATGGCTATTATTTTAATATTTTTTTTCAAATGGGGTTTTAAAAATTCAGGAGCAAATTAACATTCATTTCTGTATTTTCAAAACGCTAATCTTAATTTTATGTTAGTTTTAGGATTTAAGAGGGGCTATTTTACATTTTCCAAATAAAAAACTTCAGCGTTATAATGAAGTTTCTTTTAAATATTTTAGCGAAAAACATTGAATTATGAATCTAAATATATTCCTAAGTCACCAACAAATCAGTAATCCCATGTAATAAAATGTGGAGAAAAAATCAGTTTAGTTTTTCGTTAATATTGATGAATATCAATTATTCAGATTATTAAAAATAATATTCATAATAAAGGTATTTAAATCTGCCTATTTTACTGCTTTTAATGGTTAATCTAATATAAATTATCCAAATTGAGGGAAATCATTTATATCTCCTATATCAAATATTAATTTAGAGGTATAAAAAGTTTAACTTAAAAATTAAAATTATGTCATTAGTAAAATTTAGAAAAAGTCCTTGGGAAAATCTTCTATCAACAGATTTGTTGGATTTTAACCCGAATAGTTTATTTAATGAACGCATGTGGTTAAGAAGATTGGAAGAACCTGCATTAAACATTAAAGAAAAAAAAGATCTTTTTGAAATTGAATTAGCAGCTCCTGGATATTCAAAAAAAGATTTTAATGTTACAATTGATGATGGTTGTTTAAACATTTCAGCAAAAAGAAGTGAAACCAAGAAAGAAAAAGATGAAAACTATACTCGCAAAGAATTTAGCTATGAATCTTTTGAAAGATCTTTAGAATTACCTGAAAGTGTTGAAGACGAAAAAGTAAAAGCTGTTTATGAAAATGGTATTTTAAAATTTAGCCTTGCTAAAAAAGAAGCAGCAAAAAAACACAAACCAAAAGTAATTGAAATTATTTAAAAAATTTGTTATTTAAAAGTTCTACGTTAGCTTTTGAAAAAGATTAATTTAAAATTATACGTTATTCTAAATATTTTAATTTGAATGTTCAGTATTTAGAATAACGTGTTTTTTAATTATAAAAGGACTATATTAAATGTGCTAGTTAGTGTATTATAATTTAACTAATCAACGACTTCTAATTGATTTTCTACATCATAAACTCCAGGAGCATAATAAGCTGTTTTTCTGGCTTCTTCTTTTTCTGCATACGAATGTACTTTGCCTCTTAATTTCACTTTGTGCCCATCAACTTCTACCTTAATGCTATTTGCATCTAAATCTGCTAATCTTTCAAAAGCTTTGGTAATTTTCTTTTTAATTTCAGAAGGTTCAATAGCTTGTTTTAAGGTAATATTATTAACTACTTTTTTTACACCAAGTAAATTTTCTACTGCTTTTCTTGCTGCTTCTTTTTGATAAAACCATTGAAGTTCTCCAGAAAGATATACCCAACCATCACGTACTTCAATTTCAACTTTCTCTTGTGGTACTGATGCATTCCATTCTAAGGCATTTACAACAGCTTTTGCAATTTCTTTATCAGTTTTTTTATAAGCAGCTCCGTATTTTACTTCTACATCATCTGCAACTGCCTTAACTCCAATTACACTTTTTACAGCTTTTTCAGCGGCTACTTTTTTAGCATAACTGTCCACAACACCCGTAAGTGTTACTACCCCTTTGTCTACAATAATACCAATTTGTGTTTCATCAATATTTGGTTGCCACATTAATTCATCAAGAACGTCCTCTTTTATTTCGCTATCTGTTTTCATAATAAAATAGATTTTAATTAAACAATAATTTATTTTATGTAAAACTAATTACTTATTAAAGCAGTTGAAATGATTTATCTCAATTCAAAAAATTAACATCTAAAATTCTTTATGCTTATTTAGATTTATTGGAAAAACTTGAAATTTATTGGTGTTAAAAACTCATTTGAAATGATATTCATCAAATTATAAAAAAGGTTTAGTAGTTTTCTTGTTTTAAAAATTGAACACCTTTTTTACTTTCCAAAATTTCTATAGCTTCTTTATATCCCAATTGAAATATTTCATCTATATTTTTTAAATAAAAAATACTGTAGTTACTCAAATTTTTAGGTGAAATAATTAAATCACAAGCTTCAAACTTTGAGGAAAATTCATTTGCATTTTTTATTTTTAAAGCTCTTTCCAAAATGTTGTACGAGTGTTTTAATATTAAATTTTCAACAACATCATCAAATGGGTTTACATTTACTCCAATTATCTTATCACAAAGTGTTTTAATAATATCTACGGGAAAATTATTTAAGGTTCCCCCATCTATATAATAATCCTGATCAATTTTTACAGGAGTAAATAAACCTGGAAATGCTGCAGAAGCCAAAATTGGTTTTATAAGTTCTCCTTCACTAAAAACTTTTAATTCTCCATTTAATAAATTTGTTGCAGTTATAAATAGATTTTTCTTTAAGTTTTTAAAGTTATCTATTGGTAAATATCTTAAAAAGATTTCATAAAATTTTTCAGTATCAATAAATCCAGGTTTATTAACCGCATATTTATCAAAACTAAATATTTGTATACTATTAAAAAAATCTAGCATTTCGCTCCAGCTACACCCATTCGCATATAAAGCACCAACTATTGCTCCTGAACTTGTACCGGCTATATGAGACGCAGATATCTTATACTCCTCCAATGCTTTTATTACTCCTATATGAGCAATACCTCTAGCGCCTCCTCCGGAAAGTACCAATCCTATATTCATTTTATACATTATTAATTACTAATTTAATGAATAACATTCAGAATTTAAATGATGCTTATTACAAGTAATTAATAAAAAAAATGTTTAAACATAAAAATAATGATTATGGTCATTTTTAAGCATTTCAACTTATATTTTTAGATATAAAAACACTAGTTTTTTGTGGTTGATTTTGCAGGCTCAAGTAAATTAAAAAATTGATCTAATTTTGGTAATATAATTATTTCAGTTCTTCTATTTTTAGCACGTCCTTCTTTAGTTTCATTAGTATCTTTAGGAATATATTCTGAGCGTCCTCCAGCAGTCATTCTTTCTGGTTTTACACTAAATTCAGTTTGCATTAACCTTACAATTGAAGTGGCTCTTTTTACGCTTAAATCCCAATTATCCAACAAACACTCTGTATAAATTGGAACATTGTCTGTATGTCCTTCAACCAAAATATCTAATTCTTTATGGTCATTAACAATTTTTGCTATTTTTCCAATTACCTCTTTAGCTCTTGCGCTTAATTTATAGCTTCCAGATTTAAATAGCATTTTATCTGAAACAGATACATATACTACACCTTTTTTTACTTCAATATAAATGTCTTCATCATCAAAATTATCTAAGGATCTTTTTAAATTCATTACCAGTACTAAGTTTAATGAATCTTTTCTTTGCATTGAAGTTGTTAGGTTTATAATATATTTATTTTGTTCATTTAAAGCTTCTAAAGATTTTTTAATGCTTTCTGCACCTGATTTACTAACTATTGATAAATCAGAAAGGCGGTCTAACAAATTAGTATTGGTACTTTTAAAATAATCTAATTGGTTTTCTAATTTTGATAACTTATTTTTTTCATTTGATAAATTAGTCTCTAAAATTAGCTGTTCACTTTTACACGAGCTCAATTCATTTTCAAATTGATCTTTTTGATTTTCTAATTCGGTATATTTTTTTTGACTTACACAAGATGTTAGTACTATCAAAAAAAATAACATTATACGTTTTAAAGTTTTCATTTTATATTTTTTATAAATTCAACAGTTTATTATACAAAGTGAAAACTATTTTTAGTGTTTTAAAATGACTGCAGTCATTTAATAAACTGATTATTATTACTTTATTAAAAAAATGCAAGGTTTAGTTTAAAATTATAAAACCTACAATTCCTGCAATAAGAATAAAACTATAGCCTATAATTACATATTTTTTTAAATCTTTACTGCCTATCCAAATTGCAATTCCAATTTTCATAATTGTATTTGAAAGTGTTGCTAATAAGATAGCATTTTGAGCAGTTAAAAAATTAATAGTTGAGCCACCTAATTTAGAAACTGAAATTGCAATAGCATCAATATCTGTTAAAGCACTTAAAGTACTTGAAATATAAATCCCTTTAGCCCCATAAGTAGCACTTGCATAACTTATAAGCATTAATATTCCTATATAAAAAATTCCAAAAAAAACTGCATTTTTAATATTTAAAGGATCTTCTAATAATTTCATTTTTTCATTAAAATTTGGTTTTGAAACTTGCTTTTTATAAAAGAAAAATGTGGTTCCTAAAGCAGTTAAAAACACTATTAATAAAGGAAGTAGTAGCCCATTTAACATTTTTGAATTAAAAATATATACCCATAAAAACATTCTGATAACCATAATGGTTGCAGCAGCAAAAATACCAACAGCGTAATTTTGTGAAAGCGATGGGTTTTCTTTACTTTTTTTTGAAAATGTTAAGGTTATAACCGTACTAGATACAAAGCCTCCAAATAAACTAGTTAATAATATGCCTTTATTGGCTCCTAAAAACTTCATTAAAACATATCCTACAAAACCAATACCTGATGTTAACACAATTATCCAACCTATTTCTCTTGGGTTAATAATATTGTAAGGACCAAAATAATTGTTTGGTAAAAAAGGTAAAATTAAAAGTGCAATTACTACAAAACGAACAAAAGCATATAATTCCTTTTGTGTTAGTTGCCCAATAATTGTTCTTAATTTAACTTTAAGAGACAATAAAACTACTGTAATAACAGTAAGAGCCAAACTTGCATTAATATTACCTACTAATATTAATGCACCTAATAAAAAAGTTAAAATTGTGGCAAATTCGGTAGTACCTCCAATACTTCCTTTTTGTGATGTTACCCAATAGGAGACTGCTACAATGAATACAACACTAAAAAAACCTGCAATAAAAATCCAATATGTAAAAATAATACCCATTAATGCCGTTAAAAACCCTAATAAGGCAACTAATGTAAAAGTGCGAACACCCGCAAATATTTCTATCTTTTCAGAAAATTGTGAGAATTCACGTTCTAAACCTAAAACAAGACCAACACCAATAGTTACTAACATTCTTATTAGAAAATCAAGCTGAGTAAGTTCAAAATTTTCAAGTTGTAAAATAAAATTATCATCCACTGAAGTAGCTTTAGGTTACACAAACTTTAAAATTTAACTATTTAAAAGTGTTAAAAAAAATTACATATACTTTGAAAGAAAACGATAAAATTCTTTTTTTAGATCGGTATATATTCGTCTTTGAGTATCCATATGATTTCTAAATTCAATATGTTTTTTAACTAAAGGCTGATCGAGCACATCCTCTCCTTTTTTAAAATGTGCAGCAATGTTGGTTTCGTGTGCAATAATATCTTCCTGAAACTTATCAATAATGCTTTCCTGAATAAAAAACTGATTTTGATAATGTTCTAATTGCGCCAACACCTTTTTATCAGTCCACCTGTTTACAAGTTCACTTAATCTATTTTTAAAAGATTTTATTTCATCCTCCCAAAAAAAGAGTTCTCGTCTCCATTGTTTGTGCTCAAAATACAAATCTGAATTATAAATAATTGCTGTTTCCATAATATTGATTTTTTATGTTAATCTTTTATATTTAGTGGTAATTCCTTGGTTCGTTTTCCTAATATTTTTTCGAGATCTTCCAAATAAACAACTTCTTTTTTTAATAATAATTTTGCCAAAAGGAGTAACTCATTTTTATGTTCTTCTAATACATTTTTTGCTCTTTTATAAGATTTGGTAATTAAATCCTGCACTTCCTTATCTATTAATTTTGCCATATTTTCACTGTAAGGTTTTCCTAAAAAGCGTTCATTTTCACCTGTAGAATCGTAAAAACTTAAAGGACCAAGCTCTTCATCTAACCCATAAAAAGCAACCATATTATATGCCTGTTTGGTCACTTTTTCCAAATCATCTAAAGCACCAGAAGAAACTTCATTAAAAACAATTTCTTCTGCTGCCCTGCCACCAAGTAATGCACAAATTTGATCTAAAAATTGCGGTTTAGTTATAATTTGATGTTCTTCAGGAAGATACCAAGCTGAACCCAGTGATTTTCCTCTTGGAATTATTGAAACTTTTACTAATGAATCTACATTTTCCAAATACCAACTAACTACTGCATGACCTGCTTCATGATTTGCTATAATTTGTTTTTCTGCAATGGAAATTATTTTGCCTTTACGTTCCAATCCACCAACCACTCTATCTCTTGCTTCCATAAAATCTTCTTGATCAACATGTTCCTTTTTTTTACGGGCAGCAATTAAAGCAGCTTCATTACATATATTAGCAATATCTGCTCCTGAAAAACCTGGACTTAACGAGGCTAATAAATCTACATCAACATTTTTGGATTTTTTTATAGGTTTTAAATGCACTTCAAAAATCTCAATGCGCTCTTGTTTATTAGGTAATTCTAAATAAATATGACGGTCAAATCTTCCTGGACGCAACAAGGCTTTATCTAAAATATCTGCCCTGTTGGTGGCTGCCAATACAATAACACCTGTATTAGTTCCAAAACCATCTAATTCTGTTAATAACTGATTTAAAGTATTCTCTCTTTCATCATTTGCATGAAAAGCATTTGCCTTGCTACGTGTACGCCCAACAGCATCTATTTCATCAATAAAAATAATACTTGGTGCTTTCTCTTTGGCTTGTTTAAATAAATCTCTTACACGAGAGGCTCCAACACCAACAAACATTTCTACAAATTCTGAACCTGATAATGAAAAAAAAGGAACTTTAGCTTCACCTGCAACTGCTTTTGCCATTAAAGTTTTACCTGTGCCCGTAGGGCCAACAAGCATTACTCCTTTTGGTATTTTTGCACCTAATTTAGTATACGTTTCTGGGTTTTTAAGAAAATCTACAATTTCTTCAACTTCTTTTTTAGCTTCTCTCAAACCAGCTACATCTTTAAAAGTTACTTTACTTTTAATGTCTTTGTCAATTAATTTTGCAGTAGTTTTTCCAAAATTAAATACAGAACTTCCAATGGTGCTTTTTCCCATTCCTTTAAACATAAATATCCAAAATAAAATTAGAATTCCAAATGGTAATAACCATGTTAAAACACTTGTCCAATCAGCTCTATTCTGATATATTACTTCAACCTTTTCATCTTGTAAAAAATTTTGTTGTGCTTGTTGTAACTTATCTTCAAAGCTATCAACAGAACCTATTTGAAGAGTATAATGTGGTCCTACTTTTGAAGCTAAAGCATTTTTTGAAATTTCAATATATTTCGGATCGTTAAGCTTTTCCGATTTAATGTAGATTTCTGCTATTTCTTTATTTACAACTATAATTTGCGCAACATCATGCGTACTTAACATTGTTTTTTCAAATTTTAACCAACTAATTTCTTTAGTTTTAACAAGTGGATTTATAACTATTAACAGCAGCATTAATAGTATAAATAAAATATACATCCAATTAGGATTAAAACCAATTGAAGGCTTTTTCGGGTTTTTATTTTCCGATATTTTATTGTTTTCGCTATTTTTTAAATTTTCAATCATTTTTCAATAACAGTGTATTGATTTAATGCTTCTAATGCTTGGCAACCATAAACCATGGACTGTTCTCCTCCCATAAATATTGCTACCTCTATAGTTTCCATAATTTCTGAACTAGTAGCTCCAGCTTTTAATGCATCATTTACATGAAAGGCAATACAACCATTACATTTCACAGAAATTGCTATACCCAAAGCAATTAATTCTTTTGTTTTTTCAGTTAACACTCCATCTTTTATAATTTTCATATGAAGCTTATTAAAACTACTCATTGTTGAAGGCATATATTGTTCTAATTCTTCCTTCAACTTTTCCAAATCGTTATAATATTTACAATAATCCTTAGTCATGACTTAAACTTTTAGGTGGTTAAATTTTAATTATATCTGAAGGAGTTTCAACTAAAATGATTTTATCACCTCTTAATGCAATAGGTTGCTTCATTATTTCAGGGTTCTTTTTAATCATTTTTATCCAATCTTCTGAAGAAAATTTATGATATTCAAATTTTGATTTATATGATGGATGTTCTTGGTTTACTAAATCTTTAATTTCAATTTTTAATTTTGCAGCCAGTTCAGCTATTTGAGTTCCTGTTAATGGGGTTTTTAAAATATCTATTTCTTGTATTGGTAAACCTTCTGCCTTCGCATAGGCTAAAGCTTGTTTTGCTCTTGAAGAATTTGAGCTATAAAACAAGGTTATTTGTCTTTCTGATGTTGCTATTTCTCCCATAATTATAAATTTAAGTCACTCTTTAAATTATTTATTTTTTGAATGTGTTTCTAAATGATGTTTTAATAATTGCTTTAAACTTTCCAAATAATCCTGCATTAATTTTTTATTAATATTAGGTTGATTCTTAGAAGGAATTGTGATAGGATTCTCATCTAAAAACCGGTATAATTCTGGATATTCTGTTTCAATTTTATAAGTTAATGCTGTTATTTCATTTTCTATTTCCTGTATACTTTTCATTAGAATTAATTTAATTTAAACACTTCTTTATTCATATCTTAGAGCATCTATTGGATTTAATTTTGCAGCTTTACGTGCTGGAAAATACCCAAAAGCAATACCCACCAATGCTGAAAATCCAAAACCAATAAGTATGGAATACATGGCTGTTGGAATATAGAAGTCTGTTATTTTATAAATAATTTGATTTCCAACAACACCCAATAAAACACCAAATAAACCTCCCACTAAACTCAATGTAATTGCTTCAATTAAAAACTGAATTAAAATATCACTTTCTCTAGCTCCAATAGCCAGTCGGGTACCTATTTCTCTGGTACGCTCAGTTACCGAAACCAGCATAATATTCATAATTCCAATACCTCCAACAAGCAAGGATATACTTGCTATTGCTCCTAAAAGTATTGTAAGTATACCTGTAATATTTCCCGTTATTTCCTGAAGTTCAACCTGAGTAGTAATTTCAAAATCATTTTCTTCTCCTTCTAAAATTCTGTGAGATTCTCTTAGTAATTCGGCAGCCTCAATCTTAGCTTCTGAAATACAATTTTCATTTAATGCGCTTGCCATAATCATATCATAACCTCTGCGTCTACCATGCAAGCGATTTTGAACTGTAGTATAAGGAGCTATAATTAAATCATCTTGATCTTGTCCCATAGCACCTTGCCCTTCCTCTTTTAACAAGCCAACAACAGTAAACGGAATTTTATCAATTCTAATTTTTCGCCCAATTGGATCCAGATTTACAAATAACTCTTCCCTATTGGTTTCTCCAATTACACAAACCTTACTTGCATTTTTTACATCTTCTTCTTTAAAAAAATCTCCAGAATACAATTCTCTGCTCAATACATCAAAATATTCATTAGACACTCCATAAATTGCAGTAGATTTATATCCATTTGGCCCAATAGCTTGTGCTCCAACAACAATAATAGGTGACAATTTTGAAATAAAAACAGCATTTTTTTGTAAAATATCAAAATCTCTTTTATCTATTGGTTTTCCCATTCTAACATTTGAACCTCCTCTGTGCTCCATTTTAGTATAAATCATTAATAAATTTGACCCTAAACCTGAAATTTGATCTTGTACTTGTTTTGTAGCTCCTTCACCTGCAGAAATAGTCATAATTACTGCTCCAACACCTATTATAATTCCAAGTATTGTTAGTAAACTTCTAGATCGGTTTTTATTAATGGCTTTTAATGCCACTTTAAAAGTTTTTAATAACTGATGCATAATTTTATGCTTAACTAGTTAATTCTAAATCTAATAATGCCTGCTCTTTAGTACTCCTGTTTTTTATAAATTCGTCAGTTAAAACCTTGCCATCACGCAAATAAATCATTCGTTTTGCAAACTGTGCAATTTCAGGTTCATGAGTAATCATTACAATGGTTTTTCCTTTATTATTAAGTTTTACAAAAAGATCAGCAACATCTATACTTGCCTTACTATCTAAATTTCCAGTTGCTTCATCAGAAAGAATAAGTGCCGGATCATTTACTAAAGCTCTTGCAATTGCAACTCTTTGTTGTTCTCCTCCCGAAAGCTGGTTAGTTCTATGGTAAATTCTATCAGCCAATCCTACCAATTCCAAAGCTTGCCGCGCTATTTCTTTTGAATTAGAAAACCTCCCAGTTCTATCATAAACCAATGGCAACTCTACATTTTCCAAAGCAGTTGTTCTAGACAATAAATTGTAACTTTGAAATATAAATCCTATTTTTTGATTTCTTATATCAGCTAATTGATTCTTATTCAGCATATTTACATGAACATTATCTAAATAGTAATCTCCTGAAGTAGGTTTATCTAAACATCCTAAAATATTTAAAAGCGTAGATTTACCAGATCCTGAAGCTCCCATAATAGCTACAAATTCCCCCTCTACAATAATTAAATCTATATCTGTAAGTGCATGTACTTCTATTTCACCATTTTTAAATACACGACTTACTTTTTTTGTTTCTATGACTTTTTTTGCAGTCATATTTTTTACTTTTTAGATTTAATTCCATTTATAACATTAAAATCTTCTTTTATTTCTGAACCATTCAAAACACTTTTAATTTCAGATTTTAAACCCGTTTTAATACCTGTTTCAATAAATTTAAAATCAAGTTTACCATTTGAATTTTTAAAGAATAAGATATTTACATTTGGCGGCAACATTTTTTTAAAATTAGCTGGAGTGTACAATTCATCATTATCTATTGATAAATTAAATTTTTGGTAAACACTATCTTTAAGTAATGTTTTAGATTTTTCCTTTAACAAAGTTTTTAGTTGTTTCAACATAACTTCATTAGGTCTAAACCGTAATGCTGAGTTATTAACTAACAATACATTTTTAGCAGAATTTATAATAAACTCCAAATTAGCTGTCATACCAGGTAATAATAAGCCTTTTTCATTATCAACATCTACAACCACCTGATAATTAACAACATTACTTATTTCAATTGGTTGAAGCCTTATCTGACTAACAATACCGTAAAATTCCTTTTCGGAATATGTTTGTACAGAAAATCGAACTTTCATACTATCACTTATAAAACCAATATCGCTTTCATCAACATCAGCCAAAATTTGCATTTTAGAGAGATCCTCAGCTATAATAAACATTTTTGGGGTAGAAAATGATGCTGCTACTGTTTGTCCTTCCTCAACACTTCGTTCAGTAATTGTACCATTTATGGGTGATGTTATATGAGCATAACCAATATTTACTTTTATACTATTAACAGCTGCTTCTGCAGCCTTTTTTGCTCCAATTGCCTGATTGTAAACATATTCAGAGTTAGCAAACTCTTTTTCAGAAATTACTCCTTTTTCAAATAACCCTTTATTACGATTATATTCCGTTTTTAAGTGATTTAATTGTGTTTCACTTACAGCTAAATTTGCTTGTGCACTAATTAAGCTGGTGTTTAGCAATTTTAAATCCATTTCAGCTAACAACTGCCCTGCTTTTACTTTATCATTATAATCAACATAGATTTTTTTAATGGTTCCTGATATTTGCGTACCAACTTCAACGGTATTTATGGCTTCTAAAGTTCCAGTGCTGGAAACAATAGCCTCAATAGAGCCTCTTTCCAATTTTGTAAATACAAAGTCAATATTTTTAGCATCTAATTTTGGTTTAGAAATAAAATAGATAACTACTGCAATACATAAAATGCCTAAAAAAATCCATTTATTTTTTTTCATTAAAACACAATTAATCAACTATTTAACTGACGTACCATTTCTTCACTTTCAATTACATGTTCAGTTATAGTAAAAATATTTTTTCTGTTTTTTCTAAAATCTTTAATAAATTTTGAAATATCATCTTCCAAGGTTTGATGCTCTGTTCTAAATTGATGTGAATCATATTTAAAAGGATCATCAATTAAACCTGCTAAATGTGATAGATGTTTATTCACTTTTTCAAGTAAATTAGAACATTGCTTTGTTATTTTAACCAAACTCAATTCAATTTCCCTCACTTTAACAATATTTTCTTCTTTTGAAAGCCAAATGAAGTATTTATCTATTAGATGATCTAAAAATTTTAAGTCATCCTGATAAAATAAAAGATCTGATTTCCAATGTTCTGTTAGGACATACAAATCTTGCCAGTCGGCATCAAAAATATATGTTCCATTAGGTCGGTTTCTTAAATCACTCATTTTGCTTTAATTTAATTGTTGATAAACTTTAATACGGTTATTTATACGTTTTTTTCAGTTGCAGTTGCAATTACCTGACCTCCTTTAGCAGTTTCACCTCGTTTTACTTTAACTTCATAAAGTACTCCAGAAAAAGGTGCTGGTACTTCATAAGCAACTTTATCCGTTTGCACTTCAAGTAATAATTCATCTTTCTCAAAAGTATCACCTGAATCTTTATTCCAAAAAACAATTAAACTTTCTACAGTTTCTCCCAATTCTTTTGGAAGTACTATTTCTCTTAAATCACCCACTTTATTTTAATTTAAACACTAACTAATTTTTCCACTGCATTTACTATTTTTTCTGAGTTTGGAATTACATTTTTTTCAAGTACTCGGCTATAAGGTATTGGCACGTCTGGAATTGCTAAACGACCAATAGGAGCATTTAAATAATTAAATCCTTCAGAAGCTACAATGGCACTAATTTCTGCTGTGATTCCATAGGATAAGTAATCTTCATCAACCACTAATAAATGATGTGTTTTTGCAACCGAATTTAAAATAGTTTCTTTATCAATTGGTTTTATAGATCTTAAATCTACAACCTCTGCATTTATTCCTTTTTTAGCCAAAATATCTGCAGCTTTCAATGCTTCAACTGTCATCATTTGAACACCAACAATGGTAACATCTTCACCACTTTTTACAATTTTAGATTTATTTAAAGGCACTTCGTAAGCTTGTTCTGGCACTTCTCCAAATGAAGCGTCTAACTGATCCATCCAACCAAGTCCTTGAAGCGTTTTATGAAACATAAACACTACAGGATTATTATCTCTAATTGCAGCAATTAGCATCCCTTTTATGTCGTACGGAAATGTAGGAGCTACAACTTTTAAACCTGGTAAATGACCAAAACTTGCATATAATGTTTGAGAATGTTGAGCGGCATCACTATAACCTCCACCAACAGCTGTAAGCAACACTATTGGCAGTTTTACATTACCTCCACTCATATAATGAATTTTTGCCATATGATTGTAAATTTGATCCATAGCAACACCATGAAAATCTACAAACATTAATTCCACTACTGGTCTTAACCCTTCTGCTGCAGCACCAATTGCTGCTCCAATAAAGCCTGTCTCTGAAATTGGAGTGTCCATCACTCTTTCTTTTCCAAATAGGTCGTATAAACCAGATGTAGAACCAAATATTCCTCCATACTTTCCAATATCTTCCCCCATTATAAATATGCTGTCATCAATATCCATTTCTTGCTTTAAAGCCTGAGCCATAGCCTTGCTTCCAGTAAGTTTTTTTATTTTTTCTAGTGTTTTTTCCATTTTCATATTGTTTTAACTTATGCTGTAAATAATAAAATTTAACAGAACACATCTTCCAGTGCTTCTGCTGGTTCAGGATATTTGCTATGTTTAGCAAATTCATAAGCAGTATTAACTTCTTTAATAATTAAACTATCAACAGTATCTAACTCTTCAATTGTTACATAGTTTGCTTTTATTAACCTTTTTCTCAGTTTACTAATTGGATCTTTCTTTATTAAACTAGGTACTTCTTTTTTGTTTCTATACAACTCTGGATCACCTTGAAAATGCCCCAAATAACGATCTGTTTTAATTTCAATAATAGAAGGTCCTTCATCATTTCTGGCTCTTTCAACAGCTTCTTTACTTACTTTGTACATTTCAACGGGATCATTATTTTTAACATAATATCCATTAATATCATAAGCCTTTGCTCTTGTACAGTTAAACGGTACACTTGTAGAATTTTCTTTGGCTACAGAAATTGCCCAGGAATTATCTTCTACAACAACAATAAAGGGTAATTTCCAAAGTGCAGCTAAATTTAACGATTCGTGAAAAGCTCCAGTATTTGCAGCCCCTTCTCCAATAAAAGCAACTGCAACCCAATTAGTATTTCTTTTTTTATTTGCTAAAGCAGCACCAACCGCATGTGGTATTCCAGCACCAACAATTCCACCACAAGAGAACTTAACTTTTGGATCAAATAAATGCATATGGCCGCCTTTACCTTTGCTAAGCCCCGTTTTTTTTCCATAAATTTCTGCAGTCATTTTATTTAAATCTACCCCTTTTGCAATAGCTTCATGATGAGGCCTATGTGTTGCTGTAACTGTATCATTTTTAGTTAAATGGACAATCATTCCTGCTGCAGCAGGTTCTTGCCCGTTTGAAAGGTGCATTTCACCTGGAACTGGTCCAGATCCAATATTAAAAATAGGTTGCTTTCCTTCTAAATATTCTTTTTCCATTCGCTCTTCAAAACAACGTGATGTCTTCATTACACGATACATCCAAAGCAAATCTTTTTTTCTAATGTTATCCATGATACTTTATTTTAATATTTAAAATTAGTACTGCTTTCAACGCTATAAAATGACCACAGTCAATTATAAACATTCACTAAATGAGAGATATCATTTAAAAAACAGTATAAGAATTCTAATTTTATTACCTCTAATTAATTAAAGCCATCATGGAAACAATTATACATGCAACAGATTTCTCAAAAAATGCTTCAATAGCATTAAAATATGCACATGCTTTATATAAAAAACTAAATGCAAGTTTATGGGTAATTCATATTTATGATGCAACATCAATGAGTTCTGATTTATCTGAAACCTATTTTTTACCAAAAAAAGAGCTTAGAAAAAAAAAGAATGATACTATTAAAGAACATTGTATCAATATTTTAGGTGACGACTTTGAAAAAGATAATATTAAAATTGCTTCCATTGAAAATTCGTCCGTTTTAAAAGGAATTATTAAAAAAGCTAAAGATTTAAATGCTTCGCTAATTGTTACCGGAATGCAAGGAAAAAGTGCCTTCAAAGACTTTTTTATGGGTAATACTACAAAGCAACTTATTGAGAAAGCACCTTGTGCAGTTTTGGCAATTCCAGCCAACTCCAGGCTAAGAGAACTTAAAACAATTGTGTATGCATCGGATTTTGAAGAGGAGGATATTAGTGCAATTTCTAATTTAGCTAATATTGCAAAATTTTTTAATGCTAAAATTAAAATAGTTCATATTTCTTCTGAAAAAGAAAAAAATGGTGAAACTGAAATGGAATGGTTTAAAGAGATGGTTTTACAAAATGTAAGCTATAAAAATTTAGAATTTGCCATTTTTACTTCAAATGATATTTTTAATTTTCTGAAAATTTATTTGGAAGAAGTTGAAGCAGATATGGTAGCCATGCTTGAAAGAGAAAAAAAAGGTTTCACTAAAAAACTATTTCATGAAGACTTGGTAAAAAAAATGGAACACCAAAGTACAATTCCTTTATTAAGTTTTAATGAAATAAACTATTAATAAATTTAAACTGTACGTTAGGTAAAATTCAACACAAAAAGAAGCTTCAATTTAATATTTTTTAATCAAATTTTCCATTTCTAGTTGTTCAATAATACTATCAACATAATCTTTTACTGTTGATGTTATTTTTTGCGGATTCACCAAATCCAAAGCTCCTACCCAAACCAACAATTTGTTTTCTGCTCCGTTAAGGTTATATATAGAAGTTTCAACATGGTAAACATTGTAGGTATCATAATAGCGTGGCGTGTAATAAATATCTTGATATCTATAATAGTACCGTCCAAAACGAGACCATCTGTATCCAACTGTATAGTAACCATCATCATAACTTATTTTTTCATCAACACCTTTAACAGCTGTAATAACAACAGCATCAAATCCTTCTTTTGAAATTTCATTTATCATTTCATCAATTTCGGCTTCACTTTTTTTAGAACTGGTAAAAGTATCGTCTAAAACAGTATTGCTTTCTATTGCATTTATGTTTCTTTGAACAAAAGCATTTTTTAAATCTTCTTCAAAAATTTTACGAGCTGTTAAGTTGTCAGTCATTCCAATTATTAAAACTTTTTCAGGTTTAAAAGTGGTTATTTCAGGGTTCCTCCAACTATCAACAAATCTAGTTGTAGAACAAGAAATTAAAACTAGAAATACAATTATTATTATTTTCCTCATGATTCAAAAATTTTAGTGCTTTAAAGTTAAAAAGCATCCATTTTATTTAGTATGATTTGTATCAGCTAAAAAGAATGATTTACATCAATTTACACAAATAATTTACCTTAAATAATTAAGTTCCGTTTTATAAAAAAACAGCATTGATGTGTGTCATTTTTAATAATTGCTTCTATTATTAAATTCGTTATAAAAATAAAAGTTATGTATATCTCAAACAACCATCCGTTACCAATTAAAACTTTTAAAACTTTAGCAAATAATCATAACCTACATTGTGTATCAATATACCTGCCAATGGATAAAGGAGGTAAGGAACAAAATGAACATTTAGCACAATCCAAATTAAGCCAATGCATAAGAGAAGTACATGATACATTATTACAACATGGAATAAATGATAAAGAGATAACAAGTTATCTTATGCCTATACAAGCATTAATTGCAGATTCCGAATTGTGGAGGAATCCATCTGATGGCTTGGCTCTTTTTTTAGATAAAAATGGATTAAAATACTATTCATTACCAATTCCTTTTGAAAATTTCACTTTTGTTGCCGACCATTTTTATTTAAAACCGTTGCTTCCTTTATATCATGATGATGGCATTTTTTATTTGTTAGAATTAAGTGAAGATTACGTAAAATTATTTAAAGGTTCTAGATATAGTTTTAATGATCTTTATTTTGAAGATTATACTCCAAACCAATTAGAAAAAGTAGTTGGTTTTGATTATAAACCAAAAATGTTTCAATTTAGAAGTGGACAAAATGCCTTTAGCTCTGGTTCTTTTCACGGTCATGGTGAAGGTAAAGATGATAAAAAAAAGGAGCTTACATTATTTTTTAAAGCTATAGATATAGGTGTTAATATTGCAATTAAAAATAAAAAAGCACCTTTAATAATTGCTTGTGTAAGTGAATTATTTAATACTTATAAAAAAGCAAATACGTATCCTAACCTTTTTAACAAATATATTCCTGGTGATCCTCAATTTAAAAATAAAAAGAAATTACACGAAGAATCATGGAAAATGTTAGAGGGATATTTTGAGAAAACTAAAAAGGACAAGTTATATCAGTTTTCAGAATTGTATAATACACCTAAAATATCATATCAGGTTAATGAAATTGTACCTGCAGCATTAAATGGAAAAATAGATACTCTTTTTGTACAAAAGGACAAGGATATTTATGGCATTTTTAATAAAGAAAATAATCATTTAACTCTTAATTCTAAAAAGGACCTTTATAATGGATCTTTAACAAATTTAACATCCTTAAAAACTTTTGTTCAGGGAGGAAACGTTTACATTTTAGAACCTGATAAAATGCCTATAAAAGGACATCCTTTAAATGCCATATTCAGGTATTAAAAATAGTGAATTGAGCAATATCATTTCTTACAAGTATTAGAACTTATAAATTCATTAAATATTAATAGTAAAACAAAAAAATTATGTCTGTCTTAAAAGTTATTGAAATCTTAGGAAATTCAACAGTGAGTTTTGAAGATGCTGTACAAAATGTTATTAATGATACAGCAAAATCAGTTAAAAATATAAAATCTGTATATCTTAAAGATATGCAAGTTACTGTGCAAAACAATAAAATAAAAGAATACCGGGTAAACACAAAAGTTACTTTTGGTGTTATAGATGATTAGCACTTTTTAATTAGTAATTAGAGGTTAGTAGTTAGTAGTTAGTTGAATGAGTGAGGTATTTTTCAAAAGGTAAAATAGTTATCTAATAATTATTTGAAAGTACCTCATTTTTCTATTGACTTTTTAATAAATATTATTTTCTGAAATAAATTATCTTAGAAAGTACTTCATCTTGAGAATTATCATTGCATAAAATTTATTTGTAATAAACCTTTGCTATACTTAATAAACATAAAATATCATGATAAAATCTGAAATATTTAACAATCACGTAAAATCGTATGAAGCTTGGTATAAAAAACACAATGAAGTATATCTTTCAGAAGTAAAAGCTATTGAAGAACAACTTTTTAAACTTCCTGAAAACATAAAAGGAATTGAAGTTGGTGTTGGTACTGGTAGGTTTGCAGAAGTATTGGGAATTAAAGAAGGTATTGAACCTTCTCTTGAAATGGCTACAGTTGCAGCAGAACGAGGTATTGAAGCTGTGCAAGGAACTGCTGAAAATATGCCTTATGGAGATTTACAATTTGATTTTGTATTATTTGTAACCATTTGCCATTTAAACAATATTAAAGAAGCATTAAAGGAAACACATAGGGTTTTAAAAAATAAGGGGAGTATTATTATTGGTTTTATTGATAAAGATCAAAAAATTGGTAAAGCATATCAGGAAAAACGTAAAAAAAGTACATTTTTTAAATATGCCAATTTTTATACGGTCAACCAAATTACAAAAGAACTTAAAGATGCTGGATTTAAAAATTTAGAGTTTAACCAAACTTTATTTGGAGCATTAGACGAAATTAAAGAAGTTCAAATTCCTAAAACCGGTTTTGGTGAAGGATCTTTTGTTGTTGTAAAAGCCCTTAAAAAATAATTTTATTATTAATTTTTTATTAATCTTTTTTCCAACCAGACAAACCTGCTGAAACAACAAATTTCATAAGTTCGCTTGAATTTACAGCTAAGGGTTTTACACGCTCTTTTGGCACTATAAAAAGTTCTCCTGAGAAATTATAAGAATGTGGAAAATAAACAACTACCTTCCCTTTTTCTTTTAAAATATCCAAATTTTCTTCGGTAATAAAACCTAATTTTTCCAAATCGGTATTTAAATTTACTTGTACCAAAACTGGCTGATTAAACTTTTTTTCTTTTCCAACAAATGCAGAAAATAAATCGTTAAAAGCTGAATAAACAAAATTTAATAAAGGAATACTTTCAATAATTTTTTTAAAAATCACTTTTAAAGGATCGGCAATAATAGTGCGCCCAATAAAACCAACAATTATTAAAAAAAGTAATAATGTTAACACCCCTAAACCTGGAATTTCAACATTAAAGAATTTAACTAACAGTTTTTGTGAAATACCATCTAAAAAGGTAAAAGCGGCATAAATAATATAACCTGTAATAGTAAGTGGAGCAATATATAATAAACCTTGTAATAGGTAATTGACTAATTTTTTCATAATATTAAATCTTTTAAATACATCTTAAATTTAACTATAAATAGTTTAAAAATTTAAATTAAAACTCCTTAAAATTTTATTAACTAGCTGTTTCAATTATTTTTATTTGATAAAAGATTATTAGTAACTTCGCATTTTGAAAAACATCCTTGTGGAAAAAACAAACGAAAATTCGATTAATTTAAACAAATACATTAGCAGCACTGGTATTTGTTCCAGAAGAGAAGCTGAAAAATTAATTGTAGATGGTAAAGTAACTATTAACGGAAAACCTACGCAATTAGGAAACAGGGTATTTGAAGGTGATGTTGTTAAAATTAATGGAAAACCTTTACAAGCAAAACCAAAAACATTATACATTGCTTTTAATAAACCTATTGGTATTGTTTGTACCACAGATTCTAAAGAGCGAAAAAATATTGTAAAATACATCAATCATCCAGAACGTTTGTTCCCTATTGGAAGGCTTGATAAGCCTTCAGAAGGGTTGATTTTTTTAACGAATGACGGGGATATTGTAAACAAAATTTTACGTGCTGGAAACAACCATGAAAAAGAATATATTGTTACTGTTAAACAGCAAATTACTCCAGAATTTATTCAAAAAATGAGTAATGGAATTCCAATTTTAGGAACCATCACAAAAAAATGCAGTGTTGAAAAAATTAATAATTTTACTTTTAAAATTATTTTAACACAAGGTTTAAACCGCCAAATAAGAAGAATGTGTGAGTACCTGGATTATGAAGTTTCTAAACTTCAACGCACTCGAATTATGAATGTAGATTTAGGTAATTTAAAAATTGGTGAATGGCGGGAATTAACTAGTTCAGAATTAGATAAAATAAATAAAATGGTTTCTGATTCTTCAAAAACTGAAGAAGCTTCAAAAGATATTAGGAAAAAAAAGCCTGTAAATAAGAAATTTATTTCCAGAAATAAAACAAATTCATTTGCTTCAAAAAGAAAAAAACGAAAATAACACTTTCCAACTTTTTACTTTTAACTTTAAAACTTATTATAACTATCTTTGCCGACTATGCAATTTGAATTAAAAACTAAAGATGCTCAAAGCAAGGCAAGAGCTGGCGTAATAACTACCGATCACGGCACTATTGAAACTCCTATTTTTATGCCAGTAGGTACTGTTGGTACGGTTAAAGGTGTGCACCAAACAGAACTAAAAAATGAAATAAATCCTGATATTATTTTAGGGAACACCTACCATTTATACCTACGCCCACAAACCACAATTTTAGAACAAGCTGGTGGTTTGCATAAATTTATGAATTGGGATCGGAATATTTTAACTGATAGTGGTGGTTATCAAGTTTATTCACTTTCCGGAAGAAGAAAAATTAACGAAGAGGGTGTGAAATTTAAAAGTCATATTGATGGCTCTTACCACACTTTTACACCTGAAAATGTGATGGAGATTCAACGTACAATTGGTGCGGATATAATTATGGCTTTTGACGAATGTACGCCTTACCCTTGCAACTATAATTATGCAAAAAGATCTATGCATATGACCCATCGTTGGTTAAAGCGTTGCATAACACATTTAGATAAAACACCATACAAATACGATTATAGTCAAGCTTTTTTTCCAATTGTACAAGGTAGTACTTATAAAGATTTAAGAAAACAATCTGCGGAGTTTATTGCTTCTGTTGGTGCAGAAGGAAATGCTATTGGAGGTCTATCTGTAGGTGAACCTGCGGAAGAAATGTATGAAATGACTGAAGTTGTAACTGCAATTTTGCCTGAAGACAAACCGCGTTATTTAATGGGTGTTGGTACACCAATAAATATTTTAGAAAATATTGCCCTAGGTATTGATATGTTCGATTGTGTAATGCCAACCCGAAATGCAAGAAACGGAATGTTATTTACAGCACATGGATCAATAAATATTAAAAATAAAAAATGGGAAAATGATTTTTCAGCAATTGATGAAATGGGAATTACATTTGTTGATACAATGTATTCAAAAGCCTATTTGCGCCATTTATTTGTTTCTAAAGAACTATTAGGTAAACAAATAGCTTCCATACATAATTTAGGCTTTTATTTATGGTTGGTTCGTGAAGCAAGAAAGCATATATTAGCAGGAGATTTTACTGAATGGAAAAACCGAATGGTAAATCAAATGAATAAGAGATTGTAACGAAACATTATTTGTAAAACAAAAACACAAAAACTGAAATTGAGAATAATAGACAAATATATCCTTAAAAAGTTTTTATCTTCTTTTGCACTAGTACTTATTTTACTTTTACCAATTGCAATGGCAATTGATGTTTCTGAAAAGATAGATAAATTTTTAAGACATGTAGATTTGTCCGTTGGAGAAATTATAAATGACTATTATGTTCATTTTGTTGTAATTTTCGGAAATACATTTATGCCTTTGGCATTGTTTATTGCAGTTATTTTTTTTACTTCTAAAATTGCTGGAAATACTGAGATTATTGCAATTCACTCTGCAAAAATATCCTTTACTCGATTTTTAAAACCTTATTTTATTGGTGCTACAATAGTAACAATTTTTGCTCTTGTCATGAATCATTTTGTTGTTCCAAATAGTAATAAAATTTTTAATGAATTTAGTAATAAGTATTTAAAAAAGAAAAACTATACACAAGACCTTTTAAATAATATTAATTTACAATTAGGCCCTAACGATTACATTTATTTAAAAAGTTTCAATTCAAAAACGAACCAAGGACATAAATTTTCTTACGAAAAATTTGAAGGAACTAAATTAAAATATAAGTTAATGGCTGAGAATATTCGTTGGATTGAAAAAGATACTATTTTCAGATTAAATACATACAAAAAAAGATTTCTGTTAGAAGGTAAAGATTCCATTGAATCTGGCATAAAATTAGATACTTTAATGTCTTTTGAACCTAAAGATTTAATAAATGTTGATGATTTAGCTAAAGAAATGACATCCAATCAATTAGTTGAATATATTGATAAAGCCGAAAATAGAGGAATTGGTAATTTAAACACGTATCTTGTTGAACTTTACAAAAGAACTAGCTTACCTATTTCAACCTACATACTTACTTTTATAGCAGTTTCTTTGGCGGCTAAAAAACGCAGAGGTGGTATGGGGGTTAATTTGGCAATTGGAATTACACTTATGTTTATTTATGTATTTTTCTTGAAAATTGCCGAAGTTTTAGGTGCTGGAGCTGAAACAAATGCACTTGTAATGGTATGGCTTCCTAACATATTTTTTGGAGCTTTAGCAGTATACTTATATTTAAGAAATGCCAAAAACTAAATTAAATAATTACCTACACCTTCACCTTTTGGTGTTTATTTGGGGTTTTACAGCAATTTTAGGTGCACTCATAAATATTGATGCTATACCTTTAGTTTGGTATAGAATGCTTTTTGCAGTGATTTTAGTTTTTATTTATTTTTTATTTAAAAAGAAGAATTTAAAAATTTCAAAAAAAGCATTTGTAAAATTTTTTATTAGTGGCATTTTAATAGCATTACATTGGATTGCCTTTTTTTCAGCAATAAAAGTATCTAATGTATCTATTGCATTGGTAGCTATGAGTACAGGAGCCTTATTTACCTCCTTAATTGAGCCTTTATTTTTTAAAAGACGACTCATTTTTTTAGAATTAATATTTGGTCTTATTGTAATTTCCGGATTGTATATTATTTTTAATGTTGAAAGTGAACATACCTTGGGAATAATATATGCACTTATTGCTTCTTTTTTGTCTGCATTATTTACCGTATTAAACGGACTTTTTATAAAACAGTATAATGCTGAAACAATTTCGTTTTATCAATTATTTTTTGGGGTGGCATTTATAACAATTTATATTTATTTTACAACTGGATTTACCATTGAAGATTTTTCGTTAACCACCTCTGATATTATATATTTATTAATATTAAGCAGTTTTTGTACTGCCTATGCCTTTATTGCTTCAGTTAAAATAATGAAATATTTAACACCATATACAGTTATGCTAACAATAAATTTAGAACCTGTTTATGGAATTATTTTAGCAGTGATAATTTTTGGTGAAAAAGAAAAAATGAGCCCCCAATTTTACATTGGGGCACTGGTTATTTTAATAACCGTAATTGTAAATGGAATATTAAAAAATAAAAAAAAGAGTGTAACTTAACAATCAAAAATACAGAAGTTGTTATATTTGTTGTTACATCTAAACTTAATAATATGGAATATTTAGATTTTGAACTACCAATTAAAGAACTAGAAGAACAATTAGATAAATGTGAACTAATTGGTAAGGAAAGTGAAGTTGATATGACTGAAAGTTGTAAAAACATTGAAAAAAAACTGCTAAAAACTAAAAAAGATATTTATAAAAACTTAACAGCCTGGCAAAGAGTTCAGCTATCACGACATCCAAATAGGCCGTACACTTTAGATCATATAAATTTTCTTACCAATGGTACTTTTATGGAACTTCATGGAGACAGAACTGTAAAAGATGACAAAGCAATGGTTGGTGGATTAGGTAAAATTGGAGATCAATCATTTATGTTTATTGGTCAACAAAAAGGTTACAATACTAAAACACGTCAATATAGAAACTTTGGAATGTCTAACCCTGAAGGCTATAGAAAAGCATTAAGGTTAATGAAAATGGCCGAAAAATTCGGAGTTCCAGTAATTACCTTATTAGACACACCTGGGGCTTATCCTGGATTAGAAGCTGAGGAGCGTGGACAAGGTGAAGCTATTGCTCGAAATATTTTTGAAATGACTCGCTTAAAAACACCTATTATTACTATTGTAATTGGTGAAGGTGCATCTGGAGGTGCATTAGGAATTGGTGTTGGAGATAGAGTTTATATGATGGAAAATACTTGGTATTCAGTTATTTCACCTGAATCTTGTTCCTCAATTTTATGGAGAAGTTGGGAACACAAAGAGGAAGCAGCAGAAGCTTTAAAATTAACTGCTGTTGATATGAAAAAACAAAAATTAATTGATGGTATTATTAAAGAACCTCTTGGTGGAGCACATTACGATCGTGAAGGAGCTTTTAAAGAAGTTGAAAAAACCATTATTAGTGCATATAGTGAATTAAAAGATTTAACACCTAAAGATCTGGTTAAAAAAAGAATGGATAAATACGCCGAAATGGGCGAATTTAAGGCATAAAATAATTATTAAAACCTCTCAAATTTGAGAGGTTTTTTTTATTAATTTTATGCTATGTATATACTTTCTTCAATCCAAATGGCTAAAGCAGATAAAGCCACTATTGAAATTAGCGGAATAACTTCAACTGAATTAATGGAACATGCAGCAACAAAATGCTTTCATTGGTTACATACTCGTTTACAAGGCCAAAAAGTTAAAATACACGTTTTTTGTGGAATTGGTAATAATGGTGGTGATGGATTAGTAATTGCGAGACACCTACATCAACACGGATACAATGTTAATTGTTATGTTGTAAATTTTAGTGAAAAAAGAACGGAAGAGTTTTTAGTAAATTACAATAGATTAAAGGAAATTGGAGAATGGCCAACTGTAATAAATAATGAAAATGATTTTCCTGATGTGGCTTTTGAAGATATTGTAATAGATGCAATTTTTGGAAATGGTTTAACAAGGGAACCAGAAGGTTTTACAAAAAAACTAATTGAATATATTAATAATACTAAAGTTTTTACACTTGCTATAGATTTTCCTTCAGGATTGTATAGCAACTCCTCAGTAACTGATAAAAATGCTGTTTTAAAAGCAGGTCACACACTTACTTTTCAAACACCAAAACTAGCTTTTTTATTACCTGAAAATAAGGATTTTATAAATACCTGGGAAGTAATAGATATAGGATTGGATGCTGATTTTATTGAGGGCCTTAAACCTCAGAATAATTATATTACAAAAAATGAAATACTACCAATGTATAAGCCAAGAAATAAATGGTCGCACAAAGGTACTTATGGTCATTCACTTATTATTGGAGGAAGTTTTGGTAAAATTGGCGCTGTTACTTTGGCCTCAAAAGCTGCTTTAAAAATTGGAAGTGGATTGGTTTCTGCATATGTTCCAAAATGTGGCTATAATATTATCCAAATTTCTGTACCTGAAGCTATGGTTGAAGTTGATAATGATGCTGCTTTAGAGTATTATAATTTTAAAACTAAAGCTACTGTAATAGGCATCGGTCCAGGAATGGGAACCGTTGAAAAAACAGCATTGGGTTTTGAACTTTTTATAAAAGAAAACAAACTTCCATTAGTTATTGATGCAGATGCTATTAACTTACTATCTCAAAATAAATTATTACTTAAATATTTACCAAAAAATACAGTTTTAACTCCACATCCTAAAGAGCTGGAAAGACTTGTTGGTACTTGGAAAAATGACTTTGAAAAACTTGAAAAAATCACAAAATTATCTCAAGATTATAATCTAATAATTGTATTAAAAGGAACGCACACAGTTGTAGTTAATGGGACATCAAAATACTTTAATTCAACTGGTAACCCTGCTTTGGCAACTGCAGGAAGTGGGGATGTTTTAACTGGGATAATTACAGGATTAATTGCTCAAGGTTACAAACCAGTTAATGCAGCTATTTTTGGAGTTTATTTACACGGTAAAACCGCTGATATAGCAATTCAAAATACAGCGCATGAAACTTTTACAGCATCTACAATTTTAGATTATTTACCGAAAGCAATTTTAGATTTATTTGAAGAAGAAGTTGAAAATCCTGAGGAATAATCTTAAACAAATATAAAGAGGTTGTATAAAATGTGAAATTTTATACAACCTCTTTATTATTAAAATATTTTTATCTTAAAGCCCTAACTCCTCAAATAATTCTCTAAGTTTTGGATTTGAAGGTCTATCAGCATCAGCATCTACAATATTTCCATTAGTATCTAATAAAATAAATCTTGGAATTGCATTTATTCCGTATTCAGTAATAAATTCAGATTCAAAATTATTATCTGCAAATAACTGAATTCCTTTTAAATCCATATCCTTCACCATAGTTCTCCAAGTTTCGTAAGCTTCTTGCTTATCTACAGATATACTAACAAACGCTATATTTTTATCATGAAAATCTTGTTCTAAAATCTTTAAGGCAGGAATTTCATCTTTACAAGGTTTACACCAGGTTGCCCAAATATCTAAGTAAACATATTTGCCCTTTAAATCTGATAATGAAGTCTTTCCTCCATTATAATTTTCATAATTATTAAAGACAGGAGATTGTTTTCCTTTTGCAAAACGCACTAAATTATCATGCATCTTTTCATAATTGGTTTCCAAATACTTAAAAAACATAGAATCGTTATTAGCATCCATTTCAACAATTAACGAATCTAAATTTGGAGCTTCTTCTTTATGTTTGTTAATTATAGCTTTTGCATTTAAAATTCTCTCATCGTAAGCAGGCTTATCTAACTCAAAATATGTTTTAGGGTTTGCATAATCACTCATAAAAAACAAGCGCTTATTTTCTAAAAAATTATTAGTTTCTGCTCCATTCCCTTCAAATTTTATTCCTTCATTAATTTTTTCACCTTTAAACTCTATAGTTAAATTATATCCATTTCTAAGAAAAACTGTTGCTCTATCATTTCCGTTTGAAATTAAATGTATTCCATCAGTAACTTTAAGAGTGTCAGAAAAACTTCCATCTTTATTTACAGTAATTTCTTTAGAAAAGCCATTACCTAAAATTTGTAATTTCTCAACAACTTCTGTTTTTAATTTCCCCTTAATGGTAACAAAATCATTAGATTCAGATTTACAAGAAACTATTATTAGGACTAAAAAAAGCCAAATTATTTTTTTCATTTGTTATTTAATTTTTTTATTAAATATTGTTTTCATCAAACATTTCAATTAATTTTTTTTCTGATGGTCTTGGAGCATTAGAACTAACAATATTTCCATTCGGATCAATTAAAATAAAACGTGGAATTCCTTTAATTAAATACCCTTTAACAAAATCAGATTCCCAATTTTTATCAGAAAACAATTGAATACCCTTTAATTCTTTTTCCGAAACCATTGCTTTCCATTTATCGTGATCTTTTTCAACATCTACTGAAATACTTACAAATTCAATATTTTTTCCATGGTATTTTGCTTCAACTTCTTTCAAAAATGGAATTTCAGCTTTACAAGGTCCACACCAAGTTGCCCAAACATCAACATAAACAAACTTCCCTTTTAAATCATCTAAAGAAGTAGTTCCTCCTTTAAAATTTTCATATCCTTCAAATTTTGGAGAAACCATACCTTTTGCTACAGTTTTTAACTTGTTATAGCTTTCAGTAATTTCTTTTTTATTTTCTTCATTTGTTGAAGCTGCCATAAATGCACTATAAAAATCTTCTAATTCATTAGTGTAAGTAATTCCATATTTGGAATTTACATATACCAATTTATTTTTAATAGTTTCATTTGTAATTTTAGCAGCTGTTTTAAGAAATGCAACATCTTCTGAAACAGACTCATTTTCAGCTAGTTTTGCAGCTTCTTTTTGGTAATGTGAATTCACTAAATTCTCATAAACTGATGAAGCCAAAAAATCTTCTTCATTATCATAAGTTATAGTTTCCAATTCATTTAAAAATCCTTCAGATACTTTAAAATCTTTCTTTTTAGCATAGTGCCCATGGTATAATTCATATTTATCAACCATACTTAGGTATGCATAATTAATATTTCTCTTTTCCTTTGCTTTAAAATCTTCTGAAACTCCTGAACTAGCATTCAATAACGCTTCAGATGAACTCTTAATTTCACTAATTTTAGTTTTATATGCATCTTCTTCTAATAAATAAATACCAATTCCTTCTCCCATTAATTCTGCTTCCTTTTTGCTTTTAGCGGCTAAATAGTTGTTTATTTCGGACCCTATACCAGAAAATGTTAGCGTATTCTCAAAATCATTTGCATCGTAATTAATTTCTATATTATCTCCCTTATTTAAATTAACAGAAGCTCTGTTTTTACCATCATAAATAATATATACACCTTCTTTAACAGTTAACGTATCAACAAAACTACCATCTTCTGCAACTTCAATAGTTTTTTTAATTGAACGATCTAAGCTATTAAATGTAAATTCACCAGCACTTATATTTGCTATTTTACCAGATAATATTGCATAGTCAATTGTAGTTTCTTGTTTACAAGATATTATTGTTAAAATGGCAATAAATAGTCCTATTTTTCTCATGATTTTAATTTATTTAAAATTTAATTTTTCAAAGATAAAACTAATTATTCAATTTATTTCCTATCATATTACTTTAACAAATTATTTGCATATATGAAATGGTTTATTCAATTTTACTATCCAAATAATATATATGAACAACATACATTATATAGATCAAAAAATATTAGATTTTGAAGTCTTAAACGATATAATTAATACGGATAAACAGTTAAAACTTTCCAAAATATCTATAGAGAATATAAATAACTGTCGCCTTTATTTAGACAAAAAAATTAAAAAAAATAATGATCCCATTTATGGTATAAATACAGGGTTTGGATCTTTATGTAATGTGAAAATTGATACTAATAATTTACGCGAATTACAAGAAAACTTAGTAATGAGCCACGCTTGCGGTACTGGTAGTGAAGTACCAAAAGAGATTGTTAAATTAATGCTTTTACTTAAAATTCAATCGTTAAGTTATGGACATTCAGGAGTGCAACTTGAAACGGTTGAGAGGTTAATTGAATTTTATAATAATAATATTATACCCGTTGTATTTACACAAGGTTCTCTTGGTGCATCTGGAGATTTAGCTCCTTTAGCACATTTATCTTTACCTCTAATTGGCGAAGGGGAAGTTTATTATAATAATGAAAAAATTTCAAGTTCAGAATTACTAAAAAAATTCAATTGGAAAAAAATTGAATTAAAATCTAAAGAAGGACTCGCTTTATTAAATGGAACTCAATTTATGAGTGCTTACGGAGTCCATTTAATTTTAAAATCGTATAAACTTTCTTATTTAGCAGATTTAATTGGAACACTTTCTTTAGAAGCATTTGATGGAAGAATTTCACCATTTAATGAATTAATTCATTTTATTAGACCTCATAATGGACAAATTAAAACTGCTGAAAGAATACAAGAATTTTTAGAAGAAAGTGAATTAATTTGCCAATATAAAGAACATGTTCAGGATCCATATTCATTTAGATGTATGCCACAGGTTCATGGTGCAAGTAAAGATGCTTTAGCATATTGTAAAAAAACCTTTTTAACAGAAATTAATTCTGTTACCGACAATCCAAATATTTTTATTGAAGCAGATAAAATTATTTCTGGAGGTAATTTTCACGGACAGCCTTTGGCTCTGGCATTCGATTTTTTAAGTATTGCAATGGCAGAATTGGGTAATATTTCTGAAAGAAGGACTTTTCAATTGGTTTCAGGGTTAAGAGGTTTACCTCCATTTTTAGTCAAAAATCCTGGTTTAAACAGTGGTTTTATGATTCCACAATACACAGCAGCAAGTATTGTTAGCCAAAATAAACAATTGGCAACTCCAGCTTCTGTAGATTCTATTGTATCCAGTAACGGACAAGAAGACCATGTAAGTATGGGTGCAAATGGTGCTACTAAAGCTAAACAAATTGTGGATAATATTGAAACTATTTTAGCAATTGAACTTTTAAATGCATCTCAAGCATTACATTTTAGAACTCCTTTAAAAACATCACCTTTTTTAGAATCGCTTTTAACAATGTATAGAAGTGAAGTTCCTTTTATTGAAAATGATAGAGTTTTAAGTTATGAAATTAATAAAACAGTTTCTTTTATAAGCACTTTAGATATTGATACTAAAGAATTATTTTAACTAAAAAAGAGGGGTTTAAACCCCTCTTTTTTAATTAAATTAACTCCTGAAATTTTATTTAGTTTTCCAAAAACTATTCGGTAATATTTTCCAAATCAAACATGAAAGCATAGGTTAAAGCGGTTCTTTTATATCGTTCAAAACGCCCTGAAGCTCCACCATGACCGGTATCCATATTACAATCCATAATTAATAAATTATCATCTGTTTTCAATTCTCTAAGTTTTGCAGTCCATTTTGCAGGTTCCCAATATTGTACCTGACTATCCCAGTATCCTGTTGTAACTAAAATATTTGGATAGTCCTTTGCTTCAACATTATCATAAGGAGAATATGATTTCATATAATCATAATATTCTTTATCCTTCGGATTTCCCCATTCATCAAATTCAAAAGTAGTTAACGGAATAGTTTCATCTAACATCGTTGAAACTACATCCACAAAAGGCACAGCAGCTACTACCCCATTCCATAATTCTGGTTTCATATTTAAAACGGCTCCCATTAATAACCCACCTGCACTTCCTCCGTATGCGTACATATGTTTACTACTTGTATAACCTTCTTTTACCAAAAATTCACCAACATTTATAAAGTCAGTAAATGTATTTTTCTTTTTTAATAATTTTCCGTCTTCATACCAATATCTTCCCATTTCCTGACCTCCTCTAATATGAGCAATTGCGTAAATAAATCCTCTATCTAACAAACTTAACCTTGTTGAACTAAAAGTTGGCTCAGAACTACTTCCATAAGAACCGTATGAATATAGTAATAATGGTGTATTTGCATTTTTTTCAATTCCTTTTTTATATACTAACGAAACAGGTATTTTTGTACCGTCATTTGCAGTTGCATATAAACGTTCTGAGATATAATTATTGGGAGAAAAATTTGGATCAATAACTTCTTCTTGCTTAAGAAGTTCTTGTTTTTTCGTTTCCATATTTATTTCAAAAGTGCTACTTGGTGTAGTTAATGATGAATAACGATATCGTAAAACATCAGTATTAAAATCTAAATTTGATGTTGGATTTGCTAAATAAGCTGGATCATTAAATTCGAGATAATATTCGTCTCCATCCCATTTTTTAATTCTAATTGCTGTTAATCCATTTATTCTTTCGGTAATTACTAAATGATTCTGAAAAATATCAAATCCTTCAAATAAAACAGCGTCTCTATGCGGAATAACATCTACCCAATTTTCTTTAGTTGTTTTTGAAATTGGCGTTTTTACTAATTTAAAATTCTTTGCATTTAAATTTGTTCGTATATAAAAATTATCGCCAAAATGATCCACATAATATAATAAACCCTTTTCTCTAGGCTGAATTATTGTCCAATTACCATTAGGATTGTCAGCATCTATATAACTATATTCTGTGGAAAGCGTGTGATAGCTGACCGTCATTATATACTTTTTAGATTTTGATTTAAAAACACCACAACTAAATGTATCATCTTTTTCTTCAAAAACTAATACATCTTCAGACTGATCAGTACCTAAAATATGTTTGTAAACTTTATCTGTTCTTAATGTAACAGGATCTTTTTTAGTATAAAAAACAGTTTTATTATCATTTGCCCAAATAGCTCCGCCGCTAGTATTAGAAAGAACATCTGACATTAATTTTCCTGTTTTTAAATTTTTAAAATAAATAGAATATCTACGTCTTGAAACTGTATCTATTCCATACGCTAATAACGAGTTATCAGGACTTACTGAACGCCCGCCAATTCCATAATATGAAAAACCTTTTGCCATTTCTGGGCCATTTAGTAAAACTTCTTCTACATCTTCATCTATTTTTTTTCTACAATAAAGTGCATAATCACCACCTTCTTCAAATCTTGAATAATAAGAATATCCATTATCATTTACAGGAACCGATTGATCATCTTTTTTAATTCTACCTACAATTTCGTTGTATAAATTTTCCTGAAAGGCTTCTGTATGTTTCATTGCATCTTTCAAATACGAATTCTCAGCATTTAAATAATTTAACACATCGCTTGTTTGATCATCAGGAGTTTCAGATTTTTTTTGCTCATCACTTAAGCGCATCCAAAAATAATTATCAACTCTTGTATCACCATGAATTGTTAAATCTTCAGGTATAATTTTAGCAACTGGTGCTTTTGCTTGAATTGTTACTGATTTTTCCTCATTGGATTTACACCCTGTTAAAAACAGTAAAACTGCTAAAAGAAAATATAATGTATTTTTCATAATTTATTATGGGTTGGTATGTTAATTAATTTTACTCTTTAACTAAAGTAATAAAAAATATTGAAGGATCTATTCATAATAAATTAAACTGTGTTTATAAAAAATAAAAAAGCGGAAGATTTAACTTCCGCTTTAATTCAAACAATTATAATGATATTTCCTTTTCTACTTATATCCCAAATCTTCTTTTACTATTCCAAGCTAAACTTTTTGTGTTTTTAAAATCAACCGTTGTTGATCTTCTTTTTGATTCTTGATTTTTTACTTTTTTGATAATTTTCATATCAGTATTTTTTTAGTTATTAGTTATGGTGCAAATATACGACAAGTAAAATATACAACAAGCTATATATTGCATATTTATCATTTTTTTAACCTTTTTTGAATTTATTATTGAAATTTAAACAGCGAAAACGTTTTATATTTATTTATTATGCAATTTATTGGTTATTAAAATAATAAATTAGCTATTTTTTTGAAGCATCTAATTTTATTTTACCTGATAAAATATCAAAATACATTTTAAAATCAGATAGTAAACTCCATAAAGGGTATTTAAAAGTTGCTGGTTTATTTTTTTCAAAATAGAAGTGACCAACCCAAGCAAAACCATAACCAGCAATTGGAACAAATATCCAAAGTATAGGTTTATTATGGTAAATTGCAGTTATTGCCAATGCAAAAACAAATGTTGTTCCAATAACATGCAACAATCTACAAGTTTTATTACTGTGTTGCTTTAAATAAAACGGATAAAACTCTTTAAAAGATTTAATTCTTTCTTCCATATTTTACTTTTAAAAATTTCAATTTACAAATAATTATCTATTTTAGTTTTACAATCTAAAATTACAATTTAATAAAATTCATAAAAAAATAGCAAAAATTGATTTCTGAAAAAGCTGTTTGATTTTTTTCAAACAGCTTTTTAAACCTTTGAGCTTTTAATTACTAATAAACCTTATAATTTAAACCAAACATTAAGTTTCCCTTTGGCATTGGAATTAAATTGGTTTCAGTATAATTAGCATTAAATATATTGTTTGCAGCTAAAGAAAGTTGCAAACTACTATTAATTACCGCTAAAAATTTTACATCTAATACATTATAACTTATTCCATCTGTTCTTTCAACATATCTGTATGATATATTCTGCCCAAATATTGAATTGAATTTTGAATCGAAACCTGCAGTAAATTGATGTTTTATACTGTTTAATGAATAACGTGTGTATTGCACATTGTTATCTCTAATATCGTCCTCAATAAAACTATATCCAATTTTTAAGGATTGATTGTAGTTTACTAAATTAAAAATATAATTAATTTCAGTCTCAATACCTTGAGATACTACTTCACTAAAGTTTCGTGTTTGCCATTTATCAGCTTCATTCTCCTTTGTCCAGTCAATTAAATCATCCGATTTTCTATTAAATAAGGCAATATCTAATTTAAATTTACCTGTATTGTATTTAAAACCTATTTCTTCAGACAAAGCAGATTCTGGTTGTAAATCCGGGTTTCCTAATGTTGTTGGCCCTACATAAAATAAATCAGTAAACGTTGGTACTCTATACGTATAACCTATATTTCCATACAATTTAAATTCATCAGAAATTCGGTATCCAACATCTAAACCAGGAAATGCTTTTGAGTCAAAATCTGAATAATGACTTATAGCCAAACCTGGTGTAATGTCAAGTTTTTCATTTAATAATTCGAATCTGTGCTCTAAAAATCCCGTTAAAACTGTTCTGTTATGATTTCCTAAATTGGTACTTACCAAAAATACACGAGCAAGATCAAGCCCAACTCCTGTTTTACCTAATTTTGAATTAAATACAACATTTGTTTCCATACCAACTTTGTTTGAAATGTGCATATTCCGGTAATAAGAAGGATTATTTCTAATAAATAAATACATATCCTGATTTCTTCTCCAATACATTCTTGGTTTAACCAAAATTTTATCTGAGCCATATTCAGTACCTAAAGCAACCAAGCTAGTCTGAGTTTCTTCATACTGATCAATATTAGAAGGACTTGCATAAAAACCGTTTGCACCAAATTTACGTTGTGTAAAAGACGTTGTTAAGTTGTAGTTTTTAAAATTTGACTTTAAAAATGTAGAAATATTTTCAAAATCTGTATTGTATCTATATCCATCAGACTCCTGATAATTTACTGAAGCCAAAATACCACCTTCATTAAATTTTTGACTTAAAGAAACTACCCCTTTAATATTGCTGTATGAACCATAATTTAATTGTGTATTTAGTGCATTTTCCACTACGTTTTTAGTAACAATATTAATTGCTCCAGAAAATGCATTTTGTCCGTAAATACGAGCAGCCGGCCCCTTAATTATTTCTATTCTTTCAATATTTTCTAATGAAATAATTGCATTCATATTATGATGTCCTGTTTGCACATCATCCATTTTAACTCCATCAATTAATACAAGCGATTGGTCAAAATTCCCACCTCTTATGTATAAATCAGACTGCATTCCGTCAGTTCCTCTTCTTCTAATATCAATACCTGATACGTTTTGAAGTAAATCTGCTAAATTACTTGCAGGATTTTTCAAAATGTCATCAGCTGTTAAAATGGTTATTGTTCTAGATGTTTTTGAAAAAGGAAGTGTAATTCTGTTAGATGAAATAGAGACTTCCTTTAACTTAATAGTATCCTTTTGTGCGTATATTGAAGCACAAGTAAATAATAAAACATATAATATTCTAATTGAAATTTTCATAAATATTGATTTAAAAACGCAGCAAAAGTAGTAACTTTCCGGACGATTTATACAGTCCAGTTTTAAAATGATAGATAGTCCGGTTAATACTCTTTTTAAACAGCTAATTAATTTAGATAAGTCTAAATCACAACCACTATATTTACAGGCCTCAGGACAAATTATAAATGCAATACAGCGCAGCTATTTAACCAAAGGAACTGTTTTACCAGGAACCCGTATATTAAGTCAATTATTAAAAGTTCATAGAAATACTGCTGTTGCAATCTACGAAGAGTTAGCCTCACAAGGTTGGGTTGAAATTATACCAAATAAAGGCACATTTGTTTTAGAACCAGAGCACAAAAAAGCAAAAATAAAAGCAACTTCTCAAAAAATAAATGAAGCATATACATATGCAAAAACAACAGGTTTCCCTTTTCAAAAGTCATTTCATTTAGCTTCAACTGTTCAGTTTACAAATGCTAAATATTCTATTAATGATGGCAAACCAGATTTACGCTTGCATCCTGTGCATCAATTCACAAGGTGGTACAGTGCTACAATGAAACGAAAAACGTTAATAAATAAATGGAACAGATCAGACAATTTTTCCAACTCTTTATTTCAAACTCAATTATGTAATTACTTAAATGCAACTCGAGGTTTTCATATTAGTCCAAATAATTTAATAAATACACGTAGTACGGAAATGAGTTTATACTTAGTATCTCAACTCTTAATAAAACAAAATGATGTTGTATTGGTTGGACATTTAAGTAACTATGCATCTAATATGATTTTTCAACAAACAGGTGCAAGTATAAAAACAATTCCAGCAGATAATAAAGGTATAGATATTGAATATATAAAAAAGCACTTTGTAAAAGGTAGTGTTAGATGTATCTATATATGCGCCCATAGAGATTATCCAACAGTAGTAACATTAAGTGCGGAACGTCGCTTAAAGTTACTGAAACTTGCTAAAGAGTATCAATTTGCTATTATTGAAGATGATTATGATTACGATTTTCAGTTTGAAGGTTCAGCAATGTTACCTATGGCAAGTTCAGATGCAAACGGTATGGTTATTTATCTAGGAAAACTGGGGCAATCCTTATTTCCAAGTTTTCAAACGGGATTTGTAATAGCTCCGGAAAATTTGATCTCGGAAGCTAAGAATTATTTAGAATTACTAGATAAACAAGGCGATTTAATACAAGAACAAATGCTATCAGAATTAATTAATGAAGGTGAAATTTACCGGCTTACAAAAAAGAATATTGTAATATATAAAAAAAGACGAGATGTTTTATGCAATCTTTTATCTAAATATTTTTTAGATATCGCACAATGGGAAATTCCTTCAGGAGGATTAGCCATTTGGTTGCAGTTTAATCCTAAAATATCGTTACTGAAACTAGCTAAAGAAGCCGAAAAAAACGATTTATTACTACCAAAAACAATTCTTTATCAGAATAAAAACACTTGTGCTATTCGTTTTGGTTTTGGGCATTTAAATGAAAAAGAAATAGAACCTGTTATTCAAAAATTAAAAAAGGCCTATGATGAAGTAATTCTAAAATAAAAAATCCCGAACATTTGTTCGGGATTTTTAAGTTTTTATGCTTCTCCAGTTGGTCCAAAATTCATTGGAATTGGAGGTTGTTCATAATCCTTAATTTCTCCATGACTTTTCTCAAACCTATTCACATTATCCGCTAAAGCTTTCACCAAACGTTTTGCGTGTTGAGGAGTTAAAATTATCCTTGATTTAACTTTAGCCTTTGGTTGCCCTGGCATAACGCTAACAAAATCAACTATAAACTCTGAAACTGAGTGGTTGATTATTGCTAAGTTAGAATAAGTTCCTTCCGCAATTTTATCATCCAATTCAATATTAATTTGCCCCTCTTTTTTAGGTTTTTGATCGCTCATAATTAAAAACTTGAATCCATTTCTTCTTTAGAACCAACAATAATATTATCGTAAATTCTCATACCTGTACCTGCAGGAATTCTTTTACCTACAATCACATTCTCTTTCAATCCTTCTAAATCATCAACTTTTCCACTTACAGCAGCTTCATTTAAAACTTTAGTAGTTTCCTGGAAGGATGCTGCAGAAATAAATGATTTAGTTTGTAAAGAGGCTCTTGTAATACCTTGTAATATTTGTTCAGCTGTAGCTGGATTTGCATCTCTAGCTTCAACTAAAGCTTTATCTTCTCTACGTAATACAGAATTTTCATCTCTTAACTGACGCGGTGTAACAATTTGACCTAATTTTAAAACTGTTGAATCTCCAGCATTTTCAATAACTTTCATTCCATAAATTTCGTCATTCTCTTCAATAAAGTCATTTTTATGCACTAATTGATTCTCTAAGAATAAGGTATCTCCAGAATCAATAATTTTAACTTTACGCATCATTTGTCGAACAACAACTTCAAAATGTTTATCGTTAATTTTTACACCTTGCAACCTATATACTTCTTGAATTTCATTTACTAAATACTCTTGAACTGCAGATGGCCCTTCAATATTTAATATATCATTTGGTGTAACGGCACCTTCAGAAAGTGGCATACCAGCTTTAATAAAGTCATTCTCCTGAACTAAGATTTGGTTAGAAAGTTTAATTAAATACTTTTTAACTTCACCTAATTTAGATTCTACTATTATTTCACGATTACCACGCTTAATTTTCCCAAAAGAAACAACACCATCAATTTCAGAAACAACAGCTGGATTAGAAGGATTACGTGCTTCAAACAATTCAGTAACACGTGGTAAACCTCCAGTAATATCTCCAGATCTTCCAGATTTACGAGGAATTTTTACAATAATCATTCCTGATTGTATTTTATCTCCATCTTCAACAATTAAATGGGCTCCAACTGGTAAATTGTAAGATCTGATAACATTATCGTTATCATCTTTCAATAATAAAGTTGGAATTGTTTTTTTGTTTTTAGATTCGATAATTACTTTCTCTTGGAAACCAGTTTGTTCATCAATTTCAACAAGATAATTTATACCTCTTTCAATACTTTCAAACTGAATAGTTCCTGCAAATTCTGAAACAATAACTCCATTAAATGGATCCCATTTACAAATAAGCTCACCTTTTTTAAGTTTCTGACCATCGGCAACATAAACAGTTGAACCATAAGGGATGTTATTAGTACTTAAAATTAATCCAGATTTTTCATCAATTACTTTAATTTCTGAAGTTCTAGAAATTACAATATCAATATCTGCACCATCGGAGTCTTTTCCTGCAACTGTTCTTAAATCATCAATTACTGCTTTACCAGCAAATTTAGTTGTTAACGTATTATTTTCAGAAATATTTCCTGCAACACCACCAACGTGGAATGTTCTTAATGTTAACTGTGTACCTGGCTCACCAATTGATTGTGCTGCCACAACACCAACTGCCTCACCAATTTGAACCATTTTATTTGTAGATAAACTACGTCCATAACATTGTGAGCAAATACCTTTTTTAGCTTCACATGTTAATGCAGAGCGTACTTCAACACTATCAACAGCAGAATTTTCTATCTTTTTAGCAATTTCGTGTGAAATTTCTTCACCTGAATGCACTAACAATTCTTCCGTAATTGGATCTATCACATCATGTAAACTTACACGACCTTCTATTCTTTCACTTAAAGTTTCAACAATTTCATCATTCTTTTTAAGTGGTTGAACATTTAATCCTCTTAAAGTTCCACAATCAACTTCATTAATAATTACATCTTGTGAAACATCAACCAAACGACGTGTTAAATATCCTGCATCGGCAGTTTTTAATGCCGTATCTGCTAAACCTTTACGAGCACCGTGTGTTGAGATAAAATACTCTAAAATTGATAAACCTTCTTTAAAGTTAGAAAGAATTGGATTTTCAATAATTTCACCACCACCTGCAGTAGATTTTTTAGGTTTTGCCATTAATCCACGCATACCTGTTAACTGACGAATTTGTTCTTTTGAACCCCTTGCACCAGAATCAAGCATCATAAATACAGAGTTAAATCCTTGTTGGTCTTCACGTAAACGTTTCATTGAAAGTTCTGTTAAACGGTTGTTTGTAGAACCCCAAATATCAATTACCTGATTGTAACGCTCTTTATTTGTTAACATACCCATATTATAGTTTACCATAATATTGTCAACTTGAGCATTTGCTTCGGCAATCATTGTATGTTTTTCTGGTGGAATAATAATATCACCTAAACTAAATGATAAACCTCCTTGAAAGGCAAATCTATACCCCATTCCTTTCATATCATCTAAGAATTTTCCAGTAGTTGGAACATCGGTTACTTTTAATATTTCACCAATAATATCTCTTAATGATTTTTTGTTTAAAACTTCATTTACATAACCAGCAGCTTCAGGAACAACTTCATTAAATAAAACTCTACCAACGGTAGTTTCTATAATTTGATTTACAAGTTTTCCTTCTTCATTAAAGTCTTTGGTTCTAACTTTAATACTCGCATTTAAGTCAACTGCCTTTTCATTAAAAGCAATAGTAACTTCTTCAGGAGAATAGAAAGTTAACCCTTCTCCTTTAATTGGGTGTTCAGGAGTAGACTTACGTTCTTTTGTCATATAATATAAACCAAGTACCATATCCTGAGATGGGACAGTTATTGGAGCTCCATTTGCTGGATTTAATATATTATGTGATGCTAACATTAATAACTGACACTCTAATATAGCCTCAGGTCCTAATGGTAAATGAACCGCCATTTGATCCCCATCAAAATCGGCGTTGAATGCCGTACATACTAATGGATGTAATTGAATTGCTTTTCCTTCAATTAATTTTGGCTGAAAAGCTTGGATTCCCAAACGGTGTAAAGTAGGGGCACGGTTTAACATTACAGGATGTCCTTTTAAAACATTCTCTAAGATATCCCATACAACTGGTTCCCTTTTATCAATAATTTTCTTTGCAGATTTTACTGTTTTTACAATACCTCTTTCTATTAATTTTCTAATAACAAAAGGTTTGTATAATTCAGCTGCCATATCCTTTGGCAATCCACATTCGTATAATTTTAATTCTGGGCCAACAACAATTACAGAACGTGCAGAATAGTCAACACGTTTACCTAATAAGTTTTGACGGAAACGTCCTTGTTTACCTTTTAATGAATCAGATAGCGATTTTAACGGTCTATTAGATTCTGTTTTTACTGCTGAAGATTTACGTGTGTTATCAAATAATGAGTCTACAGATTCCTGTAACATACGTTTTTCATTACGTAAAATAACTTCTGGAGCTTTAATTTCAACCAATCTTTTTAAACGATTGTTACGGATAATTACTCTTCTGTATAAATCATTTAAATCTGAAGTTGCAAATCTACCACCATCTAATGGAACTAATGGACGCAATTCTGGTGGAGTCACCGGAATTACTTTCATTATCATCCATTCTGGACGGTTTTCTCTATTTTTATTAGCATCTCTAAAAGATTCAACAACGTTTAATCTTTTTAATGCTTCTGTTTTACGTTGTTTAGATGTTTCAGTATTTGCTTTATGACGTAATTCATAAGATAATTCATCTAAATCAATACGATTAAATAAATCAATTAAACAAGCAGCACCCATTTTAGCAATAAACTTTTCAGGGTCATTATCATCTAAATATTGGTTTTCAACAGGGAATGATTCAAGAATATCTAAATACTCTTCTTCAGTTAAGAAATCCATTTTTTGCAATGGCTCTCCATCTGAATTCTTTGCCCCAGCTGGTTGTATTACTACATATCGCTCGTAGTAAATAATCATATCTAACTTTTTAGATGGTAACCCTAAAAGGTATCCCATTTTGTTAGGCAATGATTTAAAGTACCATATATGAGCAACAGGCACTACTAAATTAATATGACCTACTCTATCTCTACGAACTTTCTTTTCAGTAACTTCTACACCACATCGGTCACATACTATTCCTTTATATCTAATTCTCTTGTATTTACCACAAGCACATTCATAATCTTTTATAGGGCCAAAAATACGCTCACAAAACAATCCATCTCTTTCAGGTTTATGAGTTCGGTAATTTATAGTTTCTGGCTTTAATACTTCTCCGTTTGATTTCTCAAGAATTGCTTCTGGAGATGATAAACCAATTGAAATTTTATTAAATTTTTTTACAGTGTATTTATCGTTTTTTCTTGCCATGATAATATTGATGGATTCGAATTTTAAAAATGTAAAAATATGAATAGTTAGAAGGCAAAACCTTCTAACTATTTTTTGTTATTATTCCTCTAATCTAACGTCTAATCCAAGGCCTCTAAGCTCGTGCATTAATACATTAAATGATTCTGGTAATCCTGGCTCTGGCATAGCATCACCTTTAACAATAGCCTCATATGTCTTAGCTCTACCTAAAACATCATCAGATTTTACTGTTAAGATTTCGCGTAGCGTACTTGATGCTCCATAAGCTTCAAGTGCCCAAACCTCCATTTCACCAAAACGTTGACCTCCAAATTGTGCTTTACCTCCTAATGGTTGTTGCGTAATTAAAGAGTATGGTCCAATTGAACGTGCATGCATTTTATCATCAATCATATGACCTAACTTAATCATATAAATAACTCCAACTGTTGCTGGTTGATCAAAGCGTTGTCCTGTACCTCCATCATATAAATAAGTATGTCCATATTGAGGTACACCTGCATCAGAAGTAATCTGATTTATTTGATCGATAGTTGCACCATCAAAAATTGGTGTAGCATATTTAGTATCTAATTTTTGACCAGCCCATCCAAGAACTGTTTCATAAATTTGTCCAATATTCATACGTGAAGGCACACCTAATGGGTTTAATACAATATCAACTGGTGTTCCATCTTCCAAGAAAGGCATATCTTCTTGACGAACAATACGAGCAACAATACCTTTGTTACCGTGACGCCCTGCCATTTTATCCCCTACTTTTAACTTACGCTTTTTAGCAATGTAAATTTTTGCAAGTTTTAAAATTCCTGCTGGCAATTCATCTCCAACCGAAACCGTAAATTTCTCACGTCTTAAAGAACCTTGTAAATCATTTACTTTAATCTTGTAATTATGAATTAACTCATTTACAAGCATATTTATATGACTATCTGTAGTCCAAACTCCTTTTGTTAAATAAACAAAATCCGGAACTGCATTTAACATTTTTAATGTAAACTTTTTACCCTTTTGAAGTATTTCTTCACCTAAATCGTTTAAAACACCTTGAGATGTTTTACCACTAATTAAAGTAAATAATTTTTCAATAAGTACAGATCTTAAATCTTCAAGTTTTGCTGTATATTTACTCTCTAAGTTAGCAATACTTATTTTATCTTGTGCTCGCTTAGATTTATCTTTAACTGCACGTTCAAATAATTTTTTATCAATTACAACTCCTCTTAATGAAGGTGAAGCTTTTAATGATGCATCTTTAACATCTCCAGCTTTATCACCAAAAATTGCTCTTAATAATTTTTCTTCAGGTGTTGGGTCAGATTCTCCTTTAGGTGTAATTTTACCAATTAAAATATCTCCAGGTTTCACTTCAGCACCAATACGAATCATTCCATTTTCATCTAAATCTTTAGTAGCTTCTTCCGAAACATTTGGAATATCATTAGTCAACTCTTCAGCACCAAGTTTAGTATCTCTAACATCCATTGAATATTCATCAATATGGATGGAAGTAAAAATATCTTCTTTTACAACTTTTTCAGAAATTACAATTGCATCCTCAAAGTTATACCCTTTCCAAGGCATAAAGGCAACCTTCATATTTCTACCAAGAGCTAATTCTCCTTTTTGTGTTGCATATCCTTCGCAAAGTACCTGTCCCTCTTCAACTCTATCTCCCTTTTGAACAATTGGTTTTAAGTTTATAGAAGTTCCTTGGTTTGTTTTTCTAAATTTAATTAAATTGTAAGATTTACTATCTCCATCAAAACTTACCATACGATCTTCATCAGTCTTATCGTATTTAATTTCAATGGTATTAGCATCTACATATTCAACAACTCCTGCTCCTTCAGCATTCATTAAAATACGTGAATCTTTTGCAACTCTTCGCTCTAATCCAGTACCAACTATAGGTGATTCTGGTTTTAATAATGGAACTGCCTGACGCATCATGTTTGATCCCATCAATGCACGGTTCGCATCATCATGTTCTAAGAACGGTATTAACGATGCAGAAATTGATGCAATTTGGTTTGGAGCAACATCCATATAGTTAACATTTGTTGGCTCAACAACAGGATAATCAGCTTCCTCACGAACAATTACTTTATCTGCAATAAATCTACCAGCATCATCTAAAGGAAGGTTAGACTGTGCAAACTTCATTCCTTCTTCTTCTTCTGCACTTAAATATCTAGGTTCTTCAGTAATATTAACATTACCATCTATTACTTCTCGATATGGTGTTTCTATAAACCCTAAGTTATTCACTTTTGCAAAAACTGCTAAAGATGAAATTAAACCAATGTTTGGTCCCTCAGGAGTTTCAATAGGACATAAACGTCCATAATGTGTATAATGAACATCACGCACCTCAAATCCAGCTCTTTCTCTTGATAAACCTCCAGGTCCTAATGCTGATAATCTACGTTTGTGAGTAATCTCAGCTAAAGGATTTGTTTGATCCATAAATTGAGATAACTGATTTGTTCCAAAAAATGAATTAATTACAGATGATAAAGTTTTTGCATTAATTAAATCAATTGGTGTAAATACTTCATTATCACGAACATTCATACGCTCACGAATAGTACGAGCCATCCTAGATAAACCAACACCAAATTGACTTGCTAATTGCTCACCAACTGTACGCACACGACGGTTAGATAAGTGGTCAATATCATCAACTTCAGCTTTAGAATTTACTAATTTTATCAAGTTTTTGATAATAGTAATAATATCTACTTTAGTTAAAACTTTTTGATTAATGTCTTCATTTAATCCAAGTTTTTTATTCATTCTATAACGTCCTACTTCACCTAAGTTATAACGTTGTTCTGAGAAGAATAATTTATCAATAATACCTTTCGCAGTTTCAAAATCTGGCGGTTCAGCATTACGTAATTGTCTATAAATATGTTCAACAGCTTCTTTTTCAGAGTTTGTTGGATCTTTTTGCAATGTATTGTGAATAATAGCATAATCGGCCATTTCATTATCTTCTTTATGAAGTAAAATGGTTTTAGTTCCTGATTCAACTATTTCTTCAATTTGTTCTTTTTCTAAAATTGTATCTCTATCCAACACAATTTCATTTCTTTCAATAGAAACAACTTCACCAGTATCTTCATCAACAAAGTCCTCAAACCAAGTTTTTAATACACGTGCAGCTAATTTTCTACCTAATACTTTTTTAAGTCCACTTTTAGAAACTTTTACTTCTTCTGCAAGGTCAAAAATTTCAAGAATGTCTTTATCTCTTTCGTAACCAATTGCTCTAAACAATGTTGTTACAGGTAATTTTTTCTTTCTATCAATATAAGCATACATTACTTGATTGATATCTGTTGCAAACTCTATCCAAGAACCTTTAAAAGGAATTACTCTTGCTGAATATAATTTTGTTCCGTTTGCGTGGAATGACTGTCCAAAGAATACTCCTGGAGAACGGTGTAATTGTGAAACTACAACTCTTTCTGCTCCATTAATAACGAAAGTACCACTATTAGTCATATATGGAATTGTACCAAGATAAACATCTTGTACAATAGTTTCGAAATCTTCGTGTTCAGGATCTGTACAGTACAGTTTTAAACGTGCTTTTAATGGCACACAATATGTTAAACCTCTTTCAATACATTCTTGAATTGAATATCTTGGAGGGTCTACAAAGTAGTCTATAAACTCTAACACAAATTGGTTACGAGTATCTGTAATTGGGAAGTTATCAAGGAAGGTTTTGTACAACCCTTCGGTACTTCGTTCGTCAGCTTTAGTTTTTAATTGGAAAAAATCTTGAAACGATTTAACCTGAATATCTAAAAAATCTGGATATTCAGTTACCAATTTAGCTGATGCAAAGTTTATTCTTTCGGTGAAATTTTTTGATGCCAATGGACAAAAACTTTAAGTTAAAAAACTATTAAAAATATAAGAACGAATATATACGCAAAATGGTTTAGGTCTTAGGGTAACCCCAGACCTAAACCTTAAATTGTTTTAGCTGTTGAATGCTTATTTAAGCTCAACCTCTGCTCCAGCCTCTTCTAATGAAGCTTTTAATGCTTCAGCTTCGTCTTTAGAAACACCTTCTTTTACAGGTGCTGGTGCGCTATCAACTACACCTTTAGCTTCTTTTAATCCTAAACCAGTTAATTCTTTAACCAATTTTACAACTGCTAATTTAGAACCTCCTGCTGCTTTTAAAATTACGTCAAACTCAGTTTGAGCTTCTTCTGCTGCTTCTCCACCTGCTGCTGGACCTGCAACTGCAACTGCTGCTGCAGCTGGCTCAATACCGTATTCATCTTTTAAAATATTAGCTAACTCATTTACTTCTTTCACTGTTAAGTTAACAAGTTGTTCTGCGAAATCTTTCAAATCTGCCATTTCTCTTTGTTTAATTTTTATTATTTAGTTTATTAGTGCGCTTATTCTTTTTCTGATAATGTTGTAAGAATTCCTGATAATTTATTACCTCCAGATTGTAATGCTGAAATAACATTTTTAGCTGGTGATTGTAATAAAGTAATAATATCTCCAATAAGCTCTTCTTTAGATTTAATATTTACTAAAGCATCAAGTTGATCATCACCAACATAAATAGCTTCTTCAATATAAGCTCCTTTTAAAACAGGCTTCTTAGATTTTTTACGAAATTCTTTAATTAATTTTGCTGGAGCATTACCTGTTTCTGAAATCATTAAAGAAGTATTTCCTTTCAATGATTCTGGTAAATCTCCAAAATCTTTATCAGATTTAGCCATTGCTTTTGAAAGCAATGTATTTTTAACAACTGCAAGTTTAATATTTGCTTTAAAACATGCTCTACGTAAGTTAGATGTATCCAAGGCGTTTAAACCTGAAATATCTGCTAAATAGATTATGTTACTTTCAGTTAACTTAGTTGTTAAAGCCTCTATTACTTGTGATTTTTCTTCTCTCGTCATAATTTCTAAGTTTTAACTATTAACTGATTTAGTATCAATACTAACACTTGGACTCATTGTACTTGATAAGTAAATACTTTTAACATATGTACCTTTTGCTGCTGTAGGCTTTAATTTAATTAAAGTTTGAATTAATTCTCCTGCATTTTCAGCAATTTTATCGGCTGTAAATGAAGCCTTACCAATAGCTGCATGTACAATACCTGTTTTATCAACTTTAAAGTCAATTTTACCAGCTTTAACCTCTGTTACAGCTTTTGCAACATCCATAGTTACTGTACCTGTTTTTGGGTTTGGCATTAAACCTCTAGGTCCTAATATACGACCTAATGGACCTAATTTACCCATAACGCTAGGCATAGTAATAATTACATCTACATCAGTCCAACCATCTTTAATTTTTTGAAGGTATTCATCTAAACCAACATAATCAGCACCTGCTTCTTTAGCGTCTGCTTCTTTATCTGGAGTAACCAATGCTAAAACTTTAACATCTTTTCCAGTTCCATGTGGTAATGTAACTACCCCTCTAACCATTTGATTAGCTTTACGAGGATCTACTCCTAATCTAACAGCTAAGTCAATAGATGCATCAAAATTCACATTAGTAATTTCCTTTACTAAGGCAGAAGCATCTTTCAATGAATAAGATTGAGTATTATCAATCTTAGCTTGAGCTTCTTTTTGCTTTTTAGCTAATTTTGCCATTTTTTAACTGTTTTATTGTTTTACAGGAGCTTCTCCCTTTACTCTAATTCCCATCGAACGCGCAGTACCTGCCATCATTAACATTGCTGATTCAACTGTAAATGCGTTTAAATCTACCATTTTATCTTCAGCAATAGTTCTTAATTGATCCCAAGTTACTGTAGCTACTTTACTACGATTAGGTTCTGAAGAACCTTTTTTCACTTTAGCTGCTTCAAGTATTTGAATAGCTGCTGGTGGAGTTTTTACAACAAAATCAAAAGATTTATCTTTGTATACAGTAATTGCAACAGGTAAAACTTTTCCTTGCTTATCTTGAGTTCTAGCATTAAACTGCTTACAGAACTCCATAATATTAACCCCGGCAGCACCCAAAGCAGGTCCAACTGGTGGTGACGGATTTGCCGCACCTCCACGAACTTGTAATTTTACTACTTTACTAACTTCTTTTGCCATTTTTTAATCTTAAATTAGATTTTACATAATTTTTGGAAGCAATATGTAACATCATATTATTTTAACGTAACAGTTATGAAATTTTTTCAACCTGCATATAACTTAATTCTAACGGTGTTTTTCTACCGAAAATTTTCACCATAACCTCAAGCTTACGTTTTTCTTCATTTATTTTTTCAATAGTACCATCAAAACCATTAAATGGACCATCAATAACTTTTACTGTTTCACCAATTACATAAGGTATTGTAAAATTATCGTTTTGAACAGATAATTCATCAACCTTACCAAGCATTCGGTTAATTTCAGATTTTCTCATTGGTACAGGATCTCCTCCTTTAACTTCACCTAAAAATCCAATAACTCCAGTAATTGATTTAATTATGTGTGGAAGCTCACCACTTAAGTTAGCCTCAATCATAACATAACCCGGAAAATAAACACGTTCTTTATGTATTTTTTTTCCATTACGTACTTGAATTACTTTTTCTGTAGGTACAATTACTCTATCAACATAATCAGTCATCCCTAAACGAGCAATTTCATTTTCAATATAAGTTTTCACTTTATTTTCTTGCCCACCTATAGCTCTAACTACATACCATTTTTTTACAGAATCAGCCATACTAACTTTTACTAATTAAAATAATTTAAAATACTCAGTTAAACCAGTTTGGAAGAATTTATCTACAAGAAATACTGCCAATGCAAATAAAACTGTAAATATCGCAACAACTACTGTTGATTTTTGAGCTTCAACCCAAGAAATCCATGAAACTTTATTACGTAACTCTTCAAATGAGTCTTTTATATATTTAACTAAATTCATTTCTTTAAATTTTGCACGGGTGGAGAGGCTCGAACTCCCGACACCTGGTTTTGGAGACCAGTGCTCTACCAACTGAGCTACACCCGTAAATATAAGGTGCTCCTCTAATTAGAAGCACCTTTATTTATATATTTTGGTGTATTTACTAGTCTAACATTTCTGTTACCTGACCTGCACCTACTGTTCTACCACCTTCACGAATTGCAAAACGTAAACCAACGTTTAACGCAATAGCTTGATGTAATTCAACATTAATTGTTAAGTTATCACCTGGCATAACCATTTCAACTCCATCAGGTAAATTAATAGTACCTGTAACATCTGTTGTTCTTACATAGAACTGTGGACGGTAGTTATTATGGAATGGTGTGTGACGACCACCTTCTTCTTTTTTAAGGATATATACCTCAGCTTTAAATTTAGCGTGTGGAGTTACTGAACCTGGTTTACAGATTACCATACCTCTTTTAATATCTTCTTTTGCAATACCTCTTAATAAAATACCTACGTTATCTCCAGCTTCACCTCTATCTAATATCTTACGGAACATTTCAACTCCAGTAATAGTAGAAGTTAATTTTTCAGCACCCATACCAATAATATCAACAGCATCACCTGTATTAGCTACACCAGTTTCAATACGACCTGTTGCAACAGTTCCACGACCTGTAATTGAGAATACATCTTCAATTGGCATTAAGAAATCTTTATCAACATCACGCTTAGGTAACTCAATCCAAGTATCAACAGCATCCATTAATTCCATAATTTTCTCCATCCATTTTGGATCTTTGTTCAATCCTCCTAATGCAGAACCTTGAATAACAGGAGTGTTATCACCATCATATTCGTAGAATGATAATAAATCTCTAATTTCCATCTCTACTAATTCTAATAGTTCTTCATCATCAACCATATCCACTTTATTCATGAATACAACTAATCTAGGAATACCTACCTGACGACCTAATAAGATATGCTCTCTAGTTTGAGGCATTGGTCCATCTGTTGCAGCAACAACTATGATTGCACCATCCATTTGAGCAGCACCAGTTACCATGTTTTTTACGTAATCCGCGTGACCTGGACAGTCAACGTGAGCGTAGTGACGATTAGCAGTTTGATACTCTACGTGAGCAGTATTAATTGTAATACCTCTCTCTTTCTCCTCAGGAGCGTTATCAATCTGATCAAAGTCTTTAATTTCAGAAAGTCCTTTCTCTGCTAATACAACAGTAATAGCAGCTGTTAAGGTTGTTTTACCGTGATCAACGTGTCCAATAGTACCAATGTTTAAATGCGGTTTTGAACGATCGAAAGTTTCTTTAGCCATAATTATTAATTTTTAAATCTTAGTTATATATAGTGTTAAATTCAATTCATTTATTGAGCCAATGACGGGAATTGAACCCGTGACCTCTTCCTTACCAAGGAAACGCTCTACCCCTGAGCTACACCGGCCAAAAAAATAGAGCGAGAGACCGGGCTCGAACCGGCGACAGTCAGCTTGGAAGGCTGAAGCTCTACCAACTGAGCTACTCTCGCAATAATTTTTTCCAAATCATCATTGGGTATTATTATTAATTCCAATTTTTTGTGGTGAGAGGAGGATTCGAACCTCCGAAGCTTGCGCAGCAGATTTACAGTCTGCCCTCGTTGGCCACTTGAGTATCTCACCGTTATTATTATTTTTTCAAAGACCTGAGCCGATGGAGGGACTCGAACCCACGACCTGCTGATTACAAATCAGCTGCTCTAGCCAGCTGAGCTACATCGGCATTTTACTCCATAAAAGAAGCCCGTTATTTCTAACGGACTGCAAATGTATTAAAGTTTTAATTTTAAACAAAACTTTTTTAAACTATTTTTAATAAATTATTTAGCTCTAACTTTTTCTTTTTTTTGCGTAAGCTTTCTTTTTAAAGAATCTACTGCTAACATAGCACCTTCCTCAAAAGTTTTGCATTGCTTTTTTACCACAAAATCACTCCCGGGAATGTTTAATTTTATATCAACTGTCTTATTTTCTTTTTCTCTTGTTTGCTGTACTTTTAAAAACACTTCAGAATCAACTATTTTATCATAATATTTTTCTAAACCATTTACTTTTTTTTCAATAAATTCAATAAGACCTTTGTCCGCATTAAAATTAACAGATTGTACGTATACTTTCATAAAATTATTTTTTTTGGCTCCTTGGGTGAGCTTGATTATACACTTCTTTTAATTTACCCAAACTACTATGGGTATAAACTTGTGTTGACGCTAAACTAGAATGCCCAAGCAATTCTTTAACTGAGTTTAAATCAGCACCCTCATTAAGTAAATGTGTAGCAAAAGAATGCCTAATTACATGTGGACTCTTTTTAACTTTCGATGACACACTACTAAAATAATTATTTATTACTCGATACACAAGTGTATCATAGATTTTTTTACCTTTTTTTGTAAGAAACAAATTAGTTTCTTTAGTTTGAATTTCTTCTCTAAACTTAAGATAATTTTTCAATGAGTTTTGCACTGTTTTTATTAACGGAATATAGCGCTCTTTATTTCTCTTTCCTAAAACTTTAACAGTTTCATTATTAAAATCAATATTTTCAATTTTAATTTGAATTAACTCGCTTCTTCGGATTCCAGTAGAATAAAATAATTCCACAATTAATTTATTACGAACTGCTTCAAAATCAGCCACCTCATCTTTCAAACTAAGAACATCTTTTATTTCCTTTTCCGAAAAAGGGACTTGTACTTTTTTTGAAACTTTTAAAACTTGATGCTTTACTAACGGACTTACTTCTATTTGTTTTGTTTTTTGAAGAAACTTATAAAATGATTTTAAGGAGGATATTTTTCTGTTTATTGTTCTGTTGGATACTTTCAAATTAACCAGCTCAACAATCCAACTTCTAATTTGAGAATAATTAATTTGTATTAAATCCTCACTTTCATATTCTGATAAACAAAAAGATTTAAAATCAGTCAAATCTTTTTTATAAGCTATAATGGTATGCTTTGAATATTTTTTTTCAATTAAAAGATAACTTAAAAAGGAATTTACAGGCATAAAAAAACCGTTAGAAAACAAACATACAAATTGTAAATTGTTTTTACTAACGGTTTTTATTTTTTGGTTAAAAATTAACCTTGCTCTTCTGTAGTTCTTAATCTTTGAACATATTGAGCTTTTATGTTTTGCGCACGTTTAACAACCGATGGTTTATTGAATTGCTTACGATTACGTAAATTTTTCATTGTTTTTGTACGATCAAATTTTCTTTTATAACGTTTTAACGCTCTATCGATATTTTCTCCGTCTTTAACTGGTATGATTAACATATTTTAGCACCTCCTTTCAAGTCGTTCTCTTTTAAATTTTGGATTGCAAAGATACAAACATTTTAAATACAGACAATATAAATTATATAATTTATTTAAGTTAATGGTTTATATTCTTTTTTGTCAATCACAATTTTAGAAATAATCTCCCTTAAAATTTCAGAAGTCCCTCCACCAATTGGACCTAATCGGCTATCTCTAAACAACCTTGCCATTGGATAATCTTCCATATAACCATAACCTCCTAAAAGTTGCAAACATTCATAAATGACTTCATCTGCAATTTTAGTAGACATTAATTTAGACATGCTAGCTTCTTTTACCACATATTGCCCTTTATCTAACCTATTAATAATTGAATAATTAAATTCTTTACACATTTCAATTTCACTTGCCATATCTGCTACTTTATGACGCAAGGCCTGAAATTTATTAATAGTTTTTCCAAAAGCTTTTCTTTCAGACATATATTGAAGGGCATATTCTAAAGCAAATTCCGCCCTAGCATGAGCATTTACCCCCATTATAACTCGCTCTAATGCAAAATGCTGCATAATATACGGAAACCCTTTACCTTCATCTCCCATTAAATTTCCAGCGGGAATTATAACATTATCAAAAGCAATTTCAGCTGTATCTGAAGCCTTCCATCCTAATTTTTCTAAGTTAGTTGCAGATATTCCGGGAGTTTCACGATCAACTACAAAAATACTCATTCCTTTATTTCCTAATTCGGGTGCTGTTTTAGCTGCAACCACTAAATAATCGGAATAAACTCCATTTGTAATAAATGTTTTTGAACCATTCAACACATAAGTATCACCTTTTTTTGTAGCAATAGTTCTCATTCCTGCAACGTCAGATCCTCCAAATGGTTCAGATATACACAAACAGCCTACTTTTTCACCATTTATACTTGGTACTAAGTATTTTTCTTTAATGGCTTTACTTCCTTCTTTTTCCAGATGTGTCATTGCTAAATAGGTATGCGCCCACATTGCAGCTGCAAATCCTCCAGAATTAACTTTTTGCATTTCTTCTAAAAAAATGACAGTGTAAAAAAGATCTAAATTTAGCCCTCCAAATTCTTCTGGATAATTCAATCCAAAATATCCCATTTCACCAAATTTCTTAAATATATTTTTATCTACGAAACCATCTTTTTCCCATTTATCTATAAATGGAACTACTTCTTTTTGTAAAAAATCTCGAAAACTTTGTCGAAATGCCTTGTGCTCTTCAGTAAAATACATACTATTCATTCCAGGCTAACTGTTATTGTTTATTGAAAATTTATTCAGCCACCAAATATAAGGTTATTCTCTCGAATTTTTCTATTGGAAAACCATCTATTTTTTTCAATTCTTCTATAGATTGAATTTCAGCTACTTCATCTCTATAATTAAATATTTTCTTGGTAAGTTCATAATCTAAATAAACTATTGACAGCACCTCTTTAAAAGTTGCCTCATTTATATTTATTTTCTTAATTGTAGGTACTTTAATAACTTTGAAATGTTTTAAAATTTCATCAGCAATTTCCTTATCTAAATAATAAACTTCATAAAGTTGTGAATCAGCTGAAAAACCTTGTAGTTTATCTCTATAATTAAGAATTCTTTTTGCTGTTTTTTCACCTACTCCTTTTATAAAGATTAAATCATTTGCTTTAATAAAATTTAGATCTTTTATTTCAACAGGGTGTTTCTTTTGGTTTTTAGAAATATTTTTAGGCTTCCTATTTTTTGAAGTAACCCAATCTGGAAATTTGAAATTTGGACTAATTAAATCCAATAAACTATCGTTTACTTTTGTAATATTTTGAAATTCTTCTTTTGAATTTACAAAATTACCTTTTGCTCTAAATTTCAACAACCTATCAATTTCATCAACTGACATTCCAAGTTGATACCCTTTAAAATCTGTAATATAATTTGGATTGAATGGAAACTTTTTTGGCTTACTATTTTCTAATTCAACCATTTTTAAAGAATCCATCTCTTTTTGAAAAAGGGCTATTTCATTTTGATATATTGTATTTATATCTTTTGATGAAAAATCAACAAAAAAGAAAACAATTTGTAGTAAAACAATAATTAAAAGCAAAAAGAAAATCCCATTTCGTTGCCGTTTATTGTAACTGAAATGGGATTTAAATATGTTCATTAATATTTTTATTTAATAAATGTTAACTTTATTTGAAGTGCTTTTAAATATTTAACCAACTCTTTTCTAACAATTGGGAATAAAAATAACAATCCAATCATATTTGGAAATACCAATGCCAAAATCATCGCATCTGAAAAATCAAACACAGCTTTCATAGATGCCGCTGCACCTATCACAATGAAAGCAATAAATAATAATTTATAAGTAATGTCTGCAAGTTTACTTCTTCCAAATAAAAATTTCCAAGACTGTAATCCATAATAAGACCAAGAAATCATTGTTGAAATTGCAAATAACACAACTGCCAATGTTAATACATAAGGAAACCAAGGAATTACAGCTTCAAAAGCCATAGAGGTTAAATTAACACCTCCAACTGCAACACCATCAATTATTACACTTCCTGATCCATCACCACCATAAACAAATAAGCCGTCACTATTGTAAAAAATAATAACTAAGGCTGTCATTGTACAAATTACTACTGTATCAATAAATGGTTCTAATAAAGAAACAATACCTTCAGAAGCAGGGTATCTGGTTTTTACAGCCGAGTGTGCAATTGCTGCAGAACCTGCTCCTGCTTCATTAGAAAAGACGGCACGTCTAAAACCTGTTATTAATACTCCAAAGAAACCTCCTAACCCAGCACTTGGACTAAAAGCTTCTCTAATAATTAGGGCAATAGCATCATCAATATAACTCCAGTGAGCAACCATAACTATTAGGCAGGCAATTATATAAATTACAGCCATAAATGGCACAATTTTTTCTGTTACTGAAGCAATCCTTTTAATCCCTCCAATAATTACAAAACCTACAATTATTGCTATTCCAACACCAATTAAAGTTCCTGTATAACCTCCTTGCATTCCCATCATTACTGCCAATTGCTCAGCCGCTTGATTAGATTGTACAGCGTTTCCTCCACCAAATGAGGCGCCGACACATAAAATTGCAAAAAGAACAGCTAAAACTTTACCGAATTTTTTAAATCCTCTTTCAGCCATACCTTTTGAAAGGTAATACATTGGTCCGCCATAAACGGTTCCATCTTCACCAACATCTCTATATTTTACACCTAATGTACATTCTACAAACTTTGTAGACATACTTAATAAACCAGCAACAATCATCCAAAATGTGGCTCCAGGACCGCCAATTGAAATTGCTAAAGCAACACCAGCAATATTCCCTAAACCTACTGTACCAGAAACCGCGGTAGCCAAAGCTTGAAAATGACTAACTTCACCTTCTTTACTTTCATCTCTAATTGTATCAACTAAATCCCCATCTACAATGTTTAATTCTGCTTTTTCTACTCCATGACCTTCAACTTCGTCATATTTACCACGTACAACATTTATTGCCAGTCCAAACCTTCTCAGGTTAATTAAGCGGAAATAAATTGTAAAAAATATAGCACCTATAACTAATAAAAAAACTACTAAAGGAACTCCTGTACCCGGAACAATCCAAAAAACAATTCCCTCCCATTTAGCTGTAATTGGTTCAAACCAATCATTAATTCTTTCATCTAATCCTTTTTTTGCTGATTCTTGTCCAAATGTTATAATTGGAACAATTAATACTAATAATAAAAGAAGTTTATTCTTCATAATTTGTTGGTTAATTTTAAAAGTGGTTGCAATATGGCAAAAAAATGATGTTACTACAAGTTTTTAACAGTTAAAAAGAAAATCTATTATTAATCTAAATAATAATGTAAGAATTAGTCAAACAATTTTAAAAGATTTCTCTGAGTTTTAAAATCTGTTCTTTGTTTCCTAATACAATTAAATGAGTGTTTTTTTCGAGTTTAGTTTCAGAGTCTGGATTAATAATATACTCATTATCTTTTGTTTTAAACCCAATTACATTACAGCCTGTTTTTTTACGTAAATCCAAATCTAATATCGTTTTTAACATGTATTCAGAAGGCAGTTCATCTACTGAAATTTCTTCTAAATTAGCTTCAACATCCCCTGCAATAGTCAGTCTATCAACAAATTCCACTAAATCTGGCGTAACAACCAAAGAAGCCATATGGGCTCCTCCTAATTTATCGGGCATTATCACATTTGTAGCTCCAGCAAATTTTAACTTTCCGTAAGAGGATTCATTTGAAGCCCTACTTATTATGGTAAAATCTTTATTAAATTGACGTGCAGATAAAACCACAAATAAATTATCGGCATCCGAAGGTAAAGCTGTAATTAAACTTTTAGCTTTATCAAGCCCTAATTTTGCTAAATCTTCATCATTAGTTGCATCTCCATCAATAAACAAAATATTGTCTTTTTCCAATTCAGCAATTTCATCCATTCTTTTTTCAATTACTACACAAGGCTGATTAAATTGAATTAATTTAGCAACAGCTTGTTTCCCATTTCTACCATAGCCACAAACTACGGTATGGTTTCTTAATTTATCGATTTTTTGTTGCACTTTTTTTCTTTTTAAAATTTTGAAAAAACTTCCGTTTGCAAAATATTCTGTTAAAGCTTTTACAGAATAAGCGTATGTTGTTATACTTAAAAATATTAAAAAAATTGTAAATAACTTTTCGTTTTGATTTAACTTATGAAGCGTGCCAAAACCAACTGTTGACATTGTAATTACAGTCATATACAATGCGTCAATAAATGTTTCTTCCGACACATACATAAATCCACCAACTCCTATAACCATTACTAATGTAAGTAATAAAAAGGCAAAATATAATTTAGACTTTATTACCATAAATTATAAATCAAAAACTGAACTTCTTTTTGTATATATTAAATCTTTTAAACGTAATAAAAAAGCCAACGTTAAGTATATTCCAAATGAAAATCCTAAAGTTACAAACGAAATATAAATAAAAAATAAACGCACATTTGATACGTTCATTCCTAATCGATCAGCAAATCTAGATGAAACTGCAAAACCGTGTTTTTCAAAAAAATGTCTTATGTTATCAATCCACTTCAAAAGCTAAATATTTTAACGCAATATACTAATTTTCAAAATAAGATATAACCGATTATCTAATTTATAGTTTCATTTTTTTAACTTTGCAACTTTCCAAAAAATACAATGGCTAAAGACGAAGAATATATTGAAGTATTAGGTGCACGTGTTCATAATTTAAAAAATATTGACGTACGTATTCCAAGAGAAAAACTAGTTGTAATTACTGGTTTAAGCGGTAGTGGTAAATCTTCTTTAGCTTTTGATACAATTTATGCTGAAGGACAAAGACGCTATATTGAGACTTTTTCGGCATATGCCAGGCAGTTTTTAGGTGGATTGGAAAGACCTGATGTTGATAAAATTGATGGACTGTCTCCTGTAATTTCAATAGAGCAAAAAACCACAAATAAAAGTCCGCGCTCTACGGTTGGAACTATTACTGAAATTTACGATTTTTTACGATTACTATTTGCCAGAGCTGCTGATGCTTATTCATACAATACCAACAAAAAAATGGTAAGCTATAGCGATGATCAAATAAAAGAATTGATTTTAAAGGAATTCGATGAAAAAAAAATAGCAATATTAGCTCCTGTAATAAAATCTAGAAAAGGACATTATAGAGAACTTTTTGAACAAATTGCCAAACAAGGTTTTGTAAAAGTACGTGTGGACGGCGAAATTAAAGATATTGAAAAGGGAATGCGCCTTGACCGGTACAAAATGCATGATATTGAAATTGTTATTGACCGTTTATTGATAAACAAATCTTCTGAAAAAAGGTTAGAAGAAACCATTACAACTGCATTATACTCAGGTGAAAATGTGCTAATGGTTTTAGAACACAACACAAATATTCCACGCTATTTTAGTCGTGAATTAATGTGCCCAGAAACTGGAATTTCATATCCAAATCCTGAACCAAATACATTTTCATTTAATTCTCCTAAAGGAGCTTGTTCAACTTGTAATGGTCTTGGGAGAATTCAAAAAGTAAATATTCAAAAAATAATTCCTAATAATTCAATATCTATAAAAAAAGGCGGAATTGCTCCAATTGGAGAACAAAAAAGCAGTTGGATCTTTAAACAATTGCAATTAATTGCTGAACGATACAATTTTCAGTTAACGGATCCTATTTCTAAAATTCCAAAAGAAGCTTTAGAAATTATTTTAAACGGTGGAAAAGAAAAGTTTGAAATTGCTTCTAAAACAATGGGAATTACCAGAAATTATGAAATTGATTTTGAGGGAATTATTAACTTTATTGAAAACCAATACAAAGCTAGTGATTCAACTTCAATAAAACGTTGGGCTAAAGAATTTATGGATGAAATGGATTGCGAAACTTGTAACGCAAATCGTCTAAAAAAAGAAGCACTCTATTTCAAAATAAATAAAAAAAATATTTCAGAATTAGCACAACTCGATATTTCAGAACTTGCAAATTGGTTTTCAAAAATTGAAGAAAAACTAACTAAAAAACAACTAAAAATTGCTTCAGAAATATTAAAGGAAATAAGAACCCGCATTCAATTTTTACTAGATGTTGGATTAGATTATTTAACCCTCGACCGAAGTTCCAAATCGCTTTCAGGTGGTGAAGCACAACGGATTAGATTGGCCACCCAAATTGGCTCACAATTAGTAGGTGTATTATATATTTTAGATGAACCAAGCATAGGATTACACCAAAGAGATAATGAAAAACTTATAAAATCACTTATAAATTTAAGAGATGTTGGTAATTCGGTAATTGTAGTTGAACATGATAAAGATATGATTGAACATGCCGATTTTGTACTAGATATTGGTCCGGGTGCTGGTGTACATGGTGGAGAAATTGTAAGTGAGGGATCTTTTAAGGAACTGAAACAACACAATACCTTAACAGCAGATTATTTAAATGGCAAAAAAGAAATTTTAATTCCTAAAAAAAGAAGAAAAGGGAATGGTAAAAAAATTACCTTAACAGGTGCCACTGGAAATAATCTAAAAAACATTACCGTAGATTTTCCTTTAGGTAAATTAATTTGTGTTACCGGTGTATCTGGAAGTGGAAAATCTACTTTAATAAATGAAACATTGTACCCAATTTTAAATCAGCATATTTATAGAGGCGTTAAAAAACCGATGCCTTATAAAACAATAAAAGGATTAGAAAATATTGATAAAGTTATTGATATCGATCAATCACCAATTGGTAGAACTCCTCGCTCGAACCCAGCAACATATACGGGTGTTTTTAGTGAAATAAGAAATTTATATGCAAAAACTAGTGAAGCATCCATTAGAGGCTATAAACCCGGAAGGTTTTCATTTAATGTAAAAGGTGGAAGGTGTGAAACTTGTCAAGGTGGTGGTGTTAGAGTAATTGAAATGAACTTTTTACCAGATGTAAATGTTGAATGTGAAACTTGCCAAGGAAAACGCTTTAACAGAGAAACACTAGAAATTAGATATAAAGGAAAATCTATTTCAGATGTGTTAAACATGACCATTGAAGAAGCTGTTGTATTTTTTGAAAACATTCCAAAAATTTATCGAAAACTTAAAACAATAAACAATGTTGGTTTAGGCTACATAACATTAGGTCAACAATCCACAACCCTTTCTGGTGGTGAAGCACAACGTATAAAATTAGCTGCAGAATTATCTAAAAGAGATACCGGAAACACTTTTTACATTTTAGATGAACCTACTACAGGGCTTCATTTTGAAGATATTCGTGTACTTATGGAAGTGCTAAATAAATTAACAAATAAAGGAAATACTATACTTGTTATTGAGCATAATATGGATGTAATAAAATTAGCAGATCACGTTATTGATATAGGTATGGAAGGTGGAAAAAATGGAGGTGAATTAATTTGTTTTGGCACCCCAGAAGAAATTTCATCTGATAAAAAAAGTTATACGGCCAAATTCTTAAAAAAAGAATTACATTAGTCGCCAAACTTTTTTAAAAACGTAAAATTTAATTATTTAAAAAAGATATTTAGAAATATGACTCCTAACGAAGACAGAAAAATAAGGGAAAAATTTCAACAAAAAACTTGGAACGAAATTAAAACTAACGACTCCTGGGCTATTTTTAAAATTATGGCTGAGTTTGTTGAAGGATTTGAGCGTTTAAGTAAAATTGGACCTTGTGTAAGTATTTTTGGTTCAGCAAGAACTAAAGAAGACCAAGCCTATTATAAATTAGCCGAAAACATAGCATATGAATTAACTAAAAGCGGCTACGGTGTTGTAACTGGTGGTGGACCTGGAATTATGGAAGCTGGTAACAGAGGTGCTAATCGTGGCAAAGGAACTTCTGTAGGATTAAATATAGAGTTGCCTTTTGAACAACATGACAATCCATATATTGATTCTGATAAAAGCCTTGATTTCGATTACTTTTTTGTACGTAAAGTAATGTTTGTAAAATATTCACAAGGATTTGTTGTAATGCCTGGTGGGTTTGGAACAATGGATGAATTGTTTGAAGCAATTACTCTAATTCAAACTAAAAAAATAGGGAAATTCCCAATTATTTTAGTGGGTACAAAATTTTGGTCTGGTTTATTTGACTGGATAAAGAATACTTTATTAGAAGAAGGTAATATTAGCCCAAAAGATTTAGACTTAATATCACTAGTAGATACAGAAGACGAAGTATTAGAAGTAATTGATACCTTCTACAAAAAATACAGCTTAAGCCCTAATTTCTAAATTAAATTACCCTTGAAAAAGTATTCATTTTTTCTTATTTTACTTTTGTGTGTTTGTTTTAACCAAATTTTTGCTCAAACAAATAACATAAAAATTTATGCTGCTTTAAATACAGAAACAAATGAAATTAAAATTCAACAGGAAATTTATTTTTATAATAAATCGGACAGTATTTTAAATGAAGTTTATTTTCACAATTGGCCAAATGCATATAAGGATAAACAAACTCCATTAGCAAATCGTTTTATTGAAAATTACTCAAAAACATTCCATTTTGCAAGTGAAAAACAAAGAGGTCACACCAAAATAAATGGAATTTCTGTTGATTTTGATACCGCAAATTTTGAAATTACCGAAGAAAATCCAGATTTTTTAAAAGTTAATTTAAATCAACCCTTAAAACCAAAAGATTCTGTAAAAATCTCTGCAACATATTTGGTTAAAATTCCAAAAGACAAATTTACCAGTTATGGAGAAAATAATGAAATTTATAATTTACGATATTGGTATTTAACACCTGCCATTTTTGATACAGAATGGAAACTTTATAACAACTTAGATTTAGACGACCTATATATTGATTATACAGATTACACTATAAGCTTCAAAGTACCTAAGGACTATAATTTGAATACCAATTTAACTGCTTTCTCTTTTGTAAAAGATTCCATTAAAAGTTACGGTTTAACAGGCAAAAAAAGATTTGATGTTGAATTAAACATTACAAAATTAAACGACTTTACTGAATATACATTTGATGACAAAATTATAAGTACAAATATTATTTCAGATAATTTGGATAATGATATAAAATCAAGCATTTTAAGGCGTGAATTTTATTTTATACAAAAATTTTTAGGTAAATATCCACATGATAAAATTCTATTAAATCAAATTGAGTATGATAAAAATCCTGTATACGGTTTTAATCAATTACCATCATTTTTAGCGGCATATAACAATGCTTTTGAATGGGATATAAAACTTTTTAAAGTACTTTCAAAAAAATATATTGATGAAATTTTTCTTTTCAACAAAAGAGAAGATTATTGGTTAGCAAATGGGCTACATACCTATTTAATGCTTAAATATGTAGAAAAATATTATCCTGAAGTTAAAGCTATTGGAAATATTTCTAAACTTTGGGGAATTAGAAATTTTAGCATTTCAAAATTAAATTTTAATGATAAGTACCATTTTGTATATCAATTTGCTGCAAGAAAAAATCTTGATCAGGCTTTAACAACTCAGGCGGATTCATTATCTAATTTTAATAGAAAAATTGCTAATAATTATAAAGCAGGATTAGGATTAAAATATTTGGAAAATTATTTAGATGATTGTTCAATACCTTCAAATATTTTTAAATTTTCCTATGCAAACTCTGGGAAAAAAGTAAAAAGTGATCAATTTTTAGATTTATTAAAATCAGAAACTAAAAAAGATTTATCTTGGTTTGAAAAGGATTATTTAACCACAAATAAAAAAATTGATTATACAATTAAGAATATTATCAAAAAAAGTGATTCGGTACAAATTAGTATTGAAAACAAAAGAAATTTTACAGCTCCAATTCAACTATATGGCATAAAAGACAAAGAAATAAAGTTTAAAAAATGGCTTACAGGAATAGATTCTATAACAACAATTACAATTCCTCAAAGTGGATTCGATAAACTTTCATTAAATTATGAGTCGCAATTGCCTGAGTATAACTTAAGAAATAATTGGAAAGATCTTGATAACAAAATTTTTAACAGACCACTTCAATTAAAATTTTTTAAAGATATTGAAGACACCTATTACAACCAACTATTTTACACACCAGTTTACCGATTTAACTATTATGATGGATTGGTTTTAGGAATGGCATTCTCTAATAAAACGTTATTATCTAAAAATATTAACTATAAAATAACCCCTTCATATAGTACAAAAAGTAATACCCTATCTGGTTCAGCTTCATTTCAATACGAATACCTTCCAGAAAACAAAAAAATAAACAGGTTTGCAGTTGGGATTTCTGGCAGTAATTATCATTATGCCCCAGGCTTATCTTATACCGCCATTAACCCATTTGCATTACTACAATTTAATAGAAAAAGTTTAAGAGATGTTAGTAGTAAAGCACTATTTACTTCTTTCACATTAGTTGACAGAGAAAAGTCTCCAACCCAAACCCAACATGTTGAAACTAATAAATACAATGTTTTTAATTTGGCTTATGGATATTCTAAACCAGCTATTTTAGATGACGTAAGATTATCAACAGCACTGCAAGTTTCAAATAAATTTAGTAAACTCTCATTTACAGCTCAATACAGAAAATTAACTGATGCAAACCGACAGTTTGATTTTAGGTTTTTTGCTGGTGCATTTTTAAACAATAACACCGAAACAGACTACTTTAGTTTTGCTTTGGACAGACCAACAGATTACTTATTTCAATATGACTATTTTGGACGCTCTGAAACCTCAGGTATTTTCAGCCAACAAATTATTATAAATGAAGGTGGGTTTAAATCCAAATTACCTGTTTCGTATGCAAACCAATGGTTATCTACATTTAATGCTAGCGTTGGAATTTGGAGGTGGTTTGAAGTTTATAATGATGTTGGATTTGTGAAAAACAAAAATCAAAGTGTTTATTTTGCTTATGAAAACGGTATAAGACTTAACTTTATTCAAGATATTTTAGAAGTTTATTTTCCTTTTTATTCAAATTTAGGTTGGGAAGTTACTGCACCTCAATACAGTTCAAAAATACGGTTTGTATTGGTTATAAAGCCTAAACGTATTTACAACTTTGTAAAAAGAGGTTTTTATTAAAATAAATATATTTTTACTTTAATTAAATTATATTCAACAACTCCTTACTATTTTTTAATTTTGTTAAACATTTCTCAAATCATTTAAGCCATTTTTAAATATCACTTAAAAATAGTACCTTTGCAAAACTAAAAAAACTCAAAAGTATGCAGCTAGAATCATCTTCAACAAGCAAAGAGCAACTTTCATTTCTACAGTTTAAAAAGGAAGTTTTACACGATTACAAAATTGCTGTAATAAGTAGAGAATGCAGTTTGCTTGGCAGAAGAGAAGTATTAACTGGCAAAGCAAAGTTTGGTATTTTTGGTGATGGAAAAGAAGTTCCTCAGTTAGCAATGGCAAAGGCCTTTAAAAAAGGTGATTTTAGATCTGGTTATTACAGGGATCAAACTTTTATGATGGCTATAGGAGAATTAACTCCTCAACAATTTTTTGCCGGTTTATATGCACATCCAAGTTTAAAAGACGATCCAATGTCTGGTGGACGCCAAATGGGAGGTCATTTTTTAACACACAGTTTAGATGAAAATGGGGACTTTAAAAACTTATCCGAGCAATACAATTCAACTAGTGATATTTCACCTACAGCTGGACAAATGCCACGTATGTTAGGTGTGGCTTATGCATCAAAACTATTTAGAAATGTTCCGGAGGTTAAAAATCCAAAATTTTCAAATAACGGAAACGAAATTTCTTGGGGAACAATTGGTAATGCAAGTACTTCAGAAGGCATATTTTTTGAAACTATAAACGCTGCAGGAGTTTTACAAGTACCAATTATAATTAGTGTTTGGGATGATGATTATGGAATCTCAGTACCTGCTAAATTTCAAACTACAAAAGAAAATATTTCAGAAATTCTAAAAGGATTTCAAAGAGATGAAAACGCAGAAGGTTATGAAATTTTTGTAGTTAAAGGTTGGGATTATCCTCAGCTTATAGAAGTTTATAACAAAGCTTCAAAAATAGCTAGAGAGGAACATGTACCTATATTAATTCATGTAAAAGATTTAACACAACCTCAGGGCCATTCTACTTCAGGATCACATGAGCGGTATAAATCTAAAGAACGATTAGTTTGGGAAAAACAACATGATTGTATAGCTAAAATGCGAGATTGGATTTTTGAATTTGAACTACAAGATGAAAATAATAATATCTTAAAATTTGTTGATTCAGAGTCTGAACTTATTCAAATTGAAAAAGATGCCAAAAAACTAGTTTCACAAGCTAAAAGAGAAGCTTGGAATGCTTTTTTAACTCCAATAAAAGAACAAAAAAACAGGTTATTAAGCATTTTAGAAAAACTTGCAGATAAAAGTAATAACAAAGTTTTTATTAATAAACTGAATGCTGAACTTTCAAACATTTCAGAACCATCAAGAAAAGACCTTTTATCAACAGCCCGAAAAGTTATAGTATATGTTCGTAACGAAAATTCAATTGAGAAAACACAACTTCAAAATTGGATAACTAACTATTTAAATTCTGAACAACCAAAATTCAGTTCGCACTTATATAGTCAAACAAACAAAAAAGTTTCTCATGTAAAAGAAATTTTACCAACTTATAATGATAATGCAGAATTAGTTGACGGTAGAATAATAATTAAAGATAATTTTGATACCATTTTTTCAAAAAATAATAATGTATTTATTTTTGGTGAAGATTCTGGAAATATAGGAGATGTAAATCAAGGCTTAGTAGGACTTCAGGAAAAATATGGTAAATTAAGAGTTTCAGATACAGGAATTAGAGAAGCTACAATAGTTGGCCAAGGTATAGGAATGGCATTAAGAGGTTTACGCCCAATTGCCGAAATTCAATATTTAGATTATTTATTATATGCTTTGCAAATATTAAGTGATGACTTAGCATCGCTTCATTACAGAACAGTTGGAACCCAAAAAGCCCCATTAATAATAAGAACAAGAGGACATAGATTAGAAGGTATTTGGCATTCCGGATCACCTATGGGAGCTATTGTTCATTTGTTACGTGGAATAAATATTTTAGTTCCAAGAAATATGACAAAAGCAGCTGGCTTTTATAATACACTTTTAGAATGTGATGAACCAGCACTTATTGTTGAAAATTTAAATGGTTATCGTTTAAAAGAAAAACTTCCTACTAATTTAGGTGAATTTAAAACCCCTATTGGTGTAGTTGAAACTATTAAGGAAGGTAAAGATATTACAGTTGTTTCTTATGGCGCTACATTAAAAATTGTTGAAGATGTTGTAAAAGATCTGAATCAGGTTGATATTGATATTGAAATTATTGATGCGCAAAGTTTACTTCCTTTTGATGTTAACCAAGATGTTGTTAAGAGTGTTCAAAAAACAAACAGACTTATAATTATTGATGAAGATGTACCTGGAGGAGCTTCTGCATATTTACTGAATGAAATTTTAGAAAAGCAAAATGCTTACCAATACTTAGATAGTAAACCTATAACTTTAACTGCAAAACCACATAGACCTGCATATGGCACAGATGGTGATTATTTTTCAAAACCAAATGCCGAAGATATTTTTGAAACTATTTATAATTTAATGCAAGAGGTGAATCCGTTAAAGTATAAAAAATTATACTAGGTAACATTTATTACAATCATACAAAACTTCAATAAAAACACCTTCTTAGGTGTTTTTTTTATTTAAAAAGATAAAAATAATATGACAATTATCATTAAATTGATATATATCATACTTTTTACAATAAAATACCCATAACTTTGAGAATAATAGAATTAGAAGTTAATTATCACTCAAAATATTATTAAAATGGCAAAAGTTAAAGGAGCAATTGTAGTTGACACCGAAGCGTGTAAAGGTTGCGAAGTTTGCATACCTGTTTGTCCTGAAGATGTAATTAGTATGACTTCAAAAGTAAATAGAAAAGGCTACCACTATGCTTTTATGCATAATCCTGAAGCTTGCACTGGCTGTACTAACTGTGCAATTGTTTGTCCAGATAGGGCAATATCTGTTTATCGTGTAAAAGTTACAGCATAACAAAAAAATCAACAAATATGTCAGAATTAAAATTAATGAAGGGAAACGAGGCATTGGCTGAAGCTGCTATTAGAGCAGGAGTTGATGCTTATTTTGGTTACCCTATTACACCACAATCAGAAGTTATTGAATATTTAATGACTGAACGTCCTGAACAAAGAACAGGTATGGTTGTGCTTCAAGCTGAAAGTGAGATTGCAGCTATTAATATGGTGTATGGAGCCGCAAGTACTGGTAAAAAAGTAATGACTTCTTCATCTAGCCCTGGAATTTCATTAAAATTAGAAGGTATTTCTTATTTAGCAGGCGCAGAATTACCTGCAGTTATAGTTAATGTTGTTAGAGGTGGCCCTGGGTTAGGAACAATTCAACCTTCCCAAGCCGATTATTTTCAATCCGTAAAAGGCGGAGGTCATGGAGATTATAAATTATACGTATTAGCACCTGCTTCAGTGCAAGAAATGTCTGACTTTGTAGAAAACGCTTTCGATATTGCCTTTAAATATCGTGCTCCGGTTTTAATTCTTTCAGACGGACTAATTGGTCAAATGATGGAAAAAGTAAATTTAAAAGGCCAACAAAAACGTTTAACAGATGAAGAAGTAATAAAAAGACATGATAGTTGGGCTGTTACCGGTAAAACTAACAGAGAAAGAAATATTATTACATCGCTAGATTTACAATCAGAAAAAATGGAGGCCAGAGTTCGTAGGTTAATGAAAAAATACGAACAAATGGAAAAAGAAGATTTGCGTTACGAAGAATTTCAAACTGAAGATGCAGAATATTTATTTGTAGCCTATGGATCAAGTGCAAGAATTGCCCAAAAAGCAGTACAATTAGCAAGAGCAAAGGGAATAAAAGCTGGTTTATTAAGACCAATTACATTGTTCCCGTATCCAAAAAAAGTTTTATTTGACTTAGCCGATCAGGTAAAAGGAATTTTAAGTGTTGAATTAAATGCAGGGCAAATGGTAGAAGATGTACGCCTTTCAGTTGAACACAAAGTTCCTGTAGAACATTTTGGAAGAACTGGAGGTATTATTCACACTCCTGAAGAAGTATTAGAAGCTTTAGAACAAAAAATTATAAACTAATGAACGTATTAGACATTATAAAACCCGAAAATCAAGTATTTTGTAAATCAAAATTAATGACAGATGCTACGCTGTCCTATTGCCCGGGTTGTGGACATGGTACCGCACACAATTTAACCATGGAAGTTGTTGATGAAATGGGAATTTCTGAAAATACCATTGGAGTTGCTCCGGTTGGTTGTTCAGTTTTGGCTTATGATTTTATGAATATTGATATTACACAAGCTGCTCATGGAAGGGCTCCTGCAGTTGCAACTGCTATTGCAAGAACTTGGCCAGAAAAATATGTATTCACCTATCAAGGTGATGGGGATTTGGCAGCTATTGGAACAGCAGAAACTATTCATGCATGTAACAGAGGTGAAAATATTGTAATAATTTTTGTAAATAATGGAATTTATGGAATGACTGGTGGCCAAATGGCACCAACTACTTTAGAAGGAATGCGTTCATCTACTTCTCCTTATGGTAGAGAAATAAAATCTATGGGCTCACCATTAAAAATGACTGAATTAGTAGCAAATTTACCTGGTGTTTACTATGTAACACGTCAATCAGTTCACACCCATAAACATGCAAGAAAGGCAAAAAAAGCAATTAAAAAAGCATTTGAAAACACAAGATTAAAAAAAGGATTGTCTTTTGTTGAAATTGTATCTAACTGTAATTCTGGTTGGAAAATGACTCCAAACGAGTCTAATATTTGGATGGAAGAAAACATGTTTCCTTACTTTCCTTTAGGTGATATTAAAGTAAACGGGATTTTAAAATAATTAATTATGACAGAAGAAATTATTATTGCAGGTTTTGGTGGACAAGGTGTACTTTCAATGGGTAAAATATTAGCTTATTCTGGAATTATGCACGATCAAGAAGTAAGTTGGATGCCTTCTTATGGACCAGAAATGCGAGGAGGTACAGCAAATGTAACTGTTATTTTAAGTGATGACAGGATTAGCTCTCCATATTTAAAAGTTTTTGATACTGCCATTATTTTGAATCAACAAAGTATGGATAAATTTGAAAAAAGTGTAAAACCTGGAGGTGTATTATTATATGAACCAAATGGAATTTCGCAGCATCCTACAAGAACAGATATTCATATTTACCAAATTGAAGGAAATAAAATTGCAACTGAAATGGGCAATAAAAAAATATTTAATATGGTTATAATGGGTGCATTCTTAAAAATTAAACCTATTGTAGAATTAGAAAATGTAATTGAAGGTTTAAAAAAATCATTACCTGAACGATATCATCATTTAATACCATTAAATGAGGAAGCTATAACTAAAGGAATGAATAATGTAAAAACTTATTTAAAAGAAAAACAAGTACTTTAAAACAATAAAGACTAAACATTTTTAAAATCGGTTATTTTGTAATATCTTTTGCTACAAAATAACCGATTTTTTATGGCGTCAATTTTAGTTACAGGAGGGAGTGGTTTAATTGGTAGTTACTTATGTAATTTATTAAAATCTAAAGGACATCAGGTTTCAATTTTAAGTAGAAACAAAACTTCTGAACCAACTATTTTTTACTGGGATATTAATAAAAACTATATAGATTCTGAAGCAATAACTTCAGCTGAATATATTATTCATTTAGCAGGCGCAGGAATTGCTGACAAAAGATGGACTAAAGCAAGAAAAAAAGTTCTAATAGATAGCCGAGTTAAATCAACAAATCTTTTATTTAATAAAGTTAAAGAGTTAAATCCCAATTTAAAAGGATTTATTTCAGCTTCAGGAATTGGTTATTATGGAGCAATTACCAGCCAAAATATTTATTCTGAAACGGATAAACCAGGAAATGATTTTTTAAGTAAAATATGTATCCTTTGGGAAAAAGCAATTCTTAAGTTTAACTCTTTAAATATAAGAACAGTAGTTATAAGAACTGGTGTTGTATTTTCAAAAGAAGGTGGAGCTTTAGAAAAAATATCTAAACCAATTAAATTAGGTTTTGGTGCAGCTTTAGGAAATGGAGAACAATATATTCCTTGGATTACTACCGAAGACTTATGTAATATATATTTAGAAGCAATTGATAATAAATATATTAAGGGAATTTATAACGCAGTTTCTCCAGAACACATAACCAATAAAACACTAACATTAACCATAGCTAAAAAATTCAAGAAACATTTATGGCTTCCTAATGTACCTTCATTTATTCTAAAAATTATGTTAGGCGAATTAGCTATTATTTTACTTGAAGGAAGTAGAGTTTCTTCTAAAAAAATAAGAAGTACAGGTTTTAAATTCAAATCCCCTACATTAAAAGATGCTTTGAATAATCTAAACCATTAAACATCTATTACTCCAATTCAAGTTTTATTTATTGAACATGTTTTTATAATTTTAGTGAAACTACAAAAATCAAGAAATATGAAAAAATTAAAAAAAGAGGATATTCCACAAGAAATTTTTGATTTATACGATGATTACGCACACAACAAACTTGAAAGAAGGAAATTTTTAGAAAAATTATCATTATATGCCATTGGAGGAATTACAGTACCTTCTTTACTTAGTTTTATTTCCCCAAATTATATTGATACTATTTTAGTAAAACCAAATGACCCTAGGCTGGATTCAAAATATATCACTTACAAATCACCTAAAGGAGGCGGAGAAATTAAAGGTCTCTTTTCAATTCCTTCAAAACCAAAAGGAAAATTACCCGGAATTATTGTTGTTCATGAAAATAGAGGATTAAATCCCTATATTGAAGATGTTGGACGAAGAGCTGCCGTTGATGGCTTTATTACATTGGCGCCTGATGCGCTTTCACCTTTGGGAGGCTATCCTGGAAATGATGATGATGGGAGGACATTACAAAAAAAGCGTGATAGGTTTGAAATGCTTGAAGATTTTATTGCAGCCTATCAATATTTAATAACCCATAAAAATTGTAATGGAAAAGTTGGTGTTGTTGGTTTTTGCTTTGGAGGTTGGATAGCAAACATGATGGCCGTTAAAATCCCTACACTGCCTGCTGCAGTCCCTTTTTACGGTGGTCAGCCTTCAGACGAAGATGCCGCTAAAATAAAAACTCCATTATTGTTACAATATGCAGAATTAGATAATAGGGTAAATGAAGGTTGGCCTGCTTTTGAAACAATTCTTAAAAATAATTCCATTGAATATCAAGCATATTTTTATAAAAATGTAAATCATGGGTTTCATAATAACACAACACCGAGGTATGATGAAAAAGCAGCGACATTGGCCTGGGAAAGAACAATTAATTTCTTTAAAAAGAATCTTTAAAGCAGAAAAATAAGTTTAACTAAAAAGTAAAACCTTTTTAGTTTTTTAATTACCCATTAACAAATAACAAAGAATCTTTTAAAAAGACTCTTTATTCTTATTTTTAAAAGGTCTTATTATTAAACGCGTTTCCCTGTCAAATCGAATATAGTTATATACCCAGTTAAAAAATACTACAGCTTTATTTCTAAAACCAATTAAAGAAAATAAGTGAACAAACATCCATACAAACCAAGCAAAAACACCCTGAAAACGGATCTTTTTTAAATCTACCACGGCTTTATTTCTTCCAATTGTAGCCATTGAACCTCTGTTTTTATAAACAAAAGGTTTCATTGGTTTATCTTCCAGTTGAGCAATAATATTTTCAGCTAAATGTTTTCCTTGCTGTAAGGCAGGCTGTGCCATCATTGGAAGCCCAAAAGGATATTTTTCAGATTTCAAACCAGCAACATCCCCAATAGCAAAGATATTTTTATTTTCATTAACTTGGTTAAACTCATTTACTTTAAACCTACAAGGTCTCTCTAAAATACATTCAGCTTTCAAACCATTTATAGTTGCCCCTTTTACTCCTGCGGCCCAAATTAAAGTCCCTGCTTTAAATTGATCTTCACCATTGGTTTTTACATTCGTTCCATCATAATCTAATACTCGAAGATTCTTCCAAATATTTACCCCTAGCTTTATTAAAAAATCTTCAGCTTTTTCAGAAGCCTTTTCACTCATTCCTGTCAGCAATCTATTTGAACTTTGAATTACATTAATTTGCATTGTTCTAATATCTAAATCAGGATAATCTTTAGGTAAAATACCTTTTTTCATTTCAGCTAAAGCACCTGCTAATTCAACACCTGTTGGTCCTCCACCAACAATTACAAAATTCATTAATGCCTTTCGCCTTTCTAAATCCGTTTCTAATAAGGCCTCCTCAAAATTTTCTAAAATTAAGCTTCTAATATTTAAAGATTGTGGAACAGATTTCATTTCCATACCATATTTTTGAATGTTTTTGTTTCCAAAAAAATTGGTTTCTGAACCAGTTGCAATTACCAAATAATCGTAATCTAATTCACCTATAGTAGTTTCAATTTTATTGTTTTCTGGAACAATTTTAAGAACTTTTGTTAAACGAAAAAAATAATTTTCTAAATCATTAATCGTTTTTCTCAAAGGAAAAGCTATACTATCAGGCTCTAAACCTCCAGTTGCAACTTGGTACAACAAGGGCTGAAATGTATGATAATTATGCTTGTCTAATAAAACAACTTGAAGTTCTAAATTCTTTAATCCTTTAGCAACAGCCAATCCTGCAAATCCTCCTCCAATAATTACAACTCTAGGAAAACTAGTTTGAGGTATATTCATATTTTTTATTTAGTAGTATGTAAAATTAGGGCTTTTCAAACAAACTCTTTTTTAAATTTAATTTTAATTCTTGTAAAGTTTTATTTGAATTAATTAGCTTTTTAATTAAATCACTTCTCAAAACATTAATATCTTCATTGTAATATTTCGCCCATTTATAATTTTTAAATAGTGATTTTATTTCTTTTTGTCTCTTAAAAGCAAATTCCAAACTCATTAAATATTTTGAATCATTATCACTTTTATTTTCTTTTAAAATTTTTGAAATCCCTTTTTCGATATCTACCTTCAGATAAAAAACTTTTTCAACAGAATTTAATTTGAAAAAATCTTCCCAATTTGCATAACCAACATAGTAATTTTGATTTTTATAATCTTCAATTTCTTCAATGCTCCACCTGCAGTTGGCTACCCTGCCCCAATGATTTGAATAACGATAAACACCTTCTTTTGTATAGTAATATAAACTTCCAGATTTGCTTTTATAATGAGCAGATTTTTCTTTAAAAAAATCTTTTTGAATCATTTTAAATTCGCAGTAAGTTCGCTTATGAAAGCTTAATTTATTATAGTTACTCAAAGCTTGTTTGATTTAACATTTTATCAAAAAAAAAAAATTAATTAACTAGCTTAGAAACTATCTCCTTTACTGGTAAAATTTCTTTTGTAAACTCTATACTTGGTCCTGCCACCCAAACCGTTTTATAAGTTGCCTTTTTTGCTGCTTTTTCAGTTGCCTTCATTCCTATTGAAAAACGAATCATTTTAACCCATTTTTTTAATTTTTTATTTTTATTTAAAATCCGTTCTATCCAAGTTTGTCTAGTGCCAATTTTTTGCACATAAGGTGTATTAATAACTGTGCAAGGGGTTCCAGAAATACGCTCAGTTATTATAATATCTTTTGCTCCGTAATCCACGCACGCTTGCTTATATTCTGCTGTTACACCAGCTTCTATGGAAGCAATAAAAGGGCTACCAACAGAAACACCAATTGCTCCATAACTTAATATTTTATCAATATCAGACTTACATCCTACTCCACCTGCAGAAATCACCGGAATATTACAATTTGAAACTAATTCGGTTATTAATTCCTTTGGACTGCTACCTCCTCTATGACCGCCAGCCAAATTATTTACAGCTATAATTGCGTCTGCTCCAAGACTTTCAACTTTTTTAGCGAATTTTAAATCTGTTACATCACAAAATACTTTAATATTATTTTTATGTGCTTGTTTAATAGTTTCTTCTGGACTCCCCAAAGATGTAATTATAAAATCAACCCCTTCTTCACAAATTACACGTAACTGTTCATTATACTTTACATTAGATTTATTTACAATTAAATTAAAACCAAACGATCCCCCCTCAACTTTCTCGGCTTTTAATTCTTTTATTGCTGCTCTTAACGCCTCTAAAGTTCTATAATTTAAAGCTGGTATACAACCTGCAATACCACTTTTCATTGCCTCTATTACCATTTCAGTATTAGATACTAAAAACATTGGTGCCTGAATAATTGGGTACTTAATATTTAAAAGTTGGTTTAATTTTGCTAATCTCATTTGTTTTTTGATTTTTTCAAATATAGTAAATAGTATGCGTGCATAATAAATTATTTAAAAACAAAAAAGGCTTTCAATATTGAAAGCCTTTTTATATTGTTTTAAAAAAAATTAATCTTCTTTTACTTCTTCAAAGTCCACATCTTCTACATTATCGCCTTCACTTTTAGGTTGTGTTTCTCCTGCATCTCCAGCTGGAGCACCTTGAGCTTGACCTTCTTGTTGTGCCTTGTACATTTCTTCACTTGCAACTTTCCAAGCTTCATTAATCTTTTCCATTGCAGCATCAATTTGAGCAATATCTTTAGATTCGTGTGCTTTTTTAAGTTCAGTAAGTGCTGCTTCAATTGGATCTTTTTTATCAGCTGATAATTTATCACCAAATTCTTTTAATTGTTTTTCAGTTTGAAAAATCATAGAGTCTGCTCCATTGATTTTTTCTGCAACTTCTTTAGCATTTTTATCTGCATCCGCATTTGCTTCAGCATCAGCTTTCATTTTTTTGATTTCTTCATCAGTTAAACCTGAAGAAGCTTCAATTCTAATATCCTGTGTTTTATTAGTAGCTTTATCTGTAGCTGTTACGTGAATAATACCATTAGCATCAATATCAAAAGTTACTTCAATTTGTGGAGTTCCTCTTTGTGCTGGTGGAATACCATCTAAATGAAAACGACCAATAGTTTTATTATCTGCAGCCATTGCACGTTCACCTTGTAATACGTGAATTTCTACTGATGGCTGGTTATCTGCAGCTGTTGAGAACACTTGTGACTTTTTAGTTGGAATTGTAGTGTTTGCTTCAATTAACTTCGTCATTACATTACCCATAGTTTCAATACCTAAAGATAGTGGTGTAACATCTAACAACAATACATCTTTTACATCTCCTGTTAAAACTCCACCTTGAATAGCTGCTCCAATTGCAACAACCTCATCCGGATTTACACCTTTTGAAGGAGCTTTTCCAAAGAATTTTTCAACAGCTTCTTGAACTGCTGGAATACGAGTTGAACCTCCTACTAAAATAATTTCATCAATATCACCAGTTGTTAAACCAGCTCCTTTTAATGCTGTTCTACAAGGTTCAATAGTTCTTTTTACCAAATCATCAATTAATTGCTCAAATTTAGCTTTTGTTAAACTACGCACTAAGTGTTTCGGTCCTGATGCAGTAGCGGTAACATAAGGTAAATTAATTTCAGTTGTAGCTGATGAAGATAATTCAATTTTCGCTTTTTCTGCAGCTTCTTTTAAACGTTGTAAAGCCATAGGGTCTTTACGTAAATCCATATTTTCTTCAGCTTTAAACTCTTCAGCTAACCAATCAATAATTTTTTGATCAACATCATCACCTCCTAAGTGTGTATCTCCATCTGTAGATAATACTTCAAAAACACCATCTCCTAACTCTAAAATAGAAACATCATGTGTTCCTCCACCAAAGTCAAAAACAACTATTTTTTTATCTTCACCTTTTTTATCCATTCCATAAGCTAATGCTGCTGCAGTAGGTTCATTAATAATTCTACTCACCTTTAAACCTGCAATTTCACCAGCTTCTTTAGTTGCCTGACGTTGTGCATCGTTAAAATATGCTGGAACCGTTACAACTGCTTCGCTAATTTCAGTACCTAAATAATCTTCAGCAGTTTTTTTCATTTTTTGAAGAATCATTGCTGAAATTTCTTGTGGAGTATATAATCTTCCATCAATATCAACACGCGGTGTATCATTATCTCCTTTAACCACTTTATAAGGTACACGTTCTGCTTCCATTTTAGACTCAGAATATTTGTTACCCATAAAACGTTTTATTGAATAAATGGTTTTTAATGGATTTGTAACCGCTTGTCTTTTTGCTGGGTCTCCAACTTTACGTTCCCCACCTTCAATAAATGCAACTATTGATGGTGTAGTTCTTTTCCCTTCTGCATTAGGAATTACAACTGGTTCATTCCCTTCCATTACAGAAACACAAGAGTTGGTTGTTCCTAAATCTATTCCTATAATTTTACTCATAATTATATATTTATATTATTTTTAATTTTTTTAAACTTACAGTTACATTTAGACAATGATTATGCCATTACAATTTTTATGTCAAGTTGTCATAATTTGAATTTTCCAAAAGATAAAACTGTCATTATTTAAAAGCTTTATTATTAATTTTAGTAAAATGCGAAACGTATTTTTCAAAAACATATATTTACAAACTATAAATAAACGAAACTTATTAAATGGAGTGTATTTCTATTTTTGATATGCTAAAAATTGGTATTGGTCCTTCAAGTTCTCATACATTAGGTCCTTGGCGTGCCGCTGAAAGATGGATAAATCATTTAAAAAAAGAACACCTTTTTAATAAAATTACGTCTGTTAAAGTTGACTTATATGGATCATTATCTTTAACCGGAAAAGGACATGCTACAGATTTGGCTATACTTTTAGGTTTATCAGGTGCCGATCCTGAATACATTGTAACCGAAGACATTTCAACAATAATTACCAAAATAAAGAATGAAAAAACTCTAAATTTCAGCAATACTTTTATTATAAATTTCAATCCAATCACTGATATTATTTTTAATAAAGAGTTTTTACCATTTCACGCAAATGCAATAAAATTTACTGGGTTTAACAATAAGAATGAAATTTCTACAGATACCTATTATTCAATTGGAGGTGGTTTTGTTGTTAGAGAAGAATTAATACATGCCAAAGAAAATATTGAAATTCATAAAACTTTTCCATACCCAATTCAAAAAGCAAAAGAACTTGAATTTTTTTGTAATGAAACCAAGTTAAAAATATCAGAAATTGTTTTAGAAAATGAAAAATCATTAAGAACTGAAGCTGAAATTGATTTTGAAATTAAAAGAATTTGGGATACAATGCTTGAATGTATGTATATTGGATGTCATACAGAAGGTACTTTGCCTGGTGGATTAAATGTAAGACGACGGGCTTTTGATATTCACCAAAAATTAAAAGTAGATACAATTTACAACTCCCCTGAAGAATGGTTGATTTCAATACGAAATACCGAAGTTAAATTTCGTCAAATTTTAAAATGGGTTAGTTGTTTTGCTTTAAGTGTTAATGAAGTTAATGCTTCACTTGGAAGAGTGGTAACAGCTCCAACAAACGGGAGTGCTGGCGTTATACCTGCAGTTTTAATGTATTATTTGGTTATTGAAAACCATGAAGCCAATTTTAACCACATTAAACAATTTTTATTAGTTGCCAGTGAAATTGGAAGTTTATTTAAAAAAGGTGCTACAATATCGGCTGCAATGGGTGGTTGTCAGGCAGAAATTGGAGTTTCATCGGCAATGGCAGCCGGTGCTTTAACTGAATTACTTGGCGGAACACCTGAGCAAGTTTTAATGGCTAGTGAAATTGCCATGGAACATCATTTAGGATTAACTTGTGATCCTATTGGCGGATTAGTACAAATACCTTGTATTGAACGCAATGCAATGGGAGCTATTAAGGCAATTAATGCAGCTGAACTAGCCTTAGAATCCGATAGTAATAACGCTAAAGTTCCATTAGACAAAGTAATTTCTAGCATGTGGGAAACTGCTAAAGATATGAATTCTAAATACAAGGAAACCTCTGAGGGCGGTTTGGCAGTGGGTGTAAACCTATCAGATTGTTAAAATAAATTTATTTTTTATGAAGAATATTTTTTATATTTGGGAAAAGGAATATTAACATTAATAAAAAAAAATCGTTATTCATGAGTAAATTCGATGAAAAAATAGCACTTTATCAAGGTGAAATGAAAAAATTAGGTATCAAGTTTGATGCTGATTTATTATCAAAAGTTACTAAAGGTTTAGGTCCTTCAATCTATAAACAAGATGCTGAAACAGTTTCAGGGTCAGATGCTAAAGAATTAGGTACTGTAAAAAACAATTTTTTAATTAAAAAATTAGGCCTTTCTGATGGACCAAAATTAGATGCCGCTATAGAAAAAGCTGTTGAAACTATGGGTAAATCTAACAGAAATAAGTACAGAGCAATTTTCTACTACTTACTAGTTAAGGAATTTGGAAAAGAGTCTATATATTAATGAATAAAAACATTTATAATAAAACCGCTTTTTGCGGTTTTTTTTTTAATCATTTTTAAATTCTGCAGTATAACACTATAAATTATAACAAAATAACGATTTCGTAAATTAAGATATTTGTCATATTTCAATAATTTTAAAATTAGTATTTTTGTTTTAGTTAAAATGAATTAATAAACAATAATAAAAATATGAAAGTAACAGTAGTAGGGGCTGGCGCGGTAGGCGCAAGTTGCGCAGAGTACATAGCAATAAAAAATTTCGCATCAGAAGTAACGTTAATTGACATTAAAGAAGGTTTTGCTGAAGGTAAAGCCATGGATTTAATGCAATGTGCATCGTTAAATGGTTTTGACACCAAAATTACAGGTGTAACTAATGATTACTCTAAAACAGCTGGTAGTGATGTAGCTGTTATAACAAGTGGTATTCCAAGAAAACCAGGAATGACTCGTGAAGAATTAATTGGAATTAATGCAGGTATTGTAAAATCTGTTTCAGAAAATTTAATAAAATACTCACCAAATGTAATTATTATTGTGGTTAGTAATCCAATGGATACTATGGCTTATTTAGCGCACAAAGCAACTGGATTACCTAAAAATAGAATTATTGGAATGGGTGGAGCTTTAGATAGTGCTCGTTTTAAATTCCGCTTGGCTGAAGCATTAGGATGTCCTGCATCTGATGTTGATGGAATGGTAATTGGTGGACATAGTGATACTGGAATGGTTCCTCTAATTGGAAAAGCTGCAAGAAATAGTGTAAAAGTTTCTGAATTTTTATCAGAAGAAAGAATGCAACAAGTTGTTGAAGACACTAAAGTTGGTGGCGCTACATTAACTAAATTATTAGGTACTAGTGCATGGTATGCTCCTGGAGCTGCAGTTTCTGCAATGGTACAAGCAATTGCTTTAGATTCTCAAAAAATGTTCCCTTGTTCTGCTTTATTAGAAGGTGAATTTGGATTAAATGATATTTCAATAGGTGTACCATGTATTATTGGTAAAAACGGAATTGAAAAAATTGTTGAAATTGAATTATCTGATGCAGAAATTGCAAAAATTAAAGAAAGTGCTGAAGGTGTTAAAAAAACAAATGCTTTGTTAGACTAATTTCTTTTTAAATAAAATTTTAAAACTCTTCAAAAATTCCTTTTTTGAAGAGTTTTTTTTATCAATTTTTTTAAGACAATCCTGAAATTACTCCATTATTATCTATTGTCATATTTTCTGAAGCTGGAACACCTGGAAGTCCAGGCATACGCATCATTTGACCTAAAATTGGGATTATAAACTTTGCTCCTGCAGCAATTTCAATTTCACGCACCGTAACAACAAAATTCTCAGGTCTTCCAACAAGTGATTCATTATCTGAAAAAGATTTTTGTGTTTTTGCCATACAAATTGCAAAATCATTAAAACCAAGTCTGTCAATTCTGGCTAAATTTAATTTAGCTTTTTTATCAAAATCAACTTCAATAGCCCCATATATTTCCTTGGCTATTGTTTCTATTTTCTCTTTTACTGGCGTTTTCCAATTATATATAGGCTTAAAATGTGATTTGTTAGATTCTACAACTTCAACAACAGCCTTAGCCAACTCTTTGGTTCCTTCACCTCCTTTAGCCCAACCATCTGAAACAACAGCATTAACTCCTAACTCAGCACATTTTTCAATTATATAGTTTATTTCTTTATAAGAATCGTTTGAAAATGTATTAATTGCAACTACTGGCTCAATATTAAATTTTCTAATATTTTCTATATGCTTTTCTAAATTGCAAAAACCTGCTTTTACAAATGCTAAATTTGGAGTATTAAATTCATCTTTTTTAGCACCACCATGATGACGCAACGCTCTAATAGTCGCTACCAAAACAACAGCTTTAGGGCTTAATCCTGCTGCAACACATTTTATATTTAAAAATTTCTCCGCCCCTAAATCTGCACCAAATCCAGCTTCGGTAATTACATAATTAGATAAAGATAATCCCATTTTTGTGGCTATAATTGTATTTGTTCCTTGTGCAATATTTGCAAAAGGGCCCCCATGAATTATCGCTGGATTTTCTTCTAACGTTTGTACCAAGTTTGGTTTTATTGCGTATTTCAATAAAATTGCCATGGCATTTTCGGCCTTTAAATCACGTGCAAAAATTGGTTTTTTATCAAATGTAAAACCTATAAAAATATCACCTAAACGCTTTTTTAAGTCTTCGAAATCTGTTGCCATACATAAAATGGCCATTACTTCAGAAGCTGGTGTAATGTTAAAACCATCTTCTCTAGGAATTCCATTAGCAGTACCTCCCAAACCAATAACGATACTCCTTAAAGCTCTGTCATTCATATCAATAACTCGCTTCCAAAGAATGGTTCTTGGATCTAAATTTAAATTACAGCAGTTACTTTGCAAATTATTATCAATTAAAGCAGACAATAAATTATTTGCCTTTTCTACAGCATTAAAATCACCTGTGAAATGTAAATTAATATCTTCCATAGGCACAACTTGTGAATATCCACCACCGGCAGCACCACCTTTAATACCAAAAACAGGACCTAATGAAGGTTCTCTTAAAACAACTGTTGCTTGTTTTCCAATCTTATTTAATCCTTCAGTTAGCCCAATAGAAACTGTAGTTTTTCCTTCACCAGCTGGTGTTGGAGTAATTGCAGTAACTAAAATTAAGTTATTTTTCTTTATTTTATCTTCGTCAATTAGAGTTAAAGGTAATTTAGCTTTATACTTACCAAACATCTCAATTGTATCTTCTTCAATTCCTAACTTTGCTGCAATTTCTTTAATATGTATTAATTCTTTCTCTTGTGCAATTTCAATATCTGTTAAATGCTTCATTTTTTATTAAATTTTACTAAACAAATATATAAAATTCAGAATTCAGAATAGCTGTAATTTCATATGTGGTAATTTAAAGGTATAAAAAGCTAAAAAAGTATTGTCAGTCTCTTTTTGAAATTATATATTTGCACGTTTATTACAAATGAATTTTATATCAAATTAATTTAAAATGCAAAATAAAGGACTTATAAAGTTATTCGCTATTCTATTTGGATTAGTAAGTTTATACCAATTATCATTTACTTGGTTTACAAATGGTGTTGAAGATAAAGCAAAAACCTATGCTGAATCTAAATCTGATGAAGGTAAAGAAATTGCAAGATTAGAAAGAGTTTATTTAGACTCCGTTGCAAACAAACCAGTTATTGACTTGGGTTTTGCTAAATTTAGCTATAATGACATAAAAGATAAAGAACTTAATTTAGGATTAGACCTTAAAGGTGGTATTAATGCTATTTTACAAGTATCTGTTAAAGATATTTTGATTGGATTATCTAACGAATCAAAAAATCCAGTATTTAATGAAGCATTAGCAAAAGCTACCGAAGCACAAAGAAGTAGTGATAGAAGATTTTTAGATTTATTTTTTGATGCATTTGAAGAAACTAGTGCCGGAACTGTTAAATTAAGTGATCCTAGTATTTTTGGGAACAAATCTTTAAGAGAAAAAATAAACTTTAAACTTACCGATGAAGAAGTATTGCCAATTATTGAAGCTGAAGTTACAGGTTCGGTTAACACTGCTTTTGAAGTTTTAAGAAGTCGTATTGATAAATTTGGGGTTACACAACCAAACATTCAGCGTATTGGTAACTCTGGGCGTATTTTAATTGAGCTTCCAGGAGCAAAAGACATTGATCGTGTAAAAAAATTACTTCAAAGTACGGCAGAATTACAATTTTGGGAAGTATATTCTAACCAAGAAACTGCTAATTTCTTTTTCCAAGCAAATTCTGTAGTAGAAAACTTATTAAAAGTTGAAACTGAAGTTGATACTACTTCAACTAAAGATAATTTAGAAGATTTATTAGGTGAAGTTTCTGATTCCTTAGCTACAAAACCAACAAATAATTTATTTTCAGTATTCTCACCAAGTATTCCTCAAAATCAAAATCAGATTTCATCTGTAATAGGAACTGCCAAGGTTGCCGATACTTCTAAAGTAAATTCTTACCTAGCAATGAAAGAAGTTAGAGGATTACTTTCTAACGAAATGAAATATGCAAAATTTTTATGGGATGCTAAACCATTTACAAATACAGTTGCTTCAACAGGAGAAAATGTTGAGTTAATTTATTTATATGGTATAAAATCTAACCGTGAAGATATTGCTCCAATTGAAGGTGATGTTATTGATGATGCGAGTCAGGAATACGGACAAACAGGAAAGCCTGAAGTTAGTATGACAATGAATGCTAGTGGTTCTAGATTATGGGGTAAAATGACTACTGAAAATGTCGGTCAATTTGTTGCTGTAGTTTTAGATGATTACGTATATACCGCACCTTCTGTAAACACACCTATTACAACTGGAAGAACTTCAATTTCTGGTGGTAGTATGACTGTTGAAGAGGCACAAGATATTGCCAACGTTCTAAAAGCAGGTAAATTACCAGCTGCTGCACATATTATTCAATCTGAAGTTGTTGGACCTTCTTTAGGGCAAAAAGCAATTGATAGCAGTATGAGTTCTTTTGCTTTAGCATTACTTTTAGTGTTACTTTGGATGGTTTTTTACTACGGAAAAGCAGGTGGTTTTGCTGATGTTGCTCTTTTAGTTAACTTATTATTTATATTCGGAATTTTAACTGCATTTGGTGCTGTACTTACATTACCAGGAATTGCAGGTATTATTTTAACAATAGGTATGTCGGTTGATGCCAACGTAATTATTTTTGAAAGAATAAAAGAAGAACTAAATAAAGGTAAAGGTTTAAAAGCTTCTATTGAACACGGATTTAGTTTTAAGGGAGCTTTATCAGCTATTATAGATGCTAACATTACAACAATGTTAACAGGTGTAATTTTATATGTATTTGGTACAGGACCCGTAAAAGGATTTGCTTATACGTTAATGGTAGGTATTGTTACTTCGTTATTTACAGCAATCTTTATCACGCGTTTATTAATAGATTGGTACGCTGGAAAAGGAAAACTATTCACATTCAATACAAATATTACTAAAAACTGGTTTAAAAGAATTGATATTGAATTCTTAAAGAAAAGAAAAATTGCATATGTAATTTCAGGTTTGGTAATAATTATTGGTTTAGGATCTTTATTTACTAATGGTTTAAACTATGGAGTTGATTTTGTTGGAGGTAGATCTTATGTGGTTAAATTTGAAAATCCAACAAGTGCTACTGAAGTTGCCAATACGTTAAAAGATGCTTTTGGAAGTGCTCCAGAAGTAAAAACGTATGGTGAAGCTAGTCAATTAAAAATTACAACAAAATATAAAATTGAAGAAGAAGGAAATCATATTGATGATGAAGTTCAAGATTTATTATACACAGGTTTAACAAGCTATTTACCAGAAGGTTTATCAATGGATGAATTTAAACCTGGTTTTGATGGAACTAAAACAGCCGGAATAATGAGTTCAATTAAAGTTGAACCAACAATTGCAGATGATATTAAAACAGCTGCAGGTTGGGCAATTATAGGCTCATTATTGGTAGTTTTCTTATATATCTTATTCAGATTTAGAAAATGGCAATACAGTTTAGGTGCTGTTGCTGCAGTTTTCCATGATGTTTTAATTGTATTAGCAATTTTCTCATTATTCTATAAAATTTTACCTTTTGATATGGAAATTGGACAATCATTTATTGCCGCCATATTAACCGTAGTTGGGTACTCTCTAAATGATACTGTGGTAATTTTTGATAGAATTCGTGAATTTGCAGGTATACACACAACTTGGAAATTTTCAGAAGTTGTTGATAGAGCATTAAGTAGTACTTTAGGAAGAACTATTAATACTTCATTAACCACCCTTGTTGTATTAACGGCTATCTTCTTATTTGGTGGAGATTCTATTAAAGGATTTATGTTCGCATTAATTGTTGGTGTAGTTGTGGGTACTTACTCATCATTATTTATTGCATCACCTTTAATGTATGATACCGTTAAAAAATTAGATGAAAAGAAAAAATAATATTTAAATCAAAATAGATTTAATAAAACCGTTTTGAAAATTCAAAACGGTTTTTGTATTTCAAAAAGGAATTAATTAGCATATATAACAAATAATTATATATTGATTCTTAAATTTGCAACAAATTACAACTATGAGCATTATTAAATTACACGACAAATATTTTAAATCTTACATTTCTGAAAAACTAATTCATGAAGCTATAGAATCTTTGGTAAAACAAGTATATAAGGATTGTAAAAATGAAACACCTTTATTTATAGGTATTTTAAACGGTTGTTTTATGTTTGTAGCAGATTTTGTACGTGAATATAATGGAGATTGTGAAGTTTCGTTTGTTAAATTAGCATCATATGAGGGAACTAAATCTACAGGAAAAATAAAACAATTAGTTGGAGTTAATGAAAATTTAGAAGGGAGAACAGTTGTAATTTTAGAAGATATTATCGATACCGGAAATACGCTTCAAGAAATTTATGAAATATTTAAAGATAAAAAGTTAAAACAACTTAAAATAGCAACTTTATTTTTTAAACCAGATGTGTTCAAGAAAGAATTACCAATAGATTATATCGGGATTTCTATTCCTGATAAATTTATTGTTGGTTATGGTTTAGATTATAATGGAATAGGAAGAAACTTTGCAAGCATTTACCAACTAACAAAAAAACCAACCATGAAAAACATAGTTTTATTTGGCCCTCCAGGTGCAGGAAAAGGTACCCAAGCAGATTTATTAAAGGAAAAATACAATCTTAAACATATTTCAACAGGAGATGTTTTTAGGTATAATATTAAAAATGAAACTGAGTTAGGTTTGTTAGCTAAATCTTTTATGGATAAAGGAGATTTAGTTCCAGATGAAGTTACAATAGACATGCTAAAAGCAGAAGTAGAAAAAAATGCAGACGCAAATGGCTTTATTTTTGATGGCTTTCCACGTACAGAATCGCAAGCAAAAGCTTTAGATGAATTTTTAGAAGAAAAAGGTGAGGCTATTAGTGGTATGGTTGCTTTAGAAGTACCTGAAGATTTATTAGTGAAACGCTTATTAGAAAGAGGCAAAACAAGTGGAAGATCTGATGATCAGGATGAAAATAAAATTCGTAATCGTTTCAACGAATACAATACTAAAACTGCTATTTTAAAAGATTATTACGAACTTCAAAATAAATATTTTGGAGTAAATGGAGTTGGTACTATAAGTGAAATTACAGAACGTTTAAGTACCGTTTTTGATAAATTATAATAATTTGTCAATTGAAAAAGATTCCTGCCTCTGCAGGAATGACAGAAACTAAAAAAAATGACTGAAGGAAATTTTGTTGACTATTTAAAAGTTTATGCCAGTTCTGGTAAAGGTGGTGGAGGTTCTACGCATTTGCACAGAGAAAAATATATTACTAAAGGTGGTCCTGATGGTGGTGATGGTGGTCGTGGTGGCCATATTATTGTGCGTGCAAATCCAAATTTATGGACACTCTTTCATTTAAAATTCAACAAGCACTTTAGAGCTGAACATGGTGGCCATGGTGCTAAATCCAGAAGTACAGGAAAAGATGGTGAAGATGTTTATATTGAAGTTCCATTAGGTACTATTATTAGAGATGGTGAAACGCAAGAAATATTGTTTGAAATAACATCAGAAAATACAGAGCAAATTCTTTTAGAAGGTGGAAAAGGCGGTTTAGGAAACTGGAATTTCAGGTCTTCAACAAACCAAACTCCGCGCTATGCTCAACCAGGTATTGACGGCAAAGAAGGATGGTTTCAATTAGAACTAAAATTGTTAGCTGATGTTGGTTTGGTTGGTTTTCCAAATGCGGGTAAATCAACATTATTATCAGTTTTAACTGCCGCAAAACCTAAAATTGCTGATTATGCCTTTACAACATTAAAACCAAATTTAGGTATCGTACAATACAGAGATTTTCAAACATTTGTAATTGCTGATATCCCGGGAATTATTGAAGGTGCAGCAGAAGGAAAAGGCTTAGGACATCGTTTTTTACGCCATATTGAACGTAATTCAATATTATTATTTTTAATTCCTGCAGATTCAGATAATATTGAAAAAGAATATGAAATTTTAATAAATGAATTAAGGCAACATAATCCAGAATTATTAGATAAAAATAGGCTGTTAGCAATTTCAAAATCTGATATGTTAGATGAGGAATTAAAAGAAGAAATTAAAAAAGTATTACCGAAAGGCATAAAAACAATTTTTATTTCATCAATTGCTCAACAAGGATTAACTGAGTTGAAAGACCTTCTATGGAAATTACTCCATGAATAATTAATTTACTAAAACTATTGGTAAGGTAAATTCTGTAGTTACTGGAATTCCTCTTTTAATTGCCGCTTTTAAAGTGGGTAAATTATTAATACCCAAACTAATTAAACTATCAAGTTTTGGTATTTGACTTTGAATAAATGATGAAGATTTTAAATTTACAAGTGATACTTTCCCTGCTTTATCTACATGTAATTTAACTAAAATTGTATCATTCATTGGTTCTGTAACCTTTAATTGATATTCAGACAAAGAAGCATAAATTTGCTCAGATAGTTTAATTTGAGAACATATTTTTTGTTTTTCTTCAGAAGGAATACTATCACAAGAAGGAAATAAAGGAAAAACATCAACTGTATTAAAATCAATTACAGTATCTATTACTTGATTCTGAGGCAACTCTTTTTTCTGAAAAAAATCACAAGAAACTAGAAGAAAAATAATGCTAAATAAAAAAATAATACGTTTATACATTCCATTATTTTAATATGTGAAATTACAATTTTTTTATTAAAAAAATACTGTCAAAAATTATCCAACTTAAATTGTACCTCAATATTGTAAACTATTAGGTTTAAATTAAAATTAAATGACATTATTTGATTTCTTTTTGACATTTTTACACCATTTATTTTGATCTTAAAAAATTATATTTGTTCAAACAAATTTTAATAAAGAACTGGATAAAACTTAAAATAGAAATTATGAAATTTGGACATTTTGATGATTCTCAAAGAGAATATGTAATAACAAATCCTAAAACCCCATATCCCTGGATTAATTATTTAGGAAATGAAGATTTTTTCTCTTTAATATCAAATACGGCAGGAGGATATACTTTTTATAAGGATGCAAAATTTAGACGATTAACAAGATATAGATACAATAACGTTCCTACTGATGATGGTGGACGTTATTTTTACATAAAAGATGGAGATACAACATGGTCACCAAGTTGGAAACCTTGTAAAACAGACCTTGACAAATACGAATGTCGCCATGGAATGAATTACACAACAATTGAAGGTGTAAAAGATGGTGTATCTGCAAAAGCATTGTTTTTTGTTCCTTTAAAAACCTGGGCAGAAGTTCAAAAACTAACATTGACAAATAACAGTAATGAGGTTAAAAAACTAAAATTATTTTCGTTTACTGAATGGGCACTTTGGAATGCAGCAGCCGATATGGAAAACTTCCAAAGGAACTTTTCTACCGGTGAAGTTGAAATTGAAGATTCTGTTCTTTATCACAAAACAGAATATAAAGAGCGTAGAAATCATTACGCATATTATTCTGTAAATACACCTATTCAAGGTTATGATACAGATCGAGAAACCTTTTTTGGTTTGTATAACGGCTTTCATGAACCTCAGGTTGTAGAAGCAGGCAAACCTGGAATGAGCGTTGCGCATGGGTGGTCTCCAATTGCCTCTCACTATATTGAAGTTGAATTACAACCGGGAGAATCAAAAGATTATATTTTTGTTTTAGGATATGTTGAAAACAAGCAAGATGAAAAATGGGAATCTAAAAATAGTATCAATAAAACCAAGGCTAAAGAAACTATTGCTAAATTTAATACCGTTAAAAAAGTAGATGCTGCTTTGGCAGAATTACATGCCTATTGGGATAACTTATTAAGTATATACACTATTGATTCAGGTGAGGAAAAATTAGATAGAATGGTAAATATTTGGAATCAATACCAATGTATGATTACCTTCTGTTTTTCTCGTTCAGCTTCTTATTTTGAAAGTGGAATTGGGCGCGGAATGGGATTCCGGGATTCTAATCAGGATTTAATTGGTTTTGTACATCAAATACCGGAACGTGCAAGAGAACGTATCATAGATATTGCTTCAACACAATTTCCCGATGGTGGATGTTACCATCAATATCAGCCTTTAACAAAAAAAGGGAATAATGATATTGGAGGTGGATTTAACGATGACCCAATGTGGTTAATTTTAGGAACAACAAGCTATATTAAAGAAACAGGCGATTTTAGTATTTTAGATGAGATGGTTCCTTTTGATAATGATATGAGCATTGCCCGTACTTTATTTGATCATTTATCTGTTTCTTTTGATCACGTAATTAACAATTTAGGTCCGCATGGATTGCCTTTAATTGGACGTGCCGATTGGAACGATTGTTTAAACTTAAATTGTTTCTCCAACGACCCAAATGAATCCTACCAAACAACTGAAAATCAATCAGAAGGATCAAAAGCTGAATCATTAATGATTGCCGGTTTATTTGTCGTTTATGGAAACGATTTTATAAAATTATGCAAAAGAGTTGGAAATGAAGCTGAAGCAGCACGTTGTCAAAAACATGTAGATGCAATGGTTGAAGCAGTTAAACAACATGGTTGGGATGGAGAATGGTTTTTACGTGCGTATGATTATTATGGTAATAAAATTGGAAGTGACGAAAATGAAGAAGGAAAAATATTTATAGAATCTAACGGTTGGTGCACAATGGCCGGAATTGGTAAAGAAGAAGGCTTCATTGAAAAAGCGTTAGATGCTGTAAAAGAACGCCTTGATTGCGAACATGGTATTGTTTTAAATAATCCTGCTTTTACAAAATATTATATTGAATATGGTGAAATTTCCAGTTATCCCCCTGGTTATAAAGAAAATGCAGGTATCTTTTGCCATAACAATCCTTGGATAATGATTGGTGAAACTGTAATTGGACGTGGAGATCAGGCTTGGGAATATTTTAAGAAAATATGCCCGGCTTACTTAGAAGATGTGAGTGAATTACACAGAACAGAACCATACGTTTATTCTCAAATGATTGCCGGTAAAGACGCTTTTAAACCGGGTGAAGCTAAAAATTCTTGGTTAACAGGTACTGCATCGTGGAATTTTTATACAATTACACAATATATTTTAGGTATTCAACCAGATTATGATGGTTTAAAGATTGAGCCTTGTATTCCAAAAGACTGGAAAGGGTTTAACGTAACTCGTAAATTTAGAGGTGCTACCTACAAAATTAAAATTATAAACGAAAACGCAGTATGTAAAGGTGTTTCAAAAGTAATTATTGATGGAGAAGAATATGGTTCTAATATCCTTCCAATTTTTGCAGATGGAAAAACGCATATTGTGGAGATTGTTATGTAATTAATACAATTGTATTGATTTAAAGAAGGCTTTTTAAAAAGTATTGAAACCATAATTCTGAACTTGTTTCAGAATCTCACCATATTGATATTTAATCATTATGAGAACCTGAAACAAGTTCAGGTTGACGAAAATTTACTTTTTAGATAGCCTCTTTTTTATTATAATCAATCTATAATTTCACCTTCAAGAAATAATTCTTTTTTAAGTTCTTTTATACGTTGTATTACATATTCCGTCATTTCCTTATCTCTACTTTCAAATTGTTGAAAATATTTTTTATAATGATTTAATGCAATTTTTTTATCCTTAAAGTAAGCATCTGAAGTTATTGCTACTTCAAATAAAGCTTTATAATTATGATAGTTATTTTGGTATGCATTTTCAAAATTACCCAATGCCATCTTTAAATCGTTTTCTTCCTTAAAAATAGTTCCAAATAAAAAATACTGTTTGTCAATTTCGGGTTTTGCAGAAACAATTGACATCCTTAAATAAAGTTTTGCTTTTTCTATATCTTTCTTTTCATAGTTCAATGTTGCTAATCTATATAGTATTTTTGGATTGTTCCTTTCAATTCTTAATGCGCTTTTATAACTTGCTTCGGCTTTTTCAAAGTCTTTTAAATTATAATAACACATTCCAAACATTTCATAAGTGTTTACCGATTTAAAATTAAGACTATCCAATTTATTAAGATAGATAATAGTTTCATCAAAATTTTTAGAAAAATATAATTGGTTTACTTTAAGTTGCAAAAAATTAATATTTATACTATCAATTTCTAAGCCTTTGTCTATAAAAAGCATTGTAGAATCTTTTAATCTTAACTCTTTAAAAAATTTAGACAATTCGTAAATACTTTTAATATGCATTGTATCCAAGTTATAAGCATCCAAATAACTCTGTCCCATTTTAAATGGTTTGTTTTGCTTGGATAAAGCTTCCGCTAATTGGAAAGGATAATTTGGATTTAGAGAATCTTTTTTCTTTAAAAAACGAAACATTCTCTCAGCTTTTTTTGCTTTGTTTTGACCTAAATATAATTTTCCTAAACTATTTGCAACCAGTAAATTTGAAGTGTCTTTTTCAATTATATTTTCAAAAACAGCAATGGCTTTTGTTGTTAATCCTGCTGAATTGTAAACATTTCCTAACTTTACTTGCAAAGCTTCATTTTGTTCAATTTTTAGGGCTTTATCATAGCATTCAATTGCTTTTGTATAATTTCCAGTTGTTTGATAAATACTCGCAGTTTTATCTAAAACTTCAATTGTAATTGGCTCTTGTTTTTCTAATAAAACCAAAGCCTTTTGATAATCTCCTTTCAATAATAAATCATCTACTATAGCAAAAACCGAAGATTGCGCTTCGGTTTTACTACTTATTAAAATAAGCATTACTAGTATTATAATCTTTTTCATAGCTTATTAAGTTAATATGCAATTAATCTTTTTTTAATGTAATTTCCACAACACCATTTTTACCTTTTTCACCATAATTGTTAATAGCGGATTCATCCTTAAGAACATTTATTTTTAAAATATTATCTGGATTTATTTTCTCCATAACTTCTTTTGAAATTTCTTTTCCATCTAAAATATAAAGTGGATTTCCTTTTGATGCTTCACTTTTAGAATTATTATCTTTCTTGTCTTCAACTTTAAAAGCAATTGGCAAACTATATTTTACACCTACATTTTCTCCTAAATATTTTCCAGATTCCATTTTCGGCAAGCTATTAACAACTCTTAATGCTTCATCAGCCAAACTTTGATGAGGAGCCCTAGCCTTTGCATCTATAATATTACCTTCTTTGTCAATCTCAAACATAACAAAAATACGTTTTACTCCAGGTGACAAACCTAAATTATTAGCCATTTGTGTGTTAAAATTAACATTTATGTGTTTTGTTATATTCTCTTGCAAACATTGTCTCATTTCTTCTTCTGTTCCAGCACAACCCGGAAAAATTGGAACATTTTCAACCATTGCAAATGGAACTGACTCACCCTCTATGTATTGCCACTCCTCTCTGTATTTTGAAGCGTTATTATTGGTTTTAAAAAAATTTATACGATCGCCATTTTTATCAATTACAACTTGAAGTTCAAAAATTGGATTATCTACATTTTTAAATTTAGCATACATTTCTTTTTCCTTTTCTGTATACTCTTCAAAAGGCACAATTTGCCCAGCTAAACTCTTACCTACAAATATTTTACCCTGCTCTGTATCAATATATTTTCCTTCCGTTTCATTAGTATCTTGACTTAAAACATCTTCAATTCCCAATAACTCATCTTTTTGAGCATCAGTACAAGATGTATAAAATAACATTCCAACTAATACTGGAATTATTAATAAATACTTTAATTGCATAATTTTTTGTGACTTGTTTTTTGTAATCATAGCTATTCTTTTTTTAATTAATGAATGTTTAAAAAATTGATTTATAAATGAAATATTTTCTACATTAAATGCTTCTGAAAGTAACTTATTAAAATAGGTATTTTTATTAGTTTCTTTTACTACTTCAGCATCTGAAATGTACTCATGTAACAAGGTAATTCTCTTTTGAAATATATAAATTAGTGGATTAAACCACAGCACAATTTTCAGCAATTCAAAAACTAATAAATCTATTGTGTGCCTTTGTTTACAATGCACCAATTCGTGTTTAATAATTTCCAACTCTTCATTTTCTAAAAGGTATTTATTAATAAAAATGTAGTTGAAAAATGAAAAAGCGGATTGTTTCTTCTTCAATAAAACCAAGTTATAAGTTTCATTTTTAATGATTTTGCTCGACGTAATTAACTTGATAATTTTAAACAACCTTACCAAAAACAGAAAAGCAAATACAGCTACTCCCAAACCAAAAAGGATAGGTAATAAACTAATAGTTGGTGCTGTTGCAGTACTTTTTAATATAATTTCTTCAGGATTTAAAAATACAGTTGGCAACAGCACAATATAATCTTGAGGAATACTTTTTTGAAGCGTTTCAAATTTTAATAATGGAATTAAAAATGATAAAAAAGGTGTGACTAATAAATAGATTCTATTCCACTTAAAAAAGGTTTCTTTTTGTAAAAACAAATCGTAAATAGCTAAAAACAGTGCTTGAAAAAGCAAAACTTGAATTATATAATTTATCATTTTTCAGTCTTTTTATTGTTAATATGCTCTAAAATTGTTTCCAATTCATTAATGTCAACATCATTTTTTTTCACAAAAAATGAAACCATACTTTTAAATGAACCGCCAAAATAACTATCAACCAGTTTGTTTAAGCTTTGGTTGCTATAATCTGTTTTTTTAATTAACGGATAATAAATATGACCTCTTCCCTTGGCTTTATGACCAACAAAATCCTTAGTTTCTAAAATTCTAATTATTGTAGAAACCGTATTATATGCAGGCTTTGGTTTTGGCAATTGCTCAATTATATCTTTAACCGAAGCTTCTTCTAAATCCCATAAAACTTGCATCAACTGCTCCTCTGCTTTTGTTAATTGTTTTTCCATTTTATCAACTAAGTTTTTAGTTCAACAACACAAATATAACTAAATATTTAGTTTTAACTAATTTTTTAGTTGAAAAGTTGCACGATATTTGTAATTCAATATTTAATTATAAATTTGAAAATATAAACTTAGCAGATGGATATTTTTCTTTTAATCTTAGGATTTCTTTTTATTATATTAGGAATTCTTGGTTCATTTTTACCAGTTTTGCCAGGGCCAATTACAAGTTGGGTTGGTTTACTTATACTTCATTTAACCAATGCTGTTCCAATGAACTGGACATTTTTAGGAATCACTTTTGCAATTGCATTTATTATTTGGTTAATAGATTATTTTATTCCGGCAATGGGAACAAAACGTTTTGGAGGTACACGCTACGGTGTAATTGGAACTATGGTTGGTTTAATTCTTGGACTTTTATTCTTCCCTCCTTTTGGAATAATTATTGGCCCATTTGTTGGTGCTTTTGCAGGTGAAATGATTAAAGACAATAAAGATTCAGGCAAAGCTTTAAAAGCTGCATTTGGATCTTTTATTGGTTTTTTAACTTCAACTTTTTTAAAATTTATTGCAGCAATAGTTTATACAGGCTTATTTTTTTCAATATTTTGGGAATATAAAAATGCTTTTTTTACTATTTTTAAGTAGAAAATAGTTCCTAAAAACAAAAAAAGCGTCCCGGTTTTTCGGGAAGCTTTCCATTGGTTTTAAAAACCTATGACGCTTTTACACGCCAAACAACACAACTAAATCGCTTTTGCAAACGATACGCAAATATATAAATATTTTTTGATTATTTAATTTAAACACTTTTTCTTTCTAAATTACTGTTATTTCTTAATTGATTGTATCTTTGCACACCATAAATAAAAAGTAAATAATAAAAAACGCATCATGCAATTATCACCACTTGAAATAGTTAGAAGAGAATCGTTACAAAAACTACGTGAATTAGGTATAAATCCATACCCTGCAGAGGAGTTTAAAACAACAGCAACAATAAAACAAATTACTTCAAATTTTGATGCTTTTGAAGGTAAGGAAGTTGTATTGGCTGGTAGAATGATGAGTCGAAGAATCATGGGGAAAGCTTCATTTGCAGAACTTAAAGATGCAAGTGGAAGAATGCAAATTTATATTAATAGAGATGAAATATCTTCAGAGGATGATTCAACAATGTACAATACTGTATTCAAAAAATTGTTGGATATGGGAGATATTATTGGAATTAAAGGTGATGTTTTTAAAACTAAAGTTGGAGAAGAATCGGTTAATGTAAAAGAATTGACTGTACTTTCAAAAAGTTTAAAACCGCTTCCTGTTGTAAAAACAGATGCTGATGGAAAAGTACATGATGCTTTTTCCGATGCTGAACAACGTTATAGACAGCGCTATGTAGATTTAATTGTAAACGACCATGTAAAAGATACGTTTATAAAACGGACAAAAATCACCAATTCAATGCGTGATTTTTTCAACAAAAAAGGATATTTAGAAGTTGAAACTCCAATTTTACAACCAATTCCTGGTGGTGCAGCTGCAAGACCTTTTATGACGCATCATAATGCATTAGATATGCCGTTATATTTAAGAATTGCTAACGAACTTTATTTAAAAAGATTGATTGTTGGTGGCTTTGATGCTGTATATGAGTTTGCCAAAGACTTTAGAAATGAAGGAATGGATAGAACTCACAATCCAGAATTTACAGTTATGGAATTGTATGTTGCATACAAAGATTATAACTGGATGATGAATATGACTGAAGAACTTTTAGAGAAAATAGCAATTGATACAAACGGAACTACAGAAGTACAAATAGGTGAAAATAATGTAAGTTTTAAAGCTCCATATCCACGAGTTCCAATTTTAGAAGCTATTAAAGTTCATACAGGTTATGATGTTGCTGGAATGGATGAAGTAGCTTTAAGAGAAGTTTGCAAAAAAGTAGGTATTGAAGTTGATGAAACTATGGGTGTTGGTAAATTGATTGATGAATTATTTGGTGAAAAATGTGAACACCTTTACATTCAACCAACATTTATTACCGATTATCCAAAAGAAATGAGTCCGCTTACCAAAGAACATAGAACAAATCCTGCTTTAACAGAACGCTTCGAATTAATGGTAAACGGTAAAGAATTAGCAAATGCTTATTCAGAGTTAAATGATCCAATAGAACAACGTGCTCGATTTGAAGATCAATTAGCACTTTCTGAAAAAGGTGATGATGAAGCTATGTTTATAGATCAAGACTTTATTCGTGCATTGGAATATGGAATGCCTCCAACTTCTGGAATTGGAATTGGAATTGATCGTTTAACTATGTTTATGACCAATAATAGTTCTATTCAAGAAGTATTATTCTTCCCTCAAATGAAACCAGAAAAAAAAGCACCCTCTTTTGAATTAAATGATGATGAAAAAGTTGTTTTAGAATTGCTAAAAAAAGTTGAGAAAGTACTTTTAACAGATTTAAAATCTCAAAGCGGTTTAAGTAATAAAAAATGGGATAAAACTATTAAAGGCTTAACAAAACATAATTTGGCAAAAGTAACTAATACCGATGACGGTTTATTTGTTGAGTTAATTTAAATAAAAATATAATGCTATGCTAAACTTGTTTCAGCATCTCATCATAAAGATTAAAAAAAGGAATTACTAAATTGTAGTTCCTTTTTTTGTAATTACCTTTTAAACTTAAATTTTAAAAACTATTTAGTACTACAATTGGCTAACTTTTGTCAAAAATTAATTATCTAATTTTAGTATCTTCGGAAACTATTATACATCTAATAAATTAAACATGTTTCAAAAATTAAAAGGATTTTCAAGAGCCTTTTGGACAGCTAATATTGTTGAGCTGTTAGAGAGAGCCGCATACTATGGAGTTTTTATTGTTATTACACTTTATTTATCAAGAATTTTAGGATTTAATGATATAGAAGCAGGGATAATTTCTGGTGTTTTCTCAGGAGGACTGTATTTATTACCAACTTTTACCGGTGCGTTAGCTGATAAAATTGGATTTAAATTCTCCTTAATGATTGCTTTTTCATTGTTAAGTATCGGTTATTTAGGATTGGCGGTATTACCAACATTTCTTGAATCTTCAGGTCTGGTAGATTATTCAGGAGAAATTTCATTCGCTGGAGGATTAAAAGAATCTGCTTATCAATGGCTAATTGCTCCAGTTATGTTAGTAATAATGGTTGGAGGCTCATTTATTAAATCTGTAATTACAGGAACTGTAGCCAAAGAAACAACTGAAGCGAACAGAGCAGCTGGTTTTTCCATATTTTATATGATGGTGAACATTGGAGCCTTTTCAGGAAAAACTATTGTAAAGCCTTTGCGTGATTCTATGGGAGATATGGGTTTAATTAACCTAAATTATTTTTCAGCTACAATGACAGCTTTAGCACTAATAATGATTATTTTCTTTTACAAAAGTGCAAAACAAGAAGGGCAAGGAAAATCATTTAATGAAATTTGGAATGCGCTATTAAAAGTGCTTACAAATGGAAGGTTAATTACTTTAATTATTATTATCACAGGTTTTTGGATGGTTCAACATCAATTGTATGCAACAATGCCAAAATATGTATTGAGAATGGCTGGTGAAGGTGCTGCTCCATCTTGGTATGCTAACGTAAATCCACTAATTGTAGTTTTAACTGTTACCTTTATTACAAGAATAATGGCTAGTAAAACACCCTTGTTTTCAATGACAGTTGGTATGTTTATTATGCCGCTATCAGCAATTGCGATGGCTTCAGGAAATTGGTTTGCTGGAGAAGGTATAGATTTAGGATTCATGATAATTCATCCAGTAGCATTAATGATGATTATTGGTATTGCGCTTCAAGCGTTAGCAGAATCATTTATTTCACCTCGTTTTTTAGAATTTTTCTCTTTACAAGCACCTAAAGGTGAAGAAGGATTATATTTAGGATTTAGTCATTTACATTCATTTATAGCTTCCATTGTAGGATTTGGATTGTCAGGTTTTTTATTATCAAAATATTGTCCAGATCCAAAATTATTTGCATCTCATGAAGCTTGGAAAATTGCAGCTAGCAATGCACACTATATTTGGTATTATTTTGCCGCAATAGCTTTATTGTCTGCTATTTCATTAATTATATATGGAAAAGTGATACGGAATTTAGATCTCAAAAAGAATAAATAGATTTTTTTTTAAGAACTATTTAGTGTAACTGTAATTTATGCTAGTTTAATATTAATAAGTTTACTTTTTAAATATAGCATTGAAAAACTAATTTTAACACTTAACTAAGTTTACAAAATAAAAATTAACAAATCGTTAACTAAATTACCAAGCAAAACCATAATTTCTTAGGCTTAATTAAATACTAAATAGTTAATTTTGATAAAATTGAATAGTCACATTTAAATCAATTTAATCATGATAAAAATCTATATAAATAAAACACTTCAATTAATACTAATTTGTACATTAATTATTACTGTTAGTTGTAATAAAACTAAAGAAACAGCAAAAAATATGACTGAAAATATATTGTTAAAAGAATGGACTGGCCCTTACGGGGGTATACCTTCTTTTGATAAAATGAATTTAGCTGATTTAAAACCTGCCCTTGAAAAAGGAATGGAAATAAATCTTAAAGAAATTGATGCTATTACCTCTAATTCAGAAGATCCTACTTTTGAAAACACCATTGTAGCAATGGAAAAAGCAGGACAAGAATTAGAGCGTGTTTTTACATATTATGGCATCTTAAGTTCTAATGTTTCATCTCCTGAATTTAGAAAAATTCAAGGGGAAATGGCACCTGTTTTATCAGAATTCAGATCTAAAATATCCCAAAATTCAGCCCTTTTTAAACGTATTAAAACAGTTTATGATAATGCTGTTGAAAACCCTTTAGAAGATGATCAACAACGGGTTGTTCAACTAATATATGAGGGATTTGCAATGGATGGTGCTGAATTAGATGACGAGAAAAAAGCACGTTATGCAGCAATTAACAAAGAACTTTCTTCATTATACACCAATTTTTCAAATAATATTTTAGCTGATGAAGAAAACTATGTAGTGTATTTAACCGAAGATGAATTAGGAGGTTTATCTGATGGAATGATTAAATCTATGGCTAAAATTGCTTCAGATAAAGGACAAGAAGGAAAATATGCTGTTCCTAATACACGATCTTACATGGATCCGTTTTTAAAGTATTCAACCGAAAGAGAATTACGTAAACAAGTTTGGACAAATTATTATTCAAGAGGTGACAATGCAGATGAGTTTGATAACAATGAAAATATTGCAAAAATATTACAACTTAGAAAAGAACGAGTTGGTCTTTTAGGCTATGATAACTTTGGAGATTGGCGCTTACAAAACAGAATGGCAAAGACTCCAGAAAATGCTATGGATTTAATGAATGCCGTTTGGCCAGCAGCCATTGCAAGAGTTAAGGAAGAAGTTGCAGATATGCAGGCTATAGCAAACTCAAATGGTGATAACATAACAATTGAGCCTTGGGATTACCGCTTTTATGCTGAAAAAGTTAGAAAACAAAAATACGATTTAGATTCTGACGAAGTAAAACAATACTTACAATTAGATAAATTAACTGAAGCCTTATTTTTTGTTGCTGGTGAGTTATTCAATTATAATTTCACTCCTGTTCCAGAAGGAAGTGTTCCTGTATTTCAAGAAGATGTAAAAGTTTGGGAAGTTACGGATAAAACTAGTGGTGAGCATATTGGTTTATGGTATTTAGATCCGTTTGCACGTCCGGGAAAACGTTCAGGAGCTTGGGCAACAACATATAGAAGTCATTCAACTTTTGATGGTAAAAAAACAGTTTTAGCATCTAATAATTCTAATTTTGTAAAACCAGCACCTGGAGAAGCACTTTTAGTTTCTTGGGACGATGCAACTACTTTTTTACATGAATTTGGACATGCATTACATTTCTTTTCTTCCAATGTAAAATACCCAACTTTAAATGGAGGTGTCAGAGATTATACCGAGTTTCAATCTCAAGTTTTAGAACGTTGGTTATCTACAGATAAAGTGATTAATCAATTTTTAGTACATTATAAAACTGGCGAAGCGATTCCACAAAATTTAGTTGAAAAAATTAAAAAAGCTTCCACTTTTAATCAAGGTTTTACTACAACTGAATATTTGGCCTCGGCTATTATGGATATGAAATTTCATATGGCAGATCCAACAAATATAGATATTGACGCTTTTGAAAAAGAAACACTGGCTGAATTAAACATGCCAAAAGAATTGGTAATGCGACATAGAACACCTCATTTTGGACATGTTTTTTCGGGTGAAGGTTATGCAACTGCCTATTATGGGTATATGTGGGCAGATGTTTTAACATCTGATGCTGCAGAAGCATTTGCGGAAGCACCAGGAGGTTTTTACGATAAAGAATTAGCAGCAAAAATGGTGAAATATTTGTTTGCTCCTAGAAACTCTATGGATCCTGCAGAAGCCTATAAAATGTTTAGAGGACGCGATGCAAAAATTGATGCACTTATGAGAGACAGAGGTTTTCCTGTTTCAAAATAAAATAATTAAAAGGTTGTTCTAAAATATTAAATATGTTATTTAATCCTAAACAATTTAATATTCAAGTAATTATAAATTTTTGTAATACGTTTTAGAACAACCTTTTCTTTTTAAATTTCCTAAAAAATGATTAACTTGTAGGGTAAAATTTTAAAGCACTCATTAAAACCAATGTGTCATGAAAAATATAGATTCTCTTCTCAAAAAAAAGTCAACTTCCATTATTTGTTTACTTTTCCTTGCTTTCATTGGATTTCAAAACCAAAGTTTTGCAAATAATATAATTGCAAATGATACTATAGAATATAACCAATATAAAGGTGTGGTGATAGATAGTAAAAACAAAAAACCCCTTGCTTTTGCTTCCCTTTTAGTAAATAATTCAAATATTAGTTCAATTACTAATACACAAGGAGAATTTCTTTTAAAAATTCCTAAAGAATTTAGTCACAATCGAGTAACAGTTTCATTTTTAGGTTATACAAGCAAAGTAATAGATTTTAACGATTTTAAAAATGACGATAAAATTGTAATTAAACTTGAAACCCATATTGAAGAACTCTCGGAAATTAACATTAATATAAAAGATGCAAAATTTTTAGTACGTGAAATGCTTAAAAGAAAAGGCGATAATTATTTTAATTTTCCAACTTTAATGACGGCATTTTATAGGGAAACTATTAAAAAAAGAAGAAATTATGTGTCTCTTTCTGAAGCAGTTGTTGAAATAAATAAACAATCTTATTCAAATAGTAAAAATGATATTTTAAAACTTTTTAAAGCGCGTAAAAGTACTGATTACAACAAACTTGATACTATTACACTTAAGTTAAAAGGTGGTCCATTTAGCACCTTACACATTGATATTATAAAAAATACCTCCAACTTTTTTAGCGAAGCTATTTTTGATAATTATGATTTCACTTTTGACACTTCAACAAAAATTGATAACAGACCAATTTATGTGGTTAACTTTAAACAAAAATCTTTTATTAAAGAACCGTTATACTATGGTAAATTGTATATAGATGCTAATACTTATGCATTAACAAGCACAAGGTTTGAATTAAATTTAGATGATAAACAGCAAGCAAGTAGAATATTTATTGTAAAAAAACCTAAAAAAGCTAATGTAATTCCTACTGAAGCTTTATACCAAATAAATTATAGAGAAAAAGATGGACTTTGGTATTTTGGGTATAGCAGAATTCAGTTAGGCTTTAAAATTGATTATGACAAACGCTTATTTAATTCAGTTTATTATTTAACCATGGAAATGGCAATTACAGATTGGGAAAAAAATATTGATGGTACTATTTTTAAACCGCGTGAAAGGCTGAAATCATCTGTAATTTTAAGTGATGAAGCTCAAGGCTTTTCAGACCCAGAATTTTGGGGACAATATAATGTTATAGAGCCTGAAAAACCAATTGAAAATGCCATTAAAAAAATTCAAAAACAATTAGAAAAAAATAATCGTAATTAAGAATCTTTATTTACTAAAACATAAAGTGATTTTGATATAAAACTTAATAAGTTTAGAATATCAAAATCACTTTAAATTCTATTATCACCGTCTAAAATATCACCAATACCACCTAAAAGACTTCCTTCTCCTCTTCTTTTTGAACCAGTTTGTGGAGCTAAAGCTAAAACTCTTCCTGCTAATCTGCTAAAAGGTAAAGATTGAATATATACAGTTCCTGGTCCTTTTAATATTGCAAAAAATAACCCTTCTCCTCCAAAGACGGTATTTTTAATTCCACCAACAAATTCTATATCATAATCTACATCTTTTGTAAAACCAACTATACAACCCGTATCAACTTTTAAAGTTTCTCCAGCTTGTAATACTTTTTTACTCATATTTCCACCTGCGTGAACAAATGCTAAGCCATCTCCTTCTAATTTTTGCATAATAAAACCTTCTCCTCCAAATAAACCTCTGCCCAAACGCTTAGAAAATTCAATTCCTACAGATACACCTTTGGCTGCACATAAAAAAGAATCTTTCTGACAAATAAACTTCCTTCCCATTACACTTAAATCAATTGGAATTATTTTACCAGGGTATGGTGCTGCAAAAGACACTTGTTTTTTACCAATTCCGCTATTTTTAAAAATAGTCATAAATAAACTTTCTCCAGTTAACATCCTTTTACCTGCAGAAAAGAGTTTCCCTAAAATCCCTTCGTCTTGATTAGATCCGTCTCCAAAAATAGTATCCATCGATATTCCATCATTCATCATCATAAAACTACCAGCTTCAGCAACAACTCCTTCTTGCGGATCTAATTCTATTTCAACATATTGCATTTCTTCACCGTGAATTTGATATTCTATTTCATGTGCATTCATAATAGTTTATTTTAATTATTTTTTAGATTTTAATTTAATACTCCATTCAAATTCATATTCAGAAACTTGTTCACCATTTTCATTAATTCCAACTGATTTCATAACAATAGTTTGCCCTTCACCAGTAGCAATAGTTCTGTTTAATGCTTCATCAATTAAAACACCATTATTACAAGTAAATGTAATTTTTCCAACCGCTTTTTTAGTGAACCTTCCACTATGATTAGTAACCAACATTGAAATATTGTTACCACTTTCTTTAATTTTTTTTATAACAATTGCACCAGTACTTAACTCGGCAGCCATAGACTGTACAGCAAAATACATAGATTTAAATGGGTTTTGATTTATCCATTTATGTGTAACAGTAACAACCGCTTTAGAACTATCAAGTTCTTTTAATTTAACACCACATAAATATGCAGAAGGCAATTTAAACATTAAAAACCGATTCATTTTTTTGACAAATACATCCATATTAAATTTTAAAATTTATGCCAAGTTAACTAAAAATAATGAGCACAAAAAGTTCTTTTTTTGTTAAAATAATGTTAAAATACAGTACTATGTTTTGCATATTACTATCTTTTATCCATATATTTGCATAAGAAACTAATAAAAATCACAATTATGATAACTCAAAATGATAAAAATTACAGTTCAATAACACATTTAAGTGGTTTTGCAGGATGGTTTTTTCCATTTGGAAATATTATTGCTCCGCTTGTTTTATGGACAGCTAAAAAAAATGAAAGCGCTTATATTGATTCTCATGGAAAATCGGCAGTAAACTTTCAACTTAGTTTAATTGTTTATGGTTTTTTGTTAGCATTATTATTAATACCAATTGCCATTTTTACTTTAGGCCTAGGATTAGTTGCAATTGTTATAGGAATAATACCTGCAATTATTTTAAAATTTATTTTAATTATTTCAGCAAGTATAAAAGCAAATAATGGTGAGCAATACCATTATCCTTTTACAATAGAATTTATAAAATAGCAATAAGCTTTTAATATAATAAATCTTAACAAATGAAGATAGAAAACACAAAAGCACAAATGCGAAAAGGAGTTTTAGAATTTTGCATACTCTCCATTTTACAACATGGAGATGCATATACTTCTGAAATTTTATCGCAGCTAAAAGACGCGAAACTATTAGTTGTTGAAGGTACTGTGTATCCTTTATTAACTAGATTAAAAAATGCTGGTTTACTCAGTTACCGCTGGGAAGAATCAACATCTGGACCACCAAGAAAATATTATGCCTTAACAGAAACAGGAAAATTATTTTTAAAAGAATTAAATACAACTTGGAGCGAACTTGTAGAAGCCGTAAACTTAGTAACTACCAATAAACCAACAGAAAAATGAACAAAACAATAAATATAAATTTAGGAGGTGTCTTCTTTCATATTGATGAATTAGCTTATCAAAAATTGAAACTTTATTTAGATGCCATTAGAAGATCTTTAAGTGATGATCCACAAGGAAGAGATGAAATTTTAAATGATATTGAACATAGAATTGGTGAATTACTTTCTGAAAGAATTAAAGATGCACGTCAGGTTGTAAACGAAAACGACATTGATGAAATTACTAAAGTAATGGGGAAACCCGAAGATTATTTAGTTGATGAAGAAATATTTGAAGATGAACCAAAATATAAATCTAGAAGCGCTTCAAAAAAACTTTTTAGAGATGCAGATGACAAATTTTTAGGTGGTGTATCCTCTGGTTTAGGACACTATTTTGGAATAGATGCTTTATGGGTTAGAATACTATGGGTAGTTTTAGTTTTTGCCGGTTTTGGTACAGGAATACCTATTTATATTTTACTTTGGATTTTAATCCCTCAAGCTGAAACAACTGCTGAAAAATTACAGATGAAAGGGGAACCGGTTAATATTAGCAATATTGAAAAAAAAATTAGAGAAGAATTTCAAGAAGTATCATCTCGTGTAAAAGATGGGGTAAATGATGTTACTGAAAAAGTAAAAAATTCTGAGTTTAAAAAAAATGTTAGTAGTAAAACCAAATCTGGCTTACAGGAAATATTAGATACTTTAGGTACCATTTTAATTACGCTATTTAAAGTTTTTGGAAAACTTATTGGTGCATTATTAATATTTATTGCAGCAGCTACATTAATAGGACTTATTATTGGTGCTTTTTCATTAGGTAGCTTTGGAATTTTAGGCTTTAATCACGGATTTATTCATCACCCACCGTTCTTCTTTGATTCAATTTTACCAACTTGGCTGTTAATACTATTTACATTTATAGCCATTGGAATTCCATTTGTAGTATTATTTATGTTAGGATTAAAAATTCTATCCAGCAATGTAAAATCCTTTAGCACAACAACAAAATTATCTCTATTAGGAGTTTGGATAATTTCTCTTTTAGGTTTAGGTTTTGCTAGTATTAATTTTGCAACTCAAAACGCTTTTGACGGTGTTTATAATCAAACAGAAGAACTGCCTTTTGTTGCTGCAGACACCTTAAAAGTTAAAATGATTGGAAATGAAAATTTATCTAGCCGAAGCGAACTTAGAAGACGTTACAATTATGAAACTGTATATGATGGTGACATTCAAAAATTATATTCCTCAAGAATTAATGTCGATGTTAAATCCACTGATAACGCAAATGCGTCTATAAAAATCAGAAAAGAATCTAAGGGAAAAAACAGGCTAAATGCAAATAATAATGCAGAAACTATAGATTATCAATTTAATTTAAAAAATAAAGATTTACAATTAAACGGCTATTTTTTAACTGATATTAAAAATATGGTTAAAGATCAATTAATAGATATTACAATTTATTTACCCATAAATACCATTGTTTATTTAGACGGTTCTACACGTACATTTTTAGATGATGTTGATAATATTCAAAACATACACGAAAGAGATATGCCAAAACATTATTATAAAATGACCGAAAACGGACTTGAATGCTTGGATTGTGATCCTACTATTTATGGTGAGCGTTATAAAAAAGAAAATGGGCATTTTAAATTAAACATAGATAGTAATGGAGTTGAACTTAAAGTAAACGATGGAGACAATAATGCTGAAATTAAAATTGACGAAAATGGTATGAAAATAGATTAATTACAATTCAGCTAAAATAATCAACAATTCATCCAACAATATTATTTCAACTTATAAAATGAATATAAATTTGGATAAACTAAAAAACTAAACAATGAAAACATTAACTAAAATTACAGCTTTATTCCTACTTTTAATTTCAACAACATCATGTTTTGTAGATGGAATTACAGGAATAAAAGGAAATAGAAATGTAGTATCTGAAGACAGAACTATTAGTTCAGACTTTGAAGATATAAAAGTACAACAAGGAATAAATTTATACATAACTCAAGATAATTCAACAGAAATTAAAGTTGAAGCAGACGAAAACATTATCGATTTATTAATTACAGAAGTTAATAATAACGAGCTTAAAATATATTTTGAAAAAAATGTATACAGAGCAAAAGCACGAAATGTATTTTTAAGTACTGATAATATTAAAAAAATTAAAGCATCTAGTGGAGCCTCTGTAAAATCTGAAAACACTATTGCAACAAATTCGCTAGATTTAGATGCTAGTAGTGGCAGTTCTATTAAAATATATGTAAATGCTGATGATGTTACAACTGGAGCTTCAAGTGGTGCACAAATAAAAGTGTATGGAAAATCAAAAACATTTTCAGGAAGTGCAAGTAGTGGAAGCTCTATTGATGCTGATGAACTTAAAACTGTTGATGCATATGCAAAAGCAAGTAGTGGCGCAAATATAAATGTAAATGTAACAGGAAAATTAACTGCAAAAGCGAGCAGCGGTGGAGATATAGATTATGAAGGAAATCCAATCGACGTAAACAAAAACACCTCTTCTGGAGGTAGTGTATCAGGAAGCTAATTCCAATTTATATATTTAAATTGTTAAGCCAGTTCAATTAATTTTGAACTGGTTTTTTATTTTCTAAATTATCACAATTTTAGTTAAATAATGACAACTATCATTATTATTAGCAATATGTTACCTATTTTTGCACACTAACTAAGTAAAATTATAATTATAAAAGTTAAAATATGCCCAACAAAAATAATTCACATACTTTTCACATCCCTGTTATGGGTTTGTCTTTTACATTAGATAGCCCCATTAAAGTTGCAAAGTATGGTATTTCTTCTGTTGTTTCAATTGTAGATGATGTTATTGTAGAAAAAATGAATGAATATTATTCATCAAAATTCGAACTACCATTTAAGGCTATTTCAACAAAAGTTGAAGATTACAGAGCTAAAAGAATAACTTCCTATTTAAACACAGTAGATACAATAGTTAAACAAAAATTTGAAGACTTAAAAAAAAGCTTTGAAGAAAAAAGCAGTGAATTTGAAAAATACATGGAAATGCTTCCTGATTTTTCTGAATTAAAACAAAATTTTGTAAATACCATTAAGCACAATCCTCTAAAAGAAGAAGTTGATAATTGGATTCAAAGCAACCTTAAATCTGGAAGCATTGATGTAAATATTATGACAAAGCTTGATAAAGCTAATTTTAAAGGAAAAGAAAAATTACCAACTGAATTTAATGATGCACATGCTGCATTAAGAGGTTTTGCAAATAGTAATTTAGAATCTTCAATTATATTATCTGCAGGAATGAACCCAAGATTATATAGCTATTTTGAAAATTTCTCAGATTTCTATCCAAATGAAGATGGCTATTTAAGAAAAAAAATAATATTAAAAGTTAGCGATTACAGATCGGCCATAATTCAAGGTAAATTTTTAGCCAAAAAAGGATTGTGGGTTTCAGAATATAGAATAGAATCTGGTTTAAACTGTGGTGGTCATGCATTTGCATCCGATGGCTATTTAATTGGTCCCATTTTAGAAGAGTTTAAAGTTCACAAAAACACTTTAAAAAAGGAGGTTTTCGAAATTTTAACTAGTGCTTTAGAAAATTCAGGAAAATTTATTCCAAATGATTTAAGCTTAAATATTACCGTTCAGGGTGGTGTTGGAAATTCAAAAGAACATGAGTTTTTAATGGATAATTACAATGTAGATTCAGTAGGTTGGGGAACTCCTTTTTTATTAGTTCCAGAAGCTACAACTGTTGAACCTGCAACAATTGAAACTCTAAAAAAGGCAAAAGAGGAAGATTTATTTTTAAGTAATGTATCTCCTTTAGGAGTTCCTTTTAATAGTTTAAGAGGTAGTTCAAATGATTTAATTAAAAATGCCAAAATAGAAAATAACAAACCTGGAAGTCCTTGTCCTAAAAAATTCTTAGCGCTAAGTCTAGATGAAGCAGGAAAACCTATTTGTACAGCTTCAAAAAAATTTCAAACTCAAAAAATTGAAGAATTAAAAGCTGAAAATTTAGATGAGCAAACTTTTAACAATAAATATAAGCTTATAACTGACAAAACTTGTTTGTGTGAAGGCTTAGCAAATTCATCGTTAATTGAATATGGTATTGAACGAAAAGGTGAAGATCAAGGTGTTGCTATTTGCCCAGGTCCAAATATGGCATACTATACTAAAGAAGTATCTTTAAAAGAAATGGTTGGTCATATTTATGGTAAAAATAACGTAATAGAAACAGCTGACAGACCACATATGTTTATTAAAGAATTAAGTATGTATGTTGATTATTTTTCAAATAAAGTAGATGAGTTTAAAGACTCCTTTACAAAAAAACAGGAAAAGTATTTAACAACATTTCAAACTAACTTAAATGATGGTATTTCATATTATCAAAAATTATTTTCAGATACGATAAACAATTTTGAAGTTAGTAACGAAAATTTATTAATGGAACTTCAACATTTAAAAAACGAACTGTTTGAAATTAAAATACCAATATTAGAAAAGGTTTAATTTATATAAACCTATACTTACCTCTACTCCGCTCAGTAACTAGTTACTGAGCGGATTTTTAATATAAACGAATTTTAAACCAACCAAAAACATCAAATTACTGAATTATTAGCAACTTTATAAAAAGAAAAATGACAGTAATTTCATTAGTTGATATACTCAATTAACTATATAATTGCATCCAATACTTCAATAAAGAATACGCTCTTAAATATTGATTTGGAAATAAATAATTTTTATAGAAAGTTATTTATAATACGATTTAGAAAAATTATCCGTAGGCAAAACAATAAACATTATAATTAAAGTTTTGAAATTATTTAGTTTGCTTCTTAACTTAAAAATTGCGAAATTACATAGACAATTTGATTATTTAATTATATCTGATTTTTGTTAAATAACATACCCAGATTATTTAAATAATTGAACAAAAAAATAAATTAATGACGTTTCTAGATTATTATAAAATATTAGGCGTTAGTAAAACCGCAACCGAAAAGGAAATTAAAAGCGCTTACAGAAAACTGGCACGTAAGTACCATCCAGATTTAAACCCAGATAACAAGGAGGCTGAAAAAAAATTCAAAGAAATTAATGAAGCAAATGAAGTGTTAAGCAATCCTGAAAATCGTAAAAAATACGACCAATATGGGAAGGATTGGAAACATGCAGAAGAATTTGAAAAAGCAAAACAACAACAAGCATCTCAAAATAAATACAGCAGACAAGGGTTTAAAAGTGAAGGGCATTCCGAACAAGATTTTTCAGATTTTTTCGAATCCATGTTTGGAGGCGCAAGATATTCTTCCAGACAAAGTAGTAGCACCAAATTTAAAGGGCAAGATTTTAACGCTGAATTGCATTTAAATTTAAAAGATGTGTACGAATCTCACCAACAAATTTTAACCGTAAATAACAATAAAATAAGACTTACAATTCCGGCAGGAGTTGAAAACGGCCAAGTTATAAAAATTAAAGGAAAAGGTGGAAAAGGAATAAACGGAGGTCCTAATGGAGATTTATTTATTAAATTCAAAATAAGTAATCATACACAATTTAAAAGAGCAGGAAATAATTTATACGCAAATGTTGATTTAGATTTATATACATCCATTTTAGGCGGAGAAATAAATATAGATACTTTTAAAGGTAAGGTAAAACTTAAAATAAAACCCGAAACACAAAACCAAACAAAAGTAAAACTAAAAGGAAAAGGGTTTCCAGTTTACAAACAAGAAGGTAAATTTGGTGATTTAATAATTACATTTAATATAAAATTACCAACCAATTTAAACGCCAAAGAAATAGCATTATTTAAAGAATTACAAAAATTAAGATAGGATGAAGACACAGCAATTTATATTAATAAAAACTCTTTGTTCTCAGTATAACATTGATATTTCATTTGTTGACTCTTTAAACAAAATTGGGCTTATTGAAATTGAAATTATTAACCAAAATCAATTTATTCATCAAGATCAAATAAGTGACCTTGAAAAAATGATCAGGCTTCACCATGAGTTAAATGTTAATATTGAAGGAATTGATATAGTATTTAACCTTTTGGAGAAAGAAAGAGCATTACGTAATGAATTAAATACCTTAAAAAACAGGTTAAGACTTTATGAAAATGACTAATATGCCATAGCCAATAAATTCAATTTAAATTCAACCGTTATGTGGCATATTTGGCTTTATTTAATAAAATTATAGTATTTAAAAAAGGTTAAAACTTCAAAAAATATATTTTGATTATAAAGTTTAAAATTAAACAACTATGAAAAGATCAATCATAATATCAATCTATTTATTACTATCATGTGGATTTATTTCTAAAACAGAAAGTCAAACCTTTTCAAACCAACATACAGAATTAATAAAAAATAAAGTAGACGCTATTTTTCAAAAAATGATAATCCTTGCTGAAAACCTTGATTACGATGAGTTGAGTAAGGGAGTTAACGATAAATACAATGCTGGGTTTATTTCAAATGAAAAATTTTATTTAGAATATGCTTCATTGATTGAGAATATTAAAAACAGAGCAAAAGGTGTTACAAACCAAATTATTACAATTAATAAAAAACAAATTTCTGTATTGTCTGACACTATTGTTTTACTTACAGCTACAGGAATATCTTATGTAAAACTAGATGATGGAAGACAGTTAAATATAAATTTTTATTGGTCATTTATTTATGAAAAAATAGATAATAGCTGGAAAGTTATACACTATCATCAATCATTTACAAAGTAAACACCTCCATAATACAAGCTTTTTTAATTGATAAATTGCTAAACCAAAAAATGATATAATCATTTTTTTCTTAATGATTCAGAATTACTTTGGAAACAAACAACTTAGTATCTATAACATAATTAAACTAAAAATTTCAGTAAATTGGCAATATGAATTTCAGAATTAAAATTTAGAAAATATTCAATTTGCTTAATCAATTAAAAAGTGAAATTAACTTACAAAGCTTTAACGTTAATTGAAACTTGTTTTATTTGATGATTGTGTAAAATTGAAAGAATTATCAATTATAAATTAATAATGAACATACGAAAAGAAATAATTAGAGTTACATCAGAATATTTTGAAGACAATATTGACTAACAAAAGTTATCAAATGCATCCAAAGAATATAAATCTATTTTAGAGGAGCTTTGTGGTCAAAATATGGATACTGAAAAAGGGCGAAATGATATTGAATTTGAAAATGGTAAAGCTCTTGGTACATATTGGGCAGCTCTTTGTTTGGATGGCTTATTAAGAACACGGCAATTTATTAGGGGTATAAATGAAGCTATTAAAGAAAAAACTAATAACAAAAAACCAATTCATATTTTATACGCAGGTACAGGTCCCTTTGCTACCCTAATTCTTCCTTTTATTTTTAGATATTCTAAACAAGATATAAAATATACATTTTTAGAAATAAACCCATTTAGTTTTAAACTATTAAAAAACGTCATTTTAAAATTAGGATTAGAAGAATATAATATATCACTAATAAATAGCGATGCAACTAAATATCAAGTGGATTCTAAAAATGAACCTGATATTATTATAAGTGAAACAATGCAAAATGCTTTGGCTAAAGAACAACAAGTTCCTATTTTTTTAAATTTGATGCGTCAAGTAAAAAACGAGACTATATTTATACCTGAGAAAATAAATCTATTTATTGGGCTTAAAAAAGCAGAAATTCCATTAGAAGAAATTCAATCAAAAGATTATAAAAAAGAGATGAAAGTATTTGAAGTTAGCAAAGAATCTATGTTTCCTTCAAATAATTTAAACAAAGCTACTGCTACTGAAGTTTCATTTACAAAAAAACAGACTATAATTAGAAATGAAAAATTAAAAGGTTTTAATCAAATTGTAATTATTACTGAAATACAAGTATATAAAAATGAAAAAATTGAGATTAATGAAAGTGGTTTAACTACACCTTTATTTATAAAAGACATTCCTAACGACCTAAAAAGTTCAATATCAATTGATACACAATATATAATTTCTTCTGAACCAAAGCTTGAATATAAAATAACTTACCATACTCCAAATCAATTAGCTTAACAATTAAAATATAAAAAAAAATATTTTGCTTCTTAACTTTAAAAAGTTGAAATTAGCTCACCTAGTAACAACGTTAATTAAAACTTATTTAATTTAAATGTTGTTATTAATATTAAATGAAACCAGATTCTATTAACATATCGCAAATAATAAAAGAAACAACAATAAAACCAAACAGTAATAATTTTGCTGTTTGCTGGATTAAAAGTGAAGTTGATGGTATTGAAATTGACGAAGTTTTATATAAAAATGTTTCGAACTCTATTTTTTTTCTCGATCCAAAATTTCAATGGAAAATATTTAAAAAAGGTAATTCAACCTCTTCAGGCTACATTTTGCATTTGGAAAAGGAAGTTTTAAATAATCCCCTTTTAAGCAATCTGCACATAAATAAGGTTAGGCTTTTTAACTCGGGTGAAATACCTTTATTTAAATTAAGCCCGGGAATAGAAAAAAGAACTCAGGCAATACTTGAAATGATTGATGAACTTTTAGGGTCGAACCTTAACCATAAAGATGATGCCATACTTTCTCTTTTAAACACTTTTTTTGTATACTGCGATGGTCAATGCAATATTAAATCTGTAGTTTCAAATACTAATTCTAAAACAAACATAGTTTATAAATTCAAAAAGTTGGTTGACAAAAACATTTTTGAACACCATGAAATAGCTCACTATGCGAAACTTCTTAATATTTCGCCCAAATACCTGAATGAATGTGTAAAAGAAGTTTTATCAGTTAGTTCAAAAAATATAGTTACTGAGCAGTTACTTATGCGATCGAGGTATGCTTTAAAATTTTCCAATAAAACCATTAAAGAAATTAGTTTTGAATTGGGCTTTTCCTCTCCTGATTATTTTAGCTACTTTTTTAAAACTCATACAGGTATTTCGCCATCATCTCTTAGAAAAAGCTAACTGTTCTTAAATTCTAAGGTTTTACCGTATTTTTCACATTGCCATAGTATTTCTTATCTACTAAATTGCAACAAAATTTAAATTATGGATAGAAAAAAATTATAAAAACTTCAGGATTGGGGTTAGGTATCGCCTTAATTCCAGGAATAATTAAAAGCCAAACCTCCTTATCAAATAACAATTATACAACTAAATCTGAACCCAAAATTATAAAGGATGAAGAAGGTAATGTTTTAAATGTTATTGGTGATATCCAAACTCATAAACTCGTTGGTAATGACACTGGAAATCAAATAGTTGAATGGGTTGATAATGTAGAGCCTGGAGTAGGTATTCCACCACACATACATACTCGGGAAGATGAAATATTTCGAGTAATTATAGGTCAAATAGAAATTATGGTAGGTGGTAAAACCACAATTTTAAAAGAGGGAGATGTCGCTTTTGCTCCGAAAGATATACCTCATTCATGGAAAGTTGTTGGTACAGTAAAGGCGAAAATGATAACAACTGCTTTCCCAGCTGGAATTGAGTATATGTTCATGGAATTAGCAGAGCTTCCAGCCGGCCCTCCTGATTTTGAAAAAGTATCTGAAATTTGTAAAAATCACGGGATTCGTTTTGTTTAAGTGCTAATTCAAATAAGTTTATAAAAAATAACGTTTAAAGTGTAAGTAATTCAACTTATGCTTTTTTTTATATTTAGATTATCTGAAAAGACTGTTATAACCAACAAACTCTTTGGAAAAGCTATATATAATAAAACACCTTCTCTTTTGGTTAACTATATAAGTTCTCCTTTTCTTAAAGCAATCAACAAAATCTTGTGGAATTTTTAAATCCTTTTTTTTAATTTGCTTCTTAGTTTAAAAAAGTTGAAATTCGCTTATAAAAAGATATCTTAAATTAAAACTGATTATTTCTAACAATTGGCAGTACTTTAAACGCACATAATAATTTAAACCTAAACTTAAGAAATGTCACCACTTTTAGAATACAGGCAAAAACTAAACTTGACTCAAGAACAGTTGTCGGTCAAGGCAAGTGTTTCTATAAGAACAATTCAAAGAATTGAAGCCGGCAAAGAACCAAAAGGGTACACATTAGAAGCATTGTCAAAAGCATTAGATATTAGTAAAGATGAATTACTTAAAAATACTATTGAACACCCAAAAAACAACAACCAATTAATTAAATTTATTAACCTTTCGTCCTTATTCCTTATTTATTTACCACTAGGAAGTATCATTGCTCCAATTATAATTATGTATTGGAAACAAGAAGTTAACGCTATAACTAAGCAAATCGTTTCTATCCAAATTTTATGGACATTAGCTTTTCCCATTATTGTTTTAACAAGTGCTTTTGTTGGAAAATGGCTTTCTTTAAGCAGTCAAGTACTTCCGTTAACAATGGTGCTATTATTCGTTGTTAATTTGTATATTATTATACGAAATGCCATCGAAATTAATAAAAATCAAAAACTTTATATAGATCTTAAATTCAGCTTCTTATAAACTTGTCGGCTCATTGTCACGTTAATGTCAGGTTCATTTGAGGCTTTTTTCTTGTAGAAAATTTAATATTGCATCCATAAAAATTAAATTTATCACACAATGAAAAAGTACTTATTATTCGTCCCTTTATTATTTATCACTACGCTTCTTATCGCTCAAATTGATAGAAAATCTGATTTATACAAAACAATTATTTCAAAAGATAGTTTGCTATTTAATGTAGGTTTCAACACTTGTGATATTAGTCAATTCGAAAATTTATTAAGCGAAAAATTTGAATTCTTTCACGACAAAGACAGTATTTCTAATAAAGAACAATTTCTTCACAATCTTCAAAATGGTTTGTGCATCTCGCCAACAACATTCCAATCAAGAAGAGAGCTATTACTAGAAAGTACTGAAATTTACCCACTTTACAAAAGAGAAAAACTTTATGGAGTAATCCAAATTGGGGTTCATCAATTTTTTGAAACAATAGAACATCAAAAAGAAGTATTTGGAAGTTCTGCTAAATTCACTCATTTATGGCTTTTAGAAAACGGAGTTTGGAAACTTACAAAATCTTTAAGTTACGACCATCAAATTAATTTACTTGATGTAACAAAATCATCGATTTTTGATAACGACAAAGAAATTGAAAAATGGTTAAAATCAAACAATATCCCAACTTTGGGCCTTGGGGTCATTAATGAAGGTAAACTTCAACAAGTAAAAGTATATGGCGACTTTACAAATGGAAAAACCGCTCCTTATAATACAATTTTCAATGTTGCATCTTTAACAAAACCAATAACCGCAATTGTCACTTTAAAATTGGCTAGTTTAGGAAAATGGAATTTAGATGAGCCTATTTCCAACTATTGGACTGACCAAGATGTTGCAAGTGACCCAAGAAGTAAAAGACTTACCACAAGACATATTTTAAGTCATCAAACAGGTTTTACAAATTGGCGAGGAAACAATAAAGACGGGAAACTGCATTTTGAATTTGAACCTGGAACAAAATATCAATATTCTGGTGAAGGATTTGAATATTTAAGAAAAGCTTTAGAAAGTAAATTTCATAAAACAATTGACCAATTAGCAACTGAATTAATTTTTGAACCATTGCAAATGAATGATACCGAGTTTTTTTGGAGCAAAAAAACAGACGAAAGCAGGTTTGCAATTGGATATAATAATAAAGGAGTTACTTACGAAACCATAAAAAATAAATCTGCAAATGCCGCGGATGATTTATTAACAACAATTGAAGATTATGGTAATTTTTTGGTTAGCGTTATGAATAGTGAAGGACTATCAAAGAAAGTTTTTGATGATATGACAACCAATCAAGTCGAAACTAAAAATGGAAAGCATTTTGGATTAGGTTTTGAAATTTATGATATAGGTAATGGGGAAATAGCATTATCACACGGTGGAGCAGACAACGGAGTTCAAACCATTGTATTTATTTTTCCAAAAATAAAAAAAGGATTGATAATCTTCACAAATGTTGATGATGGATATAAAGTTTATGAAAAATTGATAAGTCATTATTTGGAAGAAAATGGAAAAAAAATAATTGAAATAGAAACAACACAATAACTTCGTCCAACAATAGGCGAAAAATTACTTAATTCTATTAAAAATATTTAAATATTAGAAAAATACGATTTCACAACAGTAACTATCCTTTCCCTAAACCGATAAGGCTACTCTTTAATGCGCTTCCTTCTGGTTAATAGTATAAGTTCTCCACTTATCTAGGCACTCAACAATATCTTGTGGAATTTCAGAATTAAAGCGTAAAAATTCTTTAGTAGTTGGGTGTTCAAACCCTAATGTTTTGGCATGTAATGCTTGTCTTGGTAAAACTTTAAAACAATTTTCAACAAATTGCTTGTATTTTGTAAAAGTAGTTCCTTTTAAAACAACATCACCTCCATAACGTTCATCATTAAAAAGTGTGTGGCCAATATGTTTAAAATGGGCTCTTATTTGGTGTGTTCTACCTGTTTCTAATTTACATTGCACTAAAGTAACATAGCTAAAACGCTCAATTACTTTATAATGTGTTACGGCATGTTTTCCAAAATCACCTTCTGGAAAAACATTCATTTGCAACCTGTTTTTTAAACTTCTACCAATATTTCCTTCAATAGTACCTGTATCTTCTTCAACATTTCCCCAAACCAAAGCGTAGTATAAACGCTCGGTAGTTCTGTCGTAAAATTGTTTAGATAAATGTGCCATTGCATATTCAGTTTTGGCAACTACTAATAAACCGCTGGTGTCTTTATCTATTCTATGTACTAATCCAGGACGCTCATTGGAATTGGTTGGTAAATTTTCAATATGATGAATTAATGCATTTACCAAAGTTCCACTGTAGTTTCCATGACCAGGGTGCACAACCATACCAGCTGGTTTATTTACTACAATTACCTGATCATCTTCAAATAAAATATCTAAAGGAATGTCTTCTGCAACTAATAAATTTTCGTGTGGCGGATGAGCTAAAACTACGCGTACAACATCATATGGTTTTACTTTGTAATTCGATTTTACAGCAATATCATTTACCAATACATTTCCTGCTTTTGCTGCTTGTTGAATTTTATTTCTAGTTGCATTTTCAATAAAATTCATTAAAAATTTATCCACACGTAATGGTTCCTGACCTGCGTGTGCCACATAATTAAAATGCTCGTAAAATTCTTCGTTTTCTGCGCTAATTTCTTCTAAACTCATTATTCGTTTTTATCGGGCGTATATCTGTCACTTCCTTTTCCATCTCCCAATTTTAAAGTAATTACAGAGTTTTTGGGAATTTGGTCTCCAGTTTTTAAATCCTTTCCATCAAATTGTAACCCTCTTACAACATCTTTTGCAATATCTGAAACATAAATTGGGTTAGCACTTATTCTAAAACCAATAGCACGCAATTGTGAAGTAACCTGTCTTTTGGTTTTACCAAACACATTAGGTACTTCAACATTTCTATAGCCTGAAGGATTTAAAGTTAAGTAAATTTTTCTATTCTCTTTTACAAAGTCTCCCGGTTCAGGATCCTGATCTATAACCGATTTTTTTGGATAATCCGGATTATAACTAGCCGAATCAATTACATACAATTTTAAATCTAAATCTTCCAACATGCTTTCAACTTCATTTAAACTCATTTTCTGCAAATCTGGAACTTCAATTTTTTGGTCGTGATTGGTTGAAATATTTAACCACTTCATAACAATAAAAGCAAAAACTATTATCCCTCCAATGGCAAATAATAATTGCTTTAAAAAAGTTTTGGATTTAATAAATTCAATTAAACTCATTTTTCTTTCTTTATTTTTTTGCAAATGTACAATATATCTGTTAAAATGTTTAATATCATGATCGTTGAAATATATTACAAATAGCTTTTAAATTTTCCAACATTCAACTTCAAACTTTTAACTTTAAATCTGTAAGTTTGTAATTACAGTTAAAGCTATAAACTTAAAATGAAAAAAAATATTGCCATAATTATGGGAGGCTATTCTTCAGAAGTTGAAATTTCTTTGAAGAGTGGCGCTATTGTTTATAAAAATATATCAAAAGAACTATACAATTCTTACCAAATTCATATTCTTAAAAATAAATGGGTATTGGTTGATGATGCAAAAAAGGAACATCCTATAAATAAACATGATTTTTCAGCAGAAATTAATGGGGAAAAAATTATTTTCGACTGCGCTTTTAATGCTATTCACGGACACCCTGGTGAAGATGGAACTATTTTAGCTTATTTTGATTTAATTGGATTAAAACATACGTCTGCTCCATTTTATCAAATGGCTTTAACTTTTAACAAACGTGATTGTTTAAGTGTTGTAAAACAATATGGTATTAAAACAGCAACTTCATTTTACCTGGATAAAGGTGCTAAAATTAATGTTGATGAAATAGTAAAAAAAGTAGGTTTACCTTGTTTTGTAAAACCGAATAATGCCGGTTCCAGTTTTGGAATTTCAAAAGCTAAAACGAAGGCCGAAATTTTACCAGCTATTGAAAAAGCTTTTAAAGAAGATACCCAAATTTTAATTGAATCATTTTTAAACGGACCAGAAATTACCGTTGGTGTTATAGAATATGAAAATAAAATTAAAGTGTTACCTATGACTGAAATAGTTACAGAAAATGATTTCTTTGATTATGAAGCAAAATATTTGGGTAAATCTGAAGAAATTACACCAGCTCGAATTTCACCTGAAATTCATAAAAAATTAGAAAAAGTAGCAACTCAAGTTTATCAAATTTTAAATATGAGTGGTTTTTCACGTTCTGAATATATTTTGGTAAATGGGGAACCACATTTTTTAGAAATGAATACTGTTCCAGGTTTAACAACCGAAAGTATTATTCCACAACAGGCAGCCGAAGCTGGTATAAGTTTACAAGAACTTTTTCATAACGCCATAGAAATGGCTTTAAAAAACTAATTATGCGAAGAGCAATTTTCCCTGGATCCTTTGATCCTATTACATTAGGTCACGTTGATATTATAAATAGAGCCTTGCCTTTATTTGATGAAATAATAATTGCTATTGGTATAAATGCAGATAAAAAATATATGTTTTCCCTAAAAGAACGTGTAAATTTTATTAAAGAAAATTATAAAAACGAACCAAAAATAAAAGTACTTACATATACTGGATTAACTACCGATTTCTGCGAAAAAGTAAATGTCGATTTTATTTTAAGAGGTTTAAGAAATCCTGCGGATTTTGAATTTGAAAAAGCAATTGCACAAACTAATAGAAAGCTTTCTGGAATTGAAACTGTATTTTTATTAACCTCTGCAGATACTGCATTTATAAGTTCCAGTATTGTTAGAGATGTGTTCAGACATGGCGGAGATATTACCAAATTTGTTCCTAAAAGTGTCTCCAAAAAGTAATCAATTTTTATGAAGAAAATAATATTCCTACTGCTTATTGTTGTTATATTCTCGTGCAAAGAAACTACTCAAAAAACAAATTACGATTTTACAACCAAGTTTGAAAAATCAAAAGGTACAGAAACTACAACATACCTAGAAACTATAGCTTATTTTAAAGAATTAGATAACGCATATCCTGAAATTTCTATGTTAGAAATTGGTGAAACTGATAGCGGAAATCCATTAAATTTAGTTGTTTTTAATAGCTATAAAGAGTTTGATTTCAATAAAATAAACAAGTCAAAAAATGTTATTTTAATAAACAATGCTATTCATCCTGGAGAATCTGATGGGGTTGATGCTTCTATGTTGTTACTTAGAAATATTGTTCAGGATAAAAATAATATTGAACGTTTTAAAGATGTTGTAATTGCTATAATTCCAATGTACAATATTGGTGGCGCATTAAATAGAAACAGCCATTCCAGAGCTAACCAAAATGGTCCAAAAGAATATGGTTTTAGAGGAAATGCCAGAAATTTTGATTTGAACAGAGATTTTATAAAAAATGATACCAAAAATGCAATTGGGTTTGCTAAAATATTTCATACAGTAAATCCAGATATTTTTATCGACAATCACGTAAGTAACGGTGCAGATTATCAATATGGAATTACTCATTTATTTACACAACATAACAAATTAGGAAATGAATTAGGTGAGTTTTTAGAAAATGAAATGAGACCAAGTATTGAGAAATCCTTATTCAAAAAGGATATAATTATTACACCTTATGTAAACGTTTGGGGGAAAACTCCTGAAGCGGGTTTTAGTCAATTTTTTGATTCACCTCGTTATTCGAGTGGTTATACAACTTTGTTCAACACTTTGGGCTTAATGGTTGAAACCCACATGTTAAAACCTTACAAACAACGTGTTGAAGAAACCTATAGTTTTATGGAAAGTACGCTAGACTTTCTTATTGAAAAAGGTACACAAATAAAAGTACTTCGTAAAAACGCGGTTGCTAAAATTTTAGAAAACAAAACATATCCTATCTCTTTTGAAGTTGATAAAGATAAATTTTCAACACTACAATTTAAAGGCTATGAAGGGAGTTATATTGATAGTAAAGTAACCAATGGAAAACGCTTATTTTATGACAGAACAAAACCATATACAAAACCTGTAAAATATTTCAACCAGTATAAAATTACCAATGAAATTAAAATACCAAAAGCATACGTTTTAAAACAAGGTTGGTGGAAAGTTTTAGACAGATTAAAGGCAAATAATATAAGCTTTGTTATTTTTAAAAATGACACAACTATTAAAGTTACAGAACAGCATATTAAGGATTATAAAACAACAACCAGTCCTTATGAAGGGCATTATACTCATTACAATACAACTGTTTCTGCTAAAGAAAAATCAGTAGCTTTTAAAAAGGGAGATGTTTATATTCCTATAAATCAAAATGGCGCACGTTATATAATGGAAACTTTAGAAGCTTCTGCAACCGATTCATTTTTTAACTGGAATTTTTTCGATACTATTTTACAACGCAAAGAAGGATATTCCGCATATGTTTTTGAAGATATTGCTGAAGATTATTTAAATAATAGCTTTACTTTAAAACTAAATTTTGATGAAAAAATGAAAACTGATAAGGAGTTTGTAAAAAACCCAAGAGCACAATTAGATTATATTTATAAAAATTCTCCTTATTACGAAACTGCTCATTTAAAACTACCTATTTATAAAGTTTTTTAATATTCATCTTTTGAATATTCATATGGATTTAAACACTAAAAATATTCAATTGCAATATGAAGGCTATTTTAACACCCCTTCTCTTTGGAATGGCGACAAAATTTTTGGTTTAAAACAATTTAAAATCAACAAATTTCCTACTTCAAAATTTGAAGGTGCCATTTTTAAAAATTTACGATTAGGCAAACGTGTTGAACGTTTTGTAACTCACGAATTAAACCAACATCAAGGAATTAAAATTTTGGCAGAGAATGTTCAAATTCAAAATGGAAAAACAACAGTTGGTGAAATAGATTGTATTTTAACTGCAAATGAAAAACCTGTTCATTTAGAAATAATTTATAAATTTTACTTATATGATAAAACTGTTGGAACTACTGAATTAGAACATTGGATTGGTCCGAACAGAAAGGACAGTTTAGTTGATAAACTAACTAAATTAAAGGAAAAACAATTACCATTACTTTACAATACTTATACTTCTAAATTACTAGAAAAATTAAATCTAAAATCAAAAAATATAGAACAACAAGTATGCTTTAAAGCACAGTTATTTGTTCCATTAGAACTTATTAATAGTTCTTTTAATGAAATTAATAATGAATGCATTAAAGGTTTTTATATTCATTTTGAAAAGCTAAAACAATTAGCTGATTGCAAGTTTTACATCCCTTCAAAAATAAATTGGTTACAAGAAGTTCAAACTCACGTAAAGTGGATTTCTTACACTCGTTTTTATACTAAAATTGAAGAAATTATAAAAGAAGAAACAGCTCCGTTATGCTGGATAAAATACCCTAACGGAACTATGCAAAAGCTTTTTGTTGTTTGGTGGAAATAAAATATTTTTAGACTCTTTTTTTATCCACAAAATGAGCAATTAAAGCAACTAAAAAGTAACTTAATAAAGCCGAAAAAGTCAAGGCTTTTATATCATCATTTGCTGGTAATACGTATAAATTTAAATAATTTACCACAAGTAAAAATAAAACAAATATAAGCGCAGCATACTTTCCAAAATTTGAAATTGCTTTTGTTCTTTTTAAATAATAAAATAACCCTAAAATTAATAAAACAGCCTCACTAGCAAAAGTTAAAAATTTATTGTTCCAAAGCCCAAATCCAAATTTAGGCTCTCCGCTTATAATTGGTAAATCGGGTGTATGTACAATTAAATCTGTAAACCAGTGCGATAAAACTGCTAATGCCATTATAAATGCAATTCTTTTTTTATTGGTTTTGTCTTTTGCAAACACAAACAAGTATAAAAGGTAAAATAAAGCTGCCCAAATTACCGAACCCAATAAACCATGCGTAAAAGGGTAATAATCCATATTAAAATTATTTACAGATGTAAAACCTTTTACAAAATTTAAATTTTCAATACCCGCTAAAACAAACGGAAAAAATAAAATATCAACAAATTGAGTTGCTATAAAAAGCATTCCTAAAGAAGTTCCTTTTTCTTTACCTTTTAAGGCAAAAGCAGCAGCATAATGACCAACAAACATAGTTTTGAAAATTTAATAGTTATTTATATTTAAAACCAATTATACAAAAACTACCAATCAAACCAAAAAACTTATTTAGGCCATTTTATGGTATCGTCATCAATAAAAATTGGAGACCATTGAATTTCATCTAAAACTCCATTTGTAATCCAAAAATTTATCGATTTTTTATCTATTTCAATTACTTTATGATCTTCATCATCATTTTCAGAACAATCTTCTAGGAAAAAATCACCTAAATCAATTTCATCTAATTGATCTAATAATTTTTTTTCACTTAAACCAATTAAAGAAACTTCTTCCAACTCATAAAAATCTGATGTTACAGAAATCATCATAAGTCTCCAATCTTCAGCTTCATCAAAACTAATTGATAAAAACAATTCATCATATTCCCAAGATTCTGTCAAATCATTATCAGCATCAGAATGTGAATATTTATCAATAAAACTAGGCTCTCCGAGTAACAACCTCACTTCATCTCTAGTCATTCCAAACTTAATAAATCCAAGTCCATATCCTGGTTTAATTTCTTTTAATTCTTTCAGCATAATTTTAAATTAAATTAGAGTTTACAAACAAATATAAATTATTATCTTCTAATATTTATATCAATTTTATTAAGAATGAAAAAAATAATTAACCTTAAATTTGATGAAAAAAATTATTTTCTAACCTGCTCTAAATAGCCCAATACAAATACTACCGGAGAATTCCAGTTTAAACAAACTTCATTAGAGGCAAAACTTTTTTGAACATCCATAAAAGATTTAGCAGGTAACTTTGATGTATAAGTAACGTTAAAACTATCTTGTTTATCTTTATTTGGTCCTCCAACTATAAAACCGGGAACTGGATTTTCTATATCATCTGCACCACTTGGTCTATGGTGTGGAAACATAACTTTTTTAGACCCAAAACCTGTTAAAAAACTATATCCTGTTGCGTTTTTCCCAAAAATATAATCAGTTATTTGTTCTGCTCCATTTAGGTATTTTTCCTCTTTTGTTAAACTATGTGCATAACATAAAATAATAGCTTGATTTAGAATGTCACTATTTGATCCCCATTCAAATAAATCAAGGGCAATACGGTAAGGATTTTTATTCAGTTTTTCTAAAATAGCATCCGCTAATTTAATATGATTTTGCGTTAATGCTGTAGCAAAATCTTCGCTTAATAAATCTTTGTTTACAAGTAAAGAATGGAAACCCATATTTCTTACAAAAAACTTCCAACTATTAGTTAATTGATGAATATATGCCTGATTATTTCCCATTAAATGAGCTAAATAGGGTTCCTTATTTGTTGCAAGAAACAATTCAGTTGCGGCCCAGTAAAAATCATCAGAAAAATCATTGTCGCCATATTCACCTGTTTTAACATCTTCAGGATTTGCAAACGGAACATTATCGTTTAAAACGGCCCAATCCCAAGCTTTTTCTGCTGCGTTTAAGGCATTTGAAGACCAAACTTTATCAATATTTTTGTATAACCTGGAAGCTTGAGCTAAAACTGCAGCAAAATTTAAAGTTGCAGCTGTACCTTTTCCTATAATATATCTATCAAGATCGTAATCTTCAGGCAAAATAAAACCGCTAAAGTTTTTTCCTGTTAGTTTATGATATACTCCACCATCATCATCTTGCATTGTTAAAACCCAATCTAATTCATATTTTAATTCATCCCATAAATCACTTATTCCGTTCCCACTTTCAGGAATATTTAAATCACCATCTTTTATAACGTTAGGAAATTGTTCCAATAAATTAAGCATTTGTCCTGTTGAAAACGCAGCATTAACAATATATTTACCGTAGTCACCAGCATCATACCAACCTCCTGGAGCACTTAAAGTACCTGATAATTTACCCGAAGAAGGATGAAACAAACAATTTGCATCTGCATGTCCTTCCTTACGTTTAAAAACACCTCCATATTGCTCTTCAATTGGCATAGAAGCTCTTTGAAAATAAAAGCTTTTAATTGAAGCATTTAATGCTTCAGTATAAATACCTTTTTTAATTTCAAATGGATAGGATTGCAATTTATTATCTACTAACACATAATAAGTTCCAATTGTATTTAAAGCACTAAAATCACCTAAAAACACATTTTCTCCTGATTGTTCCCAAACTCCATTATCCTTAAAATCACCACTAAATACAGTTTTTCCTTTTGTATCAATTATTTTAAAAGTACTTGGAGTGTTGTCCACTACAACAAATTGCTTTATCGAATTTGGGTAAAACCCTAATTGATTGATTCTAATTGAATTACTTAAAGAAGTTTCCTTTTTTTCTGACTGGCACGAAACTATTACAAACAGAGAAAAAATACAAAAAAGAACAAGTTTTTTCATAATAATGGCTTAAAGTTTATTTCTAATCAAATTTAACCAACCATTACAAAAACTAATTATACTATTTTGTCAAATTTGCAACCAAAATTTATTAAAATGCTCTAATATAATTTAATAAAAACCTAATACTATTTGAAAATTAACTTTTAGCCAATTTTTTAAGAGCAACCCATTGCCTAAACATGTCTCTGGCATCAGTTGCGGGGTAACCAACTACAGTTTTTCCTGGAGCCACATCTCCCATAACACCCGAACCACCACCAACAACAGCTCCAGAATGTATAGTAACATGGTCTTTTATTGAAGATGCTCCGCCTATAACTACACCATCACCAAGAGTAACAGAACCTGCCAAACCACTGCTTCCTGCCATAATACAAGAACGCCCTAAAACGCAATTATGTGCAATTTGAACCAAGTTATCTATCTTACATCCATCACCTATAATTGTTGAGCTGAATTTTGCGCGATCAACTGAAGAGTTAGCACCAATTTCAACTGAATTACCAATAATAACATTTCCTATATGCGGAATTTTTGTCAATCCTCTACCATCTTCACTTGGCCGATATCCAAATCCATCTGCACCAATACTTACATTTGTATGAAAAATACAATTATTACCAATTTCACAACGTTCACGAATTACTGTTCCTGACCAAATAGTAGTATTATTACCAATTATTGTTTCATCAAAAATGGTAACATTTGGATATAAAATAACTCCCTCTCCTAAAACAACATTTTTTCCAACATAACAATTTGCTCCAATTTTACAACCTGCTCCAATTGTTGCTGTCTCATCAATTACTGCGGTTGGATGGATTTCAACCTCAAATTGTGGCGGTTCTGGAGAATAAATCTCTAATAATTTTGCCATCGCCAAATCGGCATTTTTCACTTTTATAATAGCGCAATTTTCTTTGGATTCAATTTTAATATTATTACTAACAATTACCGCACAAGCATTAGAAGTTTGCCATAATGGAACATACCTACTGTTTCCAATAAAACTAATTTGATTGAAATTTGCATTTTCTAATTGTTCTAAACCACTAATTATTTGATTTGTTGTACCTATTAAGTCTCCTTTAAGAAGCGCATTAATTTCTTGAATTGTAAATGATTTCATTAATATTATTTAGTTTTAAAATCCAAAAAATTAGTGGACATATATTATAAAATCGCTAAATATATTGTTAATTATTTTAACTTTCTACTTAATTTTTAAATTAAAAAAGTAAAAGTGTAAAAAACACATTTTATTAATCGAAATAATAGATAAAGATTGTTAAAAAATAGCTATTCAAAAAAGTTAACTTCACAGTTAATTCTTATAAAATTTAGTACTTTGCAGTCTTCAAAAAATAATTTTTAAATGAAAGTTTGTATTGCGGAAAAGCCAAGTGTTGCTCGTGAAATTGCTAATGTATTAGGAGCAAGTACAAAACGCGATGGTTATTTTGAAGGAAACGGGTATGCAGTAACATATACTTTCGGGCATTTATGTACGCTGTTTGAACCCAATGATTACAAACCGCATTGGAAAAGTTGGGATTTAAATAATTTACCAATGCTTCCTGAAAAATTTGAAACCAAAGTTGTTTCAAATGATGGAATTAAAAAACAATTCAATATTGTAAAAGGTTTATTTGATAAAGCTGATGTTATAATAAACTGTGGTGATGCTGGACAAGAAGGGGAATTAATTCAACGCTGGGTAATTAATCAGGCAAATTATAAAGGTGAAGTACAACGTTTATGGATTTCTTCTTTAACTACTGAAGCTATAAAAGAAGGTTTTCAAAACCTAAAACCAGCGAAAAATTACGATAATTTATATTACGCAGGTTTCTCAAGAGCTATTGGAGATTGGCTTTTAGGAATGAATGCTACCCGATTATATACCGTAAAACACGGTGGTTATAAGCAAGTTTTATCCGTTGGAAGAGTACAAACTCCTACTTTAGCAATGGTTGTAAATAGGTTTAAAGAAATCGAAAATTTTGTACCACAACCGTATTGGGAACTCCAAACTTTATACAGAGAAACTCAATTTAATTGTGAAGAAGGTAGATTCTTAAAAAAAGAAGATGGTGAAATTTTAGCAAATAAAGTAAAAGAAAGCGATTTTGAAATTGTTTCAATTACAAAAAAAGCTGGAAAAGAATACGCTCCAAAATTATTTGATTTAACAGGTTTACAAGTTTATTGCAACAATAAATTTGGTTTTTCTGCTGATGAAACTTTAAAAATTGTTCAAAAATTGTACGAACAAAAAGTAGTAACCTACCCAAGAGTTGATACCACTTTTTTACCAAATGATATTTATCCAAAAGTTTCTGGAATATTAAAAAATTTAACAAATTATAGTTCTCTCACGCAACCACTTTTAGGGAAAAAAATAAAAAAATCGAAAAAAGTTTTTGATGATAAAAAAGTAACCGATCACCATGCAATTATCCCAACCGGAGTTCAAATAAATTTACAATATAACCAACAACAGGTTTATGATATTATTACAAAACGGTTTATTGCAGTTTTTTATGATGATTGTGCTGTTTCAAACACAGCTGTAATAGGAAAAGTAGCTGAAGTTTCGTTTAAAACTACTGGGAAAGAAATTTTAAAAAAAGGATGGCGCGTAGTTTTTGAATCAGCTGAAACTGAAAAAAAAGAAACAGGTATTTTACCAACTTTTACAAAAGGTGAAAAAGGTACTCACAAACCTTCTTTTTTAGAAAAAGAAACAAAACCACCAAATATGTTTTCTGAAGCTACACTTTTAAGAGCAATGGAAACTGCTGGTAGACAGGTAGATGATGATGATTTACGCGAATTAATGAAAGAAAACGGTATTGGACGTCCGTCTACACGTGCAAATATTATTGAAACACTTTTTAAACGTAAATATATTATTAGAAATAAAAAACAAATTTTACCCACTCCAACTGGAATTCAATTAATTGATACCATTCAAAATGAATTATTAAAATCGGCAGAACTAACCGGCAGATGGGAAAAAAGATTAAAAGAAATTGAACAAGGTAAATTTAACGCTGGAACTTTTATAAATAATATGAAAAAAATGGTCGACCAAATTGTTTATGAGGTTCGGTCAGAAAAAGTAAGAGCAAATATTTCGCATGTATCAACAATAAAAACTTCGGTTAAAAAAGTGCCAAAAAAAACTGCAGGAATTGCCCATGAAAAATGTCCAAAATGTAAAAAGGGCACAATTCTAAAAGGTAAAACTGCTTATGGCTGTAGCGATTATAAAAATGGGTGTAAACTTAGACTTCCGTTTACTTTTTTAAATAAAAAAATATCAGAAAAACAATATATTCGCTTAATTCAAAAAGGGTGTACAGTTAACTTAAAAGATTTTAAAACTGAAACTGGTTTAGTTACAGGTTTGGTACGTTTTGATGAAGATTTCAACTTAAAATTAGAGCAAAAAAATACTTCTACGCCATTAAGTGACCAAAAAAAGGTTCCTGAAAAAATAAATTGCCCAAAATGTAAAAAAGGTACTATTTTAAAAGGGAAAACTGCTTATGGCTGTAGTGAATACAAAAATGGTTGTGATTTTATTTTTAGTTTTGATGAAATCAGAAAAAAAGCAGCTGGAAAAACACTCACAAAAGAATTAGTATTCGAAATTTTAAATGGAAAAGCCTAGCCAACAACACAGTCATTTTATTATTTTTAAACCATTTGGCTATTTAAGTCAGTTTACAAATAATGATGTAAGTAAACACAAAAAGAAATTATTAGGTGAATTGGATATATTTCCAGAAAATATTATGGCAATTGGTAGGTTAGATGAAAAATCTGAAGGATTATTATTGTTAACTACAGATGGGAAAACGAGTGAATACATAAGAAGTAGCAAAGTTGAAAAAGAATATTTTGCCCAAGTAGATGGATATATAACCCTTGAAGCAATTGAAAAACTAAAAAACGGTGTAGAAATTAGTATCGAAAAAACTATATATACAACTAAACCTTGCAATGCTTTTAAATTAAATTACATTCCTGAATTTCCTAAAAGAGGAAAAAAAATTAGAGACGACCGTCACGGACCAACCAGTTGGGTTTCCATTACTTTGAAAGAAGGAAAATTTAGGCAAGTTAGAAAAATGACTGCAGCTGTTGGGTTTCCTACTTTAAGATTAGTTAGAGTTAGAATTGGAGCTTATAAACTTGCAAATATGAAAACAGGTGAGGTAAAGAAGTTAAAAGAATTGGTAAAATAAATACTTCTACATCAAATTATTTAACCGCATTTTACAGTTTTGGTTAAGAATCTGTTAATTAGAAATTCAAAAAAAACATTTTCAAAAAAAATTCATAACTTGTAAGTTAAATTACTAACAAATTATATTAAAAATGATTACACTTCGCATAAATGGAAAAAAACATGATATTGATGTTGAGCCCGATATGCCTTTACTTTGGGCAATTAGAGATGTTGTTGGACTTACTGGAACTAAATATGGTTGCGGAAAAGGGCTTTGCGGCTCTTGTAAGGTATTATTAGATAACTCTCCTGTGCAATCTTGTTTAATTCCCGTTTCTATTGCTGAAGAAAAAAACATTTTAACTATTGAAGGTGAATCTGAAAACTTACAATTATTACAAGAATCTTGGATTGAGGAAAATGTTCCTCAATGTGGATTTTGCCAACCAGGGCAATTAATTGCTGCAACTGCTTTGTTAGATAAAAATGAAAATCCAACGGATGATGATATTAATGAAGCCATGATAGGAAATATTTGCCGATGTGGTACATACCAACGTATAAAAAAGGCAATTAACAGAACTGTAGAACTTAAAAAACAAAGCTAATTATGAGTAATATTAAAAATATAAGTCGTAGAAGTTTTGTTAAAAGTGTTGGTTTAGCTTCTGGTGGATTAATTTTAGCGTGTAATACTCCTGTGTTTTCAGATAAAGATAAAAAACCGGAAAATTTAGTAGATTTTAATCCAAATTTATTTGTACAATTAAATTCTGATGGAAGTTTAATATTAATTGCTTCGCGATCAGAAATGGGTAATGGAGTTAGAACTTCATTACCATCAGTTATCGCAGATGAAATGGATGCTGATTGGTCAAGAGTTTCAGTACAGCAAGCTGTTGGTGATAAAAAATATGGCGACCAAAATACTGATGGTTCTCGTAGTATCCGTTATTTATACGAACCAATGCGTAAAATGGGTGCAATGGCCAGAGTTATGCTTATAACTGCTGCTGCTCAAAAATGGCAAGTCCCAGAAACTGAATGTTCTGCTGAAAATCATTTTATACTTCATACAAGTGGTAAAAAAATTGCATTTGGTGATTTGGTTGAAATTGCAAAAACCTTAGAAATTCCTTCTGAAGAAAATTTAAAATACAAATCTCCGAAAGATTTTAAATATATAGGAAAATATTTAAAAGGTATTGATGCTAAAGAATACGGGAACGGAAGCGCTATTTTTGGTTTAGACAAACGCTTACCGAATATGAAATTTGTTGCCATTGCTCGTTGCCCTGTAACATTTGGAACTGTAAAATCTTTTGATAAAACTGAAGCCTTGAAAATTTCTGGTGTTGTAGATGTAATTGAAATTCCAAGAATTGAAAAACCATTTGGTGCTCTTGGTGGTATTGCTGTAATTGCAACCAATACTTGGGCTGCTTTTAAAGGTAAAGAAGCTCTAAAAATTGAATGGGATTTTGGTGATAATCAGGTTTATGATTCAGATCAATACATGAATCAAATTACTGAAAATGTTCACAAACAAGGTAAAATTGGAAAAGATTTAGGAAATGTAAATAACGCTTTTAAAAATGCAGCTAAAACTATTGAAAGTACTTTTCAATTGCCACATTTAGCACATACACCAATGGAAGTGCCAAATGCAGTTGCATGGGTTCAAGGAGATAGTTGCGAGGTTTGGGCACCTACACAAGCACCACAATCAACAAGAAAGGAAGTGACGGATTATTTGGAAACTACTGAAGATAAAGTTACTATAAATGTAACTTTTTTAGGTGGTGGATTTGGTAGAAAATCCAAACCAGATTATGTGGTTGAAGCCGTAATTGCTTCAAAAACTATAAATGCTCCTGTACAAGTTGTTTGGACTCGCGAAGATGATATTAAACATGGTTATTATCACACAGTTAGTGCTCAATACCTGAAAGCATCTTTAGATAAAAATGGAAATGTAACGGGATGGTTACACCGATTTGCACTACCTTCAATTACTTCAACATTTATGCCTGGCGTAGATTATGCTGCTGGTTTTGAAATTTCAAGCGCTGCCAATGTTCCTTTTGATATTAAAAATTTAAAAGTAGAAATTGGGCAAGCTCCAGCTCATGTTAGAATTGGATGGCTGCGTTCTGTTATTAATATTCCTCACGGTTTTTCAATCAATGTTTTTGCAGATGAATTAGCTTATGCCGCGAATAAAGATCCATTAGAATTTCGGTTAAATTTAATTGGAAATGATAGAATTGAAGATACAAAAGATCCAATAAAATACAATACTGCACGACTTAAAAATGTATTAAAAATTGCAGCTAAAAATGCTGATTGGGGAAAAGAACTACCTGAAGGTCATGCGTTTGGATTAGCAGTTCATTATAGTTTTTATTCATATGTAGCTTCAATAGTTGAAGTATCCATGAAAAATAACAAGGTAAAAGTTCATAACATTTATACTGTTATAGATTGTGGTATAGTTGTAAACAAAAATACAGTTACAGCTCAAATGGAAGGTGCTGCAATTTTTGGAATGTCTTTAGCTTATTATGGAAAAATTACAGCTAAAAATGGCGCTATTGAACAAGGTAATTATAACGATTACAAAATGATTAGAATGAACGAAATTCCAAAAGTTCATGTTGAAATTGTTGAAAGTACAGAAAACCCAACAGGTGTAGGTGAACCCGGTGTGCCAGTTATTGCCCCTGCTATTGTAAATGCTATTTATAAAATAACAGGTAAACGTTACTATAACTTACCTTTAAGCGATTATGATTTGGTATAAATTTATAAATAAACACTAAAAAAGATTTCCAATCTTTTTTAGAATTAGATAAGTTCTAACTTATTTTTCAAAAAGACCTTTGGTGAATTTTTCAGGATTTTCAGCCAAATGATATCGAGGATCATCTATTGCTTCAATAATTATTTCGTGAAATTTAGCATCTGCTTTAAATAATAATTCTTTACAATCTTCACTCAAATGTTTTAAATGAATTGTTTTTCCTTCAGCTTCATATTTTCGAACCAAATTTAAAATAGCTTCAAAAGCTGAATGATCGCTAATTCGAGATTCTATAAAATCAATCTCAATACTATCTGGATCATTTTTAACATCAAATTTTTCATTAAATGCGGTTATTGACCCAAAAAATAATGGTCCCCAAATTTCATAAATTTTAGTTCCATCTTCCTTCATGCGCTTTCTAGCTCTAATACGTTTTGCATTTTCCCAAGAAAAAACAAGGGCACTTACAATTACACCAGCTATAACCGCAATTGCCAAATCAAAAATTACTGTAAGCGAAGAAACTAATACCAATACAAATAAATCGGTTTTTGGAATTTTATTTATAATTCTAAAACTACTCCAGGCAAAAGTTCCTATTACAACCATAAACATTACTCCAACAAGTGCTGAAATTGGAACTTGCTCAATATATGACGAACCAAAAAGAATAAAAATCAATAACATAACTGCTGCTACTATTCCGGATAATCTTCCTCTACCTCCACCTTTTATGTTAATAATAGATTGACCAATCATAGCACAACCACCCATTCCACCAAAAAGTCCCGTAACAACATTGGCACTTCCTTGTGCAATACATTCTTTATTTCCATTACCCCTAGTTTCAGTTAAATCATCAATTAAATTTAAAGTCATTAAAGATTCAATTAAACCAATAGCTGCTAAAATTAATGCGTATGGGAAAATAAATTTCATGGTTTCAAAAGTAAATGGAACTTTAGAAAAGGTTTCAAGATTTGGAGTAGGAAATCCACCTTTTAATCCTTCTCCTCCACCATCTCTAATAAATGAACCCACTGTTGCAACATCAAATTTTGCTACTATAGCAATGGTACTCACAACCAAAATTGCAATTAAAGCTTCGGGTAATTTTTTTGCCTGTTTTATTTTTGGCAATCCCCACATTATTAACATTGTTAAAGCTACCAAACCAATCATTAAGTACAATTGATTTCCTTGTAACCAAACTTTTTCTCCGTTAATATTTCTTTTAAACATTCCTAATTGTGACAGAAAAATTACAATTGCCAAGCCGTTAACAAAACCCATCATTACTGGGTGAGGAATTAAACGTACAAATTTTCCAAGTTTTAAAACACCCGCTAAAATTTGAATTATTCCCATTAAAATTACGGTTGCAAATAAATAATAGAGTCCTAAATTTTCTCCTGGTTCACCAAGAGCATTTCCTTCAGAAACCAAACTTACCATTACAACTGCCAAAGCACCCGTTGCTCCTGAAATCATTCCAGGTCTTCCTCCAAAAATTGAAGTAATTAAACCCACCATAAATGCTGCATACAAACCAACTAACGGATCAACACCTGCAACAAATGCAAAAGCAACTGCCTCCGGAACCAATGCTAATGCTACGGTAATTCCAGATAAAACATCATTTCTAACATTTGAAACTCTTTTCTCAATAAATTCAGTCATAAGTAGTTATTTTTCAAAAGTGGCAAATATAATGCTTTTTGTGGGTATTAATTAATTATAATGGTTGAGTTACGAAAACGTTTAAAACAATAATTTTATATTTTCATAGGTATTTGTTAAAGCCTCTTTAATTTCAATTTCATTTTTAAAAGTAACTTTTTCAATTCCTTCTAAAGTTTGAGGAATTAAATTGCCCGAAAAATCCGTTTTCATTAAAAACCAATATGTAATTTTTAAGATAATTTTATTTTTTCTTTCAAAAATATGATAGGTAGTTTCCAGTTGGTTTTCAATCATTAAATTATCAACACCACATTCTTCTTCAACTTCTCGCAATGCACATTGCTCAATAGTTTCTCCTATTTCTAGTTTACCTTTTGGTAAATCCCATTTATTAAATCGATAAATAAAAAGTACTTTATCTTTTTGTAAAACTTTACCTCCTGCTGCTTCCTGTATTTTAAAAAAACCTTTAAATTTTTCCCAATCTTCTTTTAAATTAGAACAAACTAAACAAATGCCACTGTATTTTGATTGAAATAAATCATCAATCAAATCAACAATTTGAACACTTTCAAAATTTATAACTTTTAAATTTGTTGAAATCTTATTATTTTCGACAAAAATAATTGGGTGGTCATTAACAAAAACTTTATACATTTGCATCATGATTATGAACAAAGATACTGCAAAAAAAACTGCTGAACTTCTATTACAGATTAAAGCTATAAAATTACAACCAAATGAACCATTTACCTGGGCTTCTGGTTGGAAATCTCCTATTTATTGTGATAATAGAACAACGCTTTCTTTTCCTAAAATAAGAAATTATTTAAGAGAAAACTTAGCTAATATTATTGAAAAAGAATATGGAAAACCTGATGTAATTGCTGGTGTTGCAACTGGTGCAATTGCAATTGGGGTTTTGGTAGCACAACATTTAAATGTTCCTTTTATTTATGTAAGACCTGAACCAAAAAGCCACGGTAGAAAAAACCAAATTGAAGGTTTTTTAGACAAAAACAAAAATGTTGTTGTGGTTGAAGATTTAATAAGTACTGGTAAAAGTAGTTTAAATGCTGTAAAGGCTTTAAAAGATGAAGGTGCTAATGTAAAAGGAATGGTAGCTATATTTAATTATGGTTTCAGTGTTGCTGAAGAAAATTTCAAAAAAGCAGCTGTTAAATTAACTACTTTAAGTGATTATGATCATTTATTAGAGCAAACATTTGATAGTAATTACATTTCAGAAAGCGAGTTAGAAACACTTAAAAAATGGAGAGAAAATCCAAGTGAGTGGAATCAATAAAAATGTATTATGAATTTAGAAACAAAAAAATCAGTAATAAATAAATCTCAAAAAGAGTTTTTTGAATTTTTATTAGATCTAAATAATTTTGAACAGTTAATGCCTGAAAACAACACAAAATTTGAAGTTGACGGTGATTCGTTTGTGTTTGGTTTAAAAGGTATGCCAGAGATTAGATTAGTGACAAAAGAGAAACAAGAATTTGATAAAATTGTATTAGGAGCTGCAAGTAGTAAATTAGATTTTTCACTTACAGTTAATATTAATACAGTTTCTGAAAATACTTGTGAAACACAATTATTATTTGAAGGTGATTTTAATCCAATGATGGCAATGATGGTGAAAGGACCTCTACAAAAATTTATAAATACACTAACAGAAAACGCTAGTAAATTATAATTTTTTAAAGATTTTAACGATTCGCAAATTTTATTTCTTTTAAATTAAATTTGCGAATCGTTTCATTTTCCAGCTCTAACACAAGCCTTCCATTTTTATCTACATCAACAATTTTTCCTAAAAAAATAACGTTATTTTTATCAATAAACATAGATGGTTTATTCATTTTAAAAAGCGATTCTATATATAATTTCTTAAGTTCTTGTAATCTATTAGATTCAATAAATTGAACAAATTTTTTTATAGAGTTTACTATTTTCAACAATAATTCATCTAAATTAAAAGTATGTCCTGTTAAAATTTTTAGAGAAGTAACATTTTCAAGTTCATTTGAAAAGTTTTCTTGATTCACATTTAGTCCAATACCTACTATAGATTGTTTTATAAAACTACCTCCAATATTATTTTCAATTAACACTCCAGCAACTTTGTCTTTTACTGCCAAAATGTCGTTTGGCCATTTTATAAAAACAGGTACTTTAACCTGCCCTTTTAACACGTTTAAAAGACCTAAAGAAATAGCCATACTTAAATAAAACTGCTCTTCAATTTTAAACCTCTTTATATTAATTAAGATGCTGAATGTTAGATTCTTAAACCTATCAGAAGTCCATTTAGTCCCCATTTGTCCCCTTCCTTTAGTTTGGTGTTCAGCAACAACTACTGTAAAATTTTCAAGGTTACTTTCTGAAGCCATTTTTTTAAGATACAAATTGGTAGAATCAATGGCACTAAGTTTGATTATATTCATTTAGAAAATTATATATTTATCAAAGTTACAGAAATCATATTTTATGATAAAAAAATAATAACTTTGCAATCAAATAAAAAAAATTAATGACGAAAAAAAATGTAAGCGCAGATGATTTAATAGCGGTGATTTTAAAGGCGATAGATGAAATAAAAGGAGTCGACATTCAAATTTTAGATTTAAGAGAAATTGAAAACACAGTTTGTGATTATTTTATAATCTGTTCAGGAACTTCAAATACACACGTAAATGCCATTTCAGGTATTATTCAAAAACAGGTAGGTAAATTATGTAAAGAAAAACCTTGGCACGTTGAAGGTGAAGGAAATGCTGAATGGATTTTAATAGATTATGTGAATGTAGTTGTACACGTTTTTCAAAAAAATATTCGTGAATATTATGATATTGAAAGCCTTTGGGGAGATGCCAAAATTACACAAATACCAACATCCAATTAAACAATATTTCAACTTATTGAAAAATAAATAAATGAGTCAAGAAAAAAAGAATACACCAAATAATAAAAATATTAAAACTCCTAAATTCAATTTTTACTGGATTTACGGAATTGTTTTTGTACTTTTTATAGGCTATCAAATTTTTAATAGCGAAAGCTTATCAACAAAAAACTTGAGCCAAAATGAATTTAAAACTATATTAACGGATAATGATATTGATAAAATAGTTATTGTTAATAAAGATATTGCCAACATTTACATAAAAAATGAGGCATTAGAAAAAGAAAAGCATAAAAAGAATAAAGGTTCTCTTTATTCCAGTAATGCGCCAATGTATTATTATGACTTTGGTGATTTACAAAATTTTGAAAAAGAATTAAGCCAAGAAAAAACGGCAAACTCTTTAGATTTTGATACATCTAACGTTGAAAAAACAAACCTTTTAGATCAACTTTTTATTTATTTACCATTTATATTTTTAATTGGTTTATGGATTTATTTTATGAGAAGAATGTCTGGCGGTGGCTCAGGTGGTGGAGGTGGTCAAATTTTTAGCATTGGAAAATCTAAAGCTAAACTATTTGATCAAGATCAAAAAGTAAAAACCTCATTTAAAGATGTTGCTGGTTTAGAAGGTGCGAAAGAGGAAGTGCAAGAAATTGTAGATTTCTTAAAAAGTCCAGATAAATACACATCCCTTGGTGGTAAAATTCCAAAAGGTGCATTATTAGTTGGCCCTCCTGGAACAGGTAAAACATTATTAGCTAAGGCTGTTGCAGGTGAAGCTGGAGTGCCATTTTTCTCACTTTCGGGATCAGATTTTGTTGAAATGTTTGTTGGTGTTGGAGCGTCAAGAGTTAGAGATTTATTTAAACAAGCGCAGCAAAAAGCACCCTCAATTATTTTTATAGATGAAATAGATGCCGTTGGTAGAGCCCGTGGAAAAAATAATATGACTGGTGGTAATGATGAAAGAGAAAATACCTTAAATCAGTTATTAACTGAAATGGATGGTTTTGGAACTGATACAAACGTAATTGTAATTGCTGCCACAAACCGAGCTGATGTATTAGACAAAGCTTTGTTACGTGCAGGTCGTTTTGACCGACAAATTTATGTTGATTTACCAGATTTAAAAGAAAGAGCTGCAATATTTAAAGTACATATTAAGCCTATTAAAATTCATAAAGACGTTGATCTTGAGTTTTTATCGCAGCAAACTCCAGGTTTTTCAGGAGCAGATATTGCAAATTTATGTAATGAAGCAGCTTTAATTGCCGCCAGAAAAGGTAAAAAAGCTGTTCATCATCAAGACTTTTTAGATGCTGTAGATAGAATTATAGGTGGGTTAGAAAAGAAAAATAAATTAATTTCACCAAAAGAAAAGAAAACAATTGCTTTTCATGAGGCTGGACACGCAACTGCAAGTTGGATGTTAGAACACGCAGCTCCATTAGTTAAGGTAACAATTGTACCAAGAGGTCAGTCTTTAGGTGCAGCTTGGTATTTACCAGAAGAACGTCAAATTGTTCAGGCTGAACAAATGTTAGATGAAATGTGTGCTACACTTGCTGGTAGAGCTGCTGAAAAAATTATGTTTGATAAAATTTCTACAGGAGCATTAAATGATCTTGAAAAAGTTACCAGACAAGCACGTGCAATGGTTACAATTTATGGTTTAAACGATAAAATTGGGAACATTACGTATTATGATTCCAGTGGCCAATCTGATTATAATTTCACAAAACCTTATAGTGAGGAAACTGCACAAACAATTGATAAAGAAATTTCCGAAATTATTGAAGCACAGTACCAAAGAGCTATTGAAATATTATCTAAAAATAAAGATAAGCTTATTACTTTAGCCGAGCTTTTACTTGAAAAGGAAGTGATTTTCAAAAAAGATTTAGAAGCTATTTTTGGGCAAAGACCATTTGAAAAGGAAGAAGAAATAAAAATAGTTGAAGAGGAAAAGACTCTTGAAGAACCTAAAATTGAAAATTCATCGGAAACAGAAGAATAATTTAATAAGTTTTTCATAATTTTGAATTTATTCAAACTATATAATGAGTATATTCAAAAAACTATTTAATTCTCCAAAAGAAACAGTATCTGAAGAATCTTCTTTAGAATCTGAAAACTTACCACTTGATCAAATTTTTGTAAAAAATTTTATTAAGAATAGTGGTAAGTTTTTGTATTCTACATCATTAGAAGAGGTTATTTTAAATATATCTAAAATTGTTCAAGAAAATTCATGGGAAACAATTACTTGTAATGATAATGATCTTTTAAAGTTAATAAAATCAATTAATATTAAAACAACTGATAAGTTAACAAATTTACATCCAGCTTTTTTAAGTTGTGAACATTTAATTGCAGAAAATGGTAGTATTTTGTTTTCCTCAAATCAATTAAAAGAGCATAAAATTTCAGAATTATCTGAAAACTTTATTGTTTATGCAACTACTAGTCAATTAGTAAAAACAAAAGGCGAGAGTTTAACTGGAATTAAAACAAGATATAAAGGTAATATACCTAGCAATATAAGTGCAATTAAAAATTACAATCCTAACAATAAAGATGAGGATTTTATGAGTTATGGAAACACAAATTCAAAAAACTTATATTTACTGCTTTTTGAAGATTTATAATTTATGGGAAAACTTTTAAAACGTACACTATCAGGGTTAGTTTTTGTAAGTGTATTAATCTTTTCAATTTTATTTAGTAAAATAACATTCATTTGTCTTTTCTTCATTTTAATGATGTTTTGCTTGTATGAATTTAAAAAGATGATTGCTTTAAAAAGTGTGTTTCCATATATTATTGGCACCCTACTTTTTATTTTTGGAAATATTTTAAATGTTGAGGATATCCCATCAAGAATGCTTTTTGAATATATAGGTGTAGCTTTATTTTTAACCATTTTTATAACTTTTGCATCCATATTATTTGCTAAAAAAGAAGAAGTTATAAGTCATTTAGGAAAAATATTTTTATCCATAATTTATATAGTAGTTCCGTTTACACTAATTGTTCAAATACCTTTTTTAAATGCATCTTTCAACTATATAAACACAACAATTTTAGGGGTATTTATACTCATTTGGGTTAATGATTCTTTCGCATTTTTAATAGGTAAAAATTTTGGAAAACATAAATTACTGGAACGTATTTCACCAAATAAAACCATTGAGGGTTTTATAGGTGGTATGGTTTTTACATTTATTGCAAGTTTTATATTAGCAAATCAATTTACCAGCCTATCTCAAACACAGTGGATTGTTATTGCAGGAATTGTTAGTATATTTGGAGTATTAGGAGATTTAATTGAATCTATGTTTAAAAGGCAAGCCGGTGTTAAAGACAGTAGTAATTTTATTCCCGGACATGGTGGATTTTTAGATAGATTTGATAGTGTTATTTTTGCTGCACCCTTTATATTTATTTATTTACAATTAGTTCAATAATTATGTTTCATAAAGAAGGTTATAAAATAATTTTAATTGCAACAATTATTGTTGGGGTTGGAATAATATGTATTGAAAACTTTGTAGGTTTAACTTGGTTAAATAAATTTTTATCAATTGTTTTATTGATTTTTTATATTCTAATATTACAATTTTTCAGAAACCCTAAAAGAAAAACACCCATAAATGACAGTACAATTATAGCTCCTGTTGACGGAAAAGTTGTAGTTATAGAGGAGGTATTTGAAAAAGAGTTTTTTAATGATAAAAGAATACAAATCTCTATATTTATGTCTCCGCTTAATGTTCACGTTACAAGATATCCTATTAGCGGAAAGGTGAATTTAAGTAAATACCATCCTGGAAAATTTTTGGTTGCTTGGCACCCAAAAGCGTCTGAAGAAAATGAAAGAACTACTGTTGTTATAGAAAGTAAGACATTTGGAAATGTATTATATAGACAAATTGCTGGTGCACTTGCAAAAAGAATTGTAAATTATGCAAAACCAACAATGCAAGTTGTACAAGGTGAAGATGCTGGCTTTATTAAGTTTGGATCAAGAGTAGATGTTTTCTTACCATTAAATACAAAAATTAAAGTAAATTTAAACGATAAGGTAAAAGGTGGAGAACAAGTTATTGCTGAAATTTAGTTTTTTGATTTAATGATATAGTTATGAAAAAAAACTTAAATAAAGAATTTGATGAGGCTTATTTAAAAGCTTCCTCAACTGACATTAAACTACCTCCTGATATAATGTTGCAATTTTATGCCTATTACAAACAAGCAACAAAAGGCAATAACTATGAAGAACCTTCTGGAGAAGTACAATTAAGAAACGCATTTAAATTAAATGCTTGGTTTCAATTAAATCATCTTACAGAAGATGAAGCAAAAAAAGAGTATATTAAACTTGTAAATAAATATTTAAAATCATGAAAAAACACTTACCCATCTTACTTCTTTTAACATTAACATTTGTTATATCTTGTAAAAATAAGAATACTGAAAAAAAAGAAGTAAATGCTAAAGAAAAAGGATATACTATAGAACCTAAAACTACAACTGTAAATTGGACTGCATATAAAACTACTAGTAAAATACCCGTAAAAGGCCAATTTACAACACTAAATATTGAAGAAAATAAAGCTAAGGCCAAAACCGCATTAGAAGCTTTAAATAATATTAAATTCAGTATTCCTGTTAGTAGTTTATTTACAAAAGACACCATTAGAGATGAAAAATTAAAAAAATTCTTTTTTGGATCAATGCTTAACACTGAAAGTATATCAGGAACTATTCATATAAAAAATGAAACTTCGGGAACCGTTGATATAGTAATGAATGAGATTTCTCAAGCATTGCCTATAACTTTTGTGGCAAGTGATCAAATGGTAACTATAGAAGCCATTATGGATTTGGATAATTGGCAAGCTCAAGCCGCTATTGCAGCTTTAAACACGGTATGTAAAGAATTACATACAGGAGAAGATGGAATTTCTAAAACGTGGAGTGAAGTAAAAATTGAAGTAGCAACTTACCTAAAATATGAATAAAAAAAAGCCTGCAAATGCAGGCTTTTTTTTAACCACCTAGTTGTTGCTTAAGGTAATTAAGTTTTGCTTTCCAAACATCAAGTTTTTCTTTATATACGTCAATTTGACTACGAACATTTTTTACTAAAGGATTATCTTCAGAAACATTTGAAATAAAACCAATATTGTTTTCCAATTGTTGTATTTCACGAACAGTTTCATCTATCTTTTTTCTTATAAATAATTGCTCAGAATCTAATTTTCTATAGTTTTTTTGCTCAAGATAGCTATTTACCAAGTTTTCAAACTTTATCATTTCAATATCTTGTTTCTCTATACTACTTTTATCAACTACTTTGTCCAGTACTTTATTAAATTTCACTTCAATATGTCTCATTTCATGAGGAACTCTACCCAAATCACGCCAATCTTTTACATACTCTTTTAAATCATCAATAGTAATTTTGGTTTTATCTTCAATTTTTTCTTTAATTTCAGAAAGTAGCTCTTTCTTTTGATTTAAAACCTCAATTTCTTCTTTATTTCCTTGATCCTGGTTTTTATGTAATCTATCAAAATAATGGTTACAGGCATCTTTAAATTCTTTCCAAAGTTTATCGGAGTATTTTCTAGGAACATGACCAATTTTTTTCCAATCAGCCTGTATTTTTTTCATTATTTCAGTTGCCGTATCCCATTCTTCACTATCTTTTAAAGCAACAGCTTTTTCAATTAATAATTTCTTTTTATTTAAATTATCAAAATGATCTTTCTTTACATCTTTGAAAAATTTATTTTTTTCAACATTAAATTTTCTAGTTGCTTCTTTAAACTTTGACCAAATTTGATCGTTTTTTGCTCTAGGAACTTGTCCTATACTAAAAAATTTATTGCGTAATGCCTCTATTTCCTTTATACTTTTTTGCCAGTCGGATCTTGATTCATTTTTCGAAATATCAATAGCTTCAATTGCAGTAACCACAGCTAGCTTTTTATCAATATTTCCCTCAAATTTAGATCGCATATCCTTAAAAAATTCATGACGATTATCATGTACTTTTCTAGTGGCTTCACTAAAACGTTCCCAAACCTCTTCTCTATTTTCTCTAGCAACTGGGCCAATATCCTCTTTCCATAATTTATGTAGTACCTGTAATTCTTTAAAAGCAACGTTAACATCTTCTACATTTACTAATTCTTCAGCTCTTTCAACTAACTTTAATTTTTCTTCTAAATTATGTTTAAAATCCAAGTCACGTAAATCATTACTTAAATGCAGTAAATCGTAAAAACGCTCTACATGATGATGGTAAGTCCTCCAAGTATCATTATATTTAGCTCTTGGAATAGGCCCAACAGCCACCCATTTAGCCTGAATATCTTTAAACATTTTATACATAGTTGCCCCTTCGGCATTATCTATTAAATGCTTTAAATCTTCAATTAATTCTAATTTTTCTTCTAAATTGGTTTTTAACTTAGCCTCTTGGTTAGCATAAAATTCGTTTCGCTTAATTTTGAAATCGTAAAGTATACTATTATAGGTAGATTTTATTGGGTTGCTATATTGAAAATCAACTACATTTCCGCCTTCTGCTAAAAACTTCTCCTTTTCAGCTTTTAATAATTTCCCAAACTTTACATTAAAAATACTTTTAATTTTATTAACATTATTATTTATGCTTTGAACCTGACCTTCTCTAACAAGTTTCCCTAATTCTTCAACTAGTTCATCTAAACTTAAATTACCATAATCCTCCATTTCAATAGCTACATGCTCAATGTTTTCAGAGCTTTCAGCTATTTTGTCTTCAATTTCATCCACTGCAACATTGGTTGAAGTGCTCTTTTCTAAATCTGGTTTATTTGTGGTTATTTGTTCTTGGGTAGCTCCTGAATTTTCAGGGGATAACTCTTTTTCTTGTACTGGTAATTTCTCTTCTTGGTCTAACATATCAAAATGTTTAAGGTTCAATAATTATAATCATTAATAATTTTAATAGTATTTACAGTCAATACCATTTTATAAAAGATTCAAAAAGGTACAAAAAGTTGCGTTACAAATAGAAATTTTTCTACGAGTTCCAAATCTCCCAAGACTTTTCAGCTTGAAATTCCAGCATTTCCAAACCATTTTTTATAACTGCTCCATTTTTTTTACCTAGTTGTAAAAATTTTGTTTCTGAAGGATTATAAATTAAATCGAAAAGCAAATGTTTTTCAGAGATAAATTCATAAGGTATATCAGGTGATTCATTTATATTTGGGTGTGTACCAAGGGGTGTACAATTAATAATAATATTATATTCATTCATTACCTGTTCATTTAGCATAGAATACAAAAAAACATTATCTGCTAATCTTCTAGAAACAAATTTATACTCAATATTTAATTTTTTTAAAGCATATGCAATCGCTTTTGAAGCACCTCCAGTACCTAATATGAGTGCTTTTTTATGGTGATTTTTTAACAATGGTTCAATAGCTTTTTTGAATCCAAAAAAATCTGTATTGTAACCATGTAGTTGATTTTTATCTGTAATTTTTATGGTATTTACAGCTCCAATTTCTTTTGCATCAGGATCAATTTCATTAAGGTAGCGCATTACGGATTGTTTATAGGGAATGGTAACATTTATACCTCTAAATTCGTGTTCTTTGTGGTATAATAAAAACGGAAACTCTTCAATTTCAGGGATATCAAAGTTTTGATATGTTAAATCCGTTAAACCTAATTTTTCAAATTTATCGGTGAAATATTTTTTTGAAAATGAGTAGGAAATATTTTTTCCTAAAAGCCCATATTTTGTTCTATTATTCATCTATATATTCTTTACGTTCTGTTCCGTATTTATCAATAAGTAAAATTATTCCTGCTCCTACCGCTATAAACAAAATTGCTATCCAAGTTTCAGTATCAGAAAAATTAGGAAAATATCTTTTAAAATTTTCTATCACTTTATTTCCATTGGAATCTAATAAATTTACTCCATCTACAATTTTATAAATTTCTTTTTTCCAAGGCCAAACTATCCCCAGGGAACCAGCTATAAATCCAATAATTACAGCTGTTACAATTTGATGCCAGCGTTTTAAAACATACCCTAAAATGTGTGATGTAAAAACCAATCCAAATGCCGAACCACCAGTAAAAGTTGCAATTATTTTTAAGTATCTCATTCTTTCTGCATTATCCAAAAAACTAAAATCTCCAGTAAAAACTTCAGTAATTGTATTAAATAACATAGTTACAGAATCCACTAGCAACAAAACATAATTACCCATTAATATTAAAATAAATGATCCAGACAATCCTGGTAATGTCATCCCTGAAACACCAATAATTCCACAAGCAAATACAAACCAAAGGTTCTCATTTTCTTTTGCTGGACTCATAAAACTTATGGCAACACCTAGTAATACACCAAAAACCATAGAAATAACATTCCTGGCTCTCCAATCGTTAAAATCTTTTGAAATATAGAATATAGAGCCTAAAATCATTCCAAAAAAAGCACTCCACACGTATAGTTCATAACGCTGAAGTAAGTAATCTAACACTAAAGAAACACTAAAATAACTAAACATGCTTCCTCCAAAAACCAACATTAAAAAAGTAGCATTTGTATATTTATAAAAGCTTCTATATCTACCGTTAATAAGTAATAAAAAAGCTTTATAATTTATTTTTCTGAAGGAATAAATCATCTCTTCATAAAAACCCAATACAAATGAAACCGTACCACCAGATACACCGGGAACTTTATTGGCTGCTCCCATTGCAAGTCCTTTTAAAAAAAGGAAAAAATTATCCAGCAAGCTACGATCTTTTGCCATTTATTAATTTGTATTTGACATGTTTGCTATTTTTTCTAAAACAATTATTACCGCAAACCCCACTATTGCCAAAACTATTGCCATTGCTAATTGTGGATTTCCATCAAAAGAAAAAGGAGAAATACTTTGTTCGTTAAAAGGTACTTTTAAACCATGTGAATTTGTACGCCAGGTTAATGTTTCTTTCCAAGGCCATATTTTATTTAGGGAGCCTAAAATAAATCCAGTTAAGACAGCAAGTGTTAAATTTTTATAATGACTAAATAACCATTTTAAAACTTTTGAAAAAGACAATAATCCAATTACTGCACCAGAAGCCAAAATAGCGAGTAACTTAAAATCTCTATCATGTATTGCATCTAAAACAGGTTTATATGCACCTAATAATACTAAAATAAATGAGCCTGAAATTCCAGGTAAAATCATAGCACAAATTGCCAAAGCACCCGCTATAAATAGAAATAAAGGCGATGAATTTTCAGTAATCATTGGTTGAAGTGTAGTTATATAGTATGCCATAATAGCACCTAGTACAAAAAGCACTATAGTTATAATTCTCCATTTTGAAATTTGCTTTCCAATAAATAATATACTTGCTAAAACCAAACCAAAAAAGAAAGACCAAACAAGTATTGGTTTATTTTCCAACAACCAAGAAATTAATTTTGCCAACGAAACAATACTTATAAAAATCCCAGATACTAACGCTAGCAGAAAACTACCATTTACAGCTTTCCAAAAAGCTTTAAATCCATTATTTTTAAGCAATTTAAGTGTTGAAAAATTAATTGAACTTATGGACGTTAGTAATTCTTCATAAATACCTGAAATAAAAGCTATTGTACCACCAGAAACCCCAGGAACTACATCTGCAGCTCCCATAGCCATTCCTTTTAAGGTGATTACTAAATAATGAATTAAATTTCTTTGTTGCATATGTCTTTTAACTTAAAAGACAAATGTAATATTTTATAATGAAGTATTTTTGAAATCATTTATTATATCCATAACCTCCTTCTTTTTATATATTTCAGGGAATAAATCTTTTATTACATGAAAATATTCAAAATCTATAGATAATGCTTGCTCTAAATGCTTTTTCCCTTTTAAATTATTATTAAATTTAAAATAAATACTTCCTAGTCTGTATTCAATTTCTGAAAAATCTCTAAAGTATTTTTTTGCTTTCAATAAATTAGTTAAAGCATCTTCAAAATCTCCTAAATAACATAAAACATCACTTAAACCTACCCATATTGTTATATCATAGTCTTGTAATAAAATACAGTTCTGGAATGCCTCAACCGCTTCTTCAAAAAAGTTTAATTTTAAATTTATTTCTGCATATTTTCTCCAATACAAGCTATTTTTATCATCAATTTCAATAGCTTTATTAATGTAAAATAATGCTTTATTGTAATTTTTATTTAGAAGGTATAATTGAGTAATTGCCAACCAACCTTTATCTAATAAAGGATCTTCGTGAACTGCTTTTTTATAATATTGAATAGCTAATGTATTTCTTTTCAATTTTTCATAACATTCGCCAATTCTAAGAAAAACAAAAGAAGTTGGATCATCTAAATCAATAGTAATTTTATAATTTTCAATGGCCTCTGTAAACTCGTTTAACTGCTCTAACGTTTTGGCTTTTTCTAAATACGCACCCACAAATTGTTCATCAATTAAAACAGCATAGTCAAAAGCTCTTAAAGCTTCATTGTAATTTTCTAAAATAAAATATTGTCTTCCTAATTGATGCCAAGCAACTTCACTATAAGGATCTTTATTTATATAATTATTCAAATATGCAACAGCTTCTTCATGTTGATTTTGCATATCAAAACAGTAAATTACATTGTAAAGTGAGGAATAATCTTCAAAATCAACATCTAAGCATTTTGCAAAATTCAACCTGGCTTCATCAAAATTATCCAAGTACAAATATTCCATTCCAATCATAGAAAGTACATCTGCTTTATCATCGGTATAAGCCAAAGCAATTTTTAAAGAATTTATTGCGTTTTCGTGCTCATCTTTTTTTGAAAAAATACTGGCCTGTTGTACATAAATTTCTTCATTGGTAGGTTCAATGGCTTGTAGTTCTTTTAATAAAGTTGAAGCCGTATCATATTCATTATCAAAAATAAGTAACTCAGCTTTTAATAACTTTAATAAAACAGAATTTGGATGCTGTTTTAAACCAAGTGTTATTGCTTTTTTTGCTAATGAAATTTTTCCAGAGTCAATATAATAATGTATAATCTCCTCAAATTCAATAGAGTCAAAAAAATAGACACTATCGGTTTTTAACATTGATTCAAATTTAGACAAGGGTAAATTATTTTCTTTTGGAGTTAAAGACATATACAAGAATAAATAATTACTATGAAAATAAAAGTACAAGAACAAAAGCATAATTTAATAATAACTTCTAAATGTTTTTAACAAATTAATTAACAAAATGCCTTATATTTGTATTCCAAACAATGTTTGGTATTGCAATGAGTAAAAAAATTCTTCTTAACTCTAAAGAAATTGACATAATTCTTCATCGGTTAGCTTGTCAGTTAATTGAAAATCATAATAATTTTGAAAACACTGTTCTTATAGGTATTCAACCTAGAGGAGTTTACTTAGCTGAAAGACTTGTTGCTATTTTAAAGGAAGATTACAATATTGTAAATGTTCAGTTAGGGCAATTAGATATTACTTTTTATAGAGACGATTTTAGACGCCGAGGAGAACCTTTAGAAGCTAATAAAACAAACATTAATTTTATTGTTGAAGATAAAAATGTTGTTTTTATAGACGATGTTTTGTTTTCAGGAAGAAGTATTAGAGCTGCTTTAACAGCAATTCAATCGTTTGGAAGACCAACTGACATTGAACTTTTAGTATTAATAGACAGACGATTTAGTAGACATTTACCAATTCAGCCAAATTATAGAGGAAGACAAGTAGATGTTATTAATGAAGAAAGAGTAACCGTAAATTGGAAAGAAAAAGACGGAAAAGACGCCGTTTATATAATAAATAATTAATTATATGAGTCAGTTAAGCGTAAAACACCTTTTAGGAATAAAACATATAAATAAAGCTGATATTGATTTAATTTTTAAAACTGCAGATCACTTTAAAGAAGTAATTAACCGTCCTATTAAAAAAGTTCCTTCGCTAAGAGATATAACCATTGCAAATTTATTTTTTGAAAACAGCACCAGAACAAAACTTTCATTTGAATTGGCTGAAAAACGTTTATCGGCCGATGTAATCAATTTCTCTGCAAGCCAATCTTCAGTAAAAAAAGGAGAAACACTTATTGATACTGCCAACAACATTTTATCAATGAAAGTTGATTTAATTGTAATGCGCCATCCAAACGTTGGTGCTTGTGATTTTTTATCTAAACATGTAAATGCGCGTATTGTAAATGCAGGAGATGGAACTCACGAACATCCAACTCAGGCATTGCTTGATTCGTATTCTATTAGAGAAAGATTAGGAAGTGTAACTGGTAAAAAAGTATTAATTGTTGGAGACATTTTACATTCAAGAGTTGCATTATCTAACATTTATGCTTTAAAGTTACAAGGAGCAAAAGTTAAAGTTTGTGGACCAAAAACACTAATTCCAAAATATATTGAAAATTTAGGTGTTGGTGTTGAAAACAATATAAAGAAAGCATTGGAATGGTGTGATGTTGCTAATGTATTAAGGGTTCAAAATGAACGTATGGCAATAAATTATTTTCCTTCAACAAGAGAGTATACACAACTATTTGGAATTAATAAACAGTTATTAGATTCGCTTGGCAAGAAGATTGTTATAATGCACCCAGGGCCCATTAACAGAGGTGTGGAAATAACAAGTGATGTTGCAGATGCAGATCAATCAATTATTTTACATCAGGTAGAAAATGGAGTAGCAATTAGAATGGCTGTAATTTATTTATTGGCACAACAAATTGAAAGACACAAACAATGAAAATAACAACTACTGAAAAATATACTTTATTAAAACCTACCAATAATTCATTAGGTGAATTTCAAGTAAATCTTGAAAAAGAGCTATCAAAATTTGAAGGAGCACATTTAATTTTAGACTTTTCAGAAAAAATTAACACAAAAATAGAAGAATTATTGTTATTTTTGAGTTTAAGTTCTCAACATAAAGAAAACGGCACAAGTTTTGTTATTATCTCTAAAGGAATTAATATTGATGAAATTCCAGATGAACTTAATGTTGTACCAACAATTACAGAAGCGATTGACATTATAGAAATGGATGCGATTGAACGAGATTTAGGATTTTAAAACCAATAGGCTTATTGATGAAAAAACTACTTTTAATAACTTTCTTATTACTATTTACTTTTTCTTTTGCACAACAAAAAGAAAAGGATAGTAGTGTTATTAAAAAAAATGAACCTACAACTACGCTATTATCTGTTTCAGCATCTCCAAATCCATTAACAATTAAAACTCGCATTAGTTTTAGATCAACAAAAGAACAATTAGTGGAAATTACAGTTAAAAACCTTATAGGTAAAACTGTCTATGGCACCAGAATAAATGCGAAAATAGGAATAAATTCCATACCATTTAATCGTGACGATTTAACAAATGGCATGTATATTTACTCATTACAATCTGACACTGAGATTGTATCAAAAAGACTTGTAATTAGATGAGTTTAAAACTCACCATTTTAGGCTGTCACTCTGCTACACCTAGAGTTAACGCAAACCCAACCTCTCAATATTTAGAAATAAAAAACCATAATTTTTTAATTGATTGTGGAGAAGGAACTCAAGTTCAATTACGAAAATATGGTGTAAAATTTTCTAAAATAAAACATGTTTTTATTTCTCATTTACACGGAGATCATTTTTTTGGTTTGGTAGGATTAATTTCTACTTTTAGATTGTTAAACCGAGAAACTGAATTGCATATTTACGGTCCAAAAGGGATAAAAGAAATAATTACATTGCAATTAAAACTTTCAAATTCCTGGACAAATTATCCTTTATTATTTCACGAATTAACAGCAACACATAGCGAACTTATTTTTGAAGACTCTAAAGTTGAAGTACATACAATACCATTAGATCATAGAGTATATACAAACGGTTTTTTATTTAAAGAAAAAATAGGTGAACGCAGGTTAAATATGAAAGTCATTTCTAAATACAAGGAAATTGAAATCTGTGATTATCAAAATCTAAAAAACGGAAAAGATTTTAAATTAAAAAATGGCAGTACAATTGAGAATAGTGAGCTAACATTAAATCCTACAACTCCTAAAAGTTATGCATTTTGCAGCGACACTTCATATTTCCCTGAAATAGTACCACATATTAAAAATGTAAATTGCTTATACCACGAAACTACCTTTTTAAAAGATAAAGAAAACCTAGCTATTACCACTAAACACGCAACAGCCGAGCAAGCTGCCCAAATTGCAAAACAGGCAAACGTACAACAACTTATAATTGGGCATTACAGTGGTAGGTACAAAAATATTGATGCATTTAAAACGGAAGCTCAAGAAATTTTTGAAAATACATATTTAGCTGAAACAGGTAAAGTCTTTGAAATTAATTAATATGCTCCAATACTTAATAATACTAGCGTACAAGATTCTTCAAAATCAATGTTGTTTTTAACTAGTAGTTTTTCCAACGTTTTATTTTCAGTTCCAGGGTTAAAAATCACACGTTTTGGCTCTAAAGACAAAATATAATCATAATAACTTTCTTGATTTTTTGCATTTAAATAAAGTGTAACGGTATGTATATTTTGAAATATTTCTTTTGAATTATAAATTTTAACTCCTGAAACCTCTCCTTCAACATTACCTATTGCACTCACTTCGAATTCATTAGCTAGTAACTTTTTTATAGCAATGTTTGAATATTTAGTTGGATTTAGTGAGGCTCCAATTACCAGTGTTTTCTTATTCATTTGTTAAAATTAGTTAAAATGTGTTAAACAAAGTAACATCTGTTACACTTAATAGTCTGTTTGGCATATAAAAGATTACAAATAATCTAATTCAATTTAAAAATGAAAACAGCAAACGAAAAAAAGAATCAAACAGCATTTGAAACAACTCCTACTTCAAAAAGTAAAAACTGGAATAACAGAAGACGCTATTCGTATATAACACAATACAGATTTATTTAATCATACAAACTACTAACTCAAAATAATTATAAATGAAAAAAATATTTTTACTCTGCAGTATCTTACTTTCTTTAACTATTTCCGCTCAACTTCCTTCCAATAATAATCCTAAAACTGGTGTTGTATATGGAAAGGTAATAGACGCAAGTTCTCAACAAGCAATCCCTTATGTAACAATTATTGTAAAAGATGCAGCAAAAAAACCTACAACTGGAGGAATTACTGACGATAATGGAAACTTTTCAATCAAACAGCTTTCTGAAGGAAAAAATTTTATTGAAATTCAATTTATAGGTTATAAAACTGAAATTAAAGAAATAAACATCTCTAAAACTGATTCAAGAATTGATTTAGGAACTATTTATTTAAAAGAAGAGGCTTCACAGTTAAATGAAGTTGTTGTAGTTGCTGAGACCTCAACTGTTTCTCAAAAAATTGACAGAAAAGTTATTAATGTAGGTAAAGATTTAACTGCTGCAGGAACTACCGCGTCAGAATTATTAAATAATGTTCAATCTGTTTCTGTAGATAGCCAAACCGGAAATATTAGTTTACGGGGAAATGAAAATGTACGAGTTTTAGTTGATGGTAAACCTACGAATATTGATGCTGCCCAGTTATTAAAACAAATACCATCAACATCAATTAAAAGTGTTGAATTAATAACCAATCCTTCTGCAAAATACAATCCTGAAGGAATGAGTGGAATTATAAATATTGTATTACATAAAAACTCTAACATTGGCTTTAATGGCTCTGCCAATACAGGATTAACTATGGGTAAAAACAATAGATTCAATGGTTCTTTAGATATGAATTTTAAAACTGGAAAGGTAAACTTTTTTGCAAATTATGGCATAAACGATGGTAAAAGTGAAAACTATGGTATTGTTGAACGTAATGATAATAATTCAGTGCAAAATTTTGATATGTTAGATAACAGCACATCTCATCTTTTAAAAGTAGGAGCTGATATTTATATAAATGAAAAAAATACATTTTCATTTTACACGACTCAAAATATGACGGAAAATATTTTCAATGGTGATACAAGAGTCACTTTTGATAATATTTTAGATAGTAGCAGTCCAATGCTTGTTAATGGAGAAAGAAATTCACAAGCATATAATTTTAATTATACTTTAGATTTTGAAAAAAAGGGACACAGTATCGAATTTGAAGCTAATTTTTCTGATTCTGACAGTCCAGAATCTGCTGATTACAAAGAACTAGTTCGTCCTTTTGACCTTACAAGTAATTATAATGATATTATTAAAAATGAACGAGGTACAAGATTATATAATATAGATTATACCAATCCTTTATCAGAAAATTCAAAATTAGAGCTTGGTTTAGAAGCTCGTTTTAATGAAACTACAAACAATAATATTACAACTCAGCATGAATTTATTTATGACTCAAATAATGAATTAATTAATGATGGAAATGGATGGTATGAAACCAAACTTAAAGAGTTTACCTCTTTTGATTACAATAGAGATATTTATGCTGGTTATGTAAATTACAATCAGCAAATAAATAAAGTATCCATGCAATTAGGTGCTCGCTTTGAACAATATAATGTGGAAGGCAGTTTTGTAAAAGGATCAGAGACTTTAAATTATTCAGATAAAATATTCTCAGTGTATCCTTCTGCATTTTTCACCTACAACCCAAGCGAAAAAAATCAGTTTCAATTAAGTTATAGCAGAAGAGTTGACCGTCCTTCAATAGGACAAGTAAATCCAATTAGAGAATGGAGCACGCCTTTAATAACTTCTGTTGGAAACCCAAATTTAAAACCACAGTTTACAAATTCTTATGAATTTAATTACACAAAACAACACAATAAGGGTTCTTTTACAATAGGAACTTTTTACAGAAGGGTTAATGATAATATTAACCGAACTTTAAATATTGACCCACTAGATGAAGATAAAGTTGAATTATCTTTTAACAATACTGCTAGTAATGATAGATATGGTTTTGAAGTTTCTTCAAACTATAAAGTTGCAAAATGGTGGAGAACTAATGCAAGTTTTGATTTGTACACCCAAAAAGAAAGCGGTTTAGCAAATGGAGAACAAATTGAGGTTACAAATAACACTTTAAATTTTAGACTAAGTAATAGCTTTACAGCAACAAAAAATCTTAGATTTCAACTGTTTGCAATGTACAGAGGAGGCGGAAAATCTATACAATTTAAAGTTGATCCAATGTGGATGATTAACACTGGAGCTAGTTTAAATGTATTAAAAGGAAAAGGGACTATTAGCTTAAGAGTTAATGATATTTTTGAAGGAATGAAATTTAAATTCGAATCAGAAAACCCTTATCCATATACTGGTCAATTTAATTGGGAAAGCAGAACTGCCTATCTTGGATTTATGTACCGTTTTGGTGGCGGAAAAAATAAAGCAAAAGGAAGAAAATCAAGAGATAATAATGAAACGCAAAGTGGCGGAGGCTTTATTTAAAAAATTATCTTCAAAATTTAATTAACTATTTTTTAACAAGACGAAGTGTAATATTTAATGAAATGTATCGTCTTTATTATGTAACACTTCTTTAAATAAAAATATTAAAAAGGATATTGTAATTATTTGAATTAATTAGCCAATAACCTTTAAAAAAACCTCTAAACTTGCATTTTAGAGGTTTTTTATTTTAATATTTTCACTGATAATTACCATCTAATTATAACACTTCCCCAGGTAAATCCACTACCAAATGCGGCCAATACAACAAGATCATTGTCTTTAATTTTTCCCTTTTCCCAAGCCTCAGTTAACGCTATAATTACTGATGCAGCAGTAGTATTACCATACTTTTGAATATTATTAAATATTTGGTCATCAGTTAATTTAAATTTCTTTTGAACAAACTGAGAAATTCGCAAATTTGCTTGATGCGGAATTAACATATCAATATCCGTAGCTTCTAAATTATTTGTTTTCAATCCTTCAATAATAGCTTCAGAAAAGCGAACAACTGCATGTTTAAACACAAAAGTTCCGTTCATATATGGAAAATACGATTCATCATTTTCATCATTTGCTTCAATAATTTCAGGAACCCAATGTCTTATACTTGGTGCTAAAACGGTTAGTTCCTCAGCATGCTTTCCTTCAGAATGTAAATGGGAAGATAAAATTCCCTTTGTATTATCTTCAGTTCTTGATAAAACTGCTGCTCCTGCTCCATCACCAAAAATAACGGAAACACCTCTTCCTCTAGTTGTTTTATCTAAACCTCCTGAATGGTATTCAGAACCAACAACTAAAATATTTTTATACATTCCTGTTTTAATAAACTGATCCGCAACCGAGATAGCATAAATAAATCCTGAACATTGATTTCTAACATCTAATGCACCAACTGTTCGTAAACCCAACATTTCTTGAATTTGAACTCCACATCCAGGAAAATAATAATCTGGACTTAACGTGGCAAATACAATAAAATCTATATCTTCATTTGTTAATCCCGATCTCTCAATTGCAATTCTGGATGCCTTAGCTCCCATAACTGCTGAAGTATCTCCGCTTCCTTCTTTAATCCATCTGCGCTCTTTAATTCCAGTTCTTTCTTGAATCCACGCATCATTTGTATCCATCATTTTGGACAAATCATCATTCGTTACTACGTTATCAGGCACATAGTAACCAAGACCTGTTATTTTAGAATTATACATATTATTTTATATTTTTATAATCGTTATATCAAACTTAGTAAAAACTCCATATTTTTACAACTATTACAATAATAACCAATTAAACATTAACATTATGATGAATCGCAAAGATTTTTTGAATTTATCAACACGTGCGGCACTTTTTTTTGGCTTAGCCCCTGCGGTTGCTTGTACAAACTCTAAAAACAGTTCAGTTGAAGATGAAACTCAACAAAAAATTAAACAATTATTGGGTAGAACTGCAACCGGAAGTGCTTTTGGTCTATCTGCTCCAAAAATTGATAAAGTAAGAGTTGGCTTAATTGGTGCTGGAAACAGAGGTAATACACTAATTCAAATGTTTGATTGGTTAATTCAAAATAATTATGCTGAAATAATAGCCATTTCAGATTTAAAACAACAAAAAGTTGAGAAATTAAATGTGCATTTAAAAACTGTACAACCAAATGGTGCAGATTTATATTTTGGAAATCCTGAAGAATGGAAAAAGGTTGCCGAACGCGATGATATTGACCTCTTAATAATTGCTACTCCTTGGGAAATGCATACACCAATGGCTCTTTATGGAATGGAACAAGGAAAACACGTTGCTAGTGAAGTACCAATTTCCTATACTTTAGAAGATTGTTGGAAAATAATTGATACCGCTGAACGAACTCAGAAACATTGTATGATGATGGAAAATTGTTGTTTTAATGGTGAAGAATTATGGATTTTAAATATGATAAAACAGGGTGTTTTTGGAAATTTAACACACGCTGAAGGTGCATATATACATGATTTACGAATGCATATGCTACATGAAACGTATTATGAAGATCAATGGCGATTAAAACATCATGCAAATAGAAATGGTAACTTTTACACCACACATGGCTTAGGTCCTGTAAGCCAATATATGGATATTGGGCGTGGAGATACCTATGATTTTTTAACTTCAATGAGTTCTTTAGAACAAAGCTTAAGTGAAGCCGCCAAACAAAAAAATAATCCAATTCAAGAATTTAAGTGTGGCGATATGAATACTACTCTTATTAAAACAAAATTAGGTAAAACCATTATGTTACAATTTGATGTGCATACAGGAAGACCTTATAACCGTTTAAATACAGTTACAGGTACAAAAGCTGTTCATATGGGATATCCTTCCAGATTGTATGTTGGTCATGAAGAATTACAATGGGGACATAAATGGCTAGAAACAGCAGAATATAAAGAGTACAGAGATAAATACGACCATCCTCTTTGGCAAAAATTAAGAACTCAAATTTCTGAGAATGCTGTTGGTCATGGAGGAATGGATTTTGTTATGATTTACAGATTAATCCGTTGCTTAAATGAAGGCAAACCATTAGATATTAATGTGTACGATAGTATTCTTTGGAGTGCCGTTACACCACTATCTGAACTATCTGTTGCACAAGGCAGTGCTCCTATAAAAGTTCCTGATTTTACTGGCGGAACCTGGAAAGAAAAAAAACCTACTGAAATGCTTCGTGACATTTAAATTAAACACGGGCTATTTAACATTTTATTAATAGGGTAAATATTATTGTTTTAGTAGTTTTGATAGAAATCAATATCAATTAAACAACTTCAATATGAAAAATTTATTTTTTATAGCAATCTTGTTTTTGGGTTCATTTATATATGCCCAAGAAGCACTTACCTATCAAAAACCGCCCAAAGAAATTTTAGAACTTGCAGAAGCTCCTTTAGCTCCTTCCATGCGAATGGATGACAAAGGTGAAAATTTTGTTTTTTTATATCGCTCAAACTTTAAAACTATAGAAGAACTTTCTGAAACTGAAATGCGACTTGGTGGCTTGCGAATTAATCCTAAAACCAACATAAGCAGCAGACAACGCTATTATACAGATATTAAAGTACGCGTTGGAAGAAACAACATTGAAGAAACAGCTACCGGTTTGCCTTCAAACGGAAGATATTCTAACTTCTCATGGTCTCCAAATGAAAAAATGATGGCATTCACTAATACTGTAAACAACGGTGTAGAACTTTGGATTTTAGACATTGAAACAAAATCAGCAAAAAAAATAACCGATCCTAATTTAAATGCTAATACAGGAATGCCCTATTCTTGGTTTAAAGACAATAATTCTTTGCTGGTTAAATTTATTTCAAAAGATAAAAAACCGTTAATTGATACAAAAACAGCAGTACCTGCAGGACCAACAATATCTGTTAGTGAACAAGGTGTAAAAGCTCAAAACAGAACTTACCAAGATCTTTTAAAAAATAAAAGTGATGAACATAATTTTGAACAATTAGCGCTGGCTGAATTATACAAAATATCAATTGATGGAAATAAAACTTTATGGAAAGGAAACGATATGTATAGGAGTCTTTCCTTTTCTCCAGACGGAAATTATATTATGGTAACTACTATTGAAAAACCTTTTTCATATTTAGTGCCTTACAGACGATTTCCTTCAAAAACATCCATTTACAGTTTAGATGGAAACCTTATTTCCGACTTTTTAAAAATTCCATTAATAGAAGATTTACCTAAAGGATTTATGGCTGTTAGAAAAGGAAAAAGAAATTTTTCCTGGAGAGATGATAAACCCGCAACACTTGTTTGGTGTGAAGCCTTAGATGAAGGAGATCCTGCCAAAGAAGTTGTATTTAGAGATGAAGTTTTTGAATTAAATGCACCATTTAATGGAAAAGAAAAATCAATTTTAAAAACAATTGGAAGATTTTCAGGTATTGAATGGGGAAATGAACAAACTGCAATTGCACAAGACTATTGGTGGAATACTAGAAACACTAAATCCTATGTTTTTAATCCTTCAAACATAAATGCCAAACCTATAATTATTTCAGATAGAAATTACCAAGATAGCTATAATGATCCTGGTAGTTTTGTTACCAGAAGAAATCAATATGGTAAATATACTTTAGACTTAATTAAAGATAATGTTTATTTAATTGGTGATGGATACAGTGAAAAAGGAAAATTCCCTTTTGTTGATGAAATGAATTTAAAAACGTTAAAAACAAAAAGGTTATACCAATCTAAATTAACAGATAAAGTTGAAGGTATATTATATGCCTTAAATATGAAAAAAGGGGAAGTAGTTGTTAGAATAGAATCTAAAAACGAATATCCAAATTATTATATTAGAAATATTAAAAAAAGTTCAAATCCCGTTGTTTCTTTAACTCAATTTAAAAACCCTTTTAAAAGTATTCAAAATGTTCACAAAGAAGTTATTAAATATAATCGTGAAGATGGCTTAGAGCTTTCCGGAACCTTATACTTACCAACAAATTATGAAAAAGGAAAAAAATATCCAATGGTTATGTGGGCATATCCAAGGGAATTTAAAGATAAAAGTAGTGCAGGACAAAGTACAATAAATTCAAATGAATTTACGTATCCAAATTATGGTTCTCCAATTTACTGGGTAACTAGAGGTTATGTAGTTTTAAACAATGCATCTTTCCCAATTGTAGGTGAAGGTGATGAACAACCAAATGACACATTTATTAAACAACTTGTTGCAAATGGTAAAGCTGCTATTGATGCTGTTGATAATTTAGGATATATAGACCCAAATAAAGTTGCAGTTGGAGGACATTCATACGGTGCCTTTATGACTGCAAACCTACTGGCGCATTCTAATTTATTTGCAGCTGGCATTGCACGTAGTGGAGCATATAATAGAACTTTAACTCCTTTCGGTTTTCAAAGTGAAGAGCGTAGTTATTGGGAAGCTCCTGAAATTTATTACCAAATGTCACCGTTTATGCACGCAGATACTATGAAGACTCCTTTATTATTAATTCATGGTGAAGCCGATAACAATTCGGGAACATATCCATTACAAAGTGAACGCTATTTTAATGCTTTAAAAGGTCTTGGTGCTCCAGTTCGTTTGGTAATGCTCCCTAAAGAAAGTCACGGTTATAGCGCTAAAGAATCTGTTTTACATATGCTTTGGGAACAAGATCAATGGTTAGAAAAACATGTTAAAAATAGAATTATTAAAGAAAATCCAATTGTAAAAAAAGAAGTTGAAATAAAGCAATAATTATATTAAAAAAGGCAGCTTAGCTGCCTTTTTTAATATAATTTCATCACTTCTTCCATTGTTTTTCTTTTAATATCAGGAACATAAGATTCTTCAGAATTGTATCCTACTGGTAACAATAAAAATGCACGTTCATTTGCGGGTCTTTTTAATATTTTTTCTAAAAAACGCATTGGGCTTGGTGTATGGGTTAAAGTTACTAAACCTGCATTATGAATTGCTGAAATTAACATTCCACAAGCCAAACCTACAGATTCGTTTACATAATAATTTTGGTATTTATTTCCGTCTGCGTCAATTTCATAAGGTCTTTTAAATACAACTATTAAATAAGGTGCTAATTCTAAAAAAGGTTTATTAGCATCAGTACCTAAATGTTTTAAATCTTCTAACCATTCATCACTCATTCTTTCATTATAACTTTTTCGCTCCTCTTCTTCAGCGGCTAATCTGATTTCTTTTTTTATCTCAGCACTTTTTACCACACAAAAAGTCCAGGGCTGTTTATTTGCGCCTGATGGTGCTGTTGAAGCAGTTTTAATAATATTTTCAATTACTTCAATAGGAATTTGTTTCTCAGAAAAATGACGTACAGATCTACGCTTATTTGCCCATTCAAAATAGTTTTTCGATTTGCTAAGCATTTCATTTTCAGAATAAGATTCTTGCAGATACCTGTAATGTTTAAATCCATCAACTAAAATATAATTGTCTTTTTTCATAATTATTTAAATTTTGAATGCTAAAATGGTTTTTCTATTTTAACAGGAATCTTACTCATGGCATGTTCTGAAATTGCGGTTATGGATAAAGAAGGATTTACCCCCGGATTTGCAGAAATCATAGAGCCATCACAAACAAACATATTTTTATACCCAAAAACCTGGTTATTTTTATCAATAACACCTTTTGAAATATCTTCTCCCATAACTGCACCACCTAAAACATGAGCAGTTGTTGAAGTACCCAATAAAACATCGGTAATATTTGCATAAGGAATTCCTTTTACTTTTTTACTAAATTTTTTACCCAACTCAAGTGCTTCAGGAATAAAAGCATTTGGCTTTTTACCCTGCTCGGTTTGTGTTTTCATTTTGGTGATTTTCCCAAGTTTTATTCTTAAAGTACTGTCTAAAGTTTGCATAAAAAGCAGTATCGTAGTACGTTTTGAATAATCTTTAGCAAAAACGGTTTTAAATAATTTTAAAGGATATTTAAATGCCAAGCCTAAAATACCAAGCAACCTTAAAACCATATACTTATTATGAATTATTGGTACTGTTAAAATTCTAAAAAAACCAGATCCTTCCCCATAACGCACCGGCTCTAAATGACTGTTTTTATCGGTATGCAACACCGAACCAATTGCTAATCCTTTAGAGTAATCTTTAGGCTTTTTTTCTGTTGATGTTACAACTAATAACGATTCATTATTGGTACGAACATTACAGCCTACTTTTTCAGATAAATTTGGTAACGATTTTTGTTTCAACTTTAATAATAAAGGTACTGTACCAACTACTCCACCAGAAAAAATAACTCCTTTTGTGGTTATACTATCTTTTTGTTTGTTTCCAATACTTGATTTAAATTCAACTTTATATCCATCATTTCCATTTTCAGCATTAATAACCGAAACGTTATAAACTTCCTTTTCTGCAATAATTTTTGTACCTAACTTTTGTGCCAAATACAAATAATTTTTATCTAAGGTATTTTTTGAATTAAACCTACAACCTGTCATACAAGCACCACAATGAATACAACCTGATCTATTTGGTCCTTTGCCTTCAAAATAAGGATCATTCACAATTTTTCCTGCTTCACCAAAATATACTGCTACTTTTGAAGGCTTAAAATGTTCCTCTTTACCAATTTCTTTGGCAATATCTTTTATAGCCATATCGGCAGCATATAATTTCGGATTTTGTGCAGCTCCTAACATTTTATAGGCTATATCATAAAACGGACTTAAAACTTCCTCCCAATTATTTAAATTTGACCAGCTACCAGAATTAAAAAATTCCTTTTTTGGTATGGGTAATGTATTTGCATATGTTAAAGAACCTCCTCCTACTCCAACACCCGACAAAACTGTTACGTGATTTAAAAAAGTCATTTTAAAAAAACCTTTCAAGTTTAGTTTAGGTTCCCAAAGCCATTTTTTAAGATTCCAGTTAGTTTTAGGAAAATCTTCGCTTTTAAACCACTTTCCTTTTTCAATAACCAACACTTTATAGCCTTTTTCAGACAAGCGTAATGCACTTACTGAGCCACCAAAACCGCTTCCAATAATTACATAATCATAATCTAAATTTGCTTTCATAAAAATTAAAAGTAGTGTTAAAATTTCAGTTCTCCAAGTCAATTTAATTACAAAAAAACAAAGTGAAAGTGCCAGTTTGTCACAGTTAAAAGTTTGGTATTCTATTTGACTATTAAAAAATATTAATAATAAATAAAAAATTATACATATGGCAACTGGAAATATTAATGTAACTGCAGAGAATATTTTTCCTATTATTAAAAAATTCTTGTATTCTGATCACGAAATATTTTTACGTGAATTAATTTCGAATGCAACGGATGCAACTTTAAAATTAAAACATTTATCAACTTTAGGTGAAGTTAAAGGTGATATTGGAAATCCAATAATTGAAATAAAAGTTGATAAAGACAAAAAGGAAATTAGAATTATAGACCAAGGAATTGGTATGACTGGTGAAGAAGTTGAAAAATACATTAACCAAGTCGCTTTTTCTGGAGCTGAAGAATTTGTTGAAAAATACAAAGACAAAGTAGAAGACTCTGGAATTATTGGACATTTTGGTTTAGGTTTTTACTCTTCATTTATGGTAGCGAGCAAAGTTGAAATCTTTACAAAATCTTTTGTTGAAGGTTCAAAAGCTGTTCGTTGGGAATGTGATGGAAGTCCAAAATATACATTGGAAGAAACTGATAAAACAACAAGAGGAACAGAAATTGTACTTCATATTGATGAAGATTCTTTGGAATTTTTAGAAGAAGGTAAAATTACTCAATTACTAAATAAGTATAACAAGTTTATGCCTATTCCAATTAAGTTTGGAACACGTGAAGAATCTTTACCATTACCAGAAGGAGCGGCTGAAGATGCCAAACCTGAAAAAATTACAGTAGATAATATTGTTAACAATCCAACACCAGCCTGGACAAAAAACCCGACTGATTTAAGTGATGAAGATTATAAAGAATTTTACAGAGAATTGTACCCAATGCAATTTGAAGAACCTTTATTTAATATTCATTTAAATGTTGACTATCCTTTTAACTTAACTGGTATTTTATATTTTCCAAAGTTGAGTAAAAGTGTAGATCCAATGAAGGACAAAATTCAACTATACCAAAATCAAGTATTTGTAACAGATAATGTAGAAGGTATTGTACCAGATTTTTTACAAATGCTTCGTGGAGTTATTGATTCTCCAGATATTCCTTTAAACGTTTCCAGATCTTATTTACAAGCAGATGGAGCCGTTAAAAAAATATCAAGTTATATAACGCGTAAAGTTGCAGATAAACTAATTAGTTTATTTAAAAACGATCGTAAAGCTTTTGAAGCTAAATGGGACGATATTAAAGTTATTATTGAATACGGAATGCTTTCTGAAGAAAAATTCTTCGAAAAATCTGACAAGTTTGCTTTGTATCCAACAGTAGATAAAGAATATTTTACCTTTGAAGAATTGGTTGAAGAAATAAAACCAACTCAAACTGATAAAGATGATAAAGTAGTAATTTTATATGCTTCAGATGTAAAATCTCAACATAGTTATATTGATGCTGCTAAAGAAAAAGGATATCAAGTTTTATTGTTAGATTCTCCTATAGTTTCGCATTTAATTCAAAAATTAGAAGGAAGTAAAGAGAATATCCAATTTGTAAGAGTAGATGCAGACCATGTTGATAACTTAATTAAAAAGGATGAAAATCAGATTAGTAAACTTTCTGATGAAGAAAAAGAAACCTTAAAACCTATAATTGAAGAAGCAATTCCAAAAGAAACATATACTGTTCAATTAGAAGCTATGGATTCTAACGCAAATCCGTTTATGATTACGCAACCAGAATTTATGCGCAGAATGAAAGAAATGCAGGCAACTGGTGGTGGTGGAATGATGGGAATGGGTAATTTTCCAGATATGTACAATTTAGTTGTAAATACCAATAACGAATTAGTTGGTGAAATTTTAAATACTAAAACTAAAAAGAAACAAGAGCGTTTAATTAAACAAGCGTTTGATTTAGCTAAGCTATCTCAAGGTTTATTGCACGGAGAAGAGTTAACTACTTTTATAAAACGTAGTTTTCAAATGATTAAATAAAAAAAGTTACATAAACTTTAGAAAAGCCTTAACAATTGTTGAGGCTTTTTTTTATTATTTTTGCCAGCATATTAGGTAATTATAAAATTGGCATTTTTATTGCTATTACTTGAATTAAAATCTAAAAATGAAGATTTCATTAAAACTATTTCTTGGTATTTTATTAATTGGTGTTATTTCAGTTAATTCATATTCACAAAACGACACAACAAAAATTAAAAAAATTGATAGTGAAATTAATAGCACTACAAGTACCAACCAATTAAAAGCCAAAACCCTTAATTCAACTGTAAATCCTAGTTCTCCAATTGACCTTAAAATTGAAAAACAATTGAATACGGAAGCAATTAATAAAAATTTAAATGCAAATAAATCTAACTCCAACCAAAATTTCATGTTGGAGAATTTGCCTGAGGATAGTGATATTATTGGTAAAAAATATTGGAAAGGAAAGGATGTTACAAACGCAAAATTAAAAAGCAACTTTAGTTTAGGCACAGTAACCAGCCGCACAAAATCTGTAAAAATTGAATGTAGAGATTACAGCGCTATTGATGGAGACAGAATAAGAATTTACTTAAATGAACAAGTAATAAGTGATAATATTGGCTTAAAAGCAAACTATTATGTGTATTATATTAATTTAGAAAAAGGATATAATAGAATAGATTTTCAAGCTTTAAATCAGGGTTTTTCAGGACCTAATACTGCCGAATTAGCTGTTTATGATGCAAATGGTAATCTTATTTCATCCAAAGAATGGAATCTAACAACCGGTCAAACAGCTACCATTGGAATTATCCAACAATAACTAATAAATATGGTACTTGCTGCTTCTGGTATAATTTTAGAAAACAAAAAAATATTATTACTTCAGCGTTCTAATTATACCGAAAATTATCCTGGCTTTTGGGGTTGTCCCGGAGGACGAGCAGAAAAAGGCGAAACGGCTCAAGAAAATGTGATTAGAGAAGTTAAGGAAGAGTGTAATTTAAATTTTTTACCTACCAAAATAATAAAAACTGGTATTTGGCAAGAACGAAAATATTATCGCTTTTTAGGAAATTGGTCTGGTAAAATAATAATTCAGGAAGAAGAAGTTAGTGATTATAATTGGTTTTCCTTTGAAAAGGCAATGCAACTTCAATTGTCTTTTGACTATAAAGAAATATTAGAAATACTTTATAAAAACAAGTACCTCTAAAACGCTATTTTAACAATTTATTAATAATTATAAACCAAAGTTAATGTAACTTTTAGGTTTGAGAGGCGTCTTTAGTATAAGGCAATTAATAAAAAAACTAACCCAAAATTAAAATTATTAATACAATTTATTCACATATTGTTCCTGAAGGCATAGAAAAAATTAGACTACAAGAATATGCTCCTAAGGTTTTTGAGGTTTATATTCCATCAAATAGTGGAGTTAAAAAAGCAATTAAACGCGGTTTAATTTTAGCAAATGGAGAAATTGCACAAACTGGTACTTGGGTAAATTCTGGGCAAGTTTTAGATTTAATTGAAGATCCAAGCATTCAACCAAAAGTATTTGAATACAACTTTGAAGTGCTTTTTGAAGATGAACATATTGCAGCTATAAATAAACCCGCTGGTATTACCGTAAGTGGTAATAAATTTAAAACAGTTGCAAATGCACTTCCTTTTAACTTAAAAAAAAGCAATGAACCTGATGCGCTTTTTGTACCAACTCCAGTTCACAGATTAGACAACCAAACCTCTGGAATTTTATTAATTGCCAAAACTAAAACTGCGCAAATAGAGCTTGGAAATCAATTTACAAACAAAACCATTCAAAAAAATTATTGCACTATTGTTATTGGTGAAGTTTGTAAAAATAGAATGATAAATTTACCGATAGAAAATAAACCTTCTGAAACTAATTTTGAAATAATAAAAGTAGTAAAGTCTTTGAAATATAACGATTTATCCTGCTTAAAAGTAACTCCAAAAACAGGAAGAACACATCAAATAAGAATTCACATGGCTTCCATTGGACATCCTATATTAGGAGATAAATTATATGGTAATGCACAAACAATTCATAAAGGGAAAGGTTTGTTTTTGTGCGCTTCTGAAATAAAATTTTTGCATCCAAAAACATTTCTACCAACTATAATAAAAATTGATGTTCCACATAAATTTAAATCATTATTAGTAAGAGAAAAAAGACGCTGGAATACCTATAATGTTTAATTTTTGATTATAAAATTAAGAAAACAATTCATTCAACAATTTAGCTAAACGAATTCCACCTTTTTGTAATTGAGAACGCACCAATCCAAAGTTTTCATACATATAATTATATCGTAAATTCTCTCCAATTTCAGCAGATTCATAAGCTTTAATGGCGAATGTTTGTGTCTCATTTACCCAATCTTCAATGGTTCCATTTTGTAAATACTTAACTTGTTCTTTTGTAATTTTATCTGCATTTTCAGCCAATTCAGTATAAGTCATATTATAATGATTTATCATTTTAGAATCCCAAACCGAATGTAAATTTGTACCGTTATCAAACCACTGTAATTGAAAGGTATTTCCCCCCTTATCTTCTTTTCTACCAACATGCATTGGCTGATGTAAATCACCCATTAAATGCACCAATAGTTTTAAATAAAATGCCTTGTCTTCCTTGTTTGTATTTACATTTAAAATAACTTCCTTACATTTTTTAATTCCTGTTACTAAATCTCCATCCTTATTTTTTTCAGAATCCTGGTAACTAACTCCAAAAGGCATATTTACAAAATGCCAAGTATAAAATTCTCTGTAACGCTTGTCAGACTTAATATCATCTCCAAATGTTGAAACCAATGCTAAACTTTGTCCGTTTAACAATTCAGCAATTTTACGTTTTGTTTTCACTTTTAAATAGTCTTCGGCAATTTTACCAATGGTCCTATGCCCTGTTGCTCCCCAATCTGGACTAGTTGCATTTACTGTTGAAAAAGTAACTAAAAAAGCTAATACTATATAAATTGTCTTACCTGATTTCATTTTAAAATATTTTCATCAAAGGTAAAAAGAAAGTTTGTTAAAATATTTGTAAAATATAAAAATTATTTTATATCTTTATGATATCATTTTAATATCATTATAAATTCAAAAATCATGACACAAGAAAAAATTATAAAAGTATCAAATGGTTATTTTATGCTTTTTATGTTACTGCTTTTAATTGCCGCTAGTATTTTTAGCTTAGTAAACTCTGCTATTGCATTTTTTATACCTCTGGTAATATTTACAATTATTATTATTCCAGGTTTCTTTTTAGTAAATCCAAATACATCAAAAGTAATTTTACTTTTTGGTAAGTATATTGGTACCGTAAAAGAAAATGGTTTTTATTGGGCAAATCCATTTTATAAAAAAAGAGGAATTTCTCTAAGGGCAAGTAATTTTGATAGCGAACGTGTTAAAGTAAATGACAAACTTGGAAACCCAATTATGATTAGTACAATTTTGGTTTGGAAAGTAAAGGACACTTTTAAAGCAGCTTTTGATGTGGATAATTACGAAAATTTTGTGCGTGTACAATCTGATGCTGCAGTTAGAAAATTAGCTAGTTTATATCCTTATGATAATTTTGAAGATGATGGCCAAGCTGAAGAAATAACTTTAAGAGCAAGTGTAAATGAAGTAAGTGAAGCTCTAGAACAAGAATTATCTGAACGTTTAGATATGGCAGGAATTGAAGTATTGGAAGCGCGTATTGGCTATTTGGCTTATGCTCAAGAAATTGCAAATGCTATGTTAAAACGTCAACAGGCAACTGCAATAATTGCTGCGCGTCATAAAATAGTTGAAGGTGCAGTAAGTATGGTTGAAATGGCTATTGATAAATTAGGAAAGCACAATATTGTAGAATTAGATGAAGAACGAAAAGCCGCTATGGTCAGCAATTTAATGGTAGTTCTTTGTTCTGATAAAGACACTACTCCTATTGTAAATACAGGAACTTTAAATCATTAAAATGGTTACATTTCTAGTTTACTTAACCCTCTTAATTTGCAACTTATTTTATTTTCTTTTCACTTTATAAAAAACCCAACATTATGAAAGAATACAAAGTTATTAAAAAGAATTTTTGGAAAAAAGATGCTGTTTTTGAGGATGTTTTAAATCAATTTTCAAGAGAAGGATGGGAAGTTAAAAGTGCAATTGCAAACGGACATGGTGATTTCTCTAAAGTTATTTTAGAAAGAGAAAAAAATAGGTAATGGATAAATTAAGTAAATCTTCAAAAGGAATAGCTATTGGAATTGCAATTGGAACGGCTTTAGGAATTGCTTTAAACAATATTGCATTAGGTGTTGGTGTAGGAATTGTTTTTTCAGCAGCTTTTGCTAATCAATCTAAAAATAAAAACTAAATTCTTAATCATTTTATCTTATGAAAGTTTTTACTGAAGACCAAAATTTTAATCAATCCATAGTTTATATTGGTATATCCATTAGTTTAATAGCTGTAATTTTTTCAACATTAAATGAATGGAAAAAAATACTAATTGGAACTCAAAAAAAAGCAGCGCTTGAAAGAGTTTTAAACACTTACAAACATAAATTTTTACATAATGAAATCTAAAATATGTTCATTTTTTATCATTCTCATTTCAACTTTTGCAGTTTCACAGGAAATAAAATTCAGCGAGTTAGAGTTAAGTATTCCAACAAATTCAACAACAATTAACGGAACACTTTTATCAATAAATTCAGAAGTAAAAGCTCCGTTACTAATTTTAATTCCAGGCTCTGGACCAACTGATAGAAATGGAAATAGTACAATGTCTAAAAATAATTCGATAAAATTTTTAGCAGAAGATTTAGCAAAGGAAAACATAGCTACTTTTAGATTTGATAAAAGTGTACTTTCCTTCACAAAAGAGGATACAAAAAAAATTGACTCACTTACTTTTGAAGTCTTTATAAATGAAGCTGAAAGTGTGATTGATTATTTTATAAAAACTGATAATTACTCTAATATAGTGGTTGCAGGACATAGCCAAGGAAGCTTGGTTGGTATGATTGCTGCCAAAAAAAAAGCGAATGGGTTTGTTTCTTTAGAAGGAGCAGGAAGATCTATAGATGAAATATTAATTGAACAAATTGGATTACAAGCACCCTTTTTAAAAGATGAAACAGTAAAAATATTAAATGAACTAAAAATTGGAAATACTGTAGAAGAATTTAATCCAATGTTAATTTCTTTATTTAATAAGCAAGTTCAACCCTTTTTAATTTCTTGGATAAAATACAATCCACAAGCTGAAATTGCTAAATTAAAAATTCCAATTTTAATTATTAATGGTTCTAAAGATATTCAAACCAAAAATATAGATGCCGAATTACTGCATAAATCAAATGAAAATTCTCAATTAGAAATTATTGAAAATATGAATCATATTTTTAAGGAAATTAAAGGTGATTTAACTGAAAATATGCAATCCTATAACAACCCTGAACTCCCTGTTATGAAGGAACTTTCAAATATAATAACCACCTTTGTAAAAGATTTAAAATAAATTATGTCTAAGAAAAAAGCATTTGCATTACGAATTAATGAAGACATGCTCAAAGCAATTGAGAAATGGGCTGCAGATGAATTTCGTTCAACTAACGGACAGTTAGAATGGATGCTAAATAAATGCTTAAAAGACGCAAAACGAGCTCCAAAAAAAAATAATTCAGAAAATAATGTTTAGTATAACAACTAAGGAGAACAAAAACCCGCTTCTTAATGAAGTAATTGTTTCAAATAAAAAATTAAATTTTAAAAGTATAATCTATCCAAATTTAGGAGCTTCATTGCAAAAAGTAATAATTAATGGCATTGAATTGATTGATGGTATAACTCCAAACGAAATTGGTCTCAACACCTATAAAAACAAATACAATTCGGCTGTTTTATTTCCTTTTCCCAATAGAATTGAAAACGGAACTTATAAATTTGAAAATAATACATATCAACTTGATATAAATGAAACCGCTTTAAATAATAGTCTTCATGGTCATGTTTTTGACAAAAGTTTTACTATTAAAGAAAAATCTACTTCAGAAAATAATGCCAAAGTAACCTTTAGCTATACAAATACTAAAACAGCTAAAGGATTTCCGTTTTTATACACTTTTGATATTACCTATACATTTACAAATAATAAAATTAGCTTGGATTTTGATGTGAAAAATATTGGAACAAATCCATTTCCTTTTGGAATTGGATGGCACCCTTATTTTAAGGTAAAAAATTTGAGTGAAAGTGTTTTGGATTTTGAAGCTGAAAAACAATACTTGGTAAATAAAAATATGATTCCTACTGAAGAAACTTCATTAATATTTAAAACACCTTTAAAAATTAACGATACATTTTTAGATGATTGTTTTATAACCAAAAATTCACAATCATATTTTAAAACAAGTGATTATAAAATAAATATAGAATTTTCATCAGAAAGCCCTAACAGTTTTTTACAAGTGTATACGCCAGACACTAGAGATTGCATTGCTATTGAACCTATGACTTGTGCTCCAAATAGCTTCAATAACAAAAAAGGATTACTAACCTTAAATGCCGGTGAAAAATATAATTGGCAAGTAGATTTAAAATATGCTCTTTAAATTAAATTACTGGAAGTTTGTATAAAATTCAAAAAAATAATAATTGTAAGAAATCTCTAATTAGCTATCTTTTTAATTTCTTTTGCAGGATTTCCAGCAACAAAAACATTATCAGAAACATTTTTAGTAACTACAGCTCCTGCTCCAATTACTACTCCGTTTCCAATGGTTACACCTGGACAAATTATTGCTCCTCCGCCAATCCAAACATCATTTCCTATTTTAATTGGCTTCGCAAATTCTAACATAGTAGCTCTTTCTTTTGCATTTATTGGATGCGTAGCTGTGTAAATTTGAACATTTGGTCCTATTAACACATTGTTTCCAATTTCAACTGGCATAACATCGAGAATACAACAATTAAAATTAAAAAAAACATTGTCTCCTAAACTAATATTATAACCATAATCACAATAAAATGGTGGCTCAATCCATAAAGAATCGCCAACCTCACCAAATAATTCATAAAAAAGTTTATTTCTTTCTTCCTTATTAGCATCCCCAATTGAATTAATTTTCTGAAATAATAAACGTGCATTATGCCTTTCTAATGAAAGCTCAGCATCACTTGCATTATACAATTTTCCTGAAAGCATTTTCTCCTTCTCTGTCATATATAATATTTATTCAGATAAAATTAATGTTTGTCCAATACTAATATCATTAGAATTTAAGCCATTTAACTTTTTAAGTTCATCAACAGATAATCCATATTTTCTCGAAATTGAATACAATGTATCCCCTTTTATTACAATATGATTAAAAGTATTAGCATCTGGAACAATTTCAAATGGTTTCCCTAAAACTTCTGTATCATATTTATGCAAATCATATTTTTCAATAAGCGCAATTAACTTTGCAGGATAACGCCTATCTGTGGCATAACCTGCTTCACTTAATCCTTTTGCCCATTTTACATAATCTCCTTTTTTAAACTTGAATAACTTTGAATACCTTGAGCGACTTGTTAAAAACAAAGAGTGGTCTCTAAATGAATTTGCAGGATCATCATAAACTCTAAAACACTCCCCTTTTTCATCATCATCGTGATAAATTTTTCCACCTTCCCAACCTTTGTGGCATTTAATACCGAAATGATTGTTAGAATTTTTTGTTAATTGACTATTTCCACTTGAAGATTCTAAAATACCTTGCGCCAAGGTAATACTTGCAGGAATTTCATAAACTCGCATTTCATTCATAGCAGCATCTTTAAATGTTTCTATATAAGCTAAAGTGGTGTTTTTAATAGTTGAGTTGCCTGCTGTAGTATTTGAAATTGAATTGGATAGTGTATCTTTTGAAGATTTAATAACCATTTCTTTACGAATATTTTCAGCTTTTTCAGCAAGTTTCTTTTTCGATTTACAACTTACCAATAAGCTAATTGTAAACACTCCAATTAAAAAATACTTTAACTTCATAATTACACTATTTTTTCCAAATTTTTCTTTTCCAAATAAACATTCATACCTTCAATTCCTTGTAAACCACCAGTATGAATTGCTAAAATTTTAGTTCCTGTTTCAAAATAATCTTTTTTTATTAAATCTACAATACCAAATAACATTTTTCCTGTATAAACCGGATCAAGCGGAATACCTGTTTCATTTTTAAATTTATTAATAAAATGAATTAATGCTTCCGAAACTTTAGCATAACCTCCAAAATGATAGTCAGTATTTAAACTCCAATTTTTATTAGTTAGTACATATTTTTTAATTTCATTTTGAAGAAAATCTCCTTTTAACGCAGGAAACCCAATAACTTTTTGATGCTTTTTTGTTGAATTTATAATCCCTGAAATTGTACCACCAGTTCCAATAGCTGAACATATAACATCGTAAAATTCATCTGTTTTAGTTAATATTTCTTTACAACCTTGCACTGCAAATTTGTTAGTTCCACCTTCAGGAACTAAATAAAAATCGCCAAATTTCTGTTTTAAATCATCAATAAATTCTTTTGATGTTTTATTTCTATATTCACTTCTGGAAACAAAATAAAATTGCATATTATGTTCAGAAGCAAACTTTAAGGTTGGATTTTTTTTAAGCACTTCCTCAATATTATTTGCCAATTCTTCACCTCTAATTACACCAATAGTTTTAAAGCCGAATTGAAAACCAGCGGCAGCAGTTGCAGCAATATGATTAGAATAAGCACCTCCAAATGTTAGCAACGTTTTTTTGTTTTGATTTGAAGCCTCAACTAAATTGTACTTTAACTTGCGGTATTTATTACCTGAAATAAAAGGGTGTAACTCATCTTCTCTTTTAATAAATAATGAAACTCCTGAATCGGAAATTTCAGAAAAATGAATTTGTTGAATTCTACTGTTTTTAGCTTCTAAGAACATGTTTCTATTTCCTCTTGCAATGCTCCCCATTCATCCATTAAATCATCTAACAATTCTTTTTTGGATTGGTAATTTTTAAAAAAATCTGGATTTGAAGTCACCTCTTCAGAATTTTCAAAAATTTCAGCATCTAAATTTAAAACTTCCCTTTCCAATTGAGCAATTTGCTTTTCAACTTTACTCAATTTATTTTTCAATTGTTTTAATTCCTTTTCTTTTTGCTTATTTTCTAAATATGCATCTTTTCCTGTTGAAATTACAACTTCTTTTTCAATAGTTCTTTTTTCAACTTCTCTGAAATCTTCTAAATTATGTTGCTCTAAATAATAATCAATATCGCCTAAGTATTCACGAATTACCTTATTTTTAAATTCATAAACCTTATTGCTTAACCCTTGTAAAAAATCACGATCGTGAGAAACCAAAATTAAAGTTCCATCAAAATTCTTTAAAGCTTGTTTTAATACATTTTTTGAAGCAATATCTAAATGGTTAGTTGGCTCATCCATTACTAAAACATTAAACGGATTTAGCAACATTTTACACAAAGCTAAACGGTTACGCTCACCTCCGGAAAGCACTTTTACTTTTTTATCTACATCTTCACCACTAAACAAAAACGAACCTAACATATCACGTACTTTAGTTCTGTTTGCATCTGTAGATGCATCTTCCATAATTTGAAGTACCGTTTTTTCTCCATCTAAATATTCCGACTGATTTTGGGCAAAATAACCAATTTGAACATTATGTCCGAGTTTTAAATCACCATTAAAATCTATTTCACCAACAATCATTTTTGCTAGCGTTGATTTACCTTGACCATTTTGACCTACAAAAGCAATTTTACTGTTTCTTTCAATCAATAAATCTACATTTTCCAATACCTGATTACTGCCATAATTTTTAGCCAAATCACTAGCTTCAATAATAATTTTACCGGGTTGAATTGAAACAGGGAAACGCATACTTAATGTGGCATTGTCATCTCCATCAACCTCAATCCTTTCTACTTTTTCTAGCTTTTTAATTAGCGATTGTGCAAAAGCTGCTTTGGAAGCTTTGTACCTGAACTTTTCAATTAATTGTTCGGTTTGTTTTATTTCTTTCTCTTGGTTTTTTTGTGCCTGAAGCTGTTTTTCTTTAATGTCTTTTCTTAACTCTAAAAACTGTGTGTAAGGCTTATTGTAATCGTAAATTTTTCCCAATGAAATCTCAATAGTTCTATTGGTTACGTTATCCAAAAACATTTTATCATGCGATACCAAAACAACTGCTCCTGCATATCCTTTTAAAAAATTTTCCAACCAAATTATAGATTCAATATCTAAATGGTTTGTAGGCTCATCCAATAAAAGAATATCATTTTTTTGAAGTAACAATTTTGCTAATTCAATACGCATTCTCCAACCACCTGAAAAAGTTTCTGTTAACTTTTCAAAATCTGCTCTTTTAAAACCTAATCCTTGCAATATTTTTTCAGTTTCACCTTGGTAATTATAACCACCTAAAAGCTCATACCTATGTGTTAAATCATCTAAATCATGTAAAATAGTGTGGTAACTTTCCGATTCATAATCAGTACGCTCTGCAAGCTGGTTATTTATTTCTGCCAATTGCTTTTCCACCTCTTTTATTTCAACAAAAGCTGAATAGGCTTCTTCTAAAATGGTTTTGCCATAAGTAAACTCAATATCTTGTTTTAAAAAACCGATAGTTGTATTTTTTTCAAAAGCCATGGTTCCAGAATCACAATCTAATTCTCTGGCTACAATTTTAAGTAAAGTAGATTTTCCTGCTCCATTTTTTCCTATTAGTCCTACTCTATTACCAGAAATTAACTTAAAGGTTATTCCTGAAAATAATTCGGTTCCTCCAAATGAAATGGATACATTGTGTGCGTTTAGCATAATTTATTACAAATAACTAATTCAAAAATTTTAACTTTGCAAATCTATTATAATTTTAATAAACAATATGTTTAAAAAAGGAACAAAGCTTTATAGCATTTTTTTTAATAAATGCCCAAGATGTAATGAAGGTGATTTTATGGAAGAAAATAATATTTTTAAATTCAGAAAAGCATTTAAAATGAAAACTAATTGCTCACATTGCGAACTTAAATATATGATGGAGCCATCATTTTATTATGGAGCAATGTATGTAACTTATGGGCTTACAGTTGGAATTTCAATAATTACTTTTGCTATTTCAACTTTACTTTTTAAGCTAAGTTTGTTACAAAGTTTTATTCCAATTGTAATCGTATTAATTTTAACTGCTCCAATTTCTTTACGTTTTTCAAGAATCATATGGATTAATATTTTTGTTCACTATAATCCAAATTATAAAAAAACTATTGAAACCGAGCAATAGAAATTTCAGAATCCAATTCTAAACCCTTTTCTAAGTGGCTGTAAAGGGCTTTTGCGGCAATTGGAGCAATCATTACACCTCGCGTTCCTAAACCATTTAAAATGGCTATGTTTTTATAATTTGGGTGCGTTCCAACTAAAGGTCTTCTATCTTTTACAGTAGGTCTAATTCCTGCAATATGGTCTATAATTTTATATGGTACAGTTATAAACGTTTCTAATTTATTTATCAATTCCATCTTACCCTCTTCTGTTGGTATTTTGGATTTATCTTTCCAATTAAAAGTAGCTCCAACTTTATAATAGTTATTTCCCAAAGGAAGTACAAATACAGCTGCTTTTATTAAAAAATCAACATTTAAATCCGGTGCATGTATTATTAACAATTCACCTTTTGCTTCTTGCATTGGTAAATAATTAAAAAACGGATTTTCTTTTAATCCAAATCCTTCACAAAAAATGATTTTAGTAGCTTTTACATCTTTATATTCAATAGTTTCTTCCTTAATTTTTAATTCAGAATATTCAAATTTTGTTGTATGAATTAGTTTTCTTTTTAATAAGTAATTTCTATAATTTTCTAATACTGATTTTGTGTCAATTCTACCGGTATTTTTCAACTTTCCGAAACCAAATTTTGCTGAAACTCCAAAATATTTTTCATGTACAATTTCAGGAATCATATATTCTGAAAGCATAGGCTTGTCACTTGCAATAAACCAATTATTTTGCTCTTCAACAGATTTAAAAATTCGATAAATATTTACAGGATAATGATATTTTGAATTGAGTTGTTTTTCTAATTCTTCATAAAAAGGAATTGCAACTTTTAGTTGTTCAATAGCATTCCAAACTGGTGTAAAACGCTTTAAAATAACTGGATTGTACATTCCTCCAGCTACAATAGAAGAATTTTGGGAATTATCTTCAAAAATAATAAAGGTCTTGCCGTATTTTTCTAACTCTTTAGAAAAAGCCAAACCCGCTAAACCTAAACCAACAATTATATAATCTACTTTCATTTTATGAAGAAATATTTAAAGCAAAAAACTCCTGCAAATTGCAAGAGTTTCTTGTATTATATTTAAAACTACAATTTAGTAATTCCACATATCGAGTTCTTTATCTCTAATTTGATCTTTAATTTTATTGGATTCAATAACTTGAAATAATGAATTTCCTTTTACATATTGTGATACTTCCCTATCTCCGTGAATATTTTCTTCCTTATAAATAATTGAATTGAATCTTCTAGCATTTAATATATGGTCAAAAGATATTGGAAATGCTGAATTTTTAGGATTAAATACTTTCATATCGTGCAATAAATTTCTTGCATCGGGAAACCATACCCAAAAAAGCGGTAATTGTTCTGTAATATCAATATCTTCACGTCCCATTGTTTGAACATCTGGTGCTATAGGAGCTAAAGCAAGTAATCGATACTTTAATTCACCCTGACGCTTGTCAAAATACCAAAGCCCTTTTATTTTAAATCCTTCAATATCTTGAGAAGTCAGGTTTATTTTATCAACATACTCATCTATATTTACTGCACCTGCATTTAACTCATCAAAACCAGCATCAGTAGTGTCAATTCTATATAATTTTCTATTTATTTCAGCTTTTGTCATTTTTGCTGTAAAATAGGAATCATCATAAACTTCAGTAATATCATCATTTTTAATACCTTTTAAAAGTGTATCAAACAATGATCTTCTATTTTTGGAAACATTCGTTGTGTCAACTGGATAATATAAAGGTAAATTAATACGCTCGTTTAAATCTATATATTCCCAAACCACTTTAGACCAAAGGATATCTCTATCATCAACATAGCCATATTCTAAAGGTTTATCATTATCTACAGCTAATTGTGCAACTGTTTTTTTACCAATATCGGAAGGTCTTTTAGCATTTAAAAGATTTGACTGGGCAAATGTTGTTTGAAACAACACAAACGCCAAAATTAAAATTCCAATATTTTTCTTACTCATCATTAAATTTTTCAGTTTATTGAATTTCAATACTTACTGGTGAAGCATTTTTTATTTTATATCCACTGTTACCTACTAACGAAGATTTTATGTCGAATATTGTAACCACATCACCTCTTTTAGCTTTCGCAATAGCTTTTTTCGCAGCCGCATCCATTCTACTTCCTCTAACAACAACTGCACCTTGTCCAGGTACTTTTAAGGTAAAACCAGTTGTACTTAACGTTAAATCAAAATCAAAATCAGGTAATTCAGCCCCAACGGTTGAATTTTCTAAACTAGATTTAGGCATAGTAACGTGGCCCGATTCTTTTCTGATAGTTCCTTGTGGTGAAGGAATGTCTTTGATTCTAAAATTTTGAGATGAACTTACAGTTTGTCCATTTGGCAATTTACCAGAAACTTTAATTGTTACCTCTCTTCCAGCAGCAGGAGTCATCGTATATTTACCTGAACCTGTACTTCTATTTAATCCTGCAGCTGTTGCAGTCACCAAATTATCTGGAATTCCTGGGATTGAGATAGTCATTGGGTTTGGCACACCCCTATATACTACATTCATTTTATCAGCAGAAATTACAGCACTATTCGGTTTTGGAATTACAGCATATGAACTGTTAATTTCAATCTCAACAGGCTCTCCATTTTCAATAAATACAAATTTTCCTTTTACTTCGCGCTCACCAACACCTCCTGCTGGAAAGTCTAGAACAGCTCCCCCATTTTCAATTTTGGTGATTTTATTTCCATTAACAACAACTTCTGATGGTTGTAGAGATGCATCATAACGCCCTAATACAATTTTCCCTTTAAAATTTTCACCTTGAAAAAAGGCAGATTTTTCAGGAATTAAAATAGTTTTATAATTAGACATTGAAACATCACTTTCTAACTGTCCACCTAAAAGACTACTATAAATTTCAGATTCGGTAGTTTTAACATCCATTTGCATAGAAGTTAAATTTGTTATGGTTGAAATCAATGGAAATCCTTCATATCTGTTTTTTAACCAAGGTTCTGTTCCATCTTCAGTTTTTTGATCGGATGTATCAAATCTTTGGTTTATTACTGCACTTAATGGATTATTTTCACCTAACAACTCTGTTACACTATTTTTATATCCATTAATTCGGTCAAGGAATTCTTGACCTTCTTCAGTAAATTTATCATTTTTAAAAAAATGTTCATCTACAATGTTAGCCTGATCCATAGCTTCATAGTTCTTCGGATCTTCTTGTCCTTCTAAAAAAAGTGTTTTTTTGGTTTCTAAATAACTACTAAAATCTTTTGACAATTGATTAACGCTATTGGCAATTTTAGATAAGTTTCCATATTTATCAGGCTGTTCTTGAGCCTTAGTTTCTAAATTGGCTAGTGTTTCGTTATTTTTTAGTGTTGCCGTAGAATTATTTTCTACAAGCTTTTCATTCATAAATCCAAAAGCTGATAAAACTTCTTTTGACATGTTCATTGCTAACATCGCAATAAAAACCAAATACATTAAGTTTATCATCTTTTGCCTTGGTGATAATTTACCTGAAGCCATTTTAATTAGTTTTTTTGATTAATAAAATTTGTTTTAAATAAACAACTAATTATTTATTAGACATTGCAGATAACATACCTCCATATACACCATTTAAAGATGATAAATTGGTTGCTAAAGATTCCATTTGTTCTTTTAATTTACCAGCATTTATAGCAACTTGCTCATTTATCTCAGCCTGTCTACCAGTACTATCTAATTGAACTTTGTATAAACTATTTAACGATTCCATTTGAGCAGCTGCCAATGATAATTGTTCACTGTATTTATTAGTAGCAGCAATAGAATCTACTGCAGGAGCAATATTTTCAGCAGCACCTTTAAAGTTTTGAATACTATCTCCTAAACTTTTCATTAAACCAGCATCTAATTTTGCTTCTTTTAACATATCGTCTAATTTTTGAGATAATAAACTTTGAGCTTCTCTAGCTTCAGCTTTATCTTTATCTCTCAATCTACCACCAGCTAATTCAGGATAAACCAAAGACCAGTCTAAATCTTCATCAACAGGTTCAAAAGCAGATATTGCAAATACAATTGCTTCAACTGCCATACCAATAGTTAACATTACACCACCTGTTAAAAAACCTATTTTAAAATGCATAATTTTAAATAATGCTCCAATAATTACTATTGACGCTCCAAGGCCATAGGCCATATTAAATATTTTTTTTGTATTTTTCTGTGCCATAATTTAAGTGTTAAGTTTGTTAATTGTTTATAGTTGATCTTAATTTTTTAATTTTCATTTATATCTGTTCCTAAAAAGTCTTGTGCTGTTCTAAAACCTATATAACTTCTTGCTGAATCTGCATATTCATAATCTCTGGTACTTACCTCTAAAAAATAGGCTACATCTTTCCAAGATCCTCCTCTAATAACTTTTCGGTGATTTTTATCTATTTCAACATTAGGGTTCATTGTTGAACCAATATAGTAAGATGCCTCGCTATAGGCTGTATTTGTCCATTCAGCAACATTACCAGACATATTATATAATCCATAATCATTTGGAGGGTATGATTTAGCTTCAACAGTATATAATGCTCCATCAACAGCATAATTACCTCTAATTGGTTTAAAATTAGCTAAAAAACATCCTCTATCTGTAGTTGTATATGGGCCACCCCAAGGATAGGTTGCATTTTCCAGACCACCTCTTGCAGCATATTCCCATTCAGCTTCGGTTGCCAATCTAAATTGTGGTACTTGTGTTGGCTTTCTTTTTGAATTTAAAAAATCATTTTTCTTTTTGGTTCTCCATTTACAGAAAGCTTTTGCCTGCATCCAGGAAACTCCAACAACTGGATAGTCATTAAATGCTTGATGGTAAAAATAATCCTGATGCATTGGATCGTTATAAGAATAATTAAAATCTCTAACCCATACAGTTGTGTCAGGGTACACATTAATTGTTTCTTGTTTTATAAAGTTTCTTCTGTCACCTTTATTTCTAGCAGCAGCTTCTTGATCTAACCAATAATATTTAAATTTTAATTTATTCACATTAATCATTCTTCTTCCCTCAAAACTATCTTCAATAGGTGTAAAAATGGAATCAATCATTACTTCTGCATATTCTTCACTAGGAAATTCATTTACATTCCAAAGTATTTCTGCATCCCAATTTAACATTTTTCCTTGAGTTGGAGAATTAAGATCGCCTAAACTTCCATAAGTTTTCATCATATACTTCTGGTAAGGAGACATGTCAGTTGAATCAATATTTAAAAATTTATAATCTTCTAGAACAGGATCACCATCTGATGACATTAATTCTGAAAACAATGCAAGTTCTGTTCTTACAATAGAATCTCTTACCCAATAAACAAATTCTTTATATTCGCTATTTGTTATTTCTGTTTCATCCATATAAAATGGACGTACAGTTACAGTTCTGGCTGGGGAATTTAGTGAACCTGCAACATCTTCACTTTGTTTACCCATTGTAAATGACCCTCCTGGAATTAATGTCATACCTAGCGGTCTTTCAGAATGCCAATTACTTGAAGATTTAACTCCAACTAATTCACCCTGCTCATTAGACCCACAGCTAAACATAACCAACGCTAGTGAAATATACAATGATATTTTCTTCATATTAATTTATTATTCAATTATGGCAAACCTATTACTAATTATTTTAAAATACAATATTTTATTTAATCTGTTTAAAACTAAAAAAAAAGCATTTTATTATATCTAATTTTAAATTTTTACACTAATTTTTTTAAGGTACGCATCCATCTTTCTGGAATTTCCTGATTACTTGCGCTAACATATTCTTGATATGTACAAGGTATTAACGCATGCCTTTTGAATTTATTATTTTCATTTAGTCCAATTTCCATCCACCATCTTCCACTTTTATGGCTTTTATAAAAGTTTAAAATTTGATCTTCAATAGGAACTATAAATTTTTTATACTGATCTTTTAATCCAAATGGATAATCATTGGCTCTATAATTAACTCCTTCAATAAAATACCAAATCATTTGTGAAATTAATTGAGCTGTTTGGTTTTTAACATCCAATTTTGGATTGTATTCAAAAATACCAAATGAAGAAACTTTATCACTAATACCCGCGTATCTCGAAATAGCACAAATTTCTGTACCTGAAAGTCCGTTTGGAGTTGCGTTTTTATTTGCAGGCGCATCTGCATTCTTTACTGAAGACAAATCTACACTTACAATATCAGCATCGCGCAATATTGGCTCTACAATTTGAATAGAGTTTAAAACTTCACCTAATCTATAAGTGTCAAAATATAAGCTATCAAGTAAATCTATTTCGTCTTGAGAATTAAAATATGTTTGATAACCAATATTGCAAAAATTAAATAAGTTATTTGGCTGATTCATAACAATCTTACTCAAATAAGATTGAGAAGTTAATTCATCTTCTATAGCCCCTAAATCAAATTTATTATCTACAGCTACAATGTTTACTGTTTGTTCAAGTTTATCATATGCCCTGTAGTTTGCATATGTTAAATCCTGACCACCTCCAATAATAATTGGGATTATTTTACTTTTAATAAGAAAACTTAGCAATTCATTTAAAGCAAAGTAGGTATCTTCAATAGTATTCCCTTCAATAATATCACCTAAATCGGCAACATTTATTGGCCAATTTCCTGGATATAGTTTGTAAAGTTCTTTCCTTAATTCATCTAAATCTAACCCCGTTCCATAATTACTAACTGCACCTCTACCCTCCAAAACTCCAATAATTGCAATTTTTGTATTTGACAAATCTGGAAAATTGTTTTTATCGGTATAGATTTTTATGCATTGACCAAATGTTTGATTGGTTTGCATTTTAGCATAAGTTAATAATGTATTGTCGACAGGTTTTAGGTAATCGAAATTCATTTTCAGGGGTTAAATATGTGCCTTTTTCCAATGGCAAGATAACTAAAAAATTTATTTTTTAGTTGTTTTTCTTTTAGTTGTTTTCTTTTTTGGGGTGTTCTTTTCAATTATATCTTTTACTTCTTCTAATGTTAATTTAGTAGCGTCAATTGTTTTTGGCAATTCAATTTTAACTTTCCCTTTCAAAATATTGGATCTACCCCAGCGTGCCTTTTCTACTCTAATTCCTTCTTCTTCCCAATTATGCAACACTTTTTCAATGTCCTTTCTTTTTTTATCTTCAATTAACTCTTCAAGATTGGCTTGGGTTAAATTATCAAAATCATATTTTTTATTAACATTAATAAAAGTATTATTCCATTTAATAAAAGGTCCAAATCTTCCAACACCTTTTTGTATTGGTAAGTTTTCGTACTCACCAATTGGAGCATCAGCTTTTTGTTTTTCCTGAATTAATTCAATTGCTCTATTAATATCAATTGACATTGGATTTTCATCCTTTGGAATTGAAACAAACATTTTATCATATTTAATATATGGACCAAAACGCCCACTTGCAACAATTACATCTGTATTTTCATATCCACCAATTTTTTTTGGAAGTTTAAACAAATCCATTGCTTCTTCAAATGTTATGGTTGCTAATGTTTGGTCTCCTTGCAAACTTGCAAATTTTGGCTTTTCTTCATCTGTAGCCTCACCAATTTGAACCATCACTCCAAATCTACCTAAACGAGCGTATACGTTTTTACCACTTTCAGGATCTATACCTAGCAACCTTTCTCCTTTGGCTCTCTCTGCATTTGCTGCTACATCTTCAACAATTGGATGAAAATTATTGTAAAATTCTTTTATCATTGAAATCCAATCCTCTTTTCCTTCGGCAATATCATCAAATTCAGATTCTACTTTTGCAGTAAATCCAAAATCTAAAATATTTGAAAAATTCTCAACTAAAAAATCATTTACAATATTTCCAATATCCGTTGGAACTAATTTTCCTTTATCCGATCCTACTTTTTCACTTAAAACTTTAGAAGTAACTTTTCCATTTGCAAGTTTTATTTGAGTGTATTCTCTATCAACTCCATCAATTGTCCCTTTTTCTACATATTCTCTTCGTTGAATTGTTGAAATTGTTGGTGCGTATGTTGATGGACGTCCAATACCTAACTCTTCTAATCTTTTAACTAAAGCAGCTTCAGTATACCTATAAGGTGGTCTTGAATATCTTTCTGTGGCAACAATATTTTTGTTTATTAAAGCATCTCCTTTAGTTAAATTTGGAAGCATTCCTTCTTGCTCTTCATCTTCATTATCTGTACCTTCTAAATATACTTTTAAAAACCCTTCAAACTTTATCATTTCACCATTCGCAGTGAATATATTGCTATTATTTGAATTTGAAATTCTAACATTAGTACGTTCTAACTCCGCATCACTCATTTGAGAAGCAATGGTTCTTTTCCAAATTAAATCATACAATCTATCTTGATCATAATCAACAGAAACTGACTGCTGACTCATAGTTGTTGGTCTTATTGCTTCGTGCGCTTCTTGCGCACCTTTTGAATTATTGCTGAAATTTCTTGGTTTACTATACGCTTCTCCATATGAAGAAATAATTTCTTCCTGAGCTTCATTTTTAGCATCATCAGATAAGTTTACACTATCTGTTCTCATATAAGTAATTAAACCTGCTTCGTACAAACGCTGTGCAATCATCATTGTTTTTGCAACTGGAAAGTACAATTTTCTTGAAGCTTCTTGTTGTAATGTTGAAGTTGTAAAAGGTGCTGCTGGAGACTTTTTTGCAGGTTTTTTCTGCAAATCATCAACCTTAAAATTTGCACCAATACAAGAATTTAAAAATGACTCCGCTTCTTGCTTGGTATCAAAATTTTTCGGCAAGCTAGTCTTAAATTTTTTTCCCTCTGAATTTGCAAATTCTGCAATTACTTTATAAGTAGCTACTGGTTTAAATGCAGTAATTTCACGTTCTCTTTCTACAATTAATCTTACAGCAACCGACTGCACTCTTCCGGCAGACAAACCTCCTTTTATCTTCCTCCAAAGAACTGGAGATAATTCATATCCAACTAATCTATCTAAAACTCTACGAGCTTGCTGTGCATTTACTAAATTATAATCTATACTTCTTGGGTTTTCAACAGCCTTTAATATTGCTTTTTTTGTAATTTCATGAAATACAATACGTTTTGTGTTGGTGTTTTTTAATTTAAGCTGTTCAAATAAATGCCAAGCAATTGCTTCTCCTTCCCGATCCTCATCCGAAGCCAACCAAACAGTATCTGCTCTTTTTGCTAAATCTTTCAATTTTTTAACTACAGCTTTCTTATCTGAAGAAACTATATATTTTGGCATAAAACTTCCTTCTACATCAATTCCTATTTCTTTGGATGGTAAATCTGCAATATGCCCAAAACTTGATTCAACTTGAAAATCTTTTCCTAAAAACTTTTCGATTGTTTTTGCTTTTGCAGGTGACTCAACTATTACTAAATTTTTTGCCATAAATCTTTTCTTTTTTACATAAAACACACCTTATATATATAGGTGATTTTGGTTTGCAAATGTATATAAGATTTTTAAAACTTATCAAAAACAATGTGTAAAAAAACAAAAAAACAGGCTGAATAGCCCGTTTTTATTGAGAAAAACAATTTTTAATTTAACTGAAATTCACTCAATAATTCAACTCCATTATTAGAATAACTATATTGATATAGTGTATTATCACCTATTAATAATAAGTTATTTTCCATTGGAATTACATCAAAAGCAGTTATATTTTTAAAGGTATTTAACAGTTCTAAATCTTCAATTACCGTTTTATTATATACTTTTAAACCAGAGGTTCCGTCACAGATAAAAAGTAAATTATCTTTAATTCCCAAACCGTAAGGATTATCCATAGCATACGATTTTACAAGTTCTAAATTATAAATATCAGAAATATCTACAATTTCAAGGCTGCTTTCAAAAGCTCCACAAAAATTTCCAGCACGTAAAGTAATATAAGCATAATTTTCATCCACAACAACCGGATCACAAGCGGTACCGTGTTGAAATTCTGAAATAAATTTTGGCAATTCTGGTGAGGAAATATCATAAATATACATACCACTCATACTTCCTAAAAAAAGTAAATTTTCTTTATTAAAAATAGTTTCAATATCAAAACCTGCATTCACATCTTGTAATTCAACAGGAGATTCTAAATTATTAATGTCGAAAATATTAATATTGTGACTGTCTACAGCATATAAATAATCAGCTACAATTTTAAAACGCGCTAAAGAACCTCCCTGTCCGGTTGACTCAGCTGATGCCATTGCCATATCATTAAAAACAACGCCTCCATTTATATAGTTTTGATCTTCTATTCTTCTTTGTTCCTGTGTAATTGTCCAGCCAACAATTACTCCTTCCGGATTGAATCCATTTTCGCCATAATCTATAACTACATTTTCAGAAACAGGTATTGTTACATAACCAGGAAAAACATCTTTAAGCCTAGCAACTTCAATTATATTTTCCAAATTTGAAATATCAAAAACCAATAAATCCATTAAGCTATCAGCATATAAATAATTGCCTTTTACCTCCATATCTTTATTTGCAATTATTTTTATAAATGCAATTTTATTCGGATTTTCTGGATCTGAATTATCTATAATATGAATTCCACTATCAACATCATTTATTAATACTAAATTATTGTATGCATAAATTTTACCAGATTCAACAATATTTTGTGGTGGAGTAATCTCAACTGATGATCTTAAAGCATCTAAAGACATGTATTCTGGTTTAGCTACATTTACTGTCTCAAATTCATCATTATTACTGCACGAAACCAAAAAAAATAAGGTTGCAGTCAATAAAAACAGGTTTTTAATTTTCATAATTATTTTCATTTTATTAAGTTAAATATTAGCTAAAAAATAAGTTTATAATTAAGCTATATTAACATTACGCATAAATGTATACAAACGCTACAATACACTTTAATAGTGTAAATTATGTACTCATATTTTTAAACATAAATTTAAAAAATCAAAAAATTAAGTCAAATTTAAGTGTGTTAAAATTCTGCCAATCTGTCATATTTCTAAAAAATTGGTTATATCTTTGCAGTCCAATAAAAATATATGGGTAGCGAAAAAGTTATAGAAGAAAAAAAGCAAGGTCAGGCGCTTTTAACAGCTAATAAAGAAGGTAATTATAAAAAACTTTTTATAGAAAGTTATGGTTGCCAAATGAATTTAAATGATACTGAAATAGTTGCTTCAATTCTTTCTGATGAAGGTTATAATACAACTCATTTGCTTGAAGAAGCAGATTTAGTTTTGGTTAATACGTGTTCTATTAGAGAAAAAGCTGAGCAAACAGTTCGTAAACGATTAGAAAAATACAATGCCGTTAAAAAAATAAATCCAACAATGAAAGTTGGGGTTTTGGGTTGTATGGCTGAACGCTTAAAAGCTAAGTTTTTAGAAGAAGAAAAAATTGTTGACTTGGTTGTTGGACCAGATGCATATAGAGATTTACCAAATTTATTAGAAGAAGTAAACGCAGGACACGATGCGGTAAATGTTATTTTATCTAAAGAAGAAACTTATGGAGACGTTTCACCTGTTAGGCTAAACACAAATGGCGTTTCTGCTTTTGTTTCAATTACAAGAGGTTGCGATAATATGTGTACTTTTTGTGTAGTTCCTTTTACACGGGGACGCGAAAGAAGCCGTGATCCAAAAAGTATTTTGGAAGAAATTAAAGAACTAGTTGATAAAAACTATAAAGAAGTTACGTTACTTGGTCAAAATGTAGACAGTTACCTTTGGTACGGTGGCGGATTAAAAAAAGATTTTAAAAATGCTTCTGAAATTGCCAAAGCAACGGCTGTAGATTTTTCGCAATTATTAGATTTAGCTGCTACAGAATTTCCTAAAACACGTTTTCGTTTTTCAACATCCAATCCTCAAGATATGAGTTTAGATGTTATACATACCATGGCTAAACACGAAAATATTTGTAAATACATTCATTTACCTGTTCAATCTGGAAGCACCACTGTTTTAGAAAGAATGAATAGACAACATACACGTGAAGAGTATATGGAATTGATTGATAACATTAGAAAAATTCTTCCTGAATGTGCTTTGTCTCAAGATATGATTGCTGGTTTTTGTGGTGAAACTGAAGAAGAACACCAAGAAACCCTAAGCTTAATGGAATATGTAAAATACGACTTTGGTTTTATGTTTGCCTATTCTGAAAGACCTGGAACTCCGGCAGCTAAAAAAATGCCTGATGATGTTACACAAGCAGATAAAAAAAGAAGATTGAATGAGATAATTCAATTACAACAGTCACACGGTTTATACCGTATGGAACAATTTATTGGTAAAACAGTAGAAGTTTTAATTGAAGGCTCATCAAAAAAATCTGATTTACACTGGAAAGGAAGAAACTCACAAAATGCAGTTGTTATATTTCCAAAAGGAACTGAACAAATTGGTGATTTTGTAAACGTTTTAGTTGAAAATTGCACCTCAGCAACGCTATTAGGAAAAAGAGTATAAAAAATTATGGAATCACTACAAGTAATTAAACAACGTTTTGGAATTATTGGAAACGATGTTCACTTAAACAGAGCACTTGAAAAAGCCATTAGAGTAGCACCTACTGATATTTCAGTATTGGTAACCGGCGAAAGTGGTGTGGGTAAAGAAAGTATTCCAAAAATAATTCACGCTTTATCACACAGAAAACATTCAAAATACATTGCTGTTAATTGTGGTGCTATTCCTGAAGGAACAATAGATAGCGAACTTTTTGGTCACGAAAAAGGTGCTTTTACCGGTGCAACCGCAACACGAAAAGGTTATTTTGAAGTTGCAGATGGTGGTACAATTTTTTTAGATGAAGTTGGTGAATTACCACTAACAACTCAAGTTAGACTTTTACGTGTTTTAGAAAATGGTGAATTTATAAAAGTTGGTTCGTCACAAGTTCAAAAAACAGATGTTCGTATTGTTGCTGCAACAAATTTAAATATGCACAATGCCATTGGCAAAGGAAAATTTAGAGAAGATTTATATTATAGGTTAAGTACAATTGAAATCAACCTTCCGCCTTTACGTGAAAGATTGGCTGATATTCATTTGTTATTTAGAAAATTTGCTTCAGATTTTGCTCAAAAATACAAAATGCCAGCTGTTAGACTTTCGGAAGATGCTATTAAAGTACTAGAAAACTACGGTTTTCCAGGTAATATTCGTCAGTTAAGAAATATTGCTGAAGAAATTTCAGTAGTTGAAGAAAATAGAGTTATCTCAGCTGCAAAATTATTACAATACTTACCAAATAAAGGAACCAACTTACCTTCTGTTATTGATAGTAAAAAATCAAATAGTGATTTTGCTACTGAACGAGAAATTATGTATAAAATCTTGTTTGATATGCGAAATGACATTAACGATTTAAAAAAGTTGACACTAGACTTAATGAAAGGAAATGATTCTGGAAAAATACAAGAAGATAACAAAAAGTTAATTCAAAAAATATATCAGGAAAAAACTTCAGAAGAACAAACCGAAAACCACGTTGAAGTAGTTAGAATTAATGAAGATTATAACGATACAGATGAAGATTATCAATTTGCTGAAACTATTGATGCCGACGAAAGTTTATCTATTCAAGATAAAGAAATTGAATTGATAAAAAAATCGTTAGAACGTAATAATGGTAAGCGAAAATTAGCCGCAAAAGAATTAGGCATTTCGGAAAGAACATTGTATCGCAAAATAAAACAATACGATTTGTAGTTTTATTAATTAACTTTGAAATCAGATTTTAAATCAATACATTAAATAAATGAAAAAAATTGGCTTCTTATTAATATTTGTTTCACTATTCACATTTCAAAGTTGTGGTATTTATTCATTTACAGGAACAAATATAAGCCCTGATGTAAAAACAATTCAAATAGATTATTTTCCAAATGAAGCTATTTTAGTGGAACCCAGTTTAAGCCAAACATTTACAACTCAATTTCAGGATCTATTTCTTACACAAACAAATTTGAGCTTGGTTAAATCAGGTGGAGACCTACAATTTGAAGGCGAAATAACTGGTTATAAAATTAACCCAATGACTGCAACTGCGCAGCAAACAGCAGCTCAAAACAGGTTAACTATAACAATTAATGTGCGGTTTTTTAACAATAAAAATGAAGAAGATAATTTTGAGAAATCCTTTTCACATTATTACGATTATGATGCCAACGCACAATTAATTGGTGGCGCATTAGATGATGCTTTTGACGAAATTATTGAACGTATTTCGCAAGATATTTTTAATGCTTCTGTAGCAAAATGGTAATTTATGAATAACCAAGATTTTACATTTTTAATGCAAAACATAGCAACCATTGATGCTTTAAAAACAGCTCAATTGGATGTAGTTATAAATGAATATCCATATTTTCAATTAGCCAGGGCAATTCAATTAAAAGGTTTAAACCAAACCAATAGCTTTAAATACAATCAGGCTTTAAAAAAAACAGCAGCATACACAATTGACAGGTCAGTTTTATTTGATTTTATTACTTCACAAAATTTTGTTTATAAAACTACGGGAGCTGAAATTCTAGAAGAAATTGATGTAATTGAACCCGAAACTATTAAAGTACTTCATAAAAAATTAACCGATACTTACAATCAGGAGAAAACCCAATTAATTGAAAATGAAGTTAAAAATTTAGTTGAAGATAATGTGTTAGATTCATCAACCGAAATAGCAAATGAGGTATTAGAAATTGGAAAACCTATTAAATTTAAAAGCTCTGAACCTCATTCTTTTAATGAATGGATGCAATTAATTTCTCAAAAACCTATTTCAAGAGACCAAATTGCTGAAAATAACACAAAAAAAACAGCTAAAACCAGTTTAATTGATAAGTTTATTGAAACAAATCCAAAAATTAAACCTATAGACAAAAACACAGTTAATCAACACGTTACAACCGAAAGCGCATCAGAAAACGAAAGTTTAATGACTGAAACTTTAGCCAAAGTGTATCTTGAGCAACAAAAATTTGAAAATGCAATAAAAGCGTATCGCATTTTAAGTTTGAAATATCCAGAAAAAAGTGGTTTCTTTGCAGACCAAATTAAAGCAATTAAAATTTTACAAAGAAATAAATCATGACAACGTATACATTATTTTTAGTTCTGATTATGATAGTAGCATTTCTGCTAATATTAATTATTATGGTTCAAAATCCAAAAGGAGGAGGATTATCTTCTTCATTTGGAGGAGGTGGAACACAATCTTTAGGAGGGGTTCAAAATACAACTAGTTTTTTAGATAAAAGTACTTGGACACTATCAATTGTATTGTTAGCCTTAATTTTGTTATCAAATTTTGCTGCTCCAAAAATAAATGCAGTTGATACAAGTTCTGAAATTGAAAACACTATTGAAAATCGTGAAGTACAAGATACACCAGTTCAACCTGCTGCAACTACAACTACACAAGATTCAGTTCAATAATATTTTAAAAATATTTTAAAAAATGCCAACGTGTCACTCACTTTGGCATTTTTTTATACATATATTTCATCTAAAAGTACATTTGTCAGTTTTAATAAAATGGCACACTTTTAGACTCTTTAATTCACAGAATTAATAATTTTAAACTAATTACACATGAGTAAAATTAATATTAAACCATTAGCAGATAGAGTTTTAATTAAACCTCTTGAAGCTGAAACAACAACAGCTTCAGGCTTAATTATACCAGATTCTGCAAAAGAAAAACAACAAAAAGGAACTGTTTTAGCAGTAGGTAACGGTACAAAAGACGAACCATTAACTGTTAAAGTTGGTGATACTGTTTTATATGGTAAATATGCAGGAACCGAACTTGTATTAGAAGGTGCTGAATATTTAATAATGAGAGAGAGTGATATTTTAGCAATTGTTTAAAATTTGCTTTTAAGCTATACGCAGTAGGCCTTAAGCTATGAGAGATTTCAAAAAATATGAAATTTGGCAATTAAGTCATGAATTTACACTAGAGATTTATGAATTGACTAAAAATTTTCCAAAAAATGAAATTTACGGATTAACTTCCCAAATTAGGCGAGCTTGTTCTTCAATTCCAACTAATATTTCAGAAGGATGCGGTAGAGATTCTGATGCAGATTTTAACAGGTTTCTTACAATAGCTTTAGGTTCAGCAAATGAAACAGAATACTTAATTATTCTTTCAAATGATTTAAACTATATAACAAAAGAAAAATCAATTTCTCTTATAGAAAGAGTCAATTTAATTAAAAGAAAAACATATCAGTTAAAACAAAAATTAACAGCATAAAGCGTAAAGCCTAAAGCTTAAAGCGTTTTTTGCATAAAAAATAAGAAAAAATGGCAAAAAATATAATTTTTGATATTGAAGCACGTGATGGACTTAAACGTGGAGTGGATGCATTAGCAAATGCAGTAAAAGTAACTCTAGGACCTAAAGGTAGAAATGTAGTTATTGGTAAAACCTTTGGAGGTCCAGCTATTACAAAAGATGGTGTAACTGTTGCTAAAGAAATTGAATTAGAAGATGCACTCGAAAATATGGGTGCTCAAATGGTGAAAGAAGTAGCATCAAAAACCAATGATTTGGCAGGAGATGGAACAACTACAGCTACAGTTTTAGCTCAAGCAATTGTTAAAGAAGGTTTAAAAAATGTTGCTGCTGGAGCAAATCCACTTGATTTAAAAAGAGGTATTGACAAAGCGGTAACTGCTATAGTAGAAAACTTAAGAGAACAATCTCAAGAAGTTGGCAATAAATCAGATAAAATAAAACAAGTTGCATCTATTTCAGCAAATAACGATGATACTATTGGAGATTTAATAGCTGAAGCGTTTGAAAAAGTTGGAAAAGAAGGAGTCATTACTGTTGAAGAAGCAAAAGGAACTACAACTTATGTTGATATAGTTGAAGGAATGCAATTTGATAGAGGTTATTTATCTCCATATTTTGTAACAAATGCAGATAAAATGTTAACAGATTTAGAAAATCCTTACATTTTATTGTTTGAAAAGAAAATTACAAATCTTAAAGATTTATTACCAATATTAGAGCCCGTTGCACAAAGTGGAAAACCATTATTAATTATTGCTGAAGATGTTGAAGGTGAAGCTTTAGCCACTTTGGTAATGAATAAATTACGTGGTGCTTTAAAAATTGCAGCTGTAAAAGCTCCTGGTTTTGGAGACAGAAGAAAAGCAATGTTAGAAGATGTTGCAATTTTAACCGGAGGAACAGTAATTTCTGAAGAAAGAGGTTTAACTTTAGAGAAAGCTACACTTGAAATGCTTGGTACTGCTGAAAGAGTTACTATTGACAAAGACAATACAACTATTGTAAACGGTGCAGGCGATGCTGAATTAATTAAAGCTAGAGTTGCTCAAATTAAATCTCAAATTGAAACTACTACTTCAGATTACGACAAAGAAAAATTACAAGAACGTTTAGCTAAATTAGCTGGTGGTGTTGCTGTTTTATATGTTGGTGCTGCAAGTGAAATTGAAATGAAAGAGAAAAAAGATAGAGTTGATGATGCTTTACATGCTACACGCGCCGCTGTTGAAGAAGGTATTGTTGCCGGTGGTGGTGTTGCTTTGGTTAGAACTATTGAAGTATTAAAATCTATTACAACTGATAGTTTAGATGAAGTAACAGGAATTAAAATTTTAGCTAGAGCAATTGAAGAACCATTACGCCAAATTGTTGAAAATGCCGGTGGAGAAGGCTCTGTTGTTGTTGCAAAAGTGATGGAAGGAAAAGGTGATTTTGGTTATAATGCTAAAACAGATGAATACACCAAAATGTTAAAAGCTGGTATTATTGATCCTACAAAAGTTACAAGAATTGCATTAGAAAATGCTGCTTCTGTTGCTGGTATGATTTTAACAACAGCCTGTACGTTAGTTGATATTAAAGAAGAAGGTCCTGCAGGTGGTGGAATGCCTCCTATGGGTGGCGGAATGCCAGGAATGATGTAATAAAATACATTCATAAATATTAAAAAACCATTTAATTTACATTAAATGGTTTTTTGTTTTATAGCTGTAAATGAATCCTTTTTAATGCAATTTTAGTATTTTTGATTCATAAAATTAATAAGCAATAATGAAAACAATAACTACTATTGAAGAATGTAGAAAAATTCTAAAAGAAGAAATAAAAACTTTTCCAGATTGGCCAGAAAAAGGTGTCAATTTTAAAGATGTACAAAGCATATTATTCAATCCTGAATTGGCTTTAGTAACTTCTCATTATTTACAGGAACTACTTCCAAAAAAAGATTCAAATTCTTTTTTATTTAATAAAATATTGTGCTTTGATGCCAGAGGTTTTTTGTTTGGTTTTGATTTAGCTAAAGCATCTAATACACCTATGATTTTAGCTCGTAAACATGGGAAACTTCCTGGAGAAGTTGTAACACAAACATTTGAAAAAGAATATGGTTTAGATGAAATACAAGTGCAAGCTGGCTTGATAAATCCAGGTGATAAGGTTTTAATTCATGATGATTTATTAGCCACTGGAGGTACAGCCGGAGCAGCTGCAGAAATTATTTTAAAGTGCGGTGCTGAAATTGCAGGATTTAATTTTATTATGGATTTATCATTTTTACCTGGAAGAAAAGTGCTTCAAAAATATGTGCACGATTCTAAAATACAAGCACTTTTAAAATTTTAAAACATCCATTTTTTATATAATAAAAAACCCAATTACTTATAAATAATTGGGTTTTCTGTTTAATTAAACTTATAATTTAAGCTTTACATTTACAACTTCCAGGTTCACATTTTGTGCATTCCATTTCATTTAAAGCAACTTCAGCTTTACACTCACATTTACCTCCCTCACATTTACATTCACCTGCCTCTTTACATTTACATCCTTCAGCGTGCATAGAATCAGCATCAACAGACTTTACTTTTAAATCCATTTTACAAACTGGGCAAGCCCCTTCTGCATCATATGTTTTTCCCTTTTCACAATCCATTGGACATTGATAAACATCTTTTGAAGCCATTTCTTCACTTGAATGGTCATGACCTTCGTGACTTTCCATATCTTCATTAACTTCAGTTTTTACTTCTTCTTTTTTAGTTTCTTTACAAGCTGTAAATAATACTGCAAATGAAAACATTGCAGCAAGTATTAAAATTGATTTTTTCATTTTTTTAATTATTTAGATTTATTTTTGAATTAAATGATTTACTTAATAGTCGCCTAAAATACTAAAAATTACGGATTTTAAATTTTTCTCTCAATATATTTTGCAAAAAAGATAACTATCAAGTTTTATTCCTTGTATTTTGAAGTTTTTGGTAATAAAAAGCAGGCAAAAGAATAAATAAGAATAAAGGTTGTATTAAAAATCTTCTCAAATAAAATAGTATTAAATTATTTGAAATATTTTCAAAATATAGAAATATAAAAAGTAAAAAAAAGAAAATAAAAAAAGAAAGTATATAAAACTTAATTGTGAATATAAGTGTTTTAATATTTTGAAAAATTACATAAATAATTGCAATTGAAATTAATGAATTTAAAGTGTATCGTAAAAATATATTAAAAAAATAATTACTAAAATTTAAATCTGGAATTGGTTTGGTTAAAGAATCATTTTTAAAATAAGTAATTAAAGGATCATAAAATAAGGGCTCCAAAAAAGCTCTAACTCCAATTAAAGTTAAAATTAAAACTAGTACCAACCCAATTCTAAAAGACATTTTCATTTTTTTAGTCTTGAAATTTTTTGAACCCATAAAAACCAAAGTAAAAAAGTAATTCCATAAATTATACCTGGAAAAACAATATTATGAAGCACACCTTCTAATTTTGGAAACTTATAAATTGCAATAACAATTACAACAATTCTAACAATATTAACAAAATAAATAATAAAACTTCCAAATAAAATAAATAGAATAGTTCTTTTAAAACCACTTGCAAAAGCAACTATAAATGCAACAAATAATATAATAATACTAACTGAATTACACCCCTCAATAATTCGAGCTATAAGTATATCATTTACAAATAAATTTATAGCCATTTCAGAAGTACTTTGCTCTATTTCAGAACTATAACCCATTACATTTAACAAATATTGAGATTGAATAGCTACGGTTTTTGTAATAGGAGCACAAGCAAATAGCTCGAAGGATTTTTGATTTTTTGATAAATAGAACGAATACAGTAAAAACAGCAATAAATAAGTTCCAAAAAACTTTATTAGAAAATATATGACTGTTTTATTATTTTGCACCAAAAGAATTTTAATTTTGTCTAAAATTACAAATTAATATGAATATTGCTGAATTAAAAAATTCGATTAACGCTATATTTGAGAATACTTCTCAAGTTGATATTGTTCTTCAAAAAATATGTAATCTTTTAAAGCAAGAAATTGAATATTACGATTGGGTAGGTTTTTATTTTAAAAATGGGGATAAACAAGAGCTGAAATTAGCTCAGTTTACTGGAGAACCAACCGAACATACAATTATTCCGTTTGGTAAGGGAATTTGTGGGCAAGTAGCTGTCAGCAATCAAAATTTTGTAGTTCAAGATGTTGCTAGCCAAGATAATTATATCTCCTGTGGATGGAAAGTAAAAAGTGAAATTGTAATTCCAATTTTTGTAAACAATGAAAATGTAGGGCAGATTGACATTGATTCTCATTCAGTAAATCCATTCACAAAAGAGGACGAAATTCTATTGGAATTTGTTTGTGAAAAAGTAGCCAAAGTACTATAATTTATTTTTACATATTACAAAATGAAATTTGTAAAAACTACAGATTTTAATTATTTTCGCATTCAATTTTTTTTGATTTTAAACATAAATTTAACTCCCTAATTTTTTTTATAAAATGCTTCGTTTATTGCAAAAAACTCTTTTTAGATTGTTAAAAAAACAACCCTCAAAATCTTCAAAAGAAAATTATAATGAAATGGTTGCTGAATTTTATTCAAAAATTAGAAAAAACTAATAAAATTCAATGTGATTTATATTGTTTAAACTGTTGATAATTATTAGCTTTGCGCAACAGCAACAAAACAACTTATGATCACAACTAAAAAAGCAAAATCAGCACTTATTTCTGTATTTCACAAGGACGGTTTGGGTCCAATTGTTCAAAAATTAAATGAACTTGGCGTTACAATTTATTCAACCGGTGGAACAGAAAATTTCATTAAAGAATTAGGAATAAACGTAGTACCTGTTGAGGATTTAACTTCGTATCCATCAATTTTAGGAGGAAGAGTTAAAACTTTACATCCAAAAGTTTTTGGTGGTATTTTAGCCAGACGTGAAAATAAAAATGATTTATCTCAATTAGATGAATTTGAAATCCCTGAAATTGATATAGTTATTGTTGATTTATATCCTTTTGAAAAAACTGTTGCCAGCGGTGCTTCAGAACAAGATATTATTGAAAAAATAGATATAGGTGGTATTTCATTAATTAGAGCGGCCGCAAAAAACTTTAAAGATGTCATTTGTGTTTCTTCAATGAATCAATACAATGAATTTTTACAGATTATGACTGATGGAAGTGGAGAAACATCAATAGAACAACGCAAAAATTTTGCTGCAAAATCTTTTGCCATTTCTAGTCATTATGATAGTGCTATTTTTAAATATTTAAATAAAAACGAGTTAGCTTTTAGGGAAAGTTTTGATAGTGCTTCCATTTTACGATATGGTGAAAACCCACATCAAAATGGTTACTTTTTTGGCAATTTAGATGATTTATTTGAAAAACTGCACGGAAAAGAACTTTCTTATAACAATTTATTAGATGTAGATGCTGCGGTAAATTTAATGAGTGAATTTAAAAATGATGCTCCAACATTTGCTATTTTAAAACACAATAATGCTTGTGGATTATCGCAAAGAGCTACTTTAAAAGAAGCTTATGTTGATGCCCTAGCTGGTGATCCAACTTCTGCTTTTGGGGGTGTTTTAATTTCAAACAAAACAATTGATGTTGATACTGCTGAAGAAATTCATAAATTATTTTGCGAAGTAGTAATTGCTCCAAGTTATACAGATGAAGCTTTAAAAATATTAAAAGGTAAAAAAAATAGAATTATCTTAATTCAAAAAGATATTGATTTACCAAATTTCCAATATAGAACTGCATTAAATGGTGTTCTTTACCAAGAAAAAGACAACAAAACAGATGATGCAAGCGTTATAAAAACTGCAACTATTCTTGAACCAACAAGTAGTGAATTAGAAGATTTATTTTTTGCTTCAAAAATTTGTAAACATACCAAATCTAACACAATTGTTTTGGCAAAAAACAAGCAATTATTAGCAAGTGGAACAGGACAAACAAGCCGAGTAGATGCTTTAGAACAAGCAATTGCAAAAGCAACTCATTTTAAATTTGATTTAACAAATGCAGTAATGGCTAGTGATGCGTTTTTCCCTTTTCCAGATTGTGTAGAAATAGCTAAAAATGCAGGCATAAATGCAGTAATCCAACCAGGAGGATCTATTAAAGATCAATTATCTATAGATTATTGCAACAACAATAAAATGTCAATGATATTTACAGGAACTCGTCATTTTAAGCACTAATTTGATTAACTTTGTGAGATTCTGAATTAAAAATTTAATAAACAATAAAGATATATGGGGTTTTTCGACTTTATGACCGAAGACATTGCCATTGATTTAGGTACTGCAAATACCCTAATTATTCATGATGGTAAAGTAGTTATTGATGCACCTTCAATTGTTGCAAGAGACAGGTCTACTGGTAAAATAATTGCAACTGGTAAAAAAGCCAGTTTAATGCAAGGAAAAACACATGAAAATATAAAAACAATTAGACCTTTAAAAGATGGTGTAATTGCTGATTTTGAGGCTTCGGAACAAATGATAAAAGAGTTTATCAAAAATATCCCAAGCATAAAAAAACGATTTTTCACACCTTCTTTACGTATGGTAATTTGTATTCCTTCTGGAATTACTGAAGTTGAAAAACGTGCAGTTATAGATTCTGCTGAGCACATGAATGCCAAAGAAATTTATTTAATTCATGAACCTATGGCAGCTGCTATTGGTATTGGAATAGATATTATGCAACCTAAAGGAAATATGATTATTGATATTGGTGGTGGTACTACTGAAATTGCAGTAATTGCTTTAGGAGGAATTGTTTGTGACAAATCAGTTAAAGTTGCTGGAGATGTTTTTACTGCTGATATTGCTTATTATATGAGAACTCAGCACAATTTATATGTTGGAGAACGCACTGCTGAAAAAATTAAAATTCAAATAGGTGCTGCTACTGAAGATTTAGAAACTCCTCCGGAAGACATGTTAGTTCAAGGGCGTGATTTATTAAGTGGCAAACCTAAGCAAGTTCAAGTTTCATTTAGAGAAATTTCAAAAGCATTAGATAAATCAATTTTAAGAATTGAAGATGCTGTAATGGAAACACTTTCTAAAACGCCTCCAGAATTAGCAGCCGATATTTACAATACTGGAATTTATTTAGCCGGTGGTGGTTCTATGTTACGAGGATTAGACAAACGATTGTCTAGAAAAACTGATTTACCTGTGTATGTTGCTGAAGATCCATTAAGAGCTGTAGTTAGAGGTACTGGAATTGCCTTAAAAGATCTTGAAAAATACAAAAATGTATTAATGAAATAATACCACATTCTTAGTAAATATATGCAGCAAATAATTTATTTTATTAGAAAATTTAGATACTTTCTGCTATTTATACTTTTAGAAACTGTAGCTTTTATTTTTATTATTCAGCATCATTCTTATCATAAAAGTAAATTTGTAAACTCTGCAAATTCTGTTACTGGAGGTATTTATAATACTGTGAGTTCTGTTAATGATTTCTTTCTATTAAAAAGTGAAAATGAACGTTTAATTGAAGAAAATACTCAATTAAAAAACTTATTAAATAAACGAGATATTAACTTTAATCAAATCACATTTAAAGTAAATGATTCTGCAAAATTTGGTCAAAAATATGAATATACAGTTGCAAAAATTATAAATAATAATTACACAAATAGAAATAACTCTTTAACAATAAATAAAGGAACCAATCAAGGAATTACTTCCGATTTAGGTGTTATTAATAGTAAAGGTATTATAGGCGTAACAAAAAGTACTTCAGGAAATTACACCACGGTATTGTCTATTTTAAACAACAATTCAAAAATAAATGTTCGATTAAAAAACAGCAATCATTTTGGAACTTTAATTTGGAATGGTAAAGACTATAATATTTTACAACTTATTGATATGCCCCGACAAGCTCAAATTAAAATTGGAGACACAATAATTACTGGTGGAAAATCTGCAATTTTTCCTGAAGGGATAACTATTGGAACGGTTAAAGATTTTAATTTTGAAAACAATCAATATCAAAATATTAATATTAAATTATTTAATGATATGAGTGCTATTGGTTATGTGCAAATTGTTAAAAACCTTGAAAGAATTGAACAATTAAATCTTGAAAACAACACCATAAATGAATAGTTTAGTAGTAAATAATTCATTTCGTTTTATTGGCCTTGTACTTTTACAAGTATTAGTATTAAACCATGTAAACTTATTTGGGTTCTTAAATCCAATGATTTACATCGTTTGGATTTTTCTATTTCCAATAAGAAAAAATAAAAGTTTATTTTTAATATTAAGTTTTTTATTGGGATTAACCATAGACTTTTTTTCTGATTCTGGTGGAATTAATGCTGCTGCTACCCTATTTATTGCTTTTATAAGACTTCCTGTATTAAAAGCAGTCTTAAAAAAAACAGATTTTGATTATTTACTATTTAATCTTCGAGCCATTTCATTTGGAAAAGCATTTTTATTTATAATTATTTTAACCTTAATTCATCACTTTATAATCTTTAGCTTAGAATATTTTAGTTTAAACTCTATTAATTCAATTATTTATAACACAATTTTAACAAGTGGAATTACAATAATTATAAGTATTTTAGGTATTATTTTATTCAGTAAAAAGAAATAATTGATATAAATAAGCACAGACTACTTTTTTATTAAACAAAAACTTATTATGTGCGAATCGTATTATATTTATAAAAAACAGTGAAATAACACCAATGAAAAGATCAGGCTTATTAACCTTTTTAATTATTTTTATAGCATTAGTATTTATTGGTCGTTTGTTTTATTTACAAATATTAAATAATTCATATACTGTTCCTGCACTAAATAGTTCTGCTGTTAAGGTAACGTATGACTACCCTGAAAGAGGCTATGTTTATGATAGAAATGGAAAATTATTAGTTGCCAATCAACTTTCTTATGATATTATGGTTATTCCCAGAGAAGTAAAACCATTAGATACTTTAGACTTTTGTAGCTTACTTAAAATTAGCAAGGAAGATTTTATTAAAAAAATGGAAAGAGCTAAAAAATATTCTACTCGAATTCCATCTACATTCGTTGCACAGGTATCAAAAAGTGATTATGCCTTCCTACAAGAAAAAATGTATAAATTTAAAGGCTTTTATATTATTAAAAGATCCTTAAGAGAATATCCTGTTAACTCGGCACCAAATGTTTTAGGTTATATCAGCGAAGTAAATGAAAATATGATTAAAAAGAATCCATATTATCAACTTGGTGAATTAATTGGAACAGCCGGTATTGAAACTACCTATGAAGAAACTTTACGAGGCACCAAAGGAGTAAAATATATTCAAAGAGACCGTTTTAACAAAGAAATAGGACCTTATAAAAATGGAATGTATGATACACTTCCAGTACCTGGAAATGATATCACTTTAACTATTGATAGTAAATTGCAGCAATATGGGGAAGCTTTAATGGTAAATAAAAGAGGTGGCATTGTTGCTATTGAACCTTCAACTGGAGAAATTCTAGCACTTGTTTCAACCCCAACATTTAACCCTAATTTAATGGTTGGAAGAGAACGTTCAAAAAATTTTACAAAATTATATTTAGACACAATCAGCCGTCCATTATTAGATCGCGGTTTGCAGGGAGAATACCCTCCTGGATCACCATTTAAAGTAATTACGGCATTAGTTGCATTGCAAGAAAACGTAATTAACACACACACAACTATAAAATGTTTTGGAGGCTATAGATATGGAGCTGGAAAAGACGCTTTTATGGAGTGCCATTGTGGAACACACGGAAGTCCTGTTGAATTAAATAAAGCTATTTATCGCTCATGCAATAGTTATTTTTCAAATGCGTATAGAAAAACTATTGAAAAATATTCAACCGCAGTGGAAGGAATGAATGTTTGGAGTAAACATGTGAAAAGCTTTGGCCTTGGAAATTATTTGAACAACGATTTATCAGTTGGTCAAAAAGGGTTAGTTCCTGACGGAGATTTATACAATAAATGGTATCCTAATACAAGATGGACAGCTACTTATAATATTTCAAATGCAATTGGTCAAGGTGAAGTACTTACAACTCCAATTCAATTGGCAAATATGACAGCAACTGTTGCAAATAGGGGCTTCTATTTTACACCACATATTGTAAAAAGTATTAAAGGAAAAAAATTAAACGAAAAATATACCACACCTAATTACACTACAATAGATGAAAAATATTTTGAACCTGTTATTGAAGGTTTATTTAATGTTTTTGAAAACCCAAGAGGTACAGCTAGTTGGTCTAAAGTAAAAGGTATTGAAATATGCGGTAAAACTGGAACAGCTGAAAACCCTCACGGACAAGATCATTCTATTTTTATTGCTTTTGCACCAAAAGATAACCCTAAAATTGCTATTGCTGTTTTTGTTGAAAATGGATATTGGGGTTCTCGCTGGGCAGGACCTATTGCAAGTTTAATGATTGAAAAATACTTAAACGGAGAAACTATTAGACCTTGGAAAGAACAAGAAATGTTTAAGGGTAGTTTACAAGATGAGTACGATAAACAACTAATTGAAACTTTAGAAATTGAGAAGTAGAAAAACAAATATTTTTTATGGAATTGATTGGGTATTAGTACTCTTTTATATTATTTTAATCTTTTTTGGATGGATTAATATTTACTCAGCTACAAATACTGAAGAGTCTTTTGATTTAATAAATTTTTCAACTGAATACGGTAAACAACTAATTTGGATTGGCTTGTGTTTACCATTAATTCTTTTAATTCTACTCTTTGAAGCAAAGTTTTATGAGAAATACGCTTCTATCGTATATTTAGTTAGCCTACTATCTCTGGCTGGGCTTTTTATAATCGGTAAAAACATTAATGGTGCCACATCGTGGTATAATTTTGGTGGGATTGGGCTTCAACCATCTGAATTTACAAAAGCAGCAACAGCGTTAGCAATAGCAAAATTAGTAAGTGAGAAACAATTCAATTTAAAAAAATTAAATACTCAATTACAAGCCTTATTAATTTTATTTTTTCCTGCTATTTTAATCACGCTTCAACCTGACCCAGGTTCTGCGTTAGTTTATACAGCTTTTATATTTGTGTTGTATCGTGAAGGTCTACCGTTTTATTATATTACTATTGGTTTTATTACTTTAATTTTATTTATAATTACATTATATTTTGGTTTTTCATATACCCTTTTCGGGTCATTATTCTTATTTTTAATTATTCTACTATATTTTAACTTTTACAGAAGAAAAGCCTTAAAAAGGGGTTGGATAAAAATTTTAGGAATCTATTTAATCTCAGCATTGTTGATTTTTAGTGTAGATTTTGTTTTTAATCATGTATTTGAGCAACGCCATAGAGATAGGTTTAATATTTTATTAGGAAAAACAACAGATATTAGAAACATAGGGTATAATACAAACCAATCTGTTACAACAATAGCTTCTGGAGGTATAACTGGAAGAGGATTCTTGGAAGGAGAACGTACACAAGGAAATTTTGTACCTGAACACCAAACGGATTATATATTTACCATTGTTGGTGAAGAATGGGGTTTTATAGGAAGTACACTAGTAATTTTAATATTTGTGCTTTTTTTATTAAGAATAATACAAATTGCAGAAAGACAAAAGTCTAAATTTAGTAGAGTATATGGCTACAGTATTGCAGCTATCTTTTTTACTCATTTCACAATAAATATTGGAATGGTACTTGGCTTACTACCAACAATTGGCATTCCCCTACCATTTTTTAGCTATGGTGGTTCTGCTCTTTGGGGATTTACGGTATTACTTTTTCTTTTTATACGATTAGATGCTAACAGATCTTATGAATGGTAACAATGAATTATTAAACAACAAAAAAAGCATTCTAAAAATTAGAATGCTTTTTTAATGTTTTAATTGTAAGAAATTATAAAGTAGCTACTTGTTTAGCTAATTTAGATTTTAAATTACTCGCTTTATTTTTGTGAATAATATTTTTCTTTGCTAGTTTATCTAACATTGCAACAACTTTTGGAAATAACTCTTCAGCCTCTTTCTTTTCAGTTGCAGCACGTAAATCTCTTACAGCATTACGTGTAGTTTTATGCTGATATTTGTTTCTTAATTGCTTAGCGCTATTACTTCTAATTCTCTTTAAAGCTGACTTGTGATTTGCCATTATAAAATTTTTTATTAAATTTTGTAGTCCGTAGGGGAATCGAACCCCTGTTACCAGGATGAAAACCTGGCGTCCTAACCCCTAGACGAACGGACCATTATTTTTTTGCTAATGACACTATTTCGTCATTGCGGATGCAAAAATACAACTATTTTTTATTCTGCAAAATATTTTTTAAAAAATTTAATAAGCTTTTGCAAATAATACTCTTTGACTCGATTTTTCCCCAGTTAAAACGCAGGTTCCTTCCTCAAATTTATTATTTAAAGGAATACATCTTATAGTTGCTTTTGTTAATTCTTTAATTTTATCTTCCGTTTCAGTAGTTCCATCCCAATGCGCTGATACAAAACCTCCAACATTGTCAATTGCATTTTTAAATTCTTCAAAAGTATTCACTACAGTTGTATGCTCTTCTCTATATTTTTTTGCTTTTGAAAACAAATTTTCTTGAATTTCATCTAATAAATTCGAAACAACATCCACTACGTTGCCTTGAGAAACAATTTGTTTTTCTAAAGTATCTCTTCTCGCAACTTCAACAGTATTATTTTCTAAATCTCTTTTTCCAATTGCAATTCTTATAGGTACTCCTTTTAATTCATACTCAGCAAATTTTGCGCCTGGTCTAAAAGTATCTCTGGCATCAAATTTAACTGAAACACCTCTTTTTCTTAACTCTTTAACAAATACGTCAACTTTTTCAGAAATAGCTTCCAATTGTTCCTCTCCTTTATAAATTGGAACAATTACAACTTGAATTGGAGCTAATTTTGGAGGCAATACCAAACCTAAATCATCAGAATGAGTCATAATTAATCCTCCTATTAATCGTGTAGAAACTCCCCAAGATGTTGCCCAAACATATTCTTGTTTTCCTTCTTTTGAAGTATATTTAACATCAAATGCTTTTGCAAAGTTTTGACCTAAAAAATGTGAAGTACCAGCTTGTAAAGCCTTCCCATCTTGCATTAAAGCCTCAATTGTATAGGTCTCATCTGCTCCTGCAAAGCGTTCACTTTCCGACTTAGAACCTTTTATTACAGGCATTGCCATAAAGTTTTCAGCAAACTCTGCATACACTTTTTGCATTAACATTGCTTCTGAAATAGCTTCTTTTTTAGTTGCATGTGCCGTATGCCCTTCTTGCCATAAAAATTCTGCAGTTCTTAAAAACAAACGAGTACGCATTTCCCAACGAACAACATTTGCCCATTGATTTATTAGTAATGGTAAATCTCTATAAGATTGTATCCATCCTTTGTAGGTATTCCAAATAATTGCTTCCGAAGTTGGTCTCACAACCAATTCTTCTTCTAATTTAGCCGTTGGATCAACACGAAGTTTTCCCGGCTTATCCGGATCATTTTGTAAGCGATAATGTGTTACTACCGCACACTCTTTAGCAAATCCTTCAGCATTTTTTTCTTCAGCTTCAAATAAACTTTTAGGTACAAAAAGAGGAAAATATGCATTTTCGTGCCCCGTTTCTTTAAACATTCTATCTAATTCTGCCTGCATTTTCTCCCAAATTGCATAACCATAAGGTTTAATAACCATACAGCCTCTTACAGCCGAATTTTCAGCTAAATCAGCTTTTACAACAAGCTCATTGTACCATTTGGAATAATCGACTTCTCTCTTTGTTAAATTCTTACTCATAATCAAAAGTTTGGCATAAATATTGCATCTTTTTAAATAGAAAATGCTAATTTCGACAAAATTAGTTTTTTTTGAATAGTTAACAATAAAAATTTTAATTGATTATGGAAGTTTCAAAAATCTTTAACCGAAAAGGTTCTAAAATAGGACTGCTTTTTATTCTTTTTATTAGTTTATATTCTTGTGGAACTTATCAAAGTGCCTACAATTATGACGATGACGGAATTTACACTTCTAATAATCAACAAGAGGAGGACGATATTATTATTGTTGATGAATCTGAATTTGATAAAAGTTATTTTTCTCGTCAATTAGAAGAAATTCAATATGTTGGTGAAGAGGATATTTTTACTGATATAGATGATTATTATTATGATGATACTTATGAAACTGATTCCTTATATGCAGACAATTACCAACCATGGGAATATACAGACAATGTAACAATTAATATTGATGCCGGCTATGGAAGTTATGGATATTACTGGCACAACCCTTTTTATTACAACTATTCATATAATTACTACCCTTATTACTACAACTATTACAGCCCTTGGAGATATAATAGCCCTTGGAGTTATTACAGACCTTGGTATTATAATGATTTTTATAATGATTATTATGGATATAGTTTCTACAATTATTATAACAATCCATATTATAGATACAGCAACTATTATGGTTACAATCCTTATAATTATTATGCAAATAATAACTATAACAGATATGATAGCTATGGTAAAAGAACAGCTTACAATACAAATTCAAGGCGAACAAGTAGCTACAATTCTGCCATAAGCAGAAGAAGTACTACAAATTCAACTAATAGCGTAACAACTAATTCTACAAGAAGATCAACATCTGCAAATGCAAATACTAATGTTAGATCAATTAATAGAAATAATAGTTCCATAAATAGATCTGTAAATAGAGAACCTTCAAGATCAACAAATAATACTATTCAAAGAAGTTCTTCAACAAGAAGTACTTCTCCAACAAGACAATCTTCAACAAGAACAAGAAGAAATACGGCTTATTATAACACGCCATCAACAGAAAGATATAGTACTAATAACCCTGTAAGAAATAGAAATGTAAATTATATTCCTAATAACAGGGTACGTTCAAATCAAAGAGCTGTTTCTAATAACAACAGAAGCACTGCAAGGAGTACAACAAGAACCGCTACTACTAGAAGCGCTACAAAAAATTATGCTCCACCTAAAAATAGTTCTTCAAACACCCAAAGTTACAACACATCAAATTCCTCATCTAGTAATAGTAGTAGGTCTTATTCAACGAGTTCTTCCCCATCAAGAAGCTCATCAACACCGTCAAGATCTTCTTCATCAAGAGGTTCATCCAGAAGAAATTAAATTTTAAAATATTCAAATAATAATTCTTTAACATTATGAAAAAATTATTTTTAGCTGCAATGCTTTGTGTTGCTTTCATTTCGAATGCCCAAACTTTAGGTTATAATGATATTGGCGTGTTGTTTTCAAAAGAAAACATAAATGGTACTGCACGTTTTAATGCAATGAGTGGAGCATTTGGAGCTTTAGGTGGAGATTTATCATCTTTAGAAATGAATCCTGCAGGTGCCGCTGTATTTTTAAAAAGTGAGTTTGCACTAACATTTGGCGCAAATACTATTGAAACTACATCAAATTATTATGGTAATAATGAGTTTTCAGAATCAGATAATGCCGATATAACCCAATCTGGTGGGGTATTTGTTTTTAATACGTATAGCCAAAATTCTAATTGGGGAAAAATTGCTTTGGGTTTTAATTATAGCTTAGCAAATGACTTTGAAAATTTTTGGATAGCGAATGGAAATAGTAATTATCCAACTTGGATTGAAGATCCAAATGACGAAAATATTATGTATTTAAATTCTGATGGACAATACTTTGAAAATTTAACAGATGGTAAAAACAGTAAATACACATTTACATTTGCCTCTGAGTATAATAACAATTTATATGTAGGAGCATCAATAAGCACCTATGACGTTGAGCATTACCAACAAATTTTATTAGAAGAATATAATAATGATGGCAATGGAAATAATTTAGATGCATCTTTAATACAAGAACTTTTTACTTTTGGAGAAGGATTTTCTTTTAACTTCGGATTAATTTCAAAACCAAATGAAAATCTTCGCCTAGGTTTAGCCTATAAATCACCTGTTTGGTACAATCTTTCTGAAGATTATTTAGATTCAGATTTGGAAGTATATTATAGTAATACAGATGAGTTGATAACTGATTACTCAGGAATAAACAAATTTGACTACAAATTAAAAACTCCAAGTAAATTTACGGGCAGTTTTGCATATATTTTTAATAAACAAGGTTTAATAAGTGTTGATTATATTTATAAAAATTACAGCGATATTAAATTAAGTAATTCAAATTTTTCAGCAGAAAACCAATCTTTTAAAACCGATTTAGAAAGCGCTGGAGAGCTTAGAATTGGTACCGAATGGAGATTTGACAATGTTTCTTTAAGAGGCGGATACCATATTGAAAAATCTCCATATAAAAACGCATTAGATTCTGATAATATTGAAGGCTTTTCAATTGGTGCTGGGTATAAATTTAGAGGAGGAAAATTAGATTTTTCTTATCAAAAAGATTCAAATACCGGTGCTTATAATTTTTACCCGCAATACAACCAGGTAAATGCCGCGGAACTTGATATTGATAATTCAAAAATAACAGCAACTTTAGTACTAAACATTTAATTTTAATTACATATAATTACTAACGCCTCCTTATAAAGAGGCGTTTTTTAATTTTAATCTAAAACCTAAATTTGTTTTAGTACTTTTGCACAAATATTTTATAAAAATGGAACATATTTCTTTAACTATAAATCAAACAACTACAAATACTATTATTAAATTAACAGCTAATAGTATTTTAACAAGTGGCAGTCACGAATATAATACTATTGATGAAGCTAAAAACTCACCTTTAGCTCAACAATTATTTCATTTACCATTTATAAAACGTGTTTTAATTTCTGCAAATTTTATTGCTTTAGAACGCTTTTCTATTGTTGAATGGACTGACGTACAAGAAGAGGTAAAAGAACAAATTGAAAGTTATTTAAACAAAGGCGGTAAATTAATTTTAGAAGAAACCACAAAAAAATTAATACCTGTTGAAGTTTATGCCGAAGTAACACCTAACCCTTCTGTATTAAAATTTGTTTCCAATAAACGTTTGGTAGAAAGTGATTTAGAATATAAAAATATTGAAGAAGCAAAAAACTCACCTTTAGCTACAGAATTATATAATTTTCCGTTTGTAAAAGAAGTATTTATTTCCGAAAACTATGTTTCAATAACTAAATTTGATGTGATTGAATGGAACGAAGTTACCAATGAAATTAGAAGTTTCATTAAACAATTTGTTGCAGAAGGAAAAATAATTGTTACTGAAATTACAACCCAAAACGCAACACCATCTCAAAATAAAAACACTACAGATAACGCTGAAAATTTAGATGATGTTTCAAAACAAATAATCAGTATTTTAGATGAATATATAAGACCTGCTGTAGCTGCAGATGGAGGAAATATTTTATTTCAATCCTATAATGAAGAAGAAAAAGTTGTAAGTGTAATTTTACAAGGTGCTTGTAGCGGTTGTCCATCATCAACAATTACTTTAAAAAACGGAATTGAAAATATGTTAAAACAATTAATTCCTGGTAAAATTGAAGAAGTTGTAGCAGTAAACTACTAATTTATTTATGGCAGAAAAAGTAAAACCCTACAAAGATTCCGAACTAGGAAAAAAAGAGCAAGTTGCTAAAATGTTTGATACTATTTCTAAAGAATACGATGGTTTAAATCGTGTTATTTCCTTTGGAATAGATATTAAATGGCGTAAAAAGGTTGTTAAAATAGTTGGAAAATCTAATCCAGATAAAATATTAGATATTGCAACCGGAACTGGTGATTTGGCTATTAACCTAACAAAAACAAATGCTTCTAAAATAATTGGATTAGATATTTCTGAAGGAATGTTAAATGTAGGGCGTAAAAAAATAGAAAAATTACAACTTAACAACCAAATAGAAATGGTTTTTGGTGATTCTGAGAATATCCCTTTTGAAACTAATTATTTTGATGCCATTACTGTTGCTTTTGGAGTTCGAAATTTTGAAAATTTAGAAAAAGGATTGTCTGAAATTTATCGCGTTTTAAAACCAACAGGAACGTTTGTTGTATTAGAAACTTCAGTCCCTACCAAAACACCTTACAAACAAGGATATAAATTTTATTCTACAAAAATTTTACCTTTTATAGGTAAGTTATTTTCAAAAGACAAATCCGCTTACAAATATTTATCAGATTCTGCAGCTTCTTTTCCACACGGAAAAGCTTTCAACAATATTTTAGAAAAAATTGGGTTTATAAATATTGAAAACAAACCACAAACATTTGGGGTAGCTTCAATATATATAGCAAAGAAATAATGTATGAAAAAAATAGTTTTAGCAATTATATTTATTTTTATAATATCCGGTTTAAAAGCACAATCAAGAGATATTGTTACTTACAAACAGAACTGGGACAAACAAACTATTTTTTGGGGATATTATTTAGGCTTAAATATGAAGGATTATAAAATAACCTATAAAACAGAAGGGACTTTTATAAATGTAACACCTTCTGCCGGGTTTAATGTTGGTTTAATTGGTGATTTACGCATTCACAAAAATATTAATTTAAGAATTGAGCCGGGTTTATCTAGCAACACCAAAGAATTGGCATTTACCAATATTTCTGGTGGACCAAAAGATAGTATAAGAAATGTTAATGCTACTTATTTAAGAATTCCATTATTATTAAAATTAAGTACTGACAGGCTTTATAACTTTCGCCCTTACTTAATTGGTGGAGTGTCTTACGATTATAATTTTTCAAGTAACCAAGACAATCCTGATGATAACTCTAATGGAGAATTCAGAATGAAAAAAAATAATTTCACTTATGAAATTGGTGCTGGCGTAGATTTTTATTTACCATACTTTATTTTTTCACCATCAATAAGAGGTATTTTTGCAATTAATAACGAATTGGTTAAAGATTATGACCCAAATAGTCCGTGGACAGGTAATGTTGATTATTTTGGAACAAGAGGAATATTTATAAAATTTGCATTCCACTAAGTTAAACGCTTAAACTCACTTAATAAAATTGCTGTAGCAGTTGCAACATTTAAACTTTCTGTTTGTTTTAAATTACCAAATCTCGGTATTGAAACTGAATTATCCAGCAAATTTAAAACATCTTTACTAATACCATTTGCCTCATTTCCCATTACTAAAATGGCATCTTTAGGCAATTTAGTTTTATAAACATTCTCACCCTCCATTAATGAAGCAAATTTTGGCTTTTCAGAATTTTTTAAGTAAGTTTCTAAATCTGTATAAGTTATATTAACTCTGGATAAAGATCCCATAGAGGCCTGTACCACTTTAGCATTATAACAATCTACAGTATTTTTAGAGCATACTATTTGCTTTACACCAAACCAATCGCTTAGCCTAATTATTGTCCCTAAATTTCCAGGATCATTTAATTCATCTAACACCAAAACAAGCCCTTCATTTTCAATACTTTTTGCAGTTGGAATTTTAAAAATTGCCAATACATTGTTTGGCGCTGAAAGTTTACTTATTTTTTTTAATTCAGTTTTTGAAATTAACGTTATATTATTACAATTTTTATATTCAGAATCATCAACACAAAAAAGGGCTTCTAACTGAAAAGATGAGTTTAAAAATTCATTTACAACTTTTGTTCCTTCAGCAATAAATAAATTATGAATTACCCTGTACTTTTTTTGACCTAAGCTCGTTATTAATTTTAGTTGATTTTTACTTAAACTCATATATGCATTTATAAAATAGTAATTGGGTAATACCTCGAAAAGTTTTACATTTGAAACAAATTTAAACTCTTATTTTTTGAAAAACAATTTTATAATATTAATAATTTTATTAAGTATAACTTTAGGTTTTTCATCTTGTAATACTGTAAAGTATGTTTCTGAAAATGAATACTTACTTTCTAAAAACACTATTTATGTTAATGACAAGAAAAATGTTGATGACGAAATAAACGATTATATAGTACAACGCCCAAATCAATTAGTACTTGGGGTTCCTTTTCCACTTCATTTTTATAATATTGGAAACAAAAATTTTGAACCTGATTTTGAGGAATGGAAAAACAACCATCCCAACACTTCAAATTTTATTACCAAAGTATTTTCTGAAAAACAAACAAAAGGATTATTCAACTTTAAAAAAAGCACCCATAATTGGTGGCTAACAAATGGTGAAGAACCTGTAATACTTGATACTAAGAAAGCATCACAAACTGTTGAAAATTTAACTAGCGTTTATCATAATGAAGGGTATTTTAATGTAAATGTAAATTATGACGTTAAATTTTTAAAAAACAAAAAAGCAGCAGTTAACTATGTTGTAATTACAGATAAACCTTACAAACTGGATAGTATTACAACTAATATTGAATCTAAAGTACTAGACTCAATTTATATGTTAAGCCAAAAAGAGTCTCTTATAAAAAAAGGGAAACAGTTTAGATATTCTTTGTTTTTAGCAGAACAAAATAGAATAACAGCATTATTTAGAAATTCTGGAATTTATCGCTTTAATAAAAATGCAATTTTAATTGATGCGGATACTTCAAATTATAAATCTAATATTGATTTAATTATTAATGATAGTATTGCAAACGTTCCTTTTAAAGTTCAAAAAATTCAAAAAATTAATATTTATACCGATTATACATACAATACAAAAGACAATCCAATAAAGGATAGCATAGATTATAAAGGATATTTATTTCTAACACAAAAAAATTTAAGATACAACCCTAAACTATTACTTAATGCTGTATTTATTGAACCTAATGATATTTATAAGGATGAAACACGAGAATTAACCCGAAAAAATTTAAGGCGTTTAAATAATTTTAGAACTGTTGATATAAAATATAACGAACTGGAAAATGATTTTTTAGAAGCCTCAATTTATCTAACTCCATTAAAAAAATATTCAATTGGTATAAGTACAGAACTTACACATTCAAACATACGACAATTAGGAATTTCTGGTAAATTATCTTTTTTAAATAGAAATATTTTTAAAGGTTCAGAAATATTAAAATTCTCTGTGCAAGGCTCGTTTTTAGACTCAAAGGATGCAGCAGATAATGATAAACTTTTAAATGCCTGGGAAGTTGGTGGTGATGTTTCATTAGAGCTTCCAAGAATTTTATTTCCATTTAAGCCTGATAAAATTATCCCAAAAAACATGTCTCCTTCAACCATTTTTACAGTAGGTACAAGTTTGCAAAAAAACATAGGTTTAGATAAGCAAAAATTTACTGGAATTATAGATTATTCTTGGGAATCATCCAACACAAAAAAACACAGTTTTCAATTATTAAATGCCCAGTTTATAAAAAACTTAAATGTTAATTCTTATTTCAATATTTACAATTCTGAATTTATTGAAATTCAAAATATAGCTACAAACTATTTTAATGAAGATATTTCTACAGAAAATGTTATTGAATTTATCAATTCTAATATCGATTCTAATTTTGAAAGCACAAATCCTACTGAATTTACAATTGCACAAAATATAAAAAATCGATATAATATTATAACAGAAGATGTTCTTATACCTTCAGCCGCATACACGTTTACATATAATAACAGTGAAAATTATAAAGACACCGATTTTTCTTTTTTTAGGGCACGGTTTGTTTCATCAGGGAATTTAACAACCTTATTAGCTACTAATAAAGATGAAAATAATGTTAAGCTCTTGTTTAATACTCCTATTGCCCAATATATAAGAACCGATTTAGAATATAAAAAGTTTTGGAATTTATCGTTAGAAAATGTACTTGCTTTTAGAAGTTTTTTAGGTATTGCAATCCCTTATAAAAATTCAAATACAATACCATTTAGCAGAAGTTACTTTATAGGAGGACCAAACGATTTAAGAGCTTGGAAAATTTACGATTTGGGACCAGGAACAACAAAAACCGGGTTAGAATATAACGTTGGAAACTTAAAATTTATTAGCAGTTTAGAGTACAGGTTTAAAATTATTAATAGTGTAAAAGGTGCATTATTTGTTGATGCAGGTAATATTTGGGATATTTCAAACTCTAACTTAACCTCTTCAGAAGCAAAATTTAATGGCTTTAAATCTTTATCAGATATTGCAATTGGATCTGGATTTGGTATTAGGTACGATTTAAGTTTTATTTTACTAAGATTAGATCTTGGTTTTAAAACCTATGAACCTTATTTAAGCAATAATAAATGGTTTCAACATGTGAATTTTAAAAATAATGTATATAATTTTGGTATAAGTTATCCATTTTAATCTTACCTTTAAAACTATTTCGATTTCGTTTTTTTTCCTTTCAAAGTTAAATTAATAGGTATATTTCATTAATTTTGTTAAATCAAGTATAATACAATTAATACAATTAAAATATTATGAGTCATTCAATTAAACCAGGAGTAGCAACTGGAAGTGAAGTACAAGAGATTTTCAAATTAGCAAAATCAAAAAATTTCGCTTTACCAGCTGTAAATGTTATAGGATCTAACACAATTAATACTGTTTTAGAAACAGCAAAAGAATTAAATTCACCAGTAATTATTCAATTTTCAAATGGTGGAGCACAATTTAATGCAGGAAAAGGATTATCTAATGAAGGCCAAAAAGCAGCCATTGCAGGTGGTGTTGCCGGTGCAAAACACATTCATACATTAGCAGAAGCATACGGAGTACCTGTAATTTTACATACAGACCATTGTGCTAAAAAATTACTTCCTTGGATTGATGGACTTTTAGATGCAGGTGAACAATTTTTTAAAGAAACGGGTAAGCCATTATATAGTTCACATATGATTGATTTATCTGAAGAACCTTTAGAAGAAAATATTGAAATTTGTAAAACATACTTAGCTCGTATGGCTAAAATGGGTATGACTTTAGAAATTGAGTTAGGTATTACTGGTGGTGAAGAAGATGGTGTAGATAATTCTGACGTAGATGTTTCAAAATTATATACACAACCTGAAGAAGTTGCTTATGCCTATGATGAACTTAAAAAGGTAAGTGATAATTTTACAATTGCTGCTTCTTTTGGAAATGTTCATGGTGTTTACAAACCAGGAAATGTAAAACTTACTCCAAAAATTTTAGACAATTCTCAAAAATACATTGAAAAGAAAAACGGAACTCAGCCTAATCCTGTAGATTTTGTATTCCACGGAGGTTCAGGTTCTTCTCTTGAAGAAATTAGAGAAGCAATTGGTTACGGTGTAATTAAAATGAACATTGATACTGATCTTCAATTTGCTTTTACTGAAGGAATTAGAGATTACATGAATGAAAAAATCGAGTATTTGAGAACACAAATTGGTAACCCTGAAGGTGCTGATAAACCGAACAAAAAATACTACGACCCACGTGGATGGTTACGTAAAGGTGAAGAAACTTTTAAAGCGCGTTTAATCCAGGCTTTTAAAGATTTAAACTGTGTAGATACCTTATAAAAAGGTATACTTAAAAAACTAAATACTTAAAGAGAGCATATTTTTATATGTTCTCTTTATTTTTTTTAGTAATTTGCACTTCTATTTCTCAACATAAAACAAAATAATATGTCATCTTGGTTTAAAAGAAAAGATAAGGGAATTCAAACCGCAACTGAAGATAAAAAAGATGTACCTAAAGGGTTATGGTACAAAACACCTAGCGGTAAAATTATAGACACTGACGAATTAAAGGAAAATTTTTATGTGAGTCCTGAAGACGGATATCATGTTAGAATTGGAAGCTCTGAATATTTTGAAATTCTTTTTGATGATAACAAATTCAAAGAATTTGATAAAAATATGGTTTCAAAAGATCCTTTAAAATTTACTGATACCAAAAAATATACAGAACGTTTAAAACAGGCTTACGAAAAAACAAAACTAAAAGATGCTGTCAGAACAGCTGTTGGAAAATCTTTAGGAAAAGATTTAGTTGTTGCTGCCATGGATTTTGCTTTTATAGGTGGTTCAATGGGAAGCGTTGTTGGAGAAAAAATTTCACGAGCAATTGATTATTCAATAAAGAATAAAGTTCCTTTTTTAATGATTTCCAAATCAGGTGGTGCCAGAATGATGGAAGCTTCCTATTCGTTAATGCAATTGGTAAAAACTTCTGCTAAACTAGCACAACTTGCGGATGCTAAAATTCCATATATTTCATTATGTACAGATCCAACCACTGGTGGAACTACTGCTTCTTATGCAATGTTGGGCGATGTGAACTTTGCTGAACCAAATGCTTTAGTAGCATTTGCCGGACCAAGAGTTGTAAAAGATACAACAGGAAAAGATTTACCACCAGGTTTTCAAAAATCTGAATTTGTATTAGAACATGGTTTTTTAGACAAAATTATTGAGCGTAAAAATTTAAAAAAACAAATTAACTTATATATAGATTTAATTGAAAATTTACCTATTAGAAAATAGAAAAAAGCGAGCTAAATGCTCGCTTTTTTCTTAACCAAACTAACCAAAAACTAAAATTTAGTTTCCCATTCTCTTTTTCAAAACAATTTCAGTTTCAATACCTTCATTATCTGTAAATACAGCTATATTATCACAGGTACCATCACCAAAATTTAAAACACCACTTCTGTCTCCTTTAGAAATTTCCATAATTCCACTTACAATAAACCTGCACGACATCTCTTTTCTTAAAGGTTCTATTATAGTAACGGAGCATTCCGTTCCATCTTTAAAAATATTTGTTCCACTTCCAGTAATTAAAAATACATCGTCTCCCCAATTTTTAGTATCATAACCTGCAATCCATTCTCTAGTTTTAGTACCACGCTTTGAAATAAATTCTCCGTCAGGCCAAGTAATTTTAATACTAATGGTTTTAGTTGATTCAGGATTTCCAATATTGTTTTCTCTTGTTTTATTTATAATATTTTCACCTTCAACAAGGATATTATTAAAAGAAAAACCGTCAAAAGTATGTGTTATTAAAATTGTTGAGGGCTCCATTTCATATACATAACTCATTATAATTTTACCTGCTAAAATAGTTCCGTTAGGCAATTGGCAACCTTCACCAAAATCTAAGGTTACAATTTTAGAAGTACCACTTTCAACAACAGTTCTTATAGCACAGTCTGGAATAAAACCATGGTTATTTTCATCACTCTTTGCTACAGTACTTTTACTATCAGTTAAAAAGTCGTCAATAAAAAAATCGTCAATAAGTGCATCTAATTCAACCGTAATATCTTCTGCTTCAACTAAAGCAATTGCTTCTTCCTGTGTAATGGACTCTTCAACTTCACTTATATTAATTGAATCGTTTTTTTCACAACTTATGAATAGGATGCTTAAAAATATAAAAGGCAATACAAAATATAAATTATTTATTTTCATAATATTTGATTTTAAATAGTTAATTAAAATATTGTCGACATAATCTTAGACCTCAAAAAAACACAAAAGTTTAATTTTAATAAATTTAAGTTCCTACATACAATTAATTGTTAATCAAAATAATAATAGTATCTTTGCCGACTATTAGCTGCATAGTGCAGAATTAATACATAAAAATTATTAATAAAAATTAATGTTAGCATGTACTTAACAAAAGAAAAAAAAGCAGAAATTTTTGCAAAACACAATGAATCAGCAACAAACACTGGTTCTTCAGAAGGGCAAATTGCCTTATTCACTTTCAGAATTAACCACTTAACTGAACACTTAAAAAGAAATCGTAAAGATTATAATACTGAGCGTTCATTAGTAAAGTTAGTAGGTAAAAGAAGAAATTTACTTGATTATCTAATTAAAACTGATATTGTAAGATATCGTGAGATAATTCAAGAATTAGGAATAAGAAAATAATTTTACAAATTAAGAGGCAAAACTATTGCCTCTTTTTTTTTAAATTAATCTTATTTAAAGAAAGCATAAATTAAACTTTTCATTGGTAAACACAACACAACAACAACCAATTGTTTAATTAAATTTTAAAAAATTATTTATGATACCTAAGGTACATACACAAATTATTGAATTAGGAGATGGAAGAACCATTTCTTTAGAAACTGGAAAATTAGCAAAACAAGCGCACGGATCGGTTGTTGTTCAAATGGGAAATGCCATGTTATTATGTACAGTAGTTTCTAACTACAGTGCAAGTCCAGGAATTGACTTTTTACCATTAACAGTAGATTATCGCGAAAAATTTGCTGCTGCTGGTAGATACCCAGGTGGATTCTTTAAAAGAGAAGCAAGACCAACCGATGCAGAAGTATTAACAATGCGTTTAGTTGACAGAGTTTTACGTCCGCTTTTCCCAAAAGATTACCACGCTGAAACACAAGTAATGATTCAGTTAATGTCTTCTGATGAAGATGTAATGCCTGATGCTTTAGCTGGTTTAGCTGCTTCTGCAGTAATTCAACTAAGTGATATTCCTTTTGAAACACCAATTTCTGAAGTGCGTGTTGCAAGAGTTAATGGTGAATTTATTATCAACCCAAGTAGAGCATTATTAGAACAAGCAGATATTGATATGATGGTAGGTGCTTCTGCTGATTCTGTTATGATGGTTGAAGGTGAAATGGATGAGTGTAGCGAAGAAGAAATGGCCGATGCTATTAAGTTTGCACACGAAGCAATTAAAGTACAATGTGCTGCTCAAGTTGCACTTGCAGAATCTTTTGGTAAAAGAGAAACTCGTGAATATGAGCCAGAAGCTGAAAATGAAGAATTAGCTTCAAAAATACATGATGCTGCTTACCAAAAATGTTACGACATTGCAAAACAAGGAACTTCTAAACAAGAAAGAAGTGCTGCTTTTGCAGAAATAAAAGAAGAAATTAAAGCTTCATTTAGTGAAGAAGAAATTGCTGAATATGGTGATTTAATTGGTAAATATTTTGGTAAAGCCCAAAAAACTGCTGTTCGTGAATTAACATTAAGTGAAGGTTTACGTTTAGATGGAAGAAAAACTACTGAAATTAGACCTATTTGGTGTGAAGTAAATTATTTACCTTCAACACACGGTTCATCAATTTTTACGCGTGGTGAAACTCAAGCTTTAGCTACGGTTACTCTAGGAACTTCAAGAGAAGCTAACCAAATAGATATGCCAACTTATCAAGGTGAGGAAACATTCTATTTACACTATAACTTCCCTCCTTTTTGTACAGGTGAAGCAAGACCTTTAAGAGGAACTTCAAGAAGAGAAGTTGGACACGGAAATTTAGCACAAAGAGCATTGAAAGGAATGATTCCTGCAGATTGCCCATATACAGTAAGAGTTGTATCTGAAGTATTAGAATCTAACGGTTCTTCTTCAATGGCAACTGTTTGTGCAGGTACAATGGCTTTAATGGATGCTGGTGTACAAATGAAAAAACCTGTTTCAGGAATTGCTATGGGATTAATTTCCGACGGTGATAGATATGCCGTTTTAAGTGATATTTTAGGTGATGAAGATCATTTAGGTGATATGGACTTTAAAGTAACTGGTACAGCAGATGGTATTACTGCTTGTCAAATGGATATTAAAGTAAAAGGTTTATCCTATGAAATTTTAGTAAATGCACTAAAACAAGCACGTGAAGGTCGTTTACATATTTTAGGTAAAATTACAGATACTATTGAGCAGCCAAATGCAGAGGTTAAAGCACATGCTCCTAAAATGGTAACACGAACTATTCCTAATGAATTTATTGGAGCTTTAATTGGTCCTGGTGGAAAAGTAATTCAAGAATTACAAAAAGAAACTGGCTGTACAATAGTTATAAATGAAGATCCTGTTACAGAAGAAGGTATTGTTGAAATTTTAGGAACAAATCAAGCAGGAATTGATGCTGTTTTAGCTAAAATAGACTCTTTATTATTTAAACCACAAGTTGGTAGTATATATGAAGTTAAGGTAATTAAAATACTAGATTTTGGTGCGGTTGTAGAATATACAGAAGCTCCAGGAAATGAAGTATTATTACATATTTCTGAACTTGCTTGGGAACGCACAGACAATGTTACAGACGTTGTTAATATGGGTGATGTTTTTGATGTAAAATACTTTGGAAAAGATCCTAAAACTCGTAAAGAAAAAGTATCTAGAAAAGCTATATTACCAAAACCTGAAGGATTTAAAGAAAGACCTCCAAGAGATAGTAGAGATAAAGGTAGAGATAATAGAGGACGTGATAACAGAGGAAGGGATAATCGTAGAGACGATAGAAAACCAAGAGAAGAAAAATAATTCTTCTAATATATTTAATAAAAGACTCCTCATTTTGAGGGGTCTTTTTTATTTACAACCATACATTAATTTGAAATTACTAACCCATGTATCTCTTCTATTTGGTTTAGTAAAAAAACATCCATTAAAATTTCATTAAATTTCTTTTTCAATTACAAACCACTAACAGAGCCTTTTTACTAAATATAACTATTCGGTTTCAAAAATTATTAATTGGATTATACGTTTAAGACATTTTTTATGTTAAAGGGTCACAAAAAAATATTTTTTATCTTTTATTTTGTAACATTTTCAAAAATACTACGTATATATTATGTACGCTGTGTATAAACCCAAAAAATTTTAGTTTTTAAATGAGACAACTTAAAATAACAAAACAGGTTACTAATAGAGAAACCGCATCATTAGACAAATACTTACAAGAAATTGGAAAAGTTGATTTAATTACTGCCGAAATGGAGGTAGAATTAGCACAACGAATAAAAGCAGGAGATCAAGTTGCTTTAGAAAGATTAACAAAAGCAAATTTACGTTTTGTTGTATCTGTAGCAAAACAATATCAAAATCAAGGATTAACATTACCTGATTTAATTAATGAAGGTAATTTAGGATTAATAAAAGCAGCAAAACGATTTGATGAAACGCGTGGTTTCAAATTTATTTCTTATGCTGTTTGGTGGATTCGTCAATCCATTTTACAAGCATTAGCTGAGCAATCTCGTATTGTACGTTTACCGTTAAATAAAATTGGTTCTATTAATAAAATCAATAAAATGTATGCCTTTTTAGAGCAAGAAAACGAAAGGCCTCCTTCTGCTGAAGAAATTGCGAAGAAATTAGACATGACTGTGAATGATGTAAAAGAGTCTATGAAAAACTCTGGTCGTCACGTATCAATGGATGCTCCTTTAATTGAAGGTGAAGATTCCAATTTATATGATGTTTTAAATACAGGTGAATCTCCAAATCCAGATAAATCATTATTACATGAATCATTAAAAGTTGAAATTGAACGCGCATTAGAAACGCTTACTCCTAGAGAAGCCGATGTTGTTCAACTTTACTTTGGTTTAGGTGATGCACACCCAATGACTTTAGAAGAAATTGGTGAAACATTTGATTTAACTCGTGAACGCGTTCGCCAAATTAAAGAAAAGGCTATTAGACGTTTAAAACATACTTCAAGAAGTAAAATATTAAAAACATATTTAGGATAACAACTTGTGAATTAACATTCACCTTTTGATTATTGAATAAAAAACGCTCGAAAATTCGAGCGTTTTTTATTTATAAATGATACTTTTGCAAAAATAAAAACTTCATAAAATGAACAAATATATTGCACCTTCATTATTAGCAGCTGATTTTGGAAACTTACAACGAGATATTGAAATGATAAATAACAGTAAAGCCGATTGGTTTCATATTGATGTTATGGATGGTGTTTTTGTTCCAAATATTTCTTTTGGAATGCCCGTGATTAAGGCCATAAAAGAGCATGCAAAAAAAACAATGGATGTTCATTTAATGATTGTAAACCCTGATAAATTTATTTCAGATTTTAAAAAAGTAGGAGCTGATATTTTAACAGTGCATTATGAAGCTTGTCCTCATTTACACAGAACAGTTCAGACTATAAAGGCAGAAGGAATGAAAGCTGGAGTTTCTTTAAACCCTCATACTCCAATTGCTGTTTTAGAAGATATTATTGAAGATTTGGATTTAGTTTTAATAATGAGTGTAAACCCTGGTTTTGGTGGACAAAGTTTTATTGAAAACACGTACAAAAAAGTGCAACAATTACAAGCTTTAATTGAATTTAGCGGTTCAAAAGCATTAATTGAAGTAGATGGTGGCGTAACAGACCAAAATATTGAACAACTCTCTGAAGTTGGTGTAAATGCTTTTGTTGCTGGAAGTTTTGTATTTAAAAGCGAAAATCCAACAAATACAATTGCAAATTTAAAAGATTTAGTTTCGCCTAGTTAAACTGATTCTATTTCATATTGCTTTAATAAATACAATAAAATATCTGTTGTAGTTACAATACCAACTAAAATATCATTATCTACCACTGGTAATGCGTGAAATTCATTTTTAGATAATATTTCCACTACTGATTTTATAGTAATATTAGAATTCACTTTTATAGGGTTTTTAACCATTATTTGCTCAATACTTAGCATATTATAAATTGCATTGTCAATCTTAATCTCATCAGCATCATAAGAATCTAAGAAACTAATTCGTTTCAAATCCGTTAGACTTAACATTCCAACAATATGCCTGTTCTTTACAACTGGAATATGCCGAATATGATGCTCTTTAAACATTTTTTCAGCTTTGTATAAGTCATCACGTAAACTTAACGTAATAAGCTCCTTTGTCATAATTTTCGATACAGGCTCAAGACGTTTCATAATTATTCATTTATTTATTCCCTTAAAGTTCTAAAATTAGTAGGTAAATAATTATGATTTTAATCATTAAATCTAAAAAAGAGCTATTATCTTAGCACTTTAAATTGAACATTTATTTAAAATTATGCACAAAAAAATAACTATTTTTTCAGCAACAATTATTCTATTTTCAATTTTATTTCTAATTCCGTCTTGTAATCAACAAAAAAAGTATAAACTTACAATAGCAACTGCTGCAAATATGCAATTTGCTATGGAAGAAATAATTATTGAATTCAATAAAGAAACTGGTATTAATTGCGAAACTAGCATTAGCTCTTCTGGTAAATTAACAGCACAAATTAAAGAAGGAGCACCTTACGATATTTTTGTTTCTGCTGATATGAAATATCCAATTGATTTATATAATGATGGCTTTACCACAAGAAAACCAAACATATATGCCAATGGAAAATTAGTATTATGGTCTATGGTTGATAGTATTAAACCGTCAATATCATTATTACTTCAAAAAAATATAAAACACATTGCTTCAGCAAATCCTAAAACTGCTCCTTATGGAATAGCTACAGAACAGGTTTTAAAACATTATCAAATTTTTGATAGCATACAAAACAAATTGGTTTTTGGCGAAAGCATTGCACAAACAAATCAATTTATTACTACAAAAGCCGCTGAAATTGGGTTTACAGCCATGTCTGTTGTATTGTCTCCAATAGTTAACAATAAAGGAAATTGGGTGCCAATTGAGGATAAAACATATACTCCTATTAATCAAGGTATTGTAATTTTAAAAAATGGTCCAAGCCCTAATGAAAAAAAAGAAAAGTTTTATAATTTTCTTTTTTCAGAAAAAGGGAAAGATATTTTGAATAAATTTGGATATTCAACTAGTTTCTAAATGAATATTTTAAAAGGTAATATTGAAAAATTAACTATTAGCGGAAGTTTAACCCTAATTGGTATTAATGTAAATAATATTGGTATGTCAGCAATTGTAATTGACACACCAAAAACTGCACCTTATTTAAAAACTGGCAATACAATAACTGTTGTATTTAAAGAAACTGAAGTAATAATTTGCAAAGGAAATACCGATAAAATAAGTTTAAGAAATAAATTTGAAGGAGTTATTGAAACTTTAGAATCTAATGAATTACTAAGCAAACTTAAAATAAAAACAACCGTTGGAAATATTAGTTCAATTATTACAACAAATGCTGTTAAACAATTAAACTTAGAAGTGGGCACAGAAGTAACCGCAATGATTAAAACAAACGAAATTATGATTTCTGAATGATTGATTGGGAACCACTTATATTAACTTTTAAACTTGCTTTTATAACAACTATTCTGTTGTTATTACTTTCTATACCTCTAGGCTTTTGGCTAGCTCACACAAAATCCAAATTAAAACCCATATTTGAAACCTTTGTAAGTATGCCTTTGGTTTTACCTCCAACTGTAATTGGTTTTTATTTATTAATAGCCTTTAGCCCTTCTAATTCTTTTGGAAGTTGGTTAAACGATTGGTTAGGATTACGCCTTGTGTTTTCTTTTGAAGGATTATTAATTGCATCTATAATTTATAGTTTACCGTTTATGGTACATCCAATTCAAGCTGGATTTTCAAATTTACCAGGTTCGTTAAAAGACATGTCTTATGTTTTAGGAAAATCAAAAACTACAACATTGTTTAAAGTATTACTGCCAAATATTAAATCGTCTTTATTAACAGGTATTGTACTTGCATTTGCGCATACAGTTGGTGAATTTGGAGTTGTTTTAATGATTGGTGGAAACATTCCTGGAAAAACAAAAGTTGCATCAATTGCAATTTATGACGAAGTTGAATCTTTAAATTATGATGCCGCTAATACTTATTCATTAATCCTTTTTGCCTTAACATTTAGCATCCTACTTGCAGTATATTTAATAAATGGAGGCTATTTAAAAAAACAAAAGAATGATTGAAATTGCTATCCAAAAAATATTAACATCAGCTTTAGGTGAAATGTCTTTGGATATTAATACCACTATTGAAAAAGGAAATTTAGTAACTATTTACGGAAAATCTGGAGCCGGAAAAACAACAATTCTTAGAATTTTAGCAGGATTACTTAGTCCAGACAAAGGTGAAATTAAAGTAAATGGAATAACTTGGTTAAATACAATTAATGGCATTAATTTAAAACCTCAAAAGAGAAAAATAGGATTTGTATTTCAGGATTATGCTTTATTTCCAAATATGAATGTTAAAGAAAATTTACTATTTGCTTTAAACAAAGGTCAAGACACCAAAATAGTAAATCATTTAATTGAAATTATAGAATTAGGCGAATTACAAAACCGGAAACCTGAAACACTTTCTGGTGGACAAAAACAACGCGTTGCTTTGGCAAGAGCTCTAGTACAAAAACCTTCTATTCTAATGCTGGATGAACCACTCTCTGCTTTAGATTCTGAAATTCGTTTTAAATTACAGCAATATATATTAACAGTTCATAAAGAATATAAATTAACTACGCTTTTAATAAGTCATGATATTTCAGAAATACTTAGAATGTCCGATAAAGTATTAGAATTAGACAATGGAAAAATTATAAGGCAGGGAACACCAAATGAAGTTTTTAATTATAAAGAATTAAATGCAAAATTTCAATTTACAGGAACCATTATTGATATTGTAAAACAGGATTTCATTTTTATTTTAACCATTAGAATAGGAAAAGATCTTGTAAAAGTAGTTGCCGATGAAAGCGAAGGAGAACAACTACTAATTGGAGATAAAATTTTAGTTTCATCTAAAGCTTTTAACCCCGTTATTAATAAAATTGGGTAAGCCAATATTATAAAACTACATAAAAAAATCCCTAAAACTCTAATAAATCATTGTGAATATTAGAGTTTCAGTTAGTGACCCCGGCAGGATTCAAACCTGTTTCAAATATCCTAGTGTTTATAGCATTTAAGAGATATCAAAGAATTTGAGGTAGTTATTTAACTACCATAAAGGTTAAATTAGTTTAATAGAAATTGACTTTCTTTTAAAGAATGAATATACGATTTTTGACTGATTAAATTGTATCAAATCATATTAAATTTTATGATTCCGTTTTAGATAAATAACCTTAAAAAACGTTCTTCTAAAATCTCAGTATATGCTACTTCCATTTTTTTAGATAGGAATGAATTTTGAATCATCTCTATCATTCCACTTTTCTTTTTTTGAAAACGGTTAAAAACTGTTATGATTTGCTTTGTTGTTAAACCAAGATTTTCTCCAAATTGAACAAAATGTACTTTTCTGAATTTTTTCTTTTTCCCGCATAATGTCAATGCTAATTCTTCTTTGTCTTCTGGATTTGCAATCGCTACATTTAACAAATCATAAGCCGGTGATAAAATCCACCCAGAATCACTTTCAATCATTGAAAAATTTTTTAAATGCATATCGTTGTTTCCTGTTAAAAAACTAAATAATGTCAATTCAAAAAAGAATAATTTATCTAATAATGTATTACTTGAAAATTGGCCTAAAGCATTGCCAACTTTTTCCATAGAACTTTTATATTTATCATAAGCTTCTGTTATCTGAAACATATCAATCATATGTATTTTTTTTCCATCTTCGGCTCTATCAACACGTTTTGTGATGTATGAAAGTTCCCCTGATTTTAATCTGATTAAAGAGGATGGAACAGTCTTGATTTTTAAATATTCAGCCAATCGCATTGTTAAATGTTCGTTTTGTGGCATTTCAGGATATTCCAATGAAGGTGGCTTAAAAATATAGTTTCCTCCTAAAGCACCTACAACAGTTAATCTTTGATCTTTTGTTTCCTGATTAAAAGTCATTGATAATTTAGGCTGAACTCCAGGGACTGAAACACTACGTTCCACCACATTTTTTGCTAACTCAGACATTTGATCAAATGTATATTCCAGTTTTGGAGCTTGCTTTGTTCCAAAAAAAATAAGACTGCACTTTTCGTGATAGTCAGTTTCAGTAGTCAAATTTTGATAACAATATAAACACTTATTCTTCATTTTCTTCCTTTATTGGTTGAACACTTACAGCTCCAATGCAATTTTGACAACATGCTAATAACAATCCCATTCTGTCATTTGGATTTATTTTCCAATTTTTTGAAGCAATATTTAATAACCAACCTTCAGGAATTAATCCCTCGAAAAATGCGAATAATCGATTGCTTTTGTAAGGTTCATTTCTTACAGGTAACGTAAATGTGATAAATTGATTGGGAAAGTTCTTCACATATTCACTTGTATATGTAAATGTGTATTCCCCATCATCCGTTTCCACTAATTTTCCGGCAAGGATTGTATCGTAAAATATTTCAGCACTTCTCATCGGTTAATTATTAGGTTCTTTACTTTCTTTTAAACTTACTGGAGCCAATTGGTGTCCAAACATTTTTAGCACCAAATTTACTTTATCCATATTGAGGTTCGTTTTTCCCTGTTCAATTTTTCGGATGACTGTTAAAGCTACACCAGTTCTTTCAGCAAATTCTTCCTGAGTTAAATTCACTTCTTTTCTACGTTCTTTTACAAACTGTGCTAAATCTTTCATTATATGCTTTTAAGTATAATTTAATGTAAATATACTAAATTATATGTATTTACGTATAATTTAGTGTTAAATATGATTTTTATATGCTAAAACATATAAAAATAGAGTATAAGGAATTGTACTATGATACTTTTTGAAGATATTCTGTAACGATTTCTAATTTAATACCACTGTATTCAGCAAATTCTTCTGAAGTGATAAATTGATGAGGCTGCTTCCCAAAATGAATTTTGATATCATTTAAAAGCCTACGTCCATAACGCTCACTTCTTCCAGTGATGCACTGAATGTCTTTTGGGTATATGCAAGCTCGTATAATCTTCATTTGATGCACTATCTATGCTTTATCCTAGCTTCATCTATGCTACACCTATGGTCTACTTCGGACTAAAAAGTTAGAATCGGCTGGAATGGGACTTCATTTTTTAATTTCATTATAAAGATAGGTTCATTTGTTGAGAATTAAAAATTTTAAGTAATTATGGCTAGACAAAATGGTATTATCAAATTAAAGGGAACTATCGGTGGTATTTCTTTTTACAAAACTTCGGATGGACATCTTGCCCGCGAAAAAGGTGGTGTGGATAAATCCAGAATTGCAAATGATCCTGCGTTTCAAAGAACGCGTGAAAACGGTGCTGAATTTGGAGCTGCCGGTAAAGGTGGAAAATTAGTGCGAAGTGCTATTCGAATTCTTTTGCAGAATGCAAAAGATAAAAGAGTAGTGAGCAGATTAACAACTGATCTTTTAAAAATAGTGAAAACCGATGCTGTCAATGAGCGTGGTTCAAGAACTGTTCAAGGTGGGGATTTGAGTTTATTTCAAGGGTTTGAATTTAACACCAATGGAAAGTTAGGTTCAACGCTGTTTGCTCCTTCAGTAAATGCTTTTGACCGTGTAACGGGAGAAGCAACGGTGAGTATTGCAGCTTTTGCACCAAAGGTGCGTATTGCTGCACCAGCTGGAACAACCCATTTTAAAGTAGTAGCGGGTGCTGCAGAAGTGGATTTTAAAGGTGAAACTTCCGTTTTTGAAAGTGATGAAACTGCTATTTTACCTTATGATAACGCAAATACTGCTGCTATTGATTTGATTACAGCTGTTACTGCAAATACAGGGCTTCCTGTGATTCAGGTGTTGGGTGTTGAGTTTTATCAGGAAGTAAATGGGCAAATGTATCCATTGAAAAACGGTTCATACAATGCCTTGGCAGTTGTGAAAGTTGACACTCTATAGTGGAACTTATTTTACAAAGAACCTATTTTAAAGAGGGTACCAACGGTGCCCTTTTTTACAATGATCGGTTTTTAGGTTTTACTATTGAATTGCCCTGGTTGAATAATGCGCGAACTATTTCGTGTATTCCTGAAGGTGTATACAATTTAAAACCAAGATTCTCTGAAAAGTTTAAACATCATCTTCAGCTTCAAAATGTAAAAGGCAGAAGTTTGATCTTATTGCATCCTGCAAATGATGCTAGAAAAGAATTGGAAGGATGTATTGCACCAGTGCAACACCTTTCCGGGTTAGGAAAGGGAATTTCATCCAAAATAACACTGCAAAAAATAGTTTCAATATGCTACCAAGCTTTTGACCGAAAAGAACAAGTAACCTTACTAATTAAATCTTAACATATGAAAATTATAGATCGTTTAAAACAACCAACTCCAACATTTTTTAGAAAACTGCGAAATATCGGCATTGCTTTGGCTACTACTGGTGGTGCTATTTTAGCAGCTCCTATAAGTCTGCCTGCACTTTTAATTACTATTGCAACTTATTTAACGGTTGCTGGAACTGTTGCAACTGCTGTAAGCCAAGCTGTGGTTTCTGACCAAGAAAAAAACATTGACGAAGACCAAAATTAAGACTTTGATGCTACAAAATGATTTACAATTAAAATCTGGTGTTGTTGGAGGTACTTTGTTTTCAACAATAATTAATATCAGTTTTAACGATATTTTATTTACAGTTATAATGGCAGTTATTGGAGCGGTGGTCAGTTTTTTTGTTTCTTATGTATTGAAACGGTTGTTTGGAAAAAGATAAATGCCTAGCTATTTTTATCCAGGCATTTTTTGATTTTATCAAAGGTTAAAAAAGCTTGGGAAAGGTGAGGTTTTGAAATCTTAATTTTCCCAAGGTTTGTTTTGTCTTATAAAATTAATCGAACTTTCCTATTAAGCATAATGAAGTTTTTTTAACCTTTGTTAACCAACGTTTTTTTCTTTCTTCCAGCATTTTATTCGTAATTCAATTTCTCTTTTTGGTAATCTATTATTTAAAAGTGATAATTGTGAAATTTTTTCAATAGCAATTTTAAAACTTATAAGGTTTTGCTTTAAAAGTTCATCAAAGATGAAAATTATCCCTCTAACTTCTACACCCTCTTTTGTAGCTTGTTTTCTTAATTTACCATCTCCAGTCAACAAAGCACCTACTAGCTTTTTACTATAGTACCATACGGAACAATCTTCGAAACTCAAACCATTACTTTTTTCAAGTATTTCAGTTATTCCTTGAAAATCTATAACATCATCAGTTTGTATAACCTTTAATTTTCCGCTTTTAATTAATTTTAAAACCGGAGTTTTTTGTTCATCATTTAACTCTGCAATTACAAAATCCGTAGTATGTAATTCAAAATTTATTTTGGAAAAAATATTTAAAAGCTCCAGTTTTGCTAAGTCTATTAAAATATTAGCGTCATTTATTACAATCTTCATAGCAAAAAAACTATATTAAAGAACTTTCTTTTATACTTTCAATATTTTTATTTAATAAAGATGAGGCTTTACTAAATGATATGTTTTCTTGTGCTAAGGCTCTATAAACTAATCTCTCATATCTATTAGATTTTTCTGGGGTTTCGAATCTGGAGTGATTAACTTCTCGTTCTAATGATGGGTTAAATCTTATTTTTTTATAAAAATTAGCATGTCGTAGTTTAGAAAGTATTCCAGCATCTACAAGTCTATAAACTATTGCAGGAATACTTATTCCATACTTCTTTTGAGTTGAAATTAATTCAGTTAAAGTAATATGCTCTCTTTTCCCTCCAAATTCTTTTATTACAATATTTTTTGGAAATAAAAATTCAGCTGCAAATTTATTACAATAGTTTTCTTCTTGTTTAACGTTACACTCAGGTAAATTAAGAAGAAGATGCCCTAATTCGTGAAGAAGAGTAAATCTTTTTCTTTCTACTGGGAAATTTCCGTTGACAACAATTACAGGAAATTTATTATTTACGTAAGTTGCCATTCCATCAAATTTTTCATCTACGTCAAAAAGTTCAATTACTTTTATTTCTTTATCCTCTAAAAGTTGAATTATATTATGTATTGGATCAATTCCAATATTCCATTCAGTACGTAATTTAAGAACAATATTTTCAATATCTTCAATACTATTTATTTTACTGTTTTTTATTATGTTTTTAAAATTATAATCTATAGATAAAGAGTCTTCAATCCATAGATAATTCTCGAGGTTAATTTTAATTTGTTCTTTCAATGAATCTTGCTTTTTCATTGGAAAAGTTGATTTTTTTCTAAAATTTATTTCTCCAAGTTCAATTTGAAATGAGCTAAAAAAATAGTCAATTTTAAGTCCAAAAAGTTTTGATAAATCTAAAAGTTTTGAACTAGTTGGCATTGATTCTCCATTTTCATATTTACATATCATTTGCTTAGAAATACCTAGCTCATCTGCAACGTTTTGCTGAGATAAACATTTTAAAATACGAGCGTTTTTAATTCGATTTGCAACAATATTATTCATAATTCAATTCTTTTGGTTGACAAAGTTACATAAATATATGAAATTGTCAACTAAAAACCAAATATTTATCTTTTTTTAGATATGTTGGGTAACGTTTTATAACTAAACAAATGATCCACTAAAACAGTGTAATCTTATTGATAATCATAATTTTATATTGTTATATGTTTATTTTTTTTGGTTTACTAAATTAGGTTAAATAAGTTTAAAATTTAATTATAATATGTTGATTTAGATTGTTAGTAAAAGATTCCGGATCAATTCCGGAATGAAGCTTCAGTATGTTTACAACTTAATAATAATAAACTACAACTTCCAAACCTACTTGTTTTGCCAGATCAATCATATGTTTTGTGCCTTTGCTTTTTCCATCCAAAAAAGCTATTAGAGTATCGGCATAATTTGCCATTTCTTTATTTCTTTTTGGTCCTGCAGCTTTTCCAAATCTTTTCCAGTCTGCAGGGAATTTTGTTAGTAGAAAACCTTTTTCAGCTGCATATTGTTCGCCTAGTTTATCGGCTCCTTTGTAGTAAGCACCGCTTACGATTTCAATATTGGTTTGAATCTGGAGAATGTTGTCACAAATTTGACATAGTTTTTTGTAGTCGTTGAAGTTTCGACTTCCGGCAATTATTAGTTTCATTGTTTGTTTTCGGTTAATGAAGGTGAGATCCCCAGTCAAGCTGAGGATGACTTTTTGACTCAGCTCAGTATAGGATATTTTAAGACCTCAACAAAGCAATTTTGAGTTCTGAAATTGCTTTGAGTTGTAGTTTAAGGTTTTCTTCAAAAGCGGTAATTTTCACGAGTTTTTCAACCTTGGTTTCCCATTGCTGTTGCTCGTAGTTTTGTAAAGCTGTTTTAATTATATTTCTGGTTTCTACAACTCCAATAAATGGAATAACACTTCCTTTTAAATAATAGCTGAAATACTTCCCTATTTTAAGTGACAGGCATAAGTAAAAAAGGAACTCTCGTTCTTATGGACTATGTGTAGTGACAACAAAACAATTTGGGCAAGGTTCTGGTAATGGCTTACCACTATTTAAGCCTTTGTTTAAAATAAAAAAGTGCGGTTTGTTATAGGTTCTTCCGCTTCGGTGGGTTTTGATTTCAAAAGTTGACATAGTTATCCAATTAAAATTTATACGCTTCGCGCATATATATTTTTTGGAAGAGAAAGAAAAAAGATAGCTGGAATACTGGTTGTGGGGTAAATGCTGTCAAGGTTTTCGAGAAAAATACTACCTGTTCAAAATGTTAAAACGAAACCGAACATTTTGTGAGGTGGAGATTTTTTTCAAAACCCGTAGGGCTTGACCTTGAAAGTATTAGTGTGGTGAGTGTAGGAAACAACCGATATTTGCGAACTTTTTTATTTATACCTTGGATGTAATCTATGATTCTCTAAATAATTTATGATTTCTTGTTTTTTATAATACACTCTATTTCCAATTCCAAGTGGTACTAATATTCCTTTTTTAGACCAGTTCCAAAGTGTTGATTGATCAATTTTCAAAAAAGATGAGGCTTCTTTTCTTGTTAATAATGTTTCATCATTTTTTGTTGCGTATTCTTTAAGATACACTTCAATTTTACTAAGGAGTTTTTCAGCGACTTTATCTGCTAATTCATCTACTGTTATTTCCTGAATTTGAATGGTTTTAGTAATCATAATATATGGTTTAATGTTTGAAACTAAATTACTAAATGTTTCAATTCGCAGGTAATCGCGCAGCTAATAAATGCGGTAGCATTTAAGCGAGCCGCCGGCGAGATGAACGAAGGGTGTTGGGGCAATAGCATGTTGCCTTTTCGGCATAAGTGCGTGCAACAACTACGTGGAACACGCAAAGGGTGGTCGGTGTTTTTGAAGCTGAGAGAAAGGCAAGGGCAATTTATGTAGTGAAGCGTGACGAGTGGTGTGTGCTCCGCCTTGGTTTATGGTTGCTGGTTGTTTGTTGATGGCTGTTTGGTTTGAATATTATTATTTAAAGTACAATTTGCGGAGCGCCAAAACGAGGAACAATGAACGGAATACTTTGCTCTTGTGAGCTTTTGCAATATGTAATAATCCGCTTTTGAAATGGCTTTACAGTAAATTTAGGTAGCGTAATTATTCAAAGAAGTATAATTTAGATAATAACTTGAGCGGTTATTTTATATGCAAAATGAATGCCTTCAAAAACTGTGACAACCGTACCCCAAAGCAGGGATTAACACTTCTATTACGAACTAAAAATACTTCAAAATAAAACGCATAGCTTATTTTAAAATTTATCACATATAACCTTGTTATGCTCAAAATTTAAAACTATTTATTTTTTTGTCTTTTATACTTCTCATAACGAAGTTACAATACCCTGCTTTGGGGGTTGCCCGGAGTGAGCAGCAGGCGAGCCCAAATTATGTAATAGCGGTTTGCACCCAACAAAAAGTAGTTTACACTTTGAAGGGTTTGGGGGCAAAAGATAGCTATGCGTGAGTAATGCGTGGAATGTGTGCAATAAAGTAACTGAGTGTGCTGCAATGAGCACCCACTGGAGCGCAAATTGTAGTGTAACGAAGGGTAAGTACAAGGGTTTACCTACTATGATTTAGGTTATATGATGAGATCCTGAATCAAGTTCAGGATGACGTTTTTTAATGAATGCCCTTGTAATTATGCTTTATGGAACTAAATGGAGGGTATTGTGAACACCTTATTACCTGCATGAATGTTTGTAGTTTGTAGTATTGTTACTTATGGAAACGGATTTAAATATAACAACTCTTACTTTGATACAATAAATAATCAAAACAACCCTTACTTTGATACAATAAATGAGTATATTTGCATTTACTTTATAACAAAAACTTGTATTTTGAATTTAAAAAGACATCTCACTGCTGAATTACACAAATGGAAAAATAAATCCAATCGGAAGCCTTTAATTCTTAGAGGAGCACGACAGGTAGGTAAAACTACCTTAGTAAAAGAGTTTTCAAAAACCTATGACCACCTGTTATACCTCAATTTAGAGAAAAAAGCAGATAGTCAGTACTTTGAACAGACAGATGATGTGAAAATAATTATTGAAGCTTTATTAATTTCAAACAATATTACAACTAAAGATATTAGTAATACATTACTTTTTATAGATGAGATACAAGAACAACCAAAAGCTATTCAACTTTTACGTTATTTTTATGAAGAAGCACCCGAATTACACATTATAGCTGCAGGTTCTTTACTTGAATTTGCGCTTAAAGATGTTCAAAGTTTTCCGGTAGGTAGAGTTGAATTTTTATACTTGTATCCTTTCAATTTTATAGAATATTTACAAGCAATTGGTCATAATACTAGCCTGGAACAACTAAAATCTATCCCCATAAAACCAGTTGCTCATAAAACCTTACTCAATTTATTTAATCAATACACTATTATAGGAGGGATGCCAGAAGTGGTTAGTGAATACACCCAAAACAAGAGTGTAGCAGATTTAGCCTCTATATATGAGAGTATTTGGAGTTCCTATATCAGTGATACAGAAAAATATGCTTCTAATACAAGTGCCAAAAATGTACTTAAACATGTCATGGCAACGGCAGCATACTCTGTTGATGAGCGCATTAAATTTCAGAATTTCGGAAAATCTAACTACCAATCCAGAGAAGTTGGTGAAGCGATGCGTAATTTACATCAAGCTAAAATTATACAACTTATTTATCCAACTACCTCCACAGAAGTTCCTATACTTCCTGATCTAAAAAAATCGCCTCGATTGCAATTTCTTGATACAGGTATTTTAAATTACATTTTAGGTATAAGTGCTAAAATGCTAGTCTTAGAAGATTTAAGTCAGAGTTATAAAGGAGCCATTATACCACATATCATAACACAAGAATTGATTTCCATTCAAAGTAAAAAGGCTGAATTACCACATTTTTGGGTTAGAGAAAAAAAGCAAGCTTCGTCGGAAGTAGATTTGGTTTATGCTATTGATGAAAAAGTGATACCTATTGAAATAAAATCGGGAAGTACTGGCTCATTAAAATCATTACATCAATTTATAGAAAGAACAAACCACCCATACGCTGTTAGAATTTATGCTGGTGAATTTGATATTCAAAAAGCAACAACACCCAATGGTGTACCTTATTTATTAATGAATTTACCCTACTATTTAGGGACCTTAATCCCTGAGTATTTAGCATATTTCATTAAAAACTATAAATTATAGCTATTTTAAATTTAAATTGAAGCTTCTAAATTTAGTTTCATAAGACCTTCTAAAATCCACTTAAAAATTCATCAATTTCTGAATGTGAAATTTCTGGATTTGCCCCTTCATTTTGAGCAACAATTGCTCCTACAGCACAGGCAAAATTAATAGCTTCCTGTGGATCAACTTCATTAAATAATTTTGTAACTAAAGACGCTAAAAAAGAATCACCTGAACCAACAGTATCAACAACATCAACTTTAAAACCACAATTATTATAAAACTTCCCTTTACAGTATAATACAGCTCCATGAGAACCTAAAGTCACGCAAATTGTATCAGTATTGGTTTCTTTAGCTATGAACTTAATATTTTGTTCTAAAGATTTATGACTTGAATTTAAGTAGCTGGCAATTTCAAACAATTCATCATCATTGAATTTGATAAAATCAGCAAAATTCATTAATTCTATCAACGTTTTTTCTGTGTAATGAGGCACTCTTAAATTGACATCAAATATTTTATATTTGGCCACTTCTAAGAGTTGTAATAACGTTTTTTTTGTTGATTCATCACGAGAAGCTAAACTTCCATAAAGAAAGAAATCAGCATTTTTAACTAATTCTGTATCAGCAATAGCTAATCTGATTTTATCCCAAGCTGAAGGATAAGTAATGTCATATGAAGCATTTCCTTTTTCATTTAATTGAACATTTACAACGCCAGTTGGATAATTTTCTTTTACTTGAATAGAGTCTGTATCTATATCTAAATTTTTAAAATACTCGAGTAATTCTTTTCCATTATTGTCGTTACCAACCGCACTAATCATAGCAACATCAACGTCAAACGATTTTAACCTAGAAGCTACATTTAATGGTGCTCCACCAATTTTTTTATGTTTTGGAAACACATCAAATAATATTTCTCCAAAACATACTGCTTTCAATTTTTTATTAATCATTATAGGCTATTTAAATTACTATATTCACTTTCATTTAATTTTGAAATACGAGTAAGTGTTGGTTTAAAAATCATATTTAACAAAAAACCAACAAATAATATTACTGCAAAAAATGTCGCTAACATAAATCCATATTTTGCATCTGATCCAAATAAATCACTTACAACACCCATTGATAATGGACCTATCGCGGCACCGGCAGCTGTAAAAAATAAAATAATCCCCGCTACAGAACCGTGACTAGATTTTGGAAAACAACTAATTCCTTTAGAATTTATTGTTGGATAAATTACAGACATAAATAATCCTGAAAGTGGTAATAAAACGACTGTTGCAGATTCGTTTAGAAAACTAAAACCATAACACAATAATATCACGAAACTTGAAATAGCCATAACAACAGTCCAATCAAAACGTTCCAACATCCACGCACCTAAAAAGCGACCGCCTGCACGTAAAATAAAAAATATAGGCAATGCATATAGTGCTATAAAAGTAAAACTACCATCATAACCAGCTATTAAAGTGGGCATCCAAACATAAATTGCAGCTTCAACCGCAACATATAAAAAAGCGGCTAAAGAAAATCCAAGGGCATATTTATCTTTCACCATAAGTAAGGTTCGTTTAATATTTATTGGCTCTTCTGTAGATTTTTTAGTATCTGGATATTTTGCGAAAAAAGCTATAATAATTAAAACAACACACAATGTAGCAGCCACCACATATAGCCATTTCCAGTCTACATTTCTTGTTAAAAAATAACTTACTAAAAACGGACCAATTATGGCTCCTACTCCAAAAAATCCTTCAACAACATTCATTGTTGATGTATGATCATTGGTAGATTTTGACATATCTCCAATTAATGCTAAGGCTCCAGTTTTAAAAACACCTATTGCTGCTCCAGAAATAATAAGTAGTACTAAGAAAAAACCAAACGTATTACCTAGTAAAAATAAATATGAGTTTACAGCGAATAATGCCAGACCTATAATAATTGTTTTTTTTCTACCTATTTTATCAGCTAAAAAACCTAAAAATATACCTGCCAACGCAATTGCTGTCATTGGACCGTAATGTAAAAGTCCAGCTGCAGTCATTGATAAATTAAATTCCTTCATTACTTCAGGTATAATAACACCCACTGCATCTGTTGTCATTGCAAACATCATAAACATAAGGTATGTTAACCATTTTATGTTTTTTTGGTTGTAATCTGCTGTTTGTACTTCTTGGTTTTTCATTGTATTAATTTGTATAAAATTAAATAATATTACTGTTAAAGTGCTTTAAACACTGATTTATAATGAAAATTTTGTTTCCATTTTCATTGACGTTAAATCAATAAAAAGCTCTGCAATATGTCTATCATTTACCCATTTTATATTTAGTTTATTTTCTTCAGTTTCAATAAGATTAAAATCACCATTAAATGCTTTATGATTATTTCTTAAAAACATTAATTCTGCTAAATCATTAATTAAAGGCCTCTTTAAATGTTCATTAATTTCATTCTTCGTAAAATAATGACGGTTGATATCTCTACCTACATTGGTTTTTTCTAACAATTCCATATCATTTTCACCAGCAAATAAACCTACATAATACACTTGCGGTATTCCCGGCACAAAAAACTGAATAGCTCTTGCCATTAAATAAGCGTTTTCGTCCCTTCCTAAGGCATCAAAATACGTGCAATTTACTTGGTATAAATCTAAGTTTGAAGCTGCCGCTCCTGTTGCTTTTAAGCTATTTCCTTTACTATTTACATGTATTTGATCTACAATTTTTGATAAAACAGTTCCTTCAATTAAACCGGGTTTATTTCCTTCAGCCGCCACATCAACAATACCAATTCCATCGTGAGTATCTAGCACCGTTAATGCATTTTTAGGACTAACCTCTAACCATTTTTTTAAGCTTGAAGCATTTTTATTAAATAACGTATCTAATACCAATACTGGCAATGCAAAATCATATACATAATCTACTCTTTTTGCAATTTCAATTTGTGTTTTATAGTACGAATGAATTTCAACCAAAACTTCAATTCCTTTTGCTTTTGCTTTCTCGGTTAATTTATCTATAAATTCATAGGTTTCATCAATCATAAAACATGATGTTCCTTGCTGTTTAATAGCATATCCTGCAGCATCTAAACGAATCATTTTTACCCCACCCTTTTGAAACGTATCTAAAATTCCTTCTAAATATTGAATACCAATATCACTTTTAACATCAATATCAATTTGGTTGCTAGTAAAAGTTGTCCAAATTAATTTGGTTGAACCGTCGTTTAATTTAACCATGGTAAATGGTAAATTTGGACGCGGTCTATAAATTGTCAATAAATCAGCTTCAGTTGCTCCATTTGGAAAAACAGTGTCATACGTTAAAAATAACGAAGCGTATTTCGATTCTTTTCCTTTTTGAAGATAATCTTGAAATTGTACCGATTTTGCTGATACATGATTCACAATTAAATCGGCCATAATATCAACCTCTTTACTGAGTTCATTTAAATCGTTCCAATCTCCTAATCTTGGATCTATTAAATTATGATCAATTGGATCAAAACCTGCATCTTCCCCATCAATTGGGTAATAAAAAGGTAAAATGTGTAAGCCTCCAAAAAGTCCTTTAAATTCATTTTTAAAAAGTGAATTTAAATCTTGAATACTCTTACATCCTAACCGATCTACATAAGTTATTAATTGTATTTTGTTTTTCATTTTTTTAAGTTATTTTAAATGTGAGGTTCTTCAATTTCACCTCCTAAATAATCTAAATTCCATATCTAAAAATAAACTATGTGAATAATGGTATTTATTTTGCTTCAGTAATCAATAAAATTACACTTGTCCGTTTGAGATTTATATCTGGGTTTACTCCTACATTCATTAAAAAATTACCAGAATAAGTAATTGAGTCGTCCAATGTTGATTTAGTATTTGGAAACAAGTTAATTTCTTTAATTTTATACTTTTTATCAATATCCAAACCTTTCATTTTAATAGGTTGTCTAGTCATTTTCTCCATAAACCTATTAGAAGAAAGATAATTAAACATTACCGCCTCCGATTTATTTTTATCAACATACATTAAAGACGCATATGGGTTTTGATAAGGGCTTGCTAAACGAAACTGATCTCCTAATAAAACTAAATGCTTAAACTCATTATATTCTTTGATGGCTTCTTTAGTAAAAAATAAATCATCTGAATTTAAATGGCTAACATCTATGTCAAATCCTAATTTCCCCATACTTGCAACATCAACCTTAAATTTCATTGGCTGTTTTCCCCAATTGGTTACGTGACAAGCTGTGGTAATTGAAGGAAAGAAGTAGGAATAATTCCACTGTAGAAAAATACGCTCTATTGGATCTGTATTATCACTTGGCCAAAATTCTGTAAAATATTTTAATAGCTCGTAATCAGCTCTTCCGCCACCACCAGAACATAACATCATAGAAACAGAAGGATATTTTTGACGTATCTTATCTAACACTTTGTATAAGCCTTGTACATAATCTATATAAAGATGCGTTTGTGGAATTTTATTTTGTTCTAAATAATTAGAATAAGCATTGTAAATTACCGCATTACAATCCCATTTTACAAAAGCTATCTCTGGATTTTTAGTAAAAATTGAATCTACTACAGTAAATACAAAATTCTGCACATCTGGATTGGTTAAATCTAGTACCATTTGGTTACGGTATAATTTTGCAGGTCTTTCAGGTTGTTTTATAACCCAATCTGGGTGTGTTTTAAATAACTCACTTTCTGGATTTACCATTTCAGGTTCTATCCAAATTCCGAATTTAACCTTATTTTTTTTTGCTTCCTTAACCAAATATCCTAAACCATTTGGTAATTTCTTCCTATTTTCTTGCCAATCTCCCAAGCCTGCATCATCATTATTCCGAGGGTATTTATTTCCAAACCAACCGTCATCTAATAAAAATAAGTCTAATCCTAAATCTTTTGTGTCCGTAATTAATTTTGAAAGTTTATCTTCATTAAAATCGAAATAAGTTGCCTCCCAATTGTTTAATAAAGTTAACCGCTCACCTTCGCCATTTAATACTCTATATTTCCTTGCCCAAGTATGCAACTGTCTTGATGCTTTCCCAGTACCATTATCAGAAATTGAATAAATTAAAGAAGGAGATTTAAAAGTTTCTCCTTTTTGCAATGTATAATTGGAACTATAAGGATTAACTCCAGCTATTAATCGTAAATTCTTATAAGAGTCAATGTCAAAATCTATTTTATAATTTCCAGTCCAAGCTAGTTGACCAAGTAATACCATGCCGTTATCTTCTTCAGCTGGTTTATCAAAAGAAATCATAAAATTTGGTGTTCCTATTAGCATTGCTCTAGTTCCTAATTTTGAATCAAGCGTTTTAATCCCTTGAGTTAGTCTTTCCTCTGTTGGCTGCATTTCTTTTAAATACTCACCTTGAAAATGAGTTAAATAAAAATCTTTGTTTGTAAAGTAAAGGTTTGCCGAAGCATACTTACTTAGTTCAATTGTATCATTTTCTTTATTGATAATTTCTGTCCATTGCTCAACAACATTCAAGTTGGCCCAAACTTTATAGTTTAAAATTACTATTAGGTTATAAACTGGATCAGTTAATTTTATTTTTGTGTGTGTTTCTTCGTCCTTTTTTTGAACTTCTACATCTACAAATATTAAATCCGTGGATAAATTTCCATCAAAATGTTTTACTTGTAAAGCTGGCTCAGATAAATTCCATGTTCCTGAAGGTGTGTATGCTGAGTTGTAAATACCCGCATTGGCACTCGGAAAATAATATTGTTTTTCAATTTGCTGAAAATCCAACTCATAATTTAATTTTTTTCCAAAATAAACAGTTTTTAATTTATTTTGATTGTCAGTTTGTAAAACCATTGAGAAATCTTTGGTTTCAATTGGAATAATGGTTTGTGCCTTGCAATAAGAAACTACAAGAACTAAAATTATTAACACTTTAAATCTAATCTCAATCATAATATATAATGTTTCATTTGAATAATAAGTTGATTCCTTATTTGATAATTTTTTTTGAAATAATTTTTTTACTATGTAATATGATTTTTAATCATACCTATTTAAAAAAAAATACAATTATTTTCCACTATAAATTTTGAATTTTCAAATTTGTGTGAATTCAAATACATTTTAAAATTGAAAGGCAGACAAACGTCTGCCTTTTAAAAAACTAACTCAAATATTAATATAACAAACCAAATATATTAATAAGTTTTAAATTTTAATATCCTGGGTTTTGTTGATATAAACCTCCTGTAAAATCAATTTCTCTTTGAGGTATTGGATAATATTCATCTCTTCCTGCAGTAAAATGTGCATTTGAAAGAAAATCTCTTTTTGTTTTTTCAACAGCAAGATACCCGTTCAAAACTGATTCAGCTTCTCCCCATCTTACCAAATCAAAAAACCGTGGTCCTTCCATTCCAAACTCTAATCTTCTTTCAAACTTTAACGCTTTTAAAGCATATTCTTTTGAGGGAAAGGTAGGATATGTTCCAATATTATAAATATCTGAAGCCCCAGCCGCAATTGATCTTGAAGTACTTGCTGTTGCGCGTAATCTTACTTGATTAACAATAGCTGTTGCAGGTCCAAATTGACCTAACTGAATCATTGCTTCAGCTTTAAATAATAAGACGTCTGCATATCTAATAAAATCAACATTTTTAGAGGTTCCAATAAATGGTCCTTCTTTTACATAACAAGAACAATCTGGTGCTTGTTGTTCCTTCATATTTCCAAAATATCCATAAACTCCTGGATCTCTAGCCCAAGAAAAGTTATAAATCATATCTCCAGATTCATTTACTGTATTTCTATATTTGAAGGGTCTTCCTGGAATTCCAACAGTATGATCAATTCTTGGATCTAATGTAATTCCAGCTGCCAATGGAGCTTTTCCGTTTCCATCAACGGTATTAAATATATCTGAATTATTAAAGGTATCTAATAAAGGAAGCCCATTTGCATCCGTTTTAAATGCATTTACCATATTTTGGCTAGCCATATGAAACCCACAACAACCATAAAGTCCTGTTCCATGAGGTGAATTTAACCCCGTTACAAAACTAACACGACTTACCACAGTACCATCATTTATAGAGAATTGAGCCGCCCAAATTGATTCTGGTCCATTATCATATCCATCAAGGAAATTATTTCCATAATCAGCTTCTAAATCTCCGATTACGTCATCTGCATAATCAATTACCTCTTGTAATTTAGATTGATTGATATTTGTTACTGCATGTGCATCATTTTGTTCATACGCTTGATACAATCTTAATTTTGCCAAATAAGCAGCGGCAGCATTTTTATCAGCTCTTCCTACTTCATCTTGTGATTGAGGCAAATTATTGTATGCAAATAAGAAATCATCTGCAATAACATTCCATAACTCATCACTTGATAAATTATTTGATGTTTCAAGAATTTGTTCTTGTGTTAATTCTTCTGTGATATAAGGCACTTTGTTAAACAATAACTTTAGCATAAAGTGTGAATGAGCTCTTAAAAAACGAAGCTCAGCTTGTCTTATAACTTTGTTACCATATTCACCCTCTGGAATTTCATTAATAACAGATAAGGCAAAATTAGCACGTGATATTGCTTTATAATAATTTGTCCAAGTTCTTGGAGTCATCCAATCTCCCATGTCAGCAACAGTTAAGTTATATTGTTCAAATTTATCAACAACATCAACATCTCCACGGCCTCCACCACCTTTATAGGCGTCATCAGAACGTACACTTCCATATACCCATTGATGTGTTAACGGGCCAACCATTTCATCATTGGCAATTCCAGCATAGGCAGCTACTACAAGAGATTCTGCATTCTCTGCAGTCGCCACATTTACGGATGATAACACCCCTTTTGGTTCATATTCTAAAAAATCTTTGTTACAAGATGTCCATAATGCAATTGACAAAAAGTAAACAGCTATAATTTTATATTTTTTCATGTGTTTTTCTTTTAAAAATTAATATTTAATCCTACTGAAATTGTTGTTGGAACAGGAATTCTATTCACATCTGTGCGCTCTGGATCAGAACCTATATAATCTTTTGGCGTAAACCAAAATAAATTTTCTCCTTGAACGTAAATTCTAAACTTACTCATACTTGCCCATTTGTTTATCATTTCTATTGGAAGTGAATAACCAATCTGTAAGTTTCTTAACTTAAAATAAGAATTATTTCTAAAAACATAATCAGATGTATCTGTAAAATTATTTACTAATGAAAGAGAAGGAACATCAGTATTCGTATTGGTTGGAGTCCAAGCATTTAATACACCTAACCCAGCATTATCTCTACCCTGTGTAAAGTTATTCCAAAATATATATGGATCTGCACCAATTCTCCCTGCAACACCTGAACCAAAAATAGAAGCATCTAAGTTTTTATATGCCAAATTAAATCTAATACCATACTCTAATTTTGGCAAAGTTGTACCTATAAAATCTCTATCATCTCCGTTTATAACACCATCATTATTAATATCAACAATTCTTATACCTCCTGGTCTTGAATTTCCTGTCTGCACACCTCCTGTTGGAGCAGCATCTGCTTCAGCTTGGCTTTGAAACAAGCCGTCAGTTTTATATCCGAAAATTGAGAATTGAGAATGGCCAAGTATAGAATTTTCTGCTGTTCCTGGATAACCTGCTCTTACTTGTTCTGGCAAATAAGTGATCTTATCATTAAATGAACTGAAATTGGTACTTACTCCAAAACTTAAACCATTATCAAAATCTTTACCGTACGATAAAGTAAATTCCCAACCATTGGTTTCAGTTGAAGCACCATTTAAAACTCGTTGTTGTCCTTCTCCAATTGTAGATGCAATTGGAGGAGTAATTAAAATATCACTTGTTTTTCTTTTAAAATAATCAAAAGAACCAATAATTGTCTCATCTAATAAGCCAAAATCTACACCAAAATTAAATTCTTTGGTTGTTTCCCATTTTAAATCTGGGTTTTCAGCTTGAGTGGATACAAATCCTGAAGGTAATGTTCCTGTATTGTTTCCATTAATATCATACGCCGTTCCTACATTATAATAAATATTAAAAAAATCAGGCTGAAAAACATTTTGATTAGGACCATATCTTGACTCAAACAATCCAAACCTTGATACATCGCCAATTTCTTGATTTCCTACTTCACCATACCCAGCTCTTAATTTTAAATTGGAAATAAAGTCATTGTCTTTTAAAAATTCTTCATTGCTAACTCTCCAACCCACAGTTGCCGCTGGAAAAACACCATATCTATTGTTTTTACCAAATCTTGACGAACCATCTCTACGCACAGTTACAGATGCCAAATAACGGTCTGAAAATGCATAATTTAATTTTCCAAATTGTGAAAGCAAACTATTTCCTGAACTAATACCTTGATTAGTTCTTGCACCAGTTGCAGCATTTAATACGAAATAAGATTCTGATTCAACAGCAAACCCATCAGCAGAAGCATAAATTGTATTTAATTTATTTTCTATTGATTCTACCCCCAGTAAAACACTAAATCTATGATCTCCCAATTCCAAATCATAATTCAACGTATTAGTCATTATAATACTTGAATATTTATTGGTATCAAAAATAAGTCTGTTCACGTTTCTTGTAATAAAACCATTATTAACTTTTGGTTCTATATTTTTTCTCTTATAATCACTAAAATCAATACCTACACTGCTTCTAAAGGAAAGGTTGTCCAAAATTTGTAATTCTGCAAAAACATTTCCAAAGAAATTATTTTTCTCGGCATTGTCCCATCTATTCAAATATTGCATTAATACAGGATTATTTCTATCAGAATATCCAGCACCAATAGGGCCTCCATAATTACCATTAAGATCAAATAATGGAATAGTTGGCGCTAAAGTTATTGCCAATCCTGGAGTTGGGGCATTTCCAACATCTGCGGCTGCTAAGTTTTCATTAGATGTTGAAAACTGTGTATTTACACCAATTTTTAATTTATCATTAAATAATTTTGTACTAGAATTCAATTTAGCACTATATCTTTCATAACCTGTATATTTTAGCATCCCTGTATTTTTAAGATACCCTAAATTTATAAATAATGCAGATTTTTCTGAATTAGCCGCTAATGATAACTCATTATTATAAACATATCCGGTTTTATAAATCGCATCTTGCCAATCAGTATCTCCAACTGGCATATTGGTATCTCCACCAACATATGGTTGTAAGGTTACATTGTTTAAAACAGGATTTGCAAAATTATTATTCCAATCAAAATTATAAATTTCACCATAACCACCGTTTGGATCAGCACCATCATTTACCGAGGCCTGAAATAATGCTTGACCACGTTGAAGTGAATTTAACATATTATAACGTTGTTGTTTTTCCGATTGTACTGAAAAATTGGAATTGAAACTTACATTAACATCTCCGCCTTTTGATTTATTTTTTGTAGAAACAACAATAACCCCATTACCAGCTCTTGATCCATATAATGAAGATGCTGAGGCATCTTTTAAAACTTGAATAGATTCAATAGATTCTGGGTTTATACTTGCAAATACTTCCTGACGCTTAGTAGGCACACCATCTATTACATATAATGGATCATTATTTCCCAAAGTAGTAATACCCCTAATTAAAATTCTACTATTAAGACCTGTAGGATCACCGGATTTTTCAACGAAAAGTCCTGCAACAGATCCTTGTAATGACTGCATAGTATTTCCAGAACTTAAGCTTTGCCCACTAAGAGATGCTAAATCTACAACGGTAACTGCCCCTGTAACATCTACTTTTCTTTCTTTTGAATAACCTGTTAAGACAACTTCATCTAGAGACTGAGCATCTAGTTCTAAAACAACATTTATTGCGCTTTTACTCTGAATTCCAATTTTTAAAGTTTTGTATCCTACATAGCTGAATACCAAAGTTGCATTGCTATCCACACCACTTAATAAATAATTTCCATCAAAATCAGTAACAACACCTTTGGTTGTTCCTAACACGGATACCGAAGTTCCTGGTAAAGGTGAGCCATCATCTGAAGATGTAACAACACCATGTACCTCAATTTCTTGGGCTTGCATTGTTAGAAATGCCCCAAAGAAAATTAAAATTAAAGCTAATTTAGTTCTCATAATTTAATGTATAGTTTAGTTAAAATTAAGTTCGTTAATAATCAAGTTTTCAATTTCAAAATTGAAATTTTCAGACTTTACAGAAAATGCCTCGATAGGGTTTTTTGGAAAAAATATTTCTGTCATAACCGTTTCTCCATTGTTGTAAAATATTTCTATTGAAGTTTTGTCTAATAAAAGTCTAACTTCAAGATCATTTCCATTTGCAGCGTAAGGAGCTTTTGAAATGTTTGGAGCAAAATCTTTTGAAAAAGAAATATTTCCAGATGCGGTTCTATCACTAAAGTAAAACTGTTTATTGTTATTTACTCCAAACTTTATAGAATCACCTCTTTTGTTATCAAAACAAAACGTGTATGTATCTTCTTTTAAATTGTTGATTTTAAAATGTATATCCAAACTTTTAAAATCAACAAGTGTATTATTAGTTAATAAGGTTCGTTTCCCCTTTTCAATACTTATACTGCTTTTCTTAACTGTTTTAGAAACATAGTTTGAAATTTCTTTTACAGGAAGTGATTTTAATTGATATTGGTTGTCAGTTTTTGTAAGTTTTAATTCACGTGCAACTGTCATAGAACTTCTCCACTTTTCAGTAGGTACTTTAATTGCATATTGCCAATTACTCATCCAACCAATAAATAGTTTTCTTCCATCAGTATCAGGTATGTTAGACCAGGTTACACCTGCATAATTATCTTTTCCATAATCAATCCAAGAAGCATTATTCTTATCTAAATGATCTTTAAAGGTTGGATCAATTTTAAATGTTTTTCCATCAAAATCTCCAACAAAATATTGTGTAGCAGAACCTTCATTATAACCTCCACTACCAACACTTACTAAAAGCACCCATTTTATTTCATCAGTACCTTCTGTTTGCATAGCAAATAAATCTGGACATTCCCATACCCCATTATGCGAACCAACATTTTCTCCAAAGTTTGATAGAAACTCCCAATCTTTTAAATTTTTAGAACTATAAAACATTATTTCTTGACCAGCAGCTAATACCATTATCCACTTTTTATTTACAGCATCCCAAACAATTTTTGGATCTCTAAAATCTTTTATGTTTGGATTTTTTATAACAGGATTATCTGCATATTTTTCCCATGTTAACCCCTCATCTAAAGAATAAGCAATTGCTTGAGATTGAAAATCAATGTCACCTTGTTTTTCTTTATCCATATCGTGATAAGTAAACATCGCTACAATTGGAATTTTCCCGCCTTCTCCAAAACCTGAAGTATTATTAGCATCTACTACAGCACTTCCTGAAAAAATATAGCCTTTCTCATCTGGAAATAATGCGATTGGTTTTTCTACCCATGTAACCATATCTGTACTAATTGCGTGCCCCCAATGCATTGGTCCCCAAACATTCCCATCAGGATAGTGTTGAAAATATAAATGGTAATATCCATTATAGAAAAACATCCCGTTAGGATCATTCATCCAATTTGCTTTTGGTGTGAAGTGAAATTCAGGTCTATACAATTCTTCTTCCGAATAAACCATATCCACATTCTGTGAAGTGTTTTGTTCGTTCTTAGGTGTTTGTTTGCATCCAATAAATGCAATTAACACTAACAATACAAGAATAAAATTTTTCATTATTTTACATTTTTTTTGATTAATATTTTACTCAACTCTTCTAGTGGAACCCCTTTAGTTTCAGGCATCATAAAAATTACAAAGACCAATTGAAACGCCATCATTATTGCAAAAAACAGAAAAACTACACCTGCACCTATTGTTGAAAATAATGTTGGAATTAAAGTTGGTATTATTGCTGCTAAAAGCCAATGAGTTGTGCTTCCAAATGATTGACCTGAAGCTCTTAAATGATTTGGAAAGATTTCAGATATAAATACCCATATTACAGCACCTTGACCTATAGCATGTGCTGCAATAAATAAAAATAAGAATATAGGAACAGCCATTCCTGTCCATCCCAAGAAAAAAGCCATTGCCACAAGTGATAAAGAGATGATATAACCTACAGAGCCTATGTACATTAATTGTTTACGGCCAAGTTTATCAATTAGAAACACTCCTAACAGAGTGAACACTAGGTTTGTAAGCCCTATACCTATACTGCTTAACAGTGCTGTACTTTCACCCAATCCAGCTTCTTCAAATATCCTTGGAGCGTAATATAAAAATGCATTGATACCTGATAATTGATTAAACATAGCCATTAGGAATGCCAGAATGAGTGGAAAACGATATTTTTTCATAAATATATTTTCTCCTGGTAAATCTCTATTGTTTTCTTCTTGTATTTCAAGCATTAATTTTTCAGCATCGTCATCAGGGTTAATGATTTCCAAAACTTCTTTTGCTTCATCAATCCTAAGTTTCGAAATAAGCCATCTTGGACTTTTTGGTACACTAAACATGAATATTGTATAGATTAATGCAGGAAAAGCTTCTATTCCTATCATCCATCTCCAATCGTTTTCTCCTATTCCGCTTAAAAGGTAATTGGATAAAAAAGCAATCAAAATTCCGAACACAATATTAAATTGATACAAAGCTACTAAGCGACCACGGTCCTTTGCAGGTGCAATTTCAGAAATATAAGCAGGTGCAGCAATAGTTGAAGCACCAACACCTAAGCCACCAATAAATCTAAATACGGCAAAAGTCCAAGGGTCATTGGCCAAGCCAGAACCAATTGCTGAGATTGTATATAATATACCTATTAAGATTAATGTGTTTTTTCTTCCCCACTTATTGGTAGGGATTCCTCCAAAGATAGCACCAACAACAGTTCCCCAAAGTGCCATTGCCATTACAATTGCACCATGAAAAGCATCAGACGAGCCCCATAATAATTGTAATTTTTTATCTGCCCCGGATATTACTACAGTATCAAAGCCAAATAAAAATCCTGCTAAAGCGGCTGTTATTGACCAAATTAAGATTTTATTCATTATTAAATATTTTTTAGTTTATTACAATTATTTACTATCGTAAGTTTAAATTGGTTATATGCTTTAACAAGTTTTAAGCATATAATTGTATTTCAAAATTAGAGGGAAAGTATTACGAGGTTGTTTGATTATGTTTCAAAATGTTACAAAATTGTTACATAACAATAATAATATTTAATTATCTGATTATAAGTCATTTAACATTAATTGTTTTATTAAAAACTGGACAAATTGTAATGATCTTTTAAAAAAATACAAAATTGTAACATTAATTTAGCAACCTTTTAGGGTAATTTCAGACAATAGTTGTGGGTTTTTATGAGCTCTCGAAAAGAAAATAATTTTTATATAAAAATTATTTTCGAAATTCTTTTGGAGTTTTTCCAAATTTATTTTTAAAAGAAGTACTAAAATAATTTGGAGAAGAAAAGCCTGTTGAATAAGCTATTTCAGAAATACTGAGTTTTGATGTTTCTAATAACTCTTTAGATTTTTCCAGTCTAAAATCTTGAATGTATTCGCTAATGCTTATTCCTAAAATAGCTTTTACCTTTCGGTATAATTGCACTCGAGAAATATTCATTTTTTCAGCTAAATCTTCTACTGAAAAATTAGAATTGTCTAAATTTTTATCAATATTCTTTTTTATTTCAACAATAAATACTTGTTCAATTTCACCAAATTTGTTATTTGCTTCAACATTATTTAATTTGTTTGAATAGAAGTACCTTAATCGTTCGCGATTGTATAACAAAGTCTCAATAGAATGTTCTAAAACTTTTATACTAAAAGGCTTTGATATAAACATATCTGCACCAGAATCTAGTCCTTTTATATAGGAATCCTGATCTCCTAAGGCAGTTAATATTATTGTTGGAATATGAGATGTTCTTAAATCTTTCTTTAATATTTCACAAATTTCAAAACCGCTTTTTCCTGGTAGACTTACATCACTTAATACCAAATCCGGAACATGCTCTAGCGCTAAATCAATTGCATCTGGTCCATAAGATGTATAAACTTTATAACGCCGTGAAAGACGATCTATTAAAAAATTATTTAAATCTATATTATCTTCAACAACCAATATGGAATATTTTTCAGTGGTGATTTCTTCAATATAATTTTGGTTAACTGTTTGCAGTTCTAAATAATCTATTTGAACTTTTTTTATTGGGAAAGTGTCAATTTCAGAAATAACTTCTTTAGGAAAATGTTCTTTTCCTTTTAAAAGTGTAATTGTAAATACCGTTCCATTATTAATATCTATTTCAATGGTTCCTCCGTGCAATTCAATAAATTGTTTAGACAAATTTAAACCAATACCTGAACTATATTGATAATTATTTGAACCTTGAAAAAATGGTTTAAAAACTTTGTCTAAATCTGTTGAAGGAATACCAATACCAGAATCACTAACTTTTATTACAACACTATCTCCTTCGCAATTTATATCTAATTTAATTTCGCCTTTTCTTGGTGTGAATTTTAATGCGTTAGACAACAGATTGAAATATACTTTATCTAATAAGCTTCTATCAATATAAACTTCCGTTTCTGTACAATTTGAATTAAATATATAGTTTATATTTTTTCTAACTGCTTCAGAAGAAAAATCATTAAAAATTTGTTTAGAAAACTCATTTATATTTGTAGGAACTACATTTATATTGAATTTTTTATCTTCAATTTTTCTAAAATCCAACAATTGATTAATTAACCTTAATAACCTGTTTGAATTTTTATAAATATTAGGTATATGATCTCCTAAATTCAATTTTCTATTAATATTTTCTTCATACAACGTTTCCGCAGTACTCATAATTAATGTTAAAGGCGTTTTAAATTCATGAGAAAGTCCTGTAAAAAAGTTAGTTCTTGCCTCATTCACCTCTCTAATTTCTTTTGCTATCTGTTGAATTTTATTACGTTGAATAATAATCTTTTCATTATTAATCCTTAACAACCTGTTTTTATTTTTAATTACTAGAATTGAATAAATACTATAAACTGCCAACGCAATTATTAATACCAAAAACACCAATAAAATTTTCACTAAATTATTTTGTGAATTATATGTTTTTTGAAGTTGATTAATATTGGTTTGAAGATTGTTAATGTCATTTATTTTTTGATTGATCCGAATGAATTGACTTTCAAGTATTGCTGCGTTTCTAAAATCTACAACAGTTGATTCTAATATATTATTAATAGGATGCGTCTTTTTAGCAACTAAATCTACCGCTAAACGCAACGCTTCATCACCACCTGTTGGATATAAAATAGTAGCAATTAACACTCCTTTTTTAACCAAATCTAATCCTCCATTTGGTCCTGGCAAACCGTCAACTCCAATAATTTTCAATTGTTTTTCAAGTCCTAAATCTTGAGCCACTTCCCAAGCTCCATAAGCCAATCTATCGTTATGGGCAAAAACAAAATCAACATCCTTTATTTCATTAAGTGCTTTCCTAAAGCTTTCTTTTATAGAACTAGCTTCCCAATCGCTATCAATAATTTTTACAATCTCTAAATTTGGTGTTGCTTTTATTACATCTTTAAATCCTATGCTTCTTTCATATGCAGGAGACGAACCTTCAAGCCCTCTTATTTCAATAATTTTGGTAGGTTTATTAGTTTTTGAAGCAATAAAATTAGCTGCATTTATACCCACTTGATAATTATCTGCACCTAAATATGCTGTATATGTTTGTTTATCAGTTTTTCGATCAACAACCAAAACTGGTATGCCATTATCAATTGCTTTTTGAATAACTGGCGTAACAGGAGTTGATTGCCAAGGAGAAACTATTATTACATCAACTTTTTTATCAATAAATTGTTGAATTTGTTTTGATTGAAGTTCCGAATTACTATTAGCATCTACTATTTCTAAATGAACATTCTCAAATAAATCTGCTTGAATCTGCATTGATTTATTCATTTCCTGACGCCATAAATCATTGCTAACACATTGTGAAAAGCCAATAGTTATTTTTTTGTCTTGGTTAACATTTTTACAAGAAAAAAAAGTAACTATAACTAAAAGAAAATAGTAAAATCTAACTTGAAACAACATACATAATTTAGTTGATATTGGCTAATTTAAGAATAATATTCATTATAAATCTGTAATTTTAATTGATTCTTTAATTAGTACAGTGTGAATTTAATTTTTAAGTTGAAAAAGCAAATTACAGGGTTTTAATTTTTGGTTTTATTTAACATGTGCAAATGTTTCTAGGTTGTTGTGACTATCCTTATGGAAACGGATTATAGTATCTTTTTCAGCAATGGATAGGTGTTAAAATTAATCAATTGACAGTAGCAATTGAACAACTTCAGGAAACAGGAAGTTTCGGCTTCCTGTTTTTATTTATAAAGGAATTAATTATTTTAATTGTTTTTGTATTCGTGGATGTTTAATATTACTTTCTCTTATCAATTGAAACTAACAAGATTACATATCTCATATGATCTACTTCCAACCCTGTTTCCATTTCGTTTTTCAATTTCTTTTGTATTGAGGTTTTTCTATATCTTTTTTCCATGGCCCAACCCTTCGACAGGCTCAGGGTGACAAAAAAGTCTAGACTGATTTTAATTTCTTAGAATTCTAGCGTTTTATACATTATCGCATTCAGACGACTGCATTCTTTGGATGCTTAGCCGTTTCTAAAACTTAAATTCTTACATAAATTAAACTAGGTCGGCTACATACAAACCTACATTCTTTTATCCTTTGAGTTGCTATCAAAACTAATGAGATTGAACATTTCACGAAGTCTGCTTCTTACACGGTTTCCATATCTTTTTTCAATTTCTTTTGCGTTTAGGTTTGTTGTGATGTGGGTTTTAATTCTATTTTTTTTTGGTGAGATCCTGAAACAAGTTCAGGATGACGGCTATTATTGGATACCCTTGTAATTATACTTTATGAAACTAAATGGAGGGTATTGTGAACACCTTAAAACTGCAGTGATTTAATTAAAACAAAGTTTATTCTTTAAACCAATTATTTACAATTTCAATTTCTATTGGTTTGGCTGTTTTATGGATAAATTCATTTTTTACGGCATCATATTCATAATCTTTACCCCATAGCTCACAATTTTCAACTACTTGTTTAATACTTTCACAAACATATAAAACTTCTTCATTGGTAATTGTTGGGTGGATGGACATTCTAACCCATCCTGGACGCTCAACCATACAGCCTTCTAAAATTTTCTTTTCAATATTTTTTGAAGTTTGCTGATCTACATGCAGTAAAAAGTGACCATAAGTACCTGCGCAGGAACAACCCCCACGCGTTTGAACACCAAACCTGTCGTTTAATAATTTTACAATTAAATTAAAATGAACATTTTTTATGAAAAAAGAAAAGATACCCAATCTATCTGTATGCTGTGCCGCTAAAATATTCAAATTTGGTATTTTAGTTAACTTTTCAAATACAATTTTGTTTATTTCGTGTTCTCTTTTAATGATATTTTCAACACCCATTTTTTCTTTTAACTGAATAGAAAGTGCTGTTTTAATAGTTTGTAAAAATCCTGGTGTTCCACCGTCTTCACGAGTTTCAATATCATCAACATAATCGTGATCTCCCCAAGGATTTGTATAATTTACAGTACCTCCACCTGGATTGTCAGGAATTAAATTTTTATAGAGTTTTTTATTAAAAACCAACACTCCAGAAGAGCCTGGACCACCTAAAAATTTATGCGGTGAAAAGAAAATAGCATCTAAATAAGATTCTTCATCTGCAGGATGCATATTTATATCAACATACGGAGCTGAACATGCAAAATCAACAAAACACAATCCGCCATTTTGATGAATAATTTTTGCAATTTTATGGTAATTTGTTCTAATTCCTGTAACATTTGAGCAAGCTGTAACCGATGCAATTTTTATTGGTCTATCTTTATATTTTTCTAATAATTTTTCAAAACTATCAAAACAAATTAAGCCAGTTTCTTCACACGGAATAATCTCTACATTTGCAATAGTTTCTAACCAAGACGTTTGGTTAGAATGGTGTTCCATATGCGAAATAAAAACAATAGGTCTTAATTCATCAGGAACGGTTGTATAATTTTTTAAATTTTCAGAAACTTTTAAACCTAAAATACGCTGAAATTTATTTACAACACCAGTCATTCCAGCTCCATCAGTTATTAAAACATCATCTTTACTTGCATTTACATGTTGTTTTATAATGTTCCTGGCTTTATGGTAAGCCATTGTCATTGCTGAACCTGTAATTGAAGTTTCGGTATGTGTATTAGCTACAAATGGTCCAAATTCATTCAGTATTTTTTCTTCAATTGGACGATAAAAACGTCCGCTGGCAGTCCAATCTGTATAAATAATTTCCTTTTCACCATATGGCGATTGAAATTTTTGATGAACACCAACTATATGTTTTCTAAATTGTTGAAAATAGGTTTCCAATTCAGAAGGCTTACTACTTTGAGTATTATTGGATTTCTCCTTAGAAAATATGTTTGAAAAAAAATTCATTGTTTGTTTATTAGTAGACAAATTTTAAAAAAGAAACACTCTAATTGATATAATCAGAGTGAATCTTTAACAATAAAAATCAATCTTATTTAAAGTTTGTTATTCCCTCTTTTAACCAGTTGTAATATTCTTCTACATCAGGGGTATATGCAATTGGGTCAATTAAATTTTCTTCATTATGATTCATTAGTACATAAAATGGTTGTGCATTTGCACCGTATTTTATCGTTTGAAATTCACTCCATTTTTGTCCAATGTATTTTAATTTTTTACCAGGATGAAGTTTTGAATCAATTTCTTCACCATCTGAAAGCTTTCTTTTATCATCAACATATAAAGAAATTAAAACTACATCGTTTTTAAGTATTGGAAGGATTTTATCTTTTGCCCAAACATTTTGCTCCATTTTTCTACAGTTGACACACGCATGTCCTGTAAAATCTAACATAACTGGTTTATTAACTTTTATAGCATAGACCAACCCTTTTTCATAATCGTTAAAAGCTAAAATATTATGAGGAGCCATAATATGAGCGCCATCGGGTATTTCAGAATGATTATTATCTGAAGACATTCCTCCATTAGTTTTAGTAAAACCAACACCGTAAGGTGATTCTGAGTAATGTTGCGCTGGTGGAAAAGCACTTATTAAATTTAAAGGCGCTCCCCATAAACCTGGAATCATGTAAATTGTAAATGTTAACGACAACAATCCTAAACTTAATCTTCCAACTGAAATATGAGCGCTAGGTGAATCATGCGGTAATTGTATTTTTCCAAATAAATAGAATGCCATGGTTCCAAAAATTGCAATCCAAATTGCTAAGAATACTTCACGCTCTAACCAGTGTAATTGTAACACTAAATCTGCGTTTGATAAAAATTTAAAAGCCAGTGCTAATTCTAAAAACCCTAAAACTACTTTCACAGTGTTTAACCATCCTCCCGATTTTGGCAATGAATTCAACCAACCTGGAAATGCAGCAAATAAAGCAAATGGAATTGCTAAAGCCAATGAAAAACCTAACATTCCAACAATTGGCCCAATTTGATTTCCTCCGGCTGCTGCTTCAACTAATAAAGTACCCACAATAGGTCCTGTACAAGAAAATGAAACAATTGCTAAAGCCAGTGCCATAAAAAATATTCCAACTATTCCTCCTCTATCTGCCTGAGCATCAACTTTTGTTCCCCAAGAACTTGGTAAAACAATTTCAAAAGCACCTAAAAAGGAAACTGCAAAAATTACTAATAGTAAGAAAAATATAATGTTGAACCACACATTTGTTGATAGTGCATTTAAAGCATCTGCCCCAAAAACAGCACTTACTAGCGTACCTAAAAGAACGTATATAATTACTATTGATGCTCCGTAAATAATTGCATTTTTAATTCCTGTAGCTTTACTTTTACTTTGCTTTGTAAAGAAACTTACCGTCATTGGTATCATAGGAAACACACAAGGTGTTAATAGTGCTGCAAATCCTGAAAAGAACGCAATAATAAATATTGTTAGTAAGCTTTTATTAGAAGATTTATCGCTTTTTTTGGTAGCAGTTTCTTTCACAACCACATTATTTTCTTCTTTAACTGAAGTTGTTGTGGTTATTTCTTTTCCTGATATTTGAAAACTTAAATCTACAAATGTTGGAGGTAAACAACTAGAATCATCACACACCATAAACTCAACTTCTCCTGAAATTTTTGAAGTATTTTCAGAAAGCATTTTAATTCGTTGTTTAAAAATAGCTTTATTTTCAAAATACTTAATTTTCATGTTGAAAACTACATCATTAACCGTATGGCCTTTTTCTTCGGAAGTATTTCCAACCAACTCATAATCATTTGTGTTTTCAAAGGTAAAAGTTGTTGGTATTGGACCATCTTCAGGAACATTTTGAGAATATAAATGCCAGCCTTCTTCAATAGTTGCCTGCATAATTAAATCATATTCTGAATCTGATACTTTTTCTACAGATGTTGACCATTTTACAGGCTCATGAATTTGAGCCTGACCAATACTACAAGCTATAAGTGCAAAAAATAAAATTACATTTTTCATTGTTTATGAGTTCTTTTTTAGTGCTTTATTTATTATCTTTTGGTTTAAATATAACTTCGAAAGATTGCCCGTCTTTTAGCACTTGTTTTGCTACCTCCTGAATGTCTTCTTTTGTCATATTGTTCACAATATCAGTAAAGTTTTTTGGGTCATTGATATTTTCATTGTATCTAAAGTAAGTTGTAAGCAATTGCATATCATAGTTATTTTTACCTTTTGATTGCTCGCGTTCTTTAATAAAGTTTGTCTTTATCTTATTTAAATCTTCTTCAATAATGTTACCTTCTGCTATTGTTTGTAATTCTCCATTAACAATCGTTACCAATTTTTCAACCAAATCAGGATTACAATCAAAACTAAAGGACACAGAGATTTCTGATTTTGGTTGCCTTGTAAAAAATGCATTTGCACTTGGGCTATATGCTCCTCCTTCTTTTTCTCTTACAGATTCAGTAACCCGTAATTGTAAAATATCCCCGAGTGCTCTAGTATATGTAGCTATTTCTTTTGAATAAGGTATCTCTTTTTTGTAACCAATATTTACGGTTGCCTTTGGATCTTCCATGGTTAAATAAACAGACTTATCAATTTTATTTGAAACCCATTCAGCACTATTGTCTTTAAAATTTTCTTTTATTTTTTTTGTAGGAATACTAGCTATATACTTTTCCAAAAGTGGTTTTAATTGCGCTTCATTAACATCGCCTACAATAAAAAATTCAAAATCTGAAGCATCAGCAAAACGGTCATTGTAGATAGCTTCTATTTTATCAAATGAAATTTCTGAGACATACTCTTTATTAAAAATACGATTTTTGGGATTGTTCTTACCATACAGTGCTACGGTTAAACTATCTCTCATTTTCTCATTGACATTCTTACTTCTTTTTGTGATATAATTATTTAAATTACTAATTAAAACCTTAAATGCCTGCTCATCAAATCGAGGTTTTACGAAGTACACATGAATCAATTGTAACATAGTCTCAACATCTTTAGTGTTAGATGACCCAGATAAGCTTTCATTTATATCTCCTAGGTTAATATTTACAAAAGCTGTTTTCCCAGCTAGAATCTTTTTTAAATCGGTTGATGTAAAATCACCTAATCCTGACATTTGGATTAACTGCCCCACAAAACTGGCAGATGCTAAATCTTCATCATGTAATAATGATGTTCCTCCATAGCTTATTCCTCTTAAAGAAACCTTGTCCTTTTCTTTATCAGCAAATTTATAATGCACTTTAATACCATTACTTAGCTCAAATTGGGTAGATTCAACATCTGCATTATTTACACTAGCAGCAATGGTACCCGCATTTATAATAATATCAGACATTAGTGTTTTCCCATGGAGCGATTCTACATAAGGCTCAATGGTTTGGCTTTTTTCTACTAAATCAATAATTTGCTTAGCTTGCTCTTCAGTTAAATTATCTTGACCTTCAACACCTGTCACGTTTAAGTATCTATTATTTTGAGCATAAAGTCTTTTAATAGTTTGATGAAGTTCATCATTTTCTAGATCACCAAAGATTTGTTTAACTAGCTCATATTCTGTTTTTATATCAGTAATAGTTTTGTTTTCCAAATAATTATTTTTTATAGCCTGTTCTATCTGACTGTGGCTAATATCATTTATCTTAGCTATTTGGTTTTCATAAGAACTTTTTATTTGAACCATGGATCTTTCAATTTCCGAAGGTGTAAATCCAAATTTCACAGCACGTTCAACTTCTGTCAAAACCGCCTTAAATGCATCAGCCTGCATGTTTTCTTTAGGATAAATACTAACTGTAAAAACTTTGGATGTTCTAGTCATAGAGCCGTACTTGATTTGGGCACCCAAAAAAGGAGTTTCAGGCTTTTGGGTTTGTTCTGAAATCCTAGCATTGAGCATACTTTTTGCCATTGATTCTAACAAATCCATTTTTAAATCGGCAACGGTTTCTCTATTTAATGATTTCTTATGACGAACGCCTAATTCAATAGACGCTGTTGATATTTCTGAGTCTAATCCTAAATAATACAACATCCCTTTATTATCAGGAATATCAACTACATAACGCTCTTTTGGGTTTTCTATGGCTGGAATTTCTGAAAACATATCTATGATTTTTGCTTCCACCTCCTGAACATTCACATCGCCTATGATGGCAATGGCCTGTAAATCGGTTCTGTACCAATCATGATAAAAATCGCGGAGTGCTTTATAATCAAACCCTTCAACTATGGACATTAACCCAATAGGCAATCGATTAGCATATTTTGAATGGTTTAATGTGATAGGAAGTGAAGTCTTAAATAAACGGCCTCTACCACTTTGACGTGTACGCCATTCTTCTTTAATAACACCTCGCTCAGCATCGATTTCTTCCTCAGTTAAGAGTAAGTAATTTGACCAATCACGTAATACTGTTAAACAAGTGTCAATAAGGCCATCTTTTGTAGGAATATTACTTAAATTGTATACGGTTTCGTCAAATGAGGTATAAGCATTAATATCTTTCCCAAAAACGGCTCCATGCTTTTGAAGCGTATTTAATATACCCTTCCCAGGAAAGCTCTCTGTGCCGTTAAACGCCATGTGCTCTAAAAAATGTGCCAACCCTTGTTGATCCTCATTTTCTAAAATAGAACCCACATTTTGTATTATATAATAACTTGCTGCATCCTTGACTACATTGGTGCTTTTTATATAATAGGTCATCCCATTAGGTAATATCCCTTTTTTTATAGTTTGATCCACAGCTAAGGGCTCATTTAAATTTTGAGCATTATTAAAATTTGGAAAAAGGAAGAATGAAATAAGCGTAAAAAAGAAAATACGTTTCATATAGGTAATATGTATAATATTTATAAATTATTAAATGTTGTTTTAAAAAAAAGGGCTTTCTACAGCCCTTTTTTTATTATTTTTTCAAAAATTGATTAATTAATTCAAACATCTATTATGAAAAAAAATATTTTAAAGGTTATCTATTTAGTAAGTGATAAAAACTTGACTCTACCCCTATTAATATTTTGTTAAAATTTAAAGACTATTGCTTTGAATAACTTTCCTTTTTTATAACTCTAGCGAATCAAACAATTCAATAAGTTTTTCATCAGAAGGTCTAGGAGCACTTGCTTTTATGATGTTCCCTGCTGGATCTAACAAAATAAAACGAGGAATACCCGATATTTTAAAATCAGCCACAAATTGTGATTTAAAGTCTTTATCGGCAATTACTTGAATACCTCCTAGTTCTTTATCAGCAACCATTTCTTTCCATTTATCTTTATTTGTTTGTTGATCTACTGAGATGCTTAAAAATGCAATGTTTTTTTCATGGTATTGTTCTTCTATTTTTTTCAAAAATGGAATTTCTTTTTTACAAGGACCGCACCAAGTGGCCCATACATCAATGTAAACATATTTGCCTTTAAAGTCGTTTAAAGAACTAGTTCCTCCTGCATAATTTTCATAATTTTCAAAAGTAGGAGATGGTTGTCCCGGATCTAATACTTTTAAAATTTCAAATAAATCTTTGGCTTTGGCTTTATGTGTTTCATTGGTGGATAGTACTAAAAAGTCATTTAAATCTTTTTCCTTTTCTTCCGAACGAGCTAAAGTCATAACAAGATCATTATACATCTCGACATTTCTTATTTTTTCATTTTTTATTTCTGAAAATGCTTTAGCCTGAGCTTCTTTATAGGGTAATGAATCTTTACTATAATATTGGTACATTTTTCCAGAAATATCTCTATGTATCAATTGATTGTACTCTGAAGAGTAAAGAAAATCATCTCCGTTATCATAAGACATATTAACTATTTCATTCATAAAATCATCAGAAGCATTGAAGTTCTCAATTTTAGCGTAATACCTGTGCATTCTTTCATAACTTTCTTTCTTATAGAGTCTGCCATAGTTTATTGCACGTAACTCGCTTGCTTTTATATTTTCAGGAATATTAGCTATAGCATTTAATTTTTCTTCATAATCTGCTGCTATATCTTTAACTGTCTTTTCAAAGGCATGTTCATCTACATTATAAGTATCTTTTCTGTTCTCCATAAAATTGAAATCAGTTTTTGCTTTATATGCAAAATAGTTGTTCAATTCTTGGTTATCTCCCGTAAAGGATATTGTATTTGCAAATTCACTATTATCTACATTAAAATGTATTTTAGCTCCTTTGCTTAAAAATGGTGAAATTCTATTTTTTTCAAATATTAAGGTATGTAAACCATCTTCTTCAATATAAAGGGTATCTGAAACACTACCATCGCTTTTAACCGTAATGGTTTTTAAGAAACCGTTTAAAGTAGTGATGTTTAGATCACCTCCTTCTGTATTACTAATGTTTCCAGAAAGCAGCACATAGTCTACTGGTATTTCTTGTTTACAAGAGAATAGGAAGACTGAAATTAAGATAAGTATGATGTTTTTTTTCATTTTATTATATATTTTTTTTAATTAATTCTTCTAAATCTCTAGATATAGGTGCTGGAGCAAATACATCTACAATATTTAAATCTTTGTCAATTACAAAAAAGCGCGGAATACCTGTAACTTTATAGTTTGTAAGATCGCTTCTTTGGATATGAAACTGATTTCCTTTTGGCTCATGAGTTTCAAAGTATGTACGCCATTTTTTTTCAGTATCTATAGATAACGAAATGAATATTAAATTGTCATTATCTTTATATTTTTCTTGTAATGCTTCAAAATTAGGTTTTAAACTCATGCATGGACCACACCAAGTAGCCCAAAGGTCTACTACAATTAGTTTACCTTTGAAATCACTAAGTTTTATTTTGCTACCATCTAATTTGTCCATAATTAAGTCTGAGGCAGGTTGCCCGTTACTAATGGATTTGTACTGGTTTTGCTCTTCTTTTATGGCTAATAAATAATCTGGATTTTTAATATTTTTTAATTCAGTATTTAATTTTTCAATAAATGAATTTGTATACCCTTCAATTTTAAAGCCATTGATTAAATCATCGGTTAAAATGTATTCTTGTAACTCTAAACTAAATTCAGGCAGGTTATATTTTGTTTTAAATTCTTCTTCTTTAAGCTCGTCTAAAACAGTTTGAAATACTTCCAGTTGTAAATATTCAATATTATTAAAATCGTCCAAAAAGTTTTTTACATAAGGAATAAAATAATCTTTTGCTTCTTGAGTTAAGGAATCGATATCCTTTCGGACAATTTCACCATTACGTGCTTTATTGTAAAATAAATATTGTACTTTTTGTAATGAGTTAACATAATCGAATTTTATACGTGCTTTTTCTAATCTTTTAAAATCTTCTGATACTTGGTCTAAATCATTCAATGATTTTAATCGTTGGATAACTTCTTTTTCGAAAACTTCAGGGACATCCTTATAGTCGTTTATTTCTGACGAGGCGCTTTTAACACCCCAGTATGATCCTGCCATTGGGTAGGTTACTTGAGAAAGATAATTGTTTGCCTGAGCACCTTTACCCTTAAATGTGGCTGTTTCACGAGTTTCACCATCCAAAGTAGCCACAAGGCTATCTCCTGGAGACAAGTAAAAAAAGGTACGTCCTATTTGAAAATAAGAAGGTTTGTTTAACGTAAATTTGTAATTAAAAGTTGTATTATTAGTTAATGGAATAGCCTGAACTTCATTTTTAAACAATAAGTTTTCAGAAGTTATATTGGTCATAAACAGCGTGTCTTGCTCAACATTAGCATATACTCCGCTTAGCACAACCGTATTATTAATAGTGCCGTTTTTACAGCTAACACAACTTATTAACAATGCTAATAAATAAATGGATTTTTTCATATTAAATATTACTATTTTTTTAAGCAAGTAGTAACTGGGGTTACTACTTACTATTTAATGTCTATTATTTTATTAGACGAATACCGTCTAAACAAAAATATGGAGGGTAAAACATGTTTCCTTGGTCATCTACATAAGATGATTCCATTTTAAAAAGTACTTTATCTACGGTTCCAAGACTTGTTAAATCAACAGGTACCCAATCATTTACAACAAATTTATAATCTGGATTATTAGGGTCTGCATTTTCATTAACAGCCATATAGCGATCTATACTTCCTGTAGTGCTTCCATTTAAAGAACCTTCAATTACCAATTTCACATAACCTCCTGGAACATCGTAAATTTTATCTACATCAACATCATTAGGTCCAGGCAAATAAAATTGAGAACTGCTTGAATGAAATTTCTCAATTTTTGGATTTTTACCTGTATAATTAGAACCATAAAATTCAAGTAAATACGAGTATGTCGTATTCGTAATAAGCACATGTTCAACTACAGCTGGTGATGCTAAGGTAATATATGCATTATCATCTTGGGCATGACCAACAAGGTAGTTTCCAACTGGATTTACGTACCTTGTAAATGCGCTAAAACGACATGAATCGATTGCTGTTTGTTTATCTGCAGCAGATACACCTCCTATAGGTCCAAAAGTTGGACTTAAACTCCAAGGAAATGATCTCCAACTTTTATTTGAAAGCGCAAAACCAGAATAGTTTCCGTTTCCATTATTTACTATGTTTGCTGTTACATCTCCAGAGGTAATAGGCGCATCTGGTATGTTATACGTAAACCTTCCTAATGATAATTCATTAAACGTAACGTCATTAGGGACAGGAACAATGGATTCTAGACTTGTTTCCTCACATGAAACTATAAATATAAAACAACTTATAATAGAGAAAACTTTTAATATGTTAATGTGTGTATATTTCATAATATTATTTTATCTTAAATTAATTTAAATCTGGATTTTGTTTCATCAATTCATTGGTAATCATTTCTTCGTCTGGTATTGGCCAACAAAGTTTGTTTTCTAATAATCCTTCTCCCTTAATTGTTTCAATCCATTGAGATCCATTTTTATGGAATCTTAACGACGCAAAAAACTCACTACCATTTTCTAAAAATGTTTCGAAAAAGTATTCGTAAAATATAGCATCCATTAATTCTTCGCTCGTTGTTGGATTTAAAGCTGAAAGCACTGGGCTTGTTCTTTTTGACCTCATTGTATTGATTGGTGCAATTGCATCGGAAACTGAAGCACCAGTACGTGCCAATAATTCAGCTTTCATAATATATAACTCTGGGTATCTAAAGTAATAAGAGGCGTAATCTTCATATGTTCCTCCACTAGCAAATGAAGTAACACGAGCTACTTTTGACCAAGACAAAACTTTACCTGAATTACCCCAAGTATTGCCCGTAACAACGTTCCAACGTGGGTCAGCTTTAAACAAATCAACACCATAATTTAAACCAGCCGTACTATTATCTCCATTTTCAATTACAATTTTTCTATAGTATTCTCCTGAAGCAGGGCCTCTTTTACCGGCAGAATAATCTCCTAAGTAATTAGCAAATAGGTTTTCGGTTGAATTCCAAGATTGATCATAAACATCTTTAAGAATAGGAGACATCCCTAATCCTGCAGCACTTGAAGAAAGAACCTCATTAACCAAACCAAGAGCTTCTGTAAGAGCTGGAACATCATTAACATTATTATACGCTCCTCTATAAAGTAGAATTTTTGCTTTTAATGCTTTAGCAAATTCTACTGAAATGTATTTTGGAGATGAGTAGCTTTTTAAATTCTCAATTGCAAAATCTAAATCTTCGTATATGTATTTATAACTATCCCCAACATTTAAACGCCCTTTAACAATATTTGAGAGATCAGACATTTCATCATGGTATAATAAACCAAACTCATCGTTATCATCTGCCCACCAGTGACCAAAATTCCATAAGATATTGATATGTGCCCAAGCTCTTAAACAACGAGCTTCCGCTAATAAAGCATCACGTTCAACTTCATCTTGAACTAAACTATCGTCTAATCTAGGAATACCATAAATAGCAAAATTAGCTCTATTTAAGGTGGTGTAGAAAGCTTTCCAATAGTTTGCAACTCCTGGTGCGTTATCTAATTGACTATAACTCATTTCAAAGTCTGCAAGTCTCCAATTAACAAAGCCTGATTTTGAAGCTTGAGCGACATACAAACCGCCACCCCAAGCATCTCCTTCTAAAGTAGCGTAACTACTACCAACTGCTGCTCTTGCTTTAGCTAAAGAGTTAATTGCATTATCGGTTGTTACTACATAGTACGGATCTTCATTTAAAAAATCACTACATGAGAATAAACTCATACCAATGATTAAAAGTAATATATATTTTATATTTTTCATGTTTTATGATTTTTAAAGTTTAACTTTTACTCCAAGACTATAAATGCGTGATGAAGGATACGTACTAAAATCAATAGCCATACCAGCACCAATTTTTGAATCAGAATAATTTCCTTGAGGGTCAAATCCAGGGTATTTTGTTAAAGTAAATAAATTTGTTCCTTGTAAGGTTAAATCAATTCCTTTAATAAGTCCATTTTTTAGAAAATCATTTGATAATTTATAAGAAACATTAAGAGCACTTAATCTTAAGTAAGATGCATCATACAAGAAGAAATCAGAAAAGTTTCTAAATCCAATTCCCCCAAAAGTCATACGTGGATATAAAGCCTCACTTGGGCTTAATAAGGTAGCACTTTGCCCTGCAATAATATTGCTTTGGTTATAAAATGGTTGTACAGTTTCATAATCATTATATGCTAATTGCCAATATCTTTTATGACCATAGGCATAGGTAAAGTTTGCATTTACCATAAAGCTTTTGTGTTGAAATGTAAGTCCAAAACCTCCAAATCCTTTTGGAACTGAGCTCCCTAAATTCACCTTGTCTTCATTATCTATTAAATTATCCCCATTTTGGTCTATATAGTACATATCTCCTGCATTAGTCTGAAAACCACTATAAGGTTCTATTCTTCCAGTTTCAGCTATAGCGAAGTTTAAAGCAATTGCCTCTTCTGCTGTTCTATAAAGGCGTCCTGCAGTTTGTAATCCAAACCATTGTCCCATTTCTTCCCCAACTTCAAATTTTATCAAACCATTACCAACACCGTTCAATGATAATTCTTCATCAACTCCGTTAAGGTCTATAAGTTTACCAACATTTTTAGAATAATTGAAATTGAATGATAATCTATTATTTGCATTTCTTATAATATCATAGTTAATATCAAATTCAACACCTTTATTTTCCACAGATCCAACATTCGCTCTAATATTAGCAAATGAACTACTTGGGGCTATAGGTAAGTTGAATAACAATTTTCTACTGTTTTTTTCATAAATACCAAAAGAACCTCTAATTCGGTCATCTAAAAATCCATAGTCAAGTGCTAGATCAAACATTTTTGTTTCTTCCCATTGCAAATCAGCATTACCAATATTTGTAGGTTTTAAAGTAGATAAACCATCAAACTTAGTCCTAGCATCAACACTAGTAATGTAATCATAATTCCCTAAATTTTGAGAACCTGTTAAACCCAAAGAAGTACGTAATTTTAAGTAAGATATATATTTATCTATGTTACCATTTTTCATGAAATCTTCACTTGAAATTACCCAAGCTAGAGCTCCTGAAGGAAAAACACCCCAACGTCTATCCGCTCCAAAACGAGACGAACCATCACGTCTAATTGTTCCAGAAACAATATAACGATCATCAAATTTGTAGTGAACTCTAGCAAATTGAGAAATTAATGCGTTTCCTTGTATCTCTTCTACAGGAGGACCAATAAATCCTGAAGGCCCATTTACAGATCCAAAGTTATTTAAAATTTCATCATCAGGAAAACCTGCTAAATACAGTTGAAAATAATCTCTTCTGGTCTTTTCCATAGAATATCCAGCCAATATTCTTAGGTCATGTTTGTCTATTAAACGCGCATAATCTAATGTATTTTCCCAAACATTAACTGATAATTTTGAATCCGTTTTGCTTCTATAACCGTCATATTGTCTATATCCTCTACTATCCCTTCTATTGTACACTAAAAAATCACTACTTACATAATTATTTGTAAATGCTGTTTTAAATGTAAAATCATTTAAAAATTTTATATCAAGAAAAGCAGTTCCACTAACCGATACTCCTTTTGCGTGCCTTGTATTTTTTAAACTTGCATATGGGTTTTCTGAATTAATATCGTTCGTCGCTTCATACACGTCAAAAATTGAACCATCTTCATTAAAACCAGGCATATCTGGACGTGTCTTCTTTAATACATCAAACAAATAATCTTTATCATCTGTATCTCTTGAAGATCCATTTAAATTCATACCAAATTTAAGGTAATCGTTTATGTTTGTTTCAAAATTAAATCTACCGCCTATAACTGTACTTCCTCCAGATTTTACAATTCCTTCTCTATCATTATAGCTAAATGAAGAATAGTATGTTGTTTTTTCACTTCCTCCTTTAACTGAAAGTCCATACTCATGGTTTATTGGAGTCTGAGTCATTTCTTTAATCCAGTCTGTATTCCCATCTAAAAATGCATTTGTATTCAATACTAAATCACTTGCATCATATTCACTAGTAAGAAGGTTTTCGAATGCTTGCTCATCTAATATCTGTGTAACTCCATTAATCATATAACCATAGGCCAATGTTCTTAATTTAGCAGCAGCTATAGAAAATTCCTTGAATTCCTCTTTATTAAAATAGTCATAACCATTTAAATCTTGTGTTTGAATTCCAGTTCTTGATGAAAACTCAATAATTGGTTCATTACTTTTACTACCTTTTTTTGTAGTAACAATAACCACCCCATTTGCAGCTCTCGAACCGTATACAGCAGTAGCAGAAACATCTTTTAAAACGTTCACACTCTCTACATCATTTAGATTTAAATTGTATAGTGTATTTCCAATATTATTAGTAACATCAATACTGTTAAGATCACTAGATCGAGGAATATACTGAGGTACACCATCTACAACCCAAAGAGGTTGGTTATCTCCAGATAAAGAAGATGCTCCACGAATAATTACACTTATTGGAGAAGTAGGAGAAGATGATTGGATAGCTACATTTACACCTGCAGATCTACCTTGAAGCACACTTTCTACAGTTGAGCTCATTGCCCCCTGCTCTATACCTTCTCTACTAATATTTGTAATAGAACCCGTTAAATCTCTTACTTTAGATTTTCCATAACCAATTACTACAACTTGATCTAGTTCTGAAACATCTGCAAGCATTTTAACCTCAATAACTGTTTGGTTTCCCACTACAATTTCTTGAGATTTATAACCAATATACTTGAAGACAAGTATTGGATTTTCGATTTTCGAAAAAAAAGTAATCTGGTAGTTTCCATCAAAGTCTGATACGGAACCTATTTTTGTATCTTTAATAAAAATATTAACTCCAGGTAATGGCATACCATCTTCATCAGTTATAGTTCCTGTAATCTTTCTAGTTTGTTGCGCTAAATCTATTGTATCTAGCGCCATTTTTTCCTTTATAACGATAGTGTTATTTTTAGAAAATTCAATGCTAAAATCTACACCTTCAAGTATTGAACCTAATAGGTCGTTAGTTTTAAAAATTCCTTGTTTTAGATTAACTTTAGGGTAACCTTTAAACATATCGGCTTTGTAAATAAAATTGTAATCCGTTTGTTGTTTGATAATTTTGAAAACATCATCAATACTGACAGTTTTATCTTTAGTTATATTAACTTGTACGTCCTGAGAAAACAGAGTTATAGGAGATAAGCTAAATGCCGTTGTCCAACAAAGGAAGATTAGTGTTCTCATAATAATGTGCAGTGTTTTATTTTGCTTTAAGCAAAAAACTTTGGTTAATTTAATTTTCATAAATTTGCATGTTAGTTAATTTATTAATTAATGTTTAGGGGGGGGGAATAAAGGTTTGGCTAGTGGAATATTCGAACCTTTCTCCCTTTTTCTACTTTAAAATGATTTTTTTATTATCTATCTCATAGGAAATATTATTCATGGTTTTTATTATTTTTAAAATTTCTTCAATGTTTTGATTTTTTCTTAATACACCAGTAAAGTTCTCTTCTTTAATTTTCGGGTTTGAAAATTCAACTTCAACATCATACCATCTAGAGAGTGTTTGCATTATTTTTTCTAAAGAAAGGTTTTCAAAACTAAAGATACCTTTGCGCCAGGATGTAGCAGTAAACAAATCCGCTTCCACAACATAAATCCCTTCTATATTATCTTTAATTATTGATTGTTGGTTTGGGTTTAAAATGGTATTAGATTTACCATTTGCAACTGCTATCTTACCTTCCACTAGTGTCGTGTAAATATCGCTTTCATCTTTATAGGCATTAATATTAAATTCAGTACCTAAAACTTCAATTTCTTGATTTTTGGTAAAAACTTTAAACTTTGAGCCTTTATGCTCCGTGCTATGAGAAACATCAAAGTAAGCTTCTCCATACACCAATTCTACTTTTCTTAATTGGCCATCAGTAAAAGCTACTGGGTATTTTAATTGTGATTCAGAATTTAGCCAAACTTTAGTATTATCCTCCAATTGAATGAAAAACTCTCCTCCTCTAGGAATCGTAAGAACATTATAAGCAATTTCTTTACTTGTGCTTTTTTGGTTATCTGTATTTTCAGCATAAATTAATTGTTCCCCATTGCTGTTTGCAGTTTGAGAGTTATATTCTTTTCCCTTTTCTAGTAGCACTTGCTCTCCATTTTGAAGGGTTAAGATGCCTTTATTTGTTCCAATTTTAATATCATTTTTTACTGAAATTGGCTGTTTTCCCAACATCTCATTCTTGAAATTAAGGAACAGTGAAGTTGCTAATAAGACCGTAACAGAAGCTGCAGCAGCATATCTCCAAATTAATTTTAGTTTTCTGGTTTTTCTTTGAGGTAATTCGGATTCAGAAATACTATTTAAAATTCTTAAATGAATGATTTCTTTAACCTCTTTTTCAATGCCATATTCTTCATGCCATTCTTGGTCTTTCTGAAAACTTTCATAAAAGTTTATTATAAGTGCCTCTTCTTCTTTAGTGCATTCATTATCTAAAAACTTTTCTATAATTTTCAGGAATTTTTCTTTATTTAATTTTTCTTTTTTCATTAATTTTTCAAACAATTAATATGGTTTATACTATAAGTGTATCAAAATGGGATCATCCCCTATTGTATTTTTAAAAAAAAATCACATTTATTGCATTTTTTTTAAAATTAAAAAAATTAATATGTGATTAGGGTTGTTAATTCAGATAATGATAAAGCCAAATAACAAGCCCCGCACTCATTGAATCCCCTAATGAACGTCTAATGATTCTTAATGCCTTTGTTATATGATTTTCAACAGTTTTTGCAGAAATATTTAATTTTTCGCCAATTTCTTTATGGCTTAATTGTTTCTCTCGACTTAACTTATATACTTTTTTACATTTTTTAGGAAGTGATTCTATAACTGAATCTATATGTGTTAAAAGCTCCTTATGCATTAGTAGGGTCATTGGTGTAGTTTGATAAACTCTGTTATTCAAATTTTCAAATAATTCTTCCTTAATAATATTCTTATTTTTTCTAAAATGAGAGTACACTTTATATCGAATACATGCGTATAAATAAGATCCTATAGATATTTCTATTTTTATTTTCGTTCTGTTTTTCCAAATGTCTAAAAAAACTTCTTGAACAATATCTTCACAAATTTCTTTGTTTTTTAAGATGCTGAATGCCGAAATGTAAAGTGGTTTCCAATAGGAATCGTAGATTAATGACAATGCCTTTTTATCTCCTGAACAGAGTTTTTCCATTAGCAATTCACTTTCATTTTTCCCTAATTCAGACATTGTTTTTTAATTGTATTGAAACCAAATGTAGTAAAATTGAAATAATTAACAATAACCCTTTTGGTTCATTTAAATTAATAACCCCTGATTATAAAGCGACATTTAAGCACTTTTAAAATAATTAGATTATAATAATAGAAATGAAAAACACTTAATCTTACTTTCTCTTTTCAGTAAAAGAACTATCAAAACTTATCAAATTAAACATTTACTCACTCATTTTTTATTGGTTTTGGTGTTCGTGGATCTTCAACTATTTACGTTTGTCGGTAGTCGAACTATCAAAGCTAATCAGGTTAAACATCTCCCTCAATCTGCTTCTAACTCGGCTGCCGTAACGTGCTTCAAGTTCTTCGGCGTTGAGGTTGGTGGTGATGTGGGTCTTTGTGTTTTTTGCTTTGAAAAGATCATAGCGCGAAAGCAAAATTTCTCCCATTACATTGCATTCTTTGGTGTAATGGCAGCCAGTTGGTTCAACGCCAAGATCATCGAAACAGTAATTTTTGGGATCGTTGTATTTTTCCAACACTTCAAATCCGGATGCATTGAAGCTGAATACGATGTTACGTGTTGGAATGATTTCATAGTTGGTTTTGTGAGGTGCTAAGTGCAGTAGTAATTGCATTAGCGATGTTTTACCGCACCCTACAGGACCTGATAATAATATTCCCTTGTTGGTGTCGATTCCCATTTGTGCGCAGCTGTAATGGTCTTGAATGAAGTATGAGCATAGTTTGAAAAGTAACCCTTCGTCTTCTTTGTAGATTCTGAAGTTTTTTCCGAATAAGATATGGCCTTTGATGTTGAGGTATGTTTTTATTTTTTCGAAATCGTAGTGAATTACATTGTTTCTAATTTCTCCGATTTGGAATTTTGAGGTTCCTTCGGTTTTAATGTGTGGTTGGGTTTTCATAGTTTTTATTTTAAAATGATTACTTCTTTTCTTTTTTGCATTGCCCAAAAAAGAAACAAAAAAGTCTAGGCTTACGAACCTATCTCTAAATTTTTCAATCAAATTCTAAATTTTAGGAACTCGCCAAGAAAACTTAAAATAAAAAGCGAAATCCATTTGGCTCAAACAGCCTAAAATTTCACGAATTCTCTTTTTAAATTTTACGAGATATGTTCGGTATACCAGATTAAAGTGGTTCATCGTAATTTTTGTTTTGGTTGGTGTGGAGGTTGTCTTGAAAATGGTCAAGTGGTAAATTGTTTTCATTGTTTTTTCTCGACTTCGCTCGAACTGATAAATTCATTTCTTCTGCTTTTAGCATCCAACTTCTGGCCGTAGCTTGCCAATCGACCATTTTTACTTTTCCTCCAACTTTCCATCCAATTCCCTGGTAATGATTGAAAAATTTTTTGGCTTCCAATTCTGGGTATTTTTCTTTTTTGAAAAAATCTAAAATCAATTTTTCTTTTGCGATTGCCTCTAGTTTAATAAAGTTTATATTATGTTTATTAATGTTTATATTAGATACCAGTGCTTGTCCTGATATAGGATATTCTAAATCCACCTCTTGACTATAAGTTGTTTTAGAACTTGTCTCAAAATTGAACATCTTTACCCTACTGCCTTTAAATGGATTGTGCGAAGGCTTGTAACGAATATATTTCCAATAACTTAACTCTCTTATACATTTGTGATATGTAGATTTTGAACCAATTTTTGAAAATGACATTATTTCTTCTCGGTTTATGAAAAAATCCTCTGGAAAACGATTGTAGTTCCAGAACTGAAATAAGGCAATGTATAGGCTTATATGTGTTGGATTTAATCGGTTGTCTTTTGAGAATTGTTGGAATACACCGTTGAGGTGTTTTATGTAATTCATAGTTCTTATTTGATGAGATTCTGAAACAAGTTCAGGATGACGTTAGTTTTAATATTTATTGTGAATGCTATTTTCTTTCATCACTTTGTAAATTTCATCTGCATCGTAGAAAATGATTCCTCCAATTTTTGTGTAGGGTAATGTTCCGTTAATTCTTAATGTTTGAAGTGTTCCTGGACTTACTTTTAAGAGCTTCATCATTTCTGCTGATTTTAGATATTTTTTGGTTCCAGCCGATGATGTTGTTTTTAATAGTTCTTTGATGTCTTCTAATAGCTCGATTTTAAATTCCCTTAAATCGTCTGTTGTGATAATTGCTGTTGGCATTTTTTTGTTTTTTTGAATTAATAATTTGTTTATAGCGATTTGACTTTCGTTCTGCAAAGCTGTGAAGTTTTGATGAGATTTCTTCGGTAGTTGAACCCGACTACCGAAGAAATTTAACATTTCAAAAATGTTACTGAGTTGATAATAAGTCATTTAATAAAATATTATTTTTGTTTTGTTTGAAGTTGTGAAGTTTTAGGATTCTCTTTTTACAAAAAGTAAAAAAAGAAGATAAAAAAAGACGTTTTTCAGATGAAAAAACGTCTTAAAATGGGTTTTCGGTAGTTGAACCCGACTACCGAAAAAAATTAACATTTCGAAAAATATATAAAACTGAATATCAAGATTTTATATTTTTTATTGTTCAGAATTCAATTTTCTAATTAGGTTGATTTTCATCAAATCTAAAAATTTTGTAGGGTCATTCTCTCTTACCTTAATTTCGCTATATGTTTTGTAAATATTACCTAGATCTATACCAAAAAGCTGTTTACAAATCTCAACTAGTTTTTTCATTTCAGCCTCTCCATTTTTAATAGCTCCTGAAGCATTTAAAGCATATAGCAATTCTACTAAATCTGTTTTTGAAGCCGTCCAAGGTAGATTAGATAATATTTTTGGTAGAACTTCTTTTACAACTATTTGGGAATTATTTAATTTGAATGATTCTAATTTTCTTTTGTAATAATCAATTATCAAATCATAAGCAATAATTTCTGCTACAACTAAATCGTGGCTAGTTGAAAATTGTGGGTCTTTATTTAGATGAAAAGTATTGCTAAAAAGATCTAATTGATTATTGCCTCTTACAAAGTATTTATCATCAAAACTGGTTTCATTGTGATTGTAATATTTGTAAAAAGTTAAATTCTTTTTTTTCTCAGATTCAAGCTTCTTAAGTGCTTTATTAATAAATATTTTTTGAATTCCAATACTAGAATCGGGACATTCTGAGAGGAAATTTAGTTGATGTGCGAAAAATTTCAATTTACCATAAATCTTAGGCTTCTTATGTTTAAAGAAATCTATTTCTTCTTCTTGAGAAACAAAATCGTGTTCTCTAATATGTACTCGAAGTTGGTTTAAACACTCTTGAGAAAGTGCTATGCACTTATTTAGTTTTGTCAGAGTTTTAGCATCCGATTTTTCAATATTTGAAATAGTTATTCCATACCTTTTAATAAGGGATTTAATTTTCTTCATAGTAGGTTTTCAATTTTTTTAGTGTTTAAAAATACTAAAAAGATTAGAAAAATCTGAAATATATTTCTAACATCAACTTACTGATTCCTCGTTGTTTGTATTGTTTTGATGCTTTTTGATGTTTAAAACCTCCTTTAAATTATTCATATCATCGCTTACTTTTCTTTCAATTACACGTGCATAAATTTGTGTTGTGGAAATTTTTGTATGTCCTAATAATTTTGAAACGGTTTCTATTGGTACTCCGTTTGTTAAGGTTACAGTTGTTGCAAATGTATGTCGTGCCATATGAAAAGTTAGGTTCTTTTTGATACCGCAAAAATTTGCTACCTCCTTTAAAAACACATTTAATTTCTCATTAGTAATTGACGGTAACAACATTCCTGTTACTTGTGTCATTGGATGGTTATCATATTTATCAATTATTGCTTTAGTCCTTTCTAAAATTGGAACTTTTACAGGTGTTTTTGTTTTTTGCCTTTTTGTAATTATCCATTGATTTCCATCGATTCCTATTGCTATATTGTTTTTTGTTAACTTCATTAAATCTACATAGGCAATCCCAGTATAGCAACTAAAAATAAATAAATCACGAACCCTGTCTAATCTTTCTGAAATAAAATCATACGTCTCTAGATTTGAAAGTTCATTATCTGAAAGAAATTGTCTATTTGTTTTTTCAAAAATTGGCTTCCATCTGATAAAAGGGTCCTTATTAATCCATTCTAAATGAAATGAAAGCGTAACTAATTTCCGAAGTCTTTGGATGTGTTTAATGACTGTATTTTGACCTAGTGCTTTGGGATGCCCTTTTGGCCATAAATTATGAAGGAAATCTTCAAAATCACATAAAAATTTATAATCTAATTGATTTAAATAAATATCAGATGTTTTCCTTTTTTGCTCCAAAAATTTAGAAATATAGTTTTCAGTAATACCATAATTTATAATTGTTCCTTTTGCAAAAGTGGATTTCATTTTACTTGAATGATACTCTATTATTTCATTAAGTGTTTTATGGTTCTCTCCCTCTCCTAAAAAGTTAGATTTAATTAATTGGGCGGTAATTAGTTGATTTTTAAAACTTAAATCTTGGTAAATCTGAAATAATTGTGCATTTACTTGCGTTAAATACTGGTTTATTTGCTTGGCTTCGGCGGATTTTCCTTTTGCTTTTTTTAATTTTGGGTCCCAAATTGAAACAGTTATTTTCTTTTTAAGACTTACATTAAGCCTTTTTTGATTAACTGTAATTCTTGCATATAATAATGCTTCATTATTAATTGCTCTTGAACTTTGCAGCCAAAAGATTGTCGAAAAAGTTGTTTTTGTGCGCATAGCAGTCGTCTTTTTAAATGTTAAACATTGTTTGTGACGAAAGTCAAATCTACTATACTAATTTTTCCTTTGATTATTTGAAAGTGTCTGCTGAGCAGACACCTTTCAAAAAAGCAGACACTTAGCTACCATTTTATATCAAATAGAATCAAATTCTATATACTCCTAAATCTTTAAAAACCATTTAAAACATAGTGTTTACAAGGATTTAGGGTTATTTGAATGTTACTCTAGTGACCCCGGCAGGATTCAAACCTGCAACCGCTGGAGCCGAAATCCAGTGCGCTATTCAGTTGCGCCACGAGGCCTTAAAATTTTAACCTAATAATTGTTTTACAGCATTAGAAATTGCTTTTCCGTCAGCTTTACCAGCTAATTGTTTTGAAGCTATCCCCATAACCTTACCCATATCTTTCATTGAAGTTGCTCCTACTGTTTCAATAATTCCTGCAACTATTTTCTTCAACTCATCCTCATTCATTTGTTCAGGTAAAAACTGAGCAATAATCTCTACTTGAGCTAATTCTGGATTCGCTAAATCATCTCTACCTTGCTCTAAGTATAAAGCTGCACTATCTTTTCTTTGTTTAACTAATTTTTGAAGTAACTTAATTTCCTCATCTTTTGTTAAATCTTCTGAAGCTCCAGTTTTTGTTTGAGCCAATAATATTTCCGATTTTATGGCTCTTAAAGATTCTAAAGCAACTTTATCTTTAGATTTCATTGCTTCTTTTATTTTAACCATTAATTCTTGCTGTAAACTCATAATTATCGTTTTGTTGTGCGAAGATAAAAAAAAAGAACCCGAAAATCTTTAATTTCTTTAAGATTTTCGGGTCTAAAACTTAGAAAATTAATCTAAGGGTTCCTGTCTTTGGGCAATATTTTTAATCTACGTTATCATGTAAAAAAGAATTGTTTGATCTAAATTTCAAATCATCATTTTCATCCATATCCAATGTTGTTCTGGATTGATTATTTTCAGATGAATGTGATGTTTCGTTTAATTGAACTCCCATTCTTTTATAAGCTGGCTCTTTTTCTATTTCATCAATATTCTGATTTACTTTATTGATGAATTTATAATTAAAATTTTTCATTTTTTCTCTTCGTTCTGCAGCCCTTTTTTGTAATTCAGCTATTGTTAAATCTAACGGAGAAACTTCTTTATGATCAATAACAATTTGATCATTCACATTTATTTGAGTGTCAACTTCCGAACGAAGTGTAAAATTTAGTTCTTCATTTACAACTTCTTTATTTTCAGAAATAGTTGGTTTTGAAGCTTTTGATAAATTCTCTTCTAATTCTGTATAATCTTCTAAAGTAAAATATACATCCTCTTCTATTTTCTTAACTGGCTCAACCTCTTTATGGTCTATTACTTCAATAGCATTAATATCTATTTCAGGTTCATCAGCTTCTGGCTTATTTTTAATTTGAGAAATTGGAATATCAAAGGTAAATTCAATTTGCTTTTCTTCTTCAACTATTAGTTCTTTATTACTTTCAGCTACAATTGGTGTAATTACAAAATCATCTTCATTCACATCTTCAATTGAGATTTCTTCATAAACTACATCAATATTTTTAATAAATTCTGTTGTTGGAATTATTTCAAAAGTATCCTCTTCTAATGCTTCGCCTAAATCATAAACAATTTTCTCTTGTTCAATTGGTTTAACATTTAAAGGTTTATTTACATCTTTTGAAGTGGTGTCAACAATCTTTTTTTCCGAAAAATCGAAAGAAGCCTCTTGGTCATCACCAAGTGTATGAATTATTTTTTTAGCTTCAGTATTTGAGATTTCATGTTGTTGATCTTTATTAAAACCTGTAGCAACAATAGTAACAGCAATTGCATCACCTAAACTTTCATCTTCACCAACACCCATTATTATATTTACATCTGATTTTGCTTCAGCCTGAATAAAATCGTTTATTTCACCTATTTCATCAATTGTAATTTCTTCCGCCCCAGAAACAATTAATAACAATACATTTTTAGCGCCCGTAATTTTGTTATCATTTAATAAAGGAGAATCTAATGCTTTAGATATAGCCTCTTCAGACCTGTTCATACCTGATGCCGTTGCAGATCCCATAATAGCAGTGCCACTATTTGAAAGCACTGTTTTAGCATCTTTTAAATCAATATTTTGAGTATAATGATGTGTAATTACTTCTGCAATACCACGTGAAGCTGTTGATAAAACCTCATCAGCTTTTGAAAAACCTGCTTTAAAACCAAGATTTCCATAAACTTCTCTTAGTTTATTGTTATTTATAACTACTAAAGAATCTACATATTCACGTAATCTTTCAATTCCTTTTTGAGCTTGATCGTTACGCATTTTTCCTTCAAAAGAAAAAGGAATTGTAACAATACCAATAGTTAACAAATCTAATTCACGAGCAACTTTTGCAATTATTGGCGCAGCACCAGTTCCTGTACCACCACCCATTCCAACAGTTATAAATACCATTTTAGAATTAGAAGATAACATATCTTTTATTTCTTCAATACTTTCCATTGCAGCTTGTTCACCAACTTCTGGATTTGCACCAGCACCTAAACCTTCTGTTAAGGTAACTCCTAATTGAATTTTTGTTGGGATAGGACTATTTTGTAAAGCTTGGGCATCTGTATTACAAATTACAAAATCTACTCCATTAATGCCTTGTGAATACATATGATTCACTGCATTACTTCCTCCTCCACCTACTCCAATGACTTTTATAACGTTTGACTGATTTTTTGGTAAATCGAATGAAATGTTGTTAAAATCTGAACTGCTCATAATGTTAATTTATTGGTGTTTATTGGTCTTTTTCTTTCTTTTTTATTTATTCTGCGTTGTCTAAAAAATCTCTGAATTTATCTCCCCATTTTTCAAAAATTGACTTTTTAGGTTCTTTTGTTTCTTCAGGTATTTCCTCAACTTCATTTTCTTTTTCACTTATAGTTTCTTCCTTGAGCGACTCCTCTTGCAATGTTTTTACTTTTTTCTTATCCAGCCTATTCAATCCATTCATTAATAATCCAACAGCAGTTGCATATTGTGGGCTTGAAAAACTTTCATCCGAATCTCCAGCTAAATTTTCGTTTGGATATCCAATTCTGGTATCCATTCCAGTAATATATTCAACCAATTGTTTTAAATGTTTTAATTGTGCGCCACCACCAGTTAAAACAATACCTGCAATTAATTTTTTCTTTGGTTCTTCGTGTCCGTAATTTTTTATTTCTAAAAAAACTTGTTCAATAATTTCTACAACACGTGCATGTATAATTTTTGAAAGGTTTTTTAAAGTAATTTCTTTAGGATCTCTTCCTCTTAAACCTGGAATAGAAACTATTTCATTATCCTTATTTTCACCTGGCCAAGCTGAACCAAATTTGGTTTTTAATAACTCGGCTTGTTTTTCAATAATTGAACAACCTTCTTTTATATCTTCTGTAATAACATTTCCTCCAAATGGAATAACCGCAGTATGACGAATAATACCATTTTTAAAAATTGCTAAATCTGTTGTTCCACCTCCAATATCAATTAATGCAACACCTGCTTCTTTTTCTTCAGTACTTAAAACTGCTTCGGCAGATGCCAAAGGTTCTAAAGTAATACCCGCTAAATTTAGTCCGGCACTTTTAATACAACGCCCAATATTTCTAATGGAAGAAACCTGCCCAACAACAACATGAAAATTAGCTTCCAACCTTCCTCCATACATACCAACAGGTTCTGTAATTTCTGCTTGTCCGTCAACTTTAAACTCCTGTGGAAGTACATGAATAATTTCTTCACCTGGAAGCATCACCAATTTATGAACTTGTTTTTCCAGCTTCTCAAGATCTTCATCACAAATAACCTCTTCAGAATTTGGTCTTGTTATATAATCACTATGTTGTAAGCTTCTAATATGCTGCCCTGCAATACCAACAACAGCTTCATCAATTTTAATTCCTGAAACAGCAATAGCTTCATCAACAGCCATTTGAATAGACTGTATGGTTTGCGTAATATTATTAACAACTCCACGGTGTACACCCAAACTCTTTGCTTTTCCTGTACCAAGCAACTCTATTTTCCCATATTCATTTCTACGACCTATCATAGCAACAATTTTTGTTGTTCCTATATCTAATCCTACTGAAATATCATTATGTTCCATACCCTACTTTTTTGTGCAAACAACCTGGTTGTTATATTTTAAATTAATTGATGTATAATTATCTATTGAATTATCCGCCATTGTTTTATTGAAAAATGATTTTAGGTTTTTAAATTTTAAATTTAAATTTTCAATTTTACCTAATTCTATTTTTTGTTTCCCAATTCTTGTTTCTAAAATAAACTCATTTTGTTGCGTTTTATACACGCCAATAATTTGTTTTTTTAAAAACTCATCATTCATTATTTGAGTTACTAAAAGGTAAATTTCATCCTTATCAGACTCCATAACATTACCTGAAATCAGTAAAACTCTAGCCGAGTGATTTTCTGATATTGGCATTATTTTAGCCTGTTTATCAATATAATAACTTTTAGTATCAGATATAACTCTTGCAATAGGTGTTCGCTGTTTTATTTTAGTTTTCAGCAAACCATCAACTGTTAAAAAAACCGATGCATTTTCTACCATAGAATGTAATAAAACAGTCTTCTCTAGTTTGTGTAAATCTATAACAGTTTTTGCTTGATTTTTAACCGTCTTTCCATTTTGTATTAACAATTTATTAACCATTTCATAATTCATAAAAAGGTTGTTTCCTTCTTCAAATTCTACAGCAACATCATGTACTTTTTTAGTACTGTGTTTATGGTGTGAAAACCCATATAAAAAGACTACTAACCCTAGTAAAAAGAGACCTTTTATGTAATTCCAATTAATTTTCAACTGTCAAATTATTTTTTATATTTTCAACTAACTCACCTATATCACCCGCACCAATTACAACTATAATTTGTGCGTTAGATTTTAATATATTTTCAATCAAATTTTGTTTTGATGAAAGTCGTTTGTTTTTACAATTAATTTTATTTAATAACCACTCCGAATTTACTCCTTCAATTGGTAATTCTCGAGCCGGATATATATCCAATAAAATTAATTCATCAAAACGCGATAAACTTTGTGCAAAATCATTTGCAAAATCTCTTGTTCTACTATATAAATGTGGCTGAAAAACTCCTAAAACTTGCTGTTTAGGATACATTTCTCTTACCGAATCAACAACTGCATTAATTTCGGTTGGATGATGTGCGTAATCATCAATCAATACTAAATTTTCAGTTTTTATTTTATATGAAAAGCGTCTTTTTATTCCTTTAAATGAAAGTAAAGCTTTAGCAATGACTTGTAATGATATTCCAAAACTGTTTGCCATTGCCAAAGCCGCCACCGCATTTAGCACATTATGTTTTCCTGGTAGATTAATTTTTATGTTCTCAATGTTTTCTGTTGGTGTTTTAACATTAAAAATATAAGCTCCTTTTTCTATCCTAATATTATAAGCATTATAATCTGCATCTTCTTCTAATCCAAAAGTTTGCCCAGCAATTGGCAATCCTTTTTTTACTATTAATTTGTCAGTAACTTTATTTGCAAATTCCTGAAAAGACTTTTCCAATTCTGAATGTTTACCATAAATATCCAAATGATCTGCATCCATTGAAGTTACACATGCAATATTTGGCGAAAGCTTTAAAAAAGATCGATCAAATTCATCGGCTTCAACTACAGAAACTTCATTTCCTCCAATAATTAAATTTGAATTATAATTCTCAGAAATTCCACCTAAAAAAGAAGTAGCATTTATATTTGCCTCTTTTAAAATATGACCTAAAATAGTTGAAGTTGTTGTTTTTCCATGCGTACCTGCAACAGCCAAACAAATAGTGTGTTTGGTAATTTCACCTAAAACCTCAGACCTCTTTAAAACATTGAAATTATTGTTTAAAAAGTAAGTTAATTCCGTATGATTTTTAGGAACAGCCGGAGTATAAATTACTGCAGTATTTTGAGCATTTTTAAATTCGTTAGGAATTAAATTTACAGCATCTTCAAAATGAATATCAATTCCCATTTTATGAAGCGAATTAGTAATTTCAGTAGGTGTTTTGTCGTATCCAGCCACATTTTTACCATTGCTTCTAAAATAATTTGCAATAGCACTCATACCGATTCCTCCAATACCTATAAAATAAACGTTATGTATTTGCTCTAAATTCAACTAACTATTTATTAATTTTTCAATTTCCTTTACTATATCTTTTGTAGCATTTGGCAATGCCAATGCTTTAATATTTTTACTTAATTTCTGTTGTAATTCAACATCATTTATCAATCCCAGGAACATTGTTTTAAACATCTTTAATTCTGATTCTTTTAACAGCAAGGCTGCATTTTTTGTAACAACAGATAACGCATTTTTTGTTTGATGATCTTCAGCAACATTAGGTGATGGAATAAAAATTACAGGTTTACCAACAATACATAATTCTGAAATTGAACTTGCTCCTGCTCTGCTAATTAAAACATCTGCCGCTGCATAGGTTAAATCCATTCTATTTAAAAATGCGTGTGTTTGCACTCCCTCTAAATCATCATATTTTTTAAATTCATCATAGTACAACTTACCTGTTTGCCATATTACCTGAATTTTATTTTCTACCAACCAATTGATATGCTTTTCAATTAAATTATTAATAGCTCTTGCACCTAAACTACCACCAATAATTACCAATGTTTTTTTATCTGATTTTAATTTAAAAAAAATGTTAGCTTCTTCTTTTTTACTAGCAACATCCAACAAATCTTGACGAACTGGATTTCCAGTTTTTATTATTTTTTCAGAAGGAAAAAAACGTTCTAATCCGTCATAAGCAACACAAATTTTATTTGCTTTTTTACTTAACAACTTATTTGTTATACCCGGATAAGAATTTTGCTCTTGAATTAATGTTTTAACTCCCTTTAAACTCGCAGCATACAATGTTGGACCACTTGCAAAACCACCTGTACCAATAACAATTGTTGGTTTAAATCTTTTAATAATTCTAAATGCATTCCATAAGCTACTAATTAGTTTAAATGGAAATGCTAAATTTTTTAATGATAAACTTCTTTGCAATCCTGAAATCCATAACCCTTTTATTTCATAACCAGCTTGCGGAACTTTTTCCATTTCCATTCTATCCTTTGCACCAACAAACAAAAATTTTGCTTCAGGATATTTTCCTTTTAGCTCATTTGCTATTGATACAGCAGGGTAAATATGGCCTCCTGTTCCACCTCCACTTAATATGATATTAATCGATTGCTTCATGTAAAATATCTAAAGGGTTTTCTTCACTTTCTGAGTTAATTATTTTTTCTTTATCAGCTGTTACACTTAATATTATTCCAATGGCAAAACATGTCATCCAAATAGAAGTTCCACCACTGCTAATTAATGGTAACGTTTGCCCCGTAACTGGAAATAAATTTACAGCTACAGCCATATTTATAATTGCTTGAAAAATTATTGGTAAACCAACACCAACAATTAATAATGTAGCAAAAACTGTTGTTGCTTTTTTTGCAGCTACTAATATTCTAAATAGCAATAAAAAATACATTAGAATTACGGTTAGGGCACCAAATATTAATCCATACTCTTCAACAATTATGGCAAAAATAAAATCGGAAGAAGATTGTGGTAAAAAGTTTTTTTGAACACTTTTTCCAGGACCTCTTCCTTGCAAACCACCACTGGCAATTGCAATTTTTGCTTTTTCAACCTGATAACCTTCTTCAGCATTTTTATCCGAAAAATTTTCTATTCTACTAATCCAAGTATCAACTCTATTTGGCATCACATTTGGAAATGCTTTTGCAGTCAGCACAAATAGAGCCAATCCTAAAACTCCCATCCCCACAATGGAAGCTAGATATTTAATAGGATAACCTCCTATAAAAGTTAATAACAATATCATTGCAAAAATAATAGCTGTTGTTGATAAATTTGCTGGTAAAATAAATGCTAAAGTTACTGCAACAGGCAACCATAGCTGCCAAAGACTTTCTTTAAAAATGATAACTTTTTCCTTATTTCGAGCTAAATATCTAGCTACATAAACCATTAAAACCAACCCTGCTAAAGTTGATGTTTGAAAGCCTACTCCAATAAATGGTATTTGAATCCATCTACTTGCATTAGCACCTCCAATTACAGTTCCTTTTGCTAATGTAAATAGCAATAAAACAATTACTAAAGGAAGCATTAAAACAGAACCACCGCTAAAATACCTGTAAGGTATTTTATGGACTCCATAAATAATTAAAAAACCGAAGAATAACAGTACTATGTGCTTTATTAAATGGTATGTAGTTGTACCAGAATTGGCAACATACACCAAGTTTGTACTTGCGCTATAAACTGGCATAAACGACAATAAAGCCATAAAGCCTACAATAGCCCAAATAGCACGATCACCCTCAATATTTTTTAAAATATTTTTCATTTACAGTTCTCTCACTGCTTGTTTAAATTGATTCCCTCTATCTTCATAATTATCAAATAAATCAAAACTTGCACAAGCTGGAGACAATAACACAGTATCTCCTTTTTCTGCAATTTTATATGCAACTTTTACAGCTTCCTCCGCACCTGCAGTTTCAACTATTAAATCAACTACATTACAAAAAGTTTGCACTATTTTTTGATTGTCTAATCCTAAACAAATAATAGCTTTCACTTTTTCCCGTACCAATGGCATTAAATCCAAATAATCATTCCCTTTATCAACACCACCAACTATCCAAACAGTTGGAGTTTTCATACTGTCTAATGCGTAAAATGTTGCATTCACATTTGTTGCTTTAGAATCGTTGATATATTGAACGCCATTAATTTTTAATACAGATTCTAATCTATGCTCAGCTCCTTCAAAATCTTCTAGACTTTCTCTGATGGCTTCTTTTCTAACTTTTAATAATGAAGCCGCCATTGCAGCTGCCATTGCATTTTTTGTGTTGTGCTTTCCTTTTAATGCTAAAGTTGATTTATTCATTATTATATTTTCAGTTTTATATTTTATTACAATATTATTGTCTTTTAAAAACACTCCTTGCTTTAATTCCGTTTCTAGTGAAAATGGCAATAGTGTTGCTTTAACCTTATTATTTTTTAACCAATTTGAAATCACTTCATCATCATAATCATAAATCAAAAAATCGTTTTCTGTTTGATTTTCAGTAATCCTAAATTTTGAATTGATATAGTTTTCAAACATATAATCATATCGATCTAAATGATCTGGTGAAATATTTGTAATTATTGCAATATGTGGTGCAAAACACTCAATTCCATCCAGTTGAAAACTACTTAGTTCCAAAACGTGTATATCAAAGTTGTTTTCTGCAACCTGCTGTGCAAAACTTTCTCCAATATTTCCACCCATTCCAACATTTAAATCTCCTTTCTTCAAAATATGGTTAACCAACATTGTAGTTGTGGTTTTTCCGTTTGAACCAGTTATTCCCACAATAATACCTTTGGTATATTTTGAAGCAAATTCAATTTCAGAAATCACTTTTATTCCCTTATTTTTCAATGCTTTTACTATTGAAACTTTATCAGGTATTCCTGGGCTTTTCATTACAATATCAGCATCAAATATTTTTGATTCTGTATGCTTTTTTTCTTCAAAAGAAATGTCATTATTTAAAAGAACTTTTTTATACTTCTCTGCAATTACCCCTTTATCTGAAACAAAAACATCGTATCCTTTTTGCTTTCCAAGAATAGCAGTGCCCACTCCACTTTCTCCTGCTCCAAGTACAACCAATTTCATTTATCGCAACTTTAATGTTACTATTGTTAGCACCGCAAGCATAATCCCAACAATCCAAAATCGTGTAACAATTTTACTTTCGTGATAACCCGATTTTTGATAATGATGATGCAATGGTGACATTTTAAATATGCGCCTTCCTTCTCCATATTTTTTCTTTGTATATTTAAAAAAACCAACTTGTAAAACAACCGATAAATTTTCAACAACAAAGATTCCTGCTAAAATTGGAATCAATAATTCCTTTCTAACCGAAATAGCTAAAACGGCTATAATTCCTCCTATAGTCAAACTTCCTGTATCTCCCATAAAAACTTGAGCTGGATAAGTATTGTACCATAAAAACCCAACCAAAGCCCCAACAAAAGCTGCAATAAAAACAGTCATTTCTCCAGAATTTGGAATGTACATAACATCTAAATAATCGGCAAAAATGATATTACCAGAAACCCAGGCAAAAATCCCCAAAGTCAACACAATTATAGCTGAAGAACCTGCAGCCAATCCATCAATTCCATCAGTTAAATTAGCACCATTTGAAACTGCTGTTATTATAAAAATAACAATTGGTATAAATAATATCCAAGCATAATCCCTAAGTCCTTCACCAAATAAGTCTAAAGCGGCTGCATAGTCTAATTCGTTATTCTTTAAAAATGGAATTGTAGTTCTTGTTGATTTTTTTGCATCAGCAAATAAAACCGGAACACCTTCTTCCGTTTCATATTGTAATTTTTCTGGCAATTTTTCTTTCATAGTTACACTTGGATGAAAATAGAGCATTGCACCCACAAAAATTCCTAATGTTACCTGACCTAAAATTTTAAACCTTCCCTTTAAACCTTGCTTATTTTTTTTAAATATTTTAATGTAATCATCAATAAAACCAATTGTACCCATCCAAATGGTAGTAACTAATAAAATAACTATATAAACATTATCTATTATTGAAAATAATAGTACTGGGATTAAAGTGGCAAGTATTATAATAATTCCTCCCATTGTTGGTGTTCCAGCTTTTTCAACCTGACCTTCCAATCCTAAATCCCTAACCGATTCTCCAACTTGTTTGTGCTGTAAATAATTTATGATTCGTTTTCCATAAATTGTTGAAAACAATAATGAAACAATAAAAGCCATAGCAGAACGAAAGGATATGTATTGAAACAAACCTGCCCCTGCCAAATCATAATGTTTTTCTAAATATTCGAATAAATAATATAACATTGTTTTATTTTTCTATAGCTTTTAATAATTGTGATATTTTTTCGTAATCATCAAAATGAGAACGCACTCCATTAACCTCTTGATATGTTTCATGTCCTTTTCCGGCAATTAAAATAATATCGCCTTTTTTTGCGAGTTTAGTTGCCGTTTTTATTGCCTGAGCTCTATCTAAAACCGATAATGTTTTTCTGAAATTTTGAGGATCAACACCCGCCTCAATTTCATTTAAAATAGTTTGAGGATCTTCACTTCTAGGATTATCAGAAGTAAAAATTACCTGTGTACTTAATTGAGATGCTATACGCCCCATAACAGGGCGTTTAGCTTTATCTCGGTCTCCACCGCATCCCACAACGGTAATAACTTGCTCATTTCCAGTTCTTATATCATTTATTGTTTCAAGTACATTTTGTAATGCATCAGGAGTATGTGCATAATCAATTATTGCAGTAATTCCTTCATTTGAAATGAAATGTTGAAACCTTCCAGTTACATTCTCCAATTTGCTAATTAAGGCTAATGCTTCAGTAGGTTCTAAACCTAATAGCTGTGATACACCATAAACAGCCAATAAATTGTATGCATTAAAACTTCCTATTAACTTTGTACATACTTCATTAGAATTAATATTTAAAAACAATCCTGAAAATTGATTTTCTAAAATTTTAGCTTTAAAATCAGCCATTGTTTTTAATGCATATGAATACTTTTTAGCTTCTGTGTTTTGTAACATTACAGCACCATTTTTATCGTCCATATTTACCAAAGCGAAAGCTGTTTTAGGTAAACCGTCAAAAAATGATTTCTTTACATCTCTATATTCTTTAAATGACTTGTGATAATCTAAATGATCGTGTGTTAAATTGGTAAATACACCGCCTTCAAAAAGTAACCCTTCAGTTCTTTTTTGATGAATTCCGTGTGAACTTACTTCCATAAAACAATAATCTACACCTACTTCAACCATTTCATTTAAATACTTGTTTATTGATAAAGAATTTGGTGTTGTATGTGTAGCCTCATACGCTTTATTATTTACTAATATTTTAACAGTTGATAACAACCCTGCTTTATAACCTGCATTTTGAAATAAGTTGTACAATAAAGTGGCAATTGTTGTTTTACCATTAGTACCTGTTACTCCAATTAATTTTAATTTTGAAGATGGATTATCATAATAATTTGATGCCATTATAGCCAAGGCTTCATTTGAATCTTGAACTTTAATGTAGGTAACTTTATCAATTAAATTAGTAGGGAACTCTTCACAAACAATTGTTGTTGCTCCAAGCTCTATAGCCTTGTTAATAAATTTATGACCATCAAAAACCAACCCTTTTTGTGCTACAAATAAATCATCGGATTGCACCTTTCTTGAGTCAAATTGTATTGCATTAATAAACACTTCAGTACTTCCCTGAACTGCATTAATGCTAACTTTATACAATATGTCTTTTACTAATTTCAATTACGATAATTTTATATTTATTGTTGCTCCTTTTACTAATTTTTCACCTTCATTAAGAGATTGTTCAACTACTTTTCCGTTTCCAGAAAAATTTACTTTTAGCCCTAAATTTTCAAGTAAAGAAATGGCGTCCATAGCCGCCATTCCTTTTACATTCGGGATTGAATTAAGTTCCTTGTTAGATATAGCATAATATTTCTCAAAATCGTTTTTAACACTTTCAAAATCCGGTGTCTTATTTTCAATTTCGTTAATTGTATGATTTGTTGTGTAAATTTTTTGAGCAATATCTTTAAAAACAGGACCAGATACGTCAGCTCCATAAAAACCAGTTTTTGTATTTGGTTTATGAATTACAACAATACAAGAGTATTTTGGGTTTTCTGCTGGAAAATATCCTGTAAAAGAAGAAATATAACGTCTGTTAGTTTCCCAATCATCCATCCAATATTCTGTACGCGCTGTACCCGTTTTACCTGCCATTGAAAAATCTTCGGAATACAACCTTGAACCCGTACCTCTTACAACAACATTCTTTAATATTTCTTGAACTTTATTTATTGTTTCTTTGGAACATATTGAAGGATTTATAACAACCTTATCAAAAGATTCTACATGTTTATTCCAAGATCTAATTTCTTTTATAAACTTAGGCTTCACCATTTCTCCATTATTGGCAATGGCATTATAAAAAGTTAATGTTTGAAGTGGTGTTAACGTTAAATTATAACCATAAGCTATTGATGGCAATGCATTTTTACTCCATTTATCATCGCCCGGTGCTGGAATTTCCGGACTACCTTCTCCTTTAATTGGCAACCCTAACTTATTACCCAAATTCATATTTTTTAATGCATTAATGAATTTCTCAGGCTTCTCACCAAAATTTTCCTCAATTAATCTGGCAAAACCAATATTTGATGATACCTCCAAAGCACGAGCTGCTGAAATTTTACCATAACCACCTCTATGAGAATCATTAATATATCTACCGTACATTCTATACCTTCCTGTTCCTGTATCAACAACTGTACTTGTATCAATTTTACCAGACTCCAAAGCAACAACCATTGCCATTACTTTAAAAGCTGAACCTGGTTCATGAGATTCATACACTGCATAATTACGTTTCTCGTAGTATTTACCTGCTGAACTTCTACCTAAATTTGAAATGGCTTTAATTTCACCAGTTTTTGTTTCCATTACCACAACACAGCCATGTTCCGCATCATAAAACTCTAATTGCCTTAACAAAGAATGGTGTGCTATATCCTGAATATTAACATCTAATGTTGTTACAATATCTTTTCCGTTAATTGGTTCTTTTTCATTATTATCATTAATTGGTTTCCATTGACCCTTGGCAATTTTTTGCTTCATTCTAAGACCATTTTTTCCAGTTAAATATTTTCTGTAAGCACCTTCAATTCCTGGCGCCCCTCTATAATCATCATAACCAATAGTTCTTTCTGCTACTTTACCTAAAGGATGTGCCCTAACGGTAGATTGTTCTGCTATAAAACCACCTTTATACATTCCTAGGTTAAAAATTGGAAAACTTTTTATTTTCATATAATCGGTATACCCCAACTTCCTTGCAATAAACAAATACCTGTTTTTAGTGTTCCGTGCCTTTCGAATTTTAGTTTCCCAATGAGAAGTAGAATTCCCTAACATTTTTGAAAGCTCAACAGATAAGTTTCTAATATTTTTTTCAAATACCTCACCATCAATTGTAAAAGCATCCATTCTAATTTCATATTGAGACATTGAAGTTGCTAACAGACTTCCATCATCAGAAAAAACACTTCCTCTATTTGCAAAAATGGTGTCATTTCTTAAAGTAAGCTGTTCAGATAAACTTCTATATTTTTCACCATTTGAAAATTGAATATTTGTTAGCTTAAAAATTATAGCCACCAAAAAAAGTGTGATAAACACAAATACAACGTACAATTTATTTAGTATGCCTTTTTTTGTTACAGCCAATTTAAATTTATTTTTTTGAGATTACTTTTATAACTTGTGGTGGTTGCTCACTTGGTTTTATCCCTAAATCAACTACCTTTTTTCTAACAGTAGACTCCAATCTCATTTTCATAGAAATAGATCTGGTATCCACAAATTCAGCTCTTAGTTCTTTCAATTCATTATTAAGCCTTGCAATTTCCATTACTTTTTTATCTGAACTATGTGAACTTGCAATCATTAACAACAGTAAAGCCACTACAAACAATATAAAACGCCAGTTTTTAAAAGAGTCTTTACTTACTAAAAACTCCCCTTTTAGAAGGTTATATATACTCGATTTTATAATTGACATTTAAGCTAATGTTGCTATTCTTAATTTGGCACTTCTAGCCCTGTTGTTTTCTTTTATTTCAGAAAAACCTGGAACTATTAATTTCCCTACTTTTTTCATTGGTACGGTTATATTACCATAAAAATCTTTTTCGGGTTCACCTTCAAACAATCCGCTTCTAATAAATCTTTTTACAAGTCGATCTTCTAAAGAATGATAAGAAATTACACTTAATCTTCCACCTTCATTTAAGATCTCAGGCACTTGCAACAAAAAATCTTTCAATACTTCAATTTCCTGATTTACTTCAATTCTAATACCTTGAAATATTTGAGCCAACACTTTATGCTCAACTGCTTTTGGCACAAATTCACTCAAAACTTGCTTTAACTCAAAACTTGTTTTTATCTTTTTTTCTGAACGTGCTTCTACTATTTTTTTTGCAATTGCTCGAGCATTTCTCATTTCACTATATTGAAATAAGATAGTACTCAACTTCTCCTCATCATAATTATTAACAACCTCATAAGCTGATAGCTCTCCCTCCTTGTTCATTCTCATATCCAATTCAGCATCAAAACGAGTTGAAAAACCTCTTTCAGCTTCATCAAATTGATGTGAAGAAACACCTAAATCAGCCAAAATTCCATCTACTTTTTTAATGCCATAAAACCTTAAATACCTTTTTATGAATCTGAAATTTTGGGGTATTAAAGTAAATCTATCATCTTCAATTATATTTCTTTGCGCATCTTCATCTTGATCAAAAGCAAACAACTTTCCTTTTTCATTTAACCTACTCAAAATCTCTTTTGAATGACCACCTCCACCAAAAGTAACATCCACATAAATGCCATCAGGTTTAATATTTAAACCATCAACACTTTCTTTTAATAATACAGGTTTATGATACTCCATCGTCGTCATTTGTTACATTTCCCATAACTTCTTCCGCTAAATCAGCAAAATCAATAGTTGCATCATCAATAGCCTTTTCGTATTTATCTTTATCCCAAATCTCTATAATATTTAAAGCTGACGATAAAACCACATTTTTTGTTATTCCGGCAAAAGACTGTAAATCTTTCGGAATTAGCAACCTTCCAGAATTATCTAATTCAATAATTTTAACCCCCGCAGTAAAACGACGAATAAAATCATTATTCTTTTTATTAAATCTGTTTAGCTTATTCACTTTCTCCATTAAAACATTCCATTCAGACATTGGGTACAACTCCAAACATGACTGAAATACAGCGCGTTTCAAAACAAAACCATCTTCCACAATTGGATCAAGCTGTTTTTTTAATGCAGCAGAAAGCAGCAGCCTTCCTTTGGCATCAGCTTTTCCTTCATATGTTCCAATTAAATTTACCATTATGACTTTGTATAAAATCAAAAGTATAAATTTTTTCCCACATTTTTCCACTTTTACCCACTTTGTTGATAACTTTTACCACAACTACTGTTTTTACAGTTACTTCAATGAAAAACAGTTAATTAATAATAAAAACGCTACCCTATAGAAATTAACCGTATTTTCGAAAAAAAAACTACCTTTGCAGAAGGCTTAAAAATTGAAATTTAATGAGCAAGAATCTTATCAACGAAGGAAAATACTCCTATGTGGAAGCTGGAGAAGGACAACCAATAATTGTTCTTCATGGGCTAATGGGTGGGTTAAGTAATTTTGATGCAGTACTAAACCATTTTTCTAAACAAGGATATAGAGTTATAATTCCTGAATTACCAATATATAAACTTCCTTTATTAAAAACCAATGTTAAAAATTTATCGAAGTTTTTAAAGGAATTTATGAGCTATAAAAAAATTGACAAGGCTATTTTACTTGGAAATTCTTTAGGAGGACATATTGCGTTGTATTTTACTAAATTAAATGCAAAAAATGTTGCTGGCTTGGTATTAACAGGAAGTTCTGGATTGTATGAAAAATCAATGGGTGATACCTATCCAAAAAGAGGAAATTACGAGTATATTAAATCCAAAACCGAAGAGGTTTTTTTCGATCCTAAAGTAGCAACAAAAGAAGTTGTTGATGAAATTTTTGACTCTGTAAATGACCGAAGTAAAGTAATAAAAACATTGGCAATTGCAAAAAGTGCAATTAGACATAATATGGCAAATGATTTACCAAATATGGCAACACCAACCTGTATTATTTGGGGAAAAAATGATACCGTTACACCACCAGAAGTAGCTGTTGATTTCCAAAAACTAATGCCTGATGCTAATTTATACTGGGTTGATAAATGCGGACACGCACCTATGATGGAACATCCAGAAGAATTTAATAGAATTCTTGAAAATTGGTTAAATGAGAGAAACCTATAAACAATGAAAATTAAAACCGCTGATTTTGTAATCAGCAATAGTGATGTTTCTAAATGTCCAAAAGAAAGACTTCCTGAGTACGCATTTATAGGAAGATCTAATGTTGGAAAATCTTCCTTAATAAATATGTTAACTGGTCAAAATAAGTTAGCAAAAACATCTGGAAGACCCGGTAAAACACAACTTATAAACCATTTTAAAATAAATAATAATTGGTTTTTGGTTGATTTACCTGGCTATGGCTATGCAAAAGTTTCAAAGAGTATAAAAAAAACATTTCAAAGTTTTATTAAAAACTACTTTTTACAACGTGAACAACTAATTTGCACCTTTGTTTTAGTAGATTGCAGACATGAACCTCAAAAGATTGATTTAGAGTTTATGGAGTTTTTAGGTGAAAATGAGATTCCTTTTTGTATTATTTTTACAAAATCTGATAAACTAAAACTTTCTGAATTGAATAGAAATATTAAAAACTATTCAAAAAAAATGACGAATACAATTTGGGAAGAAATGCCACAATATTTTATTACTTCAGCAACTTCATCTGACGGAAAAGAAGAATTACTTAATTTTATTGGTGATATAAATCAAAGTTTAGAAGATAATTTATAAAATGGCTTCAACCAAAAACAATTTAGAAGTTTTATTCGAAGACAATCACCTAATTGTTGTAAACAAAAAATCAGGAGACATTGTTCAAGGTGATAAAACAGGAGATACACCTTTAAGCGAAATTGTTAAGGAATATATTAAAGACAAATACAACAAACCTGGTAATGTATTTTTAGGAGTTGTTCATAGACTGGATAGACCAACAACTGGAATTGTAGTATTTGCACGAACCTCAAAAGCGTTGGAACGTTTTAATAAAATGTTACGCAATAAGGAGGTTAACAAAACCTATTGGGCAGTTGTAAAAAACAAACCTTTAAAAACTGAAGACACACTTATTGGGTATTTAAGAAAAAATCCGAAGAATAATAAATCAACCTCTTATTCTTCTGAAATTGATGGAAGTAAAAAAGCAATACTTCATTACAAAACAATTAAATCTCTTGATAATTATTACCTGCTAGAAATTGATTTAGAAACCGGAAGACACCACCAAATCCGTTGCCAGCTAGCTTCAATTGGAAGCCCAATCAAAGGCGATTTAAAATACGGTTTTGATAGAAGTAATAAAGATGCCAGCATTCATTTGCATGCGCGAAAAATTGAATTTATTCACCCTGTTACTAAAGAACAGATTTTAATAATTGCCCCTACTCCAAATGAAGTTATTTGGAATGCGTGTAACTTATAATTACGAATAAAAAAGTATTGCATTAATTTTATTTGACGCTATTTTTCTTAGCTACAATTTCATCTAAACATAAATTACCTACACTTCCTTTATGCGTATGATTTACAGTTTTATCAGGATGAAAAGTACCTTCATTTATATTTTTACCTACAATTTTATAGGCATCTCTAAAAGGTGTTCCATTTTGAACCAATTTATTAACTTCCTCAACACTAAATAAATACAAGTATTTTTCTTCTTCAACAATATTTTTTCTTACACCTATATTTCTTAAAGAATAGGTTAACATTTCCAAACAAGATTTTAGAGTTGAAAAAGATGGAATCAACCCTTCTTTCAACATTTGCAAATCTCTATGGTAACCGCTTGGCAAGTTATTTGTAATTAATGTAAATTCATAAGGCAAAGCTTGTAATTTGTTGCACTTTCCTCTAATTAACTCAAAAACATCCGGATTTTTTTTATGGGGCATAATACTAGACCCTGTTGTTAATTCATCTGGAAAAGAGATAAAATTAAAGTTCTGACTCATATACAAACAAATATCCATACTCATTTTTGACAATGTACTTGCAACAGAACTTATAGCAAATGAAACAGCTTTTTCCAACTTCCCTCTTCCCATTTGAGCTGCAACTGAATTATATTTCAATGTTTCAAAACCTAACAATTTGGTAGTTTCATCTCTATCAATTGGAAAAGAACTTCCATAACCAGCTGCAGATCCTAATGGATTTTGATCTGCAACTTTATAAGCTGCTTTTAAAAAGTAAATATCATCAATTAAGGTTTCAGCATATGCAGAAAACCACATTCCAAATGATGATGGCATTGCAACTTGTAAATGCGTATAACCTGGTAATAATACGTTTTTATACTGCTCAGCCAGCGAAATTAATAAATCGAATAATTCATCAACTTCGGCATTAATTTCTTTTAAAGCATCTTTTAAATACAAATGCACATCTACTAAAACCTGGTCGTTTCTAGAGCGTGCAGTATGAATTTTTTTACCTGTATCGCCTAACTTTTCAGTTAATAAAAACTCAACTTTTGAGTGCACATCTTCAAAAGAATCTTCAATAGTGAATTTTCCTTCTTCAATAGTTTTTAAAATTACGTTTAATTCAATTTCTAAATTTTTAATTTCTTCAGAAGTTAACAAACCTATTTTATGTAACATTTTAGCATGTGCTAAATTTCCAATTACATCATATTTTGCTAAAATTAAATCTAACTCTCTGTCATTACCAACAGTAAATAAATCTATTTTTTTATCGGTTGAAAATCCTTTATCCCAAAGTTTCATAATTATTGTTTTTTTAGTCTTCTAATAAAAGTGATTTCGACCCCGCTCAATCACCAATATTTTTTATACTATTTCATTTAATATTTTAATATATAATTCTATCCCTTCTTCAATTTCGTTCAAATAAATAAACTCATCAGCTGTATGCGAACGCAAACTTTGCCCCGGTCCTAGCTTTAATGAAGGGCATGTTAAAACTGCCTGATCTGAAAGTGTTGGAGAACCGTATGTTTCTCTTCCTAATTTAATTCCAGCTTTTACAATTGGATGTTCTTTTGGTATTGAAGATGAATTCAATCTCAAAGACCTCGGACAAACTTCGGATTTTACGTTTGACTGAATAATTTCAAAAACTTCTTGGTTTGAATACGCATCTGTTACACGTACATCCACCACATATTTACAACTTGCAGGAATTACATTATGCTGACTTCCTGCTTCAATTTGAGTAACTGTCATTTTTACTTTTCCCAATGTTTCAGATACTTTGGGAAATTCAAAAGTTTGAAACCAATTTATATCTTCCATTGCATTGTAAATTGCGTTATCTCCAACTCCATGAGCTGCGTGACCGGCGGTTCCTTTTGCCTCGCAATTTAAAACCATTAATCCTTTTTCTGCAATAGCTAAATTCATTAAAGTTGGTTCGCCAACAATGGCAAAATCAATTTCAGGAATAATTTTCAACATTGAATTTAAACCATTTGGTCCTGAATTTTCTTCTTCAGCAGAAGCCACAATAACAAAGTTATATTTTAAATTTTCTCTGTTATAAAAATACGTAAACGTTGCCAACAAAGAAACTAAACAACCGCCGGCATCATTACTTCCTAAACCATATAATTTCCCATCTGTAATTTCTGGGTTTAAAGGGTTACGCGTGTACCCTTTATTTGGTTTTACTGTATCATGGTGCGAGTTCAACAAAATTGTTTTTTTAGAGCTATCAAAATGTTTATTTTTTGCCCAAACATTGTGTTTATCACTTTCAAAAGAAATTTCGTGATGCGAAAAATATTGCATAATTAACAAAGCTGTTTCATTCTCTTCTCCTGAAAACGATTGCTTTGAAATTAATTCTTTCAATAATTCTATAGCTTCAACTGTAAGTTGTTGTATCATTTTATAATGTTAATGTGGTATATAATTTTATTGATTCTTTTACTAAAGTAACATCACCTATTTTCACTTTATTAACACCTTTTTCTAAAGCATTAAAGCAATTATGCAATTTAGGTAACATTCCATCTGAAATAATTCCTTTATCCACTAATTTTGGGTAAGTTTTAGAATTAATTTCTTTAATTACAGAATTTTTATCTTCAATATTTTCTAAAACACCTTTTAATTCAAATACAAAATTTAAATCTGTAAGGTACAATTCACTCATTCCAATAGCTACTTCTGAAGCAATAGTATCGGCATTTGTATTTAATAATTGTCCGTTTTTATCATGGGTAATTGCGCAAAAAACTGGAGTAACATTATTTTGAAGTAACAAATGAATAAATTGAGAATTTATAGCATCTACATCTCCGGCAAAACCATAATCAACATCTTTTACAATACGCTTATGAGCCAAAATACAATTAGCATCCACACCAGACAAGCCTATAGCATTACAACTATACTTTTGAAGTTGAGCTGCAATGTTCTTATTCAATAAACCAGCATAAACCATAGTTACAACCTCAACTGTAGCTGCATCTGTTACACGTCTTCCATTAATCATTTTAGACTCTAAACCCATTGCAGAAGAAATCTCAGAAGCTCTTTTACCACCACCATGAACCAATATTTTTGGTCCTTTTAAAGCTGCAAAATCTTTAAGAAACGCATTTAATACTGTTTCATTATTAATAACATTTCCTCCTATTTTAACTATTTGTAAGGTTTGTTTACTCATTTTAAATATATGCTGAGATTCTGAAACAAGTTCAGAATGACGATTTATGATTATAAATTCTCCAATATTTTTTTCAATACAATTTGCGCTGAATAGGTTCTGTTGTTGGCTTGCTGAATCACAATTGAATTTTCTGAATCTATCACCTCATCAGTAACAATTACGTTTCTGCGCACTGGTAAACAGTGCATAAATTTACCATTATTTGTCAGTTTCATTTTATCAGCTGTTAGCATCCAATCAGAATCGCTTTTCATAACTTCTCCATATTCTTTAAACGAACTCCAATTTTTAACATACACAAAATCAGCATTTTCAAATGCCTTTTTTTGATTGTATTCTATTTTACAATTTTTGGTAATATCAGGATCCAATTCATACCCTTCAGGATGTGTAATTACAAAATCAGCATCTTGTAATTGCATCATTTCAACAAATGAATTTGCCACCGCATGTGGCAATGCTTTTGGATGTGGTGCCCAAGACAAAACAACTTTAGGTTTATGCGTTGTTTTGTATTCTTCCATAGTAATAGCATCTGCTAAGGCTTGCAGTGGATGCCCTGTTGCACTTTCCATATTAACTATGGGTATCCCAGCATATTTTTTGAAATTTTCAAGCACAATTTCTTCCTTATCTTTTTCTTTATCTGTTAATGAAGCAAATGCTCTAATTGCAACTAAATCGCAATATTGCGCTATAACTTTAGCTGCTTCTTTTACATGTTCAGACTTACTTTGATTCATTACAACTCCATCTTCAAACTCTAATTCCCATCCTTCACTTCCAAAATTCATTACTATGCAATTTAAACCTAAGTTTTGAGCTGCTTTTTGAGTACTTAAACGCGTTCGTAAACTATTGTTAAAAAATAATAAACAAATAGTTTTTCCTTTACCCAGAAAACTAAATTCCAGTTCATTTTTCTTTAATTCAATACTTTCCTGAACTGTTTTTTTTAAGTCGTCTAAATCATTGATATTTAGGTAATGTCTCATTGTAATTCTATTTTGTAATTATTTTGGTAAACTCAGATGTTTTATTAATAGCATCTACTATAAAATTATCTGCTAATCCATTTACAATCCAAGTTTCAATTTCAGCTTTTTGAGCAATTTCAGCAGCTTCAACTTTAGTTGTCATCCCTCCAGTGCCATGTAAAGATATTGAACTTTTGATTTGATTTTTTAATGAATTTATATCAGATGTTTCTTTTATAGTTTTAGCACTTTCTGAATCCATAGATTCTTTTGTATAAATACCATTAGTATTTGTTGCAATAATTAATAAATCAACATTTAACAAAGACGCTGTTAATGCCGATAATTTATCATTATCACCAAATTTTATTTCATCTGTTGCAACCGTATCATTTTCATTTATAATTGGTATATAGCTATTTTTAACCAATACATTAATGGTGTTTTTTATATTAGTTCTTGATTCTTCTTTTTTAAAATCGGAATACGATAATAAACACTGTGATGTAAGCAAACCCAATTCTCTAAAACTTTCCTGATAAATACGCATTAAATGTGGTTGTCCAATAGATGCTAATGCTTGTTTTACATTAATTTCTTTTCCATTACTTTCTAATTGCACAAATTGTTTTGCCACTGCAATTGCTCCTGAAGTTACAATTACAAACTCATAGTTACCTTTTAAATCGGCAATCTGGCAAGCTATATCTTCAATTTTTCCCCTGGAAATATGGTTGGTTTCTTTTGTTAACACATTAGAACCAATTTTTAATAAAATTCTTTTTTTATCTGATTTGCCCATTTCCGTAAACGTACCACTTGTTAGTAACTAAATGTTGTAATCCCATTGGACCTCTATGATGTAATTTATCAGTACTTATTGCTAATTCTCCTCCCAAACCAAACTGACCACCATCGGTAAAACGTGTAGAAGCATTTTGGTAAACCGCAGCAGAATCGACAGCTTCCATAAAATTTTGAGCAGAGTTATTATTATTTGTAATGATAACAGCCGAATGCCCACCACTATATTTATTTATTTTTGAAACAGCTTCCTCTAAATTTTGAACGAATCCTAATACAATTTTATAATCTAAAAACTCTTCAAACCAAATTTTTTGAGAATTAATAGCAGCTACATTTTCAAATTTTGATAATGGTTCATCTCCAAGTATTTCAACATTTGCTTCAACCAATTTTTGAATTATTTTTTTTATAAAAACCTCTTTATTAAGTAAATTATAATTAAACAAAATTTTATCTACAGCATTACAAGCTGATATTTTTGTTGTTTTACCGTTTAAAATTACACTTAATGCAATATCTAAATCTGCTTCAGTATCAACATAAATAAAATTATTCCCCCTCCCACTAACTATAACAGGACAAGTAGCATACTGTTTAACAAATGCAATTAATTTTTCTCCACCACGTGGTACAATTAAATCAATTTTTTGGGTTGGATTTTGTAAAAATGCTTGAGTTTCCGTTCTGTTATAATTCAAATATTCCACCCAATTTGTTGAAATATTGTTTTCTTGCAAGGCTCTATGCCATAATTCAACAATTTTTATGTTTGAATTTAACGACTCTTTTCCTCCTTTTAAAACTATTTTATTTCCAGATTTAAAAGCAATTCCAGCAGCCTCAACTGTAACATCTGGTCTAGATTCATAAATAATTAAAACTGATCCAAATGGTGCAGTTTTATTGGTCATTTTTAATCCGTTTTCATGTGTAAAATTGTACAATTCTTTTCCAACAGGATCAACATCGGCAATTAACTGCTCCAATGATAAAATCATCCCATCAATTTTAGTTTCATCAACTTTTAATCTATCATACATGGCTAAATCATTTCCGTTATAATTGGAAATATCTAGTTTGTTTACGTCAATAATTACTTCTTTTTCTGAAGCAATTAATTGTGCCATAGATTTTAAAACGTTGTTTTTTTCTATTAATGTTAATCCTTTCATCAAACTAAAACTTCTTTTAAAGCCTTTATAAAAATATCAACTTCTTCTTTTGTTAAAGCTAAAGGAGGTAATATTCTTAATAAATTTTTATTGTTAGATCCACCAGTAAAAATATGCTTATCAAAAATTAATTTCTTTCTTAATTCACCTACTTCAAAATCAAATTCAACACCAAGCATTAATCCATTTCCTTTTACTTTTTTTACTTTTGGAACAGACTTAATTTCTTCTAAAAAATAAGCTGAAACTTCATTTACATTATCAATCAATTTTTCTTTTTCGATAATATCTAATACTGATATTGCAGCTGCACAAGCCAAATGATTACCTCCAAAAGTAGTTCCTAGCATTCCATATTTAGCTTTAATTTTTTTTGAAATTAAAACGCCTCCAATAGGAAAACCATTTCCCATTCCTTTTGCAGTTGTTATAATATCTGGTTTTATTTTATGATGTTGAAAAGCGAAAAACATTCCACTTCTACCATAACCAGATTGAATTTCATCTAAAATTAATAGCGCTTTATTTTTCTTACAGACTTTTTTTACTTTTTTAAAGAATTTTTTTTCTCCTTCATCTAAACCTCCAACTCCCTGAATTCCTTCAATAATAACAGCAGCCACATCCCCTTTTCCAAGTTCATGAATTACCAATTCAATATTATTTAAGGGTAAAAAAGTAACTTTTTGCTGAAGATTTATTGGCGCATTGATATTTAAATTATCTGTAACAGCAACAGCAGCTGATGTTCTACCATGAAAAGCATTATTAAATGAAATAATTCTTTTTTTCCCAGTAATAAATGAAGCCAATTTTAAAGCATTTTCATTAGCTTCAGCTCCTGAATTACATAAAAACAAGTTATATTTTTCACAATTTGAAATTTTTCCTAATTTTTCTGCTAATTCATTTTGTAATGGATTTTGAACAGAATTAGAATAAAATCCAATTTTACTCAATTGATTAGATAAAGCCTGCACGTATTCCGAATGTGAATGTCCAACAGAAATTACTCCATGACCACCATACAAATCCAAATATTTTACATTATTCTCATCCCAAACATAAGCTCCTTTAGCTTTTACCGGTGTAACATTATATAACGGATAAACATCAAATAATTCCATAATTTTTATTTAAATCTGATTAATTTTTTCGAATGAAGTTACCAAACCTTTTATTAAAGAAGAGCTTAACCCTTGATGCTCCATTTCATTTAAACCTTCTATTGTACAACCACTTGGAGTTGTAACTTTATCAATTTCCTGTTCTGGATGATTCCCTGATTTCACCAATAAACTTGCAGCTCCCAAACAGGTTTGAACTGCTAATTCCTGTGCTTCTTCGGCATCAAAACCTAACTGTACAGCTCCTTGTGTTGTTGCGCGTATTAAACGCATCCAAAAAGCAATTCCACTTGCACATATTACCGTTGCAGATTGCATTAATTTTTCTTCAATACACATTGTTTTACCAACAGAATTAAATATTGTTTTTGCAGATTCCACATGCAGTTTTCCTTTTTGGTTTGAACTCAAACATGTCATAGATTGTCCAACAGAAATAGCAGTATTTGGCATACCTCTTATAATAGAAATATCTGTTCCCAAAACCCCTTCTATATCCTGTATTTTTCTACCTGTAACTACAGAAATTACTGTATGCCTTTTTGGGTTAACTACATCCTTTATTTCTTCTAAAACCTCTTGTAATTGTTTAGGTTGAACAGCAATAATAACAACATCTGAAAAACGAACTGCTTTCTTGTTATCTGTTGAAATTTTAACATTAGGTAATTTGTTCCAGGAATCTAACGATTCTATATTACGCTTTGTTAAATACAGGTTCTTAAATTTAAAATTGTCTTGTGTTAAAATCCCAATTGCAATTGAATATCCTAAATTTCCAGTTCCTAATATTGCTATTTTCATGAGTTTGGTTTTATACTTTTTTGTTAAAAAGAATTAGCTTTTAATTTTAATCCTTCTGTTTGATTTAATCTTAACATTAAATTCATATTTTGAATGGCTTGCCCGGATGCTCCTTTTAATAAATTATCAATAACAGAAGTTATTAATAATTGATTTCCGTGTTTTTCAAGATGTAAAAAACAGTTATTTGTATTTACAACTTGTTTTAAATGAATTGGTTTTTTTGAAATTTTAGTAAAAACTGCATCTTTATAAAAATCTTCAAATAATTCAAAAGCAGCTTCAAGGCTTTCGTCAAATTTTAAATAAATGGAGGCAAAAATTCCCCTACTAAAATTCCCTCTATTTGGAATAAAAAACAGTTCGTCTAAAAAATTAGGTTGCAACAATCCTAAACTTTCCGAAATTTCTCCTAAATGTTGATGTGTAAATGCCTTATATACTGAAAAATTATTATCTCTCCAGCTAAAATGTGTTGTTTCACTTGGTGAAACACCAGCCCCAGTTGAGCCTGTTGTAGCATTTATATGAACTGAATTGTTTAATAAATTTGCTTCTGCCAATGGTAATAATGCTAATTGAATGGCTGTTGCAAAACAACCCGGATTTGCAATATAATTGGCTTTCTCAATTTTTGCTTGTTGCAATTCAGGCAATCCATAAACATACTCATTTCCTTGAAAAGAAGCATCTTTTATCAACCTAAAATCGTTACTTAAATCTATAATTTTAGTACTATCAGAAAACTTATTAGCTTCTAAAAACTTTTTTGAATTTCCGTGTCCCAAACACAAAAACAAAACATCAACATTAGAGTTTATGGTATTGGTAAACTTTAAATCTAACGCTCCTAATAAATCCTGATGTACATCGTAAATATAATTTCCAGCATTGGAAGTACTGTAAACAAAATCTATAGCTACAGATGGGTGATGAACTAACAATCTTATTAATTCTCCTGCTGTATAACCTGCACCACCAATTATTCCTGCTTTAATCATAATTCTGAATTTACACTGTGAAATATTTTATTTGGCGTTCCCAAAATTTTAATAAACCCTTTTGCATCATCTGCAGACCAAGCTTTATTTGTTTCTCCATATTCACCAAATTTCGATTTCATTAAATCGTGTGGAGATTCAATTCCGTTTAAACTAAAATGATATGGTTTTAACGTTACAAAAACTTCACCTGAAACTGTTTTTTGTGAATCCTCTAAAAACGCTTCAATATTACGCATTACCGGTTCAAAATATTGACCGTCATGAAATAACATTCCATACCAGCTTGCCAATTGCTCTTTTAAGTTTTGTTGCCATTTAGATAACACATGTTTTTCTAATAAATGATGTGCTTTTATAGTTACAACTGCTGCCGCAGCTTCAAAACCAACTCTTCCTTTTATTCCAACAATGGTATCTCCAACGTGAATATCTCTTCCAATGGCATATTTCGATGCTATGTCCTCTAATTTTAAAATAGTGTTTACTGAAGAATCCATTTCATCATTCAATCCAACTAATTCCCCATTTTTAAAATGTAATTTAATTGTTGTTGGTTCGGTTTTTTCCAATTGACTTGGATATGCAGATTCCGGTAAACCTTGATGTGATGTTAATGTTTCAACACCACCAACACTGGTTCCCCAAATACCTTTATTAATGGAATATTTTGCTTTAGACCAAGGATAATCAACACCATGTTTTTTTAAATATTCAATTTCCTCCTGACGTGATAATTTTAAATCTCTAATTGGAGTTATAATTTCAATATTAGGTGCCAATGTTTGAAAAATCATATCAAATCGAACTTGGTCATTTCCGGCTCCAGTACTTCCGTGTGCTATATATTTAGCATCAATCTTTTTAGCATATTCAACAACTTCAATAGCTTGAAACACTCTTTCAGCACTCACAGAAAGTGGATACGTATTATTTTTTAATACATTTCCATACACCATAAAACGGATTGCTTTTTGATAGTATGTTTCTAATATATTTTTATTTGTATGAGATTTAACTCCCATTTCATAAGCTTTAGCTTCTACAACTTTTAGTTCTTCTGCTGAAAAACCACCGGTATTTACCAAAACACTATGAACTTCTAAATTTAATTCGTGTTGCAAATATTTTACACAATAAGATGTATCTAAACCTCCACTGTATGCTACTACTACTTTTTCCATAATTATTGTTTTTTTTCCTTTTTAAGGAACAATGCCTGTTTTATTCTTTTTAACCTGCTTAATACTTTTGAATCGTATTTGTGGCTTTTAATATTTTTTTCGTGTTTTGGGTCATATAACATCCCGGTACACAAACACATTTTACGTTCGGTTCTTGTTAAAACATCAAAGTTTTTGCAAGTTCTACAACCGTTCCAGAAAGCTTCATCTGTAGTTAATTCTGAAAAAGTAACCGGCTGATAGCCTAATTCATAATTGATTTTTAAGACTGCTAAACCTGTTGTAATTCCAAAAATTTTAGCCTCAGGATATTTCTCTTTAGAATATTCTAAAATTTTCGTTTTAATTTGTTTTGCCAATCCTTGATTTCTAAAATCAGGGTGTACAATTAAACCCGAGTTTACTACAAAGGAATTATTATCCCAAGTTTCTATATAACAAAAACCGGCAAATTCGTCATCTTTAGTTGCAATTATTGCATCTCCTGAACTAATCTTTTTAGTAATGTATTCTGGAGTCCTTTCAGCAATACCCGTTCCTCTTACTTTTGCAGATTCTTTAATGGTTTCACAAATTATTTCAGCATATTTAATATGCGATAAATTAGCTATAACAATTTTCATTGTTTACTTTATGTTTTAAAATTAAATATTGATATTTTTTTAGAAAGGAAAACGGACGCACCGTTTTCAATAGAAAATTAAGCCCGCAAGGGGCGACGTGCGAAGCGACGTATAATTGATATGAATATATTTTCAATTTTCATTGGTACAATATTACATAAAAAAATTAATACAATGTTTAAATTGTTTAATAATTAACAATTTAAAGCTTTGCACCTTTTATATTAACAATCTAATTTAAAATTCATTAAACATTTATTCTATATTAAGAATTGAAACAACTCTGGCTTTTCATTTAGGTACTCACCTAAAAACCCTTTTTGTTTCATTCTAATTACTAAAGGTTCAAAATCTTCTTTTGAATCCAGTTCAATTCCAACAACCGCCGGACCTTTATCTCTGTTATGTTTTTTGGTGTATTCAAAATAAGCAATATCATCATTTGGACCTAAAACATCCACTACAAATTCTTTTAATGCACCTGCCCTTTGTGGAAATTTGATAATAAAATAATGCTTTAAACCTTCATAAAATAGTGCGCGTTCTTTCATTTCTTCCATTCGGGTAATATCGTTATTACCGCCACTTACCACACAAACTACTGTTTTTCCTTTTATGTGATCTTTATAATTTTCTAAAGCTGCAATTGATAATGCTCCTGCAGGTTCAGCAACCAAAGCATTTTCGTTGTACACTTTTAAAATAGTGGAACAAATTAAGCCTTCATCTATTAAAACAACACTGTGCAAAAGTTCTTTACAAAACTGAAAAGTAATATCGCCCATTCTTTTTACAGCTGCACCATCAACAAATTTTTCTATATGATCTAAAGTTGTATTTTCTCCTTTCTCTAAAGAATTTGTTAATGAAGGTGCTCCTTTTGGTTCAACTCCAATAATTTTAGTAGCAGGGCTTAATGTTTTAAAAACGCTTCCAACTCCTGAAGCTAAACCTCCACCTCCAACTGGTAAAAACAAATAATCTATTGGATCTGAAATATCTTTCAAAATTTCTAAACCAACTGTTCCTTGTCCGGCAATAACATCTAAATCATCAAAAGGATGTACAAAAGTACTTTTGTTTGCATTACAAAATTCGTTGGCAGCTTCCTGACTGTCATCAAAACTATCTCCATACAATTTAATTTCAATAAACTCCCCACCAAACATTCTAACCTGATCAATTTTTTGATGTGGAGTAGTAACGGGCATAAAAATAGTTCCGTAAACTTTTAAACTTTTACAAGCAAAAGCTACTCCTTGTGCGTGATTTCCAGCACTGGCGCACACAATACCATTTTGTAATTGCGATTCAGTTAATCCTTGAATCTTATTGTAAGCACCTCTAATTTTATAAGAACGTACAACCTGTAAATCTTCCCTTTTGAAATAAACATTCGCCTGGTACCGTTCAGAGAAATTTTTCATAAAAACCAAAGGAGTTGCCTGAACAACTCCTTTGATATTTTGTTGCGCTTTGTAAATTTTCTCTAGTGGAATACTATTTTGAGAAGCTACATCCATTCGCATTATTTAATAATTTCTATTTTTTATGATACAATTTTTGTCATTGCAGTCATCGATGCTCTTAAATACTCACCTATATCTTCTACTGGATGATTTCTAATTGAAGCGTTTACCTCAATTAATTCCTTATTATCTACACCATTAGAACCATCGTTAAAAGGTCTTCCAACAAAATTACTTGGTGTTTTTTTAACATAGTCTGCAATTAATGGCTTACATGCATGGTCAAATAAATAACAACCATATTCTGCAGTATCTGAAATTACACTGTTCATTTCGAATAATTTTTTACGTGCAATGGTATTAGCAATTAATGGCGTTTCGTGTAAAGATTCGTAATAAGCAGATTCATCAATAATTCCAGATTCTGTCATCGCTTCAAAAGCTAATTCAACACCTGCTTTAACCATTGCTACCATTAAAACTCCATTATCAAAATATTCCTGTTCAGAAATTTTCACATCGGCAGCTGGTGTTTTTTCAAACGCAGTTTCTCCTGTTGCAGCTCTCCAAGTTAATAAGTTTACATCATCATTTGCCCAATCTTCCATCATTGTTTTTGAGAAATGACCACTCATAATATCATCCATATGTTTTTGGAATAATGGACGCATAATATCTTTTAATTCTTCTGAAGCATTAAATGCTGCAATTTTTGCTGGATTAGATAAACGATCCATCATATTAGTTATACCACCGTGCTTTAAAGCTTCAGTAATTGTTTCCCAACCATATTGAATTAATTTTGAGGCATATCCTTTATCAACTCCCTCATCAACCATTTTATCGAAACATAAAATAGAACCTGTTTGCAATAAACCACATAAAATAGTTTGTTCACCCATTAAATCTGATTTTACCTCAGCAACAAAAGAAGATTCTAAAACTCCTGCCGTATGACCACCAGTACCAACTGCATATGCTTTTGCGTAATCCCAACCTTTTCCTTCAGGATCATTTTCAGGGTGTACTGCTATTAAAGTTGGTACCCCAAATCCTCTCTTAAATTCTTCACGAACTTCAGATCCTGGTGATTTAGGTGCTACCATAATTACAGTAATATCTTTACGAATTTGCATTCCTTCTTCAACAATATTAAAACCGTGTGAATATGAAAGTGTTGCTCCTTTTTTCATTAAAGGCATTACAGCAGAAACTACTGCGGTATGCTGTTTATCTGGTGTTAAATTGATTAACAAATCTGCAGAAGGAATCATTTCTTCATAAGTTCCAACTTTAAATTTGTTTTCTGAAGCATTTAAAAACGATTGTCTTTTTTCTGCAATAGCTGCTGGTCTTAAAGTATAAGAAACGTCTAAACCAGAATCTCTCATATTTAAACCTTGATTTAAACCTTGAGCTCCACAACCAACAATTACTATTTTTTTTCCTTTTAAAGCTGCTACACCTTCACTGAATTCAGAAGAATCCATAAATCTACATTTTCCTAATTGACTTAATTTATCTCTTAATGAAAGTGTATTAAAATAATTTGCCATTTTTTTATTCTTTTAATCTTTAGTTAATTTCTGCTAATAATTCTGATATTGCCATTTTAGGTCGTGTAATTGCTATACGCCCTGAACGTACAAATTGCAATAATTTATACGGTTTTAATTTTTCGTACATATTATCTATATCGCCTTTTAAACCAGAAGCTTCAATAACAAAATAACGCTCAGTTATTGAAATAATATGTGCTCTTCTAAATTTTAATTTTTCCTGAATGTGTTCATCGTATAAATATTCAGTTGAAATTTTAAACAATGCTGTTTCATGATAAATTATTTCATCTTCAGTATGGTAAAAAGCACCTATCACTTCAATTTGCTTTTCTAACTGACCAACAACTTTTCTGGCCTGTATTTCAGAAATATTTACAACAAATGTAAATCTATGAACGTTTTCAATTTCTGATTTTGAAACTGTCATACTTTCAATATTGATATGACGTTTTAAAAATATTGCCGAAAGGCGATTTAATATTCCTACGTTATTTTCAGTATATACCGAAAATGTAAAATTTTTAATTTCTTCCATCTTAACTTAATCTTATATCTGAAACACTTGCACCTGTTGGTATCATTGGGAAAACATTATCTTCTTGCTCAATTACAACTTCTAAAAAATAAGCATCTTTTGAGGCTATCATTGTTTTAATGGCATCCGCTAAATCTTCACGTTTTGAAACTCTTTGTGCCTCAATATCATATGCCTCAGCAAGTTTTACAAAATCTGGGCTTACCATTTCTGTAGAAGCGTATCGTTTATCAAAAAATAACTCTTGCCATTGGCGCACCATTCCTAAATAACTATTGTTTAAAACTATAATCTTTACAGCAGCCTTTGTTTGTAGAATGGTTCCCAATTCATTACAAGTCATTTGATAACCTCCATCTCCAATAATAGCAATTACCTCACGCTCAGGAGCTCCCATTTTTGCACCTATTGAAGCCGGTAATGCAAATCCCATAGTTCCTAAACCTCCTGAAGTTACACTACTTCTAGTTTTTATAAAATCGGCATATCTACACGCAAACATTTGGTGTTGACCAACATCTGAAACAATTACAGCATCGCCATTTGTTTCTTTGTTAATGCCTCCCAAAACTTCACCCATAGTTAAACCAGGTTTTGTAGGATTTAATTGATTATAAATTACTTCATCTTTTTCAATTTGAAGTAATTTATCAAATTCTTTCATCCATACATTATGATCTGCTTTATTAACATATTGCATAATTTCAGCTAAAGTTTCTTTAACAGTTCCTAAAATAGCAATATCTGTTTTCACATTTTTATCAACTTCTGCAGGATCAATTTCAAAATGAATTACTTTGGCTTGTTTTGCATACGTTTGCAGATTTCCTGTAACTCTATCATCAAAACGCATTCCTATTGCAATTAAAACATCACAAGAATTAGTCAATACGTTTGGCGCATAATTTCCGTGCATACCAACCATACCAACATTTAACGGATGGCTGGTTTCTAGCGCTGAAAGCCCTAAAACTGTTGATGCTGATGGGATATCTGTTTTTTCTATAAAGTTTTTAAATTCTTGTTCAGCTCCACCAATAATAACACCTTGTCCCCAAACAATAAATGGTTTTTTTGCTGAATTAATAAGTGTGGCTGCTTCTTTTATTTTTTCAATATCAAATTTAGGAGTAGCTTTATAACTTCTTATTTTTTCACATTTTTTATATGAAAAATCTACTTCTCCAAATTGAGCATCCTTAGTAATATCTATTAACACTGGTCCTGGACGACCCGATTTTGCAATGTAAAAAGCTTTGGCAAAAACCTCTGGTATTTCACTTGCTTTTGTAATTTGATAATTCCATTTTGTTACTGGTGTTGAAATACCTATAATATCAGTTTCCTGAAAAGCATCAGAACCCAACAAATGAGAAGCTACCTGACCAGTAACACATACTAAAGGTGTAGAATCTATTTGCGCATCTGCAATACCAGTTACTAAATTTGTTGCTCCAGGTCCTGAAGTTGCAAAAACAATTCCTGGTTTCCCGGTTACTCGTGCAAAACCTTGCGCCGCGTGTATTGCTCCTTGCTCGTGACGTGTTAAAACATGATGAAATTCCTCACGATATTTATAAATCTCATCATAAACTGGCATAATGGCTCCACCAGGATATCCATAAGCCAAATCAGCACCTTCTTCTAATAAACACTTTATTACTGCCTCTGCACCAGTCATTTTAACTGTTGCTGATGTATTTTGTTCTTTAACCTCTTTATTCAATGTCTCCATAGGTTTAAAATTTATCCGTTACACAACCTTCTGAAGCAGAAGAAACGGTTTTTGCATATTTATATAATATTCCTTTTGTATGTTTTAAAGCTGGTGCTTTCCATTGTGTTTTTCTTGCTGCCAATTCAGCATCCGAAATTTTCATATTAATAGTTTTATTAACTGCATCAATTACAATAATATCACCATCTTTTACCAATCCAATTCCTCCTCCACTCTGAGCTTCAGGTGTAATATGACCCACCACAAATCCATGAGTTCCACCAGAAAAACGACCATCAGTTATTAACGCTACAGATTTTCCTAAACCTGCCCCCATAATCATTGAAGTTGGCTTTAACATTTCTGGCATTCCCGGACCTCCTTTTGGCCCAACATACCTAATTACAACTACATCACCTCTTGAAACTTTCCCTGCACCAATTCCATCATTTGCTTCTTGTTCACTATTAAACACAACTGCTTTCCCTTCAAATAAGTTACCTTCTTTACCACTGATTTTGGCAACTGCACCTTCAGACGCTAAATTCCCGTATAAAATTTGAAGATTCCCAGAAGATTTTAATGCTTTTTCTGTTGGATGAATTACCTGTTGGTCATCTTCAAAACTTAATGGTTTAACATCAGCTAAATTTTCAGCCAGTGTTTTCCCTGTAATTGTCATACAATCGCCATGTAAATATCCTTTTTCCAATAAATATTTCATAACTGCTGGTGTTCCACCAACACCATGAACATCTTCCATTAAATATTCACCACTTGGTTTTAAATCTGCAATTAACGGAGTTCTATCACTTACGCGTTGAAAATCTTCCAAAGTAAATTCGATACCAGCTGCATGTGCAATTGCTAAATAATGTAAAACTGCATTCGTTGAACCTCCTAAAGCATTGACCAATGCTACAGCATTTTCTAGCGATTTTTTTGTAATAATATCTAATGGTTTTAAATCTAACTCTAACAAGTTTTTAATAGCGGCGGCAATGCGCTCACTCTCAGGTTCTTTATTAGGGTTTTCCGCTGGAATAGATGAATTATACGGCAACGCAAATCCTAATGCTTCAATAGATGAGGCCATTGTATTTGCTGTATACATACCTCCACAAGCACCTGCGCCTGGAATGGCATTTTTAATAATTTCTTTGTATTCTTCTTCTGTAATATCTCCAGCAATTTTTTGACCTAATGCTTCAAAAGCCGATACTATATTTAGTTTTCTTCCTTTGTATTTTCCTGAAGCAATAGTTCCTCCATATACCATTAATGACGGACGATTTAAACGTAACATTGCCATTATTGCACCAGGCATATTTTTATCACAACCTACAACAGTTACTAAACCATCATAACTTTGCGCATTCATAACTATTTCAATAGAATCAGCAATAACATCACGAGAAGGTAATGAATAATTCATTCCTAAAGTTCCCATTGAAATTCCATCACTTACTCCAATAGTATTAAATTTTAAGCCAACAAGTTCATTTTTATTTACTTCTTCCTGAATTAAACCTGCCAAACCATTTAAGTGCATATTACAAGGATTACCATCGTATCCAGTACTTGCAATACCAATTTGTGGCTTTTTCATATCATCATCAGACAAACCGACTCCATACAACATTGCTTGAGCAGCTGGCTGCGTTGGATCTTGTGTTACTCTTTTACTATGTTTATTTAATTGCATTTATTTTAACGCTTTTTAAATTATTTTAAATTATTATTAAAACAACTTAATTTTTATTAATTATTTTTCAATGAAAAGCAAATTTAAATCAGTCATTCTTTTTTAACATTTTTTAATTGGATTTTTTACAACATCCACGCTTATTTAAATTTACATATGTCGCTAATTTTAAGGTATTTAACCTATTTTTTTTTACAATGATTATTCAATAAAAAAACCTATATTATTTTTGTAATACAGGCTATAAATTTTTCAATTACAAGATTGTATCAATTCATGAAATTAACAATAATGACTTCAATTAAAATAACTAAATTTAAATTTTTCACAATCTTATATATTTATATTAAAAAAGCCTTCCTAATAATTTAGGAAGGCCATATAATTTTATATCAATTACAATAACTGTCCTAACGCTCTGATAAAATAATTACAGAGACATTTACAGAAATGATATTGACAATTAGGTTTTTCATACTTGAGGAACAAATATGTTACTTTTTTTTTAATTAAAAAATAAAACCAATATTTTTTATTTTAAAAGTTTTTTTGCCTTTTCTTGAATAACTGATTCAACAGTTACATTATTAATTTTACTTTCTAACCATGACAAAATATCCAAATACAAAAATGCTCTTCTTTCAAATGGGTGATTTTCATACTTCTTTAATTCACCATGTAATTTAATAAATTCTTTACGAAGATCCTGTGGATAAATGTTACTTAAATTCTTCAGAAATGAAATCATTTTCCGTTGTACATCATGTAGGTCATTCATTTTCAACAAAAATTTATATGTTGAAACTATTAGTTTATCAATATTATAATCTAAACCGGCATCATAATGAGCCACTAAATTTAAAACACGGGAAAAACACAATAAATCTTCACGCATTTTTAATTCTTTATTGTTTATAATTTTTTCAAGATAAAAAATACATGCTTCATTTTTTCCGGCTCCAAAATACATGCAGGCAATTTTGTAATAAAATACCATAATATGATGCGCATCTATATGTTCTTCATATTTGTTTATTTCATCTAATAATTTTTCCACAAAAATTAATCCCTTTGTAAATTTACCTTCCAAAAAGTATAAATTTAATTTGTTTTGATTGTAGTATAAAAACGACAGTGTTTTAGTATTTTCATTTAAAACTATATTATCATTTTTAATATCAAAATCTAAATTTTCCAACACTTTATTAAACTTTTTTCGATACTTAATTAAATACAAAGATTCAGCTAAATAGTTAACACCTTTTAAATAAAATACAGGATTTTGTTTTTTCATTTCAGGGCGTTCTTCAAATAAATCTACCCACTTTCGAGCATATTTAAAACTCGATAAAAAATCCTGTTTTATTAAACTATGCCACAAATAAGCCTTGAATAAAAAAAGTTTTTCTTTAAATCCCAACTCAGATAACTTATACTTTGGTAAACGTTTTTCAAAATATTCAGTTAATAATTTAGAATCTTTGTCATCTTTTACATAACCTGCTTTTAACAACAAGCTATACAATTGCAATGATAAATTAGATAATTTACTAATTCTAATATTTCTTAAACTCAACTCCTTTGCCTGTTCTGCAAGTTCATCTGCTCTATTACTCATACTTCGAGTAATATATTGAGACTCTATTACCTTTTCAAATTCAACAATTTCATAAGCCAAATTATTTTCACCACTATTTAATGCCAAATCTTTAGCTTTATCTAATATTTTCAAACTTTGCTTGTACAAACCTTTATTGTATAAAATAGCAGCAAAATCGAATTGCTCTCTTATTTGAGCTCTCACATTTTGATGTGCAGGATTAAACCGCAGACTAACCAAAATTTGTCGATACAAATGTGCTTTTGTATTAGATATTTGCTGTTTTTTAATGTTTGTTTTTTTTAAAATTAGCTCATCATCATAAGCACTAACTTTATCTAATAAATTGAATAAAGACATGAAATTTGCATCCACATTTCCGCCCAATCTACCCACATACAATTTAAATTGTCGTTTTTCAGATTTTGAAAGTGACTTTACCAATGAAAAAAGTGCATCTTTTTGGTCAATAGCCATTGTAACTAATTTATTTTTATCTTGTTGATATTTAATTGCTTACAAAATATAATTTCCTTTTGAATATAGTAAACACCATCTTTTACTCTTTATATAGAAAACGTATAAGTATATTTTTGGTATTCAAAAGTGATAAAAAAAAATCAGAAATGAGTAATAATAGAGTCCAAATTTTTGACACAACGTTAAGAGATGGAGAACAAGTCCCGGGTTGCAAACTAAATACTGAACAAAAATTAGTGATTGCAGAGCGACTTGATATTTTAGGTGTGGATGTTATAGAAGCTGGATTTCCAATTTCTAGCCCTGGTGATTTTACATCAGTAGAAAAAATTTCAAAATTAGTAAAAACTGCAACGGTTTGTGGACTTACAAGAGCAAATGCAAAAGATATAGAAGTAGCTGCTCAAGCCTTAAAATATGCTAAAAGACCAAGAATTCATACCGGAATAGGAACTTCAGAATCTCACATAAAATTCAAATTTAATTCAACACAAGAAAAAATAATTGAACGCGCTAAAGATGCTGTAAAATATGCAAAATCTTTTGTTGAAGACGTGGAGTTTTATGCTGAAGATGCAGGTAGAACAGATAATGAATATTTAGCAAGAGTTTTGGAAGAAGTGATTAAGGCAGGAGCTACTGTTTTAAATATTCCAGATACAACAGGATATTGCTTACCCGATGAATATGGCGCAAAAATTAAATACCTTAAGGAAAACGTAAAAGGTATAGATAATGTAATTTTATCATGCCACTGCCATAACGATTTAGGATTGGCAACTGCAAATGCAATTGCTGGCGTTCAAAATGGTGCACGCCAAATTGAATGTACTATTAATGGTATTGGAGAACGCGCTGGAAATACCTCGCTTGAAGAAGTGGTTATGATTTTAAAACAACACCCTTATTTAAATTTAGACACCCGAATTAACACCAAAATGTTATACAGTACTAGCCAATTAGTACAACAAAGTATGGGTATGCTAGTACAGCCAAATAAGGCAATTGTAGGTGAAAATGCCTTTGCTCACAGTTCTGGAATTCACCAAGATGGTGTAATAAAAAATAGAGAAACTTACGAAATTATTGATCCTGCAGATGTTGGTGTAACTGAATCTTCAATTGTTTTAACAGCACGAAGTGGTAGAGCTGCATTAGCCTACCGAGCTAAAAATGTTGGTTATAACTTAACAAAAATTGAGTTAGACGATTTGTATCCTCAATTTTTAAAATTTGCCGATTTTCACAAAGAAGTAAATAATGAAGATTTACATCATTTAATGGAATTAAATCATATTCATAAAACAAATATTCATATTTAATATAAAAATTATATTAATAGACCACAAATACTTAACTTTGAGGACTCTATTAGCTTGTAATTTTTAAAAAATTAGCAAATGCTTTAGAAGACATATATTGAACAAAAAATCATTCAATTAAGAGAATTATGAATTTAAATATCGCTCTACTTCCAGGCGATGGGATTGGTCCAGAAGTAATTCAACAAGCAGTAAAAGTTCTAAATGCAATTGCTGAAAAATACAATCATTCTTTTGAATTTAAAAAAGCAAGTGTTGGTGCTATTGCAATTGATGAAACTGGTAATCCATTACCAGACGAAACTTTGCAAATTTGTGCTGATGCAGATGCCATTTTATTTGGCGCTATTGGTGATCCAAAATATGATAACAACCCAAACGCTAAAGTTAGACCAGAGCAAGGTTTGTTAAAATTGCGTAAAAGTTTAGGCTTATTTGCAAACATAAGACCACTAACAACATACGATGCTTTAATTCACAAATCAAATTTAAAGGCCGAAGTTATTAAGGATACCAATTTTGTTATTTACAGAGAGCTTACAAGTGGTATTTATTTTGGTGAAAAACAAGCTAGTGAAGATGGAAATGAAGCTTCAGATATTTGTAAATACACTGTTGAAGAAATAGATAGAATTGCGCATTTAGCTTTTAAAGCTGCACAAGTAAGACGCAAAAAACTAACATTAGTCGATAAAGCTAATGTACTTGAAACTTCTAGATTATGGAGAAAACGGGTTGCTGAAATAGCTAAAACCTATCCAAAAGTTAATTTAGAATATTTATTTGTTGACAATGCAGCAATGCAAATTATATTAAACCCAAAACAGTTTGATGTTATTTTAACCGAAAACATGTTCGGTGATATACTGTCTGATGAAGCAAGTGTAATTTCAGGCTCAATTGGCTTATTAGCCTCTGCTTCTATTGGTTCTCATACAGCAATGTTCGAGCCTATTCACGGTTCTTACCCACAGGCTAAAGGTAAAAATATAGCAAATCCATTAGCAGCAATTTTATCTGCTGCAATGTTGCTAGATCATTTTGAATTGTATGAGGAAGCTGAAACAATTAGAACCGCAGTGGAAAAATCTATAGAGTTAAATATAACTACACCCGATTTAAATAGTACAAATCATTTTTCAACAACCAATGTTGGAAATTTTTTAAGTGATTTTATTTTAGATGATGAGAACACTTTTTACAACAAAAACAATATAGATTTAGGACAATCTACCATTATATAACTTACTAAGCAGTTTAAAATACACCCAAATTTCTTAAAATTTTGGGTGTGTTTTTTTGTAGTTTTACACGTATGAAAAATAATACCAGCCTTATTGAAGCAATTAAATATAGACGCTCAGTTAGAGTATATGATGCTGAAAAAGAGATTGATACTGCTATTGTTAAAAAATGTCTTCAACAAGCTACTTTAGCACCAAATAGCAGTAATATGCAGTTATGGGAATTTCATCAAATAACTTCAAAAAATATCTTAAAAAAAATTGCGAAAGCTTGTTTAGGACAAAGTGCTGCAACAACTGCTAAACAATTGGTTGTTATTGTTGTAAGAAAAGATTTATGGAAACAAAGAGCCACTAGCAACCTTACCAATTTAAAAAATACTTTTGGAGAAAAACAAAAAAGTGAATACAGCTCCAGGGAAAAATTTGCTTTAAATTATTATGAAAAATTAATGCCTTTTGTGTATTGGGATTTTTTTGGAATTTTTGGTTGGTTAAAATATATAATATCTTGGTTTACAGGTTTATTTAAACCTACTTACCGCCAACTAAGAAATTCAGATATGAGAATTGTAGCACACAAAAGTGCCGGGTTAGCAGCACAAACTTTTATGTTAAGTATGGCTGCTGAAAAATATGACACTTGCCCAATGGAAGGAATAGATTCACTCAGAATTAAAAAAATACTAAATTTACCTCATAGAAGTGAAATTAATATGGTTATTTCATGTGGCATCAGAAAACCTGAAGGTATTTATGGAGAACGCTATAGAATTCCATTTGAAAACATACATAAAATTTGGTAATATTTTAAAGTTTTTACCGACCAATCACGAAAGTTAAAATTATGACAGCTAGAGAAAGTATTATTCATAAAATCACAGCTAGTAAAAATAAGCCGCATTTAGATTTTAATATAAAACATAAAACAGAAGTATTTACAAATAACTTGTTTTATACATTGTTTGACGCTAATGCTTGTGTTGAAAAAAATATTAAACAATTAGAAATTGATTTTAACGAAATTTATAAACTTGCTTGTAAAATTGATGGTAGCAATTGTGCTAAAATTTGGCAGATTTTTCTTTCAAAATTGCCTGAAATATTAGAAAATTTAAATTTAGATGCCAAAGAATTAGTGAATAATGATCCTGCTTCTAACAATATTGAGGAAGTATATTTGGCATATCCAGGTTTTTTTGCCATTGCAATTTATAGATTCAGTCACGAGTTATTTAAACTAAATACACCGCTAATCCCTAGGTTAATGAGTGAATATGCGCATAGTAAAACAGGTACCGATATTCACCCTGGTGCAACCATTGGAAAATCATTTTTTATAGATCACGCTACTGGAACCGTTATTGGTGAAACGTGTTTAATAAAAGATCATGTTAAAATTTATCAGGGTGTTACGTTAGGTGCTTTACAAGTTTCAAAAGAATTAAAAAATGTAAAACGCCACCCAACAGTTGAAGATAATGTTACCATTTATGCAAATGCCACAATACTTGGTGGAGAAACTATAATTGGAAAAAATAGCATTATTGGAGGTAATGTTTGGATAACAGAATCAATACCTGAAAATTCTTTAGTTTATCACAAATCTGAGATTCGATTAAAACAAAAAAAATAACAATGGAAAATAAAACATTATTAGATTTTATTGGAAATACACCTTTAATAAAAGTTCAAAATATTTTAAATAAACAAGGTGTATCATTGTATCTTAAATTAGAAGGAAACAATCCTGGAGGCAGTGTTAAAGATAGAGCTGCCTACAATATGATTCGTTCAGCTATTGAAAGAAATGAAATTAAAAAAGGTGATTATTTAATTGAAGCTACCAGTGGAAATACCGGTATTGCACTTGCAATGATTGCACAACAATTTGAAATTAATATGGAATTGGTAATGCCCGAAAATTCCACAAAAGAACGTGTGCAAACAATGCAAGCTTATGGTGCAAAAGTAACATTAACCCCTTCGGAAGAAGGAATTGAAGGTTCTAGAGCCTATGCAGAAAAAATGGTTGAAGAAAAAGACTATAAAATGCTTAATCAGTTTGCAAATGATGATAATTGGAAAGCGCATTACAAAACAACAGGCCCAGAAATTTGGAGAGATACTAATGGTGAAATTACACATTTTGTATCTGCAATGGGCACAACTGGAACAATAATGGGAACTTCTACTTTTTTGAAAGAAAAAAATAAAACTATTCAAATTATTGGCGCACAACCTACAGACAATTCAAAAATTCCAGGAATTAGAAAATGGTCTCCTGAATTTCTACCAAAAATTTTTAATCCTAAAAAAGTTGATCAGGTGATTGAAGTAAGTGAAACTGAAGCACGTAAAATGACAAAAATACTTGCAAAAGAAGAAGGTGTATTTGCAGGTATGAGCAGTGGAGGTGCCGTTACAGTTGCTTTAAAATTAGCAAAAAACTTAAAAAGCGGGATAATTGTAGCTATTATTTGCGATCGCGGTGACCGCTATTTGTCATCAGATTTATTCGAATAAAACGTTATCGCAACTATCCTAATTTTAGATTGGATAGGAATTGCTTTTATTGTATTTTTGTTAGTTAGAATACATATAAACTTACCATGAAAAAAATTCAAATGGTTGACCTTCAAGGTCAATACGCTAAAATACAAGCACAAGTAGATTCAAGAATTTCAGAAGTTTTAAAATCTGCAGCATATATAAATGGACCAGAAGTTCACGAGTTTCAAAAAAACTTAGAAGAATATTTAAACGTAAAACATGTAATTCCTTGTGCAAATGGAACAGATGCCCTTCAAATTGCTATGATGGGTTTAGGATTACAACCAGGCGATGAAGTTATTACTGCCGATTTTACATTTGCCGCAACTGTTGAAGTTATTGCATTATTGCATTTAACACCTGTTTTAGTAGATGTTGAAAAAGACAGTTTTAATATGAGTATTGCTGCTTTAAAAAAGGCAATTACTCCAAAAACAAAAGCCATTGTTCCTGTTCATTTATTCGGTCAATGTGCTAATATGGAAGCGGTTCTTGAAGTTGCAAAAGAATACAACTTATTTGTTATTGAAGATACTGCACAGGCAATTGGTGCTAATTACACCTTCAAAAATGGAACAAAAAAGAAAGCAGGAACTATTGGAAATATTGGAACAACTTCTTTCTTTCCATCTAAAAATTTAGGCTGTTACGGAGATGGTGGTGCAATTTTTACAGATGACGATGCATTAGCACATACTTTAAGAGGTATGGTAAACCACGGAATGTACAAACGTTATTACCATGATGTTGTTGGAGTTAACTCCAGGTTAGATAGTATACAAGCGGCAGTTTTAAATGTAAAACTACCACTTTTAGACACCTATTGTGATGCCAGACGTGCTGCGGCTAGGTATTATAATAATGGCTTTAAAAATAATCCAAATATTACAACTCCAAAAATGGGGAATGGCTGTGAGTTTATTTGTGAAAATTGTGATTGTCACGTTTTTCATCAATACACCTTACAAATTACAAATGGTAAACGAAATGAATTACATCAACATTTATTAGACAATGGAATTCCAAATGCAATTTATTATCCAGTTCCATTACACAGTCAAAAAGCATATACAGATCCTCGTTATAAAGAAGCACATTTTAAAGTTACCAATGAATTAATTGATACGGTAATTTCATTACCAATGCATACTGAGTTAGACAATGAACAACAAGATTTTATCATTTCAACTATCTTAAATTTTATCAATAAATAATGAAGCATATTTTAGTAACAGGAGGCTTAGGCTATATTGGATCTCATACGGTTGTTGAATTACAAAAAGAAGGTTTTGAAGTTATAATAATTGATAATTTATCAAATTCAAGTATTAAAGTATTAGATAATATTGCTTCAATAACTGGTATAAAACCTGCATATTTTAATATTGATTTAAAAGATAAAGCTGCTGTTAAAAATTTCTTTACATCTAATAAAGTTGATGGTATCATTCATTTTGCTGCCTCAAAAGCAGTTGGAGAAAGTGTACAAATGCCTTTAGAATATTATGAAAATAATATCTGTAGTTTAATTTATATTTTACAAGAATTAAAAGCAAATCATTTAAACAACTTTATTTTCAGTTCATCTTGCACCGTTTATGGTCAAGCAGATGAGTTGCCAATTACTGAAAACGCACCGATTAAACCGGCAGAATCTCCTTATGGAAACACGAAGCAAATTGGTGAAGAAATTATAAAAGATACTACTAAAGTTTCTGATTTAAAAGCAATTGCCTTGCGTTATTTTAATCCGATTGGAGCACATGAATCTGCTAAAATTGGAGAATTACCAATTGGAGTTCCTCAAAATTTAATTCCTTTTGTAGTGCAAACTGCTGCTGGAATAAGAAAAGAATTGTCTGTTTTTGGTAGCGATTATGATACCATTGACGGTACTGCAGTGAGAGATTATATTCATGTAGTTGATTTAGCAAAAGCTCATATTATTGCATTACAAAGATTGCTCGATAATAAAAACAAATCTCAATACGAGGTATTTAATTTAGGAACAGGCAAAGGAAATTCTGTATTAGAAGTTATTAAATCTTTTGAAAAAGTGACCGGCAAAAAAGTAAACTATAAATTAGTTGACAAAAGAGCAGGTGATATTACAGCCGCTTATGCAGACACTAAATATGCCAACGAGGAATTAGGCTGGAAGGCTGAATTATCTTTAGATGATGCCTTGCTTTCTGCCTGGAAATGGCAAGAAACACTTTAGTTTAATAAAAAAGAGGCTATTTAAAAAGTAATAAATTACTTTTTAAATAGCCTCTTTTTTATTTTATGACTTTTAAGCTTTGAATTCTGCTCCGCTAGTCGAAACATTCCTATCTATTTTACGCATTAAGCCTTGCAATACCTTACCCGGACCAACTTCAATAAATTCAGTACCTCCATCTGCAATCATCGCCTTAATACATTGTGTCCAACGCACTGGAGCTGTTAATTGAGCAATTAAATTCTCTTTAATTTCATCTGGGTTTGTAACTGCTTTTGCCACCACGTTTTGGTACACGGGGCAAATTGGGTTACTGAACACTGTGTTTTTTATAGCTTCCGCTAATTCTTCTCTTGCCGGAGCCATTAACGGTGAATGAAAAGCACCACCAACAGGTAATTTTAAAGCGCGTCTTGCTCCTTTTTCAGTTAATAATTCACAAGCTTTATCAATTGCTTCAATATCTCCTGAAATAACTAATTGCCCTGGACAATTGTAATTTGCAGCAACTACTACACCATCAACACTTGCGCATGTTTCTTCAACAATAGCATCATCCAACCCTAAAACTGCTGCCATAGTAGATTCTTGAGCTTCACAAGCTTTTTGCATTGCCAATGCTCTTTTAGACACTAATTTAAGTCCATCTTCAAAAGTTAAAACTCCGTTTGCAACCAATGCTGAAAGTTCTCCTAAAGAATGACCTGCTACCATTTCTGGTTTAAAGTCGTCTCCTAAAGTTTTAGCTAAAATTACTGAATGTAAAAAAATTGCTGGCTGCGTTACTTTAGTCTGTTGCAATTCTTCAGATGTCCCTTCAAACATAATGTCTGTTATAGAAAATCCTAAAATCTCATTTGCCTGCTCAAAAAGTTCTTGGGCTAATGGTGAGTTTTGGTATAAATCTAATCCCATTCCTGTAAATTGTGCCCCTTGCCCTGGAAATATATATGCTTTCATAATGTATTATTTCAATTTAAATTTCAAAGTGCAAAAATAGTAATATTTTACTATATTCGTGTCAATTAACTACTAATGACTCAAAAACAAAAATCCGAAGCATTCACAATTTATTTAATTTTAGCTTCCATGTTTATTGCCGCATTGGTGGCATCAAATTTAATATTTCAAAAATTCTTTTACTGGAATCCGTTTGGCTGGTTTAGATTTGAGCTTTCCGTTGGAATTTTACCATATCCTATTACATTTTTAATTACTGATATTATTTCAGAAATTTATGGTAGAAAAAAAGCCAATCAAGTTGTTATTGCCGGTATTTTTGCTTCATTTTTTTCAATGGGAATTATATTAATGGCCAATTATGCTCCAGCAATAGAAAATTCACCAATAAATAACATACTATTTACAAAAGTATTTGGTCTTTCGCCAATTGCAGTTTTGGCCTCCATGTTGGCTTATTTATTTGCTCAATTTATTGATATTCGTATTTTTCATTTTTGGAAAAGAAAAACCAATGGGAAGCATTTATGGCTTCGAAATAATTTTTCAACTTTTTCATCTCAATTTATTGATACACTTACAGTTATCACTTTACTATGTAGTTTTGGAGTATTGCCTTGGAACCTATTTAATACCTTACTTATTAGTGGGTTTTTATTTAAAGTATTCATTGCAATTTTAGATACACCAATCTTATATTTAATAGTGTATTTATTTAGAAGTCGCTTTCATTTAAAAGTTGGTGAAGAAATACAACTATTTGATTCATAAAGAATTTGGCATATTTTTTGAATTATATTAATTAAGGTAACAATATGTGTATTTAGTTGATATATAAATGTAAGTGAAACATAAAGTAAATGGTTAAGCCATCACTAAAAAGAAACATTTACATATTTAAAATTAGTTTATGAGAAGTATTTTATTTGAAAGAATTTTATTTCTTGCGGCGGTGCTATTCTTACTAATAAGTTGTAACGATTCCGATTTAGAAATAGCTGTGCCATCTTGTATAAAAAATAAAATAGAAATTATAAAAAACAATGAAATTAGCAACCCTCCAACTCAAATTTGGAAATGGGAAACTGATGATGAAACCTATTATTATATAACATCTGATTGTTGTGACCAATACAATTATTTATATGCTAATAATTGTGAAATTATTTGTGCTCCTGATGGAGGTTTTACTGGTAATGGAGATGGAAATTGTCCAATATTTTCCAATGAAATTATAAAAACACTAATTTGGGAAGACAACCGTTAAATAGATTTTTATTTATTTTACCGTAATAATTACCCTATATCCTTCGTTATTTCTTACATTAAAAACAGTATTATCTTCAAACAATAAATACTGCCCTTTTACACCTTTTAATTTACCAGAATATACATGTGCTTTTTCCAAATTAAGTGTTTTAATTTTTGTTGGATATTGCAAAACAGGGTAATTTATTTCAGTAATTTTACCATTATTTGCTAAAAAATATTCTTGAGCTTCTTCTGGAATATATGCTTTTAATTTTTCACGTTCTTCAATTAAATCAGCATCCGAAATTTCATTTTTCAACATTTTTTGCCAACTTGTTTTATCTGAAACATAATCTTTTAAAGCAACCTCTGTTATACCCGCCAAATACCTGTTAGGAACCTCCACAATTTCAATAGCTTTTGAAGCACCCTGATCAATCCATCGGGTTGGTATTTGACTTTTTCTGGTTACTCCAACTTTTACATTACTCGATAAGGCCAAATATACCACATGAGGTTGTAACTGCACTTTTTTTTCAAAATCTAAATCTCTATCTTCAATTTCTTCATGAGCAGTACTTAATTCAGGCTTCATAATCCAGTCGCCAACAGCAGCACTTTTATAAAAACACTCATAACAAAAACCCTGTCTAAAAATTTTCTTTTCCTCACCACAGTTCAAACATTGATAGCCTTCAAAACTAATTTCAAGCTCTTTATCCAGTAATTGGTTAAAAATTAAAAAATCATTTTCAACATCCAGGTAATATTGAACTTCGTCATTTAACTCAGTCTTCATTTTTTTTAATACTGTTTGATATTGCATTTAAAGTTTTTTATTAAATTTAACTTACCAAATATACTCAATATAATATGCCATTTCAAATAGTGAATTCAATAATTTCTTGGTTTTTAAAAAAACGAAAACACCAAATGGAACTATTTTTAAAATATCCCATTGATGTTCAGCAGGAATTATTATTTAAATTACTTAATAAGGCAAAATTTACTGAAATTGGAATACAATATAAATTTTCTGAAATTAGAACTTATGAAGATTTCAAAAAAAATGTTCCCATACAGCAGTATGAATCCATTGAACCTTTAATTGAACGCACCAGAAAAGGTGAACAAAATTTATTTTGGCCAACTCCTATTAAGTGGTTCGCAAAATCCAGCGGTACAACCAATGCAAAAAGCAAATTTATTCCTGTAAGTTATGAAGCACTGGAAAACTGTCATTTTAAAGCAGGAAAAGATATGCTTTGCCTGTATTTTAACAACAATGAAGAAGCGCAACTTTTTACTGGAAAAGGGTTACGCCTTGGTGGAAGCAGCGCAGTATATGAAGATAATCATTCTTATTTTGGTGATTTATCTGCTATAATTATTGAAAACATGCCGTTTTGGGCGGATTTTAGTAGTGCTCCAAAACAAGAAACTGCTTTAATGGGTGAATGGGAAGCCAAAATGAAAGCAATAGTTGAAGAAACCATAAACGAAGATATAACAAGCTTGGTTGGAGTACCTTCATGGATGTTGGTACTCTTAAATAAAGTATTAGAAAAAACTGGAAAAGATAATATTTTAGAAGTTTGGCCAAACCTTGAGGTCTATTTTCATGGAGGTGTAAATTTTAATCCGTATCGCGAACAATTCAAAAAATTAATCCCTAAAAAGAGTTTTAAATATTACGAAACGTATAATGCTTCTGAAGGATTTTTTGCCATTCAAGATTTAAACAATTCTTTTGATTTATTACTAATGTTAGACTATGGAATATTTTATGAATTTATACCAATGGAGCATTTTAAGGGGGAAAATTCTGAAGCAATTCCACTAGCTCAAGTAGTACTTGATAAAAATTATGCGCTGGTAATTACCACAAATGGAGGTTTATGGCGTTATTTAATTGGGGATACAATTAAATTTACTTCTTTAGATCCATACAGGATTAGAATTACAGGCAGAACAAAACACTTTATAAATGTTTTTGGCGAAGAATTAATTATTGAAAATACCGAAGAAGCTTTAAAACAAGCCTGTTTAAAAACCAATGCTGAAATTTCTGAATACACAGTTGCACCTATTTTTATGAATGGAAATAAAAGTGGAGGACATGAATGGGTTATAGAATTTAAAATTCATCCCGAAAACATTAACTACTTCACAGAATTGTTAGATAATTCTTTAAAAGCAATAAATTCTGATTATGAGGCAAAACGTTATAAAAACTTAACATTAAAAAGTCCTAAAATTAATGTAGTTAGAAAAGGTTTATTTTATGATTGGCTAAAACATAATGGTAAATTGGGTGGTCAGCATAAAATTCCTAGACTTTCCAATTCCAGAAATCATTTAGAAGAAATATTAAAACTAAATGCTGTGCACTCCGATTTGGTTTAATATAAGAATTGAATAATTCTTATATTTTTCGTTCAATAACATAATTTACCATAATAAGTAAAGAGTCTTTATAAGGAGAATCCGGATATGTATTTAATATAGCTAAAGCCTTTGTTTGGTATTCTTTCATTTTAGCAATAGTATATTCTATGCCTCCATGTTCTTTTACAAAAGCAATTACTTCCTTTACCCTTTTCTTATTTTTATTATGATTTTTAACAGAATTAATTAACCATTTTTTTTCTTTTTCCGAACAATTATTAATAGTATAAATAAGCGGTAAGGTCATTTTTTGTTCTTTAATATCTATACCTGTAGGCTTTCCAATTTTAGCATCGGTGTAATCAAATAAATCATCTTTAATTTGAAATGCAATACCAATTAACTCGCCAAAAAGTCTCATTTTTTCAATTTCTTCAGCATCACTTATTACAGATGCTGCGCCAATACCACAACAAGCAGCAATTAAAGTCGCTGTTTTCTGACGAATAATTTCAAAATAAACATCTTCTGTAATATCTAATTTACGCGCTTTTTCAATTTGCAGTAATTCACCTTCGCTCATTTCACGCACTGCGACAGATATTAATTTTAGAATATCAAAATCATCATTATCAATGGATAATAGCAATCCTTTTGAAAGTAAAAAATCTCCAACTAAAACTGCAATTTTATTTTTCCATAAAGCATTTATCGAGAAAAAACCACGTCTTCTATTACTATCATCTACAACATCATCGTGTACTAAAGTTGCAGTATGAATTAATTCAATTATAGAAGCTCCTCGGTAGGTTCGTTCTTCAAACCTACCATTTGAAACCATTTTTGCCACCAAAAACACAAACATTGGTCGCATTTGTTTCCCTTTCCTACGCACAATATAATGCGTAATTCTATTTAATAATGGAACTTTCGTGACCATGGCCTCTCTGAATTTACTTTCAAAGAGCTCCATTTCTTCAAGTATGGGTTGTTTTATTAGTTCAACTGGTTTCATTAATAAACAAAAATAGTAGTTTATTTTAAATGGGATTACTTTTATTTTAGATTTCTTATTCTAAAAAAAACCTGAAATTAACAATGATTAAATATACATATAAGAAAGCTGTCTAAAAAGTTAAACTTACATCAACCTGAACTTTATTCAGGTTCTCATCATTACTGGTAACAATATGGTGAGCTTCTGAAATAAATTCAGAATGACGACTTCTAACCTTTTAGACAGCCTCTTATTTTTTAAAACCTAAATTACTTTACGTTATGTTGAATATTTATGGATTCTACGTGGATAGCTTTAAAAACCTCCTCTACAAACTCTCTACTTAATCCTTTGCTTTCTCCTACAGCAATCATTGAAGATAAAATATCAGACCATCTTCCACTTTGTAAAATAGCTACATTTTCCTGGTGTTTTAATTTGCCAATATTTTCAGCAACGGTCATTCTATCACTTAAAATATCAATAATATTACCATCAATTAAATCCAATTCTTTACGGTATAAATTTAATTTACTTTGGAAACTCTCCTTAGAACTACTTTTTTGGCGAATTTTTAAATCCTGTGTAATTTTATGTAATTGAGCTGGAGTAATTTGTTGTGCAGCATCACTCCAAGCATTGTCTGGGTCTATATGAGTTTCAATCATAAATCCATCAAAATTTAAATCCAATGCAGTTTGAGAAACATCTAAAATAGTATCTCTACGACCGCAAATATGAGATGGATCTAAAATTAAAGGTAAATCAGGAAATTCTTTTTTCAATTCAATAGCAATATGCCATTTTGGTTTGTTTCTGTAATGCCCTGTATTATATGCTGAAAAACCTCTATGAATAACTCCTAATTGTGAAATTCCATTCGCTTGAAAACGCTCAACACCACCTAACCATAAAGCTAAATCTGGGTTTACAGGGTTTTTAACTAATACTGGTTTATCTACTCCTTTCAAAGCATCTGCAATTTCTTGCACAGCAAAAGGGTTTACAGTAGTTCTAGCACCAATCCATAATATATCTATATCTGCTTTTAATGCTAACTCAACGTGATTTGCATTACCAACTTCAGTAGTTATTTTCATTCCGGTTTCTTCACGAACTCTTTGTAACCAAGGTAGTCCAATTCCACCAACACCTTCAAAACCTCCCGGTCTGGTTCTTGGCTTCCAAATACCAGCTCTAAATACATTTGTATCTGTATCTTTTAATAAATGCGCTGTTTTTAATACTTGCTCTTCTGTTTCAGCACTACAAGGTCCTGCAATTACAATAGGATGAGATAAACCCATACTATCTAACCATTTTCTGTTTTCTTTTGTAATTTCCATCTTCGTTTAATTTCTTATTTAGTTGCTCTGCTTAATTCCGTTTAATATATTTTTTATATAATTTGTACCATGCATCGTTTCATTTAAACCATTTGCATCGTTTTGCTCAATCATTTCTTTAAACTCATTTAAGTTTTTAATATATTCATTTAAAGATTTTATAATATTTTCTTTGTTTTCCAAAAATATTGGAGTCCAGGTATTTGCTGAACTTTTAGCCAAACGCACTGTTGAAGCAAAACCAGTACTTGCCATATCAAATATTGCTTGTTCATTTTTTTCAATCTCTAAAACTGTTTTCCCTAACATAAAAGAACTTACGTGAGACAAATGAGATACATAAGCAATATGCCTGTCATGTTCTTCAGGATGCATCATTTTAATGCGCATGTTTAGTTTTTTAAATAAACTAATTGCTTTATCTAAAATTTTCCAATCTGTTTTATCCGCTTCACAAATAATATTTACTTTATCATCAAATAAATTTAAAATTGCTGCTTCCGGACCTGAAAATTCAGTTCCTGCCAATGGATGCGCGGCAACAAAATTTTTGCGTTTTGGATGATTTACTATTTCCTTACAAATTTCATTTTTTACTGAACCTACATCAAAAACCAATGTATCTTCAGAAACACAATCTAAAATTTCCTTTGCTAATTTTGGTACTATATTTACAGGTACTGCAATAATAACAACTGAAGCATCTGTTATTTCATTAAAATCAATTTCAGCATCGATTACACCTAGCGCTAAAGCTTTTTTAATATGCTCAGCGTTTTGATCGATACCAAATACTTTATAATTTCCTCTTTTCTTTAAATCCAATGCTAAAGAACCACCTATTAAACCTAAACCGATAACAACTAATTTTTCCATGTTATATTTTTACGGTGGTTAATCTATTTAAAACTTCATTTAGCACCTCTGCATCAACACATAAAGATGCTCTTATGTAGCCTTCTCCATTAGAACCAAAAATAGTTCCCGGAGTAATAAACACGTTTTTATTGTATAATAATTCATCTGTAATAGCTTCAGATTTTATTCCTTTTGGTAGTTTTGCCCAAACAAATAAACCGCCAATAGCTTGATTATAAGTACAATTTAAAGCATCAAATATTTCCCAAACAATTGCTCTTCTTTTCGTGTAAATTTCATTTTGAGATTTAAACCACTCATTTGATAATTTAAAAGCTTCAACTGCCCCTTTTTGAATTCCAAAAAACATTCCAGAATCCATATTGCTTTTTACCTGCAAAATTGTTTTAATAATTTCGGCATTTCCAACTACCATTCCTACACGCCAACCAGCCATATTAAAAGTTTTACTTAAAGAATTTAGCTCAATTGCTACTTCTTTTGCTCCTTCAACATCTAAAATACTTATTGGTTTTTCATTTAAAATAAAACTATAAGGATTGTCATTTACAATTAAAATATTGTGCTTTTTAGCAAATGCTATTAATTGTTTAAAATCTTCTTTTGAAGCCACAGCACCAGTTGGCATATGTGGATAATTTACCCACATAATTTTCACTTTTGATAAATCCTCTTTTTCTAATTCTTCAAAATTAGGCAACCAGTTTGTTGTTTCATTTAAATTATAAAAAATAGCCTCTGCTTGTACTAAATTGGTTACAGATGCGTAGGTTGGATACCCTGGATTTGGAATGAGTACCTTATCTCCTTTATTTAAAAATGCCATTGAAATATGCATAATACCTTCTTTTGACCCCATTAAAGGAAGAATTTCTGTAGTTGCATTTAAATTAACATTATACTTTTCTTTATAAAAAGTGGCAATACCTTCACGTAATTCCGGAATTCCTTGGTAGCTTTGGTATTGATGTGCATTGGGCAATTCCACAGCATTTTGAATAGCTTCAATAACACTTGCCGGAGGGTTTAAATCAGGGCTTCCAATTGCAATATTTATAATTGGTTTGCCTTCATTTCTTAAAGCTGCTACTTCTCTTAGTTTTTTAGAAAAGTAGTATTCTTTTACATTATTTAATCTGTCAGCTCTCTGTATCATTATCTTTTACCTTTGTTGTATTCTCCCAATACCTTTAATGTTTCAACTTTTGTTTTTATTTCATTTATAGCATTAAAATAATCGGCATAGCTATTAAAAATAAAATCAGCAAAAAAAGCATATTTCCAAGGTGTATCAATTACTGGCATTGATTGAATTTTAGATAAATTTAAATCGTGTTTTGCCAAAATTGAAAGTACTTCTGCCAAACTTCCAGTATCATTACTGGTAATAAATTTTATGGATGCTTTATTGGATGAAACACTGCTTTTATCTTTATTGTTATTTAAAATAAAAAACCGTGTTGCATTTTCCTTTATTGTTTGAATTTCAGGAGCAAGAATTTTTAACGTGTATGTTTTTGCTGCCAATTTACTGGCAATTGCTCCAACTCCTTTTAAATTGTTTTCCTGAATACGTTTAGCTACAGAAGCGGTATCTTTATCTTCAATTAATTTAATATGTGGATAATCTTTAAAAAATTTATGACATTGTAATAATGCCATCGGATGCGAATACACCTCTTTAATGTCTTCAATATTTTGTCCTTCCAACGCCATTAAATTATGATGAATTGGCAGGTGATACTCTCCACAAATTGTTAATTGAAAATCATCTATAAGTGCATAATTAGGTAAAATTGCTCCTGCTATGGAATTTTCAATTGCCATAATAAGAACATCTGCCTTTTTTTCTTGTAAAAGCACTGGCATTTCAGAAAAAGATAAACATTCTAATAACTCTATGTTTTTTCCAAAATATTGTTCAGCCACTATGTGGTGAAAAGATCCTTTTATACCTTGAATTGCTACTCTCATTATTTAATATTAATTCAAAAAAAAATCTCGAAATAATTTCGAGACTCCATAATTTATATTTTGTTAATTAACACATACAAAGCCTCACCCTTTATTATTAAAATAAAAGTAAAAATAGAAGCTGTTCCAAGTGTTATTTGATATCATAATTTCCTAAATATGAGGACAAATCTATGCATTAATTTTAAAAAACCAACTTTTTTCATAAAAAATATTTAACACTTAGTGAAAATTCAAAAAAACAATATATTAAATGAACTATTTTAAATAGAAGTCCTTTATTTTTCAACTTTTTTTAAAATAAATAAAAGAACTCTTCATAATTTATTATAACACCAAGACCTTAAAAGCCTTTTTGTACAAAAAATAATTAACTTTGCTAATTAAAATATACAAGCTGTTTATGAAGATAACAAGTATGAAACCACTACTTACCATATTATTAATTTTTACAATTGTTTTTCAGGCAACCTCACAAAATTATAGTATTGAATTAAATTCAAATATTTCAACCAAAGAAACCTTGCCTTTTTTTCTTACAGCAAACAAATATGGAAGTATTCCTAACAGTAATAATGCATTAGTATCCACTTCAATATTTTCTGATTTTAAAAATACCAATCGCACTTTTGATATTGCTTACAAAGTATCAATTTCAGGAATTATAGCTGACGAAAATGAGTTATTAATTAACGAGTTATACACCAGTATTGCTACTGAAAATTGGCAATTAGACCTTGGTAGTAAAAACGATGAGCTTGCTTTTGAAGGCTTATCCGTATCAAATGGAAATATTATAAAATCTATAAACACAAGAGCTTTTCCTGGAGTTAATTTAAGAACCCGCTCTTATTTAGAGTTGCCTTTTGCAAAAAAATGGCTTAAAGTAAAAGCTAATTATGCAGAATATTTTTTAAATGATAAACGTGTTGTAGATAACGCACATTTACACAATAAAAGCTTGTATTTTAAATCTCGATTAAATAACAATTTAAGTTTAATTACAGGTTTAGACCATTATGTTGTTTGGGGAGGAACTTCTGAAGAATTTGGAAAACAACCTACAAATTTTAAAACTTATTTAAAATATATAACCGGAACAGGCGATGGAAATAAAACTGAAGATCAAATTAATTCCTCTAATGCATGGGGAAATCACGTAGGTAATTACCAAGTTCAATTGGATTATAAAGGAGAAAATTTTAACTGGAGTTTTTATTTGTCACACCCTTTTGAAGATAGATCTGGTAGAGAATTTGCAAATTATCCAGATGGCTTATATGGTTTTTTTGTTGATCTTAAAAAACCTCAAAGTTTTATTACACATATTATAACTGAATTTCAGTATACAAAACATCAAGGTAAAAGCACTTCTCAAAACGGGTTAATAGACAACTATTTTAACAATACTGTTTATCAAAGTGGGTGGATTTATTTTGGACGTACTATTGGTTCACCTTTTTTTACAACTAAAGTTCCTGAAAATGGAATAACCAAAGGAATTGCAGAAAATAGATTTACTTCTTTTAATTTAGGTTTTAAAGGGAACTTAAGTTCCTCTATTCAATATAAAACAAATTTAACCTATACCTATTATCAAGGGTGGTTTAACGCACCTGTTCAAGAATATCAACTTTCTCCGTATCTTGAACTACTTTTAAAAAACGAAACTATTCCTTTTAATATATCCTTGGGAGCAGCTGCAGATTTTGGTGATTTTTTACCAACAAACTTTGGTGGATTTCTAAAATTAACTAAAACTGGAATTTTTTAAAAATATGCTGTCTTTTTTTAGAAATAAAACCCCGTTGATTAAAGAGTTTCCTTCAAATTTTATTGATATACATTCTCATTTATTACCAAATATTGATGATGGATCTAAAAGTTTTGAAGAAGCTGCCAACTTAATAAAAAGACTTTATAGTTATGGGATTAAAAATTTTGTTACCACACCACATATCATGGATGGTATTTGGAACAATACCCCAACTATAATAAATAACAAACTATTTGAGCTAACTGATTATTTAAAAAAACAAGGAATTACAGACATTAATATGAGTGCTGCAGCTGAATATATGTTAGACTCTAATTTTGAAAAACTATTAAAATCAGAAAAACTGCTTACAATTAAAGATGCTTATATTTTAGTTGAATTGTCTTATTTAAATCCTCCTATTAACTTAAAAGAAATTTTATTTGATATTCAAATTGCTGGTTATACACCTATTTTAGCACATCCTGAGCGCTATTCTTTTTACCATAAAAATTATAATGAATATCTAAAATTGAAAGAAGCGGGATGTTTGTTCCAACTTAATTTACTGTCTTTATCTAATTATTACGGAGCTGATGTAAACAACATTGCTAAAAAATTACTTCAAGATAACCTTATTGATTTTGCAGGAACAGACACGCACAACAATAGGCATTTAAATACTTTAGAAACTATTAACAACTCCCAAATAATTAAACTTATTAAACCTGTTTTAGAGAACAATGCTAAGTTACTAAAGCCATAGTACTTTTCAATTAATACATTTGTCAGTCTGAGCCTGTCGAAGACCCTATAAAACTGCAATAAGATTCTAAGTTTATAAACTTCAACAAGTTTAGTGCGACTTTTATTTACCCTAAAAAAGAAAACAACTTACTCCACCATTTTTTAGATTTAGCCTCATCAGCATAACCATAACCGTAGCCGTAACCATAGCCATAACCTCTTTCTAAATCCGTATCATTAATTAAAATTGCCATATTGGGCAGTCTTTTTTCTTGATACAATTTATTAGGAATATCTAACAAACGCTTATCTAAAAAGTTTGCTCTTATTACATAAATAAATAAATCGGCTTGTTGACTAAAAAGTAAGGTATCTGTTACAATATTTATTGGTGCAGTATCCACAATTACATAATCGTAATTTTGCTTTCCATAGTTTAAAACTTCTTCAAAACGGCCATTCATTAATAATTCTGATGGATTTGGAGCTACTATTCCAGATTCTAAAATATCAAAATTAGTTTCTTTAAACTGCTCAATTACATCAGGAACCTTTAATGTTTGATCCATTAAAAAATGAGAAAGTCCCTTTTTTGTAGATTTAATATTTAAATAGGCTGCAATTTTTGGTTTTCTGATATCTCCACCTATTAACAACACTTTTTTATTTGTTAAAGCCAGTACAGAAGCCAAGTTTATTGCTATAAATGTTTTTCCTTCTCCTCCCAAAGTAGAAGTAATAAAAATTGTTTTTGCATTTTCCTTCACACCCGAAAGCATAAAATTAACATTGGTTCTTAACAACCTAAAAGATTCAGCAGTACTATCCCTATCATTATCTGATATTACAACCTTCCTTTCAGATTTTGATTTAGGAATATCACCCAATATTGGTGCTTTTACAACGGACTCTACATCTTTACGCGTATGTACTTTATTATCTAATAAAAATAGTATATATAAAACTGCAAAAGGAATGATAAATCCCAATGCCAATGCAGCCATTAAATACATTCTCCTATTTGGTGCAACTGGAGCATCACTACCATAAGCTTTATCTATTATTTTAGCATTTGGAACAGTTACAGCCATTGAAATGGAATTTTCTTCACGCTTTTGCAACAAGTACAAATACAACGCTTCAATAATTTGTTGTTGACGCTCAATATCTCTAAATTCCCTTTCAATTTTAGGTACGGCTGCTATTTTTGAAGCCATTTTAAATTCTTGGTCTTTTAATTCACTCAAAGACATATTTATAGCTGATTTAAGGCTTCCTATATTTTGCTTAATATTTTCCTTAAATGTTACTATCTGTTGCTCTAAATTTATTACTACAGGATTTAAACTACTCGAATTTTTTAAAATACGATTGCGTTCCTGAACCAATTCATTATATTTTTGAGTACTCTCATCTATTGATTTTTCAGATAATCCTAAATTTACAGGAATAAATTCTTTCTCTGTTGAATTAATATAATCCTCTACATAATCCACCAGTTTTAGCTGGGCATTCAATTCAATAATTTTATTTTCAAGTGCTGTTTTAGTTTGTAAAGCAATGCCAGCTTCAGAACTAATATCTGTTAACCTGTGTGTAGTTTTATACGTTTCGGCACCAGCTTCAACAATTGCCAAATCTTTATTAATTACATCAATTCTTTCATTTATAAATTCATTGGTGTTTTTAGAAATTAAATTTTTATCCTCTACAACATCTTTATTGTATTGAAAAACCAAGTAATCTAAAATCGCCTGTGCTTTGGATTTAACCCGATCGTTCAATGATAATTTTAATACACTTGAATTATTAACTACTTGTATTTGAACCTTATTTTTATAATTATTAGCAACCGTTAAAACGGGTGTTAGTTTTACAATAATTTCTTCTCCAGGTTTTAACCTGTCAATATGTAATGGCGTTACTGTTAAATCCCCAAAACTAGCACTTATTTTTTCTCCATAAGCATATTCTTTGCTTTGTAAACCATCAACTAAAATAAAACTTGTTTCTGATGCTGTTATAATAGAAAATGTTGCCCAAAGTTTATACAATTTTTCATTTTCAAATAAAAAATTTATTTTAATTGGAGCACTTTGATTGAACATTTCAGAATCATAAACTCTTCCTTTTTTAAAAAATTGAAGATTTAAATCTAAATCTTTAACAACCCGTTCAAATAAACTTCTAGATTTTAATAATTCAATTTCATTTTCTAATGACTTATTTGAATTTCCAACCAAGCCCAATTCTTTGAATGCTGAAAGTTCATTATTATCTTTATCACCAATTAAAATTGTAGTTGCTGCTGCATATTGGTTTGGCGTATATCGTAAATAGGTATGTACTGCTATATAGGCAACAACAATACTTAATAAAAACCATTTCCAATGATATAAATATTTTTCTATTTCTTCACGGATATTAATAGTTCCTTCGTTAAAATTTACAGGATTCATTTGCTGGTTTTCTTGCATAGCTTAACGTGTTAAAATAAGCACTAATGACAATAATGCCGATGCTATAGAAATTAAAGAAGAAGTAGTCCCAATTGCTGAGGAATTTACCTTTGCCTTATTTGGTTCAACATATACAATATCGTTTTGAGCTAAATAATAATAGGGCGATTTAAAAATAGATTTATCTGTAAGATCTAAACGAATACTTTCAATGTTTTCACCATTTTTTCTAATTAATAAAATATTTTTTCTTTTCCCCTGAATTGATAAATCACCCGCCATTGCAATAGCTTCAGGTATTGAAACTTTTTCATTTTCCAAATTAAATGAACCCGGAGATTTTACTTCCCCTAATATTGAAACCCTAAAATTTTCTAATCTAATATTTACAATTGGCTGCTTTATATATGCCTCTAATGCTACAATTAACTTATCTTTTAATTCATTAGTGGTTAAACCTGCAACCGTTATTTTCCCTAAAACAGGAAATGTAATAGTTCCATGAATATCTACTAAATAGGTAATGGGTTTTGTAGAATTGTTATTTTGACCGCCTCCTTGATATAAATTAAATGGCATTGCTGTTTCAGCATCAAGTGCATTAACCGTAATGTTAAGAATATCATCGGTCTGAATTTTAGGAGCATAATTTTTAAGTAGTTCGTTACTTATGGCTTCATCATTCTGAAAATAAATCATTTTCTTTTTAGACACACAGGAAGTTGCAGTGACCAGTAATAAAATTAATATGCTAAAATTTAAAACGTAGTTTTTTTTCATCACCTCTTTTTTGCAAATATATTTAATAAATAATTATTTATCCAGCACTTCATATGTTGAATTATTTGAAATATATTCTGGCACAATTTGCTTCATCTTAAAAACTGTTTGCTCAAAATTAATTTCATTATTAAAAACACACAAATCTTCAATTTGTTGTTTTACCTTAATTAAGTCTATTGATGCTGTTTTGGCTATCATAATTTTATCATGATACGTAGGCATTGTATTTTCAGAATCTCCAATTAATTCTTCATAAATTTTTTCACCAGGTCTTAAGCCTGTTATTTTAATATCAATTTCTTCAGGAAATTTTAATCCAGATAAACGAATCATATTTAAGGCTAAATCATATATTTTAATTGATTTTCCCATATCAAAAACAAATATTTCGCCTCCTTTCCCCATACAACCTGCTTCTAGTACTAGTTGACAAGCTTCTGGTATGGTCATAAAATACCTTGTAATATTTTTATGTGTAACCGTTATTGGGCCTCCATTTTTTATTTGTGATTGAAACAATGGAATAACCGATCCATTTGAGCCCAACACGTTTCCAAAACGGGTAGTAATAAATTTTGTTGAACTATTTTTATTTAAACAATTAATATACATTTCGGCTATTCGCTTTGTTGCTCCCATAACATTTGTAGGGTTAACAGCTTTATCTGTAGAAATCATCACAAATTTTTCAACTTTATTTTGAATTGAAATATCTGCAATATTTTTACTTCCAATAACATTTGTTTTAACAGCCTCGTAAGGATTTTCCTCCATAAAAGGAACATGCTTATATGCTGCAGCATGAAAAACTAAATTTGGTTTATATTTTTCAAAAATAGTATTCATTCGTTCTTTATCTTGAACATCAGCTACAATTGATATAACATTTTCAATATTTTTATTAATAAAAAATTGCTGTAGGTTATAAAGATCTGATTCTGCCTGATCAATTAAAATTAATTGAGTAAAATTAAAATTAGTTATTTGCCTAGCAATTTCACTTCCAATGGAACCTGCCGAACCCGTTACCAGAATCACTTTATTGTTAAATTCATTATACAACACAGGGTTGTTTAATTCAATAGGAGTTCTTCCCAATAAATCTTCAATTTTTACCGATTTTATTTGTTTGGCTTGTAAATCCCCTTCAATCCATGATTTAACTGGTGGTACAATTTTAACTTCAATTTGTAATTTTGATATGTTATCTACAATTTCTAACAGTCTTGATGGTTTAATATTTTGAATTGCTAAAATAATTTCATTAATGTGCTTTTCTTGAATAAAGGATTTATTTATTTTATCAGAATTATACACTTTAACTCCATTCAATTTACTTCCAGATTTTCTTTTATCATCATCAATAAATCCAATTATTTGAATTTTACTTCGTTTATCATCCTTTAAAATCGAGTAAACCAACATACCTGCTTCACCTGCGCCATAAATAAGTGCTCTCTTTTCAATTTCTGAACCTGCCAATAAAAGTGTATACAATTCTTTATATAAAAACCTGCTAACTACTAAAACAACTACATTTAATAAAAAATGTATTGCTATAATTGACCTGGGAATTGTAAATTGAGACACTAATTTAAACTGGTGATTTATCATAACAACACCAATTAAAAAAGCGAAAATTAACAAACTAGATAATAATACGTTTATAGAATCCTTAATACCTGTATGTCTTATAATTCCCTTATAAGAACCTATAATTAAAAAACTTATTAAGGTTATAACTATTACAACAGGTAGTTGTATTATAAACTTTGACGTATCAAAGTTAAAACTAAAATTAAAACGTATTAAATACGAAAGTATAAATGTATTTATAACAATATATATATCAATTATTAATACTAACCAACGTGGTGTATTTCTTTTTAACAGTTCTCTAAAGACACTACTTATCATACTAAAAACAGTTTAGAACCCCAACAATTCTATGTAATTCATTTTCAGTAATACTAGACCCGCTTGGCAAACACAACCCAGTATTAAATAATTTTTCTGAAATTCCATTGCTGAAATTTAAACATTTTTTGAATATTGGCTGCAAGTGCATTGGTTTCCAAAGAGGTCTGGATTCAATATTTTCTTGTTCTAAAGATAGTCTAATTTTTTCTCTTATTTTAAATGAAGGCATTAGAACACATGTTAACCACCTGTTTGAGTAATAACCATCTGGTTCTTCCAGAAAAGTAAAATCCGAATTTTTTATATGTTTTTTATAAAAATTAAAATTATTTCTTCTTGTCATTACTCTATTTTCTAGTACTTCTAATTGACCTCTTCCAATTCCGGCAACTATATTAGACATTCTGTAATTATAACCAATATTACTATGCTCATAATGCGGCGCATTATCCCTGGCTTGTGTTGCTAAAAAAATAGCTTTTTCTTTTTCAACTTCATTTTTAGTTATTAATGCACCTCCACCTGAAGTTGTAATAATTTTATTACCATTAAAAGATAAAACAGAAAAATCTCCAAAAGTCCCACACTTTCTTTCATTTACCATACTTCCTAATGCTTCAGCACTATCCTCAATAATTGGTATTTCATATTTTTTACCCAATGCATGAATTTTAGTCACATTATAAGGCATTCCATATAAATGCACTGCAATAATTGCCTTTGGTTTTTTCCCATTTTTCAACCTGTTTAAAATGGCAATTTCCAATTGCTCAGGACACATATTCCAAGTTTCCAATTCACTATCAATAAAAATGGGTGTTGCTCCTTGGTATATAATCGGGTTTGCAGAAGCAGAGAACGTAAAGCTTTGACATAATACTTCATCTCCTTTTGTAACTCCTAATAAAATTAATGAAAGATGAATGGCAGCAGTTCCTGAACTTAAAGCAGCAACATGTTTTTTTTGACCTTGGTAATTTTCTAAACTTTTTTCAAATTCATTTACATTTGGCCCTAAAGGTGCTACCCAATTAGTATCAAATGCCTCCTGTACATATTTTTGTTCGCTTCCACCCATATGTGGAGGAGATAGCCATATTTTTCTACTCATTATAATTCTATTCCAATCAAAACGTAAAAATACAGTTTTTTATTATGATTCGCCGTTTGTTTTTGAAATGAAAGCTGTCAAACTTTAAACCTGAGACGTAAGCGCTAAACCGTCATTGCGAACGGAACGCAGTGGAGTGAAGTAATCTGTTGGTATATTACATAAAACAAACTTTTAGATCCATTCATAAGATTGCCGCAGTCGTTTTGTCATTGCGAACGTAACTTAGTGGAGTGAAGCAATCTGTTGGTATATTACATAAAACTAACTTTTTAAATCCATTCATAAGATTGCCGCAGTCGTGTTTTTATTTACATTCAAACACTCCCTCGCAATGACGTAATACTCCGTCATTACGAACGGAACGCAGTGGAGTGAAGTAATCTGTTGGTATATTACATAAAACAAAATCCAAAACACTTTCAGAAGATTACTTCGTTGCTTTCGCGCCTCGTAATGACGTAATGCTTTGTCATTGCGAACGGAACGCAGTGGAGTGAAGTAATCTGTTGGTATATTACATAAAACTAACTTTTTAAATCTATTCATAAGATTGCCGCAGTCGTATTTTCATTACTTTCAAATACTCCCTCGCAATGACGTAATGCTTTGTCATTACGAACGGAACGCAGTCGAGTGAAGTAATCTGTTGGTATATTACATAAAACAAAATCCAAAACACTTTCAGAAGATTACTTCGTTGCTTTCGCGCCTCGTAATGACGTAATGCTTTGTCATTGCGAACGGAACGCAGTGGAGTGAAGTAATCTGTTGGTATATTACATAAAACTAACTTTTTAAATCTATTCATAAGATTGCCGCAGTCGTATTTTCATTACTTTCAAATACTCCCTCGCAATGACTTACTTTTTAATCTCTCTTGCAGGATTTCCAACAAACAAAGTACTATCTGGCACATCTCTAATAACAACCGTACCAGCACCTATAGTTACCCATTTACCAATAGTAATTCCTTGTATTATCTGAGCGCCAATTCCTATATGTGAACCCTCGCCAATTTTAACATTTCCGGCCAAAGAAGCATTCGGTGAAATATGTACAAAGTCATCTAATACACAGTCGTGTTCAACAACAGCACCTGTATTAATTATGCAATGTTTTCCAATTTTGGCTGAGGCATTTACTACTGCGCTTGCCATTATGGACGTTCCTTTATCTATAAATGCGTATTTAGAAACCACTGCATTTGAATGAATTACTGAAACATAATTAGCTGTAACAGATTCAGCAATTTGCTTTCTTACTTTATTATCACCAACACTGATAATTAATTCTTTAATGTTCTTTTTATCAAATTGCTTAAAATTATAAATTGGGATATTTAAAATTGACTTTAATTCATTATTATCATCAAATACCCCTTCAATTATTTTATTGGTAGAAGATTCTATACTATCTATTATCACTTTACAGTGGCCACTTGCTCCATATAAATACATACCTAATTATTTCCTTTAAATCTATTCATTACAATAGTTGAGCCTGCATAAATCCCATCAGAATTTAATACTTTTTTTATTGTTTTAATAATAATTTGAACATCTAATTTAAAACTTAAATTTTCAACATACCAAACATCGTATTCAAATTTTTGTTGCCAACTTATAGCATTTCGCCCATTTACTTGCGCCCAACCTGTAATTCCAGGGCGTACTAAATGCCTTTTTTTCTGCTCACTATTATACAAAGGTAAATACTCCGGCAACAATGGTCTTGGACCTATTAAACTCATATTACCAATCAATACGTTTATCAATTGTGGAATTTCATCTAAAGAAGTTTTTCTAACAAAATTCCCAACTTTGGTAAGTCGTACTGCATCATTTAATAAATTGCCATTTACATCCTTCTTATCATTCATTGTTTTAAACTTAATAATTGTAAACAATTTCCCATTTTTACCTGGGCGTTTTTGAAAAAAGAAAGGTTTTCCACTATTAGCAATTGTTAATAGTAATATAAAAACCAGTAAAACAGGTGATAGCACTATCAATCCAATTAAGGAAAGTAAAAAGTCAATGGCTCTTTTGAATATTTTTTTGTACAATTTTTTCGTGGTTTATTAATGCTAAAGTGAAGACAAATATAATATAAATTGAATGATGATTTGGCTTTAAAATCATTTTACATAATGCTATCTGGCATACCTGTTGAAATGTTTACACACCCTATTCACTCTCAAGAGGGGAATTTTTAACCGTACTTTCAACTCTTTTCTTAAAAGACATCAAGATTTATTTTTAGCTTTTAATCTATAATAAATTCATTTTAATTTTCAGTTCCCATCTTGAGTGAGATTGGGAGTGTGTTTCACCTTTTACTTCAGAATAAATTCATACAAATTTTTAGCTCCCCTCTTGAGAGGGGTTAGGGGTGTGTTTTTCAAACTCACTGATATAAAACTCAATAGCACGTAAAACATTTTCCATATCTTTTAAAACTTGTTCGTCACTAAAACGCAAAACAGTTATCCCAAATTTATTTAATTGTTTTTCTTTCTTTACATCTTTTTGATGTACCTCTAAAAACTCGTGTGAATAACCATCTAACTCAATTCCTAATAATAGCTCAACACAAAAAAAATCTAGAATATAATTATCAATTGGCTTTTGCCTGTGAAAATCATACCCATAAAATTGTTTTCCTTTTAACTTTCCCCAAAGTATAATTTCTGACTTTGTTGAATTGTTTCGAAGTTCTCGTGCCAGTAATTTTAATTTTGGGTTGTATGGAATTATTTTTCTTTTCATAACATTAATTTACACACCCCTAACCCCTCTCAAGAGGGGAATTTTTAACCGTACTTTTAACTTCCCAATAAAAGGGATTTAGAATCTATTTTTAACTTTTAATCTATAATAAATTCATTACAATTTTTCAGTTCCCCCTCTCAAGAAGGGAATTTTTAACCGTACTTTTAACTTCCCAATAAAAGGGATCTAGAATCTATTTTTAGCTATTACTCTATAATAAATTCATTTTAATTTTCAGTTCCCATCTTGAGTGAGATTGGGAGTGTGTTTCACCTTTTACTTCAGAATAAATTCATACAAATTTTTAGCTCCCCTCTTGAGAGGGGGTTAGGGGGTGTGTTTTTCTAATTCTTTATACTCCTCTAATATCGCTTCCCAAACCAACTTTTGTTCATACCTATTCTCAATCATCTTTCTTGCATTGGATTTTGCTAAATTAAAATTATCTTTTTCAACTAAACAATTCCTCATTTCTTTTTCTAGGGCTGTTGTATTTTTTACAGGAACAATCCAACCATTTTTACCTTCAATTATAATTTCATTACAACCATTTATATCGGTAACAATACTTGGCAATTCCATTGCTCCTGCCTGCAGAACCACGTTTGGAAAACCCTCTCTATAACTTGGAAAGACCAACATGTTTGAAATTGCAAAATACGGACGTACATCTTGTTGATAACCAACTGAAATAATAGTTGGGTCATTTTCTATACAATGGATGGTTTCTTTTTTTAATGGATCTAAGTCTTGTTCAAATGGGCCTACTAGCAGGAGTTTACAGCTATAGTTTAACACACCCCTTGCCCCTCTCAAGAGGGGATTTGATTGTAACTGTTTAAATGCTGCAACCAATTCGTTGATGCCCTTATCACCTACTATACGCCCTACAAAAATAAAAACAAAATCGTTTTTCTGGATTCCCAATTGTTCCTTTAAGGTATCTTTATCTTTAGTTGAAAACAATTGAGGATTAAAATAGGCTGTATTAATTCCGTTTGAACTTCCATTTGCAAGCACTTTTAATTTTGAAGTTTTTGCAAAGTTGTTATTGATAATAATTTCTTTTAAACCCTTTGAATTTGGATACACCTTAGTTGCACATGTGTAAGTTAATTTTTCAACAAAATTCAATAGTTTTCTTTTAAAACCCGTTGCTTCTAACAAAGGCATTCCAGCAACGGTATGCAACCTGTTTGGCACGTTTGCTAATGTAGCCGCCAACATACCAATAATTCCAGCTTTTGGTGTATGAGTATGTACTATAAAAGGCTGTTCTTTTTTAAAAAATCTAACTAATTTAAATAAGGCAATTATATCTTTAAAAGGGGTGATTTTTCGTGTCATTTCAACAGGAAAAACCTCCACATTCTCTTGCTTTCCATATGCAATTAACCTTTTTTCATCCGCTGAAACTGCAATAACCCGGTAATAGGATTTCATAAAACCCAATTGCCCTTCCAATAGTTTTTCTAATGAAATTGGTACGGTGGTTATTCTAACTAGTTTCTTTTTCATTATTTTTTATTGAATTCATATACGTTATAAAAAAATAAAATAGATACGGCAAAAACATAATTCGCATTCTATTTCCTAAGCCTAAATTATATAAATAAGAGCCAAATAAAACAATTAATAATATACTTGCTATTAAGGCAAATTTTTGGTCTATTCTAATCCTTTTAAATTTAAACTTCGCTTTTAAGATATAAATTATCAGCCCTATAAATACAATTACAATATATATATTTTCAATAGCTGCCATCCATTGAAACATATTTTTAATGTTATATAAAAATGGTAATGGCATAAAAAGCAAATAGGCTATTCGTGTAAAAATATTGGTGTTTAGTAAATCTATTTTAGAATTACCGTTGGTTTCAGAATAATTTACAAGCATTGCAAAAACATCCTGAAAACTATTTATTTCAACTATTTTTATGTTTAAAAAATAAATTAAAAATAATGGAAATAAAACTAGCACCCCTAAAGTAGCACCAAAAAGTAATCTTCTTTTTATTGCCTTACTAATTTCAGCATCTAATAAAACAACTACTAAAAGTGCTAATAGTACTACAAAAAATACATGGGGTCTAATTAAAAAAATAAGCATTAAACTTCCTATTAAAATCCAATCAAACGTTTTTGTTTTTATTTTTTTTAACAACAGCACCATCAGTGTAAAAAGCAATGCCTCTTTACCTAAAAACGAAGTCCAAAAATGTGTAGAAGGAATTATAAAAAACAGCATTAGAAAAAAGGATCCCTTATTTAATTTTTTAAAATCTATCAATTTAAAATATGCTAAAAAGCCTTTATAACTTAGTGTAGCAAAAACTAAAAACAACACTTCAAAACTAATTTTTAATTTTACCAAGGGATAAATTAGAAAGGAAATAATATACCCTCCCACTTTAAAAAGACTCAACCAATCAGGAGCCTCAACAGCAGCAGTATAATATTTTACTGGATCGTTATTTGGAAATTTATCCAACAACAATAAAAAAGCAATGGTTGCTCCAAAATGAGCAATACATACTAAAATTGTAAAGGTTTTTAAAATAACTGAATCAGCATTTTTAACAGTTAAAACCAAACTATTTAACACAAAATAGGCAATTCCCAAAATGATTAAAATATTAAGTATTGTTGCCATTATTTTTGAATTAACCCGGTTTCAGCATTATTTTTTTTAAACAAAACATACGACAATAATGCATACAATCCTCTTGCTGCAATTAAAAATACTGCGCCTCCCAAATAGGTGTATTTTATTATTAAAAAAACACCAATAATTAAACCTGTTAGGGTAGCAAAAACAGTAATTACACCAACTACTTTATCTTTTCCAAATACCAGTAAACCATTAACACTGTAAGAAGAAATAATTGCCATAAGTAACGGTGTAGGACTTAGCAATTTAATAATAAAAACAACCTGTTCTAATGCATATGCGTTTTCAAGTTTCAGCCAAGGCTTTATTAAAAAATCGGCACTAAAATACATAGCTACAGCTAGTATAAAGCCAACGCTAATCAATACCTTGAATGCCAATTTCATCGCACTTGTATTTCTATTAACCATTGGGTAAAAAACTTTGGTTAAAATAGCATTGATAGTTGAAAAAGCATTTGAAAATTTCACTCCTAATTGCATAAAACTCACATGCGTTGGAATACTAAAAAACCCAACCAGCAACATGGCAATATTTGAAAGTACAGAAGGAACCAACAAGTTTATAAATGAACTGAAATTAGCAACCATATATTTACGCACTTTTTTAAATGGCAAGATCTTAATTGTAAGTTGATACTCATTTAAAACATAGGTAAAACTTATAAAACCAGCAATTAACATGCCTATGGCTTCAAATAAAATAATATATACAAAGTCTTTAGGCTGCCTTATAAACAATATTACTAAAAGAACGTAAATTAATGTAGCAACTAAGTTTATAGCTGGTAAAAACTTCATTTTTTCCATTCCTAAAAAAAACCAGCGTAATGAAAACAAATCGCTGATTAGTAAAAATGAAGCAAATAAATACACTAATTTATACGATGAAAATTTAGGCACAAACAGGATTAATAAAAGCATTACAATTAACAGCAAGCCTGTTAAATAGAGCTTCACCGAAAAGACCTCGTTAAAAATTACATCTATCGTTTTTTGGTTGTCGGTAGCTTTTTTTGCCAAGTCTCTTACAGCTACTAAATTAAAACCATAATTGGTAATATTCATAAAAAAAAACAGCAAAGCCAATGCAAAAGCATACACCCCATAATTTTGTAAGCCCACCTTTAAAATTAAATAAGGTATTAACCAAATAGCAATTGCTAAGTCAATTGCTTTTACAGAAAACAATGAAAGGGTGTTTTCAAAAAAGTGGTATAGTTTGTTGGCTTTCAAGTTTTAAGTTATTGTTTTATAAAATCCTATATGCTTTTCAACCATCATTTGAATATCATATTTTTTTGAACGCTCTAAACAAGCATTTGCAACTTCGTTATAATAATTCTCATCATTAAGCAACTTCATAATCTGTTTTGCTAAAGATTGTGCATCACCAACCGAGAATAATAAACCTGCTCCTTTTACAACATCTGTTAAGCCCGGTGCATCTGAAGCTATAAAAGGTTTTCCTGAGGCCATGCCTTCAATACTTGAAAGTGATAATCCTTCATGGTAAGATGACAAAATTATTATGTCAGCTGTTTTTAAAAGCTGTGGCACATCCATTCTTATCCCTAAAAATTGTACCCTGGATGTTAATTGTAACTTTTTTACCAAAGCTTCACATTCAGGTTTTAACTCCCCTTCACCAACCAACAATAGCTTAATATAGTTTGGTAGTTCTGTTAAACTTTTAATCAATGTAGCTTGATCTTTTTGTTCTGTAAAACTTGATACTTGAATTAAAATTTTATCATGTTCTGTAAAAAATATATTTTTAGGATTTGGGTTTACATTTTTATAATTTTTAAGGTTTATACCATTATTTATTAATTTAAATTTTGAAGGTTTAAAATTTAAATGGCTTCTTAAATTTAAATCAACTTCCTTAGAGATGGTAACTATTTTTGTATACCTTTTATAAATAAATTTATCTACTAACCTAAAAATTGCTGAACTTCGGCGTGTATTTGTTGTATTGTGCTCAGTATAAATTATTTTAGGTTTTTTAAGGTTAAGCATACTTGCAAATGCCACCCAATATAATGCTGGAAATAAATGCACATGAATTACGTCGTATTTTTTAAAGTAAGGTATAATTTTAAAAATAAGGAAAGGGTTATAAATACTTTTATTTGTTAAACTATATATTTTACAGCATTGTTGCTTTTTTAACGTTTTTAAAAAAGGATAATTTGCTCCATCAAGTACTAACAAGTCCATGGCTATTCCTTTTTTATTATATAAAGGCAAGGTTTCCAACACTAATTTTTCGGCACCGCCCGTATTTAAACTGTTTATTACTTGAAGTACTTTCATTTTTTACTTTTAAAAACAATGTATAAATGAAACAAAAATCCTAAAGGTAAACACAAAAAGGTAAGTACTTTTTTTGGGTTGTTTTTAAAAAATTTATAATCTCCTATAAACAATGTGGATGATATAAAATGTAACGTTTTTTTAATTTTAGTTCTGAAATCATGTACATACTTTAACTCTACTGTTCTTGCATAACGGAACCCTTTAGGGTTTAATTTGTATTGTTTTAAAATAGTATTGGATGAACCACCTGGTAAATATTCTACCACACATAACGCTTGGTTTAAACAGACCAATTGATACTCTTGATCTATCATTAAATACAAGATTCCTAATGGCACAAAACGCTCTCCATTAAAAATTGGATATTTTGGATATTTTTTAACCACATCAGTTCTTAACACTAATTTTTTATCTCCTTTAACCTTATACTTGTTATAAATATCAGAAAGTGAGCTAAACTCTATTTGTTTCGGAAACTGTTTCCCAACAATTTCACCATTTTTAAACACATCCAACCCAACAATACCAGCAATTTTTTCTTTATTTAAAACAGATTTCCACTTATTTAAAATAAGTTCAATAGCATTGTTTGGCATATAATCATCTGAATCTATACAAACATTCAATTCAGTTTTAATTAAAGCATACGCTGTATTATGTGCTCCATGCATTCCTTGGTTTTCTTGAAAAACGTACTGTATTGCTATTTTACCTTCTTTTATCCAAGATGCTACTAATTCTTTAGTAGTATCCGTAGAACCATCATCCACAACCAACCAACAAAAATCTGTTACAGTTTGATTTACCAAACTATTATATAATTGTGGCAAACAAAAGGCGCGGTTATATGTGGGTGTAAAAACAGTAATTTTTTTCATTTATAATGTCATATAATATGTAAATCCATAATAAATTAGCACCGTATATGCCAATACTTTTTGTTGCTTTACAAAAAAACGCTGTTTAAAAAATGGGTAAAAAATAATAATAGCCATTAAAAACCATGATAAATAGGCAAAACGGTTTGAAAAACTGGAACGGATTACCAAAATCCAAAAAGCATTTGCAGTTACATAAATATTAAATAACTGGTGGTACAATTTATCATCAAAATGCTTCTTAAAAATAAAATAATAGCCAACATACACAGCAGCTGCACTATACAATAAAAAATCCCATCGAAAACCCACTCTCGAAAATTGATCAGCAAACCGAGCATCTGTCAAATAAGTTAATCGATCTCCTCCAAAACCCACAGATGCAAATAAGCTTTCCCAAAAACCTCCTAATGCTAATGACAAGGGAATTGCCAACAACCAGCCAATTAAATAATGACGGGTGTTTGTATAAAACAATGTTAAAACGTAGGCAGCAATAGGAATAATAACACTTCCATGAATTAAATAAGCAATTAAAAAAACACCATATTTAAGGTACTTATTTTTAGTTAAAGAAAGTCCATAAATAACAAATGAAGTAGCAATTCCATTCCGAATGCCATTGGTGCCGTAAGCCCAAAAAGAAAAAGAAGCAATCAACATTAAAAAAATAAAATAGCGGTCAGTTCCAAACCATTTTTTTGCAGCACTATATAAAGGTATTACATACAGTATAGCACAGAGTAAAAAAAAGTATTGGACAGTCATAATCCCACTGCAAAATTTCATAAACAACCGCCAAAAATAATCCTTGTTATTGGTTATTTCAGCTCCATTGGAGAATTCTCTAAAATATTTTGCATAAATACCCATATCACCAAAAACAAAACTGATAGGACGCAACCCCATATACAATGTAACCGCAAATAAAAACAACAACGAAACATACTCTTTTTTTGAAGCACTTTGGATAACATACCCTTTAACTTGTAATTTCAAAAAAGTAATTAAAATTACGACCAGCAAGGCATTGTAAAAAAATGGCGTATAAAACGGAAGTGGTATTATGGAATTAAAAATCATTTCTGGTTAATTATTTTAGCTGGGTTCCCGGCCACAACCGCATTTTTAGGTACATCTTTAACTACAACAGAACCAGCACCAATAATAGCATTATCACCAATTACTATATTTCCAATAATTATAGCATGGGCATGTATTTGAACATTATTACCTATACTTGGCTTTTTACCTTCCTTTTCTCCAATGGTAACTAAGTGATTTATATAAACATTACTTCCAACCTCCTCAGCATTAATAATTGTAGCGTAAGGGTGTGCCAATTTTAGTCCACCGCCTATTTTTGTATGAATATCAATTGTAAAACTAGGATGTTTTGGATAAAAAACACGTAATAATTTTGAAAAAAAACTGTGTATTCTAAAATAAAATAAAGTTCTAAAATAGCGATTGGTTAACAACTCTAATGTTAAATCATATCCTAAATGTACCCCTTTATTAACAACCGTTTTTCTTGCATATAAATCTTGAATTATAATAACTTTATTATTAGAAAACAGAAATAATAATAAATGAGGTAAAAGCAATATTTGACCAAAAAAATATAAGATTTTCATACACATTAACTATTAAAAATTTTAGTATTCCATAAGTTCATAATGTGTTCTAAGTTATAATTATTTGAATTTATGTATGCATTTTTAGCTATTTTTTTTTGTAAACTTTCATTAGTACTAAACTCAAATAAGGATGTTACAAAGGCTTCAATATTATTATTTTCAACCAGTAAGCCATCAATTGCACTATTAATTATATTTCGCGGCCCTGTTGGGCAATCAAATGCAATTACCGGTACACCAACTGAATTTGCTTCTAATATAACCATTGGAAAACACTCCTGTTCCGAAGTTATTAAAACTACTCTGGATTTGTTTAACTCATTAAAAACATGAGATGATTCATTCATAAAAATGATACAGTGTTCTAATTTTTTTGTTTTTACCAGTTCAACAATTTCATTGGCATATATATTATTTAAAGTACCATAAATCAGCAATTTCCAATTTGAGTTTACCTTAGAAAACTGATCCCATATTTCAACCAACAATTCCAAACGTTTTACTGGAGCAAAACGAACTACACTTACTGCTATCAATTCTTTACTTGCTATTTTCTTCAGTTGTTGGTTTGAATTAATTATAACAGGATTGGGTATTACCTCTATATTTTGCGATTTATAAAACATAGACTCCTCAGCACTTAGCACTACTAACTTATCATATTTTGCCTCAATAAAATTCAATAGTTTTAATTTAATCCCTTTCATTTTATTAGTATAAAAATATTTAGTAAAATGAAACTCTTTTATAATTTTTGTTTTTCTAAGTATTAAAAAAGGTAATATATAAGTAATTGGTATGTGTGATGCTACTACAATAAAATCTGGCTTTTCTTTTAAAATATATTTTTGAACTTTTAAGATGTTAATTACTAAAAGCATCAAATTTTGGATGGAAAAATAACTTTTTAACCGCTTATAATTTATTTTTAAATCAATGAAATGAACCCTTGGATCCAATTCATAAATTAATGGTTGGTTTTTATTTTCGGTACTAACTACACTTACATCATACTTAAATTGTGTAGCCCAATAATTGGCTTTAATGGCTACCAATTTTTCTATACCACCATGTGTATGTAATTGATCAACAAATATTGCTACCTTTTTCATTTTAAGTGTACCAGAGATTGAAATAAATCATCCCATTTTTTTACAACTTCATTTACATTAAACCTATTTACATCTTTTAATGCATTCGTGCCTAACTGCTGTCTTAAAGCTTTATTTTCCATTAAAGCCATTAATTTAGCAGCAAAGGTATCAATATCACCATTAGCTACCAAAAAACCATCTTCACCATCTTTTATAATATCCGCAGGGCCGTGCGGACAATCAAAAGCTACACACGGAACACCGTAACTCATAGCCTCAATGAGTACCATCCCAAAACCTTCAAAACGCGAAGTCATAACATAAATAGCTGCTTCTTTATACTTTGCTTGTATGTCTTTAATTGGTGGATAAAATTTTAATGATTTATCAATATTAAATTGTTTTGCTTTTTCTTCTAATCCTAATGTTGGGTTTAATTTCCCATAAACTTCTAAACTCCAATCGGGAAATTTATCATGAACCAAACTCCAAATATCCAACAACCTGTCATATCCTTTTTGATAGGATTGCTTACCAACAACCAATACTTTTTTATTGGTAAGTGTAGCACACTCTCCACTATTAAAAGGTAATGGATTTGGAATTACTACTATGTTATTTAACTTCCATTCTTTTAAATTCCCTTCAGTTAGTACTACAAATTTATGAAACTTACTACCTGCAACATTCATTACAGCAAACTTTAGTTTTATTTTTAAACTATGAGCAAGTGATGTTGAACCTGTGCTGTTTTCAATTTGTTTTGATACATGACGCTCATAAATAACAGGAATCTTTTTCCCGAATAGTACAGGAAATAACATTCCTTTTAAACCATCATCACATACTGAAATTATATGTGGTTGTATTTTTTTTACTGTTTTTTTTATACCAGCCCTATAACTTAATAAATAGTTAAATGGATTTCCTATTACTGTTATATCATGAAATTTAATATTCTGGCTAAAATCATAAAATGGTTGTTTATCTCCACCATTTAAAGTTAAAATATGTACTTCATATCCCATTTTATCAGCCAAATAACTTGCTTTTACAGCAAGTACACGCTCTAAACCTCCAGAACCATTGATTGCATTTGTGATATAAAGTAGTTTCATGTTGTTATTTATTAATTTGGAAAAGCAATTACTATTTACGCATCAAATATTGATCTAGTTTAAGAAAATGAGACTCAGATTCTACTTTCAAATTATTAATTTTTAATGTTTCTGTTATACATTCAATGTTCTCTAATAATTGTAAATTTTCAAACTCAATTACAGTCCCTTTAAATTTAATATCTTTCAATAAATTTTTTGTTTTATTACTATAAATAACTGGTATAACATTTATTTCGCTTAACAACCCTAGTAGGACAGCATGAAATCTTGCAGCAACTAAACACTTTAATTTAGAAATAACTTCTAACATAGCTTCTATATCTCCATTATAACTACTAACCAAAATATGTTCTTTAAATTCTATTGGTATGTTTTTTAAGATTTCTTCAACTACAATTAAATCTCCTTCCTGTTCACAAAAGGATAATAAATTAATTTTATACCCTCTTTTAATATTTTTAATAATTGATTTACTGGTATATTCTAAATACTCGTAATAATACTGACTTAAACCGAGCTTATGTTTAGGATTTATTAAGGAATACCCAATATTATTATCTTTCAATTCGTATTTCTTTAAATTGTAAGACCATAAAATATCTGGTGCATACCTAACATTTTTAAGGCTTTTAAAAAGATTAAAAGAATAAAGATCCCTAAAACATATATCATCACATAACTTAAATAAATTAAAATACTTTGTATAAAAGTCTTTTGATTTAAATGGACCAAAACTACAACCTAAAAAAAATATTTTTTTATTATTTTTATTAAAACTTGAAATAATTTCATACCTATATTTTAATAAAGACTCTGAATAACTTTCTTCCCTAAAAATACCACCACCTAAAAATAACAAAACATCATATTTCTTAGCAAATTTCTTATAATCTGTAAGAACATTATAAATACCTATTTTCCTTAAACCTTTATTTAGATAACTATATGGAAGCTTCTTAACATTTTTATATTGCTTAAAAAATGAATTATAATTATCTCCAGGATGAAGTATTGTAATTTCATAATTTGGATATCTTTTGGCTAAAACATCTAAAAATAAGTCGTCACCTAAATTAAAAGCAAGGTATATGTCTACTAAAATTTTTTTCATATTCCCCTCAGATATCTTTTAATATCAATCATTTTTTTTAGTAAATTACAATATAGTATATCTAAAACTGTTAATCCCTTTTTTAAAAAAAACAAATGAATCCCAAAAAAAAAGCGTTCTTCTTTTATTAAAAAAAGGTGTTTTTTTACATACTCATTTTCTAAAATACTATTAATATTTTTCCTTTTTTTAAAAATACCCACGTTATCGTTAGCCATATTAAACGACAGTAATTTTAATAACGCCCAAATCCGTTCTGTTTTTAAATCTTGAATAGCTATTAGCCGAAATTTATTTTTTTCAAAAACACTTTGAATAGCCTTATTAGTTAATGCTAAATAGTAAAAAAACTCAATGTTTTGTTTAGAAGTAATTCCTTCTTCATTTATTCTATTGTAATAATAATTATTAGTATTTATAATACGAATCCTTTTTGTGTAAAAGGCATATTCCAATACAAAAATTAAATCCTCAGACATTTTAACTTTTGGGTTTAATAAAATATTATTGTCTTTAATAATAGCACTTTTAAATAATTTAGCCCACAAAACTCCTGAAGTACCTTTAAAAAGGTTTAAAACAAAGTCATTTATAAAAATAGTAGTATTAACATATGGCTTAAAATCATTTACAGGTAGTGGTTTTTTATTAAACTTAGATAAGTCATAATAACCTGCACACACTAAATCAGGTTTGTATTTATTTGCAGCTCTTATAAGGTTTAATAAATAATCAACTTCTATAAAATCATCTGCATCAACAAATGTAATGTACGCACTATTTGATTTTTCTATTCCAAGATTTCTAGCACTTGAAGGCCCCAAATTAGGTTGATAAAAAGCTTTAAATCTATCATCAATATTTACAAATTTGTTATAAATTTCTTTACTTGCATCAACAGATCCATCATCAATAATAATAACTTCAAATTTTTTGTAAGATTGATTTGAAATACTATCTAAACATTTTTCAATGTATTTTTCAGCATTGTAAACTGGAATAATAATTGCTATTTCATTATTACTTTGCATCTAAAAGATCCTTTATTAAATTATTCCATTTTATCATAATTATTTCAGGTAAAAAATCTTTACTTTTAAATATTGCATTTTCACCAATGCATTTTCTTTTCTCCTTATTTTCAATTAGTTCAAGTATGTTTTTTTCTAAACTTTCTAAGTCGCCAACCTTTAACAAAATTCCATCTTTATTATTTTCAATAATATCACTTGGTCCACAAGGGCAATTATAAGAAATAACTGGCAATCCAAATTGCATAGCTTCTACTATAACCAATCCGAAACCTTCTGCCATTGATGTGAAAAGAAATATTGATGATTCCTGGTATTTCTCAGCTAAATTACTTGATGTTCCTTCTAAAAAAACATTATTAGTTAAACCTAAGCTATCAATTAATTTTAACAACTTGGGTTTTTCATTTCCTTCACCATAAATATGTAACCTCCAATCAGGGTGTTTTTTAACAATAGTAGACCAAACAATAATTTGGTCCTTAAAATTTTTAAATTTATCCAACCTACCTACGCTTATAACTTTTGAATTTAATAATTCTGAAGGGAAACTATCAAATTTTGAAACTATATTAGGAATAACAGATACGTTTTTTAAATAAGAACGAAATTTTTTATCTCTTTCTGTTAATACAACTACATGATTATATTTTATCATTTGTCGTTTATAAAGCCATGTAAAAACAGTATTAATTATACGCTGCTTAGCATTTCTAGATCCATAATTATCCATAATTTTCACAGCCTCCATTGAAGAATGCGATTCTCTCACTTTTGGTATAGATGGCAGTATGGTAGGAATTATAAAATCATCATACCCCCGTTCTAATACAAATATAATAGATGGGTTTATTTGTGCTATTTTTTCTTTATAAAGTTTTTTAAGTTTCTTTACATTCTTAAAAAATGATACTATTGGAATCCTTTTTTTTGATAGATATACAGTAATTTTCATGTCATGAAGTTTCACTTTTTCTGAAATTTCATAACAAATTGGTTTTCCATTTTGGTTTGCAATTAAAATATGAACCTCATAACCATATACCTCTGCAAAATAGTTTGCTTTATTTACTAAAACACGTTCGGCACCACCAGGTTTATTTAAAGCTCCAATACAATAGATTATTTTCATATTTTTCAATCTATTACCTTTAAAAATTCTTTTATTTCCGTTTGATTACCATTTTTATAAATAGCAAGATTTGAAATAATTTGAGTTCTGTTTTTTTCATCTAAAAAATATTTTATCCCTTCTAAAATATTTTCAGCATGTAAACCTTTGCAGATATATCCAGTTTCTTTATGAACTATCTGTTCTTTAAATCCAGGTATATTTGTAACAACAATTGGTTTGTTAAAAAATTTAGCTTCACTTATTGTAATCCCAAAACCTTCTTGCCGCGAAGGTTGCACATAAATATCACAGCTTTTCAAATAATTATAAGGATTTTCTAATTTACCCAAAAATATAATATCATTCTCCAATCCCATTAATTTAGCACTATTCATTAAACTGTTTTTTTGAGGCCCATCACCTACAAAATACCATTTAAAATCTACCTTACTTTTCTTTAATAACCCTGCTGTTTTTAAAGCTATATCCATTCCCTTTTCAACAGTAAAACGACCAATTGACAAAATTCTTAACCCCTTATAATTATCGTTATAACTTATGCCTATTTTAGCTAGTTTTTTCAAATTATATGTTGGCAAATAATTATAAAAAACGTTGGTTTTATCTTCAAAAATTTGATTACTAAGCAATAATTGTTGTTTTACAAAATTAGAAACAACAAAAAATTGATTAAATTTTTCTGCTATTTTAGTATAAAACTTTGAATCAAAACTTACTTTAGAAATATCAAAATGAATCCATTGAATTTTTTTTCTTGCAACTATTTTTTCACTAACTAAGTAAGAAATTAATTCATGCGGTCCCGCATAGGCAATTGCCACATCAGTAGCATGTGTTTTTGATGCTAACATTAAATTAGATAGCCACTTATAAAAAGGAAACTTCATATTAAAAAACTTTACCAGAACAATTCTATAAAAAAGATATTGCACAAAAAGCATCCATTGTTGTTGTTTCAATAATACTCTTAAATTTAATAAAGGAGCATTTTCAAATAAATTTTTAACTTTTGCATATTCTAAAACCTTTATATTAATTTCTTTCGGTATTCTACCTAACAATTCACCTTTGTATTCTAATAAAATTAATTCCAGTTCAACATCTAATTTTAATAATTCATTGGCAAAACTTAAAAATGCTTTTTCAGTTCCACCTAAATTCATGTTTATTAAAAGAAGAGATATTTTCATTAAAATTATATATAGCTTAAACTAAAAGGCTTTATGCTTTATTAAAAATCTAAAAGTAAATCTAAAAAAAGAAAATACATACCTGTTTTTCAAAAACAAAAAAGAAATTTCATAAAAAGAACTAATTTTTTTCCCCTTAACTAAAAGTGTTTTCGTCTCAAATATTCTTAGGATTAAATTTTTCTGTCTCCAACTAAAGTTGTTAAAATACTTATATATTAACTCATGATAAAATTGATACGAAGCTTTATTTTTTTCTATACTATTTGATTCTGAACCAGATATACTATTATTAGAGACTCTAATAGAGACTAACGCATTATTTAAGCTATAAATATTTTCAAAATCCGTAAACTGTAACCAAGCCATATCATCACTATGCCAAGCTAAACTATAATTTTGAAATCCCTTTTCCTTATAAACAGCTGTTCTAAAAATATGTTCACTTAAAGATGAACGCGCACTATCACTTATTTTATTATAAAATGCATCTGTAGATTTTTCAATTTTTGCACTTTTAAAAACCTTAGTAATTGGTTTATTAAATTCATCAATTACAACCGTTGAAAATTTTATCACATTAATATTCAACTCATTAACCTCGTCTAAATTTTTATAAAACTCATCAATTACATTTTTACCTAAAATATCATCATCTCCTAAAATTAATAACCAATCCTTATCATCTTCAACTGCTAAGGCAATACAACGCTCCCAATGTTGCACTAGAGATTTAGCACCTAAATTAGTTTTAAATTTTTTATATTTAAAATCAAATAAACCCTTAAATTGCTCTAAAAGTTTCGTTGGGTCTTCAGGACTTGCATCATCACCAATAAAAACCTTAAAGCGCTTATCCGTTTGTTTTGCTAAAGATTGTAAAGTTTCTTCAAAAAATATACGTTTATAATATGGGATTATTATTGTTATCATTTTATGAATTTAAATGCATCTAATAAAAAAATATAACTAACCAATTATTTTCTTTATTAAAGTTATTATATAAAGAATATTTATCTTGATTAGTAAAACAAAATACTTATTTAAATTATTAGAAATAAATGTTTTATTATATTTCAAAAACTGGATAAATGCTTTTTTATAAAAAGAGTTTTCCATTAGATAATAACCATAATCTATTTCAATATTCGCTAAATTATAGTAAGCTTTTTTTAATAGTGGAATATTTTTAGTTATCATAAAGTAATTTACAATATGTGTATAAGTATTTATTCCCATTTCATATCTCTCTATTCGATTAGTGGAACTCCAAATACCTCCTGAATGTATTCTATAATTTGCTCCTTTAAAATTTAATAAAATTGTTTTACCAAACTGTTCAAAATATAAAAACAAGAAAGAATCTCCATTTGCTACTTTAATAAAAGTATTAAAAAATATGTTATCAAATAAATGATTTCTAAAAACGACTGTTAGTGTTAACAAACCTTGCTTATTTAAATTTCTAACTCCAGTTTCGATAATAACATTATTAAATTCATCCACAATTCTGCGGTCATGTCCACAAATTACATAATCCTCATTTTTCTCCAAAAAATCAACTTGTTTTTGTAATTTTAAAGGGTCCGTCCAATAATCATCACCTTCGCATAATGCTATATAATTGCCATTAGCACTATATAAGTTATTTAACAAATTAAAACGTCCTGTAGCTGAACCGTTAATTTTTATATTATTTTCTCTATGATGTAAAAACAGCTTAATTTTATCAGGATATTTTTTTGCATATTCTAAACATACTTCTCTAGTACCATCAGTTGAAGCATCTTCACCCAATAAAATTTCAAATGGAAAGGATGTTTTTTGCATTAAAATACCCTCTAAACATTCCTTAATATAATTAACATGCTGGTAAGTTTGTACACAAACTGAAACCAATGGAGTATCCGAAACTGAATTTGAATATTCAATAACTGGCTGTTTCTGATATTTTAATTTAAACTCCTCTAGATTCATAGTTAATTTTTAATAATTTTATCAACTTTTAATTGTACATATTAGGCAAATATATACTGACTCGTTTTTTAATTTAATATAAACTTAATTATTAATTTTCTATTGCTATATAAGGCTATTATAAACTCTTTTCTCCACCTAATTGCTTGTTTTATATAATTCCAAATAAGAATAATTCCTGCCTTTTTAATAATATTCTTATCTATTAATTTACTATTTTTCATAAGCAGCATCCTATCATGTAACCTATACTGCAAATAAGTAATATGTGTTAAAGTAGAAGCAATACCATTACCGTGGTAATTATAAACTGCTGTAATATCTTTTAATATACACCCCATCCCTTTTTTTAACAAAAACAAGTATAAAATCCAATCTGGAGCATTGTAGTTTAAAAATAGTTCCTTTGGAAATTGCCCATTCTTAAATACTACGGAACATGTATCAAACGGATTTTTTTTTAATACATCTTTTCTACTGTAAAAAACTTCATTTTTTTCTATAAAAGATGTATTAAAAATTTCCTCTAACACATTTTCTTTATTAAGTTTTTTTGTTTGTGTTCCACAGATTACTATATTATTATTACTCTCTAAAAAACCTACTTGCTTTTGTAATTTTAAGGGATCTGTCCAATAATCATCCCCTTCACAAAGGGCTATATATTTCCCTTTTGAATTAAACAAATTAAACCCAAAATTAAATCTTCCACTTGGTTTTCCATTAATTTTAATGTTATTTTCTCTGTGATGTAAAAACAATTTAATTTTATCTGGATACTTTTTAGCATATTCCAAACATATTTTTCTAGTACCATCAGTTGAAGCATCCTCACCCAATAAAATTTCAAATGGAAAGGATGTTTTTTGCATTAAAATACCCTTTAAACACCGTTCTATATATTTAACATGTTGGTAAGTTTGCACACAAACTGAGACTAATGGAGTTTCCGTAACCGAATTTGAATATTCAATAACTGGCTGTTTCTGATATTTTAATTTAAACTCCTCTAGATTCATTATTTTACCTAAATAACATTATATCCATTTAAAAATTTTATTTAATTCTTTAAATTCCACATCTCGTTTTATCTCATCAATTATAAATTGTGGTAATTCTTGTTCCCATTGCTTATCATCCTTTTTTGTTTTAAAAACTGCATAAGCATCTCTGTTATTCACCCTAGAAGATTTATTTATAAAGTCAATTGTTTGCTGTTGCATTTCTAATTCACAAAACTCAAACATTTTCTTTACTTCTTCCATTTTATTAGAAAGTAAATTTTCATATTTTAATAAATAAAACTGTGTTGGATTATCCTTTTTTAAAGAAAGAAAAAGTTTAGTTACTTCTTTCCATTTTTCAAAACCATTAAATTCTTCAATCTTATTTAAATTTTTCTTTGGTGCATTTTTCCATTCTTTTTCAATTTCCCACCCTAAATCTGCACGAAATTCTTTTGGTGCTTTTAGCCAAGATGATATCGTACTAAAAGGATTACGCACCAAACCTATTACTTTTATAGAAGCATCTTTTTCTAATAAATTATTAAGAATATTGTGATACCTCACTTCCTTATAAATTATTGAAGTAGGAACATCTTTATTAAATGATGGAATAATACCTCTATTTTTACCTTCAGTTTGATTTAAAAAATCATCATCTGATTTTTCTAATTCTAGAAAAAACGTATCTATTTCTTCACTTGTAGAATTTGCTGACAACATATCTTTAAATGCATAAGAGAAAAGAGGTTGCATTTTATAAATTGTATGTTGATGAGAATCGAAAATTGAACCTAACCAAGTAGATCCAGATCGAGGAACACTATGTATTACAACTCTTTGCATTAAGTTAAGGTATATTGATTTAACATTTTCCTAATTTCATCTACAGAATTAAACATTAAAATATCAATTATTGATAACCAAGGAACAAAGTCATCATTAAATTGTTTGTAATAAATTGATTTTGTATTAATAAAATTTAGTTTAATCTCATGTTGCTTAAATATTTGCTTATTATAGAGTTCTATGCCACCTATTAGGTTAATGTATTGCTCAGCTTGTTCTTTTTTGCAAATATCTAATATTCTCTCTTGTCCTGATAAGTTAACATTATCAAATAAAGACGAAGTTAAAACAAACTCGGTTTTTAATCCCAAGAAACTAGTTATTTCTAATAGACTTTTTGTTGCTAATTTAGAAATTGGCATTTCATCATGATTATTTGATAAAACTTTATTAATTACCTGATTTAATTGTTCAAAATAAGGTGCTTTCTTATAGGATTGTTCTATTGTTTTCAAAAATTTAACTTTCCACTTTTCGAATTGTTTCTCATTTATAAAAGTCTCATTTATTTTTAAAAAAGAACTTTGTTTTTGTAATGGAACTGTGAATAATTGTTTAGCCCCTTGTACTAAAATTTGATTTCTATTTATCCAACCTTGCTTAATAAAATTTACATCATCATAGATTATAAACTTATCAACAGCATTTATTAGCTGAAAGTATCCTATATAAGGAAACAAATAAGGTTGCATAACAGCAATTTTCATTTTACAAATTTTTATTAATTAATTTTACAATTAACTTTAAATCAGTTTCGTTTAGATTTTTAAATAAAGGTAAGCATACAATTCTAGCAGCTATACTTTCAGAAATAGGCATTTTTTGTTTACCGGAATAATTTAAGGTATTTAAAGACGGATAAAAATAACGCCTTGGAAATATTTGAGATTCATTTAAAGCCTTTTGCACTTTTAACAAGGCGGCTTCAGTTTTAAAAATTATAGGATAGTAGCTATAATTCCAACTAGTATCAGCTCTTAACTTTATTTTTTCCAGTTTAGAAAAATCTAAGTTTTTATTATAATATGCCACCACTCTTTTTCTTCCTTTAAGTATTTTATGCATATATGGCAATACTGACAAACCCATAGCTGCTTGCAACTCGGAAAGTTTCCCATTAATTCCCATTCCATAAAATTCGGTAGCACTTTTATGTCCAAAATTATGGCTGTAAAAACTTTGTAATTCATAATTTTTATCATTACAAAATAGGGCACCCCCTTCACCTGTATGAAATATTTTAGTAGCATGAAAACTACAGGTACTTATATCTCCGTAATTAAATAATGAATTCCCTTTATAGGTTACCCCAAAACAATGTGCCGCATCGTAAATTACTTTTAACTGGTGTTTTTTTGCAATGGCTTCAATAGCTTCCACATGGCAAGGATTTCCAAATACATGGGTTGCTAAAATAGCGGTTGTTTTAGGAGTGATGGCTGCTTCAATCTTGGTTTCATCTATAGTTAAATATTCGGGGTGTATATCCACAAAAACTGGGGTGCAATGTTCCCAAGCAATTGTAGCTGTTGAAGCCACATAACTAAATGGGGTAGTAATTATCTCTCCATTATTCCCTAAAACCTTTAATGCAATTTGTAAGGGTATGGTGCCATTATTCATACAAATAATAGTAGAAACGTTTAGGTATTGCTTTAAATTAGCTTCTAATTCCTGTACCAATGCTCCACGGTTAGTTAACCATTCATTTTTCCAAATACGTTGTAATTGTTGCTGGTATTCTTCAATTGGAGGTAAAAATGTTTTGGTAACGTTTATCATTCTCTGTTAATTATATTTTTTAATTCTGTTAAAGAACTCATTTTAAATAGTACAGCCAAAAGTAAGTATATTCCTCCGCCTAACAAACCACCAATAAGCAAACGGAGGGCATCATAGCTTATTTTATCTTTTAAAAAAAGCTCTTCAAAATACACAAAAACACTTGCAACAAAAGCTATAAAAATAATAGGAAGTAAATCTTTGATTTGTTGCCAGGCGGTGTAGTTTATAAACTTCCCTGAATAATGAGTATTGATAAAAAACCCTACAACTGACGTAAATACAGCACCATACAACAACCCATAAATACCAAATTGGAAGGAAACCAAAACTACTAGTACAATCATTATTTTTTTAATAATTTCCAGTTTTAAAAAAAGATCACTACGTCCTTTTACATTTAAAATAGTTAAATTATACGAATGTATTGGGAATAAAATTCCATTCCAACACAAAATTTGAAAATAAGGTACTGCTGGCAGCCATTTTTCAGTAAATAAAAACCGAAATAAGGGTTCTGCTAACACCGCCATAATTAGCAAAACAGGAGCAACAAGAAAAACTACCATTTGCATAATTTTTTTATATACCCTTTTTAAACGAACAGTATCGTCATTAATTTCTGCAAATAAGGGAAAGGTTACTTTATTAAGCACAGCACTTATATTACTAACAGGCAATTGTTTTAAACTATCAGCTCTATTGTAAAAACCTACTTGTGCGGGTGCAAAAAACTTTCCTATAATAATGGTATAAACATTTACAAAAACTATATTTAATAAACCTGACATGGTTAATTTATAACCATACTTAAAATGGTATTTAAATTTCTCTTTATTAAATATCCAGGCTGGTTTCCATTTAGAATAAAACCACAATTGCAAGGTACTGGCAATTGCTTGTATAATTGCCATCACTACCAAACTCCAAACTCCATAACCTAAATATGCCATTATAATACCAACCAACCCACCAATAATGGTTGAAGGAAGTGCTATTTGCATTTGTGTTTTAAAATCCATAAGCTTGGTCAATCTTGTATTTTGAATCATTGCAAAAGCATTGATAATAAAAATAATACCATACCACCTAATTATAGAAATTAAAATTTCTTGATCGTAAAAATTAGCTATCAGGGGTGCTGTTGCAAAAAGCAACACATACATTGCAACACTTCCAATTAAATTGAAATAAAACACTGTAGAATAATCATCTTGTGTTGGATTTTTTGTACGAATTAAAGACGAACCAAGCCCCGCATCCATTAAGGAAGCACCTATTCCCATAAAAATACCAATCATGGCGATGAGTCCAAATTCTTCAGGCAGCAATAAACGTGCTAAAACAACAGATACCACAAAGCCAATGCCTTGTTTCCCAAATTGTTGCAGTGCAGACCAAAATACGCCGGATAATGCTTTTTGTTTTAAATCGCTCAAGGTTCTTTATTAATTAGTAACATTTGGTAAGATTAAGGGGTTTCAAATGTTTTTGCAAAGATATAATTTTATAACGTACATAACTATGATAAGATTGTGTGAAGTTTATTTAGAAGGAAGTTTGTATTTCAATAGTTACAGATTGCTTCACTCCACTGCGTTCCAATCGCAATGACGGTTTGTTTCGTCATTACGAGGAGGTACGACGAAGTAATCTGCACTTTTTGAAACAGATTGCCACAGCTATCGCTTCGCAATGACGATAAAGAGCGTCATCCCGAATTTAGTTCGGGATCTTTTGAAATAGATCTCAATACAAACTGGCAATGGAAAATCTTAACTGAAAGATGCTGAATCAAGTTCAGCATGACGTACCCATAAACATAACGATGTATTCGTCATTACGAGGAGGTACGACGAAGTAATCTGCACTTTTTGAAACAGATTGCCACAGCTATCGCTTCGCAATGACGATAAAGAACGTCATCCCGAATTTAGTTCGGGATCTTTTGAAACAGAACTCAATACAAACTGGCAATGGAAACTCAAAAGAAGCAGATGCTGAATCAAGTTCAGCATGACGCAACCGAACGTCATCCCGAATTTAGTTCGGGATCTCATGAAACAGATCTCAATACAAACTAAAATGGAAACTCAAAAGAAACAGATGCTGAAACGAGTTCAGCATGACGTACCCATAAACATAACGATGTATTCGTCATTACGAGGAGGTACGACGAAGTAATCTGCACTTTTGAAACAGATTGCCACAGCTATCGCTTCGCAATGACGATAAAGAACGTCATCCCGAATTCAGTTCGGGATCTTTTGAAATAGATCTCAATACAAACTGGCAATGGAAACTCAAAAGAAGCAGATGCTGAAACAAGTTCAGCATGACGTTCCGAGATGGATTGCATTGAAACGAGTTCAGCATGACGTTCCGAGATGGATTGCATTGAAACAAGTTCAGCATAACGGATTGGATTGAAACAAGTTCAGCGTAACGCGTTGGTTTTATACAATCATACCAGCGGCAACAGTTTCGTTGGTAGTTTCATCAACTAAAATAATACTTCCCGTGGTTCTGTTTGTTCTGTAAGCATCTATCATTAACGGTTTGGTAGTTCTTATTTTTACTCTACAAATTGCATTCATTGTTAATTCCTTGTCTTCTATATCACGCTCGTAGGTATCAATATTTACTTTATATACCACTTCTTTTATAAGTGCTTTTTGCTCATTTGAAGTATGCTGAATTTTATATTTTGCGCGCGGTTTTGCAGGCGAATTGTTAAACCAACATAACATTACATCAATATCCTGAGAAACTTGAGGCATATTATTTTTCTTAGCAATTAAATCTCCTCTACTTACATCAATATCATCTTCTAAAGTAATAACTACCGACATTGGTGCGAAAGCTTCCTGCAAGCTACCCGAAAATGTATCAATAGATTTAATTACAGATGTAAAACCTGATGGCAATACCACAATTTCTTGTCCCGGTTTAAAAATACCACTAGCAATTCTGCCGGCATACCCTCTATAATCTCTATGTGTATCATTTTGTGGCCTAATAACCGTTTGCACAGGAAAACGTGCATCAATTTTATTAATATCACTACTAATATGTAAGGTTTCCAACACATTTAATAAAGGTGCCCCGCTATACCAATCCATATTTTGTGATCTGTTTACCACATTATCTCCTTTTAAAGCACTAATTGGAATATAACGTACATCTTTAATTAACATTTTTGAAGAAATTTCTTCATAGGCTGTCATAATTTCATTAAAGCGTTCCTCATTATAATCAACTAAATCCATTTTATTAATACACACAATTATATGCGGTATTTGCAATAATGATGCAATAAAAGAGTGTCTTTTAGTTTGTTCTATCACTCCATGCCTAGCATCAATTAAAATGATAGCTGCATTTGCCGTAGATGCTCCCGTAACCATATTTCTGGTATATTGTATATGACCTGGAGTATCAGCAATAATAAATTTTCGTTTTGGTGTTGTAAAATATCTGTAGGCTACATCTATGGTAATTCCCTGTTCCCTTTCATCTCTTAATCCATCTGTAAACAAAGCTAAATCCACACCCTCATGTCCTCTTCGTTTACTTGTAGCTTCAATAGCGTCCAGTTGATCTTCAAATATTGATTTTGAATCGTACAACAAACGACCAATTAAGGTGCTTTTTCCATCATCTACACTACCTGCGGTTGTGAATCTTAGTAATTGGTTTTTATCTAACATTTTTATTTTGTTAATCGTAAAACTGTAAAATTGTAAAACGGTTATAATGTGTTATGAATTCTCAGTTTTATTTAATTTTTTATATAATGCATTTAATTGATTTGATATTTACTCAATATCAGTTCTTAATTTTATGTACTCTTTTTCGAATAGAAAATTTAAATCTTTAGACAATACCAAGAAATTAATTATTTCCCAACTTGAACTATATGCAATATTTATAAATCTAGATTTTTCTTTGTTTGATTGTCTAGAAAACCCCTCTGCAATATTAGCGGTTATATTTAAAGATGCTCTTCGAACTTGATTTGTAATTCCGAATTGTTCATTTGCAGGAAACGTTTCTGTAACTTTATATACTTCTTTTACAAATACGCGAGTATTTTTCCAAACCTCTAATTTTTCAAAATAAAACTTATACATGCAACTTTACAGTTTTACAATTTCGCAACTTTTCAATATTAAAAATACCCTTGCCTTTTTCTGTCTTCCATAGAACTTTCAGAACGTTTGTCATCGGTTCTATTTCCTCTTTCTGTTTTTCGCATGGCTGCAACTTCCAAAGCTATTTTATCAACAGTATCTGCATCAGATTCAATACCTCCTGTAATTGTAATATCGCCTAAAGTTCTAAATCGTATTTTTTTTACTTCAATTTTATCATTTTCATCTAAAATTAAAAATTCAGAATTTGGAATCCACGAATCGTTTTTCCAAACCACTTCTCTTTCATGTGCAAAATATAAGGATGGAATTTTAATGTTTTCTTTGGCAATATAATTCCAAACATCCATTTCTGTCCAGTTACTAATAGGAAATACCCTAAAATGCTCTCCCTGAAAATGACTTCCGTTAAAAATATTCCATAATTCCGGACGCTGATTTTTAGGATCCCATTGCCCAAATTCATCACGATGGGAGAAAAAACGTTCTTTTGCCCGCGCTTTCTCTTCATCACGTCTTCCACCACCTATAGCACAATCTACCTTATTATCTTCAATAGCATCCAACAGCGTTGTAATTTGCAGCTCATTTCTGGTTGCATTTTTACCTTTTTCTTCGGCAACTCTTCCATCATTTATAGCTTCTTGAACTGAACCAACAATTAAATTTGCACCTAATTCTGCTACTAAATTATCTCTAAATTGAATTGTTTCTGAAAAATTATGCCCCGTATCAACATGCATTAAAGAAAATGGAATTTTAGCTGGGTAAAATGCTTTTTTTGCCAAATGAGTAACTACAATAGAATCTTTCCCTCCTGAAAATAAAATTACAGGATTTTGAAATTGCGCCCAAACTTCACGTAACACAAAAATAGCTTCGCTTTCTAATTCTTCTAAATAACTTAAATAATATTTACTCATTGTATTTTAACTTCTCTTTTATAAAATCTGCAATTTTAAAAATAGCTTCTTCTATATCTTCAGTTTCTGTTTTTATTTCAATATCTGCATTTTCAGGTGCTTCATAGGGAGCACTGATTCCTGTAAAATTTGGAATTTCACCACTTCTTGCTTTTTTATACAAACCTTTCACATCCCTTCTTTCACATTCTTCAATAGAAGTATTAACAAAAACTTCCACAAAGTTTGAAGGTGCTACAATTCGCTTTACTTTTTGCCTGTCTTTTTGGTAAGGTGAAATAAAAGTTCCTATAACCACACAACCAGCATCAATAAATAATTTTGAAATCTCCCCAATTCTTCTAATGTTTTCCGACCTATCTTCAGGACTAAATGTTAAATTATCATTAATCCCATGTCTTATATTGTCTCCATCTAATACATAGGTTCTCACTCCTATTTTATGTAAATATTCTTCCAACCCGTTTGCAATGGTTGATTTTCCAGAACCTGATAAACCCGTTATCCAAATTAAAAAAGAATTATGTCCATTCAATTGCTGTCTTTCTTTTCTGGTAACTTTAAAATGATGTTTTTTAATATTCTCCTTACTCATTTTTTAAGTTTCATTTTTTTTAAACGTTATTTTATACCAAACTCTTTCATGTAAATAATACAATATCATTTTCAAAAAAAACTCCCAACCACCAACTGCCAATCCAATCATTGGATCACCAGAAATTATCCAAGCCAATACTACAGTGGTAAATGTTGCCAAAAACCTCCACGAAATTGTTTTTAATAGATGCTTCTTTTTAGAATTCTCCTTCATAATTACAAATAAACCAAGGATTTAACAAATTTTCTTTATTATAACACAACTCATTTTTAGTATCAAGTGCAATTACTTTTATTCCTGATGCATTGCAGATTGCCTGACCTGCAGCAGTATCCCATTCCATTGTGGGTGCAAATCTAGGATAAATATCTGCCAAACCTTCTGCTAGTATGCAAAATTTTAAAGAGCTTCCTTTTGAAATGATTTTCGACTCTTTTTTGCGCTGTATTTTAACCTTTTCCATAAAATCCAGTGTTTCTTTACTCATATGAGAACGACTACCTACAATTCTTATTACATCTTGTACTTTATTTAAAGGCTGTAATTTTTTAGATTTTTCTACTATTTTGTCAAAATTATAAGATGTATTTTCAATAACAGTTTTAAAAGCAGTTTCCTTTTGTACATTACCAACATACAATTCTTTTGTAACTGGCACATAAATAACACCTAATATTGGTTTACCATGGGCTACTAAAGCAATATTTACGGTAAACTCTCCATTTCTTTTTATAAATTCTTTCGTACCATCTAATGGGTCAACAATCCAGCACAACTTCCAGTTTTTTCGTTCTGAATAATCTAATTGTTTATTTTCCTCACTAATAATAGGAATTTCTGTTGGAATTAAAAATGAATTAATAATAGCATTCGCTTTTTTGTCTGCTTCCGTTAAGGGTGATTTATCTTCTTTAAACTCAACATCAAAATCTGAATTGTACACATTCATTATTTCCTGCCCTGCTGCAATTGAAGCCTTAATTGCTATTTCTAAATTCTTATTCATTATTCATTAATTTACTTTAAACTTTAACTAAGCACTTCAACCCTTAGACTATCCTCAGGACAGGATGGACTCTGTGTAACAGTTCGCTTTAGTTTTAGTTCTCGTTACTCATTTCTTTCTATCAGTCTGAACTTGTCGAAGACTTTTCAATTCCTATTTCTTATCATTACGAGGAGCATTAGCGACGAAGTAATCTCACTCTTAAAGAGCAGATTGCTTGCCTACACTACGTTCCAATCGCAATGACGGTGCGAGAGAGTATTTGAATGTTATGAAAACACAACTGCGGCAATCTTATGAATAGATTCAAAAAGTTAGTTTTAATTATTAATTTACAGATTGCTTCACTCCACTACGTTCCAATCGCAATGACGGGTTGATTTACTTCTCACTTTTCACTTCTCACTTCTCACTTCAAACACTTTACTTCTCAAACGGATGCTTTGCCAATGGTTTTTTTACAAAAGGATGAAAATCTCCTTTAGCACCAATTGGATCTGCATGGCGAATTTCATGCACAATTTCAATTGCCTGACGCGGAGCTTCCAAACCATAACCTTTTCCGGCAATAATCTCTTGATATGAAACAGTGTGTAAATCGGTAAAACCGCCACTAAATTCCAATTCTTCACCCTCAATAGTTATAGAACGGTAGGTTGTTTGACCTTTTGCTTTAATTTCGTCCGGCAACACATCATAATTTATTGATAAAAACCAACGCACCCTTGCTTTTTCAAATTCTAAATAACCCGCTGAACGATCGTGTGTGTTTATATGTACTGTATTTTGTTTAAGGTCTCCAAAAATCCAGGAAAGCATATCAAAAAAGTGCACTCCAATATTAGTTGCAATTCCACCAGATTTTGAGACATCTCCTTTCCAAGATGTATAATACCAATGTCCCCGTGAGGTTAAATAGGTTAAGTCTATGTCGTATATTTTATCTTTTGGTCCTTTATCAATTTTTTCTTTTAAAGCAATAATACTTGGATGCACTCTTAACTGTAAAATATTATATATTTTATTTCCTGTTTCATTTTCAATTTGGGCCAAAGCATCTATATTCCAAGGATTTAAAACCAATGGTTTTTCACAAATAGCATCTGCACCTTGCCTTAACGCAAAACGAATATGTGCATCATGTAAATAATTAGGTGTGCAAATACTTACATATTCTAACTTTGTATTTTGTTCATATTTTAATTTTGAAATATGACGGTCAAAACGCTCAAACTCTGTAAAAAAATCAGCGTTGGGGAAAAAACTATCTATAATTCCAACGCTATCAAATTTATCAAGAGCAGCAACTAAATTATTGTTTGTTTCTTTAATTGCCTTCATATGGCGTGGTGCTATATAACCACTTGCTCCCATTAATGCGAAATTTTTCATATTCTTTTATGTATTAATGAATCTGTTATGGACTGGATACCATCATTTTCCAATAATTTTATCACTTTTTTATTTCTTTTTATTTCTTTTTATTTCTTTTTTGTCAGTCTGAGCTTGTCTAAGACTTTTTAATCCATAGCTCCAACGCGCAAGCTGGCTCATTCGCTAAAAATGTTCATTGAACATTTTATTAACGCTCTGCCCTCCCTATCTGATAATACTCAAATCCCTTTTCTTCTAAATTAAAAATATTGTACTGATTTCTACCATCAAATATTACTGGAGATTTAAGTTGCTTTTTTATTTCCTCAAAATCAGGTGAGCGAAATTCTTTCCACTCTGTTAATAATAGCATGGCATCAGCATTTTTTAAGGCATCATACTTATAGGTAACATAATCAACATTTTCAACACCTTTTAAATAGCACATTTTTGCTTCTTCCATTGCTTTTGGATCATAGGCTTGAATTTTAGCACCTCTTTTTACGAGTTCATTAATTATGTAAATTGCCGGTGCTTCACGCATGTCATCAGTTCCCGGTTTAAATGCCAAACCCCAAATTGCAAATACTTTACCGGTTAAATCAGCACCATATTTTTTCACAATTTTTTGAGCAATAACCAATTTTTGAGCATCATTTACCTCTTCTACAGAAGTAATTAATTTTGCATTGTAATTATAGTCTTCAGCAATTTTCTTTAAAGCTTTTACATCTTTTGGAAAACAAGAACCACCATAACCGCATCCCGGATAAATAAATCCGTATCCTATTCTATTATCTGAACCAATTCCTATACGCACCTGGTTTGCATCTGCTCCAACTTTTTCGCAAATATTAGCTATTTCGTTCATAAATGAGATTTTTGTAGCCAGCATTGCATTTGCAGCATATTTGGTCATTTCTGCCGAACGAATATCCATGGCAATAATTCTTTCATACGACATGCAAAATGGTGCATATAACTGCTTCATTTTTTCCAAGGCTTTTTCATTTTCAGCACCAATAACTACACGATCCGGTTTCATAAAATCGTTAATAGCTGCACCTTCTTTTAAAAATTCAGGATTTGAAATCATATCAAATTCAATTGCTACACCTCTTTTATCAAGTTCTTTTTGAATAGTGGCTTTTACTTTATCAGCAGTTCCAACCGGCACGGTAGATTTATCTACAATTATCAATCTTTTTTGCATTAGCTTACCAATACTTTGCGCAACATTTAACACATATTGCAAGTCTGCAGAACCATCATCTCCCATTGGTGTACCAACTGCTATAAAAACAATTTCAGAATCGCTTAATGCAGCTTCTAAATTGGTTGTAAATTTTAAAGTTCCTCGTTCAACATTTTTTAAAACTAATGGTTCTAAACCTGGTTCAAAAATTGGTAAAATTCCATTTTTAAGATTTTCAATTTTCTCAATATTGTTATCTACACAAATAACTTTGTTTCCCATTTCTGAAAAACAGGTTCCTGATACTAACCCTACATAACCAGTTCCAATAACTACTATTTTCATTTTTATTTTATTTTACTTAAACTATGACTTTGACCAAAACGAAGACTTATTTCTATTTTACTTAAATTAAGACTTCTTTAATTAAGTTATTAGCCTTAGTTTCTTAGTTCTTCTGCATTAAACTATTTCTAAATGCACTTATTCTTTTTTGCAAACTTATTATTTCTATTAATATTTTTTCGAAATTGACTTTTTCAATATAACTTCTATTTTCTCATTTCTTTTTTGTCAGTCTGAGCTTGTCGAAAACTTTTCAATTCTATTTCTTGTCATTACGAGGAGTACTAGCAACGTGGTAATCTCATTCTTAAAGAGCAGATTGCTTCACTTCTCACTCTTTACTTCTCACTCTTCACCTCTCACTTCTCACGCTTCACTTCTCACCTCTCACTTCTCACTTCTCACTCTTCACTACTCACTTCACTACAACTTCCCTTGCACCTTACAATTTAAAAATCCTTTTACATCATAAATAATTCCGTTAGGATTCAAATGTTTTTCAAAATCTATTTCTAAAAATTCTTTATGTGAAACTGCCAGTACAATACCATCAAATTTATTTTGTGGCATGTAGCGAACAGTTTCAAGACTATATTCATTTTTCACTTCTGAAATATCTGCCCATGGGTCAAAAATTGTTACTTCAGTTCCAAATTCCTCTAAATTAGCAATTACATCAACCACTTTGGTATTTCTAACATCCGGGCAATTTTCTTTAAATGTAATTCCCAAAACTAAAATTCGTGCATTTTTAACTTTTATGTCTTTTTGCACTAATAATTTTACCACTTCTGATGCTACGTAATTACCCATACTGTCATTCATTCTTCTACCTGCCAAAATAATTTCAGGATGGTAACCAACTTCTTGTGCTTTTTGTGCTAAATAATAAGGATCAACACCTATACAATGTCCACCAACCAAACCGGGTTTAAAAGGTAAAAAATTCCATTTTGTACCGGCAGCCTCTAAAACAGCTTGTGTGTCAATATTTAATAAATTGAAAATTTTCGCTAATTCGTTTACAAAAGCAATATTAATATCACGTTGGGAATTTTCAATAACTTTAGCAGCTTCGGCCACTTTAATTGATGGTGCTAAATGCGTTCCAGCTGTAATTACCGATGCATATAAATTGTTCACTTTTTCGCCAATTTCAGGTATTGAACCTGAGGTAACTTTTAATATTTTTTCAACAGTATGTTCTTTATCTCCAGGGTTAATACGTTCTGGCGAATACCCAGCATAAAAATGTTTATTATAAATTAACCCAGAATTTTTTTCTAAAATTGGAATACAAACTTCTTCAGTTGCTCCCGGATATACCGTAGATTCGTAAATTACTATATCATTTTGCTTTAAAATACTGCCAACAGTTTCACTCGATTTTATAAGTGGCGTTAAATCCGGTTTATTATTTTTATCAACTGGAGTTGGAACAGTAACAATATAATAATTACAATCTTTTATATCTTCTATGGAAGTTGAACAAAAAAGTCCTTTTTTATGATTTGGATTTTCAACTAATACCTTTTGCAATACCTCGTTTTCAACTTCCAAAGTGGTATCAATTCCCTTTCTTAGTTCAGCTACTCTTTCCTTATTAATATCAAAACCAATTACATTGTATTTTGTTGCAAAAAGCCTTGCTAAAGGCAATCCAACATACCCTAAACCAATAATTGCTATTTTAATTTCTTTGTTCATAAAAAATAATTATAAATTTTCCCAATACCAATTTACTGCTTCTTCTAATCCTTTTTCAAAAGAGAACTCTGGATGATAGCCCAATAATTTTTTTGCTTTCTCTATTGAAGCTAGAGAATGTGGTATGTCTCCAATTCTATTTGGACCATATTCAATATTTACATCTCCAATTTTAGCATCAAATTTAGCTAGTTTTGATCTTAATAAAGTAACTAATTCATTTAACGTGGTACGCGCTCCGAAAGCAACATTGTAAACTTGATTTAATGCTTTTGGATTGTTAGAACTTATAGCTAACAAATTCATTTGAACCACATTATCAATAAAGGTAAAATCTCTTGAAAACGCTCCATCACCGTTTATTACAGGCGATTCATATTTCATAAACTGCATTACAAATTTTGGTATTACAGCAGCATAAGCCCCATTTGGATCTTGTCTTTTACCAAAAACATTAAAGTATCTTAAACCAATGGTATTTAGCCCATAGGTGCTGTTAAAAATAGTAGCGTATAATTCGTTTACATATTTAGTAATAGCATAAGGTGATAAAGGTTTTCCTATAGTATCTTCCACTTTAGGAAGCTCTTTTGAATCTCCATACGTTGAAGAACTTGCAGCATATACAAATCTTTTTACTTTAGCATCTCGAGCTGCAACTAACATGTTTAAAAACCCTGATGTATTTACATCATTTGTTGTAATTGGATCTTCAATAGAACGCGGCACTGAACCCAATGCTGCCTGATGCAACACAAAATCCACTCCATCACATGCATTTTTACAATTGTTCAGGTTTCTAATATCTCCTTCCAACAATTGAAATTTTGGATTCTTAAACAAGTGCTGAATATTGGTTCTTTTTCCTGTTGAAAAATTATCTAAGCAAACAACTTCGTTATCCAACTCCAATAAAGATTCACATAAATTTGAACCGATAAAACCAGCTCCACCCGTAACCAATATTTTGTTATTTTTAATGTATTCTTTCTTCATTTTAATTTTTATTCAACTTTCCTTAATATACACTTCGACCCTTCGACTAAGCTCAGAACAGGCTAGGCTTAGTAACAAAACACTTTATGACTTCAACCAAGCTCAGGAAAGGTTAGGCTTAGCCTGTACTTATTTTTTATATTTTTTTACGTACCACTTTACCGTTTTTAAAATGCCTGTTTCAAAATTTTCAGCAGCTTTCCAACCCAATTCATTTTCAATTTTACTTGCATCAATTGCATATCTAAAATCGTGCCCTGCTCTATCTTCAACATAGGTAATCTGATTTTTATAACTCTTATTTTCTAATGGAACAAGCGTATCCAATAATTCACAAATCTTTTCAGCTATATAATTATTGTTTCGTTCATTTTTACCTCCAATATTATAAACTTCGCCACTTTTTCCTTTATGAAATGCCAAGTCTATTCCAGTACAATGATCTTTTACATACAACCAATCTCTAATATTTTTCCCATCACCATAAATTGGAATGGCTTCACCTGCAAGCGCTTTTCTAATAACTGTTGGAATCAATTTTTCATCGTGCTGTTTTGGTCCGTAATTATTGGAACAATTTGTTATAACAGTATGCATTCCGTAGGTATGAAAATAGCTACGTACAATTAAATCGCTACTTGCTTTTGAAGCACTGTATGGTGAATTAGGCGCGTAAGGAGTTGTTTCGGTAAACAAACCTGTTTCTCCTAAAGTTCCATAAACCTCATCCGTTGATACATGTAAAAATCTAGCATTTTCGAATCCATTTTTAAATACAAATGGTTTTTCCATCCAGTATTTATATGCAACATCAATTAACGTAAATGTTCCTTTTACATTGGTTTCAATAAAAATATCTGGTTCATTAATTGAATTATCCACATGTGATTCCGCAGCCAAATGAATAACTCCATGAACAATATAATGATGAAATACGCGCTCCATTAAATCTCTATCGCAAATATTACCATTAACAAAAGTGAAATTTTTTGAATTTTTTACAGCATCCAAATTATCAATATCACCAGCATACGTTAATGAATCTACTACCACAATTTTATAATCGGGATATTTATCAATTAAATATTCTACTAAATTTGAGCCGATAAATCCTGCTCCTCCTGTAACTAATATTGATTTCATTTTTTTAATTTTTTATTGAATACAATTCCTTAAAGCTATTTTCCATTCAGGAACTTCAACATTAAACGTTTTTTGAATTTTTTCAGTATTTAAAATACTAAAATTTGGTCTTGTTGCTTTTGATTTATAATCTTTTGATAAGATAGGTTCCACCTTACATTTGCTTTTTGAAATTTTCATAATCTCCTGGGCAAACTGAAACCAACTGCAAACTCCACTATTTGAATAATGGTAAATTTCCACCCCTTTAGTTTGTATAAAGGGTATTATTTGTAAAATTACATTAGCTAAATCCGTTGCATTTGTAGGTGAACCTACTTGATCTGAAACAACTTTTATTGATTTTTTTTCTTTCCCAAGTTTTAGCATGGTTTTTACAAAATTACTTCCATATAATGAATACAGCCATGAAGTTCTGATAATTATTGTATTCTCTGGATTTATTTTTTTTAAAGCCTCTTCACCTTTTAATTTTGTTACTCCGTAAGTATTTGTTGGATTTGTTTTATCGGTTTCAACATACGGTTTTTCTGATGTGCCGTTAAACACATAATCGGTTGAAATATGAATTAATTTTAGTTGATTTTTTTTTGATATAATTCCTAAATTTTCTACTGCTATATTATTTATTTCATTTGCTAAATTAAATTCGTCTTCAGCTTTATCAACATTTGTATAAGCTGCACAATTTATAATAACTTGAATTTTATTTTCTGAAACAAACTCTTGAATAGCGTTCGCTTTGGCAATATCCAATTCATTTTTATCAGTAAAATAACAGGTGTAATTTGAATAGTTTTGTTCCAAATTTTTTAAAGCTGAACCTAGTTGTCCGTTTGCCCCTGTAACTAAAATATTAAGCATTCAATTTAAAGTTTGGTTCAAACAAATCAGCATTTTTTAATGTAGGTTGTAATTTGTCTTTTTCAGAAATAATTAAATCTTCAACAGTAAATTTCCAGTCAATATTTAAGGTTTCATCGTTAAAAATGATACCTCGCTCCGATTCTTTATTATAATAATTATCAACTTTATAACAAAATATAGCTTCTTCGCTTAATGTAACATATCCATGTGCAAAACCCTGCGGAACAAAAAGTTGGTATTTATTTTCTTCACTTAACTCAACAACTACCGATTTACCAAAAGTTTTTGAACCTTTTCTAATATCAACAACTACGTCCAACACTTTTCCTTTTATAACTCTAACCAATTTAGATTGTGCAAAAGGTGGTAATTGATAATGCAACCCTCTTAAAACTCCTTTTGAAGATTTGGCTTCATTATCTTGACAAAAATCTACTGAATAACCAACAAATTTTTCGAAACTTTCTTTTTTAAAAACCTCGTAAAAATAACCACGTTCATCTTTAAAAATTGTTGGTTTACACAATACTACTTCTGGTATTTCAGTTCTTATAAATTCCAAATTATTTTGAGTTTGCTATACGCAACAAGTACTGTCCGTAACTATTATTTTTATATTCAGCTGCTAAAAGAAGTAATTGTTCTTTATTGATATATCCTTTTTCAAAAGCAATTTCTTCAATACACGCAATTTTTAGACCTTGTCTTTTTTCTATAGTTTGTATAAAATTTGAAGCCTCTAATAATGAATCTTCCGTACCGGTATCTAACCATGCGTAGCCTCTTCCTAGAACCTCTAATTTTAAATTATTTTGTGATAAATAAGTCTGATTAACAGTTGTTATTTCTAATTCACCGCGCTTACTTGGTTTTATATTTTTAGCAATTTCAACAACATTGTTTGGATAAAAATACAAGCCTACAACAGCAAAATTACTTTTTGGAATTTCAGGTTTTTCCTCAATACTTAATACATTTTTATTTTTATCAAATTCAGCAACACCATATCTTTCAGGATCTTGTACATAATAGCCAAAAATGGATGCTTTTTTATGATCTTTAACAGTCTTAACCGCATCATTCAAATGTTTTTCAATACTTGCTCCATAAAAAATATTGTCGCCTAAAATAAGACAAACATCATCATTCCCTATAAATTTTTCACCTAAAATAAAGGCCTGTGCTAAACCATCAGGTGAAGGTTGTTCAATATATTCAAACTGCATTCCAAGTGATTTTCCATCACCTAATAATTTTTTGAAATTTGGTAAATCTTGAGGCGTTGAAATTACCAACACTTCTGTAATTCCTGCAAGCATTAAAATTGAAAGTGGATAATAAATCATTGGCTTATCGTAAATTGCCAATAATTGCTTTGACGTACCTTTTGTAATTGGATATAATCGCGTTCCTGAGCCTCCTGCTAAAATTATTCCTTTCATACTATTTTTAAGAATGTAGATTTAAGCAAAAATAACCATTTAATATTTAATAGCAATTGGTTTTAAACAAAGTATAGGTGGGCATTTCTTAAAATATTATTAAAATTTAATTATTAAATAATGTAAATTTTTAAATATCGTGTCTTTTTACGGAAAACAAGTACTTGAATACTGATTTACAATACCAAAAGGATGGTTTTTGCATATAATTTACACGTTTTTACTAATAAATGGTATTTTTTTAAAGTTTTTATAAAAAATTTTGTAGTTTTAAAAAATATACAACCCCATTAATTGTATTTAATAGAATTATAAACCCAAAAATCTTTTATTATGAACGCTACTTCCCCTCAAATTTCTTTTACTTCTGAAGGAGTAAACCAAACCGCATTAAAAGATTACAAAACGTATTTAAAACATTATTCTTTTAGAAATTTAAAGCCAATGTCTTTTGAAGATTTTTTAAGAAATTATAGCAGTTAACATACAAGGTACCTACAACTTTAAAACTTCATTTATATTTTTTTTAAATTAAATTACAATAAAAGCATCTTAGTACTAAGATGCTTTTTAACTCTAAATCAACTAATTTTTTAAAATAGTATTTAATTAAATTTATTATACTAAAGTTAATTTAAATCTATATATTAGCCCATCATTAATTTTAATGATTACACCCCCTCGAATTAACCCCACATATTTTTTTTCTTTTATTTAATTAGCTCATTCACATGCTCTGCATAATTAAATAATAATAAAATTAAAAACATTAATTAATCTATAAACTAAAAACGATGAAGCTATTTAAAAAATTAAACTATGTGTATGTTTTTGCAGTAACATTACTTATCACAAGTTGTCAAACAGAAACTGACAATCTAAATGAGGAACAACTCCAAAATAAAGCCAACAACTATGTAGGACAGGAATTTATGGGAGATTCAGTTAGTAAAAGTTCAAAAACATCTGAAAGACCTATACTTACTTACGAGCACTTTTCTGAAAATAACATTTTGAATTTTTATGAAGATTCAAATTCATTTTTAAACTCTTGCAATCCTGTAATGCAAATTGAGGATTTTGAAGATTCTGAAGTTTTAAACGGCTGGGGATTTGGAACATATGGTAACATTATTGATGAATCTTCAGATATTATTGCTGATATTGAGGGTAGTGACTACGCTCTTTTTTCACCTGGCAGCATAGAATCTAATGTAAAGTTTAGTACCCTTCTTGATAACGGTGAATTAGCTTGGATTTGGGTATATAAATCTTGGCCATTTACTGGTGCTTATGGAAATCAGGTTCTTACAAGTAGAAACTGGATTGATTATGCAGATGATTTACATATTGAATTTACAAAAAGTAATAACTATTCAGTAAGTCTTGAATTATTTCCTGATAGTGCACAAGATATAACAATTGAAATTTATGGAGAATCGGGTTTACTAGGTTATTCCGAAATTTATGGAGCATACTCAGGAAATTTTTGGGGTATTCACTCAAGTGAATCTATTAAAGAAGTTGTTTTAAAAACCACAAATATTTTAAGACTTGGAATAGATAATTTATCGTTTGGTTACTGTGATTCAGATAATGATGGAGTACCAAATGCTGAAGACCCATATCCATACTCAATTTTAAATGAAGAAATTGATATTGATGATTGTTATCCAAACGTGGAAAATGTATTTGTTAGTCCAGGTACAACTATGATGGATGAAATAGCTAATTTAATTTCTGAAATTAATAAACAATATGATGGTGAGAACTATGATGACTTGCATGACGATTTTACAAGAGAATTGTCTAAATTAACATATGCATGGAGAAAAGATAGATTGATAACACGAAGAGAAAGATCTGCAATATCTAGCTGTGGCTGGAGAGTTAATATTCCTGAATCATACATGAATCAATAATATTCCGAATTTTCTATTTATAAAAAATGTAAAAAAGGTTCTCAATTTTTGAGAACCTTTTTTACATTTTTTATATTTAAGACCTTGAAAGTGCCACCCAACGAATATTACTCTCTTACAATAAACTTTTATTAAATAAAAATTGAAAATAGTATTTATTTGGGAAGAAATAAATGGAGAAATAAAAAGCTAATTATAAGACACCTACCATAACTTTGTAACCAAAGGTAATGGGTTTAAAAAAAATGCCTACACAAAATAACTACAAGTAAATACGATAACGGAACCCCCTATTTAATTTTGTTATATAAAATTAATATTCTTAATTCTTTTCGAAAGTTAAATAATCAGTACCTCCATTTCCTCCACTTATATCTATTAATTCAATTTTATTAGATGTTTGAGTAATAAGATCCCAATCATCTGATAATTCCTCAAAATCAGAAGGTGATGCAAAGAAAATATTAAAATCTAAATCATCCAAACTGTCATCGTTGCTATTACTATCCATAATACTCCAAGTACCTGTATAAGTATTTATACTATTGGTGGCAGTAAGTACATTATCTGCACCAAAAGTAAAAATATACCCAGCATAATTACTGACTTCATCATTACCACTATCTATGTATTTAGTAATACGCCAAGAATCATTTTGCACATTGTTTTCAATTTGCAATTGGGTATCATCACTTGATGGATTATCATCATCACTTGAACAAGCAGTTAAAGAAACTGATGAAATGAAAATTAATAATAAGGATTTAATAAATAATGATTTCATAATTGTATAATTGTATAATTTTATAATTTTAACTAATTTTTGTAAAAAATATTGTTTGGCTAACATTCTCTTTCTTCCAATTTGGCGACCTTCCTTTTATGTAAACGACCATATTACCCTAAAAGTATTTTTCATACTTATTGAGGAAAACCGTTAGCCTGCCAGGTTTTAATATTTTGTATTTGTGTAGCTGTTAAATTACCGTTTGGAGGCATAGTACCATTTTCAATACGCCCAATCAATCCTCTTGTCTCTATTGCACTTTTAACATCTGCATACGATGTTAGAGACATCGGAGCATTATTAGTTGGTGTACTACCATGACAACCTGTACAATTTCCACTAATTATTGCACTAATAGTATTTGTATATGTAATTGTAGATGTCGGTGGGTCTATAGTTATATCATCGTCATCACTGTTTGAAGAACAGGAAGTGAAAATGAACAATAAAAATAAACCGGTTAACGCTAGTAATTTTTTCATAATTTTGATTTTTAGTATTAGTATTTATTAATATAATTTTTCTTCTTCTTTTGTTTTACTTAAGTAAAAATCTCTTGAAATATTAAATCCAAAGTGAATATCACCTTTAAAGAAATCACCAGTAGTTTCGGTTATAAATCCTTTTTCAACCATAGCTCTTGAATTTGTAAAAATCAGCTGAAATGTATGCCCTCCTGTTTCAATGTCAAAACCGAACGCCAATGAGTTTTTTGTAGTTAACAAATCAAAAGAATTGAAAGAGTAATAATACTCACCATTAATTGAAATGTGTTTGCTAATTTTAACCTTAGTTCCAATACCCAATGCAAAAAAATCATTCGGATCTTTTGAACCTGATACCGTATTATAGTGAATGTATGTTGGTGTAATTTGAATTGAGAAATCTGAATTAAACTTTCTAGCCAACAATAATTGACTAGTATAAGTTAACCTGTCGCTAAAACTTGGCTTATCTAAAGGATCATAATCTTTTAGTGTTTTTTCTACAGCACTAACAAATAAAGCAGCACTTAATGGCGTTGATTTATTCCCGGTTTTTTGCTTAATAATTTTATATTTCAAATAACCATCATATACTTTTTCAAACGAACTTCTACCCAATGCAATAGCAAAATCATTAGTAACAGCATATTCTAATCCAAATCGAATATTAGATTGATCCAATCCATAAAGTTCATACCCTCCAGAATTTATTCTGCCAAATCTATGCTGAATTAAAAATTCCAAAACTCCTTTTTGCCTGGTTTCAACAGATTGCCCATTCATTATTCTAGTTCCATTAAAAGTACCAGAAACAACTGTAGCATTGTTAACTGTTTCTTCCGCTAGGATATCATCCAGGGTTTGGGAAAACATATTATTGGATACTATAATGATTAAAAAAACTGAAAGTAAATTTTTCATCCGTTTGAATTTTATGTTTTTATAATTGTTTAATTATTTTTATAAGGTTTATGTTGTAAATCAAAATTAACCTTAATTGTTTTTGCAATATTATTTCTAACTACAATTGGAATTTTTATATCAAAATCGGCTACTTCAACCATAAAATTGCCTGATAAATTAATTTGCTCCTCTACAATTTCTACCTTACATATGGTGCTAACTTCCTTTTCTTTACCGTGCATTGATAAAATTCCTTTAATTTCAGCTGTAGAGTTTAAACTGTCTAATTCACTAAAATTCATAATATATCCTTTAAATGTGGCTTTTGGATATTTATAAGATTCCACATAACTTTCATTAAAATGTTCTTGCATTAATGCCTTTTTAAACATAAAAGACTTCATTAATAATTGAATGGCTATTTCTCCGGTTTTTTTATCAACAACGCTTAAAACCTGGTAATTATCGGCTTTTATATCTTCAACCAACGTATGTGAAAAAAAAGAAATATAACCTTCCTTTGTTAAATACCTTTCCTGAGAAAATATTTGATTTGATATTAGAAAAACCAATACCATTATAATTACTCTATTTTTCATTTAAATTGTCATTAATTAATATGCATCTAACCATAATTATATCTAATAAATACCCTGTACACATTCCTTTTACATGAACAAAGTCTCCTTTTTTTAATTTCAATGAATTTAAATTATCCTCAGGTAACATATGGCATATAATACTTGAAAACCCATTAATATCTTTTAATGTAATACTACTATTTCCTTTAGTAATTGAAATATCAACTATTTCACCTTTAACCTGAATTAATTTATCTACATATTTTTTATTTGCTAAATTTTCATCTACCTGAAAGTCATTTATTAATTCCTGAGCAGAAATAACAAATTCGGCTTTCGAATTTTTAACATCCTTAAAAGGTTTATTGTATAAATTTATTACAAAAAATAAACCTATAATAATCAATGTTAATCCTGCTAATAATATTTTAAAATATTTAGTTTTCAATGCTTCAATATTATTCAATTTATAATTTTAAAATTTTCAAACCGTTTATTATATATACAACTTTATAAATATTTTTTTGAATCCTCTTATTTTACCTAAATTTGATTCATCTACTTAACAAATAAATGAAGATTACTTTTTCAAATCAATAAAAAATTGGTGAAATGGAAAAATTGGGTGTTAAAAGGGAAATTATTAAACTAAAAAACATAAGTGCTCTTGAAAAAAGATAAATTGTACCTTATTACTTTGCTTGCTATATCATTAATTGTTTTTGTTATTGGTTATTTAAACATGAATTATTTGATAAAAGTTAGCACTCGTAAATTTTTAGATATTCAAATTGAATCAAGTCAGCGTGAAGCAAAGGAATTTTCAAACTTGGTATCTTATCAAATTGAAAATGGCATTGATCGAGATATTATAATTACTAATATTCAAAAAAGCATTGAAGGTACAAATATTGAATCAGGGTTTATATGTATGTTCGATTGGTCTGGTATTGAAATTTGTCATCCTGACCCACAAAAAATAGGGAAACAGATTAACCCAAATGAATCTTTTGTAAGACCTCTTGATAACAGTATTGATTCGGAAGATTTTTATCAATTATTAAAAGACAAAAAGCAACTTGGAGGTTTAAGAGAATTTAATAACAATAGAAATTCTGAAATAATTTATTTATACCCAGTAAAAAACTCAGACTGGATAATTGCGGCACACGCAAATATTGATAAAATTGACAAAGAAATTAAAAAGTTAAAGCTAACCTTCCTATTAGTCTATTTATTAACATGTGTTTCTATTATTTTACTCTCCGTTATTATTCTTAGATATATAAGTAATTACTATGAAAAAGAATTAGAATTAAAAAATCAACTTTTAATGGGTGAGGTTTCAACTCTAAAAAAACTGAATTCTAATTTAACAAATTACAAGAATAAGATTAATGATAAAATTGATAATGAACGTGAAAATGATGATACCTCAAAAATTAAAAAGAGAATTCTAACTTATTCTAAAAACAAGTTACTATCAATAAAAGTTGAGCAAATAGCCTATATTAATACGGAACATGCCATAACAACAATTACTTGCCTAGATGGAAAAAAATATACTACAAATACTAGTTTAGATGAGTTATACAACAGTTTAGATCAATCTATTTTTTTTAGGGCAAACCGACAGTATATTCTTTCGGTAAAAGGGATTGATGAAATACTGAAATATGGAAATAACCAATTAAAAATTAAGACAAAACTTGATACTTCAATTATTATTAGTAAAAATAAAGCTGCTGAATTTAAAAAATGGCTTAATTCTTAAACTTCCCTTTCACTTAAAGGCAGTATTTTTAAAATAATTTAAATATTATTTTTTTCTAAGCCCAAAAAGAGGCCTTAGATATTTTATTAGTTTTATTTATAATTCATACAAGACAAAACAACCAATACTGGTAAATAGAATTATTAGCGAAAATTGGAATGCTTAATAGTGGTATTAAATAAGCCTCCAAATTTAGATTCTATTGCTGTTACTGTTGTTGCATGTATTTTGATAAGGATTTCATTCATCCTTAGGTGAACCCTATTTACTGTAAAGTACTGCTTTTATAATTCTATTCAATTATCATATTTTCTAGATACCTAACAAAAGATGCAACCAGATTTTTTCTATCCCTTGCCTTTTCTTCGAATTTATTTAAAGTTTCTTTTTGTATTTTTCTTCCATTTATAAATACAGTTGAAGGGTTTTCTAAAGTTGATAATGCTAACAAAGGATTTGTATCCAACACTACCATATTTGCAGTTTTACCAACTTCTATTGTTCCCATATTACTCATAGATTTATGTGTTTCTGAAGCATTTACGGTAGCAGTTTTTAATACCTCATAATTAGAAAGGCCTGCTTCTTTGTAAAAAGCAAGTTCTTTATGAATTGAATACCCAGGTACGGTTACTCCAATTCCAGCATCTGTTCCGCAAATAATTTTTACAGCTGCTTTATGCAATTCTTTAATTATTTTCAAATGGAAATCATGCTGTTCTTTTATAGCTTTAACGATACTTGAATCTCTTAATTTAGTATTCTGCCACCTATCTAGTTGAGCTTTACTATCTACCATTTTGATGAGAGGATTTATATATTCGAGTTGATCCGAAGCCAAAATATTATCATTAATTAACATCTGATAAATGTTATTGTAAACCGTTAATGTTGGGCAAAAAGTACTGTTTTTATGCTTTGCAAAACTATTTACTACCTCATTTAATTTTAATGTATCTAATTTATAATTTAAAGGTTGTTGAATAATATCCTCAGCATGTTCTATAGATTTTATTTGAGGATTAAAATGATAGGAATAAGGTACTTTTTGTGAAGGATGTGCAACAATATCCATATCAGAAATCGTAGCTTGTTCAATAACAGCATCAAAAATTTCTTCAGTTAAACCATAATAGGTTTTAATAAAATCATATCCTTTTTCTTTATATGAGATTATTTTTTCTCTTGCTTCTTCAGCACTATTTAATTGTAAATTATCATCACCTATAAACTCAGGGCCTGTTAGTTTAGGTCCTGAAGTAAAAAAATCAGGGCCTATAATTTTATTATCGTTAATATCCTTTTTTAACCTTAAATGCATTGGCATACCCCAAACATTTCTAACAGCTGTAATGCTGTTTGCCAAGTATAGTCCTAATTCATATCTATCCCATACATGCACATGCATATCTATAAGACCTGGCATTAAAAATTTATTTTCAAGATTAATAATTTCAACATTATCAAATTCTATATTGTCTGCAATCTCTTGAATTACACCATTTTTAAAGTAGATCATTTTATTAACTAAAACAGTGTCTTTATTCATTGGAATAATATTTGCATTCTTAATTATATAAGAATCAATATTAGCATGCTCAATATTTTTAATTTTTAAATAACTAGTTCTTTTTATATCAACACCCAATTTTATAATAACAAAAACTATAGTTATTAAAATGATTCCTGTTATAATTTTTAAAATTCGTTTAACTATTTTCATAATAATTGTTCTTGATAAATTTCATGAAAGGATTTTTAAATGGCTTTTATGTTCTTCTCACAATTTTTACAATACGGTTATATATAATTTCCGCTAAATTCCAGTCATATCCATTAAAATTTGTTGTATTGTTAAATTGAATAACAACTGTATCAATGTCTTTGTGGTATTCTGCAATACTCTGGTAGCCAACGAGCAGACCTGTATGCTCGTACACATAAATGGAGGAATAAATTTCCTGTTCCCCTTCATTAAACACCGAACCATCGTTTAATGCTCTTAGGAATATGCCCACATCCTCTGCTGTAGCTATCATTAATCCTGTAAACTCATTCTTTAGATCGTCTTCAATACCTACATAATATCCGCTCATCACATTGTTTATATCCACTTCATGAAGCGAACCGAAAGTGTTTTTCAGTCCAAGTGGTATCAAAATTTCCTCCTTAATATATTGTTGATGGCTATAACCTAACACTTTATCAATGAGATCAGAAATCAACATATAATTCGTATTTGAATAGCCATAATCTTCACCCGGTTCAAAGTCAGCCGGTAAATCCAGTGCGTAATCCAGCGTTTCTTGTTTGCTTTTTGGCGGATTTTTCCAATAATCAGGATGATCAACAAAATTTGGAATACCACTTCTATGTTGTACCATCATTCTCAAGGTTATTTTCTCAGCATTTTCAATTCTTCCTACAAGTTCTGGAAAGTAGTCAGCGAGTGTTTTATCCAAAGACAAACGACCTTCTTTCACTAATTTTGTGGTTGCAACAGCTACATAGAGTTTGGTTATACTGGCAATTTTGAATAATGCTTGCGGATAGGCAGCTATTTTATTTTTACGGTCATGCCATCCTGCGGCATAAAACTCCGGAGGCTTCCCAGCTTGATCCACGTAAACAATCATTCCGTCAAATCCATGTGAAATGCCTTCATTTAATTGTTCTTGAACCGTATTAGGTAATGGCATCATCCAAGCCTTTACCAAAATCCATGGCACAAACCACAAAGAGGATATACTTGCAAGAATAAATACTATTCTCAGTATTCGTTTTGTTTGTTTTTTTTTCATAATGTCATACTATTTAAGGACAATGTACTTTTAACAAAAAAAATCTAAACGTGAATATAATTAAATTTTCTTTATCTATTATTTATGTTTAAACCATTAACGATGCCATAACAATTCCAGCACCTAAGCCAATTAATAACGAAGCTACAAACAACAAAGGTGAAGATTGCAGAAAAATAAATCCAATACCTAAACCTAAAATTGTCATACCTCCAATTACCCACGAACCTCGATTATGTTTTCTATTTTCCATAATGTACTTTTTAAAATTTATATGCTATTTTAATTTAAGCCCAAAAAGTGGTCTTAAAAATTTTATTCTTTTTATTAATAATTCATACAATGCAAAACAACCAATACCTGTAAATAAAATGATTAGCACAAATTTAGCAAAAGTTGAAATGCTTAATGGTAGTATTAAATAAGACCCTAAATAAAGAAATATCATATGAATTATGTAGATTGGATACGCTGCTTCACTTAAATAACTTAATGTTTTACTTGAATGATTTAGATATTTGTAACCAAATCCGAATACGGTAAATATCCAAAAACAGGACTCTATTGCTTTTAAATAATTTGGCGCAATTAAATCATAATAAAACAAACGTACTGAAAAAAGCAATGCTCCTACAATTAGTAATATCCATCGCCATTTAAGTACTGAATTCCAAAAACAAGCTTCGCTATATATCAATATAAAACCGAATAAAAAAGCTAATAACCCTAAAACAAAGCCATGAATTGTCATTGCATACATCTCGAAAGAATCGGGTTTTACAATAAACGTTTCTATAACAAAGGATGCTATTATTATTAAAAAACCTAATGGATTTCCAAATAGCTTTTTTATTTTTTTACTAATTAAACTAGTTTCTGTTCTTTTTAAATAAAAGAAAATTGGCGACAATAAAATTACATATAGAAATATATTTCCTAAAAACCATAAATGACTTCTATTTAGTGAAAAAGAAAGATCCTGATTGTAATAAATTTGCCAAATTAAAATATGAATCGGTACAATAAATACAATTCCAAATAAGAAAGGCAGCAATATTCTTTTAGCTCTTTCTGTTATTAATTGTTTCCAGTTTCTCTTTTTTATGGCGAAACAAACGCCCATTCCCGACACAAAAAACAACAATGGAATTCTCCAAACGTTTAACATTGACATTGGAATCCATAAAAATTTTAAAGGCTCATCACTTTGAATAAATCCTATAAATACACCCCAAGGTTGAAAAACAATTGTTATATGGTATATTAAAAGTAACCCTATTGCTATTACTCTTAACCAATCTATGTCGTATCTTCTAATTGTATTTGACATTGTTATTATTTTAATAAATTGGCAACTATAGGTCTGGTTTTTTCTAAGTGCTCATAATTTAGCTTTAAACCAAATGGCCCTAAATCTTTATTTAATTGCTCGTAAATAGGCTTTACATTTTCAAAAGGAGCCAAAACAGACTCTAATGCTGTAGCACCATAGTTGTTTTTTAAGTTTTTATCGGCGCCCGCTTTAATTAAAGCTGCTACAATTTCAGTACGACAGTAGAAAGCTGAAGTATGCAATGCGGTTGAACCGTCAGCACTTGTTAAATTTAAATCTGCTCCTCCATTAATTAATGCTTTTGCAACATCGGTTTTTCCAAATGTAGCTGCTATCATAAGTGGTGTAGATCCATAATCATCTTTCTTATTTAAATCTGTACCCGCTTTTACATGTTGCTCTACAGCTTTAAGGTTACCTAAAAAAGTTGCTGTTATAATATCTTCAACCGGAGCTTTTACTTCTGATTTTGAAACCGAAGTTTCAACAGGTTCTTTGTCAGATTTTTCGATTGTCTCTTTACATGACACATTGATAATTAATGCAGCTATTAATAGTGTTAATGCAACTGATTTTTTTAAATTAATTTTTAGTGTTTTCATTTTTTTTATTTTTTAAAATTTCACTTTTTTTCTATGGTGTAAATTTCCGTTAAACCTTGATGCAGCACTAATCAATAAAAAAACAAATTGTATAAATTTTAATTAATTAGTTGTAAACTATGACGAATGGATATAAATTATGACGCAGGTGATCTTAAAAGTTTAGAAACAGTAATTAATATTGCATTCTTTTCTGAAAACAGATTCATCTTCAATTATTCGTATTTTTTCTAAAAATTGTCTAATTTCGGTTTAAATTTTAAGGACAATGTCAGATTTGCAATCTACTGAAAACGATTTCCTAAATCAGCTTACAAAAATTATAGAGGCTAATATTTCAAATGAACAATTTGGAGTTTCAGAACTTGCAAATGAAATTGGAATGAGTCGTTCTAATTTACTTCGAAAAATTAAAAAATCAACAAACTTATCCGTTAGCCAGTTTATTAGACAAATACGTTTAAAAAACGCAATGGATTTATTAAAACAAGATTCATTTACAGTTTCTGAAGTATCCTACAAAGTAGGTTTTGGAAGCACATCTTATTTTATTAAGTGCTTCAGAGAATATTATGGTTTCCCTCCCGGTGAAGTTGAAACAAAAGATGTATCCGAAAATAATACAGTACAAATTAATAAGTCAACTAAAAAAAGGACTGTTATTTTAATCTCTTTAGCTGTTTTAGTTTTTGTTCTTTTTATAGCGCTTTTCAACATTTTTAAGCCCGATGCTTCAACAAAAACAAACACTAAAAAATCTATAGCCGTATTGCCTTTTAAAAACGATAGTAACGATTCTACCAATGTTTATTTTATTAATGGCGTTATGGAAGCAATCCTAACAAATCTTCAAAATATTGAAAACTTAAAAGTAATAAGTAGAACTTCTGTTGAAAAATATAGAAACAGTTCTAAAACAATTCCTGAACTAGCAAAAGAGTTAAATGTAGATTATTTTGTTGAGGGTAGTGGGCAAAAAATTGAAGATAAAATTTTGATGAATATTCAATTAATTGAAGCTTCCAGCGACAACCATTTATGGGCAGAACAATACAACAAAAAAGTAACAGATGTCTTTAAATTACAAAATGATGTAGCTAAAAATATTGCCGATAAAATTGAAGTTATTATTACACCTGAAGAAAAAGAAAGAATTGACAAACTTCCAACAAATAATCCTATTGCTTATGATTATTTTTTAAAAGGTTTAGATCAATTTCATAAAGAAACTAGCGAAGGCCTGCTAAAAGCTATTCCTTATTTTAAAGAAGCCATAGCACATGATGATAAATTTACACGCGCTTATGCCAATATTGCCATTGCTTATTATTATTTAGACGTTTTTCAATCAGAAAAACAGCATTCAGCTTTAATAAATGAATATACGGAAAAGGCGATGTTATTAGATTCCAAACAACCGGAAAGTTTAATTGCAAAAGCACTTTCTTATATGAATAATTCAGAATATAAAATGGCGATTCCATATTTAGAGAAAGCGTTAGAATATAGTCCAAACTCTGCATATATAATTAATTTATTATCTGATTTTTATACTAGTTATTTACCAAATACCCAAAAATATCTTGAAAATGCTTTAAAAGGTGCTCAATTAGATATTGCGGCTAACGATTCAATTACTGCAAGCTATATTTATTTAAACATAAGTAATGCATTTATACAAACAGGCTTTACAAAAGAAGCTGAAAAAAATATTAATAAATCTTTAGATTACAATCCTAAAAATTTGTTTTCTGAATATGTAAGAGCTTTTATTTTATTTGCAAAAAACAATGACTTACAACAAACACAAGAATTGTTAATTAAAGAATTTCAAAAAGATACTACGCGATTAGATTTAATGCAGGAAATTGGGAAAATTTATTATTACCAACGAGATTATGAAAATGCCTATAAATACTATCATAAATTTATAAAAATTAGGGAATCTCAAAAATTAGATATTTATAAATATGAGAATTCTAAAATTGGCTATGTATATTCAAAAATGGGTGAAAAAGCTAAATCTGAAGAACTTTTTAATAGTTATTTTGAGTTTGCTACTAATGATGAATCTATTTATAAACATTTAAGTTTAGCTGTTTATTATGCATATAAAAACGACCAAAACAAAGCTATTGAGCATTTAAAGTTATTTGCAAAAGAAGATAATTTTCAATATTGGGTACTGCTTTTCTTAAAACTAGAACCATTAGTTGATACTATTAAAGACCTTCCTGAATTTAAGGAGATATACAATACGCTGGAAACCAACTTTTGGAATCATCATAAAAACATAAGAAAGTCTTTAGAAGAGAAGGGTTTATTGAATTAATATTTTACGCATAAAAAAAGCTTCTCAAAAAATTGAGAAGCTTTTTTTGCGGTCTGGACGGGCTTTTTTTATTATTTTAGTTTGCTTATTTACAGTTATTTATGATTTTATATTTTGTTTTGCACCGAAATTTGTACCGTATTAAATTTTTAATCCTTCTTAAATTTCCAAATTTACACAACAACTTCTCCTCCGTTATTATATTTATAATCTTTTTAGCGATTATTCTTTTATTATTTTAACTGAAATAGGGTTTTCTAAATATACTTTTGCAAAATATACTGCAGCAGGCATATTTTCGATATTTAATTGCACTTTACCGTTAATTACAGAATATGTTTTTGTTGAAATTAATTGTGAGTTTGATGTGAACAATTCAATTTTGATTTCATTCAATAAAATTGGTAATGTTATTTCAAAAATTCCATTGGTTGGATTTGGATATACTGTTACTGTTTCAAATAAATCAATATTTTTTGAAAAAACTCCCTCACATAAAACAGCTGTTTTAACCTCAATTAAATCACCATGTTTTACATCAACTTCAATTGAAGTTGAAAATGTGTTTAATACATTTTTACCATTTACAAGAACGTTGTAAGGAGCTGTTCCTTTCTCAATTGCTATTGATGCTTTATTTGAGGTTACACTTGCTTTTCCTGAAACAGTTGTGCCCTCAGCAATTTCAATAGTATAGCATTGTTCAAAAGTTTCTCCAGACACTGTAATACAAACTTCATATGTTCCAGGCTGCATATTGGAAACGGTTAAACTATTATTACTGAAGTTATGACTATTTCCATTTAAAGTAGCTAGATAATTATGAGTTTCAACAGCTGTAATTGATATTTGTCCATTGTTTTTATTTGGACAGGTTTCGCTTATTACTTCAAAAGTAAAATTGTCGGATGGTAAAAAGAAACATCCATTTTCATTAACATTTGTTCCTGTAAGCGTATTAGGGCATAAATCAGCATTATTCATTATCCCATCACCATCATTATCTAGCTGACTTTCTGAGCATCCTGTGGCATTTACTTCTTCTCCTGTTGGTGTATCTGGGCAAGTATCAATATTATTCATAACGCCATCACCATCATCATCTAGCTGACTTTCTGAACATCCTGATGCGCTTACTTCTTCTCCTGCAGGTGTGTTTGGACACAAATCAATATTATTCATTACTCCATCATTATCGTCATCCTCTTTTTCAATTAGAAACCCTGAATTTCCTGCAAGATGTTGAAGTGTTGTTTTTTTTATCGACTTGTTTCCCGGATCAAATTCAAATAAGTTAACAGTAGAATATTGGTCATATCTATCACTTGTATTTAAAAAATAAAATTTCCCATTCTTTGCATGCAACATTTTAGTATATGGGACCCACCTTGTCAATTCCAAATCAAATTCATATATTTTTTTAAGCTTGTTACGCATATAATTATATTCAAATATCGTTCCATTTCCAGACTCCCCTCCATAATGAGTCATTCCATATATTTTTTGGTTCCGCCCCAATTCTAGATATGTGTTTGGATTTTTCCCTTCAATATCATAATCGAAATGATGTAGTGCTTTGAAATGATTTAAATATGGATCATATTCAAACAATACACCGTCACAATTTTCACCATTCAGCCAAGTGGCTCCATATAATTTTTTGTTTTCAGCCAATACCATACCCCCCCGATTTATACTGCCAGAAACTAAACTATTAAAATGATATCTTGGAGTATACTTTTTTGTCTCTAAGTCAAAATCGAAAATTACTCCATTCCCTTTATTATCTTCATAATATTCACCACCATATGCAACTCCATAGAGTTTACCATCCAAATAATTTAATCTGCCCATTGGTATACTAACACCCCCTGTTCCTTTATCCTCAAAATCATGTATAATCACCATTTCTCCAGTTACATAATCGAATTCAAAGATTGCACCAAGATTATTAGCTCCTCTTGTAACACATCCATAAAGCTTTTTGTTTACTTCAGTTAAGTATCCGTTTGGTTGCCGCATTGCCCATGAGAAATGATACCTAACCTGAAAACTCTGATTTGAAGGATCGTATTCGAACAGAGTACCTGTATGTTCATTACCTCCCATATCTGTAACTCCATAAATCTTTCCATTAGATGCCTTCAGTAACTCCCCTATTGGTTCTATTCCATAAGACTGATTCATATCTACCAATTTAGATACCTCCATTTTTTCAATATCTAAATCAAAAACAACACCTTGCCTAAACTCACCCCCGTATGAATTAACCCCCAGTACATTCACTGCTGATTTTGAGCATCCAAGTTCATTTGTTTCCTCACCAGGTTTTGAGTCTAAACAGTAATCCCTATCCAATGGTACTCCATCGTTATCAGCATCCCATTGTAACTCGTTACAACCATATTCATTAACCAATTCTCCTAAATTTGTTTCTGGGCATAAATCCATGTGATCATAGACTCCATCAGAATCAGTATCTACATATACATCCTCATCACAATATAATGAATACGTTGCATTTTCATCTTTAATCCAAATTTTTGAACTTCCAAACAGTTGAGATTCATTTACACCAATGCAGACCAGATTATTATATCTGCATGTCAACTCTTTAATTAATTTATTTTCAGACACATCTAACTGACCCAAACTATTATTGGATATCTTCAAAGACTCCAATTTTTTATTTGAAGAAAAATCAATTGATCTAATATCATTATTATCTACACTTAAATAATTCAAATTTGTACAATTCGAAATATCTAAATCTTCAATCTTATTGGAGCTAATATCTAGATACTCCAAGTACCCTGAATTTAAAAGATTTAATTCTGATAAATGGTTAGAAAAGGCATCAACACTTTTTACTTGTGGATTATTGTTTAGGTTTAATTGAGTAAGTTTATTTCCATATATTGAAATCCAAATAAGTTCTGAATTCATTTCAATGTTTAGTTCATTAATTTGATTCCGATTAGTAAATGTACCAACAAGTAAATTTTTTAATTGCTCATTTTTTGATATATCCAAATTCTGTAATTTGTTTTCCGACAAATTCAACGTTTTAAGAATATGGCAATTTTTTAAATCTAATTCATCTAAATCATTGAAATAACCCGATATATGTTCTAGCTTTGAGTTTTTAGAAACGTCTATTTCAGAAACATGATTTTCATTAAAATTTAAATAATAAAGATTTGGATTTCCGGAAAAGTCCAATTTCGATATCTTATTATTGGAACAATCAAATTGTGATAGCGTTTTAAAATCTTCAATTCCAGTAATATTTTCGATTTCTTTGTTTTTAATATCCAGTTTTGTAATTGTTTCTATTTTAGATCTTTCAACATAATTATCCAATATATTATCAACACCCAGAGATATCAAAGCAGATTCAAAATTGTCGTCCGGGATAAAAGTTAATTCTGGGTTTGAATTTATTTTAATATAACCTATATTAACTGTAAAAAATATGTTTTCAACACTCTCTACCTTTATTTTTACACCGGAAGATGAAACTTCTGGAACAATAACCTCTTCTTCACCATCATTATCTGTATTCAATTTGAGTTGATAAGGATACGATGTACCTCCATCCGTTGAAAGAAGAATATTAACCTTCTTGCAATTGATTGGTGATGAATCCGTATTTGCAACAGACCAGTTAACCCGCAGTTTTGATCCTGATAATACTTCACTCGTAAATTGTGAGGTGATTTTAAATGGACCAGCCTTATCTGTTACAACTATTTCAACCTCATCGAATGACTGAAGCGGAGCAATCAAATTATTATCTCTTACGGTTAGCCCGAACTTCATAGATCTTGCAACTTCAGGTAGAACCTCCCACCTATTTGAAATTTGACCGTTACTTAAAGTAGTCTTATTTGGAAAGAATCTTTCTGATGAACCAGATGGGTAAACTGACCTGAACAATGGACCACCAGTATTAGTCGATTCCGGGACTGGATATTTTAATCCAGTATCAATTTGCTCCCATGAAACCATAATAGCATCATCATTAGGGTCAAAAATTTCAGCATCGAGTTTAAATGGAGTGCTTATAGGAATAATATAACTCAATAAATCTTCTATAATAGGAGGATTATTATTATTCACCTCTACCACATTACCACATCCTGACTCTTCAAAAAAAGTTCTCATTTCCTGAATACTGACATAGTGAAAATACATGTCTTTTTCTGTCTGCAAATTTTGAAATTGACAGTTTCCTGCATAAGACATTAATGTTGTTCCACTTCCCGGCTCAACCCCTGTTTTGTAATTTCCGTTAAACTCGCATGAACCAAGATTACCATTAAACGTATGATTCGCACCCAGTTGATGTCCAAGTTCGTGTAATACCAATTTAACAAAATAATCTCTATCCGGTAGGCTTGAACCGGAGACTCCTCCACCCTTATAATGTTGTGTACAGGCACTATTTAACCAGGCAACTCCTCCGACATCCGAATTTCCAAAAACATGCCCTATATCATAAACATCTGAACCAATTCTTTCGTTAATATAGTCAGTTGATTTATTGAGTAAGTCATATCTATTACTATCATCCAAACCATCATTTTCGGAATCAAGGGAAATAAGCTGTTCAGTCTCGGAAACAAGGATAAACCGAACCCCAACATCCCTTTCAAATATTGCATTAATTTTGGTAAGCAATGAAACAAGTGACGACATCACAGCCTCTATTTTTGCAGTGTCATTGGCCTGAGAATCTATCCCTAATCGATTCAGGTGGTATTGTGAGAATTCCCCTGTTGTAGCAATTGCCAAACGTAAAGTTCTGAATGAATAGTTACTAACTTGTTTTCTTACTAGTCTACTATCTTCATCTACCTCGATTAATGAAGAGCTATTTACTTCACACTCGATAGGATCATCAAACTCATTATCTTTGTTGGAATAGACGGCATAAATAGGGACATTATTATCTAGTTTTCTTATAGTTATCACTCCAATATCCTCTTCAAACTGAATCCCATTAAGTCCAAAAGAAGAATAGTTGAATCTAATTATTTCTCTCTTATTATTCTCATTATAACCAATAAATGATCTCAATTTTGGATATTTTTTCTGAAGATTCTCATCTATAACATTAGATTCTTTCACAAGGTAACTTTTGAAATTCCCTAGTTTAGATGGAAAGTCAATTAGAATACCTCGAGGAGAAGGTTCATTGTTTACCAATCTCATCAATTCTCTTTCTAGAGATACTTCATCCAGTTCGTATAAATCATAATTCTTATAGGGAATCTTTCGCCCTTTCTCAAAAGATTTCTTTGCAACGGGCTTGACAGATTTCCAAAAAGTTTTGGATTGTCCAGCAATATCATTTACAACTAGAAAAATAGGAATAAAGAATAGTAATTGAATTATTTTTTTCATAACAACAAAGCACTGATTATTGAATAGCCTTTCAAATTTAGTATTTTTATTTCTTTATTGAATTGATATTAATCAATTAATCCATATTACTCAACAGAATGAAAAAAATATTTAATCTGACAGAGCACTTGTTGTCTGTCAAGCCCTCCCAGAGCTTAAACTTTGAATTATATCTTATTAATTTACAATCAACTAAAGCTTAATTTAAATCTTAGTATTCTTTTCATAAACCTTTTTCATAAGGTATAATAGGATTAGTCTACACAGGCTCAGAAACAAAAAGGCATAAAAAAAGCATCTCAATTGAGATGCTTTTTGCGGTCTGGACGGGACTCGAACCCGCGACCCCCTGCGTGACAGGCAGGTATTCTAACCAGCTGAACTACCAGACCGTTGCTCTTAGCGGATGCAAATATAAGAGTGTTTTTGATATCTGCAAAGCTTTTTTAATTTTTTTTACAAAAATTTCTTCCTACTTATTAAATAAGAAATAAGTACGTTATTAAACCCTTTGTTAATATCAACAGGAACATATTCAATTTTATATTGCATACACTTCAACTTCAATTCATTAAAGTAATTTTCAACATAGTTCTTGTACTGTTTTTTAACTGTTGAAGAATAAATATTAATTTCTTCACCTGTTTCAACATCAACAAATTTTTTGGGTGAGTTCTCAAAATTAAAATCAAATTCTAGTTTTCCATCATAAGTATGAAACAATACAACCTCATGTTTGTTATGTTTTAAATGCCTTAACGCGTCAAATAAATCTTTTTCATTTTTTGTAGTTTGAAACATATCTGTAAACAAAAAAACCAACGATCTTCTATGAATTTTTTCGGAAATTTCATGTAAAACTTTATACGTATCTGTTGTTAATTTTGATTCACTTTTTAACAAATCATCTAACTGTGTCAATAACATCCTTCTATGTCTTTCCCCTCCTTTTGCTGGTGCGTAATAATCGTTCTTATTACTATAAATACTTAATCCAACAGCGTCTCTTTGACGCTTTAAAATCTCCATTAAGGCTGCCGAAGCAATTGCCGAAAAAGTAATTTTGGTTAAATTATCTATTGAAGGGTTTTTAATTATTGGATAATGCATAGATGCAGAATTATCAATAATTAAATGGCATCTCAAATTGGTTTCTTCTTCATATCTTTTTACAAATAATTTTTTCGTTTTTGCATATAACTTCCAATCTATATGTCGTGTACTTTCACCTTTATTGTACAACCTATGCTCCGCAAATTCAACTGAAAAACCGTGAAACGGACTTTTATGCATACCCGTAATAAATCCTTCTACAACCTGATTTGCCAACAATTCAAGGTTATTTAATTCTGAAAGATGTTTTACTGATAAGGTCTTCATTTTATGTACTTAATACTGGTAAATATACTATTTAAAAAGAAAAAGCCCGACAAATCTGTCGGGCTTCATAATTATTTTACAAATTTATTTTTATAAATGTGCATCAATTTTTTGAGCATAGGTTGCTTTTGGAGCAACACCAACTTGTTTTTCAACAACTTCTCCTCCTTTAAAAACTAACACAGTAGGAATATTTCTAACCCCATATTTAGCTGCATATTCTTGATTAGAATCTACATCTACTTTTGCAATTGTTGCTTTTCCTTCATATTCTGTAGTTAATTGATCCATAATTGGAGCAACCATTCTACAAGGACCACACCATGCTGCCCAAAAATCTACCATTACAGGTTTGTCAGATTGTAAAACCACTTCGTCAAAGCTTGCATCTGTTACTTCTAATGCCATAATATATTTTTTTAGTTATTTATTTCTTGTTAAACTTATACAAAAGTAAACAAATATTTTACCATAACAATTCAACATTTATTACTTTTATTTATAAAACTATTAACAAAAACGATTTAAACCAATTTTTTAAAACACTTCTTTTGCAATTGCCTTAATATTATCAGATTTTCCCATTGAGTAAAAATGAACTACAGGAGCACCTTTGGCTATCAATTCTTTAGATTGTTGTATGGCCCACTCAATACCTACCTGACGTACTTGCTTATTATCTTTACAACCTTCAATTGCTGCAATTAATTCCTCAGGTAAATCCAATCTAAAAATTTGAGGCAATATTTGCTGATGTCTTTTTACTGCAATAGGTTTTATACCCGGAATAATAGGCACTGTAATTCCAATATTTCTGGCTTTTTCAACAAAATCAAAATATTTTTGATTGTCAAAAAACATTTGAGTTACTACATAATCAGCTCCAGCGTCAACTTTTTCTTTCAATCTCCTCAAATCCGTATCCATACTTGGTGCTTCCAAATGCTTTTCTGGATATCCTGCAACGCCAATACAAAAATCAGACTTGTTAGTTGTTTCAATTATATTATGTAAATATTTACCTTGATTCAATTCTTTTATTTGAGCCACTAAATCTGATGCATAAACATTCCCATCTTTAGTTGGTACAAAATACGGTTCGTGTTTCATGGCATCTCCACGCAATGCCATAATATTATCTAATCCTAAATAATGACAATCAACTAAAACGTACTCTGTTTCTTCTTTTGTAAAACCTCCACATAACACATGTGGAATTGCATCCACATCATATTTATATTTTAAAGCTGCACAAATTCCAACTGTTCCCGGACGCATACGTGTCATTTTTTGCTCCAGCAAGCCATTGTCTTTTTTTATATAAACATATTCCTCACGCGAAGTAGTTACATCAATAAACGGAGGATTAAACTCCATTAACGGATCTACATTATTATATAAATCCTGAATGTTTTGTCCCTTTTGCGGTGGCACAATTTCAAAAGAAAACAATGTTTTTCCTTTGGCTTGTTTTATGTGATCTGTTACTTTCATTTTTTTTGCTTTTTGCCTTTAGTTGCTTGCTCTTAGCTTTAAACAGCAAAAACTTTTCAACCTTTAACTTTTTAACTATATTTTTTGGGCGTTTCCTTTCAGGCCGCGCTATTCGTTATATCTTTTTAAAATACTGTCATTACAAAACTTTATTTTTTTTAAAGTTTGTGGCAATCTTTCAATTCAAAAGATTACTTCGTCGCAAACTCCTCGTAATGACGTTTTTCAAATTTCAAAAAGGATGCCACTTCTATCGCTAACGCATTAAAGACCTAACAGGTTTTAAAACCTGTTAGGTCTCGTAAATTTTAATTACTCCGCTAAATTAGGATTCAACCATTTTTTTGCGGTTTCTATATCCATATTTTTTCTAGCTGCAAAATCCTTTACCTGTTCTTCAGTTATTTTACCAACTCCAAAATATTTAGAATTTTCATTCGCAAAATAGTAACCCGAAACCGATGCTGCAGGCCACATTGCCAAACTATCTGTTAACTCAACTCCAATAGTTTCTTTTACACTCAATAAATCCCAAATTGTCCATTTTTCTGTATGATCCGGACAGGCAGGATAACCTGGAGCCGGTCGAATTCCTTTGTATGCTTCTTTAATCAATTCTTGGTTTGACAGCACTTCATCAGAGCCATAGCCCCAATATTCAGTTCTTACTTTTTTATGTAAATATTCTGCAAAGGCCTCTGCTAATCTATCAGCCAAAGCCTTAATCATTATCGAATTATAATCATCATGGTCTTTTTCATATTCCGCAGCTAATTCTGCCGTTCCAAATCCAGTTGAAACACAAAAAGCACCCATATAATCTTTAATTCCAGTTTCCTTTGGAGCAATAAAATCTGCCAAAGCAACACTTGGAATCCCTTCTTTCTTTTTCAATTGTTGACGTAAAGTTACAAATTGAACATTCACTTCTTTCCTGTCAGCATCTGAATAAATTTCAATATCATCATCATTTACGGAATTCGCTGGAAAAATTCCAAAAACCGCTTTTGCAGTTAATAAGTTTTCATTTAAAATTTTAGCTAACAATAATTTAGCATCATTAAACAAATTTGTAGCACTTTCACCAACTACTTTATCCGTTAAAATATCTGGGTATTTTCCAGCCAATTCCCAACTTCTAAAAAACGGACTCCAATCTATATAATCTACCAATTTTGTTAAATCAAAATCTTCAAAAACCTGAATTCCAATAAAATTTGGTTTTGAAATATTAGCAATATCCCAATCTATCTTAAATTTATTTTTTCGTGCTTCAGCAAGTGTTATATATTCTTTTCTGGTTGATCTGTTTGCAAATCCTTCACGAACTTTTACATAATCAGCTTTAATATCGCTAATATATTTTTGGTTTTTTCTTTTATCTAATAAATCCCCAACAACCGTTACAGCCCTGGAAGCATCATGAACATGAACTACAGCATTTTTATATTGCGGATCAATTTTTACTGCCGTATGCGCTTTTGAAGTTGTTGCTCCACCAATTAACAGTGGGACTTCAAAATTTTGACGTTCCATTTCTTTAGCCAAGTACACCATTTCATCTAAACTAGGTGTAATTAAACCACTTAAACCAATAGCATCTACATTTTCATCTTTTGCAGCTTGAATAATTTTTTCAGGAGCAACCATTACACCTAAATCAACAATTTCATAATTATTACAACCTAAAACTACACCAACAATATTTTTACCTATATCGTGCACATCTCCTTTCACCGTTGCCAATAATATTTTACCAGCCCCCCTAGCCCCCAAAGGGGGAGCCTCTAATTCTTTCTTGATTTTTGATAACACCAAATCAAGATTTGATAACACCTCTTCATTTGAAAAACGAATCACTCGATACCCTTCATTCTCTAACCAAAAAGTTCGTTCCGTATCACTTTCCTTATTTTCTGGCAATTGATGTATTAAACCATCAATTTCAATAATTAAATTTGTTTTTAAACAAATAAAATCAGTAATATAATTACCTATTATATGTTGCCGTCTAAATTTATAACCCTCTAATTTTTTTCCACTTAACACATCCCAAAGTAAAGATTCAGCTTCGGTTGGCTGATTTCTCATTTGTTTCGCATATTCTTTTAATAAACCATACAATACAGGGTTTGCAGTTTCCCAGTGATAAGTCCCCTTTGGGGATTTAGGGGCTTCCTTTGCAGCGTCAATAAATGGCAATAAATAAGCTACAGCGCGTTTCATAACACGTGCAGATTTAACAACTTGTGGCAAAAACATTTTCCCTGAACCAAATAAATCCCCTACCACATTCATTCCAATCATTAAGTTTTTTTCAATAACTTCAATTGGCTTTTCAGCTAGCAATCTAGCCTCTTCAACATCTTCAACAATAAACTCATCTAACCCTTTCACTAAAGAATGAGTAATTCGCTCTTGTAACGATTTTTCACGCCATGACAAATCTACTTTTCGTTCTTTTGTTGTGCTTACAACACTTTCTGCAAAATCCAACAATCGTTCAGTAGCATCGGCTCTTCTGTCTAAAATAACATCTTCTACACGCTCCAATAAATCTTCTGGAATTTCATCATAAACTTCTAACATTGTAGGGTTTACAATTCCAATATTCATTCCTGCCTGTATTGCATAATATAAAAATACGGAGTGCATAGCTTCTCTAACTGCATTATTTCCTCTAAATGAAAACGACACATTACTTACTCCACCACTTACACTTGCATTTGGCAAATTTTTTCGAACCCAACGTGTAGCTTCTATAAAATCTATTGCATTTCTTTTATGTTCATCCATTCCTGTTGCTACAGGAAATATGTTTAAATCAAAAATAATATCTTCTGAAGGAAATCCAACTTTATGAACTAAAACATCATAGGAACGCTTTGCTATTTCTATTCTTCTTTCATAATTATCAGCCTGTCCAACTTCATCAAAAGCCATTACAATAACTGCCGCTCCATACATTTTAATCTTTTTGGCTTGCGCTATAAATTGTGCTTCACCTTCTTTTAAACTTATGGAATTTACCACGCATTTACCTTGAGCTACTTGTAAACCAGCTTCAATGATTTCCCATTTAGAACTGTCAATCATTATTGGTACACGTGCAATATCAGGCTCTGCAGCTATCAAATTCATAAAACGAACCATAGATTCTTTTCCGTCCAACAAACCATCATCCATATTTATGTCGATAATTTGAGCACCACCATCAACTTGATCTCTTGCTATCGCTAAGGCTTCATCAAATTTTTCCTCTTTTATCAATCGCAAAAACTTACGTGAACCTGCAACATTGGTACGTTCACCCACATTTATAAAATTACTTTCTGGGGTAATTATTAAAGGTTCTAAACCTGAAAGTTTCAGCCCCCTAACCCCCGAAGGGGGAACAAATGGTGTTTCTATATTTTTTGTATCGTCTTGCATTATTTATATAATAGTAAATTAGAGCAAATAAAAAATTACCTGCTAATTAATTCCCCCTTCGGGGGTTAGGGGGCTTCTTGGCTTATAATCTTTTACCAATTCAGCGATTGCATTAATATGTGCGGGAGTTGTACCACAACAACCACCAATTATATTAATTAAACTTTTATCTAAATATTCTTTTATTTGGCTCGCCATCATTTCCGGAGTTTCATCATATTCCCCAAAAGCATTTGGCAATCCTGCATTTGGATGCGCAGATATTCTTAAATCTGATTTCTGCGCCAACACTTCTAAATGAGGTGTTAACTGACTTGCTCCTAAAGCACAGTTAAATCCAACCGTTAATAATGGGATATGTGAAACTGAAATTAAAAAAGCTTCAGCAGTTTGTCCAGATAAAGTTCTTCCACTTGCATCGGTAATTGTTCCACTCAACATAATTGGAATATCAATCTCTTTTTCAGATTTTATTTCTTCAATGGCAAATAAAGCGGCTTTCGCATTTAATGTATCAAATACAGTTTCTACCAATAACAAATCTACGCCACCTTCAATTAAAGCTTCAGCTTGTTGCTTGTATGCTTTTCTTAAATCTTCAAAAGTTACTGCTCTAAAACCAGGATCATTTACATCTGGTGACATACTTGCCGTTCTGTTTGTAGGCCCAATTGAACCTGCAACAAAACGCGGTTTATCAGGGTTTTTAGCAGTAAACTCATCTGCTACCTCTTTTGCTATTTTAGCCGATTGATAATTCAATTCATATACAAAATCCTCCATTTCATAATCAGCCATTGCAATTGTAGTAGATGAAAATGTATTGGTTTCTATAATATCAGCTCCCGCTTCTAAATATTTTGCGTGAATTGCTTTAATTGCTTTTGGCTGAGTAATTGAAAGCATATCATTATTTCCTTTCACAGAAATATGAAAATCTTTAAATTTTTCACCTCTATAATCCTCTTCAGTAAATTTAAACTGTTGAATCATAGTTCCCATTGCTCCATCGAGCACGAGGATTTTATTTTTTAATATGTTTCGGATATCTTCCATTTTATAAATTTGGCATAAACATAGGAAGTTAATAAGAAGAAATACTTTGTAAAGTATTGTATGTTATCTTTCCATTATTTTGGTAGAATGTAGCACCTTCTTTCTTTTTAAAGGGTTGCCAAGGCTTCAACAGGTCTATTCCCTCTGCCTTTCTTAATAACTAAATGTATGTTTATGAACTTTTTGCAAAGAAACGGCATATTCTTATAAATTACAAACAGCAATTAATAATTTATGAAGTTCTAAAGCAATTTTTCTGTTAATTGATTCAATTGGTTCACTTTATCACTAAAATTACCTTTAATTGTTTTTCTAAATTTATTTAAGTTTTCAGCCAACTCATTAATATTTTCAGGAATTATATCTTCTAAAAACTGACGTAATCTTTTTGCCAGTGTTGGTGATTTTCCATTGGTTGAAATTGCTATTTTAATATTCCCTTTTGTAACGATTCCTCCTAAATAAAAATCACATAAACTTGGTGTATCGGCAACATTTACAATAATATTATTAGCTTTACAATCCGCATAAATTTGTTTATTAATTTCTATATTATTTGTTGCTGCAATTACCAATTGCTTGTTTTTTAATGCCAACTTATTATAAGGTGCTTTTAGCAATGAAACTTGATATTTATTTGCTAAACGTAAAAAATCTTCATCAAAATCTTTTGAAACAACCAAAACAGTTGCATTAGGACTCGATTTCAATAAAAATGATAGTTTTTCTAATCCCACGGTTCCCCCGCCAACAATTAATACATTTAATACATTAAGCTTTAAAAAGATTGGATATAACTGGTTTTGCTCCATTATTAGTTCTGCTTTTGATTACTTTTTCGTCACCCTAAATTTAATTCAGGGTCTCAAATTCTTACGCGATAAATTGTTTGAGGTACTGAAACAAGTTCAGCATGATATTATCTTAATATTGATTTTCAACTAAATTTAAACTTTCATAAAAAGCACGTAACTTGATACTCTCTTTTACCACTTCACCAATAACAATAACTGCCGGAGAAGATAAGTTTTTTTGAACCACAACTTCTTCAATGGTACTTATTGTTCCAAAACCTAATTTTTCATTTTTAGTAGTTCCATTTTGAATAATTGCTGTTGGAACTTCATTTTTATTAAACTTTTTAAAGATTGCAACAATTTCGGAAAGCTTACTCATTCCCATTAAAATAACAACTGTAGCGGTTGATTGTGCTGCTAAAAAAACATCATTAGATAATTTTCTTTCTGAAGTTGTTCCTGTAATTACCCAAAAACTTTCTGACACACCTCTTTTGGTCAGTGAGATTCCCTGACTCGCTGGAACAGCCATAGAAGATGAAATACCTGAAATTACTTCAGTTGAAATTCCAAAGGATTCAATATATTCAATTTCTTCTGAACCTCTTCCAAAAATAAATGGATCTCCACCCTTTAAACGAACTGCATTGCCATATTCAAAAGCACTTTTTACAATCAATTCATTAATTTCATCCTGAGAAAAACTATGTAAACCTTTACGTTTACCAACAAAAATCTTTTTTGCAGTTGGTGCATACTTCAATAACTCTCTACTTATTAAAGCATCATATAAAATTACTTTGGCTTTTTGCAGTGCTTTTACTCCTTTTACGGTAATTAAATCCGGATCACCGGGACCTGCACCAATTAAGGTTACTTTTTTATCTAATTTAGTTTTCATAACTCACAGTTTTAGTTCTATAGTCATTTCCTTTTTTATAAAACAACTGTGCTTCATTCAAATATTTTTCAGCAAATTGTTGTGTTGGTTCATTATTTTTTATTTGATAAATAAATTCAGAAAATGGTACACTTAAATCTATCTTTGAACCAAAAGTCTCTTCAAATTCAGAAATAATTCCGGCATGTGTATTTGTTTTCTTCCCTTCTGAAATTAACAATGCTTTTGCTGTATTTACAATACTTGAATAGGTATAATAAATACTATCTGAAAACTGATTTAATTTTAACGATTCTGAAGCATTTTCTAATTTCTCTTCACTTTCAAACAATAAGGTTGCAATTAAATCTATAACTACGCCCGCACATTCACCTACTCCAACTGCTTTTTCATAAACATGTTCACTTCCCCAATCAATAAAGTCATTTTGAATTAAATTAGTAGTATCCGCTAATGGTTTTAATAAATTATAAAAATAACGTTCCCCTAAACGATCATAATATTTTATAAAAGACTCACCTTCAACTACATTCAATTCAAAATCGTTTAAAATTTCACGTAATGCCTGCGGACCTCTTTTGCTTGGAATTTTTAACACTTTATCTGCAATTCTTCCGTTTCCATCTCCCAAAACATTCCCACCTAATAACACTTGTAATGCAGGCGCAACCAATTTTCCAGATTTAATTGACATTCCTTGAAATCCGATATGAGCCATTGTATGTTGCCCGCAAGAATTCATACAACCACTAATTTTTATAGTAATATCTTTATTATTAACATATTGAGGAAACTCATCTCTCAACACTTTTTCAAGGGCTGCAGAAATTCCGGTACTACTAGCAATACCCAGATTACATGTATCCGTTCCAGGACAAGAAGTAATATCTAAAGTACTTTCATAACCCGTATCCACAAAGCCTAATTTTTGTAATTCAACATAAAAAAATGGTAGTAATTCATTTTTAACATGACGAATTAATATATTTTGACGCAATGACAATCGGATTTCATTACCAGCATATTTTTTAACTAAATCAGCTAAAATTCTGGCTTTATCTGTGTAAAAATCACCTAAATGAACTTTTATACCAATAGCACTAAAACCTTCTTGTTTTTGAGCAATTACATTGGTAGATTTCCACAATTCAAATGCTTGAGTATCTTTAATATTTACGGAAGGAATTTCAATAGTAGAAAAATCAATTTCTGAATCAAAACCAGTAGTATCAATTGGATATGAAGTTACAGATAATGCTTTCTGCTCTTCTTCAACTAACTTTACAAAAGCGTCAAAACCAATATCTTTTATTAAAAACTTTAGCCTCGCTTTTGCTCTTTTGGAACGCTCTCCATACCTATCAAAAACACGTAAAACCGACTCTGTTATTGGAATTATTTGATCTACAGTAACAAAATCAAATAAGGTATCAGCTAATCTTGCTTGAGAACCTAAACCTCCACCAATCATTATTTTAAAACCTATTGCTCCATTTTTAATTTTTGCAATAAAACCTAAATCGTGCATAAAGCTCAATGCAGTATCTTTATCTGTTCCTGAAAACGAAATTTTAAATTTTCGCCCTAATTCCTGACAAATAGGGTTTCTTAAAAAGAATTCGAAAACAGCATGTGCATAAGGAGAAACATCAAAAGGTTCATCTTTATCTATTCCTGCAGTTTCAGATGCGGTGACATTTCTAACTGCATTTCCACAAGCTTCACGTAACGTAATAGCGTCTTTTTCTAATTCGGCCCAAAGTTCAGGAGTTCTATCTAAACTTACATGGTGAATTTGAATATCTTGTCTGGTTGTAATATGCAATCTTCCTCGAGAATATTCATCTGAAACATTGGCAATTCTATGTAATTGTTCGCTGCTAAGTTTTCCATAGGGAAGTTTAATTCTAATCATTTGAACCCCAAACTGACGTTGCCCGTAAACTCCACGAGCTAAACGCAAACTTCTAAAACGTTCCTCATCAATTTTACCTTCGTAAAATAATTGAATCTTTTTTTCCAGGTCAATAATATCCCTCTCGACGATCGGATTTTCGATCTCGCTTCTAAAGCTTTTCATTCTATTTGATTTTTTAGTTAGTAATAATAGATTCCCTAGTTCATAAGGAATTATGAGCTTTAATAATTTATATGTAACTGATTTTCTTTTAGTTGCCTATTCAATAAATCCTACTCCAGCTGTATTATTGCTTTGTGAATCTATTAAAATAAATGCTCCATTTGTTCTGTGCTCTTTAAAAGCATCAAAAAATATTGGCTTATTTAATTGAAATGAAACTGATGCAATATCATTCATTTTTAAACTTGAAACCCCCGTTTCTATACCCGAATAATCAGGATTAATTTTATTATTAATTGCACTCACTTTTGCTAAAACTTTATTTACACCATGTTGCAATGTATATTTTGCGCCAGGCACAAGTTCTTTAGCATCCATCCAGGAAATAGTTGCAGTTAATTTTTTTTCTATTTTTGGCAACTCTCCAACTTTCACAATCATATCACCTCTACTCACATTTACATCGTTTTCTAATGTTAATGTAACTGAAGATCTACGAGCTGCAGATTGGTATTTTTTATCGTAGAAATATATTTCTTTAACTTTTGTTTTAGTTTCAGAAGGTAGCACCATTACCTCGTCTCCAACATTTATATCTCCTCCATATACTTTACCTGCATACCCTCTGTAATCGTGGTATTCTTCGGTTTTTGGCCGAATTACATATTGCACAGGAAAACGAGTTCTCCCCCTATTATAAATATCTGCAGTATCAATTTTTTCCAAATGCTCTAATAAAGTTTGTCCTTTATACCAATCCATTTTATTAGATTTTTCAACAACATTATCTCCTTTTAAAGCACTCACAGGAATAAAAGTAATTTGCTGATCTTCATAATCACTTTTAGTAACTAAATTTTGAAAATCAGCTTTAATTTGGTTGTATTTTTCTTCGGAAAAATCAACTAAATCCATTTTGTTTATAGTAACAATCACGTCCTTAATTCTCAATAAATTATTAATAAAAAAGTGACGGTATGTTTGCTCAATTACACCATGACGCGCATCAATTAACACAATTGCAACTTGCGAAGTTGAAGCTCCGGTAACCATATTTCTTGTATATTCAACATGTCCTGGAGTATCCGCAATTATATAACTTTTTGTAGCTGTTGAAAAATAAATATGCGCTACATCAATTGTAATTCCTTGTTCACGCTCAGCTACCAAACCATCAGTTGCCAAAGAAAAATCTAAATAATCATATCCTTTTTGTTTTGAACTGCGTTCTATTGCTTCTAATTTATCAGATGTTAATGATTTTGTATCATATAATAACCTTCCAATTAAAGTACTTTTCCCATCATCTACACTTCCTGCTGTTGCTATTTTTAAAACTTCCATAAGCCCCACCTAACCTCCCCGAAGGAGAGGAATATTTTATTTAATTATTTGTTAAAATTGTTATTTGTTAATTCGATTATCCCCCTTTGGGGGCAAGGGGGCTAAAAGTACCCTTGTTGTTTACGTTCTTCCATCGCCGCTTCAGATCGCTTATCATCAATTCTGGCTCCTCGTTCTGAAATACTAGAATCTCTAATTTCTGCAACAACTTCACTTATTGTTGTTGCATATGAAGCTACTGCTGCCGTACAACTCATATCACCAACTGTTCTAAATCTAACAATCCGTTCTTCAACTTCTTCTTCTTCATCTTTATAAACAAATTCTGATGCTGACCATATTAAACCATCTCGCACAAAAGTTTCTCTAGGATGTGAAAAATAGATAGAAGGAATTTCTAAATTTTCTCTTTCAATATAAGTCCAAACATCTAATTCGGTCCAATTTGAAATAGGAAAAACACGAACATTTTGTCCAAAATCAATTTGTCCGTTTAACATATCAAACAATTCCGGACGCTGATTTCTTTCATCCCATTGACCGAAATCATCACGAACAGAAAAAATACGTTCTTTTGCTCTTGCTTTTTCTTCATCTCTTCGTGCACCACCTATACAAGCATCAAATTTAAATTCTTCAATAGCATCTAATAAGGTTGTTGTTTGTAACATATTTCTACTAGAATACCTTCCAGATTCTTCTTTTACTTTACCTTGATCTATTGAATCCTGAACGTTTCTTATTATAAGTTCTAAGCCTAATTCTTCAACCAAACGATCTCTAAATTCAATTGTTTCAGGAAAATTATGACCTGTATCAATATGCATTAATGGAAAAGGAATTTTTGCAGGATGAAAAGCTTTTTGAGCTAACCTTACTAATGTTATTGAATCTTTTCCACCGGAAAATAATAATACTGGTTTTTCAAATTGAGCCGCAACTTCTCTAAAAATATAAATTGCTTCATTCTCAAGGGCGTTTATTTGAATTTTATCTGTCATTTTTATTATTTTATGTATGCAATCCACATTCTCTATTTGACAATACTTTTGTTGGATCGAAATATTTAAACTCGTTTGGTAAATTATTTTCTTCTAAATAAGCATCTAATTCCATGTCAGACCAATGATAAAATGGGCTCACTTTTAAAACTCCATCTTTACTTACTGAAACCACATCAATACTGTTTCTAAATGCTGTTTGTCCACTTCTTAAATTAGTAAACCAAACATCTGGTTTGTGCTCAGCCATTGCCCTGTTGAATGGTTCTAATTTCACTTGTTCGGTAAAAATTGCATGTTGTGGATCTTCAATTTGAGGAATCCCCATAATAGAATCTCTATGTGCAGAAGTTTGCTGAGGAACATATAAATGCACATTTAAGCCTAATGAATTAATTAACTCGTTAGCATGTTTGTATGTTTGTGGTGTATTATAACCAGTATCACACCAAATTACTTTTAAATCTTGCTCCACTTGTGTACACGCATGTAATATTGCAACTTCATACGGTCTAAAATTTGTTGTTACCAAAGGATTATTTGCAATTTCGATTGCCCAAGCAATAATTTCAGCCGGAGATTTATCTTTTAAATCTTTATTTATTTGTTCTAAGTCTATATTTTTCATTATTTCCACCATTTTATATAATTCCAGATACGTTCGTGCCCATAGTATAAAACCATTTTTGTAACAACTTCAATAGATCCTATAGATATTGCCATTGCTAATTCACCTGTTATAACCCAAGAAATAACCATTGTATCTAAAGTTCCTACTATCCTCCAACTTATAGCTTTAACAACACTACGTATAGGTTTTTCCGAAGATTTCGACTTGCTATAATTAGCAGCAGGTTTATGTTTTTCCGAAATAAAAATTTGATCGAGTATCATTTTCTTCTTTACTTATTTTAAAAGTACAAACATACTATTTTTTTATTACTCTACCAATTCGATAGACTTATAGATTATCATTTTTAAAAGAATTATCATATTCTCAAAATACACTATTTATTTTTAACTATTTAAAGCCTGATTTATATCTTGAAGTATGTCATTAATATTTTCTAAACCAACTGAAATACGAACCAAACCTGGAGTAATTCCGGCTGACAAACGCTCTTCTTCGCTTAATTTGCTGTGTGTTGTAGATGCTGGATGCGTAACTATGGTTCTAGTATCACCTAAATTAGCTGATAATGAGCACATTTTAATTGAATTTAAAAATTTTCGCCCAGCTTCAATTCCTCCTTTTACATCAATTGCAATAATATTTCCTCCTAATTTCATTTGCTTTTTTGCAATTTCATATTGAGGATGAGATTTTAAAAATGGGTATTTAACACTTGAAACTTTAGAATTTTGCTGTAAAGATTCAGCTATAATTAAAGCGTTTTCACAATGTTTATCTACACGAACCGCTAAAGTTTCTAAACTTTTACTTAAAACCCAAGCATTAAATGGAGACATTGCCGGACCTGTATTGCGAGAAAACAAATAAATTTCACGAACAAGATCGGAATTACCAACAACAACACCACCTAAAACTCTACCTTGACCATCCATTAATTTAGTTGCTGAGTGCACTACTAAATCAGCCCCAAATTTTATTGGTTGCTGAATGTAAGGAGTTGCAAAACAATTATCAATAATTAATATTAAATTGTGTTTTTTAGCAATTTCACCCAACAATTCCAAATCTATAATATCAACTCCCGGATTGGTTGGAGATTCTGCATATAATATTTTTGTTGAAGGCGTAATTAACCCTTCTATTTCGTCTGGATTATTTATATCAAAATAAGAAGTTGTAATATTCCATTTAGGAAAATACTTTGTAAACAATGTATGCGTTGAACCAAAAACAGAACGCGCAGAAACTATATGATCTCCACTACTTAATAAAGCTGCAAAAGTTGAATAAATTGCCGCCATTCCAGTTGCAAAAGCATAACCGTCTTCTGCTCCTTCCATTTTAATCACTTTTTCAACAAACTCCGTCGTATTTGGATTGCTAAAACGAGAATAAATATTTCTTACTTTTTCTTCGGTAAATGAAGCTCTCATATCTTCAGCATCTTCAAATACAAAACTAGAAGTAACATACATTGGTGTTGAATGTTCCTGAAATTGAGAACGTTCTAATTGCGTACGTATCGCTTCTGTTTCAAAATTTTTGTTATCCATTTTAATATATTACTTTTTTGGGCGTTCCCTTTCAGGTCGCGCTATCCGTTATATCTTTTTTTTCGTTGCACTTCAAAAAAGGACGCCACTCCTATCGCTAACGCATTGTAAACCTAACAGGTTTTGAAAACCTGTTAGGTTTACATTTTTACTCTTAATTTTTTTCTGCCAAACGTAAAATATCACCAAATACACCACGAGCGGTAACTGCTGCTCCTGCTCCTGCACCCTGAATAACAATAGGTTTTTCACCATAAGATTCCGTAGATACTTCAAAAATAGCATCCGCTCCTTGTATTTGCCCCAAAGCACTATTTGCTGGAACTGAAATTAATTTTACTTCCAAAACACCTTTATCTTCTTGTAAATTTCCAGATAAATCTCCAATATATCTTAGCACATGACCTTCTTTCTGATTGTCTTTTACATTTTGATAATAAGCATCCATCTCTTCTAATTTACTTAAAAATTCTTTGGCAGAACCTTCTCGTAAATCTTCCGGAATTAAATTTTCAATTTTTACATCGTTAAATTCGTTTTGTAAATCAAGTTCTCTAGCTAAAATTAACAATTTTCTTCCAACATCATTTCCACATAAATCTTCACGAGGGTCTGGCTCCGTAAAACCACTATCAATTGCTTCTTTTAAAACAGCGCTAAAAGGCCTATCCTGAACAGAATAATTGTTAAACAAATAACTTAATGATCCTGAAAAAACACCTCTAATTCCTGTGATATTTTCACCTGAATCATGTAATAATTTAATGGTATCAATTAAAGGCAAACCTGCACCAACATTAGTTTCATACAAATAAGCTTTCTTATTTTCCTTTAACTTTTTACGCAATTCCTTATAAAAAGAATAATCCAACGTATTTGCAATTTTGTTTGAAGAAATTAAATCGAATCCGTTTTCAACTAAATCAATATAATTTTTAACAAACTCGCTACTTGCTGTATTATCAATTGCAATTAAATTTTCCAAGTGAAACTTTTCAGCATAATCTATAATGTTTTGAACACTGGTTGCAACCTCACTGTTTTCTAACTCTTTTTCCCAATTTTCTGCAACACCATTTTTACTCAACAATACTTTTGATGAATTTGAAACTGCAAAAATATTTAGGTTGATGTTTTTTCTTTTAATAATATTTTCTTTACTTTTTAATATTTGATTTATAAGAGTTCCTCCTACTAAACCTTTCCCAAAAATAGCAATGTTTATATTTTTTGAAACTCCAAAAATCTCTCCGTGAATAACATTTACGGCCTTTTTTAAGTCCGTTTTTTTAACAACCAAACAAACATTTTCTCCTGTTACGGTATTGTTAATTAAAATCGGAGTAATATGGTTTTTAATTAAAGCACTGTATGGCTGATTAAATGAATATAAACTTTGTCCGATAATAGATATAACTGATACATTTTCAGTAATATAAATCTGGCTTACATCTTTACTTTGAAATTCGCTTTTAAATTCATTTTCAAGCACTTTTTTAGCTTTATAACCATCTTTTGCATCAACAATAAATCCAATTCCACGCTCTGATGAACCTTGAGAAATAATGCTAACACTTATATTTTCCTTTCCTAAAGCACTAAAAATTCTACCATCAACACCAACTTTACCCAATAAACCTCTACCGATTAAATTAACTAGTGCAACATCTTGTTCAACAGAAAGTGATTTAATTCCTCCTCGTTCAGTTTCAGAACCAATTAAAGTTCCTGTGTTATCAGCGTTAAATGTATTTAAAATTCTTAGTGGAATATTTTTTTCAATTAAAGGTATAATCGTTTTTGCATGTAAAATATTAGCCCCAAAATTTGCCATTTCATTAGCTTCCTGGTACGATAATTTTTCAATTTTCTTTGAATTTTCAACTAAATCTGGATTTGCAGTATAAATTCCGTTTACATGTGTGTAATTTTGAAATTCTTCAGCATTTAAAAAATTAGCAATTAATGCCGCGGAATAATTACTTCCATTTCTACCCAAAGTAGTAGTTTCTCCATTTAAATTTGAGCCAATAAAACCTGTAATTACCTGAATTACATCATCTTCTGCATTCCTAAAATGTTCAATAACATTCTCTTCCGAAACACTTTCAAATGGCAAGGCTGCACCAAATTGATTATTTGTTTTTATTAATTTTCTTGAATCTACAAAATTAGCATTAACCCCATTTTTATTTAATAAATGAGTAATAACTTTACCAGCTAAAATTTCTCCCTGGGCAAGAATTTGATCTTTTACTTTCGGACTGTAATCACCTAATAAATTTACACCTTTAAAAATTTCATCTAATAATTGAAATTCTTGAGCCACGTCCACTGAATTATCAACTACTAATTGATACGCTTTCAATTGCTGTAATTCCTCTAAATACGGTAAACTATTTTTTGCTTTTTCTAAAATAGATTCTAATTGATTAGTTGTATTACCTCTTGCCGAAACAACAACTGCAATTTTTTCACCATTAGCCACCTTATTTGAAACTATAGTTAAAACACTTTCCAAACCATTTCCATTGGCTAATGATTTCCCTCCAAATTTTACTACTTTCATTGTATTGTTTTTAGAACGTTGATTAAATATTGGTTCTATAATTTTTCCTAATTGTTTGTATTCTATTAAAAAAGCATCGTGCCCATGTACTGAATTAATTTCGTTATAAGTTACATTTGGGTTTAACAATGCTAGTTGTTTATGCGTTTCCTTGTTTTCTTCAGCTGTAAAAAATAAATCCGAATCAACTCCAATTATGTGAATATTCGCTTTTATTGAATCTAAAATTGTAGTTTCTCTATCTTTTGTAACATCAATAGTTTTTAACAATTGATTCATTAATTTATATGCCGATAATTGGAAACGCTCTTGTAATTTTTTACCGTGATGCAACAACCAGCTTTCTACATTAAAAACTTCTGATTCCTCGTTTTTTGAACGCTGAAAACGTTCCTTAAAAGATTCTGGAGTTCTGTAACATAACATTGCGTGCATACGAGCATCATGCACAGGATTGCTCGAGTTTGATAAAAACTGTTCTTGTATTTGACAGTTTGCAATTAACCAGTCTGTAGATTTCCAATCGGTTGCTATGGTGATTAAATGTTTGGTAATTGTTGGATTAATCACTGCCATTTCCCAAGCGATTCCTCCTCCCAATGATCCACCAACCAATGCAAAAACTTCTTCTAATTTTAATTCAACTAAACCTTTTAAAAAGATCTTAGCAATATCTCTGGCAACAAAATCTTTATAATTATCTATAACAAAACCATCAAAACCATTTCCCGGAATATTAAAAGACAAAATTGTATATTGATCTGTATCAATTACTTTATTGCTACCAACCAAATCTTTCCACCAACCATTTTCACCTGCAACTTCTGAATTTCCTGTTAACGCATGATTTACTAAAACAACAGGTGCAGTATATAATTCTTTCCCGAAAAGCTGATATGAAAGGTTAATATCCTGACCTTCATTTCCCTTTTCAGGAATAAAATTAGTAATTGTTATGTGTTTTAATTGACTCATTAAATACTATATAAATTGATTTAAAATCAAAGTTTATTTGTTTCAGCTTAAAAAATAGTGTTACGAGAAATTGCGGAAATTACACGAAGTAATTACGTTGAGTTATCTATCCAAAAATGGGTAGAATTTAGCACCTTCTTTAATTAATAAAGGGTTGCTAAGGCTTCAATGGGTCTATTCCCTCTGCCTTTCTTGATAACAATAGTCAATAAGTTTATGAACTAAGCGGCAAATTAACGCAATAATTTTTTCTCATACAAAACATTTCGGCAAAATTTAAAATGCTATTTTATAATTGTTTTAAAAGCTGCTGCTAAATCTTGCTTTAAATCTTCAATATCTTCAAGCCCTACTGACAATCTAATTAAATCTTGTGATACACCGGCTCCTTCCTGTTGCTCAACAGTTAATTGTTGATGTGTTGTGCTTGCCGGGTGAATAATTAACGATTTTGTGTCACCAATATTTGCCAGTAATGAAAATATTTTAGTAGCGTCAGTCACTTTTTTAGCGGCTTCAAAACCACCTTTTACGCCAAAAGTAACCAGTCCACTTTGTCCTTTTGGTAAATATTTTTTAGCCAAGCTATTGTATTTACTACTTTCTAAACCAGGGTAATTTACCCAAGCCACTTCGTTTCTACTTTCTAACCATTTTGCTAATTCCAATGCATTTGCACTGTGCTGTTTTATACGAACAGGCAACGTTTCTAACCCTTGAATAATTTGAAAGGCATTATATGGACTTAATGCTCCACCAAAATCACGCAATCCTTCTAAAATTAATTTAAATGTAAAAGCTGCAGCACCTAATGCTTCGCTATAAACTAGCCCATGATAACCTGCAGATGGTTCTGTAAATTCAGGAAACTTTCCATTTGTCCAATCAAAAGTTCCAGCATCAATTATAGCACCACCTAATGAATTTCCTTGTCCGCCAATATATTTTGTTAATGAATGAATTACAAGATTTGCTCCGTGCTTGATTGGATTTAACAACGCCGGACTTGCAACTGTATTATCCACAATAAATGGAACTCCGGCAGCTTTTGAATGTGCTGCAATTGCTTCTAAATCCAGTACATCTAATTTTGGATTCCCCAAAGATTCCACAAAAAAGGCTTTTGTATTATCCTGAACTGCCTTTTTAAAATTTTCAGGGTTTGATGCATCAACAAATGTAGTTGTAATTCCTAGTCTTGGTAAGGTAACATTTAACAACGTAAACGTACCTCCATACAAACTGCTGGAAGCTACTATATGATCTCCAGCTCTTAATAAAGTTAATAACCCTGTTGAAATTGCAGAAGTTCCAGAAGCAAAAACTACAGCTCCTATTCCTCCTTCAATGGCTGCCAAACGCTGTTGTAAAATATCGTTTGTTGGATTATTTAAACGTGTATAAATAAAACCTAATTCTTTTAATGAAAATAAATTAGCTGCATGTTCTGTATCATTAAATACATACGACGTTGTTTGATAAATTGGAACCGATCTTGTTCCTGCTGTTTTGGTGGTATCGTGTCCTGCGTGTAATGCTTGTGTTGAAATTTTTTGAGTACTCATTTTATATGATTTTTATATTTTAATTCAAATTTTTAACTGAAAAAGTCCCTTTGGTTTTAGGTATTACCAAAGGGACTTTTATCTAATCAGATTTTATTTTTCCATTTATTTTTGGCAATACCAGTTCATTGTGCTCTGCATCATTTGCATAGACATTTCAATTCGATTGCACATGTTTTTTTGAAAATTAAAATTCATTTTAGTTATTCTTTTAAAATAAAAAACCTCTGATAAATCAGAGGCTTCTAGTTGTTATATATTATTACATTTTAAACAATAGCATCCTCTGTGTAAATTTTACACATCATAATAGGCATATTGTTAAACATAATTTTCATTTTTCTTTATTTTGATGTGACAAATGTAATCACATTTTTTTTAAATGCAAGAAAAAAATAATTATTTTAATTCGGCGGTACCAAAACTTACTGAAAAATCTACACACCAAATATTTACAATTTTATATTTTGATAGATCCGTACTTGCAGGAATCGAATACGTAAAATCACCTGATACACCTTTTAAATTTCCAAGATTTACATATTCAGTTGAATTGGTATCTGTTGATAAATAAACCAACAATTTTGGTCCGTTATCGGTTTTAAAGTTTGTAAATGTTAACGTCGTTTTATCAGAATTAACAGCAGCTTTCCCAGAAGTTGGATGTGCACCATCTATAAAATCTCCCATTATAAAAATGGTTTCATTCATATTATTTTCTTCATTTTCGATTTGCTCAACAATAGTTTCCATTTCATCGGCTCCTGAACAATTGCTAAATACTAAAGTAAAAAGCACTAATACGGTTATTTTTTTTAACATAAATATGAGTTTTATGTATAAAAGTCGTAAAAAGCTTAAAATCATTACAAGATATATATTTAGAAATTATTTAACAGTTATTTTTCGTTTAGCTTTTAAATTTTCATAAATTTGCAAACGAAATATTCAGAGGAAAAATTTGAACTGATTGCAACCTCATTAAAAAATGCTAAAGCAGTAATAATTTACTCCTTTTAGCGACCAACGCAATCTTCAATTTTCTTAAACAATTTAAAATTAAATAATTATGTCATATTTATTTACGTCCGAATCAGTTTCTGAAGGACATCCAGATAAAGTTGCTGATCAAATTTCAGATGCATTAGTTGATAACTTTTTAGCTTTTGACCCGAACTCAAAAGTTGCCTGTGAAACCTTAGTAACTACTGGCCAAGTGATGTTAGCTGGTGAAGTAAAATCTAATACCTATTTAGATGTTCAAAAAATAGCAAGAGATGTTATTAATAACATTGGTTACACAAAAGGTGAATATATGTTTGATGGAAATTCTTGCGGTGTTTTATCTGCAATCCACGAACAATCTCAAGATATAAACCAAGGTGTAGATAGAGCTACAAAAGAAGAACAAGGCGCTGGAGATCAAGGAATGATGTTTGGTTATGCTACCAATGAAACTGAAAATTTAATGCCATTAGCATTGGATTTAAGTCATAGAATTTTGCATGAACTTGCTGAATTAAGAAGAGAAAATAATGCTATTACCTATTTACGCCCAGATTCTAAAAGTCAGGTTACCATTGAATATACCGATGATAATGTACCTTTTAGAATTAAAGATATTGTAGTTTCAACTCAACACGATCAATTTTTAGATAATGATGATGAAATGTTGGCTAAAATTAAAAGTGACGTTATTCATATTTTAATTCCAAGAGTAATTGCAAAATTACCTGCAGCTATTCAAGCATTATTTAATGATAATATTGTGTATCACGTTAATCCAACCGGAAAGTTTGTAATTGGTGGACCTCACGGTGATACAGGTTTAACAGGACGAAAAATTATTGTTGATACTTATGGAGGAAAAGGTGCTCACGGTGGTGGTGCTTTTTCAGGAAAAGATCCAAGTAAAGTTGATAGAAGTGCGGCCTATGCAACACGCCATATCGCAAAAAACTTAGTTGCTGCTGGTGTAGCTGATGAAATTTTAATTCAGGTTTCATATGCAATTGGAGTTGCAAAACCAATGGGGATTTATGTAAATACTTATGGAACTGCCAACATTGATAAAGCAGATGGTGAAATTGCTGAAATAGTTGAAAGTTTATTTGATATGAGACCAGCAGCCATTGAAGAACGTTTAAAATTGCGTCAGCCAATGTATTTAGAAACTGCTGCTTACGGGCATATGGGACGCGACAACAGAACAGTTACTAAAACCTTTTCAAACGTTGATGGTACTGAGAAAACTATTGAGGTTGAATTATTTACTTGGGAAAAATTAGATTATGTTGATAAGGTAAAGGAAGCCTTTAATTTATAAAAACAAAAAAGCTGTTAATTTTTTAACAGCTTTTTTTTTGAATAAAATTTATTTACTTCAACTGTTTACTACAAACAAAACAATGTTTTTATTGCTAACAATAAATTGTTATCTTCAAGCTGTTTTTTTACTAGTAAATGAAGCTGTTCCAATTTCAACTGCTCATTTTCAATATTCAAAACTTTATTAACTTCAGGTAGTTTTTTATGTAATTCTATTTCAGAATCTGAAGGAATTTCGTTACAATTCCCTAACCTTCCCAAATTATTCCCAGTAAGTATTTCAGTTTTATAAACATGATTAGGAAGTTTATCTACACCAATCCCTTTTGTATTTAGAGGTTTTGGGATTTCAAATATTGATTGTTTTGTACATCTTGTATACCAACTTCCACCCATTCTAGCTACCAAATCCAATTTTTCTGTATCTAATTGATTTTTCTCATCCAAATATTTAGTGTTCAGATGAATATAAACTACCTTACAAATAACCAAATTTCCTGCTCCAGCTTCATTTCCCAATGCAATAATATCATCTACCACACATTCAAAAGAAACTGGAGATTCTCCAACTCGAGGAGGTTTTACTTTTATAGATGCTTTTTCTGTTAATCCGGATTTAGTAAATTCATTTACACCATCTCCATATTCTGTACTAGCTAAAGACATTTGTTCAACTAGTTGATGATTCACAATATTAATTACTACCTCTTTAGTTTGTTCAACATTTTTTAATGTATGTTTTGTAGTATTATCTCTAACTCTACGAGCTGGTGAAAATATTAATATTGGCGGATTAGAACTAAAAACATTAAAAAAACTAAAAGGACTCAAATTTACATTTCCAAATTTATCAACAGTACTAGCAAAAGCAATTGGCCTTGGAGCAACCGCTGTAAGCAATATATTTTGAAGATTTGCAGTAGTAATTGAACCTGGTTCAAAAGATTTCACATTTTCCATATGCATTATTTTTTAACTGGTAAAAGTTGAGATTTCACTTCACCAAAACCAACCCTAATCCCATCTTTTTCACAATAACCTCTCATAATAACTGTATCATAATCTTCAATAAATTTTCTCTTTTCACCATTTGAAAGTTGTATAGGATTTTTACCCGCCCAAGTAAGTTCTAACATTGAGCCATATGAATTTGGGTTTTTACCGCTAATAGTTCCTGAAGCCATTAAATCCCCAACATTTATATTACAACCATTACTTGTATGATGTGCAAGTTGTTGTGACATGTTCCAATACATAAATTTAAAATTTGATTCACTAACAATGGTTTCGTTACCATTTTTTGGTTGAATAGAAACCTCTAAATTAATATCATAATTTTTCATTCCTTGGAAAGCTAAATAAGGTAAAACTTTAGGCTCTTGTTTTGGACCACTAACTCTAAAACGGTCTAAGGCTTCAAGAGTAACAATCCAAGGCGAAATTGATGACGCAAAGCTTTTTGCTAAAAAAGGTCCTAATGGAACATACTCCCACTTTTGAATATCTCTAGCTGACCAATCATTAAACAGTACTTTTCCAAAAATATATTCTTCAGCATTATCAATCGATACTGAATCTCCTATTGTAGTTTTTTTTCCAATAACAAAACCCATTTCTAATTCAAAATCAACTCTTGAAGATTGTTGAAAAATAGGATTCATTTCATTTGGAAGTACTACTTGACCTTTAGGACGGTGTATATTTTCTCCACTAATTAATATTGATGAAGATCTTCCGTGATATCCAACAGGTATATGTTTCCAATTTGGCAATAAAGCATTTTCAGGATCTCTAAACATTATCCCTACATTTGTAGCATGTTCTATACTTGAATAAAAATCAGTATAATCTCCGATTAAAACAGGTAAATGCATACTTACCTCTTTTTGTAAATAAAAAATATTTTTTCCTGTTCTTAATAAAGAAGTCTCATCGCATAATTGTTCTTGAATAATAGTTCGAACTTTTGTTGTTACAGGTTTTCCTAAAGAAATAAATTCATTTAAATAATTTGCTTCAAATACTTCAAGCTCTATATCTAATTTATCAAAAATTCCTAATTTAGAAACTTCATACAAATCCATTACAAACTCTCCAATTGCTATTCCAACTCTTCGCTTATTATAAGGTGTTGAAAAAATTCCAAAAGGAATATTATATATACTAAAATCTGAATTCTCAGAAATTGGAACCCATGTTTTCATAATTTATCTAAAATCTATTTAATTATTTTTTATTATTGGCTAATATTCTTAACCCATCTTCAATCAACTTTGTATATTTATTTTCCGATCGTAAAGTGTTCAAAACATTCAGAACATCTTCAGAAAAATGATAATTTATATGTGAAACCAATTCATAAATTTCCAAAAATAATAACCATTCTTGGCTGTTATTTTTTAACACTTCATTAAATATTTCCTTTAATCGAATTTCATCAACCTTCTTTTTCTCTCTCATCTCTCTAACTTCTCCATAAAAAGAGTGTAATATTCTTTCATTTTCTGAATAGGTTATTTTATGCGTTTTTTCTTTGGAAACTTTAAAAATATTATCAAAAGAATCAAGTGAGGCTGGACCTGAAAAAGCTGAAGTAACTTCTTTTCCAACTGCCATATCATAAATACCCCATTCAGGCCTAAATAATGTTTGATTTTTATAAGTTACTGTACAATTTTCAAATGATATTAAAAGAATTTTACCTTGCAAGTCTCTTTTTCCAGTTATAATTTTTCCAACAACCTTAACTCCTCCTTCAAAAACCAGTTCAGTTATTAAACCTTCATAAATTCCATATACCTCCAAATCTTTTGGTGACATATCTTCAATTGCTAAGTTAATACCTTCCAATTTTCCTACTGGGCTTCCAAATCCTTCTTTATGATAAGTTATTCCATGACCAATTAGTTCTTTTTCTCTTGAAGCTAAAGCTGTATTACCTATAGTTTGAATATAAATCACTTTACCCTCATAACTTATAACGTTTGTAAAAACTCCTGAAATTTGTATTCCTGTACTCAGCTCAACTGTTCCTAGACTTTTTGAAGTGATTAATTTTTTTACCCCTTGCAAACCACCTTTTCTAATAGCCATTTTATTTGCAAATTTCTCTAAAACATAGCTTAAATGCGAAAAATTTGGTGTTACAAATAACTGTGGTTGTGGTTTAGTAATATCAAAATTTACTTTTGCAGCCTCTATTGTGTATGGAATTTTAATTACATCATCACTTAAACAAGCTTTACTTTCACCTATTGATGATAACAATCCTGCTCCATAAATTTTTGGGTTTTCAATAGTTCCAATCAATCCATATTCAACGGTCCACCAATGCAAATTTCTAATTTGAGCCATTTCAGATAATTCACCTTGCCCACTCTGTAATTTATTCACTTTTTCAACAGCTTCCTTAATTACATTTAATGGTGTATTCGGATCTTCCTTAACAATTGACAGATGTCTTACAGCATCATAAAGTTCATAGTCTTCTGCAGATGAAATTGCTTTACAACCAATTTCACCAAATCTTCTCAAATATTCTGCATATTCAGGATTTGCAATTATAGGAGCATGGCCAGCAGCCTCATGTATAATATCAGGTGCTGGTGTATATGCAATATGTTCCAAGGTTCTTATATCAGAGGCAATTACAAGTACATTATATGCTTGAAATTCCATAAATGCATTTGGAGGAATAAATCCATCAACGGCAACTGCCGCCCAACCAATTTCTTTCAAAATACGATTCATTCCTTCCATTTTAGGAATAATATCTATAGAAATACCTGTTTTTAATAGCCCTTCTAAATAATAGCCACTTGCCGTATTTTTTAAATAATCTATATTTAAACGCATCACATAGCGCCATACTGCCTGATTTTGGGCTGTATATTCTTCATAAGGCTGTTTAACAATGAACTTATGTAAATGTTTAGGCAACCTTTTTGTTACACTATTTAATAATGGTTTATATTCAGAAACGTATTTCATCTATTATTTTAAGTTATAAAGTACCTCTATTTTCTTGTTCTCGTTCTATAGCTTCAAACAATGCCTTAAAATTACCTTTTCCAAATGACTTAGCTCCTTTTCTTTGTATAACTTCAAAAAACATTGTTGGTCTATCTACTACTGGTTTTGTAAATAATTGCAACAAATATCCTTCATCATCTCTATCTATTAAAATACCATGTTCTTTTAGAACTTCAATATCTTCATCAATATCTCCAACGCGTTCTAATAAGTCATCATAATAATTTTCAGGAACATATAAAAACTCTACACCACGGCTTCTCATATCTGATACGGTTTTTACAATATTATTGGTTGCTACAGCAATATGTTGAATTCCTGGACCATTATAAAAATCTATATATTCTTCTATTTGAGATTTTTTCATTCCTTCTGCAGGCTCATTTATTGGAAACTTTATACGTCCATTTCCATTTGACATTACTTTACTCATTAAAGCCGTATAATCTGTTGAAATATCATTATCATCAAAAGATACAATTTGAGCAAACCCCATTACTTTAGCATAAAATTCACACCATTTATTCATCTCGTTCCAGCCTACATTTCCAACCATATGATCAATAAATTTCAATCCGACTGTACTTGGATTGTAGTATGTTTCCCATTTTTTATAATTGGGTAAAAAAACACCTGAATAATTTTTTCTCTCAACAAATATATGAACTGTTTCTCCATACGTATAAATTCCTGAGCGAACAACATATCCATTTTCTCCATCATCCTCTCTTGTTGGTTCCAAATAAGACTTCGCTCCTCTTTTTGTTGTTTCCTCCCAAGCATTTGTTGCATCCTCAACCCATAGGGCTATAACTTTAACACCATCTCCATGTTTATCAATATGCTCATTAATTGGTCCTCCTTTTACTAAGGAAGTTGTTAAAACCAACCTAATTTTATCCTGTTTTAACACATACGAAACTCGATCTTTCATTCCAGTTTCTAATCCTGCATAGGCTTCTGATTGAAATCCAAATGCTGTTTTATAATAATTAGCTGATTGTTTTGCATTTCCAACATACAGTTCCACATAATCTGTTCCTAACAAAGGAAGAAAATCCTCAGCTTCATCAAACATTTTTTTTAATGAATATTCTGTATTTTGCAGGTCTTTTAAATTTTTTATTTCTGTTGACATATTTAATTTTTTTAATTAAACTTTCCAAGATTTATAATAGTCTTCAACTATCAGTTTCATTGCTTCTTTTGTAATAGCCATTGGTTTAAACGGATCAATCATTACTGCTAATTCTTGCGTTTCTTTTTTTCCAATACTCCTTTCTATTGCTCCGGGATGCGGTCCATGTGGAACCCCACCAGGGTGCAAAGTAATTTGACCTTTTTCAATATTATTTCTACTCATAAAATTTCCATCAACATAGTACAACAATTCATCCGAATCAATATTAGAATGGTGGTATGGAGCTGGTATCGATTTTGGATGATAATCATACTTTCTAGGTACAAAACTACACACCACAAACCCTGCAGATTCCCAAGTTTGATGAATTGGTGGTGGCATATGAATTCTACCAGTTATTGGCTCAAAATCATGTATTGAAAATGCGAAAGGGTAATGATACCCATCCCAACCTACAACATCAAAAGGATGATTTCCATAAATATATTCCCACAAATCTCCTTGCTTTTTTACCTTAATTTTAAAGTTGCCTTTTTCATTAAAAGTTTGCAAATCTTTAGGTAAACGAAAATCACGTTCACAAAAAGGTGCATGTTCTAAAAGCTGGCCAAAATTATTACGATATCTTTTAGGTGTAAAAATCGGCTCAAAAGATTCTACATATAAAATTCTATTCTCAGTTGAATCAAAATCTATTTTATAAATAACACCTTTAGGTATAATTAAATAATCTCCATATTTAAATACTATATTTCCATAACAGGTTTTTAAAATTCCTGATCCTTTGTGAATAAAAAGCATTTCATCTGCATCTGCATTTTTATAAAAATAGTCTTTTGAAAAATCTTTGGGAGCAGCCAAACCTATATGCAAATCTTTATTAACAAATAGTGTTTTTCTACTTTTAAGAAAATCATTTTCAGGCTTTATAGAAAACCCTTTAAAGCTCAATGCTTTCATATTTTTCTCAATAGCAATTTCTGGAGATACCGAACCCAAATTTTTGATCTCATTTACAACTGTTGGTGGATTTATATGGTATAACAAAGATGATATCCCTGAAAATCCAGCTGTTCCAAAAAGTTCTTCTTGATAAATTCCGCCATTTGGATTTTCGAAAATTGTATGCCTTTTATTTGGCACCTTTCCTAATATATGATATCGTGACATAAACTTATTTATTTTAGTTATTAAAAACTGCTTATTAACTATTTGTAGCTAGTATATTTATTTTTTTAATTGCCTTAATAAGTGCTTCGTTAGCTTCTCTATTTCCTATAGAAATTCTTACTTTTCCAACTGCACCAAAATTCTCAACTGGACGAACTGCAATTCCCTCTTCTGCTAAATATTTAACAAAATCATCTGCTGGAATTGGAGGGTTAATTAAGAAAAAATTAGCTTGAGAAGGATAATAGTCTATACACATTTTTTCAAATTGTGATTGTAAAAAAATACGTTCATTTTTAATTATATTCATAGTTCTTTTAATAAAAAAAACATCTTTTAAAGCCGCTATTGCTCCTTGTAATGATAATTTTGTGATTAAAAAAGGTTTGCAAATTTGATGTAAATAATTTGCAACTTCTTTATTCGTATATGCATAACCAACCCGTAAAGCTGCTAAACCGTAAGTTTTTGAAAAACTATTAATTGCAATAATATTTGGATACTGAGAAATATATGGCAAAGCTCGAACATAATCATTCGCTTCTGCAAAATGCCAATAAACTTCATCAAAAACAACAACAATATTTGAAGGTATTTTAAACATGAAATCCTCAAAAACATCTTTAGGTATATAAGATCCTGTAGGATTATTAGGGCTTGTTAAAAAAATTATTCTGGTTTTATTTGAAATTGCATTAACTATCCCCTCAACATCTAATCCATAATCTTCTATAAATAATGGTACATCAATAATAGTAGCACCTGCCCATCTAGAAAACATTTTATAAGGCACAAAACAAGGGGTAGATACAATTACTTCTTCACCTTCTCTTACAAAACCTCTAACTATCAAATCTAAGAGTTCAGACCCACTAGCAGCACAAACAAACTGCTCTGCTTTTAACTGATAGTTATAATAAACTTCCAGAGCTTTTCGTAAACGGATATCTGTTGTATCTGGATATAAATGCAAATCCTTTAAATTATTTTTAATGGCTTCAATTGCCATTGGCGAAGTACCAATTGGATTTTCATTTGATGAAAGTTTGTAAACCTTTTGATTTTGATTTTTCGGAACAATTCCCTTACCTCCTTTATAGCTATTTTTTACAGTTAAAAAAGATTTAAAAAGTGTAGATATGTTGTTTAATTTATTGTTCATAAATGCGATTTTAATAAAATCAGAATTATTATTCTATTAACAAACTTAATCTGTTGCTTTAAAATATTATTATTTTTAACCATTATATTTGTATTATTTAGAATATTATTCTATATTTTGAATCATATAAGTATTATTATTCTTTAATATATAGTAACCATAAAAAAAATAAATGAAAGGAAAACTCGATGAAATAGATCTTAAAATATTAGACCTTTTACAAAACGACTGTAGAATTACAACCAAAAATTTAGCTAAAAAATTGAACCTTTCTACAACTCCTGTTTTTGAAAGAATAAAAAAATTAGAAAAAGAAGGGTATATAAATAAGTATGTAGCTTTGTTAAATGAACGTAAAATAGGTTTAAAACAAACCGTTTTTATTGGTGTTAAATTAAAAGGGCACACCAGAAGTTATTTACAAAAATTTTTAGCACAAGTAAATGCTTTTACTGAAGTAATGGAGTGCTACCAAGTATCTGGTAATTTTGATTTTTTATTAAAAATTGTATTAGCAGATATTGATGCTTATGAAACATTTGTACAAACAAAACTATCTTTAATTTCAGAACTTGGAAATGTACATAGTTATATAGCAATTAAAAAAGGAAAAAACATTACAACCTTAGATTTAAAGTCTTTACAAAATTCTATTTAATATTTTTAATACATCATTAACAAATCAAACCAATTATAAACCCAAACAAACAATAATAACAAATCCCAACTTTTTAAAAAGTTGGGATTTTTTTGTTCTTAAAACACACTTAAATTTTTATATAAAAATTAGAATTAGTGTTAATACAACTCCACCAAGTGTAAAATACATTCCTTTTTTAAATGTTTTAGTTTTTGGTAAAAACATCCAAAAGGACGAAACTGCAAAAAACAACAGTGATAATCCAAAAAATATATTTAACCAATATAGTGGATTATCAGTTGTAGCTTTATGTAAATGTGTCATTTTATCCAACACAAAAGGAAGCTCTTTGGATGTATAATTTGCAACTCCTGTGCTATTATTATAAGTTCCGTTATTAAAATATAAAATATTGTTCTCGGTTTTTTCAATTTTAATATCTCTTATTCTTAACATTTTACCAAGTTCTGCAATTTCTAAACCTGGTTGCAATTTCTTTTCATTTTGTTTTTCTACTTTAAAAGCATCTGTATTTCGAAAAATAAGAACAGTTCCGCTTAGCGCATAAACAATCATAATTCCAATTAGAAAAAATCCTAAATATCGGTGGATAATTCGCATATAAAAATTTGTTGATTTTTTACTTTTCATAAATTGTATTCTAGTTATTAATAGTTGTTTTTAATTATAAATTATATTTTACAGACAACATAAATAAACGTGGCTGAATATAATATAATGATGTAGAATTGCTATCTACAACTTCATTATATCTATCACTGTTCATTGAAATATTATCTGTTAAATTATTTCCTGAAATCTTAAATTCCCATTTACTATCTTTTTGTTGGTAATACAAGTTTGCATTTAAAAATGAATAGTTGTTTTTAACTGTATTTTCATCATTTTTGTAATTGTAATGACTATAATCTGCTGTTAAAATAAAATTCTTTAAAAACCCTATTTCAACATTAGCAAAAGGTCGATCTGTTGTACTTCCTGTATTTGAATAATCTGTAAACGATTTTTGATAACCAATTTCAAAATTAGGAGCGTCCTTAAATTTTGTTGCAACACTTCCCTGATAGCTATGTGTTAGTGTTTTGGATTCAATTTGCTCGTTATTTACTATATTATTAAATATCGAATTTGAAACATTTGCTCTAAAATTTGTTTTTAGTCTACTATACGTTTTCCCATATCTAAAATTTGCCGATACAGTTTCATCTGCAAAATCAGAATTTATAGGATATGAAATTCTATCAACCCCAATAAGTTTACTACTATTTTTAACGCCATTTACACTTTTAGTATAATTAACAGATGCGTGAATATTGGTAAAAGAAAACATACTAAAACTAAAATAACTTAGTGAATAACTATGACGTAATGAATTTTCAATAGTTCTATTTCCGCGTGATAAAGAATTATAATTATCTAAAATATATCCTTCGGCAACAGTATTTATATCAGAAAATTGTGAAGTAATAGCATAATTAAACCGTAAACTTTCAGAAGATTTAAATTGTAAATTTGCATAAACATCAGGTAAAACTTTGGTTAAATTATCTTTATTTACTGTACCTAATTGCGTATCTTTTGTTATGTATTTATGTAATTTAACTCCTGGATTAAATGTAAAAATTCCTGAAACCATTTTATAATGCACACCTAAAAATACATCTGAAAAATTATAATTTGCATCATTATTTAACACAGTATCATTAAAATTTAAGATGGACCCATTATCTAATTCTTGCGAAATACCAGATGTAAACTGTTGTCCGCTTAGGGTGGTTCCTAAAGAAAAATTAATATTACTTTTTGGTGTTAATAAGTAGTAATAGTCAAATTTTGCATCAAATTTATTGGTGCTTGTTTTTTTATTTTGAATAATATTGTAAATACTTTCAGAATTTGAAGAAGGGATAAGTTCAAATGGTTGTGAAGTTGCGAGCGCATTATACAACGGCTGATCTTTTTGGTACAAATACTGCATTTCAGCTGAAAAAATATTTTTATCATCAATGGTATAATACAAATTAAAATTCTGATTTAACGAAACAGGTTTTTCTTCTTTATAAGTATCAACAGTTCCTCTATTTGTTGAAGTTACATCGTTAAATTCTGTTTGCTCAGAAATTTTTCCAAAAATATCATAATCAATATGAACATTGGTATTTGGTTTATATGTTGTACTGAATTTTAAAAGACCTAATTTACTTCCTTGTGTAGCTGAATTTTCGCTATCTTCAGTTAAACCTGTTTTATTATAAACTGTATTAGATTGCGTAAACATATTTGTTTCAGAATCATTTACAATAGCAAAACCATTAAAATCTAATCCTTTTTTGGGTACCAAACTAAAGTTTAAAGCTCCAAATTTAGATATTATTTCTTGAGCTCTATTATTTTGAACAGTCATAAAACCTAATCCACCAGAGGCTACATTAAAACTTGTACCACTTCCACTCATACCACCTCGTAATCCGCCGGTAAACCTAAAATAATCGCGCATTGTAAAAGGTGTTTCACCAATATTATTAAAATCAGCTAAAACATTCACACTTTTATTTGTGCTGTAATAAAATAATTTCGGTTTCGCTATATATTTTTCGTTATCACCAGCTCCTGCATTTATTTCACCAAACCAAAATTTATCTTTTCCTTTTTTCAGTTTAATGTTTAAAGCAATATTATCCTCGTTATTGGTAACACCACGCATCCCTGAAACCTCGTTGTAATTTTTTAGAACTTGCACTTTATCAATTGCGCTTGCAGGTATATTTTGAGTTGCTAATTTAGAATCTCCGTCAAAAAATTCTTTCCCTTCCACTAATACTTTTTGAACTTTTTTGCCTTCAACCTCTACTTCTCCATTATCATCAATATCAATTCCTGGAAGTTTTTTAAGTACATCTTCTAGTTTTTTTTCTTTTCCTGAAGTAAATGAATCGGAATTATAAACTATGGTATCTCCTACAATTTTAACAGGCATTTCGTAAGTAATTTCAACAGTACTCAACTCTTCATTTGACTCCTTTAAAACAATATCTTTTGAAAAACTTTCAGTAATATTATCAGTAGTTACTTCAACATCTTGAGTGTTAAAACCTAAATAACTTACTTTTAATGTATAAGCTTCATTTTCTTCCAAACTTAGCTTATAATTCCCTTTAGAATCTGTTATTGAATAGGATTGCAAAAATTTTGTTCCCTTTTTAAAAGCAATAACATTCGCCATTTCAAGCACTTCGCCTGCTTCATTTTTTACAATTCCTTCAAGTTTTACATTTTGTGAAAATGCTACTATTGAAATAAGAAAAAACAATACTAATAATGAGCTTTTTTTCATTTAATTATTTTTAGAATTTTAATTCTTTATTAACCTCCTATTCTAATTCTATGCCCTTCATTTCCACCTTTTTGACGCTCATTTCTCATACGCTCTCTCATTTCTTTCATTTTTTCTACAATAATTTCATCATATTCTTTTTGACTTACTTCTTTTCCTTTTGAAGGTTCTGTAATTTCAATTTTATCTTTAGGATTCATTATAATTTTAGTACACAAAATATTTGTATTAGCATAAGCTACTTCTAAAATTAAGCCAGGTAACCCCCAATAATCTCCAGGACCATGACTTACAGGAACATCTAAAGTATACCAAGCCGTTACAATTACTTGTTCCATTTCTGGCTCTTTATTTTCTTCTTCATCCTCTTCATTTGAACCTCTTCTTCCAAATCTAAAATTGGTTTCTCTTTTAGGCATTTCAATAACAGTTGTTGCTTTAAAACATAAATTTTGACCAATCATTTTTGTTTCTTGCTCCATTTTCCAATCATAAACAACCAAGTTATCTTTAATTAAAAAGTTTTTACCGCTAAATTCGCTCTCTTTTGAAGAAGTTTTAGTTTGTGTATTTTTATAATAATTACCAGATGCTCCACCACCCATCATCATAAAACGCATACCACCTCTACCTCCAGCAGTTTGGTCTAATTTTTCTTCCTCCTTATAAATTGAAGCCGTTTTATTAAAAGTTAAAGTATATGTTTTTTCTAACTGACTTTTCATTCGTTCCTTTATCATTTCTATTCTATCAGCCGGAATTCCGCTACCTGCAAAATCCATATCTAAAGTAGTTTTTGTTTGATAAATTGCTTTCCCTTGAAAATCTTGAGCAAAAGCAACTGAACTTACAAGTAAGATTAAAATTGTAACAATTTTGAATATTAAATTAGTCATTTTCTTTAATTTTAAAATTAATTTCAATACAAATATAACCGCTTCATTAAAAAACTACCGTTAATTAGTGTTAACTACTGTTAACCCATTCGGATTTACCGTTTTATGTGCTTAACTTTGAAGTTATGAATAAGCAAAATTATAAATGGGTAGTTTATTTTATTGGTATAACCATACTAATAACAATTGCTGCCCAGGTATATTGGAATTATAGAGAGTACCAAATAAACAAGCAAAACCTTATTAGTAAAGTCCAACTAAGTTTAGACAATGCTGTAGAAGCCTATTTTGTAAATTTAACCAAATCAGGTATTATTACTTTTACTTCCGTGGATTCTATTGGTGAAAACAAAAAAACTGATACTATAATTGTAAAAACAAATTCCAGAAGAGGATTGCGTAAAAAACTTGATAGTACCTTACAAAATATAGCCATTTTAGAAAATGACAAACCTTTATTTATTGAAACTCCTAGAAATGATCCATATCCATTTTTTACTAGAAATAAAATGATTCCAAAAAACATTGACAGTTTAATGTCTAAAGTTTTTATTTCAATTTCCAGAGACACTTTAGATTTAAATAATTTAGATACTTATTTAAATAATGAATTTAATAGAAATAATATTGATGTAACCTATGGTTTAAAATATAGTTATGGTGAAAGAACTGGAAATGATGAATTTATTCATAATACCATTGAATATAAACTTGAAAAATTTCCTGAAAAGCATTTAACAACAACCTCAAAATCAACCTTTTTACCGCACAGAAGTAAGTTAGAATTATTTTTCACCAATGAAACAAAATTACTTTTAAGAAATTCATTTATTAGCATTTTACTTTCTTTATTGTTGTCGGCCAGTATTATTGCAAGTATTATATATTTGTTAAAAACCATATACAAGCAAAAACAATTGGCTGAAGTAAAAAATGATTTAATTAATAATATTACACACGAATTTAAAACACCTATTGCAACTATTTCAACAGCCTTAGAAGCTTTAAAGAATTTTAATGCTTTGGATGATAAAGTAAAAACTGAAAAATACATATCCATAGCAAATTCTCAAGTTTCTAAACTTCATGTTATGGTTGAAAAAATTTTAGAAACCGCTTCCTTAAATCAAGAGAATTTAGTTTTAACCAAAGAGCCTATTGAATTGGCTAAGCTAATTGAAAATGTAATTGAAAAATATGAATTAATAAATACAAATAAAAAATTCAATTTTAAAAACAGCATAGGCAATGTAGTTTTAAATTTAGATAAATTTCATTTTGAAAATGCTATTGGAAATATTATTGATAATGCCATTAAATATGGTGGAAATAAAATTACTATTGAATTGGTTTTTGATAAAAAAAATATTGTTATTTTAATTAAAGACAACGGAAATGGTATTCACAAAAATGAGAAAGATAAAGTTTTTGATCAATTTTATAGAATCCCAACTGGTAATACACACAATGTAAAAGGATTTGGAATTGGCTTGTTTTACACCAAAAATATTATTGAAAAACATAAAGGTAAAATTGATATTATTTATGATAAAAACAATAACACCCTTTTTAAAATTGAATTGCTAAATGAGTAATCCTATAAAAATATTATTAGCTGAGGACGAACCTTCATTAGGACAAATAATAAAAGAAAGCCTAGAAACCAGAAATTTTGAAGTTTTATTATGTGAAAATGGTGAAGAAGCTTATAAAACCTATAAAGCTGAAAAACCGCTTTTGTTGGTTTTAGACATTATGATGCCAAAAAAAGATGGTTTTACACTGGCTAAGGAAATTAGAGTTGAAGATTCAGAAATTCCAATAATATTTTTAACAGCAAAATCACAAACCGAAGATGTAGTTGCAGGTTTTAACCTTGGTGGCAACGATTATTTAAAAAAACCCTTTAGTATGGAGGAATTAATTGTTAGAATTAATGCTCTTTTAAAAAGAGGAAAAAATGATATAAATAATGGTCCAATACATTTAGGTAATTTTATTTTTGACTTAAAAAAACAAACGCTTCAGTTTAACTCTCATATTGAAACATTAACTCATAGAGAAGCACATTTATTATTTCATTTAGTGAAAAATAAAAATCAAACTTTAGAACGCTCCTTTATTTTAAAAAAACTATGGGGAGACGACGATTTTTTTAACGCGAGGAGTATGGATGTTTTTATTACAAAACTTCGAAAAAAATTAAAAGAAGACCCTTCAATTCAAATTATAAATATTAGAGGCTACGGTTATAAGTTGATTTATTAATCCGTTAAAATTGTATTACTAATTCATAAAAAATTTATTTAACTTTAGCGTTTTAAATTTTACATATAAATTAATTATGCATGTAGCCATTGCGGGTAATATAGGAGCAGGTAAAACTACTTTAACCAAACTTTTAGCAAAACATTATAGATGGGAACCTCATTACGAATCTGTTGAAGAAAACCCATATTTAGATGATTTCTATGGTGAAATGGAACGTTGGTCTTTTAATTTACAAGTATATTTTTTAAATAGCAGATTTCGACAAATTTTAGAAATTCGTGAAAGTGGTAAAAATATAATTCAAGACAGAACTATTTATGAAGATGCTAGAATTTTTGCGCCAAATTTACATGCAATGGGTTTAATGCCAAATAGAGATTATCAAAATTACGATTCTCTTTTTGATTTAATGGAACGATTGGTAACTCCTCCCGATTTATTAATTTACTTAAGAGCATCAATACCTACTTTAGTTGGTCAAATTCATAAAAGAGGTAGAGATTATGAAAACTCTATAAGTATAGATTATTTAAGCAGACTTAATGAACGTTATGAAGCTTGGATTACAAAATACACTAAAGGAAAGCTTTTAATAATTGATGTTGATAATTTAGATTTTGTTGATAATCAAGAAGATTTAGGATCTATTATAGATAAAATTGACGCTCAAATAAACGGATTATTTTAAAATTCTTTTTATTTTTTAATAAAAAAAGCTCGCCAATGGCGAGCTTTTTTGTAAGCAAAATGTTTAATTTATTATAATTGAGGTCCTGCAGCAACTAATGCTTTTCCTTCTTCATTATCTGTATATTTCTCAAAGTTTTTGATAAATAAACCAGCTAATTTAGTAGCTTTTGTTGTCCATTCTTCAGTATTTTCATAAGTATCTCTAGGATCTAAAATCTCAGTATGCACACCTGGTAAGGCAGTTGGAACTTCTAAGTTAAAAATTGGAATTACTTTTGTTTCAGCTTTTTCAATAGAACCATCTAAAATTGCATTTATAATTCCACGAGTATCTTTAATAGAAATACGTTTTCCTGTTCCATTCCATCCAGTGTTTACTAAATAAGCTTCAGCTCCATTAGCTTCCATTTTTTTCACTAACTCTTGACCATATTTTGTTGGGTGTAAAGTTAAGAAAGCTGCACCAAAACAAGCAGAGAATGTTGGAGTTGGCTCAGTAATTCCTCTTTCTGTACCAGCTAATTTAGCTGTAAACCCTGATAAGAAATGGTATTTAGTTTGCTCCGGAGTTAATTTAGAAACTGGAGGTAATGTACCAAATGCATCTGCAGATAAGAAAATTACTTTTTGAGCAGCACCTGCTTTAGAAACTGGGGCTACAATATTTTCAATATGATTAATTGGGTAAGAAACACGTGTGTTTTCAGTTACTGAATTATCATCAAAATCAATTTTACCATTAGCATCAACAGTTACGTTTTCTAATAAGGCATCTTTTTTAATAGCTGCATAAATTTCCGGCTCAGAATCTTTATCTAATTTTATAGTTTTTGCATAACAACCACCTTCAAAGTTAAATACACCTTCATCATCCCATCCGTGCTCATCATCTCCAATTAATTGACGACTAGCATCAGTAGATAATGTAGTTTTACCAGTTCCTGATAATCCAAAGAAAATTGCAGTATCTCCATCTTTTCCAACATTAGCTGAACAATGCATAGAAGCAATTCCTCTTAATGGTAAATAATAGTTCATCATTGCGAACATACCTTTTTTCATTTCACCACCATACCAAGTACCTCCAATAATCTGGATTTTTTCAGTTAAGTTAAACAATACAAAATTTTCTGAATTTAATCCGTGATCCTTCCAGTTTGGGTTTGATGTTTCAGAACCATTCATTACAACAAAATCAGGTTCTCCAAAGTTTTCCAATTCTTCAGCTGTAGGTCGAATAAACATATTTGTTACAAAATGTGCTTGCCATGGAACTTCAACAATAAAACGAACTTTTAAACGTGTATCTTCATTTGCACCACAAAAAGCATCAACAACAAATAATCTTTTTCCTGATAATTCGTCAATTACCAATTCTTTTAGTTCATTCCAAACTGCTTGAGTTGTTGGCTTGTTATCGTTTGGAGCTTGTGGAGAATTCCACCATAAAGTATCTTTAGTAACATCATCTTTTACAATAAACTTATCTTTAGGAGATCGTCCTGTAAATTTCCCTGTCATTACATTAACGGCTCCTAGTTCAGTTAAATATCCTCTTTCATATCCTTCTAATGAAGAATCCAATTCATATTCATATAATTCATCATAAGATGGATTATATATCACTTCTTTAACATCTTTAACACCTAAGTCGTTTAACGACGTAATTACTGATTTGCTTAGAATTTCCATAAGTCTTTGTTTTAATCTGTTATTTATTTCAATTATTTCTTTAACAAATTTACATATAATTAAAAGTTCTTGTTTATGACATTTATCAGTAAAAAACTGCTATTTACTAAAACGTTTTCCAAGACTTAATATATTGATATTGTTTTGTTTAAAGCATATAATTATTTTTATATTTTTAACGAAAACATTTTCGTAAAATTTCAAAAAAAATCAATTTCTTCTTTTTTTGGTTTTTAATTTTTCAAAAATATATTTAATTAATTAAGCCCACAAATAAAAAGAAGTAGTTTCTGCAATTTTAACGTTCTATTAATAATTCTCCTTTTTTATAAATGAAAAAGCCAATTTTAACCAACCTAAAATAAAAAGCAAACCTCCCAGAGGGGTTAAAAACCAAATGTATTTTGCATTAACACCAAAAGTTATTGCATAAATAGAACCTGAAAAAAATAGAATTCCAGCCAAAAAAAAGTAAGTAACAACATTTTTGGTTTTTAAATTAAAACCTGAAAAACTATTAACAAACATTAAAACAATAACGTGGTACATTTGGTATCTTACACCCGTTTCAAAACTTTTTAATTCATTAACACTTAAAACTTCTTGTAAAGCGTGTGCCCCAAAAGCACCTAAAATAATTGTAAGCGCTCCAATAACCGCCGCAATTAATAAATTTTTATTCATTTTAATAGTTATTTAACACCAAATATAAAATTTTAAATAGTTTTAAATTGCTAAATTTCTTATATTTAAGTAAAAATAAATAATTATGAAAAATAACTCAGAATTATTAGTTACAGTTTTAACGGCAAGTTTAATTCATGAAATTCACATTGCAAAAGCATTGTTATCCAGTCGGGGAATTAATAGTTATATTTTTGATGAAAATATAGCAACAAGTATTGGAACAGCATTTGTTGAAGGTTACAAACTTGAAGTAGATCCTTCAGATTTTAAAAAAGCTAAAAAAATATTAGATGAAATAAATTCATCCAATAATTAATTCGAATTATGTAATTTTTACCCTTTTAAATTAGTAATTTCGTATTTAAAGCACATTTGAAAAAAATTACGATGCGAAAAATATTAGTAATTGGAGCAGGAAAATCTTCTTCATCTTTAATAACTTATTTATTAAACAAATCAACTTCAGAAAACCTGCATATTACTGTTGCAGATATTTCTTTAGAATTAGCTAAAAGTAAAATACAAAACCATAAAAATGGAACTGCAATTGCGTTGGATATTTCTGATGATATTCAAAGAACAAAAGAAATAAATAATACCAATATTGTTGTTTCTATGTTACCTGCACATTTACACATAAATGTTGCTAAAGATTGTTTAAAATATGGTAAAAATATGGTAACTGCTTCTTATGTTTCAAAAGAAATAATGGAACTGAATGAAGAAGTATCAAAAACAGGCTTAATATTTATGAATGAGGTAGGCCTAGATCCTGGAATAGACCATATGAGCGCTATGCAAATAATAGATTCAATTAGAGAAAAGGGTGGTAAAATGCTGCTTTTCGAATCTTTTTGTGGAGGCTTGGTAGCCCCGGAAAGTGACAATAATTTATGGAATTATAAGTTTACCTGGAATCCAAGAAATGTAGTATTAGCAGGACAAGGAGGTGCTTCAAAATTTATTCAGGAAGGCACTTATAAGTATATTCCTTATCATAAATTATTTAGACGTACTGAAATTTTAAATATAGATGGTTTTGGGAAATTTGAAGCTTATGCAAACCGAGATTCTTTAAAATATAGAAGTATTTATGGATTGGATGATATTTTAACACTTTACAGAGGCACAATTAGGCGTGTTGGTTTTTCAAAAGCCTGGAATATTTTTGTACAATTAGGAATGACAGATGATAGTTATATTATGGAAAACTCAGAAAACATGAGTTATCGTGATTTTACAAATTCGTTTTTAGCGTACAACCCAAATGATTCTGTTGAATTAAAATTAAGATATTATCTAAAAATTGATCAAGATGATATTATTTGGGAAAAATTGTTAGAATTGGATATCTTTAATAATACCAAAAAAGTAGGTTTAAAAAATGCTACTCCTGCTCAAATACTTGAAAAAATTCTTAAAGACAGTTGGACTCTCCAAAAAGATGATAAAGATATGATTGTTATGCAACATCTTATTGGCTATGAACTGAATGGTAAAAAACAACAAATTGAAAGTAGTATGGTGTGCATTGGAGACAACCAAACATATACTGCCATGGCAAAAACTGTTGGTTTACCAGTAGCAATTGCTACTTTAAAAATATTAAATGGAGAAATTAATGCAACTGGGGTTTTAAGACCTGTAACAAAAGAAATTTACAAACCTATTTTAAAAGAATTAGAAGAAAATGGGATAAATTTTAGTGAAAAAGAGGTGCCCTATTTAGGTTATAATCCTGAACATGTTATCGGCTAACAAAAGGCTACATTTTTATATAAAATTCTTGAACTAATTTTTTATATTCATCTGAATAAACATGACGCTCTAGCTCAATAATAAGATTGCTCTTTTCTATTAATTTTTCAGAAAAAGAAAACTGTAATAAACTTCTTTTAATAGGCGTATTTTTAGCACCTTTTACCCTGGTAATCCTATTTGGAAAAAGTTTAAATTTCTTAGCTTCTGCAATAAATTCTTCTTCTTCGCAAAAAGGAATAATAAATGCGCAACTTCCCTTTTCTGACAACATTTTTGCAACACCTGCCAATAAATCTGAATAAGGAAGACTTTCAGCATGTCTGGCCATTGCTCTATCTTCCGATAAATCTTTATAAGTTGAAGTATAAAATGGTGGATTCGAAATTATTAAATCATAGGTATCATCTATTTCTTCAGTAAATTCTTGCAAAGATGCATGATAACAAAACAATCTGTCTCCCCACTGGCTTTGCTCAAAATTATTAACTGATTCTTCGTAGGCATCATTATTTAATTCAACGGCATCAATTAATTCAATAGTACTTCTTTGCGCAATCATTAAAGCTATTAAACCAGTTCCAGCTCCAATATCTAAAGCACTAAAATAATTTGAATCTATTTTTACCCAAGCACCTAGTAATACACCATCCGTACCAACTTTCATAGCTGTTTTATCTTGATGAATAGTAAATTGTTTGAATTGAAAGGGTTTACTTAACATTAAAAATAGTATTTTGCAGAGAGGAAGGGATTCGAACCCTCGATACGTTGCCGTATACACACTTTCCAGGCGTGCGCCTTCGACCACTCGGCCACCTCTCTATAATTTAATTATTTAGATATAAATCTATTAATCCAGCAGGTGCTTCAACAATAATTTTCTTATTATCTCTATCTACCTTTTTAATAAAGTCATCTATCATTGGAATAAAAACTTCTGCTCCGTTTGAATCTATTTCAAACAATGGTTGGGCTGACGAATCATTAACTCCAGTTATAACACCAACATACCCATAATTTAAATCTTCAATATCGAAACCAATTATTTCGTGAAAATAAAATTTATTTCCTGTTAATTTTGGAAGAAATTCTAAAGGTAAATACAATTCTGAACCCAAAATAGCATCAGCATCTTCTTCACTTTCAACATCTTCAAACTGAATTCTTAGTTGATTTCCTTTTTGAAGTAAACTTTCTTCAATAAAAAATGGAACCAGATTATTACCTAAAGCAACAAATACTGATTCCAAATTTTTATAAAGTTCAGGTTCATCTGTGTCTAATTTAGCAACAACTTCACCTCTAAAGCTATGTTTCCTTACGATTTTGCCTAAATAAAAACAATCTTGTTTACGCATTATCGAAAAAATAGCTTACTCTTTTTTTCCTTCTTCTTGAGCCGCAGCTTGTACGTCATCAATTGTTTGAGGAGCCTCTTCTTCAACTACTTCTGTTGCAGCTTGTGCAGCAGCTTTAGCATCTGCTTCAGCTTTAATAGCAGCTTCTTCTACTTCTTTAGCAGCAGCAGCACGCTCTTCGTTAATTTTTACTTCAGCTTCAAAAGCTTTAGCTTTTGCATCAGCTTCTGCTTTTGCTAAACCATCTACTTTTGCACTAATTTTTCCTGCTTTTTCATCTACCCAAGCTTGGAATTTTTCTGCTGCTTGTTCTTCAGTTAAAGCACCTTTTCTAACACCACCTGCTAAATGATTTTTTAACAAAGCACCTTTATAAGATAAAATTGCTTTTGCAGTATCAGTTGGTTGTGCACCATTTTGCAACCATTTTACGGCTCCATCTAAGTCTAAATCAATAGCTGCTGGATTTGTATTAGGATTATAAGTCCCAATTTTTTCTAAGTATTTACCATCTCTTTTTGAACGTGCATCTGCTGCAACAATCCAATAAAATGGTTTTCCTTTTTTACCGTGTCTTTGTAATCTAATTTTTACTGACATTTTTTTTAATTTTTAAGGTTCTCGACCTTGGTTATAAATTTTGAGGTTGCAAATATAATGAGATATTTTAATATATAAGGTTAAAAAGTATAAAAGTTTGGTTTTCAGTTGTGAGAAGTCAAAAAGTAAGAAGTAGGTTTTACATTTAACGAAAAAAACACAAAGTCCTCAGAGAATATTATTCGTGGCGTACTCTGTAATTTCTTTGTGTATTTTGTGAAAAAATTATTTTCAATAACCTTTTAACCTTTCACTTTTAAACTTTTAAACTTTTAAACTTTTAAACTAAACTAAACCAACCCTGTAAAACCTAAAAATGCCAAGGATAACAACCCTGCAACTAATAAATTAATAGGTACTCCTTTCATACCATTTGGAATATTTGCCAGTTCTAAATGCTCACGAATACTTGCAAAAACTATTAAAGCCAGTCCAAAACCGATAGAGTTTGATACCGCGAAAAATACTGCTTTTAATAAGCTTCCACCTTCTAATCCTAGGGCTAAAATTGCCACACCTAAAACAGCACAGTTAGTTGTTATTAAAGGTAAAAATACTCCCAAAGCCTGGTACAATGGCGGACTCACTTTTTTCAGAATTATTTCAACCATTTGTACTAATGCAGCTATTACTAATATAAATGTAATAGTTCTTAAATAATCTAAACCTGCTGGCACTAATATAAACTCATGTAGTAAATAAGTTGCCATTGTTGCAATTGTCATTACAAACAAAACAGCTCCAGACATACCCACAGAAGTAGACACTTTGTTTGAAACTCCTAAAAATGGGCAAATTCCTAAAAACTGAGAAAGTACAATGTTGTTTACAAAAACAGCTGCTATTAAAATAATAATATAATCCATTTTATGTTGTTTTAATTGAAATTTTGTTAAATAAAACAGTTAAATATGCTAATGCAATAAAGGCTCCTGGAGGCAAAATAAACAGGATAAAAGTATTGGCATCTTCAGGCACAAATTTTAATCCAAATAAGCTTCCACTTCCTAATATTTCACGAGTAGCACCTAAAAGTGTTAAGGCAACTACAAAACCTAATCCCATTCCTAAAGCATCTAAAATTGATGATAATATATTGTTTTTTGATGCGAATGCTTCTGCTCTTCCCAGTATTAAACAATTCACTACAATTAACGGAATAAAAATCCCTAGTTGCTCGTATAAAAATGGTACGAAAGCCTCTAAAACCATTTCAACTATGGTAACAAATGAAGCTATAATAATAATAAATGCTGGAATACGAACTTTGCTTGGTATTTGTGATTTTACCAATGAAACTACAATATTTGACATTAATAATACAAATAAAGTAGCAACTCCCATTCCTAACCCGTTAAATGCTGATGAGGTAACTCCTAAAGTTGGACACATCCCTAACAACATTACAAATACCGGATTTTCTTTAACGATTCCTTTTAAGAAATTCTGGGTTTGATTTACTTTTTCAGCCATAATTCTTAATTTTTAAGTCTTATTAATGAACCATTATTTTTTACAAACTCATCAAAAGCCATTTGCACAGCTTCTCCAAAAGCACGAGATGTAATAGTTGCGCCAGTTAAAGCGTCAACTTCACCTCCATCCTTGGTAACCTTTAAATTATATGAAGCTGGATTTTTATCTCTAAATTGAGCCAAAAACTTTTCGTCTTTCATTTTTGTTCCCAAACCTGGAGTTTCTTTCTGTTCTAAAACTGCAATATTTTGAATAGTTCCGTCAGGTTTAAAACCAACCATAATTTTAATTAATCCGCTAAAACCTTTTTCGGTTGAACCAATAATTGCTGCTCCTACAAATTCATTACTTTGATAGGCTGGATAAACTTCAACACTAACTTTTATATTTTCCACCTGTATCAATAAAACATCTTCAACAGGATTATTGTCAAAAGTTGGCAACACTAACTTTAAGGCATTTACCTTCTTTTCTAACTTAGCTTTAGCTTTTGGTTCAAGTGTTAAATCGTTAACAAATCCCAACGAAAATCCTGAGATTATGGTAATCACAAATAACGATACTACCATATTTATAAATGTATCTTTCTTTTTACTCATAATTACACAATTTTGGATTTGATTTTTGAACCAAATCTTCTTGGTTTAAAATAGGTATTGATTAATGGTACAAATGCATTCATTATTAAAATTGCAAACGAAACACCTTCAGGATATGCTCCAAACAATCTAATTACAACTGTAATTACTGCAATACCAATAGCAAAAATTAGCATTCCTTTTTTTGTCATTGGGCTGGTTACTAAATCCGTTGCCATAAAAAATGCTCCTAATAGCGCTCCACCTGAAAGAATGTGAATTAAAGGGCTTGCATATTGCTCTGGGTTTATTAGCCAAAAAATTCCAGTCATAACAGCCATAGTAACTAACATAGTTACTGGAATATGCCAAGTAATAACTTTTCTAACTATTAAATAAATTCCACCTAACAACAATGCTAGTGCTGATATTTCTCCAATTGAACCACCTGTTAGCCCTATAAATAAATCTATATTTGATGGTAAATCAGCACTTATATTAGTCATAGTATCACCAAACATTAACCCTTCTTTTATTAATCCTAAAGGAGTGGCTCCAGTAACTGCATCGGCAATAGAAGTGTTATTAACAACAGCCGTAGGCCACATTGTCATTTGCACGGGAAAAGACACCAATAAAAATACACGCCCAACTAAGGCTGGATTAAAAATGTTAAACCCGAGTCCTCCAAAAGATAATTTTGCAATTCCAATAGCAACCAAACTACCAACAATTATCATCCAAATTGGCAAACCTGAAGGTAAATTAAATGCTAATAAAATTCCAGTAATTAATGCTGAACCATCACCAATGGTAACTTCGGTTTTTAACAAAAACTTCTGAATCAGATATTCAAACAATAAACATGATATTACTGCAACTGCAGTAACTATAAATGCTCCAATTCCAAATACATATAATGAAACTAAAAATGCAGGAATTAAAGCTATCACAACATCGTACATTAATTTTTTTGAAGTTCTATCTGAATGCACGTGTGGTGAGGCCGATATTATAATAGGTTGACTCATTTTAATTTTTAGAGGTTTCTAACTTTTTAACAATACTTTTTCCAAAACGGATATAATCTAACAACGGACGATGTGATGGACATACATAACTACATGAACCACACTCAATACAAGTCATAATATCTTCATTTGAAGCTTTTTCATACAATCCTTTTTCTGATAAATTCATTAATAAATGAGGTTCTAATCCCATTGGGCAAACAAAAACACATTCACCACAACGAATACAATTTTTTGCTTCGCCTCTACTGGCTTCATCTTCTGAAATAACTAAAATCCCTGAAGTTCCTTTTGTAACAGGAACATCGGTATTTTTAATAGCTTTTCCCATCATTGGACCACCATTTACTAACTTTCTTGTTCCCTCAGGCAAGCCTCCAACTTCAGCAATTAAATCTTTAATTGGTGTTCCAATTTTTACCCAAAAATTTGATGGATTTTCTAAATTTTTACCGGTAACTGTTACAACACGTTCAATTAAAGGTTTGTTATGTTGAATAGCTTCATAAATAGCAAAAATGGTTCCTACATTATGCACAATTACGCCTACATCTAAAGGCAATCCGTTTTTAGGAACTTCTCTCTTTAAAATTGACCTTACCAGCTGTTTTTCACCACCTTGCGGATATTTTACTTTAAGTGCGGCAACTTCAATTCCAACTTCATTTTTTACACTATTTTTAAAAAGATTAATGGCATCTTTTTTATTATTTTCAATTCCAATTACTGCTTTATCAATTTTTAAGGCAAACATTAAAATTTTAATTCCAACAACAATTTCTTCGGCCTTTTCTAACATTAATCTATGATCGGCAGTTAAATAAGGTTCACATTCTACACCATTAATAATAAGACAATCAATTTTTTTATCTTCTCGAACATTCAATTTTACGTGTGAAGGAAATGTTGCTCCACCTAAACCAACAATACCGTATTCAGAAATTCGTTTTAAAATTTCTTTAGGTTCTAGTTCAATGTTCTTTTTCAAAGGGTATTCCTTTTCTTCAAAATTAGCTTCATCTTTAGCATCAGTTCTAATTACAATACATTGTTTTTTATAACCACTTGTATCAATAATCATATCTAACTTGGTTACTACACCTGCTACTGGAGCATGTATATTTGAAGAAACAAATCCACCAGATTTTGCAATTACCTGACCAATTTCAACTTTGTCTTTTTTATCAACAACAATTTCCGCAGGAATACCAATATGCTGAGCAATTGGGACATTTACCACTTTTGGAACTGTCATTCTTTTAATTCCTTTGGATGAAGTAATTTTATTTTCAGGAGGGTGAATTCCACCTTTTGGAAATGTTTTAAGCATCTGTTTTACTTTTTTTGGATTCAGCAACTATTTGTTCTTTTACCACTGCTACTTTTACTTCAACTTTCTTTTCAACTTCTTTTTTTACTTTTTTAGGCGGAAAATTAGTTTCAATAATTGAATGTGTTGGACAAACATCTACACATTTTCTACAAAGTGTGCACAAAACCGGGTCTATATATGCCAAATTATTTACCATTACAACAGCATCTTTCGGACAAATATCTTCGCATTTTGAACATCCAATACAAGCCACTGAACAAGATTTTTTCGCAATACCACCTTTATCTTCATTTAGGCAACCAACAAAAACTTTTAGGTCGCGTTTATTACGCGGGCGCATTTCAATTATATCTCTAGGGCATTCTTCAACACAAGCACCACACGATGTACAATTGTCTGTAATTATTACAGGTAAGCCAGTGGCTTCATCCATATACATGGCATCAAACTTGCACACCTTAACACAATCTCCATCACCTAAACAACCATATTGGCAATCCGTTTCACCACTATAAACCATTGCAGAAATAGCACAAGTTCTTGGGCCTTGATATTCGGTAGTTTTTGGTCTAACCTCACAACTTCCTTGACAGCGCAAAACTGCTACAGTTGGATCTCTTTCTACTACTTCTTTTCCTAATATTGCAGCAACTTCTTTCATAATATCATTTCCTCCTACCGGACAAAATAAATCTGAAATATCTTCTGTATTCACCAATCTTTCGGCAAAAGATTTACATCCTGGAGAACCACAACCTGCACAATTAGCTCCTGGCAAAATTTCGTCAACATCTGCTATTAAAGGATTTTCATACACATAAAACTTTTTAGAAACCACATAGAGCACAACCGCCGCTACAATCCCTAAAGAAGCTAATAAAAAAACACTATACAAAACTGAATCTGTCATTCTCAACTAAATTTTAAAATTGAAATTTGAAATGCTTTTTGAAATGAAGATTTCATTTTATAAAGCACAAAATAATAAGGGATTAGCATAAATAATGATACCAATCCTGCAATCCATTCTTTAAGAAAATTTGAAGTAATTATAAGTGTAAGCATCATTAAAATAAAAGGAAAAACATAAGCCCAAAAAACAGCTTTTAAACCCAAACTTTTTTCTAAAACCACATTTACAGGGTCACTAAGTTTAAACGACTGATTGGTATTAAGAATTTCTATTTCTTTATCGTTAGATTCTGAAACACCGCAAGCAGATTGGGCTTTACATCCCTCACAATTAACATTTCCCTTTAAAGACACCGTAATAACTTGGTTAGTAATTTTTGAAATATAGCCTTCATGTTTTATTTCATTTTTATTACCACCTTTGTAGCTTTCTAAGTCCAATTTTTCCATAACCATAAATCTTCATTAAAATGGAATTGTAAAATTAACACTTAAAAATATTTTAAAAACTGACGAATGTTAGTGTTTTACCAAAAAAAATTGTTTGAATTACAATTTAACATAATTCCCTTTTAATGTTAAAATTTTAAAAAACAGGCGCATTTCATTTTTTGAATGATAGGAAAATAGGATTGTTAATAAAAAAGACTTATTATAGAATTTAGATTTTCATTAAATTCATACTTTTAAAAACTCATTATTTACAACAAATAACATTACATGTTTTTAATATTTGACACTGAAACCACAGGTTTACCAAAAAAATGGAATGCGCCAATTACAGACACTAATAATTGGCCTAGATGTGTTCAAATTGCTTGGCAATTACATAATGAATTAGGTGAATTAATTGAACAGCAGGATTATTTAATTAAACCTGAAGGTTATAATATTCCATATGATGCGGAACAAATTCATGGAATTTCAACCGAATTAGCTCAGGAAAAAGGTGAAGACTTAGAAAAAGTTTTATTTCTATTTAATGAAGCCTTATCTAAATCTAAATTTGTAGTTGGTCAAAATGTAAATTTCGACCTTAATATAATGGGTTGCGAGTATTTTAGAAAAAAATTAAAAACTCCGTTAAATGAATTACCTATATTAGATACTTGTACAGAAACTACAGCAACTTTATGTCAATTACCAGGTGGTAGAGGCGGAAAGTTTAAATTACCAACATTAACTGAATTACACCAACATTTATTTAATACTCCTTTTGCTGAAGCACATAACGCAACTGCAGACGTAGAAGCTACTACACGTTGTTTTTTAGAATTAATAAGGCAACGCGTTTTTACAAAAGAAGAGCTTGATGTTCCTTCTGATTATTTTGGAAAATTTGATGTTAAAAATCCATCAGTTATAAACGTAATTGGGTTAAAACATTTAAACTTAAAAAAAGAAAGTAAGCGTTTAAAGAAAAAATCTGAAGAGAAACCTGAAATACTTAAACATTCTGAAAAAACACTTCAAAATCTTGAAAGTTCAAATTTTGCACATTTACATTGTCATTCTCAATTCTCAATTTTACAATCCACTTCCAGTGTAAGTAACCTTATAAATTCAGCCATAAAAGATAAAATGCCAGCTGTAGCAATTACAGATACCGGAAATATGATGGGTGCATTTTATTTTGTGAGAGAAGCGTTAGCACATAACAACGCAGTAGAAAAGTTTAATAAAAATTTAAAAGAAGGGGAACATCCAAAATTACCTATAAAACCAATTTTAGGATGCGAATTTAATGTTTGCGTGAATCATTTAGATAAAACTCATAAAGATAATGGTTATCAGATAGTTATTTTAGCTAAAAACAAAAACGGCTATCATAATTTGGCTAAAATGTCTTCCATTTCTCATACCGATGGATTTTATTATGTACCCAGAATAGACAAAAATATAATTGCACAATATAAAGAGGACTTAATAGTACTTTCAGGAAATTTATACGGTGAAATTCCTAGTAAAATTTTAAATATTGGTGAAAAACAAGCTGAAGAAGCATTAATTTGGTGGAAAGAACAATTTGACACAGATTTTTATCTAGAAATTATGCGTCACAATCAAGAAAATGAAAATCACGTTAATAACGTACTTATTGAATTTTCTAAAAAACATCAAGTAAAATTAATAGCCACAAATAACACATTTTATACCACTGAAGATGAGGCAGAAGCACATGATATTTTATTATGTGTAAAAGATGGAGAAAAAACAGCAACTCCAAAAGGTAAAGGAAGGGGTTTTAGATACGGTTTACCAAATAATGAATACTATTTTAAATCTCAGGAACAAATGAAAAATTTGTTTAAAGATTTACCAGATTCCATTATTAATATTCAAGAAATTGTTGATAAAATTGAAGTATATACTTTGGCGCGTGATGTATTACTTCCAAAGTTTAATATCCCAAGCCAGTTTGTTAATTCTGAAGATGAAAAAGATGGTGGTGTGCGTGGTGAAAATGCCTATTTAAAATATTTAACATTTGAGGGTGCCAAAAAAAGATACGGAGAAAATTTAGATGCTGATACACAAGAACGTTTAGATTTCGAACTCTCAATTATTGAAAAAACGGGCTATCCTGGATATTTTTTAATTGTTTGGGATTTTATTTTGGAGGCACGAAAAATGGGAGTTTCAGTGGGGCCAGGCCGTGGTTCTGCAGCAGGATCTGCAGTTGCATATTGTTTATGGATTACAAATATTGACCCAATTAAATACGATTTACTTTTTGAGCGTTTTTTGAATCCAGATCGTGTTTCATTACCCGATATTGATATTGATTTTGATGATGAAGGAAGACAAAAAGTTATAGATTTTGTAATTGAAAAATATGGTGCCAGCCAAGTTGCTCAAATTATTACTTATGGTACTATGGCTGCAAAATCATCTATTAGAGATACTGCCAGAGCCTTAGATTTGCCGTTACCAGATGCTGATAGAATTGCAAAATTAATTCCTGGAATAAAATTGCAGCATATTTTTGGTGAAGATGCAAAAAGCAAAGAAAAAGTTAAGGGTTTACGTGCTGAAGAAATTGAAAATATAAATGAATTAATAAAAATTGCAGAAGGTGATAATTTAGAATCACAAACTATTAGGCAGGCAAGATCTTTAGAAGGTTCTGTAAGAAATACTGGAACACACGCCTGTGGAGTTATTATTACACCTGAAAAAATAACCAACCTTATTCCTGTGGCAACTGCAAAAGATTCAGACATGTACGTTACACAGTTCGACAATAATGTTGTTGAAAGTGCCGGGTTGCTTAAAATGGATTTTTTAGGGTTAAAAACATTGACATTAATTAAGGATACTGTTAAAATTATTAAAGCAAAACACGGTATTGAATTAATTCCTGATGATTTCCCTTTAGATGATGAAAAAACGTATGAGCTTTTTCAAAAAGGTGAAACTATTGGAGTTTTTCAATATGAATCTCCAGGTATGCAAAAGCATATGAAATCTTTAAAACCAACAGAGTTTGCTGATTTAATAGCCATGAATGCTTTGTACAGACCTGGCCCAATGGAATATATTCCACTTTTTATTATGCGAAAGCATGGAGAGGAAGCCATAGAGTACGATTTACCTGAAATGGAAGAACACTTAAAAGAAACATATGGTGTTACAGTATATCAGGAACAGGTAATGTTACTTTCACAAAAATTGGCTGGTTTTAGCAAGGGTGATGCAGATATGCTAAGAAAAGCAATGGGTAAAAAGATTTTTGCATTACTTGAAAAATTAAAACCAAAATTTATTGAAGGAGGTAAAAAGAATAACCATCCTGAAGAAAAATTAGAAAAAATTTGGAAGGACTGGGAAGCTTTTGCTGCTTATGCATTTAACAAATCTCACTCTACTTGCTATGCATATATTGCTTACCAAACAGCCTATTTAAAAGCCCATTATCCAGCTGAATATATGGCTTCCGTTTTATCTAACAATATGAATGACATTAAGCAGGTTACATTTTTTATGGAAGAATGTAAACGTGCTGGAATTCCTGTTTTGGGTCCTGATGTTAACGAATCCTATTATAAATTTGCGGTAAATAAAGAAGGTGCTATCCGTTTTGGAATGGGCGCTATAAAAGGCGTTGGAGCAGCTGCCGTTGATGCCATCGTAAAAGAGCGAAAAAATAATGGTAATTATTCTTCAATTTTTGATTTGGCTAAACGTGTTGATTTAAGAGCTGCCAGTAAAAAGGCTTTTGATGGTTTGGCAATGGCTGGTGGATTTGATTCCTTTAAAAATGTGCATCGTGCTCAGTATTACCAATTAGATGATAAAGGCGTAACATTTATTGAACGTGCTATTCGCTACGGTAATAAATATCAAGAAAATAAGAATTCTGCTCAAGTTTCTTTATTTGGTGAAACTTCTGAAATTCAATTTCCAGAACCAGAAATTCCATTTGCTGAAAAATGGGGAGTTATGGAAGAGTTATCCAAAGAAAAAGAACTAATTGGTATTTATATTTCAGGGCATCCTTTAGATGATTTTAAAACTGAAATTAAATATTTTTGCCACACGCAACTTTCCGCATTTCAAAACCAAGATAATTTACTAAACAGAGAATTAGCAGTTGGTGGTATTTTAACAAATGTTGAACATAGAATTTCAAAAAATGGAAAAGGCTGGGCATTATTTACTGTTGAAGACTATTCTGGCTCTTATGAATTTAGAATTTTTGGTGAAGAATATTTGAGGTTTAAACATTTTTTTGTTCCAAATTCATTCTTATTTATTAAAATATTTGGTAAAAAAGGTTGGAATAATGATGTGCGCTTATCTTTTACTAACATTCAATTACTACAAGATATTTTAAAGGAATTTTCAAAAAAGATTACTTTAAACCTTGATATCAAAGATGTAAATGAGCAGAATATAAAAAAAATTAATACTATTTTAAACGATTTTAAAGGCACTAAAAACTTGCATTTTACCGTTAGAGACACACAAGAAAAATTACAATTGAATTTACCAAGTCGCAGTTTTAAAATAGATATTTCAAACGAATTACTAGAGGTTTTCAAAAATGAACAAATTAACTATAAACTTAATTAGCAATAAGTAACTTATGAAAAAAATATTTTATTTATTATTAATTGCTAGTTATTCAATAAGTTATTCCCAATCTAATTCCTCTTATTTACAAGCCGATTATTTTTACGGAAATATATTGCGCCAAAATCCGGATGCATCAATTTTGTTACAAGGACATCCAACGGGAATTTTTATGAGTTATAATAAAAGGACGTATGGAGAAGAAAACTGGCAAGAACATTACAATTATCCTGATTTTGGATATTCTATTGGTTATCAGGATTACAAGTCAGATATTTTAGGTAAATTATATTCTGTTTACGGCCATTATAATTTTTATTTCACCAATAAAACTTCACTAAATCAATTAATATTTAGAACCGGAATTGGATTAGCATATAATACAAATCCTTATGATAAAGAAACAAATAACAAGAACACTGCATTTGGGTCTCATTTAAATTCAAGCACCTATTTTAAATTATATTTTCAACGTGAAAAATTGATTAATAATTTAGGGTTAAATGCTGGTTTAACTTTTATACATGCTTCAAATTCAAATATTAAATCTCCTAATTCCGGTACAAATGTTTGGGCAGTAACCTTAGGATTAAACTATGATTTTGATGCCAACAGTGGTACCCTAAATTATATTCCTTCTTCAGAAAGCAAGCATTTTACTGAACCTGTAAAATATAATTTTGCTATAAGAAGCGGTATTAACGAATCTGAAATTATTGGTAGTGGTATAAAACCCTTTTATGTTTTTTCAGCTTATGCAGACAAACGTTTAAATAGAAAGTCTGCCTTACAATTTGGAGCAGATTTATATATTTCCCCTATTTTAAAAGATTATTACGAATTGAGTTTATCTATACCTCATTTAAATTTTAAGGAAACTTCCGATTTTTCGAGAGTTGGGGTATTTCTAGGACACGAATTGTTTATAAATAAAGTTTCCATTGAAACTCAAGTTGGATATTATGTAAAATACCCTTTTAATTATGGTGGCAGAGTTTATGAAACACTTGGTTTAAAACGCTATTTAAACGAAAAATGGTTTGCTTCTATAAGGCTGAAGGCACATGCCGCTGACGCCGAAACTGTTGAATTTGGTGTTGGAATTAGACTTTAAAAATTATTTATGAAAAATTTAATAATTGTATTTTTTCTACTTTTCACATTACAAGGTGTTTCGCAAAATGAAACTTTTAAATACAATAATATTCAAACCGATTTCTTTTTTGGAAAACCGATTGAACACGATAAAAAACTAAAAGATGCTATTGAGGGAAATTCTTTTGGAGTACTTTTAAGTTTCAATACAACAAATACAAAAAACACTCATTTTAATAAACTTTATAACTACCCAGAAAGAGGTTATTCTTTTTTATATCAAAACTTTAACTCTTCTGTTTTAGGTGAAGTGTTTGGAGGTTATAGACATTACAGTTATAATTTAAAAAATACTTCAAATAACCAATTAAAACTTATCAGTGGTTTTGGTTTGGGATATGCAACCAAAACTTACGATGCTGAAACAAATCCAAAAAATCAAGCAATTGGTTCTAAATTACTTGCATCAGCATTTTTAAAATTACAATTTTTTCAATTATTAAAGAAGGAAAAATTAAGTGTAAATACTGGAGTAAGTTTAATACATTTTTCAAACATTGCACTAAAAAATCCCAATTTAGGAATTAACACCGTTAATCTTAATTTAGGAATTAACTATTTATTAGAACCTATAAAAATAGCAACCTCAAAAGATGAAAACACAATTTCTGAAATTGATAAAAAGCTGTATTTTAATTTAATTTTAAGAGCTGGATACAACGAATCGTTAGAAATTAACAGCGGTTTATTTCCTTTTTATACCCTTACCTTTTATGGTAGTAAAACACTTAATAAATTCTCTAATTTAACCTTTGGAACAGATTATTTTAAATCAGAATTTTTAAAAAATCACATTAAAAACATTAATACAGAAGAAGGAAAAACCTATAATGAAAATGATTATTCAAGGGCTGGAATTTTTGTTGGTCATGAGTTAATGCAAAACAATTTTTCTTTTATTTCTCAAATTGGATATACAATTTATTATCCTTTTCCATACGTTAGTAGAGTTTATGAACGTTTTGGTTTAAAGTATAAATTAAGTAAACACCTATTTTCTGAAATTACTATGAAAATAAATTTATTTAGGGCTGAAGCATTGGAATTTGGAATAGGATATAAATTCTAGTTTTATTTAATAACTATTTATGAAAAAAATAATTTACATAATTTATTTAATTGGTTTTATTAGCTGTAACAGTGAAGATGCAGGAAATTGCTGGCAAACTGCGGGTACAATAATTCAACAAGAATTTGAAACACCTGTTTTTACAAGAATATTAGTACAAAAAAAAGTGGAACTTATTATTACTGAAGGTCCAACTCAAAAAGTAGTTGTAGAAACTGGAAAAAATTTAATGCCCGATATTGAAGTTCAAGTAGTAGATAACCAAATAATTATTACAAATCACAATACGTGTAACTTTTTAAGAGATTATGGCTTAACAAAAGTATATATTACTTCACCAAATATCACTGAAATTAGAAATGCCTCAGAACTTAATGTTTCATCAGCGGGTGTTTTAACATATCCTACAATATATTTAAGATCAACTGGAGAAAAAAATGATTATTTGGCAGTTGGTGATTGGCATTTAAATATTGAAAATACCAAAGTAATTATTTGGAGTAATGGTATTTCTAACTTTTATATAAATGGCACTACCAATAATTTAGATATCAATTTTTCTGACGGAGATACCCGATTTGAAGGTAAAAACTTTATAGCCCAACAAGTTAAAGTTAAAAATGTAAGCTCTAATGATATGCTTATAAATCCGGTAGAAAGTTTAACTGGCTCTATACATTCTACTGGAAATGTTGTTTCTTATAACACACCTCCTGTTGTAAATGTTGAAGAATTAAGCGTAGGTAAATTAATTTTTAAGTAGTTAATTCTCTAAATAAGCTTTCTAAATTTTTGTTTTTTGCATTTAATTGAAGTGTTTTTAAGCCATTATCATGCGCAAAATCAAATACAACAGGGCGCATATCTTTAGTTGTATTAAAAGTTAATAACCAACTTGTATCGTGTATGTTATCTGCCGATTTTAAATACGGAATTGTTTCAATAAATTGTTTCTCTATTTTAAAATCAAATTCTACTTCTAAAACTTGATCCTGATTTCCTCTTAGCTCATTTAACTTTTTATCAGCAATAATTTTTCCTTTATTAATTAAAATAACCCGGTCGCAAATTGCTTCAACTTCTTGCATAATATGTGTTGAAAAAAGTACTGTTTTATCTTTACCTATTTCCTTAATTAAGTTTCTAATTTCAACTAATTGATTTGGGTCTAAGCCTGTTGTAGGTTCATCTAAAATTAATACTTCAGGGTTGTGCAATAACGCTGCAGCCAAACCAACACGCTGGCGATATCCTTTTGAAAGTTGATTGATTTTTTTATGTGCTTCAGGTTGTAATCCAACTTTTACAATAATTTTATCAACTTCATTTTTAGAAACTTTATGAATACCTGCATTAAAAAGCAAATACTCTTTCACATACATTTCTAAATAAAGCGGATTGTGTTCTGGCAAATAACCAATGTTTTTTTGAGCATCAATTTTAGTTGTTTCAATATTAAAATTGCTCACCAAAACATCACCTTCAGATGCATTTACAAAACCAGTAATAATTTTCATCATAGTTGATTTACCAGCTCCATTTGGACCTAAAAAACCAACTATTTCACCTTTTTTTATTGAAAAACTTACATTATCTAATGCTTTTTGTTGTTCATAAAACTTGGTTATATTTTTTACTTCTATTGACATTTAACAAAAATACATTTTAATTACAATTAGTTGTTACAAAATAACGTTGTATGCGTCATATAATTTTAAGAACTTTGAAAAAAATAATTATGGGTTGTTTTAGAGTATTACTTTGTATCATTTTTCCTCCGTTAGCAGTTATTGATAAAGGGTGTGGATCAATTATTATTGTATTTATTTTAACTTGTTTAGGTTGGATCCCAGGAGTTATTGCAGCATTAATTATTAACAACAATCCTAAAAACTAATGCAAAAAGTTAAATTAATTGATTTAGGTTTAAAAGATTATAAAGAAACTTGGGAATATCAAGAAACGCTTTTTCAAGACACTATAAATATAAAAATTAATAATAGACGTAATAATTTAATAAATGAAACTTCAAATTATTTTTTATTTGTTGAACATCCACATGTTTACACTCTAGGAAAAAGTGGAGATATTAGTAACTTGTTATTAAATGAAGAACAATTAAGCCAAAAGGGAGCTACTTTTTATAAAATAAACCGAGGTGGTGATATTACGTATCATGGCCCTGGACAAATTGTTGGTTATCCTATTATAGATTTGGACAATTTTTTTACTGATATTCATAAATACTTACGTTTTTTAGAAGAAGTTATTATAAAAACTTTAGCAGAATATAACTTAAAATCTGAACGTAGCGAAGGTGAAACTGGTGTTTGGCTTGATGTTGGGACTCCTTTTGCTCGTAAAATTTGTGCTTTAGGTGTAAGAACAAGTAGATGGGTAACAATGCACGGTTTTGCTCTAAATGTAAATACCAATTTAGGTTATTTTGATAATATTATTCCCTGCGGAATTAAAGGTAAAGCAGTTACTTCTTTAGAGGCTGAATTAGGTGAAAAAGTTGATTTAGAAGAAGTAAAAGAAAAAATCTTAAAACATTTTACTGAATTATTTGAAGTTGAATTTTTAAATTAAAATAGGATGAGATGCTGAATCAAGTTCAGCATGACGTTAATGTTCTAGATAATTATTAGCTAAAAAAAACTTTAGAAAATCATGGATGAAATTTACCTCTGAGCCTTTGTTACTTATAACTTTTGCGCTTTTAAAATCTAATCTTCTTCGTTAAAATAAACCTTGTAAAATTTCATTTTTTTCTCCTCATCAAATCCTTTTTCTAAATACTCACTTGCCGCGTCGGGAGCGTCAATATCCAACTTAATTTGAATATTGGTATCTAATTTTATTTCAGTTTTAATTTTTTGTTTTTGCTTCTTTAAAACAATGTCAGAAATAGCAAATTGGTTTCTAACCAAAACATCATTTATTTCTTCAAACTGTTTTTTATAGTTATCAAACAATGGCTTAAAATCTTCATTTTCTTCAAAAACCTCATCTTTAAAATCGTGAATATTTACATCCTCATTTTCTTTGAAAAAATCGACTGTTTTTGCTAAAAATTTTGTTTTCTCCTGTACACCAAAATCTTCTTTTATCACTTCTTCAGAAAAATCTTTACACATTTCAATGTAGTTTTGGGTATGCTGGTTGCTATCATCTGCATACTTAACATTTAAAAAGTTTTTAACCCAATATTGCGCATCATAATTATTTGTATCTACACTTAAAACCACTCTTCCTTCAGCATCTGTTGAATTAATTATTAAACAACCTTTATCTAACTTTTTGGTGCTAATTCCTTTTTGAACAAAAACATCTAAACTGTCTTTTTCCATGAAGGTTTGAAAGAAATTTATTTTGTTTTCAATTTTAAAAATACCTAAAGCCTGCGTAATAACATCATTATATTCAATATCTTCAAATAATGCAATAATTACATCTCCGGTTTTTATTTGTGCTGAATTTGATTGCTCAAATAAATGATTTACAATATGTTTTGAAATATCAACAAATGAAGTTTCATCCTTAAATATTTCAGCAGCATAATTATTTATTTCATTCAGCTCTATATTTGCATGGTGATTAAAACGAAAACTTTCCGCAACATTTCCAAAAGGTTTCAATAAAAAAGGTTTCATTAACTCGTAACTTTCTTCATCAAAAGTGATAACATTTTCTGAAAAAATATTGGTAGCACTATTAAATTTGTTACCCACTTTATGAATTATAAACTTTGAAATTGAAACTCTATTTCTTTTAATCATTTTTTACATTTTTTAAAGAACGCAAATGTAAAATTTTAATGACACTTTTTAAGAAATTATAGCTCTAATTTTAATTGTTCAGGAAGTAAACGAAATGTTTTTCTATGATAATTGGTTATTCCAAGCGCTCTAATTGCGTCTCTATGCTGTTTTGTTGGATAACCTTTGTTTTGCTTCCAAAAATAATTAGGGAATTCCATATCAATTTTTTGCATAAACTCATCTCTATACGTTTTTGCTAAAACGGAAGCTGCAGCAATACTCATATATTTAGCATCTCCTTTTACAATTGTTTTGTGAGGAATATTTTTAAAAGGTTTAAATTTATTACCATCAACAATTATATGCTCAGGAGCAATAGAAAGCATTTCAATAGATTTATGCATTGCCAAAATAGAAGCTTGTAAAATATTTATTTCATCAATTTTAAGTTCGCTTATAAATGCAACTCCAAAAGCCAAAGCATTTTCTTCAATAAAAGGCTTTAAAATAATACGCTGTTTTTCAGTTAGTTGTTTAGAATCATTTAATAATGGGTGTTCAAAATTTTCAGGTAAAATAACTGCTGCAGCCACCACAGGACCAGCCAAACAACCTCTACCTGCTTCATCTGTACCTGCTTCTAGCTGATTTTTAAAATAATATTTTTTGAGTCCCATTTAAAAAAAATAATAATGTAAAATTAATAAAACTTATCATTGCAATTTACTATTATTATTTTCGTTCAAATATTTTACCTTTGCCACTTAATGTTTTATATGAAAAAAGTATTATTAGTATTGTTTTTGGTTTTTTACTTTGTAAATGCTAGTGCCCAAGTTATGAAGATGCAAGGACAAGGAGGAGGAATAGGTGGAAATAATATGTTTAAAAGTGATTCCTCTAAATTTAATAGCAAAGTTGATATTAAACTTAGCGGAAAAACTAAGTACACAGATTTTAAAATGTTTTCGATTGATAATGATACTACATATATTGATACTACTTTAACTTTACAAAAAGATTTTATATTTAATTATATCCGTAAAGATAATTTTGAATTATTGCCTTTTCATAACCAAGGACAAACTTTTAATAAATTAGCCTATAATTTTGAAACAAATTCTGTTTTTCCAGAAATGGGAATGGATGCAAAACAATTTAATTATTATAAAGTTGAAGATATAAAATACTACTACATTCCAACCCCAACTTCTGAAGTTATGTATAGAACTGGCCTTGAACAAGGACAAGTTTTAAACGCATTTTTAACAATGAATACTTCGCGTCAGTTTAATTTTTCAGTTGCTTATAAAGGGTTACGATCTTTAGGAAAATATAGAGAATCATTAGCCAGTCACGGTAATTTCAGAACAACTTTCAATTATCATTCTAAAAATGAAGTTTATGCTTTAAAAGGACATTTCTCTTCATTTGATCTTCTAAATAATGAAAACGGTGGTTTGACAGAGCAATCTATAATTTATTTTGAAGAAAATGATCCAAATTATACAGATAGAGGTCGTTTAGATGTTAATTATTCAGATGCTGAAAATATGTTGGAAGGAAAACGCTATTTTATAGACCAAACCTTTACACTTTTTTCTAAAAAAAATACACTTACAAAAAAGCATTTAAAAATTCAGAATTTAATAAAACAACAAAAATTAGATTCCATTAAAAATGCTCTTGCCGCTAAAACAGTAGATTCTACAAAAGTAGATTCAATAAATCCCAAAAAAATAGAACCTAAGGAAATTTCTAAAATTAAAAAAGGAACTCTTAAAAAGGACTCATTATCCTTACAAAAAAAATTATTAGACTCAACACAAACGTTTATTAAGAATGACTCTTTAGCAATATTAAATACACCTTTAGATGCTGTTGTTTTAATAAAAAAAGATACTTTAATACCTTTACCTCAAATTGATTCGACAAAAATTTCAATTAAAAAGAAGGATTCTATACTTCCAAATTTGAAAAGCAAAAAAGAGTTGGTCTTAAACAAAAAAACTTCTAAAAAAATAAAGGAAACTTCGAAAGATTCTTCAAAAGTTACTGTTTCAAAATTAGATTCAATTAAGAATATTACAGATAATGTGGAGTTTAAATTTGGTCATAAATTTATATACGAAACCAAACACTATAGATTTAAAAAAGTTGAAGCAGGAACATTTTTTGGAGGTGCTTATGAAAGTCCTATCGCAGATCATACTTCATATCAAAATATGGAGAATCAAGTATATTTAGAGTTAAATACACATTATACCGGTGTTATAAGAGCAAAAGCTAATTATTACAACTATAATTATCACTATAACAGTATTTTATATTTAGATACTATCACTATTTCTGATAAATTAAAAGGAAATGCACTTTCTGTGGGTGCAGATTGGAAAGCAAAAATTGGTAAGTTAATTTTAAAGGCTGATGTTAATTCAATGATTTCTGGCAACTTAACTGGAAACTCTATAAAAGCTTCAGTAAATTATAAAAAAGATAGTGTTTTTAGCATAAAAGGATATGCTGAAGTTACTTCTAAATCGCCAACTTTAAATAAAATATTATATCAAAGTGCTTTTAAAGATTACAATTGGAAAAACGATTTTAATAATGAAGAAATTAAAAATGCAGGTGTTGAATTTATATTAAACAAGTGGGGAAGCATTAATGCCTCCTACAATTTAATTGATAATTATACTTATTTTGATACTATTTCTCGCCCAACACAAGCTAATGAAACTTTAAATTACATTAAAGTAAAAGCAAATCAGCACTTTACTTATAAAAAATTTACTCTTGACAATACAGTAATGTACCAAACGGTATTGGATGGAGAATCCTTTTTTAATGTACCACAAATTGTTTCAAGAAACACCTTGTATTTTGCCAGCCATTTATTTAAAGGGGACCCATTATACTTACAAACCGGTGTTACTTTTAAATATTTTACAGCATTTAAAGCGAATGCTTATAATCCTTTATTAAGTGAATTTGTTCTTCAAAATAAAACAGAAATTGGCAATTACCCTATTTTAGATTTTTTCTTTAATATGCAGGTTCAAAGAACACGTATATTTTTAAAAGTGGAAAATTTTGGTGCTGGCTTTACAGGTAGAAATTATTATTCTGCACCGTCATATCCATACAGAGATTTAACTGTTAGATTTGGTTTGGTTTGGAATTTCTTTATTTAGATGCTAATTGTTTAATTTTAATATTTAAAGCAGCAAAAAATAAGGTCATAAATGGACTTAGCCAATTGAATATTGCATACACAAAATAATCTGCAACACCCACTCCTAAAACAGTAGATTGATAAGCTCCACAAGTGTTCCAAGGTATTAAAACAGATGTAACAGTACCTGAATCCTCTAAACTTCTACTTAAATTTTCAGGTGCTAAACCTTTATCTTCAAAAGCTTTTTTAAACATTTTTCCAGGAATTACAATAGCTAAATATTGATCGGAAGCAATGGCATTTAAACCTAAACAACTAACAACAGTACTTGCAAATAAACCAAATACTGAAGAGGCTATTTTTAATAAAGCGTCTGTAATTCTTGTTAATGCACCTATACCATCCATTATACCTCCAAAAACCATTGCACAACAAATCAAGAAAATAGTCCATAGCATTCCTTGCATTCCTCCTGCGCTAAATAGTTCATTTAGCTTTTCATTATCAGTTGTAATTTCAGTATCAATAAATATAGCGTTTATTATAGATTGAAAATTGGAATCAGACAACGTATTTAATATATCTGATTGAAAAATAAATGCGAAAACAGCTGCCAATAAAACCCCAACTCCAAGTGCAATTAACGGCTTTGTTTTGGTAACAATTAATATAATTACAACCAAAGGAACAATAAACAAATATGGTGAAATATTAAATGTATTACTTATAGTATTTAATAAACCACTAACATCAGCATTACCCGAAGTATCAATAGTTAAACTTAAAATACTAAATACCACAATTGTAATTAATATTGTAGGCACCGTTGTAATTGACATATATCGTATATGCGTAAATAAATCTGTTCCTGCCATAGCTGGTGCCAAATTAGTTGTATCACTTAAAGGTGACATTTTATCACCAAAATAAGCTCCAGAAATTACTGCTCCAGCAATCATTCCTGTAGGTATTCCTAAAGCTGTTCCAATACCAACCAAAGCAATACCTACTGTTGCTGATGTAGTCCAAGAGCTTCCTGTTGCAACCGAAATTATTGCTGCAATAACAACCGATGCTGGCAAAAATATTGATGGATTTAATACTTGCAATCCGTAATATACCATTGCCGGTATTATACCACTTACCAACCAGGTGCCTGCTAATGCGCCAACTAAAAACAATATCATTATAGGAATAAGAACACTCTTTAAGTTATCAATAATTTCAGTAATCATTGTTTTAATGTTTACTTTATTGAAAAAACCTACTATTGCTGCAACCAAACCACCTAACAACAAAATAAACTGATTAGAATATTCACCTAATAACTCGCCCCCTGCATAAAAAATATTATAGGCTAACATAAGCATTAAGGCAACCACAGGAATTAGTGCTTCCCAAATATTAAGTTCAATATTATTTATAATATCATGGTCTTCATTTTCAGGTAGGTTCTTGTTTTCTTGCATGTTTAATTTTTAGGAATGTAATAATACACAAATTTGCAAGTTTACACAAATGAAAAGCCTCATTCTAAATTTAGAATGAGGCTAAGGATATATAAAAAGAACCGTAATTTACAATACACCCACTTTTACCATACACTTTCTCATTGCTCTGTATGTACGTTCAATATCATTGTCCAAGCCAATAGAAAATCGAATAATCCCATCTGAAAGCCCCATTTCAATTTGTTCCTCTTCAGGAATTTCTGAAGAAGTACTTGTTCCTGGTGCACTAAACAATGTTTTATAAAAGCCCAAACTAACTGCTAAATAACCTAAATTTTCATTTTGCATAAGTTCCATTAACTCGTTTGCTTTACCTAAATTACCAACATCAATTGTTAAAATACCTCCAAAACCATATTCTTGATTGTACATTTTTTTAAAAAGTTCATTGTCTGGATGACTTTTTAACCCTGGATATACAACTTTTAAGCCATCGTCTTCAAAATTTTCAGCTAAATACATTGCATTTTCACTGTGTTTTTTCATTCTGATATGAAGTGTTCTCAGATTTTTTAAAATGCTAGCAGCACGTAAACTATCCATAACTGGGCCTAATAACATTGCAGCTCCATCATTTACATTTCTTAAACTATCAATAAATTCTTGACTTCCACAAACTACACCTCCAACAGTATCATTTGTACCATTTATAAATTTTGTTAAACTATGAATTGTAATATCTGCACCCAATTTTTGCGGTGAAATTATTAATGGAGAAAAGGTATTATCAACAACCAATAAAATATTGTGCTTTTTAGCAACTTTAGATAATTCAGCAATGTTTGCAATTTCTAATAACGGATTGCTAATTGCTTCACAATAAATCATTTTTGTAGTTGGAGTTATAGCATTTTCAACAGCTTCCAAAGAAGTAATATCGATAAAAGAAGTTGTTATATTAAGTTTTGGAGCAAAGTTTTTTAGAAAAGCATAACTTCCACCATAAATAGTTCTGCTTGAAACAATATGATCTCCCGCAGCACAAATTTGTAAAAAAACAGAGGTAATTGCTCCCATACCTGAAGCTGCAACATTTGCTGTTTCAGTAAATTCCATGGCTGCTAACGCCTTGCTTAAGTATAAATTACTTGGACTTGTATGACGCGAATACAAATAACATCCTTCTGCGTGACCTTCAAAAGTATCAAGCATCGTTTTTGCGTGTAAAAACGTATAGGTTGCCGAATCTGAAATTGAAGGATTTACACCTCCAAATTCTCCGAAATATTGTAAATCTTGTATTTTATTTGCCGGTTTATTACTCATGATAAAAACATTTATTTTTATAAAGTTACAATACATCAACTTAATAAACTGTAATAATTAATTTATTTAGTGTTTTTTACTTCTATTTAGGCATTAAATAGCATATTTTCCTTTTGTAATAAATTATTTTTTATATTTTTAGAAAAAATTACTATTCATGATAAATTTAGACGAAACCGATAAAAAAATATTGACAATTCTTCAACAAAATTCTAAAGCAAATATTAAAGAAATAGGGTTAAAAATTAGTTTAACACAAACTCCAACTTATGAACGAATTAAAAGATTGGAGAAATTGGGTATTATTCAAAAGTATATTGCCGTATTAAATAAAGAAAAAATTGGCTATACCGTTGAAGTATTTTGTCAGGTAACTTTATTGGTTCATTCAAAAGAATTAATCACAAAATTTGAAAAAGCGGTGAATGCTATGGAAGAAGTTATTGAGTGTTTTCACGTTGCTGGTAATTATGATTATTTATTAAAAGTTATTGTTAAAAATATGAATAGCTATCAATATTTTTTAAAAAATAAATTGTCTGTTTTAGATTCAGTTGGCAATGTACAAAGCACCTTTGTAATGAGTTCAACAAAAGACAATTCTATTTTTAATTTGACATAAAAAAAAGCTCAAATTTTAAATTTGAGCTTTTTAATTAAATATTTTTTAATCTTATTTATTTGCAACTAGTGTAACCTGCAAATCAAACTCATCGTTTACAAACTTATCTTTTAAATCATTAAAAAACGTTTTTGATTTGTACTTAACATTAAAATCGGCTCTATTAATTTGAAAAACACTACTCATTAAAGTAACCGCTCCTTCGGTTTCAGAAATCTCTGCTTCAAAAGAAATTTCTTTAGTAATTCCTTTTATGGTCATATTTCCAGTAATAATTGCATTTCCATCTTCCATTTCAACTTCTGTAATATTAAAAGTTGCAGTTGGGTAAGTTTCAATTTCAAAAAAGTCTGCAGATTTTAAATGCCCTTCTAATTTAGCACTACCATCTGCATCTTTAATTGATGACATATCTGCAATAAAAGAGCCTCCTATTATATATTCATCTTGCATTGCTAAAGTTCCGGACTGTAGCATAATTGTTCCAGTATGTGAACCCGTTGGTTTGTAACCGCTCCAAGTTATTGTAGAACTTGTTACATCAACCTTTAAAGTATTTTGAATAGTTGGTATTTGGTTTGTAAATGACATTGCAATAAATGCAACTGCCAAAATCAAAATTCCTGTTTTTTTCATTTTTTTTATTATTTTTATAGTTAGCAATTACAATAGTACACTTTTATTGTAAAACCTTACAAAAAAATTACCTCATTTAATAATACATTAACAATACTTTTTATTTTGAGGCATTAATTTCAAAAGAAATTTCAAATTCGTCATTAATAAACTGATCTTTTAAATCGTTAAAGAATTTTTGAGATTTAAATCTGATATCAAATTCAGTTCTATCTATTTTAAAAGCATTACCGGTAAGCTTAACACCTGTATCTGTAACTTTTAGTTCAGCTGGAAATTCAATACTTTTAGTAATTCCTTTAATAGCTAAATTTCCTTTAATAAAAATTTCATCACTTTTATTAGCTACCTCAACTATTTCAAAAGTTGAAGTTGGATTGTTTTCAACATCAAAAAAATCACCACTTTTTAAATGCCCTTTTAATTTTGCATTGTACTCATCATCTTCAGGCATATCCAATACGGTAATTGTATTCATATCAAATACAAATTTACCTGCTATTAATTTTCCTCCTTTAATTTCCATAGAACCTTTATTAACAGTTACAGTTCCATTGTGAGTACCCGTTGGTTTAGAACCTTTCCAATTTAAAATTGAAGTTTTAGAGTTTACCATATAAACAGCATCGGCTATTTTTGGAGTTTCTGTTATAGTTGCTTCAACTTCATTCACTTTTTCTTCTTTAGTTTTCTCTTTACAAGAAATAAATAGTACGCTTAATCCTAAAATAAATACACTTAATTTTTTCATTTTTATAGTAGTTTATAATTTAATAGCAATTATACTAAATAAATTTTTAGGATAATTCGTCAAGAAAAATAATTGATTTTAAAATGGAAATATCAGCCTTTTACAAGTACTATTTTTTCTGTATTTTTTTCTACAATAATTTTATAAAACCCCTTAATTTCTTGATAATTTTGAGCTGGTATTACTCCTTGATTTACTTCAACAAATGATGTTAATAAAATTTTAGTACCAGACTGCTTAATTGAATAAATAAACTTACCAATATTATTACTTAATCCAATTGCCAAATTTTCTGGTAACGATTCTATACTATAACCTGCTGGAATTTCTATTGCAGTTATTACTCTTTTTTGCCAAGGCGCACCAAAATCTATTGGGTATTCTCTTTTTTCTAACTTAAATGGATTTTCTTTTTCAGACAAAAATAACATAGGCGACAAATACATTTTATCCCCAATTATTTCTACACCATCTTCTTTTTCAAATTGATAAATTTCAAGAATTGGTTTAGAAATTTCATTTAAATTTGTAACTCTAAAATTCAATATTTCAATATCATTATTACGCTGTTCAATATTACTTATTAATTCGTCTTCATCAAGATCAGTATTTTCATTTCTATAATTAATTGTTGCCAAATTTTCATATTTAACCCTTGTTAATCCTTCTATTAAACCATCTTCATTTATTTTATAGTCTAAAGTAAATTCATTATTTGAAGGTATTGAAGTAGCTAAATCAATAAAATCAACAGTTTCATTATCTCTAATAATTGTTCCTTTCCAATTTAATGCCCTAATTGGCAATACATTTGTTAAACTGAATTTTTCCGATGCATCAACTAAAACCTCTCCTTCTTCAGTCTCTGCCAATGCAACAACATAGTTAAACCCTCTGTTAGTTGGTGTTATTGGAATCCCATGTTTTCGGGTACTTACTAATACAGGATTTGCATTAATACCTAATTCTCTTAAAACTGCAACAAGTGTTAAATTAATATCTCCAATATTTCCACTTCCTTCAGAATAGGCTTTTTTTAATCCTTTTTCTGAATACTGACCAAAATTTCCATTCCATTTTATCTTACTTTTTACAAACTCTAATGCACCTGCAATTTTAGCTTGATTTGTTTTAAATTCCCCTTTTAATTTAATTATATCTTCTTTTAAGTGCTTTGTTTTTTTCAATTCCCCGCCAAATGATGAACTTTTCAATATCTTTTTAGCAACCTCATCCCAACTTGTTGCATAATTCTCGAATAACCCATACTCGGGTGCAGACAATGACGCTACTTCCAATTGTAGAGAAGCGGCATAATTACTCATATTATTTACATAAGGTTCTGCTTTTAAAGCTGGAATATTTTCCTCCAAGACTTCAATAACTTTATCACTTGTTTTTAAGGCACTATTAAATTTAGTTGACTCATTTATATTAAATGGATAATACCCTTTTTGACGCTTATTAAATAAAAACCACTCTAGCAGTTTAACCCTAGCTTCCAACTTTTTAATTGGAATTTCTTGCTGTACAACAACATCATCAATACTTGAAATATAAGGAGAATAAACTTTATAAGACCATTCTAATACAGATCCTTCTTTTAGATTTGGCATTGTAAATTTTTTAACCTTCCAATGCTCACTTTTTTGTTCACTAAAAATAGCATCTTTATTTAATTTGGTTTCTTGTATTTTATTATCCTCAAAATTATATGTAACGGCCTTTATATTGGATACATTTTCACTATTACTATTAGAATTTCCATACAAATTAATTTCCACTGTAGACCAATCAAAACCTTCTTTGTTATATATTTTCATTCTTACCTGAATTTCGGTAATAAGTCTGATTGAACCACCACTTATCGCAGTGTACGTTGATCTTTTTTTATACAAATAAGCTGCATTAGCTGTTGAATCTAGTGGATAAAACTTCTCTTGTAACTCTTCTTTTGAAACTTTTCCAAATTTAAAATCTTGACTGTAGCTAATTTGAATAAATGCTAATGCAAGCATTGTTAATAATACCTTTTTCATATTTATTTTTTTATTAAAACCATTTTTGATTTATCATTTTTTGCAATTTTTTTCAAAAAATCACGAAAACTATTGTAAAATTCCTTTGAATGATAACCATTTTTAAAAAGTAATTCACGTTTGTATTTAAGGGTTTGATCTGATATTTTTTCAACTGTTAATTTATAAGTACCAAATTCACAATCAATTTCAACATTTTTAGCAATTGCCTCAATTTTATAACTTGTAGGAAGTTCTACCTCAACTTCATCAACATCGTAAAACCCCCTACTTATTTCTATTGGAAATTTGCGATTTCTAATACGTTTGGGAACACTTTCAAATACATTAAAAGCATTTATTGGAAAAATCATTCGTTCACCAGTTATTAAGCCATAATTACTAGCTGAAAAACTCACACTTTCTTCAAACCTCCCCTCTTTTTTATTATTTGAAATATCAATAGCATCAATTGTAATATTATTTATATTATCCCAAAATTCTTTGTATAATTTATCAAGTTCTTTTGTTGTTCTTCCTTCGTAAAATATATGATTGTCGAACTGGGTTCCAGAACAAACCATATTAACATTAGCTTTAATAGAACCATCATTGTTCAAAACGTATTTTCCAATAATTTTTTGATGATTTTCTTTATCATCATATACTCTTGTATGCTTTATTTCCCCTCCTTCTGGTGTTATAACAAGTGCATTTCTATCGTCCGTAAAATCACCTCCATCGGCAAAAGGTGTTTTTTGACTGGTACACTCTAACCATAAATCTCCACTATCAGTTGGAAGATTTAAAATAACATGATTACCTTGTACCGACAAAAATTCATGTTCTATATCTTGTTTCTTTGTATCACCATAAATTACTGTGTAATTAGAAGTAACACCAACTGCATCTAACAATGTTTTAGTATAATTTGTTAAAGCTTTGCAATCTCCATAACTTAATTTATCAACCTCACTTGCTAACATTGGCTTAAAACCTCCAACACCTACTTGAATACTTATATACCTAACTTTATCTTGTACATAATTATATACAATCTTGGCTTTTTCTATTGGATTATCAGTTATACCGGTTAAAGTTTGAATTTCCTTTTTTGTAGATTCAGGTAAATCAAACGTACTTTTTAGTAAATTTTCATAATACCATTTACCAAATTCCTTCCAATTATTAGCTTCACCATCAATACCTTCCAAATTAAATTTATTTACTCCAAATTTTACATTTGGAGTAAACTTGTTTATTGAAGGTGAATAAGGCTCTGGATCTTCCGCAGGAATATTTTCTATTAAATATGTTAAAGTTCTGGCATCTTCAGTTTTATTAATTACATAATTATTAAAATTCTTTTCATCCTTTCTAAGAATTATATCTGATGGATATTTTATATTATATGTTGATTTTTGAAGACTTTGTTTGTAAGTACCAACTGGAAACCAAGAACGGATAAATGCCGTATTTGATGTTTTCACCTCATATTTATAATGGATAGTATAAGGATAACCTACTGGAATGTAATTATAATATAACACTCTATTATCTGAATACAGCGAACCTCCAGAAGCACTATAATCATTCAAATCGCTTTTTTTTATTTTTTTTATTTCTTTACCGTTTTCATTATAAACATATGCTTTTACACTTTTTACATCTGTACCTTTATCATAGTAAATTGTAATATCAGCAAATTCATCCGCTAAATCATTATAAATAGTAATTGCCGCATCAACGCTATATGTCATTTGGCGTTGAGATTGAATCTCAACCGAAAAATTTTCAAATCTAATTATAGAATTTGCATCTTTTGTAAGAGCTTCTGGAATTTCAGAAACATTAAAATTGTATTCTTGTGAATAGGAAAATAGGTTAAAAAAAAGCAATAAATAGAACGGGGAGATTCTTATTTTTTTCATAGAAATTAATTTTATGTAAAAAAACAAAAATATCTTTAAATAAACCTTGACAATTATCAGGCTGTAATAATTACCAAATCTATACCCTTTCCTTTGAATCAATTATAATTGTAACCGGACCATCATTTACAAGTGTAACTTTCATATCTGCACCAAATACACCTGTTCCAACTTTTTTATTTAATTCAGCCTCAATTTGACTTACAAATTGATTGTAAAGTGGAACGGCAACTTCGGGTTTTGCAGCTTTAATATAAGATGGACGATTTCCTTTTTTTGTGCTTGCTTGTAGTGTAAACTGGCTAACAACAATGGCATCTCCATTAATATTAATTAACGAATTATTCATAACGCCATTTTCATCATTAAAAATTCTAAGATTTGCAATTTTTTTTGTCAACCAATCAATATCTTCTTTGGTATCTTCTTCAACAATTCCAACTAAAATAAGCAGTCCACTTTTAATTTTACTAACTACTTTTCCATCAATTGTAACAGAAGCTTCTAAAACTCTTTGAATAACTGCTCTCATTCTATTGGTTTTTGGTTGTTAGTTTTTAGTTTTAAAAACATTTAAACTTTTTAATCTTTTTTACTTTTCAACTTTTCACTTTCAAACTTCCCTACCCATAAATATCGGTTCTATAATGCTCTTCATCTCCTTCAACCATTTGTAAATAACTATTGTAACGTGAGTAAGCTATTTCACCATTTTCTACAGCTTCTTTAATAGCACATTTTGGCTCGTTAATATGTAAACAATTATTAAACTTACATTTTGATTTCAGCTTAAAAAACTCAGGAAAATAATCCGTAATTTGATGTGGTTCAAAATCCACAACGCCAAAACCCTTAATTCCAGGAGTATCAATAATAAAACCTCCAAAACTTAATTGAAACATCTCGGCAAATGTTGTAGTGTGCATACCTTGTTTATGCTGCTTAGAAACTTCTTTTGTTTTTAAATTTAATGATGGCTCAATAGCATTTATTAAGGTAGATTTTCCAACCCCTGAATGTCCTGAAAACATTGTAGTTTTATTTTTCATTAATGCTTTCACCTCATCAATACCAATATTTTTTGTTGCTGAAATAGCTATACATTTATAACCAATATCTGTATAAATAGCATCTAACATTGCAAGTTTTTCAAGTTCATCATCAGAATAAATATCTAATTTATTAAATAGCAGTACCACAGGTATATTATAGGCCTCTGCCGTTGCTAAAAACCTATCTATAAAACCCGTAAATGTTGGAGGGTTATCTATTGTAACTAATAAAAAAGCGATGTCTATATTTGCAGCAATTATATGGGTTTGTTTAGAAAGTTTTACAGATTTTCGAATTATATAATTTTTCCTGTCGAATATTTTATTAATAACACCCGTTTCCTTTCCTTCTTCATATTCAAATTTAACATAATCACCTACTGCAACTGGGTTTGTACTTTTAATCCCTTTTATTCTGAATTTACCTTTTAACCTACAATCAATACTAGTACCTTCATCAGTAAATACTGTATACCAACTTCCTGTAGATTTTGTTACAACTCCTTTCATAAGCACAAATATAGTTTAAAGTATTCAACTAAATAACCATTTAATTTAGTTTAAAAGCTTCATTTATTAATGAATTTAAACTTTTTATTAAAAATATATTTTATACATTTAACTTAATTACAAGGGTAATTAAACTCAAAAAAAATGCGCAAAAAAACACTAAGTAGAAAAAAAATAAATCCGTCTACTCCAATTTTCACCGGTATAAAATATTCCGATGATCTTAAAATGCAACTTTTCATTTATAACAAAAATGAATATGTTGAAAATTCGAAATTTTATGAAAAAGATTTTAACGGTTTTACTGACGAAACAAAACAATATTGGCTGAATACACATGCCATACATGACACCGAACAAATAACTAAAATTTGTAAAAAGGCCAAAATACATGATTTAGTTATTCAGGATATTTTAGATGTAAATCAACGTCCAAAATTTCAAGAATATGAAGATTATTGGTTTTTCTCCATAAAATCTTTGTTACCCTCAGAAACAATAGAAATTGAAGGCGAACAATTAAGTTTTGTTTTAGGCAAAAACTTTTTAATTTCTTTTCAAGAGAAAAAAGCAGACCATTTTGAACATGTAAGACATAGAATAAGAGAAAATCTTGGCATTTTAAGAGAAAGAGGTACCGATTATTTACTGTTTCTATTACTCGAGTCCATATTGGATAATTATTTTAAAACGATAGAAAACATTGAAGATAAGGTTGAAAATTTTGCGCTAATTGATATTAATGAAGATCCGTCTCCTGCGCTTTTAAATACCATTGAAAATTATAAAAGACAGTTGCATTCTCTTAAAAAAACAATTCTTCCAATTAGAGATTTTGTTTCAAAAGTTGAACGTGAAAAGTTTAATCTCATTCAACAAAAACATATAAAATACTTTTTTGAACTTAAAGATATCTGTTTAACGCTTTTAGATAATTGCGATAAAATTGAAGCTCGACTAGAAAGTAATATAAATTTATTTTTTTCTATTCAAGGTCATAGAATGAATCAGGTTATGAAAACCTTAACAGTAGTGTCAACAATTTTTATTCCACTTACTTTTTTGGCAGGAATTTATGGAATGAATTTTAAAAATATGCCCGAATTATCTTGGAAATGGGGGTATTATAGTTTTTGGATAATTATAGTAATTGTTTTTATAATTATGTTATCATATTTTAAAAGGAAAAAGTGGTTTTAAACCATCTTTTTTCATATAATTTTATTTGAAAAAAATCTACAATTTAATCAAAATTATTATCTAATTTTACTTAGTAAGTAAAGTAGATTTGTCAAAAGTATTTTACTTTAATTATTTATATATACTTAATAATTAGCTACTAAAAAAATGAAAGATATAGAAAATATAGAATTAACTTATTTAACTCTAGATGACTATCAAGAGCTTAAAGCTGCTATGATAGATTCCTACACAACTATGCCCAATTCTTTTTGGAGAGAACATCAAATTGCATCGTTAATTGATCGGTTTCCAGAAGGGCAAGTTGTAATAAAAATTAATGATCAAATTGCCGGTTGCGCATTGTCTATTATTGTAGACTACAATAGTTTTGATGACCACCACTCCTATAAAGAAATTACAGGAAATTACACATTTAGTACCCATACACCCGATGGAGATGTACTTTATGGAATTGATGTTTTTATAAAACCACAATATAGAGGTTTACGACTTGGAAGAAGATTGTATGATTACAGAAAAGAATTGTGTGAGCGTTTAAATTTAAGAGGAGTTGCCTTTGGTGGAAGAATTCCAAATTATCATAAATATTCAGATAAATTATCACCTAAAGAGTACATTGCTAAAGTTAGAAGAAAAGAAATTCACGATCCTGTGTTAAATTTTCAGGTTTCCAACGATTTTCATCCAACAAAAGTGTTAAAAAATTATTTGGAAGGTGATGAAGCTTCAAATGATTATGCTGTATTATTAGAATGGGATAATATTTATTACGAAAAGAAATCTAAGAAAGCTTCTGTTATAAAAAAAGTGATTCGTTTAGGGTTAATTCAATGGCAAATGCGCCCATATAAAGATTTAGAAGAATTAATGACCCAAGTAGAATTTTTTGTAGATGCAGTTTCAGGTTATAGATCAGATTTTGCACTGTTCCCAGAATTTTTTAATGCGCCGTTAATGGCTAAAAACAATCATTTAACTGAAGCTGAAGCAATAAGAGAACTCGCTAAAGAAACTGAAGAAATAGTAAAACAATTTTCTCAATTATCAATTTCATATAATATTAATATTATTACAGGTAGCATGCCTGAAATGCAAGAAGGAAAATTATATAATGTAGGTTATTTATGCAGAAGAGATGGTACTGTTGAAAGGTATGAAAAATTACACGTAACTCCAGATGAGGCACGTGTTTGGGGACTTCAAAAAGGACATGAACTAAAAAGTTTTGATACCGATTGTGGAAAAATTGGAATTTTAATTTGTTACGATTCAGAATTCCCAGAATTAAGCAGAATTTTGGCTGATGAAGGAATGGATATTTTATTTGTACCTTTTTTAACTGATACACAAAACGGATATTCAAGAGTAAGAAACTGTTCTCAAGCAAGAGCAATTGAAAACGAATGTTATGTGGCAATTGCCGGTAGTGTAGGAAATTTACCTAAGGTTCAAAATATGGACATTCAATATGCCCAATCTATGGTGTTTACTCCATGTGATTTTGCATTTCCTGCAAATGGTATAAAAGCAGAAGCTACCCCAAATTCAGAAATGATTTTAATTGCCGATGTTGATATAGATTTACTAAGGCAATTACATCAATTTGGCAGTGTAAGAAACTTAAAAGACCGACGAAAAGATTTATATGAAGTAAAAAAACTTTAACACCCACTTTTCATATGTAAAACACCCCAGAAATTAATAGGTAAAACCTAAATTATGGATGAGCTAAATAAAATAATTCAAGATTTTAAAAGTTGGGAATCTAGTGAGTTAATTATAAAATTTTCTCAATTTATTATTTGGCTTTTAGTAATCCTATTAATTTCTTGGCTAATTAGAAAAAGTATTGCTAAAAAAATTTCTGATAATTCCACACGATACCGAATTAAAAAATTGGTACGAATTGGAAGCTATGTTTTAATAATTATTTTAATTATTATACTGTTTACTGGAAACTTTCAATATTTTACAGTTTCAATTGGTTTAATTAGTGCTGCAATTGCTTTTGCTTTACAAGAAGTAGTTTTAAGTATTGCAGGTTGGTTTGCCATATTTGGTTCAAACATGTACAAACCAGGTGATCGAATAAATATAAATAACATTAAAGGAGATGTAATTGATATTGGAATTACAAAAACTACTTTAATGGAAATTGGAGACTGGGTATCTAGCGACAACTACAATGGTCGTATTGTTAAAATTAGCAATTCATTTGTTTTTAAAGGTGCTGTTCACAATTATTCAACAGATTTCCCATTTGTTTGGGATGAAATTAACCTTCCAATTAAATACGGCTCAGACATTAACATTGCTAATAAAATTATTCAGGAAAGCGCCAACATTTACCTTTCAAAATATACCGATTTCGCTAAAGAACACTGGAAATTAATGGTTAATAAATATTTAATAGAAGATGCTATTGTTGAATCTACACTAACACTAAAATTAACAGATAACTGGATTGAGTTTAACCTGAGATATGTTGTAGATTATAAAAAACGAAGAGTTACAAAAAATGCAATTTTCACCAAGATTTTAGATGAAATTTCTAAAACAAATGGAAAAGTTCTACTTGCATCAGCCACTTATGAAGTTGTAGGCATTCCTCCAATAAACGTTGAAATTTCTAATAAAAAATAAATTCAACAAACAATTTACGTCACAAAAAAAACCTTTATTAAATGCAAAAACCTGATAATTAAAAAATTATCAGGTTTAAATGTTGACCCACAAGGACTCGAACCTTGACTGACGATACCAAAAACCGGAGTGCTACCATTACACCATGGGTCATTTTGCGGGTGCAAATTTAAAGTAAAGTTTTAATTCGGCAAATAATTTTTACTATTTTTTTAATAAATTAACTTTAATCTTCGTTTTAGTAGTTTATTAACTATTCATACCAAGCTAATTTTCAATATTTACGTTTAATTTTATTAAATTCGCCACGTACAAAACATTTTCTATGAATTCATTCAATTTTACTAAATGGAATACCATCCTTGGATGGGGAACATTTGCAATTGCATTAATTACTTACACCTTAACATTAGAGCCAACAGTTAGTTATTGGGATTGCGGAGAATATATTTCCACAGCCGTAAAACTTGAAGTTGGGCATCCGCCTGGAGCTCCGTTATTTCAAATGTTAGGTGCTTTTTTCGCAATGTTTACAAGTGATGTTACCGAAATTGCAAAAATGGTAAACTTTATGTCAGCACTTGCAAGTGCATTTACCATTTTATTTATGTTTTGGACTATTACCATTTTAGCAAAAAAATTGGTAAAAAAATCTTCTGAAATTTCAAAAAGTACTTCAATTGCTATTTTAGGAAGTGGTATTGTTGGAGCTTTAACATATACATTTTCAGATAGTTTTTGGTTTAGTGCTGTAGAAGGTGAAGTATACGCAATGTCTTCATTTTTAATGGCCTTACTTTTTTGGCTTGGCTTACGATGGGAAGCTGAAATAGGAAAACCGGCTGGAGATAAATGGCTTTTAATTATCAGCTTTGTTGTTGGTTTATCATTTGGAGTTCATATTTTATCATTACTTGTAATCCCTTCAATTGTATTTCTTTACATCTATAAAAAATACAAAAACTTAACTCTTGTCCAGTTTATTATTGCGAATATCGCTGCAATATTAGTACTTGTTTTTGTTTTTAAAATGCTGTTCCCGTTTACATTAAGATATTTTAGTGCATTGGAATTGTTTTTTGTAAACTCCATTGGAATGCCTTTTAATTCAGGAACCATTATTGCTGGAATTTTATTAATTGCTGCATTTTATTTTGGATTGAATTATACACATAAAAAAAATAAAGTTGAAGCTAACACCATTTTACTCTCAGTTTTATTTATTATGATTGGTTTTTCATCTTGGCTAATGTTACCTATTAGAGCCAATGCAAATACAACTATTAACGAAAATAACCCTTCAAGTGCACGTGAATTACTGGCTTATTACGATCGTGAGCAATATGGAGATGCAAATGTATTTTACGATAAGTATTATTCAATTGTTTATAACAGAGAAATTGATGAAAATAATCCTACCAAAGATGACAAGCCTAAGTATGAGAAAAACGAAAAGCTTGGCAAATATGTAATTGTAAATAATTACAAAGATGTATTACCAAACTATAGTGGGAAACATAAAGGTTTTATACCTAGAATGGTAAGTACAGATGCTTCAGTAATAAAAAATTATAAAGCCATTGCTGGTATTCCTGAAAACAGTAAAAGAAGACCAACATTTATTGAAAACATTAAATTTATGGTCGATTTTCAGTTTGGTTATATGTATGGAAGGTACTTTTTATGGAACTTTGTTGGAAGACAAAATGACGAGCAAGGTAATTTAGATTTACAAAATGGAAATTGGTTAAGCGGAATTAAATTTATTGATGAATTGCATTTAGGACCTCAATCAAAACTTCCTTCAGATGTAAAAAACAATAAGGGTAGAAATACTTATTTTTTCCTTCCTTTTATTTTAGGGATAATTGGACTCTTTTTTCATCTTAAAAAAGATAAAAACGATTTTTATGTATTGCTCTTGTTTTTTGCATTTACAGGTTTGGCAATTATATTTTATACAAATCCAAAACCTTTTGAGCCAAGAGAACGAGATTATGCAGTTGTAGGTTCTTTTTATATTTTTGCCATATGGGTTGGCTTTGGAGTGTTAGCAATTTTTGAAAAATTAAAAAAATACGCTAATAAAAATACGGTTGCAATTGCAGTTTCAGTTATAACTTTGTTAGCTGTACCAACATTAATGGCTTCGGAAAACTGGGATGATCACGACAGATCAAACAGGTATACATCACACTTAAATGCAAAAGCTTATTTAGATTCCTGCGATGAAAATGCCATATTATTTACCATTGGAGACAACGATACCTTTCCGCTATGGTATATGCAAGAAGTTGAAAATTACCGAACAGATATGAAATTGATTAATACCAGTCTTTTCCAAACTGATTGGTATATAGATCAAATGAAAAGAAAAACATATAAAGCCGATCCTATTCCATCTCAATTAACACACGATAAGTATAAATGGGGAACCTTAGATGTTGCTTATTATTTTCAAGAACTTTTTCCTCAATTAAAAGATTCTATTGTTGAAATTGATTATTTTATGAAATGGATTGAAAGTGATAAAGATGTTACCTTTTATGATTTAGATGATGACGGAATTCCTGAAAAAGTACTTCCAACCAATAAAATACGAATTCCTGTAAATAAAGAAAACGTATTAAAAAATGGAATTGTTGCTCAAAAAGATGCTGATTTAATTGTTCCTTATATTGATATTCAATTTAGTAGTGCCATTACTAAAAACAGAATTTTAATGCTTGATATTTTAGCCAATAACAATTGGGAAAAACCAATTTACTTTACAGGTGGAGCTCAGGCTGATGAAGAATACATTTGGTTAAAAGATTATTTACAGTTAGATGGAATGACTTATAAATTAGTACCTATTTTCACTAAAAACGACGGAAATTTCTTTGAAATGGGTAGAATAAATTCTGATGTTATGTATGAAAATGTTAAAAACTGGGATTGGCGAAATATTACAGATGATAACATTTATTTAGATACTGAAACTAGAAAAAATTCAGTAACCTACCGTAATAATATGGAACGATTAGCACGTACTCTAATGAACGAAAATAAATTGGATAAGGCTGAAGAAATTTTAGATTTATCTCTAGAAAAAATGCCCGTTAATAAATTTGGACATTATAGCATGTTAATTTCTTACATAGATTTATATTACGCATTAGACAAAAAAGAAAAAGCTCAAAAATTAATTGAAGAATTAAAAAAACCACTACAAGAAAATTTAGTTTATTTCAGCCAGTACGAAGAATCAAATATTGATATTGTTTTTGATCAAATAGAACGTAATTTTTTAATGTACGACCAAATTGTTAAATCAACCATTAGATTTGATGATGAAGCATACGCTAATAAAATTAAGAATGAATATGTGCTATTTTTAAAACTTTTTGATTTTTTAATGCCTGATGAACAATAGTTTTATACACATGAAACCTTATATTATAAAAACTCCAGGTCTATTAAAATTTATTTTCCATAAATGGGTTTGGAGTTTTTCAAAAAAAGAAAAAAATATATACCTCACTTTTGATGATGGTCCTACTCCTGAAATTACAGATTGGACGCTTAATCAACTTAATAAATACAACGCAAAAGCTACTTTTTTTTGTATTGGAAAAAATATTGAAAAACATCCCAAAATTTTTGAAAGAATAATTCAAGAAGAACATTCAATTGGAAACCATACATATAACCATTTAAACGGATGGAAAATTGATACTACTTCCTATTTAGATAATTTTAAAAATACTACCACAACAATTCAACAATTTATGGGGTATAAATCAAAATTATTTAGACCACCATATGGCAAACTAAATTTAGCCCAAAGCAAAAAAATAAGAAAAAAAGGCTATAAAATAATAATGTGGGATGTTTTAAGCGCTGATTTTGACAAAACTATTTCGAAAAAAAAATGCTTGGAAAATGTAATAAAAAACACAAAAAAAGGGAGCATTATTGTTTTTCATGACAGTATAAAAGCAAGCAAAAAACTAAAATACGTACTGCCAGAAGTATTACAATTTTATACCGCTAAAGGATATAGCTTCAAAAGTATACAATAAAATAGTTACACATATTGCTGTACTAAATTTATTAATGTGTTGGCATCTTGATCACCAGATTGCCTCCATTTCATTTCACCATCTTTATAAATAATAAAAGTAGGATTGCCTTTAATTCTTAAGGCATTAGCTAAGATTTCATTCTTTTCAACATCAATTTTTATCACCTTTGCACTATCACCAAGCGCGGCAGCAACATCACGCAATATAGAATGCAAGTCATTAGAACCATCTTCCCAATCTGCATAAAAATCGATTAAAACAGGAATATCGGAACCTATTAATTCTCCAAATTTTGTCATGATTTTTTATATTTTTTTTGACTAAAACTTCAAAAACAACACAATGTATTTATACAAATGTACTATTTTAAATTAAAAAAATGGTATCTACTTCTTTTTCAATGTAATTACAGTAATTTCTGGCCAAATACCTACCCTACCAGGAAAGGCTAAAAATCCAAAACCTCTGTTAACATTTATATATTTACCAAATTCTTTATATATACCAGCCCAATGCTTATAAATGTACTGCACAGGACTCCATTTTATTCCTGGAATCTCAATTCCAAACTGCATTCCGTGTGTATGCCCACTTAAAGTTAAATGATAATTATTAGTATGACTTTTTATTTCTTGCTCCCAATGAGAAGGGTCATGGCTCATTAAAATTTTAAAATCTTCTTTATTAATTTTTGAAGAAGCCAAATTTAAATCTCCCGCTTTTTTAAAACGTGTCCCCCAATTTTCAACACCAACCAATGCAATTTTATCAGTTCCTTTGTCTAAATAAATACTATCATTTAGCAATAAATTAAAACCAATTTTTGGATGAATATCCTTTATAGCCTTAAAATTTTCCTCTTTTTCATCAGCTGTTTTCCATCGAACATATTCTCCATAATCGTGGTTACCTAAAACCGAATACTTTCCATCTTTTGCCTTAAGTTTTCTAAAAAGAGGAATCCAAGGAGTCATTTCATTGGCAGTATTGTTTACAATATCACCGGTAAATAATATAACATCAGACTCTTGTTCATTTATTAAATCAATTCCGTGACTAATTTTATCTTCATCATCAAAACTACCACTATGTATATCTGAAAGGTGTGTTAGTTTATAACCATCAAAAGCTGTTGGTAAATCCTCAAAATAAAGTGTGTGTTTAATAACTTGGTAGTTGTATTTACCACGAACCATTCCATATAAAACTGAACTAAATGGTATTGACGCTAAACCTAAAGCCAGCTTACTTACAAACGCTCTTCTTTCAGGAAAAAAATTAGTTGTTTTAGAACTTGAAAAATAATTAAAACCTGTTTTAAAAACCCTAAAAACATCTTCACTAAAAAGCACTGTTAAAGCAATTATTTTTGGAGTTAAAGTTAAAATTAACAATCCAAATGCTAACATTACTTGTTGGCTTAGCCCTCTAGATTCTCCAACAGAATTGATACTATAAACTACATTTGCTATTATTGCTATAGAAAGCAGCCAATAACATATTATTACAATTTTATTTTTAGTAATTGTTTTTATGCTTTGAAAAGCATAAAAATCAATAAAAAGCACAATTACTGTGAAAATTAACCATCTAATCATAAAAACAAAACTAAACTTATTTTACGATTTAAATAATTGTTCTTTTAAAATTAAGAAGGTTTTAACAATAAAAAAATCTATTTAATATATTGCAATCGACTTCCAATTGTGTTTATTTGAAAATGAAAATCAAGCGATAAAAGACCTGCATCACTATTGTATGTATCATCTGTATGCCCTGAATCTCTCCATAAACGACATATTAAAATACTCGATATTTTTTTCCCAGTTCCATCTAAACCAACACTGCCAGGTGTTAAACTGGTAATCAAATGTGTTCTTTGTGTAAAAGATCCAGTTGCTACAACGGTACTAGTTGTAATTGCAGGAAAAACTGCAGGAGTTGTTGGATCATAATTTACCCAAGTATAATCCAGATTCCATTCAACATCACCTGATCCAGTACTATTCGGTGTCCAATGCAAATGTGGATAAATTGTGGTTCCTTCCTTATAACTATGTGGCATTTGAACTTGAAAACTTAACGTTTCTAACCCTTTTGCATTACGGAAATACCAAATTTGCGGACCGCTAGACTCTCCTGGAAAATAGTCCAGTGAAGCTGAACTAGAACCTTTATCCATAGAAACTCTTAAATCATCCCATACTTCTGCATCTCCTTCAAACATAAGGGTACCATCAGCTTCAATTTTTGTATCATTACCACCAGTAATATCACCTATTTTAGTAACTCCTGTATTGTCGATTGTCATTCTTTCTAAAGAGGCATCTCCTGCTACATTTGCAGTTGAAAACCTAATATTATCTTCATCAGCACTTTGTTCAACTTCAATTTTTGTATCTCCATCAGCATCAACAATTGAGCTTCCAGAAACCAACTCTTTCCATCCGTCCGTACTATTCTTGTAAAACCAAAAACTTTGAGTTTGTGTATCAAAAACTAAAAGCCCATCTGCTGGTGTCCCTATTGTTTCTCTTTGGGTTGAATTCATCCTTGGTATTAAAATACCCGTATCGGTTGACACTACATCTAATATTGCTGAAGCGTTTGGTGTTGTGGTTCCAATACCAACTTGAGCAAAACAAGGATTATTAAAACTTAAAAAAGTTAAAACTATTAACAAGATTATTATTTGGGGTTTCATAACTTAAAAATGAGAGGATTATATTGTAAATATAAATAAATTACCTCAAAAACATAATGATATTTATCATGTCTTATGTGTTAAAGATGACTTTCGTTATGTATTTCATTATTAAAACAACGCCAAATGAGAACTACATACCCATAGCAAAAAAGTTAAATGATTTCATAACTATCGTTCCAGTATCTCCAACCATGGCGACATAAAACTCTAAATAGTCATCTGTACTAAGCCATAACGCAACATGCATTGCAGAACTTTGATTATCTGTAGTGGAACTTCCCTTTATAATAACTTTGGATTTGTTTTCTACCACACCATTTTTTGCTACGCCAAATACATAAACATCGTTATTAGTTCCAGGTGAAAAACTAAAACTTAAGGCTATGTGAAATAATCTAGTGGTGGCTCCTCTATAGGTTAAACTAGCATCAAAATCAATTATATCGCCATTTATTTGATTAGTATCAAACATGTCATTTAAAAAATTAATGCCTGTACCTGATTCAACTCTTTCGAAAACATCCGCTGTCCCAAGTGTGATGGTAAGGCCGGTTTGATTAAAATAACTCAACTCCCCCATTGGTAACATTAACCTACCATCAGGCGTTAAGGTTCCTGTAAATGTTTTATCTCCTCCAATATTTGTTTGATTATTTACTAAATCAACATAACCCGTACTTGTATCAACTACTTGCCAGTCAGCTCCATTGTAATAATTTAATCGATCTGTGTCGGTATTGTAAATTAATAAACCTGACGCAGGTAATCCAATATTATCCCTTTCTGTTGTAGTCATTCTTGGAGGTAAAAACCCCTTTTTACCATTTGAAGCTAAGGAAGCTACATCCACATCCAACATTGCTGATGTATTTGGAGAGACGGTTCCAATACCTACTTGAGAAAAAATACTATTACTTAATAGTATTAGAATTAATATAAAACTTAGATTGATAATTTTTATTTTCATATAAATTAAATTTAAAACAAAGTTAATGTATTGCCTATGTAACTTTAGTGACATATGTCATGAAAACAATTTGATAATCAGCGAATAAAAACCATTGAAAATAGATTAATTATTCAAAATTCAAATTTTATTTGAAAAATATTCATTATTTTTATAACAAATAAAAAATTGCCCCATGAAGTCAATTATTAAAATGTCGCCCTATTTGTTTTGCTTAATTAGTTTCTTTTCCTATTCACAAGATTTAACTATTTCAAGTGGCAGTTCATTAAGTGTAGTTTCTGGAACGGATTTTTATGTAAACGGCCTTAATTTAAATCCTAGTGCAGATTTAACCCTAACTGGTCCAGTAGAGTTTTCTAAAACGGCAACACCGGTTGGAGAGAGTATTGATAGAGTTTTTAATTTCAGCAACACTATAACCAATTTTCAGGGTGATGTAACTTTTTTTTATAATGACTCAGAGCTAATTACAAGTAGTGCTTCAGAACCAACACTCGTTCTTCGTGTTAAAGATGGCACAACTTGGAGTAGTGATTTAACACCTACAAGAGATGGAACTTTAAATACTTTAATTTACAATTTTCCAGCTTCAACAAATATTTCATCAATTACGGCTAGTAAACCAGGAATTACGCTTTCTATAAATAAATTTAATAAGTTAAATGTAAATCTTTTTCCAAACCCAGTAATTTCGTCTTTTCAAATTTCTACGGAGTTAACTATTGAAACTTTAATTTATAATAATTTAGGCCAAATAATTTTAAAAACAAATCAAAAAAATATTGATGTATCTCAATTAAGTGCAGGTAATTATTTAATTATTGTTAAAGACCTTAACAGTAATAATTTTAATTCTTATCAAATAATTAAATTATAGTTTTTAAAATACCTCAGTCTCTTATAAAATTTCAAAAAATTAAGAGATACCTAATTTCCAAAAATAAAATTTTATCTTTGCTAATATAGTAAGTAATTATAAAAATTCTTTTATTAATTACAATAAGCTACCTTATTTATTATGAGTAAAAAACGCCTTTTTCTTTTAGATGCTTATGCCTTAATTTTTCGTGGTTATTATGCACTTATAAAAAACCCAAGAATCAATTCTAAAGGAATGGATACTTCTGCAATATTAGGGTTTACAAATTCATTATTAGATGTAATTAAAAGAGAAAATCCAGACCATTTAGCAGTTGCATTTGACAATGGAGGCTCTTTAACACGTTCTGAATCATTTCCTGAATATAAATCTAATAGAAACGAAACTCCTGAAGCAATTAAAATAGCAATTCCATATATTCATAAAATACTGGAAGCTATGCATATACCAATTATTGAAAAACCAGGTTTTGAAGCCGATGATTTAATTGGAACACTTTCTAAACAAGCAGAAAAAGCAGGTTATCAAACATTTATGGTAACCCCTGATAAAGATTTTGCACAATTGGTTTCAGAAAACATATTTATGTACAAGCCTGCCCGCATGGGAAATGGTATTGAAATATGGGGTATACCAGAAGTTCAAAAAAAGTTTGAAGTAGAACGCCCTGAACAAGTTATAGACTACCTGGGTATGATGGGAGATGCTGTTGACAATATTCCAGGGCTACCTGGTGTTGGAGATAAAACTGCTAAAAAATTCTTAAAACAATATGGAAGTATGGAAAATCTTTTAGCCAATACTCATGAGCTAAAAGGTAAAATGAAAGAAAAAATTGAAGCGAATAAAGAACTTGGGTTACTTTCAAAAGAACTTGCAACTATTATTTTAGATTGCCCTGTTGAATTTCATGAAGAAGATTTTGAATTAAATCATCCCGATTTTGAAAAAACAAATGAAATTTTTAAAGAATTAGAATTTAGAAGAATTGCTGAAAACCTTGCTAAAATATTTAAAACTTCCACTTCAGAGCCAATTAAACCTAAAATTGAATCTGAAAATAATACAACACAAAAAACACCACCGCCTACAAATCAACAATTCGATTTATTTTCAACACCTGTCGAAACTAAAATTGATGAAGAAGGAATTAAAGGTTATAGAACCTATGAAAATACCGATCATTTATACCAATATGTAAATACACCTTTTTCAAGAAAGTTATTACTTCAAAAATTAATGCAACAAAAATCGGTAAGTTTCAATACTGAAACTATTGGTGCAAATGCATTTGAAGCCGAATTAACCGGAATAGCATTTTCTTATGAAAAAGGAAAAGGGTATTTTGTTCCTGTAGAAAACACTACAGACAACGGTAAAAGTATTCTTAAAGAATTTGCTCCATTTTTTGAAAACGAAACTATTGAAAAAATTGGTCAGGACATTAAGTACACTATTAAAGTTCTAAAAAATTTCGACATAAACCTTAATGGAAAATTATTTGACACCCAACTGGCGCATTATTTACTAAACCCCGATATGCGACACGATATAAGTGTGTTAGCTGAAACTTATTTAAATTATCAACCAATAAATATTAATAATTTTATAGGAAAAAAAGGGAAAAATCAACTTTCGGTTAGAGAAATTGAGATTTATAAACATGCCGAATATGCTGTTGAAAATACGGATGTAATTTTTCAATTAAAAGAAATCTTTTTTCAAGATTTGGAAAAATTCAATTTAATAAAATTATTTAATGAAATTGAAATTCCTGTGTTAAGAGTTTTGGCATCAATGGAATTAGAAGGAATTAAATTAGATGATGCATTTTTAAATTCTTTAGCTGAAAATTTAACGAATGATATTAAAAATTTAGAAGACACTATTTATAAAGAAGCTGGTGTTGAGTTTAATTTAGCTTCACCAAAACAATTAGGAGATGTTTTATTTGATCATTTAAAACTAATTGAAAAACCTAAAAAAACGAAAACTGGTCAATACGCAACCGGAGAAGAAATTTTATCAAAATTAGCTCCTAAACATACAATTGTAAAAGAAATATTAGAATGGAGAGGATTGGTTAAACTAAAAAACACTTATGTAGATGCTTTACCAAAAGAAGTAAACAAAGTAACAGGCAGAATACATACTACATACAGCCAAGCAGTAGCTGCAACGGGCAGGTTAAGCTCCAATAATCCAAACCTTCAAAATATTCCAATTAGAACCGAAAGAGGAAGAGAAGTTAGAAAAGCATTTATTCCAAGAAACGAAAATTACACCCTAGTTGCTGCCGATTATTCTCAAATTGAATTACGGATAATTGCCGCATTAAGTAAAGATGAAAGTATGATTAATTCCTTTAACAAAGGAGAAGACATTCATGCCGCAACCGCAGCAAAAGTTTTTGGAGTTCCTTTAAATGAAGTTACCCGAGCACAACGTAGTGATGCCAAAGCTGTAAACTTTGGTATAATTTATGGCCAGGGAGCTTTCACTTTAGCACAACAATTAAACAAATCAAGATCTGAAGCAAAAGAATTGATAGATAATTATTACAAAAATTTCCCAAAATTAAAACAATATATAGCAAATCAGGTAGATTTTGCACGTGATAACGGATATGTTGAAACAATTTTAGGACGCAGAAGATATTTAAAAAACATAAATTCACATAATGCAATTGTACGTTCCGGTGACGAAAGAAATGCCGTAAATGCTCCAATTCAAGGAAGTGCCGCGGATATTATTAAAATTGCAATGATACATATTCACAAATTTTTATCTGAAGGAAATTACAAAACCAAAATGCTATTACAAGTACATGATGAATTGGTTTTTGATATGCACAATGAAGAATTAGAATCCTTAAAACCTATAATTAAACAAAAAATGGAAAGCGCATATAAACTTTCCGTTCCTTTAACTGTAGATTTAGGCGAAGGTAACAATTGGCTGGAAGCTCATTAAAAAATTAGTTACAAAGTTGGCAAGTTTCAAAGTCGTAAAGTTTCAAAAAACAAGCTTTTACCTATTAATTTTAGTCAAATAACTTCAGAAGAAAATATTGCTAACTTACTGTTTGTTATATAAATAATTGTTTGTACATTTGCACTCCCTTTTTAGGGACATAAAATAAATGTTTAACTATAACAAAGAATTTAATTGTGAATAAATTAAGTTACAAAACAGTATCAGCTAACAAAAATACCGTTACTAAAGAGTGGGTATTAGTTGATGCAGACGGTCAAACGTTGGGTCGTCTAGCTTCTAAAATAGCCATGCTAATTAGAGGTAAATACAAACCAAACTATACTCCTCACGTAGATTGTGGAGACAACGTAGTGGTTATCAACGCAGAGAAAATTAATTTAACTGGTAAAAAGTGGACTGACAAATCTTACATTCGTCACACAGGCTATCCAGGAGGACAAAGATCATTAACTGCAGCAGAAATGTTTGAAAAAGACCCAATACGTCTTGTAGAAAAAGCAGTAAAAGGTATGTTACCTAAAAACAAATTAGGTAGTGCATTGTACAGAAACTTATATGTTTATGCTGGAACTGAGCATAATCAAACTGCACAAACACCTAAAACTATTAACCTTAACGATCTTAAATAATGGATACAATTCACAAAATAGGTAGAAGAAAAACAGCAGTTGCTCGTGTTTACGTTTCTGACGGAAAAGGGAATATTACTGTAAATAAAAAAGATTATAAAGCGTACTTTACTACTCCAACATTACAGTACAAAGTATTGCAAGCATTAAATTTAACGGATAATGCAACTGCATTTGATATTAATGTTAATGTTTTTGGTGGTGGTATTACAGGACAAGCTGAAGCCATTCGTTTAGCAATTTCAAGAGCTATGGTTGAATTAAACGAAGAAAACAGAGCTATCTTAAAACCTGAAGGGTTACTTACAAGAGATTCAAGAATGGTTGAACGTAAGAAATTCGGTCAAAAGAAAGCAAGAAAAAAATTCCAATTCTCAAAACGTTAATCGTTTTATACAAGTATTGGTACACCATTTTTTATGGTGTTTCATTGAAATTAAAAACAAAGTTGTCGTTGATCAGTCAATGACTGTAATAAGTTTAGCATCCAAATAGGGAAGATCGAATATTCGCTACTTCCCTATTGCTAACTCAACGGAACGTAAACTAAATACAAATGACAAATATTGAAGTAAAAGAATTATTAGATGCTGGTGTACATTTTGGTCACCTAACTAGAAAATGGGATCCTAACATGGCTCCTTACATTTATGGAGAACGTAATGGTGTTCATATAATTGACCTTTACAAAACTGCTGCAAAAATAGAAGAAGCTTCAGAAGCTTTAAAGAAAATTGCATCTTCAGGCAGAAAAATCCTTTTTGTAGCTACAAAAAAACAAGCAAAAGAAATTATTGCTGATAAATCTAAAAGCATTAACATGCCTTACATCACAGAAAGATGGCCAGGTGGTATGTTAACAAACTTTATCACTATCAGAAAAGCTGTTAAAAAAATGTCATCTATTGACAGAATGAAACAAGACGGTTCTTTTGATGCACTTTCAAAAAGAGAAAAATTACAAATTAACCGTCAACGTGAAAAACTGGAAAAAAACTTAGGTTCTATTACAGACATGACACGTTTACCAGGAGCAATTTTTGTTGTTGATGTTAAAAAAGAGCACATTGCTGTTGCTGAAGCAAAAAAATTAAACATTCCTATTTTCGCTATGATTGATACAAACTCTGATCCAAGAGGTATTGATTATGTTGTACCTGCAAATGATGATGCTTCAAAATCTATTAATAAAGTTTTAGGATATATTACTGATTCTATTGCTGAAGGTTTAGCAGAAAGAAAAGCTGGTAAAGAAAAAGTTGCTGAAGCAAAAACTGAAGCTAAAGCAGAAGTAAAAAAATAATTAATGTAAAATAGTTGAAAATTAATTTCAACAAAAAACAGTAAAAAAATGGCAAAAATTACAGCCGCAGAAGTAAATAATTTAAGAAAATCTACCGGAGCTGGTATGATGGACTGTAAAAATGCACTTGTTGAAGCAGAAGGAGATTTTGACAAAGCAGTAGATATTTTACGTAAAAAAGGACAAAAAGTTGCTGCAAAAAGAGCAGACAGAGATTCTTCAGAAGGTGCTGTTATAGCATATGTAAATGATACTAATACACAAGGTGCTATTATATCTCTTAACTGTGAAACTGATTTTGTTGCTAAAAACGACGCTTTTGTTGCTTTAGCTACTGAATTTGCAAAAACAGCAGTAAATTACAATTCAAAAGAAGAGTTTTTAAATGCTGATTTTGGAGGAATGACAGTTGCTGAAAAATTAATTGAGCAAACTGGAGTTATTGGAGAAAAATTAGAGATTGGTGCTTTTGAAAAAGTTACTGGTGAGTATGTAGGTTTTTACATCCACGCTGGAAATAAAATTGCAGCTATAACTGCTTTATCTGCAAATGTTGCTGGTTCAGATGTTGTTGCTAAAGATATTTCTATGCAAGCTGCTGCAATGGGAGCTTCAATATTATCATATAAAGATTTTGATCCTGCTTTTGTTGCTTCTGAAACAGAAGCTAGAATTGCAGTTATTGAAAAAGATAATATTGAATTAGGAAGATTAGGTAAAACTCTTAAAAACATTCCTACTTTTATTTCAAGATCTCAATTAACGGATGCAATTATTGCGGAAACTGAAGAGAAATTAAAAGCTGAATTAAAAGCTGAAGGTAAACCAGAAGCTATTTGGGATAGAATTTTACCAGGTAAATTAGAAAGATTTATTTCTGATAACACAACTCTTGATCAAGAACAATGTCTTTTAGATCAAAACTTTATTAAAGATGATAAAATTACTGTAGCTGAATACGTAAAAAGTATTGGAGATGTTACTGTAACAGATTTTAAAAGAGTTTCAATAGCATAATTACACTCGTAATTTATATAAAAAAACCTCGCTAAATGCGAGGTTTTTTTTGTTTTTATATCTTGATAAAAATCTTTCGTTTATATAAAATATAGGTTATAAACCAAAAGAATATAATATGTGTTATTGCAAATAATAAAGATCCATTCATATTACCCGCAATTGGAACAAAAACTTGTTTGTATAAATAGCTATACCCACTTAAAACTTCACCCGAAGCAATTGGTATATGCACAAAATATATGATTGAAGACACATAAATTCCAGAAAAAACATAAATTGCCAATGGGTTTGTACCGAAATGAATAAATGGCTTTGCCCATTTTTTAAACCCTTTTACATCAATTATCCAAAGTAAAGTGGCCAAAAATACCATTGCTAAACCTCCTGCGTATAAAACATAAGAACTTGTCCATAATGCTTTGTTTATAGGGAATGTAAAATTCCAAATCCAACCAATAAATGTGGCAAGGGCTCCAAAAATTAATAATTTTTTTACACCTTCAATAGTAGTAGAAGAACGATCTATAAATCTACCCGTAAAATTCCCCATTAATAGCGTACCTACAGCAGGAAGAGCTGAAAGTAATCCCTCAGGATCGAAAGGCATTCCAAATCCTTTATATAGATGGTTTTCTCCAAAAAGGAATATATCAACTTTTCTTACAATATTAGTTGCTAAATCATATGGACCTTCGGAAACACCGAAAAACAATAAACCCCAATAACCAATTAAAATTAATCCAAAAATAATTGATAATTGTTTATAATTAAATTGCATACAAATAAGAGCTCCTATTAAATATGCTATAGCAATGCGCTGTAATACACCTAAATATCTTAAGTTTTCAAAATCAAAATTTGGGAATCCATTTAAAAACACCCCAATTAAAAACATTATTAAAAACCTTTTTATCACCTTATACAAACCTTTGTTTGTAATTCCTCTATCAAATTTTTTAAATGAAAACCACATTGAAACTCCAACAATAAATAAGAAAAATGGGAAAACCAGATCAGTTGGTGTACAGCCATTCCAATCTGAATGCAGTAAAGGAGGATATACGTAACTCCAGCTTCCCGGTGTATTAACCATTATCATTAATGCTATTGTTAAACCTCTCATAACATCGAGAGCCATAAGTCTTTTTGTTGCCATTATAATATTATTTAAACGTGAAATTTATTTTTTCAAACCTAATTTATGTCCTGATAAAGCAAAATATAATATTATAGCATAACAAGGAATTAAAATCCAATAACTACTATTTGCTGCTGTTGCCATTGCTTCAGCTTCATGAATACCATTTGCAATTAACTCATGTTTATTAGCATCAACTAACCTTCCATATAGTGGTGGAATAATTGCTCCACCAGAAATAGCCATAATTAATAACGCCGATGCGGTTTTGGTAAATTTACCCAAACCTTCAAGTGTTAAAGGCCAAACAGCAGGCCAAACCAACGCATTTGCAATTCCCAATGCAGCAACAAATAAAACAGAAGTAAATCCTGTTGTAGATAAAATACAAATACTAAAAATAATTCCTAATGCAGCACTTATTTTAAGGGCGGTACCTTGTTTTAAATATTTGGGGATAAGAAACACCCCTAAAGCATAGGTTGCAACCATAGCCATTAAAGTAAATGTTGTGAAAAATTTTGCGTCATCAGCTGAAAAACCTAACGATATACCATAGGCAATAATAGTATCTCCAGCTATAACTTCAGCTCCAACATATACAAATAATGTTAGCACACCTAACCATAAATGTGGAAATTGAAAAATACTTGTTTTTGAAGTTTTACCTTCAATATTTTCTTCAATTGGTTCAGCCTCTACATGAGGCAATGGAGCCTTTCTAATTAATATCGCTAAAACAACAAGAATAATGGCCATTACAATATAAGGAATAACAACACTATCAGCCATGGCATCAAGCATTTGGGCTTTCTCATCAACAGAAACTGTATTTATTTTTTCTTTTATTTCATCAATACCCGACAATAAAATAGCTCCAAAAATCAGGGATCCTAAAGCTCCTGCAACTTTATTTGCAATACCCATTATGGCTATACGCTTAGCTGCACTTTCCATAGGTCCTAAAATTGTAATATATGGATTTGAAGCTGTTTGCAATAAAGTCATTCCCATACCTTGGATAAAAATACCTGATAAGAACACCCAATAAGTTCTAGCTTCTGCTGCTGGAATAAAAACCAAAGCACCAATAGCCATAACAAACAAACCTAATGACATTCCTTTTCTATAACCTATTTTACCTAAAATATAAGATGCGGGCAACGCCATTACAACAAACGAAATATAAGATGCTGATGCTACCAAATATGATTGAGCAGAAGTAAGCTCATTTATTGTTTTCATAAATGGAATTAATGCTCCATTAATCCAAGTAACAAATCCGAATATAAAAAATAAACCTGCTATAATTAATATTGGAATAAATGTACTCTTTCCACTAGTTGTATTTGATTGTACTGTGTTTGACATTGTAATAAATTTTGGTATTATCTGATTAGTATATTGATAAAATTTTAATTCTTCTAAAATAGAACATTAAAAATAGTTTAAGAATTTATTTCTCTAAATAACATGTTATAATAGCTGAAATGACACTTTTTAAGTATGAACATTATTTTAAATTAAAATACTACTAATAAAAAGCATTAATCAATGAAATTTGTGTTATTTAAAATTTTTTGTTTTGCATATTGAAGATAGTTTCTTCCTATTGGAATTCTTTTATTACCAATTTCAACAGAATTACCCTCAATAGAAGTTATTTTATTTATTGAAATTGTAAATGATCTATGAATTCGTAAAAAATTTTCACTTGGTAATTCTTCAGAAATGCTTGTCATAGATTTATGTACTAAATAATTGTCAATTGTAGTAATTACTTGTATATAATCTTTTAAACTCTCTATATAAAGAATATCATTCAAATTAATTTTCATTAGTTTTTTATCAACTTTTAAAAATATGTATGGCACTTCATTTAATAAATTTTCATTTAATTTATCCTTTTCAAGCAGTATTCTATTTGATATTTTATTAATTGCTTTTAAAAACCTACCAAACGGAATAGGTTTTACCAAATAATCTAAAACATCAAGGTCAAAACTTTCAACAGCATACTCACGGTAAGCTGTAGTAATAACAATATGAGGTTTGTTTGTAAGTGTTCTTAAAAATTCAAGACCACTCATTTTTGGCATATTAATATCTAAAAAAATTACATCAATTTCGTTATTTTCAATAGTTGGTAAAGCTGCAATTGGAGTACTAAACGTGGCAACCAAATCCATATTTTGAAATTCATTTAAATGATTTTGTATTACTTTAATCGCTAAAGGTTCATCATCAATAATAATACATTTTACTTTCATTAAATTGGTAATTTTAATTGAACACAATATTTATTTTTTTTAATACTTGTTTTTAATTCAAAACTTGTATCATATAACAATTCTAACCTTCTTTTAACATTCTGAATTCCAATACCATGATTAGTTATCTCTTTGTTTTCAATATTTTGAAAGCTATTTTCAACTTTAAATATAAGATTTTTATCAGCTACATTTTCAAAACTTATTACTACCTTAATTTTATTATCACCTTTTTTACCATGTTTAAAACAATTTTCAATAAATGGTAAAAAAAGCAAAGGCGGTACTTTTATTTTATCAATATCCCCAATAATACTGGTTGTTGAAATAATTTTATCACCAAATCTTAATTTTTCTAAATCCAAATAGTTTTGAATATAATTAATTTCATCATACAATTTAATAAAAGGTTCTTTTACATCGTACAAAACATATTGCATAATATCAGACAGTTTTAATACAACTTCTGGAGCAGCATCAGATTTCTCTAATGTTAAAGCATATAAATTGTTTAGTGTATTAAAAAAGAAGTGTGGTTGAATTTGAGATTTTAAAAAATTCAGCTCAGTTCTTAATTGCACTTTTTTTAATTTTTCAAATCGTGTTTTTTCATATACCCAGTCAACAGTTAATTTAATGGCTGAAGCTAAAGCAACCACATATAATTCACCTAAAGTTACCGCTATAATATGATTGAATGTAAAAGCTTTTTGAATTCCTTCTGCCTCTGGCCAAATATTTTTAGTAACTAATAAATAGTTTAATCCTGTTCTAACCACATATAAAATAATTAAAGATAGTAGTAAGAATAATATATATCTTTTATATTTTTTAGTTAAAATAAATTTAGGTATCAGAAAGTAAATATTTACATATACAATAATAATATGTAAAGGAAATTCAACCAGATTAGATTTTAGAGAATACCAATAATCATTAAAATAGCTGCCCCAACGAATAACATTAAATGCAAAATAACCTGACCAAAAAATAATATGATATTTTTTAGGAATTGTACTTCCGGTATTTATTAGCCATTTTAAACTCAAAAAAATATTTTAACGTAAATTAGTATTAATTTTTGTGAAAAATTATAGGTTTTTTTTTTGATAGCAAAATTTTTTGATCTTAAAAAACAAATCATTTAAAAGCTGTATTATAAATATTTATAAAAATGCTTTCTGTAGTATTTTTTTAGTTGTTTACAGAAATAATTTTAAATATAAAGCTCTTTAAGATGTAATTAATAAATAATAATTGTTTTTTTTTGAATAAAGAATCTTAACAGGAGTTTATAAATATTTGATTGTTTTTTATAGTTAATACATTGCTTTTGGTCGAAAAAATAATTTAAAAAAGTAAAAATCAAATACATTTACATTATTACTTTTTCATGTATGAATATAACAACTATGACAACTACAAATATTAAATATCAGCCAGCAGGACAATTTGAAGACACACGCTTTGAAAAAATACATAATATTGTTTTTTCAAATTCTAATATTGGATCTGTTTGTGTGGCAAAAGAAATTGCTAACTTAATAATTGAAAAGCAAAACAATAACCAGTTGTGTATTCTTGGCCTTGCAACAGGCTCCTCTCCCATTAAAATTTATGAAGAATTGGTGCGGATGCATAAAGAAGAAGGGTTAAGCTTTGAAAACGTGGTTACTTTTAATTTAGATGAATACTATCCAATGGATAAAAAGAGTGTGCATAGTTATTACTATTTTATGCACCAACACTTATTTAATCATATTGATATAAATCCTAATAATATTAACATCCCTTGCGGAACTATACCTTTAGATGAATTACACCAATATTGTATTGATTATGATTTAAAAATAAAAGAATATGGTGGTTTAGATTTTCAATTGTTAGGAATTGGTAGAACAGGTCATATTGGTTTTAATGAACCTGGATCTCATTATAATTCAGGAACCAGAAGCATAACATTAGACCATGTTACAAGAGAAGATGCTGCTCCCTCATTTTTAGGAATAGACAATGTTCCTAAAAAAGCCATTACAATGGGGATTGGTACCGTAAAAAAAGCCAAAAGAATTTTACTATTAGCTTGGGGACACAATAAAGCATCAATAGTTAAAGAAACAATTGAAGGAGAAATTACTTCTGAAGTACCTGCAACTTACTTACAGGAACATCCTAATACCACATTTATTTTAAATGATGAAGCCTCACAAGAACTAACTCGTGTAAAAACTCCTTGGCTGGTAGGACCATGTATTTGGACAGAAGAATTAGCAAGTAAGGCAATTGTATGGTTATGCCAATTAACTAAAAAATCAATTTTAAAATTGACAGATAAAGATTATAATGATCACGGCATGTCAAGTTTATTAGTTCAGGAAGGTTCCGCATACGATATTAATATTCAAATGTTTAACAAGTTTCAACATACTATAACAGGTTGGCCAGGTGGTAAACCAAATGCAGATGATTCTTCTAGACCAGAAAGGGCAAATCCTGTAAAAAAACGAGTTATTATTTTTAGTCCACACCCAGACGATGATGTTATTTCTATGGGAGGTACTTTTGACCGTTTAGTTGAACAAGGCCACGAAGTACATGTAGCTTATCAAACTTCAGGAAATATTGCAGTTTCAGATCACGAAGCATTAAAATATGCTGAAGTTATTAAGGATATTAATTCTAACAATTCAAATATTGATTCAATTATTGAAAAAATTAACTCCAAAAAAGGAGATCTTGAAGATGATTTGGAAGTTAGGAAACTGAAAGGTTTAATAAGAAAAAGAGAGTCTTTAGCTGCAACTCGTTTTATAGGTATCCCTGATAAAAATGTGCATTTTTTAAACCTTCCTTTTTATGAAACAGGAACCGTAAAGAAAAAACCTTTAAGCGATATAGATATTAACATTGTTTCAAATTTAATTCATACAATTAAACCTCATCAAATTTATGCCGCTGGAGATTTAGCAGATCCACACGGAACGCATAAAGTTTGTTTAGATGCTATTTTTGAAGCATTAGAAAACTTAAAAAATAATGATTATATGGATGATTGTTGGGTATGGCTTTATAGAGGAGCTTGGCACGAATGGGATATTCATCAAATAGATATGGCTGTTCCAATGAGTCCAGATCAAGTTTTAAGAAAGCGTAAAGCCATTTTTTACCATCAATCTCAAAAAGATGGAGTAATGTTTCAAGGAAATGATGCAAGAGAATTTTGGGTTAGAGCTGAAGAGCGAAACAACGAAACTGCAACAAAATATAATAATTTAGGCTTAGCTGATTATGCCGCATTAGAGGCTTTTAAAAGATACTATTTCTAAAAATCACACAATGAAAAACATCGTTTTTTTACTTATTGGATTATTTTCGATTTCATCTATTAGTCAATCGAAAAATTTAAACTTAATGCCTTGGCCAAAGGAAATAACAATGCAGCCTGGGAATTTTTTAATAAACCCCGAATTTACTATAGGTGTTAATAAAAAACCTTCTAAAAGAATTGAAATTGCTACAACAAAATTTTTAAGAAGATTAAGTGGAAGAACTGGTATTTTTATTGAAAATGGATTTTTATCAAAAAGTTACAATGCAACAAATAATTCCTTGAATATTTCATTTGAGAACATTGGTAAATTAGAAATTAATGAAGATGAATCGTATGAATTAAACATTGCTAATAATAACATTACTATTAAAGCCAACACCGATATTGGCGTAATTTATGGTTTAGAAACATTATTACAATTAGTAACAAATAATGATGAATCTTATTATTTTCCAAATGTTAACATAAAAGATGCGCCACGTTTTACCTGGAGAGGTTTAATGATTGACGTTGCCAGACATTTTGAACCTGTTGATGTTTTAAAAAGAAATTTAGATGCTATGACCAGTGTTAAAATGAATGTTTTTCATTGGCATTTAACAGATGATCAAGGCTTTAGAATCGAATCAAAAACACGACCAAAATTACACGAATTAGGTTCTGACGGTTTGTACTATACACAAGAACAAATAAAAGATATTGTTCAGTATGCAGGAGATAGAGGAATACGTGTTGTGCCAGAAGTTGATGTTCCCGGACATGGAACAGCAATTTTAACAGCATTTCCTGAAATTGGAAGTAAAGACATTAGCTATTCTATAGAACGTAACTCGGGAATTTTTGATCCAACATTAGACCCTACAAATGAAAAAACATATGAAATTTTAGAAGATTTATTTGGTGAGATTGCGCAATTATTCCCTTTTAAATATTTCCACATTGGTGGTGATGAAAACGAAGGAAAGCATTGGGATGAAAATGAGCATATTCAAAATTTTATGAAAGCTAATAATTTAAAAACTAACCATGATTTACAAACCTATTTCAATATTCGTTTAGATAAAATATTATCCAAACATGGAAAATCTGTAATGGGATGGGAAGAAATTATGACCGATAAAATGCCAACTTCTGCTTTAATACATTCCTGGAGAGGTGTAAACGAAGGAACTTCAGGAGGCAGTTCTTTAGTTAAAGCTGCCAAAAAAGGACATCAAACAGTGCTATCAAATGGTTATTATATTGATTTAATGCAATCCGTAAGTGATCATTATTTGGTTGATCCAATGCCAAAATCATTCAATTTAACTACAGAAGAAAAAGCACGAATTTTAGGTGGTGAAGCAACAATGTGGAGCGAACTAGTTACACCTTTAAATATTGATTCCAGAATATGGCCAAGAACAGCTGCTATTGCAGAACGGTTTTGGTCTGATGCATCAATTAATGATGTTTCAAATATGTATAAACGTTTACGGCAAATTAGCTTTAGATTGGAAGAGTTAGGTATCACCCATATTAGAAATAGAGATGTAATTTTAAGAAACATTACAAACAATCAAAATATTGATGCCTTAATAATGTTAACCAAAGTATATGAACCACTTAAAATATACACACGTAATAAAGGTGGTACGGAATACAAAACATTTTCTCCTTTTACACTTTTTGCTGATGCATGTTCAGCAGATGCTTCAAACGCACTATTATTTAATAGTTTAGTTTCAGATTATATTTCAACATCCAGCAATACTTCAAAAAAGAAAATTATTGACATTTTAACAAATTGGGAAAACAACTACAAGCAATTTTCACAAATAAAAAATAATAGTCCAATTTTAAAAAGTATTGAACCATTATCTAAAAACTTATCGGAAATATCAAAATCATTGATTTCAATTTTAAAAACAGAAACTATAAAAATCAATGATTATGAAACTATTAAATCTCAATATTTAAACATAAAAAAACCGATAGTTGATGTTGAATTTGCAAGTTTAAATTCCCTTAAATTATTAATTGAACACTTTTCAACTAAAAATAAGTTAAAATTAGATTTAAATAATCCTAAAATTCAACATTAACAATCCATTTATACTTCTAAAGTATTTCTTATATTTGCATAACTTTCAAATAAATTATGGCTTATAAAAGAATTCTTTTAAAACTAAGTGGTGAGGCTTTAATGGGTGATCGCCAACATGGTATAGACCCAAAAAGGTTATCAGAATACGCTGAAGAAATAAAAAACATTGTAGATAAAGGTATTGAGGTTGCTATTGTTATTGGCGGTGGAAATATTTTTAGAGGTGTTTCAGGAGCAAGTAATGGTATAGATAGGGTTCAGGGTGATTATATGGGGATGCTTGCAACCGCAATAAATGGATTGGCTTTGCAAAGTGCTATTGAAGCTGCCGGAGTTAAAACCAGGTTGCTTACAGCTATAAAAATGGAACAAGTTGCCGAGCCTTTTATAAAAAGAAGAGCTGTACGCCATTTAGAAAAGGGACGTGTGGTAATTTTTGGTTGCGGAACTGGTAATCCTTACTTTACTACAGATACAGCTGCAGTTTTAAGAGCCATTGAAATTGGAGCGGAAGTAATTTTAAAAGGAACTCGTGTTGATGGAATCTATAACGTTGATCCTGAAAAAAATGAAAATGCCATTAAATTTGATTCTATTACATATAAAGATGCAATGAATAAAGGATTAAAAGTTATGGATATGACTGCTTTTGCTCTTAGTCAGGAAAATAATTTGCCTATTATTGTTTTTGATATGAATACAAAAGGAAATCTTGAAAAAGTAATTTCTGGTGAAAACATTGGTACAAAAGTTGATAAAAAGTTATAAAATTAAAATTTTTCAATTATGAATGAAGAATTACGCTTTATTATAGATAGCACAAAAGAATTAATGCAAAATGCTATATCACATTTAGAAAAAGAATTCAGAAATATTAGAGCAGGAAAAGCTACACCCACTATGTTAGGAAGTGTTACAGTAGATTATTATGGCTCTCAAGTACCATTATCTCAAGTTGCAAACGTTGGAACAATGGATGCACATACAATAACAGTTCAGCCTTGGGAAAAAAATATGCTTCAAGAAATTGAAAAAGCAATTATGATTGCCAATTTAGGGTTTAACCCAATGAATAATGGTGAAGTAATTATTATTAACGTACCAGTTTTAACTGAAGAAAGACGTAAAGAACTTTCTAAACAAGCAAAAGCCGAAGCTGAAGTTGCGAAAGTAAGTATTAGAAATGACCGTAGAGAAGCTATGCATGAAATAAAAAAAACGGATGCATCTGAAGATATGAAAGCAAATGCAGAAGTTGATATACAATCACTTACCGATAAATTTATTTCACAAGTTGATGAACATTATAAAATAAAAGATCAGGAAATTATGAAGGTTTAATTATAAACTATCATAGTTAAACTTATCATAAAAGCTAAAAGCACTCATTCGAGTGCTTTTTTATTCTTATATATTTGTTACTTGTTCAAAAAAACAACTTTATGAAAAAGTTCCTTTTTTTAATATATCTGATTCCTTTAATTACATTTTCCCAAAAACAAATTCAAGGTATTGTTGTAGATAGTAAAACAAAAAATGCATTGCCATTTGCTTCAATTATTACAAATACTGGTTTTGGCACATTAACTGATGTCGATGGAAAATTTTCAATACAAACAAAAAACGCATTCAATCAAATTAAAATCTCTTATATAGGTTACAAATCTGTAACTGTTCCAATTAATTTAAAGGATAAATTTATAAGTGTAAAATTAACTACTTCAGTAGAAAGTTTAAATGAGGTTTTAATAACTGCTAAAGAAAATCCTGCGCTGCAAATAATTAGAAATACCATTAAAAACAAAGTAAGAAACGATATAGAAAAATCACTTAATTCATTTAAATTCAACACTTACAATAAAATACTGGTTACAGCAAACCCTGATTCTATTAATGGAAAAATTGATTCAATATTTATCATAAAAAAAGATGGACAAAAAGAATTTTCAAAACTTGATTCTTCTAATTTTAAATTTAAAAAAGATATTGTAAAACAACATATTTATATCTCTGAAAAAGTTTCTGAATATAAATTTCAAAAAGGGAAAAAGAAAAAAGAAGTCGTTTTAGCATCCAGAATGGCAGGTTTAAAACAACCAATTTATGAGCTTTTAGCACTTACTTTTCAAGATCTTTCTTTTTATAATGAATTTTACACTTTAGCTGGCACAAAATACACAAACCCAATTGCTAATAATGCTTTAAAACAATACAATTACAAAATTTTAGATACTATTAACAATGGAATTGGAGAATCTATAATCATTTATTTTAAACCAAAAGAGAAAAAAGAAATTCTTGGTATTGAAGGTGTTTTATATATAGATACCAAGCAATTTGCTATAACCAAAGCTATTGCAGAATTAAAAGGTATTGTAAATGTAAAAGCTACTCAAAATTATACTTTTAAAAAAGATTACAAAATTTGGTTTCCTAGTGATATGAATATTGTTTTAAGAAAAGGCGATAATGACGAAAATATTGCACTTTTTGGCGGTACAGTTAAATTTTCACAAAGCCAAAAAAACGATTCAATTATTAATACTAAAGGGAAAAATGAGAGCGATGTTACATATTTTATTTCCAAATCTGTAAATTCTAATATAAGTATAAACAAACCTGTTATTGTAAAAAGTGCGGCTTCAACCATACAATTTAATGATGACGCACATAAAAAATCGGAAGAATTTTGGAATTCTTTCAGAACCGATTCAATTACCAAAAGAGGTGAAACAACTTATGTTTTTCTTGACAGTGTTGCTGAAAAGGAAGGCGTTGAAAAAAAAATAAATTTAGCCCGCAATATTTTAAAAGGCTATTACCCAACAAAATATATAAATTTAGATTTAGGAAAAATATTAAACTTAAATAATTATGAAGGTTTAAGGTTAGGTTTTGGAGGTGAAACAAACTCTAATTTTTCAAATACTTTTAAAATTGAATCGTATGTGGCATATGGTACAAAAGACAAAGATTTTAAATATAGTTTTGGAGTATCAACAAGATTAAATAAAGATACTAATACTTGGTTTGGAGTTAATTTTACAAACGAATTAAAAGAAGCAGCCTCGTTAGATTTTATAAAAGAGAACAACTCATTTTCACCTATAAATCCAAGAAATTTAAATATTGATAAATTTTACAATTACAAAACTGTAAATGCCTTTCTTATTCATGATATTCAGCCAAACTTAGAAACTAAATTTCAGTTGAGTTCAGGTGATTATCTACCGGTTTTTAATTACCATTATATTTCTTCAAATAAAAATCTTATAAACTATAAGTTAACAACAGCAACTTTGGGTTTACAATATAATCCTAAAAATGAATATATGAATTCTCCAGTTGGAAAACTTAAAATTAAAAATGAATTTCCACAATTTACATTTCAATTAACAAAAAGTTTTGAAGATGTATTTAATGGAGATTTTGATTTTACACAATTAAATTTAAGAGTATTACATAAAATTAATCGTATTAGAAAGGCAAAAACTACCATAATGGCCGAAGGAGGAATTGTATTTGGAGAAGCTCCTATTTCACATTTATACAATTCAACACCAAATTATACTTTTAAAAGTCCCTGGGTAAAACGCATAACTTTTGCAGGAAAAAACAGTTTTGAAACTATGGGTTATAATGAATTTATTTCAGATAAATTTGCTGCAATACACGTAAAACATGAATTAACACCTTTTAAAATTAGTTCAAAATTCAAACCTCAATTATCCTTAATAACAAGAGCTGCAATTGGAGACATTGAAAATCCACAATACCACACTGGTTTATTATTTAAAAGTTTAAATAAAGGTTATTTAGAAAGTGGATTAGAGTTAAATAGTTTATTTAAAGGATTTGGCGTTAGCTCTTTTTATAGATACGGAGATTATAAAAACAACGAATGGAGCGATAATTTGGCTGTAAAACTAACCTATAAATTAAGACTTGGTTTTTAAAAACCGAGTCGTTAAAAGCTCAACAATTTTATTACCTTTGCAAAAATTTTTTTAATGGATTTTTGGACTCAGGTTTCTAGATTAATTTTAAAAGGAAGGTACATAATATTAATATTAATTGCCGCTTTTACCTACTTTTTAGCTTCTCAAATGCAATATATGCGCTTCTCCTATACCGAAGCGAATTTACTGCCAGAAAATCATAAAACAAATATTGAATACAATCAGTTTTTAGAGCTTTTTGGAGAAGAAGGGAATCTTATTATTTTAGCCACTGAAGATTCTTCAATATTTACACCAGAAAAATTTAATGCCTGGAATGATTTATCTAAAAAGTTAGATAGTTTTAATGAAGTAGATTTTACAGTTGCAATTGGAGATATTCAAAAATTAAAGAAAAATAAAACCGAACAAAAATTTGATGTAGAACCACTTTATGACAAGGCTCCTACAACAACAGAAGAAGTTTTAAAAATAAAGAACGAGCTTTTTGAAAACCTTCCATTTTTTGATAATTTTTTATACAACAAAAAGTCCGAAACTATAAGAACCATAGTTTATTTAAAAAAAGATATTGTTAATACTGCTGCTAGAAAAGATTTTATTTTTGATGCACTAAACCCAACTATTGAAAAATTTGAAAAAGATTACAATATAGATATTCGAGTTTCTGGAATGCCGTACATACGTACCATGAATGCTCAAAACATTATTGATGAAATTGGACTTTTTGTTTTTTTGGCATTAGCTGTAACGGCTTTAATATTCTTTTTCTTTTTTAGATCTTTTAGAGCAACATTTATAACTTTAGTTGTAGTAAGTATTGGGGTTGTATGGGCTTTTGGTTTTATAGGTTTATTTAGATATGAAATAACAGTTTTAATGGCATTAATACCACCTTTAATTATTGTAATTGGTGTTCCTAATGCTATATTTTTAATAAATAAATACCAGCAAGAAGTTAAAAAACACGGTAATCAGGCAAAATCATTACAAAGAGTAATTTCTAAAATTGGGAATGCTACTTTAATGACCAATGTTACAACTGCATCGGGTTTTGCAACTTTTATTTTTACTAAAAGTCAGTTATTAAGAGAATTCGGTACAATTGCTTCTATTAACATTCTGGCAATTTTTGTGTTGGCGCTATTAATTATACCAATAATGTATAGCTTTTTACCATTGCCAAAAGAAAAACATTTAAAACATTTAGAACGCAAATGGATTGATGCCATTGTTACTTGGATGGAATCCATAGTAAGAAACCATAGATTTGCTGTATATGCTTCAACTATTGTATTAATTATTGTAAGCATGATTGGTGTTTACATGATTAAAATATCTGGAAGTTTAATTGAAGATATGCCTAAAGGCAAACAGTTTTTTAAAGATATTGTCTTTTTTGAAGAAGAATTTGGAGGCATTATGCCTCTTGAAATTGTTATTGATACAAAAGTTGAAAAAGGTGTAATGAAACTTTCCACATTACAACGTATGAATAAACTTGATGAAACTATTGATGAAATTCCTCAACTTTCAAAATCGTTATCTGTTCTAAATATTGTAAAATACTCTAAACAAGCTTTTTATAGCGGAATACCAAAATACTATCAATTACCCAATAATCAAGAAAAAAACTGGATTTTATCCTATACTAAAAACTCAACTTCAAATTCAGATTTACTAAACAATTTTGTCGATTCTACAGGGAGGTATGCAAGAATAACAACCTTTATGAAAGATATTGGTACTGATAAAATGAAACTAATTGAAGATAGGATACAACAAAAAATTGATAAAGAATTCCCAAAAGAAGATTATAATGTATCAATGACAGGTGGTGCGTTAGTATTCTTAAAAGGAACAACTTTTTTAATAAACAATTTAGTAATTTCACTTTCATTGGCAATCCTATTAATTGCCATTTTTATGGCATTTATGTTTCGTTCTTTCAGAATGATTATAATTTCATTAATACCTAATATATTTCCGTTGTTAATTACGGCTGGTTTAATGGGGTATTTAGGAGTTCCAATAAAACCGTCAACAATTTTAGTTTTTAGTATTGCTTTTGGTATTTCTGTTGATGATACCATTCACTTTTTGGCAAAATACAGACAAGAATTAATAGCTAATAATTGGAGAATTAAACAATCTGTTTATGCCGCCTTACGCGAAACAGGTGTTAGTATGTTTTATACTTCAATTGTTTTATTTTTTGGTTTTTTAGTATTTACGGTATCTAGTTTTGGAGGCACAATTGCGCTTGGAGGTTTGGTTTCAATTACATTGCTATTTGCCATGGTTTCTAACCTGCTTTTACTACCTTCACTATTGTTGTCGTTAGAGAAGAAAATTGCAAATAAAAAAACATTAAAAGAACCTACTTTAGACATTCTTGCCCCAGAAGATAATAATGGAGACAAGTAAATTTATTAAATATTCAGCTATTAAAAACTAGGTTTTACAAAAGATAATTTATAGATTTTTAAAATTAAATTTTTCGTTTTTTAACAATTGTAAACTTAGATACTTTTCCACAATAAGACTTTCCAACTTTCATTAGTTCATGTATCTTTGTAACTCTTAAAATTTTAAACATGATTAGAAATAATGTAGCCGAACTTTTAAGTTCAAATAAATTTTTACAGGAAATAAATTTAAAAGGTTGGGTTAGAACATTTAGAGCAAATAGATTTATTGCATTAAATGATGGTTCAACTATTAATAATATACAATGTGTTGTTGATTTTGAAAATACCGATGAAAGTATTTTAAAACGAATAACAACAGGAGCAGCAGTTTCTATAAAAGGAACTTTAATAGAAAGCCAAGGAAAAGGACAATCTGTAGAAATTCAAGTTAATGAAATTGAAATTTTGGGCGATTCTAATCCAGATGAATATCCAATTCAACCAAAAAAACACAGTTTCGAATTCTTAAGAGAAAATGCACACTTAAGAATTAGAACAACCACTTTTAGTTCTGTAATGCGTTTAAGATCTGCATTATCTTTTGCCGTACATAAGTATTTTAACGAAAATGGATTTTACAATTTTCACGCACCAATTATTACAGGTTCCGATGCAGAAGGAGCTGGTGAAATGTTTACGGTTAGTACCTTAAATAAAGAAAATTTACCAAAAACAGAAGATGGTAAAATTGATTATTCTAAAGATTTTTTTGGAAAAGAAACAAACTTAACAGTTTCAGGTCAGTTAGAAGCTGAAACGTACGCAATGGCACTGGGTAAAGTATATACTTTTGGACCAACTTTTAGAGCTGAAAACTCAAATACAACACGTCATTTAGCTGAATTTTGGATGATTGAACCTGAAGTTGCATTTAATAATTTGGATGACAACATGGATTTAGCAGAAGATTTTATAAAATATGTTATTTCATATGTTTTAAAAAATTATACAGATGATTTAGCTTTTTTAGATAATCGTTTAACTCAAGAAGATAAATCTAAACCAATGAATGAGCGTAGTGAAATGTCTCTTTTAGAAAAGTTACATTTTGTTGTTGAAAATAACTTTAAACGCGTTAGTTATACTGAAGCAATAGATATTTTAAGAAATTGCAAACCAAATAAAAAGAAAAAATTTCAATATATTATTAATGAATGGGGTTCAGATTTACAAAGTGAACATGAACGCTATTTAGTTGAAAAACACTTTAAATGTCCTGTTATTTTATTTGATTATCCCGCAAATATAAAAGCCTTTTATATGCGCTTAAATGAAGATGGAAAAACTGTTAGAGCAATGGATGTCCTTTTTCCTGGTATTGGTGAAATTGTTGGAGGTAGTCAACGTGAAGAACGTTTAGATGTACTTAAACAAAAAATTGCTGAACTTAATATAGACGAAAAAGAATTATGGTGGTACTTAGATACCAGAAAATTTGGAACAGCAGTACACAGCGGATTTGGATTAGGATTTGAACGTTTAGTTCAATTTATAACAGGAATGGGTAATATTAGAGATGTAATACCGTATCCAAGAACTCCACAAAATGCAGAATTTTAAATATTTGAATTAATAAACATATAATGTATTGTTATATGTTTTTTTGTATTTTTATAAAAAAGCAACTATAATTTATGCTTAAACAGAGCTTACAATATAAATTATTACAAAAATTATCACCTCAACAAATTCAATTAATGAAATTGATTCAATTGCCTACACAAGCATTTGAACAAAAATTAAAGCAAGAATTAGAGGAAAATCCAGCGTTGGAAAGTGGTAAAGAAAATTCAGATGAATTTGATAATACCCAAAATGATGAATATGATGAAGGTGGTAATGACAGTATTAGTGCTGAAGATATAAATATTGACGAATATTTAAGCGATGATGAAGTGCCAAACTATAAAACACAAGCAAATAATTATTCATTAGATGATGATGAAAAAAATATTCCTTATGCATCCGGAACTTCATTTACCCAGCATTTAAAAACTCAAATGAACACCTATCGATTAACTGAAGAAGAAGAAATTATTACAGATTTCTTAATTGGAAGTATTGATGATAGTGGTTATTTAAGAAGAGATTTAGTTGATGTTTTAGATGATTTAGCTTTTACTCAAAATATTTTCACTTCTATAGAAGAACTTGAAAAATTGCTTCATTTAGTGCAGCAGTTAGATCCTGCCGGTGTTGGCGCACGTGATTTAAAAGAATGTTTATTAATTCAATTAAAAAGAAAAAGCGAAAAGCCAAGCAACATATTGGCAATAAAAATACTTGAAAATTCTTTCGAACATTTTGCAAAAAAACATTATAAAAAACTGTTGCAAAAATTTCACATTTCTGAAGAAGAATTGAAAGAAGCTATTTCTCAAATTGAAAAATTAAATCCAAAACCAGGCGGATCATTTGTTGGAAATAATAAAATAGCAGAACAAATAGTGCCTGATTTTTCAATACGAATTGTGGAAGGAGAATTAGAGCTAACTTTAAATTCAAGAAACGCACCAGAACTCCATGTTTCAAAAGAATATAACGATTTATTACATGGGTATAAAGATTCTAAAGAAAAATCAAAATCACAAAAAGAAGCTGTTCAATTTATTAAACAAAAATTAGATTCTGCTAAATGGTTTATTGATGCTATAAAACAGCGTCAACAGACCTTACTTTTAAATATGAATGCAATAATGCAACACCAAAAAGAATATTTTTTAACCGGTGATGAGCGCAAGTTAAAACCTATGATTTTAAAAGATATTGCAGATGCAATAAATATGGATGTATCTACAGTATCTCGAGTTGCAAACAGCAAATATGTTAGCACACCATATGGGACAAAATTAATTAAAGAATTTTTCTCTGAATCTATGAAAAATGATCAAGGAGAAGATGTTTCAACAAGAGAAATAAAAAATATATTGGCAAGTGTAATTAATGAAGAAAATAAAAAGAAACCTTTAACTGATGACAAATTATCAGCTATCTTAAAAGAAAAAGGGTATCCTATAGCAAGACGAACCGTAGCAAAATATAGAGAACAATTAGATATTCCAGTTGCTAGACTTAGAAAAGAGATTTAGAATTACATTTAAAAGCTATGAAATTTTCAAGATTTGTTTCAATTTTTTTTCATCCAATTAATTTTCCAATATTAGGAACTTTAATCTATTTTTTATTGCTGCCAAGGTATATTTTTAAACCTCAGGAATATATGATTGTTTCAGTAATATTAATTGGAACCTACGTGTTTCCTATTGTTTTTCTTTTTCTTTTAAAACGTTTTAGGATGATAAACAGTTATCATATGGTAACTATAGAGGAACGAAAATTCCCTACTTTATTATTTATATCAATAACTTATATTTTAGCAAATTGGCTTTTTAAAACTTCGTTAGTTGATATATTATCGCTACTCTTTTTTGGGTATGGATTTGGCTTTATATTTTCCTATATTTTCCTATATATTAAAATAAAAATAAGTCTGCATACAGCAGCAATAGGAGGTTTAATCGGATTTTTAATATATTACAGCTATTATTATCAGATAAATTTAATTCCAGCTTTAGTTGTGCTTTTTATTTTAAGTGGATTTATTGCCTCGTCAAGATTAAGATTAAAGGCGCATACACCAAAAGAAGTATTTTTAGGTTTTTTTATAGGATTGGTTACACAATTTTTAGCGTTTGCAATTTATTACATTATATAAAATTTTAACCCTACTTTAAAATCATTTAGTTTAAGTGCTTCTGAATTATTTAAACTACTGTTCTTAAAAAGGGGACTTAATCCATAATAAATATATAAATTCCAAGTACTATAGCCCGCAGAAAATATTATACCGTATTGCAATTTATTTAACTGTTTAATGTTTTTAGTAATTAGTGTTGATTCAAAATCAGTAAATTTCGATTTTGAAGTAAAAATGTAAGAAGTCTTAATTCCTGTATATATTCGCCAAAATTTATATTTTTCTAGTGTAGAATTCCTCCAACGAATTTCAAAAGGAAGCTCTATAGTATGTAATCTAAGCCAATTTGTTTTATAATCTTCGGCTAAACTAAATATTGTTACATTATTTTCATTTGTGATTTTAATATTTTGAATATATGCATTATATCCATATCCCAATCCTATTCCAATACCAAAATTATCATTTAAATTAAAAGGAATATCTTTAATAAAACCAGCAGAAATACCACCTGAAAATCCATTTTGAGAAACAGCTTTTGGACTATTCATTAAACCATTATATGTTAAGGATAAGTAAATTTGATCTTCCAAATACGAAGGTGTATCTACTGAATCAATCTTAGTTTGTGCTTGAAGTAGGGAAACACAACATAATAAAAACAATATTATGATTTTTTTTAGCATATTAACAAATATAGTTTATAAAAAAGAAAAAGGCAATCAATTACGATTGCCTTTTTAATATATAAAAACGTTTGTTTTTTTATTTTTTATAATTACTTTTTAAATCAGCACCTTTTGTAGTTGAAAAACTAACTTTAAGAGCATTAATATCTCTAAGTTGCTCTTTAATATCTAAGATTGTACCTACATTAGCCTCTTTATCGGCTTTTATAGAAGTTGTCATAAACTTAACCTCTTCTTCTTTTCTTAAGGCTCTTTCTGAAAAGATAAAACTAGGAACATCACTAACATCAATAATTTTGTCATTTACCTGAATTTTATCACCTCCAATTCTTGCATCTTTAGATTTACCTACATAAATAGTACTCACCAAACTTTTCATTTCAAGCTTTTTCACTTCGGTTGCTTGTGGAAGAACTGGCTTTTTAATTAACAAATCAGTTTCCCTCATTGTTGTTGATACCATAAAAAAGAATAACAACATAAATACAATATCAGGTAATGATGCTGTAGAAATTGCAGGTAACCCTTTTTTCTTCTTTTTAAACTTACTCATATTCTGATATTATTTAATTGGTTCTGGTTCCGAGATTATTTGAGGATAACTATATTTTAAAAAGTCAATTTTTTCTTTTAAACTTTCTGTTGCATTATCCTTATAATCGCTTAATAAATCATTATAAGACCTTTTATATTTTTCTAAAGCTAATCTGTTTCTCAACTCATTATACGCAGCTTCAATTTCATTTTGAATTGAAACGTACATTCCATAAGTTGTTCCCCTATCGCTTTGTAAAGATATAACAGCTTTTGTTGGATGGTCTGAAGACGCAGGATCCTTAGCTCCTTTACAATAATCACAAGGTTTTCCCGGTGTCCCATCTGGTTTTGCAGCAGATTCACCACCTCCATTATCTATAAAGTCCATCGCAATTCTCTTAATATCTGTAACCTGTACAAAGTCGGTTCCTTCAATAAGTATTTGATTATTCCTGTTAACAGTAATATCTAATACATTCTTTTGTTTAACCACAACATCTTCTTGTGGAGTATCCGATTTTTCTGGTAATTTTCTAGCAATACCAGAATCAACATCCATAGTAGTTGTTACTAAGAAAAATATTAAAAGCAAGAACGCAATGTCTGCCATTGAACCAGCATTTATTTCTGAATTTTCTCTTCTTGCCATAGTGCTATTATTTTGCCAGTGATTTTACAAAATCAAATAAAAAGAATCCTAAACCAACAACACCCAAAATGGCACTGAAATTTATTCCTGTACTTACCCATTTTGAAACACTACCTGCTTCACCATCTTCTAAAACTCTACCAACAGTATCTGTAACAGCTGCATCAGAAGATACAGAATATGCTACAACTAAAAGTACTACCAAAGCACCAACACCAATAAGCGTTCTTTTTAATACCTGTGGATGTTTTACTAAATTTATTATTGAAAACACTACAGCAATAATACCAGTAGCAATTAAAACAATTTTGGCAAATGTTATAAATGGAGAAACAACACTCGCTTGTACAGCTTCATCTGTTTCTATCGTATCATCACCTATCATAACAATTCTAATGAAAAAATAGAAAGCTATTAATCCAATAAGACCTGCTACTAAGGTTAATATTTTTGAAAATTTATTATCCATAATTTTTCTTATTTTTTGTGTCTAACCAAAAGGTCAACAAGTGAAATTGATGCGTCTTCCATATTATTTACAATACTATCTACTTTAGAAATAATATAATTATAAAAAATTTGAAGAATAATTGCAACAATTAAACCAAATACTGTTGTTAATAAGGCTACTTTAATACCACCAGCAACAACTGTTGGAGAAATATCACCTGCAGCTTGAATAGAGTCAAATGCACTAATCATACCAATTACAGTTCCCATGAAACCTAGCATTGGCGCTAAAGCAATAAATAAAGACAACCATGAAATATTTTTTTCTAATAATCCCATTTGAACTCCACCATAACCTACAACTGCTTTTTCAGCTGCATCTACGCCTTCATCCATTCTATCTAAACCTTGATAAAATATAGAAGCAACAGGTCCTTTTGTATTTCTACAAACCTCTTTAGCAGCTTCTACACCACCAGATGCTAATGCATCATCTACTTTATTAACTAATTTCTTAGTATTAGTAGTAGCCATGTTTAAATAAATAATTCTTTCAATAGCAATTGCCAACCCTAAAATTAAGGCTACTAATACAATTCCCATAAAGAATGGTCCACCTTCTATAAAACGTTGTTTTAATTCTTGGTGAAATGTTTTTGCTTCTGTGTCGTCTGCAACTTGTTCTGTGTTTGCTGCATCTTGTGCAATAGCTTTAGGTGCTGCTCCAAATAACAATAACCCTGTAATTGCAAGGATAGTAAATACTCTTTTCATCGTGTAATAGTTAATTTATTAATTTTACGGTTTAAATATATAATTCTTTTAACAAATAGTTATCTAAAAGAGTAAGATTAAAATCCTGTTGCTATAAAAACTCTTTTGTTACTAAACTTTTGCGAATGGCAAGTAACAAAAAAATGTTGAATTTTGAAAATTTTACAAGCACTTTAAATTATTTTTTTACAATAACTAAGTATTTTTTAATATCTATAAAATTCAATCAATTATACATTCATTTATTACGTTTTAATTCAAATTTTTATTATTTGTTTAATAAAAATTTAATGATTCAAACTCATTTCACCGCGCAAAGCGGTTTCAAATACAGATTTAAATTTACTTTTTGGAATTTTTTCACCTAATAAATACATAAGTTTAGCTAATGCGGATTCTGTTGTTATATCATTTCCACTTATAATTCCAATTTTCTTTAAACATTCACTTGTTTCGTATTGCCCCAAAATAACACTTCCACCTATACATTGCGTAACATTTACTATGTATAAACCATTTTCAATAGCTTTTGTTAAAAGCTGAATAAACCATTTTTCGGTTGGCGCATTCCCTGAACCATAAGTCTCAATAATTATACTTTTTAAGCCTTTTATGGAAAAAATATTTTCAACCACAGTTTTTGTTATACCTGGAAAAATTTTTAAAATAACAATATTGTTATTCAATTCTTTTCTAACTTTTAATTTTTCATTTGATTTGGGTTGAATTAAAAGTTGTTTAGAAAATTTTAAATGGACTCCACTCTCTCCTAACGGAGGAAAATTTGGAGATGTAAAAGCTTCAAAATGTTCTGCATTTATTTTTGTTGTTCTATTTGCTCTATATAATTTATATTCAAAATACAAACAAACCTCTGACACAATTGGCTTCCCATTTTCTTTTAATGAAGCAATTTCAATTGCTGTTATTAAATTTTCTTTTGCATCTGTTCTCAAATGCCCTATTGGTAATTGAGAACCTGTGAAAATTATCGGTTTTGAAAGGTTTTCAAACATAAAACTAATTGCAGAGGATGTGTAAGACATGGTGTCTGATCCATGCAACACTACAAATCCATCAAATTTATTGTAATTTACTTCAATAATCTCAGCTAACTTCACCCAATTTTCTGGGTTCATATTTGAGGAATCTATTGGTTTTTTAAACGAAACACTTTCAATAGAACAATTTAACTGATTTATTTCAGGAATATGTTTTAAAAGTTCGTTAAAATTAAATGTACGTAATGCACCTGTTTTATAATCTTTAACCATACCAATTGTACCACCAGTATATATTAATAAAATATGTGGAATATTTGCCATTTTGTCTGAAACTATATTTTGGAATAATTTATGCTGTAAATTTATTAAATTAAAATTCAATAACTAAAAAAGAAAATATGATTGGATATTATATAGGAATTGGTATTATTTCATTAGTTAGTTGGCTAGTTAGTCAACAGCTAAAAAGAAAATTTAACTATTATTCAAAGATTCAACTAAACAATGGATTAAGCGGACGTGAGATTGCCGAAAAAATGTTACATGATAATGGAATTTATGATGTAAAGGTAATTTCAACACCAGGTAGATTAACTGATCATTATAATCCTATTGATAAAACTGTAAACTTAAGTGAATCTGTATACCAACAACGAAATGCTTCTGCCGCAGCAGTTGCTTCTCATGAAGTGGGACATGCCGTGCAACATGCACAAGCTTACCAATGGTTACAAATGCGATCAAAACTAGTACCAACTGTTAGCATAACATCTAAGTTTTCAATTTGGCTTGTAATTGGTGGTATTGCATTAGGAGCGGCTTCTGGAAATTCTGCAATTGGATCTACGGTTGCAATTGCTGGTTTAGCAATGATGGCTTTAGCAACTGTATTTAGCTTTATTACCTTACCTGTTGAATATGATGCAAGTAACAGAGCTTTAGCATGGTTAAAAACAAATAATATGCTTACAAATACTGAACAAGACGGTGCTAAAGATGCTTTAAAATGGGCTGCAAGAACTTATTTAGTTGCTGCGTTAGGCTCATTAGCAATGCTATTTTATTGGGGATTGAGAGTATTAGGATCTAGAGATTAATAATTAAAAAAGCCAATTTAAAATTGGCTTTTTTATAATTTTATTTGACGATTTATCTGCTGATCTAATGAAATAAAGGTTTCAGTACGGGCAACTCCTTTAATTAATTGAATATCTTGATTCAACAATTTTAATAAATGCTCATTATTTTTACATACAATTTTCACTAAAATTGCCCAATTTCCAGTTGTATAATGACTTTCAACAACTTCTGGAATTTCTTTTAATCGTTTTAATGCTGAAGAATACTTACTTGCTGCATCTAAATAAACACCTATAAAAGCAACAATGTTATAACCTAAAACTTTTGGATTAACAATTAACTTTGATCCTGAAATTAATCCACTAGCCTCTAATTTGCGTAGCCTCTGATGTATTGCTGCTCCTGAAATTCCAATTTCGCGGGCAATACCTAATATTGGAGTTCTGGCATCGTTCATTAAATGCTTTAAAATTACTTTATCAATACCATCAATATGCAACTCTTTTTCTTTCATAATGTGAAAATTGAAAGTAAATATAAAAAATAAAGGATATGAAAACTCATATCCTTTATTTTTATTCTAATATAAAATGCTATTCTTCTTCTGGATGAATAACAAAATCTTCCATAAATTTAGTAGTATAGTTTCCAGCTAAATAATCCGCGTTTCGCATTAATTGTCTGTGGAAAGGAATAGTTGTTTTTACACCTTCAATTACAAACTCGTCTAATGCCCTTCTCATTTTACTAATTGCTTCTTCTCTAGTTTGAGCAGTTGTAATTAACTTCGCAATCATTGAATCATAATTAGGCGGAATTGTATATCCAGCATACACGTGTGTATCAACTCTAACTCCATGACCTCCAGGAATATGTAATGTTTCTATTTTTCCAGGTGAAGGTCTAAAATCGTTAAAAGGATCTTCAGCATTTATTCTACATTCAATAGAGTGTAATTTTGGAATATAATTTTTACCTGAAATTGGAATTCCTGCAGCAACCTTAATTTGCTCATAAATTAAATCATAATCAATTACCTGTTCAGTAATTGGGTGCTCAACTTGAATACGAGTATTCATTTCCATAAAATAGAAATTCTTGTGCTTATCCACTAAAAACTCTATAGTACCGGCTCCTTCGTATGAAATATATTCGGCTGCCATTACAGCAGCCTCTCCCATTTTTTTTCTTAACTGAGGAGTCATAAATGGTGATGGTGCTTCTTCGGTCAATTTTTGATGACGTCTTTGAATTGAGCAATCTCTTTCAGACAAGTGACAAGCTTTTCCGAAAGAATCACCAATTACCTGAATTTCAATATGACGAGGTTCTTCAATTAACTTCTCCATATACATACCATCATTTCCAAAACAAGCAAATGCTTCTTTTCTGGCACCATCCCAAAGTTCTTTTAACTTTTCTTTTTTCCAAACGGCACGCATTCCTTTTCCTCCACCTCCTGCAGTTGCTTTAAGCATTACAGGATATCCCATTTCATCTGCTAAAATTTCCGCATCTTCAAAAGATTCTAATAAACCATCTGACCCAGGAATTGTTGGAACTCCGGCTGCTTTCATTGTTGCACGTGCTGAGGCTTTGTCGCCCATTTGGCTTATCATTTCAGCAGTAGCACCAATAAATTTTATTCCATGCTCTTCACATAGTTTTGAGAATTTTGCGTTTTCAGCTAAAAAACCATAACCTGGATGAATTGCATCTGCATTTGTAATTTCAGCTGCCGCTAAAATATTAGACATTTTTAAATACGATTCACTACTTGCTGGAGGACCAATACAAACAGCTTCATCTGCAAAACGAACGTGTAAACTTTCGGCATCAGCAGTTGAATAAACCGCTACGGTTTTCACTCCTATTTCTTTGCAGGTTCTAATAACACGTAATGCTATTTCACCCCTATTGGCAATTAATATTTTTTTAAACATAAATTCTTCGAATTTTCAATATTCAAAAAACAAATTCCAAAAATATGTTTGGATTTTGAGAATTAAAAATTGTGATTTTATATTATGATGGATCAACTAAAAATAGTGGTTGTCCAAACTCTACAGGTGTTCCGTCTTCAACTAAAACTTTAACAATTTTACCTGTTACTTCTGCTTCAATTTCATTAAATAATTTCATTGCTTCAACCATACAAACAACAGTATTTGGATTTACTGTATCTCCAACTTCTACAAATACATCTTTATCCGGTGAAGGTTTTCTATAGAAAGTTCCAATAATTGGGGAAGTAATCTCTATAAATTTAGATTCCTCTGCTTTAGCTGTATCTGCTGAAACTTCAGATTGTACTGGAGCTTGTGGCACTTGAGCTGCCATTGGCATTTGAGACATTCCCATTGGGGCTTGTTGCAAAATTGTTGTTTCTGTTTTTTCTGATCCAGTTTTAATGGTGATTTTTATATCTTCCATTTCTAACTTCACTTCACTTGCGCCAGATTTTGCCACAAATTTAATTAGATTTTGAATATCTTTTAAATCCATATTCACTAAGTTTTAGTTATTAATTTATTAAGAGTTATATGCCCATTTAAAGTAAATTGATCCCCAAGTGAAACCACCACCAAATGCTGCAAAAATTATTTTATCTCCTTTTTTTAGTTGTTTTTCGTAATCAGCTAAAAGTAATGGTAATGTTGCTGATGTTGTATTACCATACTTCTGAATATTCATCATTACTTTAGATTTATCGACTTCAATTCTGTTTGCTGTTGCTTCAATAATACGTTTATTTGCTTGATGAGCTGCAAGCCAATCTATACTTTCTTTTGTTAAATTGTTACGTTCTAACATTTTTTCTGCTACATCTGCCATATTAAAAACCGCATTTTTAAATACTGTTTTCCCGTCTTGAAATACGAAATTTTCCCTGTTATCTATCACCTCTTTAGTTATTGGATAACAAGAGCCTCCCGCCTTAACTCGCAAAAATTCTCTTCCAGAACCATCACTCCTCAAATATTCATCCTGTAACCCTAAGCCTTCTTCGTTTGGTTCAAATAATGCAGCACCTGCACCATCTCCAAAAATAATACATGTTGCTCTATCCGTATAATCGATCATAGATGAGCATTTATCTGCTCCAATAAGTAATACTTTTTTATATCTTCCAGATTCTATATATCTAGATGCTACAGACATTCCATATAAAAAACTAGAACAAGCTGCTTCTAAATCAAATCCAAATGCATTTATTGCCCCAATCTCTGTTGCTACAAATGCGGCAGTTGCAGCGGCTTGCATATCAGGTGTTGCGGTTGCAACAATAACAAGTTCTATTTCTTTTGGGTCTAAATTTTTCTTTTCAATAAGTTCTTGAGCTGCTTTTATTGCCATAAAAGAAGTTCCTTTTCCCTCTCCTTTTAATATTCTACGTTCTTTTATTCCAGTTCTTGAAGTTATCCATTCATCATTTGTATCAACCATTTTCTCTAACATTGCGTTTGTTAAAACGTCTTCAGGAACATATTTTCCAACGGCTGTAATTGCGGCAGTAATTTTTGTCATAATGTGTTTTCTTTTTGGTAAAAAAGAGTTTCAAAGTAATGAAAATTATTTCTAATTTTTAATGAATTTCGTCATTTTTTAATCAAAATCGTTCTAAAAAATAAAAAAACCCTCAAAATGAGAGTTTTTAAAATATTTTTGACTTAACAGAATTAAGCTTGATTTTCAACAGAATCTATTACGATTTGACCTCTATAATAAAGTTTACCTTCATGCCAGTGAGCTCTGTGGTATAAGTGTGCTTCACCTGTTGTAGGATCAACTGCAACTTGTGGAGCTACAGCTTTATAATGAGTTCTTCTTTTATCTCTTCTTGTTTTGGAAATTTTTCTTTTAGGATGTGCCATTACTCTTATTTTTTTCTATTAGTATATTCTTTAATTTATTCCATCTTGGATCAATATCTTTTGTGTTATCAATCTCCAGATCTTCTTCTTTATCTTTTATTTCAAACTCTTTTAATTTTTCTAATACTTCCGAATGCAAAGTCCCATCAATTACACCTGGGTGAATTTTTTTTATTGGAACCTCTAAAACAATTGCTTCATATATATATTGTGCAACGTTTAGTTTAAATTCTGAATGCGGTAAAATTAATAATTCTTCATTATCATTATTAAACGCTTCACCAAATTTTACTATTAAATAAAAACTTGTTTCAATGGGCTGATGAAATAACTCATTAGTAATATCACAAGCAACCTCTACCCACCCTGAAAAAGTGAAATTTAATTCAAATATTGTCGCCTTTTTTAAGAAGGACACATTTACATTTACATTTGAATTGTAAAACTCTTCATAGTTAAAAAAATCAAAGAACTCTTTCTTTATTATATAATCAAACTGATGAATTCCTTCTTTTAATCCAATAAAAGAAATGTCAAACTCTTTTAAATCTTTCATAATAGAACTTCAATTTGAGCGTGCAAAGATATAAATTATAATATAAATGAATAAATAAAATTAAATATTTTATAGTTTTTCTTTTCTTTGATTTGTTTTTAAACTGTTTTCAGTCAAACTTTTATATTCTTTGCGGGTTTTAAAAATTTTTATTCCTGTAAAAATTGCTTCTTTAAATGAATTGATATTTGCTAAACCTTTACCAGCCAACTCGTATGCTGTACCATGGTCTGGAGAAGTTCTTATTTTATCCAAACCTGCTGTATAGTTAACGCCTTCACCAAATGACAATGTTTTAAATGGTGCTAAACCTTGATCGTGATACATTGCTAAAATAGCATCAAAATTTTTATAATTTTCTGATCCAAAAAAACTATCTGCGGCATAAGGTCCATAAACTAATTTACCCTCACTTTGAATTATATCAATTGTTGGTTTAATTATTTCATCATCTTCATTTCCTATTACTCCATGGTCTCCACAATGCGGGTTTAATCCTAAAATAGCTATTTTAGGTTTTGAAATGGCAAAATCTTGAATTAATGTTGCATATAAAATTTCAACCTTTTTCTTAATTAATTCTGGTGTTATTGTTTCCGATACTTTTGACACTGGAATATGACCTGTAATTAAACCAATTCTAAGTTTATTTGTCATCAAAATCATTAAACTTTCACCATTAAGTTTAGATTCTAAATACTCTGTATGTCCTGGAAATTTAAAATCATCTGATTGAATATTATCTTTATTAATAGGAGCTGTTACCAAAACATCTATTTCTCCTTTTGCTAAATCATCTGTTGCTGCTTCTAAAGACTCAAAAGCACATTTACCAGATTTTTTTGTAGGTTTTCCTAAATCTACTTCAATATCATCTTTCCAAAGATTTAATATGTTAATTTTCCCATGTAATGCCTTATCAATGTTTTTAATCCCATTAAATGGAATATTAATATTTAAGTCTTTTTTATAGGCTGTTATTAATTTTGTGCTTCCATAAATAATAGGTGTACAAAAATCTAACATACGCTTGTCTGAAAAGGTTTTCAAGATAATTTCTATTCCAATACCATTAAAATCTCCAATAGAAATTCCTAATTTTATTTTTTCAAATTTGTCCATAAATAAGGTTATAATGCTTAATTTTGCGACTTCAAAAGTAATGAAATAAATTAACAAAATTATGTTTACAGGTATAATAGAAAGCTTAGGTATTGTTAAAAATATTGTAAAAGAGGGCGATAATATTCATATTAGTATTGAAAGTGATTTCACTTCTGAATTAAAAATTGACCAGAGTGTTGCACATGATGGGGTTTGCCTAACTATTGTTAACATAAATGGAAATGAATATACCGTAACTGCTATAAAAGAAACGCTAGATAAATCAAATTTAAAATATCTTAAAGTTGGTGATAAAATAAATCTAGAACGCGCTATGATTCTTGGAGCTAGATTGGATGGACATATTGTACAAGGCCATGTAGATCAAACAGCTGTTTGTACAAATGTAATTGAAGAAGATGGTAGTTGGGTTTTTAGTTTTGAATATGACAATTCCTTAAACAATATAACTATTGAGAAAGGCTCAGTTACTGTAAATGGAACTAGTTTAACCGTTGTTAATTCCAAAAACAATAATTTTTCTGTTGCTATTATCCCTTACACTTATAAGTTTACAAATTTTCACACCTTTAAAAAAGGGACTGTGGTTAATTTAGAATTTGATGTAATTGGAAAATATGTGGCTAAGCTTTTAAAAAAATAATTATTTTCTTTTTCTTAAGGAGTAAATACCAAAAAAAACACCAGAAATAATTAAAAAAGAGATACCGCCATCAATTGGAAGACCAACAGGAACAGGTCCTCCTGGTAAGGGTGGGGTTTTAAATGCAAATACTTCAGAAAATGTGAGCATTAACACACACACACACATAAAGCATCTCAAATTCTTTTTGTTCATTTAGGGGCTGGGGTTAACAAAAAAATAATACTATTCTGCAAATGTAATATTTTTTTAGGAAAAAAAAATATTTTCTAACAGTCCTCAAAAAAACTTTATTTTTTTTTTAAAATTAATTGGAAATCACCCAATATACTCCAATAATAAAGGCAAATAAACCACCTGCTAAACGGACACCTTTAAAAAAGGTTTCGTTATGTCCTTTTTTTGAATAATCTGATACCTGCCCAATTACCACAGCAAAAGCAATCATAGCAATTAAGGTTCCTATTGCAAAGCCTACAATATATTTAGTTGAATCAAAAATTGAAGAAAACCCAATAACTGGTAAAAACAATAAAAAATGTGCCACACCTGCCAACCCATGGACAAAACCAACAGATAAGGATGCAATAGTACCTTGCTTTAAATTTGGATGTTTATGGTTATGCTTTATTTCTGAATTATGAATATGTGGATGCTCATGAATTATTGGATTTCCATTACTATGCACATGAATGTGTTTGTGTTTTTTTTCTTCTTTAAATATTTTTATAAAAATCCATATTCCCAATCCTATTAAAATAATTCCTACAAACTGTTCACTATGCTCAGATATTTTTTCAATGGGTATTAATTCCTTAAAGATTAAAAATAAAAGACCTATAGATAACATGCCAAATAAATGACCAAAACCCCAAAATAAGCCAATTTTCCATGCTTTTCTTTTACTTTCAATTGCAAAAGGTGTAACAGCCGCTAAATGATCAGGACCAGAAATTACGTGTAACATTGCAGCAATAATACCTGCAAATAAGGGAAAGGTGAGTTCCATTTAAAAAAAATTAGGTTTTATAAAATTACAAATAATTCTTTTCATTTTGAAGCTTTAAAAAACCTAATTAAAATAGTAATTCTTAATAAAAAGAGTCATAATATAAAATTATAACTAAAGAATAATTATCCATTGAGTTGTCAGGTAAAATTTTCCTGTAAAAAACACCTTTATGGTAAATTGGCATTGCATATAAACCCAAAATTGTTGTATTCTGAATATTCTGATACCAGGGATTTTAGCCAACAAATACAGGTGGTAATGGATTGACAATAATTTTACCTGCCAACTTAAACAGTGTTAATGCTTTTATAATGGTTAAAAAAAGTCTGTTTAAACCAATTTTTTGAATAAAAATCGTATATTTATATCTTATTTTTTAACCCCAAAAACCCCAAAATCACATGAAAAAAATTACTTTTTTAGTAATGCTTATTCCTTTTTGGATTCAAGCACAAATTCCTTCGTATTATAACGATGTGAATTTAAACCTTTCAGGAACCAATTTAAAAGATGAATTGGCTTCAAAAATTATTAGTACACACACCAATTTTTTATCTTACTCTCAAGTCTGGGATGCTTCAAAAATTACAGATCTAGACCCTAGTGACGCAACAAATTCTAATGTTATTTTAATTTATGGTTATAATGATACTGATGGGAATTACATTACGGATAGAACTAGAAGTAAAGATGCAAATGGTGGAACCGCTGGAACCGATTGGAATAGAGAGCATACCTATGCTAAATCGTTAGGAGTTCCAAATTTAGGAACATCAGGCCCTGGTTCAGATGCACATCATTTACGCCCTTCAGATGTTACTTTTAACGGACAGCGCAGTAGCAAGAAATTTGCGTCAGGAATTGGAAATGCTGGAGATTCTAACGGAGGTTGGTATCCTGGTGACGAATGGAAAGGTGATATTGCCAGAATGATGATGTATATGTATTTGCGTTATGGAAATCAATGCTTACCAACTGGTGTTGGAATAGGAAGTGCTTCAGCAACTCCTGATGACATGATTGATCTTTTTTTACAATGGAATGCTGAAGATCCTGTTTCTCAAATAGAAAAAAACAGAAACCAATATCATGGAAATTCAACGAATGCTTTTGCTCAAGGAAATAGAAATCCTTTTATAGATAATCCTGCTTTTGCAACTCAAATTTGGAATGGACCGCAAGCTGAAGATTTATTTGGAAATAGTGTTCCAGACACTGAAGCTCCAACAGCTCCGTCAAATGTAATAGCTTCTAATATTACAAATTCAACATTAGATTTAAACTGGACTGCTTCAACAGATAATATTGCTGTGAGTTCTTATGATATTTATAAAGACGGCATCTTTTTGGCTTCTTCAACAACAAATTCATATTCAGTAATAGACTTAACACTAAATACAACTTATGATTTTACTGTGTTTGCTAAAGATGCAACTGGCAATACATCTGGTATAAGTAATACTGAAACTATTACAACAACAAATATTATAGATACTGAGGCTCCAACTTCAATAACAGATTTAATTGCAAGTAATACAACTAGTTCAACTACAAGTTTATCTTGGGCAGCTTCAACAGATAATATAGCTGTTACATCTTATGAAATTTCAAAAGATGGTGTGTTTTTGGCTTCATCAACAACAAACTCATATTTAGTTACTGGATTAATGCCAACCACAAGTTATACATTTAGCGTTATTGCAAAAGATGCTGCGGGTAATAATTCTACAATAAGTAATACTGCAACTACAACTACTTTAGATGTTGTTAGTGGTAATGACATTTTTATTTCAGAATATGTTGAAGGTTCTTCAAACAATAAAGCTATTGAAATTGCAAATTTTACTGGAAACACTGTTGATTTATCGGCTTATTCATTAAAAAGAAATACAAACGGAGGCTCTTCTTGGGGAGCAGCTTTAGTTTTATCTGGTCAATTAATAAATGAAGCTGTATTTGTTGCTGCCAATAGTTCTTCAACTAGTGTAATTTTAAATGTTGCTGATTTAACTTCAAGTTCAGATGCTTTATTATTTAACGGAAATGACCCAGTCGGTCTTTTTAAAAATAATGTGCTAATTGATATTGTTGGAACTTTTAATAATGGTACTGCAAATTTCGCAGCTGATACAACTTTAAGAAGAAAAACATCAATAACAAATCCTTCAACAACTTACAATGTGAATGACTGGGATTCTTTTTCAACTGATACTTTTGATGACTTAGGTTCTCATGCTGCTTCGGGAGGAGGAACAGCAGATACTGAAGCTCCAACAGCACCAGCTGGATTAACTGCTAGTAATATATCTGAAACAGCTTTGGATTTATCTTGGACTGCTTCAACAGATAATATTGGTGTAACAAATTATGAAGTTTATAAAGACGGAACTTTATTCTCCACTGTTGTAAATACTTCAATTAATATAACAGGTTTAAGCGCTGCTACTACATATAGTTTTAGTGTAACAGCAAATGATGCTGCAGGAAACACTTCAACTAATAGTAATACTGTAAATACTTCTACAATAGATATTACATCGCCATCTACTCCTCTTAATTTTATTAACACTAATACAACCCAAACAAGTACTTATTTATCTTGGGATATTTCAACAGATAATGTAGGAGTTAGCGACTATGCAATATTTATAGATGGTATATTATTAACTACAACAACAAATAATTTCTACAATGTTATTAACTTAATTCCAGAAACAACATACGCTTTTACCATAATGGCAAATGATGCTTCAGGAAATAGTTCAACACTAAGTAATGCTATAAATGTAACAACATTAAGCAGTGGAGGAAGCGGAAGTGGAAATGAACTTTTTATTTCTGAATATATTGAAGGCTCTTCAAACAACAAAGCTATTGAAATTGCAAATTTTACAGGAAATACTGTTGATTTATCCACTTATTCTTTAAAAAGGAATACAAATGGTGGTTCTTCTTGGGGAGCAGCCTTTAATTTAACAGGCCAGATACTGGATGGAGATGTTTTTGTTGTAGCTAATAGTTCAGCAACCAGCACTATTTTAAATATTGCAGACTTAACTTCTAGTTCAGATGCTTTATTGTTTAACGGAAATGACCCTGTAGGTTTATTTAAAAATGATGTACTTATAGATATTGTTGGAACTTTTAATAATGGTTCTGCAAATTTTGCTGCTGATACAACTTTAAGAAGAATAGCAACAATTACAAATCCTTCAACAACTTATAACACAAATGAATGGATATCTTTTTCAACGGATACTTTTGATGATTTAGGATCTCATACGGTATCAGGAGGAGGAAATGGAATTTCTGATATTCTTTTTGCTCATTCATTTGAAACAGATTGGGATGGCTGGATTGATGGTGGATCTGATTGCTATAGAATAAATAGCCAATATTCTTTTGATGGAAATTATTCTATTAGAATTAGAGACAATTCAGGGATACAATCTGCAATGACATCTAGTTCTTATGATGTATCTGCTTATGAAAATTTAGAAGTGAAGTTTGATTTTTATAGTGACAGTATGGAATCTAATGAAGATTTTTGGCTACAATATTTTGATGGATCAACTTGGCAAACTGTAAAAGCCTTTGTAAGTGGAACAGATTTCAATAATAGTGAATTCACTGAAAGCATTGTTACAATTTCTGCTGCCACCTATAATTTCCCAGCAAATGCACAATTCAGATTTCAATGTGATGCCAGTTCAAATTCTGATGCTATTTATATTGACAATGTAATTGTAACAGCTACTTCGGGTATCGCTGCAAAACGAGCTATAAAACCGTTTATTCAAAAGAAAGTAAAGACTTACTCGTCCAACTTACCTGAAATTGAAGAAATGAATTTTTACCCAAACCCTAGTTCTATTGCAACTAAAATAGTTGCTGAAATTGATATTGAAGATGATATTGTAAATGTTGAAGTTCTTATTGCAAATGTACAAGGAAGGATAATTAAAACAATAAATATCGATAACTTAAAAAATGAATATTTCGAACAAAATATGGATATTTCTAATTTAAAAAGCGGTATTTATTTTGTAAAAATCACATCAAATAAAGGATTAAATATTACTAAAAAGTTAATTGTACAGTAAGTATAAAAAACAATTTAAAATATTAGCCTCTTCTTTTTAAAAAGAAGAGGCTTTTTTTATTCCAACAATATAAATTATAGTCTTAAAAACAAGAAACTCTTGAAAATCTGACGATTAACAAGAGTTTTTGTACTCGAGATGGGACTTGAACCCATACGGGCCTTACAGCCCACTGGATTTTAAGTCCAGCGTGTCTACCAATTCCACCACTCGAGCATTGGTATGTTTATATTGTAGAGCGAAAGACGGGATTTGAACCCGCGACCCTCACCTTGGCAAGGTGATGCTCTACCCCTGAGCTACTTTCGCAGTCATATTTTAAAGAACAACATTTAATTTTTTATCTCAAATGCGAGTGCAAATTTAAAACAATTCTTATAACAACAAAGCCTTTTTTAAAAATTATTTAAATTATTTTTTTAATCTCCTTATTTTAAGGTTGTAATTCTCTAATAATAAAATATATTTGCACAGATTTTAATGAAACTTAATGCAAAAAACCTTAAATTCTATTAATCATAACGTGAACTTTTCAGCAATATTTAGCGATTTTAAGCAATTAACAAAGGTTGGCTTATCTCTTAGTGTTGTCTTTTCATCATTGGCTGGTTATTTATTAGCCGTTGAAGAAATTCAATTTTCAATACTTTTTATGTTGGCAATTGGTGGTTATTTAATGGTTGGTGCTTCAAATGCTTTCAATCAAATTATAGAAAAAGATACAGATGCTTTAATGAAACGCACAATGAACAGACCTTTACCAACAGGTAGAATGCATGTTTCAATGGCATTAGTAATTGCAATTTCTTTTACAATAGTTGGTTTGACCATTTTATATAGTATCAATCCTAAAAGCGCTTTGTTTGGTGCAATTTCTATATTTTTATATACAAGTATTTATACCCCTTTAAAATCAATAACTCCATTATCGGTTTTTGTGGGCGCAATTCCAGGTGCAATTCCTTTTATGTTAGGCTGGGTGGCAGCTACTAACGATTTTTCTATTGAACCTGGAATGTTATTTTTAATCCAGTTTTTTTGGCAATTTCCACATTTTTGGGCAATCGCATGGTTGCAATATGACGAATATAAAAAGGCTGGTTTCAACTTAATGCCAATGGGGCAAAAAAACAAAAAAGCTGTTATCCAAATCATAATTTATACTATCTGTTTAATAATTGTTTCTGTAATTCCTGTTTTAAAAATGACAGGAAGTTTTTATATTTACCCAATTACAGCAGTTATTTTAGTTGCTTTAGGAAGCACAATGTTGTATTATGCAATAAAATTATACAAATATCAAACTAATAAAGAAGCAAGGCAATTAATGCTATCTAGTGTATTATACATAACTTTGATTCAAATAATTTACGTAGTAGATAAATTTTTACATTAAAAAATGAAACAATCTTTAGAACAAGAATACAAACAAGCAAAAAGAAAATCTGCAAAACCTATGCTTTGGGTTTCTATGATTAGTATGACAATGATGTTTGCTGGTTTAACAAGCGCATATGTTGTTAGTAGAAAAAGAAACGATTGGGTTTCTTTTGATCTCCCTAATGCTTTTTATATAAGTACAGTATTAATAATTTTAAGTAGTATTACTTTTATTTTAGCAAAGTACTTTATTAAAAAAGACAATAGACAATTAACAACTGTGCTTTTATTAAGTACACTACTTTTAGGTTTAGGTTTCATTTATTATCAACTTGAAGGATTTAAGGAATTATTTAATGCAGGGTTGGTTTTTGCAGGTGCAGAAAGTACTGTAAAATCATCATTTATTTATGGAATTACATTAGCACATTTAGCACATATTGCAGCAGGTATTATTGTACTTTTAGTAGTATTGGTAAATCATTTTAATAAAAAATATTCATCTAAAGATTCACTTGGATTAGAATTAGGTGCTATTTTCTGGCATTTTGTTGATATACTATGGATTTACTTGTTTTTATTTTTCTATTTTATTAGATAAAAAAAATAATGTATTTTTGGCGAAACTATAACTAAAAAATCAAAACAAAACTTATATGGAAGCAACTGTTGCTACTGAAACTAATGAAAAAACTTGGAATGGTGGAACGAATAGACCACTAGGTGCAAGTTATGGTAAAATGATGATGTGGTTCTTCATTTTGTCTGATGCACTAACATTCTCTGGCTTTTTAGGCGCATATGGTTTAATGCGTTTTAAATTTATTGAATCTTGGCCAATTGCCGATGAAGTTTTTACGCATTTCCCTTTTTTACATGGCTTACATGCACCAATGTATTATGTGGCATTAATGACCTTTATTTTAATATTTTCATCTGTAACAATGGTGTTAGCCGTTGATGCAGGTCACCAAATGAAAAAAGGAAAAGTAACCTTTTATATGTTACTTACAATTATTGGTGGTTTAATATTCTTAGGCTCACAAGCTTGGGAATGGAAAAATTTTATTGGAGGTTCCTATGGAGCAGTAGAATTAAATGATGGAAAAATCATTCAGTTTGTAGATGCTTCAGGACATCAAATAGAATTAGAAAAATTTGCAATCTCATCTCATTCTGAAAGAACAAAATTAACCAGAGATAAAGGTGTTTGGTTTATGAGTGAAAGTTCACTGCCTCCATTCTCTGTAGATGAAGTTATGGCAGGTTTTAAAGCAAATACAGACATTACTATTAGATTAGAGAAAATTGACCCGGCGACTAAAACAAAAACTATTGTTCCGCGCGCTGAAGCTATGACTTATTTAAATGAAATTAAAACAGTTGTAAAAGGGGCTAACCTTCAAGTAAATGAATATGGAAAACCATTATTTGCAGATTTCTTTTTCTTCATTACAGGTTTTCACGGTTTCCACGTTTTTTCTGGTGTAATTATAAATATTATCATTTTCTTCAATGTTATTTTAGGAACTTATGAAAGAAGAGGACATTATGAAATGGTTGAAAAAGTAGGATTATATTGGCACTTTGTAGATTTAGTTTGGGTATTTGTATTCACATTCTTCTACTTAGTATAATTTTTAAAAGACATTAAAAAATGGCACACGCACAAGAACATACATCACACACAGGATTAATTTGGAAAGTATTTGGAATACTTTCTGTAATAACTATAGTTGAAGTTATTTTAGGTATTGCTAAACCGGATGCATTGCATTTAACAAAAATATTAGGAACAAGTCCTTTAAATATAATTTTCCTTGTTTTAACATTGGTAAAAGCATATTACATTACTTGGTTTTTTATGCATATGGCTGATGAAACAAAAAGCTTGCGAAGAGCAGTTGTTTGGACAGCAGTTTTCTTAATTATGTATTTAGCTACGCTTTTATTAATTGAAGGAAGTTATATAAATGGTGTTTTAGCTCCGTTAGTAAAGTGGAATTACTAAAACAATAAAATATTTAAATGAAGAAGGTGGTTTTTTTAACCACCTTTTTTTATTTTTGCAAAAAACACAATGAAAAAATTCTGGGTATTATTTAGCTTATTTGTTTTGCCTTTAGTATTTTATATTTTCCTTTCAAAAGGAATTTATAAATATTCTAATTTACCAATACTAACAGAAAATGTTGTTGATGTTAAACCTTTTTCAAGTGAAGAAAAAGTTACATTTAATGAAAACTTATCAATAGTCTGTTTTTTAGGGAACGATATTAAAACTGCAAAAGGCAGTATGTTCAACCTAAATCAAACCATTTACAAACGCTACTACCAAAAGCCTTATTTTCAAATTGTAGCAATACTTCCAAAAGGAACAGAAACAACATTTAAAGATGCTATAGAAGAGCTTTCAGCATTTACTGATATTAACAAATGGCATTTTATTTATACAAATAACTCTAATATAAATTTACTATTTAATAGTTTTGAAACGCCATTTAAATTAAACGAAAATTTATATTCGGAAAATGCATATATTATTGATATGGAATTACGTTTAAGAGGACGAAAAGATGATGAAGACACCAAAGACGGTAAGTTATATGGTTATAATATGAAATCTATTTCAACCTTAAAAAACAAAATGAAAGACGATATTGCTATTATTTACTATCAATTAAAGAAATCTGCAGAAAAAGAACAACGAAGAAAAAGAGAAATCTAATCTTATGAAAAAATATTCATACATAGGTGTTTCATTTATAATTTTAATCTTTGGCATATACGCTATTCCAAAAATTGTAAATAAATTTAAAACACCAGAACTAGTAAAAATAGGAGAAATACCTAATTTTGAATTTACCAATCAGGACGGAAAATTAATTTCAAATTCATTTTATAAAGATAAAGTATATGTAATTGAATTTTTCTTCACCACCTGCCCTACCATTTGTCCTAAAATGAATGAAAATATGGTGAAACTTCAAAATGAATTCTACGGAAATTTAGATTTCGGTATTGCTTCAATAAGTATAAACCCAGAATATGATACTCCTGAAATTTTAAAAGAATATGCAAAATCACATGGAGCGACTTTAAAAACCTGGAATTTTTTAACTGGCGACAAAGCTACAATTTATGAACTCGCAAATAAAGGAATTGCTTTATATGCTGGTGAAAACAGCGAAGCAGAAGGAGGGTTTGAACATTCAGGAATGTTTGCACTTGTTGATAAACAAGGAAATATACGTTCTCGATTGGATGAGTTAGGAAACCCAATTGCGTTTTATGATGGTTTAGATTCAAAAAGCGTTCAAATGATTAAAGAAGATATTGCAATTTTATTAAAAGAATAATGACAACAGAAACTAAAAAATATAATAAATGGATTGTAATTTTATCAATTGCAATTCCCCTAGTAGTTGCAATTTTATTTGGCGTTAAAATTGATGCGGAACTACCAATTTTTTTACCTCCAATTTATGCTACTATAAATGGGTTTACTGCACTACTTCTAATTGCAGCAATTTTTGCTGTTAAAAATAAAAAAGTAAAATTGCACGAAAAATTAATGAAAACTGCTATTGTGTTTTCTGTCCTGTTTTTAGTAATGTATGTTGCCTACCATATGACTTCCGATTCAACAAAATATGAAGGTACAGGGATTTTTAGAACTATGTATTTTGTTATTTTAATTTCACATATTGTATTGTCAATTGCTGTAATACCTTTTGTATTAATTACTTTTGTAAGAGCAATTACAAATAATATTGAGCTCCATAAAAAAATAGCTCGTATCACGTTTCCTTTATGGTTATATGTTGCAATTACTGGTGTAATTGTATATTTAATGATTTCACCTTATTATTAAAATGAAAAAAATACTGTCTCTTATATTATTTATTCTTTCCTTTCAATTTATGAATGCACAATGTGCAATGTGTAAAGCAGTTGTTGAAAGTGGTGAAGTTTCACAAGCAGAAGGATTAAATTCGGGCATTTTATATTTAATGGTATTTCCTTACATTTTAGTGGGAACACTTTTGTACTTCATTATTAAATATAGACGTAAATTCAAAATTTAACATTTCTATAAGAGACTAAGAGTGTAACAAATAATAATTTTAGTCGTCATATAACAAAATCAACTAAACCGAATAAATATTAGTTTGTATATTCGGTAATAATTATTGATGTTAATTAAAAATTAATAAAACTCAATTATATATAATGAGAACAAAAATTGTTACTATTTTGGCATTTGTACTATTTTTAACAACTTATGCACAAGATAAAAAATGGACATTATTAGAATGTGTTAATTATGCATTAGACAATAACATTTCTATAAAACAAAATAAACTAAATGTTGCTATAAGTGAGGAAAATGTTTTAAACGCCAAAGGTAATTTTTTACCAAATTTAAATGCTTCTACTAGTGGTAGTTTATCATTTGGTTCAAATTTTGAACCAGTAACTCAAAACCGTGTTTCAACAAGTACTTTTGGTGGATCTTTAGGCATTAATTCTGGGATAACAGTTTTTAATGGTTACAGAAATTTAAACACTTACAAACAAGCTCAGCTTGGGGTTGAATCCAGTAAATTAGATTTAGATAAAATTCAGGATGACATTTCATTATTTGTAGTAAATTCTTATTTAAACGTATTATTTGCAAAAGAGAATTTAAATGTTGCACAAGTTCAATATGAAATAAGTAAAAAACAAATTGAAAGTGCACAAGCGCAATTTGAAGCTGGAGATAAACCTAAAAGTGATTTGTTAAATGCTCAATCTACAGCGGCTGCAGATGAGCAATCTGTAATTTTAAATGAAAACACCTTAAGTTTAGCTTTATTAGATTTAGCTCAATTATTACAAATCAGTCCTACAAATTTTGATGTAGAAACAATTGAGGTAGACGCTCCTTCATTAGCAATGTTATATAAAAATGCAGATGAAGTTTATCAAAGAGCTTTAACAAACAGACCTGAAATTAAAAAAGCTGAATTAGATATAGAATTATCTGACTTATCAGTTGAAATTGCGAAAGCTAATTTTTTACCTTCAGTAAGTCTTGGAGCAAATGTTGGAACAGGTTATGGTTTTAACCTAAAAAACAATTCTCATATCCCGTACTTTACTCAATTAGATGATAATTTAGGTTATGGTTTAAATTTTAGCGTTAATATTCCAATTTTTAATAGAAACCAAACTAAATCGAATGTTAATAGACAATTGATTAATTATGAGATTTCTAAATTTGGATTAGAAAATCAAAAATTACAATTACAGCAAACCATTCAAAAAGCCTTTTACGATGCCAAAGCTGCGGCAAAAGCATACGAATCTGCAGAAAAATCTTTAATTGCGCAAAACGAAGCATTCAAAAATGCACAAGAAAGTTACAATTCTGGTGTTATGACATCTTTTGATTTTGATCAAGTTAGAAATCGGTTAGTAAACGCTGAAGGTGCTATAATAAGAGCAAAATATGATTATATATTTAAATCTAAAGTATTGAAGTTTTATTATGGAGAACCAATAGTAATAGATTAATTTTTTTTAAATAATATTTTAAAACATCCAACTTTTTAGGTTGGATGTTTTGTTTTATAGCAAGCTATTTAAGTATCTTTGCAATCTAATTTCTAGAATTTGACTTATATCTTAAATATTGAAACTTCCACAAAAAATTGCTCGGTAAGCCTGGCAAAAGATGGTAAAACAATAGCTTTAAAAGAGGTAAATGATGAAGGTTATTCCCATGCAGAAAAACTTCATGAATTTATAAAAGAAATTATTTCAAAAGCAGGTTTATCTTTTTCTAATTTAGATGCAATAGCTGTTAGTAAAGGCCCTGGTTCTTATACTGGTTTAAGAATTGGAGTTTCTGCAGCAAAAGGCCTATGCTTTGCATTAAACATCCCTTTAATTTCAGTAAACACGCTGCAATCATTAGCTTTAACTACTTCTACACCTTCAGAAAGTTTTGTAATTCCACTTTTAGACGCTAGAAGAATGGAAGTATACAGTGCTGTTTTTAAAAACAACATTTTAATAAAAAATGTTGCTGCTGAAATTATTACAGAAAATTCTTTTAGTGAATTTTTAAATAAATCTGATGTATATTTTTTAGGTGATGGCGCTGAAAAATGTAAGGAAATAATTATTCATAAAAATGCAAATTTTATTGACAATAAATTTCCTTCCGCTAATGAAATGTCCAAACTTTCTTTTGAAAAATACAAAAAAAACGACATTGAAGATATCGCTTATTTTGAGCCTTTTTATTTAAAAGACTTTATTGTAGTAGCTTCAAAAAAGTTAATTTAAAGTGTTGTAATAATTAATTATTTTAATTAAATCCTCCGACTTCTTAAAACTTAATTTATTCTTTTTTGCAAATAACTCAATCTCTTTAGATTTATGGCTAAAAAAGTTTAATATATCCTTTTTCTTTTTTGGTAATTCAATTGCCTCATTGTTTTTTGCTATATAAATTTCATCTTTTAAACGTCCTAATTTTGGAGGTTCATACCTGGTAAAACCTAATTTTGCTGGCACTTCTTTATATAGCTTAACCTTTTCTTTAATTAGTAATTGTGTTTTATTATTTTTATTTAAAACCACAAAAAAACCTTTTTTAGATTCTTTGTTTTCTATATAATCTAAAAGTTGATATTCTTTATTAAGAATATCAAAATTTATACTATAATAACCTGTTTTAGGCAAATAATAAGGCTTACCCTCCAACTCAATTTCCATTTCATCTTTGTATGCATTATATCTCATTAAATAAACCATCTCTTTATTTGAAATATTCCCTGGTATAAAATTTTGGTTAACATAACTACTGCCTACTAATTCTCTTGAGGTTGAATCAATTGAATTTAAATCAATTATACCAATCAAACCATAAATTTCAAACTCATCGGTCATATTTATGCGTCCAGCAGCCGCATCTGACCATTGACTGTAACTTAGAACATTTATAAACAGTATAACTAATGTTATAGAAATTTTAATAGCTGTTTTCATAATATTTATTTTAAATAAGAATCTAATTTATAGAATTATAATAGTTAAATATCTGTATTAAGTCTGATTCATTTTTAATATTGAGTTTATTTTTTTTAATATACAACTCAATTTCTTTAGATTTAGTTAAAAACAAATTTGAAAAATATTTTTTGTTTGTTGGAGATTTTATAATTATTTTATCTTTAAAATCAATATAAAATTCATTCTTAATTCGTTTTAAAGTTGGTGGTTCGTATTTTGTAAAACCTAATTTTGCAGGAACCTCATCATACAATTTAATTTTTTCTTTAACCAATAAAGAAGCTTTATTACCATCAACTAAAACCACAAAAAAACCTTTTTTCTGAGTTCCCTTTTCATCATAATTTGAAAGTTGATATACCTTATTAACTCCTTCAAAAGTAACTGTATAGTTATTAGATTTTGGTAAATAATAAGGCTTACCACTTATTTCTATTTCCATTTCATCTAAATAAGCATTATACCTAACAAAATAATTAACCTCACTATAAGATAGTTTTGCAGATAAGTAGGTTTCGTTAATATAGCTATTCCCTACTAATTCTTTAGATCTTAAATCTATAGAGGTTAAACCTTTACCATTAGCATATATTTGTTCTGAATTTGAATGTTGCGAAAAACCAAAAAGCGAAAACAATAATCCTAAAAGTGTTAGGTTCTTTTTAATAAATGCTTTTATATTGAATAAAAAAATATTCATATACTTTATAAAAAATTTTAATTAATAGTTTTATAATAATTAAATATTTGAGTTAAATGTTCTGTATTTTTTATATTTAATTTATTTTTTTTCATAAATCCTCCAATGTCCTTAGATTTGCTAGAAAACAAGTTTAAAAAGTCTTTTTTCTTTTTTGGCAATTCAACAGTTGTTTTATTTTTATAACCAATAAAATATTTATCTTTCACCCTACTTAATTTAGGCGGTTCATATCTTGTAAATCCTAATTTTGCAGGAACTTCTTCATATAATTTAATTTTTTCTTGCTTTAATAATGAAATATTATCACCTGATGTTAAAACCATAAAAAAACCTTTTTTCTGAGTTCCCTTTTCATCATAATTTGAAAGTTGATATACCTTATTAACTCCTTCAAAAGTAACAGTGTAATTATTAGATTTTGGCAAATAATAAGCCTTACCACTTATTTCTATTTCCATTTCATCTAAATAGGCATTGTATCTTATTAAATAAATGGCTTCGCTGTTTGAAACTTTTGCCGGTCGAAAATCTACATCAATATAACTACTACCTACTAACTTTTTAGATGTTAAATCAACAGATGTTAAACTTGTTGCATTGGTATATATATGCTCTACATCTGAATTTTGAGAAAAACCTATTGTACAGAACAAAATAAAAGTTACTGAAATTAACTTTATATAATTCATTTTTTAAATTTTAATAATTTATCATCAATTATTATTCCAACAATTTAATTACTTTCTAATTTCAACTTGATGTGGGTACGGAATTTCAATACCTGCTTTATCTAATTCTAATTTAGTTGCTTCCAAAACTTCAAAATGCACAGTCCAGTAATCTTCAGTAACAACCCAAGGCCTTACCACAAAATTAACTGAGCTATCAGCTAATTCAGATAGCTTTACAGCTGGTGCTGGTTCTTTTAAAACTTTAGGGTTATCCAATAAAACTTTCATCAACACTTCTTTTGCTTGCTTTATATCTGTATCATAACTAACTCCAAAAGTCAAATCAACTCTAGCCACATTTTCTTCCGAATAATTAGTAATGTTACCATTAGACAATGCTCCATTTGGTAGAATTATCAATCTATTTTGTGGTGAATTTAATTTTGTTACAAAAATTTGAATTTCCTTCACAGTACCAGAATACCCTTGAGCTTCAATAAAATCTCCTACTTTAAAAGGTTTAAATATCATTATTAAAGCTCCGCCAGCAAAGTTAGCTAACGAACCTTGCAATGCTAAACCAACAGCTAAACCGGCAGCACCTAGTATTGCAATAAATGAAGTAGTTTCAACACCAACTTGCGAAATAGCAGTTATAAAAACCAAAATTTTTAGTCCCCATCCAATTAAATCTCCCAAGAATTTTTGAAGCGTTATATCTACACCTCTTTTGTCCATTACTTTTCTGGTAATTTTTACAATTTTTTTAACAAGCCATAGCCCTATTATTAAAATTAAAAACGCCACAATAACATTTACTGCATTTCTTTCAATAAATGAAAGTGCTAAATCTAAATACTTTTGAAAATTCATTATATAATTTTTTTTAAATTAAGATTAAAATTATTCCAATAATTGCTGGAACAGATTGTACTAAAAATAACTTTATTTTTCCTGTAGTATATGACCCAAAAATACCAGCTATCGTCACACAAGTTAAAAAGAAAAGTGCTATTTCGTTAAAGTTATTTTTATTAATTATTGCCCAAATAAGTCCGGCAGCTAAAAATCCATTATACAAACCTTGGTTTTTAGCAAGTGTTTTAGAAACTTTAGCCTCTTCAAGTTTTAAACCAAATGCTTTCAACCCTTTTGGTTTGTCCCAATAAAACATCTCTAAAATCATAAAATAGATGTGTTCAAATGCAACTAAACCAACAATAAAAATTAATAAATTATGTATCATTAAAACTTTATTTTTAATTGATTCAAGGCCTTTTTAACTTCACTTTCAGGTAATTGACAAGCACCATCAACACATACATAAATTAAGGTTTCATTTTCATTAAATCTACCTTCCATTAATGGAATATTACTTTTTTTTATACTTCCTGCAATTAATTTATTTGGAATATAATTTTTATTCAACTCCATAATTTTCGTTTTGGAATCATTTCCTGAAATGGCTATTTCATAAAAGTTACCTGTTAAATTACACATTAATTGTAACCAATTTGAATATCCAGAACCATAAAGTTGTGTTCTTTCCTGAACATTATGAAGCATTTGCTTACTTGTTCTAAAGTAATAATTATTGGAAAAATAATGACTTAGTTTAAACAAATTATTGGCCATTAAAGAGTTTGAGGCCGGTATTACATTGTCTTCAATTTCTGTTTTACGGGTTATTAAATTGGTATCTTCATCAGAAGTAAAATAAAACATAGATTTTTCAGAATCAAAGAAATGATCAAAACTATAATCAGTTAATTGTTTTGCCGTATTTAACCAAAGTTCATTTAAAGTTATTTCGTATAATGAAATATAAGCATCTATTACAGTTGCATAATCTTCTAAATAACCGTTTATGGTGCTTCTACCATTTTTATAACTGTGATTTAAATTTCCGTTTTCCTGCAATTGTTTGGTATAAATAAACGTGGCATTTTTTATTGCTATATCTAAAAAATGTTGTTCATTAAAAACTTTATACGCATCTATATAACCTTTTAACATAAGGGCATTCCAAGAAGTTAACGATTTATCATCCAAACGTGGTCGGACTCTTTTACTACGTACTTGTAATAATAATTTTTTCCAAATCTCTACTTTGGCTTCTAGTTCTGAAACCGTAATTGAGTTATTTTCAGCAACTTCAACATTACTATTTTTTCTAATTAATACATAATTATCATGTTCCCAAAAGCCATAATTATTAACATTATAATATTCTGAAAACAATTTAAAATCTTCATTTAAAATGGATTTTAATTTCTCCTTTTTCCAAACATAAAATGCACCTTCTTCTAATTTTCCTTCTTCATTAATACTATCCGCATCTAACGAAGAATAAAACGCACCTTCATTTGTGGTTAATTCTCTTTCAACAAACTCTAAGGTTTCATAAACAGTTTTTTTATACAATTCATTTTTTGTTGCCTGATAAGTTTCAGCATACAAACTCACCAATTGTCCATTATCATACAACATTTTCTCAAAATGAGGAACATGCCACTTTTTATCTACAGAATATCTGGAAAAACCACCTCCAATTTGATCATTTATTCCTCCATAAGCCATATTAGTAAGCGAGGTGTTTACATAATTCAATATTAAATTATCATTTGCCTGAATAGCATAACGTAATAAAAAAATATAATTATTAGGCATTGGAAATTTTGGTGCCCCTTTTCTACCTCCCAAATCAAAATCCATATATTCTCTCCAGGTCAAAACAGCACTATCCAATTCAGAAACAGTAAATTCTTTGGTATTTTTATTTAAAGGTACTAAATCAGAATTTTTAATTCCTTCAGTTAACTTTACAGCATATTCAATTACTTCATTTGGTTTTTCTGTATACATTTTACTCAATTGTTCCAATGCGCTTATCCAATTTTCTTTTGGAAAATAGGTTCCTCCCCAAACTGGTCTGCCATCTGGTAAAGCAATACAATTTAGCGGCCATCCACCTCTACCTGTCATTAATTGAACAGCATTCATATATACTTGATCAATATCTGGGCGTTCTTCCCTATCTACCTTAATATTAATAAAATTTTGATTCATTACAGCAGCAACTTCTTCACTTTCAAAACTTTCATGTTCCATAACATGACACCAGTGACAAGACGAATATCCAATAGAAATAAGTAATAATTTATTTTCTTTTTTTGCAAGATCTAAAGCTTCATCATTCCAAGCATGCCAATCAACAGGATTGTGTGCATGTTGCAATAAATAAGGGCTTGTTTCCTTAATTAAGCTATTCGTAAATTTATGACTCGTCATTTGTTTTTCAGTTTTATTTGTACAACTTACAATTGAAATTCCTATTAAAAAATATAAAATCCGTTGCATTAATATTAAATAAAGATAAATGATATTGGTTAAAAAAAGAAAAGCGCTTTTTAAAAAAGCGCTTTTTAAAACTATAAAATTAAGTTTATTTTACCTCGAAAGTAATTTTAACATTTACTCTAAATTCTGATACTTCACCTTCATTAACTACAACACTTTGAGATTGTACAAAAGCAGACTTTATATGATTTACACTTTTAGAAGCATGTGAAACTGCCTTTTTAGTAGCATCTTCCCAACTTTCATAAGAACTTGCCATTACTTCAATAACTTTCATTACTGCCATTTTTTTATTTTTTTAATTAATAATAACTAAAAATACAAAAAAATACTTAGAAATGACAATTCTCATAAATTGCATTTTTTAATAGGTTTATCTTCGCATCTTATTTATAATTTATGAAAAAAATTATTTTTGCGCTCCTTATTTTAAGTATTTGTGGCAAAATAAATGCACAAACTGAAACTTTGAAGGATAATGGTTCTTGGTTTACTTTTTTGAACAAATTAAAGGTTTCAGAAAAAATTTGTATTGGTAATATAGTACAACAACGTAACGTTAATTTTTTAAAAAATACCCAAGCTATTATTTTAGCTTCGAGTATTAATTATAGGCTTTCAAAATATTTAAGTATTGGTTTAGGATATCTGCATTATACATCGTTTCCGTATGGAGCTTTACACCCTTCTATTAAAAAAAAAGAAAATAGATTTTTTCAAAATATAACTCTTAATTCTAATGTTGGAAAAGTAAAAATTAGTAACTGGTTACAATTTGAAGAGCGTAATATAGATTTAATAAATTCAAATATAACTCCTAATGTAATTGAAGGAGATAAATATGTGAACCGAATTAGATATAGAATTCAAGCTTCAACCAATTTATTAAAGTTAAAAAATGAAACCTTTATTATGGGTAAATTATCTAATGAAATTAGAATTCGTTTTGCCGGTGGCGGAATTTCAACTCCAAATTTTGACCAAAATAATTTTGCTGCTTTATTAGGTTATAAATTGTTGCCCAACTCATCTGTTTGGATTGGTTATGGCAGGTATTATTATCGTAAAAACTCAGAACTTTATGTCTCTAACAACCTATTACATGTTAATTTAAGCTACGATATTGATTTAACCAAAAAGAAATAATAAAAGGCTGTTTTAAAACTATTAAGGAATGTACGTTAAAACCCATTCCTTATTATTTTTAGCATCACTTTCTGCAATTAACTTGAAATCATTCTTTTGATAAAAATATTTTAATGATTCTTCTTCAATCACAAGCCAAAACTTTTGATTTATAGCTGTTTTTTTAATTTCAGACAACCATTTTGATGCTAATTGTTGATTTCTTTTTGAAGGAATTACCCAAACAAAACCAATATAAAAGTAATTTTCAGTATATAAATACTGATGTTTTTTTTCAAAAGAAGTCCTATTCGGATGACCATTTTCAAATACAATTCCACCAGCAATTAGCTCTTCATTTTCTTTAAAAACATATATTGAAGATGAATTCTTAAATTTATCCCATTGTGGAACTATAATATCTTGCCAATCTTGAGGTAAAATATTAAAAAATTGTGCTGGTGAATTAGCTATTTTATTAAATTCAATTTCCATTATTAAACTTTTTACAATAAACCCCAAGACATTAATTTATCCGATTCATCAAACCACCTGTCTCCAATATCCGTTCGGTAATAACTATTATTTACAATAATATTAGCAACCTTACTATACATTACTTTTTGAGCATCTTTCATAGTTAATCCAGTACCGCTAACCATTAATGCAATTCCAGTATTACCCGTAATTAACCATTCTCCATTAATACTTTTTAAATGCATTGGATGTATTCCTTCCTTAACTTCTTTTTTAAATATTACAACTGAATCTTTTGAAAATAAATCGAAGGTTTTTTTATCGTTATAAGGAAATGGAGGAACCACTATAAAAACGCCTATTTGAAATCCTTTTTTAGCGTTTATAGTAAAATTTTCACCTTTGGCTATTTTGTATAACATATTTCCAATAGGTTCATTTATACCTGTTCTTTGAATAAATACTTGTGGAAATCCAAATCTGGAAGTAAATTCTAAAGGATAAATACCATTACCATTAACTATACAATTAATATCAATATGACCTACAAAATCTGATTTTGCCAATGTTTTTTCAAACTTTTTTAATGTAGCTTCAAATATTGGAGATTCTTTTACCCAAAGCATACTGCTTCCCATTTCTCCCGTAGAAACACCTAATTCCTTAGGAAATAGTTTTTTATGCTCAAAAGTGATATTTAAAGGACGCAAAAATTCATTTCCATTAAAAAAAGCACTTACAGATATTTCAACACCTTTTACCTTTTTTTGAAGTTGAAAATTTCCAAAATTATTTCCCCAAGATTTTTCATACGCTTTTAAAACACGAATAACGTCTTTACCTTCATCATCACTTCCAACAAAAAGTAATTGTTTTAATTCTTGAATTTCGCCACAAGGCTTAATTACATAAGAATCAGGGTGTTTTTCAATATAATTTATAGCATCTTCAAAATTTTGAAATTCTTTCGATGGTATAATTTTTACCTTGTGTTTTTGAAGTTCCTCGTGTCCGAAATTCCTATCTAGTTCCAGTTTATCGGTATATTCGCTACCACCAAAAACTATTTTTCCTGAAGCTCTAAGATCTTGACATACTTGTCCATAACCCGTATAATCAAAAACTATAATATCCGCCCAATTAATATGCTTTGCCCAATCTTTTACTTTTGCTACAAAACCATAGCCAATTTCTTTAGATGGCTTATCTTCAATATACATTTTTACATCGTTCCCTTCCAATAGCGTTGCATAAGCAATATCTAAAGATTCTCCCCACCTAGAAACAAATAGAAAATTTCTTTTTATGTTTCTCTCATTTTTTAAATGAGTCTTTTTTATGTTCACTTATATTTTAAAAATTTATTTTGAATTAATTTAAATTAGGGTGCCTGAAACTGTTATTACTAACGATAAAATATTTATTCAGCAAGAAAAGATTTAAAGAGTTCTTGAGTACTCTATTCTGAATATGCTCAATGTGACAAATTGAGTTGAATTTTATTTTTCAGACACCCTTTTTAATATTATTCTTCTTCTATTAATTGTAGTTTAACAATGGAATAAGACTCATATTCCTCATCATTTTCATCTGTTTTAGTTTCAATTTTATAGGTAACCTCAAACGTTTCACCAATAAATTCATCTTCTAAAAGATTGTATTTTTCTGCTGCTTCTTTACTTATTGTTTCAAAATAAAAATTATTATCTTCTTCATCAGTAAAATAGTAATAACCATCTTCAAAACCATCAAAAGATGCTTTCATAGTTACAGTTTCTTGAGTGATTTTTGTAAAACCCAAAGATGCTAACGTAAATAATAAAATAAATGCTTTCATTTTTTTAATTTTTTTAAAGTAATTTATATTTTAATTTTATTCATATTTACTGTTTTTAGGAAAATATTTTATACCTAAATACACTACAAGTTAAAACCTGTATTAAGTGTGCTAAAAAAATAAATATGAACTCTAAAACCTGCAGATAATTTACTATTACTGCTGATTTTTAAAAGAGAAGTTAACTTACAATTCAATACCTTTTCTAAAGGTTTGCTTTTGAATATGACTTCCTAATTTTCAAAAGCTTGAATCTTAAAATATTTTATTTCATAAAATAAAAATTAGTACATATACATTGTAAATCAATACAAATGTAATTCAAAAAGTAATATCTTTTTAAAAATTATTTATAAAAAAATCATCATGAAAAAAGGCTTTTCAAATTAATGAAAAGCCTCTTTTATATTAAAAAAATTAAAATTTATTAAGCCAATGCTTTCTCAATTCTTGAAACAGCCTCTCTTAAATTTTCTTCAGAAGCTGCATAAGATATTCTAATACAATCTGGCGCTCCAAAAGCTTCACCAGTAACTGTTGCAATATTCGCTTCTTCTAATAAAAATAAAGAAAAGTCGGTTGCATTTTCAATTTTATGTCCTTTAATTTCTTTTCCAAAAAATGCAGAAACATCTGGAAAAATATAAAATGCACCTCCTGGTTTATTCAATTTAAAACCATCAATATTTCCTAACAAATCCAACATCATGTCTCTACGTTTATGAAATTCATCTACCATATATTGAATTTTAGAAACTGGTGCCTCCAAAGCTGCTATAGTTGCTCTTTGCGCAATACAGTTTGCTCCAGAAGTTATTTGACCTTGTAATTTATTACATGCTCTTGCTATCCATTCTGGACCTCCAATATAACCAATTCTCCAACCTGTCATTGCAAATGCTTTTGCAACACCATTTACAGTTATAGTTCTATCATACATACTTTCAATAGCAGCAAAACTAAACATTGGTTCCCCATAATTAATGTGTTCATATATTTCATCAGAAAGCACATAAATATTTGGATATTTTTCTAAAACAGCTGCCAAAGCTCTATACTCTGCTTCGCTATAAATAGTACCACTTGGGTTATTTGGCGAATTAAAGAATATCATTTTTGTTTTTGGCGTAATTGCAGCCTCTAATTGTGCTGGTGTAATTTTAAAATCCGTTTCAATTGTTGACGGAATTTCTTTATAAGTAGCTTCTGCCAAAGTTGCAATAGCAGAATAGCTTACCCAATAAGGTGCTGGTAATAAAACCTCATCTCCTGGATTTAATAATACCATTGCTATATTTGCAATAGATTGTTTTGCCCCCGTTGAAACCACAATTTGACTTGGTTTGTACTCTAAATTATTATCGCGTTTAAACTTAGTAATAATTGCATCTTTTAAGTCGGCATAACCATCAACAGGGCTATATGAATTATAATTATCATTAATTGCCTGGATTGCTGCATCTTTAATAAATTCAGGAGTATTAAAATCTGGCTCTCCCAAACTTAAACTAATAATATCTTTTCCTGCTGCTTTTAATTCTCTTGCTTTAGCTGCCATTGCTAAAGTTGCTGATACTGGTAAACTGTTAATTCTGTCTGATAGTTGATCCTTCATAACTTAATTAATTTAAGCGTAACTAGGTTTTACACCTAATGCTTTTAGTTGATTAAAATGTTCTAATATTGCTTTTCTAAATGTTTTGTATTCGTTATATGGTAAATTAAATTCCTTTGCAGTTTCCTTTACAATTTTTGCAATTTTCCCGTAATGAATATGAGAAATATGAGGAAAAATATGATGTTCAACCTGATGGTTTAAACCTCCAGTATACCAAGAAATAAATTTATTTGTTGGGGCAAAGTTAGACGTTGTATATAACTGATGAATGGCCCAAGTATGCTCTAAATGTCCTTCTTTATCAGGTAATGGCATTTCTGTTTTTGGAACTACGTGTGCTAATTGAAAAACAACACTCAAAATCATTCCAGCGGTATAATGCATTACAAAAAATCCAATTAAAACTTTCCACCAAGCAATATCTAATACTAACAAAGGCAAAACAATCCAAAGTAAGTAATACACAATTTTAGTTACTATTAAAATTGTCCATTCTTTTGCTGGGTTTGGAAACTCTCCATAAGAAAGTTTGCGTTTTAAATAACTATGCATTTGTTTAAAATCGGTTGTAATTGCCCAATTTATAGTTAACAACCCATATAAAAATATGGAGTAGTACTTTTGAAACCTGTGAATTCCCAACCATTTTGAATGTTTTGAAAAACGAATAATTCTTCCTGCATCAATATCTTCATCATGACCTTGTATATTAGTAAATGTATGATGTAAAACATTATGCTGCACTTTCCAATTGTATACATTACCTGCAAGTATATAAATACTGCTTCCCATTAATTTATTAACCCATTTTTTACTTGAAAATGATTCGTGATTACTATCATGCATTACATTCATACCAACACCTGCCATTCCAATTCCAATTACAACTGTTAATAAAAGTAATGCCCATTGTGGCATAGAAACAGTTAAAATTAAAACCAATGGAATTAAAAACACACTAAACATTATAATTGCTTTTGTATATAATTTCCAGTTTCCTGTACGTCTTATCTTATTTTCTTTAAAATAAGTATTCACTCTTTTATTAAGAGTTCTAAAAAATTTAGCTTTATCATTTCTTGAAAAGCTAATTGTTTTGTTATTATTCATAATACTTTTTATATATATAAAATGTATGCGCCAAAATTAAGCCATTTTAAGTTTTTAAATTAATTTTTGGGAAAAATATAACAATTTTAGAAAAGATGTTAATTTAATTTTTGAAATAGTAATTTTACAGCCTAATATTTTTAACAATTATGGAAACAATTATAAATCATTTTTCTAATTTATCTGAAACACAAATAGCGCAATTTTCAAAATTAGAAGACCTTTATAAATATTGGAATGCACAAATTAATGTAATTTCCAGAAAAGACATTAATGAATTATATACAAAACATGTTTTACACTCTTTAGCTATAGCCAAAGTACAACCTTTTAAACCTCAAGCATCAATTTTAGATGTAGGTACAGGTGGTGGTTTTCCTGGGATTCCTTTAGCAATATTGTTTCCTGAAACTAATTTTTATTTGGTAGATTCCATTGGTAAAAAAATTAAAGTTGTTAATGAAGTTGTTAAAGAATTGGGTTTAAAAAATGTAAAAGCCGAACAAATTAGGGCAGAAAATGTTAAAGGTGAATTCGATTTTATAATTAGTAGGGCTGTAACTAAAATGGATGATTTTGTAAAATGGGTTCGAAAAAAAATAGCTAAAAAGCAGCTTCACGAAATTAAAAATGGCATCTTATATTTAAAAGGTGGTGATTTAACTGACGAATTGGCAAATTTTCCAAATGCGACAACTTATAATTTAACTGATTTTTTTGAAAATGATTTTTTTGAAACTAAAAAAGTGGTTCATATTCCTTTAAAGAAAAGATAAATATGACATTTGTTACTTTTTTATTTAAAATTAAAAGATATTTTTGTCTTAAATTAAAATATTAGATTATGAGCCAAGTTAAAGCATGTTTAGTTTGTAAAAAAGCAGCAACCGAAATACCTGTTACTAAATTTTATTATCAGGAAAGTGAATTTTATATCTGTCCGCAACATATGCCAACTATTATTCACAATCCACAAGAATTAATTGGGTTATTAGATGGTGCTGATAGTTTTAAAGGAGTATAATTAAAATTAAATCCATAAAAAAACTCGCCAAATGGCGAGTTTTTTGTTATTTTAAATAGCAATCTAAAGTTGGGGTTATTTTTTAAACTTGTCTTTTAAATCTTTACTAAATTCTTTTAATTTTTCAATTGCAGTTTCAACTTCTTTTTCAACAGTTTCAATAGTACTTTCTTTTAAGAATGGATATCTATAATCTGTTGGTGGAACAAAAGTTTCTTTAATTGTTCGGTTACTTACCCAACGTAATAAATTCCAAACTGAACCCGCTTTGTCATTGGTTCCAGATCCACGAGCTCCACCAAAAGGTTGTTGCCCTACAACAGCACCGGTTGGCTTGTCATTTATATAAAAGTTACCTGCTGCATTTTCTAATTTATTAGTTGCAATATCAATTACATAACGATCTCCACTAAAAATAGCTCCCGTTAATGCAAACTCTCCAGTTTCATCAACTAAATCTAATGATTCTTGCCATTTTTCATCTTCATAAACATAAATAGTAATTATTGGTCCAAATAATTCCGTACACATGGTATCGTATTTTGGATTTGTAGTTACAATTACAGTTGGTTCAATAAAATATCCAACAGAATCATCATAACCTCCTCCAACAATTATTTCAGCATCGGCATCCTTTTTAGCTTGATCTAAATAACCCGATAATTTTTTAAAAGCTCTATTATCAATTACAGCATTTATAAAGTTTGAAGTGTCTTCTGGTGATCCCATTTTAAATGATTTCACATCTTTAATAACCGCTTCCTTAATTGCAGGCCATAAACTAGCCGGCATATAAGCTCTTGAAGCTGCAGAACATTTTTGACCCTGATATTCAAAAGCACCTCTTGAAATTGCTGTTGCAACTTCTTGAGCATTTGATGAAGGGTGTGCCCAAATAAAATCTTTCCCTCCTGTTTCTCCAACAATTCTAGGATATGTTTTGTAGGTATTCATATTTTTACCTATAGTTTCCCAAAAACTATTAAATACAGGTGTTGATCCTGTAAAATGCACTCCAGAAAAATCTGGACTATTTAATAAAACATCTGTAATTGTACTTGAATTACCCGTTACCATATTTATTACACCATCAGGTAAACCGGCTGCTTTAAATAATTCCATAATCACTTGTGCAGAATACACCTGAGATCTTGCAGGTTTCCATATAATAACATTCCCCATTAAAGCTGGTGCTGCAGGTAAATTACCCGCAATTGCAGTAAAATTAAAAGGTGTAATTGCATATACAAATCCTTCTAACGGACGGTATTCCATTCTGTTCCAAATACCCGGAGAAGATTGTGGTTGGTTACTGTATATTTCTGTCATAAATTCTACGTTAAAACGTAAAAAATCAATCAATTCACAAGCTGCATCTATTTCTGCCTGAAAAACATTTTTAGATTGCGCAATCATGGTTGCAGCATTCATTTTATAACGGAAAGGTCCTGCCAGTAATTCAGCAGCTTTTAAGAAAATTGCAGCTCTGTGTTCCCAACTTGTTGCAGCCCATTTTACACGAGCTTCAGCAGCCTTTTTAACAGCCAATTCTATATGCTCTTTATCTGCAGTATGATATTGCCCAACGCAATGTTTATGATCGTGTGGTGGATTAATATCAACTGTGTTTCCGGTTCTAAATTCTTTTCCTCCAATGTAAAAAGGAATGTCTACCTTTTCATTGTACATTTTCTTGTAAGTATCCAATAATAATTTACGCTCCGGACTTCCTGGTGCGTAAGATTTTACGGGTTCATTTACTGCTTTCGGTACATTATAAAATCCTGTCGCCATATTAATATTATTTTATAAATTTTTACTTTAAATTTGCCTACAAAGTTACAAAATAGTATTGACTTATTGTTTTTGAAACTAATACTGATTAATCAAATTTTGATAGTATGTGTACCGTTACCTTTTTACCATTAAAAAATAATAATTTCATATTAACATCTAATAGAGATGAGACTCCACTTAGGGAAACGCTGCCTCCAAAAGAATATTTAGAAAATGGTATTAAAATGGTTTTTCCGAAGGATAAATTAGCCGGTGGAACCTGGATTGGAACTAGTTCTAAAAACAGACTGGTTTGCGTACTTAATGGTGCATTTATAAAACATACAAGAAAAACTAATTATAAAAAAAGCAGAGGTTTAATTGCAAAAGAAATACTTCAAACAACTAATTTTCAAGAATATATTAAAGATTTAGAATTAGAGGGAATTGAGCCTTTTACAATGGTTATTGTTGATTGGAATGAAAATAATTTGAACTTGTTTGAACTAATATGGGATGAAAACCAAAAGCGCTTTAACAGGCTTCAAAATGAGCCTAAAATTTGGTCCTCAGCAACTTTGTATTCAGATGAAATAAAAGCGCTTCGAAAAAAATGGTTTAAAAACTGGATTAAAAAAAATGATTTTAATTCTTCAAATATTTTACAATTTCATCATTCAGAAATTGGTGATAAAGAACAAGCTGTTTTTATGAAGCGTCCATTTGTTGAAACCGTAAGTATTACTTCAATAAAAAAAGAAAACAAAACTATTGAAATGTTATATGAAGATGTTATACATTCTAAAAAATTGTTACTTACTATTTAACTTATAAACAAGGATAAAATTGCTACAATTATAAATCCTACTAATGCTAAAAACATATAATAACTATTTAAAAGAATGTATTTTATAATTGTTTTAAATCTACCTTGTTCATAAAAATAACGCAATGCTTTGTATAAATAAAATAAAAATAATAATGTAAAAACCCAGCCAACATTATTCATTTTAACAAAAAAACCGAATAAATAAAAAATTATTAGTAATAGAAAAAATACTGTTTGAGTATTAAATACAAAAACTAAATGCTCCATATAAGTGTACTTTTTTCTAATATAAAGCAGCTTTAAAAAAAGTGTGAAAATTGGTAAGAAAATAAACAGTGAAATAGAAATATATGAAGTTAATTTTTTGAAATATTCCTTGCCTCCATCCTCTTTTAAAGTATTATAATTTTTATTTACACTAATTGCCTGCTGACTATAAAATCTATTCCAAAAAGTATTTTCAATACCCAAACTATCTAACATTTGTTCGTTTGTTAAATCTGGATTATTTTTTTGAAACTCGTAAAAAAGTTGAAGTCTTTTAACAATAGAAGTGTTTTTAGTTGAATCTGCTTCTGAAAGTTTAATGGAGTCTTTTTTGGCAGTATTTGTTGCTGTTTCATACAATTTAAAAACATTGCCAACTTCAGCAATTGTTTTAACTTTTGTTGAATCGTCTGGAATTTTATCAATTACCTTTTGTTGTACATTGGTAATTATTGAATCCAACTGTTCTTGATTTACGTTAGTTATAGAATCTAAACTTTTTGTTGCTTCTGAAATGTTACCAGCTATATTTTCAGAATCAATTTTATTAGACACCCCTAATATTAAAAAGAAAATAATAGATACATTTAAATACAATTGAAAAGGATTTACAAATCGTGCTCGTTTTCCTTCAATATAATCTTTAGAAACTTTTCCTGGCTTGGTTAATAATGGAATAAAAGTGGTCCAAAAACGCGAATCGTATGAGAAAAAACCTGAAAATAAGTTATTTATAAAAACACCAAAACTTAATTTTTTAGTAGTGTTTTTTTGCCCGCAATAAGAACAAAAATTCTCATTACCATTTAATGGTTGCCCACAATTTAAACACTCTAAACCTTTAACCTGATTAGATTTAGCCTTAAATTTTATTAATTTAAACTGCATACATTAATTATGAATAGTAGAAACCATTAATTGAAATGTTGGAATATACACTTTGAAATTTCTTGACGTTGTAAAATTTACCATATTGTAATACCCTTTCATTGATCCAATAGGAGAAGTTAAAAAACAGTTAGAGCTGTATGTATGTATTTCTGAAGGTTTTAAAATTGGTTTTTTTCCAATAACTCCTGAGCCTTCAACAATTTCAGTTTTATTTAATGAGTCAAATATTTTCCAATGGCGTGCCAATAATTGCACCGTTTCATTGCTTTGATTTTCAATTGTAACCTGGTAACTAAAAGCATAATATAGCCTGTAATTTCGATAGCTTGTACCTTCAAAATTAGAGGTTACTGAAATTTTTATACCATTTGTTACTTGCTGTACCATAACAACTTACTAATTGCATTTATACCAAAGATACTAAATTTCTTAAATTAATTAAAACTTGTTAATTGTTTAATTAGATAAGTAATTAATATTTAATCACTATCCCAATAATTAAATGTTTTTGTGACCTTCTATATTATTGAAAATTAGCAATTTCTTATAGCTTTGTTGTAGCTAGTTTTTATTTGGTTGATTAATATTAAATTTAAAAACATCTGGTCTTGAATAATGTCCAACTACATCAAACATTCGCTTTGCTTTAATAATATCTTGAAGATTAATATCTGCATATAATATGCCTTCTTCCGCTTCTAATGGTCCAGCAATAACTTTCCCACTTGGTGCAATTATACAACTATTACCAACATTAATCCATTCTCTTCCCTTAGGGTAAAGTTTTTTAAATTCATACTCATTAGGAATGTCAGCCATTTTTAAAGCCATACAAGTGCTTATTACAAATAATCCGCCTTCCCTTGCAACATGCTGCATAGTTTGAAGCCAGTTTGGACTTTTATCCCATGTAGGCGAAACTAATATTTGAGTTCCAAATTCATAAATAGCATTTCTTGCCAAAGGCATAAAGTTCTCCCAACAAATTAATCCCGCTATTTTTCCAGCTGAAGTATCATAAGAGGATAAAGTACTGCCATCACCTTGAGACCATATAAGTCTTTCGCCTCCAGTTGGAATTAGTTTTCTATGTTTACCTATAATCAAACCGCTATCGTCTATGAATAATAAGCTATTAAATAAACTAGCATTACTAGTTTCAGAATTGCGTTCATGCAAACCAATTACAACATTAATTTTTGCTTTTTTTGCAGCTTTACATAGTTTACTTGTGGTGTCATCGGGAATAGAAACAGCATTTTCTACAAGTTCTAAATAAAGTTCATTTAAATCAGCACCTTTACTATTTGGTATAAGCCATACCCAATCCGGGTATCCGGATATAAAAGCTTCTGGAAAGACGATTAAGTTAGCACCTTTTTCACCAGCATCTAAAATTGCTTCACATGCCTTCTTAACAGTTTTTTCTTTGTTTAGAAAAATGGGAGAAAGTTGTGCAGCAGCTACCTTTATATTTTTTGTCTTTTTACTCATAGTTTTATGTAACTATTTAGATTAATGGAAGTTTCGGTTAGCAAACCGTAATTTTTCGATATTTAAATTTAAGTTTTTTTATTTTAGAAACATTCAATTTTATTGAATTAAGTAATTTTTATACACATTGTTGTAGCCAGTTTTATTCAACTTTTGTTTATTTTTTACAATTTTCACTTCTTCAGATTTCGTTCAATTAATTTTATATTCATTTATAATACATTATTGCGCTAAAATCTAACAGTTTCGTTTTTAAATTAAGGACTAATCAAATTTTATATTTATTAAATATTTCTTTTCTCATCGGACAATTACAAACATCTGAATATCCAAATGACATTCTATATGGACAAAAATTGTCTGAACATTTAACAAAATGAACTTTATTGCTGACACAATGTTCAACTTTGCATAAAATATGTTGGTCATTATTTAAACAACCAAAACTCTTTTTACATTTGGTTGTTTTCTCTATTAATTCTTTATCAATCTCCATAGCATTTTTGATTAAAACATTATTAAATTATTTTCAATTTTTATAAAAAAATATTCTTTTCAATTTATCGTATTTTTGAGTTTAACATTTAATTCTGCATTTTGGAATGATTTCCGCTATTTACACAACAGTCTCGGCTATGAGTAGTTATGTACGTTAGCACTTAACTTAGCAAGTATACACAAAACGAAAAATCTGGGAGGGTTTTCAGAAATAGGCGATAACAAGCAATAACATATAGCATTGTTGTACAACGTTTTTTATTTGATATTCTTTTCAGAATTCAGTTGATTTTTTACTCTAGTATTACTCAATATTGTTTTCTTGAATTTGTCAAAGTCTTCGTAATTATTTGGTGAATCTTTAAGTTGGTCATATAAAAATGATTTGTCTATTTGAGGGTAAATAATGATAGTTTCTCCAAATCGTAAATCAAACAGTTTCATATTTAGCATTAAAATTGAAAACCCATCTGGACTTGCGGAAAACACCCAATCAAATTCATTATTCTTTACTTCAAATATTCCTTGAGCTGTTAAATAAGGATAATTTCTGGAATCTACCAGTGTGTTTTCTTTAGAGCCTTTGTCATTTGTTAAAATCAGTAAAGTTAATTTATCACTTATTACCTCACTTTCAGGATTCTCATATTCTCCAATTCGTACACCTTTAAAAATGACTTCTTCGGTTTCTATTGTAAAAGGAATACTAGATACCGCATAATCATATTCAGCAACCGGAAAAGGTGATTTGTTCAAAGGATAACTCCTGAATATTTCAGCAAATTTGTCGTATGTTTCTATGTCTTGCTGAAATAACATTGAATCCCATTTAGTACTTTCAAGTTGTTGATTAGCTCTATTATTTAGTTTTTCAATATTCCATTTAGTCACTTCTTTGTTCTCTGAAAAAGAATCAGTTTTTTCTTTCTCCTGACAAGAGAAAAAAAGAAATCCTATAGCTATTATTGTCAGTATTTTTTTGGTCATTTTTAAATATTACACAACAGTCTCGGCTATGAGTTTTCAGAATTTTAAAGCTCTGTACTTTCCGTTTACCAAACTGTCTATTTAGTATATTTACTTTCATATTGGCACTTTTGCCCACATTACGTAAAGGCAATGTTACCAATTGTATTTATTCGCTCTTGTTTAATTCCTTTATTTGCATTTTAGCGTGTTCATTATCTGGATTTAGTTCAAGAGATTTTTTATAGTTTTCGATTGCTTTTTGAGTATCACCTAATGCTTCATAGGCTTCTCCCAAGCTATCATAGGAATTAGATGATTTAGGGAAATTTTCTACATTCAAGATAAAGAATTCTAATGCCTTGGATTTGTCTTTATTATTTCTACTCTGTATCATTCTATAACCTAATTGATTTACAAGATGCTCGGGAGGTGGAAAATTCCACGAGAGCCTCTCCGAAAGTGCCTGAAAATGCTCAGTTAATTGCTCTTTGCTATTTATTTCACGATAGGAAATTCCATAGCCCTCAAAAATTGAAGAAATTCCATTATGAAAAGCAATGATTGGAACTGAGCTATGGTTTTCATTATCGAAGTATTCTAATTTTGCGGGTAATTCACCTCTGCATTTACTATTCAATGTCTCATAAAATCTTAGATGGCGATCACGGTTTCTGATATTCCTTTTGCCCCAATTTGCAGTAGCCATGTAAATGAATCTTTCAAATGATTGTTCAGTTAATGAATCTAACTTTTTGTCCATTGTTTCTGAATCCCATGTGCCAAAACTTGGGTCAACTGCAATAAATGAATTGAAGAGTGTCTTTTCTTTCATATAGGCATGAGTGGCCAACAAACCTCCTAAGGAATGTCCAAAAAGTATTCGATAGGGAGCTGTTCTAAAATTCTCATCCAACTCAGGGAATAGTTCATCTTCCAAAAATCTGAGAAAACTATCTCCACCACCTGTATTATTCTCTCTAACTGTAATGATTTTATCTGGTGTGTAGTCTCTTCTTCTATCAACATTTTGAATAGCAACCACAATCATCTCTGGAATTTTCCAGCTTCTGTATACATCAGAGCTCATGTAGTTTACCATTCCAATTATAGACTTAAAGTGTAAATTCCCATCAAGTACAATAAGCACTGGATATCTCTTATAGGATGATTCCTTATCATTATATGAATCAGGGAGGCTAATCCAATATTCCCTGTCTTCATTCAAGATCTTAGACTTAATTGAATGTTTTGTGCCGATTATTATTTGTTCGACATCTTGTGATTTTACCTGATTAATCCCTATTAGCAAAAGTAGTATTAAAATAATATGTTTATGCATTCTGTTGATTTCTATATGGTTTGTAAGACTGGAAAATCGGTTTGTTAGAATTTATGTCGTTAATATTTAGTTTAAATGTAAGCATAAATTTTATAAGGTGTTGTAAGCAGTTTATCTAGCTATTTTATGTCAAATATTTTATCTAATTCTGTTTCAAGCGCATTATGCTCATAGCCTTTCATTTTATTAATAACTTTCCCATCTTTATCGATAATAAAGCTTGTAGGATAAACTTGAACTCCATATTGAGTTACAACTTTGTCTGAAACACCTCGTAAATTTGAAATGTTTACCCAATCAATATTATCAGCTTTACTTGATTTTTCCCAATCTTTTTTATCTACATCAACGGAGTAACTAATAATGATAAAATCTTCATTTTTGTATTTTTCCTTAAGTCTTGGAAATTCCTCTTGGTTCTGTTCGTGACAATAATGACACCATATTGCCCAAAAATCTAAAATAATAACTTTACCTTTAAAATCAGAAAGTTTCACATTATTACCTTCTAAATCCTTTGCACTTATATCTATAAAAGGTTTACCAATTTTTATTCTTTCGATTTCAAAACTGTTTTTTAATGCAATCCCGTTTTTAGAATTTTGAAGATTGTTATCAAGTTTAGAATAAAATAATTGCAGACTATCTTTTGATATATTATCAGTAAAACCAAGAAAGTTGGTTAAGGAAACTATATTATTGGGGTTTTTAAAAAGAAAATCTAATCTCTCATTAAACATTCCTTTTTGATAATTTTTATAGTCAATTTCACCTTTTTTCATTTGATTACTAAAATTTTCACTAATCTGATTATAAGTTTTTGATAAATCAGTTAATTTAGAACCATTGATTTTTGCATTTTCAAAATCATCATAGTTTCCGATTATGGATATATCACCTTTATCAAGCCAAAGATAATTTCTTTTGGCAACCATATTCTTGTAATCAATAATAATAATCATATATTCACTTGGTTCATTTATATCAATTTTCAATTCAAATAAGCCATTTAATGATAAGGTAGAATCAATACTTTTTCCGTAAAAGTTTCTGCTATCCATTTTAGTTAAGACAACTGTTAAACTGTCTTTTAGGTTCTCAATAGTTCCTGTTAACTTTAAAGAATTTACTGTATTAGAATTTGATTTTTTGTCTTGACTAAAATTACAAGAAATCAGAATTAAGCTAAGGATAATAATTGTTTTTTTCATAGTATTTTTTTGTGGGTATTGCTTACGAGTTTTTATATGATTTGTGCGACTGGAAAATCGGTTTGTTAGAATTTTTGTCGTTAATATTTAGTTTAAATATAAGTATAAATTATACCCATTGTTGCCTAAAGTACTTTTATCTATTTATTTGCTAAATCCTCTATTTCAGTATGTAAATTATCAATTTGATTTGGTAAAATATAAATATATTCAATTAGGTAATCTAGTAAATCTAACATTTGACTTGTTATCTTTTTATCAGGTGTTTTATCAAGGTCAAAATGAGCTCCTAAATTCCCTCCTTTTCTCAATGCATCTGCAAGAGTCAAAATCGGTTTTTGTAAATCTAAATGTTTAGGTAATTCTGTCAATCTCTTATTTAGATTATACTTTTTTTTCTCATCTGGTAACAAATCTTGAGTTATCCCTTCTAGAAGTCTTCTACATAAGACAGATGTAGCAGTCCATTCTCCAACATTATAAACATTTAATGCAGATTCATAAGCTTTTTGAAGCCCTTGATTTAAACTTGAATTTGTTTTACTAAAATCTATTATTGAGGTTCTCCTTTTAGAATCAGGATGAATAAATATTTTCCCAAATTCGGGTTTGTCAGTCAAATCATAATCTATGTAAATAAATTTACTTTCTTTTCCACAACCTGTACATCTTGATCTGGTATTCAAGCAAATATGATTTTGAGGAATTGACCAACCAAGAGAAAAATTCACATTTCTCCCACAATGAGGACAATTATAATCAACAGAATCAATGATTTTCATCGTTCCGTGTTGATGTGATCTCGTAAAATATTTTTCTTCAATTCTTTGCATAGCATCGTATTTTTGGCAACTTGTTATATCCATAAATTATATTCTATTTACCATTCAAATTGTGATGATAAAAATATATTTTTATTGCTTTTATTAGTTTTCAATTCCACTAGTTTAAACAGTAAAAAAGTAAACAGATTATTAAATATTTTTTGGTAAAAGCAATTTTTACGGTTTAAAGATACGTAAAAACAGAAAATATAATGTATTAACAGTATGATAATTGTAAACAAGGTGTTTGGAAACTTAATAGGTTTCCAAAGGCTAATTATTAAATATTGTTTAATTAAAGAACTAGCTATAAACTAAAATAGTTCTCAATATACCTGCGCTGGGTTTGGCACTAGAACTGACATAGCAATTTTAATTGTTTAATTTTTTAGAATTCCCAAAACCTACTCCAATTACTTGTGTATAGCGGCTTCCATATTTATTGTAGTAAACTAAAACAGTGTAATCATTCTCGGTTTGATAAAATGAACCATCTATATCGCTATTACTAATAACTCCCTCTTTTGTTTTAGTAACATATTGATAATTATAAAACCCTTGTTTTAATAACATTTTAGCTTCATACAAGCCTGTATTTTCATTATAAATAAGTTTATTAGAGTCGTTTAACTGCCAATTATTAAAATTTCCACTTATAAAAACATCCTTGCCTTCTAAATTTTCCAAACAACTTAAGCTAAAATGAACCCAGCTATAATCAGCATCTGTATTGTTATTTTGTCCGTTTAGTGTTCTAATTACAAAATTTCCGTTAATGTCTTCAAATAATGTATAAGGCTGATCTATTCTTTCTTCATTTGTATATAAATAGGTATGGTACAAATCGCTTCCTAATTCAACTTTTGCAATATTTAAGGCTGTATTTCTAATTGATTTTGTGTCAAAATACAAAAACTCATTCCCAGCCATAAAACTGGTTTCTTTATTGTATTTATATAATAATTGTGTTCCCCTGTAAAATTGAGGTTTTAATCCTTCTATAGCTGTTTGCCAATTATTGTTTTGAAGAACTACCGGTAATATTTCTTCCTTTGGATTGTTAATTCTTAAATTTGGGTGATTTATAATAAATTCAACTGATTGATTTGTTTCAATAGTGGAAATATCTCTACTTTTAAAAATGGTAACACCTACGGTAACTTTTGGCTCGTATACAACAAAATTACGTTCAAAAACAACTTCTTCTTCATCATTTAAAACATATATTTTGTAATTTCCTGATATCTTCAGTTTTGTATTTTCATTAGGTAATGTTAACCTATAATTTGTATAAGGTTGCAATGTATTAAAGGAGTTTTCATAATCTCGTATTCTATCTTCGGCATAGCCATCAACAAATTCAGAATCTGATAAATTTGAAGAATTCCAATTATAGTCGCAATGCACAATTTTATAGGTGTAATCGTGTTCATCGGCATTTAAATCGTCAAAAATTAATTGAATTCTTTCTCCAAGCCTAACAATTGGCGCATAAGAATTTGTTGTACTCGGTTTTAATATAATAGTTTTAATATTTTCAGAATCAATAGTTTTCTGTTGTGAAAAACTTAAATGAAAAAATAAAACAGCAAGAAAATAAAAATAAAATGGCTTCAAATTAAATAGGAATTAATATTTTTTATGGTCAAAATCTATACCAAATATATAATTGTAATTATAATTATAACGTTTTCGAACTAAAAACTTAATTATAAAGCATAAAAAATTGACTAAAAAACATAAAACTACGATTATAAATTCTTATTTTTGCACCGTTTTTAAAGACTATTAAATAAACTAAAAATATGTCACAGGACATTCGAATTAAAAAAGGTTTAGACATTAAGCTAAAAGGTGCCGCTGAAAAAGTTACCGAAAATGCTAGTTCTAGTAGTGTTTACACTTTAAAACCTGAAGATTTCCACAGTATTATTCCTAAATTATCTGTAAAAGTTGGTGAAAAAGTAAAAGCTGGAGAAACAGTTTTTTACAATAAAGCTAATGAAGACATGAAATTTCCATCACCCGTAAGTGGTGAATTGGTTGATATAATTCGTGGTGAAAAAAGAAAAATATTAGCAATTAAAATTGAAGCTGATAGCAATCAAGAATTTGTTGATTTTGGCAAAAAAGACCCAAAAGCTATGAATGCTGAGGATCTTAAAAGTCATTTGTTAGCTTCTGGTTGTTGGCCATTTATTAAACAAAGACCTTACGATGTAATTGCAAATCCTGCAAATACACCTAAAGCCATCTTTGTTTCAGCCTATGCAAGTGCTCCATTAGCTGCAGATTACGATTATGTTTTGGCAGGTAAAGAAAATGAGTTACAAGCAGCAATTACGGCTTTAAGCAAATTAACTTCTGGTAGTGTTCATGTTTCCGTAGGGAAAAATTCAAACTCTCCATTAGCTGGTTTAAATAATTGTACGTTGCATAAAGTTTCTGGCCCACATCCTTCTGGAAATGTTGGTACCCAAATTGCAAAAATAGATCCTGTTAATAAAGGTGAAGTTGTTTGGACAGTAACTCCTCAAGATTTAGTTATTATTGGTGAATTATTGCTAACAGGAAAGTTTAATGCTGAAAGAACTATTGCTTTGGCTGGTTCAGGAGTTACGGCACCAAAATATTTTAAAACTAAAATTGGTGCTAGTATAAGTTCTATTGTTGACGGTAATTTAAATGAAGGTAATAACAGAATTATAAGTGGTAACGTTTTAACTGGAAAAACCACAAATAAAAAAGGAAATTTAGCATATTATGACAATATAATAACTGTAATTCCTGAAGGAAATGATTACGAGTTATTTGGTTGGACTATGCCGGTTTTTAATAAAATCTCAACTTCAAGAGCAATCACTTTTTCTTGGTTATTTCCAAATAAAAAATACGATTTAAATACCAATACCAACGGAGAACACAGAGCTTTTGTTGTAACTGGTAATTATGAAGAAGTATTCCCACTAGATATTTATCCTATGCAAATTTTAAAAGCTTGTATGTATAAAGATTTAGACGAAATGGAACAACTAGGAATGTATGAAGTTGCTCCAGAGGATTTTGCCTTAACTGAATTTGTATGTGTTTCTAAACAACCACATCAGGAAATTATTAGAAAAGGTTTAGACTTAATGTTAAAAGAAATAGGATAAATTATGGGATTAAAAGAAAAATTACATAATATAAAAGGAAAAGTTGATGGTACAAATTGGCAAACTATGTTTGGCGCCGTTCATACACTTTTTTATACGCCAAATGAAACTACGCATTCAGGTGGACATTTAAGAGCCGCTGATGATTTAAAACGTATAATGGTGAACGTTGTATTGCCTTTAATTCCAATTTTAATTTTTGGAATGTTTAATGCAGGTTTTCAACATAACGCAGCAATTAACGGTTTCCCTCAAGGAATGGGCTTTTTTAGTCCAGAATTTTGGAATTTTGATAATTTAGCAATTGGAGCAATGAAATTATTACCGCTAGTAATAGTTTCTTATGTAGTAGGTTTAGGTATTGAAATATTTTTTGCAACCATTAATAAACACGAAGTAGAAGAAGGATACTTTGTAACTGGTATGTTAGTTCCGCTAATTATTCCAATTGATACTCCTTTATGGATGTTAACTGTTGCAATTATTTTTGGTGTTGTAATTGGTAAAGAAATTTTTGGTGGTACAGGAATGAATATTTTAAATCCTGCATTAACTATTAGAGCCTTTTTATTCTTTGCATATCCAACCTGGATGAGTGGAGATAAAGTATGGGTAACTGGTGCTGTTGAAAGAACTAATGAAATTGCTGCAGGTGCAAACCTAGATGCAATATCTGGCGAAACCATTTTAGGAAGTTTGGCTCAAGGTAATGAATTAGCTTACTCAGTTTCAGATATGTTCTTCGGATTTATTCCTGGTTCAGTAGGTGAAACATCTACCCTTTTAATATTACTAGGTGGTTTATACTTAATTTATACCAAAGTTGCAAGTTGGAGAATTATAGTATCGTCTGTAATTGGAGCTTTAGTAATGGGACTTATTTTTAACGGTGTAGTTGATGCCGGTTGGATAACTGAGAGCAGTAAATTTTATACATTAATGAGTACTGCTTATTGGCAACATTTATTAATTGGTGGATTGGCATTTGGTATTGTATTTATGGCAACAGATCCTGTAACAGCATCACAAACCAATAAAGGAAAATGGATTTACGGATTTTTAATTGGATTTATTTCAGTTATGATTCGTGTGTTTAATCCAGCATATCCAGAAGGTGTAATGTTAGCAATTTTATTAATGAACGTATTTTCACCAACAATAGACCATTATGTGGTTCAAGGTAACGTTAAAAGAAGACTAAAACGTTTAAAAGCAAAAACAGCATAACAATGGCAACGAATACTGACAAAAATTTATATACCGTGTTGTTCGCAACAGGAATGGTAATTATAGTTGGAGCTTTATTAGCATTTTTAGCTTCATCATTAAAAGAAAAAATAGCCGAAAATAAACGTATAGAAAAACAACAAAATATTCTATATGCAATGGGAATTAATGAAAATGACGAAAGTAGCGTTGAATTTGTTTCTAAAGATATTGTAGGTGAAGAGTTTTCAAAATATATAACAAAACAATTAGTTATTACAGGAACTGATGTAGTTGAAGATAACAATGCATATTTAATAGATCTTAAAAAAGAAGAGGCTGAATCAAAAGCTAAAAAAAGAGCAAGAAGACTTCCTTTATTTATTGGAAATAAAGATAACACAGATTTCTATATTATCCCTGTAAGAGGTAAAGGTTTATGGGATGCAATTTGGGGATATGTAGCTGTTAACTCTGATTTGGTGGTTCAAGGTGTTTATTTTGATCACAAAGGAGAAACTCCAGGTTTAGGATCTAACATAAAAGAACGTTTTTTTATGGATGATTTTAAAGGGGAACATATTGTAGACGGTGATACTTTTAAAGGAATTACTGCTGCAAAAGGAAATGCAGACCCTAAAAATACAAATAAAACAGATTTTGAGGTTGATGCAATTGCTGGAGCTACCATTACAGGTGATGGTTTATCTGCAATGTTGAAGAAAGATTTGAAAATGTATATGCCATATTTAAAAACATTAAAGCAATAATTTATGGGACTTTTATCAAAAAAAGATACAAAATTAATAACTGATCCTTTAGCGGATAACAACCCAATTACAATACAAGTTTTAGGAATTTGTTCGGCATTAGCAATTACTGCTGAGTTAAAAGCCTCAATAGTAATGTCTATTGCAGTGTTATTTGTACTAGGTGTAGGAAACGTTGTAATTTCATTAATGAGAAATATAATTCCTTCAAAAATTAGAATTATTGTACAACTTATTGTTGTTGCAACACTTGTAATTATTGTTGATTTAATTTTAAAGGCTTTTGCCTATGAGTTAAGTAAAACATTATCCGTTTTTGTTGGATTAATTATTACAAACTGTATAATTATGGGACGCTTTGAAGCATTTGCTTTAGCTAACGGTCCTTGGAGATCATTTTTAGATGGTATTGGAAACTCATTAGGTTATGCAGTAATATTAATTATTGTAGGTTTCTTTAGAGAACTATTGGGCTCTGGGAGTTTATTAGGAATTAAAGTTTTAGGAGATCCTATTGAAAAAACAGGAGTATATGCTTTTGGTTATGAAAACAACGGATTTATGTTGTTAGCACCAATGGCATTAATCACTGTTGGAATAATTATATGGGTACAACGCTCAAGAAATGAAGCATTAATTGAAGACAACTAAATAATATGGAACATTTAGAATTATTTTTCAAGTCAATATTTGTAGATAATATGGTATTTGCCACATTCTTAGGAATGTGTTCTTACCTGGCAGTATCTAAAAAAGTATCAACTGCCGTTGGTTTAGGAGCAGCTGTAATATTTGTAATGGCAATTACAGTACCATTAAACTGGTTATTAGATACTTATATTTTAAAAGATGGTGCTTTAGCTTGGCTAGGGCCTGAATATGCTCAATACGATTTAAGTTTCTTATCATTTATAATGTTTATTGCAACCATAGCAACTATGGTACAATTGGTTGAAATAATTGTTGAGAAATTTTCACCTGCATTATACAATTCATTAGGTATTTTCTTACCATTAATTGCAGTAAACTGTGCTATATTAGGTGGATCTTTATTTATGCAATCTCGTGAAATTCAATCTTTAGGATTGGCTTTTAATTATGGAATAAGTTCTGGTATTGGATGGTTTTTAGCAATTTTAGCTATTGCTGCAATTCGCGAAAAAATTAGATATTCAAATATTCCTGCTCCACTTAGAGGTTTAGGAATTACGTTTATTATAACAGGTCTAATGGCAATTGGTTTTATGAGTTTTGGAGGTATGTTAACTGGTGGAGAAGCAGAAGAAACTACTGAACAAACAGTAGCAACTGTAGCCCCTTCTGATAAAGATACCATTGAAGCCACTGAAGATGCTATTAATTTAGCCAAAAACGAAAAAGAAATTAAAGAATAATAATGATGATATTAGCAACAAATACCTTAGGTACAATTGTAGCAACTGTAGTAGCATTTTTAGTTATAACACTATTATTAGTTGCGTTATTATTGTATGTAAAACAAAAATTATCACCTTCTGGTCCTGTAAAAATCAGAATTAATGGTGAAAAAGAAATTGAAGTAGCTTCTGGAAGTTCATTATTAACAACTTTAGGAAATGCTAAAATATTTTTACCATCAGCCTGTGGTGGTGGTGGAACTTGTATTCAGTGCGAATGTCATGTGAATTCAGGAGGTGGAGAAGCATTACCAACTGAAACACCTCATTTTACTCGTAAAGAATTACAACATGGTGCACGATTAGCTTGCCAGGTAAAAGTAAAACAGGATATGGATATTACCATTCCTGAAGAAGTATTTGGTATTAAAAAATGGGAAGCAACAGTTGTTAGAAATTATAATGTAGCTTCATTTATTAAGGAATTCGTTGTTGAAATTCCTGAAGATATGGGTTACAAAGCTGGTGGATATATTCAAATTGAAATTCCTGAATGTGAAGTAGATTTTAAAGATATTGATATTACAGCGCATCCTGAAGAACATGAAACCCCAGATAAATTCCAAATGGAATGGGATAAATTCGGTTTATGGGATTTAAAAATGAAAAATAATGAGTTGGTTGAACGTGCATATTCTATGGCTTCTTATCCTGCTGAAGGAAGAGAAATTATGTTAAATGTTCGTATAGCAACTCCGCCTTGGGATAGAGCAAAAAATGGTTGGATGAGTGTAAATCCAGGTATTGCTTCTTCATATATTTTCTCTCGTAAAAAAGGAGATAAAGTAATAATTTCTGGCCCTTACGGTGAGTTCTTTATTAATGAATCTGACGCTGAAATGTTATATGTAGGTGGTGGAGCTGGTATGGCACCAATGCGTTCTCATTTATATCACCTATTCAAAACCTTAAAAACAGGAAGAAAAGTTACTTATTGGTATGGTGGTCGTTCTAAACGTGAATTATTCTACTTAGAGCATTTTTATGAATTAGAAAAAGAATTCCCAAACTTCAAGTTTTATTTAGTGCTTTCTGAACCTGCACCTGAAGATAATTGGGTGAATAAAAAAGATACAAACGATACTAAAGGAGATGGATTTACTGGTTTTGTGCATCAAGCTGTAATTGATGAATATTTATCCAAACACGAATCTCCGGAAGATTTAGAATTATATTTCTGTGGTCCACCTTTAATGAATAAAGCGGTTCAAAAAATGGGTGAAGATTTTGGATTAGCAGATGAAAACATCAGATTTGATGATTTTGGAGGGTAATCCTACTAATTATAAATAGTCACACTCAGCATGTTGAAGTGTTTTAAAATAACTAAAAATCCGATACCTTTGTGTCGGATTTTTTATTTAAATTTTAATTATAAAATGAGTAGACCGCTTACAAAACAAGAAATACACAATTTAGCAATGAATATTGTTGGTAAAGATTTAGAAGCCAAAGGATACGAGTTTATTGCTATTAATAGCCAATTAAAAAAGAATCCCCAATTTGTTTGTATAAATAAAAATAACCAACGTTATTTTGTAATTGTTAAGACTGATCTCGTTTCTGATTTTGCAATTAACTATGATGTTATTTGGATGGAGACTTTTAAAACACATGCAAGAAAAAATCATGCTAAAGTAATTTTCGCAGGAGTTGGTTTAGCGGATAAAAAAAACACAACTAAATCTCCTTTTTTAAATAAAGAATATCTTTTACAATATGAAGGTCTTCAATATTTGGATGTATCTTTAAACTAAAAAGGGATTTATTTCTTTTGTGATTTATAAATTCCATAAACAGTTCCTATTATAAGTAAAAAAGTAATACTGCTGTCAATTGGTAATTCAGGATGAGGGTCAGCTCCTGGCTTTGGTAGTGGGTTGTTTTTGGTTTGAGAATTGCTCATACCACTAACCAACAAGATACTTATAATTAATAGATATGTAACTTTTCTTTTCATGCTATTTATTACTATGAACTATCCAATACCCTTTATTTTCTATTTGATTATTATTTTTTTCGCTATTTTACCTTCATTTGTAGAAATTAAAACTAAATAGACTCCCGTACTCACTTTAATTGGTAGCTCAATTTCATTCTCATTTAAATTTGATTCCCATATTTTTATTTGTTGTCCCATAACATTAAACAACAAAATTTTATTTATTTGTAATTCAACTGGTTTTCTAACACTTATTATTGAATTGTTCTCATTCACAAATACAATTACTTCATTAAATACTTCTTCTATTTGAATTGGAATTTCTGGTTTTGCTTGAAAAACCATTGAATACTTATCAATATACTCTCCATCTTCTAAAGTAATTTCAAACGCTCCCTTCATTATGTCATACGTATCCAGAGTAAGATTATCTCTTAGATAAATTTCCATATTTGGATATGGATTTTCAATTGTGTCTACCTTTATTTTAATTGGTATATTGCCGTTCGCATTAATACCAATTGGAACAACTCTTTCAATTGGTAAATTTTTAACGGCTTGAATAAGCACCTTGTTTTTATCTATAACCCAATATAAATCATTTGGTAATACATTATTATTTATGGCATCATAACCATAATCTAAAGCATCAGTAGTATTATCATCAATAGTAAGCAAGATTTGTCTATTAAAATTGGTTTCCGTTTTAAAACCAAGTCTTATTTTTAATCTTGTATCTAAATTTGTATTTGCACTATTTTGTTGCTTAGCACTAGTCGATTTAAAAAATACAGATGCAGAACTACCTTCACGCACAAATTTGCGTTGTGTATTACTGAATTTTATTTTTGAACCGGAAGGCCCTGCTCCCGTGACACCAAAACCTTGGGCTACAGCAATATATCTACCAGGAGTTTTTCCTCCATTTTCACCTGTATTATTGTAATTAGCTGCAGGAATTCCACCTCCTTTGGTTAACAATGCATATCCAGCATGTGCTTCATAATAATTATGAGAATTATCTTCCCAATCATCCCAAATTTCTATTGTACCATCAATTATACCAACGTTATCATCTATAAACTGAAAAGCATCTAAGGCACTTGGATAAGGATTCCCTGTTAAATACCAACTACCTGATGTTAGAGGTAATTCAATATCTCCATTATGTGGTTTTCCAACAAATACAAAATTTTGTTTGTCGTAAGCAGCAGCAATTGGAGGATGCGTACCTTTCATTGAAAAGCCTTCCGCTGGTAACATAGTACCAGTACTTTTTAAGCTAACCCAACTATTATCATTATCGTTACCATAAATCCAACGTTCTGCAATTTGAATTGGTGAAGAATTTACCCCATTATTTCCCCCTATAAATGTAATTATTTTTGGATTTGAAGAATCAAATCCATCTCTTAAAACATCTTTAACGGCATATTCTGTTGTTTGTGGCTGACCAATAATTCCTACTGGAGATGACCAATCATTATATCTGTATAGATTTCCTAATCCTTGTTGATCTCTTTCAATATAACCACTACTAACATCATCTATTACACTCTCAACAAACTGATTAGTAATAAAATAATCATTAACATCATAATCCCCATACTTTTTTTGTATTAATTGAGATTCCCCAACTAAATCTATAAAACCATTTAGTTTTAAATAATGTGTTATCCAGAGACCGTGACCAGAATTTGTTTCATCTTGTGCTCCAGAGTTTGTAATAATTAGTTTTTTCCCTGAATCAATTAAAAGCCCTAATAATGTTAAATCTCTAGTATCAGAAGTAATATTATGTGAAACTTTTACAATATTCCAATCTATAGGGGTATTATTAATTCCATTACTATTAGGTAAATCCCAAACATTAAAATTTGTCCAAGTATCATTAGTGTCCCATGGTTTATTTACCCTCGTTGTATATGGAATAGGAGCTGTTTGTTCCTGACCTGTAGTTATATTTCTAAGCCTACCATTTACACCTTTTTTATATGGTGCAAGATCACCACAATTAATATTCATATGATAATAAGCTTCTAAATTACTCCATAACAAAATAGTATCCTCAATACCATTATTATCATTATCAGGACCATAAATTTTAGTAGGAATTTGAACTCCTCCAACATCTGCGCCTAATTCATCAATTTCTTGATTCATCATTTGTCTTATATGCTCTACTGATAATGCCTTATTCCATATTTTCAATTCATCAATCCATCCATGATAATAATTCATAGGATCTGAAGAAACTTGATCCATGGCACCTAAAAGTGCTTCTACATTATTTGCTGTTAACCCCGGTGGATTATTATTATTTGTAGTTCCTAATTCTATACCATCTACATAAAGCGTGTATGTTGCACCATTATAGGTAACTGCTAAGTGATACCATCTATTTGTATTAATTAAATTACTTCCTGAGTTAACAGAACTTGAACCTGTACTATAATACCAATTAAACCTAACCTGACCATTTACAATGCTTAAATCGTAGCCATTGGAGTTATTACTGGCATCTTTTCTAGAAAATATTGTTCTTGTTCCAGATATATTATTTGGTTTTACCCAAGTTTCAATACTAAAAGTACTGTTTAAATTATAATTATTTTTGAAGGTAACAAAATCGTTAACTCCATCAAAATCAAGGCTTTTACAGTCGTTAATTTTAACATCAATTTCATCAAAGCATCCGTTTGTAAGGGTCCATCTTAATGTATAAGTACCTGGATTTCCAGTAAAAATGGCATCTGGATCTGTATCACTAGAAAAAGTAGCTGAACTACCACATGAAGAGGTTAAAGCAGAACTAATAATTGACCATTGTCCTGTAACACCTGTTCCTTCAAAATCTGTACTTACATCTGTAGGAACAACATAAAGATTGTTTTTCCAGGCACCTTTATTATAATTATCAATAGCTTTTTTTGTATTGTCATAGGCGTTTAATTGTAATGTAGCTTCTCCACAATTACCTGCAACTGGTAAATAATCTTCGCCTGCATAGGCTAAACTAGTACCTATATCAATAAAATTTGTTCCAGAATCATCACCTGTTCTACAACCATTAATAAGTGTAGTTACTCCATATCTTCTAATTCCTGGAGTTACAGGTATAACAGTTGCAGTAGATCCAATTGCTATTACAGTACCTCCTTCATCTGTCCATTCTAATTCATCATCTACTTGAGAAAATACGAATCCAACATCATCAATAGCCCAACCACTACCAACATCATATAATTGAGTTTTATTACATCCATTGCTTGGGTCTTTTGGAAAGGATACATCATCACAAAATCCTCCATCTGCTCCTGAATCAAAAGTAAACTTAATCCTTAAACCTGCATTACCAACATAAGCACCTAAATTAATAAGTACCTCTTCAAAAGGATCTGCCATCGGAAATTCCTTATTACAGCTATCTCCTAATAAACTGACTCCTGTTGTACTATTTGAGTAAGTAGCTAAGGTTATGCCATAGGTATTTCCAGCATCAAAAGATAATTCAATTGTACCTGAAGCATCTCCACAAAAATAATAACCCTGATGAAAGCTCAATATTGCTTCGCTTGCGGTCATACCAACAGTACTAAAAACAGGGGTTTCAAGGGTTGTAACCTGATTGTTAACAACAGAATGTGCTATGGCAAATTTCGTATTATCTGAAGTATCATAATTTATTCCACTAAATGTTTTATTTGGATTTACAACTGAATTTGTTTCTTTCCAAGTTGGAGCAGTTGTATTATTTCCACTTGCAGGAAACTCGCCATCTAACCCATCAACTCTCCATCCATCGGGTTGAGCATAGTTAAATTTACCTCCTTCTCCAAATTGTCCTTCAGGTTGATCAAAAAAACTCTCAGCAACTACAGTCACAGTTTCACCTAAACAAATATCTAATGGATTTGGACTATAGCTTACAATTATTGGTGGTTCATCTGGTGGTAAGAACCTTACAAAAGCTGATGCTGATGTTTGTATGATTAAAGGATCGTCAGCGTCAGTGATACTGAGACGCACAAAAGTATTTTTTATTATATCCTCAAGTATGTAGGTTAATGTTCCTGCAGTACCAGGTATCTCTGTCCAGGTTTCACCATTATCTTCAGAATACTCCCAGTGTATAACATCCGATGGTTGTAAATTATAGGTACCTATGGCTTCTAATGTAAATTCAACATCTTTTGGGTCATATAAACCACCAGGACAAGCTGTTGCTTCTATTAGTGCGCTTGCTGGCTGTGGATAAGTTGGAATAGGATCTATAATTTCCCCTGTTAAATAGGTGAACTGGTTTACTGGAGGCTCTACAGTTACAGTTGGAGTACAAGTGCTAATGTTGCCATTAACGTCAACCGCAGTTAGTGTGGTATTTGTTGTATAAAAATTACCATTGATATCTTCTGGAAATACGCTTGGTGATACAGTTAAAGTTGCAATTCCGCAAGTATCATATGACCCGTTATCAACATCTGAAGCATTTATTGTAGCTACCCTAGTAATAGGGTTAACAACTACAACAAAATTATTACAAAGCATTGTAGGCGGTGTATTGTCTATAACAGTTACTGTAGCTGTACAACTATCACTATTACCTTCATTATCGACTACTGTAAATGTTACTATTTGCTCTCCAACATCGCCACAGTTAAACGAATTAGGAGATACAGTCCTTACCACAATTCCACAATTATCTGTTGAACCATTATCCAAATCTAAAGCGCTAATATTTACGGTACCTGTTGAACTTAAATTAACGGAAATATCTTTACAAACTGCTGTTGGTGATTCATTGTCTGTTGGAATAACCTCAAAAGTACATGTACTAATGTTATTTGCACTATCAGTAGCCGTTAAAGTTACTGTTGTTTGACCAGAAATTGACGTTCCCGGCGCAGGACTTTGTGTAATTATTGGACTACTACAATTATCTGAATTAATGGCCAATGAGGTATAATCGAGAAGTATAAACTCACAGTTAGCACCAAAGTTAACATTTTGGTCACTTAGACAAGTGATTGTTGGAACTTCATCATCAGTTATAACTACTGTCATAACATCTGTAGCTGTGAGCATTGCTTCATCAGTTACAGTATAAGTTATAGTAGTTGTTCCTATTGGAAAATTATAAGTACCTATCTGACCTATACCATTATCTGTAACATCACCTAACATGTCCCAAACTATAGAACTTCCAGTACAATTATCTCCAAAAGTAGCATCTGCTATCACAACAGAAACATCACAATTTCCAGTACCATCTGCACTTGTAGTTGTAATTATATCTCCTGCAGAACTAATTGTTGGAACTTCATCGTCCGTTACTGTTACTGTTTGGTTACAAGGTGTTGAGATATTCCCTGCCTCATCGGTTGCAGTCCATACTACGGTTGTATTTCCTATACCAAATAAATGAGTCGCTGGAGTTATGATAGTACCACCAACTTTTGCTGTAAATATTATATTCGTTGATGTAGTACAATTATCTGATACTACTGGTATACCTAATGAAACTATTGTTGTACAATTACCTAAACCATCATCTGATGTTTTAGCTGTTGTAATATTTGATGGACAAGTAATTACTGGATCTGTTATATCTTTTAGCGTGATTGTAAAAGTAGTTGATTCTGTATTTCCATTTCCATCATCAGCTGTAACGGTAATTAGTTGCGTTGTATTATGTCCACTGATCACAGTGCCTGCAACAGGCAATTGTGTTTTGATAATACTTCCTACTGCAGTACAATTATCTGCCGCAGTTGTTAAACTTGTATAATCCGGAATCGTGAAGCTACATGAAGTATCTAAATTTTCATCGCTATCCGTAATGCCTGTAAGGGTAGGTTTTGTTATATCATCTAAGATAATGTTTTGATCTGCTGTTGTTGAATTACCATTTCCATCGGCAAAGGTCCAAGTTACAACAGTTGTACCCTGGGCGGTAACAGGAAAGCTTATATTAGGTATACCAGTAATAGTTCCTCCACAAGTATCTGTTGTTGTAGGTGAAACAGGTGTTCCTGAACATTCTCCTACGTTTACATCTGATAATACAGGGGTTAATGGATCCGTTATATCTTTTAGCGTGATTGTAAAAGTAGTTGATTCTGTATTTCCATTTCCATCATCAGCTGTAACGGTAATTAGTTGCGTTGTATTATGTCCACTGATCACAGTGCCTGCAACAGGCAATTGTGTTTTGATAATACTTCCTACTGCAGTACAATTATCTGCCGCAGTTGTTAAACTTGTATAATCCGGAATCGTGAAGCTACATGAAGTATCTAAATTTTCATCGCTATCCGTAATGCCTGTAAGGGTAGGTTTTGTTATATCATCAACAATTACATTTTGGGTTACATCAATGTCATTACCATTGCCATCATCAAAGTTCCAGGTAATCACATGGGTTCCTTGGGTTGAATAAGTTAATGGATCTAATGTCGTTCCCGTAATTATTGCACCACAATTATCTGATGTGGTTGGAACCGTTGCTGTTGCTGTACATTCGTCTGTAACATCTGTCAGGGTTGGTGTATCCGGTGGTAAACTGTCAATTATAGTGATATAGGATTGGCATGTAGTAATTGTACCACCATCATCCGATGTTAATGTCACTAATATTGGGTTATTTGGTATATCCGCACAAGTGAAACTTGAAATATCAATTGATAAAATACCTGTGCTACCATTATCAATATCGGCAGCTGTAATACTCGCATTGCCTGTAGCATCTAGGTAAACAGAAATATCTTTACAAGAAGCAGAAGCTATTAAACTTTTTTCTTCAATCTCAGTATCACTTCTACTTGCTTCAACAAAGTATTCAGGTTTATCATTGAAAAAAGAATTTAATTCTACGACAGAAAGTGGTTCATTTTTTTCTAAATATGCATATTTGAAGTTATTTTTTGATAATATCTTCTTATTTATTTGAGTTTCAACAAAAGAACTAAACATTCCATAATATTGGGAAAACACCAATAAAGTGATGCAAAATATAAAAACAGTAATGTATTTTTTTTTCATATTCGTAATTTTTGGGTGAAATACACTTAAAAATTACTAATTTAAATAGCTGTAAAACTATTTTGGAATGTAATATATATTAATACAGCTATGAGAAACTTGCAATTTTAAAACAACTTTAATTCAAAAAAATCAGAATCATTTTAATTCTAATTAAAAAACAATTGAAATTTTTCAACTGTACAAACAAAGGGTGTTTTATTTTCTAACAACTATCTTGCCCTATAAACAACTATGTTGTTAGTTAAGACTTTAAATAATTGATAATTTGACCTTTACAATATCAAATATAATTTATTTTTTCATATAAATAAAATAAAATATGATATTTATCATGTGTTATTTTGTGATAAAGAGGATAAGTTATTCACTAAATTTAAAGAAAATATAAAATAATTAATTTTCTTAAATATTTTTACATCATAGAAATTGAACAAAATTTTATGTGGTTTTTCTTAATAAAAAACTTATCAATCAGTAGAATTTATATCTAGTTTTGCACTTTTTAAACCTTTACCTGTAACTTGTAAATTAATAGAACCTGCTTCATCTATTGATTGTACTAATACAACCAATTTACCACTGAATAATTTCATAGTTGGTAAATGAAATAGTTCTAAGGAAGTTGCATCTCCATTACAAGCGGCTCGGTAAACACCTTTTCCTTTCACCTTAAATTTTAATTGGTTAGTAGCTGTTGGACAAGGATTACCCTTTTTATCAACTACTGAAACTTCAACAAATACTATATCTTTTCCATCAGCGTTTATTGTTTTTTTGTCAGGGTTTAGCACAATTTTATAAGGTTTTCCAGCCGTTTTAATTTCTTTCTCAGCTACGGGTTCTCCTTCTTCGTTTAAAGCTACTACTTTTAATGTTCCGGGCTCGTAGTTAACATCCATCCACATTAAACGGTATCTGTTTTGCGATGTTGAATTGTTCTTTTTTTGAACACCCATACTTTTTCCATTTACAAAAAGCTCTGCACTATTATAATTAGTATACACAAAAATTGGTGTTTTCTCTCCTTCCCTGCCTTTCCAGTTCCAGTGAGGTAAAATATGTAGTGTTTCATCAGTTGTATTCCATCTACTTCTGTATAAATAAAAACGGTCTTTTGGCAACCCAGCTAAATCTGAAATACCAAAATAAGAACTACGAGAGGGCCAACTTTCATCATATGGCGTTGGTTCTCCCAAATAATCAAAACCTGTCCACACAAATTCACCAATTACCCAAGGTTTATCATCTTGTAAAACAAAATCTTCATCGGGTAAATTGGACCAGCTACAATATTCTAAATCATAAGAAGAGCTTTGAAAATCACTATATTGTTTCATACTTAATTTTTCAACGGGAAATTTATAAATACCCCTAGAACTTACAGTAGAAGCAGTTTCCGAACCTAAAATAAAACCTTGTGGAAATTTATCAAATGCCTCTTCATATAAATGTACTCTGTAATTTAACCCTGGTATATCTAATAAAGCTCCAAAACCAGATTCCATAGTAGCTTTAACCTGATCCATACCCACTGTTACAGGACGAGTAGGATCTTCTCTATGAAAAATATCCTGCAACCATTTTGCTCTTTTTACACCTTCCGAACCCCATTGGTCTGGTACTTCGTTTCCAGCACTCCACATTACAATTGAAGGGTGATTTCTTGTAGCGTGTACTAAATTTACTACATCCTTTTCAGCATATTCTTCAAAAAAACGATTGTAACCATTTTCTACTTTTGGTTTTGCCCATTCATCAAAACTTTCAGCTAAAAACAGGAAACCCATTTCGTCACAAAGTTCCAATTGTTCTAAAGATGGCATATTGTGTGAACTTCTAATTGCATTACACCCCATATCTTTTAAAATTGTTAACTGACGGCGCAATGCTGCTTTATTTACTGCAGTTCCTAAAGGACCTAGATCGTGGTGCAAACAAACTCCTTTAAATTTTCTAATTTCACCATTTAAACTAAACCCTTTATTTGCTTCATATTTTATTTCTCTTATTCCAAAACGAGTTGAAACTTCATCTTTTAAGATGTCTCCTTCATATAATTGTGAAACAGCAGTATATAAATACGGGTTTTCTGGACTCCATACTATTGGATTTTTCACTTTTATATTTTGATCAAATTCATTATTAAATTTAATGGTGGATTTTTCTGAATTAACTTTAGTACCTTCAGCATTAAAAATAGTAGTAATTAGTTGAATATTTTCACCTGAAGTTTTGGTTTTAATATTCACTTTTGCTAATTCATTATTTATAAACGGTGTAGTTATAAAAGTTCCCCATTGATTAATACTCTCTTTATTTTTTACAATTACACTTACTTTTCTGTACAAACCAGCTCCAGGATACCATCTTGAAGCAAATGCTGGGTTTGAAACCTCTACAGCTAAAGTATTTTCGCCTTCTTCTATAAAATTTGAAATATCAAAATAAAAATAACTATAGCCATATGCCCATTCTCCAATTTTTTTGCCATTTAAATAAACCTTTGGTTCACTCATAACACCTTCAAAAAGCAAAATTACTTTTTTTCCTTTTTCATATTCAGGTATCATAAATTTATTTCGATACCAAGCTGTTCCAATATGAGGTAAAGATCCTGTTCTTCCTGTTTTTTCAGAAGCTACTTCTTCTCCATTTTGAATAATTGCTACAGTTTGTTTATCAACTTCTTTATCAAAAGGACCATAAATTGCCCAATCATGGGGAACATTTACTTGTTCCCAATTTGAATCGTTAAAATTTACTTGATAAGCTTCTGAACTTTTTCCTTTTTGAAATTTCCAATTAGTATCTAATTCTTTAACAATTCTCTGCTGAGCAGATGAAATAATTGAAAATATTAAAAGAAGATATTTAAGATGTTTCATTGTGTGATTTTTTATTTTAATTTTATAAAACTATATATTAATTCTTTGAAGCATTGTAAAATTGCATTCCTAAATTTACTTTATTATTTTCATCAAACAAAGTTGCATTATCCCAATGAGAACCTTGCCCCCAAAGGGTATTGCAATTGGTAGAAACCCAAGCAGGTTCCCAATAAATTAATCCTTCTCCTCCAGTATTTTTAATAATTTCCTGTAATTTATTTAAATAATCTAATTGTCCTTGTTGCGTTGCAGGATAGCCACTTATTAGGGCTTTAGCATCTAAAATATTATTAGCTTCATCAATATTTTCTAAAGTAAAAGGATAAGCAGTTTCAACTATCATTAATCTTTTTTCATAATTATTTATTAATGTGCTAAGTGCCGTTCCTAAATTATTTAGCGTATAATCTGACCAAATTGGATAATATGACAAACCAATCCAATCAAAATCTGTAACACCATTTTGGGTTGCCTCTTTAAACCACCATAAACCATTTTCAGGTTGTGCAATATGAAGCATTACCTCAACTTTTTTATTTCTTTGGCTTGAAATATCTCTAACAGCCTTAATTCCTTTATTTATTAGGTACGAATTGCGATTCCAATCAATTGGCCATACTAATTCACCCTGTTGTAATATCATCGGATTTATTTCATTACCTACTTGTACAATTTCTGGCAATAAATTAGCATTCGCTAAATTGTTTAATGTCTCATAGGTATAATTATATAATAAATCACCTAAAGCTTCTTTATTATTAATTTCACTTAACCAAGCAGCTGGAATTTCTTGAACACCAGGATCAGCCCAAGTATCTGAATAATGAAAATCTAATAAAACTTGCATTCCTTCAGCTTTTGCTTTTTGGATGGCTTTTTTTACATCTTGGTAATTTGAATAATTTGTCCAGGTTGGGTTATGCCATAAACGTAAACGCACTAAATTAGTCCCAGCTTCCTTAAAAATTTTATAAGGATCTTTGCTTAAATTATTCTCATCTTTATAAACAGCTCCACAATCTACCATTTCATTTACATAAGATAAATCTGCTCCGTAATAAAAACTTATTGCTGACACTTCCTCTTCTTCTGTAATGATTTCCTCTTTATTTTCATCGGAATTTGAATTGCTGCAAAACTGAAAAACTAGTGCTAAAAACAAAAATACTATCCATTCAAATCTTTTCATTCTAAATATTTTATAATTGTATTTTTTACATTTATAAAAATATATAAAAAACTATAACAATTAATATAAATAAAGTTAAAGTTTTTGTTTTTGTTTTTTAAATAAAGGATAATTAAGTAATTTTGAAATGTGACTCCACCAGGACTCGAACCTGGATCTAAAGTTTAGGAAACTTCTATTCTATCCCTTGAACTATGGAGCCAAAAATACTTAAAGTAAAGTTAAGAATATTATTCATTTAATTATCTTCCAAAGAGTGTGGAAATTTGCTTTTTACTATAAAAAGTACTTCGCCCAAAAGTATTATTGGTTAAATTATTTTGATAAACATAAAGTAATAATTCACCTCGAATCCTTTTATAATTAAATTTTACAATAGTGTCTTTGTTTGTTTGAACAATTATCTGGTGGTCTTTTTTATTTTTAAAACCATCATTAATTATATTAAAAATTGTTTCTTCATTTGAAAAATGAAATGAATTTTCAGAATTACTTTTTTCAGATATTACATCTGAATAAACCAATGAAAATAAATTATCCTTTTTTAATAGCTTAATAAAATGATTTTTTGCTTTAATACACCCTATTTCCTGGGAAAACACTATTGAAGAAAAAAATAAAAGAATTACTAAAAATTTATATTTCATAAAAACATTAAATCCATTTAATAAAACCACATAAATTTTTGAATGGTTTGTAAAAGTTGCTCCCTTATTATTATCCATTGCAACCACCTTCCAGTAAATTTACTGCAAGTATAATTAAATTTTATTAATAAATACTCTCTTAGGGAAAGTCTAAATTAGTTTAAAGATATATACACTAACAACGAAAATAAATTAAAGAGACTTTAAATAATTAATACTTTTTTTCAATGCTATATCAGGTGATTGTACCATATCCTGTTCAACGAAATAATGCTCAACACCATTTTGTTTTGCAGCTGTAAGTATTGTTGGTAAATCTAACACACCTTCTCCACATGAAGTCATATATGGAAATAAGCTAATCCATTGTGATGCATCTCCACCATCTCCAGAGAATCTTTTTGCTTCTTTCATATCTTTTATATGCACCATTTTATATCTGTCTTTGTGTTTTTTAAACATTTCAACTGGATCTGCTCCACCAGCTATTGTCCAATAAAGATCCATTTCAAAAAAGACTAGGCTAGGGTCAGTTTGATCAAAAATAATATCTAATGGCATAACTCCATTTACATTGTTTAAACCATACCCATGATTATGATATGCAAAACGAATTCCTTCTTTCTTGGCTTCAGCACCTATAGCGTTGAATTTTTCTGCTGTTCGTTTATAATCGTCCAAATTTTTTCTTTCAGCATCCGGAATGGAAGGAAGTACCACATATTTTGCTCCTAATAAATTAGCGGCTTCCGCCAATGATCCCATATTATTTAAAAGTGTATCAAAATCAGTATGCATTGAAGGAATACTAATTCCATTTGATTTTGCGGCATTAAAAAAATCAGAAATTGTTTTGTTAAAAAAGCCGCTTCCTTTGAATCCTAATTGTGGTGTAACAGCATTCCATGAAGCTTTTGCTTTTTCATTACTGAATTCATAAGGTCCAAAACATTCCACTTCTTTGTATCCCATTTTTGCTAACATAGCAAAGGCTCCCTCAAAGTCATTTTCTAACATTTTTGGTATAGAGAATAATCCTAATCCTACTTTATTAATTAATGGACTGGTAAAAAGTTCATTTGCGCTCACTAAAGAGGCTACAGAAAATAAAGCAGTGGTTTGAATAAATTGACGACGTTTCATGGTAAATAATTTAGTTTCCTAATTTATTCAATTATTTGGAAATAAAAATCTTTTAGCTAATTTTTAAATGAATTGGCTCTAATTCCTCAAATTTAAAATATCAAATCCAATATACTTTTTACTAACAATTTACATTGAAGCGACACTAGAAAATTAGTAAAATGTAAACGAAATGGTTTATTTTCAACAACTACTAACAGTTAGTAATTCAAGGTTACTTTTCATAATTAATTGATTAATATCATTTCTTATAATAATATGGTCAATTAACTTTAGCTTTATGAAAAGCATACAATTCTTAAAATTTACTACAGGCATTATTATTTTAATAATACCATTAATGACAATATTTAGTCAGCAAAACCTTTCTGCAACAGATATTGTTAAGAAAGCTGATGATAACATGCGGGGGGAAACATCGCAGGCAAATATAACTATTAAAATAATCAGACCAACATGGAGCCGAGAAATGAATATGAAAACCTGGAGTAAAGGAGATGATTATTCAATGATTTTAATTACAAGTCCTGCCAGAGAAAAAGGCACTGTTTTTTTAAAACGTATAAAAGAAGTTTGGAATTGGGTGCCTTCTATTGAACGCAATATTAAATTGCCTCCATCTATGATGTCTCAAAGTTGGATGGGAACCGACTTTACCAATGACGATTTAGTAAAAGAAGCCTCTTCGGTAACAGATTATGAGCATACCTTGTTAGGTAATGAAACAGTTTTTGATAAAGACTGTTTTAAAATTCAAATGATTCCTAAGCCTTCCGCCGCAATTGTTTGGGAAAAGGTAATTGTTTGGATAGATATTGTAGATTTTTTACAATTAAAAGCGGAATTCTATGATGAAGATGGCGAGTTGGTGAATATTATGAATTCAAGTGATATAAAAGAATTAGGTGGTAGAAAAATAACTTCAAAAATTGAAATGTTCCCTGTTGATAAAAAAGGTAACAGTACGGTTATCCTTTACAATAATATCCTTTTTGATGTGCCCATTAATGATAATTTCTTTACCACAAGAAATATGAAACAATTAAAATAATGTTATTAAAATTAGCTTGGTTAAACATATGGCGTAATAAACGCAGGACAATCATCACTGCTACCTCTGTGTTTTTTGCCGTGTTACTGGCTATAATTTTTCGTTCCTTAACCGATGGTATTTATGATAATATGATTCATAATGTAGTGAGTTATTCATCTGGTTATTTGCAAATCCACCAGAAAGGTTATTGGGATGAGCAATCTATTGATAATACATTTGAAGAAGATGAACAATTGTATCAAGAACTGCTTAAAAACCCAAATGTTACTCATCTAATACCCCGTTTACAAACATTTGCACTGGCTTCATACGCCGATAAAACAAAAGGTGTTCTTATTTTAGGAATAGATCCTACCAAAGAAAAAGTAGTCAACAACCTCCATGAAAAAATAATTGATGGGCAATACATTGAAAATGTTAATGAAAATGCTGTGGTTTTAGGCGAAGGATTGGCATCTCAACTAAAACTAAAGGTGAATGATAAATTGGTGTTTTTGGGTCAAGGCTATCACGCCAGCAGTGCCGCAGGAAAGTACAAAGTGAAAGGACTTGTAAAATTAGGTGCTATAGAATTGAATAATAATGTTGTCTATATGCCATTAAAACAATCCCAATTTATGCACGGAGCCGAAAACAGGTTATCATCTATATCTGTAATGTTGGATAAAACAAAAAATTTAGAAAAACTAAAACAATCGCTTCAAAAATCAATAGATCCTGACACTTACGAAGTAATGACCTGGAAAGAGATGATGCCCGAAATGGATCAGTTTATAGAGGCAGATAGTACAGGACATTATATTATTATTGGAATTCTGTATTTTATTATTTCCTTCGGATTATTTGGCACCTTATTGATGATGATTTTTGAACGTAAACACGAACTAGGCATCTTGATTGCCATAGGCATGAAAAAGCGTTTACTCGCCACTATTCTTTTACTCGAATCGATATTAATTTCCTTAATAGGTTGTTTTGTAGGTATTATCGCCGGTATTTTAGTTGTAAAATGGTTCACCATAAATCCCATTCATTTAACCGGAGAGATAAAAGAAGTCTATGAAGATTATGGTATAGAATCTATAATATATTTTTCAAGTCAAGAGAAAATTTTTATTGTTCAAACGTTGATTGTATTAGTATTATCTATCCTGTTAGCCTTTTATCCTGGTTATAAGGTCATGAAATTAAAACCTGTAGAAGCTATAAATAGTTAGTTATGTTGTTTCAAATTGCCTGGAGAAATATTTGGAGAAATGCCTCTAGAAGCTTAGTAGTTATAAGCTCCATAATTATTGGTATTTGGGCAGGTATTTTTATTCTGTCTTTTTCTTGGGGTTTATATAAAAACAACATCAATGAGTCGGTTTACAGACAATTATCCCATATTCAAATCCATCATCCCACATTTGGATATGAAAAGGATTCTAAATTCACCATACAAAATACAGACGCCATTTTAAAACAATTTCAATCTGATGGCCGTATTGCATCCGTAAGTGCACGGGTTATTGCAACTGGCATGATTACCTCACCAACAACCGCCAGTGGTGTTAACATTTATGGCATTCATCCGCCTTCAGAAATCACACAAATTGCATTAAACCAAAGTATAAAAAAAGGCACCTATTTTGAATCAGGCAAGGACAATGCCATTCTTATTGGTGAAAAACTGGCCAAAAAACTAAAAATTAAACTTAAAAGCAAAGTGGTATTAACCTTTACCAATGTAAATACAGACATCGTTTCAGCAGCGTTTAGAGTGGGAGGGATTTACAGGTCGAAGAATAGTTCGTTAGATGAAGTCAATGTCTATGTTCCACAAAACCATTTACGGGAGTTACTGGAATTAAAACCTTCTGAAAGTAATGAAATAGCGATACTAATAAAAGATGAATTACAATTAGAAGCCATAAAAAACGATTGTAAAACTTTAGTTTCAAATGCAAAAATTGAAGACTGGAAAGAACTGTCACCAGAACTAAGCCTAATTATAGAATCCTTTAACCTGTATACCTACATTATTAGCGGGCTCATTTTACTGGCACTAACGTTTGGCATTATAAACACCATGCTTATGTCTGTTTTAGAACGCATTCGAGAACTCGGTATGTTGATGGCCATTGGCTTAAATAAACGCAAAATTTTTATCATGATTATGTTGGAAACTATGTATTTAACCGTATTAGGCTGTCCCATTGGTTTGTTATTTGGATGGTTGACCGTTAGCGTATTAGGAAAAATAGGCATTAATATCTCTATGTTTTCAGAAGGATTGGCGTCTTACGGCTTCAGTTCCATGATTTATCCTGAATTAGATCAGGAAAAATATATAATTATTGTTACCATGTGTTTAGTAACAGCCATACTATCGGCTATCTATCCGGCCTATAAAGCGTTGCAATTAAACCCGTCAGAAGCAATACGTAAAATTTAAAATTATGGCAAAAACAATAATAGATGCACATAATGTTAGTAAAACATTCAACCCAAAAACGGTTCCGGTTCATGCGGTTCAAAATGTACATCTTCATATAGAAGAAGGAGAGTTTATTGCTTTAGTTGGACCTTCAGGCTCAGGTAAATCTACTTTATTGAATATGATGGGTGGATTAGACGAACCCACAGCTGGTACTGTTTTTATTGATGGTGTTGAAATTACCAAGCTTTCAGAAAACAAACTGATAGATTTCAGATTGCATAACATTGGGTTTGTATTTCAGTCATTTAATTTAATTCCTGTCCTTACCGCTAAAGAAAATGTGGGTTTTGTTTTACAGTTACAGCATATGTCAAAAAAAGAACGCGAAAAACGAGTGCTGAATTTATTAAAGGAAGTAGGTCTTGAAGATAAAATAAATAGTAAACCAGGTGAACTTTCGGGAGGCCAACAACAGCGGGTAGCAGTTGCCAGAGCCTTAGCATCTAAACCCAAAATAATATTGGCAGATGAACCTACAGCCAACCTAGACTCAAAAGCCGCAGCCAATTTACTGGATATTATGGCCAAACTGAACAAAGAAGAAAAAATCACGTTTTTGTTTTCTACACACGACCAACGTGTTATTAAAAAAGCTAGACGCGTTATCACCTTGGTTGATGGTAAAATAGATTCAGATGTTGAACAATCACCTACCTAATCCTTATGAAACGGTTATTTTTAATATATCTATTACTCGTTACTTTAATCACTATACATGCGCAGGAAAAGAAAGAGAAATTAGTGCTTTCCGGTTATATTAAAAATCTAAATGAATTCAGTTTTATAGATAATTTAGATCAATTACAATGGACTACCTTATTACACAACCGGTTAAATTTTAAATACAGGCCTTCAGAAAAACTAACGATGCGGTTAGAATTTAGAAACCGGTTGTTTTATGGTGATAACGTTAAAAACATAGTAGGTTTTTCAGAGTTAATAGCTCAGGATCCTGGTATAACAGATTTATCTTGGCATATTATGAACAATAAAAACCTGCTTTTAAACACAGCAATAGACAGGGCTTTAATTAATTATATAAACGGTGATTGGGATATTACCTTAGGAAGACAGCGCGTAAACTGGGGCATGAATTTAATTTGGAATCCAAATGACATCTTTAATACCTATAATTTTTTAGATTTCGATTATGAAGAACGTCCTGGCAGTGATGCCATTCGCGTGCAATATTATTTAGGTGACTTCAGTAAAATAGAAGTGGCTGTGAAAAAGGGACATGGCAAAGATGTTGTGGTAGCAGCAGCCATGTATAAGTTCAATAAAGCGTCTTATGATATTCAGCTATTGTCGGGGATTTATAAAAAAGATTGGTTTTTTGGCATCGGTTGGGCTGGAAACTTAAAAAATGCCGGTTTTAAAGGCGAAGCCTCTTATTTTGTGCCCTATGAAACCTATTTTAAGTCAAAAAATGTATTGAGTGCTGCAATTACGGTTGATTATGGTTTTAAAAAAGGATTGTACCTTAATGGTTCTATTTTATATAATAGTAGTGCGGACAATACATTAGGCAACATAGGCTATTTGTTATATACCAATTTAAACGCAAAAAATTTAATGCCATATAAATATTCAGGATTTCTACAATTGGTTAAAGAATTTACACCTATTTTTAAAGGAGCGGTGAGCACCATTTACTCACCAACCAATCATTCAGTTATAGTAATGCCAACTATTAATTATTCATTAGCTACAAACTGGGAACTCAATTTTACAGGACAATCCTTTTTTGAATTTGAAAATTATCAAACTTTAGGGAATAGTCTTTTTGTGAGATTGCGCTGGAGTTTTTGAATTTATTATGAATAATGAGATACGATAAGAATTTAGTTTTCAAATGATATTTAAAATAAAATTTTATAAACATTTTCTAAGAAATTTTTTCACAAATACACTTTTTTTCAGGGTTTACAAGCATAAAAAAAGGTTCCAAAACTAAATGTTTTGAAACCCTTACTAATGTTGCTCCCCCTCTTGGGCTCGAACCAAGGACCCTCTGATTAACAGTCAGATGCTCTAACCAACTGAGCTAAGGAGGAATGCAATTTGCTTTTGCGAGTGCAAATATACAAGGTTTTCTTCTTTTTGCAATTTTTTTTTGAAAAAAAAACGCTTTTTTTTTACTTATTAAATTATTAAAATCTAACCGCTTGTAAATTAAATTTTTAGCCTCTCAAAAAATATTGTATTTTTTTGATTGATTTTCAAAATTTACCATAAAAAAAGTACGTAAAGGACTACATTTATATCTTAAATACTTTTTTTTTATCAAAAATATAATAATTGTAAAAATAAGGTATTTAAAACAATGGTTTTAGTAAAAATTGTATTTTTACACCCTATATAAAATTAGACTACTAACATAAAATATGGATAAATTTTCATTTTTAAATGCAATACATACAGAGTTTATTGCCGATTTATACGATCAGTATTTGATAAATCCTGATAGTGTAGAAGCTAGCTGGAGAAGTTTTTTTCAGGGATATGACTTTGCAAATGAAAAATACTCATTATCTGATGCTGAACTTCAAGTTCCTGATAATGTATTTAAAGAATTTAAAGTAATTGATTTAATAAATGGTTACAGAACCCGAGGACACTTATTTACTAAAACAAATCCTGTACGTGCCAGAAGACAATATACACCTACTCTAGAAATTGAGAATTTTGGACTTTCTGAAAGTGATTTAGATACTGTATTTGATGCCGGTGGAATTATTGGTTCGGGTAAAAATACACTTAGAAACATTATAAAACATCTTAAAACAATTTATTGTGATTCAATAGGTGTTGAATATATGTATATTAGAAATCCTGAAGAAATAAAATGGTTTCAAAAACAATTAAATAAAAATTCCAACCATCCAAATTATTCGGTTGATTCAAAAAAATACATTCTTCAAAAATTAACTCAGGCAGTTACTTTTGAGAACTTTTTGCAAACCAAATATGTAGGACAAAAACGTTTTTCGTTAGAAGGTGGAGAAACATTAATTCCAGCAATTAGTTCCGTAATTAGAAATGCTGCTGAAATTTATGATGTTGATGAGTTTGTGCTTGGAATGGCGCATAGAGGACGTTTAAATACATTAACAAATATTTTTAGAAAACCTATTAGAGATGTTTTTAGTGAATTTGAAGGAAAAGATTTTGAAGATGAAAGTATAGATGGTGATGTTAAATACCATTTAGGTTTAACTACAAGTAAAACCTTAAAAAATAACAAGGAACTTAAAATGAATTTGGTTCCTAACCCTTCACACTTAGAAACTGTGGGTCCTATTGTTGAAGGAATTGCACGTGCAAAAATAGATAAAATTTACAATGGTAATAATTCCAAGTTACTTCCAATAATTGTTCATGGTGATGCTGCTATTGCTGGGCAAGGCTTAGTATATGAAGTTACTCAAATGAGTAAATTAAATGGCTATACAACTGGAGGAACCATACATATTGTAATTAATAACCAAATTGGTTTTACAACCAACTATTTAGATGCAAGATCCAGTACTTATTGCACAGATGTGGCAAAAGTAACTTTATCACCAGTTTTACACGTAAATGCTGATGATGTTGAAGCTGTTGTACACGCAATTGAAATGGCATTAGACTTTAGAATGCAATTTAAAAGGGATATTTTTATTGATTTATTGGGATACCGAAAATACGGACATAATGAAGGTGACGAGCCTCGTTTTACCCAACCAAATTTATACAAAGCAATTGCCAAACACGCCAATCCAAGAGATATTTATGCAAAACAATTAATTGCTGCAGGGGTTATTGATACGGCTTATTTAAATGATTCTATTACTGAATTTAAGAATTTATTAGAAGATGAATATCTAGAAGCCAAAAAAGTTGAAAAATCTAAGGTTCGTGAATTTATGCAAGATACTTGGAAAGACTTTAGCAGACATAGATTAGATGCTATGCTAATTTCTGAAGATACTGGCTATTCAAAATCTAAGCTTGAAAATATTGCTAAAGTTGTTTCAACAGTTCCAAAAGGTGTAAAATTTTTAAGAAAAGCAGAACGCATTTTAAAAGACCGTAATAAAATGGTTTTTGAAACCAATGCAATTGATTGGGGAATGGGTGAAACTCTAGCTTACGGTAGTTTACTCCAAGAAGGTTTTGATGTACGTATTTCAGGTCAGGATGTTGAAAGAGGAACTTTTAGTCATAGACATGCAATTTTAAGAGATGAAATTTCAGAAGAAAGGATTAATCTTTTAAATACAATAAATGATAAGCAAGGACAAATGTATATTTATAATTCCTTGTTATCTGAATATGGTGTTTTAGGTTTTGATTATGGATATGCTATGGCAAATCCAAATACTTTAACTATTTGGGAAGCCCAATTTGGAGATTTTAGCAATGGAGCTCAAATAATTTTCGACCAATATTTATCAGCTGCCGAGGATAAATGGAAACTTCAAAATGGAATTGTTGTATTATTACCTCACGGTTATGAAGGACAAGGTTCTGAACACTCTTCAGCGCGTATGGAACGTTTTTTACAATTATGTGCTGTTGATAATATGATTGTTGCCGATTGTACAACACCTTCTAATTTTTATCATTTATTGCGCCGTCAAATGAAACGTAAGTACAGAAAACCATTAATCGTATTTACTCCAAAAAGTTTATTACGTCATCCTTTGGCCGTTTCAACTTTAGATGATTTTGCCAATGGAAGTTTTCAAGAGGTTATAGATGACACTATAAATCCAAAAAATGTGACTAAATTAGTGTTTTGTACTGGTAAATTTTATTACGATTTATTGGCTGAACGTACTAATCTGGATAGAAATGATGTTGCATTAGTGAGAATTGAACAATTATTCCCATTACATTTAGAAAAATTACAACAAATAATTAATAAATATCCAAACGTTAAAAATTATGTTTGGGCACAAGAAGAACCTGAAAATATGGGTGCATGGAGTTATATGTTGCAACGTTTTAGATTGGTAAATTTGGAAGTGGCATCTCAACCATTTTATGCTGTTCCTGCAGCTGGATCTTCTGCCAGATTTAAAAGAAGACATCAACGTATAATTGATAACGTATTTAACTAACTAATAAAAATTCGTCTAAAAAGACTTAAAATTAAAAAGATGATTTTAGAAATGAAAGTTCCCTCTCCGGGAGAATCTATTACAGAAGTGGAAATTGCAGCTTGGCTTGTTGAAGATGGAGACTATGTTGAAAAAGATCAACCAATTGCTGAAGTTGATTCAGATAAAGCAACCTTAGAATTACCTGCTGAAGAAAGTGGTATCATCACTTTAAAAGCTGAAGAAGGTGATGCTGTTGAAGTTGGTGCAGTTGTTTGTTTGATTGATATGGATGCAAAAAAACCTGAAGGAACTACTTTAAAAACAGAAAAAGTTGTTGAAACAACTAAAGCTGAAGAAAAGCCAACAGAAACTAAAACTACTTATGCAAGTGGTTCAGCTTCTCCTGCAGCAAAAAAAATATTAGAAGAAAAAGGAATAAGTGCTTCAGAAATAAAAGGAACTGGTAAAGATGGCAGAATAACAAAAGATGATGCTGTAAAAGCCGTTCCAAGTATGGGAACTCCATCTGGTGGCTCTCGTGGTTCAGAAAAAACAAAGCTTTCAATGCTTCGCAGAAAAGTAGCAGAACGCTTGGTTTCAGTGAAAAATGAAACTGCAATGCTTACTACTTTTAATGAAGTAGATATGAAACCTATTTTTGATTTACGTAAGGAGTTTAAAGAAGATTTTAAAACTAAACACAATGTTGGTTTAGGATTTATGAGTTTCTTTACTTTAGCAGTCGTTAGAGCATTAAAAATGTATCCAGACGTAAACTCAATGTTAGATGGAGATTATAAAATTTCACACGATTTTCAAGATATTTCAATTGCAGTTTCTGGTCCAAAAGGATTAATGGTTCCGGTAATACGAAATGCTGAAAATTTAACATTTAGAGGTATTGAAAGTGAAGTTAAACGTTTAGCAATTAGAGCGCGTGACGGTCAGATTACTGTTGATGAAATGACTGGTGGAACATTTACTATTACAAATGGTGGGGTTTTTGGTTCTATGTTATCAACTCCAATTATTAACCCTCCTCAAAGTGGAATTTTAGGAATGCATAATATTGTTGAACGCCCTGTTGCTGTTAATGGTGAAGTACTTATTAGACCAATAATGTATGTTGCATTATCTTATGACCATAGAATTATTGATGGAAGAGAATCTGTTGGGTTCTTGGTGGCAGTAAAAGAAGCTCTTGAAAATCCGATTGAAATTTTAATGGATAACAATCCTAAAAAAGCATTGGAGTTATAAAATAAATAGTCTTTTTTATACTATATAAATCCTGAACCAAATGGTTCAGGATTTTTTTTTGATTTTATGATAATAGTCATCCTTATTTAGACTAAATAAAAATAATTTTACCCTTTATTTTTATTATAAATTCACATGCATAAACTTACCTATCTTGTTTTAATCATTTTGCTTATAAATATTAAAATAGTTGCTCAAACAGTTGAACCTTCAACAGGAGTTGAAAAAAATAATATTCAATTAGAATTTGAAACACTTTTTTCAATTGAAAAAAAAGAATCTCAAAAAAACACTTCCTGGAGTTTACCAAACATTCTTGTACGGTATGGTATATCTAAAAATATCGAATTACAATTACATACCCCTTTTACAAAAGAAAGGTGCTTCGAAAACAATCTATTAACTTCTAATGTTTTTAAATTTGACGAGGTTGAAATTGGGGTATCCTTAAATTTATGGAAACAACATAAAATACTACCTGAAACGGCAATTATGGCAAGAGTGATTTCTAAAACAAATAGATTCAGTATAAACAAACTTGGAAATATTATTTCTTTAAACTTTTCAAATATTATTTCCAAAAAAATAAGTCTTGGCTATAATATTGGGACTTCAACAAATATAAATAAAGAAACTACTGGCTTTTATATTTTAAATGTTACCTATGAACCAAACTCAAATTGGCATTACTTTTTGGAAAATTCGAGAAATTTTACATTTGAAAATACTGAGTCAAATTGTTTAGGAACAGGCTTTGGTCATAATTTAAATAGTAACATAACAATAGATTTCTCATTTTCTAAAAGTCTAAAAAACAACATGTTTTATACGGGAGCCATTTTGAGTTGGGCTATAAATACTAAAAAAAGTTAATGCTTAAAAACCAGTTTTTCTAAATACACGCATTTATTTTTATAATCGATTATGGCATTTCCTTTTTCTAAAATATCAGCACCAATAATTCCATCTACAGTTTCTGCATGGTGTTCTGTTAACGCGGTATTTACATGCGTTAAATCCAGTAAAACTAAATTCAGGTTTTTAAATTTCCAGTCTTTTAATTTAATCGTATTTTTTTGAGCAATTTTCGTTTCCATTCCAATAGCACCAGCACCGGCTGCTTTAGTTTCAGAATCTGTAACTTTTAATTTAAATTTTATTGCCAAAGTAATTTCAACACAAGAGTTTGATGCTCCTGTATCTAAAATAAACCTACCATTAACACCATTTAATTTTGCTTCAATTTCAAAATGATTGGTATTTATTTTTTTAAGTTTAATTTTGGAGTATCCTTTTCTTTTAAGTATGCTATTTAATTTCATTTACTTACTATTTAATTCAAATCTACTATTTTTTAAAAAGAAAAAGCCTCCAATTAAAATAATACCTACAATAAAAAACCACCAATAACTTATCTGTTTCTTGCCAGCAGTAGCAACTTCTCCTATATAAATAAAACTAGCCCAATAATAGGGTGATTTTTTTAATGAAGAAATATTTTTATTATTCAAATAATCCAATTTTGATGATTGTAAAGCCGCTGATTTACTTCCGTATTTAGTGTAATTTTTATAAAAACCTGCCATTAATTTTTCGGTAGATTTATCATTCACTTTCCAAAGTGATACTATTAAGTTTTTTACACCTGCATAAGAAAAACCACGGGCTAAACTCATTGTTCCTTCACCTTTCCTTAGAGTTCCTATTCCTGTTTCACAGGCACTTAAAACAACTAAATCAAGGTTTAAATTATAACCATAAATTTCAGGTAAGTACAACGTTTCATCATAAAATTCAATTGCAGGAGGTGTAAAAAAATCTCCAGCAGTTGCATGTGTAGAAAGATGTAGCATTGAATATTTTTTCCCAATAGAATCAAAAACATTTTTTACAGCTTCGCCAAAAGTTAAAAAATCTCCCTCTACTTCATTTTCAATACTTTTAGCTTCTTGTTCTGTAAAACTTAATTCTGCTAAATTTCTATGATTGTTTTTAAATACAGGAAAAAAACCTATTAATTTATCTTCCTTTCTATCACTATTTTTGGTATTACTTAATAAAATAGAAGCTGAATACGCATAACTTATATTGGCTTTTTTTATTAAATAAGGTAATTTCTCAAAATTTATTATTTCTGTTTTTTCAGTAATTAAGGCATCAAATGGCAAAAAAGAAAATAACCCATCAGGTATTAAAATTATATTTTTGGCTAGCTCTTTCTTAAAAAAATGTTCAAATAGTTTAAATCCTAAACTTGTATATTTATTTATATTATTTTGAAGTGCAGTACCTCTTTCATCTGAAAATAATTTTAAAAAGCTTAACAATTCTTCTTTAAACACTTCATCTTTTTCAATTTGAACAACTGAAATAGGCTTGTTTTTTGAAATTGAAAATATATAAACGTTCCTTGTTCCGTCAAAAAACTCAATTAATAGTTCATTATTAAGTAGTAGTTTTTCTTCAATTTTGTCAATTGAAACTGATGTGTTTAAATTCGCTTTCAAATTTGGATATTTTTCATCAATTTCTTGGTTTAGCAATTGAATTTCCTGAAAAACGAACTCACGTTCTTTGGTTAATTTAGCTAATACATTTAGTACTGCATTTTCATTTTTTAATTGTTCTAATGTAATACTTGTATTTAGCTCCGCTTTTTTTAATTGTAGTTTTTCCTCCTTTATAAAAAGACTATCATTTTTAATTTTTGATTTCGCAAATAAAAGCTCCTTATTTTCTAATAAAACAACAGATTTTGTTTGCTCTGCAAATTGAAATGCCTTTTCTAACCAAAGAACATTATTACTTTGCTGAAACATTGTGTAACATAATTCTATACAATTCTCACTTCTATTTCTATTTTCTTGTTGCTGTAATAGTTTTGCATTCTGACTTAAATAAGTATCTCTTAACTCATTTTCAATCAAAAAAGACAACTCATAATTTTTAACTGCTTCTTCAAAATTATTTAGTTGCGATAACACTTTTGCCCTGCCATCAAAAGCTTCTTTTAAAGTGTTCTCAGGATAAAAATAAGTGCTTTTAGGATTTTCAAAAATATCCTTCGGAATATAATTAGGCAATAAAGTTATCAGCGCTTTTTGATAATAACTTAAAGCAATTTCACTCTTATTTTGAAACCAATATACTTCGGCAATTTTATTGTAAATTTTAGCTGTTTCTCTATCATTTTTTCCAAAAATTATTTTAGAAAACTTTAAAGCTTTTTCGAATTCTATAAGTGCTGGCTCAAATTTATTTTTTGAAATAAAGCAACTTCCTAATGTAATTGAATTTCTAGTTGAAATGGATAAATCATTAAGTACGTTTAATGTATTTGATAAAATGGCTTCTTTTTTTGAATTTTCAAATTCGCTTAAAAACAAAAAATTTATTGCTTTATCTGAATGAATTTTAGCTTTTTGATTATTAGAACTTGCATTTAACAACCCTAAATTTAGGTATTTTATAGCAGTAACATAGTTTCCTTTTGTTCTGTAAACAGCCGCTAAATTTAAATATCCTGAACCAATTTGAGTATCACTTTTTTCCTTAATTGCTTTTTCAATGGTAATTTTAATAATATCTTCTGCTCTGTCCACATCTCCAAGCCGCGTATAGTTATTTGCCAAAGGCTTTAAACAGTATTCAATTATATTGTAATTAATGTAATTTCGTTTATAAAAAGAATAAGCTTTTTCGTAATAATTAATAGACTCATTTATAAAACCAAACTGTTTTAATTGATATGCATAATTTATATAAAAATAAAGTTGGGCAACTTTTTCCTCTTTATTTAAAGGATTTCTCCATAAATTAGATTCCAGGTTTTTATAAAGAACTAAACTTTCAATTGTAGTATTTTTTGCAAACTCATCTAAATGAACATAAATAAATTCCGAGTAATTATTTTGTTGCTTTAAACTATCAATGCTTAAAATAAATGAATCACTAAATTGCTGCGCTGAAACCAAAAAATTACATAAAAATACGAAAGCAATAATCCCTTTTTTAAGCATCTTCTATTTTTAAATTTTCCAAATTGCATAAAAATGAAGTTGCGCATTTGGCGCATCAAAATTATAAATATAACGCGCTCCTAAACTTGGTCCAATTCGGGATGCACCAATAGTAATATCTCCAAAAAACCCATATTTTATATCAGAAAAAGGGTTGCTTTCAGAAGTAACATTTGTTGAAGAAGCTCCTTGAATTAATTCTCCAGGCTCTTTTGCTGAATTTATTGTATAATAGTTGAATGTAGTTTCAAAATCTGTTTTATTAGAAATATCTAAAGACAGTTGTGGTCCAAAACCTAAGCCTACAACACCATTTAAATTATATCTAAACGAAACAGGAACAACATCAATATTAATTTTAGTTGTTTTTGAAGTATTTTCTTCAAATTCAAAACCTCTAGTACCATCTAATAAAGCAACTATCCCATTTTGCTTCATTAAACTAAAATTATTAAAATTATGAGTACCCATCATAATTTCAGCTTGTAAATACTTTTTATAAGATTTATAAGGCGAAATAGTTGCTCCAATAAAATAGCTTTCAGAATTCTTTAAATCTGGAAAGCTATTATAGCCAGCTTTTACACCTATTGAAATTCCTTGTTTAAACCTTGATGTGGAAGTATTAGTAATAATTGGTTCATTTTTATCGAATATAATTGCAGTTTTACTTTTCGATTTTACTTTATGAAAATCCTTTCCAAACTTTAACGCATATTTTACAAATCCTTTGGTTGAATCTTTTTCATATACTCCCTTTTGAGCCGTTCCTGGTAAATAAATATTTTTAAACTGAAAAGAAATTTGATCTTTACTAATAATAGTATCCAAACAGCTATAATTCACTTCTTCCTCTGGACAAATAGGGCATTCTGGATACATATCTAAAACTTCTAGAGTAGATTTGTCTAACATTTTAGGAATGTCAACATTTAGTTTTATAAGTCTTGCTGGTCCTTCACCATCATTTTGAAAACGAACCTTATATTTTAATTTTTTAAATCGAACCAATCTATAATTTAAACGTGTATCATAAACAGCCATTTTATTTGGGTCATGTGAAGTTACAATCTCCATTTCTTTAGTAAGTACCTTATGAGAATCATTTCCTCTTTCTGGCACATAAATACTTCTAATTGAAATTACCGCACTCGTGTCCTTTAACATTTCTGGTGTAGTTTTAAATGTGAAAAACATATTTCGCTCTTCATTAGACTGCATATCTTCAAAATCATAAACTTTTACATCTTGGTAGTAAGCTTTTGCATCTTCTAATGTTAATGGTAAGTTTTGCATTAAAGTATCTGAAACAATTAATTTCTCATTAATAAAAGTTGAAATACCTGTTGTTTGAATCCATTCATTTTTTGAAATATAGCCGTTATTATCAACAATAATTTCATCTAAAATTTCTTGCTCATTATTATGCAAACGCACATCCACTAAATCAAAATTTTTGGCTTTGTACTTTTTTTCATTGAAGAATAAATATACCTTACCACTTGTAGCATATTCTTTTTGGTTACCATAACTAACAACTAATTGTATTTCTTCTTCGGGTATAGGATCTCTATTTGTTTGTAACCTAAACCCGTTATGAACTTTTAGTAAATTGTGGTTCTCATTTGAAGAAACTTCAGGATTATCTGTATTTATAACAACACTTTTAGGTCTGGTAGTTGGTGGTTTACCGTCATCATAATTATTTGTTACCGATAGCTGCACATTATAATTTCCATTATTTTTATAATTATGTTTAGGCTCTTTTTGAAAACTATATTCACCATCACCAAACTCCCAATAATAAGTGTAAAATGCTTTTGGCGCACCTGCAATCTGATTTAATTCTGGTGTTTCAGGATTAAAAGAAACCTGATTACCATTAATATTATAAACTATTGATGCAGTTCTAGTAACAGTATCTTGTACTATAGATTGAGCATTTAAATAATTACAAAATAACACTAAACAAATACCTTTAAAATAGCTTTTCATATAAACCCTTTTTAACAAATATAAAAAAACATTCTAAATGATACCTAACTCATAATTTTTGGCACAAAAAAAGCCATCTTTTAAAAGATGGCTTTTTTATAATTATAAATATTTTATTTACTATTCAACTTTAAAAGCAATAGGTAAACTATATTTTACACCTACTGGTCTACCCCTTTGTTTACCAGGAGTCATTTTAGGTAATGATTTAACTACACGAATAGCTTCTTCTTGCAATCTCTTATGAGGTGCACGTGCCATAACATCAGTAATATTACCGCTTTTATCAATCTTAAACATTACAAAAATACGCTTTACACCAGGAGCTAATCCTAAATCTGATGCCAAATCTGCGTTGAATTTTCTATTAACGTGTTTTGTAATCTTATCCTGTAAACAAGCTCTTAATTCAGCTTTGTTACCTTTACATCCAGGGTAAATAGGCACATCTTCAATAATAGCAAAAGGTACATCTTCCATAACTTCCTCTTCCTCTTCTACCTCAATAATCTCCTCAACTTCAACCGCTTCATCCTCATCGGTTTCTGTAGATTCAATTACAGTTTCTTCAATTTCTTCTTCATCCTCAACAATCTCAATTTTATCTGGAGTTGGTGGTGGTGGAGTTTTTGGTTCCGGAGGCTTAACTTGCTCTATTTCAATAGTTTGCTCTTCATCATCCATGTTTAAAACTACTGGCCCTAAATCACCAATTATTCTATCGTAAGTTTTTTTCTCAATGGCTAAATAAACCACCAATAAAGCTAAAACTAAACCTAACTGCATAAACAACTTGCTGTAGTTTTCAAGATTTGCTTTTGGATTTTTTTTAATCTGCATCTGTAAAATATTTTATAGTTCGCTAATTTAATAATTTTAAAACAACTTTTGCAACAATATTTTTCTATTTCAAAAGTTTTTTTTGTAAAACCATTTTAAAAATTGTAAAAGCCAAAAGAATTCCAACTAAATTGGCTATTAAATCATTTATTTCTGGCTGTCTGTAATTTGTTACAATACCTTGTAAAACTTCAATAATTATGCCATAAAAGAAAATTAACACTATTATTAGAATGCTAATTTTCAATTTGCTAGCTTTATTTTTATAGGTTAATAGCCAACTTAATGTTAGCAAAAAATAAGCAATAGTATGTATGGTTTTATCTGAAATGCTAATTTTTGATGGCATAGAATTCCCCATGGTAACCAAACTACCAAAGCCGATAATTAACGTAAAAAAAATTGCAATAAATAAATAATGCTTACGCTCCAATTAATGCTGTATAGTCCTCTGCTGATAATAACTCCTCTATTTGAGAAGCATCAGAAATGGAAATTTTTATCATCCAACCATCACCATAGGGATCAGAGTTTACTTTTTCAGGCTCATCTTCCAAGACTTCATTAAATTCAATAACTTCACCCGTTAAAGGCATAAACAAATCGGAAACCGTTTTTACGGCTTCAACGGATCCAAAAACTGCATCTTTTTCTACTGTTTCATCTAAAGTATCTACATCTACATAAACAATATCTCCTAATTCACCTTGTGCGAAATGTGTAATACCAATGGTTGCTGTATCGCCTTCAATTTTTACCCACTCGTGGTCTTTTGTGTATTTTAATTCTGCTGGAATACTCATTTTAAATTTATTTTTATAGTTTGTTAATTTCCTAAAACATATCTAACACTTAGCCCAGAACTAACAGATTGCCTAGGGAAAGTTGTTGAAATTGCATATTTTGAAGAACTTTGATCAAAATAAAATGATGCCGTTAAATTTTTACTTACTGCATAGTCCGCAAAGAATTTAAATGACAACAAACGTTGACCTCCTGTTACCTGATTATTATCTTCATCAATAGCTCTAATTACAGTTTTATTATCTCTTAAAGATAAATCTGCTCTTAAATCTAAATCTCCTTTTAATTTAGTTAATTTCCCACCAAATCTAAACTTCATGGCTAAATCTTTAAATCTATAACCCATTCCAATTACATACTCCATGCCTTTCATTTGAGTAATTGTATTGTTATTAAAATTCAAAGTTAACCTCCTGTCTTTATCAACTCTACCGGTAAATGAAATAGAATTTTTCATTTTCATATCGACTTTTAAAAGTGGGCTAAATTCTTCAATTAAATCCACATTTGTAAATAATGTTTTGTTAAAATAGTTACCAACAATATCGGTTTCTAAATAGGGATCCTCAGCATTGTATTCTAAATTATTACTAAAACTTAATATTGAATATCGAGAATCGTAACTGTGTGACAATGAAAAACTTCTAAAATTATCTTTAAACCATTTCATTTTCATTAAACCTTTGTAGTTTATTTGCCAACTTGGAATAGGCACATCTCTAAAAGCATTTAAACTTATTTTAGCTGCATCTTTTCCTGTATATGCTGCTAAAAATGCAGGCAATGATACTTGCTGACTCGTGGCTCCAAAACCATCTATTGATTGTCCAGATTCCTGAGATAAACGTTGTGCAATAATTTCTCTATTTGCTTTAAATTCTTCAAAATTTGCATCACTATCGCTAAATGCTGTTTTTAGCATATTATAACTAATCATAAAGTTTCCAACTTGAGAAATTGGAGACTCTGAATTAAGGACATTATTTATAACATCTAATTGTTGTGATGTGTTTTTAGTGTATGTTTTGTTTCCTCTTAACTCAATATCAAAATTTTGAAAAGGTTCTACATTAATAGTAGCATCAAATTTATTCATGTGAGTTCTACTATAGGTTCTGTTATAATATGGATCATCTTCACCACGTGATATTAACCAACCGTTTTCTAATGCACGTTCACGAATATCTATTTGACTCCCAAATACAAAACCTAAGGATGGTGCAACTCCACCATTAAAATTATCTTGCCCTAAAAATCCTATTTGTGGTATATAACCCGGTAAATATGTACCATTGTTTTCAGAATAATTAAATCTTGCTTTTTTAACTGCTGTTATCACATTATAAAAACCTTGTTTAATTTCTTCTCCTGCAGATTTTCTTTTTTTACTTGTTTTAGCTGTAGGAGATTTTATGGCAGATTCAGGTGTATTATCAGATTTTGATTTCTTTTTATTAAATAATTTAGTTAAACCAATATTTTTATAAAACTTATTAAAATCCACATCTATACCTAAATTATGAGTATTAGAATTTTGAATTACATTTCCTACTTTATCAATATAAGATTGTGAAGATGCCTGCCAATCAAAATCGGCTACATATGTGTAATCTGCATTTATAAAATCTAACAAAGGAAGCTTATCAATTGGGATTTTATAGGTTCCATTTAATGTTTGATGATAATGGTCTGGTCTTCCTAAAGAAAAGAAATTATCAAAAATTTGTATATCATCAGCAGCATCAAAATCATCATACAAATAATTATTTGCTGCTCTAAAATTAAACTGTAAAGATCGGGTTAAATTATAGCCAATTGTATAATCCCAATCAAACATAAAATAACGTTGTTTTAATGTTGGTAACTGTGGTAAACCTTCAATTAAACTCCTTGAAAGTTGCTCATTATAAGTTCTAAAAATATTTGAATTTACAGAAATTGTTGAAGGAATTAAGTTTACATTAAAATCTTTAATAAACTTAAAATATTTACTATTTAGTGATCCCCAATTTTTAAAAGGCTCAATACTTTTTGGTTGAAAACTGTAATTATAATTAGCTGAAGCCCTAACATTTTGATCTACAAATTTTTCAACATTATAATCTCTATGATAGGTTTCATTATAAGCATAGGAAACAGATAAATTTTCTACATTATAAAAACGTTGTTTACTTTCAGCATTTGGATTGTATTCTTTTCTTACGTTAATTAAACTTATACTTCTTCGCTTTGTATAATCTCTTGCTTTATCACTATTTGGATTAATATCTTTCGCCTCATTAAACAAAACATCTTGATATTGCGGGTCGTATTTTGGATCTTTTACTTCTTCTGAAACGCTATAATTTAAAGGTAAAGAAACCCCCCAGTTTTTAGGCAATAATTTACCCATATTTACATTGGTTACAAGATCGTACAATTTAGAATCTTCTTGGCTACGCTCATTTACACGTTGTTCAATACCTCCAAAACCTTGAGTCTCCATTCTTCCGGTAACAGCTATATCCGCAAAATCGGCAATATTTGCATCGGCACTTACAACAGCCGCCCATCCACCTTCATTATCAAACTCAGCTACACGCATTTCATTAAACCAAACCTCAGCACTTTGATTAGTACTAGAAACGTTTTTAACACCTAACATTATGGTTTTTATGTTGGATAAATTTGGATTTCCTTTCACTCTAATATCATATCCTTCTAGGCCTTCAATTGGAGAAGATATTCCTTCAGCAGGGTAAATTATATTAGGAGCAATTCCTTCGTCAAACCTTAATAATTTTAATTTCCCCAAGTATTCTAAAAAGGCATCTAAATTATTTTCTTCAGGCCAAATTTCTAGTGGAGAACTAACTCCATAATCTGAAATAGTTAACAGTTTTTCAATTTGATAGTAGTTTTCGTTTAAATCACTACCAATTCTAATTATTGCTTTTAACTCATCATTTTGAACCTGCGGTCTGGTTTGTACACCTTCCGCATGTAAAAACAATTTTAAATGTTTGTACATTCTTAAATCTACTCTAACATTTTTAAATATTGCCCTGGTATCATCAGGCTCTAAATCTGTTACTTTTAAGGATAAAGATTGCTCATTTTGTTTTTGTAAAGTTGTACTTCCTCTTAAAATTTCTCGTTTTATACCTGGAGGTAACGTGTATGGAATTGGATTTCTGTCTTCATTTTCCTGAATATTTACAACACCAACCTCAAAATTTTGCAACTCATCATTTGTTAAGTTTTGTGATGGAACTATATTTTCATCTAGTGTTTTAGTAAAACGTCTCCAATCACCACGAACCAATTGCAATTCTCCAAAACGCAATACTATTGGCATTTTAAATTTGGTTAAAAACATACGCATAAAACGAATGGAATTAAAACCTGTAATATCATTTACAACTTCATCTGGTGTACTAACTTGAATTCTAAACTGTAACCATCTAAATTGCTTTTCACTTCCATCTTCTAGGGTTACATTTACAGTTTTTTCATCAACAATATTATTTTGCCCAACAATTAAATCGTTTTTATTTAATGATACTTTGTACTGATAGTAACTTTCAACAGAATTCATTGTTTGATCTTTATCAATATCTTCAGTATCTGGAAATGTTGTTGCTGATGTTGGATAACTTTCAGTAGATAAATTGTTTGTTGGAGAATTTCCTTGTGTGTTATTATACTTTTTGTACCTAGTAATTATTGAAGCATCTGAATTATCGTATTCTGAACTTCTAAAATATTGATAGTTATCATTTGATGGATCTGGTCCAAAACTTGTTCCAAACTTAGCAGTTTCTTCCTGATCATTTAAACCATCAAAACCTATATCCTGATTTAAGCGTTCATTATCATTATCACTAAAAGCATATAATAATGATTGATTTGTTGGAATTTTACCCCAAATTGTTTCATCCGTATTATTTGTACTTAATGGGTCTTCTGGCAATCCATTTTCATACATTTTTCTACCATCTTTTAAAACATCTTCAGAAATATTTCCAAGATTAAAATACAGCTCTCCAACTTGGTTTGAAGGATTACTTGGATCAATGCCCGCAGGTAAACCTTCAGCATTGGTAATTGAATAATGATCGTAAGGATCCATCATCCAAAATTGAATATATTCAACGTTTGATTGTTCAAAATTTGTGGTTGTTAATGCTCTTGTAATACCTCCCCAACGTTCCTCTGGATTTGTAAATTTTCCATCTCCACCTACATTATTTGTATCATAATTATAACTTCCTCTTTCGTTAGGAAAATATGCTAAGTCTAAGGTTCTGACAATTGTAGATTGTGTTAAATCTAAATCTTGTTCCGGAAATAATTCTTCATATCTAATTCTTCTAACTTCTGCCCTGGATAATTCATTATTATCAATATTGCTGGGTTTTAATGAAGAACCACCATAAAAAAGTGGATCAATAATATACCAAGATAATTTTGCTCTTTTATATCCATAAGTTATATCTGAAGCATTTCCTCCTAAATCAAATTGCGTTTGATATTGTGGTGTACTAGCTAGATGCCATTGCTGAATAGATTTAATTTCTAATGGAATTTGAGAACCCTCAAAATCATCTACATACGAAGTTGCCTCTCCTTCTAATTCAATCCTTTTTGGAGAGCCCGGTCTTAAGTAAGCAAAATCTCCTCTAATTGAAAAGTTTGAAGCATAATCCGTATCGATATTTGGCAATTTATTTGCCAGTTTTGTTAAAAAAGGGACTTCTGTACCAAAGTTTGCATTTAAACCAAAAATAGTATTATTAATTGGCTCTTGACCAAACAATGCTTTTTGCGTAATCGGTTTTTCGTTTAAGTTTAAAAAAGTTGCACCTGCTATAAATTTATCTGAAAATTTATGCTCAATATCAACCCCAAAAAAGCGCTTTGTTTGTAAATTAAATGCTGCATTATTTTCAACAGAAACATTAATTGGTGCATTTGAAGCCTCTAAACTAGGATTTACAATTTGCACTCTACCCATTTGATAATCAACCACATAATCAACACCTTCAACAAGTTCCCTACCACCTGTTGTAACTCTAACAGAACCTTGAGGCACATTAAAAGCACCCAATGGAATTCCATTAGCACTTTCAGATTTATGATATCCTTTAATTAAATATTTATCTTTTTCTTGAAAATTATTTCTAGCTTCAGATTGTGTAATTTCATACAACTCGTTGAAAATATATTTTTCATCTGCTATATCTGTTAACTTAGCATTTAAATCTGCCCCAAAAGGCTCAACAGTTGGAAAAATAATATAACCTTTTTCAGAATTTACAGTTGCTCCCTCAACATAATCAAAGTAACCATCTCCTTCAGGAACATAAAACTGACTTTGGTCTAACCTATCTATGTCTAATAAATTTAGCAACGTTTTATCAGAAACACCATTGGTTTGGGCATTTTGCAACACATTAATTGGCACTCCTGTTCCATCGTCCGCATACAAAAGTTCTAACCTAAAACCCTCTTGTTGCATTCTATAGGTTTGCAAAGAATATACATTTTTCATCATTAAGTCCCACATTGGAATTTGGGTACTTATAATTTCACTACGTAATAACTTTACAATTATGTTATCTGGTGCAATAATACCATCACTTGTAAATTCACCAACCCTGTATACTTTTGAATCTCCACTAACTGTAAATTCAAAAGCAACAGCTAATACATCAGAATCCGTAAGTCTTCTGTTTAATGAAATAAAACCTAACTGAGGGTGTAATTTATACTCATCAGGTCTTAATTTTATAGCGTTTTCTAATACAGAATAATCACGTCCTTGCTGCATTAAAAAAGGAGTTAAACCATTACCAACCGTTGAAATATTTCTAACTGGATTGGTACTATTTAAAATTGAAGAGATATCATTTGCATCATTGGAAGGGTACTGTGAACCTGGAACTACTGTTACATTTGCAGGACCAATATTTGTTGGATCTCCTTCACCAATATCGGATAAAGCAACTATATTTCTAATATCAACAGTTGTTGCGTTTCTATTAGTAACCCAAACTTCAACTTTAGTTATGTTTATTGGGCTATTAACTAATGGAAAATCTTTTAAGGCGTTATTATAATTATCTCTAAAATATTGCGAAAGAAAGAAATGCCTATTTTCATCATAATCAGTTGTTTGCAATTCAAATTCTTGAATAGTGGAACCTCCCTGTGCTGCTACCGATCTTGTTTGTGATTTTTGTTCTGCAAAAACACCCGTTACCTTTGTTCTTCCAAATTGCAATTGTGTTTTAACCCCAAACAAACTTTGTGCGCCAACAATTAAAGAATTTTTTAATGGCATACTTACATTTCCAACTTCAATTTTCTGAAGAATATCATCTTCAGTTGGAGTGTATTCTAATTTTATTTGATTTTGAAAATTAAATGTAGATTGTGTATCGTACTGTGCACCAACTTTTAATCTTGTTCCAACTTTTGCCTGTATACTTGCGCTAATTTCCTGGTTAAAATCAAATGTAAAACTACTTCTATTACGTTCAGATAATTGAGGATTGTCAACTTTTTGATATAACATTCCCATTTTTACCAATACCGATCCTTGTGGATTCACTTCTATAGTATTTCCTCCAAAAACAGATTGAAAAAAATCTGATTCTACATAATAGGTTGGTAGTAAGTTTTTTTGAGCCTCGGCACTCCCAATTTTTTTACTATTTGTTGCACTAATTTTATTTTTATAGTACGCCAGCATATCCTTTTTTAATTTGTACTTTTTATATTCTTCTTGAGACATATAAACAGGACGCTTTAAATAGTAATCTCCAATTTTTTCTACAATAATATATTTTCCTAATTCTGTGTCGTAAATAATTTCAGATTTGGCAGGGTCAGATAAAAATAAGCTACCTTCCTGATTGCTATTAAAAGGATACTTAAGTTTAAGCGAATCTAGGACTTTTTCAACTTTTATAGTATCATTAGTGGTAGTAGTAACAGGAGGTGTTTGTGCATTTATTGTTGTTTGAAAAACCAACAATAAAAAAAATATAATATATGTTTTAATTATAAATAGCTCTTTTTTCAAATCTTATAAATTTTTAAGCGCTTTTTTTATTAAACTAGCAACGCCCAATGTTTTGTCTTCCAATAAAATTTTATCTAATACTTTTTCAGATTGTTTTCTTAAAAAACCTAAAACTTCTAATGCTGTTAACGCTTCTTCCTTAGCAGTATTGTTTTGAACTATAGAATCTTCATTTATAGCATAACTTTTTAAAATCTTATCCTTTAAATCAATAAGTACTCTTTGTGCTGTTTTTGCTCCTATGCCTTTTACAGACTGTATTGTACCAACATCACCAGAAGCAATTGCATGTTGAATTTCATCAGTAGTCATAGATGATAACATTGTACGCGCAATACTTGGTCCAACACCAGAAACAGAGATTAGTAATCTAAAAATCTCTCTTTCCATTTTAGAAATAAAACCATATAACGTATGCGAATCTTCCTTTATAGATAAATGAGTATATAAAAAAACAGCTTCATCATCAGTTAACTGCGAGTATGTATTTAATGAAATATTAAGCCAATACCCAACACCATTAACCTCAATAATTGCATAGGTTGGGTTTTTTTCAACCAGTTTACCTCTTAAATGAGTAATCATATAACACTTGTTCTATTTTGAACCAAATGTAATAAATTATTATTGTTTTTTACTATTTTCTTGGGCATCAACAACTGCTACACAAACCAAATTAACAATTTCATCTACACTAGAGCCTAGTGGCAAAATATGCACTGGTTTTTTCATCCCCATTACTATAGGTCCTATTGATTCAATATTATTCAATTTGTTAATCAATTTATAACTGATATTTGCTGAATTTAAATTTGGAAAAATCAATCCATTTACCTTTTTCTCATGCAATTTAGAAAATGGAAATTTATCATTTCTTAGAGTCCTGCTCATTGCAAAATCTGCTTGTATTTCTCCATCAATAATAATATCTGGATAATGTTCATGAATATATGCAACTGCATTAGCAGATTTTGAAGCGGATTTTGATTCAGCTGATCCAAAATTTGAATAAGACAACATTGCTAAAACAGGTTCAATTCCAAAAATCTTCATAACTCTAGCTGTTTCAACTGCTATTTGAACTAATTCCTCTTCTGTTGGGTTTATATTAAAAGCGGTGTCGGAAAAAAACATAGGTCCACGTTCTGTCATTAAAATATTAGTTGCGGCAATTCTTTTTATTCCCGGAGCCTTTCCAATCAGTTCAATCATTGGTTTAGCAACACTAGGATAACTTCTCGAATAACCTGTAACTAATGCATCCGCTTCACCTTCATTAACCATCATAGCGGCAAAATAATTACGTTCTCGCATCAGTTTTCGAGCATCTATGTATGTTATTCCTTTTCGTTTTCTGCTTTCCCAATAAATTTTTGCAAACCTGTCTTTTCGTTCTTTTTCATCATCAGATTTAGGATCAATTATTTCTACATCGGCATCAAAATTAATTTCAAGCATTAATTCTTTAATAATTTTCTCACTTCCCAGTAAAATTGGAATAGCAATTCCATCTTCATAAACAGTATGTGCTGCTTTTAGTACATTTAAATGGTCTGCTTCTGCAAAAATTACTTTTTTGGGATTTGCTTTTGCCCTTGAAGTAAGCATTCTCATTAACTTACTTCCAGTTCCCAATCTTTGAGCCAATGTTTCTTTATATGCCTCCCAATCGGTAATTGGTTCCTTTGCTACACCTGATTCTATTGCGGCTTTTGCTACTGCTGGTGGAACTTCTGTAATTAATCTGTTATCAAATGGTTTAGGAATTATATACTCTCTACCAAATTGAATATTTTTTTCGTTATAAGTAATATTAACGTGTTCTGGAACGGATTCTTTAGCTAAATCTGCTAAAGCATGAACCGCAGCCATTTTCATTTCTTCATTAATTTTAGTTGCTCTAACATCTAAAGCTCCTCTAAAAATAAATGGAAACCCTAAAACGTTATTTACCTGATTTGGATGATCTGATCTTCCAGTAGCCATTATAACATCCTTCCTGGTTTGTACAGCCAAATCATAACCAATTTCCGGATTTGGGTTTGCCATTGCAAAAACAATTGGATCATTTGCCATTGTTAATAACATTTTAGGCGTAAAAACATCGGCAATAGATAAACCTATAAAAACATCTGCACCAGTAACCGCTTCTTCTAAAGTGTAAATGTCTCTATTTGTAGCAAATTCGGCTTTTTGTGAAGATAAATTTTCAATATCTTTTCTAATAACTCCCTTACTATCACACATTACAACATTTTCTTTTTTAGCGCCTAATGCCAAATATAGTCGCGTACAAGAAATTGCTGCTGCTCCTGCTCCGTTTACAACTATTTTTACTTTTGAAATATCTTTTTCAGCAATTTCAATAGCATTTTTTAAAGCAGCTGCAGAAATTATTGCTGTTCCATGTTGATCGTCATGCATAACAGGAATATCCAACTCATCTTTTAACCTTCTTTCTATTTCAAATGCCTCAGGAGCTTTAATATCTTCTAAATTTATTCCTCCAAAAGTTGGAGCAATATTTTTTACGGTTTCAATAAATTTATCAACATCTTTAGTATCAACTTCAATATCAAAAACATCAATATCTGCGAATATTTTAAACAATAAGCCTTTGCCTTCCATTACTGGTTTTCCTGCTAAAGCTCCAATATCTCCTAATCCCAAAACAGCGGTTCCGTTAGAAATAACTGCAACCAAATTACCTTTACTTGTATATTTATAAGCATTGTTTGGATCTTTTTCAATCTCTAAACAAGGTTCTGCAACACCCGGAGAGTAGGCTAATGATAAATCTTTTTGTGTTGCATATTTTTTTGTAGGAACTACTTGTATTTTACCAGGAGTTGGCGTTGAATGGTAAAGCAACGCTTCACTTTTTTTTCTTGAATCGCTCATAAAAATTGTTTTAACAATTGAGTAAACAAATTTACTAATTAATTATAAAAACAATCTTTATTTATACTATTTACTACGAAAACGTAATAAAGGTTACATATTAGTAATTATTGTGATATTTTGATTTAAAATAAATAATTTTCTGTTGATTTATCTATTTTTAAGTAAATTAAAAAAAATACAGTTTTTAAAGGTATATTTTTGAAGAAAGTTAAATTTTAAATTTGAAACCCTTTTAAAAATTGAGCTATTACATTTTCTGAAATTTCAGGATTTGCTCCTTCATTTTGTGCTACAATAGCTCCAATTGCACAGGCAAAGTTTATTGCCTTTTGCGGTTGTTTCTCAGTAAATAATTTAATAACTAAAGATGCTAAAAATGAGTCGCCAGAACCAACTGTATCAACTACTTTCACTTTAAAACCACTATTGTAATAAAACTTATTTTCTGTATATAAAACTGCTCCGTGCGAACCTAATGTAACGCAAATAGTATTTGTATTTGTTGTTTTAGCAATAAACTTAATGTTTTGTTCTAAAGATTTATAGTCCGACTTTAAATATGCTGCAATTTCAAAAAGTTCATCATCATTAAATTTAATAAAATCTGCTTCATTCATTAAGTCCTTCAAAGTATTTTCAGCATAATGAGGTGCTCTTAAATTCACATCAAAAATTTTATACTTTGCAACTTTTAACAATTGCTTTAATGTATTTCTTGAAACAGCATCTCTAGATGACAAACTGCCGTATACAAAAAAATCAGCTTCTTCTACTTCTGAAATACTATTTGCTGAAGCTTCAATTTTATCCCAGGCCGAAGGGTAATTTATATTATATGACGCATTTCCTTTTTCATTTAAAATAACATTTACAATACCAGTAGGGTAGTTTTCCTTTACTTGAATTGAAGCTGTTTTAACACCTCTTTTTTGAATATAATTTACTAAAGTTTTACCATCACTATCGTTTCCAACTGCAGAAATCATAGAAACTTCAGTTCCAAAAGAATTTAATCGAGCTGCAACATTCAATGGCGCTCCTCCTATTTTTTTATGCCCTTGAAAAACATCAAAAAGGATTTCTCCAAAACATACCGCATGTAGCTTTTTACCTGTCATTTTACCTAACTTTACTTCATTCAAAACTAAGACTTATTTGAAGTTATTTTTAATCTCATTGCTAAAAATGCTGCAATCATAAAAAACACTCCGCCAAACATAATGGCATTAACGGCACTGTTTCCTAATAAGTGCTTTACAATTGGGCCAAAAGATAATGTTTGAATAAACATTGGTATTACAATCATCATATTAACTATACCCATATAAACTCCACGTCTTTTTTCAGGAATTACTTTTGAAACCATTGCATAAGGAATACCCATCATAGCAGCCCAACCCACTCCTAATAAAATCATAGGTAAAAGCAATAAATATTGATCTTTAATATATGGTAAACTAAGCATGGCCATTCCGGTTAAAAACAAACTCCCAACATATACTTTTTTATTACCAAATTTTGAAGCAACTGGAACTAATAAAAGAGCAACAATCATGGTTACAAAATTATATGTTCCATTCATTAAACCTGTTTGAGCCAATGCTTGTTCTGAAAGTAATTGAATGTTTTGTACAAATGATGTATCTTCTACACTTATTTGAGCGCCTGTTTTACAGGCATCCATTATAGTATCAAACTTTTCTGTATCACTTTCACTAATGCCAAACATACTTGTTCTTAACATTGGTGTAATAAATTGCCAATATACAAATAACGCATACCATTGAAAAAGGTAAACAGCTGATAATCTCCATAATAATTTTGGCATACTACCAATTGCTTGAAATATTTCAACAAAAGGCTCAAAAACACGACTCATAAAAGCTGAATTCTTTTTCCGCTCTTCCATTTCTTGAATTTCCTCGTTTGAAGGTGGAATTTCAGGAGTTTTTAAAACCGACCATAAAATGGTACCTATTGAAGCAACTGCACCTAAAAAGAATGAATAATAAACCCATTTTGGTATTGCAGATATAACTTCAGTATCTGTAGTACATAAACTTGTGGCTTCTGTAACTGGAACACTAAACCAATCTTGAAACAAAAACAACGAAAAATTAGCAAGGGTAATTCCTGCTCCAACAAATAAACTTTGCATTTGAAAACCATAAGTTAATTGATTGTCTGGCAGTTTATCACCCACAAATGCTCTATAAGGCTCCATAGCAGTATTATTTGCAGCATCTAAAATCCAAAGTAAACCTACTGCAAACCACAACTCTGAACTAAAAGGAAATATAAATAAACATAAACTTGCAACAATAGCTCCAATTAAGAAAAAAGGTTTTCTTCTTCCCCAACGTGGCGACCATGTTTTATCTGAAATTGCACCAATTATTGGTTGAATTAATAAACCTGTTACCGGACCGGCAAGATTTAATAAAGGTAAATCCTCATGGTGTGCACCTAAAAAAGAAAAAATAGGATTTATGGCTGTTTGTTGCAATCCAAAACTGAACTGAATGCCAAAAAATCCAACATTCATATTCCAAATTTGCCAAAATGATAAATTGGGTTTTCTAATTTTCATGAGTATTCTTTTTTAGTGTTTAACTATTTTTAAACAATTATTTGATTAAGATGAGTACTTAATTTTTATCGACATTTTATTTAGGTCAATAAATAATTCTGCCCAATCATTTATATTAATCCATTTTATATGCAATAAATTTTCAGCAGTTTCTATAAGTTTAAAATCTCCATTAAAAGCTTTATGAGTATTTCTTAACATCATTAATTCCTTTAGCTTTTTAAATAATGGTTTATCTACGTTTTGTGTTATTTCTTCTTTTGAATAATAATGCCTATTAATATCTCTTCCAACATTTGTTTTTACCAACAAGTCCATATCATTTTCACCTGCAAATAAACCAACATAATAAACTTGTGGTATTCCTGGAACAAAAAACTGAATAGCTCTTGCAATAAAATATGCATTTTCGTCTCGTCCTAACGCATCAAAATAGGTGCAATTTACCTGGTATAAATCTAAATTAGAAGCTGCTGAACCAGTTGCTTTTAAGCTATTCCCTAAACTATTTTTATGCATTTGATTCACAATTTCATTTAAAATAACATCTTCAATTAGTCCTTTTTTTTCACCTTCGCGAGCTACATCTACAATTCCAATACCATCATGTGTATCCAACACTGTAATAGCATTTCTTGGACTAACCGCTAACCAATTTTTAAGGCTCTTTGCATTTTTATTAAACAATGTATCTAAAACCAATACTGGTAAGGCAAAATCATATACATAATCTACTCTTTTAGCAATTTCAATTTGTGTTTTATAATGGGAATGAATTTCCACTAAAACTTCTATACCTTTTTCTTTTGCTTTTTCGGTTAGTTGTCCTATAAAATCGTAAGTTTCATCAATCATAAAACAAGATGTTCCCTTTTGTTTAATAGCATAACCTGCTGCATCTAAGCGAATCATTTTAACTCCTCCTTTTTCAAAAGTATTTAATATTCCTTCCAAATATTTAATTCCAGCATCACTTTTTACATCAATGTCAATTTGATTGGTAGTAAAGGTGGTCCAAATTAACTTACTTGATCCATCGTTTAATTTAAACTTTGTAAAAGGGAATCCGGGACGTGGCCTGTAAATACTTAATAAATCTGCTCCCGTTGCTCCATTTGGGAAAACGGTATCAAAAGTTAAGAATAATGAAGCATATTTAGATGCTTTTCCATTTTTAAGATAATCTTGAAATTGAACAGACTTTGCTGATACATGATTCACAATTAAATCGGCCATAATATCTACTTCTTCACTCAACGCATTCAAATCGCTCCAATCACCTAATCTTGGATCAATTAATTCGTGATCTATAGGATCAAAACCGGCATCTTCCCCATCAATTGGGTAATAAAAAGGTAAAATATGTAAGCCTCCAAAAAGTCCTTTAAGTTCATTATTAAATAATGAATTTAAATCTTGAATATTTTCACACCCTAATCTATCTATATATGTAATTAATTGTATTTTATTTTTCATTTAATCTTTTTTATAACTAATAAAATCAGCCATTTTAACTATTAATTTTAATAGTTGTAATTTCAATTTAGTATTAAAATTTTAACCGATTCAAATGTAAAGATATTGTGATTCTGAAATCTTAATTTAATGCTGAAATCGATTAAAATTGAGCCGAAAACGGTTTCGATTTATTCAATAATTTAAAACAATTCATCTGGATCTACTAAATCATCCAATTTATTTATTAATCTCTTGGAAAGAATTGAAATTCCATATTGGTAAGAGGCATTCATCCAACCAAAACCACCATCTGGAATATAGGCGAAATTGGTGCCTACATTTCCATATTCCGTATCCACTTTATGTGTACAATTAACTACATCGTACTTTTCAGCAATAGTACCATTATAATTAACTGCATTTTTGGTAATTACCCACAACCACCTGTAAACCAACTCTTGAGCTTCCTCTTTAAAGTTATAGTGCAATAAACCTTTCCAAATCATTATTTGATGTGGTGCCCATCCGTATGGATAATCCCATTGTCTTCCTGGATTATTTGCATCAATTACACCGCGCGATTTTTCTGTACAACTTACAACTCCTCCTTTGCAGGTTAATAATGGTAATAAATTTTTGACTAATAATTGAGCTTGTTCTATAGAAGCTGACTTTGCCCAAAGTGGGTAAAATGAAGTTGCAGACTCAAAATTTGTGAAATTATTTAATTTAAAATCGTAATCAAAATACATACCTTTTTCTTGATTCCACAAATTTTCATTCATTCTTTTTTTACGAACTTCAGCCTTGTCTAACCAATATTTTTTGGTGTATTTTTTATTATTTATACTTGTAAATTCTCCCTTAAAATAGGTTTCAATCATTTCTGCAAAATCCACTTCATATTTATACAATAATGCATTTAAATCTACCGTATTTAAATGTGCACATTTATTAACCAACCTGTTTGAAGTATCATGCCCACTTTCTCTTAAACTTCTATCGTGTAAAAAATATTCATCTAATTCTGGACAATCAATTTCACGATTTTTATATTTGGTTTCAAATGCTTCGTACGAAATTTGAAATTTCTTTGCATACTCTCCAATTATTTCTTTAAAATGCCCTTCTTCAGTTTCAAAAACAAAACCAACTCCTTCAGCATAATACCTATTTAAACCATTTGAGGTCAGCCTTTTTCCTTCAACCATCCATACATTTTCATACTCGTTAATGGCTGTACTTAACTTTTCAGAAATCCAAGAAATAGTAGGATTTACAGCTTCAACATATTCTTTAATCATTGAAGAATAAAAAGGCGGTTGTGTACGTGTTAAATAATAGCTTCTGTTGGCATTTAAAATTTTACCATAATGATTGATTTGATATTCAAAATTTTCAATCATTCCTTTAGCTAAATCATATTTTTTGTCAATTAACAAACCAACAGATTCAAAATAGCTATCCCAGCCGTACATTTCATTAAATCTTCCGCCTGGAACTACAAAAGGCTCCCCAACTATTTCATTGTTATTTTCAGTTAAAGCTAATGCTAATAAACCAGGTTTGTTATTTATTGTTAGCGCAAATTGTGGAGTTATATTTTGCGGTAATTTAACAACCTTTATTTTAGTTATTTCCTTGGCAAAATTTGTATAATAATCAAAAGCTTTTTTATCGTTACTCGGAACATAAATATAAAAGAAATCCTGTTCCACTTTTTCATCAAGGAGCACTTTTAGCAATCCCTTTTTATCCATATTTCGGGTTAAACTATCCCAATATACTTCCCTTATTAAACGCGAAATTCTATGCGAAGGTTTTTCATAAATATAATCTAAAGAAATTAATGCAGATGAAGTATTTCCCTTTCTAATTGACAATGCCAACTCTTGTAATAAATTAGATAAAAAATAAGTATCCTCAATACAAAATATTTTTCCATTAACTTGTTCAACCTCAAAAACCTTATCACTTAAATCATCAACTGTAATTCTCTTGTCTCCATCAATATCTTCTTGAGCCAACAATTTTTTTAACGTTGCTGTCGGATTAATTTGTAAAACCATATTTTGTCTGTTTTGTTAATTTATATAGTATTACAATTGAAATAAGTAACAATACCATTGGAATTAATGTGTAAAAGAAAGCTTTTTCAGCGCCTAAATTTTTGAATAACCAACCAATAATTGTTGAACCAGTTGTGCCGCCTAATGCTGAAAAAACAACAATTAAACCAGTCATTGGGCTGTGTAATTTTTTAGGTAACGCACTTAAAACTGAAGAATTTAATAAAGGATAAATTGGCGCAATAAAAAGCCCAACTATTGGAAATGCAAAACCAATTAACGGAATATCAAAAATAGATTCAATAGCTGAAACTTCAACTTCAATGGTTTTTGGAAGCACAAAAATTACCATTATCATGGCTATAATTATGCAAAAAATTAAAATATATACCCATTTAATGTGTTTTGAAATTATTCCTGCTCCTATTCTTCCAACTGCTAAAGACAGTGCAAAAATGCTCGACATCATAATACTTACATTAGGAGGTAATTCTAAAACTCGCTTATAAAATGTTGGTAACCAAGTCATTATTCCTTGTTCAACCATTACAAATAAAAAGGCACAACAAATAAAAATTAGAATTAATAATTTTGCACATAGCAACATCATTTGTTTTACATCATCAATTAAATCTACCCCGGGAATTTCGTGACCTTCATCAAATTTTGTAAAATATAATAATGCAAATGAAACTAGGGTAAGAATTGCTAACAGAATATATACATTTATCCAGGCATCTGGGTTGGAATTTGAATTAAAAGCTGGAAATAAAAAATAGGCAAGTGCAATTCCAACCATAAAAACACCTTCAATAGAGCTCATAAAACTATTATGTTCTTGGGTACTGTTTGTTACTAAACCTATTACGGAATATACAGAAACTTTTATAAGCGCAAATGATACACCTACAGAAGCAAATAATATTTTAGCAGACCAAAATGAATTTCCAAAGTACATTACCAAACAGGCCAAAGTTGATAAAAACAAGCCAATTAACATGGTTTTTTTATACCCAATTCGTGGCAAAAAAGATGCAATTACAAAAGAAACAATAGCAATAGGAATATCTTTAAACCATTCTAAAGAACTTGCCTGAACTTCATCTACACCAAAATTTTCTAATGATTTTAAAATTACAATTCCTACACTATTTAGCAGAATAGCAAACACAAAGTAATTTAAATACAGTGATATTTTAATACCAATATTTTTCATTTATTTGAAATTAGTTGATTGATTTTAAAAAAGAAATTCATAAAAAAGTATACAAAAATATGAGGTACTATTTTACTATGAATCATTTTTCAATTGTAATTTAGTTAGACAGGTTATTGAATTTCTTTTCTTTTTAAACGAAATCGTTTTCGAAATATTCGAAAACGATTTCGTTGTATTTTTAAGATAGCGCTTTATAATTTTAAATTTTATTTCATTTTTACATTTAAAATGTTTTATTTTAGATAAAAACTTATAACTTTAGAAGATTAATTAACCCTTTTAATGAAGCCAATTACTCTTAAAGATATTGCACACGAATTAAACATTTCTGTCACTACTGTTTCAAAAGCACTTAAAGGATACAGTGATGTAAGTCGTGTAACCAAAAAAGCCGTAAAAAAAATGGCTAAAAAGCTGAATTACACTCCCAATTCAGTTGCGGTAAATTTAAGAACTCAAGAAACTAAAACAATTGGTGTAATTATCCCTGCAATTGTTCATCACTTTTTTTCAAATGTTATTGATGGTATTATTAAAGAAGCAAAAAAACAAGGGTATTTAGTAATTACACTTCAATCTAACGAAAAATTAGAATTTGAAAAAAAACAACTAAAGCTATTGCAACAACATAGAGTAGATGGAATTTTAATTTCTTTATCAAACGAAACTTACCAATTTGACCACATAAATGCTATTCTACAAAAGAATATTCCATTAGTAATGTTTGATAAAATTGGAAAACTTGTTAATTGTTCTAAAATATTAATTGATGATAAACAAGCAGCTTATGAGGCTGTAAGTTATTTAATTGATAAAGGTTATAAAAAAATAGCACATTTTAGAGGAGCTCTTAAACCTCAAAATTCTATCGACCGCTTTTTAGGGTATAAAAAAGCATTACAAGATAATGGGATTGAATATGATCAATCTTTAGTTTATATATGTGATAATAATGATGATTTTAATAACGGTTATAAATATGCTAAAAAAATGTTTGAACAACACAAAAATGTTGATGCCGTTTTCACAGTTACAGATGTTGTAGCTTATGGAATTCTTAAATATTGTAATGAAAACAATATTAAAATACCAGATGACATTGCAATTTTTGGTTTTAGTAACTGGTTTATGTCTTCTATAGTAACCCCAAAAATATCATCTGTAATTCAACCTAGTTTTGAAATGGGGAAAAAAGCCACCAAGTTGTTAATTAAAGAAATAAAAAACAAAAAAAGTAAAACCCCTGTAACCTTTAAAAAAGTAGTTTTACCAACATCTTTAGCAATACGAGAATCTACCTAATTAATAATATACGTTTTCTTTTCTTTTCCAATTCCTTTTAAAGTTAAGGATTTCCATTGTTTTGGAAGAATTGCATTTTTTTGAATAATTCCATCTTCAGTAATATGCAAACCACCAAAACCAAATAAAACCGTTTGTAACATTCCACCTGCACCTGTTACAAAATAAGGATTATTACTTGTTGCAGCCTCAGAAAGAGCTCCAAAAGGTTGGCGTTTATTAGCTTCATAACTTTCCTTAAATAAACGAAATGCATTATCAACATCTCCCATACGAGCATAAATTACAGCAAAAACAGATTTTCCCATAGCTGGACCCTCTACTGCAATTTTAGGTTCATAATATTTTAAATCTTTTAAGAGCGTTTCTTTATCCGCTACAATACTTAAAGGATATGCTAATAAATTTACGTCGGCTTGTTTTATAATTTCACCATTATAAGTACTATGCTCTTTTGTAGTGCCATCAGAAAATTTATGAATTTTAATATTATCTGCTACATTTTTCCAAGTTGTATTTTCTTCAATTCCCAATTCTTTAGCAGCTAAATTTGCAAATTGTAAAGCCGTTATTGCAGAACCATTTGTAAATGCGTTATCATCAATATTTTGAGCAAACTCATTTGCTCCAACTACATTTTTAATAGAATAGGATTCATCTTCATTTTTAGTAACTCTGCTCACCCAATAATCTGCTACTTCTTTTAACATTGGATAACCTCTTTCAACCAACCATTGTTTGTTTTTAGTAACTCGGTAATAATTCCAAAATGCAATGGCAACATCGGCAGTTATATGATGTTCAAATGTTCCCGTTAATGCCCATGCCGGAGTTGCTTCTTCACCAGTATCGTCACTTTCCCAAGGAAACATAGCTCCTTTAAAACCAAAGTTTATTGCTTTCTTTTTAGCAACTGCCAACCTATCTGATCTATAATTCACCAAAGATCTTGCAATATCTTGATTTAGAGCTAATAATGGCGGATACATCCACAATTCTGTATCCCAAAAAATATGGCCGTTATACCCTTGTGAAGATAATCCCATTGGAGAAATACTTAAATCTGAATCTCCTCTTGCAAAGGAATACAAATGATACAGCCCTAAACGTATGTCTTGTTGCGATTGTAAATCGCCCTCAATAATAATATCTCCTTCCCAAAGTGTTTTCCATAAAGCTTTGTGTTGCTTTAATAAATCTTCTTTTGGAGTTAATAAATTAAAAATTACAAAACGCTCCGATTCTGATTGTGGATCAAAAAAATCTTGTGTAGAACATGCTGCTGCAGTCCAAGCAAAATCTAAAGAAGTTCCTTTTTTAATTTCTTTTTCAAAAGAAAGTCTGTTATCGTATTCCGATACTTTTGTATGTGTTAATTCAGGTCGTTGATTTATTCTGGAAGAATTTATAGCGTGCCAAATAAATGTTGCTGAAGTACCAACCGTATGCCTTCCTTGTCTACTTTTTGCAACCGTTTGCAGCATGGGCATAGTTGTTTCTAAATCTTGTAAAACCCTAAAAGTACTCATCGGATTTTGATATTCTTCTGGAGTAATAATTTTACCTGTAACCTTGGTTTTTATAGTTTTTTTAGCATTTATTTTAACATCAATATATCCAGTATAAGGTACATTTCGTAACGCGTAAAGGGTATATGAAATGGTTGCTTTATCCTTAAAATTGAATGAAGTAGTAAATGCTGCTTCTTTCATATTTAATGTTTGCTTCCAGTTAGTAATAGTTGCTTCTGTTATTTTTTCACCATCAATTTCAACTTCTAAATTGCCAAAATTCATACCTAATAAAATTTTGCTAACACCTAATGGAGATTCTTTATCAAACACATTATTTAAAATAATTTGTTCAATTTCAAAAGGTTTTTCTGAAGGCAACATTCCTATTCTACCATTTGCAACAACAATTCCTGTATAGTTCTTGTTATTTGTTGTTGAAATATTCCATCCATCATTTTGACCTATAATTGAACTTGAAATTAAAAAAAGTACTATGAATAAATTATTTTTCATTTTTTGATGATTTTTAGGTTCTTTATTAAAAGAATTCAATTTTTGTTTGATTAATAACTTCTAAAATACAGCATTTAAAAAACTAATTAAACTAATAAATTTAATTTTGCTTTTTACAATACCGAAATCGATTTTGATTATAAATTGTGTTTAAGAAAATGATTTTTGAAATAAAATTACCAAATAGAATTAAAACCGTTTTTAATTGCTTGGTTGTAATTTTCCATATCAAACTCATATAATATAGGTGCTTTGTGCTTCACACCCATTCTGCGCTTATTGGTATCTTTTAAAATATTGTAATTCAACATTTTACGACTAAAATTTCTGCGATCCAGTTTTTTCTCCAAAACAGTCTCATACAAGGCTTGCAGCTCTGGCATAGTAAATTGTTTTGGTAATAAATTTAAACCAATAGGTTCTGTATTTAATTCCTTCTTTAAGGTTTGATGTGCTTTTAAAATAATTTCTTTATGATCAATAATCATTTTTGGAAGGTTATGTATGGAATGCCATTCACACGCTTCAGAAATAAAATCAACAGTAGTTTCTTTCACTTTAGAATATTCAACCAACGCATAATAACCTACAGTAATAAATCGCTGTTTAAAAAATGCTATTCTTTTTGTTGAAATAATTCCGTTTTTTATAAGCTCAGGGGTATGGGTATTTAAATTTCTTTCAAGATTACCAAATAAGTAAAACTGCTTTAAAAAAACATTTTCAAGCCCAATTCTATTTTTTAAAACTGCATGGGCTTCTGCATTTACATCTTTATCAACATTCACAAAACCACCAGGAAGTGCCCATTTTTCTATACTTTTTAGTTTTAAAAGTAAAATTTTAAGTTCGTTATTATCAAATCCAAAAAGCACACAATCTACTGATAAGCCTGGTTGTAAATTAGTATCATTAAAATCTTCTAAATCTCTCATTTGAAGCAAATTTAAGTTAAATACATTTTTTTAAGCACTAATTAAAGAAATTTATTTTATATTTGTGTCATATTAACACAATGAAAATAACCATAATGAAAACTTACCAAAAAATTATAGTAGTATTACTTGTTGTTTTTAGCCTAAACATACAAGCGCAAACAACATTTATTGATTTAAATAAAAATGGCGAAAAAGAAATTTATGAAGACCACAATGCTTCTTTAAACGATAGAGTTAACGATTTACTTCCAAGAATTTCTTTAGAAGATAAAGTAAACTTAGTAGTAGGAACTGGAATGAATGTTCCAGGAATATCTACAGCTGAAGCAGAAGAAAAAGTAAAAGGAGCAGCAGGAAACACCTACTCTTTAAAAGACTTAGGGATTCCAGCAATTGTATTAGCTGACGGTCCAGCTGGTTTAAGAATAGAACCCATTAGAGATTCTTTAAGTTCTAAAAAGTTTTATTGCACAGCATTTCCAATTGCCACTTTATTAGCTTCAACTTGGGACACTCAATTGGTTGAAAGTATTGGAGTTGCTATGGGACAAGAAGTAAAAGAATACGGAGCAGATGTTTTATTAGCTCCTGCTATGAATATTCATAGAAACCCTTTAGCTGGTCGTAATTTTGAATACTTTTCTGAAGACCCATATTTAAGCGGGTTTATGAGTGCATCAATTGTGAAAGGAATTGAATCTAATGGTGTTGGTACATCAGTAAAACATTTTGTTGCCAATAATCAAGAAACCAATAGAATGCAAGTAAATACAATTGTAAGTGAACGCGCTTTAAGAGAAATTTATTTAAGAGGTTTTGAAATGGTTGTAAAAAATACACAACCTTGGACAATCATGAGTTCATACAATAAGGTTAATGGAATATATGCTTCTGAAAATAAAGAATTACTTACTACTATCCTTAGAGATGAATGGGGTTTTAAAGGTTTAGTAATGACCGATTGGTTTGCAGGTTCTGATGCAGTTGCCCAAATGAAAGCTGGAAATGATTTATTAATGCCAGGTGTCCCAGCACAAAAAACTGCAATTTTAAATGCAGTAAAAAATGGAACTTTAGATGAAAGCATATTAGATGAAAATGTAAAAAGAATTTTAAATATTGTTTTACAATCACAAGCAATAAAAGCATATAAATATTCAGATTTACCAAATTTAGAAGCGCACGCAAAAATTGCAAGACAAGCAGCCAGTGAAGGTGCTATTTTATTAAAAAATGAGAATACCTTACCCTTAAATAAAGAAGTTAAAAAAATAGCAGCTTTTGGAAATGGTTCCTACAATTTTATTGCAGGTGGTACAGGAAGTGGTGATGTTAATGAAGCGTACACTGTTTCTTTAGTTGAAGGATTAGCAAACGCTAACTACATAGTAGACCAAGATTTAAAAAATATTTACGAAAAATATATTTCAATTGAAGAAGCAAAATTACCTAAAAAGAAATTTTTCTTTGAATTATTACCTCCAATAAATGAAATGACGCTTAGTAAAGCTGAAGTTATTGAAAAAGCAACAGAAACAGACATTGCATTTATAACTATTGGAAGAAATTCTGGTGAATTTCAAGATAGAAAATTAGAAGGTGATTTCTATTTAACTGCTGCTGAAAAAGAAATGATAAAAGTAGTTTCAGAAGTGTATCATTCACAAAATAAAAAAGTAGTAATGCTTTTAAATATTGGAAATGTAATTGAAACTGCAAGTTGGAGAAATCAAGTTGATGCCGTGGTATTAGCTTGGCAAGGCGGACAAGAAGCTGGAAATGCTTTGGTTGATGTTATTTTAGGAAATGTAAATCCTTCTGGTAAATTACCTACAACATTTCCAATAGATTATACAGATATTGAAAGCGGAAAAAATTTCCCAGGTAAAGAACTTCCAAATACAGAAGAAGTAAAAATGGGAGCGATGTCTATGGGAAAACCGTCAGAAGTTATTTATGAAGAAGGCATTTATGTTGGCTACAGATATTTTAATACGTTTAATGTAAAAACTGCATATCCATTTGGTTTTGGACTTTCATATACCAATTTTTCATATGAAAATATTTCAATAAATACAGGTGCTGAAAATAATGCCGCAAATGTATCAATTACCATAACAAATACAGGAAAAGTAAGTGGTAAAGAAGTAGTACAATTGTATGTTGATGCTCCAAAAAGCATTTTAGACAAACCAACAATGGAACTAAAAGCTTTTGCTAAAACCAAACTACTAGCTCCTGGAGAAAGTGAAACATTACAATTTGTTTTAACTAATAAAGATTTAGCATCTTTTAACACAAAAAGAAATAGTTGGATTGTAGATGCAGGAACCTATACCGTTAAAATTGGAAGCTCAAGCGAAACAATTAACGCTTCTTCAACATTTATGTTAAGCAATGAAATTATGGTAGAAAAAGTGCATAAATCATTGACTCCACAAGTAGAAATTAAAGAATTAACTTCAAAAAAATTATAAATAAAATAGTAATTAAGTTTTTAATAAACTGCATCTTTTGTTAGGTGCAGTTTATTATTTTAAACCCTTTTTAAAATGAATATTATTCAGTTTTTTCGAGAACTAAATCTGTATTAATATTATTATATGCTAATTTTAAGTTAAGTAGCACGCTGATTATAATAACATTTTTAACTATATACTGCCCAACAATAGAAAATGATGTTAAGGAAGTATTAAAGGTTAGTTCTGGAAAAAATATAAACGGTAAAAATGTACAAATCATATGAAAAAGTGCTAATTGGATGACTACCTTTTTCTTAATTTGAAAAATGAAAGCAACGCCTATAATTGTTTCCATAATTGCTAATGAAATTAGTGCAAATTTACCGCTTAATAACCCAAACGTAAGATTATTTATTGTTCGCTCAGCCAAATCTTCAGCTGGACTTAAACTTGGAAAAAACTTTAAAACACCAAAGGCAAAATAAACAATACCTATAGTAATTGAAAGTGATTTAAAAGTTGTACTTTTTTGATTCATTAATTAACTTTTGAACAAAACTAAATATATTTAACATATATAAAATTCAATGTAAAGTAAAAAAGATTAATGAAAAGTTAATGTTATTAATAAAAAGAAAATAAAGGGCTTTTGCGCAAGTTCTTTAGTAGTTTTATACCTTTAAAAACTGTATTTTAAATTCAATTATTAATAAATAACATCATTTTGAAAAAAAAGAGTATTTATATTGTCATTTTTATGGTTTCTGTAATAGGGCTAATAGTTATTCAATACAACTACCTAAAAATTGGTTTAAATCTGGCTCAAGTTAAATTCAACCAAAATATTGGAAAAACAATAAAAACTGTAAAAAGTGAACTAACAAACAACAATAAACTTACATTTTTATTAGGAACAGCACTTACAAATGATGACACCTATTTTAATACTGAATTAGATAGCGTAAAAAATGCAGCAGGATATTTTTTAAGCAGCTTTTTAGAGGATCGACTTTTAGAAAATGGCATTAAAACCGACTTTTCATATAAACTGTTTGTTAAAGATTCTGATTTAAAAATACAGTCTATCAACTACATTGAAAATGAGGACAAATTAAAAAAATACACTATTGATCTTCTAGGGTATTTACCAAATTTAGCTGATAAAAATGTAGTTTTAGAATTGAAATTTAACAATATTAACGAGTATTTTTTATTTCAATTAAATGGGTTAAATATACCAAGTGTTATCTTTTTAATAGCCATTATTTTTGTAGTTATTTGGGTTTTAAAATCGCTTTATTGGCAACAAAGTATTATTACAATGACCAACGATTTTATAAATAACCTTACACACGAACTTAAAACTCCAGTTTTTTCAATTGGTTTGGCAACAAAAATGCTTCAAGAAAAAGAAACTGAGGAAACAAAAACCTATTTAGAAATTATTAAAAGTCAAAATGATAGATTAAAACAACATATAGATAAAGTATTACAATTGGCTAGTTTAGACAAAAAAACTAATGCATTACAATTTACTGAAACCAATTTTAAGCCTCATCTAAAAAAATTATGTGAGGAATTTAGTAACATTTCAAAAATGGAAAATGTATCATTTACTTACAAACTTACCGATATAGATTATACGTTAAATTGTGAACCAATACATTTAATAAATGCCATTAATAATTTATTAGATAATTCAAAAAAATATAAAGCCGAATCACCAAAAATTGAACTTAAAAGCATTGTAAAAAACAACAAATTACACATTTCAATTAAAGATAATGGAATTGGTATTCAAAAAAAAGATCAAAAAAACATATTTAAAAAGCATTTTAGAGTTTCATCGGGCGATTTATATACCGTAAAAGGATATGGATTGGGTTTAAATTATGTAAAAAAAATTGTAACCTTGCATAAAGGAACCATTGATTTAGAAAGTGAATTACACAAGGGAACATTAATTACCATAAAATTACCCATTGTTAAAACTTAATTAAGGTATGAAAATGTATAAATTACTTTTAGTAGAAGACGATGCTTCACTAGGATATTTGCTTAATGAATATCTTAAAATGAAGAATTTTACTGTAATTTGGGTAAAAAATGGGAACGATGCTTTAAAAGTTTTGGAAGAACAACAATTCGATTTATGTATTTTAGATGTTATGATGCCAGATATGGATGGCTTTAAATTGGCTGAAAACATCAATCAAAAAAATATTTCTATTCCGTTTTTATTTTTAACTGCCAGATCTTTAAAAATTGATGTTTTAAAAGGTTTTTCTTTAGGAGCTGTAGACTATATTAGAAAACCAATTGATGAAGAAGAACTTGTAGTTAGATTAAATAATTTACTTCATATTTTAGCTAAAAAAAACACCTCCCAAAAAGAACTTTATAAAATTGGCTTCTACACCTATAATCCTCTTGACTTTGAGTTAAGTTTTGAAAGTGAAAAATGGCAGCTAACCTCACGAGAAAGTGAACTTTTGGTATATTTACTAAAAAACAAAAACCATATTTGTAAACATAAAGATATTTTAAATACTATTTGGGGTAAAAATGATTATTTTAATAGAAAAAGCTTAAATGTATTTGTAACAAGGCTAAGAAAACTATTAAAAAACGACCCTTCAATTAAAATTGAAAATATTCACAACCAAGGTTTTAAATTAATGAGTGAATAAAAATCAGCTATTTTAAAGAAAAAATAATTGATTGATATGGTTGTAATAAAACAGTTTGATCTTTAGTATTATAATTTGGATAATTATTAATTGCTACATTTTTAATTAAAAATGTAGCAGGTATTTCTAAGCTTGCTTCTTTATCAGAAAAATTTAAAATCACCAACATTTTTTGATTATCCAAAATTCTAGTATACGCATAAACCTGCTCATTCTCGGGTTCAATTAAAGTATAATCACCATAAATTAAAACCGGATTTTCCTTTCGCAGATTTACCATTTTTTTGAAATAGCTAAGCACTGAATCTGGATTTTGCTCTTCCGCTTCAACATTAATTTCTTTATAATTTTCGTTTACTGGCAACCAAGGCTTCCCAATTGTAAAATTTGCATTTTCGGTAGTATCCCATTGCATTGGTGTTCTTCCATTATCACGTGAACTAAACTTTAAGTTTTTCATAAAAACTGTCATATCTTCCCCTTCTTTTAATGCCTTTTTATAACCGTTAATTGCCGCAATATCTTGGTATTCCTCAATAGTTTCAAATCCAATATTTGTCATTCCTAATTCATCTCCATAATAGCAATATGGTGTACCGCGCATACTTAAAATAAAGGTATTTAACATTTTAGCTGAAGTAGCACGAAACTCATTACTATCATTTGCAAACCTGCTTACTAACCTTGCTTGGTCATGATTTGAAAGAAATATAGATAACCACCCTTTTTTAGCAAAAGCGCTATCCCATTTAGAAAAAACATCTTTAAAATGCTTTAAACTGTATCCTTCAGGTTTTGCAATATCTACGCCATCAAAAGCATAAGCCATGTTTAATTCTTTTCTATCTTCATCAACTAAGTTGTGTGCATCTTCAAAATTTCTACCTGCGCCTTCAGCAACGCTCATAACATCATATTTGCTAAAAACCTCCTCATTCATTTCTTTTAAATAACCATGTAAATTACCTTGCATTGCATAATATTTTATAAAGTTTTTTTGAAGGTCTTCCTTAGGAAACGCAGGAAATGTAGTGTCTTTAGCAGCAAATTGAAAAGCATCTAATCGAAAGCCATCTACACCTTTTTCCGCCCAAAATTTCATAATATCATATACTTCTTGTCTAACTTTTGGGTTTTCCCAGTTTAAATCCGGTTGTTTTTGAGAGAAATAATGCAGGTAATAAGCATCTGTTTGCGCATCGTATTTCCAAGCATCACCATTTTCATCAAACAAGCTGTATCTATAATTTGGTTTCCCTTTTTCCGCTGGCCACCAATGGTAATAATCTCGGTATGGGTTTTCTCTTGAACTTCTTGATTGTTTAAACCATTCGTGTTCATCACTACTATGATTAACTACAACATCCATTATTAATTTTATACCTCTTTCATGCATTCCTTTCAACATTAAATCAAAATCTTCCATAGTACCAAAATCAGTCATTATATTTCTATAATCACTTACATCATACCCATTATCATCGTTTGGAGAACTATAAATAGGGTTTAGCCAAACTGCATTTACACCAAGGCTTTTTATATAATCTAACTTTTCAACAATTCCTTTTAAATCACCAACTCCATCCCCATCAGTATCTTTAAAACTTCTTGGATAAATTTGATATACAATAGCTTCTTTCCACCACTTTTTATTAATTGAAGTATCTTCCGCCATTATTTCAGTTTTTGTTTCATTGCAGCCAATTATCAGCAACATAATTAGAGTAAAATATAGATTTTTCATGGTGTCCAAATACAGTTTAAATTATTGAATACTCTAAGTTATAATATTTTAATTTTTATATGAAATTGAAATTAACAAATGTGTTGTATAATTAGCCGAAATCGTTATCGATTTAACTTAAAAACAAACCCTTTATTTAAATAATATAGATTGTTAAATGAACTCCTGTAAACAAAAAAACTCCCATTTTTAGAATATAAAATGGGAGTTTTTTAGTTAGTTTTAAACTTAATTATTACTTAGTGTCTTTTAACTTTTCAACAACAAAATGTCCAACTTTTTTACCTTGATCTAAACCATTATCTATAGCAGCTCTATAATGAATACCACCATATAACCTACTTATTGCTGCTTCAGCTGAAGCAGCATAAAACGATTTAAAACTTCTAACTGGCAAACCAAAAGGCACCTCAACATCATCATCAAAATTAAAATTATCACCAAAAAGCTCGGTTAACATCACCGATGCGGATCCAGAAGCAACTGAGTGCCCGCTAGTATATTCAGGAAAAGGTGGTGTTTGTAAAATTGGCAACCAATCTGGATCAATATTCTGATTTATTAATGTTTCTGGCCTAATAAGATTGGATCTAAATTTTTCATCCCAACAGCTAATAAAAGCATCAGCAATTGCGATAGAGGTTTTTGTGTAAGCATTTACAGTTTGTGCTACATTTGAATTCGCTTTTTTTGAAGCAATTTGGGTAATACCAATCCAGTGTGCACCTGGAGATATTTTTTTGGTAGCAAACATAAAATGACCCCTGGTTACAGATACAAAAGGATTACAATCCCAAAACTGTGCTATTTCAATTTCTTCAGTTTTATCACCTCTTTTAGTTATATCCTGGCTCACATTATATACTTCCATAAGTTCTTCATAAAATTTAGAACCTTTTTCCAGCGAAAATTCAGGATGTCTTTCTGGTTTAAATTGTGCTGCGGAATCTAATAAAAATGGTCTAATTTTATTCCAATGCGGCTCAATGCCATCCATATAACTTGGCGGTGTTGGTTGCCAACGTGATGGATCATCCGTATCAACTGTAAACTTAGGCATAGTTCTGGTTTGGTTGTAATTGTCCTTATCCATCCACCCCTTTATATGTTTTACAACATTTAGCGCATAAGTTTTAGATTTGTTATATTCTACTTCATTTACAGTTTCCCATTGCGCATATAAACTATCTTGTAATACAGCCATGCGATCTTCAGAAAAAATTAATTTTTTACTTATTTCCATATGTGCAATAAGTGCTGCCAATTCTAAATTTACTTCTTTTAAATCTGCTGGTGTAGGAATAGGTGTAAACTCATTTAGTTTTCCATTTAACGATTGAAATTCGGAACTATTTTGAGCTAAAATTTCATAGGCTGCAATATTTGGATATGCGTAAACTCTACTTGCTACAGGAGGTGAAAAAATATCATGAATCATAATATTTGTAACCTTATTAACAGATTCGTGAAAAAGTTCAGGAGTTACTGTTATGTGCTCAGCTGGTTTACCACAACTAATTAATACAGCAAAAGCAACGAATATTAGCTGAATTTTTGTGTTTAAATATTTCATTATTAATTTATTATTTTTCTGAATTTACAATTATTGATTTACCGTTATTTGATACAATTAAAAAAGTATTTTCTTTTAATTTCACAATTTTTCTACCGCTAAAATCTTTCGGCAGATTTAATGATTTTACATTATTTAACATGTTGTTTTCAGAAAGTGTAATTACACCACCTGAATTTGATGAACATTCGCCCAACTCTGTTACAAAACCATAATAGTTCCCTGTAAAAAGGATTTCATTATTAGCTATTAAAACATCTTCAATAGTACTTAACTGAGCCTCTTTTGGCAATGGTTTTGGTGTAAATATAGTTCCATTATTTACATATATCATAGAGCGTAACTCATAAATATATTTGGTTTCTAAAATTTCTGAAGCTGGTTTTTCTGTAAGATCTTCAAGCTTTTCTACATTTGAAAACTTACTATAATTAGTAAATCTCTTTTTTAATGAAGGTAATTGCTGCACCAATTTATCTTTTGAAGCAAATGGTACATATTTTCCAAAATAGTTGTAAAAAATAAGTTGATCTAGTTGCTCGTTGTTATCAAAATCATCTAAATATATTTTTACTGGAGCTGTTTCAGATGCCTTCCATTTAAAGTTTAAACCTGTATTTCCTGCAATTATATCTAGTTTTCCATCATTATTAAAATCAGAAACTTTGATTACGTTCCACATTCCATTGGTTTTATCTAAACCAAATTGTGTTGTTTTGTTCTCAAATTTTCCTTCTGTTGTGTACGATAAAACTGTTATTGGCATCCAATCTCCAGCCATAATCAACTCAACAAATCCATCATTATCTATATCTACAAATTCACTGGAAGTTATCATTCCAAACCTCCTTTTTTCAACAATTTCAAAGCTGTTATTTCCTTTATTTTTTAAAATAAAACTAAATGGAGACAATCCATAGGCGCCTGGAATTGAACGATTTCCAATAAATAAATCTTGCAATCCATCTTTATCAAAATCGAAGCTTGAAACCGAACCTCCATTAGTTGTTAAAAGATTTGAATTTAGCCTGGTAAAGTTTCCTTTTCCATCGTTTATATATACTCTATCTTCTAACATTGGATCGCCTTCTTTAAAGTCGTTTCCACCACTTAATGCATAAATATCTAAATCGTTATCCGCATCAATATCAAAAGCAATTGCATCAACATCTTCATACTTATTATCCTTTAAAAAATCGGGCGTTTCTTTAATTGTATAACCTCCATTTTTATTTTGAATATATAAAACGGACGTTTGATTTCTTGCACCACCAATAAATAAATCACTTAAACCATCGGCATTAAAATCTGCCTGAACCACAGAAGGTCCTTCAATAGAAAGATTTTCAGGAATTAACCCTTCTCTTTCATAATCTAAATACTTGTTCTCTTTGTGCGTATAATTAAATGTTGTAAACTCCTTTTTGGGTTGGATTTTATAATTATATTTTGAAGTATTTTCTTTTGAAATAGTAATAACTGAATTTAGCTTTACATTACTATTTACTGTTTGTGTACCATTGTTCCAAATAACTTTTATAGAATCTACAGCTGTTAAGTTATTTAAACCAAAATGAACTTGCCTGGTTGAGCTAGATAAAAACCCTTTTACAGTTGTTTGCTCTTTATAAAATTGCTTTCCATTAGCATACACATATACTTTTGCTCCGTTAGTATTTAAACTTTTATTTGCCTCTAAAAGATTAACGGTTATATAATTATGCTTTTCTAACTGCGCTTCCTTATTTTCTAAAACTGTTGCTTTTTCATTTAAATTATTTACAACAATATCTATATCACCATCCAAATCTAAATCGGAATATGCAGCACCATTTGAATATGAACTTGTATTATTTGGATCAACTATTGTTTTTTTAAATGCTAAATCACCATTATTTTGAAATAAAACATTTGGCAAATTTATCATTGGCATAGTATTAATTAACTTTTGCTCTAAAGTATCTTGTGAAGTTTTATTGTATTTAGCAAAATCTAAATTACTTAAGTAGTTTATATAATCTAAATCGTTAGGTCTTTTATAAATACCGTTTGTGATATAAATATCATTTAAACCATCATTATTAAAATCAAAAATTAGTGGAGACCAACTCCAGTCTGTTGCATGTGTTTCAGCAATTAAAGCGGCATCAACAAAATGATCTCCGTTGTTTATTTGCAAATGATTTCTGGCATATTGCTGTTGAAATCCAAATGATTTTTTAATTTGATTTACTTTATCGGTATCTTCTCCACCTGATTTTAAAAATACATCGGTTTTATAAGGCATCATATCTAAACTCACTACATCTAAATTTCCATCATTTGTTATATCTGCAATATCTACACCCATAGTAAATCTTGAAGTGTGATTAAAAAATTCTGCACTAGATTCTGTAAATGTTTTATCGCCGTTATTTATGTACAGGTAATCATTTTCATGAAAATCATTTCCAATATAAATATCTATAAAACCATCATTATTAACATCAGATGTTGCTATAGCAAGTCCATAACCTAAAGGGCTATTGTAAATATTAGCTTTTTTAGTAATATCAATAAATTTTATATTCCCATTTTCTGAAATATTTTCATATAAAATGTCACCAGAAAGTGTATCTGATTTCATTCTTAACTCTGAATTTCCATAGGAATGTGTTGAGTGTACCGAATGGTTTAATAAATACATATCCATATCTCCGTCATTATCATAGTCAAAAAATGAAGCTTGGGTTGAAAATCCAGAAAAATTAAGTCCGTAATCGGCTGCTTTTTCATTAAATGTATTATCTCCGTTATTTATAAATAATTGGTTAGTTGCTTTTAAGCCTTTATATTTACCAACTTTACAAACATAAATATCTAAAAACCCATCATTATTTATATCAACCATTGTTACACCGGTTGACCAAGTAGCATCCTGACTTATTTTGCTACTTAATGAAATATCTTTAAATTTTAAATTCCCTAAGTTTAGGTATAACTTATCAGGTTTTTGATTTCCTGAAAGGTAAATATCATCCAATCCATCATTATTAATATCTCCCAGCGCAACTCCTCCTCCGTTATAATAATACAGATATTCTATAATATTTAAGTCGCCACTTGGTATTAAATCATTTGAAAAATCAATTCCTGAAACACTAGCATCAATAGTTAAAAACGGTGCATTTTCTGCTATATTTTTTTCTACAAGTGTTTTGTCTTGCTTTTTTGAGCAACTTACAATTAATAGAAAAATAAAGACTATTCTTTTCGCCATATTAATAATTATAAACCTCTAATGAGTCGTTATTTTTAGTTATAAATAGTTTGTTTTTAATATTTTTAATAGCTCTTACCTGACCTCTAATATTTAATCCTTTTCCAGTTTTATGAGACTTGAAATTAGCATTTCCAATATTTTCTAAATAGGTTCCAAAAGAAGCATCGTATCTTCCAAACTCAGGCATTACTCCATCTAGATTTCCACCTAAAATAATATCCTGATCCCCATCACTGTCAAAATCAGCAGTTGAAATCGCATAAATTGGTGTAAGTTGTGCGTTAAATGGCAACTCTTTTACTTCAAAAGTAAAATCACCATTATTTATAAGCACAACAGAACTTAAGATGTTTGCTTCTAAAATTAAGCTGTTATCCAATTGTTCTTTTGTAAAAATTGAATCTATAGAGGCATTTTTAAAGGACTCGTAATCTGGGTATTTTTTACTTAAATATTTTAATTGATCCACCAAATTATGTCTTAAAGCATACGGATATTGTTTCCCGTTTTCTGCTGTAAAAGCTAATATTGGATCTAAAAAGCTATTCCCATCATAATCATTAGCAAACAATTTTATAGGCTCTTTTTCCGAAGCTCTAAATCTACTATTTAACCCATGATTTCCAACAATTAAATCTAAATCACCATCGTTATCTAAGTCACTTTGTTCAATAGTATTCCACCAACCTTTTAAATTTGATAGATTATTGCTTTTAGATTTTTTAAATATACCCTTGTTATTTTCAAATACTTCAATTCCCATAAACTCACCAACAACTACCAAATCTTTAAAATTATCGTTGTTTATGTCAATAAAAATAGCATCTGTAATCATTCCTAAATTTTTAAATTCAGGCGCAAACTCATTCGATTTTTCAGTAAAGTTTCCTTTACCATCATTTATAAGTAAAAACCCTGATCCAGGATTTCCGTAAGCATTTGGAATAACTCTTTCTCCAACAAATAAATCTAAATCATTATCATTATCAATATCTGCAACTGTAACCGTACTACTGCTATGGTAACCTTCTAAAGTTGGTAAAAGTTGTTTAGATATTGTAAAATTACCACTGCCATTGTTTATATAAAGTTTGTCCAAATAATTAGGGCTGAATTTAGAAAACTCTACTCCACCACTACATACATACAAATCTAAATCTCCATCTCCATCTGCATCAAAAAAGGCACTTTCAGCATCTTCTGTTACTTTATTAAGTTCAAAATCACCAATTGTTTGTTTAACAAAATAATTATTTTTTTGAATGAATAATGTTCCTGAAGTATTTTTTGAACCTCCAATAAAAATATCTTCTTCACCATCATTGTTCACATCAGCAACAGCCATTTTCGGTCCTTCAGTACTTCTCATAAAAGGTGTTAATCTTTCTATGTTAAAATCTATATAATTGCTTTCTTTATGAACAAAATTTATAATACCCTTATTTTTAGTAAAAAGTGGTTTTTCATTATTTTTAGCTACTACATTATTTTCATCTAAAACAGCATCTTTTTCATTTAATGTAATGGCTGTATTCACGTCAACATTAACCAATTGTGTGATTTTTCCAGAAGGCCAGGTTACTGTTAACGTTAAACTGTCTTTATCTTTAAACCCAAAATTAGGCCTGTTATCCATTGATGATTGAAAACCTCTTGCTGGTTGTTGCTCTAGATAATAAACATTTTCTTTGTTAGTTAGTTTTAGTTTTGCACCAATGGCATCTTTATTCAATCCTTCACCTTTTAAAATAACTTTTAGATAATTAGTATTGGTATTATCTAAATTATTTTTATAAATAAAAGCCTCTGCATTCACATTATTAACTACCAAATCCATATCGCCATCATTATCCAAATCTCCATAGGCCGAGCCGTTTGAAAAACTTTCTGTATTTAAGCCATTATTTTGCCTTTCAAATTTTAAACCACCCAAATTAATATAAGCATGATTTTTCACTTTGTTTGATGGAATAATATCTATTAATTTTTTATAGTCTAATTCATTATTTTTAAAAATAGCTTCAATAACCTCTTGATTTGCAATGTATTTTAAATAATCTTGATTTGTTAAATCTTTATAAATACCATTGGCAACAAATAAATCTTTTAAACCATCATTATTCATATCAAAAAGTAAGGCTCCCCAACTCCAATCTGAAGCTTCAACACCACTAAATCTACCAACTTCACTAAACGTTAAATTGCTGTTGTTTAGTTGCAACATATTTCGGGTAAACTGATGGTAATAATCGTTTTTTAAATTGTATTGGTATTTGTTCCAATCTTCAAAAGTGGTGACTGTTTTTAACCTATCGTATTCGCTTGGCAGCATTTCGGTTACAAAAATATCGTTGTATCCATCATTATTAACATCTGCAGCATCTGCACCCATTGATGCTCCACTTATAGAATTTATTGTGCTTGTTAAACACTCTTTAAAAGTTCCATTTTTTTGATTGATGTATAAATAATCTCTTTCAAAAAAGTCGTTAGAAACATAAATATCTAGCCAATCATCATCATTCATATCACCCACTGTTACTCCTAATCCAAAACCAATTATACTTCCATAAATACCTGCTTTTTCACTAACATCAATAAATTTTCCATCTTTATTTTCAAACAATTTATCGCCACCTAAAACATCTCTTTTAGGACGTTCGTTTTTTGTTAAATTAAAGCTCCCAATAGATTGGTAGGAGTTATTTAAAAGATAAACATCTAAATCACCATCTTTATCATAATCAAAAAAAGATGCATGTGTTGAGAAACCTTTGTCATCTAAGCCTAATTCTGAAGCCTTTTCTGTGAAAGTTAAATCTCCATTATTTATAAAAAATTCATTTTGTTTATTATCTCCTTGTACATCACCAGAATTACAAACATAAATATCTAATAAACCATCCGCATTTATATCAACCATAGAGACTCCTGTTGACCAAGCTTTTGAGCCACCAACACCAGCCTTTTCAGTTATATCTTCAAATTTAAAATCCCCTTTATTTAAATAAAGTTTATTTTCATTTAAGTTAGAAGTCAGGTAAATATCTTCAAATCCATCGTTATTTATATCTCCAATAGCTACACCTCCACCATTGTAAAAATTCCGATACTTGTAAACATTAAATTCGTTTGTAGAAACCAAATTATTACTAAAATTAATTCCTGTACTGGTAGCAGAAAGCAATTCAAATTGAGGTGCTGTTTCTTGTATTATTTCTTGTTTTTTACTACAAGAAACTAAAAATGCAAGTAAAAAGATACTATAAATATATTTCATGTTTTTTACTTATTAATATTGTTGTACTTATAAGCTAAATCTTCAATTAAAACGGATACATCTCTATCAGATTCTTGTGCTAACTGAATTTGTCTGTTACCGTCTACTTTTACCAAAATATTATTTTTGACTTTAATAAATGGGTTTCCTGGATACCATTTCATTAAAGTATCTTTAACTTTTGGAAGTAATTTATCGGCCAATAAATCATCATTCCAAGGAGCCCAAGCCACAAATGAAAACTTAACATCCATTGCAGTAATTATATTTTCAGGATTAAATTTTGCATAAAACAACATTCTGATATCTTCTGTTGAATTTGTTGTATCTTGAGATTTTAGGATTGTTTGAACATAATTATTTGAGGGTCCGTGAGTTGCAATTCCCTCTTCATTAAGCCCCCAACATATTTTAAAAAAATCGCTTTTGGTTTGTCCAAATTTTAAATTATGAAAAATTGAATCATATTGCTTACCACTTGCCAGTTCTTTTTTAACAAGTTTTGTATAATCTGACTGACAGGAAAATACGGAAAGAATTAATAAAAAAAGGAATACCTTGTTTAAGCTTATTAATTTCATATATAAATTTATTTTTATGTGTGTTTAGTGAAATGTTTAAAGTTAATTATTATTAGTAATTATAATTGCTTTTTAATCTCATAAATTTTTAAACTGTCGTTATTAATTGTTGTTAATAAATAGTGTTTGTTATTAATTAAACTAATATTAAAATCTCTTATTTGCCCTTTTATATTTAAAGGAGTTATTGTATTAAAATTTTGATTTTTATCTCCAAATAATAACCATCCTTTAGATGCGTCTTGTCTTCCAAATTGTGGCTTCACTAAATATTGATTTCCACCAAAAAAAACATCTAAATAACCATCATTATTTACGTCAATTACTTCAATGGCTTCAACATTTGAATATTGAATTTCATTGGGTAATTTTAGAGATTTAAACGTGTTATTATTATTAATAAATACAGTAGTGTTTAGTATATCAATATCTAAAACAGTTGCTTTTTCTATTTGTTCTTTTGTAAAAATAGTTTGCATTGTTGCCGTTGCATAATCTTTATAAAATAATAGATTTTCTTTTACACTTGCCAGTTGCGATACTAGTTCATCTCTATCAACAATTGGGTAATATGTATTATTTATTTTGTGACAAATAATTTGTTCAATAGTTCCATTATTATCAAAATCTGAAACATACATTCTTGTACCTTCTTTAAAAAAAGTATTTGTTCCTTTATTTCCAGCAATAAAATCTAAATCTCCATCAGCATCAATATCAACAACTTTTAGTGTTTTCCAATAACCTTTTGTTTTAGTTAATCCAAACTCTTCTGTTTTATTTTCTAAAATTCCTTTATTATTTATAAAAACTGAAATAGGCATCCATTCTCCAACAACTATCAAATCTTTTACACCATCGTTATTCAAATCTTCCCAAGAAGCGTCTGTTATTAACCCAATATTCTGCAAGGCTTTTTGATTTGATATTTCGAATTTATTATCGCCTTTATTTTCCAATAAATAGCCACTTACAGGCAATCCATATGTTTCAACTTTAAAGCGTTCTCCTATAAAAATATCAGTATCTCCGTCTTGATCAAAATCATAAACCGCAACTGTTGAAGTGCTTATTGGTGAATTAAATTTTAATGCCTCAACATTTATACTGAAGTTTTGCTTTCCATCATTTATATATAATCTATCATTTAGTGAAAAGTCAAATTTAGAAAATGATTTTCCACCGCTAGTAACGTATAAATCTAAATCACCATCATTATCACTATCAAAAAATACTGCATCGGTATCTTCAGACTTTGAGTTTAAATCAAATGGTTGGGTAATTTCTTTGTATGAATTATCTGGTTGAGAAATAAATAATTTTCCTCCTTGTCCTTTAGCTCCTCCAATATAAAAATCTGGATTTCCATCATTATTTATATCCGCACTAGTTATATTAGGTCCTTCATTATTGTACATTTCCGGCAACAATTGTTCTCTATTAAAGTCAACCGAATTATTTTCCTTATGTTTAAAATTGAAGAGATTTGTTGATTTATTTAATGGGTTAAGTTTTATTAAGCCATTATTTATGTTTTTTATGGAGTCATTTTCTGGTTGATTAAACGTGTAGGTTTTATTTGTTGTTAAATTTTTAATCTTTGATTTAAAACCATCTGGCCATGTAATTAATAAACTATCTATGTTATTCGTATTGTTTACACCAAATAATAAGTTGCTTGAAATTGAACTTTCAAATCCTCTTGACGGAAAATTTTCTAATATGCTATATTGATTTTGGTTATAAAACAGTTCTGCTTTAGCTCCAATGGCTTGGGTATTTTTAACTGCACCTTTTAATTTTATAGTAATACTTTTATATTGAGCAGTATCCGTTTTGTTTTCATAAACAAAAGCAGGCATATTTACATTATTTACAACCAAATCTAAATCTCCATCATTATCTAAATCTCCATAAGAACTTCCATTACTAAAACTTGGTTTTGCCAATCCCCATTTATTTGATTGTTCTACAAACTGAAAATTTCCTAAATTTTTATAGGTTGCATTTGGCACTGGTTGCGATGGCATAAGGTCTATTAATTTATTCATGACTTGTTTGTCATTTTTAATCATATCCTTAATTTTCTCTTCATTTGCCATATAAACCAAATAATCTCTATCTAGCAAATCTTTATAAATACCATTACTAATAAAAACATCTTTTAACCCATCATTATCAGCGTCAAACAATAAGCTAGCCCAACTCCATTCTGAAGCTGCGACATTTGAAAAACGGCTTACTTCTACAAAGCCATTGTCTCCTATATTTCTATGTAATGCATTTCTAGAAAATTGGTGGTGATACCCATTTTTAACTTCCATATCGTACTTATTCCACGATTCAAAAAGTGTTTTTGTACGTTGTCTTTCTAATGTTTTTGGCAACATTTCGGTTACCATAATATCTGTTTTAGAATCGTTGTTTAAATCAGCTGCATCTGCACCCATTGACCCCATTGAAATAGATCCAAACTGATTTTCTAAATCTTCTTTAAAAGTGCCGTTTTGTTGATTGATATATAAATAATCTCTTTCAAAAAAATCGTTTGACACAAAAATATCTGGCCAAGTATCATTATTATAATCGCTTACGGTAATTCCTAAACCAAAACCAATGGCACTTGAGTATATATTAGCTTCTTGAGTTATATCAACAAAAAAGTTATTTTCATTTTTCAAAAATTTATTACCTGAAGTAGTAGGTGTATTTCTTTGATCCTTAATCAAATCGTAGTTTCCAACAGCCCTAATAGAATTGCTTAACAGGTAACAATCTAAATCACCATCTTTATCATAATCAAAAAAATTAGCCTGTACAGCTAAACCTGTAATATCTAATCCATATTTTCTTGATTGTTCAGAAAAGGTTAAATCTCCATTATTTATAAATAATTCATTATGCCTGTTATTTTTTTTACTTGGAGGACCAGCTTTACAAACATAAATATCCAATAAACCATCATGGTTAATATCCACAAAAGTAGCTCCTGAGGACCAAACATTGTCACAGGCTACTCCCGCATTTTCTGTTATGTCTTCAAACTCCCAATTTCCTTTATTTAAGTATAATTTATTGTTAACTAAATTTCCTGTGAAGTAAATATCCAATAAATTGTCATTATTTATATCTCCAATCACAACACCTCCACCATTATAAAAATTTCTGTAGGTATAAGGGTTTAGTTCTTCTGTATATTCCAAATTATTTTCAAAATTGATACCTGTAGCTTTATCTTTTAAACTAAACAAACCAGTATCAGAAACTTCAGAATTACAAGATATTAAAATGAAACTCGAGACTAAAATAAACAACAATTTCTTCATCAAAATATAATAAATTAAAAAAGGATACTATTATAAATAAAAGTATCCTTTTTTTTTAAAACATCCTTAAATATTTAAATTAATATCCAGTATTTTGAGTTAATGTACCTCCACTGGCATCAATTTGTTCTTGTGGGATTGGGAATACATTTCTAAATGGTTGTGAAGCTGGTTTTTCCCACCACGAATCGTTAAATCTACCAAAACGGATTAAATCTTGACGACGTGTAACCTCCATAAACATTTCTCTACCTCTTTCAGCTAAAAAACTATCCTCATCAACAGAAGACAATGCTGGTACTCCAGCTCTAGCTCTTATAGTATTTACATCATTTAAGGCCATACTCCAGTTTCCTGAAGCTCTAGCATCTGCTTCTCCACGAATTAAATATAAATCTCCTAATCTAATTATTGGATAATCATTATCCATATTATCTCTTTGACCTTGTCTAAAACTAAATTTACCTAAACGTGCACCACCTTTTCTAGATGCATTTGGTTCAAGCTCATTAATATCAACTGTGTAATCTAAAGCTAAATCCCCTCCAGTTGCAGCATAATCTAATATAACTGAACCTTCATAATCAGCCTGTGGACCAACAATAAAGTTAGCTGTTTTACGGCTATCAGAATTATCATAAGAATTGTAAAAATCTTCTAAGGCTGAATATCCATTCCAAGGTTGATTTTGTAAATTCCAAGTAAACTGACTAGAATAATGTAGAGTCATTTGCGCAAAGTTCATATTCCCACCAGTAACATTATCATAAGCAATTGACCAAATAATTTCAGGGTTATCTTGATTATTAGGTGCAAATACAGCTGCATATCCTGATAATTCATCTGGATCTGAATCCACACTAGGCCTTTTTCCTGGATTTGGAACAGAGTAACTTGAATCACTTAAAATATAACCACCGTTATCAATTGCATAACCTGCAGCAAGTGAAGCCTCTGTATATCTAGGAGTACCCGTATATACTTCAGCATTTAAATACAATTTAGCTAATAAACCTAAAGCAGCAAATTGATTAATTCTATATTGAGTTTGTGCAGTACCTAATGGGCTTGAAGACAAATCCATTGCAGCAGTTACACTTGTAATACCTAAAGATGCTAACAATTCACTTTCAACAAAGCTAAATACATCAGCTCTTGATGATTGAGGTGCATCTGCACCTGGTGTTGTTACAAGTTTTACTCTACCATATAAATCTAATAAACGGTAGTAAAAGAACGCTCTTAATGCTCTTACCTGAGCAGTTTGGTTAGCATCTAAACCTGCAGAAGCCAACGCAGTGTTACAAGCTCCAATAGCAGCATATTGTGCTCCCCAAGTTCCATTAATTGGTCCATTTGCAGGACCATAAGTATGTCTGTGCATATCAATCCAGATACCACCATCATACCAGTCACCACCCTTTTGAGTAACAGCCATTTCATCTGTAGATACAGATTGAATTGACCAGTATCCTCCATGGTTTGCAGAACCTGATTCTCTTAATTGGTTATATGCTGAACTAACCGCATCAGCAGGACCTGAACCTCCACCATCAAAGCTTCCAAAATCTGGTTCCTCTCCGTTGAATGAATTGCCAACTTCACCAACTAAAACTTCATCTAAATCTGTACACGCACTAAAAGCAATTAGTGCACAACACATTAAAAATAATTTATATATATTTTTTTTCATTGTTTTTTTTAATTAAAAGTTAACATTTATACCAAAAGTAATAGTTCTAGATGCAAAATAATTGTATCTTCTGTCTATACCTGGTGTTAATGGATCTGCTGTTCCTCCTAAGAAACCACCATTATCTACAGAACCTCTATCTTGTAAAGATGGTTCTGGATCTGCACCCGTATAATTAGTAATTGTAAATAAATTTTGACCACTTAATGACAATCTAACATCTTTAAAATATTTGTTATCTTCAGAAATATCAAATGTATAACCTACTGAAAAATTATCTAGCTTAACAAAATCTGCTTTTTCAACATATAAAGAACTAAATTTTGCATTTGTAATTGTTGGTTCAGCTAATTCTGTATTTACAAAATTATAAGACCCTTGACTACCTACTCTTGGCTCATAAAATACTCTAAAGTTATTTACTAAACTATGTCCAAATGCTCCTCTAAAAAATGCATTCACATCCCAATTTTTGAATGTAAGTGTATGAGACCATCCTAATTCAAAATCTGGAATACCTTTTCCTAATTTAGCCAAATCACCATCAATAACTCCATCTTCATCAGCATCAATAAGATTTCCTATTATTTGAGATGTTTGAGAAGCATCTGTATTACCATCACCATTTACATCTGCAAATACTTGGCTACCATTAACTACTTCACCTGTCCAAACAGCTCCATAAATTTGACCAATTTCTTCACCTGGAGCAACTAATATTACTGCAGTATCATTTTGTCCCGGAGCACCTAAGTTACCTCTTAATGTTGTACTGTCAAATGAATCTAATGTTGTTTTATAACTAGATAATACTAACCCAGAATTATATGTTAAGTTTTCTTTTTTAACAATATCAAAATTTACAGCTAATTCAAAACCTTTGGTTGATAAATCACCTCCATTTTCAACACGTGATCCTGTTGGATATACAGCAACATCCACTGCTCTTTCTAAGATGAAATCTGAAACTTTACGAGTATATAAATCTAAGGTTGCATTAAAACGACCTGCAGAATATTCAATACCTAAGTTAGTTTCTGCTTTCTCTTCCCATTTTAAATCTGGGTTTGCATCTGTATCTTGATTAGTACTTAATAAATCTGCTGCAGGACTATATCTAGCATAAGCTAATCCATATTGCCCAGGTAATGATCCTGTAACTCCATATCCTAAACGAACTTTAAATAAGTCTGTATTATCTAATTGTAAGTATTTATTTAAATCAACACCTAAACCAAACGCAGGAAATGTTCCCCATTTGTTATTTTCTCCTAATTTAGTTGACCCTTCTCTACGCACAGATGCATTAAAGTAAATAGCATCATCAAATGTACCACTTACTCTACCAAAATATGCAATAATTCTTTGTTCTGGAGATCTATCACTACTAATATCAATTTGACCAGCGTTAATTTGATCTTGAGACCACTCTAAAGCATCTAAATATTCTAAATCATCATTTGGAAAATCTCCTGCAGATAAGAAATAGTTGTTATAACTTTCTTCTTGCCAAGAATAACCACCGGTAAATTTCATATCTAATTTATCAGAAGCTTGAACATCATAATCACCGTAGATTTCAAATAATTTAAATCTGTCTTCTCCAGAAGTTAATCTTGCCAAACCTTTACGAGTTGGACTTGTAGCATTTCCTCTAAATAATGAAGTTGTTCTATAGTACTCACTATTTGTGTATTTTTTACTTTGTTCAGAATATAATGCATTTAAAGCTAAATTATCCGAAAGAGAATATTTAAATTTAGCACTATAAGTAAATTCGTTTCTACTACCTTTATTAATGTTTTGATTAATTATTGAAACTGGATTAAAACTATCAAACAATCCTAAAGTTTCAAAATATCCTCCATAAGGTTCTGCATTGAATGGATAAGGTGAACCAACACCATAAACTGGAGCAGTAGGATTATAAAGAACTGCATAACGTAATGCTTCATTAAAACCAAAGTCAGAATCTCTTTTTGTATAAGAAGCATTAAAATCTACTTTTAATTTATCATCTAAAATTGTAGTCCCTGCATTAAGTCTTGTATTAAACTGGTTAAAACCACTTTTATTTAAAATACCTTGAGCATCTCTAAAGTTTGTAGAAACTCTAAATTTAGTTTGGTCATAACCACCAGCAATAGAAACATTATGAATGTTTGAAACAGCATCTCTTGTTACCAAATCAGTCCAATCAGTTCTACTTCCTAAGTCTGTACCTCCTGCAGCAGCAAATTCATCTCCTGTTAATGTATCTATACTATTATTAATAGAAGCAACAGCAACAGAACCATTATAAGAAACTTGTGTGCTTCCAGATTTACCCGCTTTTGTTGTCACTATAATAACACCACTAGAACCACGAGAACCATAAATAGCAGCAGCAGAACCATCTTTTAAAACAGTCATGCTAGCAATATCACTAGGGTCAATATTATTTAAAGAAGCTCCAATTACACCATCAATTACAATTAAAGGTGATGAATTTGATCCAACAGTAGAAATACCTCTTAAACGGATAACTGCATCATCATTTGGATTACCTCCTTTATTATAAATACTTAAACCGGCTACTTTACCTTGAAGTAATTCAGAAGGATTGTTAATTGTACCCTTATTAAATTCTTCTTCTCCTACTTGAGTTACAGAAGAAGTAATTTCTTTTTTGGTTGTACTACCATAACCAACTACAACAACTTCATCAAGTTGTGCAGCATCTTCAGCTAACACTACATTAATAGTAGATTGTCCATTAACTGGAACATTTTGAGTTGCAAAACCAACATAACTAAAAGTTAGTATTGCATCAGAAGCCACATTATCAATAGAGAAATTTCCATCAAAATCTGTTTGAGTTCCTTTATTTGTTCCTTGAACTAAAATGTTTACACCTGGTAAAGGTGCCCCATTAGAATCTGTAACCGAACCACTTATTGATTGTTGTACAGGTTTTATTGCGTCGTCTTTTGTCTCCAACACAGTTTCTGTGTTAAATGAATAAGTACTTGCATGAACTTCAAAAAATGAAATTGCAATCAGCATTGCAAAAATTCTCATTTTTAAACTCCAATTAGCAGGGCGACGTAGCACCCCATTAGTCATGATTTTTTTCATACGTTTGATATGTTAGTAGTTTAATAATTTTTTGGATCTTTTAGAATGAACTCTAAAATTTTTCATTTTTTTTAGATTTCCTTCGTTGGTATAATTAGTTTGTTTTTCATGAGGTTTAGTCATAGGCGAAATTAAATTTAATATTCTTTGAGTTTAGTTAATTAATTAATAGGCAAATTCTTGTATCACTTTAAAAGTGTAATGAAGAAAAAAGTATCTTCTTCAATTGTCATCAAACTTATTCTTTAATAAGTGTTTTTTTTAAACTTCTAAACCAATTTTTTAAGTAAAAAAAATTAACATTTATTTAAGAGTTCCAAAAAAAAAACAATATCAATGAATTAACTTCTTTTTTTTTGCCGAAAACGATTTCGATTATACCGAAAACGATTTCGATTTTCGTCAATTTCATTGATTTTTAATGTATATTTAACAAGTATATACATTAAATTAACCTAAATAGTGTTATTTTTTATCCAAAACAAAATTATAACTGAATAAAAACATATACATTTAGAGCCTAATAATTGTTTAATAGAATGAAACCAATAACTTTAAAAGACTTAGCACTTAAATTAAACATCTCAGTTACAACAGTTTCCAAGGCTTTAAAAGGTTATAGCGATGTTAGCAAGTCTACTCGAGATGCTGTTTTTGCTTTAGCTGAAGAAATGAATTATACACCTAACTCTGTTGCTGTAAATTTAAGAACAAGACAAACAAATACTATTGGGGTAATTATTCCAACAATTGTTCATCAGTTTTTTTCTAAAGTAATAGATGGTATTATTGAAGAAGCAGAAAAAAAAGGATATTTGGTTATTACACTACAATCAAACGAATCAGTAAAACTAGAAAAAAAACAAATAGACTTACTTTTAAATAAAAGAGTAGATGGAATTTTAATATCTCTTGCAAATGATCAAAAAGAAATTAAACATTTACAAAAAGTAATCAATAAAAAAACACCACTTGTTTTATTCGACAAAATTTCAAAATCATTAGTATGTTCAAAAGTTGTTATTAATGATCGTGAGGCAGCCTACAATGCAGTTACTCACTTAATACAATCTGGTTGCAAAAAAATAGCACATTTTAGAGGGCCATTAAATCCACAAAATTCAATTGACAGGTACTTAGGATACAGAAAAGCTTTAGAGGATAATAATATTAAATTTGATAAATCTTTGATTTATACCTGTGAAGATGTCTCTTTTGAAGAAGGTTATAAATTTGCAGAAGATATTTATGAAAAAAACAAGGACATTGATGCTGTTTTTGCTATAACCGATTTAGTTGCTGTTGGTGCAATTGCATATTTTAATGAAAATAATATTGCTGTTCCAAATCAAATCTCAGTAATTGGTTTTAGTAATTGGTTTATGTCTTCAGTAATTTCACCATCATTAACTACAGTTGACCAACCTGGTTATAAAATGGGAAAAAAAGCATTGAAATTATTGTTTAAAGAAATGAATGCTCAAAAAAAAGGAAAAGAATTTATACCTGAAACAATTGTGTTACCTACTAAAATAATTAAAAGAAATTCAACCCTTATTTAATCTTTTAAAAATTGAATATTTCTATTTAAACCTGAGAATTTTGTGCGTTTTACAGCCGATTTATTAAACACGGTTTTAAAAACTGTTTCAGTAATTTCTTGCCAATCATTTTTTGTCATTAATAATAAATCAGGATGTGAATTAAATTTTTCTTCGGAATGTGGTTTTGAAAAGCGATTCCACGGACAAACATCTTGGCAAATATCACAGCCAAACATCCAATCTTCAAATTTTCCATGCATTGAAGGCGGAATTTCATCCTTTAATTCAATAGTAAAGTATGAAATACATTTACTACCATCAACAGTATTATTTTGTAAAATTGCTTCTGTAGGACAAGCATCTATACATTTTGTACAAGTTCCGCAATGGTCTGTTGAAAAAGGATTATCATATGCTAGTTCAACATCTAATATTAATTCAGCTAAAAAGAAAAAAGAACCTTTATTTTTTTGAATTAACAACGAATGTTTTCCTTGCCAACCTAAACCAGCCTTTTGTGCCCAAGCACGTTCTAAAACTGGTGCAGAATCCACAAAAGCACGTCCATTAATTTCACCAATAGTTTGTTTAATAAAAAAAATAAGTTCTTTTAGTTTGGCTTTTAATACGTGATGATAGTCTTCACCATAAGCATACTTTGCAATTTTATACGTTGAATCATCTTGAATTTCTTTTGGAAAATAATTAAACGATAAGCTAATTACCGTTTTTGCATCGTCAACTAATAATCTGGGATCAAGTCTTTTGTCAAAATAATTTTCCATGTATTGCATTTTTCCATGGTATCCATTTTTTAACCATTGCTCTAAATTAGAAGCTTCTTCCTGTAAAAAATCTGCTTTGGCAATGCCACAACTCTCAAAACCCAAACGTTTTGATTCTTGTTTAATTAAATTAGAATATGTTTGTAGTTTATTCACCTAAACAAAAATAGAAAAACCTTTGAAATATCTTTTATAAGAATCTTTACTCCTTTATTTTAAAGGGCGTCTTTTTATCATTCCTCCCTTAGTATCTTTAATACTATTCATAATAATAAAAGCTGAAGAATCAATTTTATCAATTTCTGTTTTTAATTTTGCGATTTCTAATCGTGTAATTACTGTGTAAATAATATCAATTTCTGTCAAAGCATTACCCTTTTTACCAAAACCTCCCTTACCTGCATAAATAGTAACACCTCTCCCTAAACTTTCAGTAATCATTAATCTTATTTGTTCGCTTTCTGAAGAAATAATTGTTATTCCAGTATATTCTTCAACACCTTCAATAACAAAATCTACTGTTTTTGCCGCTGCCATATAGGTTAGCATGGCATATAATGCAATTTCAATTGACAAAATATAAGCCCCAAAGGAAAAAATTAAAATATTGAATAGCAATATAATATCACCAATGGTTAAACCTGTTTTTTTACTTAAATAAATTGCTAAAACTTCGGTTCCATCAATAACAGCGCCTCCTCTTATTGCCATTCCAATTCCTGCACCTAAGAAAAAACCGCCAAAAACAGCAATCAATAATTTATCTGAAGTTACTAATGGATATGGTATAAAATGTACAATTAAAGCTAGTCCAACAATTGCCAAAATACTTTTTAATGCAAATTGTTTTCCTATTTGTGAATAACCTAAAATTATAAATGGAAAATTAACAACAATAATTAAAATTGATAGTGAAAATTTTGTAGTTTCAGATATTAATAAAGAAATTCCCATAGCGCCTCCATCAATGAATGAATTCGGTAATAAAAAACCTTTTAAACCAAAACCTGCAGAAATAATTCCAATTACAATAAAAAACGAATCGCTTAGGAAATGTGAAATACGAACTTCAAAAAGTTTTACTTCCTTTAATAATTGTTTTTCGTTGGTTTGAGAATGTTTCTTTTTAAAATTAGCCTTAAATCTTTCAATAATTAATTGTTGAAAAATGTTTCTCATATAATAAAACTTGATTTTTAGTTAGTTTTTCGAAGGTAGCTATTTGTTTTATTTTTAGTGAAAATAAAATATTATTTTTTTATCATTTTTCAAAAAAAATCCCGCACAAAGCGGGATTTTTTATCTCTATTTTTCTTCTTTTGGAATATAATAACAACCGCCAGGAGATTTATCTGGTGTAAATGCTCTATTAAACCAAAGCGGTCTGCGTTCTCCGTTTGGTCCAGGAGCAGGACGTGTCATTGCCAACCATTCTTTGTATATTTCATGAGATTTATTTGTATCCACAAAAATATCCCCATAGTTTTCACCTTGCTTAGGTTTTTCAATACGCACACGTTGATGCCAGCAATGCATACCACTTATAGGATCTGGATGTACTGCGTGTGTTATATTTTGATGTACACCTCCATCTTTCCAAAATATTCTTTTTGAATCTTTATCGGAAGATTCAAAAGGTTTAATTCCAGAAATGGTATTCATTTTCCACCCACCTTTTCCATCACCTTCAATATTTACGGTATTGGTAGCCCATCGGTTTCCAATTTTATCTTGTGGTCTGCGCCAACGCCCAATATGATGCGAACAAGCTACTACACCGGGTTTCATACTTTGGGTTACCCAAACTTTGTCAATAAAATAACCTATATCGGTATTCATTTTTACCAAATCTCCTGTTTTAAAGTTCCATTTTGCGGCATCATCAGGGTGCATCCAAATTGGATTTCTATTGGAGATTTCAACCAACCATTTAGCATTTCCAGAACGTGAATGGATTAAAGTTGGTAATCTAAATGTTGGAACCAATACATATTCACCTTTTGATTTATCTAAATTATCATTATGAATATGGCTTTTAATATATTGTGGTGTAGCATACTCTGGCCATTTCCAATCTACCATTGTTTGCGAATAGAATTCATTTTTACGCGATGGTGTTGGAAAACCAACCACAGCCTTTCCATTTACCATTACTCCAATTGGATTCCCATCTTTAGTAATTACGTCAGTAATTTTATCAACTTTTGTTCCTTTTAATTCTTCTTTAGTAAGTGGTGTTTCGTTTTTCTTGTAAGATTCACCTTTTTCAATTTCAAAAGCACCATATTTTTGCATGTATTGTAGTTCGGTTAAACCTTCAGCTTTTGCTTTTTCAGGCAAGCCTTTTACACGTTCAAAAATGTATTGATAATATTCATTAATGGTGATTTTTTCTCCTGGTCGGTATGGTGATTCAAAAGTTTTACGAATTCCCATACTTCCATCAGGATCAATTCTCCAACTTAATTCAATCCAAAATTCATCTTCTTCCCAAACCTCGCCCGGATTTGCCTGATAGGTGAATTCAACAGGTTTTCCGTTTCTTCGAGCAGCCTCTCTTAAAACTGGCTGACGAAATGCTACCCACGTTCCACCGTGTGTTGCATAACTATTTAAATCATGGCGTTCAGAAGCTAACCCCATTGGTAACACAAAATCGGCATAAAAAGCAGTTTCATTCCAAGTTGGTGTTAATGCTGTATGCAAACCAAATTTGGTTTCATCAGAGAACATTTCCATCCATGTAAATCCATCAGGATAGGTCCAAACTGGGTTGAATACTCTTGAAAAATAGACATCCATTTTTCCCCTGCCTTCTTTTAAGAAATGTGGCAATAACTGACTCATTTCAAAAAATGCTAAAGGATATTCTTTTGGAAAATGTAATTCGTTCCAAAATTTTTGAGGTTTTGGTTTATTCGGTTGAGTTGGACCAAATTTATTCCAAGAGTTTGGAGAAGTTCCTCCTTTTGCACCAACAGCACCAGTAAGTGCAGTTAAAAAATGTAAACAACGTGCAACAGCCCAACCACCTAAGTTTGATGCTCCTGCAGCTCTCCAGTTATGCGATGCAAAACGTTCACCTGCTTCGCCAATTTTTTGAGCAATTTCACGAATCATTTCAGCTTTTACTCCAGATTCTTTTTCAGCAAATTCAGGCGTAAATTCTTTATATTCATCAATCATTGCTGCAATATAATTTTCAAAAGTAACTTCCTTGTCGGAATGTCTTGCTTTTAAATATTCTTGCCAGTTTGTCCAATTTTCAAGGTAAGCTCTATTGTACAATTTATTTTGTAAAATATACAAAGCCATAGCTAATAAAACCGCAGCCTCAGTTCCCGGATATGATGGCAACCAATAATCTGACATACTTGCTGTATTTGACAAGCGAGGATCCATTGTTGCTAATTTTGCCCCTTTCATTTTACCTTCAATAATACGTTGCGCATGCGGGTTGAAATAATGTCCGGATTCTAAATGTGCAGATACTAATAAAATAAATTTCGCTTCTGCATGGTCTGGTGAAGGTCTATCATACCCATACCATAAATTGTATCCAAAACGTGCTCCGGAAGAGCATATATTTGTATGTGAATTATGACCATCTATTCCCCAACCTTGCAAAATCCAATTCATAAATTTTTCATGTCCTGGTCTTCCTACATGGTATGCGATTTCATTTTGCCTGTTTTCTTTTAATGCTTTTCTAATTCTTGCAGCTATGGTATCTAAGGCATCATCCCAAGTAACACGTTCCCATTCTCCTTCGCCTCGTTTTCCTTTTCTTTTTAAAGGAAATAAAATACGATCCGGATCGGTAATTTGATTGATAGTTGCAGGCCCTTTGGCGCAGTTTCTACCTCTACTTCCTGGATGATACGGATTCCCTTCAAACTTCTTAACTTCTTGGGTTTCTTTATCAATAAATGCTGTTAATCCACAAGCACTTTCACAGTTGAAACAAGTTGTGGGTACAATTTGATAGGTTTTTTTCTCTTTTTTAGGCCAAACTTTTGGATTGTATTCTACCCAATTATCCCATTTTTCTGGTGGAGGGAAGTTTTCATACATCTGAGCAACCTCTTCATCTGTAAAATGACGCATATCATTTTCAAACTCTTGGTAGCCTTCTTTATGCAAATTAGGTATAATTCCTAATTTTTCAGCAATTCCTTCTATAAACGATGGTTTTTTATATCCCATGACTTTCTGTTTTTAAATTAAGCTAATGGAATTCTTTGAGGTGCTTCCACCCAAATTTTCTCGGTAGCAATAATTCCAATTAATACTAAAACTGATGAACCAACTAATAACGGAGTTGAATTTCCAACTATTAAAAACACCAATGGAATGATGTTTCCAACCATAACTGTTACCACCCAAAATAGATTTTTATACCTTCCTTTTGTTATCATTTTTACAACTGTTTTGGCAGAAGTAGTTGGGTGTGTTATTGTTAATTCAGTAATTAAGGTAAACAGATTAACTACTAATGCAATTAGCATTGTATTTTTTAAAATAACCATCCAATTTTCATTTCCAAAAATTAAAGACGCTATTACAAATATTGCAGTTCCTGCCATTATACTATGTACTAACATATGTAATGGTAATGTTGGACTTTGCCAAAAATCACGTCCTTTTGCTTGTGCAAATAAAAATGCTGTGTAAATAGCAAGTAGTACTGCAAAAACTGCTGTTACCCATAATAAAATGGTTTCCCCTGCTTGTATTTCAAAGAATGTCATTGCTCCCCAAACAGTTACTAATAATCCAAAAACAGTAATTGTATAACCACCTTTTACTAACCAAGAATTCCATTGTGGACGTAATAAAACGTTTAAAAATCTATCTGGTCTATCTAAATCCATCACCAAGAACAAACCTGTTAAAGCTAAAAATACTAATGAAATTCCTGCTGACCATAATTTTGCTGTTGAAGAAACTTCATAACCTAACATAATTGCAATAAACGGAATTAAGAAAGCTCCAGCAGCTATTGCTTTTGTAAACACATACGCTGATACTTCCCAGCCCCAAAGTATACCTTTATCTGGGGTGTCGTAAACTCTACGCGCTTTTCCGGTTAAAACATCAATATAATTAGGATTTTCTGTTTCTTTTCTTTGATAAGCAGCCTGAATATCATTATCAATTGTCATTTGCAATAAATCCACATCATCATTTGTATGCATCATTTTTTCAGCTGCTTTTGCAAAATGCCCAACACCACGAGCTTGAGAATTCCACAAGCTTGGTCCAGACTTATCAGTTGCTTCAGGGTTTAAAGAAGCATCATCCGCATCAATATAGAATAAATTAGGATTGGTACCTTTTTCAGGTTTACGCACTTTTACAGCCTGACGTGCCAATAAATGCGAAATTTCTGTTGTAGGATTGTCCATATCGCCCGCAATAATAGCGTGTTCCGGACAAACGGTTACACACGCTGGCTCTCTACCAACATCAACTCTATGTGCACAATAATTACATTTTGCTGCTGTATTAGTATCAGGATCAATATACAAAGCATCATAAGGGCAAGCTTGCATGCAAGACTTACAACCTATACAACGATTGTTATCAAAATCAACAATACCATCTTCACGAGTATACAATGCTTCAACCGGACAAATTTCTACACAAGGCGCATCTGTACAATGATTACAACGCATTACCGAAAAAATTCTACGGGTATCGGGGAACTCTCCCTTTTCGACTTGCTTAACATACGTTCTGTTAACTCCAACTGCAACATCATGCTCCGATTTACAAGCCGTAGTACAAGCATGACAACCAATACATTTACGGTTGTCAATTATAAAACCATACTTCATTTTTTATAAAAAATTTTGAACTTCAATCAAAGTTAGGTAATAGAAATATTAGTTTTGTAACTAATATCACATAAGCTGAATTTTAAATTTATTTAAAATGAATCTAAATAGAAATCATGTACTTTTGTTGAAAATGGAATAATTATTATGGAAATTCAACTCTTATTTTTTGGGATTGCGACAGATTTGGTTGGTAAAAATACTATGCTTTATAAAATTGAAGAAAATTCAACTATTATAGAATTAAAAAAGTCGCTAATCTCTAATTTTTCAGGATTAAAAAACATAAATGAGTTCGCAATAGCTGTGAACGAAGAATATGCTGATGATGATTTAATTATAACTCACAGAGATGTAGTAGCTATAATTCCACCTGTTAGTGGTGGTTAGTCTCTCAAATATTTTTTATCAATATAAAAAGTACCAAATGGTATTATTGAAGCTAATAGTACTGTTAAAGTTGTTTTAGATTTCCATTCCAGTTCAGACTTTAACATAAATGCCAAAATAACATATCCAATAAATAAAATTCCGTGAGGCATTCCCAACATTTTCACGTAGGTATCAATTCCTAATAAGTACTTAATGGGTGTTGCAATAAATAACAATAATAAGTAAGAAACTCCTTCCAGTACACTTACAATTCTAAAGGTATTTTTCATTTGATCTATAGTTAATAGTAGTTTGGCGAAAATACTGTTTATATTTCTTAAATTTGCTGAAAATCTTGTTAAAAATGACAATAAATACCTCTATTAAAATAACATCAGAAAAATTAAATTTAAATGAATGTTACAATTTTGTGCAAGATGCATCTTGCGGAGGAATTGCCTTGTTTGTAGGAACCGTTAGAAATGCAACAAAAAACAAGGAAGTTATCTTATTAGATTTTAGTGGTTACGAACCAATGGCGATTAAGGAAATGCAAAAAATTGCAGACCGCGCTTTGGAAAAATTCGATATTCACAAAATTTCAATTCATCATGCTGTTGGTGAGCTTAAAATTGGTGATATTCCTGTAATTATTGCTGTATCTTCTGCACATAGAAAAGCTGCTTTTGAAGCTTGCGAATTTGCTATTGACACCTTAAAAGAAACTGTACCAATTTGGAAAAAAGAACATTTTGAAGATGGTGAAGTTTGGGTGAATTCGCATCCGTAGTTAATTTAATCCCTTTGAAAATTCATATATTCCAATTCGTTTAGATATGCCCATTCTTCAAACAGGTAACTCTAATTAATGTTTTCAAATTTTAATTAATTGATTTTCAACAAAATTGATAAAAGTCATTTAACACAAAAAATAATAAAGCTATATTTGAGATTCAAAATTGCTATTTTATTTTTTGGTATGAAAAAAAACTACTTAACCTCCACTATTTTAATCCTTTTTTATATTCTAACTCTAAAAGCTCAAACATCTGATGAGTTATGGACTCCAACAACAGAATTAAATAAAAAAGAATCAAACAAAATTAAAAATGTTTCCGAACCTTCTGAGTATAAATTATTTAATCTAAATTTTGAGTTACTCAAAAGCAAACTAAATACCTCTCCTAAAAGAAGTGTAAAGTCCAAAAAAGCCGGAACAATAATAACTTTTCCAAATGAGCTTGGAGAATTACATAAATATGAAGTCTTTGAAGCTTCTGTAATGTCTGATGGACTACAAAAAAAGTTTCCAAATCTTAAATCCTATATTGGTAAAGGACTTGATGATCCAAGTTTACTGATAAGATTAAGTTTAACTACTCAAGGACTAAATGTTGTTATACTAAATAGCCCTAGAGGAACTATTTATATTAATACTTATACTAATGATATAAAATCATATAAAATATATTCTACTAAAAGTTTACCTAAGACTGAACCTTTCGAGTGCGAAGTTGTAAATGCTAAAGAAAATGAGCAAAGAAAATCAAATGGTAACTCGAAAATTTCCAATTCAAATAATGGCTATTTTCGAACTATCAGGTTAGCTGTAATTGCAACTGCGGAATACTCTAATTGGCATTTACAATATCAAGGAATAGATAATAATAAAACTGAAATTGAAAAAAAGGAAGTTGTTTTGTCAGCAATTGTTGCATCTATGACAAAAGTTAATGCAGTTTTTGAAAGAGATATTTCATTATCGATGGTTTTAGTTGAAGATTCAGAAAAAATAATTTTTTTAAATAGTTTAACTGATGAATTAACCGGTGATGATAAGTATAAACTATTAAATGAAGGTAATACAATTGTTAAAGATATAATTGGATTTGAAAACTATGATATTAGTCATGTTTATTCAGCTTTTGATCTTGGTGGTGTTGCTATGCAAACATCTATTTGTAATATAAATAAGCCTAACGGAGTATCTTCTAGTTCGTCTCCGATAGGAAATTATTTTGAAAATGTAATTATGCATGAGATCGGTCATCAATTTGGAGCTAGTCATACTTATAATAAGTGTTCTAAAGGTTTTACAGATTATTCAATTTCAAATTTGACATCAGTTGAGCCAGGAAGTGGGAGTACAATAATGTCCTATGGAGGGGTATGTTGGGGAGACGATAATGTTGTAAAAGACAGAGATATCTATTTTCACGGTATCAGTATTCAACAAATGATTGCTAAGTTGAATTCAGATAATTCAATTTGTATGGAATCATCACTTATAGAAAATTCACCTCCAGTGATAATAGATATAGCTGATTATACAGTTCCAATATCTTCTCCAATTAAGTTGGTTGGGGATGTTTCAAATGCAAATTCAGATAGCTATACCTATACATGGGAGCAATTTGATGCTGAAATTGGTATTTCACCTCCAGAATCAACCCAAATCGAAGGCCCAATTTTTAGATCATATCCACCAACAAATTCTGGTAAAAGATCATTACCTAATAAATTATCTAGCGCAATTGGTCAAAGGTCAAATAAATGGGAAGTTCTTCCTTCAGTTAGCCGAACTGTAAATTTTGGATTAACTGTAAGAAATAACAATTTAAATTTTCCTCAAACAGCTTTTATGCAAACAAAAATAATTTTTGATGAAAATTCAGGCCCTTTTGAAGTAACATCTCAAAATAATTCAGAGAAATGGAATATTGGAGAGACTAAAACTATAACTTGGAATGTAGCCAATACTGATAAATCACCAATTTTATGTTCTAAAGTAAATATACTTTTCTCACCTAATACTGGTTCAACTTATACAATAGCCCTAGCTTCAAATATTGAAAATAACGGTTCATTTGATATTATAGTTCCAAACTTATCTACATCAGGTGGAAAAATAAAGGTGGAAAGTGTTGGAAATATCTTTTACTCTGTAAATAAAGGGTATATAAGCATCAATCCTCCTGTAGGGAAAATTTTTGTACCTGATGATATTTTTGAACAGTATTTAATTGAAAATGATTATGATACATCTTTTGATAATTATATATACAAAAATAAGGCAAAAAGCATAAATTATCTCTTATTGAATGAATTGGATATTTATGATTTAACAGGAATTGAAGAATTTGATAACTTGATAGAACTTGTATGTTTTTCAACTCAAATTACTTCATTAGATTTATCTAATAAATCAAGGTTAGAAAGTATTTATTTAATAAACAATAACATAAATTATTTGAATCTTTCAAATTGTACAAATCTTAATAAGATTAATGTTGAAGCTAATAATTTATCTGAAATTAATGTTTCTAATTTTGAGTTACTTGAAGATCTTGACATAGGTGGAAATAATATAAATACTATTAATGTTTCTAAAAATTTAAATTTAAAAATACTTTCTGCCAAATCCACGAGTATTGAGAATATTGATGTTTTAAATAATAAACTTTTGACTCACTTGTCCGTTGGAGGTTCTTTTAAAAATATTAATGGTATCAGTAAGATTTCTGAAATTGATGTAAGAAATAATTCATTATTAAATGATTTGAGTGTCTCTCATACAAATATTACTTCTTTGGATATTACTAACAACAAATTATTAGAAAATTTGAGCCTTGCTAACACAAATATTACATCTTTAGATATTTCTAACAATCCATTATTAACTCATTTAGATGCAACAAATAGTGATATATCAATTTTGGATATTTCATCAAACACTAAAATGAAATCCCTTCATTTAAGTCACACAAAAATTAATGAAATAGATGTTTCTGAAAATTTATTGTTAGAAAATTTTAATGCTATTCAAAATCCAAATCTTAAATGTATTAAGGTTAATCAAAATCAACTTAATAATATTCCAATTGGATGGAATGTTGATAATAATGTTTCTTATTCCCTTAATTGCTCAGATAATGATAATGACGGTATTATAGATGATAAAGATCAATGCCTTGAAACTCCAACTGGAGAAACCGTTAACGAGAATGGTTGTTCGCAAAGTCAAATTGATGATGATAATGATGGTATCATGAATGATGAAGATGTATGTTCTGATACTCCAGAAGGAGAAACAGTAAACGAAAATGGCTGTTCTCAAAGCCAACTAGATGATGATAATGACGGTGTGATGAATGACAAAGATTTATGCCCTGTAACACCAACTGGAGAAACTGTAAACGAAAACGGTTGTTCTCAAAGTCAAATCGATGATGACAAAGATGGTGTGATGAACGATAAAGATTTATGCCCTGAAACTCCAGAAGGAGAAACAGTAAACGAAAACGGCTGTTCACAAAGTCAATTAGATGATGACAATGACAGTATAATGAACGATAAAGATTTATGCCCTGAAACACCTGAAGATGAAATAGTTAATACAAACGGCTGTTCGCAAAGCCAACTAGATGATGACAATGACAGTATAATGAACGATAAAGATTTATGCCCTGAAACACCTGAAGATGAAATAGTTAATACAAACGGCTGTTCGCAAAGCCAACTAGATGATGACAATGACGGTGTAATGAACGATAAAGATTTATGTTCAGAAACACCTGAAGGAGAAACAGTAAATGAAAACGGCTGTTCGCAAAGCCAACTAGATGATGACAATGACGGTGTAATGAACGACAAAGATTTATGTCCCGATACACCAGAAGGAGAAATTGTTAATTTTAATGGGTGTATAGTATTGCCTTCAAACAATTTCAAAATTGAAACTATTAATGAAACTTGTCCAAATAAAAATAATGGACAAATTAAAGTATCGGCTACAGCAACTTATGATTATTTAGTAACTATAAATGGTAATGAATATAATTTAAGTAATGATTTAACAATTGAAAATTTAGAACCGGGAACTTATGATATTTGTATAATCGTACCAAATATAACTTCCAAACAATGTTATTCAGTTGAAATAGAAGAGGGAACAGAAATCTCAGGAAAAACAACAAGTATATCATCAAATAAAGTATCTATTGACATTGAGCAAGGAACTGCACCATTTAACGTGTTAGTTAATGGAAATGTAATTTTAAAAACAATGTCTTCCTCTTTTGATTTAAACATTAAACATGGAGATTTGGTAGAGATACAAACTGATAAAAATTGTGAAGGAACTTTCTCAAAAACGATTGATCTATTTGAAGAGGTTACTGCATATCCAAATCCTACATCAGGAATTTTTGAAATAGCCTTACCGGTATCATTAAAAGAAATTAAAATTGATTTGTTCACTTTGAGCTCACAACTTATTTCTTCCGAAGTTTACCAAGTAATTAATGGAAAAGTACAATTAGATATTCAAAATAAACCTAATGCAGTATATCTAATAAAAGTTCATTTAGAGAGTCCTGTTTCAGTTAAAATTATAAAAGAGTAGATATTTTTAAAATGAAAATTGTTTAGGGGTGAACTCACATCCTTAATAATTAAAATTTATTGAACATATTTATCTATCCCTTCAAATAAACTAAAAACTGAAATTAAAGGATATTTTTCTTTTAACTTTAACGTAACATCATAACTTGTAATTCCTTTTTTACAAACAATAACATAGTATTTTTTAAAATCTGGAATAAAATCTTCTACATTAAATGTTTTGTAGGGAATTTTTTGATCTACTTCAAAAGGAAGTTTAGCATTTATATCATTTACAACACTTACAATTTTAATATTTTCATCATTTAACCTACTTTTTAATTCATCACAAGAGATTAAAAGCGAACTATCCTGTGTTTCACATTGTTCACTCAAGTAATTAATTTTTTTGAAAATATCTTTAAAAATCAACGACTTATTTCTTTTTAATTTTATTTTTAATTGTGAATTATCTAAAACATTATAAATTAAAAGTTGATTTATTAATGGTTTTCCTTTTTTAGTAATTAATTTAATTACTTCATTTACTTGTAAAAGTGCTATAATTCCAACTATCGGATTTAAGGTTCCAGCTTCTTCACAATTAGGAATATTGGTTGCTATTTTTGGAAACGCATCTCGTAAATTACAAGAATAATCACCTTCACCATTTAAAATGTTAAATGTTGCAACATAACCGTCAAATTTATATAAAGATCCATAAACCAAAGGTTTTTTTGAAATTACACAAGCATCATTTATTAAATATTTTATGGGTAAACTATCAGTACCATCAACTATAACATCAAAACTGGAAATTAATTCTAATATTGAATTTTTATTAACTGCCTTATTTGAATACGAAACTTTTGTAAATGGAGCTCTTTCTTTAACTGCTTTTGCAAGCATTTCAGCTTTCGGTTTATTAAGATCTTCAACTTTATAAAAAACCTGACGATGTAAATTTGAAACGGAAACGGTATCAAAATCAACCAAATGAAGTACTCCAATACCACTTGTTGCTAAATAAATTGCAACTGGACTTCCCAGTCCTCCACAACCAATAACCAACACTTTGGCTTTTTGAAGCAATTCTTGTCCTTCTTTACCAATTTCAGATAAAGTAGTTTGACGTTTAAAATATTCTTGGCTTGAAATATCCATTACTTTTTTATAACCGTTTTCCCAAAGTTATTTAAATAATACTTGGAATCATTTTTTTTAATGTATTTATTTAATTTTTTTAAATATTCAAAATACTGAAGATCTCCAAAACCATATAGGGTTTCTTGTTGTTGCCAAATTAATAAATTACGAACTATTTCATTTTCAGTTAAAGCTTCTGCATTTATAATTTCTAAAATTTTATACTGAATTTCATTCAAGCCATTTTCTGATGGAAATCGCTTTAAATGTTGATGAATTGCTTTTTGAAAATACGAAAATTTTTTACTTTTATTGAAGTTGAATTCTTGTAACTTTTCAAAATTATTTTCAACATATACATTCCAACATTCAGTGGCATATGTTAAATTACTTTTAGAAATTCTAATCTTATTTTCATAAAGATTTAGGTATTCTATTTCAGAAAAATCAGACAAATAGTGCAATTTTTCTTTACCTTCTACTTTTCCGGTACACACCAAACAGTAAAGAATATCTTTTCTAAAACTCTTCAATAAAAAAGAACATAACGCCATTAAATTTACCTGGCAAAACAAATCGAATTCGAACCACAAAACAACTTCGCTATAGCCTTCTAAATCTTCAATTTTTATTAGCTCTTTAATAGTTTTGTCGAAGTATTCTAATTTAGAAACACCTAATTCTGTTTCAAAATAAGCATAGCGTTTTAGCCAAAAATCATCGCTACCAACATCAAAATGCAAAGGTCCTTCACATAAAATTTCTCGCCAAATAATAATATCACCTTTTAAGGTTGTTTTTTCTAAAATATTGGCAGTACTATCTCCATTTACTATATGAAGTATGTTACTCATTAATTTCTTTTTTGGCTGCTTTAAATTCTTCTGGAGTATTAATATTTCTTATAAAACAATCGTCAACTTCTACAATTTCCACATCAGAATTTATCAAAACTTTACGTGGGCAAGAATAACCTTGCGCTAAATAATTTAATAAGAGTGTATAACTTTTTGGTTCCCAAATGGTAATTAAAGGCTCGGGAAATTGTTTATCTTTTCCTTTTATTGTAGTTGCAGCTTTTGATGGATTTCTATGTTTTAACAATAATTGAATTACTTCATTAGTTACAAAAGGTAAATCGGTAGCTATTACCAACCAAGCTACATCAGGATTTTCTTGAAACGCAGAACAAATGGCTCCAAACGGTCCTAAACCTATAAACTTATCGATTATTTTGTTTTCAATGCTAATTTCTTGTGCTGCTCTAACCGATAAATACGTTTTTAAATTGTTGTTTTCTAACAATTCTATAGCAACATCACGTTGGTTTTTTCCATAAAAATTAAGAGTTCCTTTATCCGTTCCCATTCTGGTACTTTTTCCACCAGCCAACACCAAACCGTTTATTGGAGCAATTTTTTGTTTGATAAGATTTTCTATATGTTTTGAAATTTTTTCAACCTCATCAATAGAATAACACATCAGATTTTTTATTTGAGGATATTTTTTTACTAAAAAGTCAAAATAAATTGAGTCTTCTGCCAGTTTAATTATAAATTGAACATTGTTTAACTGATCCAATCTTTTTAAAACTGAAGCTTCTTTTTGATTGTCTAAAATTAAAATTTGTTTGGCTCCTTGGTAATGATTTCCATTTATAAAAACAAAATCGTATTGAGCAAACTGCACACGTTGATTGAATTTATTTACTTCAGAATGCATTAAAATTTCAGCAGTTCCTTTATTATGAAATGTAAATTTTTCAACGGTTTGTTTTTCAATAGCATTGTTATGTGAAGCATCAAAATAAGCCAATTTATACACGGATAAATTGTTAGAAACCTGTTGTACTAAATTTGATATAACATTGCATTTTGTTCCTAAAATTGAAATTTCGTTAGGTGCAAAATTATCGTTATCTCTTAATTTTAATTTTGCGTGTTTTTGATGTTTAGCCATTTTTAATGTCGCTTTTACCTCCAGATTTTTCGAGCAGTTTTACTTCTTTAATTACCATTTTTTGTGAAATTGCTTTACACATATCATACACCGTTAAAGCTGCAATATTTGCTCCTGTTAAAGCTTCCATTTCCACACCTGTTTTCCCTTCAATAGCAACCGTACACAAAATTTCAATATGCTCGTTATCTATTACTTCAATATCAACATCAACTCCGTTAATTATTAATGGATGACACATTGGGATTAATTCTGATGTTTTTTTAACCGCTTGAATTCCTGCAATAATTGCCGTTTGAAAAACTGGACCTTTTTTAGTAATTAACTCATCATTAGTAAAATGAGCAATTATTTCAGTTCCCAAAAACATAGTTGCTTTAGCCATAGCCTTACGTTTGGTGATTTTTTTATCACCAACATTTACCATTTTGGGATGATTTTTTTCTCCGATATGTGTGAATTTATTTTCCATAAGTATGAGATTGCTTTACTTTGTTCGCAATGACAGGTTATTAAACGTTTCACTTTGGTGGTTGAGCGGCATCGAAATCACTTTATAAAATTTTAGTATCACTTCAACTCCGCTTAGTGACCTTTATTAAATTATCTATAATTAATTAAAGGAAATACTTCTCCTTTGATAAAATTACTACGATTGTCTGGCAATTCCAAAAAAGCATCTGAATCTACCAAGTTTGCCAAATCACCAGAACCTTTACCAGCTATTGGAGTAGCATATAATTTACCTTCATTTTGAGCTAATTTTACTTGTAAAAAATAGGTTAAATTAGGTTTAAAATAAAAGTCTTCACTTAAAATTCCTTGTTTATTATTTTCAAAACTCAACCCAACTGATTTATAATACCAAGGATAAAAATACTTTAAACAACTTACAAAGGTTGAAACTGGATTTCCAGGAAAAGCAAACACAATTTTATTGTTTTTATCTTGTTTAGTTATCGCCTTTTTACCAAACCAAAATGGCTTTCCCGGACGTTGTTTTACTTTATGAAATAATTTTTCTACACCTAAATTAGCTAAAACTTCAGGAATAAAATCGAATTTACCTTTTGAAACTGCCCCGCTAAAAAGCAGCACATCATAGTTATTTAAAAACGAAGCAATTTTGGTTTCCAATGTTTTTTTATCATCTAAAATATGAGCTGTATCTGCTTTAATATGTAATTTTTCCAACAATGAAACTAATGTAAAAACATTGCTTCTTCTAATTTGATGTTCAGCAGGAATTTTAGCTACTTCCACTAATTCATTACCTGTAGAAACAATCATTACTTTTGGTTGTTTTGCTACTTTTATTGTTGACTTTCCAACCGTTGCAAAAACACCAATTTCAGCAGCAGAAATTAACGTGTTTTTTACAATTAAAACATCCTTTTCTTTTCTATCTAAACCTTTTAAATGAACATTCTGGAAGCTTTTTACTGCATCTAAATGTACCGTTGCAATTCCATTTTTAATCTCTAATAACTCGTATTGAATTACAACATCCGTATTATTTGGAAGCACTGCACCAGTCATAGCTTCAATGCAATTAGCTGGATTTTTTAGTGTTAATTGCGGACTTCCGGCAGCTTGAATTCCCTCTATTTTAAATGCTCTTTGTCCTTTATTAAAAGCCTCAGAAGAAATAGCAATTCCATCCATACTTACACGGTTAAATGGAGGAAAATCTCTATCTGCAACAATGTTTTCTTTTAAAACACGTCCAACTGAATTTATAAAATCAACCTCTTCTATTCCAAAGTTTTCAGAATTATTTAAAATTATATTTAAAGCATCTTTTACGGTAGTTAATTCCATTATATTATTGTTTTATTGCTTGAAAGAAAGCTTTTAATTTGGATTCATCTAATTTTCCATGTGTTCTAACACCGCTGCATAAATCCAATCCATAAGGTTGTACTTTTTGGATGGCTATTGGAGCATTCAACGGATTTAATCCTCCAGCTAAAAATACGGGAATATTCACACTTTCAACTATTTTTTTACTTATTTCCCAGTTGTGAACTCTTCCAGTCCCTCCCAATTCTTTGGTTTTCAAATTTGGGTTACCACTATCTAATAAAATAGTATCCACATTTTTCGAAATTTGCAGCGCCTCATCAATTGAGCTCTCATTTAAAACGTGCAAAACTTGTACTATTTTAACAGTAGGTAATTCGTTTTTTAATTGTTGATGTGTTCCTTCAGTTAAAGCATCAACAATTTGAATGGTTGTTGTATTTACTTTTGAATGATGTTTTAAAATCTCTTCAACTTTTGTTTCACTGGTTAATAAAAAAGTTTGAATATGTTTAGGAACCTCACAAACTATTTCAGCAATTAAACTATCTGAAATAATACCTGGCCCGCTTGGCATATTTCCAACCAAACCCAAAGCCGAAGCTCCAAATTTAATGGCTAAATTGGCTTCCTGAACACTACTTATACAGCAAATTTTTACGTGTGTTTTATTCATTAAATTAACCTCCTATTGTAGACATACTTTCTGAAACATCATTATCTCTTGATGCTTCAGCCACAAAACCATTTTCTGGTTTGTGATGCACGGTGGAAATAAATAATTGTTTTAACTCTTCATCACTTGCACCATTTCTAATAAAATCTCTTACATTAAAAACACCTCCATCAAACAAACAGTTTTTAAACATACCTGTAGCTGTAATACGAATTCTATTACAATCGTTGCAAATAGTTCGGGTAAATGCTGGAATTATCCCAAAAGTTCCTTTATAATTTGGAATTTTATAATTTCTTGAGGTAGATGTTTTTTTTGAAAATACGTTTTCAATATCCTTATAATTATCTTTTATAAGATTTATAATTTTATTGAAATCCCAAACCTCCTCCATAGCTCTTTGTCCTTTTCCATTGAATGGCATTTCTTCAATAAAACGAACGGCAATGTCTTTTTCTTTTGACAATTCAACAAAATCGATGATTTCATCGGTATTAAAACCTGATTGAACTACAATATTAAGTTTCAATTTCAGTTTACTTTTTTCAAGTTTTAAAAGCGTATCAAACACATTTTCATACACATCTCTTCTTGTAATTTTTGCAAATTTTTCTTTTTGCAAACTATCTATACTTAAATTGATTGCATTTATATTTAACTCTTCTAATTTTTCAATATGATTAGAAATTAATGCGCCGTTTGTAGTAATATTTATTTCTTGTAATTTATCATTAAAAGACAGTGATTCTAAAAAGTTTACAAAATCTCTGCGCACAAAAGGCTCACCCCCAGTTAGTCTTACCTTATCTACACCTAATTCTGAAAGTACTCTAATAATTCTGTACATTTCTTTGTAGGAAAGTAAGTCTTTTCTGTCTACAATATTAATGCCTTGGGCTGGCATACAATATTGGCAACGTAAATTACAACGATCAGTAATTGCTAACCTTAAATATGAAATTTTTCTACCAAATTTATCTCTTAACTGCATTAATTGAGTGTAATTTTATTTCTTCCCAAAGTTACAATATCTTCTTTTTCCAACTTTTTCAATACTCTTGAAATTGCTTCTCTTGAAACTTTTAAATCTCTAGCTAAGTCAAAATGTTTTTTATTTATTGTGTTTTCCTTATAAATTAAACTTGTATGTTCAATATATTTTAACACTCTAAACTCTAAATTTTCAAATGCAATATCATTAATAACTTCGAGTAAAAAATAGGTTTGCGTTTGATTTTGTTTTAAAAAATAGGATCTCCAGGAGCTGTATTTTTCAAACCACGAATTTACAATTTTTACTGGTATTGCAATGTAAGTAATATTGCTTTCAGCCTTAATTCTAATTTGGCTATTTTTATTTTCTAAAGCATAAGAAATTGCAATGGAGCTAGTTTGATTATTTGATAAATAATGCAAAAAAATACCGTTTCCTTTTCCATCACGTCTCATTACTTTTGCAACTCCAGAAATAATAATAGGAATAAATTTAATTTCTCTTCTTATTTCTAAAATTATTTTATCAGGTTCGGCGTGCTTTAAAATTGCGTATTTACATAGTTCATTTTGTAATTGCTTCTCAAATATATCTGAAAAACAATTATCAACTATTTCGTTAATCTTCATTTTAAAAAATCAATTAATGAGGTAATTTATCTTTAAATGCACCATATAAAAATGCGCCTAAAGTTGCTCCAAAAATTACCACTAAAATAGATACAACACCTTTTCCAATAAGTACAAACATTGGTCCAGGACAGGCACCAGCTAATGCCCAACCTAATCCGAACAAAATACCACCCAACAAGTTACGGTATAAACCACTTTTTTTGGGAGGCACATGAATTTCTTCTCCTTCAAATGTTTTCACCATTTTTTTTCTGAATAAAAACATACTTATCATACCTAAAACTACTGCAGATCCAATAATACCATACATATGGAAGGATTGGAATTTAAACATTTCATATATCCTATACCATGAAATTATTTCTGCTTTACTCATTACTATTCCAAAGAGTATTCCTACTAAAAAAAACTTTATATATTTCATAACTCTTTGTTTAAAATAATAATGGTAAAATAAACCAGGTCATAATTAAACCTCCTATAAAAAATCCAATAACTGAAATTAGTGATGGTAGTTCCAAATTACTTAAACCAACAATTGCATGGCCAGATGTACAACCACCTGCCCAACGTGCACCAAAGCCTACCATAATACCAGCTACTAGTAGTATTATAAATCCTTTTAAAGTTAGCATTGTTTCAATACTAAAAATTTCATCTGGCAAATAAGTATCACCTGCATTTTGAATGCCGATAGCCGCTAAATCTTGAATAGTTTGTGGGTTTAATGCTACAGTATCAGTTGGTGAAAGCCATTGTGAAGTTATAAATCCACCAGTAATTCCACCTGCAACAAAAATTAAGTTCCACGTATTTTGTTTCCAGTCAATTTTAAAATAATCTACAAATTTTCCAGCTCCACCTATGGAACAAAAAGTTTCTAAATTTGATGAAAGTCCGAAACGTTCGCCAAAATAGTATAGTAAAAACATGACAAACGCAATAATGGGTCCAGCAACATACCAAGCCCATGGTTGTGAAATAAATTCCATAATTTATTTAATTAGTTATAACTATAAAAGTATCGTATAAATTATGCTGTTTTGTAACAAATGTTACATATCTTAAAATTCCAGAATTTCTATTTTATTTCTGTGCAGCTTAATTTTTCCTTCATTCTCTAATTGTTTTAACAATCTTGAAATAACAACACGAGATGTATGCATATCATATGCAATGTCCTGATGCGTGGTATTTAATGAAGTTTCACGCATTATTTGAGCTTTATCTGTTAAGTATTTATACAATCGCTCGTCCATTCTCATAAAGGCTAAAGTATCAATAGTCTCCATCATTTCATTTAAACGAATATTGTAACTATCAATTACAAAATTTCTCCATGATTTATATTTTACGAGCCATTCATCTAATTTTTCTTTAGGAAGAAAAATAATTTCAGATTCTTTTTCAGCAATTGCTCTAATACCACATTTCCCATTTGAAATTGCACTGGCAAATGAGCTTGCACAGGTATCCCCTCTTTCTAAGAAATACAATAAAATTTCTTCACCTTTTTTATCTTCTCTAACAATTTTTATGGCACCATCCAATAATAAAGGAACTCCTTTCATTTGATCACCTAAATCAACCAACAACTCATTTTCGCGTAATTTTTTATATACACCTACCTGTTCAATTTCATCTAACAATTCTTTTTCAAAAACATACGAATAATAGTGTTCTAATTTTTCTCTAATCATTTTAAGTAATTTAAAATTTTTACTGAAGCTCCAGTTTTCTCAATCACATAATTTAATGATTGCGATCCCGATTTAATTCTTTTTTTATTATCTCTAAAAAATTCGGTTAAAAGTACGGATAATTTTTGAGAATTATCAGCTACAAAACAAGCCTGTTTATTAACCAGTTCTTTCGCCTCTAAAAACTTATTATAATTTGGACCAATAATAATTGGCACTCCAAATGTAGCTGGTTCTAAAACATTATGCACTCCTGATTTTGTATATCCACCTCCAACGTATGCAATATCAGCATAACTATATATTTTTGTTAAAATTCCAATAGTATCCACAATTAATACCTGATAATTATTTAAATTTTCTTTCTCTTCTTTTTCTGAATATAAAAAAACTTTTTTTAAAATTGATTTTTTTAATTGCTGGATTTCGTTTGCGTTTATATTATGAGGAGCTATTATAAACTTTTCTTTTTCAGAAGACTTATTATTAATATAGTCTACCAATAAATCCTCATCTTCTTTCCATGTACTTCCAGCTACTAATGTATAGTTGTTATTTTTAAATTCTGAAACAAAATTGAGTTGGTTATCTTGTTTGGTAATTTCATAAACTCTATCAAAACGAGTATCGCCACAAGCACTTACGTTAGTGAACCCAATAGAATTTAATAGATTTTTAGAAATTTCATCTTGTACAAAAAAGTGTGAAAATGCACTTAGTGATTTCCGCATCCAACCTCCATACCAATTAAAAAATAGTTGATTTTTTCTAAAAATACCCGATATTAAAATGGTGTTAACATTGCTGTTTTTTAATTCTTTTAAAAGGTTTGGCCAAAATTCATATTTTACAAAAATTGCAGTTTCTGGATGTACAATATCTAAAAATTGTTGTGCGTTTTTTCTTGAATCTAACGGTAAATAACAAACTACATCTACCTCTTTATAATTCTTTCGAACTTCATACCCAGAAGGTGAAAAAAAAGTTAAAACGAGTTTTTTATTTGGGTGTATTTTTTTTAAATTTTCAAGTATTGGTCTTCCTTGCTCAAACTCGCCAAGCGATGCGCAATGCATCCAAATTACTTTGTTTGAGGGTGAAATATTATTTTTTAGAATAGCAAAAGTTTCTTTACGACCATCAATAAAAAGTTTTATTTTTTTATTAAAAAACGCAATTACTTTTAGCAGTAAACCAGCTTTAAAAACAAGTATGTTATATAAAAATTGCATAAGGTAACAAATGTACAAAATAAGCTCATAAAAAAACTCCCAAACTATTTTCTAGTTTGGGAGTTTTTAAAAATTTAAAGAAATTTATTTCCTAAGCTTCAAAAGGCTCAATAGAAACATAAGATCTGTTGTCTTTTTTCTTTTGGAATTTTACCACACCGTCAACTTTTGCGTGTAAAGTATGATCTTTTCCCATATATACGTTATCACCAGGATGGTGTTGAGTTCCTCTTTGACGGATAATAATGTTCCCTGCAATTGCAGCTTGTCCACCAAATATTTTTACTCCTAGTCGTTTCGATTCTGATTCTCTACCATTCTTCGAACTACCTACTCCTTTTTTATGTGCCATGATGTTATGGTTTTAAAATTGTGATTCTTATTTGCTTAATGCTTCAATTAATTCAGCTTTCTTTAAAGAAGTATAGCCTTCAAGCCCTTTTTCTTTAGCTAAAGCTTTTAATTCAGCAACTGTCATTGAACTTAAATCGTTCGATGTTTCTGCTTTAGGTTCTGCAACTTTTTCAGCTTTTGGAGCTGCTTTTTTAGCTGGAGCTTTTTTCTTAGCACCGCTTGCTGCAATACTTTCAACTTGAATTTCAGTTAAAGCCTGACGATGACCATTCTTTTTTCTGAATCCTTTTCTACGTTTCTTTTTGAAAACGATTACTTTATCACCTTGTAAGTGACCTAAGATTTTAGCCGTTACTTCGGCTCCTTCTATAGCTGGGGCGCCAACTGTTACTGTACCTTCATTATCTAAAAGAAGAACTTTATCAAAAGAAACTTTTGCTCCCTCTTCTTCTTGTAAACGATGCACAAAAACTTTTTGGTCTTTTGCTACTTTAAACTGCTGCCCTGCTATTTCTACAATTGCATACATACGTATAGTTTTTATTCGCTTTATTAATAATTAATTACCTTTTCAATTAAGGCGGGTGCAAATATAAAGTTTTTTTCTTATTCAGCAAAACAAAATTAACTCTAAGAAAACACTCATTTTTAACCCTTTATAAAAAAAGTATTAAGGTTTCGTTAATTTCTATTAAAATAGTTAAAAACAATTAAAGGTTTACTAAATTTGAAACTCAATTTTGCTATGAATCTAAAATATACTTTTATTATTATACTATTTTCATTTTAAAATTGTAACAAAAACATAACTAAATAGACTTGTTATGTATTATTTAATTTTATAAACTTTATAAACCCTATGAAAAAAAATTATTATTTCAGCTTTTTGGCACTCTTTTTAAGTGTTAGTATTTTTGCACAAAAAGTAGATTTTGAAGAGTATGATTTACCAAACGGACTGCATGTTATTTTACATCAAGATAATTCTGCTCCAGTGGTAACAACATCTGTAATGTACCATGTTGGTGCAAAAGATGAAGTAAAAGGAAGGACAGGATTTGCACATTTTTTTGAACACCTATTATTTGAAGGAACCGAAAATATTCCAAAAGGAGAATTTTTTAAAATAGTTTCAGCAAATGGTGGTAGAAATAATGCAAATACCACTCAAGACAGAACTTACTATTATGAAACTTTCCCTTCAAACAATTTAGAATTGGGCTTATGGTTAGAATCTGAACGTATGTTACATCCAGTAATTAACCAAGATGGTGTTGACACACAAAACGAAGTTGTTAAAGAAGAAAAAAGAGCTAGAATTGATAATGCTCCTTATGGTAAAATAATTTACAGAACAGGAATTAATCAGCATATTTTTAGTAAACATCCATACAAAAATTCGGTAATTGGAAGTATGGAAGATTTAGATGCTGCACAATTAGATGAATTTTTAGCATTTCATAAAAAATTCTACGCACCAAATAATGCAGTATTAGTTGTAGCTGGAGATTTTGAAAAACCTGCTGCAAAAAAAATGATTCAAGATTATTTTGGAGACATTCCTAAAGGAGAAGCAATTGAAAGAGTTCATATTCAGGAAGATCCTGTAACCGCTACTAAAGTAACGGAATATGATTCTAACATTCAGATTCCTATAAAATTATTTATTTTTAGAACACCTTCTAGTAAAGATAAAGATGCCTACGCTTTAGATATGGTTTCTTCCATTTTAACTAGTGGAAAAAGTTCAAGGATGTATAAAAAATTAGTTGAAGAGAAAAAAGCATTGCAAGTTTTAGCTTTTAATGATTCTCAAGAAGATTACGGAACTTATATTATGGGAGCTTTACCAATGGGAGAAACTTCTTTAGATGATTTAGCAAAAGAAATGGAAGGAGAAATTGTAAAACTTCAAACAGAACTTATTTCTGAAAAAGAATACCAAAAACTTCAAAATAAATTTGAAAACAATTTTGTAAACTCAAATTCTGGGGTTGAAAATATTGCTAGCACTTTAGCTACAAACTACATGTTAAAAGGAAATGTACATTTAATTAACGATGAATTAAGTATTTATCGTTCAATTACAAGAGAAGACATTAAACGTGTGGCAAATGAATTGCTAAACGCCTCTAATCGCGTTGAAATGGATTACCTAAAAGCTAAAAGTGAATAATTAAAAGATGAAAAAACAAATGAAAACAAAAATAACAACACTAATTGCATTGTTTCTTCTTTCTTTAGGAGTTAACGCACAAATTGATAGAACCAAACAGCCAAAAGCGGGTCCAGCACCTAAAATTAACTTAGGAAAACCTCAAACTTTTGAACTAAAAAATGGTTTAAAAGTTATGGTTGTAGAAAATCATAAATTACCAAAAGTAACTGCCAGTTTAATTTTAGATAACGGTCCAATTTTTGAAGATGACAAAGCTGGAGTTTCAAGTATTGCCAGTGGAATGATGGGAAATGGAACTACTTCAATTTCTAAAGAAGCCTTTGTTGAAGAGATTGATTTTTTAGGCGCATCACTTAATATTGGAAGTCAAAGTGCCAGTTTCAATACGTTGTCCAAATATTTTCCAAGAGTTTTAACTTTAATGGCTGATGCCGTTCAAAATCCACTTTTAACCCAAGAAGAATTTGAAAAGCAACAAGCACAACTTTTAGAAGGAATTAAATCTGGAGAAAATAGTGTAGGAGCCGTTTCCGGGAAGGTTGAAAACGCATTAGTTTATGGTAAAAATCATCCTTATGGAGAATTTGAAACCGAAACAACAGCTACTAATGTTTCTTTAGAAGATGTAAAACAATTTTACAACAACTATTTTAAACCTAATAATGGCTACTTAGTTATAATTGGAGATGTAAATTTTAAAGATGTAAAAAAACTAGTTAAAAAGCAATTTAACAACTGGGAAAAAGGAAATTTACCTGAATATACTATCCCAACAGTTAATAATGTGGCTAAAACAGAAATTAATTTTGTAGATATGCCAAACGCTGTTCAATCTAGTGTTGCTGTTATAAATACCGTAGATTTAAAAATGGGACATCCAGATTATTTTGCTACCAGATTGGCAAATAAAATTTTTGGTGGTGGCGGTGAAGGTAGACTTTTCTTAAACCTTCGTGAAGATAAAGGCTATACATACGGCGCATACTCAAGCTTAGGTACAGATGAAAAAACTTCAACAAAATTTAAATCGTCAGCTACTGTTAGAAATATGGTTACAGATAGCTCTGTTGTTGAATTTATTAAAGAAATAAAAAACTTTAGAGATACAAAAGTAACTGAAGAAGAGCTAAAAAATGCAAAAGCTGCGTATGTTGGTAACTTTGTAATGGCTATAGAAAGACCAACAACTGTTGCCAGTTATGCTTTAAACATTGTAACTAAAAATTTACCAGAAGATTTTTACGAAACATATTTACAAAAAATAAATGATGTTACTGTTGACGATGTTCAACGCGTTGCTCAAAAATATTTTAGTGCAGATAACGCAAGAATAGTTGTTGTTGGCAAAGCATTAGATGTATTGCCAAATCTTGAAAAATTACCTTACGGAATTATTTATTTTGATAAAGAAGCTACAAAAACTTCAAAACCCGAAATGACTAAACCTATTCCGGCTGGAGTTACTAAAGAAACTGTTTTCAACAATTTTATAAATGCAGTTGGTGGGGATAAAATTAAAGAAGTTACATCTGTTCATAATACTGCAGAGGCTACTATTCAAGGTATGGTTTTAACTATGGATTCTAAAGCAATGGCTCCAAATAAACAATCTGTTATTGTTTCAGGTATGGGAATGACACTTTCTAAAATGATTTTTGATGGTGAAAAAGGATATTCTGAACAACAAGGTGTTAAAACTGAATTAGCAGGAAAAGAACTTGAAAAAATGCTGAACAGTACGTTTCCTTTCCCTGAGGTTGGTTATATAACTGATGAAAAAGTTTCATTGGAAAAAATAGAACCTATTGACGGAAGCGATGCTTATGTTGTTAAAATTGGTGATGACGTTACTGTATATTATAACGTTGCAACTGGTTTAAAACTAAAACAAGTAACTGAACTTGAAGCTGGTGGTCAAAAAATGACTCAAACAATGGATTTCTCAGATTATAAAGAAGTTGATGGTGTTAAGTTTCCTCATTCATATAAAATGACTGTAGGTCCGCAACAATTTGAATTTATTACAAAAGATATAAAATTAAATAATGGTGTTTCTGAAAGTGATTTTCAATAAAAGAAATGCAATATAATTTATTAAAAACGGCTCAAGAAATTGGGTCGTTTTTTATTTAGATTTGTTTACCAAATAAACCCCAAGCATTATAATACCACCTGAAACAACTTGAAATAAAGTAATTTTTTCACCATCTAAAATTCCCCAAGTTATTGCTACAATTGGAATTAAATAAGTTACAGAAGAAGAAAATATTGGTGTAGAAATTTGAATTAACCTATTAAACATAATTTTTGCCAAACCAGTACCAAAAATTGCTAAAATTGCTAAATAAAACATCCCTGTTTTAGTTGACTCATTTAATTCAACAGTATTAAAAAAATTGGTAAACCATAACACTATTAATGTTGGAATAATAAGAATTACAAAATTAGCCACCGTAATACTTAAAGCGTCTAAATCATGTAAATACTTTTTTAAAATATTTACGTTTAAGGCATATCCAATTGAGGCTATTAAAATAAAACTAGCATAAAAATAATCTTGATTTGGATTAATTTCAGCTCCTTTTAAAATAAGCATTAACGTACCAACCAAGCCGATTAAAACACCTATTAATTGCCTTTTTCTAAAACCAAAACCAAAAACTATAGCTCCAAAAATTAAAGTATTTAAAGGAGTTAAAGAATTTAAAATTGAAGCAATTGAACTGTCAATTTTTTCAATGGCATATGCAAACAAAAAAGCAGGAAAAAAAGTTCCAACAAGTCCGTTTAATGTTAAATAATACCAGTGTCTTTTTTTAATGCTGAATATCTTTTTTGCTCCAATTAAAATTAAAAAAGCAGCCGTAAATAAAATTCTTAAAGCTCCAACATGTATAGGAGATAAACCCAATAAGGCTTTTTTCATTAATATAAATGAACTTCCCCAAATTAATGCAAGAATAATTAAATAAACCCAACGTAAATTTTTGCTTTCCATTTTTTTTAATAAAATGCAAAATTCGGTTAAATATTCGGATTTGAAGTTATTAGTTTATAAATTTGCATAAAATATTAAATAGCAACTTTTTATGAAAAATATAGCATTTGTTTTAATAATTATTTTAACTACAATTTCTTGCAAAGAATCAAGTAAAGAAAACCAACTTAAAGAGAATACTATCTCAAAACAAGAAATTGCTGCAAGTTTAAAAAGTATTGAAGTTGATATTGAAGGAATGACTTGCGAAATTGGCTGTGCCAGATTAATTCAGTCTAAACTTTCCAAAGTTGAAGGTGTAACTTATACCAATGTAGATTTTGAAAGTAAAAAAGGTGTTTTCACTTATGATTCTAACAAGTTAAGTCCCAATGATATTGTTGAAAATATTAGCAAAATTGCTGGTGGTGATCTTTATTCTGTGTCTAAAACCAAAGAATTAGATGAAATAATTATTGAAACGATTGAAAATAAAGATGTTATAGAGTAAAAATAATATAAAATGTTAACAAATTTTATGTTTCTTTGTACTATTAAAATCAATCTAAAAATCATCTAAAAATGAAAACATTTAAATTTTTTATTGCAATTGCATTAGTTAGTGTTATTGCGATTTCTTGTAAAGAAACAAAAAAAGAAGAAGTAAAAGATGCTATTGAAGCTACTTCTGAATCAGTTGAAGAAGCCACTGAAAATGCTACTGATGTAGTTGAGGAAACTACAGATGCTTTAGAAGATGCTGCTGGGGATCTTAAAGAAGGTGCTGAAAAAGCAGTTGACTCATTAGCCGCTGACGCAAAGGATGCAGCAGCTGAAGCGAAAAAAACTCTTGAAGAAGGAGCAGAAAAAGTAAAGAAAGAAGTTGAAGATGTTATAAAACAATAAACGCTTTAATTAAAATCTTTAAAAACTCCAATTAATTAATTGGAGTTTTTTTATGCTTTTTGTTTTCTTAAAGTGTCGTTTAAAAACAACAAACTCATAAAATATAGAAGTCCTATTAATTGATGACTTACCCCTAAAAATAATGGAATTTTACCCTGTACGTTTATAACGGTTAATATACCTAATACAACTTGTACAAGAACCAATATTAAAGTAGTATTCAACCAAAAACCACCATTATTTTTTACTTTATTTCTTAATTTTAAGAACATATAAATTGTAAACATCAGCAATATATAAGCTAAAATTCTGTGGGAAAACTGAATAAAAGCAGGAGCAAATAAATAACTATCATAATTAATCATATTTCCCCAATTCCAATTTTCTGAATTCAATAAAACTGCTGGTATAAATTCGCCATTCATATCTGGCCAACTTGGATAATACAATCCTGCTCTCATACCAGACATTAAACCTGCAAAAATCATTTGAACAAAAGTAATAGCAATTCCAAATGTTACTATTTTTTTAGAACTCATATATTTATTACTTCCAAAATTATAAACATCAGTAATAGTTTTAACCATTGCAGCAATTACCAAAATTGCCAAAATAAAATGAATAGTTAATTTATAGGCGTTTACCCAAGGCCTGTTTACCAAACCACTTTGCACCATAATCCATCCTGCAGAAGCTGTTAAAATTGTAAGTAAAACAACAATTCCTAAACGTTTAACTAAGTAAAAATTTATTTGCTTTTTAATTAAAAATACTACAAAAGGAATTAGAAAAATAAATCCTAAAGACCTAACCCAAAGCCTATGAAAATATTCCCAAAAATATATGAATTTAAAGTCTGCAATATTAAATGTTGAATTAATTTTATGAAACTGAGGAGTTTGCTTATATAACTCAAAAGCCTGTAACCATTCTTCAGCATTTAAAGGTGGGATTACTCCAGTAATAACATCCCATCGGGTAATTGAGAGTCCTGAACCGGTTAAACGAGTTATACCTCCTAAAATTACTTGACCAACCAGCATTATTAAACCTAATAAAAGCCAGTTTCTTATTGTTTTAGTGTATTTATAATTTGCTTTCATTACTTATTTCCATTCTATAGATTCAACCAAATGAATTAAATCTTTCTCTATATATTTTATTGCAGGTAATATTGAATCATAATTTGGTTTTGTGTAAAAATAAAGCGACCCCGCAAGTACATTTTTCACACTATCTGTTGCCATAAATTGAATGTTTGAAGCTACATTACCTTCAACATTATAAAGTTTTGCAAATACTTTTTTGTCATAATTTTCATATGGTAAAGCATTTGAAATTGCATCAGCTTTTATTGTATGCTCGTAAGTTAGTTTTTCAACTTCCCTTAAAATTTCATTTAAATTACTATTTACTTCTCTATATGTAATATGTATTGTTGCTTTTAATTCTGGATATTCAATTGTAGCCCAACAATTATCTTTAAAATTAATATTTGCAAACTCAGAAACATCAAAACTATACGGGCATGTAGAATTGATTTTGAAATAATTACTTTCTGGATATTGCAATTTAAGATAAGGTTTTGGTTTTGGTAAAACATCCGAATTGCAAGAATAAACCACGAAATTCAAAAGCATCAATAAAATAAAAAATTTCATTTTATACATTTCCACTAATTGTAACCTTTAATTGTTTAATTCTTTTTCTATCCATCGATTCAACTTTAAACTTGTAAGATTCAAAATTTATAATTTCATTCTTTTTTGGAAACTTCCCGTGAAGTTCTAGAACAAAACCAGCAATAGTTTCAGATTCGCCTTTATTTTTATCGAATAACTCAGTATCTTGTATTTCTAATATTTTATAAAAGTCCTTCAAATTAGTTTTTCCATCAAAAATATAATTGTATGCATCTAATTTAGAATATGAAATATCATCATCATCAAATTCATCATTAATATCACCAACAATTTCTTCAATAACATCTTCAAGGGTAATTATACCGCTTGTTCCACCATATTCATCAACAACAATTGCTAAATGGTTTTTCTTTTCTTGAAATTCCTTTAGCAAATCATCCAACTTTTTATTTTCTGGAACAAAATAGGGTTCTCTTATTAAATCTTGCCATTTAAAGTTTTTTTTATTTAAATGCGGCAACAAATCTTTGGCGTATAAAACACCAATTATATCATCTGTACTTTCATTATAAACCGGATTTCTGGAAAAACCTTTTTCAACTATTTTTGCTAAAACATTCTCATATGATTCTACATTAGAAAGTGCAAATACATCAATTCTAGGTGTCATTATTTGTCCGGTTTCAGTATTTCCAAAATTTACGATACCTTCTAATATTTTCTGCTCATCTTTTGTGGTTGCTTCATCTGATGTTAACTCTAATGCTTGGGATAATTTTTCAACAGATAAATTAGATTGTTTTTTACCTAATTTATTTTCAATAACATTTGTTAAACTCATTAATGGCAAGCTAATTATACTTAAAAGTGAATTTAATATTTTTAAAGGAAACGCCATAAAAGAAGCAAATTTTAATGAATTTCTTGTGGCATAAATTTTTGGCAATACTTCTCCAAAAAGTAAAATTAAAAAAGTAACTAAAACAACTTCAATTAAAAATTTTACTAAAACTGATGAAATTCTGTCAAATACAATTTCACCTATATATGCAAAAATTAAAACTATTAAAATATTAATAAAATTATTGGCAATTAATATAGTTGCTAACAGTTTTTGCGGATTTTGTAATAATTCTACAACAGATTTTTGCTTACTTGAATTTGATTCTGAAGCCTGTGTTAAAGTTGTTTTAGACAATGAAAAAAAAGCAACCTCTGCGCCAGAAATTAAAGCTGAAAGCATTAGTAATAGTATTAGCACAGCTAAACTTGCAATTAGCCATACATTTAAACTTTCATATAAATTAATTAATAAAAATGTGGGTTCAGGATCCAATTATTTTCAATTTAATTAAACTTAAAATGGCAAATCATCATCGCCACCAACCTCATTAACTGAAGTGTCTTTTTTTTGTACTTCAGATTGTTTAGGAGCAATATTTTGTTGCTGGTTACTTACCTCATTTTTGGTAGTTAAAAATGTCATATCTGCCACATGTATTTCAGTAGTATATCTTTTAGACCCATCTTCACCTTCCCATTGACGGGTTTTTATTTTTCCTTCACAATATACTTTATCTCCTTTATTTAAGTATTTTTCGCAAATTTCTGCCAATTTATTTCTTACTACTATATTGTGCCATTCAGTAGTTGTAACTTTTTCGCCTGTTTGCTTATTAGTATATGTTTCGTTTGTAGCTAAAGGAAAACGACCTATAGAATTTCCTCCTTCAAAATAATGCATTTTAACTTCATCGCCTAAATGCCCTATTAATATCACCTTATTTATTGTACCAGCCATTTTTGTGTTATTTATTAATCAAAAGTACTAAAAAAAATAGTCAGATTTGTATTCATTTAAAAAATTATTAATCAAAATTGGTACAGGATATTTACTTATATCTTCCCATGAATGCTTATAATTTAATGAATTAGCTATTTTAATTATCCAAAACTTAGCATAAATATGTTGATGAGATAATTTGTGAGGTTTTATTTTATTATTAAAAAGTTTAACACTCACATTATTTAAACCAAATAAATTAGAAAACGTTTCATGTTCAATTAGTTCGTTTTCATTAATTGGTTTTAAGGTTTCAATTAGTGGGAATTCGTATAAATTTAACCAAATTCCTTTTTTCCTTTTTACAATTTTTGTAGTATTCTCATCGGTTTCAATTACCAAATAATTAAAATACCTGTTTCTAACTTTTAGCTTACCTTCTTTTACGGGTAGATCCTTAATATTATTTTTTGCCAATGCAGAACAACTACTATTTAACGGACAACTGTTACAATCGGGATTTTGAGGTTTACACATCCGCGCTCCAAATTCCATAATTGCCTGGTTGTTTGTAGCAGGATCTTCTTTATTTAATAATTGCTGAGCCAGTTTTTTAAACTCCTTTATTCCTTTTGATGTATTAATAGGAGTATTAATTCCAAAATAACGCGCTAACACTCTATATACATTTCCATCAACAACCGCCATTGGTTCGTTAAAACAAATAGATGAAATTGCCGAAGCTGTATAATCACCAACTCCTTTTAGTTTAATAATTTCACTGTAATTTGAAGGAAATACACCGTTTAGCTGATTTACAATATATTTTGCAGAAAAATGCAAGTTTCGTGCTCTTGAATAATAACCTAATCCTTGCCAAAGCTTTAGCACCTCTTCTTCAGGTGCAGCAGCCAAATCATTTACCGTAGGAAAATTTTCAACAAATTTAAAATAATAGTTCATTCCTTGGTCAACTCTGGTCTGTTGTAAAATAATTTCTGACAACCAAATATAGTATGGATTTGTAGTGTTTCTCCACGGCAAATCTCTTCTATTATTTAAATACCAGTATATGAGTTGATTAGAAAAATTCATTGCTTTTTTTATAAAACGCAATAATACATCTTTTAATCGATTAAATTTTAATGAATTAACTTTTTGATTTTGATTATTATATCATATATTTGCCGTCTTAATTTTATAATAACATATATAACTATATTTAAAAATGACGAAAGCAGAAATCGTATCGAATATTTCAGACAAATCTGGAATAGAAAAAGCAGATGTTTTAGCAACTGTTGAAGCGTTTATGGACGAGGTAAAGAATTCTTTAGAAAAAGGAGACAATGTTTACTTAAGAGGATTTGGAAGTTTTATTATTAAAACTAGAGCTGAAAAAACTGGAAGAAACATTTCAAAAAATACTACAATTAAAATACCAGCTCACAACATCCCAGCTTTTAAACCTGCAAAAGTATTTGTAGAAGGTGTAAAAAGCAAGGTTGAAGTAGCATAGGTTAAAAGCATTTATTAACACAAAACAACATTTTATTATGCCAAGTGGTAAAAAAAGAAAAAGAGCTAAAATCTCTACTCACAAACGTAAAAAAAGAGCTAGAGCAAATAGACATAAAAAGAAAAAGTAAGCTAAGCTTACTTTTTCTTTGACTTTTAAAAAGTTCATTGAAATAAATAGTTGCTTAATAGCAGCTATTGTTGGGTAAAAATTCCTGTAAAACTTATTATAAATCGTTCAACCGTTTCGGTGGTTGGGCATAAAAACAATTCAGAGTGAAAACAGAATTAATTATACGATCAAATTCCTCTGATATTGATTTTGCCTTATTAAAAGATGGTAGACTAACTGCACTAAATAATGAATCTAACGAAAATAAATTTTCTGTTGGAGACATTTTTTCAGCAAAAATTGGTAAAGTATTATCCGGATTAAATGCCTCGTTTGTTAACGTAGGTTATGAAAAAGACGGATTTTTACATTATCATGATTTAGGTGCACAGTTAAAATCATTAAATAAATTTATAAAAGGTATAAGCACAGGTAAAATTAAAGATTACACTTTAAAGAATTTTCAACTAGAAAAAGACATTGATAAAAATGGAAGTATAGTTGATGTATTAAAAACAGGTCAAAACTTATTAGTACAAATTGTAAAAGAACCAATATCTACAAAAGGGCCAAGAATGAGCTCTGAAATTTCAATAGCAGGTAGGTATTTAGTATTAGTTCCATTTTCTGATAGAGTATCCGTTTCACAAAAAATTATGGATCCTGATGAAAAAGAGCGCTTAAAAAGACTAATAAAAAGCATTAAACCTAAAGGTTTTGGAGTTATTATTAGAACTGTTGCTGAAAACAAAAAAGTAGCAGAACTTGATAAAGATCTTCAAAATTCTTTAGAAAGATGGGTGGTAATGTGCAAAAAAATAAGACATTCTAAAGCACAGCAAACACCTGTAAAAGTATTAAGTGAATTAAACAGAGCCTCATCAATTTTAAGAGATATCTTTAACGATTCTTTTACAAGTATTGTTACAAATGACGAAACAATGTATTTAGAAACAAAAGAATATCTTCAAGAAATTGCTCCGGAAAAAGAGTCTATAGTATCCTTATACAATTCTAAACTTCCAATTTTTGAAAAATTTGGCATTGAACGCCAAATTAAAACATCTTTTGGTAAAACAGTTTCAATGAGTAAAGGAGCTTATTTAGTAATAGAACATACCGAAGCACTTCATGTAATTGATGTAAATAGTGGCAACAGATCAAACAAAGCAATGTCTCAGGCAGATACCGCATTAGAAGTTAATTTAATTGCAGCATCAGAAATTGCAAGACAATTACAATTGCGAGACATGGGAGGAATAATTGTTGTAGATTTTATTGATATGCATTTACCTGAACATAGACAAAAACTCTATGATCATTTAAGAAATGAAATGGCATTTGATAGAACAAAACACAAAATATTACCTCCAAGTAAATTTGGTTTAGTTCAAATTACAAGACAAAGAGTTAGGCCAGAATTAGTAATTAAAACTCAAGAACCTAATCCAAGTGGTTTAGGAGAGGTAGAAGCACCAATAGTTATAATAGATAAAATTGAGGCTGAATTAGATAAATTAATTACTTTAAAAGAGCATAAAAAGATACTACTTAATGTACATCCTTTTATTGCAGCTTACTTAAAAAAAGGAATTCCATCCATTCAACATAGATGGTTTACAAAATATAAAAAGTGGATTAAAATTTTACCAAGAGATGCTTATCAATATTTAAATTTTGAATTTACCAATAACAAAGGTGAATTAATTGAATAAGGCTCACCAATATCTTATAAAAGTCCTGCTTAATTGCAGGGCTTTTTTTTAAAACCAGTACCCAACATTAAAATACCAGTACTTTTCTGAATGATCAGGAGACCATGTGTAATTTATCTCAACTGGCCCCAGAAAAGTATCTATACCATAACCAAGCATGTAACCTGTTTTGGTATTTTCAAAAATCTTTCCTGCATTAAATAAATCGTGTTCAACTCTAGCAAAATTCGCAGTTGCTGAAAAATAGTTTTTAGGCAAAAACTCATACCTAAGTGTTAACCCTGACTTTAAAAAAGCATCTGCATTTAGTTCGGCGAAATCATATCCGTAAAATGGAACAAAGGTATTTATAAAATTTTCACCATACCCACCAACATTATAATCCAAAGCCCTATTGTTATTTTCACCAATAGTAATTCCTGCTTCTGAAATAAAATGAGTAGTAATTCTATTAAAAAAAGTATGGGCAAAACCAACTTTCCCTTTTAATTGTGAAAATGAGTTAAAATTATTATTATAATCTGATGAACCCAAAAACCATTTAAAACTAACATCTAAAAAAGCACCATTTTTTTGAAAATACTTTTTATCATAGGTATCAATTTTCAAATACCCAATTAAATTTAGATAATCCGAATTATCAAAATACAATCTCCTTTTTTTATTTTCAGATACACCCGTTTCAAGAGAAGAAATTGTTTCTGTAAAAACTTTTAAATGCTTATGTTCACCTCCTACTCCAATTGCAAATTTTCTACTAAAAACTGTTTGAAAATAAATTTCGTTTGTAAAATCTTCATAAACTAAATTAATTTTATTTACAGCTGCCTCCTCAAAATTAAGGTTTGCGTCAAAACTGTTATACCTCGATTTTATTCCAAAACTAGTGTAAAATCCATTATCAATAAAATAATCAAGATTATACCGAATATTGTCACCTAAAATTAAATCAGCAGATACCACATCATTCTTATTAAAAATGTGCTTTGCTGTTGAGTTTATTAAGATTCCTGTTTTATATAAATCGTCATAATGAGCTCCTAATTGTAAAAAATTAGAAATCCTGTTTTCTTTTACTTTTAAGCTTAAAGTTTTACCATCAATATTATCCAATAATTTATATTGAATGTTTTCAAAATTACCAGTTGCAAACAAGTTGTTAATACTCTCAACCAATTTATTATAACTTGTAGAATCTCGTTTTTTTAAATTTAATTTTCCTAAAATATAGGCTCTTGTATAGTTTAAATTTCCCTGTATACTTATATTTTTAATGTGATAATGTTTTTCGATACTTGTTTCAATCTTAAATTTTTCTTTTGGGATTTGTTGTTGTGCAATAGACCTAAGCTCTTCTATTTTTTCAAGTGATGCAATTTTTCCTTCCTCCATAATTTCTTCAAGTTTATCAAAGGAAACAACATTGAAATTTTTTAAATCAGGTTTTATAAGTACATCTACTTTTTCGTATTTTGAATCTAGTGTTTTATACATTTGAAATCCGACTATCTGATTTAATATTTTTACGGCAGAATTTAAATTATCTTTTTTATTTAAACCACTTTGTATATCAACACCAATTATAATATCAGCTCCCATATTTTTAACTTCATCTACTGGAAAATTATTTACAATACCTCCATCAGTTAATAATTTTCCGTCAATTTCCACTGGTGCTAGTAATGTTGGAAATGATCCGCTAGCTTTCACGGCCTCAGGTAAAAAACCATTATTTAAAACTTCCTGTTTTCCAGTTTCTAGATTGGTAGCAATACAAACAAAAGGGATGGGTAAATCATTAAAATTTGTAATATTACCAACATGCTGAGTTAATTTTGTTAATAAATTAAGTACATTCTGACCTTCAGATAAGGCCTTTGGAATACCTACTTTTTTATATATAATTGGTAATGATAATGCATACTTTTCACCGCTTTCCTTTTCGTAAAAAGGTTTTGATTTTCTAGGGATTTGATCCGATAAAATCTTTTCGAAATTTATGGCTCTAACAATTGAGTCAAGCTGATTTGCATTATAACCCGAGGCATATAAAGCCCCAACTATGGCTCCCATACTTGTACCACCAATGTAATCAACTCTAACACCAGCCTCTTCCAAGGTTTTTAAAACAGCAATATGTGCAAAACCTTTTGCTCCGCCACCACTTAAAACCAACCCAACTTTGAAATCTTTTTTTTCAGGAATTTCTTGAGAAAAAACAAAAGTTATGGATAATATAAAAGCTATGAATAAACTGTTTTTCATAGTTACTATTTCTTTTTATAATAATTAAATATTTTTAAGGCTCTTGTATTTCCTACAACAGCTTCTAACTCATTAACAGATGCTAAACTTACTCGTTTTGCAGACTTAAAATGTTTTAATAAAGATACAACAGTTTGGCTGCCAATCCCAGAAATTTGTTCAAGCTCATTTACCAATGCACTTTTACTTCTTTTGTTTCTATGATGCGTTATTCCAAATCTATGCGCTTCATTTCTTAATTGTTGGATAATTTTTAAACTTTCAGATTTTTTATCTAAATACAAAGGTACTGGATCATTTGGGTAATAAATTTCTTCCAATCGTTTTGCAATTCCTATAATAGCGATTTTATTTCTCAGTCCAAGAACATCCAAACTTTTTAAAGCAGAGGATAGCTGCCCTTTTCCTCCATCTATAACAATTAATTGTGGTAAATCCTGCTCTTCTTCTTGTAAACGTTTATAACGCCTAAAAACAACCTCTTCCATTGAAGCAAAATCATCTGGTCCATCAACAGTTTTAATATTAAAATGCCTGTAATCTTTTTTACTAGGTTTTCCATTTTTAAAAACAACACAAGCAGCAACAGGGTTTGTACCTTGTATATTCGAGTTATCAAAACACTCAATATGACGTGGTTCTTTACTTAAACGTAAATCTTTTTTCATTTGAGCCATCAAACGATTCACATGCCTATCCGGATCAACAATTTTTATTTGCTTAAAACGCTCCTGCCTATAATATTTTGCGTTTCTAATACTTAAATCTACAATACGTTTTTTATCTCCAAGTTTAGGAACTATTACTTTAATATTTTCTCCTAATTCAACTTCAAAAGGCACGTAAACTTCTTTTGATTGCGAATTAAAACGTTGCCTTATTTCAATAATTGCAAGCTCTAAAAGTTCTTTATCTGTTTCGTTTAATTTCTTTTTAATTTCTGAAGTATGTGATTGAATTATGGCTCCATTTGAGATTTTAAAAAAGTTTACATAACTGTAACTTTCATCAGAAACAATTGAAAAAACATCTACATTAGTAATTGAAGGGTTTACAACGGTTGATTTAGCTTGGTAATTTGCTAATAAATCAATTTTTTCTTTTATTTTTTGAGCTTCTTCAAATTCCATTTTAGAAGAAAAATGCACCATTAATTCATAAAAACATTTAATGGATTCCTTAAAATTTCCTTTTATTATATTTCTTATGGCTGTAATATCATTTTGATAATTTTCTTCAGTTTGCAATCCTTCACAAGCACCTTTGCAATTTCCAATATGATAATCTAAACATACATTGTATTTTCCAATTTCAATATTTTTTTCGCTTAAATCATAATTACAAGAACGCAATTGATATAATTCTTTAATTAAATCTAAAAGTGCTTTTGCAGTTCTAACGGAAGTATAAGGTCCATAATATTCCGAGCCATCTTTTATGACATTTCTTGTTAAAAAAACACGTGGAAATCGTTCTTTTTTTATGCAAATCCAAGGATACGTTTTATCATCCTTCAACATTACATTATATCTTGGCTGATATTTTTTAATTAGGTTATTTTCTAATAATAAAGCATCTGTTTCAGTGTTAACAACAATGTGCTTAATGGTAGCAATTTTTTTTACCAACACCTTTGTTTTACCGTATTCGTGATTTTTAGTGAAGTAAGATGAAACTCTTTTTTTTAAATTTTTTGCTTTTCCTATATACAAAATAACCCCGTTCTTATCGTAATACTGATAAACACCAGGTTGGCTTGGTAAAGTTTTTATTTGAATTTCTAATTCCAAAAATTTAATTTTTTAAAAAATAAAAGTACTACTTTTTAGATGGTTTTTAGTTTCCATGTGAAAATCAACACCTATTTAAGTTTAATACAAAAAAAATACATATTTTTGCGAAATATTAAAAATATACAGTTTTTTAATCTATTTTTTAAATAATTCATAATACATATTTCAAATGAAGTATTGGAAAAAATATTCAAAAGAAAAATTAATAAAGCGAATTGATAAGGCTTTAGAATCTACAATAGACTTTCAAAATAGCAAATATTTAGGATATCCTGTTTCTAGATTAGACGAAAATGTATTTAATACTAGTGGAACTTTTTTAAATAATTCTCCACTATTAAAATCTTTTATTGCGAATCCGAATAATATAGGTTGCCATACATTAGGAAAAAGTGAGGAAGCCTTTAAAGGTTCTCAAGAATTAGAAAAAGAAGTAATCCGAGTTTTAGCAGTAGACATTTTTAAGGCTAAAGAAAATGAATATGATGGCTATATTGCAACTGGTGGAACAGAAGCTAATATTCAAGCACTTTGGATATATAGAAATTTATATAAAAAAGAGTTTGATGCAACTTTAGATGAAATGGTAATTTTATCTTCTGAAGACACACACTATTCAGTTCATAAAGGTTCAAATTTATTAAGCATAGATACTGTTTCTATTCCAGTAGATTTTAATTTAAGAGAAATTATTGCTCCTGAATTAGATAACATCGTAAAAAAATTAATTTCTGAAGGTAAAAAGTATTTTATGGTAATCTCAAATATGGCTACCACTATGTTTGGCTCAGTTGATAACCCTGATATTTATGCCGAAATTTTATCTAAATACAAGGTTAAATTTAAAATTCATATTGATGGTGCTTTTGGCGGATTTATTTATCCTATCTCGAATAGAAATTCAACCTTAAATTTTGAAAATCCTAATATTTCATCAATTACTATTGATGCACATAAAATGTTACAAGCTCCTTACGGAACAGGTGTTTTTTTATGTAGAAAAGGACTTATTGAAAATGTACTTACCAAAGAAGCTCAATATGTTGATGGAATGGATTTAACTATTGTTGGAAGTCGTTCCGGTGCAAATGCAATTGCTGTTTGGATGATTTTATTCAGCTATGGATATTATGGCTGGTTTGAAAAAATAAATACTCTTTTATTACGTACAGATTGGTTTGCAAAACAATTAGATGCTTTAAATATTGAATATTTTAGGGATCCGTTTATGAATATTGTTACCATAAAATCTGAATATGTTCCAGAAAAGTTAGCTCACAAATACGGATTGGTTCCAGATACTCATAGTGGTAAAAATAGCTGGTATAAAGTAATTATGATGGATCACGTAGAAATTGATGATTTACTAAAGTTTGTAGAAGAATTAACAAATATTAGTATTTCATAATTTACGCCAGTCAAAAAACGAGGTATTAATTAGGATTTCTAGGACATTTTAAATTTAAGACGCAACTAACAATGAATAATTATTAGGATATGAAAATTGCTTATTATTTTATTATCCCTGAAAAAATTAATATATAATACAACCCTGTTATTACAAAAACAATACCTGCAAAGGCTCGCATCCACTTTTCAATTTTTACAATTTTTTTATAAAAAACACTTATTCTTGAAGCTGCAAAAGCCAAAAAATACGTAAATAAAATAACAGGAATCCCAGTTCCTATTGCAAAAATAATAGGCAAGTACAATCCATCAAAACTAGAAATTGTCATAGGAATTAACATTCCAAAATACAATGCACCACTGTATGGACAAAAGGCCAATGCAAATATTACACCAATAAAAAATGAACCTAACAAACCCTTATCAACAAATTTTTCTGATAATTTTTCTGTAAAATTAAATTTTCCTAAAAAGTTCAACCTGATAATATTTAACATTATTAAGCCCAAAATAATAAGTAGAGGTCCCAAATATTTTTCACCATTTTGCTGAAAAAACCTACCTATATGAAACTTACTAGCGCCAAAATATAAAACTAATCCAATAACAGTATAACTAAAAGCCCGTCCTAATGAATAAATTACACCACTTAAAAAAACCTTTTTTTTACTAGCAATATTTTTTGATATATATGCTGTAGCTGTTATATTAGTTGCCAAAGGGCAAGGACTTACAGAGGTCATTAATCCCAAAATAAAAGCAGATAAAATAGGAATGTTATAGTTTTCAAGTAGTGACTGTAAAAATTCCATCAGATTTTATTCAGTTGTTTTTCTAGTCTGCTCTTTAATCTTTTTATAAACTCCTCTTTATTTTTCCCATACATAAAACCAAACTGTGTTAAATCAATTTGTTTTTCTTTTCCATCAGAAATTACATTTAAAAATAATGCAGTACCCGTGGCTTGAAATTTTTCAGCAAGTTTATAATTTTCTTCATCATCAACATTCACAACTTGAAAACTTATTATGCCCTCTTTCAATTCTTTTGCAAAATTAGTTTCCAACACTAATTTAGTATTGGATTCTATTGCTTTGCAAGTAACACACCTATGTGTTGAGTGAAAATCTATTACTTCAATTTTATTAACCGATTGCCCATATACCGAAACAAAAAGCAAACAACATACTACTACTAACTGTAAATTTTTCATTTTGTGAAATTTATGTGATTAAAAAATAATATTAAATACATACCCTGAAATTACAATACAAACTGTTACCACACTAAAGAAAATTGCTATTAATTTTAAAGTCATTACCTTTTTTAACAACATTGCTTCTGGTAGCGACAAACCTACAACTCCCATCATAAATGCAATGGCAGTTCCTAGCGGAATTCCTTTAGAAACCAACACCTGTACTACTGGTAAAATTCCGGAAGCCCCGGAGTACATTGGAACAGCCAACAATGTTGCTATTGGAACAGCTAACCAATTATCCTTGCTCAAATATTGTTCAAAAAAACCTTCTGGGATATAACCGTGCATCAATCCTCCAACTGCAATTCCAACAATTACATAAGGTAAAATACCCTTTAAAATTGTTTTGGATTCTCTCCAAATTGAAGGTAATCTATAACGAAATGAAGCTCTTTCAATTTCAAATTTTTCAGTTTCTTTTTGTGAATTTTCTAATACTTGTTTTACCCAGGGTGATAAATATTTTTCGAGTTTTAATTTTTGAAGAATTATTCCAGAAATAGTTCCAAGTAAAACACCACTTATTACATAAATTACAGTTGTTTTTAAACCAAACAATCCAATAAACAAGCCTATTGCTACTTCATTTACTAAAGGTGAAGTAACTAAAAACGCAAATGTAACACCAAGGGGAATTCCTCCTTTAACAAAACCTATAAAAAGTGGTACCGATGAACATGAACAAAATGGCGTTACTGTACCAAAAAGTGAAGCCATTAAATATTCAAAACCATATAACTTTTTACGTGATAAATAATTACGTACTTTTTCAACAGGAAAATAGCTATTCACAATTCCCATAAAAAAGATAACAACAAATACAAGGAGCAGAATTTTTACAGAATCATATATAAAAAAGTTTAATGCTTCTGCTAAATGATTTCCTTTTTGAAGGCTAAGAAGCTCAAAAACAATCCAATCGGCTATTTTTTGAATCCAATCAAACATATTTTAGATGTGTTTTTTTCCAATATATCGAATTACAGAAGCTTTTCCTTTATGGTAAATACCTTCGTTTAATTCAATCTCTTCTTGTTTAATTTCAATGGTTTCTAAATTTGAAAAATCACTTTTTATTTCTTCTAACGAAAAAAGCATTTCTAAATTTTTAGGTCCTAATTCCGTATTCTTTTCTTCATTAATTTTAAGTTGTTCTTTACTAAAACCTTCTAAAATTAGAATCCCTCCTTTTTTTAAATACCTTGATATTTTTTTATGATATTCAGATTTTAAACTTGGTGAAAAATGTGCATAAATTAGCGCGATTACATCAAATGAATTTTCTTTAAAGACGAATTCAGACATTTCACCAATTAAATAATTAATGGTTACATTATTTTCAGATGCTAGTTTTAAAGCTTTTGTTTTTCCTTCACTACTAATATCTAAGCAGGTAACATTTAAACCATTTTTTGCAGCAAAAACAGCATTTCTTCCTTCACCTTCAGCGGGTAATAAAATAGCTCCTTTTAAATTATTATTTTTTAAAATACTTTCAAAAAACTCGTTGGGTTTAATTCCGTATGCAAAGGTTTCATTTCTATATCTATCTTCCCAAAATTCCTTCATTACTTATTAATTTGAATAATATTTCTTTTTTAACCAAAGAGAGACATTTACTAAAGCAATTAAAACTGGTACCTCAACTAAAGGGCCTATAACACCTGTAAAAGCTTGTTGCGAATTAATACCAAAAACTGCAATTGCAACTGCAATAGCTAACTCAAAATTATTTCCTGTTGCTGTAAATGCAACTGCTGCATTTCGTTTATAATCAATCCCCATTGCTTTTCCTGTAAAGAAACTTACAAAAAACATTAATATAAAATAGATAACTAATGGTACAGCAATTTTTAATACGTCAGAGGGGATTTCAACAATTAAATCGCCTTTTAAGCTAAACATTAAAACAATAGTTCCCAATAAAGCAATTAATGTTATTGGTGAAATAGCTGGAATAAATTTTCTATTGTAGAAATCTAAACCTTTATATTTTACAATAAAGAAACGACTTAAATATCCCATTAAAAAAGGAATTCCTAAATAAATTGCGACACTTTGAGCAACTTCACCAATAGAAATATTTACATCAAAACCTTCTAAACCTATATATTCAGGTAAAAATGTAATAAATAGCCAAGCGTAAAAACTATATGTTATAATTTGAAACACACTGTTTAACGCAACTAATGTTGCACCATACTCTCTACTTGCGCCAGCTAAATCATTCCAAACAATTACCATGGCAATACAACGTGCCAAACCAATTAAAATTAACCCAGACATATATCCTGGCTCGTCTCTTAAGAAAATTATAGCCAATGCAAACATTAAAATTGGACCTACAATCCAGTTTAAAAATAAGGACATTGACATTAATTTTGTGTCTTTAAAAACCGTTGGAATTAAGCCATAATCAACTTTAGCCAACGGCGGATACATCATTAAAATTAAGCCAATAGCCAAAGGAATATTTGTTGTGCCAACTGATAATGATTCCGTAACGTTTGCCATTTGAGGAAAGAAATATCCAATAGCAACACCAACAGCCATTGCTAAAAATATCCATAAGGTTAAATACCTATCTAAAAATTTCAGCCTTTTTTTCATGTAGTGCATTATTTCAAGTTTATTAACAACAACCTGTAGATTTTTCTTCAGAAGAGCAACAAGAAGAATCTATGTTTTCATCAGAACAACATGCATTGTTTGCAAAATTATCTACTAACAATGCTTTTACCTCTTCTTTTGATGGTACTTTTCCTTTAAATACAACTTTATTATCAACAACAATAGCTGGCGTACTCATAACATCATAGGCCATAATATCCATAATTTCAGTTACTTTTATAATTGCCGCTTCCATTCTCAACTCATTAACAACTTCAGTAACTATTTTTTCAGTACTTATACAACTTGGACAACCTGTTCCTAATATTTTAATTGTTTTCATTTTAATTATTTATTTACAAGATGATTTTATTATTTCTTTGCCAAAAAAACTACTAAATAAATTTTTTGCTTTTTCCCAATTTTCCTGATTAATACAGTATTTAATTTTTGGTGGATTTACTTCACCCTGAATTAATCCTGCAACTTTTAGCTCTTTTAAATGCTGTGAAATAGTTGATTGTGCCAACGGAATTATTTCAACCAAATCACCTGTAAAACAACAACTCTGATTTTCTAAATGATTTAAAATTTTAATACGTGTTGGATGGCCTAAAGCTTTTGCAAATCTTGCTAGTTCTTCGGTTTCTTCTAAATATGCTATTTCTTTAATTGATCTTTTCATAAGTTCATCGCAAATGTACGATTAATAATTAAAATGAAAAAACTAATTAATTGGAAATAACAGGTTAAAAAATTAATCGTGTTTTGGAAATGCTTTTTTATTAAAAACAATTAATATTCCAACTGCTGTAGAAATTGCAGTGTCCGCAACATTAAAAATAGCATTAAAAAAGGTAAAAGGTTTTCCTCCCCAAATAGGTAACCATTCAGGTAAATCTCCACTCCAAATCGGAAAATAAAGCATATCTACCACTTTACCGTATAATAATTTTCCATAAGGTTCATCTGCAAACAATGTGGCTGTAGCATTTCTAGGAGTGTCAAAAACAATTCCGTAAAAAACAGAATCTATAATATTACCCATTGCCCCCGCAAATATTAGTGAAATAGCAACAATTAAAATAGTTGGTGCATTTTTTTTAACAGAATTATATAACCAATAACCAATACCCGCAATTGCAAATAACCTAAAAATTGTTAAAAATAATTTACCTGTTTTTCCTCCTAATTCTGCACCCCATGCCATGCCATTATTTTCGATAAAATGAATTCGAAACCAATCAAAAACCACTACTTCTTCTCCGTATAAAAAATTAGTTTTTATATAAATTTTACTAATTTGATCTATTAATAAGACTATAACTATAATTGCAATGGCTTTTTTCAATTTATTTTGGCTTTTGTAAAAGGTATTAAAAAATGAAGCTCCCAAAAGAGGAAGCTTCTTAAATATAAATGCTATTTTTTATTGTTGCATATTTTTAGCTTCAATGCTTAGGGTTGCGTGTGGCACTAATTTTAAACGTTCTTTTTTTATTAATTTTCCCGTTACACGACATACTCCGTATGTTTTATTTTCAATACGTATTAAGGCATTTTTTAAATCTCTTATAAATTTTTCCTGACGTATTGCTAATTGCACATTTGCTTCTTTTGACATGGTTTCAGAACCTTCTTCAAAAGCTTTAAAAGTAGGAGATGTATCATCAGTGCCATTATTACTGTCATTTTTAAATGAACTTTTCAACAAAGCCAAATCTTCCTCAGCATGAGCAATTTTCTTTAAAATAATTTCTTTAAATTCAGCTAAATCAGTATCAGAATATCTATTATTTTCATTCATAAGCTTATATTTTTTCAATTAATATTTTAGTGTTTACATCGTCAAAAGCAATTTCCGTGCCTTTTTCTACTAATTCCTTAAACACCAACTCATTTGTTAACGTTTCTGTTTTTATATATTCTTCATTCGCTGCAATTGAGCGCTCTAATATATCATTTTTTTGAATAACTAATTTAATTTTATCAGTTACATCTAAACCTGTTTCCTTTCGAAGGTTTTGCACTCTATTAATTAGCTCTCTTGCATTACCCTCTTTTCGTAATTCATCGGTTATTGTTACATCTAAAGCAACTGTTAAATTACCTTGATTTGCAACCAACCAACCTTCAATATCTTGTGATGTAATTTCAACTTCGTTTAATGTTAAATTTACATCATTTTCATTAATAATTAACGAAATATTTCCTTGTTTTTCAACAATTGCTATGTCTTCTTGACTTAAATTTTGAATAGCCTGAGCAACAAACCTCATATCTTTTCCAAACCTAGGCCCAAGCACCTTAAAATTTGGTTTTATAGTTTTTACTAAAATACCAGATGCATCATCAATTAACTCAATTTCCTTAACATTTACTTCCGATTTTATTAAGTTTTCAACAGCTAAAATTTCCTCCCTATCTGCTTCATCTAAAATAGGTATCATAATTCGTTGTAATGGCTGACGTACTTTTATCATTTCTTTTTTACGTAATGAAAGCACCATTGAAGATATTTTTTGAGCTTGTTGCATTTTGTGCTCTAATTTAGCATCAACCAAACTTTCATCGTATTTTGGAAATTCAGCCAAATGTATAGACTCAAAGTTTTCTTTACCTGAAACTGATATTAAATCTTTGTAAAGATTATCCATAAAAAATGGTGCAATTGGCGAAGCTAACTTGGCAACATTTAGCAAACAAGTATATAATGTTTGATACGCTGAAATTTTATCTAGTTCGTATTCTCCTTTCCAAAAACGCCTTCTGCTTAAGCGCACAAACCAATTACTTAAATTCTCACCAACAAAATCTTGTATAGCGCGAGCAGCTTTTGTTGGTTCATATTCTTCATAGAATTTTTCTACATTTTTAATTAATGTATTTAATTCAGACAAAATCCAACGATCAATTTCTGGCCTGTTTTTTATTGCAATTTCATCTTCAGCATACGTAAAACTATCTAAATTAGCATATAAAGAAAAGAATGAATATGTATTGTATAATGTTCCGAAGAATTTTCTACGAACTTCATCAATTCCTTCAATATCAAATTTTAAATTATCCCAAGGATTTGCATTTGAAATCATATACCAACGTGTAGCATCTGCTCCATATTTATCCATTGTTTCAAAAGGATCAACAGCGTTTCCTAAACGTTTAGACATTTTTTTACCTTCCTTATCTAAAACCAATCCGTTAGACACAACATTTTTATAAGCAACAGAATCAAATACCATAGTACCAATGGCGTGTAACGTATAAAACCATCCACGAGTTTGGTCAACTCCTTCTGCAATAAAATCTGCTGGGAAGAATTTCTTCTCATCAATTAATTCTTTATTTTCAAATGGATAATGCCATTGTGCATAAGGCATTGAACCGGAATCGAACCAAACATCAATTAAATCGCTTTCACGTTTCATTGGTTGTCCTTTATGCGAAATCAAGGTAATTGCATCAACTACATTTTTGTGAAGGTCAATTTTATCGTAATTTTCTTCACTCATATTACCCACTTCAAAATCAGCAAAAATATCAGCTTCCATTAAACCTGCTTCAACAGATTTTTTCATTTCAGATTTTAGTTCTTCAACTGAACCAATAATTAGTTCTTCAGTTCCATCTTCTGTTCTCCAAATTGGCAAAGGAATTCCCCAATAACGTGAGCGTGATAAATTCCAATCATTAGCATTTTTTAACCAGTTTCCAAAACGTCCTTCTCCAGTAGATTTAGGTTTCCAGTTAATGGTTTCATTCAATTCAAACATTCTGTCACGCTTATCAGTCACCTTAATAAACCAAGAATCTAATGGGTAATATAAAACTGGCTTATCTGTTCTCCAACAATGCGGGTAACTGTGTCGGTATTTTTCTACATTAAATGCTTTATTTTCTTCTTTTAATTGAATTGAAATCTCAACATCAAGTGATCGATCTGGAGCTTCACCTTCATTGTAATATTCATTTTTAACATATTTCCCGGCATATTTACCCATATGCTTTGTGAATCTCCCCTGTAAATCAACTAAAGGAACAGGATTTCCGTTATCATCTAAAACTAACATTGGTGGTACTTCAGGATTTGCTTGTTTAGCAACCAAAGCATCATCAGCACCAAATGTTGGCGCAGTATGTACAATTCCAGTACCATCTTCTGTTGTTACAAAATCTCCGGCAATAACTCTAAACGCATTTTCAGGATTTTTATATGGAAGTGCATATGGCAATAATTGTTCGTATTTAGCTTCTAATATATCAGCTCCTTTAAATTCACTTACAATTATATAAGGAATTTTTTTATCATTTTCTTTATATTCAGAAAGTTGCGCTTCATTTTCAACTGCAAAAAACTTTCCTGCAAATTGTTTTCCAACTAAATTTTTGGCTAAAATCACATTTATTGGTTCAAACGTATATTGGTTGAATGATTTCACCAACACATAATCAATCTTTTTTCCAACTGTTAATGCTGTATTAGAAGGCAATGTCCAAGGTGTTGTTGTCCATGCTAAAAAGTGAATAGCACCTTCAACATTTTGTAACATTTTTGGCAACGTATTTTTAATTGCTTTAAACTGTGCAACCGCAGTTGTATCTGTAACATCTTGATAGGTTCCCGGCTGATTTAATTCGTGTGAACTTAAACCAGTTCCAGCTTTTGGAGAATATGGTTGAATGGTATAACCTTTATAAATCAACCCTTTTTTATACATATCGGCCAACAACCACCATACTGTTTCCATATATTTTGATTTGTAAGTAACATATGGATCCTCCATATCTACCCAATAACCAATACGTTTTGTAAGGTCGTTCCAAACATCAGTATAACGCATTACAGCAGTTCTACAAGCTTGATTGTATTCTTCAATTGTAATTTTTTTACCAATATCTTCTTTAGTAATTCCTAATTCTTTTTCAACACCTAATTCAATTGGTAATCCGTGCGTATCCCAGCCTGCTTTTCTTTTAACTTGGAAGCCTTGTAAAGTTTTATACCTACAAAAAATATCTTTAATAGCTCTTGCCATTACGTGATGAATTCCTGGTAAACCGTTTGCAGAAGGAGGCCCTTCAAAAAATACAAATGGTTTATTTTCATTTCTTGTAGCTATACTTTTTTCGAAAATATGTTCCTTTTCCCAAAACGCTAAAGTTTCATCTGCTACTTTAGTGAGGTTCAAACCCTTATATTCTCTAAACTTTTTACTCATTTTTGTGCTTTAATTCAATTAGTTTGCGAAATTACGTATTTTATTGAAAATAACATTGCTATAAATAACAAAAAAATGACACCCGAAAAGCAATGATTTTTGGGAGTTTTATTTTAAGTTTACAATTAAAATTTTTTGAAACTGAATATGATTCAACAAATTATATCTAAATCGTATAAAAACGCTAAAAAAATTCCATTAAATAAAGATTCTAAATTTATTTTTTTTAGTGATTGCCATAGAGGTGACAACAGTTATGCTGATGATTTTGCTAATAACAGTAATATTTATTACCATGCATTGCGTAATTATTATGAAAAAGACTTTACATATATTGAACTTGGCGACGGTATAGAATTATGGGAAAACCTTTTTTTTAATGAAATTTTTGAAGCTCATAAAAATGATTTTCTTTTAATGCGAAAATTTCATTTAAAGAAAAGATTGCATATGATTTGGGGAAATCATGATATGTCTTTAAAAAGTGAAAAAAAATCAACCAAACTTTTGGATTCTTATTTTGATAAAATTACTGGAACCAATAAAGATTTATTAAAAGGTTTAACTTTTAATGAAGGAATTATTTTAGAACCAGAAGGATTTGATAAAAACATACTATTAATCCACGGTCATCAAGCAGACTTTTATAATTATGTTTGGTGGAAATGGAGTCGGTTTTTAGTACGCATTTTATGGAAACCTTTACAAATTATAGGCATTAAAGACCCAACCAGCCCAGCAAAAAATTTTAAAGAATTAATTAAAGTTGAACGCAGACTTAAAAAATGGATATTAGCAAATAACAATCAAATGGTTATAGCTGGACATACACACAGACCACGATTTCCTGAACCTAATGAACTACCTTATTTTAATGATGGTAGTTGTGTACATCCGCGCTCAATTACTGGAATTGAAATTGTTGATTTAAAGATATCATTAATAAAATGGCATATTATTTCAAAAAAAGATGGAACATTACAAATTGTTAAATCTGTTTTAGAAGAACCAAGAGAAATCGCTTTGTATTTAAAATAAAAAAAGCGCCTCAGGATGAGGCGCCACATTAATCTTGGGGCTAATATCAAAACTTTTGGGATTTTAAAATATTCCCTGTAATTAATTACTAACTATTTTTAAGACACATACTTTTTTTAGAAGTCACAAAAAAATTAAACTCCTCTTTCTTTTTGAATTTGTTCGTATGCTTTTTGAACTTGTTTAAATTTCTCCTCTGCTCCTTTTACATGTTCTTCTCCTAAATGTTGTAATTTATCCGGGTGGAATTTTTTCACCATTTTTCGGTAAGCTTTTTTCACTTCATCATTTGTTGCTGATTTTTCTATCTCTAAAATTTTATAAGCGCTTTCAGAACTATCATAAAACATTGCCTTTATTGATTCAAAATCTTGCTGATTAATATATAAATAACCGGCAATGGTTTTAATCGCATCTACTTCAACTTCAATTACAACTCCGTCTGCTTTGGCAATACCAAACAAAAAATGAATTAATTGCAATCGTGATGCATGCGTCATATTCTGACGAATTTGCATACATACCTGTCTTGTAGATACATTATTACTTTTTATAAAACCATTAAATAATTTAAATGCGTGGCTTGCTCTTTCTTCACCATACATACTCTTAAAATGGTTTCGAACATACGACAGTTCACGTTCATCTATTTTTCCATCTGATTTAATTACAACTGCCGAAAGTAATAATAAACTTATTTCAAAATCTCCCGATTGTACATTTCTACTTGTACTACTATATCTTTTTGCTTGTTCTATATCCTCTTTACTAAAACCATCAATAACACTTCCCACTACATATCCTAAAATACTTCCAATAGGTCCACCAAAAGTAAAGCCCAATCCAGCGCCTAGCCATTTTACAAAATTTCCCATAATTTATTTTAATGCTGCAAAGATAATTGAAATATTAGTATGCCCTAAAATTAGTATTGTTACAGTTGTTAAAATATTTATAAACTTTTTTATCGTTCCAATAATTAAATTTTCAGTTTAGTCTTTTCATATTTAATCTGTTATATTTGCAACATTAAAACAAAATATAACTAAAAAATTAAAAATATGTATCCACCAGAATTAGTAAAACCAATGCAACTAGAATTAGAAAATGCAGGTTTTATAGCATTACATACAGCTGAAGATGTTGAAGAAGCTCTAAGCAAAAAAGGAACAACCTTAGTAGTAGTTAACTCCGTTTGTGGTTGTGCTGCAGGAACAGCAAGACCAGGAGCAGTTGTTTCATTACAATTTGATAAAGTTCCTACTAATTTAACAACTGTTTTTGCAGGGGTTGACCGTGAAGCAACAGAAAAAGCGCGTGAATTTATGATTCCATTTCCTCCTTCATCACCAGCAATTGCCTTATTTAAAGACGGAGTTTTAGTTCATATGCTAGAGCGCCACCATATTGAAGGAAGACCTGCTGAAGTTATTGCATCTAATTTAGCTGCAGCATACGACGAATATTGTTAATGAAAAAAATAAGAAAACATATCTTAAAAACGATTGCTCTTTTGGCAATCGTTTTTGGTTGTTCAAGTAATTCTGAAAACCCTCAAGAAGCAGATCAAAATGAATTAAATAAACTAAAAGCTGAGATTGAAAAACTTGTAGATTCTGGAATATGTTCAGAAAACTCTGATTGTGATTTTATTGCCTTTGGAAGTAAACCCTGTGGCGGAGCTTGGAGCTATTTAGTTTTTAACAATTCTATAAATGTAGAATTATTAAAAGAAAAAGTAACTGTATATAACAATATTGAAGCTGCTTTTAATAGTAAATGGGGTATTATTTCAGATTGCATGGCGGTAACTCCCCCAAATAATATTGAGTGTATAAATGGAAAATGTACTGCCATTTATTAGTTGAAATTAAAAATTATAAAGTCCAGCCTTTTCTATATGCTCTTTTAACAAATTGGTTAGCCTCTTCAAAATTGGTGATCTTCATATTTGCACCATCCCATAATAGTTTTTTACGTCCAGGATAATTAAACCCATTGCCATTTTTTTCACGAATATTGTAGCTTCTTATCGCTAAATTACCCATTAAAATAGATTCTGTTAAAGGTCCCGCAAAATCAAAAGATGAAGTTAATTGCTGGTGTTTTTTACTTCCATAACCATCTTTACATGCTTCAACCCACATGGCCTGATGCCCATTTTCTGGCAAAGAATTTACTTCTTCAGAAGTATCTTCAATTATTTCTCCCGAATTTAAATACAATTTAGGATTTCTACCATAGGTTCCGCAAGTCATAATTCCTTTTTCTCCAATCATAATAACACCATTTGAACCATCTTCATCACCAATAGCGTGATCCGCTGGTATTAATTCAGGATGAAAAGGTCTTAACCCTCCATCAGTCCAAGTCATTTTTACATCACAAGGATTTTTTTCATTCGGTTCAAATTTCAACTGTGTTCTTGAAGATGGCGGACAAGAATCCGGGTAATAATCTGGTGTCCAATCTTTAGAAAAAATAGCTCCAACACTACTTTCAACTTCGGTAGGATATCCCAATCCTAAAACTCTAAATGGCGGATCCATTAAATGACAACCCATATCTCCCATTGCTCCAGTTCCAAAATTCCACCAACCTCTCCATTTAAATGGATGGTACAATGGGTGATAGTCTACCCATTTTGCAGGTCCAACCCAATTTTCCCAATCCAACCCATCTAACATTGTTGGTTTATCCGTTGGAGTTGCAATTCCTTGTGGCCAAACAGGTCTGTTAGTCCATACATGAACTTCACTTACTTTTCCAATAGCACCTTCATTAAACCATTTTTGCATAGTTTTTACACCTTCCCCAGAAGCTCCCTGATTTCCCATTTGGGTTACAATTTTATATGTATTGGCTGCTTCAGTTAAAACCCTTGCCTCATAAATATTATGAGTTAATGGTTTTTGAACATACACATGTTTATTCAATTGCATTGCAGCATGAGTTATAACTGCATGGGTATGATCTGGCGTTGATACTGTTACTGCATCAATATCAGGCATTGCATCAAACATTTTTCTAAAATCTTTGAATTTTTTTGCATTTGGAAATTTTTCAAATGCATTGGAAGCCCTTCCCCAATCTACATCACATATTGCAGCAATATTTGAAGCTCCATTATTATACACATTTACCGTATCACTAAAGCCTTTACCACCAGCACCTACTACCGCAACATTTAATTGATCACTCGGAGCAATAAACCCTCGTCCCAAAACATGTCTAGGAATAATTGAAATCCCAGCTGCAACAACAGCACTTTTTTTAATAAAATTTCTCCTACTATTGTTACTTTCTGTTTTCATAATTATTTTTAGTTTAAAAAATTGTCTGACTTTAAATATGCATTTATTACTGCTTGCTCTCCTTCTTTTCCTTCTAAAGAATTTCCGTGCTCCATTCCTAAAATACCATTAAATCCTTTTGAATGAATAAATTTAAAAATATTTTTGAAATTAATCTCTCCTGTTGTGGGTTCATTTCTTCCCGGGTTGTCACCAATTTGAAAATAGGCTATTTCATCCCAAGATTTTTCTATATTAGGAATTAAATTTCCTTCTTGAACTTGCTGGTGATAAATATCGAATAATATTTTGCAGGAAGGGCTGTTTACAGATTTACATATTTGATATGCTTGTGGACTTTCAGTTAAAAAAAGCCCCGGATGATTGTAAAAATTCAATGGTTCTAAAACCATTATCAAATTATTTTTTTCTAATATTTCAGAAGCATATTTTAACGATTCAACAACATTTGCCGTTTGATAATTTATATTCTGGTTTAAATCTAAATGTCCAGGCACAACAGTCATCCAAGTAGCATTTACTCTTTTTGCAACTTCAACAGATTTTTTTATATCCTCTAAAAACTCTTCTCTATATGAAATAGCTCCACTTGTAAGATTTGGTTTATCCCAGTAAATTTTATGAGCAACAAAAACACCCATTTTCATGTTTTTATCAACTAATAAATTTCCAATTTTATTTTGTAATTCAATTGGTCTATTTCGCATTTCATTGTCTTCAAAAGCTGTAAATCCTTGTTCAGCCATAAAGTTAATTTCATCTAGTGGATTTTCTCCGGCATGGTTTTTAAACATTCCAATATGCGGAGCATAATTTAAATTAAATGATGGTTTGCTTTCAATTTTACCTGAAGTATTATTCATGGCTTTTAACCCTAAAGACCCAAAACTTAAAGCCGAACTTAATACAGCTGTTTTTTTTATAAATGACCTTCTGCTATTTAATTGATTTTCTTTCATAAATCTTTAGGTAAAAGTTCTAGCAATTCAATGTTTCTAAATTCAATAGGATGACTTTCACTTTGAAGTGAAATAAAACCACTTTTTAATGGACTTCCTTCTTTAGATTCCCAAGTTTCCTTATCAATATCTATGGCACCTCCAATAGTTGGTTTATAATATGTGATTACAGTTTCTCCATTTATTTTATGAGAAATTATAGAATCGTTTCTTACTTCAACTTCTAAGTTTACCCATTGCTCGTCATGAAATGTTTTTGAAGTTGAATTGATACAGTGGGTTGTTACAGTTTCATCATTTAAAACAATATTGGTTCCTGGCGTACAAACATTTCCTGTTGGACGCTCTTCACTACCCAAACCTCCCAAAAGTTGTACTTCAATGGAAACTGGAAAGTCTTGGTTTAAACCCATACTTTCTGGAGATTGAGAATGTATCATAACTCCACTATTTTTTTGAGCCCATTCCTGACCATCTTTTAATTGCTCACCAATAAATCGATATTGCAATCGTAATTTATAATCTGAAAATGCTTTTTTATAAAAAATATGACCAAAAGAAGTTCCAAAAGTATCTTTGTATTTATTATAATTTACTTGAAGAACTCCATTTTTGGCTATAAATGTACTGTTGTAATTTTCACCGGTAGGATGACCTTTAATTTTAACTACCCAATCATCTAAATCTTTACCATTAAATAATTTAACCCACTCTTTTGAAGTGTTTGAAGTTACTTTTTCTTTACAATTTATTACAGTTAATAAAATTGTAAAACAGCAAAATAATTTAAATGCAAACTTCATAGAATTTTAATTTATAAAGAATATGCTTTTCCTCCTGTAAGTTCTTGCAAATCTCCACAATAGTATGCTCCTGGTACTGGATCGTAAGCCAGTACTGTTTCTCCAACAGTCTCACTAATTTTATAAGCATTTATAGCCGACCACTTTATACTGTTTAATAAATCAGAAATGGTCATTGGTTGATCATTAGGTGTTGCAGGTTCATTAAATAACATTTGATTATCTAAAAGATCTTTATAATTATCTTCATTAACTTTAGACAGATTTTTATTATAAGTTGTTTTAATATGTGCAACCAAAGTACCAAACGCTGTTTTCATCCTGTTTTGCTCTTCAATATCCAATACTTCATCTGCGTATTTATCCATAAACTGAGGAACATTTACTTCAGAAGCTGAAGGCGTATCTGTTTTTGGTAAAATAATATCAACTAAAGCAGTAATAACAATTCCCTGCTCATCAGTAAAAAAAGTAGGAGTCCAAGTTGCGGCATCACTTGTACAGCTTTGTAATAAACTAATTAATGATGGTGTAGCAACTACAAATCCTGTTCCTAAACCAATTTTTTTTAATGCGTCTCTTCTTTTCATTATCTATATTTTAAAGATTCCCTTTTTTAATTTGTTCAGCGGCAAAATTAGCAGCTCTCGCTGTAAATGCCATATAGGTTAAAGATGGGTTTTGACATCCTGCAGAAGTCATAAAAGCACCATCAGTTACAAATACATTTTTACAAGTATGAACTTGGTTGTATTTATTAAGTACCGATGTTTTAGGATCGTGTCCCATTCTTGCAGTTCCCATTTCGTGAATACCTAATCCCATGGCTTTGCCTCCATTATCATACCCGGTAACATTTTTAAAACCTGCTGCAGTAAGCATTTTTTCAGCTTGTTCTTTCATATCTTTTCGCATAGCCATTTCATTATCGCCAAAAGCTGCGTCAAAAGTTATGGTAGGCAATCCCCATTCATCTTTTTTCTCATAATCTAAATACATACGATTACTATGGTCTGGTAACGTTTCTCCAAAAGCTGTTAGAGAAATTCGCCATTGTCCAGGCTTTAAAATTTCTTCTTTCAGCTCTTTCCCGTATTTAAGTTCAGCAACCAATTCAGATGAACTTCCACGTCCTGCACCACCTTGATATCCATAACCTCTTAAAAATTCTTTTTGATCTGTATCTCCACCCAAGTTTCTAAATCTTGGAATATAAACGCCATTAGCTCTACGGCCCTTATTGTATTTATCATCAAAGCCTTCAGCTATTCCTGATGCTCCTACATGAAAATGATGATCCATAATATTATGCCCTAACTCACCACTATCATTTCCTAAACCATTTGGAAAGCGTTCAGATTTTGATTGCAATAAAATGGAGGCAGATGCAATTGCTGATGCACAAAGGAAAATTACTTTAGCTTTAAATACGAATACTTCTTTAGTTTCAGCATCAATTACTTTTACCCCAGAAGCTTTTCCAGTTTTCTCATCATATATAACTTCATGAGCTATTGAATTTGGTCTTAAAGTCATATTTCCAGTAGCTTCCGCAGTTGGAAGTGTTGAGGAATTACTACTAAAATATGCTCCAAAAGGACAACCTCTCATACAACGATCTCTATACTGACAAGTACTTCGTCCTAATCCAGGTTTTGTACCTTCGGTAATATGAGCAGTTCTACCAATGGTTAACACACGATCATCAAAATTTTCAGCAATCTTCTCTTTTAAATGTTCTTCTACACAATTTAAATTCATTGGTTTCAATAACTTCCCATCAGGAAGTTGTTTTAAACCTAAATTTTCACCACTTACGCCAATAAACTCCTCCACTTTATCATACCAGGGAGCAATGTCATTATAACGTACAGGCCAGTCAACACCAATGTTTTCTTTTTTATTTGCTTCAAAATCAAAATCGCTTAACCTATAACTTTGCCTTCCCCACATTAAAGAACGTCCACCAACATGATAACCTCTAATCCAGTCAAAACGTCTATCCTCGTTATAAGGGTGTTTAATATCGTCTACAAAAAAGTGTTGATATTCCTCTTTTGTTACGTACCCTGTTCTATGTTGTTTGTATTTTCTTTCTCGGGTTTCTCTTGATGGTTGACCTCCATTTGGTAAATCCCAAGGATCCATATTCATTGTTGGGTAATCCTCAATATGCTTTACCATTCGTCCTCTTTCGAGCACCAATGTTTTTAATCCATTTTCACAAAGCTCCTTTGCTGCCCAACCTCCTGATATACCAGTTCCAATTACAATGGCATCAAAACTTTCTAGACCATCTGATGTTAAATTTTTATTCATTTTAAATAATTAAATATTAAGTTGTTATTTTATTTCAAAAACTAATTTTAAAAATATTAATTGCCAGTTTCTAAAATACACACAAAAGTTATTTTAAATTCTATCCATTTTTCCGAAAACGATTTCGAAAATTTCGAAATCGTTTTCGGAACTGTATTTATTTTTTTGTTTAAAAAACTAATCTTTCTTTAAAAGAATTTTTTATTAAAGTTCAAATTATATAATTTAGAAATTATTAATGTTCATTTTTTTTCAGTGAAAATAAATATACAAGAAATTCAGCCTTATGAAGCCGATGGTGTTGTTTACCATGCAGACACATGTTTGCCTTTAGTGGATGCTGTTGAAAGGAAAAAATTAAAATTTAAAGCACTTGCAAGGTATACGTATCCAGGAAATCGATTAACAAACGACACACTTGGCTTAAACAGTGTTGGTTACTGGGATGCGAATGAACCACAAGATTGGGGACTTGACTGGCATAGAAATGAAGGTTTGGAAATTCATTTTTTAGAATCTGGAACAATGCCTTATTCTCAAGAAAACAAAGAACTGGAATTATCCCCAAACCACCTTACAATTACGCGCCCCTGGGAAGCACATAAAGTTGGAAATCCAGCTATTGGAATGGGTAAATTTTATTGGGTGATTATTGATTTAGATGTCCGCAGACCACACCAAAATTGGGATTGGCCAGATTGGATAATGTTAGCCCCAAATGATCTTTTAAGACTTACAACCATTTTAAGACAAAATGAAAAATGGTTGTGGAAAGCTGATAAAAGAGTTAGAGATTGTTTTCAGCGTATTGGAAAAGCAGTTGATAGCGATATTGAAGGAAATAATTCATCAATTATTAGGCTTTTGGTAAATTACCTTTTAATACTTTTATTAGACCTTTTGAATACTGAAGAAGTTGTTCTAAATGAATCACTTACAGACAGTTCAAGAAGTGTTAAACTATTTCTTAATGAACTAAAAAACAATCTTTCTGAAGCTTGGACAATAGAGCAAATGGCTCATTCTGCTGGAGTAGGTTTAACAAGGTTTACACACCATTGTAAACAGCTAACAAATTTAACACCTATGCGTTATTTAACTATGAAACGAATTGAAATGTCTAAAAATATTTTACTAGAAAACAATCATTACAGTATTGCAGAAGTTGCTTACAGTTGTGGTTTTGCAACAAGCCAATATTTTTCAACAGTATTTAAACGCCATGAAAAATGCACTCCTATTGAGTATAAACATAAAAATTGCTTACATTTAAAAGAACAAATAAAATAACATAATTTTAAATAAATATTAAGTGTTAAAATTGTTTAAAATTTTTCACTGAATAAAAACAAACAGTTTTAAAAAATTGATTTTTTACATTCACATATCATATTAGTTAACAAAATTCAACTTCAAATAATAAATTATGAAACTCAAACAAATTACACTCAAAACAACCATACTGGTAGTAGCTTTTTCAATTCTTGGCTTCTATTCATGCAAAGACACTAAAAAAGACCAACCTAAGGAAGAAATAACAGTTGTGAAAGAAGAAAACCCAGTTTTCTTTAAATTATCTTTAGCGCAATGGTCACTAAACCAACAAATTAGAAATGGCGAAATGAATCCTATCGATTTTGCTCAAAAAGCAAGTGAATTAGGTTTTGAAGGTATTGAATATGTAAGCCAGTTATACACCCCTGAATTACAAAAAACGGAGGATCAAAAATTGGCAATGGAAACATTGTTAAATACTTTAAAAGAAAAAAGTGATACATACAAGGTTCAAAGTTTATTGATTATGGTTGATAATGAAGGAGATTTAGCCGCAACAGAGGAAGCTCTTAGAGATGAAGCTGTAGAAAATCATAAAAAATGGGTTGATGCTGCACAATTTTTAGGATGTCATTCTATTCGGGTAAATCTTTTTGGAACTAATGATCCTGAAGTTTGGAAACAAACAGCTGCAGATGGTCTTACAAAATTAGCAAACTATGCTGCGGATAAAAATATTAATATTATTGTTGAAAATCACGGGTATTTATCCTCTAATGCTGCCTTACTTGTGGAAGTAATTCATAAAGTAAACCTACCAAATTGTGGAGTACTTCCAGATTTTGGTAATTTTTGCCTAAACCGTGAAAATGGAGAACGCTGGCAAGCAAAATGTATTGAAGAGTATGACAGATACCAAGGTGTTAAAGAAATGATGCCTGTAGCAAAAGCAGTAAGCGCAAAATCATACGATTTTGATGAAAATGGAGATGAAACAACCATCGACTATACTAAAATGTTACAAATAGTAAAAGATGCAGGTTATAATGGCTTTATAGGTGTAGAATATGAAGGGTCTCGTTTAGGGGAAGTTGATGGTATCATCGCCACCAAAAACCTACTATTAAATGCTGCAAAAAAACTAAACTAACAAAAAGTACATACATATGAATAAATCAACACAAATTAGACTGTCTTTAATGATGTTCCTTGAATTTTTTATTTGGGGAGGTTGGTTTGTAACCTTAGGAACTTTTTTAGGGAACAATTTAAAAGCCAATGGAGTAGAAATAGGAATGGCATTTTCTACACAATCTTGGGGAGCAATTATTGCACCTTTTATTATAGGGTTAATTGCCGATCGTTTTTTTAATGCCGAAAAAATATTAGGTGTTTTACATCTTATTGGTGCAATTTTAATGTATCAAATGTCTACAACTACTGAATTTAGTGTTTTTTACCCATATGTTTTAGGCTATATGATTGCTTATATGCCAACATTAGCCTTAGTAAACTCAGTTTCTTTCAACCAAATGAAAGATCCTGCAAAAGAGTTTTCTTACATCCGTGTTTGGGGGACAATTGGTTGGATTGTTGCTGGCTTAGCTATTAGCTACTTATTTCATTGGGATTCTTCCGAAGGTATTAAAAGCGGACTTTTGCAAAATACTTTTTTAATGACAGCTATTGCCTCAGCAATATTAGGAGTTTTCAGTTTTACATTACCAAAAACTCCACCAAGTGCATCTAAAGATGACAAACTAACCATTTCAGATATTTTAGGATTAGACGCTATTAAACTATTAAATAACAGAAATTTTTTAGTGTTTTTTATCTCTTCCATTTTAATATGTATTCCATTGGCTTTTTATTACCAAAACGCCAATCCATTTTTAGCTGAAATTGGAATGGATAATCCTACAGGAAAAATGACTATCGGACAAATATCTGAAGTAATGTTTATGCTGTTATTACCCGTATTCTTTAAAAAATATGGCTTCAAAAAAACATTATTATTTGGTATGTTAGCTTGGGCAATTCGCTATGCTTTATTTGCTTATGGAAATGCTGGTGAATTATCTTTTATGTTATTAATTGGTATTGCTTTACACGGAATTTGCTATGATTTCTTTTTTGTATCAGGACAAATTTATACCAATTCAAAAGCAGGTGAAAAAATTAAAAGTGCGGCACAAGGATTAATCACTTTAGCTACTTACGGAATAGGTATGTTAATTGGTTTTTGGGTAGCAGGTAAAATTTCAGATGCGTATTTAATTGCTGAAAATACACATAGCTGGAAAGATATTTGGATATTCCCAGCCATTTTCGCAGTAGGTGTTATGGTGTTTTTTGCTGTGTTATTTAAAAATGAAGATGTAACCTATAAAGAATAAATATGAGTTCAAAAATAAGATTAGGCATAATTGGTGGTGGTGGTGATTCCCTTATTGGAGTTTTACATAGAATCGCCTCTTTTATGAACGATAATTACCAAATAGTTGGAGCAGTTTTTAACCCTGTTTGGGAAGAAAACATTGGTTTTGCAAAACAAATTGGTATAAACACTTCTAGAATTTATCCAGATTTTGACACCTTTATAGAAAAAGAAACTGCACTACCAACTTCTGAAAGAATTCAAGTTGTTTCAGTACTTACACCCAACTTTCTGCACTTTCCAATGGCAAAAAAGTTGATAGAAAATGGATTCCATGTTATTTGTGAAAAACCAATGACTACAACATATGAAGAAGCCGAAATTTTACAAAAAACTTTAGCTAAAACCAACACTGTTTTTGCCGTTACTTATACGTACACAGGTTATCCAATGGTTCGCCAAATGCGTGAAATGATTAAAAACAATGAAATTGGTGAAATTCAAAAAGTAGATATTCAATACTATCAAGGTTGGATAAATCCAATTATTCATGATAAGAAATTACGTAATACTGTTTGGAGATTAGATCCTAAAAAAGGTGGAATCAGCTGTTGCGTTGGAGATATTGGAACCCACGCTTTTAATATGGCAGAATACCTTACAGGGCTGGAAATAAAATCTATTTTGGCAGATTTAAACTATTTATATGAAGACAACACCTTAGATATTGACGGTACTATTTTAGTTCGTTTTTCAGAAAATGTAAAAGGAGTGCTGAGAACAAGTCAAATTGCAACTGGTGAAGAAAACGGACTTCAGGTTAAAATATATGGTACAAAAGGAGGTTTAAAATGGGAACAGGAAAACCCAAATTATCTACAAGTACTTTCTGAAGATAAACCTCTTCAAATTTACAAACCAGGACATTCTTATAATTCTGAATTATCTTTAAACGGAACTAAATTGCCACCAGGCCACCCTGAAGGAATTTTTGATTCTATGGCAAATATCTATTTAGGCGTTGCAAAAGCAATTAGAAATGAACCCTATAATTCTGGTGAATTTCCTGTAATGAATGATGGAGTAAGAGGTATGAAATTTATTGAACAATGCGTAGCTTCTCATAAAAATGGGAATAGCTGGGTTCAACTTTAAAAATTAAAATATGAAACGAGCATGCTAAAAGACTTATCACATAAAGAAATGACTATTAGCGAACAGCATGTGACCATTAAAAAAAAATAATATATACACATGAAAACAATTAAAGGTCCTGCAGTATTTTTAGCGCAATTTATGGGAGATGAAGCTCCTTTTAATAGCTTAGATACACTTTGCAAATGGGCCGTAGATTTAGGATATAAAGGCATTCAAATTCCTACTTGGGAAAGTCGTTTAATCGACTTAGATAAAGCTGCAGAAAGCAAAACTTATTGCGATGAGTTAAAAGGTAAAATTAATTCCTATGGGCTAGAAATAACTGAACTTTCAACACATTTACAAGGGCAATTGGTTGCAGTACATCCTGCATTTGATATTATGTTTGATAATTTTGCACCTGAAAATTGTAGAAATAATCCAAAAAAAAGAACTGAATGGGCAATTTCTCAAGTTAAAAATGCAGCTAGGGCAAGTAAAAATTTAGGCTTAAATGTTCACGGTACTTTTTCAGGAGCCCTTCTTTGGCATACAGCACACCCTTGGCCACAACGTCCAGAAGGCTTGGTTGAAATGGGTTTTAAAGAATTAGCTAAAAGATGGCTACCTATTTTAAATACTTTTGATGAAAACGGTGTGGATGTTTGTTATGAAATTCATCCCGGAGAAGATTTGCATGACGGTGTAACTTTTGAACGCTTTTTAGAAGCAACCGGTAATCATAAAAGAGTAAATATTTTGTATGATCCCAGCCATTTTGTACTACAACAACTCAATTATATTCAATATATAGACTATTATCATGAATTTATTAAAATGTTTCATGTAAAAGATGCTGAATTTAAGGCAACGGGAAAAAGTGGCACATTTGGTGGTTATCAGGACTGGAAAGATAGAGCTGGAAGATATCGCTCACTTGGAGATGGACAAATAGATTTTAAAACTATTTTTTCTAAACTTACACAATATGGGTGCGACGTTTGGGCTGTTATGGAATGGGAATGTTGTATTAAAAGTCCAGAACAAGGAGCTTTAGAAGGTGCGCCTTTTATACAAAAACATATTATTGAAGCCACAACAAAAGCTTTTGATGACTTTGCTGGAGCAGAAATAGATAATGAAAAACTTAAAAAAATACTTGGAATTTAAATCAACAGATATGAAAAAATTATTCGTTTTACTACTTATATTAGCAGTAACTATTTCTTGCTGTGAAAACACAAAAGAAGAAAACTCAGAAAAAACTATACTAGCAGAAACTACTGAACAAGAACCAACCAAACCAGAAGAAACTGAGGTTTGGGAACCTAAACCTCCAGTTGTAATTCCTTCAAAAAACAATGCAGCGCCGTCTGATGCCATTGTTCTTTTTAATGGTGAAAACTTAGATGCATGGGTAACTGCTAAAGACAGTTCAGCAGTTAAATGGACTTTAAATGAAGATGGAAGCACAACTGTTAAACGCGGTACTGGAGCTATTCAAACGAAAGAAAATTTTGGAAGTGTGCAACTTCATCTTGAATGGAAATCACCTTCAGAAATTCGAGGAGATGGGCAAAATAGAGGGAATAGTGGTGTTTTTCTTCAAAACAGATACGAAATTCAAGTTTTAGATAATAACAATAATGATACTTATGTAAATGGTCAAGTGGGTTCTTTATACAAACAATCTATCCCATTAGCTAAAGCATCTTCCCCTACCGGTGAATGGAACACTTATGATATTATTTACCACGCACCTGAATTTAATACTGATGGAACTAAAACAAAATCGGCTACTATAACTGTTATACATAATGGTATTTTAGTACAAGATCACGTTACTATAAAAGGTACAACAGAATATATTGGTTGGCCAAAAAATAATGCTCACGGTGATGCCCCTATTTCTTTACAAGATCACGATAGTGAAGTTAGTTATAGAAATATTTGGTTAAGAAAACTCTAAAAACCTCTAAATCATGTTTAATTTAAAAAAAATAGTCCTTTTTATTGCAGTTTTTGCTATAGGATTTTTTGGAACCAAGTATTTTTTAAACACAAATAAAGCTACTGAAGATAACAATGATTGGGTTTCATTATTTGATGGAAAAACTTTTAATGGTTGGCATAATTACAATACCAAAACTATTTCTGATGAATGGCAGATAATTGATGGAGCAATGGTTTTTACTCCAGATCCAAACAAAGATGGAGGGATTAATAATTTAGTTACAGATAATGACTATACAAATTTTAAACTTTCAATAGATTGGAAAATTTCTGAAGGTGGAAATAGTGGTATTTTCTTTGGTGTATTTGAAGATGAACAGTTTAGTGTTCCTTACCAAACTGGGCCAGAAATACAGGTTTTAGATGATTTACAACATCCAGACAAAGAAAATGTAACGCATAGATCTGGATCTTTGTACGATATGATTGCTCCTTCTGAAGAAGCAGTAAAAAATGTAGGAGAATGGAATACTTGCATTATTGAAATAAACCATAAAACCAATAGTGGAAATATTTGGTTGAACGAGAAAAAGATTGTTTCATTTCCTGTTGAAGGTGCTGAATGGGATACAATGGTTTCCAAATCCAAATTTAAAGATTGGCCAGCATTTGGAAAGTATAAAACAGGTAAAATTGGACTTCAAGATCACGGTAATAGTGTATCATTTAGAAATATAAAAATAAAAGAACTTTAGTTTTTTTATAAACATAAGATTAAATAATTAGGTTAAAATCCGCTTTAATTAAAGTGGATTTTTTATTTTTAAAAAATGAATAAACAAGAAATAATTTCCAAAACGGAAGCATTTGTAAAATCAACTTTAAAAGATGCTGAAGGAGGACATGATTGGTTTCATATTTTACGTGTTTGGAACAATGCAAAACTAATTGCCAAGAATGAAAGCGTTGATCTTTTTATAGTTGAATTAGGTGCTTTATTACACGATATTGCCGATTCTAAATTTCATAATGGTGATGAAACTGTTGGCCCAAAAGTTGCTCGAAAATTTTTAGAAAATGAAAATGTACCTAATGAAGTTATAATTCATATTGAAAATATTATTACAAATATTTCTTTTAAAGGAGGTAATTTTGAGCGAAATTTTACTTCACCGGAACTTCTTGTTTTACAAGATGCTGATAGGTTAGATGCTATTGGTGCTATTGGAATAGCGCGATGCTTTAACTATGGCGGTTTTAAAAATAGACCTTTATACAATCCTGCAATTAAGCCAAATTTAAATCAAACCAAAGAGGAATATAAAAATTCAGAAGCACCAACTATCAATCATTTCTATGAAAAATTATTGTTATTAAAAGAGAGAATGAATACTGTTTCAGGAAAAAAAATTGCTGAAGAACGCCACCAATACATGGAAGCATTTCTTCAGCAATTTTATAGTGAATGGAATGGTTTAAAATAAACCATTCCATTGTTTTATTAACGTTTAAAGAAGTATTAAAATTCTAAATCAGCTACTAAATCAAACTCATCATAAATAGCTTTGTCTTTTAAATTATCAAAAAATGCAGTTGAACCATATCTCACATCGTAAACTGTTCTATCAATTTTTAATGAAGCATTTGCTTTATTACCATAAATTGACATATTAAAAGCAATTGGTTTTGTAATTCCTTTAATAGTTAAATTTCCAGAAATTTTGTAAGAGTTTTTACCTGTAGCTTCAACATTTTGAAATACTAAAGTTGATGTTGGATGGTTTTGAACTCCAAAAAAATCATCAGACTTTAAATGTCCTTCTAATTTTGTTTTATAGTCACCTTCCATATCAGTATTACTAATTGATGTCATATCCATAGTAATTTCTCCTCCAGTTAGTTTTCCATCAGTAAAACTTAACATTCCAGATTTTAAACTTATAACACCTTCATGAGAACCTGTTACTTTGTATCCTTTCCATACTACCTTACTTTGTTCAACTTTAATAGTTTTATCACCATCATTTAAGGTTGTAAATGAGAAAGTAACTAATGCAATTATTGCTAAAATTGTTGAATTTTTAATTAAATTTTTCATATTGTTATTGTATTAAATTTTATAATACAAAGGTCTGAAACACAATTCAGTAAAAAAATAAAGTAGATTATGAAATAATGTTAAACTAGTTTAACATTTATTACTCTAAAGCTAACTGACTTTTAATTTTACTCAAAAATTCTTTAGTAATACCTAAATAAGAAGCAACCATATATTGAGGAATACGCTGTTCAATTTTTGGGTAATTTTCTTTAAAAATTAAATACCTTTCTTTTGCAGACATGCTGAAGTTTCTAACAATTCTTTTTTGTGAAGCCACAAGTGCTCGTTCAACAATTTTTCTAAAAAAACGTTCAAGCTTGGGTATTAGAATATACAACTCTTCATTAGCTTCATACGAAATTTGAATGAGTTCTGTATTTTCTATACATTGAACATTATAATCGGCTGGTTTTTGTGCTATAAAACTACCCATATCTGAAGTCCACCAATCTTCTATTGCAAATAAAATAATATGTTCTTGGCCATCATTATCCATATAAAAAGTTTTAGTACAACCTGAAAGAATAAAATATTCATATTTACAAACATCTCCTTGCTGTACTAAATATTGTCCTTTTAAGTACTTTTTATAGGTTATTTTAGAAAGCAGTATTTCCTCTTCCTCTTTAGTTAAACTAATATGCTTGTTAATATAATTTAATAAAAATTGTTCTTTCATTTTACTTTGAGTCCTTTCAACTAGCGTTTAAAAATTTGGCTTTCTTTTTTCCAAAAATGCCGTTGTACCTTCTTTAAAATCTTCAGTACCAAAACTAACTCCAAATTGCTCTATTTCAACACTATATCCATTAACACAGTTTGTGTAATTAGCATTAATTGCTTTAATGGCTGCACTAATTGCTACTGAAGAATTTCTAGTTATTTTTGAAGCTAATTTTTCACACAATGGTAATAATTCTTCTTGTTCAACAACATAATTTACTAAACCACAATCTTTAGCCTCTTCCGCAGAAATCATTCCGGCTGTCATAATCATTTCCATTGCTTTTCCTTTACCAACTAGTTGCGGTAACCGTTGCGTACCACCATAACCAGGGATAACTCCCAAACTAACTTCCGGCAATCCCATTTTTGCATTGGTACTTGCAACTCTAAAATGTGCGGCCATTGCCAATTCTAACCCTCCACCTAATGCAAAACCGTTTACAGCTGCAATAACTGGCGTGCCTAAATTTTGAACAAAATCGAATAAAATTTCTTGTCCCTTTCTGGCTAGCTCTGTTCCTTCTTCAACATTGAAATTAGCAAATTCTGAAATGTCTGCACCAGCAACAAAAGCTTTTTCACCACTACCGGTAATAATAATAACTTTTACATCACTGTCTTCATTTAATGATTTAAAAGCTGTGTGTAATTCTTCAATAGTTACTTTATTTAAAGCATTTAATTTTGAAGGTCTATTAATAGTTAATACTGCTAAATTTTCTTTTTGCTTAATTAAAATATTTTCGAAATCCATAAAATTATTTTTTAGGTAATACTATTTTAAAAACTGTTCCTTTATTGTATTGCGTTGTAAAATTAATTGTACCATTATAAGCTTCAACTATATTTTTTACCATTGGTAATCCTAAGCCCATTCCGCTTGATTTTGTGGTAAATTTTGGTTCAAATATTTTATCTTTATCTTGATCAGAAATTCCTTTTCCATTATCTGCAATAATAATTTCAACATTACCATTGTCTTCTGAAACAGTTACTTCAATTTTTTTATTTTCAGTTTCTGCTAAGGCGTGTGTAGCATTTTTCACTAAATTAGTTACAACCCTTATTAATTGCGTTTTATCTAAATAGGCAATAATTTGGTGTTGCTTTGGAAAATATGAAATATAATCTTCTGTAAAAATATCTAAGGCAAGTTTTACCACGTTAACCACATTTAATTCTTCTCTATGAGGTGTTGGCATTTTGGCGAAATTTGAAAATGCAGAAGCAATAGAGCTCATAATATCAATTTGTTGAATTAATGTTTTACTGAATTCATCTATTTTATCGTGGATGTTAGGATCATTAGGGTCAAATTTTCTTTGAAAACTTTGCACTGTTAATCGCATAGGAGTTAATGGATTTTTAATTTCGTGTGCAACTTGTTTTGCCATTTCACGCCAAGCTTGTTCACGTTCCCCTTTTGCCAGTTTTACAGCACTTTTTTCAAGTTCATCAACCATATTATTGTAGGCATTTACCAAGGTGAAAATTTCTGAACTTGCATTTTTTAATGTAATTTTTTCATTAGAAGTATTTAATCTTGTTTGACGCATTTTATCAGTAATAGCTTTTATATTTCTTGTTATATAACTTGAAATAAAATACGCCAAACCTATTGCCAATAAAAACATTATAAAATAAACGTAAGCCATTCTAACCAAAAATTCTTCTAAATCTTTGTCTTGGGCTGTATTATCTTGTACATATTGTAAATTTAAAATCCCAATTGGTTTAAACTTATTGTCGGTAATATAGGAATAGGATGATTGTAAACTTTTTCCTTTTATAATTTTAGTGTTTACAAAACGATGATCAATATTGTTTCTTACGCCTTTTAAAACAGTGTCATTAAGTTTTGCTGGTGCGCTGCTTTGTACAAATCCAGAATGTGAACTTTTCGCTATATTTCCTGATAAATTGTAAATATTAATTTCCAGCTTTTCTATATCCGAAATTTCGTAAATCTTTTCTCTAAATATATATTCTAAATTCGCTTCTACAACTGGAAATGTATTACCGTTCCCACTATTTAACCAATAATTTATAGATGCTTTTACAGCTTCTTCTTTTCGCTCTAATCTTCCTTGATTATATTCATCCGTTTGCTCTTTATACTGAAAAATTGTAACCGCAGCAATTAATATTGATGCCAATAATATTAACAATATCATTGCCAAAAATATTCTATTTCTAAGTGATAGCTGTTTTATTTTCATGCTTTAATTTGAAGTAAATATAAGTAATAAATTTGACGGTTTAAAACAATAACCATCCCCGAAAAACATTTTAATTCATTAAATGAATTAAACTTTTACTTTTTTAATTTTCTTATGGTAGGTGATGTTAAATAAAACAGGAAAAATCCAGAAAAAATAGTTAATACTCCTAACGCAGAGAATATACGAAGCACCCAGTTTGTAATAATATCTCTAGTTGTATAATCCATAGTATGAAGCATCCATAAAAAATCAAAACGTCTCCAATTGTTATTTCTTACACTTGTAATTTGGCCCGATTCTGTAGAAATATATATGGTTGTTTGCGAAGGATGATCTAATGTAAAAGCATATGCCGGAAGTGGTTTTTCTCTATATTCGTGATGATTTCCAACGGTGTGTTTATCTAAAAATTCAGCTTTTATAATTGGAATGTGATTTTTTAAATGTCCTTCTACCAATTCAATGCATTCCTGTCCGGAAAATAATGGTCTTAGTTTTCCTGTTTCAGCAACTATTAATTGAACTTTTAATTGGTTGCCATCAAAATATTTTAATTGAGCGAACGGTTTTCCAAAAGCCTCTACTAAATTTATAGATTGAATAGAGTCAAAATTTACTAAAATTTTTAAGGAATCAATTCCCTTTTGAATTTGAGAAAAGTCAATGTTTTTAAAATATATTTTATCTTGTTTTAACAATGTTTTACCATGAACATCATCCATATTATTCCAACTAAAATACAAACCGCCAAGTGTCCAAAATAAAAATTGAATCCCCAAAAAAACACCCAAATAACGGTGGATTTTTCGAGCATTATAATTTATATTTTTTTTGAACTTCATTATTTGTATTTCAATTTTAGAATAATTAAAATCAGTGCTAAAAAACCTGTTGCTGTGTTAGATAAAATCATAGCTAAACTATTTAAATGAATTCCATAGACCAACCAAAGCATAATCCCAACAAAAAAAGCCAAATACATTGTTAAGGATAAACTTTCAGTATTTTTTGACTTCCACGCTTTATAAACTTGTGGCACAAAAGCCGAAGTTGTTAAAGTTGCTGCTATTAACCCTATTATTTCGTAAATATCAATCATTTTAATAGTTTTATAATGTTAATACTACTTCTGCAGGAACGACAACCAAATTACCCAACAATATTTACAATTTTACCTGGTACTACAATTACTTTTTTTGGTATTCTACCTTGTAATTGTTCTTGTGTTTTTTCATGAGCTATTACAGCTGCTTCAATTTCATCTTTACTTAAATCCAATGATAATTCTATTGTAAAACGCATTTTACCATTAAACGAAACCGGATAAACTTTACTACTTTCAACCAAATATTTTGAATCAAAAATTGGAAAATCCGCTGTGGAAACTGAGGTTGAATAACCTAATTTAGACCATAATTCTTCAGCAATATGAGGTGCATAAGGTTCAATAATAATTGCTAAAGGTTCTAAAATTTCACGTTTATTACATTTTAAAGCTGTTAACTCATTAACCGCAATCATAAATGTTGAAACCGAAGTATTGAATGAAAAATTTGCAATATCTTCTTCAACTTTTTTAATTGTTTTATGAAGCGTTTTAAACTCGTCTTTTGTTGGTGTTGCATCTGAAACTGAAAATTCACCATTTACAACATACAATTTCCACAATTTCTTTAAAAAACTATAAACTCCTGAAATACCTGAAGTTTTCCAAGGTTTCGATTGTTCTAACGGACCTAAAAACATTTCGAATAAACGTAAACTATCCGCTCCGTACTCTTCACAAATATTATCTGGGTTTACAACATTGTATTTAGATTTCGACATTTTTTCAACCTCGCGACCAACAATGTATTTTCCATCCTCTAAAATAAATTCAGCATCCTTATATTCTTCTCTCCAGTTTTTAAAAGCTTCCACATCTAATTCATCAGAAGTATTTACAAAAGAAACATCCGAATGAATTTGTTGTACTTTATAATCTTCTTTTAGTCCTTTTGAAACAAATTTATTTTCACCTTCAACTCTGTAAACAAATGCTGAAGTTCCAGTAATCATTCCTTGATTGATTAACTTTTTAGCATATTCATCGGTTGGTACAAAACCTTTATCAAACATAAATTTTTGCCAAAAACGAGAGTATAATAAATGTCCGGTTGCGTGTTCGCTACCACCAATATATAAATCAACATCCTGCCAATAATTAATCGCTTCTTTTGAAAACATTTCCTCATCATTTTGAGAATCCATATAACGATTAAAATATTGTGAACTTCCTGCCCAACCTGGCATTGTGTTTAATTCCAAAGGAAAAACAGTAATATTGTCAACCAAATCATTTGAAACAACTTTATTTTTTGAAGTGTCCCATGACCAAATGGTTGCGTTTCCTAACGGTGGTTTTCCATCTTCTGTAGGTAAATACTTTTCAACTTCTGGCAATACAATTGGCAAATACTGTTTGTCAATCATTTGCGGTAATCCATTTTTATAATACACTGGAAAAGGTTCTCCCCAATAACGTTGGCGACTAAAAACAGCATCGCGTAAACGGTAATTTATTTTTCCAAAACCAAAACCACGTTTTTCAATTTCGTGAATAATAGTTTTCATTGCCTTTTTATAGGTCAACCCATTTAAAAAATCGGAATTTGCAATTTTTACACCTTCTTTAGTAGAACAAGCTTCTTCAGAAATATCAACACCTTCAAATATATTTGGAATTTCTAAACCAAAATGCTTTGCAAACGCATAATCACGCTCGTCTCCACACGGAACAGCCATTACAGCACCAGTTCCATAACCAGCCAATACATAATCTCCAATCCAAATTGGAATTTTTTTACCGGTAAAAGGATGTAAGGCATATGCACCAGTAAATACACCTGAAATGGTTTTTACATCAGCCATACGCTCTAATTCACTACGTTTTGCAGTTGCTTTAACATACGTTTCAACAGCCTCTTTTTGTGCAGCAGTAGTTATTTTTGAAACCAATTCGTGTTCTGGAGCTAAGGTCATAAAACTTACTCCGTAAATTGTATCAGGACGTGTTGTAAAAACATCAATTTTATTTTCAAAACCATCAATATTAAAAGAAACCATTGCGCCTTCAGATCTTCCAATCCAATACGTTTGAGAATCTTTTAACGGTTGCGGCCAATCAATTTTGTCTAATCCATCCAATAAGCGTTGTGCATAGGCAGTAATTCTCATACTCCATTGCATCATTTTTTTACGAACTACCAAATGTCCACCACGTTCTGAAACACCGTTTACAATTTCATCATTTGCCAACACGGTTCCTAACTGAGGACACCAGTTAACTTCAGTTTCAGACAAAAATGTAAGTCTATATTTTAATAAAATATTTTGTTGTTCCTCTTCAGAATAGCTTTTCCAATCTTCAGCTGTAAAAATTTCAACCTCATCATCACAAACTGCATTTATTCTTCCATTTCCTTCAGCTTCAAAAACATTAATTAATTCAGATATGTCCCTAGCCTGATCAGCATCTTTACAGTAATAAGATTCAAATAATTGAATAAAAATCCACTGTGTCCATTTATAATAATTTGGATCTGAAGTTCTTACTTCACGAGACCAATCAAATGAAAATCCAATTTTATCAAGTTGTTTTCTGTATGTTTTAATATTAGCTTCGGTTGTAACTGCTGGGTGTTGCCCAGTTTGAATTGCATATTGTTCTGCAGGCAAGCCAAAAGAATCGTAACCTTGTGGGTGTAAAACATTAAAACCTTTGTGACGTTTATAACGCGCATAAATATCAGATGCAATATAACCTAATGGATGCCCAACGTGTAACCCTGCACCTGATGGGTATGGAAACATATCTAATACGTAAAACTTTGGTTTATCCGATTTGTTTTCCGCTTTAAAAGTTTGGTTGTCAGCCCAATATTTTTGCCATTTTTCCTCTATTTCTCTAAAGTTGTATTCCATGCTTGCTATTCAAATTTTAAAAGCGCAAAGTTACGTTTTAAAAAGAAAACTATAAAATGTTTATATTTAATTAATATCATTTGCATTTACATACAACATTTAGCTATTTGTTTGCAAGTAATTTGTACTTTTCACATTCAAAAAATCAAACTAAAAACCTTGGGTAAAAATACTACAAAAGCACATCTTGCCTTGCTGGGCGCAAATTTAATTTATGGTGCTAATTTTTTAATTGCTAAAGGAGTTATGCCTAATAAAATAGGACCTTCTGCATTAGTTTTATTAAGAATAATTGCTGCAGGTTTACTGTTTTGGATTGTAAAACAATTTGTAAAAGAAAAAGTTGAAAAAAAAGATCTTATACTTTTAGCATTTTGTGGATTGTTTGGAATTTCAACCAATATGCTGCTATTTTTTCATGGCCTAAGTTTAACATCTCCAATTGATGCCTCAATAATTATGACTACTACTCCTGTAATAGTTCTTGTTTTAAGTGTTTTTCTTTTGAAAGAACGAATTACAACTTATAAATACTTAGGAATATTAACTGGAGGTATTGGTGCTGTTCTTTTAATTTTATACGGGAAAAGTGCTGAAGGTACCAGCTCCTTTTTAGGAAACCTTTTTGTTTTTTTAAACGCCTGTTCTTATGGATTGTATTTGGTTTTGGTAAAACCTTTAATGAAAAAATACAAAGCTATTACAGTTATAAGTTGGGTGTTTCTTTTTGGGCTTATATTTGTTTTTCCATTTGGAATAAATGATTTGTTAAATACAGATTTTAGTGCGTTTACTACAAATACTTATCTTGCTATTACTTTTGTTATTATTGGCACCACTTTTTTAACTTATTTATTTAATATTTATGCTCTTAACTTTGTTTCCCCATCAGTTAATGGAAGTTATATATACCTGCAACCTGTATTAAGTTTTATAATGGTTAGTATTTATGCATATGCAATGGGACACAAGGAATATGCTCAAGACATCAACTTAATAAAATTATTCAGTTGTTTTTTGGTAATTATTGGTGTTTATTTAATTAGTAAAAAGCCAAAAAAGAAATTAATTTAAATTTCTAGCTTTTTTTTCTTGAGGTAATAAACAGTAATAAATAAATGAATTTACAGGGGTTGGAATTCCTAATTCTTTTCCCATTCTTACAATTGTTCCGTTTTGAGCCTCCAATTCAGAGGGTTTTCCATCTAAAACATCCCTTTGCAATGAAGATGTGGCATCAAACGGTTGAGATGCTATAATTTGAAATTGTTTTTCAATGGTGTCTTCTGGTAAATAAACACCTTTTGCCAAAGCAATACTTTCAATTTCTTTAGCGGTTTGAAACATCATTTTCTTTATTTGAGGTATTGCAATCATTTCACCTAAAGTTGCCCTGGTTAAAGCTCCAATTGCACTTATTGTTGAAATAAATAAAAACTTAGTCCAAATTTCTTTTTGAATATCTTCCGCTAATATTGTTTTAATTCCAGCATTTAAAAAAAGCTGTTCAAGTATTAAAGCTCTTTTAGACTTCTTATTGTCTAATTCCCCAAATACTATAGTTGGTTCGTAAGAAATGTGATTTATAACTCCGTAATCTTCTATTTTACTAATTACTTTACATAATCCTCCTAAAACGTGTTTTTTATCAATAATTCCACATAAAATTGATGCATTTTCAGCTCCATTTAACAATGAAATTACCATCGTATTTGAGTTTAGAGCAGGTTCTATTTTTTCCGAAACCTCAGCCAACTGCCAAGTTTTAACACAAATTAAAATCAAATCAATGTTTTTAACTTCAGAAATTTCAGATGTGGCTTTTGCTGGATATACTAAATAATCTCCTTTTATACTTTTTAGCTGTAATCCGTTTTTTTGTATTGCTTCTAAATGCTTCCCACGCGCAATAAACGTAACGTTATTTCCAGCTTCAACCAAGCGCGCTCCAAAATAACCACCTACTCCTCCTGCACCATAAATTACTATATTCATACAAACATCTTTTAATTCAAAAATACAATTTTTTAAGCTTTTATTTAAAAGAATCCTATATTAAACATATTTATTTTTAGAGTAGTCTAAATTTATGATTATATTTGTCTAAATAAATTGTTTTAACATGTTATCACACACCGAAGAAAATTATTTAAAAGCTATTTTTAACTTAGAATTATCCCATTCTAAAAATGTAAGCACAACTTTAATTGCAAAAAATTTACATACAAAAGCTTCTTCCGTTACTGATATGATTAAAAAATTAGCAGAAAAAAATTTAGTTAATTATCAGAAATATAAAGGAGTTACCACTACTACTGAAGGTAAAAAAAGAGCTATAAAAGTAGTACGAAAACATAGATTATGGGAAGTATTTTTAGTAGAAAAATTAAATTTTAATTGGGATGAAGTACATGAAATTGCTGAACAATTAGAACATATTGAGTCTGATGAGTTGATTGAAAGGTTAGACACCTATTTAAATTATCCTACAAAAGACCCACATGGAGATCCAATACCTGATGCAAAAGGAAAAATGAGAGCTGAAAAAGCTATTTTACTGAGTAACGCCAATAAGGATATTTTGTATAAAATTACTTGTGTAAAAGACAATTCGAGCGCCTTATTACAATTTTTAGATAAACATGCTTTAAATATTGATTCAGAATTAACCGTGTTGGATAAATTCGATTTTGACAATTCAATAACCGTAGAATTAAACAATGGAAATAATCTCACATTATCGCATAAAATATGTACAAATGTATTTGTAACTATAAAATAACACCATGACAAACCCAGTAACATCTTTAATTGTATTTGGAATTGTAGTAGTACTCCTTTTCCTTTTATTTTACCCTAAAAGTGGTTTTTATTGGAGAATAAAAACAAGCTTTAAAAACGACACAAAAATACTTATTGAAGATATTTTAAAAAAACTATACCATGCTGAAGATAATGGTAACACTTTAAATAGCAATGACATCATAAATTCCTTAAACAGTAGTCCAAAAAAAATACTGGAAACTATTGCCGAAATGGAAAACAAAGAACTTATAAGCTTTGAAAATGGGGATATAAAATTAAATGATTTAGGAATGGACTATGCACTTAGAGTAATAAGAGTCCATAGATTATGGGAAAAATACCTTTCAGAAAAAACAGGTTTCGATAAAAAAGATTGGCACGAAATAGCCGAAAAAATGGAACACAAACTTGATTCTTTACAAGCGAAAGAACTAGCAATTAATTTGGGAAACCCAAGATTTGACCCGCACGGAGATCCAATTCCTACAGAAACAGGTGAAGTTGAACCCATTAATGGTAAACCACTTCCAACATTTTCCGAAGGAACTATTGGTAGAATTATTCATATTGAAGATGAGCCTGAAATTATTTACAAGCAAATATTAGCAGAGGATTTACATATTGGATCTCATATTCATATTATTGAAAACAACGAAAAAAGAATCATTTTTCATTCAGAAGGTGAAGAATTTATTTTAGCTCCTATTGTAGCTAATAATATTACAATTTTTGAATTACAAAAAGAAGAAATTTCAGAAGAAAATACCTTTAGACTTTCAAAATTAAAAAAGAATGAACACGCTAAAATAATAGGAATTTCAGGTGAGTGTAGAGGAGAGATACGAAGAAGATTACTTGATTTAGGCTTTGTAATAAACACTAAAATTGAAGTAGATTTAACAAGCCCAATGAATAATCCAAGAGCTTATTTAGTTAGAGACACATCTATTGCAATACGTAATGAACAAGCCAAATTTATACTAATTGAAAAAAAATAAAAATCATGCAAAAAGTAACAAATAGTGCTTGTGAAGGTTGTGAGTTAAACCAAGCATCCAATCTAAAAAAATTGGGAGTAAATATTGAAGACAATAACTATGTAGTTGCATTGGCAGGAAATCCAAATACAGGAAAAAGTACAGTTTTTAACGCATTAACTGGATTAAAACAACATACAGGAAATTGGCCGGGAAAAACGGTTACAAGAGCCGAAGGAGGATATCGCTATAATGAAAAGAAATACAAATTAGTTGATTTACCGGGTACATACTCATTACTTTCCACTTCACAAGATGAAGAAGTTGCACGAAATTTTATATTATTCGGCAAACCCGATGTTACCATAATTGTTGTTGATGCAAGCAGGCTAGAACGCAACCTAAATTTAGTTTTACAAATATTAGAAATAACAGATAAGGCCGTTTTATGCTTAAATTTAATGGATGAAGCTAAACGCTTGGAAATTGAAATTGACGACCGAACCTTAGCACGTGATTTAGGAATTCCAGTTGTTCCAACCAGCGCAAGATCTAAAGAAGGAATTCCTGAGTTATTAAAAATTGTACACCAGGTTGCAACTGGTGAAATTAAATGTAAACCTCATCGTATAAAAAACGTTCCAAAAAATATAAATAATGCCATTGAAAAATTACGTTTGGAAATAGAAAAGGAATATCCAAATGTACCAAATAGCAGATGGATTGCACTTCGCTTATTAGATGGTGATGAACGTATTATTGAGGCTGTGAAAACAGGTGAATTTATTACTGAATAATTTAATTTTTGAAAGTAGCCTAAGAACTAAAATAATGAAAACGAATAAAATATTAAACATAAGTAACGATTTAAGGTGGCAAATTGGTGAAGGATTTCATGATAAATTAACAGAAGGAATTTATTCAGATGCCGCAACAATTGCTCAAAATTCTGTACAAAAAAAAGGAGATGCAAAACGCTTTAGGTTTGACAGAAGTTTAGATAAAATTGTTACCAGTAAAGTTTGGGGATTCCCTATAATGATATTAATCCTTTCTGTTGTATTATGGCTAACTATAATTGGAGCAAATTACCCATCTGGGTTACTTTCAGATTTATTAATAGGAAACATATATCCTTGGTTAAAAACAATTGGTGAATCAATAGGGTTTCCTTGGTGGTTAAGTGGTTTTTTATTTGATGGCGTTTACCTTGCATTGGCTTGGGTAATTGCAGTAATGCTCCCTCCAATGGCAATATTTTTCCCTCTTTTTACCTTACTTGAAGATTTTGGATATTTACCTAGAGTAGCTTTTAATTTAGACCACTTGTTTAAAAAATCAGGGGCTCACGGAAAGCAAGCATTAACAATGAGTATGGGTTTTGGTTGCAATGCAGCCGGTGTAATTGCTACTCGAATTATTGATAGCCCAAGAGAACGTTTAATTGCAATAATTACAAATAATTTTTCTTTATGTAATGGACGTTGGCCAACTCAAATTTTAATTGCCTCTATCTTTATTGGGGCATTAGTACCTGAAAATTTTGCAGGTGCAATTTCTACATTTGCAGTTATTAGTATTGCATTGTTGGGTATATTTTTCACATTTATGGTGTCTTTATTTTTATCAAAAACAATGTTAAAAGGAGAAGTATCTTCTTTTACTTTAGAATTACCACCATACAGACCACCAAGATTTTGGAAAACTATTTATACTTCATTAATTGACAGAACGTTAATTGTTTTGTGGAGAGCTTGTGTATTTGCTGCTCCTGCAGGAGCCGTTATTTGGTTAATTTCTAACGTATTTATTGGAGATTCTAATATCGCGAATTGGATGATTATACATTTAGATGGTTTTGGTATTCTTTTAGGTTTAAATGGAGTTATTTTATTGGCATATATTGTAGCAATTCCTGCAAATGAAATTGTAATTCCAACTATACTTATGTTAACCGTAATGAGTGCTTCTATTACTGGAGTAGGAAGTGGAAATGGGGTAATGTTTGAATTGGATTCTATAAATGCAACTGGAGAAATATTAAAAGCTGGAGGTTGGACACTATTAACGGCAATTAACTTAATGTTGTTTAGCCTGTTACACAATCCTTGTAGTACAACTATTTACACCATTTATAAGGAAACAAAAAGTGTTAAATGGACAACTGTAGCAAGTATTTTACCTATTATTTTAGGATTTATAGTTTGTTTTATTGTTGCTCAGGTTTGGAGAATTTTAATGTAAAAACTTAATGGCAATTACAATTTGAACTGCAATTACCTGCTTTTTTAGATTTAAAGAAGTAGGTTTTAATTAAAAATGCGATGGCTATACCAAGTGCTATGTAAACTAAAATATCTTGCATTAACTAAAAATATTAAATGCGACAACTGCTGAAATATATGCTAAAATTCCCATACCTACTAATTGTAACATAGGCCATTTCCAACTGTTGGTTTCTCTTTTAACAATTGCCAAGGTACCAATACATTGCATGGCAAAGGCATAAAATAGTAATAATGAAACCCCTGTCGGAAAATTAAATCTTTTTTCACCAGTATCAGGATTAATTTCTGCTGCCATTCTTTGTTTAATAGTTCCCACATCTTCGCCATCACTATCTACATTATAAATAGTAGCCAATGCACCTACAAAAACTTCACGGGCTGCAAATGAACTAATTAAGGCAATTCCTATTTTCCAATCGTAACCCATAGGTTTAATTACAGGCTCAATGGTTTTTCCCATATAACCAATATAAGAGTTTTCTAATTTGTATGAAGCTATTTTCTTTTGAAGTTCTTCTTTAGAAAGATCTTTATTTTCAGTTTTTTCAGATACTGTTTGCTCTGCATTTTTAAAAGATGCTGGTCCATTTGATGCTAAAAACCACAATACAATTGAAAGTGCTAAAATAATTTTACCTGCACCAAAAACAAAAGCCTTAGTTTTTTCAATAACTTCGTATACTATATTTTTTATTGAAGGAATTTTATAGTTAGGCATTTCTATAACAAACAAACTTTTATTATTTATTTTTAATACTTTATGTAATAAAATAGATGATAAAATTGCTGCTGTAAATCCTAATAAATACAATGCCATCATTGTTAAACCTTGTAAATTAAGAATACCTAATACTGGTTTATTAGGAATAATTAAAGCAATTAAAATAGCATATACCGGCAACCGAGCAGAACATGTTGTAAATGGTACCACTAAAATAGTTATCAATCGCTCTTTCCAGCTACTAATATTTCTTGAAGCCATTATTGCCGGAATGGCACATGCAGTACCTGAAATTAATGGAATTACACTCTTACCACTCATCCCAAATTTTCGCATTATTTTATCCATTAAAAATACTACGCGGCTCATATAACCCGTTTCTTCTAAAATTGAAATAAATGTAAATAAAATTGCAATTTGCGGAATAAAAATTACAACACCGCCAATACCTGGTATAATTCCTTCTGCAATTAAATTGGTGAAAGTACCTGGAGGCATAACTGTTTTTACCCAAGAACTTAAACTTGCAAAAGCACCATCAATTATATCCATTGGGTAGCTTGCCCAGTCAAAAATACCTTGAAAAATGAATAATAATATCAAGGCAAATATCACATATCCAAATACTTTATGTGTTAATATTCTATCTAAAACTCCCCTTAAATCAGTTGCTTTTGTGGTATCAACAATAAAAGATTCTTTTAAAATTTCGTTAATTATTTGATACCTTAAAATAGTTTCTTTGTGTTGGTATCTCTTAATACAATCTAAATCTTCTCTAAATTTTAATACTAATTTCTGTTCCTTTTCAGTTAAAAAATCAAATTCTTTTTTTTGAGTAATTAACAACCAAGATTTATATAAAGGGAATTCTTTAAATGCGCTTTTTAATTTGGTGAAATATTCTTTATCAATTCTTTCAGAAATATTACTAATTGGTGTAATATCTAAATTTTTATAATTTAAAATCGCCAACTTAATTTCTTCAATACCAATTCTTTTTCGTGCACTTGCTAACACAATTTTTGTTTTTAATTGTGCTTCTAACAATGGTACATTTATTTTAATTCCTTTGCGTTCCATTTGGTCTACCATATTGATAACCAAAATTGTAGGAATTTTTAAATCTTTTATTTGAGTAAATAAAAGTAAGTTTCTTTTAATATTTTCAATATCAACAACAACTACAATTACATCAGGAAAAGTTTCGTTTTTTTCATTTAATAAGGTATCCAAAACCAACGTTTCATCCATTGAAGTTGGGTTGATACTGTAAGTACCTGGCAAATCTGTAACTTCAGCTTTAACAGTTTCATTTAACTTGCAGATACCCTGTTTTTTTTCAACAGTTATACCTGGATAGTTTCCAACTTTTTGTTTTAAACCAGTAAGTTGATTAAATAATGAGGTTTTTCCTGTATTTGGATTTCCAATTAAAGCAACTTTTACAACCTTGTTAATACTCATTTTTGTTAGTAGTTAACAATCGTTATTTTTTCAGCAGTTTCTTTTCTAATAGCTAAATGGCTTCCGTTTACTTTAATATATAAAGGATCTTGCATTGGGGCTTTTTGAATTAATTGTACCTCAATACCAGGTAAACACCCCATTTCAAGCAATTTTAGTGGAATATTGTCTAAACAAAGTTTTTCTATAAAAGCTTTTTCTCCAATTTGTAAATTTGCAATAGTTTTAAACATTATTAAGACTGATTATAAATAATGAGCAAATATACTAAATTAGAATGATTCTAAACTATGACATTTATCATTAATCTTTAGAATTGTGTTGGAGTATTTTTATATCGGTTATTAATCGTTGTATATCCTCACTATCTGTACCATCATAAAAACCTCTTATTTGTCTTTTTTTATCAACCAAAATAAAATTTTCAGTATGAATAAAATCTTGTAAGCCACCATCTCCTTCATCTAAAACTGCAAAATAACTTTTACGAGCCAATTCATAAATATGCTTTTTAGAACCCGTTGTAATATTCCATTTTCCATCGATTACACCTTTTTTAATGGCATATTCTTTTAATACAGAAACGCTATCTATAACAGGAGTTACGGAATGTGATAAAAACATAATAGCATCATCATTTTTAAAAACCTCTTGTAATTTCCCAATATTATTTGTCATTACAGGGCAAATAGTCATACATCTGGTAAAGAAAAAATCTGCCACGTAAATTTTGTCTTTATAATCTTCCTGGGTAATAGTTTCTCCATTTTGATTAATTAACTTAAAATCCGCAACTTTATGATTGCGTCTAATATGTACAACACTTTCATCTACTAATTTTGGATTTACATCAGAAGGATTGTAAACTGGTAATTTTTTTTCAGGGGTTAATAAAGAATATATAGCATAAATCATTATAAATGAGAATATTGCCATAACTATTAAAGTAGGTATCGATTTTTTAAAGAATTTTAAATCCATTTTATTTACAAAATTAAAACACAAATTTAGCACAAATAGTAATTATAGTTGCTTAAGTGTTTTAAAACTTTGTTAAAACACTTAATTAGTCAATTAATCATTTTTTAAAACTGTATTTAAAACCGTACATTTGTGCGATTTTAGATTTTGAAAAGACATTTATGGAAATATTAATAAAGGCTTCACAGTTTATTTTAAGTTTATCGTTTTTAATTGTATTGCACGAATTAGGACATTTTATTCCTGCAAAAATATTTAAAACACGTGTTGAAAAGTTTTATTTATTTTTTGATTACAAATTCTCTTTACTTAAAAAGAAAATTGGAGAAACCGAATACGGAATTGGTTGGATTCCTTTAGGTGGATATGTAAAAATATCTGGTATGATTGACGAAAGTATGGATACCGAACAAATGAAACAACCTGCTCAACCTTGGGAATTCAGGTCTAAACCGGCTTGGCAACGCTTAATTATTATGCTGGGAGGTGTAATTGTAAATTTTATTTTAGGAATTCTAATTTACATTATGATCACCTTTGTTTGGGGAATTGATTTTGTAAAACCAGACTCAATAAAAAATGGTTTTGCAGTTCACGAAACATTTAAAGAATTTGGGTTTAAAGATGGTGATAAAATTACCAAATTTAATGGTGAAGTTCCTTTAGATGTAACTGATGTTAACAAACATTTATTTTTAAGAGGAATTACTTCTTTAGAAGTTATTCACGAAGATGGTATTACTGAAACAATTGCTATTCCTGAAGATATTGGAAGTATTATGTGGGAAAAAGGTGTAATGGAGCCTTTTAGCGCCAGAACAATACCTATAATTGATACTGTTGTAGTTGGTTCTCCTGCTGAAAAATTTGGAATTTTAAAGAACGACAAAATAATTGCTGTAAATAATACACCGGTTTCTTACTGGCAAGAATTTTCTATGTTAGCTTCAAAAGCAACAGAAGAAAAATTAACACTTGATGTTGAAAGAGATGGAGTAATAAAAAGCATTTCTATTGTTCCAAATGAAGACAAAACTATTGGTGTTTCAAATTACCTACAAAGAGGGTTTTCCATAGATCATAAAGATTATTCATTTTTAGAAAGTATTTCAAAAGGAAACTCTTTAGCTATTTGGACATTAAAAGATTATATCACCCAATTTAAATATGTATTTACTAAAAAAGGAGCTACAAGTATTGGTGGTTTTATTGCAATTGGAAATATTTTCCCTTCAACTTGGAGTTGGAAATCTTTTTGGGGAATTACAGCATTTTTATCAATTATGTTAGGTTTTATGAACCTATTACCAATTCCCGCTTTAGATGGTGGCCACGTGGTATTTACTTTGTATGAAATGATTACAGGTAGAAAACCAAATGACAAATTTTTAGAATATGCTCAAATTACTGGATTTATTCTATTAATAGCCTTACTACTTTTAGCGAATGGAAATGATATTGTAAAGCTATTTAGTAATTAAAACATACGATTTAATTTACGATTCTTATCCTGAGATGGGTGTAAATAATTCAAATAATGATGAAACTGACTTTGCATTAGTTTTTCTGTTGAAGTGAAATTTATAACCACTAATGAATTTATTTTTGAAATATATGGTGATGCGGGTAAAAATTTATTAAATGACAATGCAATAGATGTTGTTCCTAGGTTTGGTTTAACTTTAGGAAAACGTATTTTAAAAAATACAGCATAAAAAAAGCCGAGCTAATGCTCGGCTTTTTTTATGTATAATTAATTGGTTTACATTTTCATCAACCAATTTTTCACATCAACTTCTTCTTTAATTATTTCTTTTAATTCCGAAATTTTAACACGTTGTTGTTCCATACTATCTCTGTGCCTAATTGTTACAGTATCATCGTTTAAAGTTTCGTGGTCTACTGTAATACAAAAAGGAGTTCCTGCAGCATCTTGTCTTCTATAACGTCTTCCAACGGCATCTTTTTCATCGTATGTTACACTGAAATCCCATTTTAAATCTTCAACAATTTTACGAGCAACCTCAGGCAAACCATCTTTTTTAACCAAAGGTAAAATAGCTGCTTTAGTTGGAGCTAATACTGATGGCAATTTTAAAACAGTTCTTGTTGTTCCGTTTTCTAATTCCTCTTCTTGTAAAGAATGTGAAAAAACAGCTAAAAACATCCTATCTAATCCAATAGAAGTTTCAACCACATAAGGAACATAACGCTCGTTTAATTCTGGATCAAAATATTGTAATTTTTTTCCTGAGAATTTTTCGTGGCTCGATAAATCAAAATCAGTACGCGAATGAATTCCTTCTAATTCTTTAAATCCGAACGGAAATCTAAACTCAATATCAGCAGCAGCATCAGCATAATGCGCTAGTTTTTCGTGGTCATGAAAACGGTAATTGTCTGCGCCCATTCCTAAAGACAAATGCCATTTTAAACGCGTTTCTTTCCATTGTTCATACCATTCTTTTTGCGTACCAGGACGCACAAAAAATTGCATTTCCATTTGTTCAAATTCACGCATACGAAAAATAAACTGACGTGCAACTATTTCATTTCTAAACGCTTTACCGGTTTGAGCAATTCCAAAAGGAATTTTCATTCTACCCGTTTTTTGAACATTTAAAAAGTTTACAAAAATACCTTGAGCAGTTTCTGGACGCAAATATAAATCCATTGCAGTATCTGCTGAAGCTCCTAATTTGGTACCAAACATTAAGTTAAATTGCTTTACATCTGTCCAGTTTTTAGAGCCTGACAATGGACAACCTATTTCTAATTCTTCAATCAATAGTTTTACATCCGCTAAATCTTCGTTTTCTAAAGATTTACCCATACGTTGTAAAATTGCATCACCTTTTTCTTTATAGCCTACTACTCTTGGGTTCGTTGCTAAAAATTGTTCTTTATCGAAAGATTCGCCAAAACGTTTTGCTGCTTTTGCGACTTCTTTTTCAATTTTAGCATCCAGTTTACCAACATAGTCTTCAATTAAAACATCTGCTCTATATCTTTTTTTGGAATCTTTATTATCTATTAGAGGGTCATTAAAGGCATCTACATGGCCAGAAGCTTTCCAAGTTGTTGGGTGCATAAAAATTGCAGCATCTAAACCAACAATATTTTCATGCATTTGCACCATTGCCTTCCACCAGTAATCTCTAATATTTTTCTTTAACTCAACACCGTTTTGAGCGTAGTCGTAAACTGCGCTTAAACCATCATAAATTTCACTAGATTGAAATACGTATCCGTACTCTTTTGCATGTGAAACTACTTTTTTAAATTGATCATCTTGATTTGCCATTTTGCAAAAGTAATAAAGCTTTTATTACTAAAAAACAAAAAAGTGGAAATAGCCGAAACTATTTCCACCTAACTAACATTAAATAATACTAATTTGGAGTTATCAATTTTTACTTTAACGTAATTTGAGTTACTCCTACAATTCTATTTTCTACAAAAATATTTATTGCATAAACGCCTCTTTCAATTAGTTCACGATCAACTTCAACCAAAGAAACAACGTCTACAGCTTCATTTAAATAATTTATTGTTGTAGCATCGCTATAATTAATTTCTTTACCTTCAGCTAAAGCTAATATGCCTTTACTTGCAACTGTTTCTCCTGTTGTTACATCAACAATTTGAATATAAACCGGACGCTCACCTTGTTCAGAAATTTCATTTTTTGCTACCGTAAAGTTAATTCTAAATGCATCTGTATTTCTTGCTCTTGAAGTTTCAACTAATTTTCCATTAGTTCTTTCACGCATTGCCAACACTTTTGCTGAATTTACTTTTAACATGGAGCCTATTGCTACTTTTTCAGCTAAATTTTGGTTTTTCATGGATAGTGTATCATTTACTGCAAGTTGCCTTGAAATATTAACTCTTGCACTATCTAAATTTACAGTTAATATGTTATTTACTCCGGTTAAGGAATCTGTCATAAAAAACAAACGTCTGTTAGTTTCTTCCAATTTTGCAATTTGCTTTTTATACCTGAATATTAAATTAAGATTTGTGGCTTTTAATCCTTTTATAGAATCTCGCAAGGCAATTATTCTATCTCTTTCAAAAGCTAATTCATTAGACATTGATGTGTTTTGACCTATAGCATCTTCATACTTAACAATCATGTTATCTAAATTCTGTTCTATTTCTTCTTTTTCTACTGTAATGGCATCGGTTAACTTTTTATGTTCATTCTTATTATAAAAAGTATATGCTAAAGCTGCTACTAATAATAGTGCTAAAACTATTACAATAGCCTTACTGTTTGATTTTTTATTTTCTTCCATCGGTTAAATTTTAGGGGGTTGTTTTTTAATTGAACGTAAAACGCTAAATTAAATTATAATTATTAATAAATAAATTTTGAGGATTCTTTTTATTGAGGAATATAAAGTTAAAAATTTATTTTTATAACTCAATATTTTTTTAAAAATATTTTGATTGATTTAAATCTTTTTTTAACTTAACCAAAAAGCTATGAATTTTCTTAAAGAAATATTTAATATTTTCTATCCTGAAATTTGTTTGTGTTGCAAAGATCCACTTACAGCACATGAACAAACTATTTGTTTAAATTGCAGGCACGACTTGCCCTTAACCAATTTTACTGAAGAAAAAAATAACTTAGTTGAAAAAATATTTTATGGAAGATTTCCAGTTGAAGAGGCTACTAGTTTATTCTACTTTTTAAAAAAAGGGAATGTTCAACAATTAATGCATGAATTAAAATACAAAAGCCAACAACAAGTTGGTACCCTAATTGGAGATTGGTTGGGAGAAGAAATTAAAGATTCAAAGAGGTTTAAAAATATAGATTGTATTATTCCTGTTCCGCTTCATAAGAAAAAGCAAAAAAAAAGAGGTTACAATCAAGTTTCAACTTTTGGTAAAAGCTTATCACAAAAGTTAAATATTCCTTTTTATGAAAATATTTTAATTAAAACTTCTGCAACTAAAACCCAAACTAAAAAAGTACGTTTTGATAGATGGAAAAATGCTGAACATCAATTTATGATTAAAAATACAGAGCTCATTAAAAATAAACACATACTATTAATTGATGATATTATAACCACTGGTGCAACTCTTGAAGCTTGTTTAAATACAATAGGAAACACAAATAACACCAAAGTAAGTATTGCTAGTATGGCTTATACTAAATAAAAACTGCAAAATTATAATACATAAATAATTAGTGCGTTTTTTAAATAAAATAATTGTTATTTTGTAACCAAAATAAATTTATATGAGGTTATCTTTATTTAAGTTATTAAGTATTTTATTACTAATGAGCTTCTTTTTTAATTGTGCAAGAAGAGGAACTCCAACTGGTGGACCAAAAGATTCAATTCCACCAATTTTAATTAAAGCAATTCCTGTAAATGAGACTGTTAATTTTAAAGAAAATAGAATAAAAATTTATTTTGATGAGTATATAAAATTAAAAGATGTAAAAACTCAATTAATTATTTCACCTCCGCAAAAAAACGAACCTATAATTACTCCGGTAGGTACGGCTAGTAAATTTATTTCAATAAAAATTTTGGATACTTTAGATGCTAATACCACATATTTATACAATTTTGGAAATAGCATTGTTGATAATAACGAAGAAAATAAACTCGGAAATTTTAAATATGTTTTTTCTACTGGAACTTATATAGATTCATTAATTGTAAGTGGAGAAGTTACTGATCCAACAGTTAAAGAAACTTCAAAAAATCTGGATGTAATGTTATACGAATATGATAGCGCATTTACAGATTCAGTAATTTTTAAACAAAAACCAAGATATATCTCAAATACATTAGACAGTAGTTTGTTTGAAATAACAAACATCCGATCTGGAAAATACTTGCTTATTGCTTTAAAAGATGCCAACAATAATAAAATTTATGACCCTGAAGTTGATAAAATAGGCTTTGTAAAAGATACTTTAAAGCTCCCAACCGATAGTGTTTACAATATTTCAATTTTTAAAGAAATTCCTAAACTAAAAGTGTTAAAACCGAAAGAAGTAACCAAAGGACATTTAATATTTGGATTTAAAGGAAAAGCAGAAGATTTAATTATAAACCTCTTATCTGAAACACCTGAGAATTTTAAATCTGAAATTAATTATGAAGTTGATAAAGACACCATAAATTATTGGTATACACCTTTTGAAGCAGATTCATTAAATTTTTCAGTTTCAAAAGGAGATTATACAGAAGAATTTACAGCAAACCTTAGAAGTTCAAAAATCGATACCTTAAAAATTAATAATACCGGTAAAACATTAAACTTAAGAGATACGTTTGCAATTTTAAGCAATACACCAATTATTAAGGTTGACACTTCATTAATTACAATAACAGATCAAGACACTTTAAATGTTAGCTTTAAAACTATTTTGTCAAAATCTAAAAACAAACTGTATTTAAATTTTGATAAAAAACCAGCTTTTAATTATACTATTGAAGCACTACCAAATGCAATTACAGATATTTATGAAATGGGAAATGACAGTATATTGCTAAAAACACAAACAAAAACTATTGAAGATTATGGTATTATAAATGTTGATATTGTAAGCTCTAAAAAAACAGCATTTATAGTTGAATTATTAGATAGTAAGAATGCTATTATTAGAACTGCAAAGATTGATAAACCTGAAATCATTAAATTCGAATTATTAGAACCTGGTAATTATTTTGTAAGAGTTACCATAGATGAAAATAATAATGGTATTTGGGATACCGGTAATTTTTTGGAAAAACGGCAGCCAGAAACTATTATATTTTTTGATAAAAATCTTGAACTAAGAGCAAACTGGGATATTAATGAGACTTTTATTGTCAAATAATTTAGTACATTTGATAAATCAAACCCCAAAAAATTGAATAAAATCTTCAAAATAGAAACCCTCATTTTTAGTTGCCTATTTATGGTAAATATCTTTGCTCAAGATGAAAGCAGCCATGAAATTGGCTTTATTTCAGGGTCTGCATCATTTACAACAGATTATGGTGAAAGAAATAATTTTCAAAGTAATGTTGGTGGAAATGTTGGTTTTGGATTTGGAGCTGTTTACTACCTAAACTTTACGGACTATAGATATAGATGGAACCAGCGTACAAATTATTGGGCTGAGCATTTTAGAGTTAGAGCTGAACTTTCTTATATGTCTGCAAAACTTGACCATTTTGGACAATGGGCAGAGGATTATACCGGTGATTTAGGCGGAAAATTACGCGCTCATCATGGTAAAACCTACTTATTAAACGTAGGTGCTCAATTAGAATTTCATTGGGTTGATATTGTGGATTTTGGTTCGAGAAGAATTCCAGACTTACAATGGTCACCATATTTAAGTGGCGGTGTATTTGTAGATTTTTACAACCCTTCAATTTATTCAGATTTAGGTGATTGGAGAGATGAAGGTATTTTGTATCCAAAATGGGATCCAACAAAATATCCAGATGCTGCTAGGGTAACCCCTGGAATTACAATGTCTGCAACTTTAGGAGTTGGTACAAGAAAAAAATTAGGGTATTATTCAGATTTATTAATTGAATCTCGTTGGCAGTATTTTTTCTCTAACTATGTAGATGGTTTAAATGCCAGACAAGCCCCTGAAAACAAATATAACGATTGGCTATTATGGATTCATGTGGGTTATATTTACTACCTGAATTAGTATTATTTATTGGCTGAATTTATTAATTAATTTCCCTACGGTTAATCCTTGTACTATTATTGAAAAAACAACTATTATATAAGTAATTACCAAAAATAAATCTCGATGCATTTCAGCTGTTAAACTTAAAGCCAGTGCTATTGAAATTCCACCTCGCAAACCTCCCCAAGTCATTATTAAATTTGTTTTTGGAACAAAATCTAATTTTTTAGCATATAATTTAATAGGTAACATTAACGATAAATAACGTGCCAATAATAAAGTTGGAATTAAAAGTAAACCAGCTAAAATATAATGATTATCAAAAGTAAGAATTAGAATTTCCATACCAATAAGAACAAACAAAATTGTATTTAAAAGTATATCTATCAACTCCCAAAACTTATCTACATATTGTTCGGTTATTTTACTCATAGATGTTTCTCTAACAGTATCGGTTCCAACAATTAAACCAGCTGTTACCATTGCTAATGGCGCTGATAAATGAAGGGATTGAGCTAAAACTGTACCCCCCATAACTGCCGCAATTGTTATAATTACTTCCACATCATAATCATCAATGGATTTTAACAATCGGTAGGTAATCCAGCCTAATAATAATCCTAAAGCAATACCTCCTACCACTTCAATTAAAAACATTTCAGCTACATGACCAAAAGTAATATTTTCACCACCTTTTGCAATTTCATAAATGGTTAAAAAAACTACAACCCCTACTCCATCATTAAACAAAGATTCTCCAACAATTTTAGTCTCCAGTTTTTTAGGTGCTCCTACTTGTTTTAAAATTCCTAAAACTGCAATTGGATCTGTGGGTGATATTAATGCCCCAAACAGTAAACAATAAATAAAATCAATATCCAGATTTATTAATTTTAATAAAAAATAAGAAAAAACACCAACCAAAAAAGTGGAAGTTAATGTGCTGAAAGTAGCAAATGTTAAAATTGGTTTTCTTTGAACCTTTAATTGCTGAAAATTAGTATGTAAAGCACCTGCAAAAAGTAAAAAACTTAGCATGACATCCAACAATACAGTTTCAAAATCGATATGAGAAATTAATAACTTTTCTTGTTCTAATAAAGTATCATTAAACATACTTGAAGCTAAAACCAGCAATGTAAAAATAATGGTAATTACCATTAAACCAATGGTTGTTGGCAGTTTTAAAAAACGCACATTTAAATACCCAAATAGTGCTGAAATAACTATCAATATTGAAACTATACCAAATAAACTCATTCTATATAAATTTTAATAATTGAAGAATTACACCAAGGTGGATTCCTTCATGATACAAATTAAATGATACTGCTTCATTTATATTGTTTAAAGTTACATTAATACTTGTAGTATAAGAAGTATAATCTTTAAAAATTCCAGCATTATAATCTTCTTCAAGTTTTATAGGTAATTGAATAAAAAGCGCTTTAATTTTTTCAAATTCTTCCAAAGAAACTAGGTAACTTGGAGATGATCCTTTTTGAAAATTTTCAATCATTTTATCTGAAACCAAGCATTTTAATCCAGATAATTTATAACATAATAACTGCTGCGTTACCACTAAATGAGTAAAATTCCAAGCAATATTATTTTTAAATCCTTTTGGTATATTATTTAACTGTTCAATTGTTAAGTTTTCAATTTTACTTAATAAAAATTTTCTAGTTTGAAGTAAATCATCAAAATTCTTTTGCATTATACATTTTTTAAAATTTATTCAAATTTAAAATAAAATCATAGTAAATTTACTTTTAAACATTATTTAATGAAGATGAAAAAAATATATTATCTAAAAACGTGTGACACCTGTAGAAGAATTTTAAAAGAAATGGACACAACCGGTTTTGTTTTACAAGAAATTAAAACTGAACCAATAACCGTAAAACAGCTTGAAGAATTGTTTGCACTAACAAAAAGTTATGAAGCTTTATTTAGCAAACGCGCAAAAAAATACAAGCAAATGGATTTAAAAAATCAAAGCTTAACTGAAAAAGATTACAGACAACTTATTTTAGATGAATATACTTTTTTAAAACGTCCTGTAATAGTTGTTAATAACAAAGTTTTTGCTGGAAATACTAAAAAAGATATTACTGCTTAATTACTTGTTATTTTAATATTATTCTTTTCAATAATAGTTTCAAAATCACTATTAGAAATATTAGTTTTTAAACCTAGTAACACGTAAGAATCATCACTTTTAATTTTTAATACCATTTCTTTAATGGTATTATTATTTTCTAAAAAGAAAAATTGAATGGTACTTCCGCTATCATTTACTCTAAAAATTGAGGTGTATTTTTTACGTTTTATAAACCTCTCAAATTTTTTATCTAATGAAGCAGTTTCATTAGCAAATACCATTACTTTATAATGTTTTACTTTTTTAAATAAATCCTCGTATTCTTTTATATCGTCTTTTGGTATAAAAATATTTGCAAAAAAAGCTGGAGTACTTATTGAAAAATCTGATGATTTTTTATTTTCACTATAGAATGAATGAAACGATGATTTTGTTGCACAAGAAACCGATAAAAAGGCAACTACTAAAATTAAACTAAATTTTTTCATAAAAAAGCGTTTAAATTATGACGACTAAACACCTTTTTTGTTACTATTTAAATTTATTTCTAATCTTTAAAATACGATTTAACTCTTAGTAATGCATTTTCATTAATATCCTCCCAAAATAAATTAATATCTCCAACGTGATAACTCTTTTTCCCTAAAACAAATATTTTATATGGAAAATGAGGCAAACTAATCCATAAAATTCCATCTTTTACAAATACCTCCAAAGCCTGTTCATATAATTTATTATTACTAAATAAAAATCCTTTGTGATCCATTCTGTCCGAAGAAATATTTGAATTCCAAGAAATTGGATTAGTAACTACAGCATTTTTAAATAATTTGTCATAATTTTTTGGATAATAATTTTTCTTAAAAGTATTCCAGCTTACAAATCCACCTACTTCAGTTGGACTGGTCATAAAATCAATAGTGGAAAATTCATCTTTTTTAATAGCAATTCCAGGTATATATGCTGCAACTAATTGTTTTTTTAGTGGCTTTCCATCAAAAAAATCTTTTAATAAACGAATCGCATGTGTTGTTCCCTGGCTATGTGCTGCAATTATAATTGGTCTGCCTTTATTGTATTTTTTTAAATAAATTTTAAAAGCATTTTTAACATCACTATATGCTAAATTCAATGCAGAACTTCCTCCATTTTCCATATTGGAATAAGACCTTAAATGCGCTTGCCTATAATAAGGCACATATAATTTTCCAACATTTACAAAAGCTGAAGCTTGAAATTGTACTGCCGTATTAATTACCTTTTCATTTTGTATTTCATCTTCAACAGGAACATTCCAACGTAAATCGCGCTTTTTAATATTTAGAGTTGGGTAAATATAAAACACATCAACAGGCAAACTATCAATTTTGACTTCAAAAGTTAATAAACTTTTAGGGTAATTAGAAGGTAAAACAGCCCAAGTTACCTCATTATTATAATTCGGCACTTGGGGTTTAGATTGTGTAGAAAAAACAGGCAATACATTACTTTTGCAACTAATTAATTCAACAAAAAATAATGCTGCAAAAAATATTTTAAGCCATATTCCCTTTATTTTAAACAATTTTATTTCTTTTTATATAACATTGGGTTGGTATTCTCATCATTATACATTTTCATTTGCTTGTACACTTTTACATATTTTTCACCAGTAGCAAAATCGTTCAACAAATCGTCAATTGCAGTTGATAAATCCACACGTTGTTCTAATAAAACATTTAATTTTTCCTGACATTTTGCTCTATGCTCATCTGAAGCAGATTCACGTGTTGCTTCTTCGTTCATGTGATAAATTTTTAAAGCTAAAATAGAAAGTCGGTCAATTGCCCAAGCTGGAGTTTCAGAATTAATTTTTGCTGCTTTTTTAACTTTTACATCTTTAAATTTATCCAAAAAATAACTGTCAATATATTCAACCATATCCGTTCTATCTTGGTTAGAGGCATCAATTTTACGTTTTAAAACTAATGCTTCAATTGGATCAATATCTGGTAAACGAATTATATCTTCATAATGCCATTGTACGGTATCTATCCAACTTTTTCTGTACAATAAATGTTCAAAAGAAGTTTTGTTAAATGGATTTTCAAATGGTTGATCAACACTATCTAAAATGTGATATTTTTTAATTACTTCATCAAAAAGTTCGTTGTATTTTTTTGCACTCATAATTGTTTTTCTAAAATATGTAAATATTCAACTGTTGCAGTTGCTTTGTGATTCCTATTTTCAGTTTTATCAGCCTTAAAACGTTGGTAATTAATTGTTTTTAAACTGTATTTTCCGTAAGCCGCCATTATTGTACTCACTTCATTTTCAGTCATTAAACCTTCGTTATTATAGCTTAAAAAAATGTATTTAAAGTTAGCATTTTTTATTAATTCCTCGAAGGAATTCTTTACTTCATTTTTCTTACAATAAGAAGATCTGTAATAAGTTCTTAATCCTGTTTTTCCTTGTGGTTCAAAATTATCATACTTAGCAATAGTGGTTAATAAATGGTAATTTGAACCATATTGACGCGCATTGTATGGCGGGTCTAAATACAAAATATCACCTTTTATTTTTTTTATTAACCCGTTTGCATCTTCATTAAAAACTTGATGTTTACTTTTTGTTTCAACAAATAATGCAGGTTTTAATTCCAGTGTTTTTTTTGCTGATAGTTTAATGTGTTTTAAATAAGCTCCATAAACCGATGCGGTGTTTGCAACTTTATCAGCGCTTTCGATTAAAGAAGTTAATAAGAAAAAATATAAATTTTCATCTATTTTATTTTGAAATTTCCAGTTTTCAATTTCTTTTCTAATAGCATCTATTTTTTTTCCATTTTCTTCAGAAAAATACAGTCTGCCTTCCTTTCCTTTTTCAGAATAATTTTGAAAAACAAAACCCTCTACACCTTCTAAATTATTTAAAGCATTTATAAAACTAGCATAATTATATCTTTCATAATTTCCAATATAATTTCTATTCAAAACATAACTGTAAAACTCCACATCGTTAGCTATTACTTGTTTTACAAAGGGTTTAAAAGTTCTACCAACAATTCCTGTACCTGCAAACAAATCACAAAAAACCAGGCTTGTTAAATCAGCACCAACAGTATTGGAAATTGTTTCCTTTATAAATTTGGATAGTTTATGTTTAGAACCTATGTAATTCACTTAATTTATTTTATTGCCCAAATTATATCAGATTTTACAACTTGGTTTTGAAAGTAAAAACTTTCTAAATTTTGAGCATCAAAAGTACTTAAATAAGTTGAAATAATTTTTTGAAGCCACAAAATCTCAGCTTTTAATTTCCAGTTTTCAGTTGGATTGCTAAAATTTAATACAATTATAAACAAGCGATTTTTAAAATGCTCCCTTTTTTGATTACTCTGGTTTTTATACAACCATTCAACCAATTCTCTTTTATGCTCAACAGCATAAGGAACTGATTTTGAAAAACCTTTTGGAAAAACAGTTGTTTTATGATCAAACGGAATGGTTGAAATATAAAAATCTGTGTATTTATCTTTTGAATTTTTATGTGCGGTTACATTTTTATGCTCGCAAAAAATAGTTTCAATGGCTTTAGCAGACCAAAAATTAAACCACCTATTTAGGGCATAATTTTTAAGGTCGTTATATTTTAAATTATTACAAAAGTTACTTTCTATTTTCTCTATAAGTTCTTTAAATAAAAAAGTTTTGTAAATAAAATTTGTTTGTTTATCAAAATCATCTGTTTGTTTTCTTCCCCAAGTATATGGAAAATCTAATCTTTTTTTAAGTTCTTTTTCAAGCAAATTATAATTCATCTAAACTTACAAAAATTTGCGTTCGATAAGATTTATTAATCGGCTCTCATACTCTTCTTTTTCACTCCAATTATAATCTGGTTTTACAAAATTATTTATAAAATCCAATGCTTCTTTTTCAGTTTTAAAAGAATTTAACTGAGATAAAACGCGATTAAAATCTTCCTGACTTCCATCAAACAAGTACTTAACAAAAGCAATTCTATCATTTAACCCTATTTGCAAATTGTTTTTAAATAATGTATCATTTAATGATTTATTTTTAGTTGGAATCTCTTGTTGAATCACAGGATTTTCCTTAGTAACCTTTTCAAACATTTGCGTTGCTACATCAGCAGAAATAGCATCTTTAAATTCATCTTCTAAAGATGTTTGAAGCGAAGGTAAATCTTCAATATCATTTTTTAACATGTTATTTTCATTTCCAAATATTTCTTCCATTTGCTCTTCAGAAAGCATCTTTTTTTCAGAAGAAATTTCAATTTTTTCAACAGTTTCTATAACCTTAACAACTTCTTTTTTTACTTCAATTTTAGATTCCTCATCAATTTTTACAACATCACCCGAAATATCTTCAATTTTATCAATTAACTCTTCCTTGGTTTCAGTAGCATTTGGAGTTGTATTAATATATTCGTCAACAAATTTTAACACCGATAGTTTTTCATAAAGAGTATGCGCTTTTTTATGCAAAGCATTTATATCCTCTTTATTTTTCATTTGTAAAATACTGTGCGCCAAGCTAACCAATTCAGCTTCTAATTTTTTGTGCATAAGTTGATATATTTATTGATTATTGATGTGTTATTTTTAATAAATTTGTAAAAAATCAAAAAAACAGCTATTTCTGTTTTACAATTTTAAACATTTAATGCGAAAAATAATACTATTTATTATTGCATTCGTTTTAATCAAAAAAAATACAATAACCTTTGAACTGTGAAATTACAAAATGTTTCTTGAAAATACAGTAAATCATACCGAACAATTTGGCTGGATAGAAGTTATTTGCGGTTCAATGTTTTCTGGTAAAACAGAAGAATTAATCCGTAGGTTAAAACGTGCGCAATTTGCAAAACAAAAAGTTGAAATTTTTAAACCTGCAATTGATGTTAGATATGATGAAGAAAAAGTAGTATCACATGATGCCAATGAAATACGCTCAACACCTGTTCCTTCATCTGGTAATATTCGTATTTTAGCAACTGACGTACAGGTAGTTGGTATTGACGAAGCTCAATTTTTTGATGATGAAATTGTTGCAGTTTGTAATGATTTAGCAAATAGAGGTATTCGGGTAATTGTTGCCGGTTTAGATATGGATTTTAAAGGCAACCCTTTTGGTCCAATGCCTGCATTAATGGCGACTGCAGAATATGTTACTAAAGTTCATGCTGTTTGCACACGAACCGGAAATTTAGCACATTACAGTCATAGAACTGCTGCAAGTGAAGATTTGGTTTTATTAGGTGAAACACAAGAATACGAGCCTTTAAGCCGAGCTGCTTACTATAAAGCAATTCAAGAAGAAAAAAAGAAAAAAGCAGCACAACATAACAATGGAAAATAACCACGTTACTGTTCTTGAAATAGACTCAGAATCAATTTATTTTAATTTAAATTATTTTAAATCTAAACTACATTCTAAAACAAAAATATTAGTTGTTATAAAGGCTTTTGGATACGGTACAAGCGCAGTTGAAATTGCAAAATTATTAGAACCAAAAGTTGATTATTTTGGAGTTGCTTATTTAGATGAAGGAATGGCATTAAGAAATGCAGGAATTAAAACACCCATTTTAGTTTTACACCCACAAAAAGCAACTATTGAAAAAATTCTTAAACACCATTTAGAACCTAATATTTATTCAATAAATTTATTGAATGCGTTTATTGAAAAAGCTACCCAATTAAAACTTCAAAACTATCCAATACATATAAAATTTAATACCGGTTTAAACCGATTGGGTTTTGTTGAAAAAGATATTCCTTTAATTTCCTCAATAATTAACAAACAAAAAGCATTAAAAATAACTTCCCTTTTTTCGCATATTGCTGCAAGTGAAGATTTAAACGAACGTGAATTTACATTGCATCAAATTAATAGATTTAAAGCTGTTTCAACAGAATTAATAAACCAGTTACCAAATAACCCTTTTAGACATATGTTAAATACTTCTGGCATTATTAATTATGCAAAAGAAGCACAGTTTGATATGGTTAGACTTGGTATTGGATTATTTGGTTTTGGAAATAACAATACTGAAACTGCTAAACTTAAAAATGTAATCACTTTAAAATCGGTAATTTCTCAAATTCACATTATTAATAAAGGAGAAACCGTTGGTTACAATCGTGCTTTTAAAGCAAATTCAACTATAAAAACAGCTACAATTCCCATTGGACATGCTGATGGGATTTCAAGGCAATTTGGTAATGGAAAAGGCTTTGTTTACATAAATAATAAAAAAGCTCCTATTGTTGGAAATGTTTGTATGGATATGATAATGGTAAACATTACTGATATAAATTGTGCTGAAGGAGACGAAGTATTGGTTTATAAAAACCAGTTTCATATTGAAGAATTAGCAAAATCTATTAACACCATTTCTTATGAAATTCTTACTGCGATTTCTCAACGTGTAAATAGAACTGTTAATTAAATGTTAAAGAAATAATTTTTTTTAGTACTTTAGCTTTAACTAATTATTCAATTAAAATTTATAAAAATGGGAATGTTAAAAGAATTTAAAGATTTTGCAATGAAGGGAAACCTCGTTGATATTGCAGTAGGTTTTGTAATGGGTGCAGCTTTTAAAAGTGTTGTTACCTCATTTACTGGAGGAATTGTTTCTCCACTTGTTGGATTAATTTTCAAATCAGACTTTAAAGACTTAAAGTATATTGCAAAAGAAGGTACCCTTAATGAAGCTGGTGAAATGGTTGGTGAAGTTGCGGTACTTTATGGTGATTTTTTAACTAATGTTATTGATTTTATTATTGTTGCATTTGTAATGTTTATGATAGTTAAAGGTGTTAATAAAACTAAAAAGAAAGAAGAACCAGCTCCAGAAGCACCAAAAGGGCCTTCTCAAGAAGATTTATTAGCTGAAATTAGAGACTTATTATCAAAGAAATAAACCAAACTTTCTTTAATTAAAAAAAGGGTTCGCAAATTGTGAGCCCTTTTTATTTTATATACTTATTTTTTTGTTTCGTAAACTTCAGCAATGGTTGGCGAATTTTCATCTTTTCTTAAAAGAATTAATTGGTCACCAACTTGTACATTTCCAGTTGCAATAACCTTAAAATAAATGCCACTTTTGGTAGAATTCCAAAATTGTTTTAAAACTTTTTGTGTTTTAAAACGTAAGCCCAACTTCATACAAGGCTCTCTTGGCTTTGTAACTTCAATAATAGATTCACCAATTTTATATTGATTTCCAACTTTAATTTCTGTTTCTTCTAAATTAGAAATTGTTAAGTTTTCACCAAACATTCCATATTGCCAGTCTAGATTTGGGTAAATATTTTTCCAATATTTATAATGATTTTCCGAATATGCGTATACTGCTTTTTCAATTCCTCCGTGATATTTTCTATCAATAACAGCATCGTTTACAACATCTTCTTCACCTAAAAATATTGGATAATTTACAGGGTATTTAAAAATTCCCGTTTCAACTATTTTACCCTTATAGTTTATTACTTTTTTCTCACCTAAATTTACAGAAATTACTTTCATTTTTGTTCAAATTTTGAAAGTTCATCCGCTATTTTTCTATCATTAGATAACCTTGGAACTTTATTTTGTCCGCCTAATTTCCCAACCGATTTCATATATTTATTAAAACCTCCTTTTTCAATTACTGTAATTTTTAGAGGTTGTAAAATTTTACCTTTAATTAAATCGAAATAATAACTGTTTTGTTGTTGTAAAGCAGCATCAATTTTATTAGCAAAATCTTCAATATCAGTTGGTTTTTGGTCAAATTCAATAAACCATTCGTGGTATGGCAATCCAATTTGTGGAGTAATTTGTGGAGCTACAGTAAACTCGGTTACACTAATTCCTGTTCCTACAGTTTGACTATTTATAGCATCTTCAACTTCTTTACCAATTACATGTTCGCCAAAAGCAGATATAAAATGCTTAATTCTTCCAGTAACAACAATTCTTGGTGGTTTTATTGATAAAAACTCGATAGTATCACCAATATTATACCCCCAAAGTCCAGCATTTGTGTTTAAAATAATTACGTAATTCACCCCTATTTTTACATCTGCTAATGAAATTCTTGTAGGATTTTCATTAAAAAATTCTTCGGAAGGAATAAACTCATAAAAAATGCCATTATTTACTAAAAGCATCATTCCTGTTTCTGTTTGAGAATCTTGGTAAGCAATAAAACCTTCAGATGCCGGATACATTTCAATAGCATCAACTTTTCTACCAATTAATTCTTCAAATTTATTTCTGTAAGGCTCATAATTAACACCTCCATATGCAAACAAATTAAAATTTGGAAAAACTTCCCCTACCTTCTTTCCAGTTCTTTCAACTATTCTTTCAAAATACATTTGTACCCAGGGAGGTATTCCACCAATAAGTGTCATGTCTTCATTTATAGTTTCATCAATAACTGCTTCAATTTTAGATTCCCAATCTTCTATACAATTGGTTTCCCAACTTGGTAACCTATTTTTCATTAGGTATTTAGGAATATAATGAGCGGTAATTCCTGATAATCTTCCAATATTAATTCCATTTTTTTCTTTTAGTTCTGGACTTCCTTGTAAAAAAATCATTTTGCCATTTAAAAAATCGGCATTTTGAGTTTCATTTATATACATTAAAAGCGAATTTCGTGCAGCTTTTATATGCATTGGCATAGATTCTTTTGTTAATGGAATATATTTTGCGCCAGATGTTGTTCCTGACGTTTTAGCAAAATATAAAGGTTTTCCTTTCCAAAGCACATCCGACTCCCCTTCAATAATCCTTTCTACATAATGCTTTAATGCTTCATAATCTCTAATAGGAACTTGCTTTTTAAATTCCTGGTAAGATTTTATTTTGCTAAAATTATGATCTTTTCCAAAAGCAGTTTCTTTAGCATCTGCAATTAATTTTTTAAACACTTTTTGTTGCATTTTTACAGCATTTTTACTTTGCTTATAAAATCTTGCAGCAATTTGTTTTGCAAAAGGTTTTGCTAAAATAGATTTAATATTCATCCTTATTCAAAATCGATATAATTAATTGGGTTTACGGGGTAACCTTCGTTCCAAAGTTCAAAATGTAAATGTGGACCTGTGCTAAATTCACCCGTATTACCAGCTGAGGCTATTACTTCGCCCGATTTTACTAAATCACCTTGTTCTTTATGCAATGCTGTATTGTGTTTATAAATAGAAATAAAACCTCCTGAATGCTCTACAATAATTACATGTCCCGTTTCGGAAGTCCAAGCTGCAAAAATTACAGTTCCATCTGCAACAGATTTTACCGGAGTTCCCATTTCTACTGCGATATCAACTGCAAAATGTTTAATTTGTGGATTATAACCTTCGGTTAAAGTTCCAGAAACAGGTGCAAAAAATACTATATCTGCAACTTTAGAAGCTTCATTAAAAATACTATACCTATCTGCACTTTCTATATCTAATCTAAATTCCAAATCTGCTTCTGAAGGACTTAAATTGATAGTATCCTTATCGTATTGCATTGTTTGTAAAACAGAATCTGTATCAAATTCAACTTCAGATATTTCTCCGGTTAACAAATCTCTTATTTTTTGAATGTACAAATTATTAACCTCAAGTACTTGCTCTAAAGAGTCAACTTTATATACTAGTTCTGTTGCTTCTCTTTTTAATTTTGTAGAAGAATAGCCTGGAATATATTCTCTAAGTTGCGTAAAAGCAATTAAAAATATAGTTCCAACAATTAATAAAATTGAAAATAAACTTCCAAAAATAAATACATTTAAGCGGGTTAATTTAAATGATAACTTTTCTTCAAAAGTATCTTCATTTAATACTACTAAACGATATTTATTAATTAATTTTTGTCTTAATTTTCCTCTATTTTTAGGTTTTTTTCCCATACTATATATTAAACCAAAGGTACAACGAAAATATGTTTATTTAATTTCAGTTTAAATACTTATAAGTGTTAAATCTAAGCTAAAATTACTATTTATAAAAGTTCATTTCATCTATATATTTCCAAACATTTGCCGGTAACATTGTACTTATGTTTTTTTTATTTTTTATGGATTTTCTAATAAACGTTGATGAAACTTGTACAATGGGCGCATCTACTCTATGCACTTTTGGATGATGATTTAAAAATTTGTTTTCTCCTTTGCCATTGGAAATTCTTGGATATACATACAATTCATAATTTTGAAGTATCGTTTCGTAATTTTTCCATTTATGAAAACTTTTTAAATTATCTTCACCCATTATTAAACAAAACTGATGTTCCGGGTATTTTTCTTCAATATTTATTAATGTATTTATAGTATAATTTGGTTGTGGCAATTTAAACTCAATATCTGTAGTTTTTAATTTAGGATATTCTTCAACCGCAATATTTGCTATTGCCAACCTATGCAGATTATCTAATAAAGTGTTTTTTTGTTTAAAAGGACTTAATGGCGTAATTACAAACCAAACTTGATCCAAATCTGAAAACTCTGCCATATAATTTGCAATTATCATATGACCTATATGAATAGGATTAAATGTACCAAAAAACAGTCCTATTTTCATATTAACTAATAAAATCTTTAACTAATTTGTAAGCTTCTATTTTGGCTTTTTCTAAATCATCATTTACTAAAACAACATCAAAATCTTTAGCGTATTTTAACTCTTTTTCAGCTTTTGCAACTCGCTCTTTAATTTTCTCTTCACTATCTGTTTTTCTGTTTCTTAACCTGCGTTCCATTTCTTCAATTGAAGGAGGTTGCACAAAAATAGCCAACGTATTTTTTGGGAATTTCTTTTTAATATTAAGCCCTCCAACTACATCAATGTCAAAAATTACATGTTTTCCCAGGTTCCAAATACGCTTTATTTCTTTTTTTAAAGTTCCATAATAGTTATTGGTGTACACTTCTTCCCACTCAACAAAATTGTCTTTTTCAATATGTTTTTGAAACTTTTTTAATGAAATAAAATAGTAATCTTTACCATCAACCTCTGTTCCTCTTGGTTCGCGGGATGTTGCTGAAATTGAAAAATCCAAATTTAACTCAGGTTGTTGTAACAAATAATGTACAATTGTAGTTTTACCTGAACCTGATGGAGCTGAAAAAACGATAAGTTTCCCTTCTTTTTTCATGTATCTTTTTGTTTTTTTAAAGGTCATACCTAGACTTGACTCAGTGCATACCTGCTGTTCGCTATTTGTCATTTTATTTTTTGACAAACTTTTTAGCATGCAGGTTTTACAATATTATAATACGTTTAAGTTTTGTTCTTTTATTTTTTCAAGTTCATCTTTCATTTGAACAACTAACTTTTGCATAGGTGCAAAATTAGATTTAGACCCAATGGTATTTATTTCTCTTCCAATTTCCTGAGTAATAAATCCTAGTTTTTTTCCATTGGAATCATCAGATTTTAAAGCTTTTCTAAAGTAATCTAAATGATTTTTTAATCGAACTTTTTCTTCTGTAATATCCAATTTTTCAATATAATAAATGAGTTCTTGTTCAAATCTGTTCTGATCAATTTTAACTTCTAATTCAGCAATTCCTTTCTTTAATTTCTCTTTTACTTGCTCTATTCTCATAGGATCTATTTCCAATACTTTTTCAAGCAAATTTTCAATAATGGAAATTCTTAAAACAAAATCATCCAATAATACTTTTCCTTCATCAACTCTGTATGTAGTTATTTCATCTATAGTTTCATTTATAGAATTATCTATTTGAACCCATTCTTGTTGGTCTAACTCTTCTCGATCAGTTTTTAAAGAATCTGGTAATTTTACAGCCATTTTTAATAGTTCAATTTCATCTGAATCAACAACATTTCTTAATTGATTCATATATTCTTTAACTACATTTTCATTAATTTTTGATGAAAGTTCCACCCCATTATTTTCAATATAAATTGAAAAATCCACTTTCCCTCTAACTAAAGCTGAAGCCAATTTTTTTCGAATATGTAATTCCTTTTCTCTGTAATATGCAGGAATACGGACATTTAAATCTAAATTTTTACTGTTTAACGATTTTAATTCAATCGTAATTTTTTTAGTTGGAAGTTGTAATACGGTTTTACCGTATCCAGTCATGGATTGTATCATCTAATTTCAAAATTTAGACAAATTTAATGCATTTTATAATAAGAGCGCAATTTTATAGTTTAAGCAGTAATTTTTTAGGCAAAAACTATTACGTATTTTTGCTTTATATTTATTAAAATATCCAAATTTATTTTGAGTGATTTAAAACATTTACTAGTAATCCGTTTATCTGCAATGGGTGATGTTGCAATGACGGTTCCTATTTTGAGAGCCTTTGTAAAACAGCATCCAAATGTTAAAATAACCATGGTTTCAAAACCTTTTTTAAAACCTTTATTTACCGATATTAAAAACATAAACTTTTACGCCGCAGATGTTACCGGTAAACATAAAGGTGTTTTTGGAATTTACAGGCTTTTTAAAGAATTGAAACTTTTTAAAATTGATGCTGTTGCAGATTTACATAACGTTTTACGTTCCAAATTACTGCGTAGTTTTTTTAAACTTTCTTTTAAAAAAGTAGCTTTTATAAATAAGGGACGAAGTGAAAAAAGAGCATTAACACAAACTAAAAACAAGGTTTTTAAACAGTTAAAAACAACACATGAAAGGTATGCTGATGTTTTTAGAAAATTAGGTTTTAAATTAGATATTTCGAAACCAGAATTTCCACAAAAACGACAACTATCTAAAGAAATTTTTGAAATAACAAGTAACAAATCTGAAAAGTGGATTGGTATTGCTCCTTTTGCTCAATATAGTTCTAAAATGTATCCTCTTGATTTAATGGAGTTAGTTATTGAAAAACTGTCTCAACAAAAAAAACTCAAAATTTTATTATTTGGTGGTGGGAAAAAAGAAACCCAAATATTAGATACAATTGCAAATAAATATAATAATACATTAAATGTTGCCGGAAAATTTAAACTACAAGAAGAACTTACACTTATTTCTAATTTAGATTGTATGGTAAGTATGGATTCTGGAAATGCCCATTTTGCAGCTATGTTTGGTATAAATACACTAACTATTTGGGGAATTACCCATCCATTTACCGGGTTTGCCCCCTTTAACCAACCTATTGAAAACGCAATTTTACCCGATTTAAATAAATATCCGAACATACCTTGTTCAATTTATGGCAATAAAGTATGTGATGGTTATGAGGATGTAATGAGAACAATCAGCCCAAAAACAGTTGTTGATAAAATAATAAAATCGGTTTAAAAAAAGCTGTCTAAAAAGCGAAAAATTTCGTCAACCTGTGCTTCGACTCCGCTCAGCAATCGGTTATTGAGCGGAATCGAAATACAAATTCTCATAGTGATTGATTATCAGCACAATAAGATTCAGAAATAAATTCAGAATAACGTGTTTTAATACTTTTTAGCCAGCCTTTAAATGTTGTTTTAAATCTTTAATCTATAGCAGGTATCCTTAATACTTGTCCAGGGTAAATTTTATCTGGATCGGTAAGCATTGGTTGGTTTGCTTCAAATATTATTGGGTATTTCATTGCATCTCCATAATATTTTTTTGCTATTTTGCTTAAATAATCTCCTTTTACAACTGTATGAAATTGAGCTTCTGGCTCAGGAATTTCAACTGTCATTCTATCATCAACAGTAGCAATACCTTCTGTATTACCAACAACTAACACAACTTTTTCTTTAGTTGCTTGAGAATCTGCTTGTCCCCAAATTGTAGCTGAATCTCCAGTTACCTCAATGTTTAAATCCGTTACTTCAAAACCAAGAGTTTCAACAGCATTTGTTAATTTTAATGCCTTTTCTTTTGCAATTACAGCTACTTCTAAAGCTTCCTCTTCAGTAGTTTTACCAATACCAAAAACTTTGGCTCCAGCATTTTTAATAAATGAAAATAATCCCATGTCTTTTTCTTTTTTTAATTAATTAAATATTTTTTAAATCCATATAGTAATATACAAAAATTAAACCAAATCTTTCATTCAGAATCTCGTTTTAAAGTTTTATTTTTGCATAAAATACTTCCTTATGATTGTCAATATTTTAGATACTAAAAAATCAATACTTAATAAATTTATTTCTGAAATTAGAGATGTAGTTATTCAAAAAGATGCTATGCGATTTAGACGTAATATTGGCAGAATAGGTGAAATTATTGCTTATGAGCTAAGTCAATCATTAGTATATGAAAAAAATGCAGTTACTACACCTTTAGGAACTAAAATAGTAGAAACACCCAAAAAAGACATTGTTTTATGCTCTATATTAAGAGCTGGTTTACCTTTGCATGATGGATTACTAAATTATTTTGATGATGCTGAAAATGCCTTTATTTCAGCATATAGAAAACATAGAAATGATTCAGAGTTTGAAATAAAAGTTGAGTATTTTGCTTCACCAAATTTAGACGGTAAAACCTTAATTTTAGCAGATCCAATGTTAGCAACAGGTCAATCTATAGTTGCAGTTTATGAAGGATTAAAAAAACACGGAACTCCTAAAGAAATTCATTTAGCTTGTGTAATTGGATCTAAAGAAGGGATCGATTATATAAAAGATTACTTTCCTTCAACTACTAAATTATGGATTGCAACTGTGGACGAAAAATTAAATAGTCATGGATATATTGTACCAGGACTAGGTGATGCAGGCGATTTAGCTTTTGGTGTAAAACTATAAAAAATAAACACCAACTGAAATAGCTAAAAGCAAGTATAAAATCATATTTTTAAACGTTGTTGATGTTGTTCTTTGTAAAAAATTAGCTATAATAATTGCAGTAGGAAGTATTAAAAAAAATAATTCTGAACCATTTTTTATTGGTGCAAACAACACAATAATTATTGAAATAATTAAATGATTTAAAATAACTTGCCAAGCCAATTTAAAAGTATTACTAATCAATACTATTTTTGGAACAAGTGCTACTATAGACCATAGTAAGAGTGCTATTATTAAACTAATAGGTATTAAAAATTTTAAAGCGTTGTACGCAACAAAATCGAAACTAAAGTCGAACTTAAAAAGTTCATAAAAAACGGTAAGGGTATCAAAATAAAAGTGAAAAGTAAAAAAAACTATTACAGGAGTTAAAAACCCAACAATTGGAATACATAAATTTTTAAAACTTAATTTTCTAAAAATAATCAATCCCAAATAAATTAATATTAAATATAAAATACTCCAAGCGTATAAAATAGTTGAAACGCCAATCCAAAAAGCAGCATCAAAAAGTTTCTTTTTAGTATTAAATCCAGAACCTAAACTATAAATTTTTCGGAAGGCAAAAAGCAATATCAAATTTGAAAAAAACAGGTTTTTAGAATACATTGTTTCATAAAAACTACCTAATAACAAAATAATAATTAATAATGTATAGGAATTATCTTCAGTTAAATTATTTTTTCTTAAAACAAAATTAATAAGGAGCAGCATAAAAACAAATGCTAAAAAAACAGCAAAAACAATCCCTAAAGAAGCAATTGAAAAAGCTACTTCATGAAAGTAAAATACTGACACAAAATAGAATATTGCAAACATTAATAGTAAGTTAACAATTATTACGGGTTTAGTTTTATTAAAAAAATTTGCTATCATTACTATATTTCATACTTTTGCCTGTAAATATAATTAAGAAATGATTGCAAACAATATTTTTAAAGCCATAGGCGACTTTTTTACAAATGTTTTATTTTCTCCATACAATGAAATAAGAGCTATGGATAACTGGTGGCTACAAAACACTGTAAGTTGGATTTTTATTATTATTACGTTTATTGCATTCTTTTATTGGATTGGTGAAATAAGAAAATACAAAAAAGCAGGAAACGAATAATTTTCTACTAACTACATTTATATTCTCCTTTTTTAAACACTTTACCAAACGTGGGAAGCAAAAACAAACTTAAAAGATTTCGTGAAAACGATACATTTTCTAATGTAATTCAACCAACGCGAAAAGAAGTTTTAGATGATTTCTCTAAAAAAGGAAACTGGCAAACTTTTTTTAACAATAACAATCCTATTGTGCTTGAGTTAGGTTGCGGAAAAGGTGAATACACCATAGCCTTAGCTCGTAAAAACCCAAACATAAATTATATTGGTATAGATTTAAAAGGTGCGCGTTTTTGGCGTGGTGCTAAAACTGCTTTAGAAGAAAATTTAAACAATGTTGCTTTTATTAGAACTCAAATTGAATTAATTGATTTGCTTTTTTCTGAAAATGAAGTTGATGAAATTTGGATAACTTTTCCAGATCCCCAAATTAAATATACACGTACAAAACACAGGTTAACAAATGCTGAATTTTTAAAAAAATACCATCATGTTTTAAAGCCTGAAGGTATTGTTAATTTAAAAACTGATAGCGAGTTTATGCATGGTTATACTTTAGGTTTATTACATGGTGAAGGTCATGAAGTATTATATGCTCATCATGATATTTACAAAAACTTTCATTCTCCGGAAGAAATTACTGCTACACAAACTTTTTATGAAAGCCAATATTTAGAAGTTGGCAAGCCAATAACGTATATAAAATTTAAAATTCGTTATTAATAAAAACTAACTTTTTATCTTTATCAGCCAAAATAAATTGCAAAAATGGCTATACATAACGATTTAGGTAAAAAAGGTGAAGAATTAGCAGTTGAATTTCTTCAAAATAATAACTATCAAATTTTAGAAAGAAATTGGCGTTTTAAAAAAGCTGAAATTGATATTATAGCTAAAAAAAATGATGTTTTAGCAGTTATTGAAGTTAAAACACGTTCTTCTAATTATTTTGGAAATCCACAAGATTTTGTAAATCAAAAAAAAATTCAACTAATGGTTGAAGCCATTAATGAATACGTGATTTCAAAAGATTTAGATGTTGAAGTTCGGTTTGATATTATGGCAATAATTAAAAATAAAAACACAACTAAAATTGAACATTTAAAAGATGCTTTTTTACATTTTTAATTCACAAAATATGCTTTTACATCTTCAAAATATTCAGGTTTAGAGATTATTTTTTTGTTTGCATCTAAAATAAAATATGTTGGTGTTGAAACTATTTTATATTCTTTAGCAATTTTATTTTCCCACTTACCTAAACCTAAAACATTTGTCCAGTTCATAAATTTTTCAGTATGGTAATTAAAGCCCTGTTCATCATTTTCTAAAGCAATAGCAATAACATGTACGTTTTTGTTTTCCTTAATATATTCATATAATTTAGGTACTTCGTTTAAACAATGTGAACAGGTAGTACTCCAAAAAACTAAAATATAAGTTGAAGCTTCATTGTTTTCATATAAGCTTTTTGTAGTGTTATTTTCTTTCCATATAAAATCTGGAGCTTTTTTACCAACAGACAGTTTAACCTTTTCTTGTATTTCATTAACATCATTGCTATTTTGATATGCTATTGGAAGTTTTTGATATAAATTTTCTAAAATATAATCTATAATTACTGTGTTTTCAAGTTGAGCAAAATTGTACATTAAAGTTGTTAAAATTGAACTTGTTAAACTGTAATTATCGCCCATTTTTTCAGCAACTTCATTTATGGCGTTTTTATATAACCCGTTTTGCACGTCAACATCATCGGATCTATTTAAATAAAATACATAATCTACTATTTTTTCAGTATAAAAAATTGAGTTTTGTAAAACGCTATCGTTAAAATTAATAAAATCAAAATAATGTAATTTTTCACTGTTTAAATATTGCTGAGGATTCGAAAATATTTTTGGTGAATAGTATTTTTTACTAGATTTTATAAAATGATTTGATAATTGATTTTCAGAATTTATTTCAAAATCATTTTGAATTTCAACGTAGTTTTTAAGTGTTTTTTTATAAAACTGGTCTGTAAATTTTAAAGCAATAGCATCTTTTAATCTAAAATAAGATAATTGAAGTGAGTCTAACCTATGCTTAACATTGTCCGTTTGAAATTGATAATTAGCATATAATTTATTCTCTTCTGAAGTTAAAAACTTTAATGTTCCTAATGGAAAAGTTGGATCAAATTTTAATTCAATATTTTTATTATTGTATAAAACATCAACAAAACCTCCATTATTCATATCGTACATTAATCGATACATTCCTTGAGGTGAATTTTCAGGAAAATCAAGCTGAAATTTTCCGTTTTCAATAGCTGTATTCGCAATATAAAGTTGTTTAGCGCCTTTTAATTGATATAAAATTATCCATTCTAAATCTTCAATTTCGGGACTCATAGTTCCTTTTACAAAAGTTTGACTTTGAATTGTAGCACTTATTAATAGTAATACGAATAATATCTTTTTAATCATTTCCTTTTTTTTGATACATTTATTCAACAATCAGACCAAATGTAAGTATTTTTATTATTTTACATAAAATCACATCTTATGAATTTTACAAATAAAGTTGTTTGGATTACAGGTGCATCATCTGGAATTGGTAAATCTTTAGCCTTGGCTATTTCCAAACAAAATGCTTTCCTTATTTTATCTTCAAGAAATGAGGTAAAATTAAATGAAGTAAAAAGTGCCTGCTTTAATCCTGAAAATGTTAAAATAATTCCTTTAGATTTAGAAAATTATACTAATTTTTCTTCAAAAGTTTCCGATGTAATTAATTGTTTTGGAAACATAAATGTTTTAATAAACAACGCAGGAATTAGTCAAAGATCTTTAGTTAAAGAGACTTCTATAGCCGTTGACAAAAGAATTATGAACATAAATTATATGGGCACTATAGCTTTAACAAAAGCAGTTTTACCACATTTTATTGAATCAAATAATGGTTATTTTATTACAATAACAAGTATTGTTGGTAAAATTGGTACTCCACTGCGTTCTTCTTATGCCGCTTCTAAACATGCTTTACATGGATTTTTTGATAGTTTACGAGCTGAGGTATACCAAAATAACATTAAAGTTACCTTAGTATGTCCTGGTTTTGTACAAACAAATGTTTCACTTAATGCTTTAACCGGAGATGGAACTCCACAAAATAAAATGGATACAGCAACTGAAAACGGTTTATCAAGCGAAAAGTTTGCTAAACACTTTATAACAGCAATAAAAAAAGAAAAACAAGAAGTTTATATTGGAGGTTTTAAAGAAAAACTGGCTATTTATGTAAAACGGTTTTTTCCTAAAATACTTTCAAAAATGATTCGAAAATTAGCTGTAACTTAAAGTAATTCTTGCGCTTTAAAATATAAAACAATGGCTTCCTTTATTAAAACTGTTTGCTCTCCAGATTTAAGTGGAGGAAGTGCTTCCAAAACTTTGTAATGAGGCCAGCCATCATTGTCAAAAAAATCAAATTCATAATAACCAAAAGGCTCCAACAATCTGCAAATTGCAATATGCATTAAATTTACTTTATCGTCTTTTTTAAATTCTATAGCGCCTTTACCTAATTCTTGTACACCAATTAAATAAATTATAGCATCTAAATTAAGTTGCTCACCTTCACCAAACTTTGTTGATAAAATAGAAAGTATTTTATCGTAATCTTCTTTTAATTTTTGATCTCTAGACATTTGATTTTTTTATTAGGCTACAAATATACAAATCGATTCATGTATATTTACAAAAAACATTTTTATGAATACTTTCGACATTATAATCGCGGCACTTTTAATCTTTGGTTTTATAAGAGGATTAACAAAAGGGTTATTTGTTGAAGTTGCATCACTAGTTGCCCTAATTGCAGGAATCTATGGTGCAATTCACTTCTCCTTTTTTGTTGGGAATTTTTTGGCAAACCGTGTTTCTTGGGAAGAAAGGTATATTACCATAGTTTCTTTTGCTATAACTTTTGCTATAATAGTTTTAGTAATTGGATTGCTTGGTAAGTTGTTTACCAAAATAGCAGATTTTGCATCACTAGGTTTAATTAATAAAATTCTTGGCGGAGGTTTTGGAGCTTTAAAAATTGGTTTAATTTTAAGTATTGTGCTACTCGTTTTTACAAAATTAAATGACACAATACCTTTTATTTCTGATGAGCAAAAAGAAACCTCTATTTTATATGAACCTGTAAAGAATTTAGCGCCTACTTTATTTCCAAATTTTTTAAATGTAGTTGAAGATAAAACTGATTTAAAAGCATCTGAATAATTTTCAAGTTAGTTTAAACAATAATTAACGTCAAAAGAGTTAAACATTTAAATTTATGATTTCTAAAAACCACCATTATTATTTACTAATACTATCTTTTTTAATTCTTATCGGATGCACATCTAAAAATGACAATTCATTTATTATTTCCGGTACAATATCCAATTTAGAAGATGATTTTATAATTCTATCTCAACTAACTAATATTCAAACAAATGAAAACCGTGTAATTGACACTTTAAAAGTTAATAAACGGGGAAAATTTAATGCGGTATATTTTTTAGAGCCAAATATCTACGCGTTAACTTTTACAAATAATAAAACAATTCAACTTGCAATAGATAAAGGCCAACACATTAAAATAGTAGGAAATGATTTAGAAAATTTAAAAATATCAGGTTCTGTAGATACACAGCTATTAATGGATTACGAAGCTTTTCGAAAAAAATCTTTAAAAACTTTGGTAACATCTATTAGAAATAAAATAAAAAACCTTAAAAAAGAACAAAGTAATGAAAACGAGATTGCTAAATTAAGAACTCTAGAAGTTGAAAATTATAAAATTCATTTAAACCAATTAACTGAATTTATACAAGAAAAAATGGGGACTTCCATCGCTATTTATCCAACATCTTTACGTTGGAACAGTGAAAATTTACCTATTTTAAATAAAATAGTTTTAGATTTTGAATCCACACACCCAAATTTAGCAATAACCAAAAAATTATTTGAAAGAATTGAATTGCTAAAAAAAACAAGTATTGGAGCTACTATTAGCAATATTAAAATGCCAAATGAATTAAATCAAATTATTCAATTAGATTCTATAAAAAGTAAATATACTTTAATAGATTTTTGGGCAAGCTGGTGTCCGCCCTGTAGAACTGAGAGTAATTTACTTAATAACCTATATAAAAGCTATAAAAATAAAGGTTTTGAAATTTATGGCATATCATTAGACACAAATAAAGAACGTTGGTTAAAAGCGCTTAAAAATGACAATCGAACATGGATAAATGTTTCAACCTTGGAAGGATTTAAAACAAAGGTATCTACCGAATATGCAATTACTTCATTACCAACAAATATTATTATTGATTCAGAAGGAAAAATTATTGCCACAAATATACATGGAGAACAGTTAAAAGAATTTATAGAAAAATTATTTGAATAAAATTACAATCAACTTCTGAAAGAAGTAATATGAATACTGAATAATAAAAAAACACTATTTTTTTACTAAATAAAAGAGGCTGCATGAAGAATAAGTAATAAAATAGTATTAATTTAAACAAATTATAATAATAATCCTTGAGCATAATATTACTGGCTTAACTGTAACATTTTATTAAGCCCTAAAATTTGACTTTAAAATCATGATACATAGCTTTAAATGTAATTAATTATGAATTATTATTGAAAAAAAAAGGCTACCAATTGGTAGCCTTTTAAAGTAATATAGTAAAATTCCACAAGTTAAAATTTAAACCCAATTTTCGCTGAAAATTGTGCAAAGAATGATACTGTATCTGTTTCAGCTTCAAGGTTAATTAACCCTGGACCTGGAGTTTTAACACTAACAGCATAGGTATAAGATACTGGTTTTATATCAAAACCAAAGAATACATCCTTAGCGATATAATAATCTACACCCGCAACTGCTTGTACACCGAATGCCGTAATGTCAACATGACGAGCACCCAAATCTGTTATAGTTATTTCGTTATTATCATCAATTTGAATAGAAGGATCATACAATGATCTTCTTGCATAGTCAAATGGTAGAGCAAAACCTAAATATGGAAATAATCTTTCATTTTTAGTTTCAAATATCCATTGTCCTCCAACAGATACATTAACATCTACTCTTTCATCAGCAACAACTGAATTGTAAGCAGGAATAAGAACTGTTCCATTAATATCTGTAACAGCAGGAATCCCTAATTGAGAAGGTGTATTACGTAAAATAGCACCTCCACTAAAAGAAATAGAGAACTTGTTAGTTACAAAATATCTTCCTTCTGCACCAACCATATTTGAAATTGAGTTAGTGTTAGCAGAAACTCCGTTATCGAAGGCTGCAACACCACTAACTGAACCATTAGATGATGGTACGCTTAGGCCTGAATTTAGATATGCTCCTTGTCCAAAAATCATCGCTGCGGTAAAGTCTCCTTTTTGTGGTGCAAATTTAGCCGCCTCCACACAACAAGAGTCTGTAGCACAAACGTGTTCTGAATCTTTATCTTGTGCATTAACACTTGTAAGTGAAATAACTAAGATAAAGCATAAAATTAAATATTTTTTCATATGTTTTAGTTCTTTAAGAGTTATAATTTATTTTATAAAGGGCTGGCTGGTTAAAGTCAGCCCTATATTGTTTATATCCTAAAGAATCTTTTAAGATGCTAATGCAGCGTCCATTAATGCTTTGTATTCTGCAGCAATAGCCATTGCGTTAGCATATCTAGCATCTAATGTATCAATTAAAGCTTGTAAATATTCTAAATAAGCTTCATCAGCAGCTTCTTCAGTTTGAGCTAAAGCTAAAGCAACTTGAGCTTCTTCAATAGCTAAATCAGCGTCTGCGATTTGAGATTGTAGATCTTCTAACATATCTGCTAAATCATCTAAATCATCAGCACCCCAACCACCATAAGCGTTGATCATTGAAATTTTCAAGTCTTCTTGAAATTCTAAGGCATCTAGTTCTTGCTCTAAAACCCAATATGCTTGCCATTCAGTAATAATTTGAGCATGTAAATCAGCTTGTAAAGAACTTAAGTAACCTTCGTTAGCAATTAGCTCATCATATTCAGCTTGCATTGCATCAACAATTGCTTGTTTAGCATCAATAATTGGTTGAATTTGAGAAATAGCTAAATTCCAATCAGCAATATCAGCTTGAGCATCTGCAATCATATCCAATAATTCAGCCTTAGTAGTTGCAACAAAAGCATCATAAGCAGCAATTGCATCATTTTTAGCAGTTAAAGCATCAGCTTCAGCAGTATCAGCAGCATCAGAAGCAGCTTCAGCAATATCTTCAGCAGCAGCAGCAGCATCATAATCAGCTTGAGCAGCAGCTTCAATAGCTACACCATCTTCATACAATCCTTTTTTGTACTCATAATCTTCCTGAGCAGCAAGTAAATCATCAGCATAAGTATCCAATGCATCTTGAGCAGCATCAACAGCAGCTTGTGCAGCAGCAGTATCGGCTTTTGCAGCATCTAAAGCAGCAACAGCAGCATTTAATAAATCTGCATTTGTTTGCCAAGTATCATCAGCTTCAAAATCATAATAATCACCAGCAGCTCCAACATCATTTCCATCATCATTAGTTACTTCAATTAATGCAACAGCAGCACCAGTTAAAGGAGAAACAGTTCCAGCATCAGCTGAATCCATATCTGTAGTATCTGTAGTATTTGGACCACCTACAACAGGAGCAACTACATAAATATAAGAAGTTATAGCATCTGCATGGTTTCCTAATAAATCATCAGCACCTGCAAACCAAGTAATTCCAGAAGGATCAGCTTCAAAATTTGCTTTTCTTAAATCATATTCAACTTGAACTAAAGCTTCAGCAGCTTCAGCAGCTACTAAATCAGCATCAGCAGCAGCTTTATCAGCTAATAATGGAGCTTCTCCAGCTTCTAAAGCAGCTAATAAATCTACAGCATCTTGTAAATTAACATATAAATCTGCAATATCAGCTTGAATTTGATTCAATTCAGCTAATTTTTCAGCTTCTAAAGCTTCAGCAGCATCTTCAAGATCTTGAGCAGCATCAGCAGCAGCAACAGCAGCATCATATGCAGCAGCAGTTGCAGTTTTATCGGCTTCTAAATCAGCTACAGTAGCATCATAAGTATCATATGTTGCTTGCCAATCGGCAATATCATCTTGAGCATCTGCGATATCATCTTCTAAACCTTCTTTTTCAGAAATAGCATCCTCTAATTCATCTAAAGCATCTTCAAATCTATCAACAAAATCACTAGCTACACCATTTTCTTCATAGATAGCCATAATTTCATTGAATTTTTCTTGCATCTCTACTTCTTTAGCATCAATAAGAGCATCAATAGCATCTTCTTCTTCTTTTAAAGTAGAAAGAATAGCTTCAACAGATGTTGGATCAGCCATATACGTTTCTAAATCAGCAATTGCAGCTTCTAATGCAGCTTTATTATCATTTGCAGTTGCGATATCTGCATCTAACATTGCTAATACATATACCCAAGAAAGAGTATTACTATCAGTTAGCATAAGTTGAGCCTCAGCTAAATTAGCTTCTGCATTTAATTTATCCATAAGGATATAGTTAGCCGCTTCCATAGCATATCTGTAAGCGTATGCATATTCTGTTGCCAACTGTGCACCTGCAGCTTCTAATTCCGCAGCCAAAGCAGCCATTTCGATATTGAATTCAGCTTGAGCAATCTCTAAATCCATTTGAGCTTCTGCTACAGCTAAAGCAGTTTCAGCAGCTAACTCCATTAATTCTTGCTCATTTACTAGAGCTTGATTTGCATTATCCTGAATAATACCTTCAGTTATTGCATCAACTTGAGCAGCTTGCGAAGCAATTAATGCTGCTTGCGCTTGTGCCTGTTCAGCTTGCGCTTCTAACAATGTGGCTTCTGCATTTTGTACTGCAGCTTGTGCAGCTAGTAAATCAGCTTGAGCTCCATAAATAGCCTCTACTACTGGAGATACTTCATTATCTATACAAGAAGTAAAGCTAACACTGATTAAGGTAGTCATCATCAGAACTACCGACAATTTTTTTAAATTTTTCATTTTGTAACTTTTTAATTAATATTCTTTAAAATTTAAATAGGTTAATAAACTTGTGTTATTACAATTAGTTAACAAAACTACATAATTTTTTTTATTATGCAATAATTGATTTGCTAAAACTGTTGTTTTTTTACTATATATATGCAAAACAAACGTTATAAATACCATATACAACTGCTAAACAGTCACTTAAAATTTTACAACTATTAAATCTTTTAGTTACTTTTTTAGAATAAGGCTTGTTAAAAATTATAAAAATGTATTTTTTTTAACGCTTCACATTGAAAGTATAGTCAACTTTCTCTGTTTTAAGTAATAAAAGTGTTATTTAGTTAATAAAAATGGACTAAGAATCTATAAAAATTTATTAATAGGAGAATAATTTAAAGGTTTTTTTGAAAATAAAGAAAATTGATTATAAATATTTTATACCTATTATTATATGTTAGCAAGTTTACTTGAGTTTTTTAAAACTTCACAATAAAAAACAAAACTCATCGCTAAAAAGAATAGTAATGAAGTAATCTCTCTATCTTAATGAAAAGATTGCTTTACTATCCTCACAATGACGAAGAATAAATTAAATTAATTTCTTTTTATTATTTAATTGCTAAAATAGCAGCCTCGGCACAACGTTCTCCATCCATTGCTGCTGAAACAATACCACCAGCATAACCTCCACCTTCTCCACAAGGGAATAAGCCTTGTAATTCAGGGTGTTCTAAGTTTTCATTTCTTGGAATATTTACAGGTGATGAAGTTCTTGATTCTACTCCAACTACATTTGCCTCTGCTGTATAATAACCGTGCATTTTTCTTCCAAATTCTTCAAAACCTTTACGCAACCTACTTCCAATTAATTTTGGTAATAAAGAGTGTAATGGAGCCGATTTTAAACCTGGCTGATACGAAGTTGGATTTAAATCGTTAGACAATTTGCCTTCAACAAAATCAGTTAAACGTTGTGCTGGCGCGGTTTGTTTTCTTCCACCTGCATTAAACGCTAATTTTTCCAAATCTTTTTGAAATTCAAGTCCTTTTAACTCACCAAATTGCTCGTATTTAAACAAATCTTTTTCTGTATTTATTTCAACCACAATTCCCGAATTTGCAAATAAATTATTTCGTTTTGAAGGTGACATTCCATTTACAACAACTTCACCATTTGCAGTTGCAGCAGGCACAATAAATCCACCTGGGCACATACAAAATGAATATACCCCTCTACCATTTACTTGTTGTACTAAACTATAAGAAGCAGCTGGTAATAATTCATCTCGTTTTCCTTTACAATGGTATTGAATGGAATCAATTATTTCCTGCGGATGTTCTACACGAACTCCCATTGCAAATGATTTAGATTTTAATGAAATATCTTTTCGCTGTAATAAATAATAAATATCCCTTGCCGAATGTCCTGTTGCTAAAATTACCGCATTTACAGTTAGTTCCGTTCCATTTTGGAGCTGAATTGCTTTTAATTTATGGTCTTTAATAACAAAATCTACAACTCTGCTTTCAAAATAAATTTCTCCACCATATTTTAAAATGGTTTCTCTAATGTTTTTTACAACCTTTGGTAATTTATTAGTTCCAATATGTGGATGTGCATCCACCAAAATTTGATCGGTAGCTCCATGATACACTAAGTTTTCAAAAATTCTTCTAACATCGCCACGTTTTAAACTTCGGGTATATAATTTCCCATCAGAATACGTTCCTGCACCACCTTCTCCAAAACAATAATTAGAATCTTCATCAACAATATGAAACTGATTAATTGCGCGTAAATCACGTCTCCTGTCGCGTACATTTTTCCCTCTCTCTAAAACAATAGGTTTGTAACCTAACTCTATACAACGTAATGCAGCATACATTCCGGCAGGTCCAAAGCCAATAATATGGATTTCTTTAGCAGAAGAAACATCCTTGTAATCAAAATAATATTCAGAAGTTTCTGGCATTGATTCGTTTATATAAACGGCAAGTTTATAATTAAAAATAATGACAGCTTTTCTAGCATCAATAGATTTACGCAATACTTTTATGGCATTTATATTTTTACCATTAATTTTTAAATATTGTGCAGCCTTTTTTTTAAGAATCTCTTCTTGTGAAACTTCTTTAATTGGCACTCTAATTTGAATCTCTTTAACCATCGTGGCAAAATTAGTCAAATTTCAACGAAATAACTATTGATATTAAATTGCTATATATACTTAATATATTTTTGATTGCAGCTTTTTTGAATTACTTTTAACATTCCAAAAAACAATAAAAATGAAGTATAGAACTTTAGGAAAGACAGGACTTAAAATATCAGAAATTAGTTTAGGAACTTGGCAAGTTGGCGGAAAATGGGGAAGTGATTTCAACGAAAAAACAGCTGAAGAAATTATAAATACAGCTATAGATAATGGTATTAATTTTATTGACACTGCAGATGTTTATAGTGATAGATTGAGTGAAAGAGCAGTTGGTAAAGTTGTTCGTTCCCGTTCAGAAGAAGTTTATATTGCTACCAAATGTGGGCGACAATTGAATCCGCATAACAACGCTTCCTATAATGTAAAGGTTTTAAGAAAATTTATTGAAGATAGTTTGTCTAATTTAGGTGATGAACGTATTGATTTAATTCAATTACATTGTCCGCCAACCGAAGTTTATTATCGCCCTGAAATTTTTGGGTTGTTTGATGATTTAACCAAAGAAGGAAAAATCAGGAATTATGGGGTAAGTGTGGAAAAAGTGGAAGAAGCATTAAAAGCTATTGAATATGAAGGAGTTGCAACGGTTCAAATAATTTTTAATATGTTGCGTCAGCGTCCAAGTGAGTTGTTTTTTAGAGAGGCAAAAGCTAAAAATGTTGGTATTTTGGCAAGAGTTCCATTAGCAAGCGGTTTGTTAACCGGAAAATTTAATGCTGCGTCAACTTTTGATAAAGAGGACCATCGTAATTTTAATAGAGAAGGAGCAGCTTTTGATAAAGGAGAAACTTTTTCGGGAATTGATTATAATTTAGGTTTAAAAACGGTGGAGGAATTAAAACAGGTTTTTGGTGAAGACCAAAGCATGGTGCATAAAGCGTTGCAATGGATTTTAGCTTTTGAAGAAGTAAGTTGTGTAATTCCAGGAGCTTCAAATGTTTCTCAATTGTTAAATAATTTAGATACTTACAATGCTAAACCATTATCAAAAATAGAATTTGAAAAAGTAAATGAGATTTACACTAAAAACATAAAAAATAGTGTGCATCATTTGTGGTAATTAGAAAATAATTACCTCCTTATTAAACTAAAATGCCCTTGTTTGCTTCGAGATTTTCCAGTTTTATCTGTTAATTCAACAGTAAACCAATAATCTGTTGAAGGCAATTCTTTACCATTGTATAAACCATCCCACCCTTCAATGTTTGGATTAATTTGTGCTATTAATTTACCAAATCTATCAAAAATATTGAGCAAAGAACTTGGGTAAAAACTGTTACTTATTCCTAAAATATTCCAAGTATCATTATAGCCGTCATTATTAGGTGTAAAGAATTTTGGATAGCCGATAATTGAAACTTCCAACCCCACGGTTCCACAGTTATCAGTATCTCTTACGTACAATGTATGAATCCCCGCTGGAACATTATCAAAAAATGGTTCATCTTGAAATGGACCGAATTCACTATTCAGCGAATACTCGTAATCATCATCTCCTAAATTATTATTGGCATCATTTATAGTTATTGAATTATTACTTGAATCATCAATAATTGTTACATCATCTAAATCAATATTTGCAACATCAGATTTTTCAACAAAAATGGTTCGCGGTAAAGATTCACAACCTAAATTAGAAGTTGCAATTACTGTAAAATAACCTCCTTCAAAAGTGGGATAAGAAGCTTGGTCGCTCACAATATTTCCATTACTATCATACCATTGGTACGTATAATTATCATCTGGATTTAACGGTTCTAAAATGGTTGGAGGTGTATTTAAGCACAGTATTTGCTCAGTTTCAACTTCAAAATTTGGTAATGGATTTACAATAAAATTTAAGGCTGTTGAAATACTGCAGGTTGTATTTAATGGATTTTGTATTATAACAGTTACATCTTGGCTTGAAGTAAAAAAGGGATTTGGCAAGGGACTTGGTAACGGATTGTCATCTGCATCAAAATAGAAAACTTGCATGTTAGTTTGTCCTCCCAACAAACTTGTTTCAATTGTTGAGGTATCAAAACTAGAAAATCCGTCAGTAGTGTTTTCTCCGTCATCACAAAGAGGTTCAATTGTTACTGGATAAACTTCAGGAGCATCATCAACAATAAATTCAAGAGTTGTTTCATCAAAACAAGCTGGATTTATGGTTGAATTATTGTTTTCAACTTTTATGGTTATTGTTTGGCTTTTAGTTAAAAACGGATTTGGAAGCGGGCTTGGCAATGGATTTCCAGCTTCATCAAAATAACTAATTGTAATTTTGGTTTGTCCGTTTCTTATGGTTTCATCAATTGCTGAAGTATCAAAAAGAAACAAACCATCTTGGTCGTCATCACATTGGCGTTCAATTGTTACAGGAGTTGCAATTGGTAAAGGCTCCACGTGTAAAGTTATAACATGATTTAAACCCAAACAGGCATTTACATCATCACTATCAATTCTAATATAAATTTCTTGTTCCCAGGGGGTTGAATTTTTATAATTTGAAATATCCGGAATTGCATTTATTTCAGATAAAGCATCATTTAAATTTTCAAAATAGGTAATTCTAACTTCTTGAGATGAAAATATAGGTTTTGTATCAATTAGTTTTTGTTCGGCATCACTAAAATTGAAAAAAGTAAGTCCATCTTGATTGTTCGATGGTTGGTCTTCACACAAATAATAATTTAAGTGAAAATCACTTGGAATTTGAGTTGCGCCAACTTTTAAATTTATTTTAGCGAACCGCTCACAGCCGTTTATGGTTTTTATTTTCACATACACTAAACTATTAATTACACTCGGGTTTTCGTATGCAATTGGATTTTCAATTAAATTAGAATATGCTGCATCTCTGTAAAATTCAAAAGTCTCATTTAAATAATTTTCTGATATTAATTCATTGGCTTCATTTAAATTAAACACACTAAAACCATCATTTGTATCATCATTATCACATTGTTCTAAAACAACTTCCGAAGCCTTTAAAACCGGCAAAGGATTCACTTCTATTTCAAAAGATCCAGTAACACTACATTTAGTTAAATTGTTATTTTCAATTTTGAAATATATAGTTTGCGGACTTCCAACAGTTGTATTCTTATAATTTGATGCATTTGAAATTTCCTGACTTAAAGAGGTATCTGAAAAATAAGAAATAGTATAATCAGCTGCATTTTTTCCATTTAAAATTGAAGACTGATTTTCAGTTAAATTAAAATACTCAATTCCATCTATATCAGTGCCAAATGCATTTGAATCGCACACACTTATTTTGGGAATAGTATCCAAAGGAGTTGGAGTTTCATATAAAAGCACCTTGATTTCAAGTCGGTTTGTACTTTCACAAGTATTAATAGTTTGTGTGGCGTAATATGATGTATTGTTTAATAAAATTTCAAAATTATTTAAAGGAGTAGTGCTTGTTTCAGTTGCATACCAGCGGATATCAGTTCCATTAACCGATAAATTATTTATTGTTGCGTTTTCAGTATCGCAAAATGTTTGTAATGGTAAAGATGTGGTAGGAGGATTTATATGAACAACTGTTAAGGTCACTGGTTTTCTATCAAGTGTTGTACAGCCATTTTCAGCGGCATCAACATAATAAGTTGTGGTATTGTTTAAAACTGGAGTTGTAAAACTTGTTCCTTTAAAAATAGAAGAACCACCAGTTAATGTGTTATACCAGTTTATTTCACCTGCAGTTGCAGTTGCGGTTAAAATTCCAGAACCATTTCCACAAATAAGATTTTCTGTAACAGCTAAAATTTCAGGAATTTCTTTAACTGTAGCTATTACCGCTGTTTTTTCTCCATTAATACAACCGTTTACCGATGCCAAAGCATAAAAAGTGGTTGTGGTTGAAATTATTGGAGTTTGCCAATTTTCCCCTTCCCCGATTGAAACTGTACTTGTTTCAGAATTAAACCAAAGCACTTTACCTGCACTTGCAGAAGCTATTAATTCAACTGAACCTTCTCCACATCTTTCACCATCTGAAGAAGAAACAATACTAGGTATTGTAATTTTAGTACTTGCTGACAATGTTAGAATAGGGTCTCCGGGCATTCCTCCATATTCTACAATATACCCTTTTGGCTGGTAATCTCCAGAAGTTGCACCTGTATTAGATAAATCGTTCCAGGCACCTCTTATTCCAACATTTGGCGCTGTTATATGCGCATAATCTTCATCACCTGATTGATTGGGTTCTTGATAATTCCAAAAAGCAAAATAAAATGGAGCCGTTGCAGTTCCATTTATGCCTCCTTGCCAAAAAGTAGTTCCGTTTTCCGGACCAGTAACCCATTTCCAAGTTTGCTCTGTGCCAGCATCACTACCACCAATCCAACCAGCTCCAGATGCTTGCTCACCTGTTAGTTGCGCTTCTTCAGAAGATGTAATTGTTGCCAAATAACCTTTTAATCCGTAATAATCTAAATTTTCTGCTGCTGCTTTTGCATCAGTCCAAGTAATTCCTAAAGATGGAATAAATTCATAATAATGACCTGTTAGTGGTAAATAATTTTTTTCATCAATAGTAATTGAAAAAGTTCTTTCCCCAGTTATATTAGCATTCGTATTTTCAAAAACAACATCATTTACCGCAGCAATTAAATCTTCATAATTTGAAGTTCCAGATCCTATCCAATTTAACACTAATTTCCCTTCTGAAATGTTAAATGTTTCTGCCTGAATATTTGGATGTAAACTTGAATTTAATAATATTAATTTATCCTGACCTTGCACATAACCTGTTGAAATTTGAATATAAATTGCTTCAATTTGGTTAGTTCCACCTGTAATATCAAAATCTGTAACTACATTTATTTGAGATAAAGGGCAATAAAATTGATTGCCAGTTGCAGTTACTGTTGGTGGTGTATTTGTTTGAGACCAGCTATAACTATAAAAACTGCAAAAAAATAAAAAAACTGTTAAAAAAAAATATATATTGGTTTGTACTAACCGCATCTTAAAAATTATGGAAGTGTAAAAATAAGGAATTATATGCTAAAAATAATTAATAATTTTCTTTTGAGTTTATTTTAATTTTAGATTAAAAATTAAAATAATTGAACATTATAATAATTATTAAAACTGCTATTGCTCCAGTAATTAAGTATAAAACTTGTTTTTTATTTTCTTGTTTAGCTTCCTCTTGAATTTTTACTTTAAATTTTTCTAATTCAGTTTTTGAAAGTTTAGGAATATTATATTCAGTTTTGGCATTTCTAACATTGGAATAGTAATTACCTCCTTTAAACTTGTTTCGCCTAGAAGTTTTTAAAGCGGCGTTTTGCTTTAAACTGTTAATCATATGTTGAACACTTCCACCGAAACTCATAGCTTATAAATAAAGTTAAAAAAAAGTCATTCTGAACGAATATATTTTTCGCTTCATTCAGAATGACAATAAGTATTTTTTTTAGGATTCTTTTGTGTTAGAATCTTTTGTGTTTTTTACAGGTTTTTCAGGTGTATCGTCTTTTGAAGCAACATCCTCAACTTCTTCACCTTTTAAATAATTTGGTAACTGCATACCGGCCATATTAAACATTTCCTGAAGTGGCGGAACAGCTTTATACATTCCAGAAATAAAGTTTGAAGTAGAAGTTTTACCATCTTTACCTCCACCGTTTTCCCACACAGTAACTTTATCAATTTTAATATTTTTAATTGCCTCAGCTTGTGTTTTAACTAATTCAGGAAGTTTGTCCGCAACTAATAAAAGTACTGCATCTTTAGAATTATTTCCAGCTGCCTTTACAATTTGTTCTAAACCAAGAGCTTGTTTAGTTAAAATCTCATACATACCTTTTGCTTCAGCTTCTTTTTTCATAAAAATAGCATCTGCTTCACCTTTTGCAATACGTCTTATTTGTTCTGCTTCAGCTTCGGCATCAATTTCAATTTTTCGTTTATCAATTTGTGCAGGCACAATAATATCTGCACCTTGTTCTGCTTCTTTTCGTTTTGCTCTTGCATCTTCGGCCAATTTTTCAGCAGCATATGCTTCTTCCAACGCTTTTGCAGCTTGTACTTTTTCAGCAGCAATTGCTCTTTTTGCTGCTTCAGCTTCTCGTTCTCTTCTTAAAGCATCTGATTCTGCAATTTCAATTTTTGAAAGGTTTTCACCTTCAATTGCCTTTGCATTGGCACCGGCGGTTTTAATTCGTTCAATTTGTAATGCTTCAGCTTCCCCAATTTTTGCTTTTGCTCTTGCGTCAGCGGTTAACACTCTTTCTTTTTGGTTTGCATTTGCTTCCCCAATCATAGCTGTAGCAATTTTATCGGCCACTTGTACACGTTCTGTTTGGTTTGCTTCAGCTTCACCAATTTTTGCTTTTGCCAATGCATCGGCAACTCGTACACGTTGGTCTTGGTGTGCCTCTGCTTCTCCAATAGATCCATCTCTAACTTTTTGAGCTACAGAAATTTTAGCATCATTAATAGCTTTTGCAGCAGCTTCTTTACCTAAAGCTTCAATATATCCAGATTCATCATGAATATCAGTAATATTTACGTTGATAAGTTTTAAACCAACTTTTTTTAATTCGGCTTCAACACTATGTGTAATATGTGATAAAAATTTATCACGGTCAGAGTTAATTTCTTCAATATCCATTGAAGCAACTACTAAACGCAATTGACCAAAAATAATTTCCTGTGCTAAATCTTTTACCGCTTCTAAAGTTAAACCCAATAAACGTTCAGCTGCATTTTGCATAACACTTGGCTCGGTTGAAATACCAATTGTAAAACGTGAAGGTACATTTACCCGAATATTTTGCTTACTTAAAGCATTGGTTAAATTTACTTCAATTGACATTGGAGTTAAGTCTAAAAACTCATAATCTTGTATAATTGGCCAAATAAAGGCCGCTCCACCGTGAACACATTTTGCTGATTGACCTCCACCGGTTTTTCCATAAACAACTAAAATTCTGTCAGACGGACAACGTTTGTATCTTCTTATCATTGAAAAGAAGAATACTACAATAATAAAAATGGCAGCACCTATTAAGTAAACACCAGTTAACCCTGATTGTAATGGCAATAAAAAAGATAATAAATTCATAGTTATTTTTATTTAGATATTTTTTCAACAAGTAATATTTCAGCACTCACAATTTCAGTGACTTTTACCATAGTGCCCGTTTTTAAATCCTCTTCTTCATCAGTTATTGCTTCTAATTCACGCAAACTACCTTGTACTTTTATTTGAACTTTTCCCATTTTAGAACGTTTAGCCCCAATAGGTAAATAAACTTCACAAATTACTCCAACTGCATTTTTCATTTTTAAAGTACCTGATTCAGACAGCTTGTGCATCCAATAAAATAATAATGAAGTTAAAACCATCATTATTAAACCAGCAATGGTTGAAATAATTAATGTTGCTGTTGTAGATAAACCGTTATCAATACAAGTAACACCTGACCAACCAAAAATGGTAAAAAAAGCAACAATTCCTTTAAAAGTAAAAAATTGAAACCCTACTCCCCCATCATCTGCTTCAAAATCGGAAGCGTCTGCCTCCATATCAGCATCTCCTCCACCTATAAAAGTTAGTATAAATATTATTAAAAAAACTATTGAGCCTACTAAGGCAATAATCCAATAAGTTTGTTCAAGAGCAGACATTTCTTCAAAAAATTCTTTCATAAAGCACATTTTTAAATAAGTATCCGAATATACTAAATATTGATTGAATACTAAATTATTTATCATTCATATTTATAAGTAGTTATTTTGTATATTATGTTACGCATAAGGTGAAAAATTAATTTAAATTTGTCTTTTAAAAAATTAGAAATAATTATGACAAATAAAATTGAAGTTAGTTGGAAAGGGCAAATGCTTTTTGAATCTGTGGCACCTGAAGGTTCGGTAATGATTGATGCTGCTGAAGAAGTTGGCGGACAGGGAAAAGGATTGCGTCCAAAAGCTATGATGTTAACATCACTGGCGGGTTGTACAGCAATGGATGTTGCTTCATTATTAAAAAAAATGCGTGCAGAGGTTGATGATTTTAAAATTGAAGTTCAAGCGAATTTAACTGATGAACATCCAAAATTTTATGATAAAGTACATGTAATTTATAAATTTTACGGAAGCGATTTTAAAAAAGATAAAATTGAAAAATCCGTAAATCTTTCTGTTGAACGTTATTGTGGTGTTTTTGAAATGTTCCGTCAATTTTCTGATATTTCTCACGAAATAGTTTACATAGAGCAATAAAATAATTTGATTACTTTTGGGGAAAATGCAATGCTATGCGCTGGAAAGTAAAACCTGAAACAGATCCTCAAATTACATCAAAATTAGCTCAAGAATTAAATATTGATTTCACGCTGGCTAAATTATTAGTACAGCGTGGAATTGAAACTTTTGAACAAGCCAAAGCATTTTTTCGTCCCAGTTTAGAAGATTTGCACAATCCATTTTTAATGAAAGATATGGAAAAGGCTGTGGAGCGCATTGAACTGGCAATTGCAACTAATGAAAATATCTTGGTTTATGGAGATTATGATGTTGACGGAACTACATCTGTATCACTTCTTTCTTCCTATTTAAAAACTATTTACCCAAATATTGCAACCTATATTCCTGATAGATATGAGGAAGGTTATGGTGTTTCTTATCAAGGTATTGATTTTGCAGAAGACAACAATTTCTCATTAATTATTGCTTTAGATTGTGGAATAAAAGCCATTGATAAAGTTGCTTATGCCAAAGAAAAAGGCATCGATTTTATTATTTGTGACCATCACCGCCCTGGAAATGAAATTCCGGCAGCTGTTGCTGTTTTAGATCCTAAACGGGCAGATTGTGATTATCCATATAAAGAATTATGTGGTTGTGGCGTTGGATTTAAATTAATTCAAGCTTTAGCAAGTAAAAAGGGAGAAACTATTAATGATTTAGTTGAATATTTAGATTTAGTTGCTACAGCAATTGCCGCAGATATTGTTCCGATAACTGGTGAAAACCGAATTTTAGCTTATTTTGGATTGCAAGTGATAAATACAAATCCAAGAACCGGTATTAAGGCAATAATTCATCAAATTGATAAAAAAGAACTCACAATTACCGATGTTGTTTTTATAATTGCACCTAGAATTAATGCTGCCGGAAGAATAAAACACGGGAATTATGCTGTTGAATTATTAACTGAAATTGATTTTGATACTGCCGTTAACTTTGCTTCAGAAATTGAAAAAAATAATAACGAACGAAAAGATTTAGATAAAACCATAACAAATGAAGCTTTACAACAAATTGAACAAAATACTGAACAACAGAACTTTTCAACTGTTGTTTATAGTGAAAATTGGCATAAAGGTGTTATTGGTATTGTGGCTTCTAGATTAATAGAAACCTATTACAAACCAACTTTAGTATTTACAAAAAGTGGCGATAAATTAGCTGCATCAGCACGCTCTGTTAAAGGTTTTGATGTATATGAAGCCTTAGAACATTGTTCCGAATTTATTGAACAATTTGGTGGGCATAAATATGCTGCAGGATTAACGCTAAAAGAAGAAAATTATCAAAACTTCAAAAATAAATTTGAAGAGGTTGTTAAAAACAACTTACCTGAAGAATTAAGAACTCCTGAAATTTTAATTGATACGGAAATAAATTTATCTGAAATTACCCCAAAATTTTACAGAATCCTAAATCAATTAGCTCCTTTTGGTCCTCAAAATTTAAAACCTGTTTTTATGACTGATGGATTACGAGATAATGGTTATGGGAAAAAAGTAGGAGCTGATGAATCGCATTTAAAATTAAGTATTATTGATGGAGTAAACCAAAACACGTACAATGCAATTGGCTTTGGTTTAGGTAGTAAATATCCACTAATTAAAAATGGAAATTCATTTAGAGCAGCTTTTAGTATTGATGAAAACCATTGGAATGGTAATATTTCACTTCAATTATTGATAAAAGATTTACAAGATGAATAGCTTTAAATAAGGAACTAAATCTATAGTTTTTTATAAATATACTTTTAAACCTAATATTACGTAATTATTAGCTGCCACACTTTTAAAATTAGTTGTTGCATTATTTAATGTTAGAATTGCTTTTCTTTTGTTAGTTCCTGAAGAAACAAAAAATGGAATACTCGCTATGGACGTTACTCCTCCTGTTAAAAATAGTATTGCTTGGGTATCAAAGTTATCTGAAAAACCAAATGAATCTTTGTCATCACTAGAACCCCAAACAATTGCTGCAGTCATTAAAGCTGCTCCTGAACCAAGTAAAATCCAGCCTGTTTTTTGTTTATTATTTTTTTGAATTGTGTAAAAATTATACATTTCAACACCATCTAAATCTATCCTATTTTTATCAGTTTTTGCTTGTTGCACAAATACCTGAAAATTAGAAAATTCTTGTTCTGGATTATTAACTGCAAGATTAACGGATTGAGAATGTACTACTTCTACACAAAATAGTAACATTAAAAATGACGATAATAAGCGTTTCATAATCGTGAATTTTAAATATTCAAGGAAAGTTCAATAATTAATTTTCAATTACTGATGATTGTAATCATCAGTAATTATGATTTTAATCATTGTGCAGTTAATTATTTAAAAAACCTCTTGTTTAAGAAATATAAAACAGCTACTAAATTCATTTATTTAAAGAAAAACTAAAACTCCTTAATCAAATACATATACACAGGATAATGGTCGCTATAGCCACCAATAAAACCGCTGTAACCCCAGCTTCTGTATGGATATCCTTTATATTTCCCCGTTTGCGTTGTTAAATATTGCGGGTTAAAAACCCCAACTTTATACATTTTATATGTTGAATAATCTTTTTTTGTAGTTAAAAGTGGAGATGTAAACATAATTTGATCAAACAAGTTTATATTATCTCTATATACCAATGTATTTTCACCACGTCTAAACATATCTTCCATTGGGTTGTATATATCACCTTCTTTTACATCTTTCTTTTTAGCTTTTGTTTTTAAAACCGTTTTTAAACTTGAATTGGTGGGGTCATCATTTAAATCGCCCATAATTATAATTTTAGGATTGGGATCCGTTAGTTTTATTTTTTCTATAATTTGAGTATTTAAATACGCAGCCTTTTCTCTTTTAAAACGGCTTTTTTCTTCACCTCCACGCCTTGAAGGCCAATGATTTACAATAACATGAATAAGTTCATCATCTAAATATCCAGACACCAATAATTGATCTCTGGTATAAATTCGCATACCATTTTCATCCCATAATTTCAATTCAAAAGTTTCATGCTGTGTTGGTCTAAAATGGTTTTCCTGATACAATAAAGCAACATCAATTCCTCTTAAATCGGGTGAATTATAATGAACAATACCATATTGTTTGTTTTTTAAAGCATCTGTGTTAATTAAATCTTCTAACACTTTTCTGTTTTCAATTTCAACAACACCTATAATTACTGGGCTATTCTTAGTATCTTTAAAACCAATTTCAGAGAGTACTTTTGCCATATTATCCAATTTCTTTTGATAAATTACTTCTCTATTTTCTTTAATTTCCATAATTGGACTGGCTTCATCATTTTTTAGCGTGTCATTTTCCGTGTCAAATAAATTTTCTAAATTATAAAAAGCAACTGTTTTAATTTGATAATTCTTTTGGCTAAATACTGTTGTAGAAAAAGTTAAAAAAAGAAGTAAAAAAACTGCATAAGTAAGTCTCATATATGAATTTATTTAAGTGCTGCTAAGTTAATAACAAATTTTAAGCCTCAGTAAACTATTATTAACTTTAAACTAAACTTATGTAAAATATTTATTTATAGTGATTTAATTTTTTTTGTTATTTTTGTTCGGTTTAAAAAATCACACCCCCATTATGTTTAAAAATCTTCTTCTTGGAATAGTACTAATATGTTCTTTTTTTACTGGGTATGGGCAGACTTTAAGTGCTGGTGATATTGCTTTTGTTCAATATAATGCCGATAATACTGATGATTTTTCATTTTTAACTTTAAAAGATATTCCAGCAGGTGAGATAATTTATTTTACAGATGATGAGGAAAATCTAGATGGAAATGAAGGTACAATTGCTTGGACATCTCCAGCTGGAGGTGTTTCATGCGGTACAGTAGTGACAATCACAACTTCACCTAGTACAACTTTAGGTTCTGTTTCAGAAACAAATGATTTAAATTTTGGAGGAAGTGGAGATTCTATTTTAGCTTATCAAGGTTCAACTGGTTCTCCAACATTTATTGCAGCACTTCATAACGATGGGAGTGCAGATACATGGGGAGGAACATTAGGTGGTAATTTACCAACTGGCTTAACTGATGGTGCTACGGCTGTAGCTATAGCAGAAATAGACAATGCCGCATATAATGGAACATTAACTGGAACTAAATCAACAATATTAGCTGCAATTAATAATTCTGGTAATTGGTCAGGAAGCAATACTGTTAATCAAACATTTTCAGGAACTTTTGTAATCTCAGATTGCGCAGCAGCATCTCCAACAATAACAGTATCTCCAACCTCATTAACAGGTTTAGATTATGTTTTTGGTTCAGGCCCTTCTGCCGAGCAAACTTTTACAGCTTCTGGAACTGATTTAGTAAATAATGTAACAGGAAATATTACACTTACAGCACCTAGTAATTTTGAAATATCTACCACTTCTGGGAGTGGTTTTAGCGGTTCAATAACATTAACGCAATCGGGAGGCGTTGTAGCATCAACTACAATATACGTTAGGTTAGCTTCAGGATTAGCAATTAGCACTTATGGTCCAAGTAATATTACAGCTGATAGTTCTGGAGCAACGACACAAAATGTTTCAGTAAGTGGAGAAGTAACTGCACCTACAGCAACTTGTGATGAGTTATTTATTTCAGAATATATTGAAGGGTCTTCAAATAATAAATTTATAGAAATTTACAATCCTACGGGGTCTTCAATCAATCTTACAGGTTATAGTATTGTTTTATACACCAATGGAAGCAGTTCTGCAAGCACTTCTATAAATCTTTCCGGTTCAATCGCAGCAAATGATGTATTTGTATTAGAAAACTCTAGTGAAACATTGGGTGTAGCGGCCGACCAAAGCTCAGGTTCATTAACTTTTAATGGTGATGATGCTGTATCATTGGAAAAATCTGGGAGTATAATTGATGTGATAGGGCAAATAGGAACAGATCCAGGGTCCGAATGGGTTGGAACAACTTGCACACAAGGTACAGCAGATGGAACTTTAGTTAGAAATGCTTCAGTACAAAGTGGAGATTCTGACGGAAGTAACAGTTTTAATCCAGATACAGAATGGACTTGTTATAATCAAGATAATGTTTCAAACTTAGGAAGCCATACAAGTAATTGCGCATCAACAACACCAACAATAAATGTTAGCGCAGATGCCGTTTCTTTATTAAATTACACGTTTGGTTCCGGACCATCTGCAGCACAATCTTTTAGTGTTGAAGGATTGGATTTAACTACTGATATAACTATAACGGCACCAACAAATTTTGAAATATCTACAAGTTCAGGTAGTGGTTTTGGAAGTTCTCTTACCTTAACACAAACTGGAGGAACTGTTGCATCAACTACAATTTATGTGCGTTTAGCAGCTGGTTTGGCAATTAATTCATATACTGGAGATTTAGATGCAACCAGTACAGGTGCAACTACTAAAAATGTTACTTTTAATGGTGATGTTTTATGTATAGCAGCGCATACTATCACAAGTTTTACACCAGCATCTGGACCTATTGGAACAGAGGTTACAATAACTGGTACAGGTTTTACAGCGAGTTCAACTGTAGAATTTGACGGAAATGCTGCAACAGTAACTTATGTAAATGCAACTACATTAATTGCAGAAGTACCTGCAGGTACCGTTTCAAATTATATAAAAGTAACAGAATCTGGTTGCGATTTAAATTCAACTTCAAATTTTACTATTATTTCAGATAATGGTTGTGTTGGAGGTAGTATACCAGCTGGATGGACAGATTTAATGTTTACTGGTGTTTATGATGATGAAATATTAAGTTGTCATTATATCGAACTATTTAATCCAACATCTTCAGATATAGATTTGTCTAATTATACTTTTGGATTTGATAATAACTTCACTTTTCCATCTGTAGTACCAGTTACAGGTTTTACAGGTTTAGTAACATTAACTGGAACAATTCCAGCAGAAAGTACATTTATGGTTCAGGTAACAACTATTTCCGGAGGATGTACGTCTTGCCCTACGATAACGCCTGATTATACTGTTGTGGGAAGTATTGGTTTAAACGTAGATGATAGATTAGTTTTAGTTGAAAGTTATGGCACTGGTTCTGCTACAGCTATTGATGTTTGGCAAAACCATTCATCAGAATTAGCCGATCCTCTTTTTGATAAAGGTTACGTATTTGCCAGAGATATTAGTGCAACGGCACCTTCAACAGCATTTAACTTATCTGATTGGACTTATGATGGAACTGAGGATTGTTTTGGTTTTGCTATTTCTTCAGCAGTATTACCAACAATAAATACACAACCAACAGATGTAACAACTTGCAATGCTGCTTCCTTTACAGTTGGTGCAACAGCAGGAAACGGGGGCACCTTAAGCTATCAATGGAAATATAATGATGGCTCATCAACTGGTTGGACAAATGTTACAAGTGCTACTTTTTCTCCTGGAACAGTAACAGGTGAAATGGATACTAATTTAGTTATTTCAGGATATGACGCAAATGGTTACCAATTTTATTGTGAAGTAACCGAAGATTTGTCTTGTTCAGTTGCAAGTAATGCAGCGCAAGTTAAAACGGATTCTAAAACTTGGAATGGAAGCACATGGAGTCCTTCTGGAGCACCGGGTTTAGGAACTGCGGTTATTATTAACGGAAATTATAGCACAGCTGCTAATGGAAGTTTTAGCGCTTGTAGTTTGGTAGTAAATTCAACATTTACATTAACCGTTGATGATAATACTTATGTTGAAGTTGAAAATAATACAAATGTTTATGGAACAATTTTAGTACAAACTAAAGGAGCATTTGTACAAAATAATGATAATGGAACCTTTACATTAAATGGAGGAACAGCATCTGTTAATAAAGAAACTGCACCTATAAACGCTTGGTACGAATATACGTATTGGAGTAGCCCTGTTGAAAATGAAACCATTGGAGGTGCATTGGTAGATTCTCCGTCAAGCAGACGTTTTTGGTTTAATGCTAATAACTGGGAAGATGCCACATACGAAACAAATAATGATAATACTGCTATTTCAGGAGCAGGAATAGATAATGTTGATGATAATGGAGACGATTGGCAAATTGCAAACGCCGGGGATACAATGATTCCCGGGGTAGGTTATGCAGCTACCTATTCATCAAGTTTATTTACATCTAATGGACAACAATATAATTATACTTTTGAAGGTGCGTTTAATACAGGTACAATAACTGTTCCTGTGGTTATAAACACTGAGCCAGGTGATGTAGACTGGAATTTTATTGGAAATCCATACCCATCTGCAATTAATTCAGATTTATTTATAGCTGCAAATACGGGGGTTATGCAAGGAGCTCTTTACTTTTGGTCACATAATACACCTCCTTCAAAAACAGCAAATGGAAACCAGGTTTTAAATTTTTCTGAAGATGATTATGGAATTTATAATGGAGCTGGAAGTATTGTAGCTGGTGACGGTATAGTTCCAGATGGATTTATACCTTCTGGACAGGGATTTTTTGTTGCTGCCAGTGCGTCTGGAAATGTAGTGTTTAACAATGCTATGAGAATAGCTGATACATCAAGCAATAATCAATTTTTTAAAGGTTCAAAGGCAAAAAAAGCTTCAAAAAGCGATTCTGAAACTAATAAAATATGGTTGAATTTAACTTCTGATAATGGCGTATTTAGCCAATTACTTGTTGGTTATTTGGATGGTGCTACTAATGCTAACGACGGCATGTTTTATGATGTTCCAAGATTTTTAACAAAAACAGGATCTTCAGCTATTTTATATTCTAATATTGAAGAAGAAGCTACTAAATATTATGCAATTCAAGGTAAAAACAGCAATAGTTTAGATAGAAATGAAAGCATATCCTTAGGTTTTACAAGTACTATTAAAACCGAGTCTGAATATAAAATTGAAATTGACCGATTTGAAGGAGAATTCTTTGCAAATAATACTATTTATTTAAAGGATAATGCTCTTGAAATTTATCATGAATTATCAGCCTCAGATTACGTATTTACTTCAGGTGCAATTGAATATAAAAATCGATTTGAAATTGTATTTAAGGATAGTAGATTACCCATAAATAATTTAAATTCAGATGAATTAGTTATTTATGAACTGGAAGATGGCACTGTTCAATTTACTGTTAATGATACCATTACCATTAAAAATATTACCATTATAGATCTTTTAGGACGAACACTATATAAATTAAAGGGAAATAGTTATACAGAAATATTTAATCTTTCTGGATTAAGTAATGCAATGTATATTGCCAAAGTGGAGCTTTCAAACGGTAATTTTATAACAAAAAAAGCGCTCAAAAGAAAATAAACTACATTTTAAATACCTCTTAATATTTTAAGAAAGAGTTGTTTACTTAATCATTTTCAACAGTTCCCATTTTTCATTTACAATAATTTTTTGTTAATTGTAAAAAAATTGCAAATGAAAAAACTAATATTCTTAGGTTTTTTGTGTTTCTTGTATGGATATAATTTAAATTCACAAACCACCTCATCTATTAGAGGCAAAATTATTGAAAGTACTTCAAAAAACCCATTAAAAAATGTTTCTGTAGCTTTAGAAGGCAATTTACTATTTACTAAAACAGCTTTAAATGGTGATTTTCACTTTAAAAAAATTAATAAAGGAAATTATTATATTCTTATAAATTTTGATGGTTATTTTTCACAAAAAATTCCTATAAATATTTTAGATAATACTCCTATAGATTTAGGTATAATTTACCTACAACCAATTTTTATTGAAAATGAAGACAGCAATCTAATTTCCTTAACTGATGATGATTTATTAGATGATAGTGAGCGAAGTTCAGATTATACATCTGGTTTGTTTCAATCTTCCAAAGATGCATATTTAAAGGCTGCTGCTTTTAATTTTAGTCAGGCTTGGTTTAAAGTTAGAGGTTATGATTCTAGATATGGTACTATTTCAATAAATGGTATTGAAATGAATAAATTGTATGATGGAAGACCTCAATGGAGTAATTGGGGAGGACTAAATGACGCACTAAGAAATCAAGAATTTTCAAATGGAATAAGCCCATCTGAAAATACTTTTGGAGGAATTTTAGGCACTACAAATTTTATAACACGCGCTTCAGAATATCAGGCAGTTTCAAAAGTGTCTTTATCCTCAACAAATAGAAGTTATACTGGGCGCATTATGGCAACATACGCTTCTGGTTTATTAAAAAACAATTGGGCATTTGTTGTTTCAGGCTCTAGAAGAACTGCGCAAAATGGCTATTTTGAAGGAACTACATATAATTCTTGGGCGGGTTTTATAGCTACTGAAAAGATATTTAACGAACATCATAGTTTAAATTTTACTGCTTTTACATCTTCAAACAGAAGGGGAAAATCTTCACCAAACACACAAGAAGTTTATGATTTAAGAGGTTATAAGTACAATTCTTATTGGGGAAATCAAGAAGGAGATAAACGAAATTCAAGAATTAAAGAAATTTTTGAGCCAGTAGTAATGTTAACCCATTTTTATGATAATGAAAATTTTTTTTTGGAAACCACAATGGCTTATCAATTTGGGCATATAGGAAATAGCAGATTGGGTTATTTTAATGCTCCAAATCCTGATCCAACTTATTGGAAATATTTACCTAGTAGTTTTTTACGATTTGAAGATAATTTAGATTATGCAAATGCTTATTTAACAGAACAGGAATTTTTAAACAATGGTCAAATAAACTGGAGTAATTTATACCAAATTAATGCTGACAATGGAAATTCCTTATATTATTTATATGAAGACCGGGTTGATGATACTCAACTATCATTTAATTCAAAATTAAATGCAAATTTAAAGGATAATATAAATTTAAATGCAGGATTTTCTTATAAGAATTTAACTTCTGAAAATTATGGAAATATGTTGGATTTACTAGGTGGAAACGGCTTTGTAGATTTAGACCAATATGCTATAGGAGATGCTCAACAAAACGACTTAAACAATCCGAATAAATTAATTTTAGAAAACGATAAGTTTCAATATAATTATACCATAAATGCAGCTATTACTAGTGCTTTTGCTCAAATACAATCATCGCAAAAAAAGATAGATTATTTTATTGGGTTAAACTTTATGAATACCTATTACCAACGCAATGGCTTATTTAAAAATGGAACATATGCAACTAATTCTTTTGGAAAAGGTAAAAAACAATCTTTTTCCAATTTTAGTACTAAAATTGGATTAACTTATAAATATACAGGTCGCCATTTGGTAAATATTAACGGTGCGTATGTCTCAAATGCACCAACCATTAAAACCTCGTTTTCAAATGCAAGAGTAAATAACTCCATTACTCCAAATTTAACCAGTGAGAAAATAGTTACGGGAGATATAAATTATATTTTTAGATCTCCAAAAATACTATCCAGATTAACAGCATATTACACCAAATTTAGTGATGGTATTGAAACATCTTTCTTTTTTGCAGAAGGTTTATTAGGAGATCAGGCAGATTTTGTAAATGAAATTATTACAGGAGTTAACAAAAAACATATTGGTGTTGAATTAAGTGCAGAATACCAAGCCACATCTACAATTAAATTAATTATTGCAGGTTCTTTTGGACAATTTACGTATGATAATAATCCGCAGCTATACCTTCAATCTGAAAGTTTTATCGATGAAAATAGTGACTTTGGAATTTCATATCTAAAAAATTATCGTATTTCAGGAACACCACAAAGTGCTTATTCATTAGGTTTTGAATATAGAGATCCAAATTATTGGTGGTTTCAAACAAATGCAAACTTATTATCAAATAACTACTTAGATATTTCACCATTATTAAGAACCGATAATTTTTATATTGATGCTGATGGAGTTCCTTTTGTTGATGATAAAACCGGTGTTGAAGTTACGCAAAATCAAGTTGATGCTTTATTGAAACAAGAGAAATTTGAAGCTGCTTTTTTAGTAAATATTGTTGGAGGAAAATCCTGGAGAATTAAAGGATCCTATTTAGGCTTTTTTGCAGGAATAAACAATGTGTTAGGCGAAGTTTTTAAAACTGGTGGTTTTGAGCAATCGAGAAATGCAAATTACCCGGAATTAAAACAAGACAACTTATTAAAAAAACCCATTTTTGGGCCAAAATATTGGTATGGAAATGATACTTCCTACTATTTAAATTTATATATAAGATTTTAAAAAATAAGCTATGAAATTATATAAAAAATTAAAATTAACTCTGCAAATATTAGCTGTTTTTAGTATTTTTTTGAGTTGTGTAAAAGACAATGGTTTTTCTACACCAACTGTTGATTGTAATGAGCCTTCAATTTCAGTAACAAACACCATCGCACAAGTGAAGGACATGTATACCTTTGGAGGAGCAACAATAATTGAAACAGACGTTGTAATTGAGGGCTACGTTGTTTCGAGCGATAAATCTGGCAATATTTACAAAACAATTTCAATACAAGATAAACCTGAAAATCCAACTTCAGCAATTAAAATATCTATTGATGAAACTGATATATATACCAAATATAATGTTGGAAGAAAAATATACATTAAATTAAAAGGATTAGCTGTTGGCTATAGCTTTGGAAGTATTCAAATAGGTAAAGCTGTTGGTACGGAATTGGCAAGAATTCCTTCTTTAGAACTTAATAATTATATTGTTCGTTCATGTGAAGTTGCTGAAATTACACCTAAACTTGTCACTATTAATGAATTAAACGAAGATATGCTGGAAATGCTTATTGAAATTGAAAATGTTCAATTTAAAGAAAGTGAATTAGGAAGTTCTTATGCAAATATTGATAATACTTCAACAGTAAACAGAGTGCTGGAGAATTTCAATTCAAATTGCAATCTACTGGATGAAGTAATTGTAAGAAACAGTGGTTTTGCAGATTTTAAAAGTCAATTATTACCTGAAGGAAAAGGAAATATAGTTGCCATTTTTAGCAATTATTATGAAGATTATCAATTGTATATTCGTGAAACAGAAGATGTAAAATTTACTGAAGAACGTTGTAATTATACAAATGCTTTTACACCTACCCTTTCAATTGCCGAAGTTAAAGAAATGTATAATGAGGATATGGTAGAATTTGGAGTGAACAATAATTACATAATTGAAGGTTACATAATTTCTAGTGATAAAGATGGGAATTTTAAAGAACGATTAATTATTCAAGATACTAGCGAAAACCCAACAGCTGGAATTCAATTGTTAATTGAACAAGAAAATATTTTTGAAAACTTTAAAATTGGAGATAAAGTATTTGTAAAATTAAATAAGTTGTACATGGCAGAAGTTAATAATGTATTAACTATAGGATTTCCAAAAGGAAATACTATTACTGAAATTGAGGAAGAACAAGTTGGCAGTTTTATTTTTAATAGCGGAGAAACTTTTAATATCATTCCAAAGGATATTTTAATTAGTGATATTCAAAATCCAACTTATAAAAATACACTTGTTAATGTGTTAAATGTTCAATTGGTTGAAAATGAAATAGGATCTGCCTTTGCCTTTTTTAGCGGAACTAATAATGGCACGCGTACCTTAGAAACATGTAATGAATCAACAAAATTAACGGTCTTTACTAGCGGAGAAGCAAATTTTGCCAATGAATTATTTCCAGAAGGTCACGGAAATATTGTTGGAGTTTTATCAACTTCATTAGAAGTTAGAAGTATTGATGATGTACAGTTTAATGAAGCTCATGAAATTTGCCCAGTAATTATTCCTAAAATTATGATTACTGAAGTTGCAGACCCAAAAAATAGTGTCGCTTCAAGGTTTATAGAATTATTTAATGCAGGCGAAACCACCATTGATTTAGCTGGCTGGAAATTAAATAAGTATGTAAATGGCGCAACAACAGTATCTGGTTCACCAATAGAACTAAATGGAATCACCATCTCGGCTGGTGACTATATTATTATTGCAAATACAGGATTTTCTGAAATGTTTTCAATAATTCCAACTATAGCATCTTCATATATTTCTGGAAATGGAGATGATGTATATGAATTAGTAGATAACACAGGTACTACTATGGATATTTTTGGTGTTATTGGTGAAGATGGTAACGGAACAAATTGGGAATATTTAGATGGACAAGCAATTAGAAATTTAGATGTTAGCCAACCAAATTCTGTATTTACAATTAGTGAATGGACGGTATTTTCAGATGCGACAAATAATTTAATAAATTATCAAAATACGCCAAAAAATGCCCCAAATGATTACTCTCCAAATTATAGATAGTGTAATTTTTTAATCTTTTTTGTTTATTTTTTTAGTTTATTCATATTTTTTATTCTTTTTATTTAAATATTATTCAATATTAAAAAATTACTTTATACATGTGCTAAAAATTTCAATAATTGAAATTCAAGGTGAATTAGACGTAAATTTGAATAGTGAAATCAAATAAAAATAAATAAAAATTAATATTATGAACAAGTTTAAATTATTAGTAGTTGCATTATTATTAGGAACAACAAGTTTATTTGCTAATACAATTATTAACCCTGAAATTTCAAAAGACGAAATTAGAAAACAAATTGTAGAATTGGTTCAAAATTCGGAAAATACATTTGAGAATCAAATTACTGTACATGTTACTTTTACATTTAGTTCTGAAGGTGAAATAGTAGTTTTAAAAGTAAATTCAACCGACAAAAAAGTTTTAAGTTTTATTCGTGAAACTTTAAACAGTAAAAAATTAGAAAATCCTGGAAAAACACATAAACATTATACAATGGCAATTAATATAAAATAATTTATATTTCCCCCTTCATAAAAAAGCCCAAATTAAAAAATTTGGGCTTTTTTATATTCAAAAATTAAAGAGTTAACTTAAATTATGTTAATTTTTTAAGATTATAATCAGCCGTTTTATATATTTATTCATTTTCAACCTATTGTATAACAGATAATTATAATCATAAAAAATATTATCCTTTATATTTTCCTGTTATTTATCGGTTAAACATTTGTTAATCCTATTTTTCAAGATTATTAAAATCTCTTTTCATAATACATTTGAAATAACAATAATGTTGAACTAAAATCTAACTATTATGAAAAAATTAAAATTATTTACTTTAGCCTTAGTCATTGGCACATCCAGTTTATTTGCAATGAATAAAACTAATCTTGAAAAGCCAAAAAGTGAAATTAGAACTCAAATTGTAAAACTATTAAAATCTCCTGAATTTAAAATTGAACAAGACATAAATGTAACTTTAACTTTTACCTTTAGTTCTGAAGGTGAAATAGTAATTTTAAATGTTGACTCTAAAAATTCTCAAGTATTAAATTTTATTAGACAAAATTTAAATTATCACAAGATTGAAAATCCAGGAGAAAGAGATAAAATTTATACAATGCCTTTAAAAATGAAAGTAGCATGATTGTAAACCTAAAAATTTAAAAAGCTCAAACAAATTTGTTTGAGCTTTTTTGTTATCAAAAGTATTAAAACACTTTAAATTATTTTTTTAACATAATTTAAGTTAAAATCCATAAAATAACTTTTTTCAAAAGAATACGCTTTTAATTTTAAACATCAAGAAAACAACAATTTCATGTGGGTTCAATTAAAAATTGATTAATATTTTACAGGTTAAATTTTTGTTAATAGCATATCATAAGAGTCACAGACCCTCTTTCCAAACGTCTTTTACATATAACAATCTAAAACATTTATATATTATGAAAAAATTTAAATTATTGGCTTTAGCCTTAGTTATTGGCACATCCAGTTTATTTGCAATGAATAAAACTAATCTTGAAAAGCCAAAAAGTGAAATTAGAACTCAAATTGTAAAACTATTAAAATCTCCTGAATTTAAAATTGAACAAGAGATAAATGTAACTTTAACTTTTACCTTCAGTTCAAAAGGTGAAATAGTAATCTTAAATGTTGATTCCAATAATTCAGAAGTATTAAATTTTATTAGACAAAATTTAAATTATCACAAAATTGAAAATCCAGGAGAAAGAGATAAAATTTATACAATGCCTTTAAAAATGAAAGTAGCATGATTGTAAACCTAAAAATTTAAAAAGCTCAAACAAATTTGTTTGAGCTTTTTTATTGTCAAAAGTATTAGAAATACTATAAATTAATTTTTTAACATAATTTAAGTTAATAGTTAATTTAACCTATTTTTTAAATTTTTAAACAACTATACTTAACACTATAAATATCAACAACATAGAGCTAATAATCTAAAATCACAAACACAAATTACAATCTAAATAACACGGTTCTGGTTAAACAATTGTTAATCGGTTTTAAAAACAAGCTTTCAACTACTTTAAATACTAAATTTAATATGAAATAAAATAGATGTTTAACTAAAATTTACCAAAATGAAAAAATATAAATTACTGGCATTAGCCTTGTTAATTGGTACATTTGGATTGTTTGCATCAAATTTTGAAAATCCAGATGTAACAAAAAAAGAACTTAGGAACCAAATTGTAGAATTACTACAAAATCCAAACTTTTCAATAGAAAAAGAAATTACAGTAACCTTGAAATTCACTTTTAATAGTGAAGGTGAAATTGTTATTTTATGTCCTGGATGTGAAAATAAAGATATTGTAAAATATGTTCGTGAAAATTTAAATTATAAAAAATTTAAAACACCTGGAATAAAAGATAAAATTTACACAATACCTTTAACTATTGAAGCTTCCTAAAAAAAGAAAAAAACTCAAACTAAAAAGTTTGAGTTTTTTTCTTTAATTCTTTTTTAAATATACATATACAGGAAAATGATCGCTAAAACCACCTAAGTACCACTTACCAACATAAGTTCTAAATGGGTTCCCTTTATATTTACCTTTCCACTCTTTTAAAAAGTGTTTATCAAAAACCTCTGCATATTTAAAAGAATGTTTATTTTCTTCAATACCAATAAAGTTTTTAGAAAAAATAATTTGATCGAATAAATGCCAAGTACTTTTATGGTTTAAAGTACCATTTCCAGTATTTATTAAACGCTCCATCGGATTGTAAAAAGTATCGTTTACTAAATAATTTTTAACACTTTTACTGGTTGGGTCATCATTAAAATCGCCCATAATAATAATTTTAGCATCAGCTGTTTCATTATTAATTTTATAAGTAATACTTGAAACTAATTCCGCTGCTTTTATTCTTTTTATTTCGGTAAAATCTTCACCACTTCTTCGGGAAGGCCAGTGATTAACAAGTATATGAACCAATTCTCCGTTTAAATTTCCCTTAACCAATAATACATCACGAGTATAATCTCTTTCACCATTTTCTGCATCTAAATAAAGGGGGTATGTTTCTGAATGTAACAATTCAAATAGCTCTTTTTTATACAGTAATGCAACATCAATTCCACGTTCATCAGGAGAATCGTAATGTACAATTCCATAATTCTCATTTTTTAAATTATTTGTGTTTACCAAATCAACCAAAACATTTTTATTTTCAACCTCTACAACACCAATAATTGCCGGTGAATGGTAAGACCTTTCATTTCCCAATTGAACCATTACACTTCCCAACTTTTTAAGTTTTCTTTTATACCTTTTATAATGCCAATTTTTTCTTCCCTTTGGAGTAAAATCATCATCTAAAGTATTAGGATCATCTTTAGTATCAAATAAATTTTCAAGATTATAAAAAGCAATTGTATAAGCCTGTTCAATTTTACCAGACGATTTAAAGTATGAAAACATAAACTATTTTTAAAAAGCACAAAATACAAAATTACAATTAAACATTGTATTGTATCTTTGCCTTTGAATTATAGAAGTTACAAATTAACTTTTATAGTGTTTTTAGCTATTTAAAATATGATTGAAGAAAAAAAAGTTACCACAGAAGAGGCTGTTTTAATTGGAGTTGTAACACAACATCAAGACGAAGAACAATCTAACGAATATTTAGATGAATTAGAGTTCTTAACACTAACAGCAGGAGGTAAAGCTGTAAAACGTTTTACTCAAAAATTAGACACACCAAATCCAAAAACTTTTATAGGAGCAGGAAAATTAGAAGAAGTAAAACAATATATGATTGCGAATAAAGTTGAAACAGCCATTTTTGATGATGAACTTTCTTCCGCACAATTACGAAATATTGAAAAAGTATTAGACTGTAAAGTACTTGACAGAACTAATTTAATCCTTGATATTTTTGCAAGCAGAGCACAAACAAGTTATGCACGCACACAAGTAGAGTTAGCACAATGCCAATACTTATTACCTCGTTTAACACGCCTTTGGACGCACTTAGAACGTCAAAAAGGGGGAATTGGAATGCGCGGTCCTGGTGAAACAGAAATTGAAACTGACAGACGTATAATTAGAGATAAAATAACTTTGCTTAAAAAGAAGCTTAAAGTTATTGATAAACAAATGGCTGTGCAACGTAAAAACCGAGGTAAAATGGTACGGGTAGCACTAGTTGGCTATACAAACGTTGGGAAATCTACTTTAATGAATGTAGTTAGCAAAAGTGATGTTTTTGCCGAAAATAAATTATTTGCAACTTTAGATACAACTGTTAGAAAAGTAGTGATTAAAAACATTCCTTTTTTATTAACTGATACTGTTGGATTTATTAGAAAATTACCAACACAATTGGTTGAATCTTTTAAATCTACTTTAGATGAAGTTCGTGAAGCTGACTTATTATTACATGTAGTTGATATTTCTCATCCTAATTTTGAAGATCATATAGCTTCAGTAAATAAAATTTTAGATGAAATTAATAGTATTGATAAACCAACCATTATGGTGTTTAATAAAATTGATGCTTACCAACACGAAACAATTGATGATGATGATTTAGTTACTGAAAAAACCAAAGTACATTATACGTTAGAGGATTGGAAAAAAACTTGGATGAATAGATTAGACGAAAATAATTGTCTTTTTATCTCAGCATTAAATAAAGAAAATTTAGAAGAATTTAGAGCAAAGATTTTTGAAGAAGTAAAAAAAATACATATTACGCGTTTTCCGTATAACGACTTTTTATATGAAGAATACGAAGAAGAAAACTAACCATTCTCTTCTTCTTCATTTTTCTTCTCGTAAATAAGACCAATTTTTTTAGCGCGGGTTTCCCAGTTTTTACGTGCCAAATATTGCAAATCTGCAATAGTATCACTTTCATCCATTATTTCCATCCCTAATAAGGTTTCAATAACATCTTCCATAGTTACTAAACCGCTTGTTGATCCATACTCATCAACTACCAAAGCAATATGCTCTCTTTCTGCAATAAACCGTTCAAACAAATCAGGTATTGGTAAATTTCTATTGGTAACTAAAATTTCTCTTTTTAGATTTACCAATTTTTCATTGCCATTGCCATTAATAATTTCTTCTAAAACTTCACCTTTTAAAACAAAACCAGTAATATTATCGGCATTTTTGCTATAAATTGGAATTCGTGAAAAACGAAGTTTTGGGTATTTTTCAAAAAAAGATTTTATGGTATCATTTTCTGAGGCAGTAATCATAACGGTTCTGGGTGTCATAATATCTTTTGCTAAAACCTCTTTAAAAGTTAAAAGGTTCTTGATAATGGCACTTTCATTTTTTTCAAAAACACCTTCTTTATGTGCAATATCTGTCATTGCATGAAAATCTTCTCTACTTAAAATAGAACCATGAGCTCCTTTCCCTCCAATTAATTTTGTAGTAAGTTGTAATAACCACAAAACACCAGTCCATTTTAACGGGAATATTAATAGAATTAATGATCTTGAGGTAAAACTTGCTAGTTGTTTCCAATAAGTTGCACCTATAGTTTTTGGAATTATTTCTGAAACTACTAAAATTAAAAGAGTCATAATAGCAGAAATAACACCTACAAAATTTATCCCTAAAAAATTAATTTCATAAGGTAGTTTATCTGCTTCAATACCAACTAAAATTGCTCCAACAGTATGTGCAATAGTGTTTAGAGTTAAAATTGCAATTAAAGGTTTGTCAACATCTTCCTTTAATTTTTCAAGAACAAGTGCAAATTTTCTACCTTCTTGTTTTTTTATGTTAATAAATGTTGGGGTTATACTTAAAAGTACTGCCTCTAAAACAGAACATAAAAAAGAAAAAAAGATAGATAAAGATGCGTAAAGTAATAATAATGACATTTTATTTATGTTTAACTGCTAAAATAAGTATTTAAATTTAGTTATTTTTTTTGTAGCATATTAATTTTTAAATAATTACAGGTATTTAAACTTTAAAAATTACAGGTATTTAAACTTTAAAAAAATGACATTGCTTAAAGTTTAAGGCAATGTCTTTTTTTTAGGTTTAGGTGCTATTTATTCTTTAATTATTTTTAATAAAACGGGCTCATCTAAATTCACTTTTAATAAATATAAACCAGTAGGTTTATTTTCAATATTTAGTTGAACTTTTCCATAAAGTACAGGATATTCTCTTATAGAAATTAATTGTGATTGAATATTATAGATTTCTATAGTTACTTTATTTTGAGCAACTGGTAAAGCAATTTCAAAACTACCTTTTGAAGGGTTTGGATATGCAATAATTTCAGTAAATAAATTAATTGATTTTGAGAAAATACCTTCACAAGTTACATCGGAAATAATTTCTATTAAATCCCCATGTTTTGCATTAATAGTGAATTGAGATGATACCGTTTTTAAAACAACTTTTTTATTCACAAGCACATTAAAAGGAGCTGTTCCTTGTTCAATATTTATTGAAACTTTACCTGAACTAACACTTGCTTTACCTGAGATAGTTGTACCTTCCTGTATTTCAACTACAAAGCATTGTTCGTAATTTTCATCTTCTACGGATATACATACATCATACGTTCCAGGATCTAAATTATTGTTTTGCAGATTGGCTGTAACTCCATTAATTTTAATTACATATGGATAATTTTCCTGAGCAGTAATTATAATTTGACCATTATTTTTATCTGGACATGTTTCGCTTATGGTTTCAATAGTAAAATTATTTGCAGGTAAGGTAAAACAACCCGAAGCATTTACAGTTGATCCTACACTGCTGTTTGGACATATATCAACAGCATTGGCAACTCCATCATTATCATCATCCAACTGGCTATCTGAACAACCATTTGCATCAACACTTTCTCCTGCTGGTGTATTTGGACATAAATCTACATTATTCATAATACCATCATTATCATCATCTAACTGACTCTCTGAACAACCATTTGAGTTTACATCTTCTCCTGCTGGTGTATCTGTGCATGTATCATTACCATTGGCAACCCCATCGTTATCATCATCCAACTGACTCTCTGAACAACCATTTGCATCAACACTTTCTCCTGCTGGTGTATTTGGACATAAATCTACATTATTCATAATACCATCATTATCATCATCTAACTGACTCTCTGAACAACCGTTTGAGTTTACATCTTCTCCTGCTGGTGTATCTGTGCATGTATCATTACCATTGGCAACCCCATCGTTATCATCATCCAACTGACTCTCTGAACAACCATTTGCATCAACACTTTCTCCTGCTGGGGTATTTGGACATAAATCTACATCGTTTAAAATACCATCATTATCAATATCATCATTATCATTTTCGGCTGTAATTTCAAAACTATCAACAGTCCAACGAGTTGGCTCACTGTTTGAATAATATTTAAACGCCATATAAACTGTACCAGTAATTGAGCTAATATCTATGTTAGAAAATGTATAAACTTCTTCTGTTCCACTCCCATTTGAGTGAGTTGGAATTGTAATATTTGGTACGGCATTCCATGTAAAATTACTTGGATTACTTGCACCATCATAATCTGAAGAATAAAGTAACTCTAGCGGTGTTGTTCCATAGGCTGCATCTGTATAAAAACTGATTTTTTCTGCTGTAGCAATATCAAAATTAATAGGTGTAGCCGTAATCAACCAATCTTTACTTAATACATCTTGCTGATATCCATTAATACCGATAGATCCTGAATTATTTTCACCATATTGGGTTTCACATGTCCAGTTTTTATTACTCGCTTCATTGTATGTGAAAAAGGCTAAATCTCCACAATTACTAAAATCTTCTGAAAACAAAACCAAAGGCCCTTCTAATGTTTCAATATTTAAAATTACACTTGCTTCAGACAAATTAGATGCTGCATCTCTTGCTTTTACGGTAATTGAATAATTGGTATTTGCATTTAATCCTAAAATTGAAGAAAATGTTGAGGATGTAGTTTTTAAATATTCACCATTTAAATATATTAAATAATCAATTACACCTATATTATCAGTTGCTTCAGTCCAACTAATATCTGCTGACTCGTGGGTAATATTAGAAGCCATTAAATTTGTTGGAGAACTTGGTGCTTCATTATCCGAAGAGCTGTTTAAATTCCATTTATCTTCAGCATTTACTCCACCCCAAATTAATGTAGCTAAATAAGGATTATCTATAAAAGGATTTCTATTTCCCTGTACACCTTCAATATAATCATTTCGTTGATTTTCAAAATCTGATACAGGATCATCAACATTCCAGTTTAAAAATAAATCTATCATGTTGGAATCAATAGTTAAAGGAGTTCCATAACCAACATCAATTGGTAAACATTTTGTTTGTGAAATTTGCGAACCATCTCCATGATATCTTAAATACATATACATTGCAGCTCGTGCAATATCTCCTTTCCATTCATCTCCCGGATACCAACCTCCATTAGTTGATATTATCCTTGAGTTTCCAATTCCTTCAGTAAATTTTCTATTGCTTCTGTCTGAATTTCTTTCTGAATCTGCTGGTCTTAAATTATGAACATCGGTACCTGGACCTGGTTCATCGGTAACTAAATTTGGAGTTGCTAATGATTTAGCAAAAATATGTTCTCTGTTCCATCTCCCTGGATCACCACCGCCAGTATCTTGTAAATTCTTATCTCTTGTTCTATCTGTGTTAGCAATTCCATCAGTATCATTATAACCATAAATTAACAATACATTTGATGTATTTGTAGGATCCTCATCAACCTGTTTTAGTACATCCCAAGTATCAATAGAACCAGAAGTATAAGGTATTGCTGTATGTGTAGTAATAATTCTGTTAGATAATTCTAAAAACAATTCGTTTTCAGTTTTATTAAAATCTAGCCCGTTATAATAAGATTGAATTTGTCCGTAAAAAGGTATTGCAAATACAAATAAAAATATAGAAAGTAGTGTTTTTTTCAATGAATAAAATTTTAATTATACAATTAAACAAATTTATTACTAATTTTTGGTATTGAATAATTATCTTAATTATATTAAAAAAAAATCCTCAATTTTATTTTTGAATCTATTTTAAAAAATGCCATATAGTTACTCTTTAATAATTTTAAGCAGTACCGGTTTATCTAAATAAACTTTTGCAAAATACAACCCTGTAGCATTATTAGTAAGATTTAATTGAACTTTTCCGTAAACAACATTATACTCCTTTACTGAAATTAATTGTGATTGAATATTATACAATTCAATTTTAACTTTATTTTGAGAAACGGGTAATGCAATTTCAAAATTCCCTTTAGTTGGATTCGGATATGCTACAATTTCATCGAATAAATCAATTGATTTAGAAAAAACACCCTCACAAGAAATATTGGTTTTCACCTCAACTAAATCACCATGTTTAATATTATCAATGCTAAAAGAAGATGAAAATGTTTCCAAAGCAAATTCATTATTAACCAAAACAATATAAGGAGCTGTTCCTTGTTCAATTTCTATAGAAGCCTTTCCTGATTCAACAGTTGCTTTACCTGAAATTGTAACCCCTTCTTCAATGGTAACAACAAAACATTGCTCGTAATTTTCTTCTGTTATTGCAATACAAACATTATAAATACCCGGGTTTAAATTTTCGTTAACCAGATTCGCATTATTTCCGTTTATTGTAACTTGATAAGGATAATTTTCTTGAGCCGAAATTAAAATTTGCCCATTGTTTTTATCTGGGCATGTTTCACTTATAGCTTCAATTGTAAAATTTTCAGCAGGTAATGAAAAAATTGTACATCCAGTTGCATCAACTACATTTCCTAAAGGTGTATCTGGACATATATCTACATCGTTTAAGACCCCATCTTTATCATTATCATCACTTATTACTTCAACTCCACAAATTTCAATACTCCAACTTTCAATACTTCCTAAATCTTCAGGGCCTCCATCAACAACTAATAATGTCCATTCCCCATAAGACTCTTCATTATTTAGAATAGATAATTCCCCTTGCGGCTTAAACACCCCTGTAAATGGAGCCGTTCCAGTGCTAATAGATTTATCTGCATCGCTATCAAAAATAGTATTGGTATAATTTAATCCTTCATCTCCATTATTTTCAGACAATAAAACATTTGTTCCTTTTGGGCTTATTAATGTTAACGTCAGGTCCCCTACCCATTGATGTGGTACATTAACAGTTACATTTACATCTGAAATAATTTTATTATTAGTAATATTTATAATTGAACTTACCCCGCTTAAAGTATTATCCGGCACGTCAATTGGTGTATCTTCAGCATTATTTGTGTTACACACAATATTAGCCGTTGTAAAATTGTAAATAGTTGAATATTCGCTTTCCCCACAATCATTTTTCCCTTTTATCCTCCAATAATATGTTGTATTATGTTGTAATAATTGAGGTGTATAATTATTGACATTCAAATTGTCAGATTCTAAAATTGTAGAAAACGTTTCATCAGTTGCAATTTCTATGTTATAAGTAAGAATATTTTCATCTGAAGTCCAGCTTAAATTATAAGGTTCTAATAAACCTACACTTTCATTTTCTGGTAAGCTTAAAGTTGGAGGATTTATTTGTGAAGAAAATACATTTAAAGAAACTGCAGTGCTTTTTATAATTGAAGTAGAAGTTCCGGTAACAGAGATACTATATGATCCAACAATATTGCTATCTATTCCTGTTACTATCATTTGCACAGCAGTGTTATCATCTATAGCTGTTTCAGGGTTGAATGTTACAGTTGCTCCATTTGGAATTTCAGTTGCTGAAAAGGTTGTTTCTTCATTAAAATCCAAATATGTATTGTAAGTCATATTATAAACAACCTCATTTGAAGCACAAATATCCAAACTAGAGGCTTCAAAATTCATTATAAATTCTGAAGATTGCACTTCAATATCTGCAATGTTAGTATTAAAAAATATATTGCCAACACTTTCAACTTTTATACGCCCATTTTTAGTTGTAATATTAGGGGTTACAATATTATATAAACCATTATTTTGTACATTCGATGCCAACACAAATGGATAAGTTTTTCCTCCATCAGTTGAAAATAATATATTTACTTTTGAACAATTTACAGGAGCATCTGTTGTGTTTGCAACATCCCAGGTAATTGTTTCGGCCGTTCCTGCATACCAATTTTCTGGCGTAGTTTGAGAAGTAACTTTAAAAGCACCTGAATTTTCGCTAAATGTTACAACAGATTCTGCACTAGCAGTTTGCCCTCCATTTTCATTATTATCTCTTACAGTAACACCAAACCTCATTGTTCTTGACACAGAAGGTAAAACCTCCCATTCATTCGCTGTATTTCCAAGTAAAATTGTTGCCAAAGCTGGAAAAGTCCTTTCAGGATTTTCACTGGGACTTAAAGATCTAAATGCCGGCCCACCTATTGCTGTTGAAACTAAAGGGTAGGTAGTTGATTCAGAATCCAACTGCTCCCAAGTATAAGTAAGATTATCGCCATCAATATCTGTTGCATTTACCGACAAAGCAAACGGTGTAGAAATTGGGACTGTATAGTCTTTAACACCCTCAATTATAGGCATATTATTGGTAATATTTGAAATAGCAGCGCAAGTGCTATTTCCAATTGTAATATTAGCCCACATTTCTTTAATACTGATGTAATGAAAATAAGCATCACTTAAATTTTGTACATTATTTGGGGCACAAAGACCAGAGTATGCCATAATTGTTGAGCCACTACCCGGCTCAATAGCAGTTCCCTGACTAATATTGCCACTACAACCTCCAGAAGTCGCGTTAAAAGTGTGATGAGCTCCATATTGATGCCCCATTTCATGAGCAACATAATCAATATCATAAGCATCTCCAATTGGGCTTCCAGAACCAGTTATACCCCTAGCCTTTCCAGTTGGAGTACAAGGTGAATTCAGTTGCGCTAAACCACCTCCTCCTGTACTAAAAGTATGTCCTATATCATAATTATTAGTTCCAATAGTAGCATTAATAACACTTTGACTCTCATCAATTAATTTTTCAGAATCGTCATTTGTAAAACCATCTGTATCACCATTTAAAAAAATGATATCAGTATTATTATCTACTAAAACCATAGTTAAAGCAACATCTCTTTCAAAAATCCCGTTAACTCGTGTCATAGTTGTAACTATTGCAGATAATACCGCGGCTTTTTTAACTTCATCAGTTTCTAAAGACCCAATATTTTGTTGATTTAAATGAAATTGAGAATACTCTCCAGTAGTTGCAATAGCTAATCTGAAAGTTCTCAAAACACCATCATTTGCATTATCAGCTTTTGAAGATGTGGTTGTAATTGCTTTAGTTGTATTTGAATTTAAATCATCAAATTTGCAAATAAAAGTTTCCTCTGGCGCTGGTAAATCTGTTTTATTATATACTAAATAAGATTCTTTGTTTTTAGTATAAGGATCTATAAACGTTGTTTCTTTTGAATTTTGAAAGGTCATAGCATTTAACCCCGACTCCGTAATACTAAATCGAATTGTAACATTTGAATTCTCAACCCCTTTTCCAATGTAGGACCTTATATTTGGATATTTATTTTGAAGACTTTCCTCCATAATTGGAGTCTCAAAAATTTCATAATTCTCAAGTTCTCCATCACCATTTGGGAAACTTAAAACAATGCTAGACTTATTTAAATTCCCATTCCTTTTTGGTGCATTTTTTAAAGTATTTTTTAAGGAATTTATATCTAAATCGTAAACCGAAAATTCACTTGGAATTGAACGCCTGTCTACTTTTAAAGCACTGCTTTTCTCCGAAATTGACTTTTTAGACCAAATTTTAAATTTTTCCTGTGCTGAAACTGTAAAAATTTGAACAGAAAAAAACAGAAAAAACAGAAAAAACTTATTATTAAAATACTTCATGCCTTATTTTTTTATTTCGATATTGAAAACTGACAAATATAAAAGATAATATATTGTTTACAATTATAATGCCTTTTTAATTAATTGATTTAACTTAAATTTAATTAATTAAAGTATTTTTGCTCTTTCATAAACCAAATTCAGTTTTCGATCTTGAAAATTTTTACTAATTTATCTAATTTTATATCAACTAATAAAACTTTTGTTACCATTGGCACTTTTGATGGTGTTCATATTGGGCATCAAAAAGTGATTAAAAATTTGATTAAAAGTGCTAAAAAAAATAAAGCAACTTCAGTATTACTTACTTTTTTCCCACACCCAAGAATGGTTCTACAAAAAGATTTAGAAATTAAATTGATTAATACTATTGAAGAACGCACTTATTTACTTGAAAAATTAGGTTTAGAAATTTTAGTGATTCATAAATTTACCAAAAGTTTTGCAAAATTATCTGCATTAGACTTTGTTAGAAATATTTTAGTAAATACTTTAAATATTTCCAGATTAGTTATTGGATACGATCATCATTTTGGTAAAAATAGAGAGGGGAATTTTGAACAATTAAAAGACTATGGATTTACCTATAACTTTAAGGTAAAAAAGATTTCTCAGCAAGAAATTAGTGACATTGCAGTGAGTTCAACTAAAATTAGAACTGCCATTGAAAATGGTGAAATTGAAAAAGCAAATAGCTATTTAGGCTACAATTTTATGCTAACCGGTGAGGTTGTAAAAGGTAAAAATTTAGGCGAAAAAATTGGTTTTCCAACCGCTAACCTATATATAAAAGAAACCTATAAGCTAATCCCAAAAACGGGAGCATATATTGTAAAATCAGAAATTGGAAATAACACAGTTTTTGGTATGATGAATATTGGATTTAGGCCCACAGTAAGTGGAAAAAATCAAACAATTGAAATTCATTTTTTTAATTTTGATAGCAACCTGTATGGTAAAAAAATTACCATTGAAGTTTTGTCATTTTTACGAGAGGAACAAAAATTTGAATCTGTTGAAGCTTTAAAACTACAATTAGAAAAAGATAAGAAAAATTCAATAGATTACATAAATGGCATTTTTTTTGAATAAGAATAGTTAAAATAAATTTGATGAAAAATATTTTAATCATACTAATTTTATCCATTGTTTCATGCAAACCAAATTATGTGTTAAGCCAACATATTATTCAGAAAACAGCTAACTGTCCTGAAAACAGCACGTGTTCAATGGAGCTAATTCCCAATAAAACAATTGAATTTAAGGCTGATAAATTTGGTATTTTATACCCAATAATTTCAGAAGGGGAAAAAACGCTATTAAAATATACTTTTAATAAAAACCCAATTCCAAACACACAGGATAGTAATTATACCGAAATTGTATATGCCGAATTAGATACCGAACTTAACGAAGTTGAATTAACCGATGAAGACCTTAAAAATGTAAAACTCTACTTTGGCCGTTTTTGTTATTGCAAGGGTGAAACAGGTTATTATCCCATAAAAAAAGGCACATTTAAGCTTTCAAAAGCTAATAAAAATTCAATTAAAATTGAGTTTAATTTTAAAATTTCAGAAGTGCCACAAATAATTTCTGAAATACGCGAAACCATTACTTTAAAATCAAATTAAACTAATTCGTTTCTTTTAATAGCAATTTATTAAATTTGCGGTTCAACTAAAAAGGTTAGAACAATGTTACAAGTTGCATTTATTAGAGAAAACAGAGAAACTGTTTTAAAAGGTTTAGCAAAAAGGAATTTAAAGAACGCTGAACAATTAGTTGCTAAAACTATTGAAGCAGATGAAGATAGAAGAGCTATTCAAACAGAATTAGATGCTTTATTGGCTGAATCTAATAAATTATCAAAAGACATTGGGCAACTATTTAAATCTGGCGAACGCCAAAAAGCGGAAATTTTAAAACAAAAAACGGTTTTATTAAAAGAAAAATCAAAAGAATTAACTGAAAATCTTCAAAATAAAGCTACAGAATTACAAGAACTATTATATTTAATACCTAATATTCCAAATGAAATAGTACCTGCTGGTTCTTCAGAAGAAGACAACTTAAATGTTTTTGAAGAAGGAGAAATACCAGTTTTACATAAAGGTGCATTACCTCATTGGGAATTAGCAAAAAAATATGACATTATAGATTTTGAACTTGGAAATAAAATTACTGGAGCTGGTTTTCCAGTTTATAAAGGTAAAGGAGCAAAACTGCAACGTGCTTTAATTAATTATTTTTTAGATAAAAATTCAGAGGCTGGTTATGATGAGGTTCAAGTACCGCATTTAGTTAATGAAGCTTCAGGAATTGCAACTGGGCAATTACCCGATAAAGAAGGTCAAATGTATCATGATGCGCAGGATAACTTATTTTTAATTCCTACTGCAGAAGTTCCTGTTACTAATATTTTTAGAGATGTAATTTTAAAAGAAGATGAATTTCCAATTTGTAAAACTGCATACACACCCTGTTTTAGAAGAGAAGCTGGGTCTTACGGAGCACATGTACGTGGTTTAAACAGGCTACACCAATTTGACAAAGTTGAAATTGTACGCATTGAACACCCATCTAAATCTTATGAAGCATTGGATGATATGGTAAATCATGTAAAAGGTATTTTACAAGAATTAAATTTACCTTACAGAATATTGCGTTTATGTGGTGGCGATATTGGCTTTACATCAGCTTTAACATACGATTTTGAAGTATTTTCAACTGCTCAAGACCGTTGGTTAGAAGTTAGTTCAGTTTCAAACTTTGAAGCATTTCAGGCAAATCGCTTAAAACTTCGATTTAAAAATAGCGAAGGTAAAAGTGAATTAGCGCACACTTTAAACGGTAGCTCTTTAGCTTTACCAAGAATTTTAGCAGGTTTATTAGAAAATTTCCAAACACCTGAAGGAATTAAAATTCCAAAAGTTTTAATACCATATTGTGGATTTGAACTAATTAATTAGCGCTAACTGTAATCATTTTTTTGTATTTATTCATTTCAATTAAGGCATCAAAATATTTATTAATTTGACCTTTTTTCATGAATTTTAATGATTTCTTTTTTGCAGTTTCGTATTGTTTGATTAATTCTTTCATAATATAAAATTTAGTTGTTTTATATTGTTAAGACAATTTCTGTGCCAAAATGTTACAATATATAGTTTAAAATAACAGGTTTTTATAAAAACTTTAACACTTGTTTGGTTATCTTTGAAAGAATTAATGATACAAAATGCGTAAAATTTTAATCATATTTATTTGTTGTTTCTCCTTACAGACAAAGGCTCAGGAGGCTTCATTGGCATTTTTATATTTTAGAAATGGAGAATATGAAAAGGCAGTTTCTATTTATAAAATTTTACACGAAAAAAACCCGTTAAATACAAGTTATTTTAACCAGTTAGTAGATTCTTATCAGCAATTAGAAAATTTTGAGGAAGTAAAAAAGCTCATAAATAAACAGTTAAACAAAGTACCAAATCAATATCATTTATTAGTAGATTTAGGGTATAATTATCAATTACAGCACCAACAGGATAGCGCTACTTTTTTTTATAAAGAAGCAATAAATACTATAGAAAAATCGAAAAATCAAGGATATTTAATAGGACGAACATTCCAAAAAAACCATTTGCTGGATTATGCACTTTTAGCATTTAAAAAGGCTATGGAATTAAACCCAAATGTAAATTACAATTTGCAAATTGCAGCTATTTATGGGGAAAAAGCTGACATTGAAAACATGCTTAAAACCTATTTAAATTTAATTGAAACCAATATTAATTATTTACCAAGTGCAAAAACATACATTGGAAGGTATATAACCGATGATAGTGAAAATGAAGCCAATAATTTTTTAAGAAAATTATTGATACAAAAAATGCAAAACAACCCACAAAATAGTTGGAACGAATTATTAAGTTGGCTGTATATGCAACAAAAAGAGTATTCAAAAGCATTTATTCAAGAAAAAGCGTTACAAAAAAGAAATTTAAGTAGTTTAAAAGGTATTATTGAGCTAGGTAAAATTACTTTTGAAGACACCTATTATGAAGTGTCTAAAAATTGCTTTAACTATGTTTTAGAAAATACTGACAATTTAGAAGAAAAATTAATTTCAAAACTTTATTTATTACAAATTTCCATTAATACAGAAGCTGATATTAGCAATATAGAATTACAATTCCAACAGCTTTTTAAAGATTATGGTAAAAACAAAAACACACTAGGAATCCAATTATTATATGCTGAATTTTTAGCATTTAATAAAAATGAACCGGAAAAAGCGATTTCACTTTTAAAAGAAGCTCAAAAATTGCCTGTAAATGAATTTGAAAAAGGAAACATAAAAACAAAGCTTGCTGATATTTTAGTGTTTTCTAATAAATTTAATACTGCATTAATTTATTATACACAGGTTCAAAATGATTTAAAAAATCATGCAATTGGGCAAACTGCACGTTTTAAAATTGCACAAACATCCTATTTTAAAGGCGATTTTGATTGGGCGCAATCTCAATTGAGAGTATTAAAAAAATCCACCTCTCAATTAATAGCAAATGATGCATTGGATTTAAATTTATTAATTACAGATAATGTTGTAAAAGACAGTTTAAAAATAGCCTTAAAAAAATATGCTCTTGCCGATTTATTGGCATTTCAAAATAAAAATCAGCAAGCAATAGACACTTTACAAGTTATTTTAAATAATTTTAAAGGGCATTCTATTGAAGATGAAGCTTTGTTTAAACAAGCTAAATTATTTGAAAAATTAAATGAGTTTGTAAACGCTGAAAACAACTATTTAAAAATAATAACAATTAATAAAGAAGATATTTTAGCCGATGATGCCGTTTATTATTTGGCAGAATTGTATTTAAATAAGTTAAACGCAATTGAAAAAGCAAAAGAATATTATCAAAAAATTATTTTCGAATACCCATCAAGTATTTATTTAGTTGATGCGCGAAAAAAATATCGAAAATTACGAGGAGATGAAATAAATTAAACAAAATCTTTCAACTTTTAAACTTAAAAAACAATGTACATTTATAACGTAACCACAAATGTAGACGAAACAATCCATCAAGAATGGCTAAACTGGATGAAAACAAAACATATTCCAGAAATGCTAGCTACTGGAAAATTTACAACAGCAAAAATGAGTCAGGTAATGATTGAAGAAGAAATGGGAGGTATAACCTATGCAGTTCAATACACAACAGATAGCATTGAAACCTTACAAGAATACTATAATGAAGATGCTGATAGATTAAGAAACGAAGCAATGCAATTGTTTAAAAATAAAATTGTAGCATTCAGAACCGAATTAAAAGTAATTAGCGAACAATTTAGTATGGCTACAAAAAACTAATTGTATGAGTGTAAGAGCAAAAAAACACCTTGGACAACATTTTTTAAAAGATGAACTAATCGCTCAGAAAATAGCGGACAGTTTAACTGAAAAAGACTATAAAAATGTGTTGGAAATTGGACCGGGAATGGGTGTTTTAACCAAGTATTTGCTTAAAAAAAAAATTACAACACATGTTATTGAAATTGACACAGAATCGGTTGAATATTTACAAGCTCATTATTTAAATTTAGCAAACAGGATTATTTCAAAAGATTTTTTAAAAATAAATTTAGAAGACTATTTTGGCAAAGAGCAGGTAGCTATAATCGGGAATTTTCCATATAATATTTCAACACAAATTGTTTTTAAAACCTTAGAAAACAAGCATCAAATTCCTGAATTTTCAGGAATGTTTCAAAAAGAAGTTGCTGAAAGAATTGCTGAAAAAGCAGGCAGTAAAAAATACGGAATTTTATCGGTATTAGCACAGGCATTTTATAAAGTTGAATACTTATTTACAGTACCTCCAACTGTTTTTGATCCTCCTCCAAAAGTTGATTCCGGTGTAATTAGATTAATTAGAAAAGAAAATTATACACTTCCAGTTGATGAAAAATTATTTTTTAAAGTTGTAAAAACAGCTTTTCAGCAACGCCGAAAAACACTTCGTAACAGTTTAAAAACGCTTAATTTATCAGATAGTTTAAGAGAAGATACTATCTTTGCTAAACGACCTGAGCAATTATCGGTTGAAGAATTTATTAGTCTTACTTCTAAAATAGAAAAAGATGCCATTTGAAATTACAAAACAATACATAGAAGACATTCAACAATTAATCGCTGAAAAAAATGATGATTCACTTCACGTTTTATTGGAAGAAGTCCACTATGCCGATGTTGCTGAAATAATTGAAGAATTGTATGTACAAGAAGCTATTTATTTAATTAAATTATTAGATAGTGATATAACTTCGGATGTAATTACTGAACTTGATGAAGACACCCGTGAAAAAGTTTTAAAAGGACTCTCATCAAAAGAAATTGCTGAAGAAATTGACGAATTAGATACTGATGATGCTGCTGATATTATTGCTGAACTTTCAGAAGAACAAAAAGAAGAAGTAATTGCTCACATTGAAGATGAAGAACATGCTAAAGAAATTGTTGAACTTTTACGTTACGATGAAAATACGGCAGGTGGTTTAATGGCTAAAGAGTTAGTAAAAGTAAATGAAAATTGGAATGTATTAACTTGTGTAAAAGAAATGCGTGCACAAGCTGAAGAAGTTACCAGAGTTCATTCCATTTATGTGGTTGATGATGCTGACAAATTAAAAGGGAGACTCTCTTTAAAAGATTTACTAACAACCTCTACAAAAACAGCCATAAAAGATGTTTTTATAAAAAAAGTAGATTCGGTAAATGTAAATGATAAAGCTGAAGATGTTGCCAGAATTATGCAAAAATACGATTTAGAAGCCATCCCAGTTATTGATGAAATTGGACGTTTAGTTGGAAGAATTACTATTGATGATATTGTTGATGTTATTAAAGAGGAAGCTGAAAAAGATTATCAAATGGCAGCTGGTATTTCACAAGATGTTGAAGCAGATGATACAATTTGGGAACTTACCAAGGCGCGTTTGCCTTGGCTAATTTTAGCCCTATTTGGAGGTTTTGTAAGTGTTTCCGTGTTAGGAGGTTTTGGAGATGCAATGAAACATTTTCCCGAGCTTTTTTTCTTTACACCATTAATTGCCGCAATGGCAGGTAATGTTGGGGTTCAATCTTCTGCTATTGTTGTACAAGGTTTGGCAAATGATAGTTTAAGAGGTTCATTATGGAACAGGCTTATTAAAGAAGTGTCACTTAGTTTATTAAATGGTTTCATTCTAGCGGTATTATTAATGTCTGCCGGAATGTTTTTTTTAGGATTTGAATTTAAAGTAGGATTAACAGTTGCTATTTCGTTAGTTTCCGTTATTATTATCGCTTCAATTATAGGAACTTTTGTGCCAATTATTTTAGATAAAAGAAATATAGATCCGGCTTTAGCTACAGGTCCATTTATAACAACTAGTAATGATATTTTAGGGATTTTAATTTACTTTTTAATCGCTAAATTGATTTTAGGATTTTAATATTACCTAAAAGCTTTTTTTCTATTCCTTTTTGGCTTATTGCTTAAAATAAAACTTTTTAAACAAATCCCACAAAACAACTCCACAACTTACGGAAATATTTAATGAGTGTTTTGTGCCAAACTGAGGAATTTCAATACAATAATCACTTGCAGAAACTACTTTTTGCTGCACACCTTTTACTTCATTTCCCATAACAATCGCATATTTTTGATTTGGATTAATAGAGAAATCTTGCAACATAATACTGTTTTCAGCTTGTTCAATAGAAATAACTTTCAACTTTTCAGCTTTCAACTTTTCAACTAAAGTTAAAGTATCTTCAACATATTCCCAAGCAACAGATTCAGTAGCTCCCAATGCCGTTTTATGAATTTCTTTATGTGGTGGTTGTGCGGTAATTCCACACAAATAAATTTTTTCAATTAAAAAAGCATCACTAGTTCTAAAAACTGAACCAATATTATTTAAACTTCTAATATTATCTAAAATTACAATTAGCGGAATTTTATCCGTTTTTTTGAAGTCTTCTACATTCAATCTTCCAAGCTCGCTGTTTTTTAATTTTCTCATTGTTATAATTTATTCATTTAATTGTTGAAATGTTATAGTAAGCGCAGTCCAAATATCTCATAATTCTATGCGCTAGATTTTTCATTTCATACACACTTTATTATAATTAACAAAAATTTGTAATTCATAATTATAAATATAAAATGTAACTTCGCAAAACTAACTTAATTTCCTAAAAAATTGGCAGCAAAAACCAAGAAAGTCACTCCATTAATGAAACAATACAATGCTATTAAGGTTAAATATCCTGATGCTATGTTGCTATTTAGAGTTGGTGATTTTTATGAAACTTTTGGCGAAGATGCTAAAAAAGCGGCAAAGGTTTTAGGGATTATTTTAACCAAACGCGGTGCAGGTAGCGAAACCGAAACTGCCTTAGCCGGTTTTCCGCATCATTCGTTAAATACCTATTTACCTAAATTGGTAAAAGCTGGAATGCGCGTAGCTATTTGCGATCAGTTGGAAGACCCAAAAATGACTAAAACTATTGTTAAAAGAGGTGTTACCGAATTGGTTACTCCAGGTGTTGCATTGAATGATGAAGTTTTGCAATCTAAAACCAATAATTTTTTAGCTGCTATTCACTTTGGAAAAAAACAGCTGGGAATTTCATTTTTAGATGTTTCAACTGGTGAATTTTTAACGGCTCAAGGAAATTCAGAATATATTGATAAGTTGCTGCAAAACTTCAATCCGAGTGAGGTTTTGGTTCAAAAACAACATAAAAATAAATTTTTCGAATTATTTGGAAACCGTTTTTATACTTTTTATTTAGAAGATTGGATTTTTCAGACTGAATATGCTTTTGAAACATTAACTAATCATTTTAAAGTAAAAACATTAAAAGGGTTTGGTGTTGCTGATTTACATGAAGGAATTATTGCTGCGGGTGCTGTTTTGTACTATTTATCAGAAACACAACACAACAAACTAGAACATATAGCTGCAATTAATAGAATTTCTGAAGAAAATTATGTGTGGATGGATCGGTTTACCATCAGAAATTTAGAGTTATATAACTCTACTTCGGTGAATGCAGTTACATTATTAGATGTAATTGACAAAACCATTTCGCCAATGGGCGGACGTATGTTAAAACGTTGGCTAGCATTACCGTTAAAAGATATTAATCGCATAAAAAAACGTCACGATATTGTAAAATATTTTATTGATAATGATGAGTTTTTTGAACTGGCAGCCTATCAAATAAAACAAATTAGTGATATTGAACGCTTGGTTTCTAAAGTTGCTACTGGCAAAGTAAATCCGCGTGAAGTTGTTTTGCTTAAAAATTCGTTAAACGCAATTATTCCTATTAAAGAAGCTTCAGAAAAAAGCGAGAACGAATCTTTAAAAATTATTGGAGAACAATTACAAAGTTGCACAACACTGCGTGAAAAAATAACCAAAACCTTAAACGAAGACGCTCCTGTAAATATTAACAAAGGAAATGCAATTGCAGAAGGAATTTCAGTAGAATTGGATGAATTGCGTAACATTTCAACCTCTGGAAAAGATTATTTAGATGCTATGCTGGCACGTGAAATTGAACGTACTGGAATTACATCTTTAAAAATAGCTTTTAACAATGTTTTTGGGTATTATATTGAAGTTAGAAACTCACATAAAGATAAAGTTCCTGTAGATTGGATTCGCAAGCAAACCTTGGTAAATGCGGAACGTTATATTACAGAAGAATTAAAAGAATACGAAACTAAAATTTTAGGTGCCGAAGAAAAAATAGGCATACTCGAACATCAGCTTTTTAATGAACTAACTAGTTCTTTATTAGATTATATTCAGCCCATACAATTAAATGCGCAGTTGGTTGGACAAATAGATTGTTTATTATCTTTTGCTGATTTGGCTAAATACAACAATTATGTACGTCCGCAAATTGATGAAAGTTCCGATTTGGAAATAAAAAATGGGCGTCATCCGGTAATAGAAAAACAGTTACCAATAGGTGAAGAATATATTGCAAACGATGTGGTTTTAAACCGAAATCAGCAACAAATTATTATGATTACCGGTCCAAATATGAGTGGTAAATCGGCTATTTTACGTCAAACAGCGTTAATTGTTTTATTGGCGCAAATGGGAAGTTATGTACCCGCTCAAAATGCTCGAATCGGTATTGTCGATAAAATTTTCACACGTGTTGGTGCAAGTGATAATATTTCTATGGGCGAATCTACTTTTATGGTAGAAATGAATGAAACGGCAAGTATTTTAAATAATATTTCAGACCGAAGTTTGGTATTATTAGATGAAATTGGACGAGGAACAAGCACCTATGATGGAATTTCAATCGCATGGGCAATTGCCGAATATTTACACGAACACCCTTCAAAAGCTAAAACATTATTTGCTACACATTATCATGAGTTAAATGATATGACAAATACTTTTAACCGTGTTAAAAACTTTAATGTTTCGGTAAAAGAATTAAAAGACAAGGTTATTTTCTTACGTAAATTAGTACCTGGCGGAAGTGAACATAGTTTTGGTATTTATGTAGCTAAATTGGCTGGAATGCCAACTTCAGTTGTACATAGAGCTACTAAAATGTTAAAACAGTTAGAAAAAAACCATACCAATACTGAAGTAAAAGAGACTTTAAAAAATGCCCAGGAAGAAGAAATGCAACTTAGCTTTTTTAAGCTGGATGATCCTTTATTGGAAGATATAAAAGAAGAAATTCTTTCAACAAATATTGATACGCTTACACCTATTGAAGCTTTAATGAAATTGAATGAAATAAAGAGAATGTTGACTAAGAAAAAGTAGTTACCTATTATTTTATTAAATTTAATAACTTTTGTTTAAATATTCTATTATGAAAAAAATCATCGTATCGTTCATTTTATGTTCAATTTTTGTAAGCTGTAAACTAGGTTCAGAAACTAATTCAAAAATTGCAATAGCTGTTTCATTTTCTGAAGAAGTGAGTTCCAAAAAATTGGATGGTAGAATGTTGTTAATGCTTTCAACTAATGATAAAGCAGAACCTCGATTTCAAATAGGTGAAGGTTTAAATAATCAGTTAATTTTTGGAAAAAATGTAGATCAATTAGCAGCAAATCAAAAAGTTAATTTTGATGAAACTGTTTTTGGTTTTCCTATTGAAAGCCTTCAAAATATAAAACCCGGAACTTATTATATTCAAGCATTGTTGCATGTTTATGAAACATTTAATTTGGAAACAGGTCAAACGGTTAAGCTTCCCATGGACAATGGAGAAGGACAACAATGGAATAAATCTCCTGGAAATTTGTACAGTAAGCCAGTTAAAATTGAAATAACCGAAAATGGTATTGATAATCTATCTATTGTTTTAGATCAAATAATTCCTGAAATTCCACAACCTGAAGATACAGAGTGGATTAAACACATAAGCTTAAAATCAGAAAAATTATCTAAGTTTTGGGGAAAAGATATGTTTTTAGGAGCACATGTGCTGCTTCCAAAAGGGTTTAATGAACATCCGGAAGCAAAATACCCATTAATGATTTTTCATGGTCATTTTCCTGCAAATTTCAGTGGATTTAGAACAACACCACCCGAAGAAGATTTAAAACCAGAATATTCAGAACGATTTAGTTTGGATGGTTATAATATAATTCAACAACAAGAAGCATATGATTTTTATAAACGTTGGAATGAGCCAGATTTTCCTAGGTTTATAATTATAGAAATTCAGCATCCAACACCATATTATGATGATTCTTATGCAGTAAATTCTGCAAGCCAAGGTCCTTATGGAGATGCAATTACCTACGAATTAATTCCTTTTATTGAGAAGCAGTTTAGAGGACAAGGCGAAGGTTGGTCTCGTTTTTTATACGGAGGTTCAACAGGCGGTTGGGAGGCTTTGGCTGTTCAGGTAAAATATCCTGATGAATACAATGGTTGCTTTGCTGCCTGTCCAGATCCTATTGATTTTAGAGCCTATTGTTTAACCAATATTTACGAAGATGAAAATGCTTATTTTTATAAAAGTGAACATAAGAAATTAGAAAAACCAGCGCATAGAGATTATTTGGGAAATATTTCTTCAACAATGAAAGAGTCGAACCATTTAGAATTGGTTTTGGGAGACCATTCTCGGTCTGGAGGTCAATTTGATATATGGGAAGCAACATATTCTCCGCAAGATTCAGATGGATATCCGGTAAGGTTATGGGATAAAAAAACGGGTAAAATTAATCATGAAGTTACAAATTATTGGAAAGAAAATTACGATTTAAGGTATATTTTAGAGCGTGATTGGGATAAATTAGGAGAGAAGTTAAAAGGTAAAATTCATATTTATTGTGGAGATATGGACAATTATTATTTAAATAATGCGGTTTATTTAATGGAAGATTTTTTAGAAAGTACAACCGATCCATATTATAGTGGTGAAGTTGATTATGGTGATAGAGCAGAACATTGCTGGAATGGTGATCAGGAAAATCCAAATGCCATTTCAAGATTAAGATACAACACCTTATATGTTCCAAAAATAATGAAACGTATTACTGAAAGTGCTCCAAAAAATGCAGATTTAACAAGTTGGAGATATAAATAAAAGGAGAATATAATTTAATGGTCAACAATTTAGAACAAGGTTTTTTTGGAATTGGAATACAAAATGGTAAGACCCCGGAAAACCTTGGAGTTTTATGGAGATCTGCTCAAAATATGGGAGCTAGTTTTATTTTTACAATTGGAAATCGCTACGCAAAACAAGCTTGTGATACCCATAAAGCTACTGGCGCAATGCCCTATTTTCATTATGAAAATTTTACAGAATTTTATAAGAATTTACCAAAAGGAGCAATGCTGGTTGGTGTAGAGTTAGATGAAAAAGCAGTACCACTTGAAACTTTTGAACACCCAAGACGTTGTGTTTATTTATTAGGAGCTGAGGATCACGGTTTATCAAAAGCTGCAATTGAAAAATCGCATTTTTTGGTTAAGTTTAAATCAATTTTGAGTTTAAATGTTTCAGTTGCTGGGAGTATTGTAATGTATGATAGGCAAATGAAATTGGAATAATTTTTGATACTTAATTGATTAATAATTACTTATAATGAAGTAATTATTTCAACTTTATTGCTATGGTAGATAGATTAACATTATTAATTATATTTTTTTCTTTTACTGTAATAGCAACTGCAACTTCTCAACAAGGTAATTTTAAAGATTTTATTGATTTTTCTATTGATAAAGTAGAGGAAAGAAACTATATAATTGATATAGCTGGTAAAAATGGCGTCTGGGAATCAAATGAAGACGATAAATTTGTATTAATTCATTTTAAAATTATTAATAAAAGTAATAAGAAACAAATATTCAATTTTGATGATGTTTACTTATTTGATCCAAATACCGAGATCCAATATAAACCCAATTGGTTAATTTCATTAGGTTTATTGACAAGTATTAATGGCGTTAATTTTAATCTTAAAAGTGAAAAAACTATAAAGAAAACGTTAGTATTTATGTTCCCAAAAACTGAAACCCCTCAATTTATTAAAAGTAATAACAAGATAATTGAAATTGGAGATTAATTAAAAAATAATTGTATTATGAAAAAGTATGTATTTATATTATTAGTTTTATTTTCCATTTCAAGTTTTTCTCAAACCTTTATTGAAGGTTTTATTTTTGACAAAAAAACAAATGAATCATTGCCTTATGCAACTATAAAAATTATTAGTGATATTAATTATTATACCATTACAAATGAAGATGGAATGTTTGAAGTCTATGATAAGTTTGCAAATGATTCTATAGAAGTTAGGTTTTTAGGTTTTATCCCCAAGAAAGTTCCAATATCTTATTTTAAAAAAAGCTCAAAGCTTTATTTAACACCCAAAGTAAATCAACTAAATGAAGTAATTATTGTAGCACATAAAAACAAAAATTACACCTATGATTTACTTAGCAGCTTAATTCAAAAATATCGAAATAAAAATCTGATAACTGAAAGTAAAGCGTTTTTATCTGTAACATCGTCAGCAAGAACAATTCCTATTGAACATATAGAAGGTTTTTACAATAGTAACCAAAGTTTATCTGATGGAATTAAAGCCTTAAAAATAAAAAGTGGACGGTTTGGTCAAAATAAATTATTCCCTTTTTATAGTTTAAACAATACAGATATATTAAATGATTTTCACTTTTTTAAAACATCGAAGCAAATTTTACCAATATACCCTGGAAATTTATCAGCTGGTGCTATTAAGGGTAAATATTTTGTGAAAATTGATGCGTGTAATTCCTGTAGTGATGGAGATGTTTTAATATCCTTTATTCCCAAAAAAACTAATGGTAGATTTTTTTCGGGGAAAATATTATTTAATGAACAAACATTAACTGTTAAAAAAATTGAACTTGAAATAAATAATCCAATTGTAAATGGGTTGTCCTCTATAATTGAGAGTGATATTATAACTCCAAAAAAAATAAACCTTAACATTAATTTTAATCCTTTAGATTTTGAAAAAATTCAACATATTGATTTCACATTTATAATGGATTATAAATCTGAAAAATCTAAAGAAATTATAGAATCCCATTCATTTTTATATTTCTATGATTATCACAACCCATTTGATGAACCTTATTTTACCAATAATATTAGTTTTAATAATGATTATGATAATATTACAGCTTTGCAAGCAACAGAAGATTTTTGGAAAGCCAATTATCAATTTCCTAAAAGTTATAATGAAAAAAGATTTAAAGATTTTTTCGAAAAATATGGTTATTTAATAAACTATGAAAACACAATCCCGTCTGATGATTTAAAATATACGAAACCATCAGTTATTTTATGGAATAAAGATAAGCGTCTTGAATGGAATAGTATAAAGCAAGATTTAACAACTATTAAAAAAGGAAGCAACCCTAAAAGCAGAAATTTTGGAGCTAATATGAAAGCTGATAAAATTTATCATTCCATTGCTGATATAAATAAAGCAAATCCATTTTCAGACAACTATAAAAAGTTTAATTTCAGTTTTTTACTTGATCAATATAAAAACGAAAATGAAGAAAAAAAATTTATAACCAGGACAATTTTTGATAGAAATTCATCTTACTTCAGGAATGAACGTACAAATAAAAAATTGGTTTACATCAACTTGATTTTTGACATATATGAATATTACCGTCAAAATTTAGATACACAAATTAACAACAAAATGACTTATGGTGAAGTAAAAAAAATGTGTAACGAAAAATTTGAAGAGGCTTCTTCAACCGTTGAAAAAATGAAAGAAGAAACCAATTCTGGCTTGAATTTTCAAGAATTATATAAATGGAATAGTAAAATTAAAGACAAGTTAGGGGTTAACAACTATTTACTAATTATGAATCAGGAATAATCATGAAAAATTTAAAAACATTAATAATATTATTATTCCTTTTCAGCTCCCATTTTAGCTTTTCTCAAGAAGTTGATATAAATAGTTCAATTATTGAACCTTTTCAAAGTGAAGCTTTATTTAGAGAAAAAGTGTTTATTCATATTAATAAAACAAGGTTTTTTAATAAAGAAAATATTTGGTTTACAGCTTATGTCTCTAATGATTTTGACAATTCCCCTTCAGACTATACTACAAATCTTAAAGTAAATTTATTAAATGATAAAGGAGCTTTAATTGAAAGCAAAAATATATTTATTCAAAAAGGGGTTGGTATTGGTGATTTTTTAATTGCAGATAACTATTCTGGCAAATATTATATTCAGGGCTATACCAATTATATGCAAAATTTTGGTCTTGAAAATACATTTATTCAAGAAATTGAAATTATAAATCCGTCTGAGAAAAAAGAAATTGACAATGAAAAATACATAAATAATTATGACATTCAAGTTTTTCCTGAAAGTGGTTATTTATTGGAAGGAATTGAAAACATAGTTGGTATAAAAGTATTAATTAATGGGAAAGGATATCCTTTTTTAGGTAAAATTGTTAATTCCAAAGAAAAAGAAATTACCACTTTTGAAGGAAATCCGTTTGGAATGAGTAAATGTAAATTTACTTATAACAAAAACGAAACTTACAAAGCATTTGTTACTATTAACGGTACTATTAAAAAAATCGATTTACCAAAGGCACATAAAACAGGAATCAATTTTAGTATAGATAACACAAATTCTGATAAAATTATACTCACCCTTAAAACAAATAAAGAGACATTACCAACTCTAAAAAATGAAACATTAGCACTTATTTTTTATAGAAATAACTATATAAGTAAAGCAGTAACATTATCACTAACAAGCAATGAAGAATTAACTCAAAAGTTAGTTTTTGAAAGGAGTGAAATGCAACATGGAGTTAATATTGTTACTTTATTCAAAAATAATCAACCTATTGCGGAACGTAAATTTTTTAATGATAAGGAAAGTGAGCAAAGTGCTATTTTAATTGAAGAACTTAAAACAGAAAATGATTCAACAAGTTTTAAAATTCGAACTATAAATTCAGATTTTAAACCAATTTTAGCCCAGCTAAGTATTTCAATACTTCCAAAAGATTCTAAAGTTTTTAAGGAAACGCAAACAATAAAAAGTGCATTTCTGTTATCCCCTTATATTAAAGGGGGTATTGAAAACCCTTCATTCTATTTTAAAAATACCAATCCGAAAGAAAAGGAATATTTAGATTTATTACTACTAAACCAAGGATGGAGTACTTATTCTTTGGAAGAAAAAATCAAAGAAATTAATCCAAAAGAGAAGTATGTTTTTGAAAGTGGATTTATACTAAAAGGTAATGTAAAAAAAGCACCTAAAGGATATGATATTGGAATTTTATCTAAAAAGAATAGTTTGGCTGCATTCAGTAATCTTAATGAAGATAGAGAATTTACTTTAAAAAATGTATTTGCATATAAAAATGATTCCGTAAAAATTGCCTTTATTAAAAAGAACGAGCCTTTAGTAAAACCAAATGGAGTTTCTTTTATTAAAACTGAATCTGTTTCTAATAGTTCTAATTATAATACTTTCATAAATAATTCTAAACTAAGAATTGAAGAAGGAAGACTAGATGTAAATGAAAAGAAGAATTCTTTAAACTACAAGTATTATCCAAATATAGAATTGTTAGATGAGGTAATGCTAAAAAATGTAAAAACAAAAAAGAAGGCAACAATTTATGATATAGAAGCAAATTTAGCTTTAAAACACAATGTAATATCCTCGGGTTTTTATAAAAATAAAAAGGTTACTAAACAAATGGAGATAATGTATCAAACTGTATTTGATTATTTTATGAGTTTAGGATATATTAAACGGATTAATTTGGATACATATCAAATTGTTCTTAGACGTACACCAGCGACTTTAAAAGGTGCTGGATCAGGTGTATTCCCTCCTAGGATTTATATAAATGATCAGCCCCTAATTAGAGATATTACATTAATTATTGAAAGGTTACAAGGAATAACTATGTCTGATATTGATGAAATATTAATAAATAAAAGCGGTGGCGGTGGCGGAATGGATGGTACAGGAGGTATTATTAAAATTTACATTAAAAAAGGAGATCGTAATTATTTTGAAGAAGAAGGCAAAAATTTATATGAAAATTTAGTATTGCTTACAGGTTTTGATAAGGCTTCAAATTATTACAAGCCTCAATATAATATTTACTCTAAAGAAGCTTTTAATTGGACAGAAATAGATTGGAAAAACTTAATACAAACAAATGAGAAAGGTGAAATAGTAATTAAAATTCCAACAAATGAATTTTCAAATGAGTTTCAATTTATTATAAATGGTTTTTCAGAAGAAGGTTTGTTGTTTCATGATATTTACAAATCAGGGAATGATGGTTTTTAATGAAGAATAAATTATTTTTTATGGATTGATTTTAAAATAAGGTTTTTAAGTATCTTTGTGTTTTAAACATTTTAATATGTATCTATTTATCAGCGGAGCTGAAATATTTGTAGTGTTAGTTATTGTAGTAATGCTATTTGGTGCAGATAAGTTACCTGAAATTGCTCGTGGCTTAGGTAAAGGAATGCGTCAAATTAAAGATGCTACTAATGATATTAAACGAGAAATAAAAAACAGTGCCGAAAAAAATGACATTGATATTGATATAGCTTCTAATATTAGAAAGGAAATTAACAAAGTAACTGATAATTTTGAGGATTTATCTGATCCTGTTAAAAAAGCAAAAGATACTATTGTTGATGAAATAACTGGTCCTATTAAAAGAAATAAGTAATTTTGGAATTACTTAATTCACTTATTGAATACGATAAACAATTATTACTTTTTTTACATTCAAAAGGATATACATTTTGGGATGGATTTTGGTTATTTATAACCTATCCTCCACATTGGATTCCATTATTTTTCCTGTTATTTTATTTGGGTTTTATAGCATTTGGACTTAAAAAAGCTTTATACATTGCAATTTTTACTGCTTCTAGTGCTGCAAGTTCTTTAATACTTGTAACTATTATTAAAAATTATTTTCAAAGGTTACGTCCAATAAATGACACTTCAATTAATAAATCTATAAGAGTGATTGTTGAATATAACGACTTTAGTTTTGTTTCAGGACATTCTACTGTTTCGTTTACCATTGCTTTTTTATCATTTTGGGTTTTAAAAAAACAGTATAAATTTACTTTTTTGGTGTTTATTTTCCCTTTATTATTTGCTTATAGCAGAATTTATTTAGCAGCTCATTTTCCAATTGATATTTTATTTGGAATGTTTTTAGGGTATTTAATTGCTCTAATTTTCTATAAAATAACCAATCAATTTGTATTAAAAGATTAATGCTTTTTTACTCTACTTATAGTTAAACCATCGCGAATAGGAAGTAATACTGTTTCAATTCTATCATCTGAATTTAATAGTTTATTATATTCTAAAAGGACTTTAGTGTCCATATCTTTTGGATTTACTTCTTCAATAATTTTACCACTCCATAAAACATTATCAGACAAAATAACACCTCCTGGATTCATTTTATCAATTATTAAATTAAAGTAGTTTATATAATTAGTTTTATCAGCATCTATAAAAACTAAGTCAAATTTTTTATTTATTGTTGGAATAATATCAATTGCATTTCCTATAAACTGATTTATTTGAGAGTTATATTCGGATTTATCAAAATACTTTTTTGAAAAACTCTCTAATTCTTCGTTTTTATCTATTGTAATAAGCGTTCCATCTTTTTGCATTCCTTCAGCCAAACACAATGCAGAATATCCTGTATAAGTTCCTATTTCTAGTATGTTTTTAGGGTTTATCAATTTGGAGATCATTGCCAAGATCCGACCTTGAAACCCACCACTTAACATACGGGGATTTAATACTTTTTGCCAAGTTTCTTTACTTAATTCTTTTAATATTTCAGGTTCTTTTTGAGAATGTTCTATAACATAATTTTCTATAGCCTCAGGTAAAAAATTCATACTTTTTGTTTTAAATGTACAAAAAAACGGAACTTATTTTAAGCCCCGTAATTTATTTGATTATTTAGTAGTAGTTATATTTTTTCTTTTATTTGTTTTTCCATAACCTCTTTTTCGTCTGCGCACAAACAATGTTTATTGCCTTCCTCTTTTTTATGCTTTTCATAACATTTAGTCATTACATTATTTTGTTTACTGTATAAACCACAATTTTTACATAATAATAAATGGAGATTTAACTTTAATTTTTCCCAAAAAGTAGCTTCGCTGTATTGACTTTTATCGCATATTTGGGTAGCTTCATCACAGGTTAATTTCATTTTAAATTTATTTAATTTCTAAACCAATTATCTTCCATACATTTTCTTAGTTGAGTTCTGGCTCTGTGGATAATAACCCAAAGATTTGACGATGTTATCTCAAGTTCCTTACATATTTCTTCGGTTTCAAATTGTTGTATTGTTTTCATTCTAAAAACCATTGCATATTTTTCTGGTAAATTATTAATACACTGTTCCAAAACAACACTTAATTCATCATTCTCTATACTTTTTTCAAAAGCATTATCCCAAGAATTAGGTACTCGCTCTTCAATCCACTCACCTTCTCTTTCCCCATCAGTATAAAAATTCATTTTAACTTCTGCCTTACCTTTTGCAGAGTTTATTTTTCTGTAATGATCTATAATTTTTCTTTTTAATATTGAAATTAGCCAGGTTCGCTCACTTGCTTTTCCCTGAAAATTATCTTTTGCTTTTAGTCCTGCAAAAAAAGTATCCTGCACTAAATCTTTAGCCAAATCATGATTATTAATTCTACTAATTGTATAATTAAACAAATAATCGGCGTGTAGAGTAACCCACTTTTCCGGGTTTAACATGTGCTTTTTTAATGGCATTGCTTTATAACTTAAAAGCTAAAATAATTATTTGTTTAGAATAATTCTAAATTTAATTTTATAATATATACTATTTTAATTACAAACTTTTCTTCTAGTATCAACAATATAAATTATTTCCCAATTTCCGTTATTTTTAAATAACTGAAACGAGTTAACCCCACAATGGCTGAATTCTCCATTTAAATAAAACTCATAAGGTGCCCAAACATTTGCCATATTTGTATCTATTTTAATATTAAAAGACATCAATTTTTCAAACCAAATATCGTTAGGGTTTTTATTAGAAATAGCCTTTAAAAAGTTTTTTTTAGATGAAGTAATTAATGTAGTTTCTTTATTTTTATTTACAAAAATAGTCTGCAGTATAAGTGTTGTATCTGTTACTTTATTTATTAGTAATGTATCAGCTTTATGCATTCCTTCAAAAAAACTATTAATACAGGTTTTTACTTTTTCTGCTTCATTTTTATTTTGTGAATTCATTTGAAAACACATGAAAATTAATACATAAAAAAGTAAGTTTTTCATTTTTTTAATTAGAAAACTGATGAATTAATTTAAAAAGTTTTTTCCTGTCAATTGGTTTGGTTAAATACGCATCAAAACCTTTGTTTAAAGCATTTTCTTTATCAGATTCCATAGCAAATGCTGAAAGTGCAATTATAGGTAGTGTTGGTTTAATCTTCTTAATTTCTACCATTGCTTCATTTCCATTCATTTGTGGCATTTTAATATCCATAAAAACCATATCAATTTCTGGATTTTTTAATGCAAAATTAACAGCTTCAATACCATTTACAGCTTCAATAATTTTATAATCTGTAGCTGAAAATAATTCATTTATATAAAGCATATTATATTCTTCATCTTCAGCTATTAAAAGTGTAATTTGCTTATTACTACCGTTAGTAATTTTTTTTATCTCTTTTTCAATCACTGTATTTATAATAGGTTTCTTAACTTGATTATACGGGACTGTAAAAAATACTTTTGTTCCTCGGTTATCAGACTCTAACCACATTTCACCCTTAAATAATTCAATAAATTTTTTAGAAATTGCCAACCCAAGTCCGGTTCCTTTCTTTTGTTTATTTAGGTCTAAATCAGCCTGAATAAATCTATCAAAAATTTTAGTGTGTAATTTTTTATCTATCCCAATTCCTGTATCTTTTACATAAAATTCTAGATTCTGGTTTTTAAGTTGATAACCTAATTCAATGGATCCTTTTTCAGTAAATTTTAGAGCATTAGAAAGTAAGTTTGTAAGTATTTGATGTAGTTTTGTTTTATCTATTTTTATCATGCAATCATTATCAGAAAGTCCTTTAACACACGTTAAAGTAAGTTTGCTTTCTTTAGTAATAGGAGTATAAAAGGCACAGAGACTATCTAAAAGTTGATTTACGTTTACATTGGAGTAATTTAATTGAACAACACCTGCTTCAATTTTAGAGATATCCAAAATATCGTTTACAATAGATAGTAGCTGTTTACTACTATTTATAACAATTTTAGCATATTCTTTTCGTTCACTTTCAGATAAATTAGCATCTAAAAATAATTCTGAAAATCCAATAATTCCATTCATTGGCGTTCTTATTTCATGACTCATATTTGCTAAAAATGCAGATTTTAATCTATCAGATTCCTGTGCTTTTATCAAAGCATTTTTCAATTCATTTTCAGCATTTTTATTTTGAATAGAAACGCTAATTTGATTTGCGACAAATTCTAATAATTGTAAATCATTAAAATTGTATGCCTTTTCATCTCTATAACTTTGAACAACAATAGCTCCAAACACTTCATTTTGGATTTTTAATGGAGCTCCAGCCCATATTTTTGTTGGTTTTCCAACCATTTCAATAATACCACTTTTAATTAATTTTTTATGGTATTCCTCATTAACCAATAAAGGTCTTTTAGATTTAATAACATGACCTGTTAATGATTGTTTTGCCGGAAACTCAATTGTGTCATCTTTTTCATCAACTACATAGGGTAAACTAATAATATCATTATCCTTATTGTATAAGGCAATATAAAAATTAGTTGTATCTATAATTTTGTGTAATTCATTTTTAATAAAAATACTAAATTCATTAAAATCTTCTATAGTTAGGGCCGCTTTTGAAATATTGTATAAAACACCTTCTAATGTTTCTTTTTTTACTCTTTCAGTAATGTCTTTAACTACCGCATGAATTGTTGGTTTATTATTATATTCTTCAATTTTTGTTAGAGATACTTCTGCTGGAAAAACTTGTCCGTTTTTTCTTTTATGATACCATCTAAATCGATTACTACCATTTTCCAGAGCAATTTTCATAACATCTTCTGCTTTTTGAAATGAATTATCCCCTCCAGGTTGTTCTTTCGGGGAAATTTGAGAAGGGTGTAGTTTTAACAAATCTTCTTTGCTGTTGTACCCAAATATTCTCAAGGTAGATTCGTTACAATCAACAAATAAACCTTCTTTTAAAATCATAACTGCATCTATAGATTTTTCAAAAATATCACGATACTTTTTTTCAGATTTTTCTAAAAGTATTTTTGAATTAACCCTTTCAGTAATATCATCAATTAAACATGCTGAACCTATTCTTTTATTTTGAGAGTCTTTTAATGTTACACTATACCAATCGCAAATTATAATGTCCCCGTTTTTGGTTATATTTTCATTAGTATTTCTAAAAGTTCTGTCTTCAACAAAAGAAGTCTCTCTTAGTTTTTTCATCTCCTCCATTAAATAGGGAGGTGTTAATAAATCTGCATTAATTTTACCTACTACTTCTGAAGCTTTATAGCCAAAAATTCTTTCAGCCGATTTATTCCAATCTAAAATTTTAAAATCTAAATCCCAAATAATTGATGCTAGCGGTGTATTGTTAAATTGATATTTTAATCGCTGGTTACTTTTAAACAATAAATCTTCAATATTTTTTTGCTCTGTAATATCTTCTACAATACCATGAATATGGGTTACTATGCCATTTTCATTTACTGAACTGTAAAAACTACCTTCAACCCATTTAATTTTACCTTTTTTTGTAATAATTCGAAACGGCTTCGGTTTAAAACTTTTTGAAGTTTTACTTTTTGCTAATTTAAATACTACTGATCTTATTTTTGGTAAATCTTCAAAATAAACGGTTTCGTGAATTTTAACTTTACTTGCTAATAAATCTTTATAAGAGTAGCCAAATAAATTTTTTGTGTTTTCTGAAGCAAAAACAACTGGAAAATCTCTTTCATTTTTACATCTTATAGCTACTGAAGTACTTTTATTAATAATATTATAAGCTTCTTTAATTTTATTTTCAGAAAGTTTTTTATCAGTTATTTCTTGAAAAAAAATTAACATTTCATCTTTAGATGGAATCATTCTATTTTCAAACCATTTATCCCAAGGAGCAAAGTAATTTTCAAAACTTTTTGGTTTTTTTGTTCTTAAGGTATTTTGGTATTCGTCATAAAATAAATCCCCTTCCTTTTCTGGAAATTCTTTCCAAATTTGTTTTCCAATAAGTGATTTGGCTGATTTACCTAATAATTTTGCTGCCTTTTCATTTACATATAAATACCTGGAATTTTTATCCAAAATAACAAAGCCATCTTTTATACTCGAGAGTGTGTTTGAAAGTAAGTTTTTTGTTGTGTTAAGTTTTTGCTCAAAAATCACATTTTCTGTAACATCCTGCCCAATCCCAATAATTCTTGAAATTTTGTCATTTTCAATTATAATACTTCTTTTTTCATGAATGTATTTTAATTTTCCGCTTTTTGTGAAAATTCTATATTTTAAATTTTGATCTGGATTTTTTAATAGATTTTTTACATCAAAATTATTTACAATATGTTTATCTTCATTATGAACAAATGACAAATAATATTCTAAACTTATTTTACTTTCTTGTGGATTTACTTCAATTATTTTATAAGCCTCATCAGTCCAACTAATTTCGTTTGTTTCAAAATCATAAAACCAACTTCCAATTTTAGCAATTGATTCAGATTCTTTATACCTCTTTTCACTGTTTGCTAACTCCTTACGTATACGAACTCTTTCCGTTATATTTTCAACTGAAACAATTACGTTTTCAAGCGTATTTTCATTTCCATCAACTACATTAAACTTTATAAGTATATCAAATTCTTCACCAACCAAAGTTTTATTAACAGATTCTATTTCTGTTTCTTTTGTGCCTAATAAAATATCTACAACCAGTTTAGAAAAACCTTTATTTGATTTTTTTGTAAAAACTTTATTGAGGTTTTCATATAGTTCTTCCTTATTTTTGGCTTTATATAATTTAACAGCTGTGGCATTTACATCTTTTATGGCTACCAATGAAGCTAGCTTAGGAATAATAGTTGGATTGTTATTAATATAGGTTTTTACATCAGTATTGTATTTTTTAACAAGCGAATCCATGTATTTTTTTGCCTCTGAAAAATCTTCAATCCAAAGTGCAATAGGCGCATGTTCAAAAAAAGTGAAATATTCATCACAACTAACTTTATCAATTTTTGTTTGATTTGAAACTTCAGAATTTTCTTGAGGTATATTTTTTAAGTTTCTTTTAGCCATTGTAAGTATTTGGTGGGGTTTTAAAAACGTATAAATATATAATTTATTAATTAATTGGTAATGTTATTGTTATAGTAGTTCCCTTATTAAAAATACTTTCCACCGAAATTTCTCCAGCATGTTGTTTAATAATTTTTTCTGCAATTGAAAGTCCTAAACCAATACATTTTTTATTATTAACATCATACGTATTTACTACAAAAAATTCATTAAAAATTTTTGATAAATCACTTTCTAAAATTCCTATTCCTTCATCAGATATTATGGTATTGATAGTATTATTATTTTTTACTACTTCTATTTTAATTTTGGAATTTTCATTAGAAAATCGAATTGCATTATTTATTATATTTTTTAAAGCTAAGCCAATTTTTTCTTCATCAATATTTAATATGATTGGCTCTGCTGAAATATTTTTAACAAATTCAATATTTTTAGCCTGTACTAATTCGTTAAAATTATTTATTACATTATTTAAAACTTCGGTATAATTTTTTAATTGAAAATCGTATTCAACATGTTGAGATTTTATTCTCTGAAAACTTGAAAAAGAATTTAATAACTCAATTGCGTATTGTGATGAATTATTGATTATTTGTAAATGCTTTTGTAATTTTTCTGTATCATAATTTTCAGTATCTTCTAATATCATATCAGAAAAAGAATATACAATACCTATTGGATTTTTTAAATTATGAGTTAGTACCGAAATTAATTTATCATTTTGATTATTAACTACTTTTAATTTATTGGAAACAACCTTTAATTGAACACTCAATTCAACAATTTTATCTTCAAGTTGGTTTGTGTAATTATTTGAATTGTCTTCAATCTTTCCCACTATATAAACATTTTTAGTAAAAATAATTGTAATATTATAATATTCAAACTTTTAAACTCAATTTTATCAATATAAATGCGTTTTTTAAAAAAATTCAATACTTCTCTAAGATTTTCCCAATAATATACTTAATAATTTATGTGTTATATAAATCCTAAATTTTACTACTTTTACCTTTTACGATTTAAACAAAAATAAATGTCGACTGCAAAAAAAAATTATAAGAGAATTACCACCAAAAGTTTGGTGGAAATGAAAAATAATGGTCAAAAAATTGCAATGCTCACAGCTTACGATTATACCATGGCAAAAATTGTAGATAATGCTGGTATTGATATAATTTTAGTAGGTGATTCAGCTTCAAATGTAATGGCTGGCCATGAAACAACATTACCTATTACATTAGATCAAATGATTTACCATGCAAGTTCTGTTGTAAGGGCAATAGAAAGAAGCTTGGTTGTGGTTGATTTACCTTTTGGAAGCTATCAGGGAAATTCCAGAAGCGCTTTAGATTCTGCAATTAGAATTATGAAAGAGTCTGGCGGTCATGCCGTAAAATTAGAAGGTGGAAGTGAAATAAAAGAATCTATTTCAAGAATTTTAACCGCAGGAATTCCTGTTATGGGACATTTAGGATTAACACCACAATCCATTTATAAATTTGGATCGTACACCGTAAGAGCAAAAGAGGAAGAAGAAGCCGAAAAATTAAAAGAAGACGCCTTACTTTTAGAACAACTGGGCTGTTTTGCTTTGGTTTTAGAAAAAGTACCTGCAAAATTAGCTAAAGAAGTTGCAAAAAGTATTTCAATTCCAGTTATAGGAATTGGAGCAGGAAATGGTGTAGACGGACAAGTTTTAGTAACACATGACATGTTGGGAATGACCCATGAATTTCATCCAAGGTTTTTAAGAAGATATCTTGATTTATATTCAGAAATGACCAATGCTTTTAAAAACTATATTTCTGATGTAAAAAGCTTGGATTTTCCTAATGATGATGAACAATATTAATGAAAGTATTATTAATAGATACCAATCATCCATTACTTAAAAGTGGTCTAGAAAAACTAGGTTGCATTTGTGATGAAGATTATAATTCTTCAAAAGAAAAAATTGAAGAAAAAATTTTCAATTACAACGGTATTGTTATTAGAAGTAGGTTTAAAATTGATAAAACATTTATAAATGCTGCTACTAATTTAAAATTTATAGCACGTGTTGGGGCTGGTCTTGAAAGTATTGATGTTGAATATGCTGAAAAAAAAGGAATACATTTAATCGCTGCACCCGAAGGAAACAGAAATGCTGTTGGAGAACACGCTTTAGGAATGATTTTAGCTCTTTTTAATAACTTTAAAAAAGCAGATCTCGAAATTAGACAAGGAAAATGGCTTCGTGAAGAAAATAGAGGAATAGAATTGGAAGGCAAAACTATTGGCATAATTGGTTATGGTAATATGGGAAAAGCTTTTGCTAAAAAATTACGCGGTTTTGATGTGGAAGTTATTTGTTACGATATAAAAAATAACGTGGGCGATGAAAATTGCAAACAAGTTTCTTTAAAGGAATTACAACAAAAAACAGACGTTTTAAGCTTACATACTCCATTTAATGAATTATCTCATAAAATGGTAAATACTAATTTTATTGCTGCTTTTAAAAAGCCTTTTTACCTTATAAATACCGCACGTGGATCAGCAGTTATAACAGATGATTTGGTTGAAGCCCTTATAAATAAAAAAATTCTAGGTGCCTGCTTAGATGTATTAGAATATGAAAAATTATCTTTCGAAAATTTGTTTGAAAATGATGTTTTACCCGAAGCTTTTGATTATTTAATTCATTCAGAAAAAGTCTTATTAACTCCTCATATTGCCGGTTGGACGGTTGAATCAAAAATAAAATTAGCACAAACAATTGTAGATAAAGTTAAAGCAAAATTTTATTAATTTTATTCAATAAAAATTATTTCATTATGAAATATAAGGCTGACTCTCCAGAAAATTATATCAATCAAGCTCCTGAAGAAAGGCAACCTATTTTAAAAAAATTACGCAAAACTATTTTAAACAATTTACCAAAAGGATTTGAAGAAGGCATTCAATACGGTATGATTGGCTATTATGTACCTCACAGTATTTATCCTAATGGTTACCATTGCACACCTAAAGAGCCATTACCTTTTATGAGTTTTGCTTCACAAAAAAATTCAATAAATATTTATAATTCTGCCATTTATGCTAAACCAGAAATTTACGATTGGTTTATTGCTGAATATCCAAAACACTGCTCAAGAAAATTAGATATGGGCAAAAGCTGTATTCGTTTTAAAAAAATAGATGAAATTCCGTTTAACTTAATTGCTGAGTTATGTAAAAAAATGACTGTTGATGAATGGATTCATCTTTATGAACAAAATTTAAAAATAACTAAACATAAAAATTAATTATGAAGCGTGTAACAGGAATAGGAGGATTGTTTTTTAAAACTAAAGATCCTAAATCAACAAAAGAATGGTATAAAAAACATTTAGGCTTTAATACCGATGACTGGGGATGTACATTTTGGTGGAAAGATAATGACGGAAAAAAATGCACAACACAATGGAGCCCTTTTGAAAAAGATTCAAAATATTTTGAGCCTTCAAAAAAAGAATTTATGTTTAATTATCGCGTAGAAAACTTAGTTGAACTTATAAAAACCTTAAAAGAAGAAGGAATTACTGTTGTTGGTGAAATTGAAGAATATGATTATGGAAAATTTGGTTGGATTTTAGATAACGATGGAAATAAAATTGAACTTTGGGAACCTAAAGATGTTGCTTTTTTATAATATTTATTTTGTACTTTTAATATTCTAATAATTAAGTTATGGATGTAATTGATGAAAATGGAAATGTAATTCCAAAAAGTAAAGAAGAAAGCAAAAGAGTTTTAGCTGGAATTTTAGGAATCCTTTTAGGTTCTTTAGGAATTCATAAATTTATACTTGGGTATACAACTGAAGGTATTATTATGTTTGCTGTTACTGTTGTTACATGTTTTGTTTTTTCGCCTTTAACGGGTTTAATTGGTTTAATTGAAGGCATTATTTACCTAACAAAATCTGATGAAGAATTTATTTACATGTATCAAACTAATAAAAAAGGATGGTTTTAAACTAATAAATTTAGTTACTAATTACCCTCTAAAGAAGAAAACTTGGTTTTAATTTCAATACCATCGTTTTCCAGGCTGCTTTCAAGTTCGGCCTGAAACTCTTCCATAACTGGTTTAACTGTACTTTCAGGAATATCTGCAACCCTAATATACATTAATCCGTCAACAGCATTGTTAAATTTTGGGTCTACATTAAATGCTACTAAACGCGCATTTTGTTTTACATATTTTTTAATAAGAACCGGAATTCGAAGCGCTCCAGGTTCAATTTCATCAATAATTTTATCAAATTTGTTCATATCAGCTTTTGTAGCATCAAAAACAAAATCTTTATCTGCATCTTTTAATTTTACCTTGTATTCTTTTTTAGGATGAATGTATTGTGCAATATAAGGATCGTAATAATGAGATTTCATAAACTCAATCATTAACGATTTTGAAAAGTTAGAAAATTGATTGCTTATGCTAACTCCTCCTATTAAATATTTATATTCCGGATGACGTAATGTTATATGAACAATCCCTTTCCAAAGTAAAAATAAAGGCATAGGCTTTTGCTGATATTCTTTAATAATAAAAGCACGTCCCATTTCAATAGAATTCTCCATCATTGAATATAGTTCAGGTTCAAACTTAAAAAGGGTGTGTACATAAAAACCTTCAATGCCATGTTTTTTATAAATTTCTTTTCCTAAACCCATTCTATAGGCTCCAACTACTTTTTTTGCATCGTTATCCCATAAAAATAAATGATGATAATACCCATCAAATTTATCTAAATCTATAGATTCATTTGTACCCTCTCCAACTTCTCTAAAGGTAATTTCACGCAAACGCCCAATCTCAAATTTTAAATTTGGAATTTTTTTGCTCTGTGCAAAAAACACTTCATAATTTTTACTCTTTAATAATCTTCCATTTTTTTCACGGAGTGTATCTACTTCCTGAATTATTCTATCATTATTTTTCTGACAAACAATTTCTTTAGGTTGCTTTGCTTTTTTTAATGAAGGTGCATTAATAGTTTTAGATTCTTTTTCAAAAGGGTTTGCCAGCATATATGTTTTTCTACGAATAAAATCACAATAATCTTGTGTGTTTTTATATTCGTTTTGATCTATAACAGAGATTGGTTTCCCTATTCTAACTTTAATAACGCGTTCCTTTTGAGATAATAATTCAGATGGTAGTTTGGCAGTTCTTAATGTAGGATTCAATTTGGATAAAAAATAGAACATTCTGCTATTTTTTGCATGAAAATAAATAGGAATAACCGGTACTTTTGCTTTTTGAATAAGTTTTATAGCACCTTCTTCCCAAGGTTTATCAACTATTAATTTTCCATCTTTATATGTGGATACTTCGCCAGCAGGAAAAACGCCTAAAGGAAATCCTTCTTTTAAATGCGATAAGGCACTTTTAATACCAGTTAAACTTGACTTTGCGTCCTTTCTATCTTCAAAAGGGTTTACAGGCATTATAAATGGCTTCATGGGCTCAATTCTATGCAATAGAAAATTACCAATTATTTTATAATCTGGTCTTTTTTCAATAAGAAGTTTTAACAGTAAAATACCATCAATTCCGCCAAGTGGATGATTTGAAACTGTAATAAATGCACCCTCTTTTGGAATCCTTATTAAATCCTCTTCTGGAATTTCAAATTTTATTTGAAGGTCATCTAAAAGTTCAGAAAAAAACTCTAAATCTTTTAAATGTTTATGTTTATTGTAAATTTTATTTATGGTGGAAATCCTTAGTATTTTCATTAATAACCAACCAAAAAATGTACCTATAAATCCGTATTTATCAAGATTTATTACTTTCGAAATTTCTTTCGGTGTTACTAAACTCATTTAATTTAAATTAACGGTAATTACAAAAATACATAAAATTATTGCATAACAAGTTGTACAGTTCCTTTTGTGGTTTGTTTTAAAAGAACAACTCCTTTTTCTTCCACCAAATCAATAGCATTTTGAGTAGCATGTCTTATTGTATATAATAAAACATTGTTAACAAAACTTATGTTATATTTTAATTTAATTTTTGATAAAAAAGTTTCAAAATTATTGAATTTATCTTCAATACAAACTGAAAAACTTAAGGCCGAATTTTGAATCAGGTTTACTTTTAATTTATTATCATGTAAAGTTTTAAAAATATCACTCAAATTATGTTCCACCATAAAGGAAAAATCTAAGGCCGAAATTGAAACTAAAATTTGTTCTTTTTTTAAAATATAACAAGGTATTTCTGGTAATAAATTAAGGTTTTTACCAACTGTTGTTCCTTTTAAATCTAAATTATAAAACGAACGAACATATAAAGGAATATTTTTATTTTCGAGTGGTTTTATTGTTTTTGGATGTATTACAGAAGCTCCAAAAAATGCCATTTCAATAGCTTCACTATATGAAATTTGTTCTAATAGTTTAGCATCTTCAAAATAACGAGGATCAGCATTTAAAACGCCAGCTACATCTTTCCAAATTGTAACACTTTCTGCGTTTAAACAATAAGCAAATATAGCTGCAGTATAATCAGAACCTTCTCGACCTAAAGTTGTTGTTTTATTTTTTGAATTACTGCCTAAAAAACCTTGAGTTAAAAATAAATTATTTGTATTTAAAGCATTAATATTTATAGTAGTTTCTTCCCAGTTTACTGTTGCATTTCTATAATTTATATCTGTTTTTATATAATCTCTAACATCTATCCAACTATTGTTAATCCCAATTTCATTTAAATAAATACTTATAATTTTTGTTGAAAGCAATTCTCCAAAACCAACAACTTGATCGTAAATAAAATTATAATCGGTTGATTTATTTGTTGCTAAAAACCCACTTAATTGTCCAAATAATTGCTCAAGATCAAATAAAATAACATTTTTTTTATTTTCAAATAAATTGTCAATTATTTCAATATGAAAATTTCTTACAAATTCAATTTGTGCTGCTAAATTATTTGTTTTATAATAATATGCATCAACAATTTTTTCAATGGCATTGGTCATTTTTCCCATAGCCGATATTACAATAAGTGTATCTTCAAATCCTTCATGTTTTAAAACACGAACTACATTTTTCACACTTTCAGCATCTTTTACTGAAGCGCCTCCAAATTTAAATACCTTCACGTTATTTGTTTAAATATTTTTTCATTGAAACCCTATCTATTTGAGCCGTATCCCAATCTCTTAATACTTTAGCGCCTGTACTTTCGTAAAACTCAATAGCTGGTTCATTCCAATCTAAAACATTCCATTCTATTCGCTTTACACCTTTATTATAACCATATTCAATAACTTTTTTATACAAGGAGCTACCAATTTTTAAACCTCTTTTATTTTCTGTAACAATTAAATCTTCCAAATGAATTGTAGGACCTTTCCAAGTTGAATATCTAGGATAAAACAATGCAATACCAACTATTTTAGCATCCATTTCGGCAACAAATATTTTAAAAAGCGGAGTTTCTCCAAAACCATCTTTTATCAAATCATCAACAGTAACTTCTACAGCATTAGACTCTTTCTCAAAATGAGCCAATTCTTTAATTAAATTTAATACAGCTGGCATATCCGCTTTTTCTCCATCTCTAATAATAAAACTCATTTTTATCTAATATTAATTAAGTAAAAGCTAAAGTAAAAAATCTTTATTCAAACTATAAAACTATTCTGATTCTTTTTCAAAAAAAAATCTAGACCTTTGCATAATAATTAACTAATAAAAAAATGAAAAATAACAATCTTACATTAGGTGAATTTATAATTGAAAATCAAAAGCACTATAAATCTACAACAGGTGAATTTTCAAGATTGTTAAGTTCTATTAAATTGGCAGCCAAAATTGTAAACTACAAAGTTAATAAAGCAGGTTTAGTTGATATTTTAGGGGATGTAGGAGATACTAATATTCAGGGTGAAGATCAGCAAAAATTAGATGTTTATGCTAATGAGGTTTTTATGGAAACCCTAATAAACCGTGAAATTGTTTGTGGTATTGCAAGTGAAGAAGAGGACGATTTTGTTTCGATTAAAGGTAAGCGAGGCACAAATGAAAATAAATATATTGTTTTAATAGATCCTTTAGACGGTTCTTCAAATATTGATGTAAATGTATCTGTAGGTACAATTTTTTCAATTTATAAACGTATAACTCCAGTAGGAAGCCCTGTTGAAATAAAAGATTTTTTACAATCTGGAAGTCAACAAGTTGCTGCAGGATATGTGGTGTATGGAACCTCTACAATGTTGGTTTATACTTCAGGTCATGGTGTAAACGGATTTACATTAAACCCAGCAATTGGATCATTTTATTTATCGCATCCAAATTTTAAATTTCCAGAAGAAGGAAAAATTTATTCAATAAATGAAGGTAATTATGTTCATTTTCCACAAGGTGTAAAGGACTATTTAAAATATTGTCAGGAAGAAAAAGATAATAGACCTTATACTTCTCGTTACATAGGTTCTTTAGTTTCTGATTTTCATAGAAATATGATAAAAGGCGGAATTTATATGTACCCAACAAGTGCAATTGGACCAAAGGGAAAATTACGTTTATTATACGAATGCAACCCAATGGCCTTTTTGGCAGAACAAGCAAATGGGAAAGCAACCGATGGTTATAGAAGAATTTTAGATATAAAACCAACAGAACTACACCAACGTGTTCCATTTTTCTGTGGAAGTAAAAAAATGGTTGAAAAAGCAGCAGAATTTATGGCAAAATATCCTGAAGACGGGGATTATTAAGTTGTTTTACCTAGGCTAGGAATAGATATTTTTTTAATAAGTAAGTGATTTTTAATGCTTTGCAAATTTCTGCGAAGTGAAATTTTAACTAAACAATAACATTAAACAATAGCAGTATAAGGATATTCGATTTTTTTGAATGAAAATCGTTCGCTACCTTTGGATAGAATTAATAATAAACTAAAAAATACAATTATGGCTTTTGAATTACCAAAACTACCGTACGCTTATGATGCGTTAGAACCACATATTGATGCAAGAACTATGGAAATTCACCATACAAAACATCATCAAGGTTATACAAACAATTTAAACAATGCAATTGCTGGAACAGCTTTAGAAGGAAAATCTATTGAAGCTATTTTAGGTGATTTAGACATGAATAACATGGCTGTTAGAAATAACGGTGGTGGATTTTATAATCACTGTTTATTTTGGGATGTAATGAATCCTGAAGGAAAAGGATATTTATCTGGAGAATTAAAAGATGCAATTATTGCAGAATTTGGTTCAGTTGAAGCATTTAAAGATGCATTTGCCAAAGCAGCAGCTACTCGTTTTGGTTCAGGATGGGCTTGGTTATGTGTGCACAAAGGAGGAAAAGTTGAAATTTGCTCAACTCCAAATCAAGACAATCCATTAATGCCAGGTGTTAGCTGTGGAGGTTTTCCAATACTAGCAATAGATGTTTGGGAACATGCATACTACTTACATTATCAAAATAGAAGACCAGATTATATTAATGCATTTTTTAATGTAATAAACTGGAATCATGTTGAAAAATTATATGCTGAAAACAAATAATATTTTTAATAAATAGGTTAAAAAACTCGCCAAATTGGCGAGTTTTTTTGTTTTTATATGTTTTATTTTTTATTCTAAACCAGCACTTATTATTGCAATGCCATGTTTTTCATCCAATTCACTTTTAGGAATTTCTGGTCCAATTGAAAATTGCATACTTTCAACGTTTTCAATATCAAAAGGTACATTTAAATTATGTTCTAAATAATACGGTAAAAAACTTGGGTATGGTCTTGGAAGTGTTACTGTTTTAACAGGTTTAAGCTCCTTAATTGATAACTTATATTCTTTTATTTCAGTCCCAATTTCAATAACTTTACCAAAAGCTGCACCATCATTCATTACAAATGCAATTTGAAGTTTACAAGGTTTATTATTTAAAGCTCGACCTTTAAAAACAATGGTTTCCTTTGAAGCAAGATCTAATTTTCTTCCTTTTATTTTATCAAGAATAAAGTGCTTAAAGCTATAATCGTAAATAGGTGCTGCATTTAAATTTTCGTTATCTACAACAAATAATTTTTCAATATTTAGTTGATATTCATCTTCATTATTTTCGGTTGGAACTAATTTTAATGTATTTTTCCAGGGTTTAACCAATAATTCTGCATCTTTTTTGGCGTTAAAAAGTTGAATAGCATTCGCTGAAGAAACCACACGCGTTTCAAAAGTGCTTCTGTCATAAAAATCCCAATCATATGGCATTCCTTCTTTATCTGCAGGATACGTGCGAGTTTCTTTTTCACCTTTTACAATTATTTGATATTTCAAATATCCTGTTGTTATTATATTGGCTGGTACAACTCCCGAATAATTATAGCCATTATTCCATTCCATTTTAATAACTTCTCTTTTATAACCATTATAAACCCATAATTCAACTTCAATTGGCGATTGTGGAGCAACTATTTGAGTTGAAATTTCCAAAGGTGTACCTTCTGAAATTTCATTTATCGGATTGTGTTTAAAGTAAATTTTAGCTACAGTAGTTTTTGGAGCAAAATAGTCGTTAAGTTTTATGTTTTTCCAATTATCACTTGCAGACCATTTTTTTGAAATACCATTTTTACTTAAAATATAAGTCCCTGGCATAATAGAAAATGAATTTCCAACAACTTTAGGCGAAAAATTATTTCCTTCATTTATTGCTTTAATATTAAAATTGGAATCTAAATCTTTTAAGGTAATATTCATTGTCCGTTCTTCCCATTTAATAACTCCAACCGTTTTTTTAGGACTATTTGTTCCAAACGGATTGTCAACCCAAACTGCATCAGGCATCACTTCTAATCGCCAGATACCTTTGTCAATTTTATCTAAAAAATAAGCTCCAACGCCGTTATATTTAACAACAGAAGAATTACCAAAACCGGCAATTTTATTTAATTTTTTCTCGTTAACTAGTTGAGAATTTGTATTGTTTGAATAAATGAATTTTTTATCTGAATTATATTCAGCCAAATCTTTTTGATAATCAACATTAAACGAATCGAAAGTTGTGTTTTCTGGGTACTTTCCGAAGTCTTTATACATTGGTGTTTTATGAAATACTTCAGAACAAATCATTAAACTTAATGCTTTTTGTGGCGTATAAACCAAATTCATATAATGTGTATTGTATTCGGTATTTGCGTATGCCAAATAAGTTGGATCATAAGCAAAATGAGTTGCAATTTGAATTCCAGCTTCTCTAAAACTTCTTGCCATTACAGGATATATGTAACTTTTTCCAACATCGGCTGCATCAAATTCATACACTAATTTTGCTGCTTTATATTTTTTTATTGTTTCATCAAAAGGGATATTGTAATCATTTACATTTGGTAATAAATTTCCTGAAAGTTCACGTTGATAACCTAAACCCGTTGGATACCATTGAAAAGTTCCTCCTTGAATTCCGGCATTAAAATAAGCATCAGCGAAATGAACAGCATGGCTTATATTGTAAAAAATGGGTTTTTTAGTACCTGTTTTTCGCATTGCATCCACCATACCTTTAACAAATTCGGTTACTTTTTCTGCTTCTCCACGGTGATGAGGCTCGTTGCTCACTTCAAAGGCAATTAGGTTTGGATCTGTTTTATAAGCTTCACCCGTATATGGATTCACATGATTTAAAAACTGATATAAATAATTCTGTTGTGCTTTTATAGCATCAGGATTCGTTAAACAATCACCTTTTCCATATTTATGTGAAAATCCTGGAGTATTACCATCTGGTTCTGGCCAGCCATCACCCCAAAAGGCAATAGGAGTAATTACATAATTGATGTTTTTTTCTTTTAATTTTTTAAGCAAATAATCAAAAGTATCTAAATATTCATTTTCTAGAAGGTTACCAAGTGTATCGCTTATTTGAGTATCCCAAACATGAATTCGGTATAAATCAAAACCAAGTCTTGAAAAATGATACACATCATTATCAATGGCTTCTTTAGGATTAATTCCCATTTTTTTTGCAGATCGATAGGCGTGTGCAAAAGGAACCGTATAATTTACACCAAAGCCCTCAACTTCTTTGTTGGTTTTTTCCCAACGCATTACACCACTGTCATCTACATAAACACCGGTTTTGTTGGAATTATTTTGAGCAGTAAAATTGATTGCACTAAAAAATAGTACAAAAACTAAAATTAAAGATTTTGTTTTCATACTATCAAATTTAAGCATTAAAGTTTGTTTTTAATAGGCTCTTTTGCTACTTCCTTCGTAAAAATTAATAAAGGAATCATTTACAACTCTGTTTCCTCCAGGTGTTGGATAATCACCAGTAAAATACCAATCTCCTAAGTGGTCTGGACAGGCTTTATGTAAATTTTCTACAGATTGATAAATAATTTCTACTTCTGAAGTTATTTCTTCCGTTTTTAACATTTGCGCAATTTTATCCGAAATTTGTTCATCAGTAAATTTAGCGTAAATCTCTTTAACAGCATTTTCAATTTCTGGATCTTCTAATAGTTGTTGCGCTTTACATTTATTATAAACCTCTTCTACAATATGGTAATTATTAGTTTCTTTTAACAACTCCAAAGCAGCTCTAAATGCAATAAAATCACCCATTCTTGCCATGTCAATTCCATAACAATCAGGATACCTAATTTGTGGTGCAGATGAAACTATGATAATTTTTTTAGGATGTAACCTGTCTAAAATTTTAATTATACTTTTCTTTAAAGTAGTTCCGCGGACTATACTGTCATCAATAATTACCAAGTTATCTTTTGGTCTAACAATACCATAAGTAACATCGTAAACGTGTGCAACTAAATCGTCTCTACTATTATCATCCGCAATAAAAGTTCTTAATTTTGCATCTTTAATTGCCAGTTTTTCAATGCGTGGCCTTTCAGATAATATTTCTGTTACTTTTTCAGCTGAAATTAAATTTTTACCGTTTAAAATAGTTTTTGTTTTTTGAAGATTTAAAAAATCTTCAGCAGCTTCTCGCATTCCATAAAATGAAGTTTCTGCAGTATTTGGAATGTATGAAAAAACTGTATTTTTTATATCCTTATTAATTTTTTTCAATATTTGAGGAAAAACTAATTTTCCTAAATTTTTTCTTTCAATATATATGTCTTTATCACTTCCTCTTGAAAAATAGATGCGTTCAAATGAACAAGATTTTTTTGGTAATTGCGCTATTACTTTGTTCATAGAAATTTGTCCATTTTTCCTAATAATTAAAGCACTACCCCTTTCTATTTCTTTAACATCATTAATATTTACATTAAAAACAGTTTGAATAACCGGTCTTTCTGAAGCAACAACTACAACTTCATCATCTTTATAATAAAATGCGGGTCTAATTCCTGCAGGATCACGTAAAACAAATGCATCTCCATGGCCTAACAAACCAGCCATTGCATAACCACCATCCCAATTTTTTGCCGATTTTTTTAATATTTTTTTAATATTAATTTTTTCTTCTATTAAAGGCGAAGCATCTTTTTTAGAAATATCTTGTTCCTTTTTTAATTTTTGATATAGTTTAGCTACTTCATCATCAATAAAATGGCCTATTTTTTCCATTACTGTAACCGTATCGGTCATTTCTTTTGGGTGCTGACCTATTTCAACCAAATCATTAAACAAGCGTTTAGAATTGGTCATATTAAAATTACCTGCTACAATTAAACTTTTATGCATCCAGTTACTTTGGCGTAAAAAAGGATGTACAGCTTCTATACTATTTTTTCCAAACGTACCATAACGCACATGGCCTAAAAATAAATTTCCAATATAGGGTGCATTATTAATTTGCCACTGAACATCGTCAATTTTATCTGGAAACTCTTCGTTTATAGTATTTAACCGTCCATTAATTTGAGAAAAAATATCTTGAATTGGTTGATCTGCATTAGAACGAACACGACTTATATAACGTGTTCCAGGTGCAACATCAAATTTAATACTTGCTAAACCTGCACCATCCTGACCGCGATTGTGCTGTTTTTCCATTAACAAATACATTTTATTTAAACCATAAAACGCTGAACCATATTTATCTTTATAATATTGTAATGGTTTCAACAATCTAACCATTGCAATTCCACATTCGTGTTTAATAGCGTCACTCATAGTTTTTGTTTTAGTATAGTAATATATAAATAAAAAAATTCCGCACGTATGCAGAATTTTAAAAACAATTTAGCTTAATTCAATTTCAAATTGAGTTAACAGTTTAAACTGTAATAAACGCTCTTGAATTTCTTCGAAAGTTAAATTCTCCATGCGTTCGGTTCCAAATTTTTCCACACAAAACGATGCTAAATTTGATCCTGAAATTACAGCTCGCTTCATATTTTCAAAAGAAATATCACCTGTGCGTGCAATATGTCCAATAAAACCGCCAGCAAAAGTATCTCCAGCCCCTGTTGGGTCAAAAACTTCTTCTAATGGTAATGCTGGAGCAAAAAACACATTACCATCGTTAAATAATAAGGCACCATGTTCCCCTTTTTTAATAACCACGTATTTTGGACCCATTTCATGAATTTTTTGAGCTGCTCTAACTAAAGAGTATTCGCCAGAAAGCTGACGTGCTTCTTCATCATTAATTGTAATTACATCAATTTTTGCAATTACTTCTATTAATTCAGGTAAGGTATTATCCATCCAAAAATTCATAGTATCTAAAACTACTAACTTTGGTCGGTTAGGAATTTGTTTTATCACCTCCATTTGAACTGCAGGATGCAAATTTCCCAGCATTAAAAAGTCCGTATCAATAAACTTTTTTGGAACAACAGGTTTAAATTCTGCTAACACATTTAAATCTGTAATTAGGGTATCTCTTGTATTTAAATCGTTGTGGTATTTTCCTTTCCAAAAAAAAGTCTTACCAGCTTCAACAATTTCTATACCGTCAGTATTTATATTTTTTGCATTTAATTTTTCTAAATATGCTTTTGGAAAATCTCCACCAACTACGGAAACAATTCCCGATTTTACCCCAAATTGTGATGCAGAAAGTGAAATGTATGTTGCTGCACCTCCTAAAATTTTATCAGTTTTTCCAAACGGTGTTTCAATAGCATCAAAAGCAACCGTACCAACAATTAATAATTTACTCATAGTTATTTTAACTTAATACCTTTTTAATTTGGTATAATATGTGTTTATATTTTTTTTAAACACTAGATGTGATTATTTTTGCAAAAATAAGTTTAAAAAATGACTATCAAAGAAATACAAGAAGAAATTATAGATGAGTTTTCAATGTTTGAAGATTGGATGGAACGGTATGAATATATTATTGAACTTGGAAAATCATTGCCGTTAATAGAGGATGCTTATAAAGTTGATGAAAATTTAATAGTAGGCTGCCAGTCTAAAGTTTGGTTACATTCTGAAATAGAAGCTGGTAAAATTAAATTTACAGCAGACAGTGATGCTATTTTAACTAAAGGTATTGTAGCAATTTTATTACGCGTTTTTAACAACCAAAAACCTCAGGATATTTTAGAGGCAGACTTATACTTTATTGATGAAATTGGTTTAAAAGAGCACCTTTCACCAACAAGAGCAAATGGGTTGGTTTCTATGATTAAACAAATAAAATTATACGCATTAGCTTTTCAATCGAAATTAAGTTAATAATTGTATATTTGCTCTTATTTAGAATGAATATAAAGAAAGGTTTTATACATGAGTAGCACTAGAGTTGAAGAGTTAGGAAACAAAATAGTAGAAGTTTTAAAAACTATTTATGATCCAGAAATTCCTGTTGACATATTTGAATTAGGCTTAATTTATGATGTTATGGTTAGTGAAAACAATGATGTTAAAATATTAATGACCCTTACATCACCTAATTGCCCTGTTGCAGAAACATTACCTGTTGAAATTGAAGAAAAAGTAAAAACAATTGAAGAAGTTAAAGATGCTATAGTTGAAATTACTTTTGACCCAATGTGGACACAAGATATGATGAGTGAAGAAGCTAAATTAGAATTAGGTTTTTTATAAATGGCTGATGAAATTTTAAATAGAGTAGCTAAAAGTAGCCTCAAAACAATAGACCTAGAGGATTATTATCCAAAAGGTATAAGAACAGTTATTGATATTAAAGATTGGTTGTTTCATGAACTTATTTTGAAGGAATCCGATTTCCGAGAACATTTAAATAATCATGACTGGAGTCAATATAAAAATCATTTTATTGCTTTAACTTGTTCTTCAGATGCAATAATTCCTTCCTGGGCATATATGCTAATTACTACTTTTATAGCACCATTTGCTAAAAAAACTATAGTTGGAAATTTAACTATTTTAGAAACATCAATTTTTCAAGATATTCTTCAAAAAATAAATTTAGAAGAGTTTAAAGGAAAACCAGTAATTATTAAAGGTTGCGCCAACAAGCCCATTCCCGAAACTGCTTATATTCAGTTAATTGAAAAATTGCAACCAATTGCTAAATCAATTATGTTTGGTGAAGCTTGCTCTACAGTTCCTCTCTTTAAACGTAAATAATACATTTTTTATCTTTTTCATTTAAAATATTCTTAATATTTTATATTTTTGCTTGCTTAAATTATAATATTCAACACGAATTTTATGAAAAAAGTAGCCTTTTTAATACTTATTTTAAATTTTTCAATTTTATTTTCACAAGAAAATAAGCCTACTACACCAAAAAAAAGTTGGACTACAAAAGGAAAAGTATCTTTCTTGTTTAACCAATCTGCATTTTCTAATTGGGTTGCAAGAGGTGAAAATACTTTAGCAGGTAATATTGGTATTAACTATAACTTTAATTATGCAAAAGGAAAATACACTTGGAAAAATAACATTTTAACTTCATACGGTTTAACAAAAAGTAAAAACACAGAATTTGAAAAGAAAACAGATGACAGGTTAGAATTTAACTCCTTATTAGGTATAAATGCTGAAAGTTATTGGTATTATTCAGTGCTGTTTAATTTTAAAACACAATTTACCAAAGGTTTTAAATACAGCAAAGATGAAAATGGAAAAGAAATTAGAACGGAACACACCAACTTTTTTTCACCTGCTACTTTTTTAATTGGACCGGGTATGTTATGGGAAAAAAATGAAAATTTTAAATTCAATATTGCTCCAGCAACCACAAAATTAGTAATTGTAGATAAAAATTTCACGTTGCCTAATAGTGCTTATTTTGGGGTTGAGGAAGGTGAAAATACACGTTTAGAGTTAGGTTTTAATGCTTCGGGAAGATTAAAAGTTGATTTAATGGAAAACATTTCAATGGAGCAACTTATAAATTTATATGCTAACTATTTAGAAAATCCGGAAAATATTGATATTGATTATACCATGAATTTGGTAATGAAAATAAATAATCACTTTACAACAAATTTAATTTTTCAAACTATTTATGATGACAATGCCTTTGAAGGGTTTCAAATTAGAGAAGTTTTTGGGTTAAGTTTTAACTACGATTTTAAATAAAAAAAATATCACTAAATAATTTATGAATAAGATTTTATTCTTAAGTATCTTATTCATAATTATTACAATCCTGTTTTAGTTATTAAATAACAGACTGCCTAACTCCAATAAGTTTTTTGACAGTTACTTTTTATATGTCTTTGTGAGAAAGGTATAACCGAAGTAATTACATAAATAGTATTTCAAATTTTCTCTTCAATAAAAACAAGAAATTGGTTCATTGTTTTTTTTACTAACTTTAGTAATTGTAAAAATATCTGAATAAGGTTTTAGAGTAATATTAGAAAAATATCTAGTGTCTTTTTTCTAATTTTTTGATCTTATCTATAATTTTTTAAAACATTAAAAAATCTAAATTTAAAAAAAACATTATGAGAAAAGTAATTTTAGCAATTGTATTTATGTTTTCAATAACATATTCAAATGCACAAACATTAGATGAATTAAAAGCCGAACAAGGGCCTAAAAAAGATTCAATTGCAGCTTTACAAGCTAAAGTAAATGCCATACAGCGTAAAATAAATGCACTTCCTGGCTGGAAAAAAGGAGCATTTGGTACCATTGGTGGAAATCTTTCTGGATTCGATAATTGGTATTCTAAGGGAAAGCCAAATTCATCAACAGGAAACATAGGCTTTACAGTAAATGCTTTTGCAAATTTGTTGGAAGAAAAGTTTTTTTGGAGAAATTCAGCAAATGTAAATTTAAGTTGGGTGAAATTTGATGATAAAGACGACCCTACAGACAATAAAGATTTTCAAGAAGCTACAGATGTTTTTAGTATTACTTCTTTATATGGACATAAATTAAGCGATAAATTTGCGATTTCAACTTTAGGTGAGTACAAAACTACTATTTTAAGTAATTTTAATGATCCTGGTTATTTGGATCTTGGAGTTGGTGCCACTTGGACACCAATTACAGATTTAGTTGTTGTTATTCATCCAATGAACTACAATTTTGTATTCAGTAAAGGAGAAACTATTTTCGAGTCTTCTTTAGGTGCTAAAATAGTTGCTGATTATACCAAACAATTGGGAGCTGTAAAATTTAAAACAAATCTTTCTGCATTTCAAAGTTACAAAAGTGCTGATTATTCTAACTGGACTTGGACAAACTCTTTTGGTTATACCTTATGGAAAGGTATTGGTGTAGGATTTGATTTAGGACTTAGAAAAAACAAACAAGAAGCATTAAATTTTGCTCTTATTGATGATGCTACTGTAACTTTTAACAATGTTGATAATGAACTACAAACGTATTGGACGTTTGGTTTAAACTATTCTTTTTAAAAAATTTAGTTAAATTTTAATAATAAATGCCTAACATATTTTCATTACTTGTTAGGCTTTTTTGCGTTTACTCTTTTCATATTATATGGTTTTGCTGTACAAGAGTTTTCAAAAATTCATAACTTTATTATTATACAAGTAATTTTTTTCTATAATTATTTGATATAAATTTGTTTACAACCTATAAAATCTTCAATTATGAAATATTTATTAATAGTTATTATAGCATTTTCTTCATTTCAAATGTTTGCACAAGACAGAATTACAGGGGAAAATTTTGTTACACGATCAGAAGTAATTGCAAAAAACGGAATGGTCGCAACATCACACCCTTTAGCTACTCAAGTAGGTATTGATATTTTGAAACAGGGCGGTTCTGCAATTGATGCTGCCATTGCAGCCAATGCAGCTCTAGGATTAATGGAACCAACAGGAAGTGGTATTGGTGGAGACTTATTTGCTATAGTTTGGGATGCAAAAACCCAAAAATTACACGGTTTAAATGCAAGTGGTAGGTCTCCCGAAAATTTAACCTTAAAATATTTTCGAGACAATAATTATAAAAAAATACCATCTTTAGGCCCCTTACCTGTTAGTGTACCCGGTTGTGTTGATGGTTGGTTTGAATTGCATTCTAAATTTGGAAAATTACCAATGAATAAAATTTTAGCTCCAGCTATTAATTATGCAAATGAAGGCTTTCCAGTTACCGAATTAATTGGGTATTATTTACAACGTTCTGTTCCTTATTTAGGCAGTAAATTTCCCAATGTATTAGAAACGTATACTATAAATGGTAAAGTGCCTTCAAAAGGAACAATTTTTAAAAATCCGTATTTAGCAACTACCTATTCTAAAATAGCCAAAGAAGGTCGTGATGCTTTTTATAAAGGAGCAATAGCAAGAACAATTGTTAATTTTATAAAAGAACAAGGAGGATTTTTATCGTATAATGATTTAGCAACTCACAAATCTGAATGGGTACAGCCAGTTTCAGTAAATTATAGAGGTTTTGATGTATGGGAATTGCCACCAAACGGACAAGGAATTGCTGCTTTACAAATGCTCAATATTATTGAACAATATGATTTTACAAATATTGAATTTGGCTCGGCTGAACACATTCATATAGTTACCGAAGCTAAAAAACTGGCTTTTGAAGATAGAGCAAAATACTATGCAGATATGGATTTTGCGAAAGTACCAGTTCAAGAATTATTGGATAAAGCATATGCGAAAAATAGAAAAAAATTAATTACTGAAAAGGCTGGGAAATACAATGCGGGAGAAATTAGTGCTGGTGAAACAATATATTTAACGGTAGCCGATAAAGACGGAAATATGGTTTCTTTTATACAAAGTAATTATAGAGGAATGGGTTCTGGAATGGTTCCTCCAAAATTAGGTTTTATGTTACAAGATCGCGGTGAATTATTTACGCTAGAAGAAGGGAAATTTAATACGTATGCTCCTAAAAAAAGACCTTTTCATACTATTATTCCAGCATTTATAACAAAAAACGGAAAGCCTTATGTAAGTTTTGGTGTTATGGGTGGTGATTTTCAACCACAAGGTCATGTTCAAATAGTAATGAACTTGGTAGATTTTGGAATGAATTTGCAGGAAGCCGGAGATGCTCCAAGAATTGAACACGCAGGTTCTTCTTCACCAACAGGTGAGGTTGCAGCTAATAAAGGTGAAATTAAATTAGAAAGCGGTATTTCGTTTAATGAAATTAGAAAATTAATTTCTAGGGGTCATAAAGTTGGTTATGGGGGAAGTTTTGGTGGCTATCAGGCAATTATGTTCGATGCCGAAAACGAAGTTTATTTGGGCGCTTCTGAATCTAGAAAAGACGGACAGGCTGGAGGTTATTAAATTTTTAGATATTTAATTGTAAATGTATAAAAAGAAAAGACCGCTTTTAAAAGCGGTCTTTATATTTTTAAGAAAAAATAAGGTTTAACTTATTGAAGAACGTAAGCTCCTCCAGATAAAACAACTTTCATTTCCCATACTTCTGCAGCACCAGAATAAACATCGTATTTTATAGCAAATTTTTGCCCTTCAGCCATTCCTGGGAAGTTATTAAATAGTACGATATTGATATACGCTAGTATTGACTCAGGAGATTCATAATTGTCGTTACCCTCTCTAACGTCAAAATTATTATAGTACCCAGGGTCTCCATATTCAGTTCCTAAAGAATCATAATCGGCTTGAGTTAACGTGTATTTAATAGTGTTGTCTGGAACCCAAACACTACCGTCATGACCAAACTTAATTGTTTCTTTAGAAACATTATTATATTTAGACCAAGTTGAACCATCAAAAACGTAATTATTTACATAACTTTTTGTAACACCACCACCTTTATATAATTCATACATTGCTTGTACAATGTCTCCTGCACTTTTTGGGCTAAATTTAAAAATGTCTGGCAATGCTAATGGTATTTTTAGAGCAGCTTCATCATGGCTTGAAAAGTTAGGGTAGCTTTCTCCCATTGCTTTGTACTCATCTTCTGTAAATCCAGCAAATCTAATCCATTCACCATTTTCAAATAAGAAACCATCTGTTAATGTACTTTCACCACCTGCGTAAAAACGATATCTTAAAGAATAAAAATCTCCATTATTTGGTGTTGGATATGTAGCGTCTAAATAATTAAAAATATGGTAATCTCTATCAAAATTCCCATAAGTTTTCCCAGTTATAGCATTGTGTTCATCATCACTTAATTCATAAACATCAGCACTTGGAGAGCTTAATGGATTGTATAATTTAAAAGTAACGGTTGCTAAAGAACCATCTCCCCATACCGGGTATTTATCAGCTAATAACATTGGTATCATCGATTTAGCATCGTCGATAGAGCTGAAATTACCATATGATAAGTCTAATTCATCATAATCTTCATCACTCATTTCAAATACAATCTCACCCGTTATAATTTCATTTTGAGCATCGATAGCATCATGAATATCTTCCATAGGATCACAACTGGTAGTTAATACCATTGTGAATGCCATTATTAAATAAATTATTTTTTTCATTGTCTTATGTTTTTTTAAAATTTAATTTTAGCACTTACGTTAAAAGTTCTTCCATATCCGTACCAAACAAGTGCAGTTTCGTCAACTGAACCATTACCATCTGTTGCATCTGCTATATACTGTGTATCAAATACATTATTCATTCTACCTATTAATGTAGCATCTAAGTCACCAATTTTAAATCCGTGTCTCACACTCATATCAAAAGTTGTATAATTAGGCGCTTTCCATGCTTGTGGCCCTACAGAACCTCTTGAGTTAGGGTCGTATCTAGCATATAAATCAGCAAAATAGTTAAAGTCAACTGTAAAGTTTGTTTTATCCATTAATTCATAATCAAAACCTAAAGAAGCAGTTGTTTGTGCTGCATCAGAAACTTTTAAACCTGCAATAAATAAGTCAACAGTTTGTACTAAGTTTTGTTCTTCATCAAAAATTTGAACATTTGTTACATCGTTATCCCACGTCCAATCACCTAAAGAAAGCATTCCAATAATGCTTAATTTATTTCCTGGTCTATACGTAAAATCAAACTCTGCACCTTGGTGAATTGCATTAACACCTAAAATATTTGCTGAATTAAATGATCCGTCTGGGTTTTGAAAACCTCTAGTTAAAGTTCTATCTTTCCATTCGGTTCTATAAATATTAACATTTGCAGCAAAAGTAGCACCTCTAAATCCATAGCCTAATTCAGTACTAAATATTTTTTGGTTTTCAGCATCAGCATTTATGTGATCATTGTCAAATTGTAAGAATACAGCATCAAAACCTGGTGCTTTTTCAAAATATCCAACATTAGCAAACACATTATGTTGATCATTAATATTGTAGTTAGCTCCTCCTTTTACACTAAACCCTGTGAAATTGTATTTATCAGTTTCTTGATTTCCTGGTAAGTATTGGAAATAATCTATTCTTTTGTAAGATGTATTGGAAACAGCTGCAGAAATAAAACCAGCAACATTATCTCTATCATATTCTAATTGAGTGAAAAGACCTTGCCATCCAACTTCACCATCATTCCAATAATCACGTTTGTCTCCAACTTTTAATGCAGCATTAGGGTTGTTTACGTTACTGTTGTCAAGAGCATAATCTGCACCTAATAAATCTGTAACTTCTGAGAAGTGTTTTCCTGTATAATCTCTAATATCAACACCAGCAATTAAAGATACATTTTCGTTTAAATCAGTTTTTAGTGTAGATAATACACCAAACCAACTATGGTCATTTCTTGAAGCTCTTAAATATGCTTCAGCACCTAAAGAACCATTTGCACGATTTATTGCAACAATATTATCAATATCTATTGGTTGGTCATCACCACCAATTCTTTGTTGGAATAAACTTGTGTTACCAGCAGTACCACCACCTCCTCCTGTTCCCCAGGAAGCATATAATGCAGTAGACACATTAGTTTTGTCACTAATAGTCCAGTAATGATTTAAAGAAGTTTGTGATTTGTGGTAGAAATTATCTTCAACATTCACAACATTACCATCTCTAAGTCCCCAGTTTGGATTAAATTTTATACCACTCTCTGCATTTCTATAGGTAGAAATTAAGCTTTGATTTTGTCTCTGACCATGCCATTGTGGAGCACCAAAAGAAGTAAGTGCAATTTTGTGGTTGTCATTAATTTGTTTTGAAATATTAACAAAGTAGTTGTAACCTTCAAATTGAGTTCCATCTACATAACCATCACCTTTTGTTTTTGAAGCAGAAACAGTTGCAGCAAAACCATTGTCTAACAATCCAGTAGAAACAGTTGCGCCATATTTTTGGTAACCATCATTACCAACAGCAGTAAAAATATTTCCACCTTTTTCTACATCAGTAGTTTTAGATAAAATATTTACTGTACCACCAATAGAAGGCACAGCTAATTTAGAAGCTCCTAAACCTCTTTGTACCTGCATAGCACTAGTAACGTCAGCTAAACCAGCCCAATTAGACCAGTAAACTCTACCATTTTCCATATCATTTACAGGAACACCATTAATCATAACGGCAACATTTTCAGAATTAAATCCTCTTAATGTTAATCTACCATCACCAAAACCACCACCCGATTTAGTAGCATAAACACCTGGAGTAGATTTTAAAATTTCAGGAAATTCTTGAGAACCTAATTTGTTTTCAATAACCTCTGCTTTTACAGTTGAAACTGCAACTGGTGTTTTTCTGTCAATAGCAAAAGAAGTTGCCGTAATAATAATTTCTTCTAACGATTCTGCAGAAGGATTTAATGCAATTGATCCAAAGTTTTTAGATCCATTGAAAGTTAAATTTTTAGCTTCATATCCAACAAATGAAACCAAAATAGTACCACTAGAATCTGAAGTTTCTAATGTAAAATTTCCATCAAAATCTGTAGAAACTCCTGTGCTAGATCCTTTAACAACAATAGAAGCTCCAGGTAAAGGTTGACTTGTTTCATCAACTACTTTTCCAGTAAGTTTTGTTTGAGCAAAAATAGTAGCTGAAGTACATAATACCACTACCATTAATAAATTTTTAAATTTTCTCATGTTTAAATTTTAATTTGAATTAAATGTCTTGCAAAAATGCAATTTTTTGTTGACTCTATCTTTAATTAAATGTTAAAATTTAACAAATAATTAAGAAAATTAAAGATACGAAAAACTCATACTTTAACTGATAATCAAGCAGATAAATATTAACAAATATTAATTAAAACTTAAGAAATTGTTAAAAACTTTATTTTTTTATTAAAAAAGTATTTTATATATTTTTTTGCAGGTTTTTATGCGCTAATTCTTTCCCTAATTCAACACCAAATTGGTCAAAACTATAGATATTCCAAATGATGCCTTGTACAAATATTTTATGTTCATAAAATGCTATTAAACTTCCTAAAGTTTTAGGAGATAATTTTTCTATTAAAATAGTTGTACTGGGTTTATTCCCCTCAAAAACCTTAAAAGGCAATAAGGTTTCCATTTCATTTAATTTCCCTTGAGTTTTTAAATCTAAATGTGCTTCTTCTTTTGTTTTTCCTTCAGCCAAAGCTTGAGTTTGCGCATAAAAATTAGCCATTAATTTAGAATGGTGATCTGTATTACCATAAAGCGACTCTTTAAATCCAATAAAATCAGCTGGAATTAATTTAGTTCCTTGGTGTAATAACTGCATAAATGCATGTTGTGAATTTGTTCCTGGACTTCCCCAAATAATATTACCCGTTTGGTAATCTACTTTATTTCCATTTCTATCAACACTTTTGCCATTGCTCTCCATAATAGCTTGCTGTAAATAAGGAGCAAGTTTGCTTAAATATTGTGAATATGGTAAAATAACTTCAGTTTCACAATTAAAAAAGTTGGTATACCAAATTCCTATTAAGCTTAAAATTATTGGTGCATTATTTTCAAAAGGAGTATTTTTAAAATGCTCATCCATTTCAAAAGCACCAATTAATAAATCTTTAAAATTTTTGAATCCTACTGCCAAACTTATTGTTAATCCAACAGTACTCCAAAGTGAAAAACGACCGCCAACCCAGTCCCACATTGTAAAAATATTGTCTTGATCTATCCCAAATTCGCTTACAGTTTTTAGGTTGGTTGAAACTGCAACAAAATGCTTTGCTACATCTTTTTCTGAAGCCGATTGTAAAAACCATTTTTTTATGGTTGTAGCATTTGTTAATGTTTCTTGCGTTGTAAATGTTTTTGAAACTATTACAAATAAAGTAGTTTCTGGGTTTAAGTTTTTAATTACTTCCTGAACGTGATCTCCATCTATATTTGAAACAAAATGAACATTTAAATGGTTTTTATAATATTTTAAAGACTCAACAACCATATCCGGGCCTAAATCTGATCCTCCAATACCTATATTTACAACATCTGTTATTGATTTATTTGTAAAACCTTTCCAATCTCCTGAAACTACTTTATTAGTAAAAGCTTCCATTTTATTTAAGGCTTCTTTAACTTCAGGCATTACATTTTTCCCATCAACTAAAATTTCGGAATCAGATTGATTTCTTAAAGCAGTATGCAAAACGGCTCTTTTTTCTGTTTCATTAATTTTTTTTCCCGAAAAATATGCATCCATTGCACTTTTTAAACCAGCTTCATTTGCTAATTCTAATAAATATTCTAAAGTTTCATTAGTTATTCTATTTTTAGAATAATCAAATTCAAATTCATTAAAATTTATTGTAAAATTATTTTTTCTATTAGTATCGTTATTAAATAATGATTTTATGTGAAGATCTTTTGCGGTATTATAATGGTTGCTAAGTTTTTTCCAAGCATTGGTTTCAGTTGGGTTTACATTTTTCATCATCATGATTTAAGAGTTTAATTCCTCTTCTGGAATATTAATTTCATTATTAATTGTTGAAAATTCTATTGCATCTAATTGTTGCTTTATTGATTCAATAAAATTAAAATAAACTGGTTTAATGTTTTCTTTCATAGGTTCAGCAGCAGGTAGTTTTTGCTTCAATGGATCAACCTGAACACCATTTTTCCAAAATCGGTAACAAACATGTGGCCCAGCGGTATTTCCTGTCATTCCAATATAACCAATTACATCTCCTTGTTTTACTACATCGCCAACTTTAACTGCTCGCCTACTCATATGTAAATATTGCGTACTATATGTTCCATTATGGCGTATTTTTACATAGTTTCCATTTCCTCCTTTTCTCCTAGATTCCGTAACAGTTCCATTTGCAGTAGCCATAATTTCGGTTCCAATTGAAGCAGCAAAATCCGTTCCTTTATGTGGCCTAACTTTATTACCATAATAAGCAATACGTCTTTTTAAATTATAACGTGAAGAAATTCTACTAAACTTTACAGGCATTTTTAGAAATTGACGACGCAGGTTTGTAGCTTCATCATCAAAATAATCAGGAATATTAAGTATTGAGTCTGCCACATATTTAAAAGCATAAAACGGTTTTCCACCATGTTCAAAATAAGCTGCTTTTATTTCTCCAATACCAACGGGAATAGTATCATTAATATATAATTGTTCATAAATTAGTTTGAACTTATCATTTTTTTGAAGTCTTGAAAAATCAATTGTCCATGCATAAATATCATCAGCCATTTTATATGTTAAATAAGAACTTAACCCCTGACTTTCAATGGCCTCGGACAAATGACTTGTAATTACACCAGAAGCTGTTTTTATTACTGTTTTTACCGGTTTTTTTCCGTTATATGCTGTTGGAATTGAATCTCTAAAATCTATTACAGTATATCTTACTTTTGAATGTTGGTAGATAAAAACCTGCGCTTGTTCTGTAGTGTCATTTTTTGCTAAAATAGTATATGGAATACCACTTTTTATTCTTCGAACATTAAAGGTGTCTCTAATTTTATTTACAATTTCTAATACTCTTGGGTACTCTATATGATTTCTATCTAAAATTTCACTGAAATTTTCACCTGGTTTTATAGTATCATTAATTACTTTAAAATTATTTAATTTAAAGCCAAACTCTTGTATTATTTTAGGTTTTGGGGGTGTTGTTAAAATAGCTTGTGGTTTTTCATCTTTACAGGAAATAAGTAAAACCAATAATAGGATTGTAAATATTTTTTTCAACGGTTTATATCTTTTTTTAATTGAATTAAAAAATAAAACGCAAAAGTACAATTTAATTGTCAAAAATAATGTTAAATGGATGTGCTAAACCTTTAAAAGCATCTAAATCTGCTCTTAGTGATCCAACTGCTAAAGATGCTTTAATACGAAGTGGAATTTTATTTTTATCATCCGTAATCCAAATTGTAACACTTTCCTGCTCTTTAAAAACCCGTCCTGCTTGTACCATTGGCCTAAAGGCAAGTGTTTTAATTTTTCCAAATTTTGTTTTAATAACTTCTTTCCCTAAAAAATGAAGTTTAAAATTATTAATTTCCTGATCAAAAAACATCTGTAATTCAATTTCCTGACCTATTTCTAAATTATTTAAATTTTGATTTCTTAAAAAATATAAAGATGACAATATGTCTTGTATATCACTACTAATTGGATGTTTTGTTTCAGTATTGTGCTTGTAGTTTTTAACAGTAGCTTCATTTGTACTATAATCAAACAGAATTTCTTGATCCTTTGTATAGCCTCCTTCATCTATTTTTCTAATAAATCTATAAGGCTTCAAAGATTCCTTGTACATAAATGTTTGATAATCATCTTTTACGCTAAAAAACAAGCTCATAAATCCCGAAGATTTTCCTTTCCCTGTAATATGAAAAGCTTCTAAGCTTTTGTTTTTGGTATCTTTTACTTCAATTGTGGAATAACCCGCATTTAAAAAATTACTATAACTTATTCTAAACTTTAACCATTCTCCACCTTTAAAAGCAAGTTTTGTTTCAGTATTTTCATTTTCAATTTTAACAGATTGACTAAATGAAAGTACCGAAATAAAAAAGAATAGTATGTATAAATAATTTTTCATTTACTTAATTGATAATAATTCAGTATTAAAAAAGCAATTATTGTTCCAAAAATAATAAAAGTCGAACATTTAAAAGTTAAGCTTACATTAAAACTATAAATCGTAATTTTTAATGTGAAATTTAATTAAAATGTAATTCCGTTTATCTCAATAACTCTTTTAATTTGTGGTGCGTGTCTTTTAATAGTAGCCTCAACACCATTTTTTAAAGTCATTTGATTTACAGAACAACCTAAACAAGCACCTTCTAATTGTACACTTACAGTATCTTCGGTAATTTCAACTAAAGAAATATTACCTCCGTCTGCTTCCAAATAAGGCCTTATTTCTTGTAAAGCAGTTTCTACATTAATTTTAAGTTCTTCTGAATTCATATATGTAATTAATTTGTGCTACATCCACTCATAGTTGTAATTCTAACAACCTCAGTTGGTGGTAAATCTGTATTTCTTTTTACTAATTGAGATAAGGTGTTTTTTGTTATTTCACTAAAGGCGTTTTCTAATGGAGTATTATTTTGCAATGCTACAGGATGACCAACGTCTCCTGCTTCTCTAATACTTTGCACTAATGGAACTTCCCCTAAAAATGCAGTATCAATATCTTCTGCTAAATTTTTTGCACCATCTTTTCCAAAGATATAATATTTATTATCAGGTAATTCCGCAGGAGTAAAATAACTCATATTTTCAACAATACCCAAAACAGGTACATTAATATTCTCTTGTTTAAACATTGCTACACCTTTTTTTGCATCAGCCAACGCTATATTTTGTGGTGTGCTAACAATTACCGCTCCAGTAACTGGAACTGATTGAACGATAGATAAATGAATATCTCCTGTTCCTGGAGGTAAATCAATTAAAAGAAAGTCTAAATCGCCCCAATGTGCATCAAAAATCATTTGATTTAATGCTTTTGAAGCCATTGCGCCACGCCAAATAACAGCTTGGTTTGCATCTGTGAAAAATCCTAATGATAATATTTTTACACCATAACTTTCAACAGGTTGCATTTTTGATCGTCCATCAATCTCTATAGATAATGGTCTTGCATTTGCAACATCAAACATTAAATGTGTTGAAGGCCCATACACATCAGCATCTAAAACACCTACTTTAAAACCCATTTTTTGCAATGAAATAGCCATGTTTGATGTAATTGTAGATTTCCCTACACCACCTTTTCCAGAGGCAATTGCAATAATATTTTGTATACCTGGTACTTTTGGTTTTTCTGGTTTAAAAGGTTCATTTTTAACATCAGAAGTTACATTTACTTTTACATCTGCCTTTACATCAATTTCTTGATGAAGAACCTTCATAATTTCAACTTCAACTTTCTTTTTTGCTTGTAAACTTGGATTCCCAATGGTTACATCTATAATTATTTCCTTATCAAAAGTAACAATATTTTTAACTGATCCGCTTTCAACTAAACTTTTCCCCTCGCCAGGCGCAGTAATGGTTTCAAGTGCTTTTGTAATATCTTTTTTACTATATGCCATATTCTTTATATAAAATCATTCTAAACAACAAAGATACAGAGTTCTAATGAATATAAAAAGACTTGTTTTAAAAAGAAATGCAGTTGATGTTACAGTAAAATAGTTGAATTATTTTATGGGTAATTCTTTAAAAGGATCCCAAAAAACATGTTCAAAATCCTGAATTTGATAATCACTAACTTTAACACCTTCACTTTCTAATAATTGCTGCATTAAATTAGTACCGTCAAAATGATGCTTTCCAGTTAATAACCCCTTTCTATTTACAACCCTATGAGCAGGAACTTCTTCCATAGAATGTGAAGCGTTCATTGCCCAACCCACCATTCGAGCTGAACGTGCAGCACCCAAATACTTTGCAATTGCACCGTAACTGGTAACACGTCCATAAGGTATTAATTTAGCTACTTCATACACTTTTTCAAAAAAGTTTTCAGATTTGCTCATTTGTTATAATTCATTTTAAAATTTAATTAAACAATAGAAATTATTGATGTATGTTCATCAACATTTAATTCAATTTTTCTCCCAAATATTAATGCATTGTTGTCATTTAAATGTCCGGCAGGAAAATCAAAAACTATAGGGAAATCAAAATCAGAAACAGCATCCAATATAATTTCATGAGCTGTTTTACCAAACGGAATCGTATTGTCGCGCATATCCGTCATTCCCCCTACAATTAAGCCTTTTATATTGTTAAAATAACCATTGCGCTTTAAATTCATCAGGATTCTATCTATATGGTAAAAATATTCGTCTAAATCTTCAATAAATAATATTTTCCCACTTGTATTAATACTTGAATTACTTCCTAACAAACTGTATAAAATAGATAAATTTCCACCAACCAATTCCCCTGAAACTTTCCCTACTTTATTATCTTTTGAGGAATTGATTTTATAAGAAATTGTATTGCTAAAAAGACATTTTTTTAGGGATGCTAATGCTTTTTCGGAGTTTTTGGAAACATTTATTGGCATTGTAGCATGTAATGTTTCAATTCCAAAATTATGGATGTGATTGTGTAAAACGGTAATATCTGAATACCCAATAATCCACTTTGGAATTTTTTTGAATTCAGTAAAATCCAATTTATCAATAATTCTGACAGTTCCATAACCTCCACGAGCGCACCAAATTGCTTTAATTTTTGGGTTATTTAGCATTTCTTGAAAGTCAGTAATTCGTTGTTCATCAGTTCCTGCGAATTGATTTTCTTCAAAACCAATAGTATTACCAATAACAACTTTTAATCCCCAATTTTTTAATAAATTAATTGCAGGTTGAATTTCTTTTAATGAAATTTTTCTCGCTGTTGAAACAATAGCAACTGTATCGTTTTTTTGTAAATATGTGGGTTGAATCATCTTAAAATTTAATAAATCATATTGCAAATTACGAAAAGCCAATTAACTATTCACTTTTCTAATAAACAATCCTTATTTTTGCACTTTCTTAAACAAATTTTGATGAGCAATTCAAAGAGATATACAATTACAGCCGCATTACCATATACTAACGGACCGGTTCATATTGGGCATTTAGCGGGTGTTTATGTACCAGCTGATATTTACGCACGTTATTTGCGTAATACAGGAAACGATGTGCTATACATTTGTGGTTCTGATGAACACGGAGTTCCTATTACGTTAAAAGCTAAAAAAGAAGGTGTTTCTCCACAAGATATTGTAGATAAATACCATGCAATTATTAAAAAGTCTTTTGAGGATTTTGGAATTTCTTTTGATAATTATTCAAGAACTTCAGCAAAAGTTCATCACGAAACAGCTTCAGAGTTTTTTAAGAAATTATATGATGAAGGGAAATTTATTGAAGAATCTTCAGAGCAATTATATGACGCAGAAGCGAACCAGTTTTTAGCAGATAGATTTGTAGTTGGAACGTGTCCAAAATGTGGAAATGAAGAAAGTTATGGAGATCAATGCGAAAGTTGTGGAACAAGTCATAATGCTACAGATTTAATCAATCCAAAATCTGCAATTACCGGGAATGTACCAACAACTAAAGTAACAAAACATTGGTATTTACCATTAGATAAATACGAGAAATGGTTGCGAGAGTGGATTGTTGAAGGGCATAAAAACGATTGGAAAACAAATGTATTAGGGCAAGTAAAATCATGGCTAGACGACGGTTTAAAACCAAGAGCTGTAACACGCGATTTAGATTGGGGAATTCCAGTTCCGGTTGAAGGTGGAGAAGGAAAAGTATTGTACGTTTGGTTTGATGCACCTATTGGATATATTTCTTCAACCAAAGAATGGGCTGCACACGAAGGAAAAGATTGGGAACCATATTGGAAAGATAAAGACACCAAATTAATACATTTTATAGGAAAAGACAATATTGTATTTCACTGTATTATTTTCCCTGCAATGTTAAAAGCTGAAGGAAGTTATATTTTACCTGAAAATGTACCAGCTAATGAGTTTTTAAATCTGGAAGGAAACAAAATCTCAACATCTAAAAATTGGGCAGTTTGGCTACATGAATATTTACAAGATTTTCCTGATAAGCAAGATGTTTTACGTTATGCATTAACGGCAAATGCGCCAGAAACTAAAGATAACGATTTTACTTGGAAAGATTTTCAAGCTAGAAATAACAACGAATTGGTGGCTATTTTTGGAAATTTTATTAATAGGGTAGTAGTTTTAACCAATAAATATTATGAAGGGGTTATTCCAGAACCAAACGAGTTTTCTGATGTTGATAATGAAACATTAGAAAAATTAAGAAAATTCCCTTCAATTATAGCAAGTTCAATTGAGCGTTATCGTTTTAGAGAAGCTTCACAAGAATTAATGAATTTAGCGCGTTTGGGTAATAAATACTTGGCTGATGAAGAGCCTTGGAAACAAATTAAAACGGATCCAGAACGTGTAAAAACAATTATGTATGTTGCATTGCAAATTGCTGCAGGATTAGCTGTTGTTTGTGAGCCTTTTTTACCATTTACTTCTAAAAAATTAAACCAAATTTTAAATATTTCTGAAAACATCGCTTGGGATTCAATAGCTGAAACGGAAGAACTGATTGCAGCAAATCATCAAATTGGAAAAGCACAATTGTTATTTGCAAAAATTGAAGATCAAGAAATTCAAGCGCAATTAGATAAATTAGAAGCAACAAAATTGGCAAATGAAGCTTCAACGAAAGTTATAGAGCCGCAAAAAGAAACGATTGAATTTGATGATTTCACCAAATTAGATATGCGTGTAGGAACTATTATTGAAGCTATAAAAGTACCAAAAACTAAAAAGTTATTACAACTTAAAGTAGATGTTGGTATTGATGTTAGAACCATAGTTTCTGGTATTGCAGAAAGTTTTAAACCTGAAGATATTATTGGGCAAAGAGTTACGGTTTTAGTGAATTTAGCACCAAGAAAATTACGAGGAGTAGAAAGTCAAGGAATGATTTTAATGACTGATACACCTGATGGGAAATTGGCTTTTATTGAACCAGAAAATGATTCAGTTGCTAATGGAGAGCAGGTGAGTTAAACTCAATAAAAAATATATTTTAAACCCTGAACTTGTTTCAGGGTTTTTTGTTAAATTCGGATTCAAACTTTTTAAAATGCAATTATTAAATTTTATAAAATCACAAACAAATCTTCCTTCAAAAGGTATAGAAAATACCATTCAACTTTTAAATGAAGACTGTACAATTCCATTTATTTCAAGGTATAGAAAAGAGCTTACAGGAAATTTAGATGAAGTTCAGATTGGAGAAATTGTAAAATATAAAACGCAATTTGAGGAGTTAGAAAAACGAAAAGACACAATTTTAAAAGCTTTAGAAGAACAGAAAGTTTTAACAGATGAATTAAAGCAAAAAATTGATGTTACAACAGATTTAACAACCTTAGAGGATATTTACCTTCCTTATAAGAAAAAACGCAAGACTAAGGCTGAAACTGCTCGTAAAAACGGATTAGAACCTCTGGCTAAAATGATAATGAGTCAGCGCGTAAACGATTTGGAATATACAGCTTCAAAATATATAACTAATGAAGTTGAAACCGAAGACGCTGCTATAGAAGGTGCTAGATTTATTATTGCCGAGTGGATTAATGAACGTACAGATATTAGAAATAACATTCGTTATCAATTAGAGCGTTTTGCTACTATAAATACCAAAGTAGTAAAAACGAAAGAAAACGATGAAAAAGCACAAAAATTTAGAGATTATTTTGATTGGTCTGAAAGTTTAAATCGCTGCCCTTCACATCGTTTTTTAGCAATTTTAAGAGCAGAAAAAGAAGGTTTTATTCGTGTAAAAATTGAAATAGACAATGAGCGTGCATTGGAAAAAATGGAAGATCGAATTATCCGATCAAATAATGACTGTTCAAAGCAATTAAAATTAGCCATCCAAGACGCATACAAAAGGCTATTATTTCCTGCCTTATCCAACGAAATATTAAATACTTCAAAAGAAAAAGCAGATGAAGGCGCTATAAAAGTCTTTGCAAAAAACCTACAACAATTATTGTTAGGTGCGCCTTTAGGTGAAAAAACAATTTTGGCTATAGATCCGGGTTTTAGAACGGGTTGTAAAGTGGTTTGCTTAAATGCGCAAGGTGGTTTAGTGTATAATGAAACTATTTATCCGCACGCTCCAAAAAACGATTCCATTGGCGCAATGAAAAAGATAAATTCGTTGGTTGATGCATATAAAATTGAAGCCATTGCTATTGGAAATGGTACTGCATCTCGTGAAACGGAACAGTTAATTCGAAAAATGCGGTTTAATAAGGATGTTGAGGTATTTGTTGTAAGTGAAGCTGGGGCGAGTATTTATTCGGCTTCAAAAATTGCGCGTGACGAATTTCCTAATTATGATGTAACCGTTCGTGGTTCGGTTTCTATTGGGCGAAGATTGGCTGATCCTTTGGCTGAATTGGTTAAAATAGATGCAAAATCTATTGGAGTTGGGCAATATCAGCACGATGTTGACCAAACTAAATTAAAAAATTCGTTGGATGCGGTTGTAGAAAGTTGTGTGAATTCCGTAGGTGTAAATATTAATACAGCGAGTGTTTCTTTGTTGAGTTATGTGTCAGGAATTGGATCAAAATTAGCGGAGAATATTGTAAATTATAGAAATGAAAACGGTGCGTTTACTTCAAGAAATGACATAAAGAAAGTTCCGCGTTTAGGAAATAAAGCCTATGAGCAAGGTGCTGGTTTTTTACGAATTAAAAATGCTAAAAACCCATTAGATGATTCTGCTGTGCATCCGGAAAGTTATAATATAGTCGCAAAAATGGCAAAAGATGAAAAATGTACCGTATCAGATTTGATTGGAAATAAAGAGTTGCTTCAAAAAATAGAACTTCAAAAATATTGTACCCAAACCATCGGTTTACCCACGCTAAAAGATATTATTTCAGAGTTAGAAAAACCTGGATTAGATCCTCGTGAAAAAGCAAAAGTATTCACTTTTAATCAAAATATTAGAACAATTTCTGATTTACATGAAGGTCAATTATTACCGGGAATTGTAAATAATATTACCAATTTTGGCTGCTTTGTTGATATTGGAATTAAAGAAAGTGGCTTGATACATGTCTCAAATTTATCGGATAAATTTGTAAGTGATGTTACTGAAATTGTAAGTTTACATCAGCAGGTAATTGTAAAAGTTTTAGAGATTGATATAGCCAGAAAACGAATTCAATTGTCATTAAAGAAATCTTAAATTTCTTTTAAATCATTTGTATAAATCCAGCCAATTTTACCATCGGCTATTTTTATTTTTTTCCAGTTATCAAGTTCATCTAAAACAATAACTTTAGTGCCTTCGTGTAATTCAAAAACATCATCACTACTCATAGAAGGTGCATTTTTTATTTCAACCTTAGGCACAAAAATAATTGCAACCCTATTTTTTTGAACAGTTTTAAAGTTATTAAAAGCAAAAATTACACTGGTAATTAAAACAAAAACAGCTAAAATACTCGTATTAAAATAAAATAACTTCTTTTTTGAAGAAGATGAAAAATAATATAATAAAAATAAAAGTGAAGCTAAAAATGAAGCAATAACTGCTATTATTGCCCAAGTATCAAAAGGTAATTTTTGAATTATAGATGCTGAAAAACGTTGAAAAAAAGTTTTAGGCAAGTCTTCAATTACATCAATAGTCATTCTTTTTGCAAATGCTAAATTTGCAATTGCATCTTCATTAGTTGGGTTTGTTTTTAATGCTTTTTCATAATAATAAATTGCTGGTGCAACTTTATTCATTTTATAATAGCAGTTTGCAATATTAAAATACAACTCATCTGACTCTAAACCTTGCTCTTCAATTGATAAATAAACACCAACTGCTCTAGAATAATTTTCTTCTTTATAAAATGTATTTCCTTCAGCAAATAACTTATCAGCCTCTTGTGAATAAGCAACTAAACTAAAAAGCAATACAACTATGTAAATTATTTTTTTCATATTACAACTGTTTATCTATAGTGGTTATTACTTCTTTTGCTTTTTCAAATTCTTGCTCCATCATCACATTGGTTGTTGGTGTATATCGTGCAAAATCACAATCGTTTAAAACTTCTACAAATTGTTTAATGTTAGCTGAATCAACATTTTTTTCCTTCAATATTTCTGAAATTTTTTCTTTTGAAATATCAGAAGTTTCTACTTGAAGTTTTGCTTTTAAAAAGTTGTGCAATGCTTTTTCCAACGCTATATAAAATGCTTCTTGATTTCCTAATTGTTTTTTTGCTTCAGATAAATATTTCTTCGCCAATCTATCTGCTTTTCTTATTTTATTACCAAACACATCACCAGCACGTTCTGCACGTTTTTTGCCAATTAGTATTCCTATTGGAATCGCCAAAAATGGTAAGAACAGTAATAAATAAAACAAGTTTGAATTTAAGAACTGTGATTTTATTTTAGGTTTTAAATTTGTATCTAAAGCTATAAATCTAAAATTATTACCATTTGTAACCACTTGTTGTTTTGGAGTAACAGCTACATTATTAGCAGTTGAAGGCAATTCTTTTCCTTCGGTTACATCAACAATAATTGCTTCCGTTTTTATTGTATTATATTTTTCTTCAACTGGATTAAAATATGAAAAAGTTACTTCAGGTATTTTATATTTTCCCTTAAATTGCGGAACCACCGTATAAATGTCTGAAATACTTCCCCGTAAACCACTTAATGATGTTATTACTTGTTCTTTATGTTCTGGTGTGTAAACTTCTAATTCTGTAGGGGTTGTAATTTTAGGAATTTCAAACAATTTTAAATTCCCTTTTCCTGAAACTTCTACTTTTAATTGTGCAGCATCATTGGCTTTAAGCACATTTTTATTAGCGGTAACTTTAAATTCAAACTCACCTACAGCACCAGAAAAATCAATTGGTTTTCCTTGTTCAGGTAAGGCTTTAACATTTACCGTTTTTATTGGAGATTCAGCAGCATAATTAATGTTCTTGGTAATCATATTACCAAAAAAATCACCTCTTCCGGTTGGGATTCCAACTGAAAAATCCATTTTCATTGGTTCTATTTTTAATTTCCCATCTCTTTGAGGAATTAGAACTGCTCTTTTTAAAATAATATAACGGTAGTCTTCACCATTGTATTTACCCTTTTTAACATTGATATCTTTTACTTCAATATCCTGGTTCCAAAAGCCATTATATTGAGGAGACTCACTAACTCTCCAATCGTTAACACTTATATTTTCGCTTACGTAAAGCTTATATACAACATAAATTCCTTCACCAACATAAGGATTTAAATTAGAAACTTCAGCAACCAAATGAATATTTTGCTGTGCTACATATTCCGGATTATTAGGATCTTTTGGTATTTCTACCGCTTTTAAAACGCTAATTTTTACCGAATTAGATTTTACAATTTGGTCGTTATATTCAATTGACGCTGGTGCAATTATAAATTCACCTTCTTTTTTTGGTTCTAGAATATAAATATAAGATTGAGCATAACTGGCTTTACCATTAATCCAAGATTGATTTACAGATGAACTTGGACCTCCAACCACTTTAAAATTTGTAAAAGGCGGTGCCTTAAAATTGTCTGCACCTTGTTTATTAACCGTAAATTCAATTCTAAAACGTTGATTTACACCTAATTTGTTTTTACTCACATTTGTTTTAAACTCTATTTGAGCAAAAAACACTTGCGAAGTAAATAATAAAATAGTTACTATGTAAAACTTCATTAATTTCATTTCAATTACCAGTCTTTTTCTTGTTTAACTTTTTTGCCTTTTGCCTTTTGAGCATTTAATTTTTTCTGAGTTTTATTTTCTTCGTTATTCATTGCTTCTAACAACTGTTTCATTTGCTCTGGAGACAATTGATTAGGGCGTGGTTTTTGATCTTGTTTTTTATCCTCATCTTTCTTTTCATCATTCTTTTTAGGATCACCTTTTTCATCTTCTTTATCTTTTCCTTTATCTTTTTCGTCTTTTTTATCTTCTTTCTTTTCGTCGTCTCCTCCTTCTTTATCTTTTTGGTCTTTATTTTTATCGTCCTTTTTATCGTCTTTGTTATCCTTATTATCTTTATTGTCCTTATTATCCTTATTTTGTTGGTCTTTTAACAATTCTTGAGCCATTGCTAAATTATAACGAGTTTCATCATCCTTTGAATTATTTCTCATTGAATTTTTATAGGCTTCAACTGCTTTATCATATTGTTTTTCATTCATAAAAGCATTTCCCATGTTATGGTACGTTTCTGCCTTACTCATTTTATCTGGTGCAGTTTTTTCAACTAATTCAAATTGAGCAACAGCTTCCTTATTTCTACTTTGCTGATAAATTGCATTTCCTAAATTATAAGAAGCTTTAGGGTAATTCGGGTTTTTAGCCAAGGCTTTTTTATAAGCAACTTCAGCCTCATCAAATTTTAATTGATTGTATAACTTGTTTCCTTCTCTAACATCCTCTCTTGCTTCACGTTCTAATTTTTCGGCATTTTCTTGTTGAGAAAAAACCAAACTAGTAAAACATAAAAATAATATGAATAATCTATTTTTCATTCTTTTCAGTTTGATTAAATAAATTTAACTTTTGAATCCATTTTGTTTTCTTCTCTAGCAATAATACATCTATAATAAGAAATAACAATCCTAAACCAATAAACCACTGAAATTGATCTTTATAATCTGCAAATTTTTTTGTTTCAAATTCACTTTTTTCAGCTTTTAATAATAAATCTTCAATAATATCAATTGTTTCTTGAGTTTTATTTCCATTAATATATTTCCCGTTTCCTTGGTTTGCAATATCTCTTAAAACATTTTCTACCATTTTGGTTATAACAACTTCACCTTTATTATCCTTTTTATAGCTTATAACGGATCCATTATTTTTTATAGGAATTGGACCACCTTTTTCTGAACCAACACCAACAGTATAAATTTTTATTCCTTGTTTTGCGGCATCCTGGGCCAAAGAAACTGTATTTTCTTCGTGATCTTCACCATCCGAAACAATAAATAAAAAGCGGTTGGTTTGTTCTTCATTATCAAAATAGGAAAGAGCTCTTTCAATAGCATCATTTATAGCAGTTCCCTGACTTGAAACCATATCCGGATTTGCATTTTGCAAAAACATTTTTGCTGCAGCATGGTCTGTTGTTATTGGTAACAATGGGTACGAGTTTCCAGCATAAATAATAATTCCAATTCTATCGCTTCCTAACTTTTCAATAACTCTTGTTATAATTTGTTTGGCTTTTTCTAATCTACTCGGAGCAATATCTTCAGCTAACATACTTCGTGATACATCCAAAGCAAAGACAATATCAACTCCTTCTCGTTTAACAGTTTCAAGCTTTGTTCCCATTTTTGGGTTTGTTAAGGATATTACCAAAAAAGCGAGTCCCAAACAAATAGCAATAATTTTTAAAAACGATTTAAATGTAGATTTTTCTGGACTTAATTTATCTATTAAACCTGTATCTGCAAATTGCTTTTGTTTTCGTTTTTTCCACCAAAACACAAATAAAAACAACACAAATACTACTGGAATAATTGTTAAGTATAAAAAATATGTTGGTTCTTCTATTTGATACATAAGCCCCTTTTAATTCCCCAAAGGGGAAAATTAATTTGTTTTAGTTTAACTACTCTTCTAATTCTCAAGTCTTTTATCATTCTTGCATTCACAGGAATGCCATTTTCTTTATATAAAACTTTTAAATACCGTATGTTTTAAAAACATTTCAATTACAATTAATAAGCCTGCTAAAAGCACTAAAAGTCTATATTTTTCTTGATAATTATAATATTTAAATTCCTCAATTTCAGTTTTTTCTAACTTATTTATTTCTTCATAAATAGCTTTTAACTTTGTGTTATCGGTTGCTCTAAAATATTTCCCTTCAGTTTCCTTTGCTATATATTGTAATAATTCTTCATCAATTTCAACAGGTGAACTTCTAAATAATAATTTTCCTGTTCTTGGGTCTTTAGCATATGGAAATGAAGCTGTTCCATTAGTTCCTAATCCAATTGTATAAACTTTTATTCCTAATCCAACAGCTAATTCGGTTGCGGTTTTAGGATCAACAAAACCAGTATTATTTACACCATCAGTCAATAAAATTATTACCTTGCTTTTAGCTTTACTCTCTTTTAACCTGTTTACTGCCGAGCCTAATCCCATTCCAATAGCTGTACCTCCATCAAGATCTCCCCATTTTATATTTGAAATGGTATTTCGTACAATTCTTTTATCACTGGTAATTGGAGTTTGCGTAAAACTTTCTCCTGCATAAACTACAATTCCTATCCTATCATTTGGACGTTGATTTACAAAATCTGTAGCCACTTTTTTAAGTGCCTCTAATCTGTTAGGTTTTAAATCACGTGCCAACATACTTGCTGAAACATCAATTGCCATAACAATATCAATTCCTTTATTTGTTTTGGTACGTTTACTAACCGAAACATTTCGTGGACGCGCCAATGCAATTATTAGTAATGTTAATGCCAACAGCCTTAATACATTTAATAAGGGTTTTAATTTGGCTACTATTGAAGGTTTAACTTCAAAACCTTTTGTACTTGCAATTGTTAATGTAGCGCTATCATTTTTTCGAACCAAATAAAGCCAAATAGCCAAAAATGGTATTAAAACTAATAACCATAAAAACTGCGGATGTAAAAATTCAAAATTCTGCCACATAACTATGGTTTTAATGATACTGATTTTATTATTCTGTTAACTACACTTTCGGCAGAATCATCACTCCACAATGAAGACACATATACTTGTCTCATTCCTTTTTTATCTGCAAAAAACAACATTGTTAATTTATAATCTTCTTTTAATTGAGTGGACTCATTCAACCTTTTATATTCTACTTCTGCTTTTTTACCACGAACTCCATCAATATTAATATTCTTCTTTTTAATATTTGTAAACCTGGTATTTAATTGCTTTTCCATTGCATTTAATGCTCCCGACATACCAACGTCTAAGTCCATTTCATCTAATTCTTTTATGAAATTTGTTGTAGAAACTGCAACGTAAAAATTACTTATTGGACTTCCATATGTATAAATTGAAAATTCACCAATTGTAGATACACCATTGTCTGGTAGTTGAACAGATTGAACTGTTAAAATTTCTGGTGTTTCCATGGTGATTTTAGGAAAACCATATGTGGCTTTATACCACTGCTCTTCCATCATTTCAGTAGTAGTTTTTCCTAAAATATTATTTTTTACAAATTTATACCCAAAATAACCTATAGCACCAATGCCCAAAGCAATTAAGATTAAGAAAATAATTAAATACTTTTTAAATGTGCTTTTCTTTTCAATTGGTGCTTCAATAACAATTTCGTTATTTTTATCAATGGTTTCTTGTTGTTTTAAGTCATTAATATGAACCGCAGTTTGGGTATTTTTCAGTATTTCTTCAACAATTGTTCTGTCACTTTTTATTTCATCAATAATTGGTTTGGACTTAGCAAATTTTACTAAATCGGCACTTTGCAATACTTGTTTAAGTTGCTTAATTGTTTCTTTTGAAATTCCTAATTTACTGGATTCGTTAAAGTCAATTATAGTTTCTATTAACTCGTTTGTTGTTGATTCTAAAGCTGGAATTTTAATATCCTTTTCAATATAAGTTCTAACAATATTAGTTAACTCTGAATAATAGATTTTAATTTTATTTTGTTGTAATAATTGCTTTTCATCTAGCTCCTTAAGACGTTGTAATGCCTCCTGAATTGGCGCTACATATATTTTTGGAATAGCTTTTTCTTTTTTCTTTCTAAAAATGAAATACAATATTATTGCAAACAATAACAAAATAGGAATAGCCCACCACCATAAGTGTTTGTAATCATCAAAAGTTTTAGGTTCCCTTTTAATGGATTTAATTAAAAACATTTTTTGCTTAGTAGTATCTACTTTTACTGTAGCAACATTTACTAGTAAAGAATCTGTTAAAAATTGTTGATTGTTAATTATAACTTGCTGTTGTGGTATTATATATTGTCCGCTATCAAAACTGGTTAATACATATTTTTTTTCAATTTTTTCTTTTAGAGTATCAACTGCCAAAGCCTCAACAACCTCAATTTTTCCCAAACTATCTAATTTTAATTCCGGGAAAACTACATTAGCTGTTTGATTAACTGAAATTTTAAACTGAATTTGTTCTCCAATTCTAATATTAGTGGTATCTGCTGAAATAGAAACGGGAGTTTCTTGAGCAAATCCTATTAAACCAATAAAATATAATATATAAAATAACTGTTTCTTCATTATAAAATTCACTTGCTACCTTGCACCTTTATGTTTAAAATATCCTAATAATTTTTTTACATAACTTTCATCAATACGAGAACTTATTGTACCGGCACCACTATGGGTAAAAGATTTTTCAAAATAATCTACCGATTTTTTGTAATATGCTTCATAGCTTCTTCTAACATTTTTTGAAGCTGTATTTACCAACATTGTTTTTCCTGTTTCGGCATCTAACATGGGTACCATTCCTAAATTTGGAATTGAAACATCGTGTTTATCAAAAACTCTAATACCCGTAACATCATGTTTTCTACCAACAATTTTTAAGGTATGTTCATAATGTGTATCCATAAAATCTGAAAGCACAAAAACTATGGCTTTCTTTTTCATAACACTTGATAAAAATTTTAGCGCTTCATTAATACTTGTCTTAGTACTTTTTGGTTTAAATTCAATAAGCTCCCTTATAATTCTAAGTACGTGACTTTTTCCCTTTTTTGGAGGAATAAACAATTCCATTTCATCAGAAAAAAGCAATAAACCTACTTTATCATTATTTTGAATTGCTGAAAAAGCTAATGTTGCAGCTATTTCAGTAATAGTATCTTTTTTAAATTGTTGTGTTGTACCAAAAAATTCAGATCCGCTTATATCAACCATAAGCATCATTGTTAATTCACGCTCTTCTTCAAAAACCTTCACATAAGGCTCGTTATAACGTGCAGTAACATTCCAATCAATTGCTCTTACATCATCTCCGTATTGATATTGACGAACTTCAGAGAAAGTCATACCTCGCCCTTTAAACGAACTATGATATTCGCCTGAAAATATATGATCAGACAAACGACGTGTCTTAATCTCAATTTTTCGAACTTTTTTTAGTATTTCTTTAGTATCCATGTTTTTTAATTTGAAAGTTGAAAAGTTTGAAAGTTGAAAAGTTTTTAAAGCCTTCAACTAATAAACCATTACACTCTCTAAGGCACTTCTACTTCATTAACTATTTGATTAATAATATCTTCTGAAGATACATTTTCAGCTTCGGCTTCGTATGTTATTCCTATTCTATGACGCAAAACATCATGTACAACTGCACGAACATCTTCAGGAATTACATAACCTCTACGCTTAATAAATGCATAACATTTTGCTGCCATTGCTAAATTTATACTTCCACGTGGTGAAGCTCCAAAACTTATTAATCCTTTTAAATCTGGTAAGTTATATTTTTCAGGGTAACGCGTTGCAAAAACAATATCAAGTATATATTTTTCAATTTTTTCATCCATATATACTTCTTTTACAGCTTGTCTGGCTCTTCTAATTTGATCTAAAGAAGCTACAGAATTTACAGTTCCAAAACTCCCCATTAAATTATGGCGCATAATTAACTGTTCCTCATCTAATTTAGGGTAGTCAATTACAGTTTTTAACATAAAACGGTCAACTTGAGCTTCTGGTAATGGATAAGTTCCTTCTTGTTCAACAGGGTTTTGCGTTGCCATTACTAAAAATGGTTCATCTAACTTAAAAGTTGTGTCTCCAATAGTTATTTGACGTTCCTGCATGGCTTCAAGCAATGCTGATTGTACTTTTGCAGGCGCACGATTAATCTCATCTGCCAGCACAAAATTTGCGAATATTGGACCTTTTTTAATTGTAAAATCATTGTCTTTTACGCTATAAATCATGGTACCAATAACATCTGCTGGTAATAAATCTGGAGTAAACTGAATTCTACTAAAATCACCATGAACAGCTTTAGCTAGTGTATTAATTGCTAAAGTTTTTGCTAACCCAGGAACTCCTTCTAACAAAATGTGTCCATTTCCCAATAAACCAATAAGTAATCGTTCAATCATATGTTTTTGACCAACAATTACTTTGTTCATCTCCATTATTAACAAATCTACAAATGCACTTTCCTTTTCAATTTTTTCATTGATAGCTTTTATATCTATCGAAATGTTATTTTCTTCAATCATTTTTATAGTTTTTTACCGCGTGAATTTAACATGCTTTATAACACAATGCAAATAGCATAAATATTTTTTTAAATCTTGTTAAAAATTGGTTAAAAAATAACCTAAAACACTAGGTTTAATAAGATTTTAACACCATTTGGTCTCCATCAAAAATTCCATAGGTGAAATGTGAAATCCAATCTCCGGTATTAATATATTTTGAGTTTTCTGAAAGTTGAATATCCATAGGTAAATGGCGATGTCCAAAAATAAAAAAATCGTAATGTTTTTTAGTTAATTTTCTTTTGCAATAATGAACCAACCATTCATGCTCTTCACCTAAAAATTTAACATCTTCTTTACCTGAAATTAATTTATTTTTTACTGATAAATACTGCGCCAATTTAACACCAATATCTGGATGTAACCATTTATAAAGCCATTTTGAAAAAGGATTCGTAAACACTTTTTTCATACGTTTATAGCCTTTATCTCCAGGCCCTAAACCATCACCATGACCAATTAAAAAGGTTTTATTATTAAACTTAAATTCAGTTGGTTTGTGGTAAATTGGAATATTTAATTCGGTTTCAAAGTAGTCTTTCATCCAAAGATCGTGATTTCCAACAAAAAAATAAATTTGAATTCCACCATCTCTTAATTCTGCAAGTTTTCCTAAAACCCTTACAAAACCTTTAGGTACAACTTTTTCATATTCGAACCAAAAATCGAATAGATCACCTAACAAAAAAATTACTTCAGCATCCTTTTTTATTGAATCTAACCAACCAACAAACTTTTGTTCGCGAATTTTACTTTGTTCTATATTTGGAGCTCCAAAATGTTGATCGGAAGCAAAATATATTTTTCTTTTGGTCGTCAAAATGAAAGTTAATTAAGAACTCAAATATACGTATAAGTTATGATTAGGTAAAGAATTTATTGATTACTGTCTAATTCAATAACTTTTAAAATCATGTTGTCTTTTTCCTGAGTTACCATAAAATAGCCAGTTTGACCAAATAAATCACGTGCAAAAAAAGCTTTAAAATATCTTTTCAAATCTTCTTTTGATTTAGGTCCTATAGGGTTTTTTAAATCTAATTCTTCTAAATACAGATTCAAAACCTTCTCATTTTTATCAAAATTAGTTACAAAATCTTCTAATTTCCACTCATTTAATTCCTCTCTATGGTTATCAATATATTTAAATACGAAGGCATTTAAACCTCTGTAATATCTATTATTATAAGTTCTTGTGGTATCGACAGGAACAAAAACATCTGGAATTATTCCTCCTCCACCATATACAACTTTACCTTTTGGCGTGGTATATTTTAAAGTGTCATTTACTTTTATACTATCTTTAGAAACTAATTCTCCATTATGAATTCTATTTAAATAGTCGCTACTATATGAATTGTCATTATTGTGGCTATAAGGTTTTTGAATGGATCTTCCTGTTGGTGTATAGTATCTTGAAGTTGTAAGCCTAACAGCTGAACCATCTCCTAAATCCATCTCTTGCTGAACCAATCCTTTTCCAAAAGAACGGCGTCCAACAATGGTTCCTTTATCATTATCTTGTAAAGCACCAGCCACAATTTCACTTGCTGAAGCAGAGTTTTGATCAATTAACACAAATACTTTTCCTTCTTCAAAATCACCCTTTTCAGTAGCATAAGATTTATCTACCTCTCCGTTTTTATTTTTAGTAAAAACAATCAGTTTTCCATCTTCAAGAAATTCATCTATAATATCATTAGCAATATCCATATATCCACCAGGGTTTCCTCTTAAATCTAATACTAAAGAGGTCATTCCTTTATTTAATAGTTCATTTAAAGCTAATTTAAACTCTAAATAAGTTGTTCTTGCAAAGCGTTCAACATTTATATAACCCAACTTATTATTAATCATATAATAACCTGGTACGCTTTTTATTGGAACTTCATCTCGAGCAATTGGTATGTTTAAAATTTCATTTGTAGATCTTCTGTATACTGAAACTAATACATTAGTTTCTGCTTCCCCTTTTAAAGAATTCATTACAGCTTCAGAAATTTTTCTGCTTCCTAAAAGTGTTCCTTTCTCATTTTCTTTAACACCAGCTTTTTTTTCTATACTTTCACCAAATAAAGAATCTTTACCTGCTATTATTATTCTATCTCCTGCTTTTATACCAGCTTTATAACTTGGCCCACCTTCAATAACACTAGTTACAGCAACAGAATCTTCATGCATTAAAAAAGTTACACCAATCCCAACAAACTTGCCTTGCATGTTTTCAGTTACTTGCTTTAATTCTTCTTTTGGAATATATACTGAATGTGGATCTAGTTTTACCAGCATATTTGTAATTGCATCATCTAAAAGGCTATCGGTATTAACCTTATCTACATAATCATATTGTATGTAATTTATTAAACGTTTTATTTTAGCTTCATTGGTATTTGAACTAAATAAAACAGCTTTGTTTTTAAAATTAATTGAACTACCAATTAGTATTCCTATAGCTACTGCCAATCCAATAAATATTGGCAAATTTGCTTTCCCTTTTATCATTTTAAATCATTAAGATATGTTAATTCAACTCCAGCTTTTTCTAAAAATTGTAAGCCTGAAATATCCTTATATTGATTTGCATATACCACTCGTTTAATTCCTGATTGATGTATTAATTTACTACATTCTTTACACGGTGATAATGTAATATATAACGTAGAATTTTTACAAGATTGTGTTGAACTGGCAACTTTTAAAATAGCATTTGCTTCTGCATGTAATACATACCACTTTGTATTTCCTAATTCTTCACAACAATTTTCAAATCCTGTTGGAGTTCCATTGAACCCATCGGAAATTATCATTCTGTCTTTTACAATTAATGCCCCTACTTGTTTTCTTTCACAATACGATAATTTTGCCCATTCTAATGCCATTCGCATGTATGCCTGATCGTATTTTAATTGTTTTTTATTCATTTTTTAATGCTTACGAAAGTAAAGAGTTTATGATTAACTACACGTTAAAATTTTACCAAAATATTGCTGCTTTCAAAATAGGCAGTACAATACCAATTACTATTGATGATATAATTACAATCCAATCTCGTTTTGAAAATCTGAAAATAGTTTGAAAAATAAAACCTAAAATAAGAATTATCAAAACAATTATTATTTGTGCTAATTCCACGCCTAAAGCAAATTCTAAAAGCGGTATTAATTTACTTTCAGATTTACCAATAAGAATTTTAAAATAACTGGAAAAACCAAGTCCGTGAATTAGACCAAAAAACAGCGCAAAAATTAAATTGGTATTGGTTTTTAGTTGTTTTGTTGTTTTTCTAACATAAAAAATATTAAATATTGCAGTAATAATAATTGTTACAGGAATAAGAAATTCAATCCATTTTGTATCTACGGATACAATTTTATATGCGGCCAAAATTAATGATAATGTATGCCCAATTGTAAAAAGTGAAATTAACCAAATCACTTTTTTCCAATTTCTAAATTCATACACTACAGCCAGAGCAATTAAAAAAAGTATATGATCATATGCATTCCAGTCTAAAACATGAAATAAACCTTCTCGGCTAAAAAAAATAAGATTATCCATTTATTAAATTTTACAAGCAACCAAATATAGAAAAAACTTTGCCTTTAAATTATTGCTTAAACCAATTATTTACCAGCGAAGTTTCAATAGCATTTGCCGTTTTATGAATAAATTCATTTTTAGCTGAATTGTAATCGTAATCCTTACCCCATTCTTTCCAGTTTTCTGCTACTTGTTTAATACTTTCACAAACAAATAATACTTCTTTATTTGAGATTGTTGGGTGAATAGACATTCGAATCCAGCCTGGTCTTTCCATTAAACAGCCTTCATGAATCTTTTCTTCAATATTTTTTGAAGTATATTGATCTACATGTAATAAATAATGACCATACGTTCCTGCACATGAACAACCTCCACGTGTTTGCACTCCAAACTTATCATTTAACAACTTTACAATTAAATTAAAATGCACATTTTCAATATAGAAAGAAAAAATCCCCAGTCTATTTGTATGCTCTGGCGCTAAAATTTTTAGGTTGGATATTTTAGAAAGCTTATTGAAGATTATTTTATTTATTTCGTGCTCACGGTCTAAAATATTTTTTACTCCCATTTGTTCTTTTAACTGAATTGCCAATGCAATTTTTATAGTTTGTAAAAAACCTGGTGTACCACCATCTTCGCGAGTTTCAATATCATCAATATAATCGTGATCACCCCAAGGATTTGTATAATTTACGGTACCTCCTCCTGGATTGTCAGGCACCAGATTTTTATACAGTTTTTTATTGAAAATCAATACGCCTGATGTACCTGGACCCCCTAAAAATTTATGAGGCGAAAAGAAAATTACATCCAAATATTCTTCATCAACTTTAGGATGCATATCAATTTGCACATAAGGTGCAGAGCAAGCAAAATCCACAAAACAAAGTCCTCCGTTTTGATGAATTATTTTTGCAATTTTATGATAATCCGTTCTAATACCTGTAACATTAGAACAAGCTGTTATTGAAGCTATTTTTATTGGTCTATCACTATATTGAATTACCAATTTTTCAAAACTTTTTAAACAAATTAAACCTGATTCTTCACAAGGAATAATTTCTACATCAGCTATTGTTTCTAACCATGATGTTTGATTAGAATGGTGTTCCATATGAGAAATAAAAACTATTGGTCTTAATTCATCTGGAACATTTGTATGCTCTTTTAAATTTTCAGATACTTTTAACCCTAAAATACGTTGTAATTTATTAATTACACCCGTCATACCCGTACCTGCGGTAATTAAAACATCATCTTCATTTGCGTTTACGTGTTTTTTAATAATGTTTCTTGCTTTATGATACGCCATAGTCATAGCTGAACCTGTTACGGAAGTTTCAGTATGCGTATTTGCAACAAAAGGACCAAATTCATTTACTATTTTTTCTTCAATTGGACGGTATAAACGACCACTTGCAGTCCAATCTGTATAAATAATTTCTTTTTCACCATAAGGTGATTCAAATTTTTGATGCACTCCAACAATGTGTTTTTTAAATTGCTGAAAATACTTTTCTAATTTAGAAGGAGTATCAACTATTTTATTTGAAAGATAATTCATTCTTTTTTTAGCTTATTTGAAATTTGAAATCCCTTCTTTTAACCAATTATAATATTCATCAACGTCAGGAGTATATGCAACCGGGTTAATTAAATTTTCTTCATTATGATTCATCAAAACATAAAAAGGTTGTGCATTTGCTCCATATTTTATGGTTTGAAATTCACTCCATTTTTGTCCAATATATTTCAACTTCTTTCCGGGTCTTAATTTAGATTCAATTTCTTCACCATCTTTTAATTTACGCTTATCATCAACATATAATGAAATTAAAACTACATCATTTTTTAAAATGGGTAATACTTTATCTTTAGCCCAAACGTTTTGTTCCATTTTTCTGCAATTTACACAAGCGTGCCCGGTAAAATCAATCATTACAGGTTTGTTAACTTTTTTAGCATAAGCCAAACCTAAATTATATTCATTAAATGCTAAAATATTATGTGGTGCCATTAAGTGGGCTCCTTCAGGAATATCCGCATGATTTTCTATAGAACCTTCTCCTAACTTTGAAAATCCAACCCCATACGGTGACTCGCTATAATGTTGTGCTGGTGGAAATGCACTTATTAAGTTTAACGGTGCTCCCCAAAGACCTGGAATCATATATATTGTAAATGATAAAGTTATCAACCCTAGGCTTAATCTTCCAACAGAAATATGCGACAATGGTGAATCATGTGGCAATTGAATTTTTCCGAATAAATACAATGCTAACGTTCCAAATATTGCAATCCAGATTGCTAAAAATACTTCACGCTCTAACCAATGTAATTGTAAAACCAAATCGGCATTTGATAAAAATTTAAATGCTAAAGCTAACTCTAAAAATCCTAAAACAACTTTTACAGTATTTAACCAACCTCCAGATTTTGGTAAAGAATTTAACCAACCTGGAAATGCAGCAAATAATGCAAATGGAATTGCCAATGCTAATGAGAAACCGAGCATACCAACAATTGGTCCTATTTGGCTTCCTCCTGCCGCTGCTTCAACTAGTAAAGTTCCGACAATTGGTCCGGTACAAGAAAATGACACAATAGCTAAAGCCAAAGCCATAAAAAATATACCTATAATTCCACCTCTATCTGCTTGCGCATCAACTTTTGTGCCCCAAGAACTAGGTAAAGTAATTTCAAAAGCACCTAAAAATGAAACCGCAAAAACAACTAATAATAAAAAGAAAATTATATTGAACCATACATTAGTTGATAGTGCATTTAAAGCATCAGCACCAAAAACAGCACTTACTAAAATTCCTAATAGTACGTATATAATTACAATAGATGCTCCATAAATAATAGCATTTTTAATTCCAGCAGCTTTACTTTTACTTTGTTTGGTAAAAAAGCTCACAGTCATTGGAATCATTGGAAAAACACAAGGTGTTAACAATGCTGCAAACCCAGAAAAAAAGGCTATTATAAATATGGTTATTAAACTTTTATTTGAAGAATCATTTTTTTTAGATTTTACAACTTCGCTCTTTTCAATAGCAATAGTTTCTGAAATTGAAGTATTTCCTGGAATTGTAAAGCTTAAATCTTCGAAAGTTGGAGGTAAGCATAAACCATCATCACAAACCATAAATTCAACTTCCCCAACAATATTTATAGCATTTTTGGTTTTAGATTTTATACGTTGTTTAAAAACTGCATTGTTTTCAAAATATTTAACTATCATATTATCAAAAACTGGTTCAGGAGCAGCATGTCCTTCACCCTCACTTGGAGTACCAACTAAAGTATACTCATTGGTATCAACAAATGTAAACGTAGTAGGAATTGGACCTCCTTCTCCAATATTTTGAGAATATAAATGCCAATTCCCTTCAATTGCTGCAGTAATTATTAAATCATATTCTGTATCCGATACTTTTTCTACAGATGTTGACCATTTAACAGGGTCATGAATTTGAGAATAACTTGCTGTTAAAAGCAATAAAAAGAAAAGAGTGGAAAGTATTTTTTTCATATTATAAGTGGTTTCGCTTATTTAGAATTTTCAAAAATAAACAATATTACTCACTAAGTCGTTTACAAATCTATTTTCCCTTAATTCAATATGTTAAATTTTTCTTAATGAAAATTATTCTTGTATATAAATTCTAAAAATAAGGCTTCCATAATGTGTTTTTTCCTTACCTAAACTAGGTTGAAACCATAAACTTTTAGGTATTTAAGGAAATAAATTACAAATAATTTTTCCAAACATAAATTTAGTTTACATTTGAATAGACTATAGAAATAAATTCAACCCCAAAGACATTTTTATAGCAAAAAGGGTTTATTTAAATAAACCCTTTTTCTTTTGCTTTTAATATTAATTCTCTGTCGTCGTTATCTTGAACTTTGAACAATTCCTTCAAGTTTTTCTTTCTTTTTTCAAGTCCAGCCATAGACATTGGAATTATATTTGGAAGATCTTTCATTTTTGTTCCAATAGACATTTCATATAATAACTGACGGTCAATTTTATCTAATTTATAGTCGGTAGATGATTGTTTTCTAAATAATTCCAAAACAGATTTGCTATAATATGGAGTACCATCCATTACCGTTTTTATTGAAGTTACCAGTTCTTCTTTATTTACATCATTTTTTATTAAAAAACCATCTGGATTTACGTTTTTAAGTATTGCTTGAATTCTATAATTATCGTTAAAAGTTGTTGCTACAATAATTTTACATTTGGGTAGTACTTTTCTAATATTTACTCCTAAATCTTCCCCGGATAAAATTTTCCCATCTGATGATGGAGGTATTGATATATCTAAAAAAACAATATCAATTCCATTTTTTTTGGAAGCTTCAGTAATTTTTAAAATTGCTTCATCACAATTAACTGCTATTGCAATTTTAAATGCAATATTAATATTTTCCGTACTTATATATTCAAACGCACTTTTATATGCATCTGCTATAATTGGATGATCATCAATTATTAATACATTAAATTTTTTACTCATAATTTTATTTTTGTATTGGGCACCTAACAAAAATAGTGGTTCCATTATTTTTTATAGAATTCACCTTTAAAATACCTTGAAGCTTTTTGGCTCTAGATTCCATATTTTTTAAACCAATTCCTTTTCTTTTATCATGAATATCAAAACCAATTCCATTATCTTTTATAAATAATTCTAATTGATCTTTATCTCTGTCAATGCTAACCTCTACAGAAGAAGCTTTCGCATATTTTATTATGTTTTGAATCGCTTCTTGAAGTATTCTATAAAAGTTAATTTTTATGTCATCATTTATTGAATCCCAGAAAATATTCTGACTACAATAGAAGTCATATTCCAAACCATCTAATTTAGTCTTTTTTTCTATTAAATCCTCTATAATTTTTGAAAAATCTTCTTTGGATGATAGAATTTCATTTTTTAATTCATGTGAAATTGTTCTAATTTCCTTCTCAATATTCTGAAGTTCATCAATATAATATTTATGTTTTTCAATGGTTATTGTATCTCCTTTAATATTTAAAAACCCTAAACCTAACCTTGCTCCAAATATTTTTCCCAAAACGCCATCATGTAGATCTTCTGAAATTCTATGACGCTCTTTTAATCGTCCTTCTTCTAACTTAGATTGCTGTTTTAACATTAAAGAAAATATTTCATGATTAGATTTCTGCTGTTCTTTTTCAAATAATAATTCTTTATTTCTTGTTCTTTGCACCCTCATAATATATGCAAAAGTTAAGATTACAATTGTTAAAAAACCGCCTAAAGATATTAATACCTTTTCTTTAGAAAGTTTTTCTGTCTCTTGAATATATTCATCTGTTTCAAAACGAATTCGGGTAAACTTATTACGTATTTTTCTGTCTTCAATTTGCAGACTATCATTTAAATGTACGTACTCTTTCAAGTATTTATTCGATTTACTATTATCAACATTTGAAAGCAGTAATAAGGTGGCTAATTTATCTCTATTATTATCTACTTGTCCTGCCAAATTATAAGCATCATTTGCAAGTTTTATTGCTAAAGTTGTATCTTTTTTTGCTGCAAAAAATTCTGACAAATGTCTTTTACTAATAACTAATCCTGAAATATTATTTAAACTATCTCTAATGTATAGTGATTTATATAAATCTTCAGCAATATTTATAGTATCTCCCCTTAAAAACTTTGTATAGGCAATATTATCAATAAGTCTGGCATAAAAATTGGGATCTTGAGTTTTTAAATCTCTGTATTTTAAGGCTTTTTGAAAATTTTGTATGGCTTTTTCAAAATTATTTAATTTTTGATAAACCAACCCCAAATTACTTAAACTCCATTCTTTGAAATTTTTTTTATCATTAACATTTTTTAAATAATCTATCGCTTTGTTATGATAAAAAACTGCTTTATCAAACTCTTCTAAATTAGAATATATTAAACCCAAATAATTATAAGACTGGTATAACATTTCATACTTCTTCTCTTTTTCAAACCTTGTAATTGCCTCAAAAATTAATACTTCACTTCCTGTATAATCTTTTAAACGCCCCTGTATAAAAGCCATATTATAAAGCATTTTTGCAGTATAATAATCGTGTTTAGCTATTTTAAAATTTTCGTAAGCTTTATGAAAATGATAATATGCGCTATCCACCACTTCAATATCAGTATAATAATTTCCGAAATTCCAATGGGCATCGCCCATTTTAAAAAAATCATTTAGTTTTGTAGCTAACTTAAGAGATCCCCTATTCACTTTTTTGAATAAATCATCAATATTATCATATTCAGTTTCAATGGCAATTTCAGCTAATAAAATATTTTGGATGGAATCTGAATTAATTAATTTGGTTAGTTGATATGCTTTTTCTAAAGCAATTGATTTATTTTCAAAATCTGTGGCTTTAAGTTTTGAAAAATTAATCCAATAATTAATACTATCTATTTCCTTAGCGAAATTATTCTCATTATTACTCTTAGTTTCTTTACAACTAAAACATGTTGATATTACTATGGTTAGTATAGTAATTCTTATAAGAGATGCTATGTGAAATTTTAGTTTAATTGTTAGCCAGGGTTTTAAACAAAGCTACTAAAAAAAGCCTTAAACAAATGCTTAAGGCTTTTTAAAATTTAGTATTTCTAAACAATTTTTTGCTATTATCAATAAATTTAATCTCTGGTTCTTGTAATATCTGCACTTCCTTCTTCACCTGTAGCCTGCACCTGTTCTTTTGCATATAATTCTTCATCTTCAGCACTATCTGAAGTACAAGAAATAAATAATGATGTAAATAATAAGAAAGCGAAAATAAATTTAATTGATTTCATAATAGTATGTTTTAAAGTTGATTTTATGTTTTTTGCTTTGTGTTTAATTCTAAACTATAGTGTAAAAGTAATACACAACTGAAACAAAATAACAATAAAAAACCATTTATTAGTGAAAACAAACCATTTGTACGTGAAAACAAACCGTTTATACGTGAAATGATTCATTTACAGAAATAAACATACCATTCATTAAATAAAACATACCATTTATTTAAATCATTTTAACTTACAGAAAGATAAGAATATTCGGATAAGGATTTATTTATCCTTTTAATACTTGTAATATAGGTTTTTGTAAAAGGAACTTCATGACTATTTCTTTTAATAGTACAGGTAGATTTTCCAAATTGTATTCTTGAAATAAAATTTTTGTTAATAATGTAGCTTTTATGAATTCTGTGAAAATTATTAGGTAAAATATTTTCGAAAGTTTTTAGTGTTTTATAAGCATTTACAATATTACCATCATTCATGTAAAAATCTGTTGTATTGTTATCTGCTTTTAAATAAAGTATTTCATCTGTTTTAAGATACTGATAATCTTTATAGGATTTTAAACAGATGGTTTTTCTAGATTGGGCTGGGATTTTTTTTAATATTTTTAATACTGTTTTTCGAATTTCTAATTCAGCTAAAGGATTTAATAAAAAATCAAAGAAACCAGTTTTTATTACCTCATAAACATTTTTTTTTGATGAAGAAATTGCAATAAAAACAGGAAAACCTTCATTAAATAAATTTAGTTCTTGCGCAAATTCAAAAGGGTTTTCAATTACATTATCTATATTAAAAAAAACAACATCAGGGTTTTCTTTTAAAATAATGTTCATAGCATTAGTATAAGTGCAAGAAATGCCTATACAATTAAATGTTTCGTAATCTTCTAAAACATTTTTTATGCTTTGAATAGATTCTGGGTCTTTATCTATAATAAAATAATTACGCATTTGGAGGGGACAAATTTAATAATGCTAAGTTAAAAAAAGTTTTGAATAAAACTATACGGATTATCCTTCCTTTTTTTACGGAGAAACAAATACTTATTAAACTAATATTAATTAATTTTAATATGTTCTTTATAACAACTTGTATTTAATTAAGTCTGTTTGCTAGGATATTAGTTAAATTATAAGCTTAAAAAAGTTTTATTATTAAATAATGAAAGGTAAAGAAGATAAAAAATATAATAGAAAAATGAGTAAAAACAATAAACTTGGTATTAATAATAATACTAAAAATTTAAAAAATAAAAGCGCTAAAAATAATTCTGAAAAACAAAACGATGTTTACCCGAACAATATTTTAGGATTATTTAAACATCTTGGAATTGAATAATTATACAATGTAGCACATAACCCAAAGACCCCCGTTGATAATAAAAATTGTTTTTTAACCCCAAATTTACTCAACAAACAATTTTTATTAAACTAAAGCTATGAAATCAAAAACCTGCTAATAAATTATTAGCAGGTTTTTTACATTAACTAAGCTAATATTAAAATTTCACCCCAAAAGAAGATTCTTTTAGTGATGTATAATATCTATGCAAAAATACTATAAACATTAATGGTATAAGCAATCGCAAACCTATAAAATCAACAAAAAATTTCAGTTACTTTATTTATAAAGTTGTTTATTTGGTTTACTATTCATAAAAAACTGCAATTCACCTCCATTCATTATTTCCGCATGAGTAATAAAAGGCTTTGTTAATTCTTTACCATTTAATTCCACTTTTTCAACATATACATTTTCATCCGACTGATTTTTTGCCATTACTTTAAAGGTATTTCCATTATCAAGATTTAAGATAGCTTCGTGTATTGATGGGCTTCCTAAAGCATAATCAACTGATCCAGGAGCAACTGGATAAAATCCAAGCGAACTAAAAATATACCACGCACTCATTTGTCCAAAATCATCATTTCCACTAAGTCCATCTGCACCTGTTTGGTATTTTTGCTTTAAAATCATCCTGATTTTATCTTGAGATTTATAAGGTGTATTTGTCCAATTATATAAATAAGCTACATGATGTGATGGTTCATTTCCATGCACATAATTACCAATAATTCCTTCTCTTGAAATATCTTCGGTATTTTCAAAATATTTATCAGGAAGTTCCATTGAAAACAATTTATCTAATCGTTTTGAAAATTTTTCTTTCCCCCCCATCAATTCAATCATTTCATTTGGTTCATGTGGAACATACAAACTATAATTCCAAGAATTTCCTTCAATAAAACCTTGTCCGTGAGTATCTAATTCATCAAAATCTTTTTTAAAACTACCATTGCTTAATTTTGGGCGCATAAAACCTGTTTCAGCATCATATACATTTTTGTAGTTTTCAGAACGCTTCATAAATTCCTCAAAAACAGCAGTATTACCCAATTTTTTAGCAGCTTGAGCAACAGCCCAATCATCATAAGCATATTCTAGGGTTTTAGAAACTGAAGCTCCATTTTTATCTTCTGGCACATAACCCATATCTATATAATACTGCAATCCATCATAATACCTGGTATTTGCGGTATTAACCATAGCTTCCAATGCTTTTTCCTTGTCAAAATCAGCATTCCCTTTTACAATTGCATCTGCTATTACAGATACACTATGATACCCAATCATACACCAGTTTTCATTGCCGTAATGCGACCAAACAGGAAGCATTGTATGTACACTTTGGTTATAATGCGCCATCATAGATTGTACCATATCCTGATTTCTTTTAGGTTGCAAAATATTAAATAATGGATGTAATGCTCTGTATGTATCCCAAAGTGAAAAACTGGTATAATTGGTAAATTTTTCTGCATTGTATACATTACGGTCAATTCCCATATAATTGCCATTTACGTCCATATATTCAGTTGGTCCTAAAAAAGCATGGTACATAGCTGTATAAAAATTGGTTTTTTCAGTAACACTTTCAGTATCAATATCAATTTTATTTAACTCTTTATTCCACTCGTTTTTAGCTTGTTGTTTAACCTTTTCAAAATTCCAATGAGGAACTTCTTTTTTCATATTTTCTAAAGCTCCATTAGTACTTACAGGAGAAATAGCAAATTTTATTTGTAGTTTTTCATCCTTTTTCATATCAAAATCAAAATACATTTTTATTTGTTCTCCAGCAATTTCAGGAAAGTTTTCATCCTGCCTGAATTTTCTCCAAAACCCTCCATACGGCTGCTTATCATGTCTTTCTCTTCCATATTTTTGGATAGGTTTATTAAAAGACATTGCAAAATATACTTTTCTGGTTCGTGCCCAGCCATTTGTTTGGCGGTATCCAGTTACCAGAGTATCATTTTCAACGCGCACAAAAGTCCAAATATTTTTACTATCGTAATTATAAATACCAGCCATTAAATCTAAAATAATATGCGATGTTTCTTCCTTTGGAAACGTGTATTGGTGCATACCCACTCTTGTAGTTGCAGTCATTTCAGCTTTAATATTGTAATCATCTAAAATAACACTGTAATAACCAGCTTCAGCGGTTTCTCTTTCATGTGAAAACCGTGAACGGTACCCACTATCAGGATTTGTAGCTGTTCCGGGATTTAATTTTAATTCACCAGTTGTTGGCATAATTAAAAAATCGCCCAAATCTGAATGCCCAGTGCCACTAAAATGTGTATGGCTAAAACCTACAATTGTTTTATCATCATATTGATAACCAGCACAATACTTATAAACATCTGGATTATAATGACCATCTACTGCATAAGGTATTGTATCAGTATCAGGGCTCAATTGAACGCTTCCAAAAGGAACTGTAACGCCTGGATATGTATGTCCCATTTTAGCTGTACCAATCATAGGATCTACATATTTAGCAAAGTCTTTAAGGTTTTTATCCATTTTTTCTGAATGTTTTTCATCCCCAGTAGTTGAATTACAACTGCTAAAAAATAATAATGAGCTCATAATAATTCCTAAAGAAATTACTTTGAATACCGAATTTAATTTATGTAATTCAACCATTTAGAAATAAATTTTTATTTAATTATTTTTCATTAGATAATGAATACGGAAAATCTTCTTTATTAATTCCCCTATTTTTATTGGGTACTTTATCCATTTCAATATTAATAATAGCTCCTTTCATTAATTCTGAATAATTTAAATAATTTTTGGTGTATTCTTTTCCATTAAAGGTCATATTTTTAATATAACGATTTTCGTTGCTATTTTCTGGAGCATTAATTATAATTTCATTTCCATTTTCAAGATTCAATGTAATTTTTTTAAACAACGGAGCACCAATTACATACTCGTCTGTAGCTGGAGCAACAGAATAAAAGCCCATTGCAGAAAAAACATACCAAGCTGAAGTTTGTCCGTTATCTTCATCGCCACAATACCCATCTGGTGTTGGCAAATACATCCTATTCATAGTTTCTCTTACCCAATATTGACTTTTCCAAGGTTGCCCTGCATAATTGTATAAATAAGTCATATGCTGAATTGGTTGGTTTCCGTGAGCATATTGTCCCATATTGGCAATTTGCATTTCTCGTATTTCATGTATTACACCTCCATAATATTTATCTCCAAATATTGGAGGAAGTGAAAAAACCTGATCTAATTGCGCAACAAATTGATCATTACCACCCATTAAATCAACCAAACCTTGCATGTCATGAAAAACGGACCAGGAATAATGCCAACTATTTCCTTCGGTAAAATCTCCTCCCCAATCAAAAGGGCTAAAAGGGGTTCTAAATTCTCCTTTTTCACTTTTCCCACGCATCAATTTTGATGCAGGGTCAAACAATTTTTTATAATTTAAGCTTCTATTTTTATAAAGCATTATTTCTTTTTTGGGCTTATTTAATGATTTTGCTAATTGGTAAATTGAAAAATCATCATAGGCATATTCTAAGGTTCTTGCAGCACTTTCATTAATTCCAATATCAAAAGGCACGTATCCTAATTTTTTATAGTATGCTGCACCTGCTCTACCAACAGCTGTCATAGGTCCCGCATTATTAGCTCCATGAATTAAAGCTTCATATAGCTTTTCAATATCATATTTATAATTATTTCCTATTTTTAAATATGCATCTGAAACTACTGAAGCAGAATTGTTACCCACCATAATATTCCGTAAACCTGGACTTGCCCACTCTGGCAACCAGCCTGATTCTTTATAGGCATTTACAAGACCTTCCTGCATTTGAGCACTCATTTCAGGATACATAAAGTTTAGGAATGGAAATAAGGATCTAAATGTATCCCAAAAACCAGTATCTGTAAACATATAGCCGGGTAAAACCTCACCATTATATGGGCTGTAATGTACTACGTTTCCATTTTCATCATATTCAAAAAACTTTCTTGGAAATAATAACGAACGGTATAAACAAGAATAAAAAGTTTTAAACTGATCAGCTGTTCCGCCTTCAACTTTTATTTTACTTAATTCTTTGTTCCAATTAGATTTCCCTAATTCTTTAAGTGCGTCAAAATCATTGTTTCCAATTTCCTTTAAGTTTCTTTCAGCTTGCTCATAACTTATAAAAGATGATGCTACTTTTGCATTTACTTTTTCTCCTTTTGAAGTTTTAAATCCGATAATAGCACCTGCATGGTTTGATTTTGACACTAAAGATTCTGATAATTCAGCATCACTAAATGTGTTTGTAATTGTGAATTTTTTATCAAATTTAATTACAAAATAATTCTTAAAATTTTCTGGTACACCTCCACTGTTTCGGGTTGTATAACCTATAATTTTATTTTCTTCAGGAATAATTTTCACATAAGAACCTCTATCAAAAGCATCAATAACAACGTAAGCATTATCTGTTTCAGGAAACGTAAATCTGAATCTTGCAGCGCGATCAGTAGGTGTTATTTCAGTAGTAACATCGTAATCCGCTAAATAAACACTGTAATAATACGGTGTAACAATTTCTGCTTTATGCGAAAACCAACTTTCTCGTTCTTCTTCCTTAAAAACCTTTTTACCGGTTACAGGCATTATTGAAAACTGTCCGTAATCGTTCATCCAAGGTGATGGTTGATGTGTTTGCTTAAATCCTTTTATTTTGGTAGCATCATAGGTATATGCCCAACCGTCTCCCATTTTTCCAGTTTGTGGTGTCCAAAAATTCATTCCCCAAGGAGTAGCAATAGCCGGATATGTATTTCCGTTAGATAAACTATGATGAGAATCGGTTCCCATAAGTGGATTTACCCAATCTACTGGATTATCAATAACATTAATTTTTGTAGTTTGTGCCAATAGAAACTGGAAGCAAAAAACAGTAGTTAATAAGGTTGTTAAAATTGTTTTCATAAGAAGCTACTATTTAAAAGTTATATTATTTATGGTTTATTTTTTTAATGGATTTGCTTTTACGCCTTTATTTGTAATTATTATTGGCTTTATTAAACCATTTTTATCAAATTTCATTTCATCTATGCAAGTTACTCTAGAATTTCCATCAGTTTCGTTTAAAGGTCTTCTATGGTAAACAATATAATAAGTATCTTTTTTAGGATCTTTTATAACAGAATGATGACCTGCACCTGTTGCAATTTTAGCATCTTGCTGTAAAATTTTTCCAATACGTTTAAAAGGTCCCATCGGAGAATCTGAAATAGCATAGGCTACACTATAATCTGGGCCTGTCCAACCACCTTCTGACCACATAAAGTAATATTTACCATTTCTAATAAACATAAAAGGACCTTCAACATAATTTTCAGGAGTAATTTCTTTAAAAATAGTACCATTTTCAAAAGGGATAAAACCTGTAAAATCATCATTTAATTTTGAAACATTACAGTGTCTCCAACCTCCATAAAAAAGGTAATATTGACCGTCTTTATCTTTAAAAGCAAATTGATCTATAGGTTGTGCTCCGTTGTAAAATTTATCAATTAACGGTTTTCCTAAATGATCTTTATAAGGTCCTTCCGGTTTGGAAGCAACAGCAACTCCAATACCGCCTTCTTCATTATCATTTTGTATGTCGTTTGCTCCAAAAAAAAGAAAGTATTTTTTATCTTTTTCTATAATAGAAGGTGCCCACATTGCACGTTTGGCCCATTTAACTGAAATGGTATCCAATACCTTTTCGTGTTTTGTCCAGTTTACCAAATCTGGTGAAGAAAACGCGTCTAAAAAAACTTGTTTTTCATAAGGAGCGGAATACGTAGGAAATACCCAATATTGATTATCAAAAATAATCCCTTCAGGATCGGCATACCAACCTTTAAAAATTGGATTTCCAGCAGTTTTTTTATTTGAATTATTGTTTTGAGAAACAGTAACTATGCTGACTAAAAAAATTAAGTAAATAACTATTTTTTTCATTTTATGAATTTTATTTTTAAGTTTCCTATCAATTAAAAACTTAGCGTTTAGACAACCTTAAATTTATGATTTTTACTTACCCAGTTTCCATAGAGTGCTATAAAAACAAAACATATAGCTGGAAGTAAAAATGAAAAATTTATTTCTGATACTCCCAAAATTTTAATATCACTTACTCCATTTCCACCTAAATCTATAATAATTCCTTGTAATTTAGGCATTAATGCACCCCCTACAATTGCCATAACCAAACCGGCAGCGCCAATTTTAGATTCTTCTTCTTTTAAACCTTCCAAAGCAATTCCATAAATGGTTGGAAACATTAAAGACATACAAAAAGAAATACCCACCAAACTATAAAGCCCAGAAATTCCTTCAATAAAAATAGTACCTAATGAAAATATAACAGCCAATACTGAAAAATACATTAACAATTTTCCTGAGCTTATAAAACGTAACATATAAGTTCCAATAATACGTCCAACCAAAAATATTATAAAAGCAAAAAATTGATAATTAGCAGCAAATTCACTTTGTATATGTATTGCCTCTGCATATTGATAAATATAGGTCCAACACATAATTTGCGCACCCACATAAAGCACTTGTGACAAAACACCGAAAACATATTTTTTATTAGCAAATAACTTTTTAAATGTGGTTGACAAAGGAGGAATAACTCCTTCTCCTTTAGCCTGAGGCATTTTATTAATAGCGATTAGAACAAAAACAAATAAAACTACAATCCCTAAAATTACATAAGGATCTCTAATTACCATTAAATCGGAAGTTCTTATTAAAATTTTACGCGCTTCTTCTAACGATGCAAAATCGGTAATATCATCTGATTGTAATTTACGGAGTACAAAATATTGCGCCACTAAAAGTCCGCCAACCAAACCTACAGGATTAAATGCCTGCGCTAAATTTAATCTTTGAGTTGCTGTTTTTTCATCTCCCATAGCAAGAATGTATGGATTTGCAGTAGTTTCTAAAAAAGCCAATCCAAAAGTTAATACATACAATCCTAAACAGAAAAACCAAAATTGTTCAGTAATTGCCGCTGGATAAAATAAAAGTGCACCCGCTCCATACAACGCAAGCCCAATTAATACACCTGTTTTATAAGAATATTTTCTAACAAAAAGTGCTGCTGGTAATGCCATACAAAAATAACCTCCATAAAAAGCCATTTGTACCCACGCTGCTTGTGAATTTGATAGTTCCAATACTTTTTTAAAAGCTTGTACCATAGGATCGGTTACTGCATTTGCAAAACCCCATAATGCAAATAAGGAAGTAATTAAAATAAAAGGAAAGATTTGTTTTTTGGGAACAACAGGTATTTTATTTATAGCGCTCATTTTTTATTTACTGTTTTTATATTATTTGATTAAAACTCTTTGAAAAATTAGTTAAAAAATTTTATTGAAATTAAAATAGTGGTAAGTCGTTTTTAATGGTTTCCCAAAAATTCGTATTAAATAAATACGAAGCACCAATTATGTTTGCTTGTTCTGTATTTTCTAAAACAAGCACTTCTATATTTATATTTTTTTTCTTCCAAATATTTACAAGGTTTGATAAAAATAAATGATGTGCTTTTGAAATACTACCGCCTAATACCAACAGGTTACTGTTAAAATCCAATACATATGAGGCTAAAAAATCACTTAAATTTATAGCAAATTCATTAAATATTTTTAAACTATACACATCATTTTTAGTAACAATTTCTTTAACCCCTTCAACATTTTCACCATTTGAATACATTTTATATTTTGAAACAAACCAACGTGTAGAAAAATAGTCATCTGCTATACCTTTTTGAAAAGGTTTATCCCATAAACAACCACCTAAAGGGACAGATTTACCTTTAACAACAGGAATAAAATTATTTAAAAAAGCTGCTCCAAACCCTGTTCCTAAAGTAATTGCCAACACTTTTTTACAAATACCATGACCTCCCTTTAAAGAACCTCCAACACCAAAAGCAGTTGCATCATTTAAAAACCGAATTGGTATGTTTTTTATTAATAAATATTTAGGCAATTCTAAAGCTATTGAAACTTCATATAGAGATTCATATTTATCATTCCCCTTAAATAAAGCTGTACCTGTTTTATAATTGAATGGACCAGGCATTGCAAATCCAATTCCAATAATTTCTTTATTTCTTATTTCATTTATAGTTTTATTAATAACATTTCCCCAGGTTTGTAAAATTAACTCTTTGGTATCTTTATTATTTATAACACTATAATAATATGATTCTTCTATTATAGTTAAAGTTTCTATATCTATTGCGGCACACGCAATGTGGCTTCCACCAACATCTACTCCAATTGCTATTGGCATTCATTCTATTTTTTAAATTAATAGATCTTATTTATAATGCTGCTGTAATAACTTATTTTAAACATTTTATTAAAGCATTGCTAAAATACTAAATCGTTTTAGCTTAAAAAAATAAAAAATAAAAAAAAATGATCTTTTTATTTTTTTTAATGAAAGGCTTATTCTTTAACTTTTGATGATTCTCTAACAACAAGTTTAGCTTTTAAAACAATTTTTTTTGGAGGATGTGCTACTTTAGGGTTTTTTAGTAGTGCTAACATAGTTTTCATAAGTTCTTTTGCCATTTCTTCAAGAGGCTGAGATACTGCTGTTATTGTTGGGGTATAAATAGTAAAAAGTTCATTATCATCAAATGTTACTATTCCCATTTTATTAAGCGCATTAGGAAAACTTTCTTTTATTACTGCTAATCCATTTTTAGTGAGGTAATTAGTTGTAAAAAAAGCAGCATCCAAATCAGGGTTTTCATAAAAAAATTTGGTAATACTTTCTTTTCCTTGAAGCGTTGTTTTTTCTTTATAAGGCAATATTAGAACATTGGTTGGCAGCTGGTATGCCGCCATTGCTTTTTTATACCCTTCTAACCTACCTAGCATTTGAGTTTGCCGAACATCTGTAGTAATTAAAGCAATATTTTTAAAATTATTTTTAATTAAATGCTCACAAGCACAATAGGAAGCTTTTTCATTATCAATAATTACATGGTCTATATCTAAATCCGGAAAATACCTGTCACATAAAACTACTGGTATTTTTTCGGCTTTTAATGCAGCAATTTTATCTTGAATCCCAGGAGATGGAACAATCATAAACCCATCTACCTGGCGTTCTTTAAATAAATCTATAAGTTCTAAGGATTTTTTATCATCATTTTCATTACTACAAAAAAGCACTTTATACCCTTTTTGGTATGCAATATCTTCTATTATTCTTGCCAATCTGGAAAAGAAATGATTAGAAATATCTTCAACCATAAAAACTATAATTTTAGATTTTCCTGTTCGAAGACTTTGTGCTAATTGATTTGGTCTGTAGCCAATGAGTTCAATATAATCTAGAATTTTTTTTGTAACCGCTTCTGAAATCCTTTTTTCCTTCGCTTTTCCATTCAAAACAAATGACACCGTTGTAACAGAAACTCCTAATTCTGCAGCTATACCTTTTATAGAATTACGTTTACTTTTATTCTTCATATAAATTTAATAATTACAACTCATAAAACATTTATACCATTTTAAATGACCTGATTTTATTTGGTAAAATTAGTTTTTTTATTTCATAGTATTAGATTTGATGAAATTCAATAATAATGGATATGCTGGTGCTGTCATATTATGACCGTAACCTTGCATTTCAAACTGCGTAATGTTTTCTTGACCTGAAACTTTCATCATCCTGTAGAAATAAGCATTTTCTTCATAGCGTCCCAACATTTCTAATTCACGATCTCCTGTAATTAACAATGTGGGTGGTGCATCATTTCTAACAAAAAACAATGGAGCCCATTCATCAATTATTGGTTGTTCTCCAGAAATTCCTTGTTCTTTACGAATTGTGAAATGCGTAATTGTATGTCCGCTAAATGGAACAAGCCCTGCAACTTTATTGGCATCTATTTTATGTTTCTCTAAATATTCCTTATTCATAACGGTCATTAAGGCTAAGTACCCTCCGGCTGAATGTCCCGAAACAAAAATTGCATTTACATCTCCATTGTATTTTTCTATATTATTAAAAACCCAAGCAATTGCAGCCGCTGCATCATCTATACAAACTTTTGCTTTTACTTTTGGTGCAAGCCTATAACCAACACCTACAATACAATATCCTTTTTCTTTTAAATCTTGTGGTATTTCTTTTTGCCCTCCAGTTAATCCACCTCCGTGAAACCAAATAATAACAGGTACTTTTTTAGCTCCTTTTGGAGAATAAATATCTAAAATACATTGTTCATTTTGATATGTATTTTGGTTTTCATCTGTGATTTTATAATATGGAATATTATCAGCTTCTATATAATTACTATCCTGAGAATAAACACTTATTGAAGTAGTTATTATGAGAATATAAAGGAGTATTTTTTTCATTTTTAGTTTACTATTTAATATCAAATATACTTATAAGTTGTAAATTATTCAGGTTTAAAATACATTAATTATCAGTTTTAATAGTAATGTTTCCTCCATAAAAATTAATAAGTCTGGGCATATATTGAGGTACAAAAAATGAAACTTGCCAAAAGTGTTTACCTCTCTCTCTATATATATATTCCTAATACGGTGAGGATTAATAACGAGTAATTAAATCACCATTTTCCAATCTTCCGCCTCTAAAAATTGGTACTTGATACAACAGATGCAGAAATTGAGCGCATGGTTTACAAATTATACAAGCTAACCGAAGATGAGGTTGCAATAGTTGAAAACAAATAAAATTGACCAACATACTTTATAATAAAGTACGTTTAAAAAATGGTAAAAAAATAAATATTTGATACTATTTCGGTATCAATAAATATGCAAAAAGCTGATAATTAAATAATTATCAGCTTTTTTAGTACCTCGAGTGGGAATCGAACCCACACTCCGTTGCCAGAACTGGATTTTGAATCCAGCGCGTCTACCAATTCCGCCATCGAGGCTTGTTTACGGATTGCAAATTTATAAATAATTTTCATCTAAAGCCTAAAAAAAACGTGAAGTTGTTTAATAACTCTATAATTAATTTTAAATTTGCGCACAACAAACAACAACACAACTTAAAAATGGGAAACAGTCAACTAGCACCAAAAATTTTTGCTTGCAGGCAAAGTAGGGTTTTGGCACAAAAAATTGCCGATTCTTATGGCCTTGAACTTGGAAATGTTAAAATTTCAGAATTCAGTGATGGTGAATTTCAACCAGCTTTAGTAGAATCCGTTAGAGGAAGACGTATATTTATTATTGGTTCCACTTTTCCTTCATCAGATAATTTAATGGAAATGCTTTTAATATTAGACGCTGCAAAAAGAGCATCTGCACGTCATATAACAGCAGTTATTCCATATTTTGGTTGGGCAAGACAAGACAGAAAAGACCAACCACGCGTAGCAATAGGTGCAAAATTGGTAGCAAACCTAATTCAGGCTGCTGGTGCAACAAGAATTATGACCATGGATTTACATGCCGATCAAATTCAAGGATTTTTTGAAAAACCAGTAGATCATTTATATGCATCAACAATTTTCCTTCCTTATATAGATAGACTTAACTTAGAAAACATTACAATTGCATCTCCTGATATGGGTGGTTCAAAACGTGCCTATGCTTATTCTAAATTTTTAGAAAGTGAAGTTGTAATTTGCTACAAACAACGTTTAAAAGCAAATATAATTGACACTATGGAACTTATAGGGGAAGTGGAAGGAAGAAATGTAATTTTAGTTGATGATATGATAGATACTGGAGGTACGCTGGCTAAAGCAGCCGATTTAATGATGGAAAAAGGTGCTTTAAGTGTTCGTGCAATTTGTACACATCCTATTTTATCGGGCGAAGCCTATAGCAGAATAGAAAACTCTAAATTAAAAGAATTAATAGTTTCAGACACAATTCCTTTAAAAAGAGAGAGTTCTAAAATAAAAGTTGTATCTTGCGCGCCTTTGTTCGCAGACGTGATGCATAAAGTGCAAGATAACAGGTCAATAAGCGGGCAATTTTTAATGTAAATAATTAATAAACAATAAATAAATGAAATCAATTACAATCAAAGGATCTCAAAGAGAAAGCGTGGGTAAAGTGTCAACTAAAGCCTTACGTAATGCTGGAAAGGTACCTTGCGTATTATACGGAGGGGATAAACCATTACACTTTTCAGCTGACGAAGTATCGTTCAAAAAATTAGTGTATACCGCTAACGTTTATACTGCAACGATTGAATTAGAAGGTGCTAAATATCATGCAATTTTACAAGATATTCAGTTTCACCCAGTATCAGACAAAATTTTACACGTCGATTTTTACCAATTATTTGATGATAAAATGGTAACTATGGAAATTCCTGTAAGATTAGTTGGTACTTCTCCAGGTGTAATTAATGGTGGTTCTTTACGTTTTGCAATGCGTAAATTAAGTGTACGAGCTTTACCAGCTGATTTACCAGACTTTATAAATGCTGATATTTCTAAATTAAGAATTGGACATAAATTATTTGTAACTGCATTAGCAGATGAAAAATTTACAATTTTACACCCAGATAATACAGTAGTTGTTCAGGTTAGAACTGCACGTAGTGCCGTATTAACTGAAGATGAAGATGAAGAAGAAGGAGAAGGTGGAGAAGAAGGAGCAACTGAAGAAGCTGCTACAGAATAAAAACATCTTTTATTTTATATTAAAAAGCGTTGCAATTGCAACGCTTTTTGTTTTTAAACAATCCACTTACTTTTATTACTTTTGTTGTATGAAAATTTTACAGTTCATAAAACAATTATTCGGTTCTAAAAAAGTAGTTTTAAAAGAAGACCTTATGAAAAAATTCTTAATTGTTGGTTTAGGAAATATTGGTGAAAAATACGAGGAAACTCGCCATAATATTGGGTTTAAAATTTTAGATGAATTAGCTTTAAATGAAAAAATTACTTTTGAAAGTGAAAAACTTGGATCTATTTCTAAATTTAGATTTAAAGGGAGAACTTTTATTTTGCTAAAACCTTCAACATATATGAATTTAAGTGGTAAAGCTGTTAAATACTGGCTAACAAAAGAAAATATTCCACTTGAAAATTTATTGGTTATTTGTGACGATTTAAATTTAGATTTTGGAGCAATAAGACTTAAAGCTAAAGGTAGTGATGGTGGCCATAATGGTTTAAAAGATATAAATGCTGTTTTACAAACTCAACAATATGCTCGTTTTAGATTTGGTGTTGGGGCTGAATTTTCAAAAGGTCGCCAGGTAGATTATGTGTTGGGAAAATGGGATACTGATGAAATTAAACAACTTCCCGAACGTTTAGATAAATCTATTCAACTTATAAAATCTTTTGGTACTGCCGGTATAAATATTACAATGAATACTTTTAATGGCAAATAATCTTATAAGATTCTGTAATAACTATAAAATAGTATTTTCCAAAAAATATTAATTATTATCACTCTCATACCATTCGGCATGGGAAGTTCCTGTTTCTTGTAGTTTTAATGAATGTAATTTAATTGTTTCAGGTAATCTTTTTTTGATTTTTTTAGCAAAATCAATCAACATCATTTCACTTGTTGGCTGGTAATCCACTAAAATAACACTATGTCCTCTTTTTTCAAGTTCAGCAGCCAATTCAATATGAGGCGTGTTTTTATTAAAAACAGTAGCGTGGTCAAATTTGTCAACAATTTCAGATAAAACAATTTTTTTTAAGTCTCCAAAATCAATTACCATTCCGTATTTAACATTGGAGGAATCATTAATTGGAGTTCCAATAACCGTAACTGAAAGTTTGTAACTATGCCCATGAACATTTTTACATTTTCCATCGTAGCCATATAATGCATGACCTGTTTCAAAATCGAATTGTTTGGTAATTCTAATATTACTCATTCTTCATTTAGCTTTAAAATTCATAATTAATCATCTAAATCCTTTCTGTTTTTGGCTTTATAGTATACAAAATATGCCAATAAAACCAATACAACAAAAGGCAAATAAGTACCAATAACAACCCCTATTTCGTACCCTTTATCAGGAGCATTTTTTATTTTTTCTTGCACATCAACTTGTTGCAATAACATTATGAAATTTGCTAACATATACTACTTTTTAAATTTTTGAAGCGCATTTTTAGTGAAATCTGACAAAACTAATTTACCGCTAATTTCAGCTCTTTTTTCTAATAATTCATCCCAGTTTTCAGTTCCTTCCCAAAACACTTTTTTTAGTTCTTTTAATGCTGCCAAATTGTACTTTGAAAGTTTATCCGCAAAAATATCCACTTCAAAATCCAGTTCTTTTATTGTTTCAAAAACCTTAGCATATAAGCCTTTTTCTTTTGCCCAATAAGCATTTTGCCAACTAGTTGCATCAAGTGCTAATTCACTAAATGCTGCCAAACCCATTTTACGAGTAACTACTGGAGCAATTACAAACGGGCCAATACCAATTGAAAGTTCAGATAATTTAATAGCAGCCTGAACAGTTGCAAAACAATAATCGCAAGCCGCAGCCAAACCAACACCTCCACCTACTGCCTTTCCTTGAATACGCCCAATTATTATTTTTGAACAGTTACGCATTGCATTTATAACATTTGCAAAGCCCAAAAAGAATTGTTTGCCTTCTTCTAAATTATCAATTTTAATTAGTTCATTAAATGAAGCTCCAGCACAAAAAACGCCTTCTTTTTCACTTTTTAAAACTATGACGTGTACTTCTTTATTGGTACTTAACTCGTTAAAAGTAGTTGCCAATCTTTCCAATAATTCAGATGGAAAAGAATTACTAGCCTGATGATAAAATTCAACAGTAGCGATATTATTTTGAATATGTGTGTATAAACTTCCGTTACTCATAATGCCAAAGTTACGTGTTTTTATGTAAATAGTTATTTCTAAATTTAACTACCAAAATACCTGATCTTAATAACATCCAAACTGTAAAAGCTATCCAAATTGCATACAGTTTTAAATTAAAATAATCTCCAATTAACAATGTTGGGATAAACCCAAAAAAAGTGGCGATTAACAATAGGTTTCTTAAAGTAACAGCTTCCGCCAAACCTTTAAAAATACCATCAAATACAAAAGCTACAGCATTAATTGGCTGCATTAAAAGCACTATCCAAAAAATACTGTAAAACGTTTGTAATACGTTTTTATCTTGTGAAAAAAGCTTCCCTATTTCAACATAAAATACACCACAAATTATTGCTAATAATATGGCTATTATTATAGAGTATCTACTTAATTTTATACTTAATTTCCATAATTTCTGATAATTTTTTTCTCCTAACAGTTTTCCAGAAACAATATTCCCAACACTAGAATAACCATCAATAAAAAAGGCAAAAAATAACCAAATTTGAAACGCTATAGTTTGTGCTGCAATGTAGTTATCTCCATATTTTGTAGCATAAGAATTTGCCAAATACAATGCTACATTTAAAGCAATAGCTCTTATAATTAAATTAAAACTTATTGAAAGTAAATTCTTAATTTCTTTATTAAATGGAAATTTTAATTGATAACTAAAAGGTGTTTTTTTCAACAATAAAATTAATGCTAAAATTGCCATAACAGCCTGTGCAATTACACTTGCCCAAGCAGCACCTTTTACATGCATTGGCGTAATTAACCCTTCAATTCCATATACTAAAATAAAATCTAATCCAACATTTAAAATAGCCCCAACAATACTTATAACCATTGGCCAATAGGTATTTTGCAAACCTCTAAAAACTCCAAAAGCAGAGAATACAAAAAGTGTTAACGGAAATCCAATAGCACGTATTTTATAATAATCTACAGCGTAATTTAAAATTAACCCATCGGCATTGTATAATTGAAAAATCTCATTCACAAAAAATAATGTTACTAAATAAATAACAATACTTAATGCTAAATTTATTGCAATAATTTGTGCTGGTAATGTACCAATTTCCTCTAGCTTTTTTGCTCCCAAATACTTGCCTACTGTAGCTGAAATTGCGGAACGTGTTTGTGCCAAAATCCAAACCAATGCTGAAATAAACGAACCTGCAATACCCACAGCTGCTAATGCCTCGGTTGGGTTTATTTGAATATTACCAACAATTGCAGTATCTGTTATTGATAATAAAGGCTCGGCTATTCCAGAAATTATTGCAGGAATGGCGAGTTTATTAATACCTTTAAAAGTAATATTGGATTCTTTATACATGTAACACTTTTTCGTAACAATAAAATGGGTGTTCACTTTGTTTTGGAAAATAAATGGACTCCAGTTTTATATAATTCCGTTTTTCATAAAATTGCTGATTGCGTATATTTTTACTAAAAGTATCTAACCTAATTGAATCATAATTATGTTCTTTCGCATAGTTTTCAGCAAAATTCATTAATTGCTGCGCATATCCTTTACCTTGATAGTCTGGATGAACAGCCAATCTATGAATATATAAATTAGTGTCATTTTCTGTCAACCATTTTACAGATTTATATTCAACATCTTCAATTTCTGTAAGTGCAATTATGCCAATTATTAGGTTGTTTTCAACTAATTTCCAAAGCTGATTTAATTCAATGTCATTTTTTAAAACTTCTTTTGAAGGATAGTACTCATTCCATTGAAATATTTCATTTTCAATTAAATGTTTTGCACAACTTTTTGTAAGCGAAAAAATAGCATCTAAATTTGATATGTGTACTTTTTCAATTTTCATGTATGCCTTAAAACAAATGCAACACTTAAATTTACAACTTCCTCTAAGTGAATTGGCATTTTATCACTTTCCCAAGGTTGTGTACACCCTAACGGATGGTTCATTTCAGGTATTATAATAAGTTCACTTTTTGGATTCCAAGCATGTAAATTTTTTGCTTCATCAGGTAAAACTACTGCATCATCTTCTCCCTGAATAATTAAATGTGGAATTTTTATTGTTGAAGCAGCTCTTTTAATTGTCAAGCGTTCTATATGCTCTTTAAAACTTTTATAAAACTGAAAATAATGAGGCATTTTTTGTTTTGTTCTTGTATTTTCTATAAAGGAAACACCAGCTTTTTCCCAAAATTCCAATACTTCTCCTTTAGGAAAACGAGCTTCAAAATCAGAAACTCCAGACCAGGAAATAACTTTAGAAATATGCTTGTTTTCTGAAGCTTTTAAAGTTACAATTCCTCCTCCACGAGAATGTCCAATTAAGGTAATATTATTTATGTCAATTTCATTTTTATAATCGGCATTGGTAATTAACCATTCAATTATATTTTCTAAATCATTTAATTCTATAATAAAATTATTTTGCCCAAAAGCTTCTAAATCGGGAAAATCGATAGGGTTTTCAACGGTTCCTCCGTTGTGTGAAAAATTGAATTTCACAAAAAACAAGTTGTTCTTCACAAATTCATTGGCGGCTAAATTCCAAGCGCCCCAATCTTTATAGCCTTTATAGCCGTGACAAAAAATTACAACTGGTTTTTTAATATTGTTTTTAGTGTAAAAAACATCTGTTAAAATTGGCTTATTATGATAGCTACTTTTTACAATTATATTAGGTGTTTTAATCATTCTTATTTTTTAAAATGGTAAATTTTCGTTTTGAATAAATGGAATTTTAGGATTTAAAATTTCTTGAATTAAACTTTTAATTTCATGCATAAAATTGTCAATTCTTTCTTCAGAAACCTGACTGTCCATTCCTCTAAATTTTTCGGAAAAATTCATTTTTAAAAACCCTGCGTTTAAGTTTTTAAATGAAATAATACCGCTCTCTAGTTGGCTTAAATTAATAGTTGAACTTGAGGCGTACATATAAGAATACAACATAACTTGCATTGCTTTTGTGTACTTATAATCTTCTTTAATAACACTAAAATCATTCATTTTTAACTGATTAGCATCTACTTTTCCTGTTTTATAATCAATAATTCTGGTAACACCATCCAATTCATCAATTCGATCAACTATTCCTCTTAAATTTATAGGAAAATCAATTTCTTCAACAATAATTTCTGTATTTAGTTTTGCCTCTAATGCAATAATTTTTAAGGTTTTATTTTGCTTTAACAATTTTAATTCTTGCTTTAAAAAGCGATTAATATGATTTTTACAAACTTCAAAAATTAATTTATTTTTCCCTATTTCTATATTTCCTTTTAAGTAATGTTTTTCAAAATACTTAACAAGTAATTTTTCAGTGTTTTTCTGCATTTCATCAATATTTTCTACTGATAAAAACTTATTGATAAAAGGTTTATACAAATGCTCTAACACATCGTGTATAACTGAACCCATTGTATTGGCTGCAATGGTTTCTTCAACTTCATCATCATCTCTAATTTTCAATATTTTTTGTTCATAAAAACTAACTGGATTATAAATATAGGTTGCTAATGCTGAAGGTGAAATTCCTTGGGTAAAAACTTCTTTTAAACTTTTAATAATGTCTGAATTTTTTTCAATTTCGATTAAAACATCTTCTTCAAGTTGTACTTTAGGACTTATAATTGTTTTTTTAATTGTTGGATTTTTAATTTCAAGTTGAGTTAAAAATCGACTTTTTTCTCCAGCGCCATAACCATCTGTTTCTGTATTATATATTAAATACACCTTTCTTGCTCGTTGTAATAATCGCTGAAAATGATAGGAAAAAATAGCATCTTTTTCTTTGTAAGTTGGCAATCCAAAGTGTTTTTTTACATCAAAAGGTATAAAGGAATTTTCATTTTTATTTCCTGGTAAAACTCCTTCATTAACTGAAGTAATTATAACCGTTTCAAAATCTAACACTCTGGTTTCCAGCATTCCCATTAACTGTAAACCTTGCAGTGGCTCTCCTTGAAAAGATAATTTTTCACTTTTTAATAATGAATTATAAAAAATAGTAAGTGTTTTTAAATCGGAAATATGATTGTATTGGCTGTTTAAGGTTTCTAACTGTTGAAACAACATATAAAAACGATATAAATATTCCTTATCAACACCATCAACTAAATTCTTTAATTCATTAATTAAACTGCTACATTGTTTTATTACATCGTTAACATTATCTGAAAATTTAAACAATGAAAAAATAATAGACAATTGTTCTAAGTCAACATCATCAATATAATTTTTTAATGTTTTTAGTGATAAAAATATATTATTTTCAGTTTTTACTTTTGAAATTATTTTTTGAAGCAATTCACCTTCCAACTTATTTAAAAAAGGGTCATTTAAAAGGTTTAGAATGTCTTTATAGTAAAATTGCTCCTGACTTACCTTATTAAATTTTTGTTGATTTAAATGGAGTTTAAAAAGCTTGTCGAACAAATTTGAAACAGGAATATCTTTTAAAGGATACCCCATTGTAATATTTATATTTTTAACAGTATTTGGGAGTGAATTAAGGGTTAATGATAATAAATTTTCGTCAGCCAAAACCAAGGCTGTTTTATTAAAATTATCAAATTTTGACATTAATTCTCCAACAAATTTTATTTGAGTTATATTTTTTGGAGCTCCAATAAACTCTATATTTTTATCTATTAATTCACTATCATCAATCCATAAAAAGGGATGATTTTTGTAATACGTCCAATTTCTTTTATACTTTCTTAAAAATACACCAGCCTCATTATCCTTATTTAAAAAAGCCTCACTTGTATCCCAATATACGGTAGCTATATTATTATTTAATAACTCCTGAAATATAGTTTCTTCTGCCTTATTTAAAGCATTAAAACCAACAAAAACAACTTGTTTATCAGGATCATTATTTATATAATATTCTAAATTTTCAGTAGCCTCTCTATAAATTAATCCTTGATATCCGAATTTATTGACTTTAAGTGTTTCATACAATGCATTATATAATAGGTTTAAATACTCAAAAAATTGCAGGTAGTTTAAAGCAAGTTTACTAGGGGTTTTATCTTGAAACCAATGATCTAATTTTTTTAAGTCTCTTAAATTTGCAAAGAAATCTTCAGAATTTACTAAATAACTATCAATTTCGTTAAAATCATGTAGTGCTATTGTGGCCCATTGGGAAAATGTTTCAAAAGGTTCTACTATATCTTGCGATAATTCTTTTTTATAAATGCTATAAAACTCGAAAAGCAATTGAGTATTATCTATTAAATTAATGTCAGCCAATTCCTGAATATAATTTTCTATGCTTACTATTTTAGGAAGAAATAAACTTGAAGATGCTCTATTTATAATTTCTTTTTTTAAAAACAAACAAGCACGCTGGCTTGGCAGAACAAAAACTAATTTATTTAAATTGCTGTTTTTAGAAGAAATATCCTCTACAACTTTTGAGATGAATGATTTCATATTTTATATAAAGTATAAAAATATAAAACCCATTTTAATTGAAATAGCTTAAATAGGTATTTATTAAATATATTTTGAGAAAATAAAAAAGCCATTCTAATAGAATGGCTTTTTTAAACTTATAAGTTATGTAATTAATTTACTAATTTAACTTCAACTCTTCTGTTTTCGGCTCTACCAGCTCTTGTATTATTACTTGCAACCGGCATATCTTCTCCATAACCTTTTGCTGTTAAATTATTTGAAGAAACTCCCTTAGTCACTAAATAATTTTTTACAGCATTCGCTCTTTCTTCAGACAATTTCATATTGCTTTTACTATTCCCAACACTATCTGTATGTCCAGATATTGCAAATTTAGCAGTTGGATATTTTTTCATAATTGAAGCAGCTTCATCTAATTTAGAGATAGTTTCAGGTTTAAAAGTATTTTTAGCCGTATCAAAATATACAGTTTTAAATAAATCTTCTAATTTTGCAACTACATCTGCAGTAATCTCTGGGCAACCTTTATTTGCGGCTGTACCAGCAACATTTACACAATTATCATCTTTATCAAAAACGCCATCACCGTCAGTATCAGGCCAAGGACAACCTTTATTTGCTTCAGGACCCGCTACTGCTGGACAAACATCATCTTTATCTACAACACCATCACCATCTGTATCAGGACAACCTTTGTTTACTTTAGTACCTTTATCATTTGGACAAGCATCATCTTTGTCTGTAATTCCATCACCATCTGTATCAGGACAACCATTTAAAGATGCTAAGCCTGCAACATTAGGGCAATCATCTTTTGAATCTATAACTCCATCATTATCACTGTCTGGGCAACCATTATATTCAACTAAACCATAAACTTCAGGACAAGCATCCTCATTATCATATACTCCATCTTTGTCTGTGTCGATTCCTCCAAATTTAATAATTAAACCTGCTGAATGTTGAAAATGTTGTACTATATTGCTTTCAAAAGCATGTTTATATTTAGATTCTAAGTTGAATCCTACATTGTCATTAAACCAAAAGTTTATACCTAAACCTCCGTTAAATGTTCCTGTTCCAAAATTACCCATCCAAACATACCCACCACCAACTGATGCATAAGGATCAAACCATGAGGTTTCTCCAATCATATTGTTTAAATCATATTTTACAGCTCCATCTAATGAAAAATAAGAATCATTACTTACACTGTTATCTCCAATATTTGAAATTGTATTAATCGATCCTGCTGCTTCAATACTAAAACCATCTGCAATATACTTACCTACAGTAACTCTTGAAATAGCTGGAACAATATTATAATGATCCCCTACATTTACAAACTCGTTAAACCAAGACCCATGCCCCATTAACCCAGGATTTGTTGGGTAAAAATCGACTGCATTTAATCCAAACCCAACAGCCCAAGGATTATTATTGTCTTGTGCTTTTAATGAACTAAATCCAATAATTAACACTAAGGTAAATAATGTTACTTTTAAATTTTTCATAATTATATTCTTTTATTAATATTCATTTTATAATTGTAAAGTTAATTTATTTTTTACTAAAAAATAAATTAACACTAAAAAAGCCACTTTTTTAAAAGTGGCTTTTTTAATATTTATTTAAATGAAACTATTTTACTTCATTTATTTCTACCCTTCTGTTGTTAAATCTACCTTCCTTAGTTGCATTAGAATCTATAGGCGATGTTTGACCAAAGCCTTTAGTTGTTAATCTATTTGCACTAACTCCTTTATTAACTAAATAAGTTTTTACTGCATTAGCTCTAGCATTAGATAAATCCATATTTCTAGCAGCAGAACCTGTACTATCTGTATGACCCTCTATTGAGAATCTAAATTGTAAATTTTGATTTTGTTTTAAAATGTCTGCAACATTATCTAAAATAGTTGCAACTTCTGGTCTAATTGCAGATTTACCTGTATCAAAATTAATCCCTTTTGCTGCTTCATTTACAGTTTCTTGATCTACAAATATTTCTGGGCATCCTTCATTAGAAGCAGGACCAGGAACTTCAACACATCTATCAATTATATCAATAACTCCATCTTCATCAGTATCTTTATAAGGACATCCTGAATTTCCTTTTGGACCAGGAACGTCAATACAAGCGTCATCTCCATCAGCAACACCATCTCCGTCTGTATCAGGACAACCGTGTAAAGTTTTTAAACCTGCAACTTCTGGACATTTATCTTTAGAATCTTGAACACCATCTCCATCTGTATCAGGACAACCTTTAAATTCAGCTAAACCTGCAACTTCTGGACATTTATCACAACAATCCATAACACCATCGTTATCGATATCTGTATCAGGACAACCCCCAAATTCAGCTAAACCAGCAACTTCTGGACATTTATCATCTTTATTGTTTACACCATCACCATCATTATCCTTGTTTCCAAATTTCCAAGTTAAACCTAAAGAGTGTTGAAACATTTTAAAGTCTACTGGAGTATTTACTTTTTTGTAACCTGATGTAAAGTTAATCCCTACATTATCACTAATCCAAGCATTAAAACCAGCTCCAAGATTTAAGCCTAAACCATTTTCAGCACCAACCCAGTTTTCACCAAGACCAGCATAAAGAAATGGATCAAACCAACCTGTTTGTCCAAATGCATTATTTAAATCATATTTAACATTTAAATCTAAACCAAAAAATGTTACATCTGATCCAGCTCCCCAAGGCCTATCAACTTTATTCATAGCTCCGGCTAATTCTAAACCAAAACCTTTTCCTATATATCTTGCTACAGACACTCTACTCAACCAAGGAATAACGTTCACGTTATTTCCATCAAATTTGTACGATCCAAAATATCCGGAAGTTGCATCAGAAGCAGTACTAATATCAATAGCATTGGTTCCAAAAGTTAACATCCATGGGTTTTCTTTGTCCTGAGCATTAGCGTTGCTATAGGATGCAATTAATAACAAAGCCAAAACGGCAATTTTTAAATGTTTCATTTTCAATAAATTAAATTAAATGTTCTTTTTATTTTTAAAGTAAAATAAGCTACCTTTACATAACTAATGTAGCAAATTTACAAAATATTCTTAAATAGAGGACAATATTATAATAAATCTAAATAATTTTCAACTTTTCACCAACATTTATGAAGGCTGATAAGGCTTTATCTAAGTGTTTTTTGTTATGTGCAGCTGATAATTGAACTCTTATTCTTGCTTTTCCTTTTGGCACAACAGGGAAAAAGAACCCTATTACATAAATTCCTTCTTCTAAAAGCATATTAGCCATTTCTTGTGAAAGTTTAGCATCGTATAACATAACTGGTACAATTGCTGAATCTCCATTTACAATATCAAACCCTGCTTTTAGCATTCCTTTTTTAAAGTAATTAGTATTCCATTCTAACTTATCTCTTAATGAAGTATCTTCAGCTATCAGTTCAAACACTTTTAAGGAAGCACCTACAATTGCGGGAGCCAAAGAATTAGAAAACAAATAAGGTCTAGAACGCTGGCGCAGCAATGCTATTATTTCTTTTTTACCCGTGGTGTAACCTCCCATTGCACCTCCTAAAGCTTTTCCCAAAGTTCCAGTAACAATATCAACTCTTCCCATTACATTTTTTAATTCGAGAGTTCCTCTACCAGTTTTTCCAATAAAACCAGCAGCATGACATTCATCAACCATTACCATTGCATTGTATTTATCTGCCAAATCACAAATTTTATCTAAACTTGCAACAATTCCATCCATTGAAAAAACACCATCGGTAACAATAATTTTAAAACGGTGTTCTTGTTTATTTGCTTCAATTAATTGAGCTTCCAAGGAAGTCATATCATTATTTTCATATCTGTAACGAGCTGCCTTACATAAACGAACGCCGTCAATAATTGAAGCATGATTTAATGAATCTGAAATTATTGCATCCTCTTGTGAAAATAATGGTTCGAAAACACCTCCGTTAGCATCAAAAGCTGCAGCATATAAAATAGTATCTTCAGTTTGATAAAATTCAGCAATTTTTTGTTCCAACCTTTTGTGTATGTCTTGGGTTCCACAAATAAATCGTACTGATGACATTCCAAATCCATGAGTATCCATGGTGTCTTTTGCTGCCTGGATAACTTCTGGATTATTAGATAATCCTAAATAGTTATTTGCGCAAAAATTAATTACCTCTTCACCTGTATTAATTTTTATAACAGCATCTTGTGATGAAGTTATAATTCGTTCAGATTTATACAAGCCTGCATTTTTTATTTCTTGCAGTTCTTTTTGTAAATATTGCTTTATATTTCCGTACATAATTAGTTAATTTTTAACAAAGTTAGAGTAAATTAAACTTCTTGTAAAGTAATTTCCTCATTAATATAAACTAACATCTTTTTTTCAACCTTATAGTTCAATTCTTCTAAAACACTTGCGTAATTATTAAGCTGATGATGATGTTCTTTATTTGGATTTCCTGTTTTGTAATCAATTATTGAAACACTATTTTCTCTAAAAACAAGCCTGTCTGGAATTATAATTCTTTTATCCATTGTTATAATTTCTTGTTCAGTATAAATTATATTATTTTGATTAAAATACTCAGCTAATGAAGGGTGATTAACTATTTTATTAAGCACTAAAATCAGGGCTGTTTCTTCTTTTTTAGTAATTACGCCTTTATATAAATATTCATTTACAATTGGTTTAATATCGCTATTAGTTTTTATAAAAGATAGTATTTCATGAATTAAATTTCCATAACCAATTGCTTTTCCTTGTTCAGTTCCCCAAAGCAATGATGAATTTATAACAATGGAAATATTATGGTTTTTCCAAGAGTTTGAAATAAAACTTTTTTGAATTTTAGTAATGCTTTTTTCTTTAGTGGTTTTATTTATACGTTTAGGGTTTCCAAAATAATAATCTTGTTTTTCTGAATTCCAGAAACCTTTTTCTTTTAAAAAATTGATAAATAACTCTGAAACAAATTTTACATCTCCTTCATTTTTACCTGAAACTTTCTTTTCTGAAACTATGTATAATTGCTCTACAGCTCTTGTTAAAGCAACATATAAAATATTAAAATTATCTAATTCTAACTCCTCTCTTCGCTCATTAAATAACCGAACTCCTTCATTCCCAACATAATTTAATTTATTACTATAGTTAACTAAAAATGAGTTTATTATGTTTTTTTCATTTTGATTAAACCATACTTTTGGCTTAATCTGATTGTAAATATCAATATCGTAAGGGAAAATAACTACTGGGAATTCCAATCCTTTTGCTTTATGAATTGTCATTATTCTTACGGCATTTTCAGCTTCTGGAGCAACAATACTTAATTTGTCTTTTTTTAGCTCCCAAATTTCTAAAAAATCAGTTATGGAATGCTGTCTTTTTTGCTGACATTCAAAGGCAAAATCTAAAAAGAATTGAATATCTGAATCAGATTCTAGAGCTAAATTAAAACAACGAATACTATATTCTAAACTTTCATAAAATGGACTTTGAATAAATTCATCTAAATTAAAATGAATGTTGTAATGTTTAAGTTCAGTAAAAAAAGTACTGTTTGCTAAGTGAATAAATCTATTTAAAAATTGATGTTTTCCTTCATTTAAACTTAAATGTTCATATAAAAAATACAATAGTTTAATTTTGAATTCCTTATTTAATGGATTATTTATAACATTTAGCAGATTAATTATAAAGTTTACTTTTTTATTATTTTTTAATAGTAATGTTTCAGAAGAAATAATTTCAATTTCATTTTTCGACAAGTAACTTGCAACTTCAATACCTTGCTTTTTTGTTCTCACCAATACACAGATTTCATTTTTTTGAAAAGAAGTATCTAAATTTTGAATAATGTGAAGTGTTTTTTTTGCATAAACTAAATCTTTTTCTTCATCATCTTTATTTTTTTCAATAAATGACAACTGAACAAAACCACCAATATTTTCATTTAATTTTTGTGAATTCCCTTCAGTATATAAATTACTATAATTTTTGTTTGATAAAAATTTTGAAATATGATTAAAAAACCCATTATTAAACTCAATAATTTCAGAGTAACTTCTATAATTTGTTGCTAAATTGGCAGCTTCTTTAGGCACATAAAACGGATTACTTTTTTTAGTTTCTTCATTTGAAGAAAGTGCAATAAATTGTTCTGGGTTTCCTCCGCGCCACCTATAAATTGATTGTTTTGCATCACCAACTAAAAGTAATTGCCCTTTTTCTCCTAATTCATTTTCTGAAGTAATTGCATTTTCAATTAAAGGAATTAAGTTTTTCCATTGTAATTGTGAAGTATCCTGCATTTCATCAAGAAAATAATAACGGAATTTCTCACCTAATCTTTCATAAATAAAAGGAGCTGGTTCGTCTTTAATTGTTTCGCTTATAAGTTGATTAAATTCAGCATTTAACAAAATGTTATTTTCGCTTTTTATTTCCTGAAGTGCTGTATTAATGTAATTTAAAACTGCTAACGGTATAATACTTTCTACAATAATTGTGTTTAAAATGTACTTTCCGTAAGTTTCTTCAAATAGTTTTTTTGAGCTGTAATAAAGTGCTGTTAATTGATCCGTTATAGTTTCTATAATTTGTTTAGTATTACTATTACATTTTGCAGTATATAAATTTTTTTTTGCTTCAATTGAAGTGTTTAGCCTTCCTTCAAATTTTAATTCGTGAGGTTTTAGTTTTTTTAAATTGGTTAATTTTATAAAATGATTTGGTAAATCAGCATATGAGAATTCGTTGTTTTCTAATCCATTTTCCTTAATAATTTTTAATCCCTCTTCACCTAAATTTTTAAATGCTTCTAAAAATTGCACATTTTCATTTAACAATCTTTTTTTCAATGATTTAAATTCATTAATAGAAACTGCACTTAAAGATTTTAAATGCGATACGTGATTTTCATTTAATATTATTTTTGAAAACTCTTTTAATTCATTAGAAATATCCCAGGATTTATCGTCATCTAATTTTTGAATAGCGTAATTGATTAATAAATTAGTAAGTTGCTTATCCTCTCCTATTTTTGAAATTACAATATCAACAGCCTCATTTAATAAACTTTCAGCATCCATTTCAACTTCAAAATTCATTGGAAGTTTTAAATCGTACGCAAAAGTTCTTATAATTTTGTGAGTAAAACTATCTATGGTGGTTATATTAAATGCGGAATAGTTTTGTAAAATCGCATTTAAAATAGTTTTTGAATTTTTAAATATTTCTTCTTTTGTTAGTCTTGTTTCTTCACAAATAATTGAGAGCATGTTATTTTCTCTAAATTCTGAAAATGTTTTCAAATTCTCAATTACACGTTCCTTCATTTCACCAGCGGCTTTGTTGGTAAAAGTTACTGCTAAAATTTCTTGAAATTTAAAAGGATATAAGTTTGTTAAAAGAATTTTTAAATATTCTTTTACCAGTGTAAAAGTTTTACCACTCCCGGCAGAAGCGCTATATATTTGAAAAGTTTTAGGATGTTGCATTTATCACAATTATAAATGCAAGTTAACAATAATTAAGAAGGCTAGAAAGTAAAACTATCTTCCATTTCTCCAATTAAATCTTTTTCTACTATTCCACATAAATCTTCTTTGAGCATTTAATTTCATAATTACACTAAATGAATAAAACATGTGGGGATATAATTGAAAATCTGGGGAATTATATTTGTATCCACCTTGTGCGCTTATCCCAAAAGATTCATTAAACCAAAAATTTACTCCTATACCTGCATTTACAGTTCCTCCACTCCTTTCGGCAAACGTATAACCACCACCCGCATAGATAAAAGGTGCAAAATAATTTTCAGGTTTAACAAGACAATATTGTATATTACCATCTAAAGCAAAATAAGATATTGGATCAATTTCAATATCACCATACTTAGTTATTTTATTTACAGAAAGAGAAACATCTAACGAAATACGATTTTTCCAATATCGAGTAACATTAACTCTTGGCGCATAAACATTCCAGTGATCTTGAGCATTTGTAATTTCATTAAAAAACCCATCTTGATTTCCTGTTGAAGGATCCAAACCTGGAAAATGTGTAGGGTTTAGTATTGGAAAGTAATCAACAGCATTTATCCCAATACCAACTACCCATTTATTAAATTCGTCTTGAGCATGTATTTTGTTCAAAAACAAAGTACAAATAAATAAAAGTAGAAATGTTTTTTTAAACAATTCAAATTTCATAGTCAAATGGGGTTTGTTAATTACTAATTATTTATAACGCAAAAAATATTAATAAATTATATTTATTTTGGGGTAATTTAATACGTTATTTAAAATTAGGGTTTAAAATTTATTAACTTGTTTAATTGCTTTGGTAAAATCTTCCAAATCGTTATCATTTAATATTAAATGAATCGCTTCATCAGCAACTTTCTCAACATTATCTATTGGAAATCCCAAACCTACACAAATTCTTCTTAAAATACCTACTTCTTTAACAGAAACCTCATCATCGGCATAAATCATCTTAGATAAATCAAATAAATGTGCTATTCTTTCATCATATTCATGCAATCCTGTAATTGGATAATTATTTTGATTTTCTAAAACTTCCTTATATTTCTCATCTAAAATGTGAAATCTATTTGCAACTCTTTTTAATAGTTTTTCTTCACCCTCACTTAACACATCATCTGCTAAAGCCAATTTTACAATACTTGCAAATAGTGCAATATTCTTTTTATGTTCACCTTTTAAATTAAAATCAGATACTCCCATATTTTATTTTTATAAACGCAAATATAATTAAACCCTTAAAACATTTACAATTAATAAAAAATAAAATTAATGTTTAATTGGGTTTACCTTTTTTATTGCCTCTTTAAAATCTTCAATATCAGGCTCTTTAAGGAAAAACTTAATAGCTTCTTTAACAACAAATCTAACATTTTCAATTGGAAAACCAAGTCCAACAGCAATTCTATCCATCATTGATGTTTTATCAATAGTAGGATTTTTATCTAAAAAAAGCATTTTTGTTAAATCATATAAATGTTCTAAGCGCTCATTATAACTAACAGGAGTTTCAATTGGGTAACTTTCTGGTTTTTTTAAAATTTCTTCAAACTCACTTTTAGTTATATCTAATCTACTTGCTAATCTTTTTAATAATATATGTTCATCTGTATCAATTTTATTATCAAGTAAAGCAAGTCTAACAATTGAAGCAAAGTGTTTTATGTTTTGCTCGTGTAATCCAGTTGGATATAAATCGGAAATAGACATCATAACTTGTATTTTTATTCATTCTTATAAATTTAAGGATTTATTACTTAATTTTTTCGTTTTTTTTATAAAATGCTACCTTTGGCAAAATTTGCAACAATTGAGTAAGCAAACTATTATAAAAAAATACGAACAAGTTGTAGAAAATAAACAATTAGTTCAACATATTCTTAAGGAAAAACAACAGATTCAAATCTCGAATTTGGTTGGATCTTCATTGTCTTTTGTTATTTCTGAAAGCTTTAAAAAAGCCGATAAACAGTTTTTATTAATTTTTAATGATAAGGAAGAAGCCGCTTATTATTTAAACGATTTAGAACAATTGTTAAATGATAAAGATGTGCTTTTTTATCCGGGTTCTTACCGAAGACCTTATCAGATTGAAGAAGTTGACAATGCCAATGTTTTATTAAGATCGGAGGTTTTAAATAGATTAAATTCTCGAAAAAAACCGGCTTTAATTGTTACATATCCGGATGCGTTGTTTGAACAAGTTGTTACCAAAGCTGAATTAAACAGGAACACGCTTAAGATTGGTGTAAATGATAATTTAAGCTTAGATTTTATTAACGAAGTTTTGTTTGAATACCATTTTAACCGCGTTGATTTTGTAACTGAACCTGGAGAATTTTCAGTACGTGGTGGTATTATTGATGTATTTTCGTTTTCAAATGATGAGCCTTATAGAATTGAATTTTTTGGTGATGAAGTAGATAGCATTAGAACTTTTGATGTTGAAACACAACTTTCAACCGAAAAGCTAACAAAAGTTAGCATAATGCCCAATATTGAAAACAAAACCTTGGATGAAAAACGCGAGAGTTTTTTAAAATATATTTCATCAAAAACAGTTGTGTTTACAAAAAATCTAGATCTTTTTTCAAATAGATTAGATAAGCTTTTTATTAAAGCTGAGGATGAATTTAAAAAATTATCAACCGCAATAAATCACGCCGAACCAAAAGAATTATTTTGTGACAGTAAACTAATTAAAAAACAATTACAAGATTTTACAACTGTTGAAATTGTAAATGTGCAGCATTCTAAACTTGATTCTGAAACTCACAAAAAAATTCTAAAACAGTCAGAAAAACAATTAATCACCTTCAATACAAAACCTCAGCCTGCATTTAACAAACAATTTGATTTGTTAATTGAAAATTTTCATCAAAATTCAGAAAAAGGCTATACCAATTATTTGTTTTGTGATTCTCAAAAACAAGCAGATCGTTTTCACGATATTTTTAATGATGTAGACAAAGAAATTGAATACAAAACCATCGTTTTTCCATTATACCAAGGTTTTATTGATGTTGATAATAGATTAGTTTGCTATACCGATCATCAGATTTTTGAACGTTATCATAAATTCCGTTTAAAAAATGGCTACGCTAAAAAACAATCTATTAGCCTAAAAGAATTAACCAACCTTGAAATTGGAGATTTTGTTACGCATATTGATCACGGAATTGGAAAGTTTGGCGGATTACAGAAAATAGATGTTGAAGGTAAAAAACAAGAAGCTATTAAACTAATTTATGGAGAACGTGATATTTTATACATCAGTATTCACTCACTTCATAAAATTTCAAAATACAATGGTAAAGATGGCAAAGCGCCAAAATTACATAAATTAGGATCTAAAGCTTGGAAAACCCTTAAACAAAAAACCAAATCTCGTATTCGTCATATTGCGTATAATTTAATTGAATTGTATGCAAAACGAAAATTTCAAAAAGGTTTTCAATACCATCCTGATAGTTATTTACAACACGAGCTTGAGGCAAGTTTTTTATACGAAGATACACCAGATCAATCTTCTGCAACACAAGATGTAAAAACTGATATGGAAAGTGAACAACCAATGGACCGATTGGTTTGTGGTGATGTTGGTTTTGGTAAAACCGAAGTTGCGGTAAGGGCTGCTTTTAAAGCTGTTGACAACGGCAAACAAGTAGCTATATTAGTACCCACTACCATTTTAGCTTTTCAACATTTTAAAACGTTTAGTGAACGTTTAAAAGATTTTCCAGTTACCGTTGATTATTTAAACCGTTTTAGATCTGCAAAACAACGCAAAGGTGTGTTAGAAGGTTTGGAAAATGGCACTATTGATATTGTTATTGGCACGCATCAATTAACCAATGCAAACATAAAATACAAAAATTTAGGCTTGTTAATTGTTGATGAAGAACAAAAATTTGGTGTTGCTGTAAAAGATAAATTAAAAACCATTAAAGAAAATATTGATACCTTAACACTTACCGCAACTCCAATTCCAAGAACATTGCAGTTTAGTTTAATGGCAGCGCGAGATTTATCGGTAATAAGCACACCACCACCAAACCGGGTTCCTATTGAAAGTAATGTTATTCGTTTTAATGAAGAAATTATTCGTGATGCTATTCGGTATGAAATTCAACGAGGTGGACAAGTATTTTTTATTCATAACAGAATTGAAAACATTAAAGAAGTTGCTGGTTTGTTACAACGCTTGGTACCTGATGCTAAAATTGGTATTGGTCACGGACAAATGGATGGTAAAAAATTAGAAACTTTAATGCTTTCTTTTATTAATAATGAATTTGATGTATTGGTTTCAACAACTATTATTGAAAGTGGTTTAGATGTACCCAATGCCAATACCATTTTTATAAACAATGCCAATAATTTTGGATTATCAGATTTACACCAAATGCGAGGTAGAGTTGGCCGTTCAAACAAAAAAGCATTTTGTTATTTTATTACGCCACCCTATCATATGATGACCGATGATGCACGAAAAAGAATTGAAGCCATTTCGCTATTTACCGATTTAGGCAGTGGAATTAATATTGCCATGAAAGATTTGGAAATACGTGGCGCCGGAGATTTATTAGGTGGTGAGCAAAGTGGTTTTATTAATGATATAGGTTTTGATACCTATCAGAAAATATTGACTGAAACTATTGAAGAATTAAAAGAAAACGAGTTTAAAGATTTATATAAAGATAGTTCTGATAAGCCAAAAGAATATGTAAAAGAAATTCAAATTGACACTGATTTTGAAATATTATTTCCTGATGATTATATAAATGTAATTTCAGAACGATTGAGTTTATACAATCAGCTAGGTGAACTAAAAACTGAAGAAGAACTACAAAATTTTGAAGTTCAATTAATTGATAGGTTTGGAGAATTGCCAACTCAGGTAGTTGATTTGTTAAATAGCGTACGCATAAAATGGATTGCAAAAAAATTAGGAATAGAACGCTTAATTTTAAAGAAAAACAGAATGCTTTGTTATTTTGTTTCAGATCAGCAAAGTTCTTATTACCAAACACCCATTTTTACTAAAGTACTGCAGTTTGTACAAAATAATCCTACAACCTGCGTTATGAAAGAAAAAGAGACTAAAAGTGGTTTGCGATTATTATTAACATTTATTCATATAACATCCGTTGAAAAGGCGTTATTTGAGCTTCAAAAAATATAAGTGAAAAATCAACATTTAAAAAATATACTTGAACTAAATATTGCAATAGTTTTTATAAGTACATCTGGTGTTTTAGGAAGATCTATTTTATTTCCTCCAGAAATAACTATTTGGTGGCGATGTGTTTTTGCAGCCTTTTTTATTGGATTATTTTGCTGGTATAAAAAATACGATTTAAAAATAAAAAGCAAAAAAGATGCTTTTTCATTACTGCTAAGCGGTTTTTTATTAGGTGCACACTGGGTTACCTATTTTTACGCTTTGCATTTATCAAGTGTTGCCATTGGAATGCTATCTTTATTTACTTACCCAGTAATTACAGCACTTTTGGAACCTCTTTTTTTCAAAATAAAACTGAGTAAAAATCAATTGATTTTAAGTGGAATGGTAGTAGTTGGAATTTATTTTTTAACTCCTGAAATGAATTTTGAAAATAGCGACACTAAAGGGGTTTTAATGGGAATTATTTCGGCGCTGTTTTATGCTTTAAGAAATATACTTACCAAGCGAAATGTTTCGCATTACAATGCTTCAAAAGTTATGTTTTACCAATTAATTGTTGTTATTTTACTTTTATGGCCTGTAACTATTAACTACGAATATAATGATGCTACTAACTGGGTTAAAATTGTTTCATTAGCTTTACTTACAACAACAATTGGACATACACTTTTTGTTAATAGTTTTAAAAATTTTAATATAAGCGCAGTAAGCATAATGAGTAGTATGAGCCCTATTTATGGAATTATTTTTGGTATGTTATTTTTAAATGAAATACCTTCAACAAGTACATTTTTTGGAGGCGCACTTATTTTAACTACGGTTATTATTGAAAGTTTTCAATCACACAAAAAATAATTAATATGGAGTTTTTTAGAATAATAGATAAAAAAGTGTCTGAAGAAATTATTCAAGATAAAATTACACCTTCTACATTAGAGAACTTTACCGAAAGTATGTTTTATATAAATAACAATGGAGCTAATTTTTATGGCGCAACACTTTGGGGGGAATTTACAATTAGTTACGATAAAATTAATGGCGGAGTTCGATTTACCTTATTAGATTGTCCAAATGCGTTATCTTGGACAATAACCACAGGTTTTCCTCCTGAAAGAGAAAAAATAGTTGTGCATTGTACCATAAACAGAACACAAAAACAATTTGAATTTATTGAAGAAATTGAAGTTTTTTTAGATGAATGGGAAACTGGATTAATTGAAAATTACTAAACCGTAAATTCCATTTTAAAATAATCGTTTACATCAACAACTAACATACCTGCTTCTTTTGCCGCTTGCATACCTAAAATACCATCTTCAAAAACAATACATTCTTTAGGGTTAATACCCATTAAATCTGCACATTTTAAAAAAGTTTCTGGATGTGGTTTTGGGTTTTGAATATCATTTGCAGTAATTACAATATCAAAAAAGTGATTCATTCCTATAACTTCCAAAGTTGTTTTTGCACCATTTTTAGTACTTCCGGTTCCAATAGACATTGGTAAAACAGTATGGTATTTACGTACAACATCCGCTACAACAGAAATTTCTTTTGTTTGGTTTACCATTTTTTTAAAAGTTTCCCCTTTTACTTTACCTACAGCAATTGGATCCATGTTAGTTCCAAACATTTCATTTAATCTTATAATTGTTGCTTCTCTTGGTTTTCCTGTTAAAGATTTAAACAATTCAGCATTAAAATCTATTCCGTGCGGTAAAATAGCTTCTCTCCAAGACAAAAAGTGATTTTGCATGGTGTTTGCTATTGTTCCATCTAAATCAAAAATTAAACCTTTTACTTGTTTTGGAATTTCAATCATAATTATTTTTTAAGAAGCGAAAATACAAATAATCGAATTATTAAATGTAACCTAAACTTTAAATAGCTTCAAACAGTTTTCCTGGCAATGGTTTTACAACGCCTTTCATTTCCAAATTAAACAATATTGTAGTTGTTTTATAAATAGGCAACTCACAATTTAAAGAAATAATGTCTAATAATTCCTTTCCTTCATCAACTAAAAAATCGTAAACCAACTGTTCTGTTTCATCTAATTCAACAAATAATTGTTTTTGAATAATATGCTCTTTTTTAGTTTCAATATCCCAGTTCAACATTTCAATTAAATCGTTGGCAGAAGTTAAAATAGCAGCTTTATTTCTTTTAATTAAATCGTTACAACCTTTACTTAAATTATCGCTACTTCTTCCTGGCACGGCAAAAACATCGCGACTGTATGAGTTTGCAATATCAGCAGTAACCAACGAACCTCCTTTCTCGGCAGATTCAATAATAATAGTAGCTTCTGAAATACCGGCAACAATTCTATTTCGTTTTAAAAAATTTTCACGAATTAAGGAATCATTATGCCAAAAATCAGTAAAAAAACCACCATTCTTATTAATTTCAGAAACATACTTTTTATGAGATTTTGGGTACATTTCTTCAAATCCATGTGCTAATACACCAATTGTGGTAAGTTTATTTTTTAATGCTGCTTTGTGAGCACAAATATCAACTCCATAGGCAAAACCACTTACAATTATAGGGTTGTACTGTTTTATATCAGAAATTAATTTTTCGCAAAAATAACGTCCATAGCTTGTAATTTTTCGTGTTCCAACAATACTAATTATTGGTCTGTTTGATAAATCAAAATTACCTTCCTTAAAAATTAATATTGGAGCGTCAATGCAATGTTTTAATTTTTCGGGGTAATTTTCAGCTTCAAAATAAAAAGTTGTAATGTTATTTTTTTGAATGTATTCTAATTCTTTTTCCGCTTCAATTAAATTATTAGAATCAAATAAATGTTTAATGGTAAAAGCACCAATTCCATTTATTTTTTCGAGCGTTTGACGTTTTTCTTTTAACACATTTTTTGCGCTTCCACAATGTGAAATTAACTTTTTTGCATTAATATCACCTATTCCTTTTACACGCTGTAACGCCAAAACGTACAACAAATCTTCTTCTAGCATTTTTTAACAATTTGAGTGTCAATATATAAAATTATTGTTAATAAAAAATGTAGTAACTTTATATTTTTAGGCCAGTTTTCTCTTATATTTGTTTTAATGACATTAGCAAAATACATAAGCAACTTATTATATAGATATGAATGTGTAATTGTACCAAACTTTGGAGGTTTTGTTACAAACGAGATTTCTGCTAAGGTGAATCATTTTACACATACATTTTATGCGCCTTCAAAACAATTAACTTTCAATTCACATTTGCAAAATAATGATGGATTATTAGCAAATTATGTAGCTACGTCTGAAAATATTTCATATTCTAAAGCTGTTCAATACATTCATAAAGAAGTAGATTCCTGGAAATCAATATTAAACAGCGATGAACTTGATATTGAAAATATTGGAACTTTTCATTTAAATAATGATGGTAATTATATTTTTGAACCTTTAAATACAATAAATTATTTAACCTCATCTTTTGGGTTAAATTCTTATGTTTCTCCTGCTGTTAAACGAATTGTTTACAAAGAAAAAGTAAAACAGTTAGAAACCATTGCTCCAATACTTCCAACTAAAGAAAATAAGAAAAGAACTCCTGCTTTTATTAAATATGCAGCATCTGCAGCAATTATATTTGCTTTAGGCGCTTTTGGATGGAAAGAATATCAAAAGGTTGAATACAATAATTTAGTTGTTGAAGCTGAACAACAACAGAAAAAAGTAGAAAAATCTATTCAAGAAGCAACTTTTGTAATTAGCAATCCATTACCAGCAATTACTTTAAATGTTACTAAACAAACTTTTAACTACCATATTATTGCTGGGGCTTTTAGAGCACCTGAAAATGCTGAAAAAAAACTGCTACAGCTACAAAGCAAAGGCTATAACGCTAAAATTTTAGGTGTTAACAAATGGAATTTAACCCAGGTAGCTTACGAGAGTTTTAACTCACGAAATGAAGCTATAAACAAGTTAAATACAATTAAAAAAACCGACTCTAAAGACGCTTGGTTACTAGTAAAAGAGTACTAAACTTCAAAATTAATATTCACACTCTTTTTTGATAAAATAGCTTTACCTTTGCCAAAAATTAAAAAGGCATGATAAAAGCACCTAAAGAATCTTTAACTATTTTAACTGATATTGTATTACCTGGAGAAACTAATCCTTTAGGTAACCTGTTTGGAGGAGAATTATTGGCAAGAATGGACAGAGCTTGTAGTATTGCTGCACGTCGCCATTCACGCAGAATTGTTGTAACAGCATCTGTAAATCATGTTGCTTTTAACAAAGCTGTTCCTGTTGGAAGCGTTGTTACTATTGAAGCCAAAGTTTCGCGTGCATTTAAATCATCCATGGAAATTTATGTTGATGTTTGGATTGAAGATCGAGAATCACAAGAACGCACTAAAGTAAATGAAGGAATATACACATTTGTGGCCGTTGATACAACCGGAACACCAGTTGCAGTTCCTCAAATAAAACCAGAAACTAAACTTGAAATTGAACGATTTGAAGGAGCCTTACGTCGTAAACAGCTAAGTTTAATACTTTCTGGAAAAATGAAACCTTCTGATGCTACTGAATTAAAAGCCTTGTTTTCAAATTAAAATTACATCCTATAAATCCAACTTGCTGGATTTAAAGTTTTAGCATTGTTTGTTAATACAAAACTTAAAATTGTTTTTCCTGTAATTTTATCTGTAAAAATAGTTCCTATTTCTTGCTTAGTTGTTACTTTATCTCCAGTAGTTACAAATACATTTTCTAAATTTTTATACACCGTAATATAATTTCCGTGTTGTATTAAAACTGCCTTTTTATTTCCAGACATTACTTGAACAGCTAAAACAGTTCCATTAAAAACAGCCCTTGCTTTGCTTCCATCGTTTGTAGTAATTCTAACGCCATTACTTTGTATTGTGGTTGATTTTACAATTGGATGCGGTTGTTTACCGTAAAAAGTAGATACATAACCCTTTTCTACTGGCCAATCCAATTTACCTTTGTTTAGTTCAAATTTTGAAGCCAATTCCTTTGCTTCCGGGGTTAAAGCAAAAGTTGTAGAAGCTGTTTTAGAAGTATTTCCCGATTTTTTATTGGAAGCTGTAATTGCATCTCTAATAAGTTTATCAATTTGGGCATTTATTCTGTTTTCCTCTTTTTGAAATTGTCTAATCTGTTTCTTGTATTTATTTTCTTTTTGTTTAACCTGAGTCAATAAATTTTCCTTAGATTTTTTTTCTTTTTCAATAACAGATTGCTCTTTCTTCTTTATTTCTAAAAGTGTTTTCTTTTGATTTTTTTTAACTTGTAAGGAATCGGTTAAAACTTGTAATTCTGTAGTTTTTTGTTGAATTTCGTCCCCCTGTTTTTTTCTAAATGCAGTATATTGTTTCATATACTGAAAACGTTTATAACCTTGAAAAAAATTTTCTGAAGACAATAAAAACATAATTCTACTATTTTGAGATTTGCTTTTGTATGATTTATAAATCATATCAGCATAATCCTTTTTAAGCGCCACTAAATCTCTTTTATTTTGATTTATTTCAAGTTGATTCAAGTAAATTTCGTTTCCTAATTCATTTGATTCACTTTCAATTGCGGCAATTAAATCTTCTCTAGTATTTATTTTATCATCAATATCTTTTAGCTCATTTAACACATTGGTTTCTTTTCTTTTTGTGTTGGACAACAATGCATTAATGTAAATCTGATCTTTTTGAAGTTGAATACGTCTTGCTTCTAAAACTTGGCGCTTTGATTTTTGAGCAACAATGTTTGAACTAATTAATAGTGCTAAAAATAGAAAAAGGTAATTTAATTTAAACTGCATTATTTTAAACTAATTTCTTTGTAACCACTTGGAATTGAAAACGGAAATGTTAAATCCTCATTAAATTCAACGGTACGATATTCTATATTAATGGTTGTTAATTTTTTATGATCAATTGCTCTAATATTTATATTTTCTGGAAATTGCTCTCCTTTAATATTTTTATAATTAGGATAAGAAACTGTAAGTAATTGTTGCTTGTCTTGATTACGAATTTCTTGCTTATTAAGTTTAAAATTTTCTGGATTCATAAAAAACAAAATCCCAAATAAATCATTGTCTTTTTTAGGTTTTATTTCGTACAAATTATTATCAATTTTAGAATCGTATTTTCCTTTTCTTAAATTTAATACCGCCTGACCTAACAATATATTTTGAACTTTTTCATAATCTAGTTCGGTTCCTAACCATTTGCTTAACAAAGAAAAATCACCGTCAAAATAAGTGCGTTGCAATTTTTCGTAATAGATTACTCTACTTGGTGTAATTTTAACTTTAGCAACTGGAAACCCTAATTTTGTTGCACTCATCCATATAGTTTTGTCCTTTTCTAAACGTAATTTTATGCTAAAAGTTACCGACGTTCTATTGTCTTTATATTTTGCATTTAGTTTAGCATTAATGGTTTTTTTATTAAAATTAGAATTGTAATGGTTGCTTATAATTTTTTTGGTTGTAATTGCATTCACATTCGTATTATCTACAGTTTTTTTATTGGATTTACAAGCTGTAAAAACCAATAAAACTACAAGTAATATTTTAGAAAATAATTTCATTTAATTTGTTTGTTTTAACTGTTCCACCTTTTGTTGGAATTTTAAGGCTTCTTTTTTATTATTTAAACCTTCATAACTAATAATAAGTTGATTGTAAAAATCTACTTCCATTTCAATGTTATCTATAACAAAATCAATGCCAATTGTTAAAACGTCAATTGCTTCATTATATTTTTTAAGCTTATTTAAAGCAAAACCTTGTAACTTATATAATAATGGTTGTGCCGGATACAATTCCAACGCATTTTTACAATCTGTATTTAACATTTCGAAAAGGCTATTTTCAATTTCATATTTTAAAATTTCTAATAATACTTTATAGCTTTTATTTTCTTGATACTCTTTTCTTAAAGATTCAATTCCTAGGTTTTCTATTGGATTTTGGGTGGTTGTATTATTAGCTTTCTTTTTAGTTAATTTTTTTCTATTTATTAAATACGTTTTAAATCTTTTAATTCTTAATGTTGCCAACGCATTATCCTCAATTTCTGTTATCAAATTTTCAGCGCTTTCAAATTCTTTATTTTGAATGTACAATAAAACTAATTCATCTGAATAACTCGGCTTAATTTTAACAAGCTGTTTTTGAATTTCTATAGCATCTTTATAATTTCTTTGGGCTTTTAGTAATGCAACTTTATGCTTTAATAAATAGCGGTTTTTAGGTTCTTTTTCCAGTGCTTTATCAATAAATATTTCAGCTTCAAAATACTTTTCAAGTGATAAATAGTTTTTTGAAAGCTCAAATTCAACTGCTAAATTTACCGAATCAATTTGATAACAATTTTCAAGACTTTCAATGGCTTTTGCATAATTATTAGTTGCAGTTTGCTTTAAAGATTCAAAAAAATGTTCTTGAAATTTAAGAGCTAATACTTCTTGATTATCAATATTTTGAGCATAAGAAAAATTAGAGAAAAAACCAATCCCCAATAAAATTATAATATGTTTTTTTTTAATTTTCATTAATAGCGCAATATACAATTTATTAAGATGAAAAATAGTTCCTTCTTTTCAACTTTATCCAATCTTTTAGCAAAAAAATAATAACAATTTTTAAATATTAATCATCAATTCCTTTTGGAATTGCATCAATTAATTTTTTAGTGTAGGTGGTTTTTGGAGTCTTATAAATGGTATCTGCATCTCCAATTTCTTCAATTTTTCCTTTATTCATAACCACTAACTGATCAGACATATATTTAACTACTGCCAAATCATGCGAAATAAAAATATACGTAAACCCAAATTCTTCCTTTAAGGTATTTAACAAATTTAATACTTGTGCCTGCACGGAAACATCTAGTGCGGAAACAGATTCGTCACAAATTATTAATTTAGGTTTTAAGGCAATTGTACGAGCAATACCAATTCGTTGCCGTTGTCCACCAGAAAATTCATGAGGGTATCTATAAAAATGAGCCTCTTCTAAACCAACTTTATTTAAAATATCTAACACGTGCTTTTTTCGCTCTTCGTAAGAAGAAAAAATAGTATGCACTTTCATTGGTTCCATAATTGCTTTTCCAACAGGAATTCTAGGATTTAATGAAGAAAAAGGATCTTGAAAAATAATTTGTACTTCTTTTCTAAATACTTTCAATTCATTTTTTGAAAGATTTGTAATGTCTTTTTGCTTGTAAAAAATTGTTCCTTTTATTGCTTTTTCTAAATGTAAAATAGTGCGGCCTAAAGTAGTTTTTCCGCACCCAGATTCACCTACCAAGCCTAAAGTTTCCCCTTCAAATAATTGAAAAGAAACATTGTCTACTGCTTTTACAACATTCTTTTTACCAAAAAAGAAACTATTATTAGATATAAAATAAGTAGCTAAATTTTTCACCTCTAACAATGGTTTTTTACTATATATATTTTTATGAAATTGAGTGCGTTCAAGGTCTGAATAAATTTCTTTTTGAAATGTTCCATTCATAAAATCTTGAACTGTTGGCAATTTTTTAATTCGTTCTTTTAAATTGGGTTTTGAATTAATTAATGCTTTGGTATAATTATGTTTAGGAGCTCTAAAAACCTGTTTAACTTCACCTTGTTCCACAATATTACCTTGATACATAACCAGCACATTATCAGCAATTTCAGAAACTAATGATAGGTCATGAGAAATAAAAATAATACTCATTTCTGTTTCTCTTTGAAGCTCTTTTAAAAGCTGAATTATTTCCTTTTGAACCGTAACGTCCAAAGCTGTTGTTGGTTCATCAGCGATTAAAATTTGTGGTTTACATGCAATTGCCATAGCAATCATTACACGTTGCTTTTGCCCACCTGAAAGTTGATGTGGATATTGATTGAAAATAACGGCTGCTCGGGGCAGTTTTACTTTATTAAAAAGCTCAATTACTTGTTCCTTTGCAACTTTATTTGCTAATTTTTTATGCTGTAATAAAATCTCCATAACTTGATAACCACAAGTTAAACTTGAATTTAAAGAACTCATAGGTTCTTGAAAAATCATAGAAATTTTATTGCCTCTTATTTGCTGAAATTCCTTTTCTGAAAGTGATTTTAAATTAATATCATTAAAAATAATGTCCCCTTTTATTTTAGCATTTTTTGAAAGTAAGCCTAAAATAGCTAATGATGTTACCGATTTTCCACTTCCAGATTCACCAACAATTCCTAAAATTTGTTGTTGTTTCAATTCAAAGGAAATATCATGAACAACAGTATTTTGTAGTTTGTTTGATTTGAATGAAATTGATAGGTTTTTAACTGAAAGCATCTAATTATTTTATGTGCTAAAAATACAGCTATTCTTTTAAGTTTTGAGGTTTTATGGCAGAAAAGTCTAAAGTTAACTGTTATTCCGAATTTAGTATAAAGCAATAAAGAATCTCCAACTATAACCCTGAGATTCTTCACTATCGTTCAGAATGACAAATAAACATTATGGTTTGTTTTTCAATTGGAAACTGCGTTAGGGATGGAATGGTATGTTTGAGCTCTTTTATTGTATTTTTTTTCAACCAAAAAAAAGCGAGTAATAACAGCCCGACCTGCAAAGGAACGCCCAAATAAGTTTAATTGTATTATTGGCATTTATTTTATGTAATTTTGCGACTAAAATTTGGAGTGCATGAATTACCTATCGGTTGAAAACATATCAAAATCTTTTGGAGAATTAACACTTTTTAGTGATATTTCCTTTGGAATAAATAAAGATCAAAAAATTGCATTTATTGCAAAAAATGGAACAGGTAAAACTTCCATGCTTAATATTATTGCAGGTTTGGACAGTTCTGATACCGGACAGGTAATTTCAAGAAAAGGATTAAACATTGAATACTTATCACAAGAAGATAATTTAAACGATAATTTAACTGTTGAACAAACCATATTTGATTCGGGCAATGAAACCTTAAAAGTGATTGAGGAATATGAGCATGCACTGAAAAATCCTGAAGACGAAAACGAGTATCAAAGAGCATTTGAGAAAATGGAACGACTAAACGCATGGGATTTTGAAACACAATTTAAGCAAATTCTATCCAAACTAAAATTAGACGATTTAACCAAAAAAGTATGTGAACTTTCCGGTGGACAACGTAAACGTTTGTCGTTAGCATTAATTTTAATCCACAAACCAGATTTATTAATATTGGATGAACCAACAAATCATTTAGATTTAGAAATGATTGAATGGTTAGAAAGCTACTTTGAAAAAGAAAAAATTACACTATTTATGGTAACGCATGACCGCTTTTTTTTAGAGCGTGTTTGTAATGAAATTGTTGAATTAGATAATGGCGGTTTTTATACTTATAAAGGGAATTATTCTAATTATTTAGAAAAAAAAGAAGCTAGGATTGAACAGGAACAAGCAAGTGTTGACAAAGCTAAAAACCTGTTTAAAAAAGAATTGGATTGGATGCGTAGACAGCCAAAAGCCCGAACTACAAAAAGTAAAAGTAGAATTGATGATTTTTATGTAATTAAAGAAGCTGCATCCAAGAGAAGAAACGACCATGAAGTTCAGTTGGAAATTGATATGGAGCGTATGGGAACTAAAATTTTAGAACTTCATAAAATTTCAAAATCGTTTGATGATTTAAAAATTTTAGACAACTTTGATTATAATTTTTTGCGTGGAGAACGCATTGGTATTATTGGGAAAAATGGAACTGGTAAATCTAGTTTTTTAAATATTATTACTGGAGAAATTCCTGTTGACAGTGGTAAAGTTGTTGTTGGAGAAACCATAAAATTCGGTTATTACACGCAAGATGGAATTGTTATAAAACCAGGTCAAAAAGTAATTGAGGTTATTAAAGAGTTTGGTGAATATATTCCGTTAACAAAAGGGAGAAAAATTTCTGCTGGTCAATTATTAGAGCGTTTTTTGTTTAGCAGAAAACGTCAGTATGATTTTGTTGAAAAACTAAGTGGCGGTGAGCGTAAACGATTATTTTTATGTACTGTTTTAATTCAAAATCCAAACTTTTTAATTCTAGATGAGCCAACAAACGATTTAGATATTATTACTTTAAATGTGTTGGAAAATTTCTTGTTAGATTTTCCAGGGTGTTTATTAGTAGTATCACATGACCGTTACTTTATGGATAAAATTGTGGATCATTTATTTGTATTTAGAGGAGCTGGTGAAATAGAAGATTTTCCGGGAAACTATTCCGATTTTAGAGCATATGAGGATTCTAAACCTAAAGAAGATACTATTGAAATAAAAAAACCTGAATCTAAAACAAAACTACCTGTAACAAAAGCAAAGTTATCCTATAAAGAAAAAAAAGAATTTGATGGTATTGAAGGTGAAATTGAAAAATTAAATTCCGAAAAAAGTAATATTGAAGCAGCCTTTTTAGATAGTTCTCTTTCTGGCGAAGAAATAAATAAATTATCTATTCGTCTTCAAGAAATTTCTAATTTAATTGATTCTAAAGAAGAACGTTGGTTTGAACTTTCTTCTAAGTTAGAAGAATAGTTTTTTGTTTTCACTTAAAAACTTGCTAAGGATACCAACACATCCATGTATGATACTGAAAACATATATAAACTTTTTAACTTTATACATGAATAATATCTAATGCTTCAATTAAAGGTTCATTATTAAAACGCAATAATAATTGCGCTATCGCAATGGTGTCTTTTTCACAATAAGTAACAATTCTTTGTATATTTTTTTCTTTATAATAAACAGTACCAACCTCACTACCAGTAATATCATCTTTTGGTGACGGAATTCCTAAAATTGAAGTTAGTAATTTTAATGATGTGAAATGCTTATAATCACCAAATTTCCATAACTCCATGGTATCTAAATGAGCTATCTCCCAAGGTTTTTTACCAAATAAATTCAGTTTTTCAGGTAAAGCTATTTGCTTAATTATCATTCTTCTAGCCATAAACGGAAAGTCAAATTCCTTACCATTATGAGCACAAAGTAAATGTTGGGATTTATTAAAATGTTTATCTAACAGATTCTTAAAATCTTTTAAAATTTTAACCTCATCTCCAAAAAAAGAAGTGACTCTAAATTTTCTTTCTTTCGATTTAAAATTAATAAAATAACCAACAGAAATACATACAATTTTACCGAACTCAGCCCAGATACCTGCCCTGTCATAAAATTCTTCAGGAGTAAAATCTTCTTTGCGTTGGTATTGAGTTTTTAAAGCAAAAAGCTCTTGCTTTTCTTCGGTTAACTCATTATAAAACTCTGTTTCAGGTACTGTTTCAATGTCTAAAAACAATATGTTTTCAAAATTAATTTTAGTGTTCATAGCTTTTTTTATATAAATATAATAAAAAAAGCATCTTTATTAATAAAGATGCTTTTTAAAAGTTAGATTTCTAAAAATTAATTAATCAATATTTTTTTTACAGAAATTTTTTTATCTTCTTCAACCTGAATAAAATATAAACCAGTATTTAAATTTTTAACATTAATAATTTCATTTGATTGCACAGTTTTTTCATAAACCACACTTCCTAAAATTGAATAAATAACAACATATTTTTCCAATGAGTTTTTAGTAGAAATTGAAATATTACCATTATTCACCGGATTTGGATATACATTAAAACCATCAATTTGATTTTTTACAACTCCTAAAGATTTATTTGAATTTGGAAACCCTGGAGTAGCTGGTTGTTTAATCCATCTAATAGGATTCACCAGTTTTTGTAAAGATTCTTCAGGAGTTTTAATTACATTATTTCCAGCTATATCTTCAGACGGACTTGTATAATTAGCTTCCGCAACTGGACCATTTTTAGCAACAAAAGATCCATTATAACTTAAAAATTCTACTACGGTGCCATTATTATCAATTAAGGCCACAGCAGCACCTTTTGGAAATCCGTCAGAAATGCCTGGAACATCAATCCAAATAATATTATTATTTAATGTTTGAGCTAAAGGAATTGTTAAATAAACCTTTTCGTTAGTTCCTTGATAAAAAACTAGGCTCCATCCATATAGATCTGTAACACCTTCTCCCATCAATTCCACGCCAGGTGACGCATCAGAGTTGTAGTTAATTTCTGAAATACTCACACTCTGTCCAAAACTTAGAGTTGTTAAAAATACTGTAATTATTAAAAAGTAAAAATTTTTCATTTGTGGGGAAATTCAAAATTCTTCGCGAAATTGAATAAAAAGCTAATAACAAACAACTTATAGCCAAAAAAGTATGCCAACGGTTTGTTTTTATTAATAATTGGTAATTTTTCAACTTAAAAAAGTAAGGTTTTCCCTTACTTTTTTATAAATTGTAATATCTATATCACTTTTAATTTACAATTAATTTTCGCGTAGCTATTTTACCCTCCTCTTCTATTCTTACCAAATAAATTCCTTTATTTAAGTTATAAATATCTAAAACCTCTTTATATTTTACTAACTTACTAAAAACCTTTTGACCACTTATTGAGTAAATTTCTACGTGTTTATCGGCCCAACTGTTTGAAGATATATTAAGTTTTGCATTTGAAACAGGATTTGGATACATTGCAAAGTTTTCGATTTCATTTTTAACTACAGAAAGTGTTAGTCCTGCTGTTGGTCCTGTACCAGGTGTTGCAGAAATTCCAGCTATCCATCCACTATCAGTTAATTGTATTGAAGTACCGTTAGATGTACTATTATTTTCAGAAACAGTTAACTGTGTATAAGAAATTGTTGATGGAGCTGGTGTAGAAGTGCCATACCAAAGGGTATCAACAACAGTTGAACCATTTAGCAGTACAACTCCACCAGAAACATTTTTTATAGCATAATCCGGATTAGATCCACCCATATAAGATACCCACAAATATTCTCCTGTATTTATTATAGTGCTATTTGGAAAATTAAAAGTGTAATATAATGTTCCGACACTATCATACAAATTTATACTCCAACCCGTTAAATCTGTTGTAACTGAGGTTGTAATCTCAATTCCTTCTCCTGAATCAGCTCCACTATCATCATAATGAATTTCAGAAATTTGTACTTGCCCAAAACTTGGGGTAGTTATTAATAATAAAATAAATAGAACGTAAAAAAATTTCATTGGGGATTTATTTTTTAAAAAATCTCCCAAAAATCCTTATTTATTATATAAATAGCTATGCTATTAAGTAAAACTTAACAAATAGGTCTAAAAAAACTATAAATGGATTGTTTTTACAAATAAAATGAGTAAGGAAAAACCTTACTTTAGTATGTTTTTCCCTTACTTTAAGTATTTATTTTATAAATAATTTAAAAATATCTTCTTAAAATGAAAATTTCTATAGTTATTTATTCAGGTACAATAGTAAAACTTATTTCGCATAAATTACAATCACCAACTTCAATTTTTAATTTACAATTAATTTACGTGTTGCAATTTTACCACCTTCTTCAACTCTTACAAAATAAATACCTCTATTTAAATCAGAAATATTTATAATTTTCTTTAATTCCAATTTTGTATTATAAACTTGTTGTCCAGTTAAATTATAAATTTCAACTTGTTTATTTAAATTGTTATTTGATGAAATATATAACACCCCGTTTGAAACAGGATTTGGATACATTGAAAAGTTTTCGATTTCATTTTTAACTACTGCTAAGCCAAAATCGTTGTTAGCTCCTGGTGTCCCTAAATCTCCAAGACCATAAGCAGTAGTTGCCGTTCCCCAGTTAGAACCAGTATCATTAGAAACGCTATTATATTTATATAAGTGCAACTCCATACTTTCCCCAGAATAATTTGGAAAATCTATATCATTATAATACACTTGATCAATAATAACACTCCCCATTTCTACAGGAGTTGTTAAAATTATTTCGTCGATAGATGATAACGTAAAACTAACAAAATCATAATCAGCATTAAAATTTCCATTTTCTACAAAAATTGAATTTCTTGCTAAAACAGCAAATCCTCCAGAAGGTACTATTACTGATGAATTTATTGGATGAGATTCCGATTCATTATCGGAAATCACCCAACCATTCAAATCAATATCTATTGCGGTGGTATTGTATACTTCAAAATATTCTCCATTTGCATCAGTTACCATAGTTGGGTTATGCATAATCTCGGTAATTATTATTGAACCAACATTAGGCGATACATTTCCACTTAAAACAACTGTTTTACTTATAGCTCCCAAACTGTTAATTACAAGATTATCAGTATAATATCCAATATTTAAATTAGCTTTTAACCTCACATAAATAGTGGTAATTGGTACGGTACCATCAATTGGGGACAGATTAATTGATGATACCCATCCTGAACCCGAAGTTTCAGAAATTTCAAAATTAGTTGGAGCAATTAAAACAATATTATTAGTTGTTAGATTTGTTCCAGATACATTAAATGTACCTTCTGCAGATGGGCCAAAATTAAACTCATAATTCATTCCAGAAACAGAATTACTCGCCAAAATAGAGGGTGCTAAAATAAATGTTTGACCGTTATTAACAAGACCATTTGTTGCAATAGCTGAAAGTGCCCAGCTAAAATCTTCATAATTTGTTCCAGAACCTGTCAATTGCAACGATTCGCCTGCTGGATCAGTACCATCTTCAAAAACACCAATATCAACGGATGTCATCCCAGTTGCTAATCCACTAGTTGCTGTAAAAGCACCTTTATAACTTAAAAATTGTACAATAAAATTATTTGGATCTAGTAAAGCAATTCCTTCAATATCATTTTGAATATTCGCATTTAAAAACCAAACCGTACCTCTATTATTTTGTAGGTTTGGTATTAAACCAGATAATGCTTTTGTGTCATAAATAGTCCCGTCTACTCCGTTATAAAACAACAAACTCCATCCCGATAAATCAGTTCCGCTTGGTCCTGCAATTTCAATACCTTCATCAATATCTGCTCCACTGTTATCATAATGAATTTCGTTAATAAAAACATCGGTTTGCCCAAATGATAGCGTAACCACAAAAGTGGTTACAACCAATAAATAAATCTTTTTCATAGCATTTTTTATAGTTGTTCTTAAATATAAAAAAATATTTTCATAAAACGAATTAATAGGCTAATTATTAAATAATTAGTCGCTTTTTTATGGCTAAAATTAATTTTAAGTAATTTTAATGTTAGCTTAATGTTATTCTTTTCATTACTTTAGTTATGCTATTTTGTATTAGTAATTAATGATTACTTTTGAATGTTTTTACCATTAAACTTGTAAAAATTATGAAAAAAGCAGATATTAAAATACTTTTAGTTGACGATGAACCAGATATTTTAGAAATTGTTGGATACAATTTAAAAAATGAAGGTTATAAAATTTATACCGCAAAAAATGGTATTGAAGCAATTGCTTCTGCTAAAAAGAATAACCCACATTTAATTATTTTAGACATTATGATGCCTGAAATGGATGGTATAGAAGCTTGTGAAAAAATAAGAGCTACTAAAGGTTTAGAAAATGTACTTATTACATTTTTTACTGCTCGTGGTGAAGATTATTCACAAATGGCAGGCTTTGATGTTGGTGCAGATGATTATATTACAAAACCTATAAAACCGAAAGTACTTATTAGTAAAATAAAAGCTTTATTAAGAAGAGTTAATGAATTTCAAAACACTTCATCATCTGACAAATTAAAAGTAGGTGAAATAATAATTGATAGGGAAGAATATGTAATTATTAAAGATGGTGAAAAACTTTCATTACCAAGAAAAGAATTTGAACTATTTGCCTTACTTGCTTCAAAACCAGATAAAGTTTTTAAAAGAGATGATATTTTAGATAAAGTTTGGGGAAATGAAGTAGTTGTGGGTGGAAGAACCATAGATGTGCATATTAGAAAATTACGTGAAAAAATTGGTGATAATTTTTTTAAAACCGTAAAAGGTGTTGGGTATAAATTTGTAATTAATGAAGATTAAAAAAACATATTCATTTGCTTTTTGGACTTCAATATTTATTACCCTATTTATAACGGTTTCATTATATTTTTCTGCTTATTTTTATTTAAATATCACACTTAAAACCACCTTTTTTCTTCTTTTTACAGGTGTAATTTTTGTTTTTACTTTTTTTATTACCCAGTATCGTTTAGAAAAATTTATCTATAAACGTATCAAAAAAATATATGATAGCGTTTCAGTTTTAGACCCTTCCGATTTTCATAAAACCGCAATTACATCTGATATTGATGCGCTCTCTAGAGAAGTACAAAAATTTGCAGAAATAAAACAAAAGCAAATTACCAATTTAAATATGAGAGAAAGCTATAGAAGAGAGTTTTTAGGAAATGTTTCTCATGAATTAAAAACACCATTATTTACTGTCCAAGGTTACTTATTAACTTTAGCAGATGGTGCAATGAATGATAAACGAATTGGTAAAAAATACTTAAAACGTGCCAATAAAGGTGTTGAAAGGCTCATTGCTATTGTTAAAGATTTAGATTTAATTTCTAAATTAGAATCGGCTGATTTAACTTTATATAAACAACCTTTTAATATTTTAGAATTGGTTCAGGGTGTTTTTGATTTACTTGAAATGAAAGCCAAAAAAAGAGGTATTTCATTACATTTTAATAAGCATTATATATATCCAATAATGGTTATTGGTGATGTTGAAAAAATTGAACAAGTAGTTACCAACTTAATAGTAAACTCCATTAAATACGGAAAAAAAGATGGTACCACAATGGTGAGTTTTGACAAAACTGATACAAAAGTTTTAGTAAAAGTTATTGATAATGGTGAAGGAATTAAAAAAGAATATCAAGCCAGGCTTTTTGAACGATTTTATAGAGTGGATCAAAGTAGATCCAGAGACCAAGGTGGTTCCGGTTTAGGACTTTCTATTGTAAAACACATTATTGAAGCACATAACGAGCAAATTTTTGTGAAAAGCGAATTTGGTAAAGGTTCTGAATTTTCATTTACCCTCGAAAAGCTTAAAGAGATCTAAATCTATATTAGAAACATTTTTTATAAACCCTTGGTAATTATCAATTTCCTTTAATTTTTCAAACGTAAACTCATGTTGTTTTATAGATGGGGCAATTAATTTATCATTCAATTTTTTAGCTAAATATTCCTGTTCAAATTGACCTGGTGTTGGAATAAAAAATGCCTTTTTACCGCAAATAGCTAAATCCATAATTGTTGAATACCCAGAACGAGCAATTACAATTTCACTTTGATTAATTGCTTTTTCAAGATTTTTTGAAAGTAAGTAATTTACAATTTTAAAGTTATTTGAAACCCTTAAATTAGAGCTATTATCTAAAACTCCTCTAACAAAAAGGACTTTTCCTTTGTAATTTTTAAGTTCAATTAATAATTTTTCCTCTAATAAAGTTCTTTGAGGTTCTGGACCAGAAAGTAACACCAAAAGATTATTTAAAATTTCTCTTTTTTCATATTTAAACCTGCTTAAAACACCAATATATTTTAGATTAAAATCATGTGTTTCTAAATGACCTAGATTACCTGAAAAACTAGGTTCATCTTTAAAATCAGGCACCCAACATTCATTAAAATTTTTTATTATTTTTTGATGTGTTTTAGAAGTAATTCCAGTAGTTTTTCCAGATAAAACATTTAACTGATGTGTAATATAAACAGATGGAATTTTAGAACTATAAACTCCAAACCTATTATCTGAAATTATTCCAGCTATATTTTCTTTATTAATAAGTTGAGCAACTAATTTATGTTCTTTTTTTACCGCTGAAATTACTGAAGGAATACTTAAAAGTAGCTTAAATTTTAAGTTTTTACCACTTTTTGAGTATTTAATATTATACGTGGGAAATTTATAACTCCTTAGTAAAGGAAACTCCTTTTGAAGCAATAATAAGGCGTGACCATCACTTGCTAAAATTGGTTCATAATTGGCCTTTATTAAGGCATTAATTATTGGGATACAACGCGTTGCGTGTCCTAATCCCCAGTTTAATGGCGCAACAAGAATTTTTTTTTACAAGTCAAAACCAATGTCTGTTCTAAAATTCATTTTATCGAAACTAATTTTTTCAATGTTTTTGTATGATTGTTTTAACGCTTCATTAAAGTTATTTCCGTAAGATGTAATTGCAATAACTCTGCCTCCATTTGTTACAACTTTTCCGTCTTTTGTTGTTGTACCTGCGTGAAAAGGTATAGAATTTTCAACTTTATCTAAACCAAAAATCTCTTTACCTTTTTCATAAGCTTCGGGATATCCTCCAGAAACAAGCATTACAGTACAAGCGCTTTCTTTTTTAAGTTCAATAGATTTAGTATGTAATTCTTTATTACCAGCTGCAATTAACAACTCTAAAAAATCGCTTTCAATTCTTGGCATAACCACCTCGGTTTCAGGATCTCCCATTCGGCAATTGTATTCAATTACTTTAATTTCTCCCTTGTCTAAAATCAATCCAATAAATACGAAGCCAACATAAGGAATATTATCTTTTTGAAACCCGTCAATTGTTGGTTTAATAACCTGAGTTTCTATTTTTTCTATTAATTCTTCATTTAAAAATGGTACTGGCGAAACAGCACCCATTCCTCCTGTATTTAAACCCTTATCTCCTTCACCAATTCTTTTGTAATCTTTTGCACTTGGTAAAACAACATAACTCTTTCCGTCGGTTAAAACAAAACAGCTAAGTTCTATTCCTGTTAAAAACTCTTCAATAACAACTTTACTACTTGCGGCACCAAACTTTTTATTGGCTAACATTTCGGTAAGTTCATCTTTTGCTTCTTGTAAATCATTTAAAATTAAAACGCCTTTACCTGCAGCTAAACCATCTGCTTTTAAAACATAAGGTGGAGTTAATGTTTCTAAAAATTTGTATCCATCTTCTAAGTTTTCTGTTGTAAAACTTTTGTAAGCAGCAGTTGGTATATTGTGTCGGTACATAAATTCTTTTGCAAATTCTTTACTTCCTTCAAGTTGTGCAGCATATTTTTGTGGACCGATAACTGGAATATTTTTTAACTCATTATCGTTTAAAAAGAAATCATGAACGCCTTTAACCAAAGGATTTTCTGGGCCAACAATTACCAATTTAATATTGTTTTTTAAAACTGCACTTTTTACAGCTTCAAAATCTACTTGATTAATCTCTAAATTAGTTCCAACTTCTTTTGTGCCAGCATTTCCTGGTGCTATAAATAACTTAGTTAATAATTTACTTTGCGCTATTTTCCAAGCCATTGCGTGTTCTCTTCCTCCTGATCCAAGTATTAATACATTCATTGTATAAATTTATTTTAAGCTATTTATAGTTTTAATTTAAAAAATTTGTTCTAATATTTTTTGAGTAATTACATATGTTGGCAATACTCCTGTTGTTCCTAAACCACCTGAAGCCAAAGTGCTTCCGGTTTCTAATGGATTATCTGAAGCATAATATGCATACCTAACTTGTACTTTTCTTGAAATATTTCCTCTAATTTTTGATGCTGCCTGAATTGCTTTTTGATAATGAGCTCCTTCCATTTCAAGCCCAATAACTTTCCAAGTGGAATCATGAAAGAATTTTAAAATATCTTTATTTTGAAGTGATGTTCCAAGCACAGTTACCATTGAACCTGTATAAACTCCAACTCCGCAACCTTCAAACATTTTCTTTTTTAATTGATTTTTAAATGGATAATTATCAGCAGTACCTTCAAAAATATGTGAAGAAGGAATCATAATATCTCCTTTTCCTCCTTCTAATATTCCTGCTTTTCCCATTATTGAAACAGAATCAACATTTAAGTGATGCTTTTTTCCGTCTTTATCAATATAAGGTTTTAAAAGTTCATCCATAGTTTCGTAAGCCTGTTCACCAAAAGCATAATCCATTACAATAAGAACGGGCTTTTCACCATCATTCAAACTATTTTCTAGGGTGTATATAGTTTTAGATATATCAATTTTTTCGGTATCAATTATTTGAACATTTATATTGGTTCCAGAAGTGTCTTTAATATAAATTAAACCATTATTTGAAGCATATTCTTTTACTTGTTTACGCAAATCTTCATTATCATCAATACTTAATAATTTAAACAATGAAATAGTGTCATTATCTTTAATTTGCTGTGGTAATACAACTGGCGCATAAATTGAGTTCATAACACTGTGCATATTTGCACTTATTATATGAATTGGTTTATTTAATAAGTTGTTTTCGTTTAATACATTTTTAATATTATCTGCCCACATTTCGCCATAAATATGGTGCCCAATTCGTTCACGTAAAACTGGACTAAAATTTATAGCTCTTCTTAAATTATTTACTTTTTCGTTTATGGCTAAATTTCCTAACCAATAAATAATTTGAAAAAAACGATCTGGATTATTTTTGTCGCTTAAAAGTGTGAAAACATTATAAGTTTCTTCAAAAGTACGCCCTAATATACTGGCTAAATGCGCTAACATTATGTCGCGTTCATCTCCGGTTAATTTTTTATTATGAAGTACAACATCTTCAAGTTTTTTCCATTCTCTTATAGTTTCAGTTCCGTCACTAATTAAAACTTTATTTGCAATTTTATGAGACTCTATAAACAAAAAGGTTAAATGAGTTAAAATGTCGTAGATTTCAGAACGGCCTCTTGTAACTTCAATGTTCATTTGATCTTTATCAATTCTAAAGCAATTCCTTCTTCTTTTGGGAGGAACAATTGGTTTAAAATGAGATTTTGAATAACCTTCTTCTGAAGTTAAATTAACAAATCTACATTCTTCAATTCCCTTTGGAAGGCGTTCTATAACATAAATAAGTCCGTTTAATTCCACTTTCTCTTCAGCAATTGAGCCATATATTTCTGGTCTTAACAGTAATAACGATTCTCTTAAAGCGTCACCTGAAATTCCCATTGGTTTGTAAAAACCTCTGCTAAATAAATGACGCATAGAAATGTACAAACGCTCTATTGCATTTGATGATTCTTGCGCTCTAGTTCTTTCGTGATTATTTGAGTGTACCATAAATTATTATTGGTTTACAAAGATACAATATCTCTGTTGAATTGTTTAATTGTTCAATTGTTGGGTTAATTAATTTTTTAATAGGTTATTATAGGTTATTTGGTTGTTTAAAATGGAAGCAGCTTTTAAAATGGTAGTGTCAAATGCTGCTTTTTGTTGATAAACACCTTCAACATAGTAATAGCGTTTTACTATTTCTTCTGTTAATTTTTCTAAAATCTCAGTTTTGTTCTTCTCTAACTCAGAGATTTTTTCCAATTGAATAACTTTTAATAATTCTACATATTTTTTTTCAAGATTTTTATCTAAATTTTCGGAAGTTGCTTTTTCAAGGGCTTTTTTAAAGTTAACTTCTGTTTCGGTTTCAAAATCAGCGTGATTTTTATCTAAAAATTTCAATAATGCATTAAAATCCTCTTCCTTTAAATTAAATTTTGAAGGTTCAGCAATAGCAGGATTATTATAAAAATAGGTTGTAGCATAATTAAAAAAAGCATCTGAATTTAATAAAGTTTCAGTAGTTTTAGTAGTTGTAGATTTTTCAATATCAATATCTGGTAAAATTCCACCACCACCATAAACGGTTCTTCCAATTGCAGTTTTGTAAGTTTCTCTACCTGCATCAGAAAATTTAGGAATATTTCCCTCATCGTCTCTATTTGCGTAATCTAACTCCTGAATACATCTTCCGCTTGGCGTGTAATATTTTGAAATTGTTAATTTCATTTGTGTTCCATAAGAAAGCGGCTTATATCTTTGAACCAACCCTTTACCAAATGAACGTTCACCAATAATTACAGCTCTATCATAATCCTGTAAAGAACCTGCTAAAATTTCTGAAGCTGATGCAGACCGGTTATTTATTAAAATTGTAATTGGAATCTCTAAATTTATAGGTTCGCTTCTTGTTTTATAAGTAGCACTTTCTTTTTTTGTTTTAGCTTTAGTTGTAACTACTACTTTGTCTTTTGGAATAAAAAAATTAGTTATTTCAACAGCCTCATTTAATAAACCTCCAGGATTACTTCTAACATCAATTATTAGCTTTTTCATCCCTTCATCTTTAAGTTCTAAATAGGCATTTTTAACTTCTTCTGATGCTTTTTCATTAAATTTAACAAAAGAAATATACCCAACTTCCTCATCTATCATAGTGTAAAAAGGAACCGCACTAACATCAATTTTCTTGCGTGTAACTTCAATATCAAGTGTTTTATTTTGACGTTCAATTTTCAACTTCACATTTGTACCCGGTAAGCCATTTAATAAACTTGAAACTCCACTTTCTTCAAAATCTTTAACTTCAATTTCTCCAATTTTTAATATTTTATCGCCAGGTTTTATTCCTGCGTTTTCAGCTGGAGAATTTTTTAATATTTCTCTAATTGTAAATGTTTTGTTGTTGTATTTAGAAATAGCTCCAATGCCACCATACTCTCCAGTTGATCTTATTCTTGCATCTTCAACTCCTTGTTCATCATAAAACCGCGTATAAGGATCCAAATTACCAAGCATATAATTTATGGATTTGCTTGTAAGTTTTCCTGGATTTACTTCATCTATATAATACATGTTCAACTCTTTAAACATGGTAGTATAGATATCAATTTGTTTGGCTATTTCAAAAAAATCAGATTGAAACCCTGCAGAAATTGCAATAAACCCAGCTACAAATATTCCAAATATCCATTTTTTAATTTTCATCTTCCTTTATTTTAGTTTTCAGTTTGGTGTTTAACTTTTTTAAACATAACTCTAAATCGCTGTATTTTATTTCTTCTTTTGCCATATAAATAAACATAAAAACATATTTATTTTCAATGTGTTCTATAAATAAATGTTTGTTTTTTCGGTAAACCTCACGCATCAACCTTTTAATTCTATTCCTGTTAACCGCTAATTTTACATTACGTTTTGGAACAGAAAACCCCACTTTTATTGGAAATGTACCCTTATGATTTAATGGTAAATATATTAATCTTAAAGGGAAAGATTTTACATGTTTACCCTCAGCAAATAATTGCTCAATTAATTTTTTGCTTTTTAATTTTTCTTCTTTTCCTAAGGTATAACTCATTATCACAAATGTAATGAATAAATGATTTTAATTAGTAAATTTGTGTACAAACCAAATTATAAAAAACGAATGTCACAAGATTTATTTCAAGCTCCAGATTATTATCAATTGGATGATTTGCTAACTGAAGAGCATCTTTTAGTGCGTGATGCAGCGCGGGAATGGGTAAAACGTGAAGTCTCTCCAATTATTGAAGAAGCAGCTCAACAAGCAAAATTCCCATCTTCAATTATTTCAGGCCTGGCAGAAATTGGTGCTTTTGGTCCATATATTCCTGAAGAATATGGAGGAGCAGGATTAGACCAAATGTCTTATGGATTAATAATGCAGGAAATTGAACGTGGTGATTCAGGTGTACGTTCAACTGCATCAGTTCAATCTTCGTTAGTAATGTATCCTATTTGGAAATATGGAAATGAGGAGCAGCGTAAAAAATACTTACCAAAATTAGCTACTGGTGAATTGATGGGTTGCTTTGGTTTAACTGAACCTAATCACGGTTCAAATCCAGGTGGTATGGAAACCAAAATAAAAGATATGGGAAACCATTATTTGTTAAATGGTGCAAAAATGTGGATTTCAAATGCACCCTTTGCCGATATAGCAGTTGTTTGGGCTAAAAATGAAGAGGGAAGGATTAAAGGATTAATTGTTGAACGTGGTATGGAAGGTTTTACAACTCCTGAAACACATAATAAATGGTCTTTACGTGCTTCTTCAACAGGAGAATTAATTTTTGATAATGTTAAAATTCCCAAAGAAAATATATTACCCAATAAAGATGGATTAGGTGCGCCACTTGGTTGTTTAGATTCTGCTCGCTATGGAATTGCCTGGGGAGCAATTGGTGCAGCAATGGATTGTTATGATACCGCTTTGCGTTACGCTAAAGAGCGCATACAGTTTGGCAAACCAATTGCAGCAACACAATTACAGCAAAAAAAATTAGCTGAAATGATAACAGAAATCACCAAAGCGCAGTTACTAACTTGGCGCTTAGGAACACTTAAAAATGAAAATAAAGCTACATCCGCTCAAATATCTATGGCAAAGCGTAACAATGTTGATATGGCTTTAAAAATAGCTAGAGAAGCACGTCAAGTATTAGGTGCAATGGGAATTACTGGGGAATATTCTATTATGCGTCATATGATGAACTTAGAAAGTGTTATAACCTACGAAGGAACACATGATATTCACTTGCTAATAACTGGTATGGATATTACTGGTATTTCTGCATTTAAGTAAATTCAGCAATAGAATAATTAAAACTAAAAAGCCCTGTATTACAGGGCTTTTTAGTTTTAAAAGTTTATGTTATTTTGTGGCATCATCATTATATCCAGGACAATCTGTTTTACAAAAATCAAACAACATAGCCCAGCTATCACCTTCAAATTGATCTCCTTGACCCCAACCTGTTTCACGTTGAATTTCATTTCCTTTATCATCAATTTTAGCTAATTCGGCATGAGCTGCTATTGCAAAACATGTTTCAAAAGCACTTGCAGGAATTTTATATTCAACTTCAAAATCTGAAATTACATTGGCCTCATAATCCATGCGTTTTTCAAAAACTCCTGGTTTTGGGTTTCCTTTTTTAGTTTCTGGAATTCCATCTCTATCACCAGCATATAAATGTGTTAATTTAATAATCCATTCATTATTGGTAATATAAGTAATGTACACATAATCTGTACCTGACTCGTTTACAATTTCAACATCAATTCTTCCAGCATCATAATTTTGCCCAGCTATTAAAGGAGTTGAATAACAAGCAGTAGTAGAATTTCTAGAAGATAATCCTGTTAAATCTTTCGTTAAAACAGTGAAATCGAAATTGTTTTGTTGTAATTGGTCAAACTCATTATCGGTTTGACAGCTAAATGACATAAATGCCAATATAGCTAAAAAAGTAATTTTTTTTAACATATTAATTGTCTTTGAGGGGTTAATAGTCAATAAAATTACTAAAAAAAAATTAATTTAAACCATTAAATGTCAATAATTCAAATTTTAACCCTTTTTACATATAGAAAGAAGGTTTCTGAGTTAAAAATTATATCTTAAATCTTTAAAAACAGTTACTGTATAATCAATTTTTTTGTTGCTCTTCCTAAATTTGTAGTAATTGCTATAATATAAACTCCTGATTTAAAATCACTTGTATCAATTGAATGAATTTCATTACTTTGATTCATCTTTTTAGTGAAAAATACTTTTTGTCCTAATAAATTAGAAATTTCAATATTAAATTCTTGAATTTCATTAGGTACTGTTAATTTTATTTCACCAATATTTGATGGGTTTGGATATAGATTGAATGTGCTTAATAATTCATCCTCTACCCCTAAAGAACTATCAATAATATTAATTGTATAGTCTTCTACTTCACCTACTATTGCACTAAAATTTTCACAACTTGTGGGATAAACATCTTTTTTTGAAGAAATTCTCATACGAACAGCACCAATAATTGAGTTTGAAGGAATATTAATTGTCACTGGAGATAAACTAGTAATTGCTGTTGATTGTTTGGGAATAGTTCCTAAATTTATAATTTCACCAGAGTCGTCAAAATCACCATCTCCATTAAAATCTATAAAGGCATTAGTAAATAATGGATCATTTCCTGTTGCACCTGAAGTTGCTGTAACTGATAATGAATAAGTAGGGCTAATTTTACTCTTATCAATATCTGATGAGAGCGTAGAACTAAAATCTTCATACCCACTTGTATTGTCAGTATCTGAATTATTAATTGTTGTTTCACCTATAAAAGTAACATTCGTAATACCTCTAGTTGAGGTATCTCCTGTAGAGTTACAATAGCTTACCATCGATGTTGTAAATAATTTTGAGTTACTATAACTTGAGATAGCTCCGCCACAAATACTTCTAACTTGATATTCATAAGTTGTATTTGCTGTTAGACTAGAGATAGCCAAAGAATTAGTTGATGATGATGAAAGAATCCAACCACCTATTCCATTTACTCTATATTGTATATCATAAGATGTAACATTTAAATCTTCCCAATTTAATGTTGCGGAAACAGCTGTAATATTTGTTTCGGTTAAACTAGTAGGAGCGCTAACAGCCATAGGGATTAATGAAATTGTACCTAAGTCGTTAACAACTCCATTTGTAATTACCTTACTTAATAATGTAACTGGTTGATAACAATCAGCTTCAATTAAAACATCATAGGTGCCAGCTTCAATTAACCTGTAAAAATCTCCATGTGGCAATTCAGTTTCTACCCATGAATTTCTGCTTAGTGGTTGATCATCTCTTCCTACAACAGTTATCTTAGCTTTAATTGGATTACTTGTAGAATTATCAGTAACTATGCCTTTAAATCCATAAGTTCCTTGTAATAAATAATCGATATATGCGTTTTTATTATAATCCCACATATCTAAAATATCATAATTTATAGCACTTGCAGGGGAAGGAGATGTTTTAGTTTGAGATAATTCAATAGTTACTTCTCTGCATTGTTGCTCAAAATTCATATAATCTTGTCTTCCACCATCTATCTGATACCAGTCTGCACCATGGGTGACTCCTAAAATAGGATTTGATTCATATATTGTTGATTTTAAAAAATCAAAGTATTCTCCTGAGTCATAAAGGCCAGGATCATTTGGGTCAGAATAACCTAAGGGGCTATCATTTTGAGCATTTAATGCATATTCTTGACCAACATACCTCCACCAATCGTTATCAACAGGTCTATCATAAGTAAAATCCCAAGGGTAGTTAAATACTTCTTCTCCTCCATGAAAATTTGCTGCTAACACGAAATGATAGGTATCTGCCAAAGTCATAAATTGAGTAGTTTCATATTGGTAAGGCTGACCATCAGGATGTAAAGTACCATCAGGTGCTGGGTAATTTCTATTCATATCAATTCCATTCGCATTTCCTCTAATTGATGAATTTACATCTGCATTTGTGGTTCTAAAAGTTCCATCTGGATTGGCTAAAGGGTTAATCCATATTTCAGAACCATTTATTAAACTTTGAGCTTTTGCATAATCTGAGTTTCCAGAATCATTATATGCAGTTATTAAATGATCAATTAAATTCAACATTGAAGGATATCCTGCTAATTCATCACCATGTATGGAAGATGTATACATTAATCTAGGTTCAGCTTCATTTGTAGCAACATTATCGGATAAAACAAGAAACAAAAGATCATGGGTTCCTGCAGCAGATCCAGGAGTTGTTCCAATATTTACCAATCTGGCAATATTAGGATGGTCAGCAACAAATTCGTTCATTTGAGCAACATATTGAGCATACGTTGGATAAGCCGTAAGTGGAAATGATAAAGTATAATTGCTTTTCCCAGAAACTCCTTTTTTATGAATTTTAGGATCAAACATGACCACATTCTTAGGTTCGTTTGCCTCAATGTTTACTTCAAATGGTAAATTAAATGCTAAAAACTTTTCAAAATTCTTCTTATTGGCAATGGCTTTTATTTTTAATGGGTTATTTCTGTTTTGACCGTGATCAAATGAAATAATTCTTGATAATTGTTTTATTTCTTGAAAATTATTTGCAGTAAAAGTAAAAACTAATTCTCCTCTTTTGGTTAAATATTTATTAGCTAATTCTTTATTGTTTTGTGCATTTGAAAATACACCAACTAGTAAAAGTACTATTAGGAGTTTAAATTTCATTATTTTATTGGACATCAATTTCTATGTTATTCTATAATTATTTTTTTATTTATAATTCCATTTAAAGTATTTATTTGCACAAAATAAACTCCTGTTGAATTATTAATCGGCAAAGTTATAAATCTTTCTTCTAAATTGGTTTGCCAAGTATTAATAACTTGACCTAAATAATTAAATAATTGAATACTTATAATTTCTCTTTCAGAAATATTATTAATAATTAATTCGGAAATATTATTATTCATGTAAACAAGAACCCCTTCAAATAATTTGTTTTCTTTATACTTTTTTAAATTTGGTTGAAAAACCAAAGAAAATCGATCTAAATATTCTCCCGATTCTAAATAAATTTCAAAATTCTTTTTATTTATTTTATGAGTTTTCCCTGTAAATTTATCTTCTATATATAAGTTAGTATTTGAATTTATATTCTCAAGCTCATTTATTTTAACTGTAATTAATCCTGATTCATTTACAATAATACCAATAGGGAATACTTGATCTTTGTTTATGTTATTTACTCCTTGAATTACAAATTTACTTTCATTTATTAACCAAAACATATCCTCTACATTCACATCAGCCATTAGAGCGTCATAACCAATATCAAAATTATTTGTAGTATTTTCATCTACTCCTAACAACAACTGTCTATAATAACCTTGGGGTGAATGAAACTCTAATCTTATTTTTTTTCGAGTATCAGAATTATTATTCATTGTTTTTGTTGTTTTACTAGAACTTCCTTTAAAAAACAAAGAACCATTATTACTTCCTGTAAACCGTTCTAGTTCAAATACACGTTGACTGTTTTTAAATTGAATATTACCTCCAGAAACTGTGGCTGTGGACCCATTTAATAGAGGGTCTAAAAACGCATTAACAAAAAACCCTTGATTTACAGGAATATATCTTTCAGGAACTCTATTACCAGAAGCTCCATTTGCATTTACACGGATGTCATTCGAAATTGCTTGAGTACCTCCAATTAAAGTATAAGCTGCATAACCACCAACATACTGTCCTAAAATATGGGTAGCTCCTGAAAAATGATGCCAAAAATACAATGCTCCATTAAACACATTAACACTATTTCTTCCAGCTCCATCGCTTATATTATCTAATATAAATTCATTAGCATCCATTGCAGAAGGGTATGGGTTTCCAATTAACCTATCCCAACCATTTGTTAATGGTAATGTAAAATCTCCATTATATGGTTTACCAATAAACACATAGTTTTGATTATCTGTTATTGCAGAAGTACCCGAAACACCTTTCATTGTAAAAGCTTCACCAGGAAGCATTGAAGTAGTTTCATCTATAGATACCCAAGAATCATAGTCATCATCTGTACCATGAAATTTCCATAACCAATACCTACTTAAAGTAATTGGACTTGTTACTATTCCATCTGCTGCTGCATAAGGGTTTTGAAATATTATTTCTTGTGGCAGCCCTGTTGTACCATCATATAAAACTCCTGTATTACTTGAATAGTTTCCAATAGTAAAACTTGGGTTTGTACTACCCACAGTTTTTGAACCAACAGATGATGTCCAATAATTGTAATTGTAACTACTTGCAGTACCTTGTTGGTCACGCTCTAATTCTCCTGTTGCTGTTGTAACTAAATCACTATCTGTGGTTTGTATTAATTGAGAGCCTCCTTCTAAATCAATTTTTCCATCCAGCCCTAAATAATGTGTAACTGTTAGTCCATTTCCAGTATCGGTTCCATCTGCCATATTTGTAGTCCCTTCGGCTGTTAATTCAAAAGTGTCATCTACAATTAAACCTAACAAATTTCTATTTCCATTATTAGCTCCTGGTAAAGCAGCATTGTTCATTGTTACGTTTGAACTTATTTGAACAATATTCCAATCTACTGTAAAACGATCATCTTCATCCACATCACTATCACCATCACGATCAACTGTTGGAGCAATTATAGACTTTGAGCCTGGTATTGTTTGCATAGTACCATTGACCCAAGTGGATTTTGTGTCCCAATCCGTATTTGCTGATGAAACATAAGGTAATGGTGCAGTTTGTCTGTCAACTGTTCTTAAATTTCTTAAAGCGCCTTGATGTCCGTTTCCAGATTCATCTTTGGTATTTGTATAAGTGTATGTTGACATTGGGTAATACCCTTTTAAATTTGACCAATCTAAAATTCCTGCACTAATATCATTCTTTGTTGGAGAAATACTCTTTAATGTAAAAAAAGAACCAGCAACATCTGTATTGTCTTCAATTTCCTGATTCATGATAAAATGCAATTCGTCTTCAGTTAAAGCTTTATCCCAAACTCGTACTTCATCAATATTTCCTTTAAAAAAACTACCTAACGTACCTTTTCCTGCTGCTGCAACATTAAATGATTGTGTTGTAGATACTGGAGAACTTAACGATGAAACTGTTATATCCAAAACTCCATCAATATACAAACTTGCTGTTCCACTATTATAGATTATTGCGAGTTGATGCCATTCATCTTCTGGAATTATAGTGTTTGAGGTAATTGTTTGTAAACTTCCATTCATCCAGGAAACTTCAAATTTTCCTAAGTTATTAATTTTAAAGTCATAACCTTCTGTATATGCTAAATCTCTTTTAGATAAAACTGATTTATCAGCAGAGCCAGATTCTCTCATTACCCAGGCTGATATTGTAAATTCTGAGGTATTCAAATTTAAAGCATCTTCCATATCAATATAATCAGAAGTACCATTAAAATAAATTGATCGTTCATAAACACGTTCAGGAGCCCAACCAAAAGTTATATACTTTGTATTATCAAAATCGTAGTTAGTTTTCACAATAGCTTCACCAAGCTCGTTGGTACTTTCCGTCATAACTCTATAATCTGCTGTAGGGTCAAAAACAGGTGTATCAGAAATAAACATAAGATAACGTCCATCAGGTGGTACAGCAGTTCGAACAGCGCTTTTCAAAATGGCTACTTCTACAGTTGGTATGTCTCCTCCAGTCTCTTTTACTTTCCAAGTTCTAGCAATTCCGTGGAATTCTACTGGTGTTCCGCTTGGTAATATGGCGGGTGTAATATTAATACTCATATCCACATCAACATCTACAGAAGGATTATCTAAATCAACACCATCATTTCCCCACATTAAAAACTCCTTATCATTTAAGGTATTCGGATTTAAATTATTTGTATCGTATATGTTTGTTAAACCCATTGTTAACACACCTTGACCACGAGTTGCACCATCCAATGCGTTATTTACACTTCTAGATTGTTTTTGATTTAATTCAGAGGCATCATCTCTACCAATTCCTGCAATATCATAATTATATCCACTATTTACTGATTGATCCCAAATTACAGTTCCATCAGAATCTACATAATCTTGACTTGTTCCATTTACACCAAGTGTAATACCATATTTAACTGCTAAATAAGATTGAACTTTATTGCGTTCATCAGTAGGACTGGTGTCATCTTTTTTAGCTGAATAAGTAATAACTTCAACTATTCTCCCTTCAAAACTCCCCTTAAATGCCTCACTTCTACCCAACCAAAAGCGAGAATTAATTACATTATCAAATTGTGGTAGACCAACTTCTGAATTTCCTATTTCATTTGAATTAAAAGATAATAGGTTTGCAGTAGGAATGGCTGCATCATTATTTCTAGAATTAACAATACCAACTGTATTATAACTTTCTATTGTACTTGAGTGAGCAATTCCATACCCTCTATCAGCAATTGGAGTTGAAGGATCTGTATTAGTTGTACCCACGGCATAGGTTAATAATTCATCTTCAACCCGAATTGAGTATTTACCAAAACCAATTCCAGAACCATCTCTTTGATCTGTACCAGGCACATAATCCCCACAAAAAATATCCATACTAGAAAGTGTAGAATTTACATTAACGTCTGGAATTACAACAACATAAAAATCTTGTGTATAAAATCCTTCTGAACCAATTAGAGTTTGCCTATTTGTATCTGAATAAGAATAATCTTCACCCGCTGTGTCATAATCATTATCAAAATCTATTACAGGGTTAAAATTAATATTATAATTAGGATCATCTCTAAACGTTGGCTCTAAGCCTGAAGGAGCTGTAGCATTGGAACCTCTTGCTTGAGTTGCCCAATTTGTTACACCATTAGCTCCATTTATAGTAATACCTTCATTTGCTTTTAGCCATATTTTTAAATCTGATACAACACCTCCGGGCCCTTCAGTAAGTGGCGCTATTGAGGTACCGTTAATAATAAATGTATAAGGATTTTCATCTGAATCTGTATTTGGTATTGTAACAGTTGTAAATGGCGCTCCACCAACGGTTGGATTAAACGTTACGGTAAAAGTTGTTGAACTACCTGAAGAAATTGTTGGAGACGTAGAACTAAAGTCTATTGAATAATCTGCTGAATTACTTAAGGCTGTTGAATCTAGAACCCCTGTTAAATCTAAATCACAATTTCCATTATTTTCAATTGTATATGTAACTGGCGTTGAGGATGAGCCTACATCTATATTTAAAAACTCAGTTGGGTTATCTGTTCCTCCAACAGCAATTCCAGTTGCTCCGTTTAAAATATCTATTTCAGGTAAAGTTGAGGCTGTAACTGTAAATGTCCACAATCCATCAGGATCATTGGTACCATCATGCGCAATGGTAACTGTTTCATTAAAATTTCCACAAGAAAATGTATTTAATGATATTGTGAATAATTTACTTCCGCCTTTCGCTAAAGAAGCACTCGTTGAACTGATATTAAAATCAGATCCTGAAAATGTTATATCCGCTATAGTTAAAGTAGATGGGCTCCCTCCTTTTATATTCAAAATATAAAAATCTACTGAATTATTTGAACCAAAATCTATATTAGAATCTTGAGTTAAATTAGTACCAAAAGGGTATTCAACACCTATTTCTTGCGAATAAGAAATAAAAGGAAATGTTATTAATAGTAAAGTTACTAAAATAAGGGGGGTTAATTTAGGTAGTTTTATTGCCATAATATATAGGGGTTTTATGGTGTTATGGGACAAATATAATATAAAACTGCTAACTTAGCAAAGAATGTTCTGTGATAAAAAATACTTAATCTGTTGTTAATTAGACTTTTAATAATAAAGTTAAAGATACATTGCGCCCAGGGGCACTAATTGAAGATGCAAATTCTTTATAATGGGTATCAAAAATATTATCAAGATTTAAAAATATGGTGAAACTATTATTTAATTTGTAGTTTGAATTTATTCCAAAAGCATTCCATTTTGGATTTCCATAATAACTATCAGCAATTGAATTATAAGGTGTTTGCTCTACATTATCTATGCCTTCAATTAAATTATAATCTTGTAGTCTTTTTTTAGCATTAAATTTCCAATTTAAATTTGCCTGAAAACGTTCTTTTTCAAAACCAATTTCTAAATTTCCAAATAAAGGAGGAATGGAAGATAAAGGCAATTTGGTATCGTAAGTTTTGCCTTTTGTATATGTTAACGAGCCTTTACTGTGCCATATATTATTAATATTCCCTCTAAAACTAAAGGTGGTTCCTACAATATATGCGTTGTTTTTATTAACATTTGCAACTACTGTACCTTCCTCACCATCGTACATTATTGTTGGAGAATTATTAACTTCAAAATAATCACGTGTAATGTAATTATTTAAAAGTGTATAATAAATATTTAAACCTGTATGAAATTTTCTATTGTTAAAATACTTTAAAACGCTTGTTTCAAAATTATAAGCATATTCAGGTTTTAAATTAATATTTGGTACTGTTACATTTCCTGATTTTTCTCTTATTTTTCCAACATCATCAATATTTGGCGATCTAAATCCTGATGAAATTACACTATTTAACTGCCAATTTTCTGAGGGCTTATATGCAAAACCTAAAGTTGCAGTTACCGCTGCATTATTTAGAGAAATATCAAAATCCGGCAAAGTAATAAAAGTATCATCTAACCAGGTTGCCTTTAAAATGGTATTAATAACTCTTAAACCTGTATTTAATGTTGTTTTTTTATTAATATCCTGACGATAATTTATGTAAGATGCCAAACTTGTGTAGCTGCTTCCACCATCCGGATAACGGGATTGTACAATAAAATCATCCTCCGTAAAACCAACAATTGTATTGTTGTACACATCTAATGTTTTTCCATAAGAATTAGAATTTACTTTATTGTAAGTAGTTTCAAACCCGTATGATAAAATTCTATTATTCCCTTTGGTTAAAGGCACAAAAAAATCACCATTTAAACTAAACACGTCAACATTTTCGTTTCTATATGAGCGCTCTAAACTTGTAAATTTTCGTTGTATTCTAGATTCTTTAATATTTTGAAATGCAGCAGTAATAGTTCCATTTTCCAACCATTTTTTATTTGGATTAATTTTTAATTGTGAAGAAACTAATAAACGCTTTTGAGGCCCATAATACCATTCAGCAAATTTTAACGCTCCATCTGAATATTCTGTTAGCCTATCAAATCTATTAATATTTGATGATTCAGAATATTGAAAATTAAACATTAAATCGCTTTTTTCTGAAAGAGGAATGGCTAATTTTTGTAAAATATCTAACTGATTATAACCTGTGTTTTTTTCAATTTCATTATTTGAATTAACAACAGGGTTTTCGCTATAATAGGTATTGGAATTATTGGAATACTCAAAAACTTTTCCCCAATCATCAAATCCGTGATTTCTGTTTTTCCCCATTTTTAAATCCCCAAAACTACTGTGTGAAACACTTGTAAATGATGCCCATTTTTTATTTCTAAGCTCTATATTCCCCTCTGTAGTAAATTCACTGTTAACCGAGCTAAATCTTGAAAATAACGAGGTATTAACTTCTTTTTTGTTACTAATTTTCGGAGTTTTTGTATAATAATGAACCACACCACCCAACGCATCTGAACCATAAACTACTGAAGATGGTCCAAAAATAACTTCGGTTCTTTCAATTATATTTGGAGACACTGTAATAACATTTTGCAAATGTCCCATTCTGTAAATAGCATTATTCATTCTAACGCCATCAACAACTAATAATACCCTATTTGCTTCCATTCCTCTAAGCACAGGACTTCCACCACCAAATTGAGATTTTTGAACTCTAACTCCTGGTAAATTTGCCAATAAATCTGCTGAAGTTTGAGGCGCCAATCTTTTAATTTCTTCTTTTGAAGTTATTGCCACTTGTTCTGCTATTCTACTTCTTTTTTCTTCTCCTTTTGAAGCTGATAATACAATTTCATCTAACATTTCAGCATTTCTGGTTAAATAAACTACAAATTCAATTACCCCAAGTTCACGTTTTAAAATTTCATATTCAATATAAGATAAGTGATTAAAAGAAAGAATATCTGAATTTTTAAAAACCGATAAATCTGCAATACCATCATTATTAGTATATACATAACTATCATTACTATCGTTATATATAGTTACATTTTCAATTGGTAAATTTGATTCTCTCTCAAGAACCTTTACTTGTTGTGCATTTATATTTATAGATAATAAAACAAATAAAATAATAGTTATAAATCTCATAATTAACTAAATACAGATTTTAATACGTTTAATGATTTTGGCTTTTTAAAACCACTTACATGTAATTCTAAATATTGAATTAATATTGTTAGTACTTCCTGCCTGTTTGAAGCACTAAAATTAACCTCATGTAACACATCAAAATTTATGCCTAAAAGCTTTTTAAAATAGGTTAGTTTTTCTCCATTAACAGTACTAAATTTACTTTTGTTTGTAAATTTTCCTTCTAACAAATCAAAATACTCCATATCCATAGCATTTACTTCAGGGTAAAAGCCTAAATATTTGGTTAAATTTAAAAGGAAAAGTAAATGAAAATTTGAAACAATATTATGCGTGTCTAACCATAATAAGGAAGTTTCTAAATATTTAAAAAGTGATGCGTTTTCCTCTTCTTCTTTAATTGCATAATGTAAAATTTCTGATAAAAATAAGGCTATAGATTGTTTTTTAATATCTGAATAAATTGAGTGATAAAAATTTACTACTTCAATTTCTCTAATAGAATTTAAAGATCCTTTATTATTATGATTAGCAGTTAAATTAAGCTGCATTAGTGGTTGAAAATAAGCTGATTTTATTTTAGCTTTTTTGGCTTTTAATATGCCTTTTAACAGGTACGTTTTTAATCCGCATTTTTCAGTATAACAGGTAGCTATTAAACTTGTATCTCCATATTTAATGGCGTTAATAACTATTGCTTTAGTAGTTTCAATCATTATTAATTGATAATCGCAATTTTTGTTATAGAAGTTCGTTGCTTTTCATTGTCTATTAACAACACTATATATATCCCAGAAGCCACTTTTCTACCAGCTAAATTAGTTTTATTCCAAACCACTTTACCCCCAGATGATTCTTGACCTTCTCTTATATTAGTTTCGTACACTAAATTACCTGCAGTATCTAAAATTTTTATATTTGTTCCCTTCGGTAAGTGTTCTCCATGACGACCATCAATTGTTATAAATTCATTATTTTTAGTAGATGGATTTGGATACGCATAAACTTCCGTTAGAGTATCTCCATAAACTGCAACATCGCTATTAAAAGCAACAATGCCTTTCGCAGTAGCAAAATAAGCTTTACCTGAATTTTTATCTACTGCAATTTTTAATATTGTATTTGAAGGTAAAGGAGAATTATTTACATTAAAATTATGTAATGTTTCGTTGCCATCTGAATTTGTTTTTAAAACACCTCCATTACTTGTTCCAAACCATTTGTTATTTGCACCATCAACTACAATAGAATTTATTGCCTGATCTCCTAATAATTTTTTTGGAATACCACTATCATCTAAAATAATTATTGGTTCAGCATCAACTATTGCTTCGCTAAAAACTGTTGCGGCATTGTATAATACAACCAAACCTTTTAAAGTTCCTATCCATATTCTATTATTGTCATCTGCAGCAATAGCTCTAACATTAGGATCGGGTAAAGAACCTTTTGTAGATTCTGTAGTAAGTGCTCTTTTTTTATTTCCGTTTTCATTAAAAATCAACGCTCCATTTCTTCTGGAAGCTACCCATATATTTGAAGTTTTATCAACAACAAGTTCGCCTAAACCCAATGCAGGATTTGTCATTACGGAACTCATATCAAACTCGTCCCAGCTACCATCAAAACCGTATTTTTTAATTCTTTTATCAACCCAAGAATTGGCTATCCATAAATTGCCATTTACATCAAAAGCAGATCCATTAATTCTGGTTCTCCATTCCAGGCCACTATTTAAATGAGTCCAATGTTCTACAACTTCATTATTTTCAACCACCAACATTCCGTTACCATAAGAGCTTATATAAACTTTATCAATATTGTTAGGGTCAAAAGTAACATTTACAAGATTTGTAACGTTAAAATTCTTGTACGGTGTATTAACCCAAGTTTCTCCATTAAAATGATCAAAACTGTAAGCTGTATTTCTAGGTGCATAAGCTCCATCATATCCTCCATAAACAACCCATAAATTATTCTCTTTTACTGAAATTGAAAAAGGTAAATTAGATACTGGACCATCTGGATGAATTTCATCAAAATTTGGAATATTATCAGAAGTGCATTTTAACAGTCCAAATTCTTTGGTTCCTAAATACAACAAATTATCCTCAAAAAAGGCAGTATTTAAATTATAATAAAATTGCTCATTTGTATTGGTAACATAATTAGTTATTTCAGAATCATTTGAATTTAAAACATATACTCCTCTTTGTGTAGCAATAGACAAAAATTCATTTGATGCCTTTATGGAAAGTATTGTTTGAGGATAATTTTTTTGCAATACCAAATTATTATCTACAACTTTATATAATTTGCGATTGTTAGATGCATATATTTGATTATTAAACACCTCAACATTAGCAAAATTTCCAGAAAAATATTGTGTCCAATTATTAAAATCTATCAAATTTGGATTGGTTATATCTGCCATATAAATACCATTTTCAGTAGCTGCAAAAATAGTATTATTAAGTATTTTAACCTCATTTACTTTAATTTCAGATGATTGATTACCAATAAAATAAGTGTCCCCAAACTGTAACTTATCAATATCGTAAACTATTATTGCAAAAGATGTTGAGATATAAAGTTTGTTATTATAACCAATAATATTATTGATGCTTTTATCTCCTGAAAAATTAAAATTAACAATATCTTTTAAAATGGTAATATTATTATTGCTATCAATAATCTCAATTAATCCTGTTTCATAACCAATTATTAATTTCTCATAAGTTGTACTATAAAATACACTTGAAGTTAATTCTCCTGAAAGACCATTAACTGACGAAGTTTTAGTTATCTCACCATTTAATTCGTTGTATGTAAAAATGGCATTATCTACAATAGCATGAATTTCATTTTCAGTTTTAATGAAGTCCTTTACGTTATTATATGAGTAGAAATCTTCCCAATTTTTAGAATAATCCGTTTGCGCCCAAAGTGTAGTGCTTACATAGAGGAAGGTTAATATTTGGCTAATTTTTTTCATAAATTAATTCAAATATATCTATTAAAAATTTAATTGAAAAGGTATTATTTGGATTAAATTTTTATTCAAAAAAAACCTTGAACATTGTAATACGTTCTTACAATGTTCAAGGAATAAATAAATCAACCCCAAAGACTTATTTAATGTTTTAAATGTATAGAGTCAAAACCCCTCTTGACAATAATACAAACCAAAGATACGCAGATATTATCTAGATTTTTTTTAAATAAACAAAAACTAGCAGAAAGTTAATAAATGGTTAACTTTTTACAATAAATGGTAATTATTATTTTTGTAAAAAATGCGAAATATCAGTAAAACAATAAACTAACTCTCTAAATTTCAAGTAATTTTAAAAATAATATTAGATAAACTAATTGTTTTTAGTTACATAAAATAATACTTTAAATTTAAAGCAATGGAAATTTAATTGAAACCTGGGTTCCTGTTGTAGTATTGGATGAAATATCTTTAGTTACAATATGTACATCTTTATTTTGATAAAGCATTCTAATTCTATTTTCTGTAGCCTCTGCTCCAAAAAATTTACGTTTTTGACTCATGTGCGATAGTTCTTTTGCTTTATTAATCCCAATTCCATTATCTAAAACAATACACAAAACATTTCCATTATCTTCCTTGATAGTTAAGTTAATCATTTTTTCACCTTCTTTTTTCATAATCCCATGCCAAATTGAATTTTCAATAAAAGGTTGTAAAAACATGGGTGGAACTTTTATTTTATCTAAATTTAAATTTTCATCAACTTTCACAGTATACTTAAAGCCACCTGTAACTCTCATTTTTTCTAATTTAATATACAATGCCAATATCCCTAACTCATCTGAAAGTGTTGAGGTTGGACTTGATGAACTATTTAAAATTACACGAATCAATTTTGAAAACTTAGTTATATAATCTGAAGCTTTTTCAACTTCATTTTTTAATACAAAATTGTTTATAGAATTAAGTGAGTTAAACAAAAAATGAGGATTCATTTGACTTTGTAAAGCAGTCATTTTTAATTCTTCCATTTCTTTTAACTTTATAGCCAATCTTACTTCTGCATTTTTACTTTTTTGCTCAATTCTTTTAATTGTAAAACCAATAATTATTGAGAAAATAATACACTGTAACATTGCACCTAAATACACAAAAAACATAGGTTGTAAACCAAAATCGGTAAAGAACTCTAAACCAACAAAAAGTTCTAAAAAACTAATGTTTGCCAATAACAAATAAATAAGAGAACCTGCAACAAAGTAACTTGAAAAATTATCTTTTATCCTTGTGTAAATAATATAATAAGAAATAAGAGTGAATATTGTTAAAATGGGTGCTACCAGAGTAAAAGCTTTAATTTGAAATTCATATCCCAATAAAACTTGAATTAAAATAAATGTTGGAAATAAAATTAAAAGCACCTTAGTTTCAATTACAAAATACCTATCCCATTTTATTAAATAAGTCCTTGTATCTAATAGTTCTCGGGCAAATAAAACATATGCCGCGTATGCTAAAAATTGAATTGAAAAATTAATGTAGTTATAAAATTCACTTACTTTACCCGTAGCAATATGGCTTAATAAATAAATTGTTAGGGCTAGTAAATATAAACTGTAATATAAGTATAGTTTACTTCGATTTTGAAAAAATATTAATAAATGGTATACAAAAAGAACGAATAAACCTCCTCTAATCCACGAATATATTTCAGAATGAAAATCTAATAACATTCTTTAGTCCAAATAAAGTTTTTTAAATAATTCTGCTTTTCTGTTCCTACTAATACTTGCTGTTAATCCATTGGTCATAATTAACTCTCCGCCCAATCCTTTTAAATATTCTTTTACATGATTTAAGTTAATAAGATATGAATTATGAACCCTGAAAAATTGAGAAAATAAAAATTTCTTTTCAACTTCTTTCAACGTTTTTGAAACCAATATTTGTTGTTCGGATTTTAAATATATTGTGGTATAACTTTTATCCGATTTCAACATAACTACATCATCTTTATCTAATAAATACACCTTCCCATCGGCTGAAATATTTATTTTATCATTACTATCGTTTAGGTTATTTAATAATACTTGCAGTTTATTTTCAAGTAAATCCCCTTTTTTTGATTTTTGAATTTTACTTAAAGAAGCAACCAATTCGTCTTTATCAACTGGTTTTAGTAAATAATCAATTGCCGATACTTTGATTGCTTTAAGAGCAAACTCATCATGTGCTGTTGTGAAAATAAGATTAAAATCTCTATTCTCAAGTTTTTCAATCATTGTAAAACCATCCATCTCTGGCATCTGAATGTCTAAAAAAACAACATCTGGTTTATCATTATTGATAATGTCAATTGCTTTTATTGGAGAGTTACAAGTTGTAACCTCAATATTATCAATATAGTTATTGAGCTTCCATTCTAGTGCTTCTAAAGCATCTATTTCGTCATCAACTAATAAAATTTGCAACATAATTAAAGGGTTGACTTGAATTAATTAATTTGCAATATACAACATTTGCATATATGTTCAAACTGTTAATCTTTTATTTCAAATTTTTGTTTAATCTCATAACCAAATTCATCTACAACGGTAATGGTATATTTTCCCTTTCTGGGTGAAATTTCTATTTCATGAATACTCTTTGTCTCTCCTATAAAATGGCTATTTAAATACCAATAAACACTTGCATTTACATTAGAGTGTATTAACTTAAATACCAACCCATTAACCTTGTTGTTAAAATCTTTTGTAATGTAAAATTTAGCATTTTCTTCAGGTAAAATAAAAGCCATTTTTGCTGAATTATCAACCAAACAATCGGTTCTAAAGTTTGGTAATTTTTTATAATATGGATGTTTTTTTTGAAAATAAAATTCTTGTAAGGATGGTAATACAAACCAACTTTTATGAACCATGTTTTTTAACGATTCACAAGAGGAGTTAATTTGAAATTGCTCGTTTTTATCTAGATGTACCCAAATATGATAAGGACAAGGTGCCGTTTTTAGACCCGCTTGTTGTACAAAAACAGTTTCTTTTGTTTCACATAATTCACTTGCTCTATAACCACTTTTAGTACAAATTGGTATTGCTATTAATTCATCAAAAGGTTTTTCAAACCAGGTACTATTTGGTAATTGGTTAAAAACATTAAACAATATAGGAGCTGCAGCTGAAACTCCAACCAAACCTGGTCTGCCTTCTCCGTCAGCATTTCCTACCCAAACACCTACAACATAATTTTTAGTTACACCTATAGCCCAAGCATCTCTAAATCCAAAACTTGTTCCTGTTTTCCAGGCAATTTTATTAGAAGCATCAAAAAACTCCCAATTTTCTTCACCTTCCGGTCTATTTACCTTACTCAATGCTTCAAAAGTTAAATATGTAGAGCCTGCATCAAAAATGGTTTTTTCAGTTGAAATTTTTCCAAAATTTGGCTTAAAATCACTTAAATAGGAAGGCTCTAAAAATTCATTGGCGTAGTATTTACCTTGTGTATCATCATAATTATTTACCGTTGAAGACATACCAGCATAACTTTTGCATAAATCCCATAAATTACTTTCTGCGCCTCCTAAAATTAAAGACAAACCATAATGATTGGCATTGTATTTAACATCCTTTAAATTAAGTTGTTTTAAATAGTGATAAAACCTGTCCAATCCAAAGTTTTGTAGCATTCTAACCGAAGGGACATTGAGAGATCTGTATAACGCTTCACTTGCAGCAACAGCACCGTCAAATTCTTTATTAAAATTTTCTGGTTTGTAACTTCCAATTTGTGTAGGGATATCAGTAACTAAAGTATTGGGCAAAATATCTCCGGCATCTAACATTGCAGCATACAAAAAAGGTTTTAAAATACTGCCTGTACTTCTTGGCTTGTTAATAATATCAACATCCTTGTGGTGTTGTTTAGTAGTTGGTGAATTACCTACATAAGCTAAAACTTTTCTGGTTTTTACATCTAAAACAAGCACTGCAATATTGTTAATTTGATTTTGGCTTAACTCGTTATAATGCCTTTTTACTATTGAATTTACCTTATTTTGTAAACTATATTTTATGGAAGTTTTAATTCGTTTTCCCTGATGGTTTTCTACAACTCGTTGTAATAAATGAGGTGCAATTTGCGGAATTTTATATGGTTTTTGAGGTAACTCCTCTTGAATTGCTAAATTGTAGGTTAGTTTATCAATTATTTTTTCATCTACTAATTTTTTTAACAATCGGTTTCTTTTTACTAATAGCTTTTGTTGATTTTTTCCTGGATAAATTAAACTTGGTGCATTTGGTAAAACTGCTAATGTTGCACTTTCTGCCCAAGAAAGTTGATTGGGTAAACGCCCAAAATAACGCCAAGAAGCAACATCTAATCCAACTACATTTCCTCCAAAAGGTGCATTTGAAGCATATAACGCAAGTATTTTTTCTTTTGAATATCTTAATTCTAATCTAGTTGCAAAAACAATTTCATTTAGCTTTTCAAAATAGGTTCTTTTTTGATTTTTTCGAGACAATCTAATTACTTGTTGTGTTAAAGTACTTCCGCCTCTTTTTATTGAATTCGATTTTAAATTTTGAATAGCAGCTTTTACAATTGATATTGGATTAAATCCCGGATGCTTATAAAAATAAGCATCTTCAAACTGAATAATACATTGTTTAAACTTAAAAGGAACACTATCATTTTGAGGAAACCGCCATTGACCATCATCTGCAATTTTAGCTCCTAATAACTCTCCTTCAGAGCTTTCAATTACAGTTGATGTTGGATTTTCAAATAAGGTTTTAGGCAATGAAAAATAATAAGCCGTTAGTAAAATAACGGCTATTAGAAGTTTTATTTTATGTTTTTTAATTGAATTCAATACTATTTTCTTCAATCTTGTTTTCCTTCTAAAATTAGTTCATTACAAAATTGTTTCGGAATCTCATAATGAGAACCTGAAACAAGTTCAGGTTGACGATTAAAACTTATTTTACTACTTCAATCCATTGTCCTTTTGTTCGTGTAAAATACTCATTATCATACATTGCTTCTACTTGTAAACCATATAAATAATAATTTCCTAAATAGGAAGCATTTAATAATACTTTAAATGTTTTAGACTGACTCTTATTTAAATCGAAATAAAAATTAACGCGGTCATCTCTAATATCCGTAAAATTAGTAGTTCCAGTTGCATTAGTTCCAAAATCAGTAAAACGTGTATTTACAATTTCCCAACCTGAAGGGAAAATTTGTGTAACTGCAACATCCTTAACATCTTCTTGTTTTAAATTAGAAACTGTAACGTGTGCTTCAAACTCGGTTCCTTGTGATAGTTTTGAAACATCAACCTTATTTCCTTGAGAATCTTTATAAACTATACTAATACCTAAACCTCTTTTTTCTGTAATCTCTTGTCCTATTGGTAAAATTCCACCAGTTAAAAGGTTTACAAATACCAAATTTGCTTGGTTATTAGTAATTGAAACCGAATTTTTTCCCATAACAATTCCTAAATTTCGTTGTGCAATGGCAAATTTAGAGTCAATATTTTCTATTTTTCCATTGTTTAAAGCATAACTTAATTTAATAGATTTTCCTCCATTTATTTCCACCATTTTAGCCATTGACAATAGACTATAAGCAGTGGTTTGCGTGCTCATCCAACTATTAGAAGACAAACGTTTTGCAATGTATTTTGCCAATTCTTTAGCTTCATTATTTCCTGTTAACAACATTGTTTCCATTGCCATTGCGCGGTTTCTATCCACAGATCCATATGTATAATAATCGTAATTACTACTTTCAAAATTAATATTTGCTGTATTTGAAATTTTAGTGGCGGCTTCTTTTTGACCAACCAATGCATATGCAGCAGCTAATCGCCATTTTGCATTGTTAGAAAGCTCTCTAAACTCTCGCAATCTATTCATAGAAGATAAATCTGGATGTCCAGCTAAAGCCAATGTATATAGCCTATACGCTTGTGCTAAATCTGAATTATAGCTGTTATAACTTGGTCGCCAATTACGTGCTGCTTGTTTTTGATAATTTAACCAATTTGTTAAAAAAGTTAATGGTAAAACATAACCTTTTTTCTCAGCTTCAATCATAAAATGTCCTGCGTAACTTGTTCCCCAATCGTTGGCAGTATTTTGTCCCATCCAATAACTTAATCCTCCGTTTGGTGTTTGAAAATCTCCTAATTTTTCAATTCCTTTTTTAATATTCTCGGTTATCTTTTGTTTTTGTTGCAACGGAATATCAAAAATTTCACTTAAAAATAACTGCGGAAAAACACCTGAAGTAACTTGCTCTACACAACCATGCGGATATTGAATTAAATACTGTAACCTTCCTGTAAAATCCATTGAAGGTAAGGTTGAGAATTCAATCTCTGCAAAATTACTTCCAACAATTCCAAAGGTTTCAAAATCAATTGTTTTTGTTTCATTCGCAGCCAATTCAAAATTATTACTATTTATTGAAATTGGATTTGGATTTACCACATCAATTTCAACTTCGTAAGAAGATTTTTCTCCATTTCCATTGGCTATAACTTCAATTTTTCCAACTCCTTTTGCTTCGGAAACATATAATTGAAAATACGCCATTTTTTCATCTGGACTTTCAAAAGATATATTTTGAGAAGTTGCTCCAACCACTTTAATACCTTCGGATAATTTTAGTTTTACATCCACGTTCTTCACCTTATTTTCCATTGCAAAAACGGTTACTGGGAGTGTTACTTTTTCGCCTGGACTTAATTTACGCGGTAACGAAGCCAATACCATTAAGGGTTTGCGAACTGGTGTAGTTTCATCAGCTTTTCCGTAAGCGCCAATTTCATTATCCGCAGCAATTACCATAGTACGCACCGATCCAACATACTTTGGTAACTGAATTGTGTGTGAAGCAGTTTTTCCGTTTGTTAACGTAAAAGGCCCTAAAAACCGAACAACTGGTTTAAACCTATTTGCTTTTTTAGCGTTTCCAGCAGCCAATTCGGAATCACCACCAATTGCAAAAACTTGCTCAATTCTTCCACCAAAAGCACCAATAACATCGTCAAAAATATCCCAAGTTTTTACACCTAAAGCTTCTTTTGTATAAAATGAATCCCAAATTTGAGGTGTTTTAAAACGTGTTAAATCTAATAAACCTTCTTCAACAACGGCAATGGTATAAGACATCCGTTTACCACTTTTTTCGCTTACTTTTAGAGTAAACTTTTCTTCAGGTTTTAACACTTTTGGCATTGAAATTTCAGGTTTTAAACGTGTAGTAGGATCTTCAACCAATAATGGAATAATACCGTATAATCGCAATGGTAAATCATTTGCAGTACTTGCGTGTGGTTGCAATAAAGAAATGTTTACAAATACATTTGGTGCCATTTCCTTTGTTATTGGAATTTCAAAAGTTGTTTCTCCTTTTTGTGTTTTTAGCCAATTATTTAATAAAACTTCAGTACCATTTTCAATGCTTATTAATGCCCTGCCCTCGGATCCAGATGGGAAAGTAATTTTTGCAGTTTCGCCAACGTTATAATTGTCTTTATCTGATGAAAACACCAACATTTTTGATGCTTCTGGGTCATTTGTTGGACGTTTCCACCAATTCTTATAAAAATAAGTTGTGATTCCTGTTGCGTGACCGCTTTCAGAATCAATAACACGAATTAAATATCGACCACCATTTTCATCTGCAATATTTAAATTGAAGGTTCCTTTACCGCTTGTGTTGGTATTAATTTTAAATTTTTTAAATGGTTTATGATAACTACTTCCGTTGTATGAAGATAAATCTTCATAAGACGAACTCCACCACCAACGCCACTCTACTTTATAAATTTCAACAGTAATATTATTTTGCTGAATTGGCTTTCCTTCGGAAGAAATTGAAACAACATCAAAAGTTATGTTTTCATCAGTATCATACGAACTGTAGGCTTTTGTTTTTGGTAATTTTAAACCTACAAATGAAGTATAAGGTGCATAATTTTTTGAAATTACATCCATAGAAAAATCTCCTCCATTTTCAAAAGCTTTGGTTAAAAAAGCTACTTTTAACATTCCGGGTGCAGTACTTTCTAAATTTACTTTTTTATCAATAATTGCGTTTCCATATGCATCGAGTTTTCCATCAAATACTTTTAATTCTTCAGAATAAAAATTTCTTGTAGGGTCGTTAAAAATATAGTTTGGAAAATGTTTACTGAAAGCAGATGAATTTGAAGTGAATTTTGCTGTTACTTCCGCTTTTATGTTTTTTGCAGGTGCACCGTGCAACCAATTTACCTTTAAATTTCCTTTAATGGGTTTGGCATTTGTTAATACCTTATCTTCAAAATCAATTTTAATTTTTAAGCGATTTGGTTTTACTGTTTCAACTTTTAATTGCTTGTGAAATTTTGCTCCTCCAACTGAGATTGTACTGTTCCAATTTCCTGTTGGATCAGTGTTTGAAGTAGGTATTGTAAATTTGTAAAATCCATTTATATTTTCTGAAGAAATTTGTTTAAATGCTAATTTTCCTCGTGCATCTGTAACTTCTATTTTTATTGGATGTTTTTTTGGTAACGGATTTGTATTGTCGTTCAATACAAACGTTAAATGAATTGAATCTCCCGGTCTCCAAACACCGCGTTCACCATAAATAAAACCTTTTAACCCTTTTTGTAATTTTTTCCCTGAAACGTTGAATTTACTTAAAGACAATGAATTTCCATCATCTAATTTAATATAGGTTTTTTGCTTGTTTTTTGTAACTACTGCAAAGTATGCGTTGGTATCCAAATTTAACCTAGTTATTCCTTCATTATCTGTAATTTTTTGGGCTATTTCTTGTTGCTGATAGTTATATACTATAACTTTTGCTTCAGCAATTGGGTTGGTTGTTAAAATATCAGTTACTGCAAAAAAGTAACTGTTGTTTTCTCCTTTTTTAGTAATTACACCAATATTTGATGCTAAAATATTTGTTGCAACTGTTCTATCTTCATTTAAAAAATATGCTTTTTTACACGGATTTTCACGATCGTTCCAATTGTAATAAGTGTTATTATAACTATAAATTAAATTATCCCAATATTGCTCTTCTCGTTCATCTAAATCTTCGGCTTGTTCGGTTGTGTATTCACCTTCTTCGTAGTAATAATCTTCTTCATAATATTCATTTTTATTAGGAGTATCCATTTCAACACCTTTGCATTTATATAAAGAATATTCAGGTTTTATATCCAATTCTATACGATAAATTGCACCTGGATTAGCTTTAATCATTTCAGATAAATCTATTGCATAGGCTTTCCATTTTCCATTATTTTCAACCTCATCGGTAATTAAAGGAATTGTTTTTTTTGCCACTCGCCTTCCAACTCTTCTAATTTGATAACTATTAGTACTTCCTAAACTGCTTTCTTGTAAAAATTGCAATACATTGTTTTCGAATATTTTAATAATTCTAACATCAACAGCTTTTAAATTAACAGCTTCAAAATTCAATTTTAAATTAGCAGAGTTTGGTAAAATAACACCGTTTGATAGTAATCTAACTTCAGGATTTAGTTGTTCAAAAGCAATTGTTTCAGAAAATGGTTTCCTTAATTTATAGCCATCAACACTTATAATTCCTTGAAAAACATCAACTAAAACATTACCTACAATGCGTGCATCGGCATATACTTTTAATATGTTTCCGTCAACTATATACTTTAAGTTTTTTGTGTTTTTAATAGCAACTAAACCATTAAAATTCTGTTGTTTTTTTAATGGATCTGAAAAATTAATATTTAAATGTTGTTCTGGAGATTGTACAACATCAACATTTAAAATTGAAAAGTTATTTTTCCCAGGAATTCTAAAGGTGAATTCACCATTATTTTCAACATCAATATTTTCTCCACTCCAAGAAATTAGCACTTCCGAATCGTCTTCAAAACGTTGCACGCTATCTATTATAAACTGAAACTGTTTACTAACCGAATCTAAACCCTGCCATTTAATTGATAAATGGTTATTTTTTTGTTTAGCAGAAACTAATGTTTTTACATTTTCTAAAGTTAAAATATCAGCAGTTTTTACAATACCTTTAATATACTGCCATTGCTTATTGTATGATTGAATACTTGTTGTATTTACACTAAAATTTTGCGCTATGGTTTTAAATTTGAACGTGTAGGTTTTAAATTCTGAAGGTATATTGTTATAAATTTTTCCTAGATATACTGTTACCTTATATTCTTTATTTGGTTGTAAATCCTTTGAAGGCTTAAACAACAAACTACGCGAATTAATAACTGTTAATTCACCATTAATATCTGGTGAAATAGTTAAAAAATTTTCCGAAACTTCTTTCCCAGAAATCCAACCTTGCACTTCTTTTGCCAGCTCAATTTTTATGGGTTCAGCAACAGAAACCAATCCTGAAGTTGTGTAATTTATATAATTTTTAAATTTAAAAATATTGTTGGTGTCATTTTGTGGATTTTCGTTTTTACAAGCTATTAAAGCAATACAAAATAGGATTGAAAAAAGTAACTTTTGAGGTTTCATTTTAAATAGATTTATCTGATTAGCAAATTTTGAATGAAGTTACTAAAAAAACAAACGGGGGTAAATGAAATTTTAATGTTTTTATAGTATTACTTTTTTATAGGAAGTACATAAAAAAATATTGCCATAAAATGACAAAAACTACCTAACAATACAAAAATATGAAAAATTGCATGGTTGTATTTAATCCTTTTAATACTATATAAAATTGCACCAACTGTATAAAAAATTCCACCACCTAAAAGCCATAATAAACCTTCAATAGGTAAATTTTGCACTAATGGTTTAATGGCAAAAACAATAACCCAACCCATTAAAACATAAGCAATTGTAGAAATTTTATCAAATCTACCTGTAAAAAATAATTTTAAAATAACTCCTGTAATTGCCAATCCCCAAGAAATTCCAAAAATAGTCCAGCCTACCCAACCTTTTAAAACTACCAATGTAAAAGGGGTATAAGTTCCTGCTATTAAAATGTAAATTGCTGCGTGGTCAAAAACGTTTAATCGATGCCTTAATTTAGGTATTTTTGAATAATGATAAAATGTAGATGCCGAATATAATACAATTAAACTCGCGCCATAAATACTAAAACTAACTATGTGCCAAGCTGTACCTTCTAAACTTGCAAAGACAACCAATAAAACTAAGGCAACAACACTTAAAACCAATCCAAAAGCGTGAGATAATACGTTCAGTTTTTCTTCTTTTGGATTGTAATATGTAATTTTTTTTTCTTTCATTTCAATTGAACGAGAAAACCGCTATTTAAGTATGTATTTGTTAAAGTTTTAAATCCATAGTTAATTCATTATAAATAACATTAAATGTTTGTTTTTTTAAAGAGTCATTGTCTTTTAAAGTAAGCCCTTTAGTATTGATGAGTTTGTGTATTTTTACGCGTAATTTTCCAGGACTACCACTAAAAAAAGTATATGAAAATCGCTTTTTGCAATCGTAAAATGTCAATGGTACAATTGGTATTTGGTGTTCAATTGCCAATCTAAAAGCTCCGTTTTTAAATTCGCTTAACACCACACTTTCATCATCTGGAACTAAACCTTCAGGAAAAATACAAATATCAAGTCCATCACTCATTCTTCTCCTGGCTTCATCAAAAACTGCTTTTCTACTTTTTGCATTACCTCTATCAACCAAAATACAAGTTCTTTTATAAAAAAATCCAAAAATCGGGATTTTAGTGAGTTCTTTTTTACCTACAAAAACAAACGGATTTTTAGTTACTGAAAGCATCACCATAATATCTATCATTGATGTATGATTTGGGCAAAACATAAAACTTTTTTCTTTTTTTAAAACCTGACTTTCTTCTAAAATAATTTTAAAACCCATTACAAAAAGGATTGTATTTGCCCAAAATCTGGCAATTTTGAAAAATACCGGGTATAGTTTTTCTGAAGAAGTAACAACAATTAATACTGGAAAAATAGCAATAATACTCAACAATATCCAGCCATAAAACCAGCAACGCCAAAAAATGTAAAAAGGATATTTAATATATTTCATACATTTCAAATGTAATTATTTTGAATGACAATTTGATAATTCAAAATAACAGAAACACCTATTTATTTAATTTCTTACATTTATAAAATATTAACTATGTAACTTTAATTAGTATGTTGTATTCAATTATTATTGGTGGAATTGCAGGTTGGCTTGCTGGAAAATTAATGAAAGGTGGTGGTTTTGGACTTGTTAAAAACATTATTTTAGGGATTATTGGAGGTTTTGTAGGAGGTTGGCTATTTAATATTTTAGGTATTTATACATTTCATGGGGAACTTGGCGATTTACTAGAAGGTGTTATTGGCGCAGTTGCTATATTGTTTGTTGCCGACTTAATAAAGAAAAATAAATAAGACCTAAAAAATCCATTTTTATATTTAACAAATCAAACTCAAAAAAGAAATACTTGCAGTTTGAATAATTTTTTTTAAATGCTCCTTATATTTTTAAGTTGGATCTATATTTTTATAACTACACTCAATTTTGGAATTCTATTTAAAAAAATAGTTAAATTAGAAAATTGCCATGTTATTATTCATCATATTTTAGGTTTATTTCTTTATACAATTCTTACAAGTATAACTGCTTTTTTTATAAGAATAAATATTGAATTTTACATTTTTGTATTTCTAATAAACCATATTGTTTTTATAATAAATAGACAGCTTTTTATTAATGAAATCAAGAAATTTATAACTACTATTAAAAACCTTGGTGTTTTATTAAAAGTAATCTTTTTTGCTGTTTTTATAATTACACTTGCTCAAAGTTCAACTGCGCCTTACCTGTTAGATAATGAGTCTTATTACATACAAACTATAAAATGGATTAATGAATTTGGATATGTAAAAGGGTTGGCAAATTTACACCTGTTTTTTGCACAAAATTCAGCTTGGCATACTTTACAAGCGGGATTTAATTTCCCTTTTTTATCTGACTTTTTTAACGATTTAAATGGGTTTTTATTTGTTTTAATTAGCATACTTGCACTTGAAAAAATAAACAATTATAAATCCAATTTTGACTCTCAAGGGTTAAGTTTTGGATTGATTTTGTTGTTTACTATTTTCTTTATGCAATTTGTAAATGCACCATCTCCAGATCTTTTTGTTTTTACACTAACACCCTACGTTTTTTACCTATTCATTACAAATTATAAAACTATTGATAAAACTACTTTCAAAGCAATTTTAAGCCTGATTCTTTTTTTGTGTTTTGTAAAAGTAACATCCGCAATTTTGGTTGTTTTAATTCTAATTTTATTTTTTAAAAACTTTCAAACATTAAAAAATGATCTGTTTAATTATACTTTATTATGCGTTGTTGTTTTAAGTCTTTTTCTATCCAAAAACATTATAATTTCAGGTTATTTACTTTTTCCAATTGATGCTATAGATTTTTTTAATTTTGATTGGAAACAGCCAAAATCTTTAGTAGAATTCTATAATTATGGAACTTATTTATCAGGTTTTGATAATCAAGATGTTTCACAATTAACTCTTGTGGAACGTTTTTGGTTTTGGTTAACTATTTCAAAATTGCATGGGATTTTTAATAAATTATTTGTAGTACTGTTAATTATTTACCCTTGGTTTATCTATAAAAGCAAAAACAAATTTGCTCTAAGCGTTCTATATACTTTGGCAGTTTTACAATTAATTATCCTTTGGAATAGTTCACCGCAGTATCGGTATTTCTTTGTATTTATTATTTTCTTATCACTTCAAATAATTGTTTCTTTATTAAAAAATAAAAGTATTTTAAACTACTTCATAACCTTATTTATACTTTTAAGTGCAATCCCTGTTTTTTTTGAAATCAATTTAAATGCATTAACAAAAAATCCTTTTGCTATGAAACTAAGCACTTTTAATTCAAAAAATATATTTATTCCCGAGGGAAAATCAAAAATAAATACTCAATTCACTAAGACAAATATTAATAATTTTGAATTTTATTCACCAAGCGATCATGTCTATTTTTGGGCAACCGGAAATGGAAATCTACCTTGTGTAAACAAACAGCAAATTAACTTTATAAAAAATTCCTACAACTTTGTTCCGCAATTAAGAACAGGGAATCTTAAAGATGGATTTAAATCTATAAAAATTGAAGAATAAATAATATATATACTCTTATTCTAAAATTTAGATAGTTAATCCTAAATATGTATTTTTGCCTCAAATTTAAAATAAATGTCAAGAATTTTAACGGGTGTACAAAGTACAGGAACACCACATTTAGGAAACTTATTAGGAGCGATTATTCCTGCTATTGAAATGGCAAATAATCCTAAAAATGAATCATTTTTATTTATTGCTGATTTGCATTCATTAACGCAAATAAAAAACGGAAAAGAATTACGCGAAAACACTTACAGCACTGCTGCAACTTGGCTTGCTTTTGGTTTAGATGTTAACAAAACTGTTTTTTACAGACAAAGTGATATTCCTGAAGTAACTGAACTTTCTTGGTATTTAAGTTGCTTTTTTCCTTACCAACGATTAACCTTAGCACACAGTTTTAAAGATAAAGCCGATAGATTGGAAGATGTAAATGCTGGTTTATTTGCATATCCAATGTTAATGGCGGCAGATATTTTATTGTATGATGCAGAAATTGTTCCTGTTGGAAAAGATCAATTGCAACATTTAGAAATATCTAGAGACGTAGCAAATAGATTTAACCACCAAATGGGAGATACGTTGGTTCCACCCGAAGCAAAAATCCAAGATGGAACTATGTGGGTTCCCGGAACTGATGGTGGAAAAATGAGTAAATCTAGCGGAAATATTATCAATTTATTTTTGCCAGACAAACAACTACGTAAACAAATAATGAAAATTAAAACGGATTCTACGCCGTTAGAAGAACCAAAAAATCCTGATACCTGTAATTTATTTGCTCTTTATAAATTATTAGCTTCTGAAGAACAAATTGATGAAATGAGAGCTAATTATGAAGGTGGGAATTACGGTTATGGCCATGCAAAACAAGCATTTTTTGAATTATTAGTTGATAAATTTTCTGAAGAAAGAGCACGTTACAATTACTTTATGGAAAACTTAGATGAAATAGATAAAGCATTGGCAATTGGAGCTGTAAAAGCAAAAATAGTTGCTACTAGTGTCTTAAAACGTGTTAGAGAAAAATTGGGATATTAGTTAGAGTTGTTAGATTTTAATTCAAAAAAGAAACCCTCAAAACTAAATTTATTTCAGTTTTGAGGGTTTCTTTTTTGAATATTTAAATATCACTCTTTTTTCTTGCTAAGGACAAAGTTGAAAGCCTAGATTTATAAATTTTAAGACATTAAGTTTTTACCCCAATTATCTAATTCTTTTAAAATAGCTTCTAAAGATTTGCCCGTTTCAGTTAATTGATACTCCACTTTTGGCGGTACAACTGGGTATACTTTTCTACTTACAAGATTATCGCGTTCTAATTCTCTTACAGTTTGTGTAAACATTTTATTCGAAATTCCAGGAATTGTTTTTTGTAAAACTCCAGATCTTAGCGGACCGTTAAGCAAGTGAAATAAAACCAAGGGTTTCCATTTATTACCAATTAAATCCATTGTGAAATGTAAGGAGCAATAATATTTTTTCTTCATTTATTACATTTTAAAACACTGTTATTCATTATTTTACTCTTTTTATATACTATATTACTTTTTGGTAAGTTATTGCCAAATAGGCAAATATAAATTAAATTTGCAACTTAATTTTAAGAATGTAATATGAAATCAAATAAAAAATACCCAAAATCTTTTTCTCATATAGGAATTACAGTACCAGATATTGAAAAAGCTGTGAAATTTTATTCAGAAATAATGGGCTGGTATATAATTATGGAACCTTCGGTGGTTATTGAAGAAAAAGAAACTGCTATTGGTAAAATGTGTATTGATGTATTTGGCGAAGGATGGGGAGAATTTAAAATTGCACATTTATCAACTTCTGATGGTGTTGGTATTGAGTTGTTTTCGTTTCCAAAAGGAGTAAAAAAAGCACCTGAATTTAGCCCATTTAATACTGGACTGTTCCATTTTTGTGTACAAGATCCAGCTATTGAAAATTTAGTAGCTGAAATTGTTGCTGCTGGAGGAAAACAGCGAATGCCTATTAGAGAATATTATCCGAATGAAAAACCTTTTAAAATGTGTTATGTTGAAGACCCTTTTGGAATTGTATTTGAAATTTACACTCACAGTTATGAATTAACTTATTCTTCAGGAGCATATTCCAACTAAAAAGAGTCTTTTTTGTTAGGGTGTAAAAATTTTTGAACCGTTAGACCTATAAGAAATATGGTTTAACGGTTATTCTATTAAATAGGTTTCCGTTTTTAGACTCATAAAAAAGCTTTGCGTTAAGGATGGAGTGGCTTGTTTGAGCTCTTTTTTGTTGTTTTTCGCAACTAAAAAAGCGAGTAACGACAGCCTGACCCAAAGGGGAACGCCCAAATTATTTATTTTTTTAAAATCTAATACTGTGTATACGTATGCACGCTTGTAGTTGCTACTGGTAAATAATTTACACCAAACCAACAAACCAATAAAACTACAAAAGCCAACGCTAAAATAGTAAGTGCTTGTTTGCTGTTATGCATATGAAAATGACGGTAATGAATGTAAATTAAATAACCCATCCAGGTTAAAAATGCCCAAACTTCTTTTGGATCCCAGGTCCAATAATGTCCCCAAGCTTCTTTTGCCCAAAGCGCACCAAATAAAAGCCCTAACGTTAAAAATGCAAAACCTATATATACTAAATTGTCTGCTAATTTTAAGGTTTCTATTTTGAAGTTTCCTTGATAACTATCGTACCAACCTTTTATGGCAACTATACTTGAAGCTGCCAATACTGCATATGAAAATAAATACACCAACACGTGTGGAATAAACCACGGACTTTGTAGCGCTGGCATTAAAGTTTTTGAATACGTTTCTGGATTTAAGTAATTAATTACCAAAAACATACTTGCCATTGCAATGCTGTAGGCTAAAAACCATTTATATTTCCATCTGATATAAGTTACAAAACCAATTAATGGTAAAAAGGTTGCGTACCAAAGTCTGGTTTCGCCTAATGTTCGCATTGGTGGTCGATCTAATTCTAACCATAATTTTACAACAAAAAGAATCATTACTACCCAACCTGCAACAAATAATACATTGGCGATTTTGAAAATTGAATGCTTTTTGTAGGAAATAGCTAAAAACACCAAACCAATAAACCAAAGGATTATAATAATTGAACTATATAATGGAAAATCTATCCAAGTCATTTTTTATTGATTTTTAGTTATTTTATTACCCATCCAAAACATATAAACAGCGCCTGCAATCATCATAAAAATTCCTATATATATTAGTGGTAGCCATGGGTCTTTCACAAGCTCTAAAACGCTTAAATTACTCCATTTCCCCATTTTATCATCATAGCTTAACTGATAAATTTTCCAGCCTTTGTATTTGAATGGTTTATTAACTTCTAAAACAGTGCTAATTCTTTCACCTTCTTTTGTTAAAATATCAATATCTGAGCTAAATTTCTTCACTTCAGGAATAGTCATTACAACTGAATAATCTTCGCTTATTTTTAATGATTCATAAGGATAACGAAAACTTCCGCTACTTATCCAAGCTGTTTGAATAGCATCGTTTTCAATATTTTTAACTGAAATTTTTGCAGCTGGTGGCGAACCTATTTCGTTAACCGCTTCATATCGCATTCCAAAACGAATAGCATTTGGAAGAAAATCATCAATTTTTACTTCAAAATTATTGAAATAATAGGTTTCCCCTTTTTCAACTAAGTATAAATTTTTACCATCGTTATGTGCAATACTTCCCGTTTTATTATCAACTAACGCTAGTTTTGGATTGTATTCATCTATTAAAAAATCTTTTAAATAAAAGGCAAAAGGCAATTCTACCTTTTGATTATTCATATCTGTAGCTATCCAACTTGGTTTTCCTTCATAAACATCTAAAGACAAGCGTTGTAAATCTCCTGTTCCTAAAATACCCGCAATTAAAGCTAAAAATAAACCCGTATGATTTAAAATAAATCCAAAATTAGACCATTTAAATTGTAAAATTCTTTTGATAGAAATTAAACCTAAACAGGTTAAAAATTGAAACAAGATTAATAAAAAGGCCCAATTACTTGTAATGTGGTTTAAGCCTAGATTATTTATTATCTTATTCTCTGATGAAACTTGAGGAATAATTCCCATTATCATTACCAAAACTGTTACCAAAACAATACTTGAAATTGATGCGGGTACTTTAGTTAACCATCTAATTAATTGTGTTGTTGAAAACCATTTATACAACACAAATAAGACTAAAACATAGCCAATTAAAAAGATTAAATTAAATGGATATGAAAGTGTAAATGCGCTACCAGAAGTGCTAAAAACTTCTAAAAAAAGTCCGGTTATTATTAAACCTGTTCCTATAAAAAAAGATTCAACATAACCCCAGGGATTTTCCCAAAGATTACGTTGAATCTTTATATTATTTTCATTCATATAAAGTCAAATATAATATTTTTTTAGGTATTAGTATTTAGATGTAAATTTTTATAAATTTTAATTAAAACTCACATCTAAATACTAATTACGCTATACTTTTTTTAATATGTAGCTTCTCTCTTTTTAGCTGCTTCTTGCCATTGAGGGCGCAATTCTTTTAGAAATTTTTCTTTTTCTGCTTTTAATTTATCCATTGGCAATCCAATAAATTTTTGAGCAGCTTCTTTAGTTTCAATAGCCGGATAAGGAACTTCTCCTTTAAATCCTAATTCCATTAACAACTTAGCTAATTTAATTCTAGTCTCTTGAGTAATATCAATTCCTTTTCCAATAACTCTACCCAATTCAACAGGTGCATGAAAAGAACCTCCATGAGATGCTGCAGCATAATCCCAACGCCATTGTCCTAAACGAATTCCGTGTAAAATATCTTTCATTTGTTCTTCTGAAGCTCCCAATTCCCAAGCTTTACCTGCTTCAACATGAGCACGAACTAATAAACGTTCTAATTGATCTCTATTTTCAATGATTCGATCTTGATTATCAAAAACATTTTTAATTAATTCATCTTTTTCTTCTCTGTGACAAACCTGACAAGAATTGGCAACATTATTTAAAGGAGATTGAATATGGTGATCTGTAAATTTTTGTCCACCCTCAGTTTTGTATGGCATATGGCAATCTGCACAAGAAACTCCTCTTTTTCCGTGAATTCCCATTTTATAAACTTCGTAACCTGGATGTTGTGCTTTTAACATTGGAGCTTTACTAATTTTATGAGTCCAATCTACATGACCAACTTTATCATAGTAAGATTCCATATCTTCAACTGTTTGTCCTTCATCCCAAGGAAATACTAAATAAGGAATTCCTTTCTTTTCAGGTAAGTTTTTGTTGAAGTAATACTCCACGTGGCATTGTGCACAAACTAAAGAACGCATTTCATTATGAGAAGATTTTGTAATATCTTTTCCCTGACGTTCAAAAGCTTCAATTAATGCAGGTTGTGTAATGGTTAATTTCATTGATTTTTCATCGTGACAGTTAGCACAACCAATCGGATTTACAATTTGTTCACCTTTGCTTGCCCATTTTCCTTTATAATAATCATCTACACCAATTTCATTTATTAAACGTGGAACATCTGGAGATTTACAAGTCCAGCAAGTTGATGGCATTGGTCCATCATCTGGCCCCGTTGGTCCACCTGTACGTAATGTATTTGAAACATCTTCAATTGCATAAACGTGTCCTTTTCCTTGATTGTAATCTTTTGCAAAACCATAACCTGCCCAAAGTACAACTAATCTTGGATCAACTTCTAACATATCAATATTAGCATTTCCGTTGTATTTAGATCTAAACGTTGTGTCAGCTGTTTTATAATATGATTGAAACTCACGAGGGAAATTTTCACCCCAAACTTCATTTCTAGGTTCTAATTTTTTAATTTCTGTCATTGGAGTATAAGCAAATTTAGCCTCCATTTTACGTTCTGTTATTGAAGAAACTAAAAGTCCTAACAGAAACACTACTACTAATGATGCTAAAAACAGCACCCAGTTTTTCCAAGGTTTTCTTGTGTTACTCATTTTTTGTATTTTTTTGATTATCTGATTCTTTTAAATATTTACTTAACCATTGTGGTACAGTTTCTTGATGCTCTTCGTCTATTTTTCCATAGTATTTTACAGAAGATAAACTATGTATACTCCCGTGCGGAACTTCCTGATGACAAGTCCAACATTTTCTTTCTGTTCTATTTTCAAAATGATTTTCAACAGAAGCGCTTAATCTTGCATCCGTAACCTGATCCTGATGACAGCGTATACAGTTACTTTGCACTACTTCAACTCCAGCTTCCTTCATTCTAATTACTTCAGGCTCTCCACGACTTAGAAAAACTGAAGCGTGGTACAAACCATCTTTTGCTTTAAATGCATATTTTTTTATCACATTATCTTGCGGAACATGGCAATCGTTACAACTAGCCCATTCTCTATGAGAACTGTTTTGCCAAGTACTGTATTGAGGTGTCATTACATGGCAATTTGCACACGTTTTTGGATCATCTGATAAATATGAAACTGCCTTAGATTCAACAAGTGCATACAAAGTAAGGCCAGTTATAGCTCCCATTAAAATTAGTACAGGTAATCGCCATTCTGGTGGCGGTAGTAATTTTCTAAATATGCTCATAATCTTAAATTAAGAATTATTATTTTGACTGAAACATTGTTGGCTTTATTGTTACCATTAACCAAGCCCAGTTATTTCCATTTCCGTCTGTATTGTTTTTAATTACTTCTAATCCTTCTGAAGCAAACATTTGAGAATAACCAGCTCCAATAGTAATGTCTTTATTAAATTTATATGAATACACTAAATCAAGTTCAGTTCCTAACCCTTTATCAACATTTGCAGCAATTTCAGCTTGTGAAGAGAAACTATGTAAAAAGGCTGTTAAGCTAGATTTTTCACCTAATTTAGTGCTTAATTTTGCATAAATATCAACCAAACCAACACTGTTTACATGATTTCCAACATAGAAATAATCCATAAATCCGTTGAATTTGTGGTTTGTTCCGTAGAAAGGTGTAAAAGCTTTGTTTTCAGAAGCATCACCATCATAATCATTACCTGATTGCATTTCAAAACCTACTCCTAAGTTTACTTTTGAAGAAGCTTTATATCCTAAATCTAACCCTACTAAATAAGCGCTTAAATCACTATCTGCAACATCTTTTCCTGTTTGTAAATAAGCGTTTGCATTAATACTTAACGCACTAGATGCTTTAAAATTAAAATGAGTTCCTAATGTTTGACTGTATTTAATTTCCTCATCAGTAATATTTTGTAAACCGTTATTTAAAAGTAAAAAACTTGCATTTACTTTACTCCAGTTTTTATGAAACCAAGCATATTGCATTGCTTTGTAATTTCCACCTATGGTATAAATATTTCCAAATAATGCTTCAGTATCTTGGTTGTATGCAATCCCTAAATCTAATTTGTAGTTCTCATTTCCAAATTTGAAGATTGCTGCATCATGACTTCTACCTTGTTGAGCCCAACCAACATTACCAAACAGGCGGCTATCATCATAAATAATTTCTTGACGGCCTAATTTTACAGAGAAATTTGGACTAAATTTTACTTGTCCCCAAGCTTCATGTAAAGCTAAACTATTCCCATTATCAGCTAATTGTTTTACATCTCCCCAAACTCTTATATCTTGCAAGCTTATAAAAAATGTATAATCTTCAGAAATAAACTGGGTGTTTAAACGCGTACGTTGTGACACAAATAAGGCTGCATCGGAACCATCAGCAGTTAAGGTTTTATATCCATTTCTATACTCTGTTCTTGGCCTTAATTCACCACTAATGGTTAATTGAGCATAACTATTTACTGCCGATAAAATAAATAAGGCAACTATTAAATTTTTGAATTTCATTTTTGAATTTGAATTAATTGTTTTAAATCAAGGACAAAAAAAGATAAAAATCTAAACATAAATTATGATTAATATCAGTTATTAAGATATTTTTATCTTTTATTAAGATCATGTTAATAAAGGATAATCATTATTTGATTTATTTAAGGTGCAGTATTTGGCTGTAGTTCTTGAATTTTATCTATTTTTTCAAGTGTTTCTTGAGAAAGTTCCACATGAATACTTTCAATATTTTCTTTTAATTGCTCCATTGTTGTAGCTCCAATAATATTAGAGGTAACAAATGGCTGCTGATTTACAAAAGCCAATGATAAATGTGCTAAACTAAGGTTTAGTTCTTTTGCCAAATCTGCATACATTTTTGTAGCAAGTATAGATTGTTCGCTATTGTACCTTGAAAACTGAGGAAATAATTTAATACGTGAACCTTCAGGCATTTTACCATTTAAAAATTTACCCGATAACCTACCAAACGCCATTGGCGAATAAGCTAATAAACCAACATTCTCACGCATTGAAACTTCAGCTAAATTTACTTCAAACAACCTGTTTAGTAAAGAATATGGATTTTGAATGGTTTTGCAACGTGTTAAATTATGTTTTGAACTTTCTGATAAATGACGCATTACACCCCAAGAAGTTTCATTTGAAACTCCATAATGACGAATTTTTCCTTCTTGTACTAAACTATCTAATTTTTCTATAACTTGTTGAAAATTATCTTCCCATTGTTCATTTGGATTGTGTACATAATTTCTTTTTCCAAAGAAATTTGCATTTCTATCTGGCCAATGCAATTGGTATATATCTAAATAATCAGTTTGTAAGCGTTTTAAACTTTTTCCTATAGCATCATCAATTGCCTCATTAGAAAAACCCATATTATCTCTAATATAGCTTAATCCAGGGCTTGGACCCGCAATTTTTGTTGCTACAACTAAATCTTCACGCTTTTTATTTTTTAACCAAGTTCCTATAAAACGTTCCGTACTTCCCTGAGTTTCCTCTCTTCCTGGAACTGAATACATTTCAGCAGTATCTATAAAATTTATTCCTTGTTCAACAGCGTAATTTAATTGTTCATGAGCATCATTTTCAGTATTTTGCTCACCAAAAGTCATAGTTCCTAAACAAATTTTACTAACTTTTATATCGGTATTTGGTATTTTTGAATATTTCATAATATATATTGAAACTTATATTTATTTTACAAGCGAATTTAAAAAATTAAAAAGGAAAAAATTATACAAAATAGCTTAAAATTAAAACTCCAATAATTCCTGTAACAGAAACTATAGTTTCCATTATAGACCACGTTTTAAGGGTGTCTTTTACTGATAAATTAAAGTATTCTTTAAACATCCAAAAGCCAGAATCATTTAAATGAGAAAACATTAAACTCCCTGATCCAGTTGCTAACACCATTAAACTTGGATCTGCGCCTGTTTGTGCAATTAAAGGAAATACAATTCCAGCACTTGTTAAACCTGCAACTGTGGCTGAACCAACACAAACTCTAATTACCGCGGATATTCCCCAAGCTAAAATTAAAGGAGATGCATCTAACGTAATTAAATTATCAGCAATTATTTGACTTACGCCACTTTCAATTAAAATTTGTTTTAATGCTCCTGCTCCACCTATAATTAACATAATCATTGCAATTCCTTTTACTCCTTCTAAAAGAGATTCTGAAACCTCATTCATTGTTTTATTTCTTCGTATTCCCAAAATATAAATTGCAACTACCACCGAAATTAACATTGCTATAAAGGGATCGCCTAAAAAACCTAAAACTTTTCCAATAACTGAATTATTATCAACAAAAAAATTGAATCCAGCTGTTAATGCTAATAAAATAACGGGTAATAATGCTGAAAATACACTAGCTACTAGACTTGGCATTTCATCTTCTTTTAAAGCTTTTGGATTAAAAAAAGCTTCTAATGGTTTTGGGTTGTATTTTTTCAAGGTTCTTGAAAATACTGGACCTCCTAAAATAATTGCAGGAATTGCAACAATAATTCCATACAATAATGTGGTTCCTAAATCTGCTCCAAAAGTTTCAGCTAAAGCTGATGGAGCTGGATGTGGAGGTAAATAACCATGAGTTACGGAAAGGGAAGCCAATATTGGCAAACCCACATATAACAGCGGCAATTTTGTTCTTGCTGCAACAGAAAAAACCAATGGAACCAAAATTACAAACCCAACAGAATAAAACATTGGAATACCAACAATAAATCCAGTTAAAACTAATGCCCATTGAATGTATTTTTCTCCAAATGCATCAATTAAACTTGTTGTTATTCTTTGTGCAGCACCACTATCTGCAACAATTTTTCCTAACATTGCACCAAAACCAAGAATAATAACAAGAAAACCTAACGTATTTCCAATTCCAGTTTTTACTGCATTTGTTACTGTAGAAATATCCATTCCCAATGCTAAACCAATGGTAACAGAAACAATAATAAAAGTTATAAATGTATTGAGTTTAAAATATCCTATTAAAAAAATGAGCAATAGAATTCCAAGGAGAACAATAACTAATGACATAATTTTTATTTGGTTTGTTGGTTAAGATTGCTAAAAATAGCATTTATATTTTAGAACAACTAAACAGCTTAGTTTCTAAATTAAAAAACCATTATCTAAATTAATAGAAAATGGTTTTTAATATAATTGAAGAAACCCTGCGACAGGCTCAGGGTGACGTTTTATTTTATTTCAAAATAGCTTCAATACCTGGTAATGTTTTACCTTCTAAGCTTTCTAACATTGCTCCTCCACCAGTAGAAACGTAACTTACTTTATCAGCAAATCCAAATTGTTTTACAGCTGCAACGGAATCACCACCACCAACTAATGAAAATGTTCCGTTTTTTGTTGCGTTTGCTATTGAATTTCCAAGAGCAATAGTTCCTTTTGCAAAAGCTTCCATTTCAAAAACACCTAAAGGACCATTCCAAAGAATTGTTTTAGATTCATTTACTATTTTATCAAATATTTCTCTTGATTTTGGTCCGGCATCAACACCTTCCCAACCATCAGGAATATTATATATATCACAAACCTGAGTATTTGCATCGTTACTAAAATCATCAGCAGCAATTACATCAACAGGAATATGAACTTGCACCCCTTTTGCTTTTGCTTGTTTTAAAATATCTAAGGCTAATTCTTGCTTATCATCTTCACAAATAGAGTTTCCTATTTTTCCTCCTTGAGCTTTAATGAATGTAAAACTCATTCCTCCTCCAATAATTAAATGATCTACTTTGTCTAAAATATTTTCAATAACTGTAATTTTTGAAGACACTTTTGCACCTCCTAAAATAGCTAAAACTGGTTTTTCACCTTCTTCTAATATTTTTTTAAGACTTACAATTTCTTGAGCTAATAGTGCTCCAAAACACTTATTTCCCGGGAAAAATTGAGCAACAATTGTTGTTGAAGCATGTGCTCTATGCGCAGTACCAAAAGCATCGTTTACATAAACATCTCCTAACTTAGAAAGTTGTTTTGCAAAATCAACATCACCTGATTTTTCTTCATCATGAAAACGCAAATTTTCAAGTAATAAAACTTCACCCATTTTTAATTCAGATACTGCCTTTTCAGCAATTTCACCTACACAATTTGAAGCAAATTTCACTTCCACTCCAATAATTTCAGAAACTTTATTAATAATATGTTTTAATGAATATTTATCTTCAGCACCTTTTGGACGTCCTAAATGAGACATTAAAACAACTGCTCCTCCGTCTTCTAAAATTTTAATAATGGTTGGTTTTGCAGCTTCAATTCTTGTTGCATCCGTTACATTAAAATTTTCATCTAATGGTACATTAAAATCCACACGTATTAATGCCTTTTTCCCTTCAAAATTGATGTCTTGTATTGTTTTCATTTTCAATAATATTTTGTTCAACAAATATAACTTAATTTACACTATTACTTATAGTTTTTTACGAAACCGATTTCACTATTAGCCATTTAAAGTTTCAATATTTAATTATTATACTAATTGCCGAAAATGTTTTACTTTCGCTTTAATGAATTTTTCGGATATTTTAGGACAAGAGCATTTAAAAAGTCATTTGGTAAAATCTACCGATAATGGCAGGGTTTCTCACGCCCAATTATTTGTTGGAAAAGAAGGTTCTGGCGTTTTATCAATGGCAATTGCCTATGCACAATATATTTTATGCAGCACCAGTAATGATAAAGAAGCTTGTGCTTTAAAATGTTCAAAATTAATGCATCCCGATTTGCATTTTGCATTTCCGGTTGCCTCAAATGACACTATAAAAAGCAAACCGGTAAGTAATTTATTTTTAGAAGATTGGCGAAAATTTATTGAATTAAATCCTTATGGAAATTTATTTGAATGGTTACAATCTATTGGAATTGAAAATAAACAAGGTCAAATTGGAGTTGATGAAGCCGAAGAAATAGTAAAAGCACTTCGACTAAAAAGTTATGAAGGTGGGTACAAAGTAATGATTATTTGGATGGCTGAAAAAATGAATACTTCAGCAGCAAATAAATTATTGAAATTATTAGAAGAACCTCCAAAAAAAACTGTTTTTATATTAGTTGCTGAAAATGAAGAGCAAATTATAACAACCATAAAATCTAGGTGTCAAGTATTACATTTTCCATTATTATCTGATGCAGATATTACAAAAGGCTTAATGGAAAAAGAAGGAACAGATAAACCTATTGCCGAGCAAATTGCACATCAAGCCAATGGAAACTACAATAAGGCCTTGCATTTGTTACATAACGATAATGCCGATGAACAATTTGAACAGTGGTTTATAACTTGGGTTAGAGCTGCATTTAAAGCAAAAGGTAATGCAAGTGTAATTCAAAATTTAATTACTTGGAGTGAAACTATTGCAAAAACAGGTAGAGAAACTCAAAAACGGTTTTTAAAATATTGTTTACAATTTTTTAGACAAGCAATGTTATTAAATTATAGAGCAGACTCTTTGGTTTTTTTAACTCCAAAAACTCCAGGATTTAATTTAGATAATTTTGCTCCATTTATACATAGTGGTAATATTTTGGAAATATCAGAAGAAATAAACGATGCCATTTACCACATTGAAAGAAATGGAAATGCTAAAATTATTTTATTGGATTTATCTATTAAATTAACCAGACTTTTACATATTAAAGAAGCTTCCTAAAATGTCAATTTTTAAAAATAATTCAGCTGAAATTGTAGTATTATTGTTTTTTATAATCACCTATTTTTTATCTGTTTTTGAAAAATTAGCATCTTGGAAAGAAACCATATCTTATTATTCAAACCATTTTAAAAACACCATACTTTTTAAAATGATTCCCCTATTATTAATTAACATTTTAATTTTTGAAATAGCAGCTTTAGTTTTATTAACTTTTGGTCTTTATTTTTTAGTAACAGAAAGTGATTTTAGTATCGCAAAAGTTGGATTAGAAATATCTGCAATTACCTTATTACAATTTTTAGTAGGTCAACGATTGGCAAAAGATTATCCTGGAGCAATGAATATAACAATTTACTTTATTTTAAATATTATTGGTATTTATTTATTAACATAAAACTTTGATTATGTAATTATTAGGAATAGGTTCACGCATTAAACACGGTGAATATGGTTTAGGAGTAGTTACCAATGTAACATCCAAACATTATTGGGTAACTTTTATAGAAAACGGCTTGGAAACTATTGATTTAGATTCTGAATTTGAGGTAATTGAAAGTGTTGAAGATGAAGTTGATACAATTAGTTTTTATGAAGTAGAAACTACATTAAAAAATATGCTTAAACAATGGTCTGATATTTCTGAAATTATACCTATTGGAGATCGTTGGAAAGGTGGAAAACTAATTTTAGAACCAAAAGATACGAACTTAGCAAGTAAGGAAATTCCGATTGATACTTTCTTTCATAAAATTGTAATGGTAAGAGATCGAATTCGTGTTATGGAACAAAAAATAAATTCCAGCAATTTAGATGATCAGGATAAGGTTGATTTACAACAATACATTACACGTATTTATGGAAGTTTAACAACCTTTAATATTTTATTTAAAATAAAAGAACATCAATTTTCCGGAGCAAAAATTAAGTAAAATTATTTTAATAAATAAAAAGCCTTTAACAGTGTTAAAGGCTTTTTATTTATCTATATATTAGATAATTAAATACTATTCTTTAGAGAAATCTTTATTTAAAAGTTCTAATATAGCACTGGTAACATTTAAATTATCATCACCGTACATAACCGTACCATTACCCGAAGTTCCCAAAACTAAATTAATTCCGTTTGATTTAGAATATACTGAAACAAAACTATCTACTTTTTTAGTAATTGCCTCGCTTAAAACTTGATTTTCTTGTTGTAAAGCCTGACTCGCTTGTTGTTGCATTCCTTGCAGAGCTTGATTTTCTTGTTGCAAAGCTTGCTCAGTTTCAGCACGTTTTTGAGCAGACATTTTCTGAGCAGTCTTATAATACTCTTGCACTTTTAACTGAAAAGGTGCAGAAATACTATCTAACTCTTTAGCCATTTCTTCTTGCTTTGCTTTTAATGTTTCCTCCAATGCTTTTGTTCCTTCATAATCTTTCATCAAGTCTTCAACATTTATGTATGCAATTTTTGTATGATTACAAGATGCTAAAACAATTACAAATGCTAATAATAGTAATTTTTTCATTTTTTTAAAATTTGATTGGTTTTTTTAAATTGCTGCGAATATATGAACAAAATACATAGCTTAGTTAAATTTTTTAAAATATTAGATTTCTTTATAGAAAGTAAATTAACTATAATTAAATCTTATTGAAAATAACGTTAATAACTTAATTTTTAGACAGCTTTACAAAAAGTTAAGCATAATCACTACTTTATAATTAAAAACCTTTTTAAAAGGGCTTAAATTTGATTTTAACTGTTTTTTATGATGTAAATTAAAGAAGAATACTCATTTGAACTCATGGCTTTCATATTTGAAGTTAAGCCAACATAAAAAGCTTTCAAAAAATTAGATTTTGAATTTTTATATTTCTCGCTTAATAAGGAAACATAAAATGAATCGAATTTCATTGGAAGAATTTTTTCCACATTCATTTCCTCCCTTGAAAATAGTTTCTGAATGGAATTTTTTGAAAAATGCCATAAATGTCTTGGAACATCAAAAGCTGCCCAATATTGTTTGTAGTAACTTGCATCGTAACTTTTAAAATTTGGAACAGCAATAACTAAAACTCCATTTGGTTTTAATAACAATTTTAATTTTGAAATATAAACTTCTAAGTCTGGAACATGTTCCAACACATGCCACAATGTAATTACATCAAACTGTTTTGAATTTAACACGTCTAAATCAGAAAAAATATGTGTAGATGTATTTCCAAATAATTTTGTTTCAGTTAAATTTCTAGCATTTTTATTTGGCTCAACTCCTACTACATTCCAACCATTATTTTTACAAGTCAATAAAAAATCACCTGTACCGCAGCCAACATCTAATAAATTTTTCTCCTCAGTTTTAAATGAATTAATTAGTTTTAATTTATTTTTTAAAGCAACCTTTTTTACAATTTGATATACTTTATCAACTAAAGATTTTTTAGAATCTGTATGTGAAATATAATCTTCACTTTCATAATAAGAAGCTAATTCATTTCCTTTTGGTGCAGGATGAGTTTCCAACATTTCAAACTCAGAATTATACAATAAATCAAATTTCTTATTTGAAACTGTATAATCTTTACACGTTAAAAAAAGCTCTTTTTTTGAATTCATTTTAAATAATTTCTCTCCATTTAAATTGAAATAATTGTAAACGTTCCACGTGGAACGTTTACAATTATCTTCCCATATAAACTAATAAAACAGAAATATCACTTGGAGAAACTCCGCTAATTCTACTCGCCTGGGAAATGGTTATTGGTTTGATTTTAGTTAATTTTTGACGCGCTTCAATAGATAATGATTTAACCTTTGTATAATCAAAATTAGAAGGAATTGAAACATTTTCCAGTCTATTTAATTTATCAGCCTGGTTCTTTTCCTTTTCAATATAACCAGCATATTTTACATGAACTTCAGTTTGTTCAATAATCTCATTATCTATATTATTTTCTAAAATAAAATTAGCAACAGAAGGTATTTTTTGAATATCATGAAAATCTAATTGTGGCCGGGCAGCAATCTTAAACATTTTCATAGATTGCGAAATTTTAGCAGTATTATTCTCTTCCAAAATTGGATTTATAACTTTAGGAGTTACACTAGTTTCAATTAAATATTTTACGAATAAATCTGTTTTTTCTTGCTTTTCAATAACACGATCCATTCGCTCTTTTGAAGCTAACCCGATTTCAAAAGCCATTGGGGTTAAACGTAAATCTGCATTATCTTGACGTAACAATGTTCTATATTCAGCTCTAGACGTAAACATTCTGTAAGGCTCTTCTGTGCCTTTAGTAATTAAATCATCAATCAAAACACCAATATAAGCTTCATTCCTTTTTAATATAAATGGTGCTCTATTTTGCACATTTAAAGCAGCATTAATACCTGCCATTAATCCTTGAGCTGCTGCTTCCTCATACCCAGTAGTTCCATTAATTTGACCTGCAAAATATAAATTTTTAATTAACTTAGTTTCTAACGTATGAGTCAATTGTGTTGGTGGAAAAAAATCGTACTCTATAGCATATCCATACCTAAAGAATTTTACATTTTCAAAACCTGCAACTTTTCGTAAAGCTTTATCTTGAACATCTTCTGGCAAAGAAGTTGAAAATCCATTTACATAAACCTCAACAGTATTCCATCCTTCAGGTTCAACAAATATTTGATGACGTTCTTTGGTCGCAAAACGATCGATCTTATCTTCAATAGAAGGACAATACCTTGGACCAATACTTTGTATTCTTCCATTAAACATGGGTGAACGATCAAAACCCGTTCTTAATAAATCATGTACTTCCAACGAAGTATAACTCATATAACAAGAGCGTTGTTTTTCCAAAGGTTTTGTTAAAGACAAATAAGAGAATTTTTCAGGATTTTCATCACCTGGTTGCTCAATCATTTTAGAATAATCCAAAGATCTTCCATCAACTCTTGGAGGAGTTCCAGTTTTCATTCTTCCAGATTCAAAACCAACTTTTACTAAATCTTCCGTAATCCCAATTGAAGCACTTTCACCCGCTCTACCTCCACCAAATGTTTTGTTACCAATATGGATTAAACCATTTAAAAAAGTACCGGCAGTTAAAATTACAGTTTTGGATTTTATTTCAATTCCCAGCGAAGTTTTAACACCTACTATTTTATCACCCTCAAACAATAAACCCTTCACCATGTCTTGAAAGAAGTCTACATTTTTGGTTTGTTCCAACATATTTCTCCAAGTCTCAGCAAAACGCATACGGTCACTTTGAGCACGCGGACTCCACATTGCAGGTCCTTTAGATTTATTCAACATTTTAAATTGAATAGCTGTTTCATCTGTAACAATGCCACTATATCCACCCAAAGCATCAATTTCGCGAACAATTTGCCCCTTAGCAATACCACCCATAGCGGGGTTACAACTCATTTGAGCAATATTTTGCAAACTCATTGTAATTAATAATGTATGCGCTCCCATATTTGCAGCAGCAGCAGCAGCTTCTCCACCTGCGTGACCACCACCTACAACTATAACATCATATTCTGTACTAAACATAATTTTTAATTTTGTTCCACGTGGAACGTTATTTATGCGGTAATAATTTTAAACAATTATCTTCTTCAAACCTCATTTTCATTTTCTCTTCATCAGATTTATCTTTAAAACCCATATAATGTAAAATGCCGTGAATTATCACTCTATTTATCTCATTTTCAAGTGTTTGGTTGAATTCTTGAGCATTTTCTTTTACTCTTTCAATAGAAATAAAAATATCACCACTTATAAGCTTACCTAAAGTATAATCAAAACTAATAATATCAGTTAAAGTGTCATGCTCTAAAAATTCAACATTCAATTTTAACAAGTAATCATCGTCACAAAAAATATAATTAACTTCACCTTCAGTAAAGCCATAATTAGCAATACAACTTGAAATCCATTGCTGAATTCTTTGTTCATTCTCTAACTTGAAATCTGTTTCGTAATTAAATTGAATCATTCTTTTGAACAGTTTTAAAATACTCTTGTACTTTTATTTTATAAATTGAGCGCAAAGGTAATGATTGTCTGTTTAATATTTCGTTATAATTAAAATACTGATTTTTGAATTTTAATTTATCAATACTACGTTTTTCAAAAGATTGAATATTCGTGTTAGATTTACGTTTTTTATCTTGTCCTTGTTCCTTAGTTGCTTTCTCTAATTTTAATAATTCATAACTTAGTTGTTGCATTTTTTCAACAACATCTTTACTGAAACCTTTCTCCAACATTTCCTTTTCTAATGCTTCCATTTTTTTTATAGCATCACCAGAACCATTTGATGGATTCACTCCATCCTCTCCTAACATCTCTTCCAACATTTCTCTCAATTTTGCTTGCTCTTTATAAATTTCAAAAAGTTCTTCATTAGTTTGCTCACTTTTTTCTTCACCATTTTCACCCTGACCTTTTTTAGAATTTTCACCCTCTTTTTCATCTCCAGACAACACTCCCTTTTTCATTCCTGCTTTCATTTTTTCCGACAATTCTCCTTGCTTTTGAATAATATCAGGTAAACTAAATTCTTGAGAACCTCCCTTTCCTTTTCCCATACTTGCAGAAGCATTCATTAAACTTTCCAATAAATTACTTAACTGATTTGCTAAATTATTAACGGAAGTTATAACAAAATGTTGGTTGGAAACACCTTGATTAGATCTGTTTTCAGCAAAATTTAATAACGATTCATCAATATTGTATTGAGCATCATTTACCTCTTTTTGAATGCTATTGCTCATTTTTACCAAACGTAAAGACAACATATAAATACTATCATCAATATGCTCAAAATACTCTTTTAAAACATGTTGCTGCTTTAAATTTTTAGGGTACTCTGGATGTGAATTATCTGAATCAGAAAATTTATTTAATAAATCTTCTTGTTGAAAAGAAAATTCAATCAAATTTTCAACAATTTTTCGTAAATCTTCAATGTTTTCATCTATAGATTCACCTTCCATCTCTAGCATAGATTGCTCCATAGATTTTCCTAATTGCTTCATTTTTTTTGAAGCAGATTTTTGATTTTTTTTCGCTTTGGATTTACTATTATTATCAGAATTCTCTAACTCTTCACTTTTATTTAATTCATCTAAAGCTTCATTTAAATCTTTATCAATTTCTTTCTTTTCATCGGAATTCTCAGGTAACTTCATTGGACGCATTAAATCATTATTTTGTTTTTTAAGCGCATCCATTTCTTTTTTTATAGCATCAAATTCTTTATTTATTTCTTCCTGCTTATTTGAAGTATTTTCATTAGTATCTTTTTTAGATAATTCATTTTCTTTATCGGCTAACTTATTCAATTTTTCAGCAATTTGATTTGCTTTTTGCTCCACATAAAATCTTTTTGTAAGCTCTAAAATGCGTTCCAAACTCTGTTCGTTTTGTTTGTTCTTTTTTGTTATTTCGTTTAATTTATCAACCAAGTCTTCTTTCTCAATTTTTTTAGATAGCTCATTTAATTCTTTTAACATTTTTTCTTGTTCAGCCAATTTTTTAGTTTCTTCAATGCGTTTTTTAAGATCATCCTTCTTTTCATTTAAATTTTTATTGTCTGGCTGATCGTTTAAATTTTGTTCTAATTGATTGGTTTGTTTTTGAAACATTTCCTGGTACTGAGATTGACGCTTAATAAATTGCTCTAATTTTTTAGTGTCGTTCCAATTAATTTCAGCTTTCTTTTGAATTTCATCTTTAAATTTATCAACTTCTGCATTCAATTTTTTTGATTTTTCTAATGTTTTAGAAATTGTATTAATGTTCTCCTCTTGCTCTTTTAATAAATCTTCATTTAATTCTTTTTCGGTTTTATTGTAATATCTAAAAACAGTACTTTTTGTTTTTTTACTACCATTAATTTTATCATTGTCAAATACTTCAAAAAATAGTTCATAATTAATACCTTCATCAATTAAAACTTCATTTGGAAAAACATAGTAAAAATCAGTAAATGAAGATTTTGTGATATTAATTACGTGTGTTTTAAGCTCTTTGGGCTTTTCGGTATCATAATATACCAACTGTAATTTATTTACGGCATAATCGTCGCTTATTTGCCCTATAAACTGAACTGGACCTCTACTAATAGAGTCTATATCTGACTTCACAATTATTTTAGGAAACTCATCAGAAATAACATTAATTTGAAAATTTAATGCTTCGTAATTTTTTAACTGTTGATTTGAAGTTGCAATTGTATAATTTACTGCTTCAGTTAACTTTTTAGAATAACTAAAAAAATTGCTTGTATTTTGTTTGAAATTAGAAATTAAATCATTTTCTAAAATAAAAGAAACTGAATCTGTTTGATGTGTTTCAATTTGCCAAGTTACCTCGGTTCCCTGTGGAACAATAGCATTACCGGTATTTTGAATTACTTCATTACGTTTACCTGTATAGCTCGGATATTTTAACACCATTTTTAAATTAGTAATAACAGGAGTTGAAATTATATTAAGCGTATAATCTTTAGAAACTATTCCGTTTGCTTCAATAAAAAAATGAATCGGTTTTTTAACATTTGTAAAATTAAATTGAAACTTACCTAATCCAATATTTTCTAAGTAATAATTTTCATTTGAAAAATGAATTGTTGCATCTTCAGGAATGGTATTACCAACGGTTTCTACTTGTAAAGAAAAAGGCGCACCTTCAACAACATTAAAAGATTCATTTAAAACACGAAATGAAAAAGGTGCTGGGGCTTCATAAGCAGTATTATAATGCACAACCCGGTTTAAACTATCATTAAAAATGGTAATATTACCTGTTATATAAACCAACAACCAGATTGCTATTGGTATTAAAGCATATTTAATATATTTTTTATTACCGGAAAAATCTACTGCGTTTTTAAAAGGAATAGGTTTAAGCTCGTTAGATTTTTGCGCTATACTTGCATTTATAAGATCCGAATTTTGCTGCATATTTTTTAATTGCAACATATTTAACAACTTATCTTTTACTTCAGGAAAATGTTTACCAATAATTATGGAAGCATCTACCTCTGAAATGCCTTTTTTAATTCCGTAAATTTTAAATATTGGTATAAGTATGTAAAATAGAATTAATAAAATTTCAACCAATACAAATAGCCAAAATAACAAGGTTCTTGCAACTGGTTTTAGCCACAAAAAATATTCAATAAGCAGGGTAAAAATTAAGTATAAAAGTCCTGTAGAAAAAAACAATAACAACCCTTTAATAAGTTCATTTGTATAGTACCTTTTAATAAACTTCTGAAGTTTTGCTTGTATGTTTTTAAAATTGCTCAAATCCTTATTTTATAACCTTTATAACGGCTAAAAATAACGAAAAATACATTAAAGTATTACAATTTTTTCTTTAATAGCGTATAATACGAGTCCTATCCGTGTTTTTACTTCCAGCTTTTCAAACAATGCTTCTCTATAATTTTCTATTGTTTTCGGACTTAAACACATTACTTCAGCAATTTCTTTATAGGTTCTTTCAGAAACCGTTAATTTTAAAAATTCTAATTCTCGATCTTTTAAACTAACATTATTAGGCGCTGCATTTTGAATTGAATTTAATAAGGTATTTGTAACATTTTCAGTATAATAAAATCCGTTAGAATACACTTCTTTTAGTGCGTGTCGCAGTATATTTGGATGAATATCTTTTAATAAATATCCTTTGGCACCGGCACGTAACATTTTTAAAATTGTTACTTCATCACATTCCATAGATAATGCCAATACTTTAATATCTGGAGCATTATTTTTTAACCAATTGGTGGCTTCAATTCCATTTACAATTGGCATTTGAATATCCATTAAAATTATTTCAGGTTGTTGGTTATTGTTTGAAATATAGTCTATTACTTCTTTACCATTATTTAAAACCTTTAAAACATTAAATTCATCAAAATTTGAAACTAATCCGTTAAGTGCTTGTGAAAATAGTAAATGATCATCTACAATAATTATATTTATTGGATTCATAGGCTTTTTTTATTTAGGACAACTAATATATAACTTAGTTCCTATATTTTCTTCAGATTTTAAATCTATTTCCGCACCAATTAATTTTCCCCTGCTTTTTATATTTAATAAACCAATTCCGTTTTGTTTAGATGTATCATTTACATTAAAACCAATTCCGTTATCTTGAGCAGTAATTTCTAGGTGATTGTTGGCAAAATTTAATTGAATATTTAATTTTTCAGCTTTAGAATATTTTAAGGTATTATTACAAAACTCCTGTAAAATTCTAAACAAAATAATTTCTTTTTCATTACTTAAATCAAACGGTTCGTTAGTAATATTTAAAGATGCTTCTAATACATTTAAACGATTAAACCGATTAACCTCTAACTGTAAAGAATCAATTAAACCTTTGTTTTTAATAGTTTCAGGATTTAATGATTTTGCTAAACCGCGAAGTTCCTCTAAACTTTTACCAACAATTTGTCCGGTTTCCTGAATTTTAATTTGTTGCTCATTAGGTAAACTCATTTGCACAATGTTCAATTGCATTTTTGCAACAGAAAGTAATTGCCCAATATTGTCATGAATTTCCCAACTTATATTTTTTAATGCCTGCTCCTGAATTTCAATTCTAGATTTATTTATTTCCTCCTCAAATTTCTTTTGAATCTCCTTTTGTTTTAAAATGTAAGCAACTTTTTTCTTCTGAAAATACAATAAGAAAACTACTAAAGTAGCTGCTAATACAATTACAATAATTGTAACCGCTAAAACTAAAATTTGAATTTCCTTTTGATCCATAATTTATTTATTATACTCTTTTTTACTTATTATAAATCCGATAGTAAAGAAACCGTACATAATTATATTTAAACCTAGTATAATATAATCAAATAAACCTCTATAATTAAAAAATTTTGCCATAATTTGAATTGGTATAATTCCTATATAAAATAACAATGTACCTGTGCAAATCCAAAATAATAATAGTTTATTCATTTTTAAAATTAAATCACTTTTTAAAAGTTCAAAGAGTAACATAATAATTCCAAGACTGTTAAATAGAAATGCAAACAGAAAAGAATATGTTTGAATCCTATTTATTGAATCTTGTATAACAAAAAAGTCATATAAAAAAAACAGTAAGAAAAGTGTAAAAAATACTTTTATATAAATAATGTTCTTTTTTATATAAAATTTAAATAAAAAAAAATAAAAAAAAACATTTACTAAAGCATAAAAATTATAAATAAAGCTGGTTGATTGTTTTGGTATAGTACCTATATAAAAAGCAGCTGATTCTGTAAAGCAGGTATACCATAAAAAAAATAAAAAATACTTTAGAAAGGTATGTTTATATTTTTTAAAAGTAACTGTACCAACAAATGCAGGTATAAATGTTAAAATTATAAATATATAAGATGATAGCATAAAATTAATATTTTGATTTACTTTTGATTCATAATTTATTTATTAAACTCTTTTTTACTTGCTATAAAACCAGTAATAAAAAAGCTTGCCATTATTAAATTTAAACTTAGTATAATAACATCCCATACGCCACGATATTCAATAATTCTTGCAATTACAAAAATTGGAATCATTCCAATATTAAAAAAAAGAACTCCTAAACTTATCCAAAAATAGATGGAAGTATTTAAACCTAGTACTGCTTCACTTTTTAATAATTCGGTAAAATAAAGCATAACAACTATTACAATAAAAGTACTCCCAATTATAACATTGGCATTTAAACCTATTTCAATAAAATTATTATAAAACGTAATATCTATAATTGATATAATGCTATAAATAACTATTATGGTTTTTATAATATTTCTTTTAAAGGTGTTTTTAATTAAACTTAAAAAGAAAAAGAAATAAAAATAACTATTTAAAAAATTCCATAAATTATAAATAAAAGAAGTATTTTTTCGATAAACTACACCAATAAAATAACCCATTATTTCAGTAACTAAAGAATAAACCAAAAAGGTTAAAAATAGTTTTAAATAAAAATTATTTTTAACCTTTTTAAAATTTAAAATACCAAAAAGAATGATAATTATATAAATTAATGGGTATATAAATTCAATATATTTCAAATCTCCTGTGGATATTCAGAAGAAGGGGGATCACTTTGTTGACCAAAATTCAACCCATCAACATCACTAATATCCGTATTTACTCCAACCGCAACATCATCGTTTTGGTATGAACCAGGTACTAATCTTGTTGGAACAAAAAACACGGTACTAGTATTACTTTTTTCAGTTTCAACAGGTTTTTTACCATAAGCCCCAAAATAAACTCTTATACCATTTGCATCCGGTGCCTTACTTTCTAAATAAGCTAGGTAATTCTTAATTTCTTCTAAAGAAAACCAGCTAGATAAAGCATCCTTTTTTTTAGGATTACCTGATTCTTCCTTTACTATTTTATTTAAATCTTTAGAACGAGTTTTAATAAATTCTTGATTCAACTTTTTTGCTTCTTCAGGTGTAATAAGTCCATTTGGTAATTTTAAACCCATATTTTAATAATTTTATTTTAAAGTTTTAAAGTTAAGCAATTATTTTAATTGAACTAAAAAATAAGGGGGTATTTCCCCTTTTAAAAACAAACATCAAACACTACTTTTACATTAGTATTTAATCATCAATATGTTTAACAAAAAAACATTACCAAAACGATATTCAAAGTTAATTAAAGTAGTAATTTTTATTCTGTTTTTAATATTAAATTTTTATTTTTTGAATAAAATAACAAGTAGCAGTAAAGCAGAACATAGTATTGAAGAAAATATAAGAAATTAAAATATATGTATAGTCCCCAAATTAACGCATTCTTTGATTTAATCAAAGGGTTCTTAAAATCATTTATTGGGCTGATTTTAAAGGTTGCTTTTTAGCAACCTTTTTTTTGTAATATAAATGGGTGTATTTATATTGTTAAATTATCTTTGCACTTTAAAACTGATTAATAATGAACAATGTTAGAGTACGATTTGCCCCAAGCCCAACGGGACCATTACATATTGGTGGAGTAAGAACTGCCCTTTTTAACTATTTATTTGCTAAAAAAAACAACGGTACTTTTATTTTACGAATTGAAGATACGGATCAAACCCGTTATGTTGCAAATGCTGAACAATATATAATTGATGCTTTAAACTGGTGTAATATTCCTTATGATGAAGGACCCAATAAAAATGAAAAATTTGGACCATATCGTCAATCTGAACGTAAAGAATTGTATAAAAAATATGCAGAAGAATTAATTTCAAAAGGAAAAGCTTATTACGCTTTTGATACCGCTGAACAATTAGATTTTCATAGAAAAGATCACGAAGAAAAAGGAAAAACTTTTATTTACAACTGGCATAATAGAGCAAAACTTACAAATTCTATTTCACTTACAAAAGAAGAAGTTGATAAACGTATTGCAAACGGTGATAAATATGTAGTTAGGTTTAAAATGTACGATCCTAATGAAGAAACTGAAACCATAGAATCTAACGATATAATTAGAGGTCATGTTTCTTTTAAAAAGGAAATTTTAGACGATAAAATTCTTTTTAAAAGCGACGGAATGCCAACCTATCATTTAGCTAATATAGTTGATGATCACTTAATGGAAATAAGCCATGTAATTCGTGGTGAAGAATGGTTACCTTCTCTTCCACTTCACATAGCATTATACCAAGCATTTGGTTGGCAAGCTCCAGAATTTGCTCATTTACCATTAATACTTAAACCTGTTGGAAAAGGAAAATTAAGTAAGCGTGATGGTGATAAATTAGGGTTTCCTGTTTTTCCTTTGGAATATAAAAATTCCGTAACTAACGAAATTTCTAGCGGATACAAAGAAGAAGGGTATTTCCCGGAAACAGTAGTTAATTTTTTAGCACTATTAGGCTGGAATCCAGGAACTGAACAAGAATTATTTACATTAGAAGAATTAGTACAATCGTTCGATTTAAGTCGTGTAAATAAATCTGGAGCTCGTTTTGATCCAGACAAAACAAAGTGGTTTAATCAACAGTATATGATGAAAAAATCAGATGCTGAATTGGCTGAATTATATACTCCTATTTTAACTAAAAAAGGAATATTAAAAGAAAGTTCTTTTATTGTAAAAGTAGTTTCTTTAATAAAAGAAAGAGCCACTTTTGTTTCAGATTTTTGGGATTTAAGCAACTTCTTTTTTGAAGCTCCAATTGAGTATGATTCAAAAGCATCAAAGAAAAACTGGAAAGAAGATACTGCAGGTTTAATGAAAGAATTAATTTTAGTATTAGAAAAAATTGAAGATTTTAATTCTCAAAACATTGAAAATAATGTAAAAGAATGGATTACTTCAAAAGAAATTGGTTTTGGAAAAATAATGCAGCCTTTTAGATTAAGTTTAGTGGGCGCAATGAAAGGTCCTCACCTATTTGATATTGCTGAAATGATTGGAAAAGAGGAAACTATAATTAGAATTACTAAAGCAATAGAAACTTTATAAATTACATTAATAGTAGAATAAATATAAAAAAGGCTGTTTTAAAGTAAAATTTTCATCAACCTGAATTTATTTTAGGTTCTGATAGTGATTGATTATCGGTAGAATGAGATTCTGAAATAAATTCAGAATGACGGGTTTCAAAATTTTTATAACAGCCTTTTTTATATTTCAATTTTTACATTGTAGTCTTTTAAAACATCTTTATATTTTTCAGCTTCAAAATTCTCTGCACTAAATTCAATTTTACGTTTATTTCGCATTTTAATATGTTTTATTGAACGTAAAAACCTTCGAATTCCATTTTTATCTGAAATTATTAAACCCGGTACCTTTACTCCTTTTCCATTTTCATCTTTTGCAACCATTGAAAAATAGGATGAATTACAATGCTTAACTTCACCTGTTCTAATATTTTGAGATTCAACTCTTATACCAACAACCATTGATGAGTTACCAACATAATTAACCTGCGCTCGCAACGTTAACAACTCTCCTACTTCAATAGAATTTAAAAAATCAACTCTATTTACAGATGCTGTTACACAATATTCACCTGAAAATTTAGAAGCTGAAGCAAAAGCCGCTTTATCCATTAAAGATAAAATAAAACCTCCATGAATTTTTCCACTAAAGTTAGAATGTGACGGGAGCATTAATTCTGTTAAAATAATTTCCGAATCTTCTGGTTTTTTAAAAATTTGATCCATAAATACTATTCTGTTTTTTCAACCTTAGTTATAAAATATTTGGTATCTCCCAACCAAGGAAAAGTTCCAAATCGTTCCTTATATGTTAACTTTACATTTTTTCCTTGAAAATCCTGAAGTAATTTTATCACTTCTTTTTCTTTATTTTCAACTGAAAATGTAAAAATTTGAGCTTCAGAAACACCTTGGCTTATTTCACCTTCCCAAGTTTTAAATAGCACCCCTTTGTGGCTAAATTTAACCAACTCTCCTGCCCTATAACCTTCACTATAAGTTATAAAGTATATGGCAGAAAAATAAAGTACTAAACCTAAAGCTACAATTCCAATGAAACTGAATAGAATTTTTTTCATATTTTTTGAATATTCCGTAAATATACTAAATATGAAATTTTAGATTTAATAAAAAATTTAGGTTTTGTTAAGTTCATTTAAAATTCTCTCTGGAGTAATTGGCATACGATTTACCCTGGCTCCACAAGCATCAAAAACAGCATTTGCTATCGCACCACCAACACAAATAATTGCTGGTTCACCACCACCTTCAGGTTTTGAATCCATTTTATCTCTAAAAATACAAGTTATTTCAGGAGTTTTTGAAAATTTAGTAATTTCATAATTCTTAAAATTTCTTGTTTTTAGATTTCCACCATTAAATTCTACCTCTTCAAACAAAGCATATCCCAAGCCCATAGTAATACCACCTTCTGTTTGAACAGTTGCTCCAAGTGGATTTACAACCTGACCCATATCCTGAGCGCAAACAACTCTAATTGGTTGAACTTCACCTGTATTTTTATTTACAAAAACTTCAGCAATTATTGCCACACAGGTTCCTGCATCTTCACCAAGAGCAATGCCATAACCATGACCTTCTTTTTTTGGTTTCTTCCATCCAAAATTTTCGGCAGCTAGTTTTAGTGTAGCTGTCATGTTTTTGTGGTTTAAATTATTTAATCTAAATTCTAGCGGATCAATTCCTATTTTATGAGCGGTAACATCAATATGAGATTCACGAGCAAACGTTGTTGAATTATTTCCAGGTGCTCTCCAGGCACCCGTTCCAAATGGATGCACACTAACATTATTTAAACTATTTGTATGGCTATCTCCACGAACATTTTTTTCATTAAACATTCTGGTTCTATTATTTTCAATACCATAAAACAATGAAGTTCCCCTTGTTCCTGCACAATAAATATCAAAATCCCATAAGGTTAATTTTCCTTTATTATCAACACCTGAAGTTACATTCATAACAGCAGCAGGTCTAAATCTATCATACATAAACTCTTCCTTTCTACTCCAAACAAGTTGTACAGGTTTACCACATGATTTTGAAATTAACGCTGCTTCAATAGCTTGTTTGTTATATATTTTTCCACCAAAACCACCTCCGGTAAAAATTTGTTTTACTTGAACTTTTTCTGTTGAAGTATGCAAAGCATTTACTAATTGATCACGCAAACCAAAAGGGGTTTGTGTTGATGCCCAAATAATTAATTTATCACCTTCAAAATAACAAGTTGCCGAATGGGTTTCCATGGGCGCATGCGCTTTATAACCATCATAATATTTACCATCAATAATCCTTATTGAAATTTGTTTTCCAATTAATAAATCACCTGCTTCTTTAAAAACACTACTTTCAGTTATCTGATCTTCCAAATATTGAAATATAGAATCTGTATTAGAGGTTGCTTTTGGAGCATCCCAAATAACTTTTACTTTTTTAGCTGCTTTGTTTGCTGTTTCTAAACTAGTATGAACTACCGCAACTAAGTCGCCATCTTCAATTAATGCTACTCCTTCAAAATCTGATAATGCTGAAGCATCAACTTTTAGTTTTTTAGCCCCATAAACTGTTGGGCGTACAACTGTAGCATACACCATTCCGGGTAATTTAATATCTCCGGAATATTGTGCTTTTCCAGTAACTTTTGCCAAAGCATCAGTACTAATTATTGGTGTTCCAATAATTTTAAAGTCTTTCGCTTTTTTAATTTCTGGCTTTTTAGTTAAAGTTTTAACTATTTTTTTTCCTTTTGTAATTTCAGCATATGTTATTTTTTTTGAAGGATTGTTTATATCAAAAATAACACCTTCCTTAATTGTAAGTTGGTCTTCATTTATGTGCAACTTTTCGGCAGCCAAGTTTAATAAAGTTTCACGCGCTTCTGCGGCGGCGGCCCTAATTACAGGGTCTGCAAAACGAGTAGTTAAAGAACCCCAGGTTCCAGCATCATAAGGACATAAATCTGTATCACCCATAATCATATCAACTGATGAAATAGGAACTTCCAGTTCTTCAGCTAAAACTTGTGCCAAGGATGTAATAATTCCTTGTCCCATTTCAATTTTACCAGTATAACAATTTACACGACCGTTTTCTTTAACTCTTAAATAAGCATTAAAATTTAATTCATCAACAGCCTCATTTTTTCCCCAGCCATCTAAAAGAGAAAGTTTTCCTATACAAAAAACAACAATAATTCCTCCTCCTAATTTTTTTAAAAATTCACGTCTGTCAAATTTAATCGGTTCATTTACATCACTAAAATATAATTGATCTATTTTATCTGGTTTCATATTTTAACTTTTTTATTCATCTCTTTTGCTGCCATTTCAATTGCCTCAACAATTCTATTATAAGAACCGCATCTGCATAAGTTATCCTCCATTCCGTTTATAATTTCATTTCGAGTTGGAGTAGGGTTTTTAATTAATAAACCCAGTGCATTCATAATCATACCAGGTGTACAAAAACCACATTGCAAAGCGTCTAAAGTTATAAATGCCTTTTGAATTGGATGTAAAATTTCACCTGTAGCTAAACCTTCAATAGTAATTATCTCTTTATTAGCAACATCTTCTATCAAGATCATGCAAGATCTTGCAGCTTCGTTATCTATTAAAACAGTACAAGCTCCACAATCACCCAAACCACATCCAAATTTTGTTCCCGTTTTATCTAAATATGTACGAATAATGGTTAAAAGTGATTCATCTCCATTTACTTCAACAGAGACATTTTGATTGTTTAATTTAAAACTAACAGATTGTTTCATATGCGCTCTCTTTTAATTTTATATATAATTTAATACTAATTACTCTTATTTTTACTATTATCAAATTTAAGGATTAATTTTTAGTTTGTAATTTTTAAATATTAACTGTAACATTTTCTAATTTTCAATTACTTATTAAAAGAGCAATGGTTTGATTTTAAAACTAAAACATTGTATCTTTAAGTCTTACATTAATCTTTAAAAAAAATTAAAATGATTGGAACGTATGTTATAATTTTTATCCTTGTTGTTATTGTAGTTTCCGGACTATTTGTAGTAAAACAACAAACAAGTGCTGTAATTGAACGATTTGGGAAATACCAAAGTATTAGAGGTGCTGGTTTACAACTTAAAATACCAATAATTGACAAAGTTTCCGGGCGTGTTAGTTTACGTGTACAACAATTAGATGTAATTGTTGAAACTAAAACTAAAGATGATGTTTTTGTACATTTAAAAATTTCAGTTCAATTTTTAATTAGACCTGACCATGTGTACGATGCCTTTTACAAACTTCAAAATCCGCATGAGCAAATTACAGCCTTTATTTTTGACGTTGTAAGAGCTGAAGTTCCTAAAATGATATTAGATGATGTTTTTGAAAAGAAAGAAGAAATTGCCCTTGCAATTCAACGTGATTTAAAAGAAGCAATGCTTGATTATGGTTACGATATTATAAAAGCATTGGTAACTGATATTGATCCTGATGAAAAAGTAAAAATTGCAATGAATAGAATTAATGCAGCTGATCGTGAAAAAATTGCTGCTCAACACGAAGGTGATGCACAACGTATTTTAATTGTTGAAAGGGCAAAAGCTGAAGCAGAAAGTAAACGTTTACAAGGTAAAGGTATTGCAGACCAACGTAGAGAAATTGCACGTGGTTTAGAAGAAAGTGTTGATGTTTTAAACAGAGCAGGTATTAACAGCCAAGAAGCATCTGCACTAATTGTAATTACCCAACATTATGATACATTACAAAGTATTGGATCTGATACTAAATCAAATTTAATATTATTACCAAACAATCCTAATGCAGCTAGTTCTATGTTAAATGATATGGTAACTAGTTTAGTTGCAGCAAATAAAGTACAAGAATCTTCTCATGAAAATAATAAAAAAGAATAAAAATTATTAAAGTTTCTTTAATAAAAAAACCAGCTAAATTAGCTGGTTTTTATCTTTTATAAGAGTAAATTTTGAACTTACTTTTTTTCTTCAACTTTTTTATCTTCATCATCTTCATCTTTTGTAGCTTTCTTAAATTCTTTAATTCCACCACCAAGACCTTTCATTAACTCTGGTAATTTTTTTCCACCAAACAATAATAAAATTGCTAAACCAATAATTATCCATTGCCAAGGTCCAACCATTCCTAAAAAAATATGTAATGCATTCATGATTTTAAATTTTTGAGTTACAAAGATAGTAATTAATTCAAAACCAAACTTTATTATAGTTTAGTTTTAGTTTCTATGTTTAATTACACCACCAATAATTTTTTTAGTTTTTAAAACTTCAGGATTTCCTTTGTAATGTATTGTGCCTCCAAAACGTACTTTAGCATCTAAAATTTCAGTAGTTTTAACTTCCACTCTTGCGCCTGAAGCAGCAGTTACAATAGATTGTTTACTTTGTAAGTTATATCCTTCATAAATACCTCCAGTTGTTGCTTCTACATTTTGATTTTGAGTTACACCAGATAATTCTATAATTCCTCCAGATACTGCTTTTATAGTTAAATGTTTTGTATCAACAGGAATATTAATTTTAGCACCTTCTTGTACTTTTACTTCTAAATGTTGTTGTTTAATAGTTGCTTCTGATAAAATAGTTGCGCCTTCATTAGCATCTAAAATATCAATATTTTCACTATAAAATAATACTATTCTTACATCTTCTGCAGTAAAACTTTCTGGAAATTTTAAACGAATTTTTAATATTCCATTAGCATTTTTAATGGAAACATCTTCCGATTGAGATCCTGAAATTTCAATTTTTGATTCATTAGATTTTTCTAATTCAACCGTTAAACCGTTAAACACTTTTAGCTCATTAAAATCTCCTAATTTGGTAGTAATTTTTTGTTGTGCAAAAGTAAATGTACTTATTAACACAAGTAATAAAGTTAATTTTTTCATGATATTTATATTGTTTTTATAACTATGCTAACTATTAATTTAGGTTATTTATTACTTTTTTAAGTTTTTGCTGAATTTCAAAAGCAATACTTCCTAACGATTCGTTTTTTACAGCAATCATAGATGCTATTGGATCCACGGCTGAAACTTCAATACTGTTATTTTCATGTTCTTCAACAATAATATTACACGGTAAAAATAATCCTATTTTATCTTCACTTTTTAGAGCTTCGTATGCATAATGAGGGCTACAAGCCCCTAAAATTTTATATTTTTTAAAATCAACATTAATTTTATTTTTTAATGTTTCTTTAATATTAATTTCGGTAAGAACTCCAAAACCTTCCTTTTTTAATGCTGCTGATACTTGATCAACTGCTTCATCAAAATTTTTAGTTTTTAAAACTTTATTAAAGTAATAACTCATAATTTATTTTTTAAGTTGTAATATATTATTAACAACCTAAATAAACAATAATTGTGCCTTTTAAGTTAAATCTTTCTCAATTTTTTCTATTAAGGTAAAATCTAAATGTTTTCGTTCTAAATCTGTATGCTTTACTTTAATTAAAACGTGGTCTCCTAATTGATATAAATTTTTAGTTGATTGACCTACAAGCGCATATTGCTTCTCATCATATAAATAATAATCGTCTTTTATTTCGCGAATACGCACCATTCCTTCACATTTATTTTCAATAATTTCAACATAAATTCCCCATTCAGTAACACCAGAAATAACACCCTCAAATTGTTGATCTTTATGATCTTCCATATATTTAACCTGCATATATTTAATTGAATCACGTTCTGCTTTTGAAGCTAAATATTCTTGTTCAGATGCATGTTTACATTTTTCTTCATAACCTTCGGCTTTTGGAGATTTTCCACCTTCTAAATAATGTTGTAACAATCTGTGAGTCATAACATCAGGATATCTTCTAATTGGAGAAGTAAAATGGCTGTAATAATCAAAAGCTAAACCGTAATGCCCAATATTATCGGTAGTATAAACAGCTTTACTCATAGATCGTACAGCTAAGGTTTCAATCAAATTTGCTTCACCAGAGCCGTGGACATCTTTCAGTAATTGGTTTAATGATGTTGATGTTGATTTTTTATCTTTTGTATCTATTTTATTTTTATATCCAAATTTACTTACAATAGTTTGAAGCGATTCTAATTTATCTAAATCTGGTTCATCATGAACACGATACACAAAGGTTTTTTTACTTGGTACACCTTTTTTACTTCCCACAAATTCAGCCACTTTTCGGTTGGCTAACAGCATAAATTCTTCAATTAGTTTATTAGCATCTTTAGATTCTTTAAAAAATACACCTATTGGCTCTGCTTTTTCATTTAAATTAAATTTAACCTCTACCCTATCAAAAGTAATTGCGCCTTGTTGTAATCTCTTTTTACGAAGCTTTTTAGCTAATTCATTTAATTTTAATATTGCTGCCACAATTTCCGGTTGCACTTTATAAGCTTCACCTGTTATTGATATTTCTTCTGAAACTAAATCGCCTTTTGTTTCAATAATTTCCTGAGCTTCTTCATAAGCAAATCTTTTATCAGAATAGGTTACTGTTCTACCAAACCATTCATTTAAAACATGTCCTTTTTCATTCATTTCAAAAACGGCAGAAAATGTTAATTTTTCTTCGTTTGGACGCAAAGAACACACTCCGTTTGATAAAACTTCAGGTAACATTGGTACTACCCTATCAACTAAGTAAACCGATGTTGCCCTATGATATGCTTCGGATTCTAAAATAGTATTTTCCTGAACATAATACGAAACATCAGCAATATGAATTCCAATTTCATAATTACCATTTTCTAATACTTTAAAAGATAAAGCATCATCAAAATCTTTAGCATCTTTTGGATCGATCGTAAACGTTAAATCCTTGCGCATATCTCTACGTTTAGCAATTTCTTCTTCTGTAATTTCAAAAGAAAGTTTACTTGCTTCATCTTCAACATTTTCAGGAAATTTATAAGGTAAACCGTATTCTAAAAGTATAGAATGTATTTCGGTTTCGTGGTCACCAGGCATACCTAAAACTTCAAGAACTTCACCAAATGGATTTTTAGAATTTGATGGCCAATCGGTCATTTTTACCAATGCTTTTACACCATCTTCAGCACCTTTTAATTTATTTTTAGCAATAAATATATCAGTGTACATTTTAGGATCATCAGCTACTAAAAAACCAAAGTTTTTATTAAGTTGTAAAACACCTACAAATTCTGTTTTTGCACGTTTAATAATTTCAACAACATCACCTTCTTCCTTTTTGCTATTTCTTCTATTATAAAGATAAATTTTAACGGTATCCTTATCTAATGCTCTATTTAAATTTCGGGCTGGTATGTATATATCATGTTCTAATTCATCACAAATAAAATATGCATTTCCATTTGTGGTGGCATCTAAAATACCAATGTAGTATTTATCTTTTGGAACAATTTTAAATTTACCTCTTTCAACTTCTTCAACTTTTTGTTGTCCTTTTAAATCTTCTAATTTTTGAATAATTTGATTTCTACCATTTGCATCAGTAATATCTAATTTTGCAGCTATTTGTTTGTAATTAAAACTATTGCTTGAGTTTTGATTTAGTAGATTTAATATTTTACGGGTTAAATCTTTAATAATGTTTCCTTTCTTTTTGTAATTTGTTTTTCTCTTCGACATTTTATTCTTTTTTATTTCACTCAAAAGTACAAATATTTAATCTTGAATATGTTAATAAAAGCTTATATAAATTACTATTTGTATTTTGCTGAAAATTTAATACTAGTTTATGAAAAATAAATGGTTTGTTATTGTAAATCCAACTTCAGGAAATGGAACTTCAAAAAAGAAATGGCCACTTATTTTTAAAGAATTAACAAAACAAAAATTTGATTTTGAATATGTTTTTACAGCGTATGAAAAACATTCAATAAAATTAGTTCAAAATGCTATTAAACAAGGTTTTATAAAATTTATTTGTGTTGGTGGTGATGGAACTTTACATAATATTGTAAATGCAGTTTTAATATTAAATCCTATAAATATTTCAGAAATAAAAGTTGGAATAATTCCTATTGGTACTGGAAATGATTGGGTTAAAACTTATAAAATTTCAAAAGATTATAAAAAAGCAATTCAAATAATAAAAGCTGAACATACAATAAAACAAGATATTGGAAAAATAACTTTATTAAAATCTAAAACAGTATTTTTCTTCAATAATTTAGCAGGTATTGGTTTTGATGGTTATGTTGTAAATAAAGTTCATAAATATAAAAATTTAGGTTTTTTAGCATATTTAACTGGAGCGTTAGTTAGTTTAACCAGTTATAAAAAAGCTATGTTAGAAATAAGTTTTAATAATGAAGTAATTAAAGATAAAACTTTAATGTTATTAATTGGACTTTGTGAATTTTCAGGAGGAGGAATGAAATTAACAAAAAACGTACATCCAACTGATGGATTATTTGATATTTCTTACATTAAAAAAATTACATTATTTACTATTTTAGGTAATATTCCAGGGTTATTTAATGGAAACATTACAAGTCATAAATTGGTTAAAAATTATAAAACTTCTGAATTAAATATTAAGGTTTTAGATACTGAAAAAACTTATATTCAAGCAGATGGAGAGCTTATTGGTTCAGGAAATTTTAATGTTTCGTTGCTGCCAAAAGCCATTCAATTTATTATTCCTAAAAATAGTTAATTAAATTAAGTATTTTGTTAGTAAACCTAGTTGAAGTAGTAATTTTTATAAGTTTTAACTCTTCACAACAACCAATTTTTATTAGCTAAATATAAAAAAGTTAAAATTTTCTTAAAAAAATTGTAACAAATGTTAAATTATTTCGTCTTTATTAAGATAGAACAGTTTACTAATGAAACGATTATATAAAATTATTATCTTATTTCTTATTATATTTTTTGTAGGAATTCTCTTCACTATAAAAAGTATTAATAATTCATTTTCTTCTGAAGATAATATAGAAACGGTTTCTTTACCTTCAAATGTTTTAAAACTTTCAATTAAAATTTAATTTTTTAAGGTTATTAACAATAATATATATTATAAAAAAAGTTTTAAAAATTTAAAAAATATTTTTTTGTTATTATAGTGTGTTAATATGTATAATAAATAATTGAAATATAATTTTGATTATTCACTTATTAAAAATAACTAACAAGTTGTAAAAAATTAATAGCTTAAAAATCAGTAAAATTAGTTAGGTTATAAACAATCTGTTAATAGTGTTAATTAACTAATTTATTGAATAACATTTTAGTTATTTAATGTTTATAACAGTTAAAATTATGTTCACAACTTATTTTAAAAAATCAATAAATAAATTTGCATAATAAGAGTACGTTTTTGCATTAGGTTTTTCTTTTAATATATCAAAAAAAACTTTTCTATTTTAAACTTAAACTTATCCACAATTTTAAATTAACGTAAAGTAATTGTTAATCAATTATTTAAAAATTACTATTAACAATTACTTTTTTTACTGTTAATAAACGTGAATTTGTACTTTTGTATTCTAACTTATTAACAAAAATAAAAAATGGTAATTGCAATTGGTAATGATCACGCTGGTACAGCGTATAAATTTGAAATTATTAAATTATTAGAAAGTAAAGGTATTGAAGTTTTAAACTTTGGAACTGATACAAATAATAGTATGGATTATGCTGATGCAATTCATCCGGTAGCTGATGCTGTAGAAAGTGGAAAAGCTACATATGGTATTATAATTTGTGGTAGTGGTAACGGAGCTCAAATGACAGCTAATAAACACCAAGGTATTAGAGCTGGTTTGGTGTGGAATAATGAAATAGTAGAATTAATTAGATTACATAATGATGCAAATGTATTAGCAATACCTGCACGTTTTGTTTCATTACAACAAGCTTTAGGTTTTGTAGAAATATTTTTAAATACTCCTTTTGAAGGAGGTAGACATCAAAACAGAATAGATAAAATACCAACAGGCTGTTGTTAAATTAATTTCAACTTTTTTAAACCATATAATGAGTCACAATCATTCTCATAATCACAACAGTTTATCAGGTAAAAATTTACTTTTATCTATAATACTAAATGTTGTAATTACATTAGCACAATTGGTAGGCGGATTTATTTCCGGAAGTTTAGCTTTAATTTCTGATGCAGTTCATAATTTTTCAGATGTTATTTCATTAATAATAAGTTATACAGCTAATTTACTATCAAATAAAAAGAAACAAACTAAACAATATACATTTGGTTATAAAAGAGCCGAAATTATTGCCGCATTTATTAATGCAATTTCTTTAATTGTAATTGCAGTATTTTTAGGTATAGAAGCTATTAAACGGTTTTCTTCAATACATGAAATTCATGCAAATTTAGTAATCTGGTTAGCTATTTTAGGAATTGCAGTAAATGGATTTAGTGTACTTTTATTAAAAAAAGATGCCAATCATAATTTAAATATGAAAACTGCGTATCTACATTTATTAACAGATATGTTAACTAGTGTAGCTGTTTTAATAGGTGGTTTATTAATGAAATATTATCAAATTTATTGGATTGATGCTTTATTAACACTCATAATTTCGTTGTATTTAATTTATATGAGTTGGGATATTTTAATAACCTCAACTAAAATATTAATGTTGTTTGCGCCTAAACATGTTAATATTGACGAAGTTGAACAGGAAGTAATAAAAGTAAAAGGAATAAAAAATATACACCATGTACATATTTGGCAATTAAATGAGTACGATTGCCATATAGAAGCACATATAGAGTTTAATAAAGATATTAAATTATCTGAATTTGATATAATTTGTGAAAAAATTGAACAACTATTGTTAGAAAAATTTCAAATTAATCACTGTAATTTCCAGCCAGAATTTAAAAGAGATGATTTAAAAGAATTGATAAAAAAAGATTAATAATGATTGAAATTAACACTAAAAAATTTTCAGAACTAACTTTAAATGAATTGTATGAAATATTACAATTACGGAGTGAAGTTTTTGTTGTTGAACAAAATTGTGTGTATCAAGATATTGATTTTAAAGATCAAAAAGCATTGCATGTTATTGGGCAAAAAAATGATAAAATTATTGCTTATACACGTATTTTTAAACCAGGTGATTATTTTAAAGAAGCAAGTATTGGTAGAGTAGTTGTCGCTAAAAATGAACGTAAATTTGGATACGGACATATAATTATGGATTATTCTATTAAAGCTATTAATAGTTTTTTTAATGAAAATATAATTAAAATTTCTGCCCAAAAATATTTAAAAGAATTTTACGAATCTCACAATTTTATTCAAGTAGGAAAAGAGTATTTAGAAGATGATATTCCACATATTGCAATGGTTAAATTTTAAATTATGAAAAAAATAATACTTTTAATTTTAATTAGTACTTGTACTTTTCAGTTAAATGCTCAAAAAAATGCCTTAGAAAAAATAGATTTTATTATTGGAAATTGGGAAGGAACTGGAACTGGTTTTAGCAATTCAACTTCTATAATTTCAGCATCTTATAATTATATAATGGATGCTAAATATATTGAAGTTAAACACGAATCCCATTTTAAACCAACAGAGAATAATAGGGAAGGAGAACATCATATAGATAAAGGATTTATAAGTTTTGATACTTCAAGAAATAGTATAATTTATCGACAATTTAATAACGAAGGCTACATAAATCAATACGTATTAAACGATAGATTATCAAATACTAAAACCTTAATTTTTGAAACTGAAAAAATAGAAAATTTTGTACCAGGAGGTAAAGCTCGTTTAACAATAAATAAAATAAATGACAATGAAATAGAAACAATATTTGATGTTTCATTTCCAAATAAAGTATACAGTTGTTTTGGAACTAATAAATTAACAAAACAATAATAAGTATAATATTAATGAGCAATCCTAAAGTAAAAATAAAAAGCATTAAAAACTTATCTAACAATCATTATAAATTAGATAAGGTAGATTTTGATTATCAAACAAAAAATGGTACTTGGCAAAATCAAATACGTGAAAGTTACGATAGAGGAGATGGTGCTTGTATTTTACTTTATAATTCAGCTAAAAAAACAGTTATTTTAACCAAACAATTTAGAATGCCAAGTTATTTAAATGAAAATGAAGATGGCATGATGATTGAAGTTTGTGCAGGTTTGTTAGATAAAGATGATCCGCTAACTTGTATAAAAAAAGAAGCTGAAGAAGAAACAGGTTATAAAATAAATAGTCCTAAAAAAGTATTTGAACTGTATTCTACACCGGGAGCAGTTACCGAAAAAATACACTATTTTATTGCTGAATATGCTGATGAAATGAAAATTAGTGAAGGAGGTGGATTAGAAGAAGAAACGGAAGAAATTGAAGTTTTAGAGGTAGCTTTTAATAAAGCATTAAAAATGATTTTAACAGGTGAAATTTGTGATGCAAAAACAATTATTTTATTACAATATGCTCAATTAAACTTATTTTAATAATTATTTTTTAGGCTATTTTTTTATATTTAATTAATGAAATAAGCGATACTAAAACCCAAACAGCTTCTAATATAATAAAAGGAATATATTTCATTAATATAGATGCTAAGCAAGCTAAACTTGCTCCAATTACATTTAATAAAATAAAAAATAAATCTTCCTTTTTTAGTTTTCCAATTACATTTAAAATATATGCTAATAGTATTTGAAAAACACCAATAAAACCTATCCAATCTATAACAGTCATTTTTTTATTTTCATTTTAAGTACAACTAAAGAATCTCAAGATTTTATAAGATATTAACTTTCAGAAACTTTTATAACCCGTTCAACAGTATCTAATTTAGATAATGTTAACCTAACAATACTATTTTGTTTAGCAAGTAAATCGTGCGGTACACTAGCATCTAATGAAACTAAATCGCCTTTTACTAAATTAAAAATTGTACCGTTTACACCAAAATCTATAGCGCCTTCAAAAATTTCAACAGTTATAGGAAAAGCAGTTTTATGCGCTTTCATAAATTGATTTTCTTTAAAAACAATACGTATTTCTTTGGTGGTATCTGTTTCAAATAATACAGAAATTGAAGGTTTAGTTTCGTTATAATTTATATTTTGTGATAGTGATGATTTTTTCATAAAATTGGTTGATAGAATTATAAACAAACCATAAATATACTCAATACTTTTTTATATTTTAGCAACAAACTATTTTAACTCATTTTAATAAAGATTATGGCAGAAGACAAAGAAAAAGCAGCAAAATTAAAAGCATTACAATTAACTTTAGATAAATTGGATAAGGCGTACGGTAAAGGAACTGTAATGAAAATGGGAGATGTTGCTATTGATGATATAGAAGCAATTTCAACAGGATCATTAGGATTAGATTTAGCTTTAGGTGTTGGAGGTTATCCAAGAGGTAGAGTTATTGAAATTTACGGACCAGAATCTTCAGGTAAAACAACTTTAACATTACATGCAATTGCAGAAGCGCAAAAAGCCGGTGGTATTGCAGCCTTTATTGATGCAGAACACGCTTTTGATCGTTTTTATGCTCAAAATTTAGGAATTGACATTGATAGTTTAATTATTTCTCAACCAGATCACGGTGAGCAAGCATTAGAAATAGCTGATAATTTAATTAGTTCAGGTGCAATTGATATTGTTGTAATTGATTCAGTTGCAGCACTTACTCCAAAAAGTGAAATTGAAGGTGAAATGGGTGATTCTAAAATGGGATTACATGCACGTTTAATGTCACAAGCACTTAGAAAATTAACAGGAACAATTCATAAAACAAATTGTACAGTTATTTTTATTAACCAATTACGTGAAAAAATTGGGGTAATGTTTGGAAATCCTGAAACAACAACTGGAGGAAATGCACTTAAATTTTATGCTTCAGTTCGTTTAGATATTAGAAGAAGAACACAAATTAAAGATGGTGATAGAGTTATTGGAAACAGTACAAAGGTAAAAGTTGTAAAAAATAAAGTTGCACCACCTTTTCAAGTTGCTGAATTTGACATTATGTACGGAAAAGGAATTTCTAAAACAGGTGAAATTTTAGATTTAGGTGTTGAGTTTGGAATTGTAAAGAAAAGTGGATCTTGGTTTAGTTATGGAGATACAAAATTAGGGCAAGGTCGTGATGCTGTTAAAGCACTAATTCAAGACAATCCTGAATTAGCTGAAGAATTAGAAACAAAAATTAAAGATTTTATTAATAATCAGGAAGAAGCCTAATAAACAAATTAAATAATAATTTTTATAAAATAGGTTGTTTTAAAAGTGTTTTTTTAATGTTATTATGAAAAATTTTAAATTTTAAGTACTCTGTTTATCAGTAACTTAAAAATTTAAAATTGCTTCATTTTACACCTAAAGACTACTTTTAAAACAACCTATTTTATTTATAACTACCTAGTTTTAAGCTTTTTTAGAATAAATTTTAAACAAAATAATTCAAAATCTTATCTGAATAAAATAATAGTCTATTTTTGACAAATAATTATTGAATTAAATTATTATATGTTATATTCAATAATTAGCTATTAAATTATGAATACAAACCAAATAAAAACACTTATTGGTAGAACTGATATTGTTGATTTTCCAAAATTAGAGTTGTTTGGTATAGCTATTAAAGTTGATTCTGGAGCTTATACTTCTAGTTTTCATTGCCATCATATTGAAGTTGAGAATGAGGTATTGAAATGTCAATTTTTAGATCCTAAACATGAAAAATACCACGAAAAATATTTTTACTTTAAAGATTTTATTCAAAAAAATGTAAAAAGTTCAAACGGAATTATTGAAAATCGATATATTATAGAAACACAAATTCTTATTTTTAATGAAATTCATAACATAGAGTTGTCGTTAACAGAAAGAGGTTCAATGATGTATCCAGTACTTTTAGGAAGAAAATTTTTATCTAAAAAATTTATAATTGATACTGCTAAAAAAAATCTATCATTTAAAAAATTAAATAAAAAAAACGGTTAAAATGAAAATTGTTGTTTTATCAAGAAATCCAAATTTATATTCTACAAAAAGACTTATAGAGGCTGGTAAAAATAGAAACCATGAAATGTTAATTGTAGATCATACTAAATGTGATATTATAATTGAAAGAAAAAAACCAGCAATACGTTATAAACACGAATTAATAACTAATGTAGATGCAGTTATACCAAGAATAGGTGCTTCTGTAACTTTTTTTGGAACTGCTGTTGTTCGTCAGTTTGAAATGATGAAAGTTTTTACAGCTGTTGAATCTCAAGCATTAATGCGTTCAAGAGATAAATTAAGAAGTTTACAAGTACTGTCTAGAGCTGGATTGGGTTTGCCTAAAACGGTGTTTACCAATTACTCAAAAAACGTAGAAGATGTAATTCAAGATGTTGGAGGTACGCCTTTAGTTATAAAATTATTAGAAGGTACACAGGGTTTAGGTGTTGTTTTAGCTGAAACTGACACTGCAGCAACTTCAGTATTAGAAGCTTTTAATGGTTTAAAGGCAAGAGTAATTGCTCAAGAATTTGTAAAAGAAGCAAAAGGTGCAGATATTAGAGTATTTGTAGTGGATGGAGTAGTAGTTGGAGCTATGAAACGTCAAGGTAAAGAAGGTGAATTTCGTTCAAACTTGCATCGTGGTGGTTCTGCGGAAATCATTAAATTATCAATAGATGAAGAAAATGCAGCATTAAAAGCAGCTAGGGTTATGGGATTAGGAGTTGCAGGAGTAGATTTATTACAATCAGCTAGAGGTCCTCTTATTTTAGAAGTAAATTCTTCACCGGGGCTAGAAGGAATTGAAGCAGCAACAGGAATTGATATTGCTGGTAAAATAATTCATTATATTGAGCGTCATGCCGAGTGATTTTAAAATCTTAAATCATAAAATTGGTTTTGGTGAATCGGTAACAATTAATATGGATATTGCCAGGTTAACTACGCGTTCAAAAATTGATATTCCTATAATTGTTTCCAGAGGTAAGGTTGATGGACCTTGTTTATTGTTAATTGGTGGTATTCATGGAGATGAAACAAATGGAATAGAGATCGTGCGCCAAATAGTGGCTTCCGGTCTTCATAAACCGGAAAAAGGAACTATTATTTGTATTCCTTTATTAAATGTTTTTGGTTTTTTAAACCAAACAAGAGAATTTCCTGATGGTAGAGATTTAAACAGAATGTTTCCGGGCTCTAATACAGGTTCATCAGCTAGTAAATTTGCCTATTATTTAATGACTAAAGTAATTCCAAAAGTAGATTATTGTATTGATTATCACACTGGGGGAGCACAACGTTTTAATTATTCTCAATTACGTATAAATGGCACAGATGAAGAAACTCTAGAACTAGCAAAAGTATTTGGAGCGCCCTTTATTGTATTTAGTAAAAGTCAGGAAAAAACTTTTAGAAATTCTATGGTTAAATTAGGTAAAAAAGTGTTGCTTTTTGAAGGTGGGAAATCTTTAAATCTTGATAAAAATGTTACAAAAGTTGGAATTCAGGGTGCTATTAATTTAATGCATCATTTAGGGTTGAATGATTTTTCTTCAAAAATTTCAAAAGCAACCAAAGAAAATCCGCCAGTTGTAATTACAAGTTCAAAATGGATACGGGCTAAACATTCAGGTATGTATAGATCTAATATTAGTGCTGGTCAAAAAGTTGAAAAAGGGGTAAAATTAGGCAGTATTTCCGATCCTTATGGAAATTATGAAAATACTTTTAAAAACCCTCAGGAAGGGTATATATTAAACTCAAATCATTCTCCTGTTGTTATTCAGGGAGATGCTTTAATACATATAGGATTCGAATAATATAAATGTTAAAAGTAGCTAACATATCATTTGGTTATACAACCAAAGAAGTTTTAAAAAATCTCAGTTTTACGGCAAATAAGGGCGATTATATTGCGGTAGTTGGTGAAAGTGGTTGTGGAAAAAGTACATTATTAGAAATTATTTACGGTTTACTTCATATTGAAAAAGGTGCTGTTTATTGGAATAATGAAAAACTATTAGGACCCAATTTTTACCTAATTCCAGGCGAAGATTTTATGAAATATTTACCTCAGGATTTCGATTTAATGCCTTATATAACTGTTGAAGAAAATATTGGTAAAAATATTTCAAGTCAAGATCCAAAAAAACAACAACGAATAAAGGAATTATTAGAAGTTGTTGATATGTCTCAGTTTTTAAAAACGAAAGTTAAAAACTTAAGTGGAGGTCAAAAACAACGTGTTGCCATTGCAAAAGTATTAGCAAAAGAACCGGAAGTTTTATTACTGGACGAACCTTTTAGCCACATCGATAATTTTAGAAAAAACCATTTAAGAAGAAGTCTTTTTAAATACTTAAAATCTAAGAATATTTTGTGTATTGTAGCAACACATGATACTACGGATGCACTTTCTTTTGCAGATGAAATAATTGTTTTAAAAGATGCTAAAATAGAAGTAATAGGTACACCTGAAGACATTTATAATAATCCTAAATCTGCTTATATAGCATCATTTTTTAACGAGATAAACGAATTACAGTTAAATTTTATTGATTCAAAAAGCTCTTCAAAAGAAACTATTTTGTTGTATCCAAATCAACTGAAGGTTGTATTAAAATCTGATTTAAATGCTAAAATTATTTCATCTTTTTTTAAAGGAAGTTATTATTTAATTGAAGCAGATTTAAAAGGTAAAACTATATTTTTTGAACATACAACATCGTTAAATATTGGTGAAGAAGTATGTATTGAAATAGCACGTCACCCTGAAATAAATTCAGCATAACGGTTATTTGCAAACCATATTATTTTTGCAAAAAAGCTTAAAGAGTTCAATAAATAAATTACACACCAGTAGAACCAAATCCACCAGCACCACGTTTAGTTTCACTTAAAATTTCAACTTGCTCCCAATTAGCACGTTCATGTTTTGCAATTACCAATTGTGCTATTCGCTCACCATCATTTATCACAAAATCTTCGTTAGATAAATTTACTAAAATCACTCCAATTTCACCACGATAATCCGCATCAACAGTTCCAGGAGCATTTAAAACAGTAATTCCTTTTTTAGCGGCTAAACCACTACGTGGGCGCACTTGTGCTTCTGCACCAACAGGTAATGCAATAAACAAGCCTGTTTTAACAATGGTACGTTCTAAAGGTTTTAAAGTAATAGCTTCGTCAATATTTGCGCGTAAATCCATTCCGGCAGAAGCAATGGTTTCATAACTTGGTAATTCGTGTTTAGATTTGTTGATGATTTGTATGTTCATTTTAATTTAATTTTATATTATAAAGCCAGGTAATTACCCCTAAAAATTCAGTACTCCAAAAAGCTTCATTATGTTTTCCTTCAGGATTAATATCAGCTATTATATTTTTCGATTTAAAGCCAGTTTCAAGCAATAATTTTTTCATTTTTTGAGTGTCTTCCGCCATATCTTCACCTTCTTTTTCACCAACTAAAAGATATAATTTTGAAGTTTTATTATTCCCATTTTTAATTGTGAAATCTGCTACTTGATTAGAAAACCAAAACGAGGTTGATAAAGAACCAATTTTCCCAAATGTTTTAGGATATTTTAATCCACCATAATACGAAATTAAACCACCTAAAGAACTTCCAATTATAGCTGTGTGTTTAGCTTGTTTTTTTGTTCTGTAGTTTAAATCTATATAGGGTTTTAAAGTATTTTTTAAAAAATCTATATAAATTGCTCCTTTTCCTCCACCATATTTTTCGTGTTTCCAAGGTGTATATTCATTAATTCGTTCTTCGCCACCATTTTCAACAGCAACTACAATAAATCCTTTTTTAGTTTTTTTGTACAATTTATTTAAAGTTTCATCTACATGCCATTCACCAATAAAAGATGTTTTATCATCAAATAAATTTTGCGCATCGTGCATATAAATTACAGGATATTTTTTTGATGAATTATGATAATTAGGAGGTAAATACACCCAAATTTTATGACTGATAGCATTCAAATCTGAAATTAAAAACTCCTTTTTTAATATTGAAACATTAGTAGTTGCAGTTGTTTCTTTTTCTTGTGAAAAAAGAGCTGAAATAAAACTTACATAAATTAATATGGATACAATAGTTTTCATATAATATTTTAATTTAATTGCAACCAATCTAAAGCAGCCTCTTTGGTAGCAAAGACTTTAAATTTATATTTCTTTGTTTCTGCTAATTTAGCATATAACATTGTGAGTACCGTGTTTTTAGGATTATCAACAATAATTGCATCAATAATACAAGAGTAGTTTTTTAAAGATTTTAAATTTTCCTCCATAATTATATTTAAATCTTCTATTGAAAAATTAAAAATGGCATCACTTGAATCTGTAAATATTTTTAGGGTTCTAGGATATTTTTTATTTTCCTTTGTTCTAATAATATAATTTACTACTTCTAATAAGGTAACTTCTCCATTAAATAGTGTTTCAAGTATTCCTGTTTGATCGTTAAATTTTTCAAGTACCATTTTTAAATAATTTTTCTGCTATTTTCGTTTTAAAATTGTTAATAATTCTTTTCTTTCATTCCAGTAAATAAGTAATCCAAATAAAATTACCAATGCTATGGAAACTAAATAATTTTCTCTAAAATAATTAAAAGAAATATAAGCTATTACAATTGAAACTATTAAATAACTTCCAGATTTTTTTAAATTATATGGAACAGGGTAGTATTTTTTTCCTATAAAATAGGAGAGGAGCATCATAGTTCCATATGCCAGTAAAGTAGCCCAGGCTGAAGCTATAAATCCAACTTTTGGAATCATTACAATATTTACAACTATGGTTATTATGGCTCCAATAATAGAGAATAGCATTGCAAATCGCGTTTTATCAGTTAGCTTATACCAAATAGCTAAATTGTGATACACACCTAAAAAAAGATTTGCTAAAAGTACAATGGGCACAATAATAATAGCATCCCAATATGCTTCATTAATAAATGGTCGTTTTAAAATATCAATAAAAACTACAATCCCAACAAAAACTAAAGCACCAACAATAATAAAATAGTTTAGGATTTTAGCATAGGTTTCTTTAGCATCTTTTTTATCAGAATGGTTAAAAAAGAAGGGTTCAGCACCTAAGCGAAAGGCCATAATATATAAATTCATAAAAATTGCCAATTTATAACAAGCAGAGTAAATACCCATCGCGTTTTTATCAATCATTTTACCAATTAATATTTTGTCTAAATTTTCATTAATTACATAAGCTACACCTGCAACTGCAATTGGCCAACTATAAGAAACCATTTTTTTAAATAATACTTTATTAAAACTCCATTTGAATTTTAATAAATACGGAAGCACTAAAATAAATGAACAAGCACTTCCAATAATATTTGCAATAAAAATAAAATTAACTTTTGCAGTACTAGTTGATAATTCAGTTAAAAATTTAGGAATACTACTTCCTTTGGCTTGTAATTCAGGAATAAATTTTAAAAATAAGAGGTTAATTGCCACTATAATTGCAACATTAATTAATTTTATTGCTGTATATTTTAAAGGTCTGTTAGAAGCTCTTAAATAAGCAAATGGAATTACCATAAGCGTGTCTATTGCAATAATCCCAATTAGTAATTTTAATTGTAAAGGATTGTTTTTAAAATCGAATATGGATGTAAAAAAATCTGAAAACAAAAATGCAATAACCACAAATATAATTGCTGTACTAAAAACGCTAATAAATGCTGTAGAAATTAAAGCATCCTTTTTTTCTTCCGTTTTGTAAAACCTAAAAAAAGCAGTTTCCATTCCAAAAGTTAAAAGAACAGCCAATAAGGCAATCCAAATATAAAAATTGGTATTTTCTGCGTAATTATTAGTTGGTAAAGCATCGGTATGAACACGCACTAATAAAAAGTTAATTATACGTGGTAAAACAGCAGCAATTCCGTAAATTATGGTGTCTTTAAAAAATCGTTTAAGTGCGCTCAAATTGGGTTTTTAATGTAAAAATATAAAAGTACAAAAGTATCACTTCATTTCAATAAAATAATTTTTAAGTTTGGTTATATAAGCAAATGAATTTAGAATTAGCAAAACATATAGAAAACGAAATTAATAATAAGTTGCACCGAAAATTAGTGTTTAAATGGCAAACTATTGGTGGTGGTTCTATAAATAGTACGTATAAAATTTCTGCAGAAAGTTTTAACTATTTTGTAAAAATAAATAATATATCTGTTTTTGAAAATGGTTTCAAAGAAGAGGCTTTAGGCTTAAAATTTTTAAAAACTCATGGCGCAATTACTCCAAAAATAATTTCTGAAGGAATATTTAAAGGTAATATATATCTTGTTTTAAGTTGGATTGACAGTATTTTTGAAACCAACAAATTCTGGCAAAATTTCGCCATTCAATTGGCTAATTTACACCAAAATAAAAGTGAAAAATTTGGATTAAATTACTCAAACTTCATGGGACAACTTGTTCAAAAAAATACATTTTTTAATGATTTTCCAGCTTTTTTTATTGAAAACAGGTTAAAACCACAAGTTAAATTGGCTTTTAGTAAAGACTTGCTTCAAATCAAAGAATTAAAACAATTTGAAAGTTTATATACCCAGTTGGATTCTTTTATTCCAAAGGAAAAACCCTGCGCTGTACATGGTGATTTATGGAGTGGAAATTTTATTGCCGCTCCAAATAATAAAGCAGTTTTTATTGATCCGGCGGTATACTATGGACATAGAGAAATTGATTTGGCTATGAGTTTACTTTTTGGAGGTTTTTCAGAAGAATTTTATAAAATATATAAAGAAATATATCCGCTGGAAAAAGACTTTAATTTTAGAAAAGATATTTACAATTTATACCCACTGTTAATACATTTAAACTTATTTGGAAAATCATATTTAAGAAGTGTAAAAACCATTGTTTCGCAGTTTTAAGAGCGCAATTCATTTAGTTTTTTTACTTTTGGTGTAACTAAATCTTAATAAATGAATAAAAACCCTAAAATTGCCGTTTTTGGCGGCGGAAGTTGGGCAACAGCCATTGTAAAAATGCTTTGTGAAAATTTAGAGCAAGTAGGCTGGTATATGCGGAATCAGAGCGCAATAGATTATATAAAAGAAAACGAACACAATCCAAATTATATTAGTTCTGCAGAGTTTAATGTAAATCAATTAAACCTTTCTAGTGATATAAATAAAATGGTGAAATATGCAGATATTTTAATTTTTGCAATTCCATCAGCTTTTGTAAAAGCAGAACTTGATAAAATAAAAGTTGATTTATCATCAAAAATTGTGTTTTCTGCAATTAAAGGAATTATTCCAGAAAGTGGACTAATTGTTGGGGAGCATTTTAATAAAAAATTAAATATTCCAATTGAAAATATTGGGGTTATTACAGGACCTTGCCATGCAGAAGAAGTTGCTATGGAACGCTTATCTTATTTAACAATTGCTTGTCAGGATGAAGCAAAAGCTAAAATTTTAGGTGATTGTATTTCAAGTAATTACATAAAAACTAAAATTTCAGATGATATAATTGGAACCGAATATGCGGCAATGCTTAAAAATATTTATGCTATAGCTGCTGGTATTGCACATGGTTTGGGTTATGGAGATAATTTTCAGTCGGTTTTAATGTCTAACTCTATTAGAGAAATGAAGCGTTTTATAAAAAAAATTCATAAAATGAAACGCAATATTAATAACTCGGCTTATTTAGGTGATTTATTGGTAACAGGATATTCAATTTTTAGTAGAAACAGAATGTTTGGCAATATGATTGGAAAAGGGTACACTGTTAAAAGCGCTATGATGGAAATGAGTATGATAGCTGAAGGTTATTATGCAGCAAAAAGTGCTTATTTATTAAATGAAAAAAACAATGTGAATACCCCAATTATTAATGCTGTTTATCAAATTTTATACGAAAACAAAAATCCGAAAACAGTGTTTAAAAATTTAACAGAACTTATAGATTAGTAAGGGTTTACAATAAAATAATTGCAATATTATTTAAAATAATTGTTAGATGCTACGAAATAATATTAACTTAGCACTTTAATTTATTTTTTAACAATGAAAAAAGGTACAGTAAAATTTTTTAACGAGTCTAAAGGTTTTGGATTTGTAACAGAAGAAGGTTCTAACACAGATTATTTTGTACACGTTTCTGGACTGATTGATGAAATCAGAGAAGGAGATGTTGTTGAGTTTGAACTTAAAGAAGGTAAAAAAGGTTTAAATGCAGTTAACGTAAAAGTTATCTAAGAAGCGTTTAAATTCTTTTAAAAAAATTAAAGCCCATTCATTTGAATGGGCTTTTTTGTTGACATATATCATACTAAAAAAGTTGTTTTTTAAGTAATTTAGACATTTAAATAAATGCATTTAATATGAGTGTTAGAATTGGAATTTTATACGCAACAGTTGATGGGCAAACGTTAAAAATTTGTAACCAACTTGTAAACGAACTTCAAAAAAATAATATCAATGTTGAACTTTTTTCAATAGATAATTTTAACGAAGATGTTGCCAGTTTTAATAAACTTATTATTGGTTCAAGTATTAGGTATGGTGTACATAATGAAAAAATAATTGAATTTATTAATAAAAATAAATTGAAATTAGATGCTATTAAAACTGCATTTTTCTCAGTTAATCTTGTAGCTCGTAAACCTGAAAAAAATAAACCAGACACCAACCCATATGTAATTAAATTTTTTAAAAATATTGATTGGAAACCTACAGTTGTTGAAGTTTTTGCCGGGATGTTAGATTATAAAAAGTATAAGACTTTTGATAGAATAATGATACAGTTTATTATGTGGATGACCAAAGGACCAACTGATAAAAACACCAAAATTGAATATACAGACTGGGATAAAGTAACCGAATTTGGTAAAGTTTTAAGTACCTTTTAATTGATTAACTTTGGAAAGTTAATTAAATGGGTCTCTTATGAAAATTAGAATTGCTATATTTTTATTTTGTATTATTTTTAAAATAAATGCACAGGAAAAAATTCTAATTACTGAAAATGATAAACTTAGCTTATACGAAACATACTTATCATTAAATTCTGAAGGAAACATTTTTCCAACAATTTTTGGTGAAGGTCTAATTTATGCTTCAAACCATAAAAGCAGTTATTATAAACTGTATTACTCCGATTTAAAATCGAAATCAACAAAATTTAAAATAGGTTCAAAATATAACTTAGGTGCAGTAGCAATTTTTAAAAATGAAATTTACTTTACGGGAACTTCAAAAAAAGCGGATTCAATTGGAAATTATAATTATACAATTTACAAAGGAATTTTAAACAATTTTAAGGTTGAAGATATAACACCCTTACCAATTTGTAGGTTAGATTTTTCATATACCTATCCAACAATTTCAAAAGATGGCAATAGAATGGTTGTGGTTTCAAATGAAAAAAGAAGATTGCACCTATTGGAATTCAAAAGAAATGAAAATAATGAATGGGAAAAAGGAGAAGTTATCTTTATTTCGCAGCCCGAATTCGAAATTCTAAATCCTACAATTTACAATGAAAATACACTATATTTTGTGTCAAATATTTATGAAGGAAAAATAACGGGAGCTTCTTATATAACGGATGAAAAAGGTAAAGTAAAAATAACAGAAATTTATAGAGAACAAGGCGATTTTAATATTTTCAAAATTGTTAAAAAAAACGGTTATTGGGGATTGCCAGAAAAAATGGAACTATTTAACTCAGAATTTGATGAATTAGGTGTGGTTTTTATTAATGAAAACAGCGGTTACCTAACTACATACAGATATAGCGATTCAGACAATATTTATTACTTTGAATTAAAACAATAAACAAACAGGTGTTGGAGCTTCAATACTGTGTAAAAAAGTAAGTTTACCAGAACTTTTATTAACTTTATAAACGCTTATATTTTTACTTTTTTGATTCGCCACCAATAAAAATTTTCCATCTGGAGCTATTGTAAAATTACGAGGCCAATTTCCGTGAACAGGTATATTTTGAATTTTTTGAAGTGTACCATTTTTTTTATCTCTTTTAAAAACTACAATGGAATTTTCACCTCTGTTAGAGCCATATAAAAAACGCTCATTTTTAGATAAATGAATATCTGCACAAAAACTTTCATTATTAAAATCATCACTTAATGTGCTTATATTTTGAATATTGGTATAACTTTCTTTATCTTTTTTAAGAACCGAAACAGTAGAGTTTAACTCGTTAATAACATAAATAAACTTTCCTTTTTTTGAAATTTCAAAATGTCGTGGTCCTGCACCTTCTTTCATTTTAAAATTTTCTTTTAAAGAATATTTGCTATCATTTTTATCATATTGTGCTAAAAAATCACGACCAAGATCAGCAATAAATAAATTGTTTTTAAAAAACTTTGCCGAATGCGCATGAGATTTTTTGGTTTCAGTATTGTGGTCTAAAACTTGAAAAGCCTCATTAACACTTCCATTTTTTTCAATATTGTAAATTGAAATTGTTCCTCCCGTATAATTTGAAATAACAGCCTTAGTATTGTTTTTGTTAAGTTGTACATGGCACGGATTTGCACCGTTACTTGAAGCTTGATTTATAAAGTTCAGCATTCCATTTTTGCCAACTGAAAAAGCATTTATATTGCTATTTTCACCGTTTTCACTTACTGAATATAAGTGCTTTTTATCTGATGAAAAAGTTATAAATGAAGGGTTTTCAGCTTTTGCAACTAATTTTTTGTTACTTAATTCTCCAGTTTTTGTATTAAAATCGTACTTATAAATTCCCTCGCTGTCTGCACCGGTATAGGTTCCAACATATAAGGATATGTTTTGGGAATAAGTGACAAAACTGATGCTTAATAATAAAGTAAAAAAAGTGATTTTCATGAATATAATATTATATGTTTATTATTTTACTAATATACCTCGTTTATTTAACAAAGGAATGTTGCGTAAAGCACTTTCTTTAATCGTGCCTTTTTCAAACAAATATTTTTTATCGAACATAGTGTTTCCTTCAAAAAATGTAACATTAAAAAAGTTAGAAAGCTTTAAAATAACCTCCTGCATTAATTCAACCTTGGCAAATGATTTTGCAGGAAGTTTTTCAATTTTATGTCGCATTAATGAAGTTTCTGTTAACGTATCTTCGTCATATCCTTTTGAAACTATTAAAACCATTTCAATAGCAACTTGTTTATTGTTAATTATATAAGCATTCCAATCTTCACATTGAAAATTACTGTTATATTCTTTAACAACAGCCATAAACACATCACTTACTTCAGGTATTTTTATGTCCTTTTTCACAATACTGGGTTCCAGATTTTTTAACCTTAAACTTTTAAGCCTCTACTTTATTTTCAACAATTTTATACAATTTATCTGAAGGGCGAATTCTAAATTCTAAAGGAATAGTACAAGAGTCTCCTTTGGTAGCTTTGTTGCCTTTTACGTCATTTACAAACATTTCTTTTACTTCCATTTCTTTTGCTCCAGTAGTTGGTCCAGTAATTAAAATAGTATCTCCAATAGTAATATCATAGGCTTCAATTTTAAACTCCCCTATGTTTGCTTTCGGAAAATAATGCATTCCTTTACCTAAATACACTTTCTTTTGAGTTGCATGGCTTCCTGAACCTTTGCTCCATTCACCTAATTGCTGTCCTAAATAATAACCACTCCAAAATCCTCTGTTATAAACTTTTTCAAGCTCTTGCATCCAGGTAATTACTTTTTCTTTACTGTAAGTTCCTGCATCAATACTGTCAATAGCATCTCGGTAACATTTAATTACTTTAGCAACATATTCTGGTGCTCTTCCTCTTCCTTCAATTTTTAAAACCTTTACACCAGCATCAACAATTTCATTTAAAAAATCGATAGTACATAAATCTTTTGGAGACATAATGTACTCGTTATCCAATTCCATTTCTATACCAGTTTCCTGATCTATAACCGTATACTTTTTTCTGCAATTTTGTTTACAAGCACCCCTATTTGCTGAAGAATTATGCGTATGTAAACTCATATAACACTTCCCAGAAACTGCCATACACAAGGCGCCGTGACCAAATATTTCAATTTCCACCAACCTACCTGCTGGACCACAAATATTTTCCTTTTCAATTTGATCAGTAATTTTTTTAACCTGACGCAAACTCAACTCTCTACTTAACACCATAGTATCGGCAAACATGGCATAAAATTTAACAGTTTCTATATTGGTAATATTTATTTGTGTAGAAATATGAATTTCCATACCAATTGCTCTTGCAGTAGCAATAACTGCCTGATCCATTGCAATTACCGCTGTAATATCTGCTTCTTTTGCCTTTTGAATCAAGGTTTTAACAATGGTTAAATCGTGATCGTATATTATCGTATTTAGCGTAAGGTAGGTTCTAACATTTTTAGCTTTACACCTATCAGAAATTTCTTGTAAATCATCTAATGTAAAGTTAATTGAAGCTCTCGCACGCATATTTAATTGCTCAACACCAAAATAAATTGAATCTGCTCCGTTATCTAATGCGGCTTGTAACGATTCAAAATTTCCGGCAGGTGCCATTAATTCTATTTTCTGCATTTTTATTTTTTATAAGTTAAAACTTCTGAACGTCCTTTTTTAAAGATTTTATTGCTGTTAGGGATTCCTTTTCGCAATTCTTTTTGGACTTCAATAGGTAATTTAATAATATCTTGACAGGCTGTTGAACAACAGGCATCCATTTTTTCAGCACATTTTTCACATTGAATAAACAATAAATGACAAGCTTCATTAGCACAATTTACATGCGTATCGCAAGGTTCACCACATTGGTGGCAATTAGCAACAATATCATCAGAAATTCGCTCGGACATTCTGTGATCGAAAACAAAGTTTTTACCAATAAATTTATTTTCTAAACCTTTGTTTTTAACTTGTCGGGTATATTCTATAATTCCACCTTCTAATTGAAAAACATTTTTAAATCCTTTATGCTTGTAGTAAGCGCTGGCTTTTTCGCAACGAATACCGCCGGTACAATACATCAATAAATTTTTATCTTCTTTATGCTCTTTTAATTGCGCTTCAATAATATCTAACGAATCTCTAAACGTGTCAACATCTGGTGTAATTGCATTTTCAAAATAACCAATTTCACTTTCATAATGATTGCGCATATCTACACAAATAGTGTTTGGATCTGCTAATAATTTATTGAAATTTTCGGCATCTAAATGAACACCTTTGTTGGTAACATCAAAAGTTTCATCATTTAAACCATCTGCAACAATTTTGTCTCTAACTTTTACTGTTAGTTTTAAAAAAGATTTATTATCCTGTTCAATGGCAATATTTAAACGGCATTCTTTTAAAAAAGATACACTGTCTAATTGATTTTTTAATGCTTCCAAATTTTCTGAAGGAACAGAAATTTGTGCATTAATGCCTTCATTAGAAATATACGTTCTTCCTAATACGTTTAATTTGTTCCATTCAATAAATAAATGGTCTCTTAGTATATGTGGATTTTCTATCTTATAATATTGATAGAATGAAATGGTTAAACGGTCTTTTCCCGCCTTATCTATTAAATGAGCACGTTCTTGAGCGCTTAACTTATTGTACAGTTGCATGCTATACTTTTTTAGTTAAACAATTTATTAGATATTAAAATCTAATATCTTTTTAATTTTTGCAAAAATACATAAATTCTAATAACTATTTAGAGTTTCAAATAAACAATAGGAACTTTAAAAACTCTAAGGCTTTCAAGGTTGTAAACGTTTAAAGTGTTTTTGAATTATGAACTTTTGTATTGTTAAATTCATTAATATCAATGCTGAAAAGTTCAGATGAAGGATACATAGAATAATTTGTTCTTTTAAGACCGCCAATTATATATAATGTATTATTGTTATAATACATTTCTGATGCTTCTAAAAATAGCTCAATTAAATATTCGTTTAATTCTTTTGTTAAAACGTTGTATGTACTTATTTTTCCATCATTAAAAAAGTAAATAATATTGTCTTTATGGGTTATTGCCGGTTTGCCAATTCCATATAAGAGGTTTCCTTCTTTTTCCCATTTTTGAGTTGTTAAATCAAAAGTTTCTATAGATGATAGCGGCTTATTATTAAAACCGCCTACTAAATAAATTTTATCTTCAATTAATATACCTTTTGTCTCTTTTGCTATTGGCATATTCCCTAATTGATACCAATATCCAGTCTTAAAATTATACAAATGAACTTTATTAGAATACTCTTTAAAGCCATTATTGTTCCATTTAAGAGACCCTCCCATTAAAATCATAGTATCATCATAAGTGAAAGATGCAAAATCTACTGATTGATGAGGATTGGTGTTATCAATAAATAGCGTGTCTTTGTCTATATCGAAAATTTCTATTTTATCATCTAAGTATTGAAATTTTCCATTTGCTGAACTATTTTTACCTCCTAAAACATATACTTTATTATTGTAATAATTTAAATTATGATAAGCCCTTTTTTTAAATTTTGATTTTGACTTTGTCCAAGCATTATTTTTTATATCATACACTTGTAAATCACCATTATATCTGATTTTTGAAAAAGAGAAATAACGATTTGCTTTGGCTAAAAACTCACCAAAATCATCTATATCAGGGTAATACTCCAAAGTTTTCATGAACATATCTTCTCCACCTGAAACATCTCCGCCAATTACATAAATTTTTCCATCTTTCAATAAAGAGCCAAAAGAATGCACAGCACTTTTCATTGAAGAAAGTTTTTTATATGAAATAGCCTTTTTTAGATTTCTACTAGAAGATAGATTAACTTCTTCTAACTTTTTTAAATCAATTAGTAAGCTTACTGAGTAATTTTTTTTCTTTTGAATATATGGAATTTCTAATTTACCATATGCAATGTGCGAAAAACTAATAATGTCATTTTTTACAATTTCATAAGGAAATTTTAAATAATAGTTCCCTTTTTCATTTGTAATGGCTCCTCTATTAATTCCTTTCATAAATACGTTAACACCTTCAATAGGTTTATTTGTAGTTGCATCTAATACTTTTCCCTCAATATATTGTGAAAAAGATAAAAAAGGTAAGATTAATAAAAGCAGGGTAATTTGTAATTTTTTCATAAAAACTTTTTAAAATTGCATCAAAAACTATTCCATATAAGTAAAAATAATAGTTATTTAATTATTAGAACCGCAGCTATTTAACAAAAAAATATTTATTTGTTAATATTTATTTTTTAGCATTGGTTTGTCGGCTTTTTTTACAAAATTTGCATCCATAATAAAATTAAAAATTAAAAAGATGAAAGTAGCAGTTGTAGGTGCAACAGGAATGGTTGGTAACGTAATGTTACAAGTTTTAGCGGAAAGAAATTTTCCAATTACTGAATTATTATTAGTTGCCTCAGAACGTTCTGTTGGTAAACAATTAGCATATAAGGGAAAAGACTATACAATTATTGGATTACAAGATGCTGTTAATGCAAAACCTGATATTGCTTTATTTTCAGCAGGTGGAGCCACTTCTGAATTATGGGCACCAAAATTTGCTGAAGTTGGCTGTACGGTTGTTGATAATTCCTCAGCATGGAGGATGGATGCTACTAAAAAGTTAGTAGTACCTGAAATAAATGGAAATGTGCTAACTAAAGAGGATAAAATTATTGCAAATCCAAACTGTTCTACTATTCAATTAGTTATGGCTTTGGCTCCTTTGCATAAAAAATATACTATGAAACGTGTGGTAATTTCAACCTACCAATCCGTTTCTGGAACTGGTGTAAAAGCTGTTCAACAACTTGAAAACGAAATTCAAGGCATAAAAGGAGAAATGGCGTATCATTATCCAATTAGCAGAAATGCAATTCCACAATGTGATGTGTTTTTAGAAAATGGATATACCAAAGAAGAAATGAAATTGGTAAAAGAGCCTAAGAAAATTTTAGGGGATGATTCTTTTTCTGTAACTGCAACTGCGGTTCGTATTCCAACTGCTGGTGGCCACTCTGAAGCTGTAAACGTTCAGTTTGAAAATGATTTTGATTTGGCTGATGTTCGTAAATTATTAAGTGAAACTCCTGGGGTAATTGTACAGGATAATTTAGATACAAACACGTATCCAATGCCAATTTATGCACATAATAAAGATGAGGTTTTTGTTGGTAGAATAAGAAGAGATGAATCTCAACCAAATACTTTAAATATGTGGATTGTTGCAGATAACTTACGTAAAGGCGCAGCAACAAATACCATTCAAATAGGTGAATATTTAATTGAAAATGGGTTGGTTTAAAACATAAATTTATAAATAAAAAAAGCCGCAATATATTGCGGCTTTTTTTATGAGCTTAAGGTTTTATTTAAGCTTTTAAAACGTCTTTTATTATTTGCTCTAATTGGTGTTTAGGAAGAGCACCTTGAGCCATTTGTGGTTCAGTATCTTTAGGCACAAATAATATAGAAGGAATACTTCTAATTCCAAATGCTGCGGCTAATTCTTGTTCTGCTTCAGTATCAACTTTATAGATATTCACTTTTCCTTTATATTCGTTGCTTAATTCTTCTAAAATAGGTGCTACCATTTTACATGGCCCACACCAATCAGCATAAAAATCTATAATACAAGGTAAATCACCCTCAAATTTCCACTCTTTATTCTTTTCGAAATTAAAAACTTTTTCTAAAAAAGTTTCTTTTGATAATAATTCTGTCATTTTTTAAAATTTAATATTATACGTATAGCAATTCTATACTATTCTATTTGACGACAAAGTGACGTAAAAACTTACAACATTACAGTAACTTAAGTTACATCTGCAATTATTAAGTAACTTTGTTAATCTATTTTAATAGTTTTTAAAATAGCCTCTAGTTCAAACATATAATCTCTTTTATTAATTGAAGGAGCAAAGGTTAAACCCTCAACAACAACCAACCTGTTGTTTGGTTTATCTACAATCGTATAACTTAAAAATGGTCCCGCCATATACACATTTTTAACCTCCCATTTTCCACGAGTTTCAAAAGCTTTTTTCCCATCTATTTCAACTTCAAAAACGTGAGGTGAATACGCTTCTTCAGTCATCATATAAGAATCTTCAATTTGACCTGGAATGTTTTTTTTGCCAAAGGCATCTCTTATTGCAACTATGTTATTTCCATTTTCATCATCTTCAGAAGTAATTGGAACTGTATAGGAAATTAATTCCATACTGTTGTCTCCGTTTAAATGATAGCGATACCAAACAAATTCGCCATTATCTTCAACTTTACTATAATTTCTTGGAATTTTAAGTGAGTACCCTTGTTTTGTAAATGTTTCAATTTTAGTAGGATCCCAATACTTACTTAAGGTTTTTTCTTGCACTGTTTTTAAATCTGCATCTTTAAAAATAGCTACTATTTTTTTACTGTTTTTTTGAATTTCAGCAATTAAATCCTCCTTATTTTTTCCAACAATAGTAACAATTTTTTGAGGTGCTGCATATACATTTGTTGCAACATTAAAAGAATTCTCAGCACCTATTCCAATATTTAATACACTTCTGCTTGCTCTAAACATAGTTCCAAAATTGTTTGGTGGTACCTGGGTAATTTCAAATTGGGCTTCTGGTTGAGGTAATCCCAATACAGGTTCAGCAACAATTTCACGAAGAACATCTCCTAAATCTCCTTGCCATTCACTGTTTTTCATTACAATAAGCAAATGATTTATTCTTCCATTTGCCTCTTTATACACTTTTTTATCAGCTCCAGAATCACACGAAATAAATAAAATTGTAAGAACTAAAATTAGGCTAATTTTTTTCATTTTTTTTCATTTTTTTATTTGTAAGATGGAATTAGCATACTAAGTTTTTCCTTAAATATTTAAGATTTTTAGTGCTGCCTTTTTCATTTTTTGTTAAAGTTTATATATTTTTAATTTGGTTCCGGGCTTTAAACTTTTTATACTCCAAATATTGTTCCAATCTTTAATATTTTGTACAGAAACATTTGCATATTTTTGAGCAATTAACCATAATGAATCACCTGATTTAACAACATAGGTATCATGCGGTCCTGTAGGAGTCACTTTTTTAACGGTATTGTTCTTGGGTTTTGAGCTTGTAACTGCATTAAATTTTCTAGGATAAATAGTTAAACGTTGTCCAATTTTTAATCGGGTGCTTCTCATGTTATTCCAACGTTTAATATTACTTACTGAAACTCCAAATTTATTTGCAATTCTGCCAAGATAATCACCACTTTTAACTTTATAAACAGTTCTTGCATTTTCTTCAATATATTCAGGTAATGGTTTTTCGCGTTTAGCTTCTTCAATATCAGCAAATGCATAAATTTCTTTTTCATTACTTAAAAATTTTCCAATGTCTTTTACAGGTAAAGTTAGGGTGTAATTTCTACCTTTTATATAAGGAACAATGTCTAATTTATATTGTGGATTTAAAAATTGAAGTACTTCAATATCTACATTTAAAGTTTCATAAATTTGTTCAAAAGTTAATTGTCTTTTTACCTGAACCGTATCAGTTTCAAAATAAGCAAGCGTATTTTCTTTTGCCTTAATATTGTGCTCAGTTGCATATTCAAAAATATATAAAGTGGCGTAAAAAGCAGGTACATAACCAGCAGTTTCTCTAGGTAAATTATGCTTGATATTCCAATAATTTGTACTACCTCCAGAGCGTCTGATTGCTTTACTAACATTTCCAGGACCCGAATTATAAGCCGCCAATGCTAAATCCCAATCGCCAAATATTTTATATAAACTAGCTAAATATTTACAAGCTGCTTCTGTGGCCTTATATGGATCCGATCTTTCATCAACATACGAACTTACATTTAAATCGAATTGCTTTCCTGTTTGGTACATAAACTGCCATAAACCAGTTGCTCCAACACGTGAACGGGCTCTTGGTTTTAATGCAGACTCTACAATTGCCAAATATTTAATCTCTAAAGGCACGTCATATTTATCTAATTGTTCTTCAAACAAAGGAAAATAAAAACGTGCTTTTTCCAATAAATTAGAAAAAGCAGATTTTCTGCGTTTTAAATAGGTTTTTATTATTTGCTCTAATTGCGGATTATAATCTATATGAAAAGGCGTTTTACTGTTTAAAACCTGTAATCTTTCTTTTAATAATTCCGTTGGTAATTCTTCCAATTCAGTTACTAAAATTTCATCATCTCTTAATACGTATTGAATCGTATCATACAATGGAGATTTTATCAATTCATGTAACCATAAACTATCAATTAAAGTGGCTTCTTTGTGTTCTTTAAAGTTTAATGAATCAGATTTTTGAAAAAATAAGGTATCGCTATTTGAAAACAATTCTTTAGTGTCTTCAATAGTTTTAAGTTTAATTGTATCCGATTCGGTTTGTGAAAAGCTAATACTAAAAAACAGTAAAAATGTTATTCCAAATAATATTTTCATTAATTATTATTCTTTTAAAAGTTTAGAGATTTCGTCTAGATTTGGAGCTAAAATAATTTCTATTCTTCTGTTTTTTGCTTTTCCTTCAGCTGTAGTGTTTGTATCTACAGGCACAAATTCACTTCTGCCGGCTGCAGTAATTTGTGTTGGACTAACACCTTTGTCTTTTAATATTCTAACAATGGCGGTGGCTCTTTTTACCGATAAATCCCAGTTATCAATTAATGTTGAGCCTTTATATGGAACGTTATCAGTATGCCCTTCAATTAATACATTAATATCTTTATTTTCTGATAAAACACTTGCTAGTTGTTCAACGGCTTTTTTTCCTTCAGTTCCAACAGCCCAACTTCCCGAATCAAATAACAATTTATTTTCCATAGAAACATAAATTTTCCCATTTTTATGAACTACTGTTAATCCATTACCTTCAAAATTATGCAAAGCATTAGAAATGGCATTTTTTAATTGCTGCATTTGAGCTTCTTTTGCACTAATTAAACTTTGTAATTCATCAACTTCTTCGGCGCGTAAATTTAATTCGGTTTGCAGTTTTTCTAAACGTAAACTTTCTTCTTGCAATTTCTTTTCTTTTGCTTCAAGTTGAGCTAATAATTCCTGATTTTTTTGAGCTTGTTCAGCTAATTCTTTTGAACTTTGAGTTGCAAGTACTCCATACGATTCTTCTAAATTTTTAAATTTATTTTTAAGAGAAGCGTACTCATTATCTAAAATAGCTTTTTGAGTTTTAAGTTCACTTAACTCAGTATTTAACCCTTCTAAATCTGACTCTAAGCCTTTTTTTAAGGCTAATAAATCATCCTTTTCCTTTATTAATTCTGAATTAGAAGTGCGTAATTTATTAAATTTTGTTTCTAATTCTTGATATACTTTTTTTGAAACACAAGCATTTAATGTGAATGCAATAACGAATAAAATTGCTATTTTTTTTAACATAATCTTATTTTTTAAATTTTATTATTCAATTTCTACAACTATTGGGCAATGATCTGAATGTTTTGCTTTTGGCAAAATATAAGCTCTTTTAATCCTGTCTTTCATTGGCTCGCTTACCATATGGTAATCTATACGCCAACCTTTATTATTATTTCTGGCATTTGCTCTATAACTCCACCAACTATAATTATGTGGCTCTTTGTTTAAATATCTAAACGAGTCTATAAAACCGCTATCAATAAAATTTCCAATCCATTCTCTTTCTTCAGGAAGAAATCCTGAAACACCTTTCATTTTAGGATTGTGAATATCAATTTCTTCATGACAAATATTATAATCTCCACAAATAATAATATTCGGAATTTCTTTCTTTAAATTATTTACATATTCCTGAAATTCAGCCATATAGTTTAATTTAAATTCTAAACGAGCATCATTTGTGCCAGAAGGTAAATACAAGCTCATAACCGAAAAATCATTAAAATCTATTCTTAAATTTCTTCCTTCAAAATCCATAGATTCAATTCCGGTACCATATTCAACATGATTCGGTTCGTGTTTTGATAAAATGGCAACACTACTATATCCTTTCTTCTCGGCAGAAAACCAATAATGATGTTTATAACCAGCTTGTTCAAATAGTTCTAAATCTAATTGTTCTTTATGTGCTTTTGTTTCCTGAATACAAACTACATCAGGATTAGCTGCTTCTAACCAATCAATAAATCCTTTTTTTAAGGCGGCTCTTATTCCGTTTACATTGTATGATATTATTTTCATTGTTTATTTACTTACTTTCGTATAATTCTCTTAATTTTCTTCGCATTACTTTATTAGATGCTGTTCTTGGCAAGATATCAATTTTTACCAAATCGGTTAATTTAAATAACGGGTTTAACTGATTTTTAATATTTTCTTTAGCTTGTTTAAATCGTTGTTCAATATTAAATTTAGAAGGATTTTCAACATAATATACAATCAATTCACTTGGCCCTCCACTTTTTGGTGAAACTGCAACTGCTGCAGATTCTTTTACAAAATCTAATGAATTTACAACAGCTTCAATTTGTACAGAACTCACTTTTATTCCGCCTAAATTCATGGCATCATCAACCCTGCCTTGCATTTTAAAATATCCGTTTTCCAATTGCTCTAATTGGTCGCCATGCCTTCGTAATATATTCCCTTTATATTTTGGTGTTCCTTTATAATATACATCAAAATGATTTCTATTAAGTAGCGAATTTGACAATCCCATTATTGGAGGAATTATAAATAGTTCACCTTTTTTTGATTCTTTATGCTCCTCGTTTAGCAAAACAAATTCACCTCCTAATGCTTGTGTTGAAAAAGTGCTTGCAATATTTGGCTGAACAACGGTACTTGTAACATAACCTCCACCAATTTCAGTACCTCCACAATATTCAATTACGGGTTTTTTATTAGCTAATTTCATTAAATATTCCATTTCAATAGGGTTGGAAACTTCACCAGTTGAACTAAAGCATTTTATAGAATTCCAGTTAAATTGTTCCATACACTTTGAATTTTTCCAGTATTTCACAAAACTTGGAATTACTCCCAACATTGTAACTTTAGCATCTTGAACAAATTTACCAAAACCTTCATTTGTTGGAGTTTCATAATACAAAGCAATTGTGGCTTTATTAATTAATGAAGCAAAAACCAACCAAGGTCCCATCATCCAGCCTAAATTTGTTGGCCAGCATACCACATCATTTTTATGAATATCCTGATGGTAATAGCCGTCACTCGCTCCTTTAATTGGAGTTGTATGTGTCCAAGGAATTGCTTTTGGTTCTCCCGTTGTACCCGATGAAAATAAAATTGTAATTATAGCTGATGGATCTTGAATAATAGTTTTAAATTCAGTTTTAGCACTTAAAAAAGCATTCCAATAAACATCTCCATTTCTTAAATCAGAAGTTGCTTCAGATTTTTTTATAACAATAGCTTTTGGTGCATTTGCCTCTTTAATTTTTTTAAATAAAGGAAGTTCTTTTTCACCCCTTTTTATAAAATCTTGCGTAAAAATTAATTTAGGTTTTGTTATTTTTAAACGTACTTCAATTTCATTTGGTGTAAAACTATCAGCAATAGTTACTACTGGCATTCCGGCTTTAATTCCTGCTAAATAAATGGCAACAGCTTCCAAGGTCATTGGCATGTCAATTGCAATTTTATCACCACATTTTAAGCCTGTTTCAATCAAACCATTGGCAATTTTATTTACCAGGTTTAGCAGTTCTTTTTGTGTAATTTTTTCAATTGATTTATCCTCTTTTTGATAAATTAAAGCAGTGGCTTCTTCTTCATTTTGAAAACAAGAATCAACAATATTCAATTTGGCATTTTTTAACCATTGCGCATTTTCAACACCTTTTGAGGTATCTAAAATTGAAGTATATTTTTCAGCTAATTGTATGTTTAAATTTTGAATAGTTTTTTCCCAAAAATCTTCTTTATTAGTAACTGACCACTTCCAGAAATCTTCATAATTTTCAAAATTAGTAGCTTGCATCATTTTATAAATGTTGCTACTTTCTATTATTTTTTTTGAAGGTTTCCAAATAGGTTTTGTACTCATAAATACTATTAAAATTCAGGGTCTTCATCAATAGAATTCTCTTTATTTAAATCCTTTTCATCTAACTTAGAGCAATCAATTTCAATACTTAATTCTTCTGGTTTTTCAAATTCTTCCATACTCACATTTAATTTAGGATCTGCATATAATTTTTTATAGTACAATGCCCAAATTGGCAATGCCATTGTAGCTCCTTGTCCTTGTACAATACTTTTAAAATGAGTTGCTCTATCTTCACCACCAACCCAAACTCCAGTAGCTAAATTTGGTACAATTCCCATAAACCAACCATCAGATTGATTTTGTGTAGTTCCTGTTTTACCAGCAATTGGATTTGTAAATTTATACGGGTAACCCGTTGCTACGTTATCTGGATAATAACCTCCAGAACTTCTAAGCCTAATACCAGAACCAGATTGTGTAACACCTTCTAACAAATTAATAATTACATACGCCGATTCTTCACTTAAAACCTCTTTAGAATTAGGTGTAAATTGTTCTAATAGAGTGCCATTTTTATCTTCAATTTTTAAAATCATCATCGGTTCTACGCGTAATCCTTTGTTTGCAAATGTTGCATAAGCACCCACCATTTCATAAAGTGATAAATCAACTGAGCCTAAGGCTATAGACGGTACCGCTGGAATATCACTTGTAATTCCTGCACTTTGAGCCAATCTAACAACATTTTGAGGATTTACCATATCAATTAATTTAGCAGTAATTACATTTACTGAACCAGCCAATGCTTCTTTTAATGTAAGTTCTCCTCCATAATCATCACTTGAATTTTTTGGTGTCCAATCCTCAGGCATTCCATATTTTTCTTTTGGTATTGTATACAATGTATTTGGATATTTTATACAAGGAGAAAGGTTTAATTGATTAATTGCAGTTGCATATACAAAAGGCTTAAAGGTTGAACCTACCTGACGTTTTTGTTGTTTTACCGCATCGTATTGAAAGTGTTTATAATTAATGCCTCCAACCCAAGCTTTTACATGTCCAGATTCAGGCTCAACAGACAACAATCCGGATCTTAAAATATGTTTGTAATATCTAATGGAATCCATTGGAGACATAATAGTATCTATATCTCCTTTCCAAGAAAAAACTTGCATTTCGGTTTTTTCATTAAATGAAGTTCTTATTTCTTTTTCAGAAACCCCCTGACTTTTCATACGAATCCATCTATTAGATCGTTTCATGGCTTGCTCCATTGTATTATCAATTTGTTTTTTTTCCAAATCGTAAAAAGGAGCAGTTTTGTTATGTTTTTGTTCTTTGAAAAACACACGCTGTAAATTAGCCATATGCTCAGCCATAGCTTCTTCGGCATATTTTTGCATACGAGAGTCAATAGTTACATAAATTTTTAAACCATCTCTATGTAAATTGTAATCTGTGCCATCAGGTTTTGGATTATTTTTAATCCAGGTTTTCATAAAATCGCGTAAATATTCTCTAAAATAGGTAGCATACCCATCACTGTGTCCTTCTCTATTTACATTTAATTCCAGCCCTTTTTGTTGTAAGGAATCTTTTAGTTTTTCTGAAATAAAATTATTTCGTTGCATTTGAGCCAAAACTACGTTTCTGCGATCTCTTACCAATTCTTCTCTTCTTAATGGATTGTAATAGGAAGCATTTTTAAGCATTCCAACCAACATTGCAGATTCTGATACAGTTAAATCTATTGGTTCTTTTCCAAAATAAATGCGCGAAGCAGAACGTATACCAACTGCTAAATTTAAGAAGTCGTACTTATTTAAGTACATTGTTAAAATTTCTTGCTTAGTATATTGACGCTCTAAACGAACTGCAATAACATATTCTTTAAATTTTTGAAGTACCCTTTCAACTATATTTTTTGAGCCTTCACCATGAAACAATAATTTGGCTAACTGTTGTGTAATTGTACTACCACCACCACCTTTTCCAAGTTTAACAATTGCACGTGCGGTTGATTTAAAATCGATACCAGAATGTTCATAAAAACGTTCATCTTCTGTTGCTACCAATGCTTTTACTAAGTTTTTTGGTAAATCCTTGTATTTAACGGGAGTACGGTTTTCTTTAAAAAATTTACCCAATGTACTTCCATCATAAGAAATAATTTCGGTAGCTAAATTATTTTCTGGATTTTCTAACTCTTCAAAAGTTGGTAAAGCACCAAAAAATCCCCAAGAAGCAAATAAAAATAGCATTATTACACCTAAAGTACCGCTTAATATAGTAACCCAAAACCATTTAACATATTTGGAAAATTGATTGTTTGCAGTTTGTTTTTTTGTCATTATTTTACTTTTTCTATACTTAAACCTACATCTGTAATTCCATTTAATGGATTTTCTCCTTTAATATCATGAATGCTTCTAGTAGCTTGTTTGATATTAAATTTATAGTCTCCTTTTTCTGAAAACAATACGTTTTCTTTATAAAAAAGTTTGTTCTCTTTTAATTCAGTAAAACCAGTTCCTAACCAATTACCAGCAGCATCTGTCATTTCATATTCTAAGGTGTCTACAACTTGTAATCCACTTGGAAATTCAATATTTGCTATTAAAAACAAAGAACTAAATTCATAGTTTTTATTGTTTCTAATATTTATAAACACATTTTTTTTTGAAATCGTATCAAGATTGTTAACAATAAATTCAATTTTATTTTCTGAAAACCACTGATGATTTTCAATAGGTGTATATTTATCGTAAACTATATTGGTTGTACACGACATTAATAGAAGTGCACAAAACAGTATAATAAAGTTATTATTCTTTGTTAGTATTGTTTGCACTTTTTCTGGGTGGTCTTCTTTTTTTGTTTCTATTAGGCCTGTTTCCTTGCGGTTTTGCATTAGCTGTTTTGTTATTACCAGTAGTATTGGCAGCTTTTTTTTGTTGATTTGGATTCGGTTTTTGTTTTTGAGAACCTGCAACTTTAGGTTTTTGATTTTGATTTGGTTTGTTTTGATTACCTCTTTGTTGATTTTTCCTTTTATTTCTGCTTTTTTTAGTTCGTTTAGGAACATCAAAACGCGTTAAACTATCTTGTCCAACAACGTTTTCAAAATCTACTTTAGTTTCTTCAATTAATTCCGATTCGTATTCTTCTAATGAAGCTACTTGTTCTCTTTTCTTATTTGCCGCAATAATTTCTTGTACTTGTTCTAAGGTTAATTTGTACCATTTGGATCTATTTTCTTTATATGTATACCAAAGTAGTCCTTTAAAAATGTCCATTTTTACAAATACAGCATCTCCCTTTTCTGTTTTTAAAATTATATCTTGTTTTGGAAAGCCATTTAATGCATCTAAATAAGTATCTAATTCGTAGTTTAAACAACATTTTAACTTTCCACATTGTCCAGCTAATTTTTGTGGATTTAAAGATAGTTGTTGGTAACGTGCTGCGGTTGTGTTTACTTTACGTAAATCTGTTAACCAAGTTGAGCAACACAATTCTCTACCACATGAGCCAACCCCTCCTAAACGTGCAGCTTCTTGGCGTAAACCAACCTGTTTCATTTCAATACGAATACTAAAAGCACTTGCTAAATCTCTAATTAACTGTCTGAAATCTACACGGTCATCTGCTGTATAATAAAAGGTAGCTTTATTTCCATCTCCTTGGTATTCAACATCTGAAAGTTTCATTTTTAAACCAAGTCTTCCTAATATTTCACGTCCTCGAAACTGAGTTTCATATTCTTTTGCACGTGCAGCTTGCCATATATCTATGTCTTTTTGGGAAGCTTTTCTGTATATTTTTTTAATTTCTTCGCTCTCTTTTTCAATTCCTTTTTTCTTCATTTGAACTTTTACAAGTTCACCAACTAAAGAAACCGTACCAATATCATGGCCAGGGTTTCCTTCAACAGCAATAATATCTCCTATTGAAATTTGTAAATTATCTTGGTTTTTATAAAAGTGTTTTCTCCCATTTTTAAATCGTACTTCTACAATATTTAATGGTTTTTGCCCTGTGGGAAGCGACATGTTTGAAAGCCAATCGAAAACTGAAAGCTTTTCACAGTCTCCAGTACCACAACTTCCATTACTTTTACAACCTTTAGGTATACTATTTATATCTGAAGAGCAACTATTACAGCTCATATATTCTAAATTATTTTAAGTTAAGTAAAATTGAAAATACAATTTTACAATCTTCACTAATTTGTAAAGATAAATTAAAAATGCTAACTGTAAAACGTTAAAAAATGGTTTTTAAGTTTGTTTTACATCAATAATTTTTACGGGACACGCTTCTTTTGCCTTTATAGAATTATCAAAAATGGTTTCATCGGGTGATTTTATGGTAAAAAATCCCTTTTTTTCTTTTGAATGCAATAACACAGATTTTCCGTCTTTTTTAGACATTTGAAATTGAGCAGGTGCTAATTCAACACAGTAATTACAACCAATACATTTGGCTCTTTGTAATGTAATAATAACCATTTTTGATTTTTTTGTATAACTTCAAGTGTTTAGTAATTATGTATTTAACTAAACAATTAGTTTTAATATAACTAACTTTTATAAAGTTTCTTGAAACTTATATAACCGATTTAAATTGTTCTAAAAAGCGGACATCATTTTCGTAAAACATTCTAATATCCGGAATTTGATACAATAACATGGCAATACGTTCTATACCCATTCCAAAAGCATAACCAGAGTAAATTTCAGGATCTATATTTGCATTTTTAAGTACATTAGGATCAACCATTCCGCAACCCATAATTTCTAACCAACCCGTACCTTTTGTAATTTTATAATCGGTTTCGGTTTCCAATCCCCAATAAATATCTACTTCAGCACTCGGCTCTGTAAAAGGGAAATAAGAAGGGCGTAAACGAATTTTAGATTTACCAAACATTTCTTTGGTGAAATATAACAAGGTTTGTTTTAAATCAGCAAAAGAAACATCCGTATCAATATACAATCCTTCAACTTGGTGAAAAATACAGTGTGCACGTGCTGAAATATCCTCGTTTCTAAATACACGACCAGGAGAAATAGTCCTAATTGGTGGCTTATGATTTTCCATATAACGTACCTGAACCGAAGAAGTATGTGTCCTTAATAAAATATCTGGATTTGTTTCAATAAAAAAGGTATCCTGCATATCACGTGCCGGATGGTATTCTGGTAAATTTAAAGCGGTAAAATTATGCCAGTCATCTTCAATTTCTGGACCTTCGGAAACTGTAAAGCCAATACGCGAAAAAACATCAATAATTTTGTTTCTAACTATTGAAATTGGATGCCGAGAACCTAACTCAATAGGTTCCTCAGGGCGTGTTAAATCACCATAAATACCTTTTTGCTCACTTGCATTTTCTAAAGCATCTTTTAATTGATTTACTTTATCCTGAGCAGCATTTTTTAATGTATTCAGTACTTGTCCAAATTCTTTTCGTTCAGCAGGTGCAACATTTTTAAATTCAGCAAATAAATCATTAAGTATTCCTTTTTTACTTAAAAATTTAATTCTAAATGCTTCAATTTCATCTTTAGTGGTTGCATTAAATGCAGATACATCACCTATCAATTCTTTTACTTTATCTAACATTTTTATATAAAATTAAGGTGCAAATTTACACATTTTTATTTTGTTTAAATTAAATCCTAGCAGAATCATATTTACCTTAATATTTATAAAAATTCAACATTTATAATTGGAGGTTAAAAACAACGAAATATCTATTTTACGAAAACGTTTTAGTTTCTTTTAAATTTGGTTTAAAAAAATAATGCTTTTTTAAAAGATATGTTAAAAAATAAGTATATTTGTGTAGTAAATTACGTAAAACATAAAATAACACTTAATAAATTATGGAATCAAAAATAAAAGAGTTCATGAAATTAGTGAAGGTTCGTAACCAACATGAGCCTGAATTTTTACAAGCTGTACAAGAAGTAGCTGAAACCGTTATCCCTTATATTGCTAGTCAAGAGATATATAACGGTAAAAACATTTTATTAAGAATGGTTGAGCCGGAAAGAGTTTTAATGTTCCGTGTACCATGGATTGATGACTCTGGAGAAATTATTGTAAATAGAGGTTATAGAATTCAAATGAACTCTGCTATTGGCCCATACAAAGGTGGTTTACGTTTTCATCCAACAGTAAATTTAAGTATTCTTAAATTTTTAGCATTTGAACAAGTTTTTAAAAATGCTTTAACAACTTTACCAATGGGTGGAGGTAAAGGAGGTTCAGATTTTGATCCTAAAGGAAAATCAGATGGAGAAATTATGCGTTTTTGTCATAGTTTTATGGCTGAATTATGTCGTCATATTGGAGCTAATACTGATGTTCCTGCAGGTGATATTGGAGTTGGGGCTAGAGAAATTGGTTTCTTATTTGGTATGTACAAAAAAATGCGTAACGAATTTACAGGTGTTTTAACTGGTAAAGGAATGTCTTGGGGTGGTTCACTAATTCGCCCAGAAGCTACAGGTTATGGTACAGTATATTTTGCACAAAGTATGCTTGAAACAAGAGGTGATACTTTAAAAGGTAAAACTGTAACAGTATCAGGTTCTGGTAATGTTGCTCAATACGCTTGTGAAAAAGCAACACAATTAGGAGCAAAAGTTGTTACACTTTCAGATTCTTCTGGTTTTATTTATGATGAAGATGGTATTGATGAACAAAAATTAGCTTTTGTTATGGAGTTAAAAAATGTAAAACGTGGAAGAATTAATGAATATGTTGAAAAATATCCAAAAGCAAAATTCTTTAAAGGAAAAACACCTTGGGGGATAAAATGTGAAGTAGCAATGCCATGTGCAACTCAAAATGAGGTAAATGGAGAAGATGCTAAAACATTATTAAATAATGGTTGTTATGTTGTTAGTGAAGGAGCAAATATGCCTTCTAGACCAGAAGCTATTGAAGCTTTTCAAGGTGCAAAAATATTATATGCTCCAGGAAAAGCATCAAATGCAGGTGGTGTAGCAACATCTGGTTTAGAAATGAGCCAAAACTCTTTACGTATTAATTGGACACGTGATGAGGTTGATGAAAGACTTAAAAAAATTATGAAAGATATTCACGATTCTTGTATCAAATTTGGTAAAAAAGATGACGGATATATAGATTATGTAACTGGTGCAAACATCGCTGGTTTTGTTAAGGTTGCTGATGCAATGTTAGCACAGGGTGTTGTTTAAACGTATTCTTTTTATTTTTTTACACTTAAAAGGGTTGCTCTAGAGTAACCCTTTTTTATAGGTTTACAATTCAAAATAAAAACCTAAATTTATATCTTGCATAGTAATAACAATGTAGTTAAAATGAAAAAAAAACTATTACCAAACCTAAAATCTTACATATTTGAAGAAGTTGCTTTTGATAAATTAATGCAAAACCGAATTAATAAGGTATTAATAGTTTGTTCTAATTACGATTATTATATGCTTGAAGAAGATGGAAGAATTGATGAACGTATTTTTAATGAATACACTTCATTAAATTTAAGATATCCCCCAAGTTTTATACATGCAAATTCTGCTAAAAGAGCTATTGTAATGTTAGCTTCTGATAAAATAGATATGGTTATTACCTGGTTAGATATTGGTAATTATAAAGCCTTTGAAACCTCTAAAAAAATTAAAGAAGCTTTTCCTAAAGTACCAATTGCAGCATTAAGCCATTATTCTTCCGAATTAAGAAGTAAGCTAGAAAAGGGAAATACCGGAATTATTGATTTTGTTTTTCACTGGAATGGAAATGTAGATATATTTTTAGCTATAATTAAATTAACAGAAGACAGAATGAATGCCGAAAGAGATATTAATGATATTGGCGTTAAAGCTATATTATTGGTTGAAGATTCTTTAAAATTTTATTCCAGGTATATACCACTTATTTATAAAGTTATCCTAAAACAAACCCAGGCATTTATGTCTGAAGGATTAAACGAGCATAGAAAAATGTTGTTAATGCGTGGCAGACCTAAAATTTTGTTGGCTACAGTTTTTGAAGAAGGTATTAGTTTGTTTGATAAATATAGAGATAATTTATTGGGAGTAATATCAGATGTAAATTATTTAAAAGATGGAGCTCGAAATTCAGAAGCGGGATTCCTATTTTTAAACTATGTAAGAAATTATAATCGCTATTTTCCAATTCTAATTCAATCTTCAGATGCAAATAATGAAAAAAGAACCCTAGAACTTAAGGGAAAGTTTTTATATAAATATTCTGAAACTTTAGGTGTAGATATTAAAAATTATATTACAAAATACTTTTCGTTTGGAAATTTTGAATTTTGGGATCCAATCCAAATGAAAGTGTTAGCCATTGCTAAGGATTTAAGTGAATTTCAAATAGCCTTAAATATGGTAACTGAAGATTGTTTGGTGTATCATGCTAAAAGAAGTGAATTTTCTAAATGGTTAAAATCAAGGGCTCTTTTTCCGTTAGCGGATTTATTTAGTAATATTGAATACGACGATTTTGAAGATGAGCATCACATTAGAGAGTTTCTAATTAACTCCATTAAGGCTTATCGCGTTTATCGTTCAAGAGGTGTAATTGTAAAATTTGATAGGCGAAAATACGATGAATTTGTTGGGTTTTCAAGAATTGGAGAAGGAGCTTTAGGAGGAAAAGGAAGAGGCCTAGCGTTTATAGATTCATTTTTAAAACGTAATAAATTATTCAACAAATATGAAAATGTAAATATTTCCATACCAAGAACTGTTGTAATAAGTACCGAAGTTTTTGATCAGTTTATTGAAAACCATAAACTTATAAAATTTGCTGCCGAAAGTTCTAATGATGAAGAAATATTAAAAGAATTTATTTCAAAAGAGCTTCCACAATGGGCACTTCAAGACATTAAAGCATTTTTAAAAACCACCAAGTCTCCCATAGCAATTCGTTCGTCAAGTATGTTGGAAGATTCTAATTACCAACCGTTTGCAGGAGTTTTTGCAACATATATGGTGCCAAATACTGAAATTAAGAAAATGGTTGAAATGGTATCAAATGCAGTAAAATCAGTTATTGCATCAGCATTTTTTGAAAGCAGTAAACTGTATTTAAAAGCCACTTCGCATACAATTGAAGAAGATAAAATGGCTGTAATTTTACAAGAGGTTATAGGAAAACAATACCAGGATGTTTATTATCCAAATATTTCAGGAGTAGCTCGTTCAATTAATTTTTATCCAATTGGCGATGAAAAACCAAATGAAGGAATTGCAAATATTGCTTTAGGTTTAGGAGAAATAATTGTTGGTGGTGGACAAACGTTACGTTTTTCACCATTTCATCCAAAAAAAGTATTACAATTATCTTCTCCAGCTTCAACACAAAGAGATACGCAACAATATTTTTATGGGTTAGATATAAATCCTGATAGTTATAAAGTTTCAACAAGTGAGTCCATCAATAAAAAGAAAATAACAATAAGAAAAGCTGAAAATCACGGTTCTTTAAAATTTGTAGCTTCAACCTACGATTTGCAAAATAATACCATTAGACCAGGTGTAATGCACGATGGTATTCGGGTAATTTCGTTTGATAATATTTTAAAATACAACACTTTTCCATTACCAGAAATTTTGCAAGATTTACTTAGAATTGGACAACGAGAAATGAGAAATCCAATTGAAATGGAATTTGCTGTTAATCTTGATGTGCCGCAAGGAAAACCAAAAGAATTTAGTTTTTTGCAAATAAGACCCATTATTGAAAGTATAGAAACAAGTAGTAATTTACCTGAAAATTTTGATATTTCTGATACAATTATTTATTCTGAATCTGCTTTAGGAAACGGAAAATATGAAAACATTTATGATGTTATTTATGTAAAGCCAGAAACTTTTAATGCGGCAAATACTAGGCAAATAGCTGCTGCGGTTGATCAAATAAATAAAAAGTTTGCAGCAATGGACAGGCATTATATTTTAGTTGGCCCAGGAAGGTGGGGATCTAGCGATCCTTGGTTGGGAATTCCGGTAATTTGGCCTCAAATTTCAGCAGCAAAAATAATTGTTGAATCGGGTTTAAATAATTTTAGAATTGATCCTAGTCAAGGAACTCATTTTTTTCAAAATTTAACATCATTTAAAGTCGGATATTTAACTATTAATCCATTTATAAATGATGGCTTTTTTGATGTAGATTATTTAAACCAGCAACCAGCTCTTTTTGAAGATGAGTATTTAAGACATATTTGTTTTAAAAAGCCACTTTCAGTTATAATTGAAGGTAAAAATAATAAAGCTGCAATTTTTAAAGAAGGTTTTTCTATTGAGGAGGTTGTAACAACTGAAGATTCAATTGAAGAATTACCACCAGATGGATTTATGTAAGCAGAATTTAATTAACATATTAACAATGAAATAGTATTAAAAACCAACAAATATTCGATATTAATAATATTTCGCAAAATAAATGTTACATAACAAAAAAAATCACCTTTTTTTTAATGAAAATTGAATTTAATATCAGTATTTTTGTACTCGATTTTATTTTTTAATCATCTATAAACTATACAATTATGAATGTTAAAGAGATATTAACAAATTTAGAAACCAAACATCCTGGAGAAAAAGAATATTTACAGGCTGTTCATGAGGTTTTAGAGTCTATTGAGACTATATATAATGAAAATCCACAATATGAAGCTGCTAAAATTATTGAACGTTTAGTTGAGCCAGATCGAATTTTAACCTTTAGAATTTCGTGGATGGATGATGCTGGAAATGTTCAAGTTAATTTAGGACACAGAGTACAATTTAATAATGCAATTGGCCCGTATAAAGGAGGAATTCGTTTACACCCAAGTGTAAATTTAAGTATTCTTAAGTTTTTAGGGTTCGAACAAATTTTTAAAAATGCGTTAACAACTTTACCAATGGGTGGAGGAAAAGGAGGATCAGATTTTAACCCAAAAGGAAAATCGGATGCTGAAATTATGCGTTTTTGCCAAGGTTTTATGTTAGAACTTTGGAGAGTTATTGGTCCAAGTACCGATGTTCCTGCGGGAGATATTGGAACTGGAGGTAGAGAAATTGGATTTATGTACGGTATGTATAAAAAACTGCAACACGAAAATTCTGGAGTTTTTACCGGTAAAGGCTTAAATTGGGGTGGAAGCTTAATTAGACCTGAAGCAACGGGTTTTGGAGGAGTTTATTTTACAAAAGAAATGTTAGATACCAAAAATGACAATTTTGAAGGTAAAACAATAGCGCTTTCAGGATTTGGAAATGTTACTTGGGGTGTTGCTCTAAAAATAACTGAATTAGGTGGAAAAGTTGTTACAATATCCGGTCCTGATGGTTATATTTATGATGAAAATGGGTTAGATGCCGATAAAATTGATTATTTATTAATGTTAAGAGCTTCAAATAATGATGTTGTTGCTCCTTATGCTGAAGAATATCCTGAAGCTACCTTTTATCCGGGAGAAAAACCTTGGGGTGTAAAATGTGATATTGCTATGCCTTGCGCTACTCAAAATGAACTTGATGCTGAAGATGCTGAAAAATTAGTAGCTAATGGTGTTCAATATGTGGCTGAAGTTTCAAATATGGGATGTACTCCAGAGGCAATAGATGTATTTCATAATGCAAAAATATTATATGCTCCTGGAAAAGCAGTGAATGCTGGTGGTGTTGCCGTTTCTGGATTAGAAATGTCTCAAAACGCAATGAAATTAAATTGGACAAAAGATGAAGTTGATGCTAAATTACATCAAATTATGCATTCTATTCATACAGCTTGTTTAAAATATGGTACTCAGGAAGATGGTTATATTAACTATGTAAAAGGTGCAAATATTGCTGGTTTTATTAAAGTTGCAGATTCTATGTTAGACTTAGGAATAGTGTAAATTAGTTTTCACGTTAAATTTAAAAGGGTTGCTAATTAGCAACCCTTTTTGTTTTATATATTTGTTTTGTTGAACATAAACGAAATTACATACCGCAAAATTATTCACATTGATATGGATGCTTTTTATGCATCTGTAGAGCAATTGGATAATCCTGATTTAAGGGGAAAACCAGTTGCTGTTGGCGGTGCAAGTGAGCGTGGTGTAGTTTCCGCTGCCAGTTATGAAGCGCGTAAATTTGGTGTACGTTCAGCCATGAGTGGTGTTTTGGCAAGAAAAAATTGTCCGCATATTATTTTTGTTCCACCAAGATTTGAACGCTATAAAGAAATTTCACAAAAAATTAGAAAAATCTTTTACGAATACACCAATTTGGTTGAACCTCTTTCGTTAGATGAAGCTTATTTAGATGTAACCGAAAATAAAAAAGGGAATCCATCTGCCAGTTTAATAGCAAAAGAAATTAGACAACGTATTTTTAATGAATTGCATTTAAATGCTTCTGCAGGCATTTCGAGTAGTAAATTTATAGCCAAAATTGCTTCGGATATTAATAAGCCTAACGGACAAAAAACAATTCCGCCAGAGGAAGTAATTCAATTTTTGGAGGATTTACCTATTGAAAAATTCTTTGGAATAGGTAAAGTTACTGCTGCAAAAATGTACAATTTAGGTATTTTTAATGGGAAAGATTTAAAAGAAAAAGATGAAGCATTTTTAACAACACATTTTAAAAAATCAGGTAGTCATTATTATAATTTGGTACGTGGAAATTTTTATAGTAAAGTAAAACCAAATAGAGAACGAAAATCTGTTGCTGCAGAGCATACTTTTATAAAAAATTTGACTTCTGAAATTTTTATGTTAGAGAAATTAGAAAAAATTTCAAAAGAGTTGGAACAGCGATTGGAAAAATCGAAAGTTTCAGGAAAAACAATTACTTTAAAAATAAAATACAGTGATTTTAAAACACAAACACGCAGTAAAACTTTGCCTTATTTTGTAAAAGAAAAGGCTGTTTTATTTGAAACTGTTAAAGAATTACTGTTTCAAGAAAAAGTACTGAATTCTGTGCGTTTATTAGGAATTTCAGTCACTAATTTAAATATTCATTCTAAAAAGAAACCTGAAAAATCAATTAATGTACAATTAAAATTTGAGTTTTAATTACAAACCTCAACCTGAATTTAGTTTAGGTTTTCATAAAAATCATTGAATCCATCATATTTCTTAAGTAACCTCATTTTAATTATTCCAATTCTTTACAATAAAAACCTTTTGAATTTAACAACAATTCTATTTCAGATGATAAATCTTCTGTTGCTTCAACTCTTAAAATTTTATCACAATCTTCAAAATCAAAATCAATAGTTGAGATATTTTTTAATGAATATAATAGTGCCTTTACATGAAATTCTAATTGTTTAAAAATATTTGTTTTAAATACTAAAATCATAACCTTCTATTTTAATTATTTACCCACCATTTTGAAACTGGATAATTTCCATTTTTTAATACTATTGATTCTCCAATTATTGGTGTACTTATTTTTACATTTAATTCTTGTGCTTTTTTTGTAGCTCTTAAAATTGGATCGTCCCAACTATGCAATGCTAGTTTAAATGCTCCCCAATGTATTGGCATCATAAGCTTACCTTGTACATCTATAGTTGCTTGTATGGTCTCTTCTGGTGTCATATGTATTTGTGCCCATTGCTCATTATATTGTCCACATTCCATCATTGCAAAATCAAACGGACCAAACTTTTCTCCTATTTCTTTAAAATGAGTTCCATATCCACTATCACCACTAAAAAATATGCTTGAAGTTTCAGATTTTAGCACCCAAGAACACCAAAGTGTACTGTTTCTATTAGTAATTCCTCTTCCAGAAAAATGACGTGCTGGTGTTGATGTAAATTCAACTCCTTTAAAATTGATGCTTTCCCACCAATCAAATTCTGTTATTTTTTGCGCTTCAATTCCCCAAGTAACTAAATGCGCTTTAATTCCTAAAGGAACATAAAATCGCTCTACATTGTTTTTCATTTTAACAATAGACCCATAGTCTAAATGATCGTAATGATCGTGAGAAATTAAAACCACATCAATTTTCGGTAAGGAATCTATTGAAATAGGCAGCTCTTTACTAAACCTTTTTGAACCTAACATAGGATGTGGAGCAGGAGTTTCACCCAACATTGGATCAATAAAAATATTTAAGTTCTCCATTTCAACAAATAAAGCTGAATGTCCAAACCAGGTAATTCTTGGTTGTTGAGGTTTATTATTAAAAAAGGATTTCGTTATTTTTTCTAAAGGTAATTTTGTTGCTGGAACTTTGTTATTTCCATCAGTAAAAAATTGTGGAATGGTTTTCCATTTAAATCCAGTACTTTGTTGTGTAGGTTGAAGATTTTTAAAAGTGCCATTTAAAAAATTTGGTGAATTTTTAATTTTGTCAATACTTTTTCCTGATGCACTAGCACCAAATTGTGGACTTACATTTATAAATACAGCACCAACAAAAACTGTTAGTATGCTAATTGAGAAGATTCCAATCATTATTTTTTTAAATATTTTTAGTAAAATTATAATCATTTTTGGTTTTTATTGAGTGTTTACTCAGTTTAATCAATAAATTTTTTTATGGTTTTAAGCAATTATAAAACATTTCCCAAGCTTGTTCTATAAATACTTGATCGTGACACAGTTCAGGAAATAGTGTTAAATAATTTACCATTGAAGTAATTAAACTAAACATAGAGGTCATTAAAAAATAAGTGTCAATGTTTTTAACAAGTTCTTTATCAACATATTCCTGAATGAAATTATTGAACTTTTCAACTTTCGTAATAATTTCTGGATGACTTTTTACTCTTTCGGAACAGTTAGTGTTGTCTACTTGTAATAAAAACTTGAATTTCAAATCATTATCTATTGCCCAATTCCAAGAGTTTGACCAAATTAATCGTAATTTTCCAAGATCCGATTTAATTCTATCAATATCAATTAATATAGAAGAAGTATACTCTTTTTTAATAGATACATATAACTCATCAATTAAATCGTCTTTGGTTTTAAAGTAGTGAAACAAAATACCTGCACTAACTCCTGCTTGTTTTGAAATTGCAGAAGTTGGCGTAGCGTGTAAACCTCTTTCAACAAAAAGTTTGGTTGCTGCCTCTAATAACAATTCTCTTTTATCCATCTTTAATTGACTAATCAGTCAACAAAAGTAATACAATATTTTAATTTACCAAATAAATACGGAAATTAGTTAATTTGAAACTTTAATTTATAACTCATCTAATTTGTAAATTACGTTTCGTTCTTTTAAATAATTTAAAATATAATTGAAGCAATTTTCATGTTTACCAACTAATTCGGGTGGAAATACACCCTTTTCAAAAAATAAACCATCTAAAAACATATTTGCAGCTGCAGTTGCAGTATATCCAGTAGTTCTTGCCATTGATGAGGTATTAGTTTTAGAGCAATATGCATCGTGCAAATTGTAAACTATGGTTTTATCAGTTCCTTTTTTATCGGTTCCTTTTAATGTAATTCGCATTACGGTAATTTCTTCTTCGGTGTCGCCTAATTTCCATTCGTTAAATAATATTTTGGAAGTAAAATCTAAAGGAGAAATTTCGGAACCGTTAATTGTAATTTTTTCTTCATTAAAAAAACCACTTTCTTTTAACACTTTAACATATTCTACATGGCCGGGATACCGTAAGGTTTTTTCCTTCATGTTTTTAATATGTGGCATTGTAAAAATAATAGAACGTAATCCATCGGAATTAAAAGATTCCAAAGTTCCAATACCTTTAAAATCAACATATTCACAATCGGATAAGGCTTCTTTTGTTACCATTATACCGTTTTCAACATAACGAGCGGGTCTTGTATATTCTTCAATTACATCAATAGGAGAAAAAGGTGCCTTGTAGCAAAATGGCCATTTTTTTACTTTTGGTAAGCCTCCAACCAAACATTCAAAATCGGTTAATTTTAGTTGTTCATTGTAATAGCCTAAAATTATATTTCCCATTCCTGGAGCAACGCCGCAATCAACAATTGCAGTTACTTTTTTTTCTTTTGCCAATTTATTTAAATCGAAGCAATTTTCTGGAAAAAATGAAATATCAACCACATTTTTACCCGCCTCAATAATAGATTTTAAAGTTTCAAAACCTAAAAAACCTGGAACTGCACAAATAACTAAATCAAATGGTTTTATAACGTCTTTTAATGCTTCTTTTTTTGTTACATCTAAAATAACTGGTAAAAGCTTGTCGCATTTTTTTATTGCTTTTTCTAAAGCTTTTTCACTAAAATCGGTAATTGTAACTGCATGTTTTTTTGCTAAATCTATAGCCATGGTGCTGCCTACCATTCCAGCACCTAATACAATAATATTGCTCATTTTTATAATTTGTTTGAATTAAAACTGTAAAGTTATCTGCTAAGTAATGAGGTGTAGAATTACAAGCCCGGTATAAGAACCCAAGGCATTTTAGACAGCTTTTTTATTTGGTATTTTAACATTTAATAAACTTACAACTTATTTTATTAATAATAATTTTAATGTTAGAATTTCAATTTATATAAATTAATAACATAATTAATTTATATAAATTGAAATTCTATTTAAACAATAATCTTCGGCTATTTTTGTTAAATTTATTAGTCCTAAACAAAAATTAATTACAATGTTTTATTTAGCGTAAAATTTTGCCGATGAAAAAGTGTATTAAGTATTTTTTATTAATTAGTTTACTTATAGTAAGTTGCCAAGCTGATGATGATGTTAAACAACTGGAGCAATATTCTCATTTAAGGGAAGTTGGCTTTTCTGCAAACGATATTTTATCAAATAATTTTTTTGAAACTATTTTTCTTGAAGTTTTATATGTTGAAGGTTCTAAACCAAATGATGAAAGTTTAAATAATTTAAAAAGTTTTATTTTAGAGCGAACATTTAAAAGTAACATTACAATTCAAACAAGATTAATTGATATTCAAACAGCATCATCTTATACTACAGATAATATTAGAAGTATAGAAGATGACTATAGAACTAAATTTTCTTCTGAAAAAGAAATTGCAATTTTTATATTATTTATAAACGGTACTTCTTCAAAATCAGCTGAAGATTCTGTTGTTTTAGGTACTTCATACCGAAATACTTCATTTGTTATTTTTGAAGAAACCCTAAGTTCATTTTCTGATAATTTTGAACCTAATAGAATTTTAATGGAATCTACAGTGTTACGTCATGAGTTTTCACACTTGTTAGGGCTTGTAAATTTAGGTACCCCTATGGTGGAAGACCATCAGGATATTGAAAATGGAGCACATTGTATTGTTGAAGATTGTTTAATGTTTAATCAAATTGAAAAAAGCAATGGAAGGTGGAATTTTTTTAATCAGGATAAAATTCCTCAGTTAGATGCTTTTTGCATTGAAGATTTAAAAGCAAACGGGGGAAGATAATTTAGAGGTTTAATTTGATGAAAATTTTTTTCCTTGCCAAAGATTCTTAGCCGCTAAATTTTTATCAATTTTGGCAACAATTTCAAAGTTTTTTAAATTTCCCCATTTAGGTGCAATAAGTAAATCTTTTGGAGCTTCACTTATAAAACGTTCAATTATAATATCAGGACGTAAGTGTGTAATAAATTCGCTAATAAAAGCTATGTACTTTTCAGAAGTAAAGAGCTTAAAACTTTCAGGATTTCGGCTATATTGAACAGCCATTACCGAGTTTTTTACAATTTGTAAATGATGCAGTTTTAAGGTGTCAATTGGGAGTTTAGAAATTTCTAAAGCATGGTTTAATAAATCTTTTTTATTTTCTCCAGGTAAGCCAATAATTAAATGTGCACCTATATGAAAGCCTTTGTTTTTACACTTCTCTAAAGTTGCTTTTGTTTCTTCAAAAGTATGACATCGATTTACAGTAAGTAGTGTTTTTTCGTTGGTACTTTCTACACCAAATTCCAAGGAAATAAAATAGGTTTTAGAAAGTTCATCTAAATAATTAATAATTTTTTCTGAAATACAATCTGGCCGAGTTCCAATTACTAAACCAACAATTCCTTTTACATTTAGTGCTTCTTCGTACATTTTTTTAAGCGACTCAAAATCGGAATATGTATTTGTATATGCTTGAAAATAAGCCAAAAATTTAGTGTATTTCTTTTTTTTTGAAAAGAATAAAATACCTTCTTCTAATTGTTTTTGAATACTTTTTTGTGGTTTACAATAATCGGGATTAAACGTGTTATTATTGCAATAAGTGCAACCTCCATACCCTTTTGATCCATCTCTGTTTGGGCAAGAAAAACCAATATCTAATGCTATTTTTTGAACCCGTTCACCAAAATGCAATTTGATGAAAGAGCCATAATCGTTGTATCTTTTTCCTGTAAAAATCACGTATTTTAATTAAGTGTTCAAATTTAATAGTAACTCCTTTAATTACCTAAAATAGCGATGTTTATATTTTTTAATTATCTTTCAAATGCTAAACTGACTTAAAAAATGAAAAAATTTCCAAATGCCTTGGTTATTATGATTGGGTTTATCATTCTTTCAACCATTTTAACATATATAATTCCTCAAGGTCAATACGAAAGAGTTACCAACCCAGATACAAATCAAATTTCTGTTGTTGAAGGTTCATATAAACCTGTTGACGCAGAACCCGTTTCCATTTTAAAAATGTTTTTATCTATTCCTGAAGGAGTTGTTAGTAGAGCTAGTTTAATAACACTAATTCTTTTAATAGGTGGTTGTTTTTATGTAATTGAAAAAACAGGAGCTTTAAAAGAAGGAATTACTTTTTTAACAATAAAACTTCAAGGAAAAGAAGAAATAATATTGATTATTGTTGCAACTATTTTTTTGGTTGGAGGAGCTATTATGGGGTTACAAGAGGAAATAATTGCCATGATTCCTGTGTTGTTATATTTAACCTCTCGTTTAGGATACAATGCCTTTGTTGCAATTGCCATAAGTTTTGGTTCAGCTATTTTGGGTGCGGCGTTTAGCCCAATGAATCCATTTGCGGTTGTTATTGCTCAAAAAGAAACAGGTTTAGAATTTTTATCGGGAAGCGGATTCAGGTTAATAGTTTTGGCTATTGCTTTTATTGTTTGGATGTTTATGGTTATAAAATATGCCAATAAAAATAAAATTGAAAAAGTAGTTGAAACCGATGAAATTGTTGAAAAAATTAGCATTAGAAGTGCAATAATTTTGTCACTGGTTGGTATGGCCTTTGTTATTTTGGTTATTGGAATGCTGAATTATAATTGGGATTTTAATGAAATGTCTGCAGAATTTTTTGCGCTAGGAATAATTGTTGGGTTAATTGGAAATTTAGGAGTAAACGGAACTATAGAAACCTATATTGAAGGATTTAAAGAATTGGTTTTTGCGGCTATGATTGTCGGATTTGCGAGTAGTATTTCAATAATTTTAAAAGAAGGAATGGTTATAGATTCTATAATTTATGGTTTATTTACTCCAATGCAATATTTGCCAAAAAGTATGGCGGCTATTTCAATGATGATTTCTCAAGCGGCATTACATTTCCCTGTTACAAGCTATTCAGGTCAAGCTATTTTAACAATGCCAATTTTAGCTCCATTATCCGATTTAATTGGAATTTCTCGCCAGGTTTGTGTTTTAGCGTATCAATATGGCGCAGTTATGACAGATTTAATTTATCCAACACAAGGTGCACTAATGGCAATTATTGCTATAGCAGGAATCTCATTTGATAAATGGTTTAAATTTATTTTAAAATTTGTTTTAACAATATTATTAGTTGGTGCAATTGCTATAGTTGTGGCAGTTTATATTGGCTTTTAAATTTTTGATTGAAACTTTATTGCGCTATTTTTACTGCAAAATGATACATACTTTTTTTGAAATAAAACAACAACTATTAACTGCCTGTTTTCATTTTGTTGAAAACAAACATAAAACCATTTCCAATAGCATTTCTTCTAACAAAAATGATTTATTTTCTGAAACCAAAAGTTCAGCAGGTGATAAACATGAAACAGGTAGAGCAATGATTCAATTAGAAATGGAAAAAGCAGGTCAGCAATTGGCTGAAGTTAACTTAATGCAAGAAGTTTTAAACAAAATTATTGTGGGCAAAACTTCGGAAATTGTGTGCTTAGGAAGCTTGGTAAAAACCAACAAAGCAACTTATTTTTTAGCAATAAGCGTTGGTAAAGTAGTGGTTAAGCAACAAGATTATTATGTAGTTTCAGCACAATCTCCCATAGGAAAACAGTTATTAGGAAAAACTGTTGGTGATTTAATACCTTTTAATCAAGCTATTATAGTAGAAATTTTATAATTATTCAAATAAGATCAATTAATTAATCTTATTTGTTTATATTTGTAAATAGAATTAATAAAGTAACCTTATTTATGGGTAGTTTAAAATATTTTTCAAAAGAACAGGTAATTAATAAAATTAAATTTGAAAATCCTTGGTGGAAAACATCTAAAATAGATGAATATTATTCTTCAATGAAGAAACGACTTTATTTTGACCTTTTTTCGCCTTTAGTTTATGAAAAGAAGGTGAAAAGAGCTGTTGTATTAATGGGACCTAGGAGAGTTGGTAAAACTGTTATGCTTTTTCATTTGGTTCAAGATTTAATAAATAATAAAGTTCCTCCAAAAAATATAGTTTATTTATCTATTGAGAATCCAATATATACTGGACTTTCATTGGAAGAAATGTTAATTCATTTTTTAGAGATTAATAATAAAGATGCTTCCGAAGATTATTATATAATTTTTGATGAGATTCAATATCTAAAAAATTGGGAAATACATTTAAAAACTTTAGTTGATAGTTATCATAAAATAAAATTTATAGTATCTGGTTCAGCAGCAGCAGCTTTAAAATTAAAAAGTAATGAATCTGGTGCGGGAAGATTTACAGATTTTATGTTACCCCCATTAACTTTTCATGAATATATAGATTTAAAAAATTTATCTCATTTAATAAAATTAACAAGTAAAGAATGGAAAGGTGTAAAGGGAAATTATTTTCAAACAGATGATATTGAAGAGTTTAATCAACATTTTTTAAATTACATTAATTTTGGTGGATATCCAGAACTTTCTTTATCAAAAGAAATGCAATCGGATCCAGGAAGGTATATTAGAAGTGATATTATTGATAAAGTTCTTTTAAGAGATTTACCGAGTCTTTATGGTATTCAAGATGTGCAAGAGCTAAATGCTTTATTTACAACTATTGCTTATAATTCGGGAAATGAATTTACTTATGAACAACTTTCCATAAATTCTGGTGTAGCAAAAAATACAATTAAAAAATATATAGAATATTTAGAAGCCGCTTTTTTGATTCGTGTTATTAATAAAATTGATCAAAATGCAAAAAAATTTAAAAGAGCCACTTCTTTTAAAATTTATTTGACAAATCCATCTTTGAGAGGTGCTTTATTTGCACCTATTGAAAAAGATGATGAATTTATAGGTAATATGGTTGAAACAGCTATTTTTTCTCAATGGGGTCATAATACCGAATTTACACCTTACTATGCAAGATGGAAAAACGGAGAAGTAGATATTGTTAGGCTTTCAAACGAAAAGCAAAAACCAATTTGGGCTGTAGAAATTAAATGGAGTAATCGCTATGTTAAAAGTTTGAATAAGTTATCAAATCTTAAATCATTTTGCAAAAAGAATAATTTGGATAGAACTTTAGTAACCACACTTAACATTGAAGAAATTAAGGAAGATGATGGTTTAATGTATGATTTTACTCCAAGTAGTCTTTATTGTTATACTGTTGGAAGAAATGCAGTGGAGAGAAAATTTAATATATCCATGGCTATTACTCATTAAAAAAAGCTGTCTAAAAAGTGAATTTTTCATCAACCTGAAACAAGTTCAGAATGACGGATTCAATACTTTATAAACAGCCTTTATAAATTTAAGAAACTACCCTTTTACGTTTGTTTTACTAGGTAATTCTTTAAAACCCATATTATACAAAGTAAAACCAAAAATATCGGCATATTGTTCAATGGTTTTTGAAACAGGTGTTCCTGCTCCATGACCTGCATTAGTTTCAATGCGTATTAAAGTTGGGTTTGTTCCTGCTTGTTTAGCTTGTAATTCAGCAGCAAATTTAAATGAATGTGCCGGTACAACTCTATCATCGTGGTCACCTGTGGTAACCAAAGTAGCTGGATATTCAACACCTTCTTTTATATTGTGTACAGGTGAATAAGCTTTTAAATAATCAAACATTTCTTTAGAATCTTCAGAAGTTCCGTAGTCGTATGCCCAACCTGCGCCAGCAGTAAATGTATGGTAGCGTAGCATATCCATAACACCAACTGCAGGTAAAGCAACTTTCATTAAATCTGGTCTTTGCGTCATAGTTGCGCCTACCAATAAACCACCATTTGAGCCACCTCTAATGGCTAAATAATCAGTTGCAGTATAATTATTTTCAATTAAATATTCAGCAGCAGCAATAAAGTCATCAAAAACATTTTGCTTTTGCAATTTAGTTCCAGCTTTGTGCCATTCTTTACCATATTCACCACCTCCACGTAAATTTGGAACAGCGTAAATTCCGCCTTGTTCCATCCAAACAGCATTTGTTATACTAAAACTTGGAGTTAGGCTAATATTAAATCCACCGTAACCATATAAAATAGTTGGATTTTTACCGTTTAATTCCGTTCCTTTTTTATAAGATATTATCATTGGAATTTTAGTACCATCTTTTGAAGTATAAAACACTTGGTGTGATTCGTAATTATCTGAATTAAAATCTATTGCAGGTTTTTTATACAATTCAGAAACTCCTGTTTTAGGAACAAATGAATAAATTGAACCTGGAGTTATGTAATTAGAAAATGAATAATAAATAGTTTCAGCATCCATTTTACCACCAAATCCACTAGCTGTTCCAACGCCTGGTAATTCAATTTCACGTACTAAATTTCCATTATAATCGTACTGTTTTACTTGTGAAACGGCATCAACCATATATTTTGTAAAAATAAATCCACTAGCTTTTGAGGCTGTTAAAACATTTTTTGTTTCAGGAATTAAATCTACCCAATTTTCAGAAGAAGGGCTGTTTACATTTACTTTAACTATGCGTTTATTTGGAGCGTTTAAATTGGTAACTAATAAAAAGTTTCCATCTTTATGATCTAAAACTGAAGTATCGTACTCAAAACCTAAAATAATAGGTTTTATTGGGTTATTTAGATTTGATAAATCTTTAAAATACAATTCATTTCCTGATGTGGATTCGGAAGCGCTAATAATTAAATAGTTTCCATCTTCGGTAACTGAACCTCCAATGTAGCGTCTTTTATCATTTTCACCAAAAATAATATTGTCCTCTTTTTGTGCTGTTCCTAATTTATGATAAAACAACCGGTGTTGATCCGTTTTAGCTGAAAGCTCACTTCCTTCAGGTTTTTCGTAACTTGAATAAAAGATGCCATCATTGTTTTTCCAAGACATTCCGCTAAACTTAACATCAATAATAGTGTCTCCCTTAATTTCTTTAGAAACGGCATCCATTATTATAATTTTACGCCAGTCACTTCCTCCTTCAGAAATGGCATAAGAAACCATACTTCCGTCTTTGGAGAAAGATAAGCCGCCTAAAGATGTGGTTCCATCTTCAGAAAAGGTATTTGGATCTAAAAACACTTCTGGTTCTTCTTCGCCTTTAAAGCGGTATAGTACATATTGGTTTTGTAAGCCATTATTTTTATAGAAATAAGTATAATCTCCTTCTTTAAAAGGGGAACCTATTTTTTCATAATTCCATAATTTTTCTAAACGTTGTTTTAGTTCTTCCCTGTATGGAATTTTAGATAAATAATCGAAAGTAATTTCGTTTTCAGCACGCACCCAAGCTTCAGTTTCTGAAGACATGTCGTCTTCTAACCAACGGTAAGGGTCTTGTAAGTTTGTTCCAAAATAATTGGTAACGGTATCAACTTTTTTTGTTGTAGGATATTTCAATGCAACATTGTTTTGAGTTTCAGTTTTTTTACATGAAATTATAAAAAGACCGATAAGTGTTATTAATAAAATTTTTTTCATTGTTGTAGGATTTAGTAAATAACAAATTTAACTAAAAAAGACTTATTTGTATGAATAAGTCTTTTTTAGTTTGTGTGTACTTTTTTTATTTTTCCATTTTAGCCCAGCTATCTCTTAAAGATACTGTTCTATTGAAAACTAATTTTTCAGAAGTTGAATCCTTATCAACACAAAAATATCCTAGGCGTTGAAACTGAAATCTATCTAAAATTTTAGCATTTTTTAAACTAGGTTCTAAAAATGCCTCAATGGTATTTAAAGATTCTGGATTAATAAATTCTTTAAAATCTTTGTCTTTCTGTGCGTCAGGAGCTTCATTTGTAAATAAACGATCATAAACTCTAACTTCCGCTTTTTCTGCATGCGGAACGGAAACCCAGTGTAAGGTTCCTTTTACTTTACGTTTACTTGCTTCTGAACCGCTTCCACTTAAAGAATCTTCATCATAGATACAATGTATTTCAGTTACCTCTCCATTTTCATTTTTTACACAACTTTCAGCTTTAATAATGTAGGCATTTTTTAAACGAACTTCTTTCCCTAATTTTAATCGGAAAAACTTTTTATTTGCTTCCTCTCTAAAGTCTTCTTTTTCGATGTATATTTCTCTACTAAAAGGTACATTTCTACTACCAAACCCCTCTTCGTAATCATTATAACTGGCATCTAAAAACTCCTCTTTTCCTTCTGGATAATTTGTAATAACAACTTTTACAGGATCTAAAACAGCCATTACTCTTGGTGCAGTTTTGTTTAAATGATCTTTTATACAGAATTCTAATAAAGCAACATCAGTAACATTATCTCTTTTTGCAATTCCAGCAACATCACTAAAATTTCTAATGGATTCTGGAGAATATCCCCTTCTTCTTAAGCCAGAAATTGTTGGCATACGCGGGTCATCCCAACCATTAACAACTCCTTCTTCAACCAATTGTAGTAATTTACGTTTACTCATTACGGTATAACTTAAATTTCTACGAGCAAATTCTCGTTGTTTTGGACGTAATTCTAATAGAGATGCATCGTATACTTGATCAACATACCAATCGTACAGATCTCTATGAGATTTAAATTCTAAGGTGCAAATTGAGTGTGATATTTGTTCAATATAATCCGATTCTCCATGCGTCCAGTCGTACATCGGGTAAATACACCAATCATTTCCAGTTCTATGGTGATGTTTCTTTAAAATACGGTACATAATTGGATCACGCATATGCATATTGGTATGTTTCATATCAATTTTTGCACGTAATACATGAGAACCTTCTTCAAAATCTCCATTTTTCATTTTCATGAATAATTCCAGATTTTCTTCAATACTTCTATCTCTGTTCGGGCTATTAGTTCCAGGTTCAGTAGGTGTTCCTTTTTGAATTGCCATTTGTTCAGAGGACTGATTGTCAACATATGCTTTTCCTTCTTTAATTAGCATAATTGTCCAATCAAATAATTGTTGAAAATAGTCTGAAGAATACAATTCTTTATCCCATTTAAACCCTAACCATTCAACATCATGCTTTATAGAATCAACGTATTCTTGTTCTTCTTTAGCAGGATTTGTATCATCAAAACGTAAATTAACGGGTGCATTGTATTTAAGGCCCAATCCAAAATTTAAACAAATTGAAGCAGCATGGCCAATATGTAAATATCCATTTGGTTCTGGCGGAAATCTAAATCGCAATTTCTCTTTCGGCAATCCATTTGCCAAATCCTCTTCAATTATTTGTTCAATAAAATTCAGTGATTTTTTTTCTTCATTCATAATAACAGAAACTATTAAGCTGCAAAAATATCGATTTTTTTTGGCAATTCAACTACAAAACAAACAGACGAATTACTATATTTGATAAAAATAGAATTTATGAGTAATAAACCTTTAAATTATAAGTGCCCTAAGTGCGATAATAAAACCTATGAAGTTGGACAAATGAGAGCTACAGGAGGTACTTTATCTAAAATATTTGACATTCAGACTGAAAAATTTTCTTCAGTTACTTGTGAAAGATGCAAATATACCGAGTTTTATAAGGCACCAACAAGTTCTTTAAGCAACATATTCGATTTTTTTACTAGTTAAAATGGGAGTTATAAAAGTTAAAAATATACGAGTTTATGCCTATCATGGTTGTTTAGTTGAAGAAGGAAAAATAGGCTCCGATTATAGGGTAGATGTTGCGGTAAAAGCAGATTTATCAAAATCGGCTATTTCTGATAATCTTGCTGATACGGTTGATTATGTGCATTTAAATAAGATTGTAAAAGAAGAAATGGCAATACGTTCTAAATTATTAGAGGAAGTTGCAAAACGCATTTTAGATAGAATTTTAGCAGAAATATTAATAGTAAAAAAGGCTGAAGTTGCAGTTTCAAAATTAAATCCGCCAATTGGAGGAAATGTTGCGATGGTTACTATTGAAATGAGTAAAAGTAGAGATAAGTAGTTTTTTGCTTTTGGACTTTCTATTTTCTACTTTGAAGTTTTACAATTTTCTCACTAAAAAAAGCAATTAAACAAATTAACAATTAAGCAGTTGCACAATAATTACAAAAAATCTTGCCAACTTATTAAAAATAGTTAAATTTGCAGTCCAATTAAGGCGTCGTGGCCGAGTGGCTAGGCTGGGCTCTGCAAAAGCTCCTACAGCGGTTCGAATCCGCTCGACGCCTCTGCTAAAACCTAAGCAATTTGCTTAGGTTTTTTTGATTTATTTAACATATTGTTAAGTATAAATAATTGTATCTTTGTAAAACCCATATAATGTAACTGAAAACGATGTAGTACTTATGTTTTAGTTACTATTATAGTATTGAAAATTTTATAAAAGAATGACAATTTACCCTATTGAAACAGGAAATTTCAAATTAGATGGAGGTGCCATGTTTGGAGTAGTTCCTAAAACTATTTGGCAGCGTACAAATCCAGCAGATACAAATAATTTAATTGATATGAGTATGCGATGCATGCTTATTGAAGATGGTAACCGACTTATATTAGTTGATAACGGTACTGGAAACAAACAATCGGATAAGTTTTTCGGGTACTATTACTTTTTTGGAGACTTTTCATTAGATACTTCACTTGCAAAATATGGTTTCCATAGAGATGATATTACCGATGTTTTTTTAACTCATCTTCACTTTGATCATTGTGGTGGAAGTATTCAATGGAATAAAGACAAAACTGGTTATGAACCCGCTTTTAAAAATGCTAAATTTTGGAGTAATAAAAATCATTGGCAATGGGCTGTTGAACCAAATGTTCGTGAAAAAGCATCGTTTTTAAAAGAGAATATTAATCCAATTGAAGCTAGTGGGCAATTAAATTTTGTGGATTTACCAACAAATGATTTTGCAACAAATACCAAGCTTGGATTTGATATTTTATTTGCAGATGGACATACGGAAAAACAAATGATTCCTCATATAAAATACAAAGAAAAAACACTTGTTTTTATGGCAGATTTATTACCAACCGTTGGACACATTCCTTTGCCTTACGTAATGGGATATGATACACGTCCGTTATTAACTATGGACGAAAAAGCCAAATTCTTAAATATGGCAGCAGATAATAATTATTTCTTGTTTTTAGAACACGATGCAACTAATGAATTATGTACTGTAAAACATACCGAAAAAGGAGTACGATTAAACCAAACATATAAATTTAACGAAGTATTTAATTAAACAATAAATAGAAAATGAGAATTTTAAAATCAATCTTAGTAGTAGCGTTAGTAGTTGCTACATTAACAAGTTGTAGTTCTGTAAAAAACATGGCAGTACCAACTATGGATACAGCAGTGTCAATGGCTGCAAAAAAAGGAACTGTAAGTGATGAACAATTTAACCATTGGGCACATGCAGATTTAGCAACAGACACTATACCTGGTATGAGTGTAGATAAAGCGTATAAATTTTTAGAAGGTAAAAAAGGAGAAACAGTAATTGTAGCTGTTATTGATTCAGGAATTGATATTGAGCACGAAGACTTAAAAGATGTTCTTTGGACAAACCCTAAAGAAATTGCTGATAATAATATTGATGATGACAAAAATGGTTATGTTGATGATATTTATGGTTGGAATTTTTTAGGTGGAAACGGTGATGCTGCTCCAGAACAATTAGAAATTACGCGTATTGTTGCAGATTTAAACAGTCGTTTTGAAGGAAAAACAGCTGCAGATATTAGCGCAGAAGAAAAAGCAGATTTTGATAAATACCAAGAATATTTAGAAGCCTATAAAAAATCTTCAAGCAGACATTTTCAACAAATGGATCGTTTAGAGCAAATAGGAACAAATTTTTCAGCAGTTAAAACATTCCTTGGAAAAGAAGCCGTTTCTATTGAAGATTTACAAGCAGTAAAAACTGAAGATGAAGAATTACAAGCTCAAATAGGTGATATTTTAGGTTTAATGGGTAGAGGTTTAGATGAAAAAGCATACTTGGAATATTATGATACTCAAAAGAAAAATAAAAACTACGATTTCGATTTTGATGGTAGAGCAATTGTAGGAGATAACCCTGAAGATATAACAGATGTTAAATATGGTAACCCTTTTGTAATAGGTTCAAAAGATGATGAATCGCATGGTACGCACGTTTCAGGAATTATTTTAGCCAAACGTAATAATGGAATAGGTTTAAACGGAGTTGCAAATAATGCAAAATTAATGTCAGTAAGAGCTGTTCCTGATGGAGATGAGCGTGATAAAGATGTGGCTTTGGCTATTAGATATGCCGCTGATAACGGAGCAAAAGTTATAAACATGAGTTTTGGAAAGAGCTATTCTCCAAATCGTGAATGGGTAATTGATGCAATTAAATATGCTGAATCAAAAGATGTTTTATTAGTTCATGCTGCCGGTAACTCAAGTGAGAATATTGATGTAAGTGATAACTGGCCAAATGATTCTTTTGATAAAATTAATGAAGTTTCGGATAATGTTTTAACTGTTGGTGCAATGAGTGTAAATTACAATGAAAATTTACCGGCAACGTTTACAAATTATGGTCAAAAAAACGTTGATGTATTTGCTCCAGGTGTTCAAATTTACTCTACAGTTCCAAAAAATGAATATGCAAAATATAGCGGAACATCAATGGCTTCTCCTGAAGTAGCAGGTGTTGCGGCATTAGTAAGATCTTATTATCCACAATTATCTGCAAGTCAGGTAAAACATATTATTATGAATTCAGGAACTGAATTAGATATGGAAGTTTTAGTGCCAGGTAAAAAAGATGAAAAAATCAAATTTTCTAAATTATCTATTACAGGTAAAGTTGCAAATGCATACAATGCATTAGTTTTAGCTGATAAAATGGTAAATAAAAGATAAGAAATTATAATATTCTGTTAAAAAACACACTCAATACGAGTGTGTTTTTTTGTTTTATGTACTTATGATTATATTGCCAATTAGAAATTAAATTTACAAATGAAAAGAATTTTAACCCTACTTTTTTTAATAACAACAACGTTACTTTTTTCACAGAACAATACTAATTATTGGCAACAACATGTAGATTATACTATGGATGTTGATATTGATGTTGAAAATTTTCAATATAAAGGAACTCAAAAATTAGTCTATACAAACAATTCACCTGATATTTTAAATCAAGTTTTTTATCATTTGTATTACAATGCATTTCAACCGGGAAGTGAAATGGATGCTAGGTTACAAGCTATTGTTGACCCGGATGGCAGAATGGTAACTAATATTGGAACTAGAGAAAACCCAATTTATGAAAGTAGAATTGCAAAATTACAACCAAATGAAATAGGATATTTAAAAGTAACCTCATTAAAACAAAATGGAAAAAAAGTAAATTATTCTATTGAAGGTACAGTTTTAGAAGTTTCTTTAAATACACCAATTCAACCAGGAGAAAAAGTAACATTTGATATGACTTTTAATGGGCAATTACCTGTTCATATTAGAAGGGCAGGTAGAAATAACGAAGATGGTGTTGCCTTATCTATGGCGCAATGGTATCCTAAAATGGCCGAATACGATTTTGAAGGTTGGCAAGCACATCCATATATTGCTCGTGAGTTTCAAGGAGTTTGGGGAAATTTTGATGTAACGCTTCATATTGATAAAAATTATACTGTTGGCGGTACAGGATATCTTCAGAATCCACAAGAAATAGGTCATGGATATGAGGATAAATCTAAACCATTAAATATTTCAAAAAGTGGAAAATTGGCTTGGCATTTTGTAGCACCAAATGTACATGATTTTACCTGGGCTGCTGATCCAAATTTTGCCCATGATATTCGTATTGCTGAAAATGGAACCGCACTTCATTTTTTTTATAAAAATACAAATGAATACAAAAAAGCCTGGAAAAATGTACAACCATTTACAGAAAAAGCATTAATCTATTTTAATGAAAATATAGGGGAATATCCATACAAACAATATTCAGTAATACAAGGAGGTGATGGAGGAATGGAATACGCTATGTGTACATTAATTACAGGTGGTAAAAGTTTAAATGAAATAGTTGGCACTGTATTTCACGAATTTGCACATTCTTGGTTTCAGCATATATTGGCAACAAATGAAAGTAAACATTCCTGGATGGATGAAGGTTTTACTTCATATATTTCAGCTTTGGCTTCGAATAAAATTTTAAGAAACGGAGACGGTAAACCGTCATCAAGAGGTTACAGAGGCTATTTTTACTTAGTAAATAATGGTTTAGATGAACCGTTAACTACGCACGCCGATAGATTTAATACTAACAAGGCATTTGGCACAGGAAGCTATACAAAAGGAAGTATGTTTCTTACGCAGTTAAATTATATTATGGGCGAGGAAAATGTAAAAAAAACTATAAAAAAGTATTTTGAAGATTTCAAATTTAAACATCCCACCCCAAATGATATAAAGCGAACTGCAGAGAAAGTCTCTGGAATTCAGTTAGATTGGTATTTAAATGAATGGATTGAAACGACACATACCATAGATTATGCTATAGCCAAAGTTGAACAGAAAAGTATTACGTTAGCACGTGTTGGACAAATGCCAATGCCAATTGATTTAACGGTAACTTATAGTGATGGTACAACAGAAGATTTTAATATCCCTTTACGAATGATGCGTGGTGAAAAACCAACTACAGCAACTATATTAAAGGATTGGACGTGGGCACATCCAACTTATACATTCTCAGTTAATAAAGAGATTAAATCTGTACAAATTGATCCATCGGGTTTAATGGCTGATATTGATAAAGAAAATAATAATTTTTCTATAAAATAAATTATTAATTTAAAAGACATGTATAGCCTTTTGAATTTATTTTTAAGAGGCTTTTTTAGTGAAATCTATTAGTAATTACGACAAAAGAGATATTAAATAGGTCGAATTTCAGTTTAATTTAGGTGAACTTATAAAAATATAATTCGATATAAGTCATGTAATTACATTTTTAACGCGACCAACCTCACCGGTTTCAAGCATCACTTTTATTCCATGTGGATGGTTTAGGGAATTAGTAAGAATTCTTTTAACAAACCCTTCCGTTAATTCACCACTGCGTTGGTGGTTTTTTTGAACAATTTCAACTTCAGAACCTATTTGGATGTTTTTTCTAAAGTTTCCGCTTATTTTGTTTTCCATATTGAAATTTTTACCAAAAAAGACAAATAATTAATAACCAAAGATAACTAAGTGTTTCTCTTTCTCTGTTTTTTAAGTCTTTTTGGCCCGTACCAAAGCCAAAAACCTGTTATTGTAAACAGTAATAAAGCTATCCCCATTATTGAAGTATAAATTAACTTAAATGGTTTTGTTGAGGTATTAAACCAAGTATCTAATATTGTTCCATCGTGTAAATCTTCTATAAAATCTGAATATCTTTTTCCTAAGTTTAATAAATCACCGGTTGCTCCATCAAGTTGAACTTCCCAATTGTGTTTTTCAAACACAAACTTTACAATTCCTTTATTTTTGCGAATATCAATTCTATCAAGTTCAAGAGAAATATTTGGAGCAATAGAATCTTGTAAAATTTTACAGGCATTTTTATGCAAGCTATCAATAGGTAACCACTCACTTAATTCTACTGATGTACCTTGTTGATTTTTAGGTATAATAAGTTCGTTACTATTATTTTTCCAGCCTAATAAAATTCCTGTTACTGCTATAAAAAAGAAAAATATAAAAAGCATAGCACCAGTTGTTCTGTGTATTTTTCTAAAAATTCTTAAAATTTTTGCTTGTGTTTGTCTAGAGTTCAATTTTTCAAAAAATATAGTAGGTTATTTTAATTAGTTGTTTCAACTTTATCAATTACGTTATCAATATTAAGTCGTTCTTTAGGAAGAAATCCTTTTAGAATTAGTACAACACCAAACACTATTAATAAAATTCCCATTGCACGTTTTATTTTATATGTTACAGAAGGAGTTAAGTATTTTTTAAGCTGTTTTGCGAGGGTTATTTTTCCAATATCAGTAATAAAATAACTTAATAAAATAACTGAAAAGTAATTAAATATTTTCCCAGCATTCATTTGTAAGTTAGAACCAATAACTACAATCATACCTAACCAAAATGCTAAAACACCAATATTGATAAAATTTAATAAAAAGCCCTTAATAAAAAGTTTAGGGTAATTTGTTTTTTCAGGAAGTACTAAGGTTTCATCTTGAACCACTCTTTTTTGACTTTTATCTAAAAAGGTAATTATACCGTAAACCAATAAAATTAAACCACCAATATAAAAAAGCCGCGGATCATCTTTTATGCGTTCCAATAAACTTTTACTCCCATAATAGGCTATTAAAATAAAGGTTATATCACCTAAAATTACGCCTAAATCAAAAGCTATTGCAGCACGTGCACCTTTTATAATACTGGTTTGAATGAGCATAAAAAATACAGGACCAATCATAAAGGCTAGAAAAAACCCAATGAGTACTGCTTCTTTAATTTCATCAAATGCCATATATTATTTTTTTATAAAAAGTGAAATTACTTTAAATTTTAAACATCATCGTAATCTATAGTAATTTTTTCTGTAGTTGGGTGCGCCTGACAGGTTAAAATTAAACCCTCATTAACTTCTTCGTTAGATAAAATAGCGTTTTTATCCATTACTGCTTTACCTTCAATAACTTTCCCCAAACAACTACTGCAAATACCACCTTGACAAGAATATGGAGCATCTAATCCTTCTTTTAATGCGGCAGTTAAAATGGTTGTTTTTGAATCCATTTCAAAAGTAGTTTCTTCATCATCTACAATTACTGTAATTTTACAAGTTCCTTCAAAAGTTTCCGTAGTTTTAGTTTCATCAGTAACAGGAACAGAAAATAATTCGAAATGAATGTTTTTTTCAGTTAAACCATAGCTAATTAAAGTTTCTTTTGCGGTTTTAATCATAGCTTCAGGTCCGCATAAAAAAGCATTATCAAAAGTTATATTTTTAAATTTATTTTTTATTACAAAGTTTATATTTCCACTATCAATCCTTCCAAAAAGTGCATTTTCTTGTTCTTCTCGGCTATATACATATTGTATATTTAATTTATTAGGATAGTTGTTTTGTAAACTTTCTATTTCGTTTTTAAAAATAGTTTCAGCAACTGTTTTATTTCCATAAATAAGTGTAAAAGTACTGTTAGGTTCTTCCGTTAAAGTGGCTTTAACCATTGCCATAATTGGTGTAATTCCACTTCCTGCTGCAATTCCAATATAATTTTTAGCATTAGTTGCTGCAGTTTCTAATACAAATTTTCCTTCGGGTTTTGAAACTTCTAATATATCACCCTCTTTTAAAATTGTAGTTGCAAAAACAGAGAATGTACCATTATCAACTGCTTTAACGGCAATACGAAGTTCGCCACTATTTGGTGCTGAACAAATAGAATATGCTCTTCGTAATTCCTCTCCTGCAATTGATTTTTTAATATTTAAATAGTGACCGGCTTTAAATTTAAATTCGTGTTTAAGTTCAGTTGGAATATCAAATAAAATTGAAACAGTATTTTGGGTTTCTTTTTTTATTTCTTTTATGGTAAGCTTGTGAAATTTCGACATAATCAATTATTTAATGAGTACAAAAGTAGTTAAACTTTGTCTAATTAATTTTTAATTAGCTTACTTTTACCTGTAACAAATCAGTCTAAAAACATACTTATTAACCACAAAGTCATAAAATCAAACCAAATGATTAAATATTTTATAAATTTTCAGTGGAAACAATTTTTTCGTTCATCATATTGGCAAAAAAGTATTGCTTTAAATATTTTAATGGCTTTTTTAGCAATTTATTTTATGCTAACATTCCTTGTTTTAGGAATTAGTATATACCCTTTATTAAAAAAACAATTTCCAGAATCGGATCCATTAATTTTAGTAAATGGTTTTTTGTTTTATTGGTTTTTAGGCGATTTATTAATGCGATTTTTTCTTCAAAAATTACCAGTAATAAATATAAAACCATTCTTGGTTTTACCCATTAAACGAAGTAAAATATTAAATTATGTATTGGGAAAATCGGCTGTTTCATTTTTTAATTTTTTACCACTTTTTGCAATAATTCCTTTTGGAATTATTTTAATTTTTGAAGATTATAGCACAACAACTGCTATAGTTTGGATGGTATTAATGTACGTTTGTACTTTAATTATAAACTTTTTAAATTTTATTATAGAAGCAAAATCAGCAGAAACAGAATTATCTTTTTTACCAATAATTGCAATTGCTTCTGGGTTATTTGCCTTAAACTATTTTGAAATTATTTCGTTTTCAACATTATTAGCAAATGGTATAAATGCCGTAACTGCCAATCCAATTTTAGTACTTGTCCCTGTATTAATATTAGTTGGATTGTACTTTATAAATTACACCGCATTAAAAGAAAAATTATATGTAGATGGTTCATTAAAAGCAAAAACAGAAACAGCAACAACTACAGATTTGGCTTGGACTCGAAGGTTTGGAGATATTGCACCATTTTTACAATTAGATTTAAAATTACTTTGGAGAAATAAACGTCCGCGTTCTTCCATTTTTATTGTTGTAATTGGGTTACTTTATGGGTTGTTTTTTTACCCAAATCCAATTTATAAAGAAATGGTTCCAATGTTTGTTTTTGTTGGAATATTTGTAACAGGTATTTTTATGATCAACTTTGGGCAATTTATTCCGGCTTGGGATAGTGGTTATTACAAGTTATTAATGAGTCAGAACATTAAGTACAAAGAGTATCTAAATTCAAAATTTTCATTAATGATAATTAGTGCCATTGTAATGTTTATATTAAGTATTCCGTATGTTTATTTTGGGTGGAAAATTTTAGCAATTCATTTTGCTGCAATGGTTTATAACATTGGAATAAATTCGCATATTCTATTATTTGGAGGCTCTTTTAACAGAAAAAAAATAGATTTAACACAACGCGCCGCATTTAACTATCAAGGTACAGGAGCTGTACAATGGCTTATTGGATTTCCGTTATTGTTAATTCCAATTCTACTATTTTACGTGCCTTATTATTTTATCAATTTTGAAGCAGGTATTGCCACCTTAATTATTTTAGGAGGAATCGGGATAATATTTCATCAAAAGTTAATGAGTTTTATAACAAAACAGTATTTAAATTCAAAACACAAAATGATTAGTGCTTTTGACCAAAATAATTAAACGACTAAATATTTCAATAAATTAAAGATTATAATAATGATAAAATCTACAGAACTTTCAAAAAAATACGGAGAAAATATAGTTTTAAATATAACATCTTTAGAAATACCAAAAGGGCAGGCATTTGGTTTAGTTGGAAATAATGGTGCTGGAAAAACCACTTATTTTAATTTATTGTTAGACCTTATAAAACCAACAACCGGAAGCGTAACTAATAATAATATTCAAGTTAATAAAAGTGAAGATTGGAAACCATTTACGGCTGCTTTTATTGATGAAAGCTTTTTAATTGGCTATTTAACTCCTGAAGAATATTTTTATTTTATTGGTGAATTACGAGGAATGAATAAAGCAGATATCGATACTTTTTTAGGGCAATTCACAGAAATTTTTAATGATGAAATATTAGGCGGGAAAAAATATTTAAGAGATTTGTCTAAAGGAAATCAGAAAAAGGCAGGAATTGTTGCGGCATTAATTGGAAACCCAGAAGTTATAATTTTAGATGAGCCATTCGCAAATTTAGATCCAACAACACAAATTAGACTTAAAAAACTACTAAGAGATTTAACTAAAAATAGCAATGCTACCATTTTAATTTCAAGCCATGATTTAGGCCATATAACCGAAGTTTGCGAACGAATTGTTGTGCTGGATAAAGGAAGCATTGTAAAAGATATTAAAACTTCTGAAGAAACTTTAAAAGAGTTAGAGGCGTATTTTTCTGTGTAAGTTATTTAAATACACATTATTTTGTATTTTTACAAACCTTTAACAATAATTACACTAAGTATAAGTTAAGAGGTTAGTAAAAATAAACTCTATTGAATAATATCTTTAAAATATTTGTTAGCTTTTTAATTGCACTAATTATTGTTGGTTGCTCTACAAAAAAAGATGCTTTTTTAAATAGAAATTTTCATTCGGTTAATACAAAGTACAATATACTTTTTAACGGACATGAAGCTTTAAGAGTTGGTTTAGAGCAATTAAACGCTAATTACGAAGATAATTTTTGGGAACGTTTACCAGTGGAACCTCTTAAAGTAGAGGTTTTAGCTTTACCGGGTGTAACTGCAAATGCAGATAATTCCCCTAAAGAATTTGAAAGAGCTGAAGAAAAAGCCGTAAAAGCAATTCAAAAACATTCTATGCTTATTGCGCGGCAGGAAAGAAATAAACAAATTGATGATGCCTACTTATTATTAGGAAAATCTCGGTATTATTCAAAAAGATTTGTTCCTGCATTAGAAGCTTTTAACTATGTTATCAGCAATTATCCAAGAGCCAACTTAATAAATGAAACTAAGGTTTGGCAAGCCAAAACGCTAGTTCGTTTAAGAAATGAAGAGCAAGCAATTCAAAACTTACAAGTACTCTTAAAAAATGAATCCATAAAACAGACAATTTTTGAAGATTCGCATACGGTTTTGGCAATGGCGTATATTAGTTTAGATAGTATAGATAAAGCATTGTACCATTTAAATAAAGGAGTGCTAATAACCAATAAAAATAAAGTTATTGCAAATGCAATGATTACTAAAAAGAAAACAAATGTAATTAAGCCTGAACTATCTACTAAAAATGCAGAACAAACAGCGCGTAATTTGTTTATTATTGGTCAAATTTATAAGGAAAAAGGCAACATAGATTCTTCAAATATTGCATTTAATAACATTATAAAATTTAATAAAGCACCTCGTAAATATAGTGTAAGAGCTCAAATTGAAAAGGCCAAAAATTTTATTTCAAAAGAAGATGCAATGTCTGCAATTGATGCACTTCAAAAAATGGCAAAAAATAGAGATAATAAAGCGTATTTAGATGAAATTTATTATCAATTAGGTTTTATTGAAAATACTAATAATTCTGAAACAGCAATAGATTATTTTAAAAAATCTTTATTGGCAAGTGATATAAATAATTTTCAAAAAGAGCTTTCTTTTGAAGCTGCCGGAAATTACTATTTTGATAAAGCGCAATTTGCCACTGCAGGTGCTTATTACGATAGTATTTTAGGAATTACTAAAAGCGAAAATTCTAAACGAGTTAGAAGGTTGGCAAGAAAACGCTCAAACTTAAACGATGTTATTTTATATGAAAGCATTGCAAAAAACAACGATAGTATTTTAAAAATTGTTGCAATGAGTAAAGAAGAGCAAACAGCTTTCTTTAACTCATATATTGAAAATTTAAAAGCAACAGATGAAAAGCAACAACAAATAGCCTCATCTGGTAATGGATTCTTTAAAAGCTTAGGGCTAAATAATAAAAATACTAAAGAAACAGGGAAATGGTATTTTTACAATACACAAACTTTGGGTTTTGGAGAACAGGAATTTAAGCGAATTTGGGGAAATCGTCCACTTGAAGAAAATTGGAGACTCAGCAACAAAACACAACTTAATTTTCAGGGAAATAATTTAGATGCATTGCAAGTAGTAAAAAAGATTGATGAATCTAAAAAATATGATCTTGATTATTATTTAGAAAATATTCCTTCAGATTTGTCTAAAATTGATAGTTTAAAACACGATAGAAATAATGCCTATTACAAATTAGGTGTTATTTATAAAGAACAATTTAATGAGTATGATTTAGCAATAGCTAAATTTGAAGACTTACTTTTATTAAATCCTGATGAAAAGCTTGAAGTTCCAACAAAATATCATTTATATAAAATTTACGAAACTCAAAATAACAGTAAAGCTGCAATATTAAAGGATGATATTACTACAAATTTTGCAACATCATTGTATGCTAAAATACTTTTAAATCCTAATTCGGTATTAACCGAAGAAGTTGAAAGTGCTCCTGAAAGTGAATATGCATTAGTTTTTTATGATTATAAAGACAATAATTTTGATGCTGTTATAGAAAAAGCAAATTTGGCAATAACTAAATATGAAGGTCATGCAATTGTACCAAAATTCGAATTATTAAAAGCATACACAATTGGTAAAAAAGAAGGACTAGAAGCTTTTCAGATTGCCTTGGATTTTGTTGCAACAAATTACCCAAACACCGAAGAAGGAAAAAAGGCATTAGAAGTAATTGAAACCATAAAATCAAAAATATAATAATCCCATTAATAATTAAGAACCATGTTTTCAGAAAAAAAGGAAAAACAACCACAAACTTTAGAGCGTAATATTATTGGAAAAAACACTTCAATTGTAGGAGATATAATTTCAGAAGGAGATTTTAGAATTGATGGAAAAGTTGAAGGAACTATAAAAACAAACGGAAGAGTTATAATTGGAGGTTCTGGCTTTGTAAGCGGAAAAGTTGAATGTAATTATGCAGATATTGAAGGTAAATTTTCTGGTGAATTGTCAGTTAATAATATTTTGTCATTAAAAGCTACTGCAAAAATTTCTGGAAATGTAATTATTGGAAAATTATCGGTTGAGCCAGGAGCAGAATTTAATGCAACCTGCGCAATGAAAAATGCTACAGTTAAGGAATTAAAAAATGAACAAAATACCAAAGAAAGGACAGCTTAACAAATACCTCCAATTAACTGGTATTGCATTTCAAATGGGTGCTACAATTTATTTAGCAGCTTACTTTGGTAAAAAACTAGATAGTTATTATCAAAACGAAAAAAAAATTTTCACGTTACTTCTTGTATTATTAGGTTTGGCAGTTTCAATATGGAATGTGTTGCGACAGTTGAAGAAAATTAATCAATAACCTTTTTTATGTACCTAATTTTTAAACGTTTTCTAATAGAACTATTATTGGGGATATTATTGGCTTTTAGCATACACTTAACAATTTTAAATTTAAACAGTTTGCCACTATTTGATAATAGTATTATTACATCTTATATTGTAAATATGTTATTGGCTTTTATAATATTTACGGCACTTTATTTAGTGAGAGATAAATTTAAAAATGAAATTGGTTTTTTATTTATGGGTGGAAGTTTTCTTAAATTCTTTATTTTCTTTCTTGTTTTTTTACCTGTTTTTAAAGAAGATGGCTCAATAAATAAACTAGAATTTGCTTCTTTTTTTGTACCCTATACAGTGTGTTTAGTAATAGAAACATTGGGAGTTATTAGACTACTTAAAAACTAGAGTATTACTTAATTTAGATTCAATAAAAACAAAGAATAATTTATTTTTGATTTTTAATTTAAAAACATACCTTTGCAGCTAATTTTAAGCAACGACTATTATTTAGGTAATATGCAAAGAAAAAATCTAGTTAAAGCGCTCACTTTATTGTTATTGGTATTTGCTTTTTCGGCAAAGGCTCAGCACGAAACAACTGTTGAAGAACATGGTGACAAAGATATTAAAACAACTATTAAAGAATACATTCAGCACCATCTTCAAGATTCTTACGACTTTAGTTTAACTTCTTATACAAATGATAATGGAGAGCATGTGTATATTGGAGCTCCACTTCCTGTTGTTTTAATAGATGGTGGATTACAGGTGTTTTCTTCATCCAAATTTCATCATGGAGAAACTGTTGCTGAAGTAGGTGAAAATTATTATAAAGTTTATCACGGAAAAATTTACAAAACAGATGCTGCTGGTACTATTAATTTAGATGATCATCACCATCCTACTAATGCAAAGCCTTTAGACTTTTCTATTACAAAAAATGTAGCTGTAATCTTTTTAGTTGGATTGTTAATGTTCTTCTTATTTAGAGGTTTAGCTAATTCTTATGCGAAAAATAATGGTATCGCAACTGGATCAGGTCGTTTCTTTGAGCCTATCATACTTTATATTAGAGATGATATTGCAATTCCAAACATTGGAGAAGAAAAGTATAAAAAGTATATGCCTTATTTATTAACGGTATTCTTTTTTATATGGATAATAAATATGTTAGGGTTAACACCAATAGGTGTAAATGTTACAAATAGTATTTCTGTAACTGTAGCTTTAGCGTTAATTACGTTTTTAATCACAAACTTTACTGGTACTAAAGACTATTGGTTGCATATTTTTGATCCATTAGGAAGTTCTATGCCTTGGATAGCAAAAATCCCATTGTATATCATACTTATACCAATTGAAGTTTTAGGTATTTTTATTAAGCCATTCTCATTATTAATTCGTTTATATGCAAATATAAAAGCAGGTCATATTGTATTAATGAGTTTAATTGGTTTAATGTTTATTTTTAAAAGTTGGTTAGGTAGTCCTTTATCATTTGGATTAGCTTTCGCAATTTCTTTAATTGAATTATTAGTAGCACTATTACAAGCATATATTTTTACAATGTTATCAGCATTGTATTTTGGATTCGCTAGTGAAACACATGAGCATGCAGAGGAACACAAAGGCGAAATAGAACACTTGTAAGAAATAAATTGAATGTTTAATTTTTAATTATATATATTATGGAAATCCCAGTAATGGTAGGAGCAGGTTTAGTGGTTATCGGTGTAGGTATCGGTATTGGTAAAATTGGTGGTTCAGCAATGGACGCAATCGCCCGTCAACCTGAGGCTTATGGAAAAATCCAAACAGCAATGTTGATTGCAGCAGCGCTTATTGAAGGTATTGGATTTGCTGCATTATTTGCAGTTTAATTCTAAATTACAAAGCAAAGTTGTAACGGTTGGTTGCAACTTTGCTTATTAAAAATTAAAACAATATAATACTAACTATATATTATGGAGAAGTTATTAGGAGAATTTTCAATTGGATTGTTTTTTTGGCAAACAGTATTATTTCTAGCATTACTGTTCTTATTAAGAAAGTTTGCTTGGAAACCGATTTTAAATGCGGTTAATGAAAGAGAAGAAGGAATAAAAAATGCATTAGATGAGGCTGAAAATGCACGTAAAGAAATGCAAAATCTGAATGCAGACAATGAGCGAATTTTAAAAGAAGCACGTGCACAACGTGACGAACTTTTAAAAGAAGCACGTGAAATGAAAGAAAACATTATTTCTGAAGCAAAAGGAGAAGCTCAAATACAAGCTAATAAAGTTGTCGAGCAAGCACAAGCAACTATCCAGGCTGAAAAACAAGCAGCAATTACAGATTTAAAAAATCAAGTTGCTGAATTATCAGTAGGAATTGCAGAAAAAGTTGTTAGAGGAGAGTTATCAGACAAAAACAAGCAGATAAAACTTGTTGAAGAAATGTTAAAAGAAGTAACAATTAGCTAATTAACAAATGAGCGGATCTAGAGCAGCAGTAAGATATGCAAAGGCAGTATTAAATTTTGCACTTGAACAAAATAAAGAAGTTGAAGTGAATAATGACATGTTGTTGGTAGCTAACACAATTGAAGAAAGTAAAGATTTACAATTATTGTTGAATAGTCCAATTTTAAAATCGGATCTTAAAAAATCAACGTTAAAAGAAGTTTTTTCTGGAAAAATTTCAAGTTTATCAATTGGTCTAATTGATCTTTTAGTAGATAATAAAAGGTTAGCAATATTAGTTGATGTTGCAAAAAAATACACAGAAATTTTTGACAAATTAAAGGGAATTGAAGTAGCTAAAGTAACTTCTGCAATTCCTTTAACCGAAGATTTAAATAAACAAGTTTTAGCGAAAGTTAAAGAAATTACAGGGAAACAAGCAACAATTGAAAATATTATAAATCCAGATATTATTGGGGGATTTATATTACGTATAGGAGATGTTCAGTACGATGCAAGTATTTTCAATAAATTACAAGCATTAAAAAGACAATTTGAAAGCGAGATTTAAATCTCAAATTAAAAAATAAAAGATTTTAGTTTTAAAAAATAAATAAAATGGCATCAATAAAACCAGCTGAAGTATCAGCGATTTTAAAACAACAATTAGCAGGGTTTGAAGCATCAGCTTCATTAGACGAAGTTGGAACAGTATTGCAAGTGGGTGATGGTATTGCTCGTGTATACGGTTTGGCAAATGCTCAATACGGTGAACTTGTTGAATTTGAAGATGGATTAGAAGGGATTGTATTGAACTTAGAAGAAGACAATGTAGGTGTTGTTTTATTAGGACATTCTAAAAATATTAAAGAAGGTTCTACTGTAAAACGTACTGAAAGAATTGCTTCATTACAAGTAGGTGAAGGAATTGTTGGACGTGTAGTTAATACATTAGGATTTCCAATTGATGGTAAAGGACCAATACAAGGTGAAACTTTTGAAATGCCCCTAGAACGTAAAGCTCCTGGTGTAATTTATCGTGAGCCAGTAACAGAACCATTACAAACAGGTTTAAAAGCAGTTGATGCTATGATTCCAGTTGGTAGAGGTCAACGTGAGCTTATTATTGGTGACCGTCAAACAGGTAAATCTACAGTTGCTATTGATACTATTATCAATCAAAAAGAATTTTATGATGCAGGTGTTCCAGTATATTGTATATATGTTGCAATTGGACAAAAAGCATCAACAGTTGCAGGTATTGCAAATTTGTTTGAAGAAAAAGGAGCAATGGCTTATACAACAATAATTGCTGCAAATGCTTCAGATCCTGCTGCAATGCAAGTTTATGCTCCAATGGGAGGTGCAGCAATTGGAGAATATTTTAGAGATACAGGTCGTCCAGCTTTAATTGTTTATGATGATTTATCTAAACAAGCTGTAGCATACCGTGAGATTTCGTTATTATTACGTCGTCCACCAGGACGTGAGGCATATCCAGGTGACGTTTTTTACTTACACTCTCGTTTATTAGAACGTGCTGCAAAAGTAATTAATGATGATACTATTGCTGCCCAAATGAATGATGTTCCTGATTCTTTACAAGGTAAAATAAAAGGAGGAGGTTCATTAACAGCATTACCTATTATTGAAACACAAGCAGGTGACGTTTCGGCATATATTCCAACAAACGTAATTTCAATTACAGATGGACAAATTTTCTTAGATGGAGATTTGTTTAACTCAGGTGTACGTCCAGCTATTAACGTAGGTATTTCTGTATCTCGAGTAGGTGGTAATGCACAAATTAAATCAATGAAAAAAGTTGCAGGAACTTTAAAATTAGACCAGGCGCAATATCGTGAGTTAGAAGCGTTTGCTAAGTTTGGTTCAGATTTAGATGCTGCAACCTTAAACGTAATTGAAAAAGGAAAACGTAATGTTGAAATTTTAAAACAAGCACAATCGGATCCATTTAAAGTTGAAGATCAAATTGCAATAATTTATGCAGGTTCTAAAAACTTATTAAGAGCAGTTCCTGTTGAAAAAGTTAAAGAATTTGAATCTGATTTCATTCAATATTTAAATGCAAAACACAGAGGTACTTTAGATACTTTAAAAGCTGGTAAGTTAACTGATGAAGTAATAGATACTTTAACAAGCGCAGCTAAAGAAGTTTCAGCTAAATACATTTAATAAAGACTTTAGTATTAAGTATTGAGGAAATATACCTCAATACTTAATACTCAATACCAATATAAATGGCAAACTTAAAAGAAATACGTAATAGAATTACTTCCATTGGTTCAACAATGCAAATAACCAGTGCCATGAAAATGGTATCTGCCGCTAAGTTGAAAAAAGCCCAGGATGCAATTACTCAAATGCGCCCATATGCTAATAAATTAACGGAATTGCTACAAAGTTTAAGCGCAACGTTAGATGGTGATATAGGTGGTGTTTATTCTAAACAAAGAGAAGTGTCAAATGTTTTGTTGGTTGTAATAACTTCAAACAGAGGTTTATGTGGAGGTTTTAATTCATCGGTAATTAAAGCTACTGTAAAACATGCAAAAGATAATTATAAAGGAAAAAAAGTTGATTTGCTTACAATAGGTAAAAAAGGAAATGACTTATTATCTAAGACCTTTAATATTGTTGAAAATCATACTGAAATTTATGATGATTTAACATTTAATAATGTAGCTGTTATTGCTGAAAAAATAATGAGTTTGTTTGCTGAAGGAAACTATGATAAAGTTGAATTGATTTACAATCGATTTAAAAATGCTGCAACTCAAATTGAAACAATTGAACAATTTTTGCCAATTGCTCCAATTGAAGGAACTACAAATGTAAATATTGATTATATTTTTGAACCATCTAAAGCAGAAATTGTGTTAGAATTGATTCCAAAATCGTTAAAGACACAATTATATAAAGCTATTAGAGATTCATTTGCATCTGAGCACGGAGCTCGTATGACAGCAATGCATAAAGCAACAGATAATGCAACTGACTTACGAAACGATTTGTTGTTAACTTATAACAAAGCTCGTCAAGCTGCAATTACTAATGAAATTTTAGAAATTGTTGGAGGTGCAGAAGCATTGAACAATTAACGCGAATAAGAGTAGCCAAATTTTTGAAAAGGTGCTGAGGTGCTAATAATTAGAGATTTTAAAAATTTTTATAGACATATTTAAAAGAGCTTATCAATATTGATAAGCTCTTTTTTATTAATTTGGTATATATTTTGTTTATAGATAACTAAAAAAGTGAAATGAATAAATTAGTATATACCATAGTTTTCGGTTTATTATTTTTGGCATTTTCTTGTTGTAGCTCCTCAAAAATTAAGGCAGATAATAAATTTCAAAACAATCCACCATTTAAAATTGTTAAAGCAGTTTATAAAAATTGGGTTGGCGGTCAGCCGGGTGTAAAAGGGTATTTAGTTCAATTTGAAATTGATAATCCCGAGATAGTATTAGATACTGTATATTTCAGAAATATGAAAACAAAGCTAAAAAAAGATTTTACTTCTGAAAATAATACATATGTAGGAACATTTATTTTACCTCATATAATAAAAGATTATATTTTACATAAAGACCCAAAAAAAGAGTTTGGAAATGAGCCACCTATAGTATCTGAAAATATCCCTTTTGTTTTAAATGATAATGAAGCAGTAATATCATATATTTTTAATAATAAAACAGCATATTATAAGGTTTCTAATATAATTGAAATTAAAAATACTTCAAAATATTAAATTATTAGAAAGTATAACTCACATAAAATCAAGTATATAAAAAGTTAAAATTCATAATAATATTTTTTGGCATAGATTTTGAAAATCCTATACTATAACCCAAAAACTAAATGATTATGAAAACTTTAAAATTACTTATCGCAACCCTAATTATAGGAATATCATTTTCTTCTTGTAGTGTTATAATTGACGATACCGACCCTATTTATTATGAAACATTAGAGGATGTAGTAACAAATTACGATTTATGGTATGTGGACTATAATAAAACAACTGGAAATGGAGATGTACCTTTTTTATCTAAAGCTTTCACAATTTCATTTATAAATGGGAAATTATTTGCAAATAATAATTTAGTTGGAATTGGTTCAACAGGAAACGGATATGGAATTCAAATAGGTTATTATGATACGTTTAAAGGATTTTTAGAAGTTGACCACAATTTAGATGGGTATTTTGATTTTGATGTAATTCAAATTTCAAGTGATAAAATTAAATTAAAGGATAATTATAATAATGTTACCTATTATTTAGAAGGTTACCAAAAGTATAGTTTTGATTACGATCAAATATTTTATGATAACATTGAATATTTTTTGCAAGAATACAATGCCTGGGAAAAAACATTTACAAGTAATGAAGGAGAAATAAATGAGTTTGATTATGAGAATTTTTTAGCATTTACACCCGAAAATTTAACAACATTTTATTCTTCTAAAGATGAAGTTGGCACAGATATTGCAAATATCTATTGGGATTATGTAGGAGGGTATGAAGTGTTTAATGTTCAGGGATATGATAACCTTAAAATTTTAACTTTAAATTATGATTCTTGGGGCAATGAAGAGTTTGAGTTGAGCGTTATAAATGATGGAAAGATTAGTTTGTACCACTTAGATTCTGGAACAACCTATGAGTTTGAAGGAAGAGGTTACATACAATATTTAAAAAACAGTTCGGCAAAAAATGCAAAAGAAAGTGTAAGTAATGAAGGTAGAAAACGAACTAAAATAATAAGAGAAACGAAAATTAGAAGAAATTTAAAATAAAGTTTGGTTAGTTGATTTTTGGTTGGTTATTTTTTAATAACCAATTGATGAAGCCGCTCCTCCCTTGGAGCGGTTTTTTTGTATCTTTATATTTCTAAAAATTATTTTAAAATGAAATCAAAAACTGCATTTATAACTGGCGCAACTTCTGGAATTGGAAAAGCAACTGCAGAAATTTTCGCCAAAAATAGTATTAACTTAGTTCTTTGTGGTAGAAGAAAAGAAAGGTTATTAAAATTAAAAACGGAATTAAGTAAATTAACCAATGTAACAACCTTACAATTTGATGTTAGTAATAAACTTGAAGTATTTAATGCCATAAAGTCACTTCCTAAAGCATTTCAAAAAATTGATATTTTAATAAACAATGCAGGAAATGCCCACGGTTTAAGCACCATTCAAGAAGGTAGTATAGAAGATTGGGATGCTATGATTGATATAAACGTAAAAGGATTGTTATATGTTTCAAAAGCCATACTTCCACAAATGGTTGAAAGAAATGATGGATTTGTAGTAAATATAGGTTCAATTGCAGGAAAAGAGGTGTACCCAAACGGAAACGTATATTGCGCATCTAAATACGCTGTAAATGCTTTAAATAAAGCTATGCGAATAGATTTAAACAAACATAATATTCGTGTTTCTGCAATTCATCCAGGAGCAGTAGAAACAGAATTTTCTGAAGTTCGATTTAAAGGAAATTCTGAAAAAGCTAAAAATGTTTATAAAGGCTTTAAAGCTTTACAAGCTGAAGATATTGCAGATATTATTAATTTTGTGGTAACAAGACCACCTCATGTAAATATTGAAGATTTAATTGTATATCCAACTGCACAGGCTAGTGCAACCATTTTAAATAGAGAATAGCGTTTTAAAATGATTAACAAGCGTCTATTAATAAAAAATTTACTAGCTCATAATGATGAAAATAGCTTTTATGATAAAAAGCAAAAAATATCGTTAGATACCAAAGAAGGTAAAGCTAAGTTTTTAAAACATGTTTGTGCGTTATCAAATTCAAACCCTGAAAATAATTCATATATAGTAATTGGAGTTGAAGATCAACTTAATAAAATTGAAGGTGTCGATTTTTTTGATGATAGTAAAATTCAAAATTTAATAAATTCATATTTTAAAAATCCGCCAAAAATCCAATACGAAAATATTCCTTTTCCAAGTTTACCAAGATATAAAGTTGTTGGTTTAGTTACAATTAGCCCTATTAATAAAGTAACTTCTTTAAAAAAAGGAATTTGGAAATATGTAAGAGGGAGAATTTTTTATAGAAGAGGAAGCAACTCAATGTCCACCTTAGGTAAATTTGAATTAAAAAGTACTAATAAAGATATTGTTGAAGCCATAGAAAAAAACGCAAGTAACAGCATTCAGTTAACTTTAGATGGCGTTTTTGATTTTTTTAATAGACATAAAGAAGCATACAATCCAACCTACAAAGTATTTAATGAACAATTTGTGTTGTGTTGGGCAGGAGAAAAAAAGACTGTTGGTGATAAAGTTTTTTATTCTAGAGTTGATATTGAACTGATAAATGAACAAGTGCGTTTATTTTACTCGGCATTAGACGAGGTTAAAATTGAATATAATAAACAATCATTTATTATTACAGAATATGTGTTTTTAAGAATTAAAGATGAATTTGATTTTTATCCACTAGAAAAAACTGTTATTCATTTTAAAGAAAATGGAAAACATGATATTGTAACAGAGCTATTATTTAAACCACCTTGTTTTAACAAAAAAGAACTGCACCATATATTTAATAATTGCAATACCATTTTAAGTAAATTAAAAAAGAAAGTCCCTTTAAATGAAATTGAACGTGTTGATTTACAAGAATTACCAACAAATTATATGATTTGTGTTTTAAATGAAATTCCAAATGCTTTTTCCAAGTTAAAAGAATCTAAAAATGTCTTAAAAAATTTAGAGGATAAAACAAGTTATATAAAATATAAAGAAGCTGTTCGAGTTTTAAGAAAAGTAAATTATCAAGGCAACTAAATTATTTTATAATTATTTTTTTACTTCCTTGCGCAGATTCAGCACTTAGTTTTAAAATATACATACCTGAAGCTAATCCATTTACTGAGATCTTTTCAACAGCACTATTAGTAATATTTAATTCATCATAAAAAACTTTTTGTCCATTTATGTTATAAATTTCTATAACAGTTTTTCCCAGTAAAGTTTTTGAAACAATTGAAAATTCACCAGATGAAACTGTTGGAAATACGGAGGTTCCTGTTTTTTCAAAAAACTGATCGTCAATACTTAAAGCAACAGCATCAATATTTATATTAATTATTTGGTTGGGTAAAAACCCATTTGTTGCATTGGTAATATCAACTTTAAACACATCTGAGGTACTAATTCCACTGCTATTTACATAAGTAAGTTTACTTGTATTAATATCATTTTGAGAAAATGTTTCGCCAAGATTTAATACAGTATTGTTTAATTTTAAATCACCAACAACTGGCAGTTCAGTAAGCATATAAATTTGTTCAGTATCAGTTGAACCACTACTTGAGGCTTCCATATCGGCAGTTAAAAAAGTATAGGTTGAATTGGCATTAACTGTTACAGGTGTTGCTTTAGTTAAAATTGAATTGGTAATAGGTTGATTTTCACAAATTTCTAAAGACCAATTGTTAATTGTTCCTGTATCTGTATTCCAGTAATCAAATACTCTTAATGTCCAATCACCAAATACATTTTCTGAATTGAATCCAGATAAAAGATTGGATGGTATAGCTGTACCAGAAACAGGGCTTGCACAAGTTATTATTGCTGAGGCATCATCATTATAAGTAACAGCTATATTATCTTCACCATTACATTCTCTGTTGAATAAAACAATTTCAGTATTATTTGGCGATATAAGAGATATTACTAGATCTTGTATGTAAGTATGCGAAATATTTATAGATACATTTACATCAGCTATTGTGAAACTAGAAGGAAAATTGATAATGGATTCTGCAGCATTACCTGGTTGATTTGCACCAATACCATCAGGAATACTTAAATTAGGAGCTACACTTTCACTAACACATTGAGATGTATTAGTTTGAAATTTTTGAGTTTCAGAATAATTGGCTGTTATACATTCATTTTTAGAACGTACTCTCCAATAATAAACTGTACTTAAATCTAAAATTGTTGAAATTGTATATGATGTATTTGTAGTATTTGTTGTTTCAATAATTGTGTTAAAACCAGCATCGGTAGAAATATCAAAATCATAAGAAGATGCTTCAATATCTGAACTCCATGTAAAATTTGTTCCAAAATAAGCTATATCAGTAGCTTCATTTATTGGTGAAGTAGGATTCACAATATTAATAGTAGTATCATCAACTCTTAAAATAATATCTATTGAATTTGTTTGATTTCCTGTTCCGATAACTGTAATAGGGTAATCTCCAACAGCTAAGGAACTTACATTACTAACAGTCATCGTAAATGTACCTTGCGTACTTAATGATGACGGACTAAAGTTTATACTTACACTACCAGGTTCTCCGGAAGTTGAAAATGTTGTTACTGTATTGTAAGAGGGACTAGTATTAAAGTCAAAATTGAAAACAGCAGTATTATTACAAGTAGTAACCGTAGTATTTGAAGTAGTAATAGTAAAATCTGTTGCTGAAAATTTACCAGTAAATACACCTCTTCCAAAAGTTGTAGCTAGAATGTTATTGTCACTTATACGTAAATCTAAATCTACAACTTTTACATCACGCATTCCATTATATGAAGAAGTCCAAGTTGGAGAAGTATCGTTAAAATTAGAACTTGCCCAAACACCTAGTTCAGTACCTACAATAACCTCATTAGATAATAGAGGGTTTTGCAAAATACATTTTACAGGCATATCGGGTAAATTTCCTTCTTTATTTTGCCAATTTGTTCCACCGTCTGGAGAATACCAAATACTCTGCACCCCATAATTATGAAACGTCACAAAAATATCGTCTTCAGTTTCTCCAAATTCAATATCGGAAATACTACCAATAAATGAACCTCCACTTATATCTTCCCAACCAATGCTATTTGTATTTACAAGTTGAGCATTAGTTAATTTCAACAATTTCCCATCTGCAGTTCCTACCATTAATAAAGTACTTGCAGTTGTATATGGAGAAACTTTAAATGCTGTTGGCGCACTAGTTAATAAAACATCTGTAAATTGACTTTTTGTAGCACTTGAAGCTCCTAAATGATACCTGTTTATTTGATAACTTCCATTAGTGCCATTTGAAAAAAGTATATCTAAATTATGATCTAAACCTGCTTGGTTTATAAAATCTCCTTCTGTATTTCCACTTTCTATTGAATAATCTGTACCTAAACCAGTTAAATCATAATAATAATGGTAATTGTAAACATAGGACACAATCATATAATCGCCACTGTTATCAATCTCGCTAAAAGCACCATCACCACCAAAAACATCAACACTAGAATTTATTCCAGCACTTGCATTATTTATAAATTGTGAACCATTGTCTTGTGCTCCAGCTAAAATTAATTCAGTATTAGAGTTTGGACCATAAGCTCCATAGTAAAACTGAGTTACATTATAGTTTGTATTTCTTACGGAAAAAGTACTGTTTGTTTTTGCTATAGATAAATCATTGGAATAATATACACCACCATCACAACCAATTACAGCTTCATTATTATTTCCTGGTCTAAAAGTAAAAGCATGTTGATCTGCGTGTACAATAGAACAGGAAAGACCTGCTAAATTATTATTATTAGACCATTTAGAAATTTGTTCCCATTCGGTTACCAAATCAGTATTTTCTCCTTGTGTAGTTCTAAATAAATCAATACCTCCAACATAAATAATATCATCATTTGTGGGATCAACTTCAATCATTAAATCATAAAAATCTTGTCCTCTTGTAAAATCATTTTCCGGAATTCCTGTATCTGCATCATTGGGTTTTGCTAATTCATATGTTTCGGGTAATGGATCATTTAAAGGTTTTGTAAATGCGTCAGTAGTTGCATAAATATGTGGGCCAGTACTTGTTGTGCCTTCTGTTAGTGCATACATCTTAGATGTAGTTGTACTTGAAACAGCTAGTTCTACCCTGTTGGAATTTGGTAATGGAGAAGCCCCAGCCTCAGTCCAAGTCAAACCATTTGTTGAACTAAATATTCTACCTCCACCAGCACCACCAATTCCGGGGGTTGTAATAGTACCAAACCATATTGTTGTATTTCCAGTTGAAATGTCAGTAGAAATTTCAAAATCGTTCGGTATAAAATAAAAATTAAAACCACTCCATTGAAATTCCATATTTACAGATTCTATTCTATTCCAAATAGCACCATTATCTGTAGTTTTATATAAACCAGCAGATTGTAGGCCTAACCAGTTATTTGGATTTGCGGCATCTCCATATAAATGACCACCAACGCCAATAAATACTTCGGTTGAAGTTCCATTATCCCAAGCGATAATATCGTTTATATAATATATTCCAGTTAGAAACAAAGATGTTGAACTTGATAAATCTCCAACACCTGCTAATTGTACTGGAATATTTGTCCAATTAGAACCACCATCTATTGTTTTATAAACTCCATTTCCAACAGCTGCACCAAATGTATATTGTTCACCAGTTCCAATATACCAAATTAAAGAGTTATTTGGGTCAACTGTAATACAAGAAACATTCATATTACTTGGAACACCAGAAACTGAAGTCCAAGAAGAACTAGGATCTGTTATATCCTCATTTTTCCATAAACCACCACTTACGCCACCAGCAAACACACGTTTATTTGTTGCATCATTTGGATCAAATAAAACAACTCTTGTTCTTCCACCAACATTATTTGGCCCCCTTTCCTCCCAACTATTACTAACCGCATCTCCTGGGTTTCTATTAGATAAAGTTTTGTCTTTTTTATTTCTATTTTGTTGAAGTTCTAAAACTTTATATGGTTCTGGCTTCCCAGTTGCAGGATTCATTGTTAACTCCCACATACGTTCGTAATATTTATTGGGAGGTAAGCCCTTAGCTTTTCGCTCTTCTTTTGAAAGTTTTAAAGTTTTTTTAAAAGGACTATTATTTAAATAGGAAGTGTGTTTTTCTCTTAAAGTTGAAACACTATTATCAATTTTCACATATTTTTTATCAGTTGAATTAATTAAATAACTAATAAGCAATAGTGATGAAAAAAACAAAAATATAAGGGTTCGTTGTTTTTTCATTTTAGGGGTTAAAATAAATAAAAAAAATTAATTTTTTTCTAAACAAAGTTAGCCATTTATTTTTTTATACAACTGTAATGCAAAACCATCAGTTAAACTTGCAACAAAACCACAGATAGTTAAAACCCTCATATACAGAGTTTCCTTTGGTTTTTGTAAACTTTCAGGTAATAAATTAATAATTAATTTATCGTAATTTGAAAGGGTGTTTTCAAATTTATTATTAGTAGCTGTTAAAAAAACGTCCAACAATTTTGAAATTATAGAATATCCTACCAACTCCTTTTCTATAACTTCACGGCTTTTATAAATTTTTTCAACACTTAACTTAATAATGTCGTTTATTTGAGCTTCGTATTTGCATTTTTCTAAAAGAGAATAGCGATAATCTCCGTTTAAAATAGCTTCTTCATTTTCTAAAAACACTTTGGTAGCTTCATTAATAAGTGTTCCAATTGCTAAAGCACGTAAATAACTTAATCGGTCTTTTTTATGTTTTAACTGATAATATTTTTCGGAATTGATAGTGTCCTTAACTAACTTTATTAAATATTCTAAAGCAAATTCTTCTTCAATTAAGCCTAAATTAATTCCATCTTCAAAATCTATAATAGTATAGCAAATATCGTCAGCTGCTTCAACTAAATAAGCTAAAGGATGCCTTTTAAAAGCTACATCTTCATTTTTTCCTGTTGAAATTAAACCTAATTCCTGGGCTAATTCATTAAAAAAATGTAGTTCAGACTGAAATATTCCATATTTTTTATCAGCAATATGAGTAGTTGGTTTTTTGGGTAATGATTCTTTTGGGTATTTTAAAAAAGCGCCTAAAGTTGCATACGATAAACGTAAACCACCTTCTATACCTTCTTTATTTTCAGTTAAAATTCTAAATCCGTTGGCATTACCTTCAAAATCAATTAAATCTTGCCATTGTTTTTTGGTGAGTTTTTCTTTATAATTTTTTCCATTTCCATTTATAAAATATTCCCCAATTGCTTTTTCTCCACTATGTCCAAAAGGTGGATTTCCAATATCATGAGCCAAAGCGGCTGTGGCAACAATGGCACCAAAATCGTTCATTTTGTATCCTAAATCTGTTAATTCAGGATGTTTTTCTAGCACTTTTTCACCAACAATTCTACCTAATGAACGCGCAACAACACTAACTTCTAAACTATGTGTTAAGCGCGTATGTACAAAATCCGTTTTTGATAATGGAACAACCTGAGTTTTATCTTGTAAGCTTCTAAATGAATCAGAAAAAATAATTCGGTCATAATCTACTTCAAAACCTAGGCGAGTCTCATCTTGTAGATTTCTAAATCTTTTTTGTGTATCGCCATATCTCTTTAAAGATAACAGTTGATTCCAATCCATTTTCATTTTTTATAGTTTGGTGCAATATAGCTAATAATTTATATTTTTTTCTATTCAAATAATATTGAAAATTAACAATTAGCTTATAAAACCATAATACAGGCTTAACTATTATTTAACAATGAGATGGTTTATTTGTATATAAATAATTATGTGCGTTATGAGGTTTTTTATTATTACATTTTTCTTTTTTATAAGTCTTCAAAATTTTGGTCAATCATTTAAAATGAGTTCCTTAATTGACGATTATAATAGAAACGGTGAAATAGAAGGGGTTGTGTTTGATGGTGAAAATGAAAGTGAGCCTTTAATTTTTGCAGAAGTATTTGTAAAAGAAACAAATATGGCAGTAGTAACTGAAATTGATGGTTCTTTTAAACTTAGTTTAAAACCTGGAAAATATTCGTTATTATTTAGTTTTATTGGTTATAAATCTATTGAAATTAAAAATATAGAGGTTTCCTCTAGTAGTACAATAAAACTAAACCAAGTATTAAATGCTTTAAAAATAGAAACCTCTATTTCTGAAATTAATACTATTTTAAAAGCAAAGTAACTTACATTAAATTAACATATTTATTACTATTAAATAACACCTCGTTAACTTTTCATTTACTTAGTAACTCTTCCTTTGCGTCAAGAAATATTAGACAAAAATGAAGAAAATTTTTACAGTAATTATAGTACTTATTAGTACAGTTATTTTTAGTCAAACTAAAGGAACAATTTCAGGAATTGTTTTAGACAAAGAGGTTGATAATTCGCCATTGCCTTTTGCAAATGTTTTTATTAAAGGAACAACAATAGGAACAACAACAGAATTTGAAGGAACCTATACTTTTCAGGTTAGTCCTGGAACATACACAGTTGTATTCAGTTTTATTGGATATCAAACAATTGAAATTCCAAATGTAGTTGTTTATGAAGGTGAAACAACAAAATTAGATCAGATATTAAGCGCAAGCCAAGGGGTTTCTTTAAATGAAATTCAAATTACAGGTTCAACCAAAAAAGAATCTGAAAGTGCACTTTTAACTGAGCAAAAAAAGGCTACTGTTATTAAAGAAAGTATTGGAGCAGAAAGACTGGCAAAAACAGGTGTTTCTAATGCGGCAGTTGCAACTTCTAAAATTTCAGGAGTAACAAAAAATGAAGGATCAGGTGATATTTATATTCGTGGTTTAGGAGATCGCTATTTAACTTCAACAATGAATGGTTTGCCAATTCCATCTGATGATGTTGAAAAGAAAAACATAGATTTAAATTTATTCTCTACTGATATTATTCAAAATGTTGGAATAAGTAAAACGTACGCCACAGAAAGTTATGCAGATCAAGCTTCTGGAAATGTTGATATTACAACAAAAGAATATAGCGGCGGTAAATTTTCAGTTGATATTAGTGGTGGTACAAATACCAATGTAATTAAAGAAGGTGTTTTTGATAATTTTAAGGCTACACAAAATGTTAATGATGTTAGTTTTGGTATTTATACAAAACCATACGCCCTGGTGAATGCCATAACTTTACAAAGTTGGAATACTGAAACAAGAAGTACTCCTTTAGATTTTGGAATTTCATTTTCTGGTGGTAAAAAGTTTGAAATTTTTGGGAAAGATTTATCAATTTTTGCAACAGCTTCTCATGATAATTCATTTAGTCATGAAAAAGGGATATTTAAAAAGTACAGGTCTAATGTATTAGATAATTCTTTTACGGATGCTGAAACTTATGGTTCTAATGTTAACACAACAGGGCTATTTAATTTAGCATATAAATTAAATGGAAATCATAAAATAAGTTACAACAGTTTATTTGTAAATAAAACTATTGATTATTTATATGAACAAGGTAGAAATGGGGAAGGTTATGTTTTTGACCAAGATCCTTCTGAATATGGTGCTTTTGTAAGAGATCAAAACTTGAAGCAAACTCGTATGTTTGTGAATCAAGTTTTAGGTACTCATAATATAACTGAAAACAATAAACTAAATTGGGCTGTTGGTTACAATTATGTAATAGCAAAAGAACCTAACCGTATTAGAAATGAGGTTAATATACTAGATGAAAATACAGTTCAATTTGCTCATGTTGGAGATTTTCAACAAAGAAAATCAAGTCAAAAAATTAAAGATACGGAGCTAAATGGTTATGTAAAAGATCAGCTTATTTTTAATGCGGATAATGACCATCCTATTAAATTAAATTTTGGAGCAAATTTTCGTCAAAAAGAAAGAAGTTTTAGTTCATTGTTTATTGGTGTAAGAGCAAAGGGATTTCAGGTAGCCTCAATTGATAATTTATCAGAAGCTTTTCAAAAAATGTATTTTGATAATGGTACGCTTATTTTAAGAGAAAGAACGCCAGATATTTATGAGGCTAATCTTGATGCATATGCGGGTTTTGCAAATGTGGATTTTGGATTTAAAAAATTTACAGGAAATATTGGAGTAAGATATGAAACGGATGAATTAGGAATAATTTGGGATGTCGGAAATTATGTTGGTAGAGTTGGAAGTTTATCAAACAATTATAACAATATTTTACCAAGCTTAAATTTAAAGTTTGAAATAGATGAAAAAAACTTTGTACGACTTGCAGGTAGTAAAACAATAACACTTCCTGAATTTAAAGAATTGGCTCCTTTTGAATATGTTTCGCCATTAGGAAGGGTTACTAAAGGAAATCCTGATTTAAAAGAATCAACAAATTACAATATTGATATTAAGTGGGAACTGTTCCCTTCACCAAAAGAATTGGTTTCTTTTACCAGTTTTTACAAAAGAATTCAAGATCCAATAAACTTATCTCAAACAAGAGGTTCTTCAGGGAATTTCTCATATGATAATACTGGTGAAAAAGCGGATGTAATTGGAATTGAGTTTGAGACAAGATTAGAGCTTATTGATTCAGAAAAAAGTAATTTAAATCTTAATTTTAACGCTACAAGAATGTGGTTTAAACAAGATTTATTAGAGGAATTTCAGTACAACCAAAAAACAGTATCTAATTTACAAGGCGCTTCAGAGTTTATAATTAATACTGCAGTAAGTTTTTCTAATAACCAAGAAAATGAATTTGTTGCAACATTAGCAGGAAACTATTCGTCTGATAAAATTTATGCACTTGGTGCACCTGAAGATTTTGCAAATAGTGCCGTTTTGTATAACGATGAAATTATTGAAAAAGGTTTTGTAACATTAGATTTAGTTTTAAGCAAAAAGTTAAGTGAGAATCTTTCATTGAAAATTTCTGGCAAAAACATTTTAAATCCAAATATTGAACAATCTCAAAAAGTTAAAAGCTTATCCACTCAGGTTGAAACCAATGAGATAATTAGTTCGTATAAAAAAGGAATGAATTTAAATTTAGGAATAAAATATACTTTTTAAAAATATTTTAATTCTATAAAAAAGGCTGTTAATTATTAATAATTAACAGCCTTTTTTATTTAAAAATCGGCATAACATTTTTTTAACATTTCCAATAAATTCGTTTTAATTCATAATATATATTTAATGTTTACTTAAGAACTAGGTATTACTAAAAAAGGTTATTTGCACATAATTAATATAAATAATAAATCAAACAAAAAACAAATGAAAAAATCGAGCTTTAAATTTATTGGAATAACAGCTTTAGTTGCGTTATTGACTTTATTTAGTTGTGATGATAATGACCCAAGTCCAATTATAACTCCAGAAAATCCTGTGATTGAAAACTTAAAAGTTGGTGTTATGAATGGAACTTTAGAAGAAAACTTTACTTTAAATGCATCTACTAATTATCAATTAACAGGTTCATTTATTGTAACTGATGGTGTAACGCTTACAATTCCTTCAGGAACTCAAATTGAAGCAGATAATGGAGGTACTGATGTTTATATTGCTGTATTAAAAGGAGGTAAAATTAACATCAATGGAACTTCAAGTAATCCAGTTGTAATGTCTTCTGCAAATGGTAATCCAGGTGATTGGGGAGGTTTAACACTTTGTGGTAAAGCAACAACAACTGCAGGTATTGATGCTGAGGCTGAAGTAGGTGGTTTTATTTATGGTGGAGCTGATGATACAGATAGTTCAGGTTCAATTAAAAATTTAGTAATTATTGGAACTGGTGCTCAAATAAATTCAGAATCTCAATACAACGGAGTTTCTTTTTATGCTGTCGGATCAAACACAATAGTTGAGAATGTAGCGGTTATTAATGGTTCTGATGATGGTGTAGAATTTTTTGGAGGTACAGTTTCTGTTACAAATATTTATTTAGAAAATAATGAAGATGATGCTATTGATTGGACCGAAGGATGGAGTGGAACAATTGACAACGCTTATGTTGCTCATACAATTGCAGGTTTTTCTACGGTTGTAGAAGGAGATAAAGACAATAATAATCCTAAAATTAATAATTTAACTGCAATTTCTACCGTTGGAGGTACAGCATTACAATTCAAAAAGGAATCTGGTGCTACTATTACAAACTTATATTTAAGTGGGTACGATACCAATATTGATATGAAAGATGGTGGAGCATTATCAAATGTAGTAATTGATGGTTCTAATGCTGCTGTTGATGTAGCTTATAATACAGGTACTCAAGTTGATATTTCTAACTGGAGTTTTATTAATGGTCAGTTTGTAGCTCTTGAAGTTTTAAATGGTAGTTTAACTTCAAATAAAACTTTAAATGCTAATACAAATTATACATTAACTGGATCTTACATAGTTCAAGATGGTGTTACATTAACAATTGAAGCTGGTACAAAAATTTCTGCTGATAAAGGTGGTGTTGATGTTTATATTGCTGTTCTTAAAGGGGGTAAAATTGATATTCAGGGAACTGCTGAAAATCCAGTTGTTATGACTTCAGTAAATCCTGCTCCAGCAGATTGGGGAGGTTTAACTATTTGTGGAAAGGCAACAACTACTGCAGGTGTTGATGCAGAAGCTGAAGTTGGTGGATTTATTTATGGAGGTACAGACGATTCCGATAGTTCAGGTTCAATTAAATACTTAGTAATTAAAGGAACTGGTGCGCAAATTAATTCAGAATCTCAATACAATGGAGTTTCATTATATGCAGTTGGTTCAGGAACCATATTAGAAAATATTGCCGTAATTGATGGTGCAGATGATGGAGTTGAATTTTTTGGAGGTACAGTTTCTGTTACAAATATTTACTTAGAAAATAATGAAGATGATGCTGTTGACTGGACTGAAGGTTGGAACGGGACTGTAACAAATACGTATATTTCTCACACTATTTCAGGTTTTTCAACTGCTTTTGAGGGTGATAAAGTAAATAACAATCCAACATTTATTAATGTTACAGCAATTTCAACTGTAGGTGGTACTGCATTACAATTTAAAAAAGAATCTGGAGCAACTATCACTAACCTATATTTAGAAGGGTATGATAAAAATATTGATATGAAAGATGATGGAGCACTTTCAAATGTTCAAATTGATGGTGCAGATGCTAATACAACAGCAGCTTATGATGGTGGAACACAAGTTGATATTTCTTCTTGGTCTTGGATTGGGGCTGAGTTATAAACAGAATTTTTAATAAATAAAAAAAGGGAGCTAATAATTTAGCTCCCTTTTTTTGTTAAGAACATTAATTCGAGGTTAATTAATCACTAAAGCTTTTTCTTCAACTTTAATAATTTTATTTTGGTTATAAGTAACCAAATTTATTTTATCTTCTTTAAAATAAGTCCAAACACCATCTTTTTTCCCATTTAAATAATTTGCAACTGAAGTTTTATTTCCTGCAATATCATAACTAATCCACGTACCGTGTAACTTTCCATTAGCATCAAAAAAACCTTCACGTTCAATAGCATTAGTATTATCTGCAAAATAGTAAGTTGCTTTAACTAAGTCATTGTTTATTTTTTTATAATCTACTTTTTGTTCTTGTGCAAACGCTGTTACACAAAATAATAGAACAACTACTTTTATAATGGTTTTCATAATTATATGTTTAAGTTAAAATCAGTTTTAAATTCTAACTCAAATTTAGGTTATTAGCATTAAATTTACCATTTGTTAACGTTAAGTTTACATTAAGTTTTTCAAAAATTAATCTAAATAACTGGAATAAAGCTATTTATGTATTTTTGTTTTTGACTGGTATAATTTGGAAATTAAAATAAAAAGTTTAATGATTGCTGTTTTATTAAAATAGACCAAATTGATTATTTAATAATTACATAATATTTTAGTTACATAAATCTTAAATAGAAATTAGATATTCGCATCGTGTATTGGTAATTATATTTAATACACCATTTCATATAAATTATTAGTTTTTGTCAACAATATTTTGAAATGAAAAGACCACCAAATTTTGGTGGTCTTTATTTTAAGTGAATTAGAAGAATTATTTAAAAAAATTAATAATTAAATAATTTAGTTGCTGTTTTCTAATTTATTTTTTACCCACGACATGCAATCATTAAAGTTATTGAAAATTCGATCTTCAGAAATAAAATCTGGAATGATATCAATTCGTTCCATCATATATCTCGGTTGGTCTAATAATTTAACAAAAACAACCTCAATATTTTTATTTTTCAAATCTAATAGCATGTCTTCCATTACATATAAACCAGATTGATCCATATATTGCATACGTCCTAATCGGATAATAACCATTGATGCTGTGCTTGGAATTTGCGCTGCTAAAGTCTGAAAATCGCTGGTTGAACCAAAAAATAAAGGTCCTTTAAGGTGTTTTATAAATACTTCTTCTTTTAAGTGCTTAGGGAAATCTATTTCATCTTTCCAGGCTTCTTCTTTTAAGGGTTTAACATCTGATCTTTGTGCTGTTAGATCTCCAATTTTTTTCATGAACATTAAAGATGCTATTACCAAACCAATACCCACAGCATATACCAAATTCCAGAAAGTAGATAATCCCATAACAATAAGCATTATTAATACTTCAGAGCTTAGTTTTATGGACCCTAATTTAATATCTCTTGGTAAACTTGGAATCGCTTTAAGACCTTTATAATCCATAACCCCAATACCTACTGTAATTAAAATCCCTGCTAATACAGCCGCCGGAATTTTTGATGCTATTGGACCTAAACCTAACATTATTATTAAAAGCATAACTCCAGCTATCATTCCGGATAGTTTTGTTTTTCCTCCTGAATTAATATTTACTACAGTACGAATAGTTGCACCTGCTCCTGGAATACCCCCAAATATTGCTGCAATACTATTTCCTATTCCTTGCCCAACCAATTCTTTATTTGGTTTGTGCTTTGTCTTGGTCATATTATCCGCAACTACACTTGTTAGTAATGAATCTATAGCACCCAATAAAGCTAATGTAAGTGCTGTAAAAATATAAGGCATTACACTTCCAAGTTTAAAACTTGTAAATATTTCCAGATTTGGAATTGGCAACCCACTTGGTATTTCTTCAATTGATCTGTAATTTAAACCAAAACTAACTGCAATACCAGACATAACTATTAATGCTACTAACGTACTTGGAACTGCAGTAGTTATACGTTTAAAACCATAGATGATAATAATTGTTCCTAATGCTAATAATAATTCCAACCAATTTATGTTTTGTAATGCTCTTGGAATTACTTTTATTGCACCTAGGGCTCCTGAGGCTTCTTTTGCAGCTAAAGTTTGAGACTCTTTTAAAATATCCTTATCTGAAATTGTTCCTGCTCTATTAATAGTTTCCTTGAAATTTTCAAGAACAAGAATTCCTTCACCAGCTTCTTCCTTTAAAATGTTTTCAAGAATAAGTTCTTCAGCCTGTGGTTTAAATTGCTGAACAAATTCTGCATCTTCTTTTGGGTAATATCCCAATGATGGTAAAATTTGAGTAAGTAAAATAATGACACCAATAGCTGTCATAAAACCGGACACAACAGGATATGGAATGTATCTAATATATTTTCCTAAACCTACAATACCTAAGCCAATCTGCATTAATCCTGCTAATAGAAAAACTGTTAAAATTACTGGTAATGCTTTTGAAAGATCTCCATCATTTGTAGCAATAATTCCAGCAATAACAACCATACTTACGGCTGTCATTGGTGCAGTAGGGCCAGATATTTGAGTGTTTGTTCCACCAAAAAGTGAAGCAAAAAAACTAATAAATATAGCTCCATATAATCCAGCAGTAGGCCCTAATCCTGAAGAGACACCAAACGCTAATGCTAATGGTAATGCAACAATTCCTGCAGTAATACCTCCAAAAGCATCACCTTTAATATTTGAGAATAATTTTTTCATGTGATTTTTTTTATAGATAATTTATATTTTTTTTTGTTCACAATTTAAATCTTATTCAAAAAAATCAACGGCTCCTGTATTAATATCATACATGGCTCCAATAATTTTTATTTCACCCTTGTTTTGCATTTCTGTAAGAACAGGACTTTCTTGTAAGATTCTGTCAATTGTAAGCTGTACATTTTTAGTTGCAACATTATCAACAAATTCACTGTTTTTAGAGTTGCGAAATTTAATATCTTCGGGTTCTTTAATCGCCTCAACTGCCGGTTTTATTTTTGCCAGCATATTCGTTAAATTACCTAATTTGGCATCATCACATGCCCCTTTAACGGCTCCACAACTTGTATGCCCTAAAACAACTATTAATTCGGTTCCTGCAAGCTTACAAGCAAACTCCATACTTCCTAAAATATCTTCATTTACAAAATTTCCTGCAATACGAATACTAAAAATATCTCCTAAACCTTGGTCAAAAACCAATTCAGCAGAAACCCTTGAATCTATACAACTTAAAATTGTAGCAAAAGGGAATTGACCTTCACTGGTATCATTAACTTGCTCTAATAGGTTTCTATTTGCTTTTAAATTATTTTGAAATCTAATATTTCCTTCTTTTAAATATTGTAATGACTTCTCTGGTGTCATTGTTGCTTGAGTTTCTTTAGTATGTGCTTTCATTATGTTTTATTTTTAATACCATGTAAATGGTAATTTATCTAATTCTTTCTAAATGGTTTGTTAAAATTAATCTTAAAAATAGTTCCTTTGTTAAAACAAATATCTAAACATAAGACAACCCAATAAAAAATTATGACCATTCTATTGGTATTTCATTTTTTAAGATTTAAAAAATGAGTTGCAATATTTAGTTAGTGAACTAAAGGTATTAATAGAATAAATATATTATCCTATGTTGAATTCGGGAGGAGGTGATATTAAATTTACGTGGGGTTTAGGGTATTTTTTGAATTGAAATCCCAACTTTTGGTTTTTGAAAGTAACTGGATAAGAGTCTACGACTTCATCTATTTCAGACATCACTAGCTTTAAGTTATTGGTTTCCTCTTCTTCAGATATATTATACAAAGCAGAAATATCTATAGAGTCATCTATTGAAATAATAATTGAAGGCGCTGAAATAATGCCCAAAAATAATACTGTAAAGAAAATAGAAACTGTTTTTTTAAACATCTGTTTTGGTGTACTGAAGTGCAAATATAAAATTAAAACAATATGAAAATGTTAAATATTTTTTAAAAATCATTAAACGGTTTAATATCAGTTTAAAAAAATCTTAATTTATTTAGGTTATAATTGGCTTAAAACCTTAAATTTATATAAGTATTAATGAATCATCAAAATCAATAGCTATTTTTGACTATAAATTAATCATAAGGAAACATTAAGTTAACATAGGTGTTGGTTATTTGCAATGACAAAAAACTAATAATAATTTTATGAAACTTAAATTATCTCTTACGGTATTATTAATATCTTTTTCATTATTTACGGTTGCTCAAGAAACTAATGCACCAAAATTTGGAAAAGGTCTCTTAAATTTAGTTGGACAAGATAGTACTTGGACAATGAATGTTGCAGCTCGAATGCAATTTTTAACCACTGCAAATTTTCAAGAAGGCGAAAGTGGCGAATCAAACTTTTTGGTAAGACGTGCTCGTTTAAAATTTGGTGGTTATGCCTTTTCACCTAAACTTAAATATAAGTTGGAATTGGGACTCTCAAATAGAGATATTTCCGGAGCTTCTCAATTTACAAGCAATGCCCCTCGATATATTTTAGATGCGGTTATTAAATATAATTTTGCAAAAAATTTAGAATTATGGTTTGGGCAAACAAAATTACCAGGTAACAGAGAACGTGTAATCTCTTCTGGAAATATGCAACAAGTGGATCGTTCTTTATTAAACAGTCGTTTTAATATTGATCGTGATTTGGGGATACAATTAAGACATCATTTTAACTTAACGGATAATTTTGTTGTAAAAGAAATTTTTTCAATTGCTCAAGGTGAAGGAAGAAATATTACAAGTGGAAATATTGGAGGGCATCAATATACGGGTCGTATAGAGTTCTTGCCAATGGGAAATTTCACAAGTGGTGGCGATTATTCAGGGAGTGATTTAAAAAGAGAACAAACACCAAAACTTGCTTTGGGTGTATCTTACGATCATAACAATAACGCAGTTAAAAACAGAAGTAACCAAGGTTCGTATATGACCAATGATGTTGGATTTTACCAAACTAATATTAACACTCTGTTTATTGATGCCATGTTTAAATATAATGGATTCTCATTTATGGCTGAATATGCAGACAGAGATGCCGATGATCCGTATGCAAAAAATTCAGATGGGTCTCTTACAGGAGCCGAGGTACAAGTTGGTCGAGGATTAAATCTACAAACTGGTTATTTATTAAATAATGATTGGGAGGTTTCTGGCCGATATACAAATATTGAATTAGACAAGATCGTTACTGGTAAAGATGCAGAAAATCAATACACTTTAGGTGTTTCTAAATATATAGTTGGGCATAAATTAAAAATTCAATCAGATATTAGTGTTTTAGATGTTGCAAATAGCAACAACCAAATTATGTATAGATTACAATTTGATATTCACTTTTAAAAATTTAATACTTTATTTTACCAAATAAGAGAGCTTTAATCTTTCTTCTTTGTTTGTAACTTCTTACAATAAATATCTTAAAGTTCTAAAAACATTAAACAATTAATTTTAGGTTAACCAAAACTTAACAATTGAATCATTTCTTTGTAACATTAAATAAAAAGATAAAAAAATGAAAAAAATAGTATTTATAATCTCTCTTGCAATTGTAGCAATTTCTTGTGGAGAAAAAAAAGAAAAAAAAGCAACTACTGAAACAGCTGTTTTAGAAGGAACTATTAAAGTAGATGGATCAAGTACAGTATTTCCAATTACTGAAGCTGTAGCTGAAGAATTTAGAACAGCTCAACCTAATGTAAAAGTAACAATTGGTGTATCTGGAACTGGTGGAGGTTTCAAAAAATTCTCAAGAGGAGAAACAAACCTTTCAAATGCATCTCGTCCAATAAAAGATAAAGAAAAAGCAGCTTGTGCTGAAAATAATATCAATTACTTAGAATTAGAAGTAGCTTATGATGGTTTAGCAGTTTTAATAAACCCTGAAAATGATTGGGTTGATAACTTTACAGTTGAAGAGTTAAAGAAAATTTGGGAGCCTGCAGCACAAGGAGTAATCATGAAATGGAATCAAATTAGACCAGAATGGCCAAATGAAGAAATACACTTATTTGGCCCTGGAGTTGCTTCAGGAACTTATGATTATTTTACAGAAGCAATTGTTGGTAAAAGTGGATCAAGTAGAGGTGATTTTACAGCAAGTGAGGATGATCATGTTTTAGTACAAGGAATTGCTGGAGATAAATACTCTTTAGGTTTCTTTGGTTTAGCTTACTACGCTGAAAACAAAGATAAATTAACTTTAATAGGTGTTAATAATGGTGAAGAAGTTGTAAAACCAACTTTAGAAACTGTTAGTAATGGAACATACAGACCACTATCTAGACCGTTGTTTATTTATGTAAACAGCACTTCTGTTAAATCTGCTGAAGTTGTTGAATTTGTAAATTTCTATATAGACAATGCAGCTGAATTAGCTGAGGATGTTGGGTATATTCCACTACCTTCAGAATTGTACACGAAGCAAAAAGAAAACTTCAAAGCTTTTGTTGAAAGTAACAAATAATGAAAAAGAAAAAAGTAGAAAATCAGATATCTTAACCTAAGGTATCTGATACTGCTTATTTAAAATATAATTGATGCGCAAAATAAAAGAACTTGTAATTGAAAAATCGCTCTTATCAAGCGCCTTAGTTACAATTGCAGTAACTTTTGGAATTATTTCCGTTTTAGCAATTGAAGCTTTTCGATTTTTTAGTGAAGTTTCAATTTTCGATTTTTTCACAGATACACAATGGACACCTTTATTTACAGATAAGCATTATGGTATTTTACCATTGTTGTCCGGTACACTATTAACATCTTTTATTGCAATTTCAGTTGCACTTCCTGTTGGACTTACCATTAGTATTTATTTAAGTGAATATGCTCCAAGAAGTTTCAGAAAAACAATAAAGCCATTATTGGAGTTATTAGCAGCTGTACCAACTGTTGTTTATGGTTTTTTTGCCTTAATTGTAGTTACTCCATTTTTACAACAGTTTATACCAGGTTTATCAGGATTTAATTCACTTTCAGCGGGTATTGTAATGGGTATTATGATTATTCCATTTGTTTCATCTATTAGTGAAGATGCATTACATGCAGTTCCAAAAGATTTAAAAGAGGCTTCCTATGGAATGGGGGCAACAAAATTACAAACTGCTTTTAAAGTGGTTGTTCCTGCAGCTTCTTCCGGTATTATTGTATCCATAATTTTGGCAATTTCAAGAGCAATTGGTGAAACTATGATTGTAGCCATAGCTGCTGGTCAACAACCACGGTTAACCCTAGATCCAACGGTTCCTGTAGAAACTATTACGGCATTTATTGTTCAGGTAAGTTTAGGAGATGTTCAACATGGTTCAATTGAGTATAGAACTATTTTTGCAGCTGGAATTACATTATTTGTATTTACATTTTTACTGAATACTTTAAGTTATAGAATCAGAAAAAAATACCAAGAAAAATATGAATAGCATTCAAAAAAACAGACTAAAAGATCAGCTCTTCAAAATTTGGGGAATAGCTTGTACACTATTTGGGTTAGTTTTGCTAACTGTATTTATTGGTGATATTTTAATTGATGGAATTAGAAGAATAGATTGGGCTTTTATTACCGATTTACCATCTAGAAAAGCTGAAAAATCCGGAATTTATACAGCTCTAATGGGTAGTATCTGGATTTTAATTCTAACAACAATAATTTCGTTTCCAATTGGAGTGGCAGCTGGTGTATATTTAGAAGAATACAGTAAAAAAAATAGATTATCTGCATTATTAGAAATTAATATTTCAAATTTGGCAGGTGTGCCTTCCATTATATATGGATTATTAGGTTTAGAGGTTTTTGTAAGAATTATGAGTTTAGGAGCTAGTGTTTTAGCAGGTGCATTAACCTTATCTTTATTAATACTTCCAATTATAATTGTAGCTACACGAGAAGCAATAAAAGCAGTTCCTAAATCTATTAGAGATGCTTCGTATGCTTTAGGGGCTTCAAAATGGCAAACAATATGGAATCAGGTTTTGCCTGCTTCAGGAGGAGGTATTTTAACAGGTGTTATTTTAGCACTTTCCAGAGCCGTTGGTGAAACAGCTCCATTAATTGTTGTTGGTGCTTTGGCCTATGTACCATTTGCTCCATCAAACCCAATGGACGAATTTTCCGTTTTACCAATTCAAATTTTTAACTGGATTTCAAGACCACAGCACGGATTTATTGAAAATGCTGCTGCTGCAATTATTATTTTATTATTAATTACCTTCGTAATGAATGGGATAGCGGTTTATTTTAGAAATAAATGGCAAAAGAAATGGAAATAACAATGACAAAAGTAAAAGATAAAAAGAGTATCGATTTAGATAAAGTTGAACAACAATCTTCAACTGATGGTGCTAAAATAGCAATAAAGGATGTAAAAGTTTGGTACGGTGATTTTATGGCAATTAAAGGAATTGACATGAATATTAAGCCAAACACTGTTACTGCGTTTATTGGCCCGTCCGGCTGTGGTAAATCTACATTTCTTCGTTTATTTAATAGAATGAATGATTATGTAGATGGCTTTAAAATGGAAGGGAAAATTAAACTTAACGGAACTAATATTTATAAAAAAAAGGTAAATGTTGAAGAATTGAGAAAAGAAGTTGGTATGGTTTTTCAAAAACCAAATCCTTTTCCAAAATCAATTTTTGAAAACGTTGCATACGGATTAAAAATACAGGGTATAAAAGATAAGAAATTTATTAATGAACGTGTTGAAAAAGCATTGAAGCAGGCTGATCTTTGGGATGAAGTAAAGGACAACTTAAAAAAATCTGCATTGGCTTTATCTGGAGGTCAACAACAACGTTTGTGTATTGCGCGTACATTAGCTGTAGAGCCATCAATTATTTTAATGGATGAACCAACATCGGCATTAGACCCTATTTCAACTGCAAAAATTGAAGATTTAATATTTGAACTCAAAGAAAAATATACAATAGTTATTGTAACTCATAATATGCAACAAGCCAGTAGAATTAGTGATTATACCGCTTTTTTCTATTTAGGTGAACTTATTGAATTTGATAAAACAAAAACTATTTTTACAAACCCGGAAAAACAACAAACCGAAAACTACATTACTGGTAGATTTGGATAAAATATATTATTATGGTAATAAATGCAGAACAGCAACGAGCTTCTTTAAATGAAGCAGGTTTTGAAATGTTAACTTTATGTATTTCGCAATTAGAAAAAGCAACTGAAGCATTTTTGACACATGATAGCGATTTAGCTGAAGAGGTTATAAATACCGAAACACGTGTAAATGCGTTGGACTTAAAAATTGAGAATGATTGTGAAAAATTTTTAGCGCTTTACAATCCTGTTGCAATTGATTTACGTTTTATAATGGCAATTTTAAAAATTAATTTTGACTTAGAACGTATTGCAGATCACGCTTATGGAATTTCAAAATATATAGTTGATCAAGATATAAAAATAGCACCTCATTTATTAAAATCGTTAGAGTTTGAAAAAATGTATAGTACTATTATGATGATGTTTGAAAACATAACGGTAGCTTATGAAGAAAAGGATGTTAAATCGGCTAGAAAAGTATTTAAAAAAGATAAAATTTTAGACAAAATAAATGCAAACTCATTTGCCATTATTGAAAAGGAAATTAAAAAAGATCCTTCAATAATAGATCAAACGTTATTAATTTTTGGGGTTATTAAAAAGTTTGAACGTGTTGGAGATTTAATAAAAAACATTGCTGAAGAAATTATTTTTTATATTGATGCTGAAGTATTAAAGCATAAAAGAAAAAAGTAGAATAAAACAAAAAAGAGTGCTTAAGCACTCTTTTTTGTTTTATTTATATCTCCGTTTTCAAAAAGAGAGTCTTTATTACCATAAAGTAATTCAGCTACTTCAATTAGTTTTTTAATCATGTCATTTACATTGGTATTATCATTAAATAATGAAGATGCCATTTCCGCAGAGATTAAATTTTTTCTAATTAATTTATCTATAGATTTATTGCTTTGCCTTATATTTTCTTTTGCTTTAATTTTTAATTCTTCTAATTTTTCAGCATATTTTTCAGGTTTTTCTTCGGTTCTAAATAGGTAAATAACGCGTAAAACCTGTGTTACTTTTTTTCTAAACCCATTATATTCTGCCAACAAATTTTTATTGTCTAGTGTTAAAGACATGGTTAAGTTTTTATTCAACTCTTTAACATCTTTTATTATTTCAACCATTTTTCGGTTGGCAATTTTAATATCAGTAATCGAATTATTTTGATTTTTGGTTAGTTTAAGGCTGTTTTGAGCCGTTGCAGCGTACCTTAATATTTCTCCATAAATTTTTTTGAATTTTTTATAGTACAAATCTTCAACATTAATATGCATGTCTTTGTTAGATTTTTTAATAACTTTTTTAATTTTCAGGTCGGAGATAATATCTTCTCTATGAATATTTAAACCATGCGCAACAATTTCAAAAACTGCATTTTTATATAAATATTTTGTTTCTTTTATAAGAGCTGATATGGTTGATCCAGGAAATTTTAATACTGCTTCATTCAAATATTTTGGTTCATCAATATCTTTATCTAATTTTTCTTTGAAGAATTTAATTAAAAAAGATTCTAATTTTTTAATAAAAGGAATCATAATTAACACACCAAGAATATTAAATATAGTATGGAACAATGCTAATTTTAAAGTATAATCAGTAGAAGCAATTCTCATTAAAGTAGCCAAATAGTTTACAAAACTTGCCAGGGGAAATATAAATATTAACGCAACTAAACCTGTAACTATGTTAAAAATTAAATGTGCCCCCGCCAATCTTCTTCCCGCAATATTAGATTTTAAAGAACCCAATATGGCAGTTATAGTAGTACCAATATTTGCACCAATTGCCAATGCTAAAGCATTTTCATATTCTATCTGCCCTGCAGCTAAAGCGGTCAAAATTAACGCAAGTGTTGCGCTGCTTGACTGAAGAATAGTAGTTATTACTACTCCTAATCCAGTGTAAATAATTACACCTAAAAATCCGGATATTGCAAATTGAGTTAAATCTATATGTTCTTTAAAAACATCAAATCCTTCTTTCATGTAATGTATTCCTAAAAAGAAAAATCCTAATCCAGCTAATACATTTCCAATACCTTTTAATTCATTTTTAGTTTGAAAAGAGAATACAAGTCCAAAAATTAACATAGGCATTGCCAAAGCCGAGATATTTATTTTTAATCCAAAACCAGCAACCAACCATGCTGTAGCTGTTGTTCCAATATTTGCACCAAATATTAATCCCAACCCGCCAGATAAACTAATTAAACCTGCACTAATAAATGATATGGTAATAACTGAAACAAGTGAACTGGATTGTATAAGAGCTGTTACAAACGCTCCTGCAGTAATACTTTTGTATAATTTATTAGTTGTTTTTTTTAAAATATTTTGAAGTGGACCCCTGGTAAATACTTTAAAACCCTCTTCAAGCATTATCATTCCGAAAAGTAAAATAGCAACTCCTGAGGCAATTGTTTTAAAGTTTGGATTTAAAAATAAAACCGAAGCCAATAGTATTAAAAATACACCAAAAAAAATACGTCTAATCATAAACGAATAATTATTAACAAAGTAAACAAGTAAATTTAATGTTGATTAATTGTAAACTTACTGCAAATAATTAATAAAAAAAAGCCTTCAAAATTTGAAGGCTTTAAAGTATTTAACAAATTAATGATTATTTATTCGCTTTTTCCTGAATATGAAAATCATGAAATAGTTGTAACAAACTCATTAACGCTGAAATTAAATCTTTGGTTTCTAATAAAATTCCAAAATATAAGGAAGAGTTTTTTGGACTACTTTCTTCAGTTCTAATTCTGGCAATTTGCTTATCAATTGATTCAGAAACATAATCGAATATTTCCTGTTTTGCATCAATAATATTTGATAAATCATCAAAATCCTTTTCAGTAAAATCCTTTTCAATTTTATTAAATAGTACTTTTAATTTTTCATTAATTGCACTTAAATCTTTTATTGATGAAGGCTTTAATTGCTTGTGATTGTTATTTACATGCTTATAACTTGTAGTAGAAATATACTCGATAGACTGTGTTATATCTTGTAAATACCCTAAAATTAAAATATAAAATCTACTCGCTTTTACTGAAGAATCGTCTAAAGATTTAATAAAGTAGAACACTTCCTCTCTTAATTCGTTAACTTCTTTATTTAATTTTCTTACGTGCTTTTCAGTTTTAGAAAGCTTGTTTAAATCATGTGAAGATAAATCAATTACAACATTTGAAAATAATTTATTTACACGTTTAACAACTTCCGAAATATGATCAGAACTTTCATTTACAACTTCATTAATTGTAATTAATTCAGCACGTTCCATATATCTTTTTTCCTTTTTTTCTTTTGCTTTTTTGGTATGCCTAATTGAACTTCTTCCAATTAAAAACAACACAACAATAAGTAAAACAGCAACCGAAACAATTTCTCCTAAATAAATAATATATAAAAATATTGCCGAAACCATAAAGGCAGAAAATGCAGTTAAAAACCATCCGCCTATTACATTAAAAACACCAGCAACTCTATAAACAGCACTTTCTCTTCCCCAAGCTCTATCGGCTAATGAAGTACCCATTGCAACCATAAAAGTAACATAAGTTGTTGATAAAGGTAGTTTTAAAGAGGTTCCTATTGAAATTAAAATACCTGCTACAAATAAATTTACAGATGCTCTTACCATATCAAATGCTGGTAATTCGTAAGATTTATCTTTAGGTAATTCAATTATTGGTTTTTGGAATTTAGAATCTATCCATTTTAACGTTGGGGCAGGTACAACTTTAGCTAACCCTGAACTAAATAAAATTGCACCTCGTACCACAGTTCTTGAAACTGCATTTGGCTGAAATTTTTCATGTCCTTCACCTTGTCTTGATAAATTAATTCCTGTTTCAATAACAGATTTCGCTTTTTTAGAGAACCAAAGTGTAATAACCATAATCATACCTGCTATAAATAGCAATGTTGGATTAGAAGGTACTTTTTTAGCTAAAACACCCATTGAAAATTCATTTGCAGCAATACCAGACGCATCCCATTCTTGGTATGAATTCCAGGCAGCAATAGGTACACCAATAAAATTCACCAAATCATTACCGGCAAAAGCCATTGCTAATGAGAATGTACCAATTATTACAATAAATTTTAAAATATTTACTTTAAATATTGAAATTAGTAACTGTGATAAAATAGTCCATATTACAAATCCATAAATAATTATTTCAAAGGTTCTACCTTCAATCAAATGTTTTACGTCATCATAAAATGGAGTTCCTTTCATACCTTTTACAAAAATAAAATAGGTAATTGCTGTAATAGCAAAACCACCAAATAAGGCATTTATAAAACTTTTTCTTTTTTCAAATTGAAAAGAATACAATAATCGTGATAAAAATTGTACTAAGGCTCCTACAGAAAATGCTATAAATACTGAAAGTAAAATTCCAGAAATAATAAGCAATGCTTTTTCTGAATTTATATATTTACCAACATTTGCTAAGGTTTCAGTATCATTATTAGAAATTTTGATAAGAGCCATTGCAACTGCCGCTCCTAATAATTCAAAAACAATGGAAACTGTGGTTGAAGTTGGCATTCCTAATGAATTAAAGACATCTAACAGTAAAATATCAGTAATCATAACAGCCATAAAAATGAACATTATTTCATTAAAATAGAATTCACCAGGGTTAAATATACCTTTACGGGCGACTTCCATCATTCCGCTTGATGTTATTGCACCAAGCGCAACCCCTACACTGGCAATTATTAAAATAGATTTAATTGGAATTGCTTTTGAGCCAATTGCCGAATTTAAAAAGTTTACAGCATCATTACTAACACCAACAACCAAATCAATAATTGCCAATACAGTTAGTGCTACAAGCATTAAAATGTAAATATCTCCCATTTTTATTGTTATTAATTTAATATTATAACTACATATAAATAGTAGCTAAAACAGGTAGTAAAAGTACAAATAAATAATAAACCTAAATATAAAAAAAGCCTTAATAAAATATTTTATTAAGGCTTTCAAGTATTGGGTTGACTATTTATTCAGTTTAATAACACATTTAAATAGTTCTTTAAGAAACAGAATATTAATTGAGTCAAATATCACTAAAAAACTAAACGTTTATCTTTTTAAGAAAATTTCTTATTCACAAGATATTAACATTTCAATATTTTTTAATAAAATTTTTAAGAACCACACATTTCACAATCGTCAGGATTGTTTTGTGAAGCAATTAACATGGCCTTTAATTCTTCTGGTGTTAAAGGTGTTTCTTCTTGTTTCTTTTTATTTGAAAGTGTAAACTGAATTGCATTTACAGCACTTTTTGTACGTAAGTAATACATTCCTGTTTTTAAACCACTTTTCCAGGCATAAAAATGCATAGATGTTAATTTAGAATAATTTGCATCTTGCATAAAAAGGTTTAATGATTGTGATTGATCTATAAAATAGCCTCTTTGGCGAGACATGTCTATAATATCTTTCATACTCATTTCCCAAACTGTTTTATACAAATCTTTCAAATTTTGAGGAATAACATCAATATGTTGAATAGATCCGTTTGCACGCATAATATCCTCTTTCATTTCATTATTCCACAAACCAAGTTCAACCAAATCTTCCAATAAGTGTTTGTTAACAACAATATATTCGCCACTTAATACACGACGCGTATAAATATTTGAAGTATACGGTTCAAAAGCCTCATTGTTTCCTAATATTTGAGAAGTTGAAGCTGTAGGCATTGGTGCTACTAAAAGCGAATTTCTAACACCGTTTTCTAACACCTCTTTTCTTAAAGATTTCCAATCCCAACGACCACTTAAATCATCTTCTGAAACTCCCCACATATTAAATTGAAATTCACCTTGTGACATTGGCGAACCTTCATATGTTGAATAAGGTTCTTTCACTTTTGCTATTTCCATTGAAGAAGTGACTGCAGCAAAATAGATAGTTTCAAAAATTTCTTCATTTAATTTTTTAGCTTCATCACTTGTAAAAGGCATACGCAACATAATAAAAGCATCTGCTAATCCTTGAATTCCTAAACCAATTGGTCTGTGGCGAAAGTTAGAATTTTCAGCTTCTTTAACGGGGTAGTAGTTACGATCTATAACTGTATCTAAATTACGTGTAATCTTTTTAGTAACATTAAACAGTCTTTGGTGGTTGAAAAATTTATTTCCTTTTTCATCTTGTTCTATAAACATTGGAATTGCAATTGAAGCTAAGTTACAAACAGCAACTTCATCTTTTGCGGTATATTCCATTATTTCTGTACATAAGTTAGATGAACGGATTGTACCCAAGTTTTTTTGATTTGATTTTCGGTTAGCAGCATCTTTGTATAACATATATGGGTTGCCCGTTTCAATTTGAGCTTCCAATATTTTTTCCCAAAGACTTCGAGCTTTTATAGTTTTACGTCCTTTACCTACTTTTTCATAACCAGTATATAATTTTTCAAATTCATCACCATAAGTATCAAATAAATGAGGACATTCATTAGGGCACATTAAGGTCCATTCGCCATTTTCTTCAACACGCTTCATAAATAAATCTGGAATCCACATAGCGTAAAATAAATCGCGCGCACGCATTTCTTCAGCTCCTGTGTTTTTACGTAAATCTAAAAAGTCAAAAACATCAGCGTGCCAAGGTTCCATATAAATTGCAAAAGAACCTTTACGTTTTCCTCCACCCTGATCTACATAACGAGCGGTATCATTATAAACTTTTAACATTGGCACAATTCCATTTGAAGTTCCATTTGTACCTCTAATATAAGATCCAGTTGCACGAACATTGTGAATAGATAATCCTATTCCACCAGCAGATTGTGAAATTTTAGCAGTTTGTTTTAAAGTGTCGTAAATACCATCAATACTATCATCTTGAATCTGTAATAAAAAGCATGATGACATTTGTGGTTTTGGTGTTCCAGAGTTAAATAATGTTGGTGTAGCATGTGTAAATATTTTTTTAGACATTAACTCATACGTTTCAATGGCTTCATCAATATCATTTTGATGAATTCCTATGGCAACACGCATTAACATGTGCTGTGGGCGTTCTGCAATTTCACCGTTTAATTTTAATAAATAAGAACGTTCTAATGTTTTAAAACCAAAATAATCGTATCCAAAATCTCTATTATAAATAATAGTTGAGTCTAATTTTGCGGCATTATCTTTTATTACTTTATAAGTTTCATCAGATAAAAGAGGTGCTTTTTTACCAGTACGTGGATTTACATAGTTGTATAAATCCGTCATTACTTCAGAAAAAGTTTTTTTAGTATTTTTATGTAAGTTTGAAACGGCTATACGAGCAGCTAAACGTGCATAATCCGGGTGTTGTACAGTCATAGTAGCAGCAGTTTCAGCAGCTAAATTATCAAGTTCGGAAGTAGTTACACCATCATATAAGCCTTCAATAACTCTCATAGCGACCTTTACAGGATCAACAAGTTTATTTAAGCCATAACACATTTTTCTTACTCTTGCTGTAATTTTATCAAACATTACAGGCTCTTTTCTTCCGTCTCTTTTTAGTACAAACATTGGTTATAAATTGGTTTTATTAGTTAATATTTATTGAATACAGCTATGCTATTGATTTTTGAAAAAAATCAAATTTCAATTGGGGTTTATTGTAATTTGAAAAAAGGTTTATTGTAATTACCTAAAAATCAGCATCAAAACTTATATCTCCAGTTCCTCCAGATTTTACTCCAGCTTTTTGATATTCTGAAACGCGTTTTTCAAAGAAATTGGTTTTTCCTTCTAACGAGATCATTTCCATAAAATCAAACGGATTTGAAACGTTATAAACTTCATCACAACCAAACTCTGAAAGTAATCTATCAGTTACATATTCAAGATACTGAGTCATTAATTTTGCATTCATTCCAATTAAACTAACCGGTAATGATTCTGTTATAAATTTGCGCTCAATATTTAATGCATCAACAATTATTTCTGTAATTCTTTCTTTTGGCACCTTATTTACAATGTGGTTATTGTGCAAGTGCACAGCAAAATCACAATGTAAGCCTTCATCACGAGAAATTAATTCATTTGAAAAAGTTAATCCAGGTAATAAACCTCTTTTTTTCAGCCAGAAAATGGAGCAAAAACTACCTGAAAAGAAAATGCCTTCAACAGCAGCAAAAGCGATTAAACGTTCTGCAAAACTTGGACTGTCAATCCATTTTAATGCCCAATCTGCTTTTAATTTTATAGCAGGAAAAACCTCAATTGCTCTAAATAACTCATCTTTTTCAACTTCTTTTTTAACATATGTATCAATTAATAATGAATACACTTCAGAATGAATATTTTCCATCATTATTTGAAACCCATAAAAGAATTTTGCTTCAGAATATTGTACTTCACTAACAAAATTTTCTGCTAAATTTTCGTTTACAATACCATCTGAAGCGGCAAAAAATGCTAAAATATGTTTTATAAAGTAGCGTTCGTCATCATTTAATTTTGTTTCCCAATCTATTACATCTTGATGTAAATCGATTTCTTCAGCAGTCCAAATACTTGCCTCTTGTTTTTTGTACCATTCCCAAATATCATGATGTTGAATAGGGAATATTACAAATCGATCTTTATTTTCTTGTAAAATTGGTTCAATAAATGACATTTATAGTACTTTTTTTGTATTGTTAAATTAAGGTTAATTTTCGTTGAAACGAGAGAAACAAATATTGAAAAAAAACCAACATAAAAAAAGTGCACTTATCCACATTTATTAATAAGTTTTTAACATTTTATTAAAATGCACTATTTTAACCTATTATATAAATATCTGAATATCAATTGCATAAATTATTAAAAAAGTGCTGAGTAGTTGGTTTTGCTGACATTTTTTAATTATCTTAAAAGTAAAAAAGAGCACTTTTTTTGTGCTCTTTTTTATAAAAAAAGTGGTGATATTACTATTAATTATATATATAAATTAATTTCCTTTTCTCATTTTTGCCATTTTTTGAATCATATTATAGGTTTGGCGCAATTCATCTTCACTCATATGTTGCATTTCCTCATCATCTTTATCTGAAAGGGCCATTTTTTTCCATTCTTCAAAAGAAAGTTTACTTAGCTTATCCATGTTAGCATCCATATCTTCCATATTGTCCATGTCAAAATTCATTTCTTCATTACTAAAAAAGCTTTCTTCCTTTTTTATTGGAAAATCCGGAAGTTTAAAATACTTATCAGGTACAGCTATATTAAATTCAATATTTGTTGCTTTTTTTGAAGTTGTAATACCCATAACAGTAGTTTCAATTTTAAGTGTAATATGTTTGTGAACCCATTGTTTTACACCCATAGCTTCCCAAATTTCACAAGGATAGCCCATATAATTTTCTTCACCAATTTTTTTACCTCCAAGGCTTTTCACCATTTCTTTTCCGGTATCTCCTGCATCAGAATCTGGGTGAAATGCGGTTATCATATCAATTGGTATAGATCTTTTTGCAGTAATTTCTTTTCTTTCAAAATTAACTGTATACCATTCACCATTATCTAATTTATTAACAGTATGTTTAGTGGTTGTTTCTTCTTTAGTTTTTCCAAAGAATTTAATATGGGTTGTTTCAGATGATTTTTCATCTTTTAATTCTATAGCACCCCAATCTTTAAAGTAAATTGTTTCAGTACCAGTTCCAGTCATGGTACTTCCTAATATTTTACCTGAAATAGTAGAGGTAAAATGAATGATTCCAGATTCAACTTGATAGCGTTTTAGCTTATTTTGTTCAATTTTTACTGCCAAGCTATCTGCTGGTTTGTTTTCGTTTCCTTTACAACTTATAGTAATTATAAACAATGCGAGTATGATATTTATTTTTTTCATTTTTAATAATTTTATTTAATTTCTTGTAATTCGTATTTGAAATAATGACCAAAATTTCCTGTTTTCTCTTTTATAATTTTGGCTAATATTCCAGGCTTGTTGGTAATCATCCAAATTTTAATTTTTTCATCAAAACTTCCAAGAGCTTCAATAATTGTGCAGTTAAAAGTGCCTGCAGGAGTTGTAATTTCTTCTTCGCCAACAACTCTAAATGTATCACCTTCTAAAGGATATAATTTGTTGTACTCGTCATAGTTATTAGGTGGAAGTGCGGTGTCTTCTGGGAGATTATAGCTATCGTATCCATTAAATATATTATCAATACTTAAAGTTTGTTCATCTTCTTTTACAACTACATTTGCTGTAAGTGTTTTATTTTTAAATATTTCAGTATCTTCAATTAATACGGAATAGTTATACACTAATTGATTTACAACACTTAAATTTTCCATCATTTTATAAAAATCTTTCCAAGGTAATTTTTCCTCATCATCATAATAGTTGTAATCTCCATTTTCATTATAAAAATCTTCTTCAGAAAAAGATAAGTGTTCAATTTTAGAAGCTTGATTTATTTCTTTTTTAAAAGAATAGCTAGTGTTATTATTTTTTAAAGAAATTTCATCACCTGAACTATTAATTACCTTATTTAAGCCTTTTAAATGCTCTAAAGAAAATCCAATAAGGATTACTGTTTTTCCATTTTTATTAAAAATCCAAGTTCCTTTGCTAGTTGATTGAGTATATTCATCTTTTTCTATTAAAACAAATTCATCTGGAGAATTGAACGATAGTATTTGAACAATATCAGAATCTTTATTGACTAGTTTCCAAGTTCCGAGTAAGCCAGAAGTTGCATTTGCTTCAGTAATTTGATTTTTATTAATTTTTTGGTAAAATGCTTTTTCATCATCTTTTATACTAACTAATTCTTTTTCAGATAGGTTTAAAATTTTTGCTTCTCCATTAAAATCTTTGTCAAATTCAGATTTAGTTATAATTGAATGTTTTTTTTTACTGTACTCCCAAGTTCCAACCTCTATTCCCATTACAATAAATTTTCCGTTCTCATTATAATCAAAAATTTGATAAGGATTTTGAATTTTAGTTCCAACCTCTACTTTTGTGAGTAGCCAGTTGCCGACTAATTTTTCTTTTTGTGAATAGCAAAATGACGTAAATACTAATATAAATAATAGTATAAAATTTTTCATAGGAATTGTTATTTTAAAATTTTTAAAATAGCAGTTTCTCCATTATATAAAGTTGCAGTTTTGCTATCTTGAATACCCAAATGGAAATCTTTTTCAGAATAAATTACGTCTTCAGTTTTACCTTTATCTAAGTCACATGTGTAAGTTCCTTGGATTTCTAAATTATTAGATTTACTAAGTACAGAGCCGTTATAATTGTAAGTTACATACTTAACAGTAAGCTTGTGGTTGTCATTTTCATCAACATCTAAAATTTCCATTTTACCTAAATTTCCATCGGAAGTAGCATATAAAATTATAGTTCCTTTGCCGTTAATACTGCCTGAATTATTTGAAATAGGAATATTTATACTTTCTGGTAATGATTCAAGTTTAATTGCAATTGTTTTTTTATCAAGTTGATTAAAAGCTGAATTATTGTTATTTGTAGTAGTACTATTTGTTGAAGTTGTTCCTGAAAATTTTACAAATTCTACACGTCTGTTATTGGCTTTTCCTTCTGGAGTTGTGTTATTATCAATTGGTTTGCTTTCACCAAAACCTGTATATTTAAGTCTACTTTCTGAAATTCCCATTTCAGTTAATTTATCCATTACAGATTTCCCTCGTGCTTCTGATAGTGTTTGGTTGTTTGCATCATCTCCATCGCTATCAGTATGACCTTCAACACTAAAATTAATTGTAGGATTATCAACCATTAATTGATAGATTTCATTAATTGGCCCCATACTTTCTGGTTTTAAGGTTGCTTTGTTTGTATCGAATTTTATACCATTTACAATAATTTTTCCTTCGGAAAGTACACGATCATAATATTTTACACCACCTTTTGCAATACGAAAATTTTTCATGTATTGAATATCTTCAGGTTTATCGGCAGCATAACCATCCATTTCAAAAGTGATGCCCTTTGGATTTCCATTAGCGTGAGGAATATTTATTAAACGAGTTTCATCAATATAAACTTTTAATTTTCCTTTTGTATATGCAATAGAAAAATGACGCCAACCACCATTTTTACTCCAATTTCCTTTTTGATCAGGAATTGTTCCAGACGAGTCTCCTATAGTAACTGAATTATTGTAAAAATGGATTGTTTTGTTTTCGTTATTTCTTTGATTTTTTTTATCAAAAAAATCTAAAAATATTCTTCGGGCATATTCAGGTCTAAAATAAGCATCAAATTCAATGGTAAAAATTTCTGGTAAATAATCGTCTTTAGCATTTTTTAAATAAGGTACAACTGATCCTCCTTGTGGAAAACTAATTACATTTGTACCATCAACATTTATTATTTCAGCATTTCCTTCATTTAAATCCCATCTGCTGGGAAATTCCCCATTTTCTTCATCGGTACTTGGTTCATCTTCATAAATAACTTCATCTCCAGGAATAAAATCAAATCTACTCCAAACAACGTTTGGTTTATTTGATTTTTCGACTACATCATTTACGTTTGTATTATTTGAGTTATTTGCATCTTTTAAATTTTTATTGCTATTTCCCTCATTTTCTGTAGTTTTTTCTTTGCTTTTTCCATCTAAAATACCTTCTGCCTTGTCAAACTCTTTATCAATTTTTTTGTTTACACGGCGTTCTGCACGTTTTTCTGCTTCACGTTCAATTTTCTTTTCAGCTTTTTCCTTTAATTTTTTTAGAAATTGAGCTTCAGATTGGTTAGGGATTAAAAAGAATAATCCAAAAAGAAGTAAAATTTTAGGAAGTAAAAGTTGTTTGTTTTTCATTTTAAGTAATTTTTAATTTATAACATAAAATTACTTTAATGAGCTAATTAGGCATTCATTTGTTTAAGTGATAAACCTCACCTTTTAGGGTGATTTTATAATTGGAAGTCCAATAAAACTAGGTTTAATTTAAATGCCAATCTTTTTTAAAGCTTGAATTCTGTTTTTAACATCAAGTTTTAAATAGATATTTTTTATGTGTGTTTTTATGGTGTTTTGCGAAACAAATAATTGTTCTGCAATTTCAATATTTGAATACCCTTTTGAAATAAGTGTTAATACTTCAATTTCTCGTTTTGATAAATCAAACTCGCTGTACTTTTCAATAAAATATTGTTTTGAAAGCGAAGATTTATTTTCTACTTTATCTTTTAATTGATTAATTTGATTTAAATACATCTGTAATTCAGAATTTTTTTGTTCTATTTCCAAATCAGAATTTTTTCTGTAAAGATTTAACAAGTATAAAAGCCCAATAATTCCAATTAAACTAATTGATGAAATAATAATTAATTTATTAAATGTTGTTTTTGCTTTGTTTTTACTTTGTTCGTTTTCTAAAGCCAATTGCTGTATTTGTTTGTCTTTTTTAGCACTTTCGTATTCAATTTGAGTACTTATTATACTTTTTTGTGATGATTCATTTAATATGCTATCCTTAAAAGTTGTTGCAATTTTTTGTGACTCTAAAGCTTTTTTAAAATTTTTAGTTAATGTATAATAGTCAACTAAACTTTTATAACCTAAAGTAATATTTTCTTTCGATTTTATATTTTTTGCATTATTTAAACCAAGAGTTATATTGTCTATTGCTTCTTTAAAATTAGCTAAGTTTAATTGATTTTTTCCAATATTTATTAAGGTATTGCTTAAGTAACGAATATTGTTTGAATTAGTAAAAGTGGGTATTGCTTTTTTGTAATATTCTGTTGAGGCCATATAATCACCTTTTTTTTGAAATAACAAACCCAATAAATTATACCTAATGGCTTCACTTGCTTTATGTTTATATTTTTTAGTTAAATCTAAAGCGTTATTTATATAATAATAAGCAGAATCATAAGATTTTTTGTATAAAAAACACTCTCCAATGTTTGATAAACTGTATTCTTGACCTTTTATGCTGTTATTTTTTAAATCTAACGCATAAACTCTTTTAAAATAGTGGAGCGCTTTATCGTACTCTTCAATATCAATAAATACATTTCCAATACCATTTAGGGCAATAGTTATACTTCTTTCATGTTTAAATTTTTCTGAAAAATCCAATGCCTGAAAATAGTATTGAAAAGCTTCTTTTTCAAGATTTACTTTTCGGTAAGTAACACCTAAATTATTTAAGCATTTAATTATCAGTAAAGTATCTGATGTTTTATTTAGGTAGTTTAAGGCTCTTTTATGGTATGAAATTGCGTTGTTAAAATCGTTATTTTTTCTAGCGTTAAGACCTTTTCTGTCATAACTTTCACCTAAACCTTTTAAATAGAATATTTTTTCTGAAACAATAATTGCCTCATCAATTATTGCTTCATTTGCTTGGTTGTTTTTTATAGCTAGTTTGTAAAGAGTTATTAAGCTCTCCACTTTAGAAATTGTATTTGGTTTTACTTTAAGTTCTAGAAAAAGACTATCGGTAGAAGAAGTTTTCAGGTTATTTTTTTGGCTAAAAATTGAACCAGAAATTAAAAAGGCTAGTATTAATATGGGATAACTGAAATAGTAAATTTTACTCATAGCTAAAAAAATCCTATTGCTGTAAATTTACAAAATAGTTGAATTTTATATGCTATTAAAGTATCATTTAATTATAAAAAAATGTTAAGTGTTAAATGAATCAGCAACTTTTTCAAGTTCTGCATACCAGTTTTTTCCAAATTTTCTAATAAGTGCCTCTTTTACAAATTTATATACAGGAACTTGAAGTTCTTTTCCTAAAACACAAGCGTCATCACAAATTGGCCATTTATGGTAATTTACAGCAGTAAACTCGCTATATTCCATGAGTCGGACAGGATATAAATGACAAGATATTGGCTTTTTCCATTTAATTACTCCTTGATTGTAGGCTTCTTCAATTCCACATTTTGCGGTATTATTTTTATCGAAAATAACATAAGCACAATCTTTATCATTAATTAAAGGAGTTTCATATTCTCCTTCATTAGTAATAAAAAGCCCTTGATTTTCAATAGCTTCTATGCCTTCTTTTCTTAAAAATGGCTTTATTCTTGGGTATATATCCAATAAAATTTGCAGTTCGTTTTCTTCTAATGGTGCTCCAGCCTCACCATCAATACAACATTTACCTTTACAGGCATTTAAATTACAGACAAAATCTTTTTCGATAATATCTTCAGAAACGATTGTTTTTCCTAGTTGAAACATTTGGCAAAAATAAACTTTTTACACTAATTTTGGTATTTATAAATAAGGTTTATCTACTTTTGCCGACCTTAAATTAAAATAGAAGTATATGTTAGTTGATATTAAAGAAATAATTACTGGAACAATGGTGTTATTCGCTGTAATAGATGTTATTGGAAATATTCCAATAATTATTGATTTACGCGATAAATTTGGTCATATTCATTCTGAAAAAGCCTCTATTATTGCTGGAATAATAATGATTGCATTTTTGTTTTTAGGAAAAAGTATTTTAAATTTAATAGGTATTGATGTAAATTCTTTTGCAGTTGCAGGGGCTTTTATTTTATTTTTTATTGCTTTAGAAATGATTCTAGGAATATCGCTTTATAAAGAGGAAGAAACTAATGCTAGAACCATTTCTATTTTTCCATTGGCTTTTCCATTAATTGCTGGCCCAGGTAGTTTAACAACCTTACTTTCCTTAAGGGCGGAGTTTGAAACCATTAACATTGTTATTGCAATAATTATAAATATGATTTTTATGTATATAGTGCTTAAAACATCTAATAAATTAGGTAAATTTATAGGTGAAAATGGTATTTTAATTATTAGAAAAATATTTGGGGTAATTCTTTTAGCTATAGCAGTTAAATTATTTGCATCTAATATTCAAGGATTAATCTCTTAAAAAAACAAATTATGAATTCTTTTGATGTTTTAATTATTGGAGGAAGTGCAGCAGGGTTATCTTGTGCATTAATTTTAGGATCTGCAAAGGGGAAACCATTTGCTGAAGGTAAAAGAATAGGAATTATTACCCATCAAAAAAGTTCTGCATTAAATACTGCCGAATTAAACAATGTATTGGGTTTTAAAAAAGGAACAAAAGGTGCTGATGTTCTTAAAGAAGGGTTGAATCAATTAACAGATTTATATCCTGATGTAGTTCAAATTGATAAGGAAAAAGTTTTATCAGTTACTGGAGAATCTCCAAATATTATTGTAACAACAAATAAAAATGAATATGTTGCCACTACAGTTGTAGTTGCTGTTGGTCCATCTAATATGTTTGCAATTGAAGGGTTAATGCAATATGTTGTTCCTCATAAAAGTATTCCTGCTCAAAAAGAAAAAATTATGCTTAAAAACAGTAATCATTTAGTTACAGAAGGTATTTTTGTTGCTGGAGTTTTAGCAGGTTGGAGAAGTCAGTATGCTATTGCAGCAGGAAGTGGAGCGCAAGTAGCTACCGATATTTTAACAAGTTGGAATCAAGGAAATCATACAATGATACACGATGTTATAGCATAAAAAAATCCAGTTTAAACTGGATTTTTATGTTGTAACTATTATTCCACTGTAACGGATTTCGCTAAATTTCTTGGCTGATCTACATTACAACCTCTCATTACGGCTATATAATAGGATAATAATTGTAGCGGAATTGTACTTAATAAAGGTGAAAAAGCTTCTTCAGTTTCTGGAATTTCAATTACGTGATCTGCAATTTCTTTCACCAAAACATCTCCTTCAGTAACAATGGCTATAATTTTACCCTTTCTAGATTTTATTTCTTGAATATTGCTAACAACTTTTTCATAATGTCCTTTTTTTGTTGCAATTACTATAACTGGCATAGATTCATCAATTAAAGCAATTGGACCGTGCTTCATTTCTGCTGCTGGATAGCCTTCAGCGTGTATATATGAAATTTCTTTTAATTTTAAAGCACCTTCTAAGGCAACTGGAAAATTATAACCTCTTCCTAAGTATAAACAGTTTGGAGCATCTTTATAAATAGCGGCTATTTTTTCAATTTCAGTATTAATTTTTAACAATTCCTCTACTTTTGAAGGGATTAACTTTAATTCTTGCAGGTAATTATGAAACTTAGAATTTGAGAGTTCTCCTTTTAAGTGTCCAAGTTTTAAAGCAATTAATGAAAGTACTGTTATTTGTGTTGTAAATGCTTTTGTTGATGCCACACCAATTTCAGGACCCGCATGTGTATAAGCGCCAGAATCTGTTTCTCTTGCAATTGATGAACCAACAACATTACAAATACCAAATACAAAAGCACCTTTAGATTTTGCAAGTTTAATTGCAGCTAGTGTATCAGCAGTTTCCCCAGATTGAGAAATGGCTATTACAATATCATTTTTGTTGATAATTGGATTTCTATATCTAAATTCTGATGCGTATTCTACTTCAACAGGAATTCGGGCAATATCTTCAAAAAGGTATTCACCAACTAAACCAGCATGCCATGAGGTTCCACAAGCAACTATTATTATACGTTTAGCATTTAAAAATTTGGTAATGTTATTATCTACACTTCCCATTTTTATAATGCCTTTATCTGCTAAAAGTCTACCCCTGTATGTATCTGAAATTGCATGAGGTTGTTCATGTATTTCTTTTAGCATAAAGTGATCGTAACCACTTTTTTCTATTTGTTCTAAATTAAGTTTTAACTCTTGAATATTGGGTTCAACAAAAGAATCGTCATTTATTTTTCTAATTCTAATGCTTTTTCCAAGTTTTATAATTGCTAATTCTTCATCATCAAGGTAAATAGCATCCTTAGTATACTCAATAAATGGTGATGCATCTGAAGCTACAAAAAACTCCTTATTATCATCGCCAATACCAATTGCTAAAGGACTTCCTAAACGTGCAACTATTATTTCATTTGGGTTGTTAACATCATAAACTGCAATTGCATATGCTCCAACAACATTTGTAAGTGCTAATTGAACAGCTTTACCTAATTTACAATTATTTTTTAGCTGAACTTCTTCAATTAAATTAATTAAAACTTCGGTATCAGTATCACTACTAAAAGTGTATCCCCTTTTAATAAGTTCTTTTTTAATGGTATCATAGTTTTCAATAATCCCATTATGAACAATAACTAAATTTCCTGTATTTGATATGTGTGGATGTGAGTTTACATTATTTGGAACACCGTGAGTTGCCCAACGTGTATGGCCTAAAGCTAAATGACCATTGGTATTGTTTTTTTTTGCAATTTTTTTTAAATCGGATACTTTACCTTTAGTTTTAAATAGTTTTAATTTATTTTCAGATGAAGTTAAAACTATTCCGGCACTATCATAGCCTCTATATTCTAATCGCTGTAAACCATTAATAACTATTGGATATGCTTCTCTAAATCCTAAATACCCAGTAATTCCACACATAAAAAGCTAAATTTTAATTGTTTAAATCTGTATAAGAAATTTCAAGTTTAATTCTGTTATCTCCAGCGTTTACATTATTGTTAAATAAAACAACACCTTTAGGATTCCAACTATAATTTTTTATTAAAAGATCTGTAATACTTGTTGGATCATCTGAAGAATTATATACTTTTATACCAAGTTTAACTAAATCAACAGGATCATCAGATTTTAATAATTCAGAAATATAATCGGTAATCTTAAATTCATATTTATAAGGATTTCCGTCTTCGTCTCTTTCTAAATCGCCACCAACCATTGCAATTCCTTCTGAAATCATATCCAAAAGTTGTGTGTGGTCATCATAATTATAGATAAAAAGCTGTTCTGGAATTTCGTTGGTTGATGCATTTTGATCTACATAAACAGTTAAACTCGCATCTGTTATTAACCAATTATTGTTTCTAAGTTCTGAAATATCTTCATTTGAAAATAATTCTACCGTAGCAATTGATCCTGCAGCACCTTGAAGGTATAATCTTTCATCTCCAGAGAGTTTAGAATTTGTGTAATCTCTGTTAAATACATTTGATTTTATACTTCCAAATGGAAAATTGTATTGATGTTTGGTTCTAACACCTTGTTCTCCTGTTGTACCATTTCCATTTAAATCTTCATCTGTATCTTCATCTTGATCTTTAGAAAAATAAATGGTCATTTTAGCTGAAGACATATTTAACGAAATTAAGTGAGATTGTTCATTAGCCAATTCACTTGCTTCAATATAAAATCCTCTGAAAAAATGGGCAAAATTTTCGCTATTCACAAACTCAGTATTTCCTGGGTTATCTACAAAAAGTTGCTTTACTAATTCTTCATTTAAAGGAATGTTAATTGAAGGGCTTAAGTCGTCTTGTTGAATGGTATCGGTATCATACATTGTTAATCCATCGTTTAAATATCTTTTAATATATGTAACAGTATCGTTAGCATTTATTTTAAAGTTATTTGAATAAAATGGTGTATCACCTTTTTGAAATTCTTTATCAGAATAATAAACAGCATTTTTTGAAGGGTCTTCTGGGTCTAGTGTGTTTAAAAAGGTTTTTAGTTCAAAAACACTTAATTTAAATTCAACATCGGCATCTCCAAAAACTGAATCTATTGAAAACTTTGGTTTTCCATCAGAATAATCTTCAGTTTCTCTAGTTGATTGATATGGAATATTTATAATTACAGAATCAATTAAAGCATTATTTCCATAGCCTAGCACATAAGTTTCACCAAATGTTGGCAGTGTAAGTTGGGTAACAATTGAAGCTTTTAATTTTCCAAATTCTTCATCAGCATAAACTCCAAGCAAATATTGTGGTAATATATTTGCAGGTACTTTATCAATGTTTTCATTTGAAGTTATAACTTCAGATATTAAGCTATTAGTATTAAATTTATTATTATCTACTAGATTTACTCCAATATTTTCAATTTCTTTTTCACAAGAAATGATTGTAAAAAATACTAAAGAAAATATCCCTAAGTATTTAAATGTACTTACAACTTTTGTTGTCATATTATAAATTAATAATTGTTAAGATTAAACTATAAAACACTATTTAAATAAAATTCTGTATATGCATTATCAAATTCTTCAATAGGAAAATAATCTAATACAGGTTTATCACTTGTTTTTAAATATTCTAATAAATCATCAGGAAGGTTTTCACTTGCTTTAATTACTGCGTCAGAATTTTCAACAGCATTTATTAAAATATTTGTATAGTTTGGATTGGAGATAGTTTCAATTTTTGATGCGTCAATGTTATCAAACATTATTTTTTTACTAAAATCCTTACTTAAGGAACCTTCAAACCCATTATTATAAAGCGATGTTACAATTTTACTGTCAGTAAATAATGGATCGTTTTTATAAAATTCCTTAATATATAAAGGTAAAAGTGAAGCCATCCAGCCATGTACGTGGATAATATCTGGAGACCAGTTTAATTTTTTTACGGTTTCTACAACACCTTTAGCAAAAAATATTGCTCTTTCATCATTATCACTAAATAGTTTGTTATCTTCATCCGAAAACAATGCTTTACGCTTAAAGTATTCATCATTATCAATAAAATAAACCTGCATTCTTTCTTTTGGAATAGATGCAACTTTAATAATTAAAGGCATATCCATATCATTAATAACCAGATTCATACCAGATAAGCGAATAACTTCGTGTAGTTGATGCCTTCTTTCATTAATTAAACCGTAACGTGGCATAAAAATACGTGTTTGCCCACCTTTACCATGAATCATTTTTGCAGCTTCAAACGAAGTTGTTGATAATTCATTTTCAGGTAAGTAAGGAACAACTTCTGATGAAACAACTAAAACTCTCTTATCTTTCATAATCCAATCCTTTATTTTAAAGATTATGCAAAATTACGAAAATTTATGTAGATTTTGGCTTGAAAAATGTAAGTTTGCACGCTTTTAACGTTTATTAACAAATACACATGTTAGTTTTTGCTAAAATAAAATCTGTTCAACAAAAAATAGAATCTTTAAAAAAAGGAACTTCTGTTGGTTTTGTGCCAACTATGGGAGCGCTTCATCAAGGACATTTATCATTAATACATCAAGCAAAAAAGGAAAATGACATTGTTGTTGTTAGTATTTTTGTAAACCCAACTCAATTTGATAAGCAAGAAGATTTAATCAATTATCCAAAAACTATTGATAAGGATTTATCGCTGCTAAAATCAGTTTATTGCGATATTGTTTTTGCACCAGCAGCAAATGAAATTTATGCAAATGATATAAAATCTCAAGCGTTTGATTTTGATGGATTGGAATTTCAAATGGAAGGGAAATTTAGAGATGGACATTTTAATGGAGTAGGAACAATTGTAAAGCGTTTGTTTGAAATTGTGAAACCTACAAAAGCTTATTTTGGTGAAAAAGACTTTCAGCAGTTGCAAATTATTAGAAATATGGTGAAAAAGCACCAAATTCCTGTTAAAATTGTTGGTTGTGATATTTATAGAGAAGAAGATGGTTTGGCAATGAGCTCTAGAAATGCCAGGCTGACAAATGAGCATAGAAAGGTTGCACCATTTATATTTAAAACTCTTAAAGAAGCAAAAATTAAGTTTGGCACAAAAAATGCATCAGAAGTTGTAAGTTGGGTTGAAAGTGAGTTTAAAAAACAGCCTTTATTAGAATTAGAATATTTTGAAATTGCTGAAGAAAACACACTTTTAACAATTAAAAACAAAGATCCTAAGCAAAAATACAGAGCGTTTATAGCTGTTTTTGCTGGAAAAATTAGACTTATTGATAATATAAGTTTATAAACATGAATACATTAACACAAAATTATTAATTTTGCACCATGCAAATAGAAGTAGTAAAATCAAAAATTCACAGAGTTAAGGTTACCGGAGCCGATTTACAATATATTGGTAGTGTAACAATAGATGAAGACTTAATGGATGCTGCCAATATTATTCAGGGAGAGAAAGTACAAATTGTTAATATTAACAATGGTGAACGCCTTGAAACTTATGCTATTCCTGGTCCTAGAAAAAGTGGAGAAATTACATTAAATGGTCCTGCAGCTCGTAAAGTGGCAAAAGGAGATATAGTAATTATAATTTCTTATGGTATTATGAATTTTGAAACAGCAAAATCATTTAAGCCAACACTAATTTTTCCAAATGAAAACGATAATTCGTTAACATAAGTTTGAATAAAAAAATTAAAAAAACAGTTTTTTTAATACTCCCAATAGCCTTGGGAGTATTTTTAATTTGGTACTCTTTGTCAAAACTATCACCTTCTGATGTTGAGTCTATAAAAACCTCCTTTAAAACGGCTAATTATTGGTGGGTTTTAGTTTCTTTAATTTTCGGAATATTAAGTCATTTGTCCAGAGCATATCGTTGGCAATTTTTATTGGAACCTTTAGGTTATAAACCCAGATTTGCTAATAGTATTATGGCAGTTTTAATTGCCTATTTACTAAATTTATTTATACCAAGATCTGGTGAGTTTGCAAGAGCTGCAAGTGTAAAAAAGTATGAAAATATTCCTTTTGAAAAGGCCTTTGGAACTATTGTAGCTGAAAGAGTTGCCGATGTAATTATTTTGCTTTTAATTATTGGTGTTGCTTTCTTTTTTCAAACAGAATTAATAAGTAGTTATATTTTTAAAGAAGACCAATCTAGTAGTATTTATTATAAAATAGTTGTTTTTGTTGTATTGCCTTTAGTTGGGTTTTTTATATATCGATTTTTAAAAAAATCTAAAAATCCATTTATAATAAAGGTAATTTCTTTTGTAAACGGGTTAATTGATGGAGCTAAGAGTATTTTTACCATGAAAAAGAAGTGGGAATTTATATTTCACACTATTTTTATTTGGGTAATGTATGTACTTATGTTTTATGCAGTAACTTTTGCTTTACCGGAAACTACCAACTTACCTTTTGCAGCAATAATAGTTGGCTTTGTTGTAGGAGGTTTAAGTATGGCATTAACAAATGGAGGTTTAGGAACTTATCCATTACTTGTTGCTGGTGCACTGGTTTTGTATAAAGTAGAGCACAATCCTGCATTAGCTTTTGGATGGATTATGTGGACAGCTCAAACCATAATGGTAATCTTATTTGGAAGTCTTTCATTAATATTAATTCCAATTTATAATAAATACCTCGAGAAATAGGTATTTCTTTATATATTTACTTTTTCAATTTTTATAAAAATGGCTAAAACAAAAACTTCTTTTTTTTGTCAAAATTGTGGTGCGCAATATGCAAAATGGTTAGGACAATGCACTTCTTGTAAAGAGTGGAATACTATTGTTGAAGAAGTTATTCAGAAAGAAGAAAAAAGAAACTGGAAACAAACCGCTTCAGTAAAAAAAACAAATAAAGCTTTAAAAATAAATGAAATCCAATTGGATAAAGAAGATAGGATTTCAACTAAAAATAACGAGTTAAATAGAGTTTTAGGAGGAGGGTTGGTTAAAGGTTCTATGACACTTTTAGGCGGTGAACCCGGTATTGGAAAATCTACATTATTATTACAAATAGCATTAGCTATTCCAAAAAAAGTATTATATGTTTCAGGGGAGGAAAGTCAGTCGCAAATTAAAATGCGTGCTGAGCGACTTCAAATTAAAAATACCAACTGTTTAATTTTAACCGAAACAAATACACAACATATTTTTAGAGCCATCGAAGAAGTACAACCAGAAGTTGTTGTAATCGATTCAATTCAAACCCTACATACGGAATATATTGAAGCCTCACCAGGTTCTATTTCACAAATAAGGGAAACTACGGCTGAACTTATAAAATTTGCAAAAGAAACTGCCACACCAGTACTTTTAATTGGTCATATTACTAAAGATGGAAATATAGCAGGACCAAAAATTTTGGAACATATGGTGGATGTAGTATTGCAATTTGAAGGAGATAGAAATCATACATACCGTATTTTACGAGCCAGTAAAAATCGTTTTGGTTCTACTGCTGAACTTGGAATTTACGAAATGCAAAGTATTGGTTTACGTGAAGTTGATAATCCTTCTGAAATATTAATTTCTCAAAAAGAAGACGATTTAAGTGGTACGGCAATTGCGGCAACTTTAGAAGGAATGCGACCTTTAATGATAGAGGTTCAGGCATTAGTAAGTACTGCTGTTTACGGTACACCCCAACGTTCAGCAACAGGTTACGATACAAAAAGATTAAATATGTTGTTAGCTGTATTAGAAAAACGAGCTGGTTTTAGACTAGGCGCAAAAGATGTTTTTTTAAATATAGCCGGTGGAATTAAAGTTGATGACCCAGCTATTGATTTAGCAGTTATAAGTGCTATTTTATCTTCAAATGAAGATGAGGCCATTCCTCAAGATTTTTGTTTTGCTGCAGAAATAGGTTTGGCAGGCGAAATTAGACCGGTAAACCGGGTGGAACAAAGAATTTTAGAGGCTGAAAAACTTGGTTTTAATAAAATATTCATTTCAAAATTTAATAAAATAAGTTCAAAAAACCATAGTATTAAAATTGTTCGGGTTACTAAAGTTGAAGATATTTACGCAAATTTATTTGCATAAAAAAAACCGAGTTTTAGACTCGGTTTTTTTATAGGTAATGTTATAAACTATTTTTTGTTTACTTCTAAAATATATTTTTCCAAAGCCATAGTCATAGAAGGTGTTTCTGGAGTTGGTGCTTCAATATTACATTTTAAGCCAGCCTCTGTTGCAGCTTTTACTGTTGAATTTCCAAAAACGGCAATTCTAGTATTATTTTGCTGAAAATTAGGGAAATTTTGAAATAAGGAATCTATTCCTGAAGGGGAAAAGAAAACCAAAATATCATAAAATACATTTTCTAAATTAGATAAGTCACTTACAACAGTTTTAAATAAAATAGCTCTAGTCCAATTAACTTCAAGTTCATTTAAAGTTTCAGGAACAATGTCTTTTAATTTATCAGATGAAGGTAAAAGAAACTTTTCATCTTTATATTTTTTAATAATTTTAGATAATTCCGGAAAAGTACGTTGGCCAACATAAATTTTACGTTTTCTATAAACTACATACTTTTGCAAATAGTAAGCAACTGCTTCAGATTGACAAAAATATTTCATAGTATCTGGCACAGTAAATCTCATTTCTTCTGCAACTCTAAAAAAGTGATCAACAGCATTTCTACTAGTTAAAATAATGGCTGTATAGCTTCTTAAATCAATTTTTTGAGTTCTAACTTCTTTTGCAGAAACTCCTTCAACATGAATAAAAGGCACAAAATCAATTTTAACTTTTTGCTTTTCTATTAAATCTGTATATGGAGAATTTTCCGTCTTGGGAGCTGGCTGAGAAACCAAAATTGTTTTCACTTTCATAAACTTCAATTTTGTCTTTAAATCGTTAGTTTTAAAATAATTACTATAGGTACTATTTCAAGTGCGCAAAGGTACAAAATAAAATAAAACAAGTTATTAAATATCAACTTTTTATTATTTATTAGTAAAAGACCATACCTTATTATTAATAGAAAAAGAAAAACAGCAAGCGTTATTTTAAAAATTAAATCATCAAATTGTTTTGTGTAAGTAGATAAGATTAATAGGGGTAATATCCATAAAATCAAGTTATTAAAATAACTTATTTTTTGAAATGAAATTTTTTGATGAACGGATTTTATATCAAAAATGAAAGCTAGAAAAATTCCAGTTAATAAACGAAAAGCAAAATACAAACTTACTCCTATAGCAATTGCTATATATAATTTTAAACCTGCAAAGCCAATTTTTAAACCTAAAAATCCATTTAAATAATATAACAATAAAGCAATAGTTAAAAGCTGAACAATAAAAAAAAGTATTTGATAAAGGTTGAAGAAAATATTTTTTTCTTTATTAAAATAGGAAAGCATGTTCTTTTTCTTAAAAAAAAAGGAACTTGTCTTTAGCAATCTATTTTCAAATAAAAATTTTTCAATTGTTAAAATTGAAAGAATTATTAAAAAAACAAAAGTAATCCAGTCGTTATTTAAAATAGTTATTTTTTCTGCACCAATCATTAATCAATGATAAAATTTTAAGGCAAAATTAGTAATAATTTGTTTTATCTTTGCCGCATAATTTTTCTATATGTCAAATACATTAGTAATAATACCAACTTTTAATGAAAAGGAAAATGTTGAATCAATTATTAGAGCAGTATTTAGTCAAAAAAAACAGTTTGATATTTTAATTGTTGATGATAATTCTCCAGATGGAACTGGAGATATTGTAAGCGAATTGCAAAAGGAGTTTCAACAATTATATTTAGAAGTAAGAACTGAAAAAAAAGGCTTAGGGACCGCTTATATACATGGTTTTAAGTGGGCTTTAGAAAGAAATTATGATTTTATTATTGAAATGGATGCAGATTTTTCTCATAATCCAAAAGATTTAATTAAATTGTATAAAGCTTGTGCTGAAGATGGTGCTGACTTTTCAATAGGTTCAAGGTATTTAAACAATAAAATAAATGTAGTAAATTGGGATATTAAAAGGTTGTTTTTATCTTACTTTGCTTCAAAATATGTGAAAATTGTAACAAGAATACCAATTTTTGATACCACAGCTGGTTTTGTTTGTTACAAACGTAAAGTTTTGGAAAGTATAGATTTAGATAAAATTAAATTTGTGGGGTATGCTTTTCAAATTGAAATGAAATTTAAAGCTTGGAAACACAATTTTAAGCATAAAGAAGTTTCTATAATTTTTACTGATAGAAAAAGAGGAACATCAAAAATGAGTGGATCAATAATTTCAGAAGCTATTTTTGGTGTCATTAAAATGAGAATGCAAGGATTGCCAAAATAAAGAAAGAGAAAAATATGGGGTTAACACTTATTAAAAACGCTCAAATTGTTAACGAGGGTAATATATTTGAAGGCGATGTATTAATTGATGGTGAATATATTGTAGATATTGATATCTCAATAAGTTCAAAATCTTCTGATACTGTGGTTATTGATGCTGAAGGAAAATTTTTAATTCCTGGAGTAATAGACGATCAGGTGCATTTTAGAGAGCCAGGACTTACTCACAAAGCAACTATTGAAACAGAAAGTAAAGCTGCGGTAGCTGGAGGAATTACTTCATTTATTGAAATGCCAAATACGGTTCCGCAAGCAACTACACAAGAATTACTGGAAAAAAAGTTTGAAACAGCTTCAAAAACGTCTTATGCAAATTATTCTTTTATGTTTGGTGGAACAAATGATAATTTGGACGAGTTGTTAAAAACAAATCCAACAAATGTTGCAGGAATAAAATTATTTTTAGGATCTTCAACAGGAAATATGTTGGTTGATGATGCTGTTGTTTTGGAAAAGATTTTTTCTTCAACAAAAATGCTTATTGCAGTACATTGTGAAGATGAAGCAACTATAAAAGCTAATTTAGAAACTTATTTAAAGGAATATGGAGATGACATTCCTATTGAAATGCATCCTAAAATTAGAAGCGAACAAGCTTGTTATTTATCATCTTCAAAGGCAATTGAATTGGCAAAAAAAACAGGTGCACGTTTGCATGTGTTTCATTTATCAACTGAAAAAGAAACCAAGCTTTTTACAAATAAAATACCTTTAGAGAAAAAGCAAATTACAGCAGAAGTTTGTGTACATCATTTAACCTTTGATGATAGAGATTACAAATCAAAAGGAACATTAATAAAATGGAATCCGGCAGTAAAAACTGAAAAAGATAAAGAAGGTTTATGGAAAGCATTGCTTGATGATAGAATTGATGTAATTGCAACAGACCATGCGCCACATACAATTGAAGAAAAAAAGCAAGTATATACAAAAGCTCCTAGCGGTGGTCCATTGGTTCAACATGCGCTACCAGCAATGTTGAAGGAATACAGAAACGATAAAATTTCAATAGAAAAAATAGTTGAAAAAATGTGTCATAATCCTGCTATTATTTTCAAAATTGAAAAAAGAGGATTTATAAAAAAAGGATTTTATGCTGATTTGGTTTTAGTTGATATAGCTTCACCTTGGACCGTAAAAAAAGATAATATTTTGTATAAATGTGGTTGGTCTCCTTTTGAAGGCACAACTTTTTATTCAAAAATTACACATACTTTTGTAAATGGAAACCTTATTTATAATAACGGAAAATTTAATGATACAATAAAAGGCAAAAGATTGTTGTTTAATAGAACAAATGAATAAATTTATTTACATAGTACTTATTAGTTTTTTATTGTTGAATTGTACTAGTAATACAATTTTAAAAAAACCGGATAACTTGATTCCAAAAGATCAAATGGTTGATTTATTAACCGATCTTTTTATAGCTATGAATGCTCAAACAACTAAAAATATTGATTTAAAAAGAAATGTAAATTACTTTCCATTGGTTTTTGAAAAGTATAAAATTGATAGCACACAGTTTAAGGAAAGTAATTATTATTATACCTCTAAGGTAGATGATTATGATGATATTTTAAACGAGGTTCAAGTACGTTTAGAAACTTTAAATGAGGTTTATAAAAAAGAAAAAAAGCTTAAAGATTCAATAGAAACTGTTACAAAAAAAATTGAGGACTCAATTAAAAGAGTTGAAGGAATTAATAAACCCATTACAAAACCAATATTTAAATCTAAAATTAAAAAATAATTAGTGGTTTTCTATTTTATATAAAACACAATCTTTTAAGTTTTCAGATTCCAAAAGTAAAGGGTGCATAAAATTTTTAACTTTTTTTAATCCTATTTTCTTCATTACATTTTCTGAAACTATATTAATTTTTGGTGCAATAGCATATATTTCATTTAAATTTAAATGTGTAAAAGCATATTCTAAACACTTTTTTGCGCCTTCAGTTGCAAAACCTTTATTCCATGCTTTTTTATGTAGTCTCCAACCAATATCTATACAAGGAGTAAAGTCAGCATCATAATTTTGTTCAGAAAGTCCAATAAAACCAATAAACTCATTATTTTTAATTGTATCAACTGCAAAATAGCAAAACCTTTTTTCAATAAATTGTTGTTGCATTTTTTTAATAAATAATACAGTATCAGTTTCAGAAAGTGTTTTAGGGAAAAATTTCATAACTTCTTTATCTGAGTTTATTTCAGCCATTTTTTTGAAATCAGATTTTTCCCAATTTCTAAATCCTAACCGTTGTGAAGTAAATATATAATTTGACATATTTTTATAAATCTTTCAGATAAAATTTACAGACTTCATTAATACTTGTTGAAATAGGTTGAAATTTAAAATCCAGGGTGTTTTTTATTTTTTCAGAAGAAAAATAACGTTTTTGGTGAATTGATTTTGATGATTGTTTTGTTAGTAATGGAGGTTTTTTTATTAAAAATGATTTAACCTTTTCAATTCTCCAGCCAATTTCACTCATTAATTTTGTCACTTTTATAGAGGGTATATTTTTATTGAAATTTATAGCAATTTTAGTAAATATATCTTGAAAACTATTGTTTTCTGCAACTAAAATAAAACGCTCGTTTTGCACATCGCTTTTCATTAAAAGCCGCATTGTTTTTACTACATCATTTACTGAAACATAACCGGTAATTCCTTCAGAATAAAATTTAAAGCCTTTGTAAATTTTATCAAATATTTTTCCCGATCCGTTTTTCCAAAACCCAGCACCTAAAATAACACCCGGATTAACAATAATAACTGGAATTCCTTCTTGAGAAGCACGCCAAACTTCCATTTCAGCGCCATATTTTGAAATGGCATACCCGTAATTACTTTTTTCAATGTCCCATTCATTGGTTTCATCAATAGGTTTTTTATGTATTGATTTTCCAACAGCGGCAATAGAGCTAACAAAGCAGAGTTTCCGAATGTTATTTTCAATGCTAAAATTTACAATATTTGCAGTGCCCTCAATATTGATTTTTCGCAATTTCTTATAATCATTAGGGTTGAATGAAACCAACGCCGCGGCATGGTATACTTCTGTAACATTTTTAAAAGCAATTTCTAATGTAATAACATCTGTAATATCTGCTTCAATCCATTGTATTTTATTAAATAACATTTCAAAATCTTCAGAAAAATAGCTAAATACATTTTTTACAGCTTGTAAATTGCTTTTTTTTCTATAAATCGCTTTTACCGTATCATTTTCCAAAGAAAGTTGATACAATAAATGAGAGCCTACTAAACCTGTTCCACCTGTAACTAATATCATAAAACGAATGTAACAAAAATGTTTATTTAAAGTTATTTCTACAAAGTAAAATTTTATCTTTGCTGAAATTTAAAAATTTGGAAATGAATTTTGTTGAAGAACTACGTTGGAGAGGCATGTTACATGATATTATGCCTGAAACTGAAGAATATTTATTAAAAAATAAAACTACTGGTTATATTGGGTTTGATCCTACAGCTGACTCTTTGCATATTGGAAGTTTGGTCCCAATAATTATTTTAATGCACTTTCAAAAAGCAGGACACAATCCAATTGCTTTAGTTGGTGGAGCAACAGGTATGGTTGGTGATCCTTCTGGAAAATCTGATGAACGAAACTTATTGGACGAAGAAACATTAAATAAAAATGTTGCCGGTGTAAAAGGTCAGTTAGCACGATTTTTAGATTTTGATAGTACGGTTGAAAACAAGGCCGAATTGGTAAATAATTACGATTGGATGAAAAACATTTCATTAATCGATTTTGTTCGTGATGTAGGTAAACATATAACGGTTAACTATATGATGGCAAAAGATTCTGTAAAAAAACGTTTAGGATCAGATTCTCAAGCAGGAATGAGTTTTACAGAATTTACATATCAGTTATTTCAAGGATACGATTTTTACCATCTGTATAAAGAAAAAAATTGTGTGCTTCAAATGGGAGGTTCAGACCAATGGGGAAATATTACAACAGGTACAGAACTTGTTAGAAGAAAAGCACAAGGTAAAGCCTATGCGTTAACCTGCAAACTAATTACCAAAGCTGATGGATCTAAGTTTGGGAAAACTGCTGGAGGAAATGTATGGTTAGATGCTAACAGAACTTCTCCTTATAAATTCTACCAATATTGGTTAAATTCTTCTGATGAAGATGCCGAAAAGTATATTAAAATATTTACTTTTTTAGATAAGGAAACTATTGAAAAATTGATTGCGGAACATAAAGAGGCACCACATTTAAGAATACTTCAAAAGGCAATTGGTGAGGAAGTAACAGTTATGACTCACGGACAAGAAGCTTACGAAAATGCTATAAAAGCTTCAAATATTTTATTTGGAAAATCAACAGCTAATGACTTAAAGAGCCTGGATGAACAAACATTTTTAGATGTTTTTGATGGTGTGCCTCAAGCTGAGGTTGAACGTGCGGTTGTTGAAAAGGGTTTGGAAATAGTTCCGGCTTTTTCTGAAACAGGATTTTTAAAATCTAATGGAGAAGTACGAAGAGCTTTAAAGGAAAATTCAATATCAGTTAACAAAGAAAAAGTAAATGAAGAATTTGTAATTACTTCAGATGATTTAATTGCTGATAAATTTGTGTTGTTACAACGCGGTAAAAAAAGTTATTATTTACTAAAAATAATTTAAATTTTTAATTAAAAAAAGATTTTAAAAGACTACTGGAAAGTGGTCTTTTTTATTTTAAAACTAATAAGTTACAACCTCTAATATCGGAATTATCAAAACGTCCAAGAACTTCAAAAGTTCCATTTGTATAGGTCTTTCCTAAGTCTTGAGTAGCAATAAAAGAACACGAATTAATATTTGCTAAATCAATTACGTTAATTCCACCAGATTTTCCTTCGGGTAAAATTGTTAAAGCGTCTTCGGTATCACGAGTTAGTATTTTCATCCAAGGAGGGCATTCAAAAATTCCATTTCCTTTAGAATAAGCCTGGCTTAACAACTCTGTCATTCCGTATTCTGAATGGATTTTTTCAACTCCAAAACCCTTACATAAAATTTCGTGTAATTCTTCTCTAATTAATTCTTTTCTTCTGCCTTTCATTCCACCAGTTTCTATAACTATGGTGTTTTTTAAGTTGAAGTTGAATTTTTCAACCAAATCTAGCAAGGCAAAAGAAACCCCAATTAAAAGTATTTTTTCACCTTTTTGGTCTAGTTCAACTAAATTTTTCCATAATTTATCTAAATTATTTAAATAAAAGCCACTTTTTGGTTTTTTAGATTTTTTAATTAAATCATTTACCATGTAAATTAATGAAGAGCCATCCCGTTCTAAATAAGAAGGTAATAAAGCTAAAACAGTGAAATTTTCAATGGATCCATAAAAAAATTCAAAACCTTTATTAAAGCTGGTTTCATAAATAGATAAATCTGTAACAAAGTGTTTGCTTTGAGTTACTCCCGTGGTACCACTACTTAAAAACACTTCTTCTATTGGTTTTGTTGAAGAAATAACAGTGTGTGATTTAAAAAATTGAATAGGGAGAAAAGGAATTTCATTGATATTTTTAATAGAAGAAATATCAGTATTTAAAAGGCTTAAAAATTTCTGATACACTAAATTATTTGTTGCCTGAAACCTAAAAATATTTAAGGCAGTTTTATTAAAGTCATTAACACTATGTAACTTAAATAGCTTATTTGTTTTCATAAAAATTGGGAAACATCACAAAAGTAATGTAAATTTACGCAACCTATTATCTTTTTAGGTATCTTATTAACAATTAAAACGCTAGTATTTGAGTTTAAATAAGCTCATAAAACAATGTGCAAATAACGATAGAAAGGCACAAAAAGAAATTTATCAGCTTTTTGCGGGTAAGTTGTTTTCTATATGCCTTAAATACTCTAAAAATAAACAAGAGGCTCAAGATAATTTTCAAGATGGTTTTGTAACCATTTTCGATAAAATTGGGCAGTTTAATTTTAAAGGTTCATTTGAAGGTTGGTTAAAACGCGTTATGGTAAACACGATTTTATTAAAATATAGAAAAAAAACCGTGTTAAATATTGTTACTGAAGAGATTCCTGATGAGGTGGTTGTTGACATCGACGATGATGAAATTTCTTTAGATTTTTTGTTAAATCTTATTCAAGAGTTGCCAGATAGATACAGAATGGTTTTTAACCTTTATGTATTGGATGGTTGTTCTCACAAGGAGATTGCAAAAATGTTGAAAATTGCAGAAGGCACATCAAAATCTAATTTGGCTAGAGCAAGAGGCATTTTAAAACAAAAAATCGAAGTATATCAAGAGAGTCAACAGTCTGTTTAAGATAAAAGGTTATAGTGAGAGATTATAAAAACATTGATAGAATATTTCAAGAAAACTTAAAAGATTTGGAGGTGTTTCCACCAAACAGAGCTTGGAGTTCAATTGAAAAAAACTTAGCCCCTGTTTCTAATAAGAAACGATTGCCAATTTGGATAAAATTTGCAAGTATTGCTGCATTATTAATACTTTTTTTTAGTATTGGTACAATTTACTTTATTCCTGAAAATAATTTTTCAAAAAATTTCCTGAAAACAACTAGCAAAGAAGAAATAGTTGTTGATGAAAATGCTAGTGTAAATGCAAAAAATTTAAGCGAAAGCAGCAAAAAGAAAAACATAAAATTACTTCCTAAAACGAATGAAATAGAAACTTTAGAGAATGGTGCTGATTTAACAGATTTAGTTAAAGACATTGAAAATAATAATGTGGAAGACGCTACCTTTAAAAATAAATCTAATAGAAATTCTATTTTAGCAGATGCATTGAATTTACCACTTTCAAATGAAAAAAATCAGAAAGTTGAGCCTGTTGAAGATACAAATGGAAGAATTACTGTGGCAACTATTTTTGCACCAATTTATATTAATTCATTAGGTGATGGTTCTGGAATAGATGGTCAGTTTAAAGATAGCAGAGCATCAGGAAATTCATCCTATTCTTACGGAGTTAAATTTGCGTACCAACTTAATAATAGGTTTAGTGTACAATCAGGTGTAAATCTTATTAATTTAGGATATAAAACAAACAACGTTTATATAACTCCGGGTGTTTCGGTACTTGGGTTTTCTAATTTATCAACAAATCCTATTGCCTCAAAAACACAAAGTTTAGCAACATCAAAACAAAGTGATGTAAATGCAATAGATCCCAATAAAGGAAGTATAAATCAAGTGTTTGGTTATGTTGAAATTCCTGTTGAAATAAAATATAGCGTTACCGATGGTAAGTTAGGAGTAAATTTAGTTGGTGGTTTTAGTACGCTTTTACTTAATAAAGATGAAGTTTTTGTGGAAACAAATTCTTTCACACAAAGTTTAGGAGCTTCAAACAATTTAAGATCCATAAACTTTAGTGGAAATATTGGTGTTGATGTAGATTATTCAATAAAGAAGAATTTATACATTAATATTTCACCAATGTTTAAAATGCAAACAAATACCTTTTCAAAAAACTCGGGTAGTATACAGCCTTACTACTTAGGAGTTTATACAGGATTAAATTATAAGTTTTAGTTGGTTTATTATTTGGTTGGTTACCAAATATTGAATGAAGAGGGCCATTTCAAATTTGAAATGGCTTTACTTTTTATACCATATAATATTTGTAGCTTTGTTAATCAGATAAATTAAATAAAACAAAAAATGGAAATTTTAACTATAAAAAGTACTATTAAAAAAGCATTAGATAAATTAGGTGTTAAACAACTAAATAATGGTACATCAACAGGTTCAAATTCTTTTGGAAAAGGTGAAATTATTCAATCATATTCACCAGTTGATGGTGAATTAATTGGTGCTGTTTCAACTACAACTAAAGAAGATTATAATAAAGTATTAATTACAGCACAAAAAGCTTTTAAAACTTGGAGATTAAAACCTGCACCTCAACGTGGAGAAATTGTAAGGCAATTTGGAAATAAATTGCGAGAACTAAAACAGCCTTTAGGAGAATTAGTTTCTTATGAAATGGGTAAATCTCTGCAAGAAGGCTTGGGTGAAGTACAAGAAATGATTGATATTTGCGATTTTGCAGTAGGATTATCACGTCAATTACATGGTTTTACAATGCATTCTGAAAGACCTGGACATAGAATGTACGATCAATATCACCCTCTTGGAATTGTTGGTATTATTTCAGCATTTAACTTTCCGGTTGCTGTTTGGGCTTGGAATACAGCTTTAGCTTGGATTTCAGGTGATGTTTGTATTTGGAAAGCTTCAGAAAAAGCACCTTTATGCAGTATTGCTTGTCAAAATATAATTACAGAAGTATTAAAAGAAAATAATTTACCAGAAGGAATTTCAAATATTATTAATGGAAATTATATTGTTGGTGAATTTATGACAACCGATAATCGTGTTCAATTAATTTCAGCAACGGGCTCTATTAGAATGGGTAAAATTGTTGCTAAAACTGTGGCAGAGCGTTTAGGTAAATCATTGTTAGAATTGGGAGGTAATAATGCTATAATTGTAACACCTGATGCAGATCTTAAAATGACTGTTATTGGAGCTGTTTTTGGAGCTGTAGGTACTGCCGGACAACGTTGTACATCTACAAGAAGGTTAATTATACACGAATCTATGTATGACAAAGTAAAAGATGCATTGGTTACTGCTTATAAACAATTAAGAATTGGAAATCCATTAGACGAAAATAATCATGTTGGACCTTTAATTGATAAAGATGCAGTAAAAATGTATGAAAAAGCATTAGATAAAGTTATAGAAGAAGGTGGAAAAATAATAGTTCGAGGTGGAGTTTTAAGTGGGAAGGGATATGAAAGTGGTTGTTATGTAAAACCTGCCATTGCAGAAGCTGAAAATCATTTTGAAATTGTACAACATGAAACATTTGCTCCTATTTTATACTTATTAAAATATACAGGTGATGTAACGAATGCAATTGAAATTCAAAACGGAGTTGTACAAGGGTTATCATCAGCAATTATGACGAATAATTTACGTGAAGCTGAACAATTTTTATCTCAAGCAGGATCGGACTGCGGAATAGCAAATGTAAATATTGGTACTTCCGGAGCTGAAATTGGAGGAGCTTTTGGAGGTGAAAAAGAAACAGGCGGTGGTAGAGAGTCTGGTTCTGATGCTTGGAAAATTTATATGAGACGACAAACAAATACAATTAATTATACTACGGAATTGCCTTTAGCACAAGGAATAAAATTTGATTTATAAAAAATAAGAAGAATAAAATAAGGCTATTTAAAAAGTATATTTTTCGTCAACCTGAAATAAATTCAGGTTCTCAAAGTAATTGATTAACGGTACGATGAGATTCTGAAATAAATTCATAATGACGGTTCTCAATACTTTTTAAATAGCCTTATTTCAACTTTAATAAAAATTCTTTTATCTTTTCTTTAGATAAATTTATTTTTTCAAAAAGCGCTTCAACTTTTCCATGTTCTATAAAATTATCTGGGACTCCTAAGGTTTTTATTACATTATTTTTGTAATTATTTTCAGATGCAAATTCTAAAATAGCAGTTCCAAATCCGCCAATAATTGTACCATTTTCTATAGTTACAATAGTTTTAAATTTTTTAAATATTATATGAAGTAATTCAGTATCTAAAGGTTTTATAAAGCGCATGTTGTAGTGAGCTACTTTATTTTTAGGTAAATCCTTCTGAATATCTATAATTGTATTTCCAATATTACCAATACTTAATATAGCAATTTCATTTCCTTCTGTAATACAATTTCCTTTACCAATTTTTATAGCTGAAAAAGGTTGTTTCCAGTCGATAATTGTTCCTCTACCACGAGGATATCTAATTGCAAGAGGGAAATTAATGCCTAATTGTGCCGTGTACATTATATTACGCAATTCAATTTCATTTAACGGAGCAAATAGTACCATATTTGGTACGCAACGTAAATAAGCAATATCAAAAACACCATGATGCGTAGCACCATCTTCACCTACAATTCCTGCTCTGTCAATACAAAAAATTACAGGTAAATTTTGCAAAGCTACGTCGTGAATAATTTGATCGTAGGCACGTTGTAAAAATGTAGAATAAATGTTGCAAAACGGAATTAATCCTTGTGTTGCCATTCCTGCACCCAAAGTAACTGCATGTTGCTCAGCAATACCAACATCAAAAGCTCTTTCAGGAATTTCATCTATCATTAGTTTTAAAGAACTTCCAGTAGGCATTGCGGGTGTAATACCTACAATATTTTTATTTTTTTTAGCCAGTTCAACAATAGTTTCTCCAAAAACATCCTGAAATTTAGGAGGAAGTAATTCATTGCTTTTTGGGGCTAACTCACCTGTAATTTTATCAAATTTACCGGGAGCATGGTATTTTACCTGGTCTTGTTCAGCTTTTTGTAACCCTTTTCCTTTGGTGGTAATAATATGTAAAAATTTAGGCCCTTTAACCTGCTTTAACCTTTGTAATTCCTCAATAACAGCATCAATATTGTGTCCGTCAATTGGTCCCGAATAATTAAAGTTTAAAGCCTCAATGATATTATTTTTTCTAACTTTTTTACCTGCTTTTACATTGGTAAAATAGTTTTTTAAAGCCCCAACACTTGGGTCTATCCCCATAGCATTGTCGTTTAAAATAATTAACAAATTTGCATCAGTTACCCCTGCATGATTTAATCCTTCAAACGCCATTCCACTTGCAATGGAAGCATCACCAATTACTGCAATATGATGTTTTTCAAAATTCCCATTTAATTTTGAAGCAATTGCCATTCCTAATGCTGCAGAAATTGAAGTTGACGAATGTCCAGTGCTAAAAGCATCATATTTGCTTTCACTTCTTTTGGGAAATCCAGAAATACCACCTAATTGTCTGTTAGTATGAAAAACACTTCTGCGTTCAGTTAAAATTTTATGCCCATAAGCTTGGTGACCAACATCCCAAATTAATAAATCATTTGGAGTGTCAAAAACATAATGCAGCGCAATTGTTAATTCAACAACACCTAAACTTGCACCTAAATGACCTTCTTTAGTTGCAACAATATCAATAATAAAATCACGTAATTCTTTAGCAACTTGTGGAAGTTGTTTTTTTGAAAGATTTTTTAAATCTTTTGGATTGTTAATATGTGATAATAAATTGTTTTTCATTCATTACAAAACTACAATATTTAAATTGTTCGTTATATTAAAATAATTACTTTTGAATTATGATAAATCCTTTTGATGATATTTATTTTATGAAACGTGCTTTGCAGGAAGCTCAATTGGCTTTTGAAAAAAATGAAGTTCCAATTGGTGCTGTTATTGTAATGAATAATCAAATTATTGCACGAGCTCACAATTTAACAGAAACGCTAAATGATGTTACTGCTCACGCTGAAATGCAGGCTTTTACTGCTGCTGCAGATTTTTTAGGAGGTAAATATTTAAAAGAATGCACATTGTATGTTACGCTAGAACCTTGTCAAATGTGTGCTGGAGCAAGTTATTGGACTCAAATTGGTAAAATTGTTTATGGTGCTTCTGAAGAAAAAAGAGGGTTTTTAGTTATGAATACTACTTTACACCCAAAAACAAAAGTTATTGGTGGAGTTTTAGAAGAAGATTGCAGTAAACTTTTAACTCGTTTTTTTATTGAAAAGCGGAATTTGAATTAGCTATTTTTTTTATTATGTTCTTCTAGGTCTTTTCTATATTTATCAAAGGTAAAATCTTTAATATTTTTGTTTTTATATCTATGAAAAATAAATAAAGGCATAAAAACAAAAGCTAATACCAACACACCAATTCCAATTATAATTTCACCATTTGGATCTCCTGAACTTTTTGTGTAAAAACCATATCCTAGCGTTCCTAAAATAAGTATTAAAAGAAAAAATAATGTAAATTTCATAATTAGTTAAAATATGTATGGATTACAAAATTACAAAAAGTAATACATTTAGATAGTTTTTAAAATAAAAGATGAATAGAGTTTTAGTATTGTTATTATTTATAAGTTTGTTGGGTTGTGAGTACAAAAATTCACCTTCTAAAAGTATGTCTGTTAAAGCCAAAAAAACCGTAATAGCGCATAGAGGAGCATCGGGTTATTTACCTGAACACACACTTGCTTCAAAAGCTATGGCTTATGCTATGGGGGCTGACTATCTTGAACAAGATATTGTTTTAAGTGCTGACAATGTTCCAATTGTAATTCATGATATACATTTAGAAACGGTTACCAATGTTGCTGAAAAGTTTCCGGAAAAGAAAAGAATTGATGGGAAATTTTACGTGATTGATTTTGCTTTTGAGGAATTAAAACAACTAAATGTTTTGGAAAGATTTAATCCAGAAACTAAAAAAGCTGTTTACCCCTTGAGGTTTCCTGAAAATAAATCATCATTTAGACTACATTCTTTGCAAGAAGAAATTGAATTAATACAAGGATTAAATAAAAGTACAGGTAAAAATATTGGTATATATCCAGAAATTAAGGAACCAAATTTTCATAAAAATGAAGGTAAGGATATTTCAAAAATTGTATTGGAAATCCTTAGTAATTATGGATATACAACTAAAAATGATAATTGTATTTTACAGTGTTTTAATGCCGAAGAATTAAAACGAATTAGACAAGAACTTAAAAGTGAATTATTTTTATTGCAACTTATAGAGTTTGGAGAAGATGAAAAAAGAATAGAAGAATTTTCGGAATATGCAGATGGAATTGGACCTTGGTATAAACAAATTATTAAAGGAAAAGATAATAAAGGAAAATGGTTAATATCAGATTTGGTTAAACAGGCTCATAAAAATAAATTGATAGTTCATGCATACACTTTTAGAGCAGATCAGTTAGGTGAATTTAAATCGTTTGAAGAAATATTACAAGTAGCTTTGTTTGATGCTGAAATTGATGGTGTTTTTACTGATTTTCCAGATAAAGTAGTTAATTATATAAATAAAAAAATTAAGCAGTAACTTCAATCAGTTTTCTTCTGTAAGCTGTTAATAGTCTTGATTTAGAAATAAAACCAAAATATTTACCTTCTTTTATAACTACTAAATTCCAAGCACCAGTCATTTTAAATTTATTCAAAATTTCTTCAGTAGAATCTTTTTCATAGTAAATAATATCAGAAGCACTATGCATTAAGCTTTCAACTTTTACTTTTTCGTATAAATCCTTATTAAACATAATACTTCTTATATCGTTAAGAGTAATAATTCCTAAGAATTCATTGTCGTCATTTACAACAGGAAAATGATTTCTTGACGATTTTGCAACTGCATTATTTACAATTTCACCCAAAGTCATTTCGGGATTTAATAAAATAAAATTAGTTTCAATTACTTTATCTAAATCTAGTAACATTAGCACATTTTTATCTTTATCATGTGTTAAAAGTTCTCCCCTTTTAGCTAATTCAGAAGCATAAATATTATGCGGTATATACCTTTTAGTTATTAAAAATGAAATAGAAGAAACAATCATTAAAGGAACAAATAATTCATACCCGCCCGTAATTTCTGCAATTAAAAATATTGCAGTTAAAGGCGCTTGTAAAATTCCAGCCATTAAACCAGCCATACCAACCATTGCAAAATTTGTGGAAGATAATTGGTGGCTAAAAATGTTACTATTATTAATTATTAAGGCAAATACATAACCTGTAATACTACCTGTAAAAAGGGTTGGGGCAAAAACTCCACCAACTCCACCAGCACCAAAAGTTAAAGATGTGGCGATAACTTTAAATAAAACCAATCCTATTAAAAAGGCAATAACAACCAATATATTATCTACTTCAACATGAAAAATATTATTTGAAATAATAGGTTCAATATTTCCTTTTAAAACATTATTTATTGTTGAATAGCCTTCACCAAATAAAGGTGGAACTAGAAAAACGGTAATACCTAGTAAAATTCCTCCAAAAAGTAATCTTTTGTGCGCCCCTTTAAAATCTCTAAAAAATGCACTAATTTTAAAATAAACTTTGCTGAAATAAATGGAAGCAGCTGCAGATGAAACACCTAATAAAATGTAAAATAACACATCGTTTAATTGAAACTTATCCTCAATATTAAAGTGTAATAATACGTCATCACCAAAAAAGAAATAGGAAGTTAAAACAGCAGTTATTGATGCTAACAATAATGGAATCATTGAAGCTAAAGTTAGTTCTAAGCTAAAAATTTCAACAGCAAAAACAATTGCAGCAATTGGAGCTTTAAAAATTGAAGACATTGCTCCTGCAGCTGCAGCTCCAATAAGCAGTGTTCTTGTGGTTTGGTTTAAGTGAAATAATCTGGCAAAATTAGAGCCAAGAGCAGCTCCAGTAGCAACCGTTGGACCTTCCAAACCTACAGATCCTCCAAAACCAATTGTAATGGGTGCGGTTATTAATGAAGACCACATTTGGTGACTAGGCATTATGCCTTTTAATTTTGATATGGCAAATAAAGTGGAAGGAATACCATGACCTACTTTTTTCTTAATTATGTATTTTTTAATAAAACGCACCAAAAGCAACCCAATTATTGGGAAAATGAAATAAAATGCACTATGAATTTCTTTAATAAATTCACCTTCTAATAGTTCTTGAATTAGGTGGGTAAGGTTTTTTAACATCACGGCTCCAAGACCTGCTAATAAACCAATAACAGCACTAGCTATACGAATAAATTGTTGATTAGAGATATTCTGATATCTCCACTTTAAAAATTTAAGTAATAAATATTTTGATTTTGTTGACATTTAATTTTAACAAAAAAGGATTTGCAAAAGTATTAAAATAATGTGGTTAAGTTTTACGTTTGGGACAACTTTTACATTTCTTTTCTCCTTTTTTTTTGTATTTTTTGCAACATTCATCTTTGGTATCGCCTTTAGACTTTTTGCCTTCCGGTTTTTCCCAATTAAAATCGTAATTAAAAATAGTTAAAGGTTTTGAATTCGTCACTTTTATTATTTAGAATGATTTTAAACGAAGGTACAAATACTTTATAAATCATTGTAATTTTTTTTATATAGCAATTAAATAATTAAACGAACTCCTCCTAATTCTTCAATTTTATAAGGAAACTTATCGCTAGGAGAACCTATAAACATAAAGTTAATTGGAATGTTCCACTTTTTAGAAAGATTTTTGATTAACTCAGGATTAAATTTTCCATCAACAGTAATAAATTCAATGTTAATTTCAGGATATTCTTTACCTAAAAAATCAATTTCTTGTGCTAAATTTTGAGGAGCGCTTTGGTCCTTTTCTAAAGCTAATACTATTTTAATTTTTTTTGTATGTTCATTTTTAATAATATAAAGCATTACTTTATTAAGAGAAGCAATATTATCACCCTTTGTAAAAAAAACAAATTCCTGTGAGTTAATTTTATTTATAGTACGCAGAATTATTCGGTCTGTTTTTAAAACGAAATTTCTAATTGGGTCAAAAACAACATGGATAGCGTTCAATAAAAAATTTAATAATACTGTTCTATTTAGCATTATAATAATAAATATTATTGAAGGAACAAAGTAGTCTAGAAAAACTGTTAAATTGCTTGGTGAACCATTTTTTGTTTCCATAGAAATATTTCCAAAAAGAGCAATTAAAACAGCTCCAATTGCAATAAATAAAGACAACCAGGAAGCTCTTTCTTGGCGCGGTAAAGAATTACGTTTTACTTTTAATAAAATATTACCAATTCCAAAAAGAGCCATTACTGATAGAAATGAAATAGTGTAAACTCCAGCTAGTAATTGTACATTTCCTTTTGTAATTAGCAGTACTGAAACAGATAATAAGAAAAACATTATTATAATTCTATATGAACTACCTGTTGTGCTTTTCTTCAAGAAAAATTGAGGCATAATGCGATCCAAAGTCATACGTTCTAACAATCCAGATACACCTACAAAGCTTGTTAAAACGGCACCACTTAATACTAAAAATGCATCAACTGCAATTAAAATTGGTAGCCAAGAACCTCCAACGTGTTTTCCCATTTCAATTAATAAAGTATTTTGGTATTCACTGCTTTGTAAAACAGGAATTGCAAATAAAGCTAAAGCAAAAATGGCCATTAAGGGGTTTATAATACTTACAATACCCCACATATTTTTTAATGTTTTTGGAAAAACTCCTTTTTCTTGTTCTTCAACAAAATTTGCAGAACTTTCAAATCCAGAAACACCTAACATTGAAGCTGCAAAACCTAAAAATATTGCGTTTGTTATACTACCTCCTTCTAATGGGAAATGCCAGTTTTCAAAAAAAGTACCAATTCCATTTTGAGTTAAAAAGTAAATAATAAAACCACTTAAAATTACTAATGAAGCTAAATGAAATAGAAAAATTCCAATAGCAACTTTAGCAGACTCTGTAATACCTCCAATTGTAAGACCTGCAAAAACAGCAAGTAACCCAATTGTGGCAATTATTATTGGCATTGTAGGAATTAAATGATGTAAATAATGAATGGCTTCATTTGCAGAAATTACTGCTGTTGCCATATACGATAGTAATGTTAAAGTAGCCGCAAATGATGCCATACTTTTACTAGTAGTATTTAATAAAGCATTATAAGCCCCGCCATTTAAAGGTAACGCACCAACCACTTCACCATAAATTTTTCGAAATAAGAATAAAACGAATGATACAATTAACAATGTTATCCAAGCATATTGTCCTGCAAAAGCAATGGCCAAAGCAGAAACATAAAGTACTGAGGAGCTAATATCATTTCCACAAATAGCTGTGGCTGCTAACTCGTTCAATTTTTTATGGACTTTTTTAGTTTCCATTTTTAGAATATTTAAATGTTTAATATAAAAAAAATCCTCGATAAAATTTTATCGAGGATTTTTTTATTTATTTTTCAAATCTAGTTTTAAACATAATTCTTTTAATTGCTCATCATCTATTTTGGATGGTGCATCAATCATTATATCTCTTCCGCTATTGTTTTTCGGAAAAGCTATAAAATCTCTAATAGTTTCTTGTCCTCCTAAAATGGCAACCAGTCTATCCAACCCAAAAGCAAGTCCGCCGTGTGGAGGAGCACCATATTCAAAAGCATTCATTAAAAATCCAAATTGTTCTTTTGCCTGTTCAGGTGTAAAACCTAAATGATCAAACATTAAAGCCTGTGTTTTTTTATCGTGAATTCTAATAGAACCACCACCTATTTCATTGCCATTTAGCACCATATCATAAGCATTGGCTCTTACTTTTCCTGGATCTGTATCTAAAAGATGCATATCTTCTGGTTTTGGAGAGGTAAATGGGTGGTGCATTGCATGGTAACGTTGTGTTTCTTCATCCCATTCTAGCAATGGAAAATCTATTACCCATAATGGAGCAAATTCATTTGGTTTACGTAAACCTAAACGCGTAGCTAATTCCATACGTAATGCGCTTAATTGTCCACGAACTTTATCAGCATTACCCGATAAAACACAAATTAAATCTCCAGGTTTTGCACCAGTAACTTCAGCCCATTTGGCTAAATCTTCCTGGTTGTAAAATTTATCAACAGATGACTTATAAGTTCCGTCTTCATTACAACGAACATACACCATTCCTAAAGCACCAATTTGTGGACGTTTTATCCATTCAATTAATTTATCAATTTCTTTACGAGTATATGCATTTCCACCTGGTACGGCAATACCAACAACCAATTCAGCATTATTAAATACGCCAAAATCTTTGTGTTGAGCAACTTCATTTAATTCGCCAAACTCCATTCCAAAACGAATGTCTGGTTTATCATTTCCGTATTTTTTCATGGCTTCTTCGTAAGTCATACGTGGAAATTTAGCAACTTCAACGCCGTTAATTTCTTTTAGTAAATGACGTGTAAGTCCTTCAAACGTATTTAAAATATCTTCTTGCTCAACAAAGGCCATTTCACAGTCAATTTGTGTAAATTCCGGTTGTCTGTCTGCACGTAAATCTTCATCTCTAAAGCATTTTACAATTTGAAAATACTTATCCAGTCCACCAACCATTAATAATTGCTTAAAAGTTTGAGGCGATTGAGGCAATGCATAAAACTGACCTTCATTCATTCTACTTGGCACTACAAAATCACGGGCGCCTTCTGGAGTAGATTTTATTAAAACAGGTGTTTCAACTTCAATAAAACCTTCATCAGATAAATATTTTCTTGTTTCAATGGCAACTTTACTTCTAAAAATAAGGTTATTTTTTACTGGATTTCTTCTAATATCCAAATAACGATATTTCATACGCAACTCATCACCACCGTCTGTTTCATCTTCAATTGTAAAAGGAGGAACTAATGATTTGTTTAAAACCGTAAGTTCTTTAACCAAAATTTCAATTGCACCAGTAGGTATATTTTTGTTTTTAGAAACACGCTCAATCACTTCACCTTTAACCTGAATTACAAACTCACGCCCTAATGTTTTAGCTTCTTCAACCATTTCTTTAGAACTTCGGTCAGCATCAAAAATTAATTGCGTAATACCATATCGGTCACGTAAATCAACCCAAATCATAAATCCTTTATCACGGGTTTTTTGCACCCAACCAGCCAAGGTAACTTCCTGACCTACATTTTCAATTCGTAATTCTCCGTTAGAATGTGTTCTATACATTTTTTTGTATTTTTTAAGAATGTGCAAATTTAGTGATTTCATTTATAGTTTAAACAGTTTGTACAACTTTTTGTAACAACAGCTATTTTTTTAAGAATTTAATTAGATAAACACAATTTTGTGTTTTAAATATAAAAATAAACAACTTATAAATAATTGAAAATAAGTAAGTTGATAAAAAATTTACAATTTACTTGTTAAATAGTACGAAACGTACTATATTCGTAATACGAAACGTACTAAAAATTAAAATTATGAATATAAAACCAACAGTTTTAGATTTTGCGATCTTAGGCTTAATTCAGGATAATTCACTTTCGGGATATGCAATTAGAAAAATGTTTGAAGAAACTGCTTTGGGGAGTTACAGTAGCAGTCCTGGAACAATTTACCCGGCTTTAAAAAGACTTCAAAAAGGTGGATTAGTAGAGAAAATTTCACAAATAGATTCTGCCAAATCTAGTTTTAAAATTACACAACAAGGGTTATTAATATTGAAAAGCTGGTTTTTAAAACCTATAGAAAAAGTTGATGTGGAGAAAAAAATAAATGAACTGTTACTTCGATTTGGATTTATGGAATCTTTGATTGATAAACAACAACGAATTCATTTTTTAATATCATTTCAAGAAGAACTTATAAAATATATCTCTGAATTAGAAACTTACTATAAAAGCGAAGGATTTAAAATGCCACTTCACGGTAAACTTGCATTTCAATATGGTATTGAATCTAATAAAACAACCTTAAAATGGTGTAAAAAATCAATTTTACAATTAACTTAAAAGCAATTTATTATGAAATCTAATTATTTAAAAGTATTGTTGGGAACCCTTATTATGTTCTTTTTATACACTATTTATAGGTTAATTACTGGAACAGAAGTTTCTTTCAACACCTCAGGAGTTTTACTTGGATTATTTTCAAGTTTATTAATCGTTATTTTACTTAGTTATTATATTTTTCATTCCTCTTTTAAAGGCATTAAATTGGTTTTTGCTGTTTTTATTATTCACTATGTTATTGGGTGTTTTAATATTTTAATTGAGTCCTATATATTTAATGTTACCAATAGAGTACAAACTTTACAAGAAATGCTACAAGGGTTTTTTGTATCTGTATTTTTTGCTCCAATATTTGTATGGTTATTAGGGAAATGGAATGATGAATCTGCGAAATTAAAGTTTGAAAAACGTGCTGTTTTTAGTTGGATATGGCGAAGTGCTTTAGGAATTTTTTTGTATTTAATATTTTATTTAGGTGCAGGAATGGTACTCCAAATGTCATATCCAGAATTAATGGACTTTTACAGTGATAAAATTCCACCCTTTGATGTAATGATTTTAACCCAGTTTCCAAGAGGATTATTATTTGTAATAATTGCAATTTTAATATTAAGATCTTTAAAACTATCAAACTTAAAAAAAGCTGTTTTAATTGGATTGATATTCTCTATTTTAGGAGGTATTGCACCATTAATTCCACCAAATGATTTAATGCCAAGTAATATTAGATTTGTACATGGAATTGAAGTAGGAATCTCAAATTTTTTATATGGATTTATAATTAGCTTTTTGTTAGGTCAAAAAAAGAATAAAACAATGAATGAAATTCAAGGTTGAGTTCTAATCTAAAATCTTGTAGATTTGTGGTTATGAAAGCTATAAATATTTCAGAAAAATTTAAACTGTTTAATGAACATTGGACTCCAAAAAAAATTGGAGAATTAAATGGACAACAAGTTTTACTAGCTAAATTGAAAGGTGAATTTATTTGGCATTCTCATGAAAATGAAGACGAACTTTTTATGATTATAAAAGGTTCCTTAAAAATTGAATTAAGAGATAAAACCGTTCATTTAAATGAAGGTGAACTCTATATTATTCCAAAAGGAGTGGAGCACAAACCAATTGCCGAAAAAGAAGTTCATGTACTTTTGTTTGAGCCTTTAGCGATTAAGCATACTGGAAATGTTACCAATAAATTAACTGTTAAAACATTTGAAACAATATAATTATGGGGAAACTTTTTTTAGTTCCTACACCAATAGGAAATTTAGAAGATATGACTTTTAGAGCCGTAAAGGTTTTAAAAGAAGTAGATTTGATTTTAGCCGAAGATACAAGAACCAGTGGAAAGTTATTAAAGCATTTTGAAATTGCTACACATATGCACAGCCATCATATGCATAACGAGCATAAAACGGTTGAAAATATAGTGAAGCGTATACAAAATGGTGAAAATATTGCCTTAATTTCAGATGCTGGAACACCAGCAATTTCAGATCCTGGCTTTTTATTAACCCGTGCTTGTATAGAAAATGATATTGAAATTGAATGTTTACCTGGCGCAACTGCATTTGTTCCTGCATTGGTAAATAGCGGATTGCCAAACGATAAATTTGTTTTTGAAGGATTTTTACCTGTGAAAAAGGGAAGACAAACACGGTTAACGTTTTTAGCTGAAGAAACCAGAACTATGATTTTTTATGAATCGCCTCATAAATTATTAAAAACCCTTAATAATTTTGCTGAATATTTTGGAGAAGATCGTCCAATATCAGTTTCTAGAGAATTAACAAAGTTATATGAAGAAACTATTAGAGGAACAGTTTCAGATTTGATTGAACATTTTACAAAAAAAGATCCAAAAGGGGAATTTGTAGTTGTGGCAGGTGGGAAGAAGTGAAAAACTTAAAGCCTAAGAAATTATTAAATTTCTTAGGCTTTAAGTTTTTTAAACTCATTTTAATAACTCATTTTAACAATTTTTTCAACAGCCTTAGGAGTTACTTTTCCGTGCTCCCCTAATCCTTTCCAACCTCGCTCTTCAAAACGCTTTGAAATTATTTGAGCAGTTCCCTTGTAATCTTCGGTATATTCAGACAACTTGGTTTTTATACCTAATGAATGGAAAAATTCAGTAGTTTTTTTAATTCCAGCTTTTGCTTTATCATCTTTGGTTCCTTCAGTAACATTCCAAACACGTTCAGCATATTGTGCCAATTTATCTTTTTTACTGTCTAAATTAAAAGTATAATGACTTTCAGCAATAATTGCTAACGTTCTGGCATGGTCTATACCAAATAAAGCTGTTAATTCATGTCCCATCATATGTACAGCCCAATCTGAAGGTACACCTTGCTGAATTAATCCGTTTAATGCCATTGTACAACTCCACATAAAATTTGAGGCCGCTTTATAATCAGATGGATCTTTTAATATTGCAGGCGCAACTTCAATTAAGGTTTGTAAAATACTTTCCGCAAAACGATCTTGTAATTTAGCATCTACTGTATAGGTCATATATTGCTCTAACACGTGCGTAAATGCATCTGCCAAACCGTTTGCAATTTGACGCGTTGGGATTGATTTTACAACTTCGGGATCTAAAATTGAAAATACAGGAAATAATCCTGGTCCGCCCATGGCAAATTTTTCTTTCGTTTCTGCTCGTGTAATTACAGCTCCAGAATTCATTTCTGAACCAGTTGCTGGCAAAGTTAAAACAGTTCCAAAAGGCATTCCTACCAAAGTACGCATGTTTTTGGCTAAAATATCCCAAGGTTCTTCGCCTTCATATAAAGCTGCAGCCGATAAAAATTTGGTTCCATCTATTACAGAACCGCCGCCAACACCTAATAAAAAAGTAATATTTTCAGCTTTAATAATATCTAAGGCTTCTAACAATACTTCATATTCTGGGTTTGCAGGAATTCCACCAAATTCTATCACTTCAAAATTTGAAAGTGCTTTAGAAACTTGTTCATAAATGCCATTTGTTTTAATACTTCCACCTCCATACAACATTAAAACTTTTGAATTTTCAGGAATTTCAGTAGCTAAATTTTCTATTTGCCCTTTTCCGAACAAAATTTTAGTTGGATTTTTATATTGAAAATTATTCATAATAATTTAATTTTTAGTTTTAATTATTCTACTACAGTTACTAAATCTTCTGTGCTTTTTCTAACTTTAGGCAGGTTAACCAACCAGTCTTTTTCAGTATCTCTATATCCAATCGGTAAAAGCACACAACTTTTTAAGCCTTTTTCTCTTAAACCTAAAATTTTATCAACGGCTGCAGGATCAAATCCTTCAATTGGAGTTGTGTCAACACCTTCAAAAGCAGCTGCAATAATGGCCGCACTAAAAGCAATATATGCTTGTTTTGCAGCGTGGTTAAAGTTTTCTTCAGCATCTTTTTGTGGATAGTTGCTCAATAACATTTGGCGGTAGTTTTCCCAGCCTTCGTTTTTAAATCCACGAACTTCGTTTGTTAAATCAAACATTTTATTAATGCGTTCTTCAGTATAAGTATCCCAAGCAGCAAAAACCAATAAATGAGAACAATCTGTAATCATAGACTGATTCCAGGAAACGGGTCTAATTGCTTCTTTAATTGCTTGATTTTTAACTACAATTATTTCAAAAGGCTGTAAACCACTTGAAGTAGGAGCCAATCGTGCGGCTTCAATAATTCTATCTATTTTTTCTTCCGATACGTTTTCACCATTCATTGCTTTTGCTGCGTATCTCCAATTTAATTTATCTAATAATTCCATTGTTTTCTTTTAATTTATTTTTAGTTATTCTTTTTTTATATTTTTTAGTACGTCAACCTGAACTTGTTTCAGGTTTGCACAGTGATTGATTATTAATATGATGAGATTCTGAAATAAATTCAGAATGACACCGTTGCTATTTCTTTTATTTTTTCTGAAGTAATAATTTGTGATGTTGAAGTTGAATTTGCCAAATTTATCATAGCTTGCGCTATATTTTCAGCTTCAATTATTTTGTATTTTTTTAAATTTCCTATAAATAAAGGTTGTATGAGTTTAAAAATCGCCAATCCAATTTTTTCACCAATCCTGTTTTCATTTCTGTTTCCACCTATAATTGAAGGTTGTAAAATATAGGTATTAGGTATGTTTTGTTGTAAAACCTCTTGTTCCATTTCACCTTTTGTTCTGTTGTAAAATATGTTGCTTTTTGCATTGGCTCCCATTGCTGAAATCACTAAAAACGTGTTGATTTTATTTTCTTTTGAAAGTTTTGCAGCAGTTACAGGAATTCCAAAATCTATTTTTTTATAAGTTTCTTTATTGGGTGTTTTTTTAGCGGTTGTACCAATACAGCAAAAAACCTCATTACCGGTAAATGCTTCTTTAAAAGTTCCTAAATCCAACATGTTTCCAATAAATTGCTGAACTTTTAAAGGTAATCCTTCAATTTTTTTACGTGAAAATAATTTGATGGTTTTATACTTATCATCTTTTATTAGTTTGTGTAAAAGAATGTTTCCGGTTAAGCCAGTTGCTCCTAAAATAATAGCTGTTTTTCCCATATCCTATAATTTTATGCTGTCCCAGGCAAGGTTGAAAGCTTCATTCAACTTACCTTCGGTTAAATCACAACTGCTTTTAAATTGTTTATTGGTTAAAAAAGCCAAAGGATAAATAGTAAAGGCATATAAAAGATAGGGCGAAATAGGTTTTATAATTTCTTCTTGTATTCCTCTTTCCCATAAATCCAGTAAAGGCTGTAAATGCTTCAAACCTTCACGTTTTATTTCTTCATCAATAATAGGAGTGTTGTCGCATTGAGATAAAAAATTAGCCTCTTCTATCTGATTTAATTTGAAATTTGCAATGTTAAACCAAATCTGTTTAAAACTTTCTTTAACGCATGTTGCTTCACAATAATTTTTAAAAGCAAATACACTAAACAATGATTTTATTTCTAAATACAACTGGTTAATTAAGTCTTGTTTGTTTTCAAAATAGATATAAATAGTTGCCGGCGACATTTCAGCCATTTTCGCAATTTTTGACATAGGCGCATCGTGAAAACCCTGATTGTTTACCAAGTGAAGCGTTGCATTTAATAAAGCAACTCTTTTTTTATCGCATTTTTGTCTAATTGCCATAGAAACTTGTTTTCTTCGGCAAATATATATAAAAATATTTACAAAATGAATGTTCATTCTTTTTGTAAATATAAAATAATGTTAAAATTTAAAAGTAGTACTTTTGGTGAAGTATATAAATTATGGGAACTAAAAGAAATAAAAACGGAAATCTACATCCAAATAATAAACATTTACAAGGCTATAAGTTTACAGAATTATGTGAAGCATATCCTGATTTAAAAGAGTTTGTGTTTGTTAATGAATATGGAACTGAAACGATAGATTTTGCAAATCCAAAAGCGGTAAAAGCTATAAATAAAGCACTTTTATTTAAGTATTACAATTTAAAATTTTGGGATTTTCCTGACGATAATTTATGCCCGCCAATTCCCGGAAGAGTTGATTATATTCATTATTTAGCTGATTTGTTAATTAACTCTGGAATTAATGAAGGTGCTAAAATTTTGGATATTGGAACAGGTGCCAATTGTATTTATCCTTTGTTGGGAAATGCCGAATATAATTGGAGTTTTGTTGGAACAGATATTGATAAAAAATCGTTGGACAGGGCAGAAAAAATTATTAAAAAGAATGCTCTTTCCGATTTTATTAAATTAAAACATCAAAAAGATTCGACACATATTTTTACAGGTATTTTAACTGCTGACGACAAGTTTTCAGCATCCATTTGTAATCCACCATTTTATAGATCTCAGGAAGAAGCAATGCAGGCCAACTCAAGAAAAATGGAGGGTTTAGGAACTACAAATATTGGAAGAAATTTTAGTGGAAAACAACAAGAATTATGGTATAAAGGTGGTGAAAAAGCATTTATTCATACCTATTTATATGAAAGTTCTAAGTTTAAAACAAACTGTTTTTGGTATACTATATTGGTTTCAAAAAAAGAAAATGTACAAAGTATGTACGATTCTTTAAATAAGTTAGGAGCTACCGATATTAAAACAATTCCAATGCATCAAGGCAATAAAGTTACGCGTATTATAGCCTGGACATTTCTTTCAAAAGAGGCACAAAAAGAGTGGAATAATTAAGTTACACTTAGTTAATTAGTTGCTATTTGTAACAAAAGCAATCCGTTTACTATCTTTAGACCAACTAGGTACATTTATGGTTCCTTGCCCTCCATATATATAAGCAATTGTTTTAGGTTCTCCGCCTTCAACTGGCATTAAACGCAATGAACATTGTTTGTAAAAAGGGTGATCTCCAAAGTTGATATCTGGAGGAAATGAAATAAAAACAATCCATTTTCCATCTGGAGAAATATGTGGGAACCAATCTTTATAATTGGTATCAAATGTTAATTGCATTTGATTACTTCCATCAGCATTCATTTTCCATAACTGCATATTTCCAGTTCTGTTTGAATTGAAATAAATAGATTTTCCATCTGGAGCATATTCTGATCCATCATCTAAATCTTTGGTGTCAGTTAATTGTTTTTCTTCTTTAGTATCAACATTTATGCTATAAATATCATATTTATTATTACGATTTGCAGTAAAAAGCAAGGTTTTATTATCTGGAGAAATACCATGTAAATAAGAAGCGCCAACACCATCTTTTGTTATTTTTTTAGGGATGGAATTTCCATTTGGATTCATAATATAAATTGAAGAAGTTCCTTCATCATCAGCATTATGATGACTAATTCCTAAAATAGTTTCATCAAAAGAAAACACGTGATCATTGTTGTTATTGGTTGCAAATCCGGTGTTTATTTGAACAACTTCTTTTGTATCAAAATTATACCTGTATAAAAAACCATTTGAATTGTAAACTAACTCTTTGTCATTATTAACCCAATTTGGAGCCTGAATTGAATGGGCAGAATAAAATAACGATTTTCTAAGCCCGGTTTCTACATCCATAATTTCCATGGTGCTTCCAATATAATCTCGGTATGGTTGAAAATCTGGTGCTGCAGGTTTAATTATTTTAACATTGCTAAATATGGCTTCTTCCATTACTTCGGGATTATGAGAACAAACATAAATACCCACAAAAACCTCATTTCTTAAATTTATAGCTTCAATTTTAACGGTTGTAAATGGTTCTCCAAACTTAGCGGTTGACATATAATAAGAGGTTCCTCTTCGTTCTAATTGAACCACATCTGGAGCTTTATCGGAGGATTCAACTTGTTCTGTAATTCCACCATTGGTTTTTCTATATTGTAAAGAAGTTAGCCCATCACCATGAATACTTGCATTTACATGCGGTGAATTTCCGCTTAAATTATTTCTAACAATCCAACCAATTTTCCTGTGAGGATCTAAACCTTCACCTATAAATTTTACATGTGCTCTTAAAATAAAATCACCTTGAATAGATTTGTATACATATTGAAATTGGTCGTTTTCAGCCCACATATTTATACCGGATCCTGTTAATTTATAAATCTGATTATCAGTATTATAATTAACTGTGCCAATCTTTTCTGGATTTCCAATATTTGTTTGATTCTCAAAAATCCCAAGGCTTTTGTTGTTAGTCATAATAATCGATTCGTTTGAAGAGACTGAATTTTTTGGTTGATTACAAGCTATTGCTATTAAAAAAATAGTGGAGCAAAAAAATAAATTTTTCATTTATGAATTTTTATAAAATGAATATCAGGTAGTTACTAATTTAACTCATTTTATGTTTACTTCATATTTTTGAAAGACCTATTTTTTATACAATTCTCTCAAAAAAACGTACAATTATTTCATCATTTTTAAAATGATGATTTAAAGATGAAATATATTTGGAAGTAGGGTATTTTTAATACCAGCGTTTTTTATTCTTTTTTGAGGCTACTGATTTTCTGCCAGATCGGTGTTTACTTTTTCCTGGTGTTCTATGAATTTCTTTTTTCGCTTTTGGATCTAAAACATAAGGATGCTCATCCATTACTGGAATAACAGTATTTATTAATTGCTGAATTCCTGCAATATATGGTTTTTCATCAGCAGAACAGAAAGAATAAGCATTTCCGGAATTTCCAGCTCTACCAGTTCGTCCAATTCTATGAACATAGGTTTCAGCAACATTAGGAATATCAAAATTTATTACCGCATCCAAATTTTCAATATCAATTCCACGTGCTGCAACATCTGTGGCAATTAGGATATTAATTTTACCATCTTTAAAATTTTCCAAAGCATTTTCACGGTCGTTTTGTGTTTTATCACCGTGAATACTATCCACTTTGTAACCATTGCCTTTTAACATTTTCTCTAATTTGGCAATTCCCATTTTGGTACGCCTAAATATTAAAATATTTCCTTTTATGGTATTTCTCAACAAGTGTAAACACAGCTCCATTTTATGTTGTTTATGTACATAAAATAACAATTGTTGAACGTTTTGAGCAGCTGAAGATGATGGAGTAGCATTTACTGTTTCTGGTTCTTTTAAAATGGTATTTGCCAGTTGAACTACTTTTGTTGGCATTGTTGCAGAAAATAATAAAACCTGTTTTTCCAAAGGACATAAGCGTTCAATTTTCCTAACATCATCAATAAAACCCATATCAAGCATTAAATCGGCTTCATCTAAAACCAACGTTTCAATATAATCTAAATTAATGCAATCTTGTTTGTGTAAATCTAATAACCTTCCCGGTGTTGCAACCAAAATATCCACTCCTTTATTTAACACATCTTTTTGTGGTTCAATAGAAGTTCCTCCATAAACTACAGTAGTTCTTAAATTAGAATACTTTCCGTAAACTTTAAAACTTTCCTGAATTTGAAGTGCTAATTCCCTGGTAGGGCTCACAATTAAAGCTCTAATTTTTTTACCTCGTTTACCAGCATCCTGTTTGTTAAAAAGCATTTGTAAAATTGGCAATGCAAAAGCAGCTGTTTTACCAGTTCCTGTTTGGGCAGTAGTAATTACATCTTTTTTTGCTAATACCAGCGGAATTGTTTGTTGTTGAACAGGTGTTGGAGTATCATAATTTTGTTCAGCAATGGCTTTCAAAATAGATTTATTTAGCTGTAAGTCTTTAAATTGCATATAATTTTTTTAAAACAAGATTTTTGCAAAGATACAGTAAAATGAATAAGCTAAATTATAAAACCAACAAACCGTAATTTCTTAAATTTTTAATAGGTTTTGAGTACCAAAACAATTCAAAATCATTAAAATGTTGTTCAAAGTCTTCTTTTAGTTCTGCAAAAGTGAATGAATTTCCTTTTTGAACATTTATTTTTTCTAATTGATTTAACAACCATTCCCCTTTTTCTTTATCTATTGAAGTTTCAAACAAATCATTTTTGGTATGAAATGCCAATTGAATTAATTCACGTGTTTTTCCTCTTTTAGTTTTTGAAAAATAAGAAACCAAAGGTTTTTGACCTAACCAGAGTATTTTTGAAGAAGACTTTATGGTTAAATTTTCTTCAGAAGTTAAGCAATTTTCAATGTAATTTGGAGGAATTGTAGTTTTAGGGATTTTAAAATCGAACCAATCTTGTAAGTCAATATCAAAACCAATACCGTGCATAAAATTAAAGATAGATTTTTTTAAACCATAACTAAATTTAGTATGATTTATTCCTGTTTTATCTTTAAAATCAATGTCGTTATTGGCAAAAGTAATTTCTTTATATTCGGGAATTACGCCATATTTTTCAGGCTCTAAACCAATTGGACTATGAGTTGTGAGTGCAAATTGGTGCCAAAATCCTGAGTTTATAATTTCCAATTCAAATAATTGCCGCACCATTTCTAAGCTATCAACTGTTTCCTGAATAGTTTGTGTTGGAAAACCATACATTAAATAAGCGTGAACTAAAATACCTGCGTCAGTAAAATTTAGGTTTACCTGAGCAACTTGGGCAACAGTTACCCCTTTGTCTATTAATTTTAGTAATCTATCTGAAGCGACTTCTAAACCGCCAGAAACTGCAATTAACCCTGATGCTTTTAATAGTGTGCACAAATCTTTGGTAAAACTTTTTTCAAAACGAATATTTGCCCACCAAGTAACTGTTAAATTTCTTTTTAAAATTTCCAATGCCAATGCTCGCATTAAAGCGGGTGGAGCTGCTTCATCCACAAAATGAAATCCACTTTCTCCTGTACAGGCAATAATTTCTTCCATGTTATCCACCAGTAATTTAGCGGTTATGGGTTCGTAAATTTTAATATAATCTAAGGAAATATCGCAAAATGTACATTTTCCCCAGTAGCAGCCATGCGCCATAGTGAGTTTATTCCAACGGCCATCGCTCCATAAACTATGCATTGGATTGGCAATTTCTATTACTGAAATGTAGGTATTCAATAACAAATCTGTATAATCTGGAGTGCCTAGTTCAGCTTGTTTATAATCGTTTTTTAGTGAATTATTTATATAAACAACTTCTTCGTTTTTCTTTAAAAAAGTTCTTTTTAGTTGAGGATTATTATTGGTTGAATTTGAAATAGCGTTGAATAATAATTCTATAGGTAATTCGCCATCGTCTAAAGTTATAAAGTCAAAAAAATCAAAAACTCTAGCATCTGTAACCGATCTCAATTCTGTATTTGGGAAGCCACCACCCATAGCAATTTTTGTTTTTGGGTAGTTTTTTTTAATGAATTGTGCACAACGAAAAGCACTATACAAATTACCTGGAAAAGGAACTGAAAAGCATACCATTTTGGGTTGTATTTTCTTCAGATTTTCTTCTAAAATAGTTAAGGTTATTTTGTCTATGTAAGTTAATTCACTTTGTAAATTACTATATAATTCATCAAAACTGTTGGCACTTTTACCCAATCGTTCTGCATAGCGGCTAAAGCCAAAATTTTCATCAACACATTCTTTTATAAAATCGGATAAATCTTCTAAATAGAGTGTTGCTAAATGTTTTGCTTTGTCTTGTATTCCCATGGAACCAAAAGCCCAATTCATATCGTCTAATTGCTCAAATCTTGAGGCTTCTGGAAGAAAATTGTCTGTGCAAATTTGCCTTGCTAAGGTCTGGTTTTTTCCTTGTAAAAAGGAAATAACAGCATTTATTGTTGTAAAATAATCGTTTTTTAATGCATAAATACGTTGGGAATTTTCTGAAATAATTGTGTTTTTTTCAACTGCAAAATCGAAGAGTTCTGTTAAACTTTCTTTTGAAAACAAGGTGGTAATTACTTCAATTCCTAAATCCATTTGATAGGAACTTATTTGTTTTGTATTCAAAAAACCTTTTAAATACACTGTTGCAGGATACGGTGTATTTAATTGAGTAAAAGGTGGCGTAATAAGCAGTATATCTTTTGCCATAAAATTAACTTAAGCTGTTATTTTTGAATAGTATTGAGGTACAAATTTTCCACTTTTGTACGTGCCCATGGTGTTCTTCTTAAAAATTTAAGACTCGATTTTATGGTTGGATTGCTATTAAAACAATTTATTTTAATTCTAGAACCTAATTCTTCCCAACCGTATTCTGAAACTAAATATTGCAAAATTTCTGCTAATTTAACACCATGTAAAGGGTTGTTAGGTTGCTCTTGTTTGCTACTTTTTTTATCCATAAAGTTTAAAAATTGAGCGTATTTTTTAGTATGGGTTAGTTATAAATAATTATTTATGAAAATGTTCTTGGTAAAGATACTGTAAAATTGAATATTACACATGTTCATCTAAAAGGATCCTATTTTCATCAGGATCATGTATTAAAAAATTTACCTAACCAGTTGTGTTTTTAGCAACTTCATCTTGTTTTTTTGAAGTTAATACTCTAAAGTTATAATTTATATAAACTTCTCAAAACAAACGCTATTTTCAACATTTTCATAAAAACCAAAATTAGCGGTTATTGTATAACCACATCTTTTATAAAGTTCAATAGCTTCAGGTTGTTGTTTGCCAGTTTCTAAAATACATTTTTTAAATTTTAGTTCCGCTGCCCAGTTTTCTAATTCAGTTAAAACTTTAGAAGCAACACCTTTTCTTCGACCAAAAGGTGAAACATACATGCGTTTTATTTCTACAACGTTGTTTTCGTGTATTTTAAATGCGCCACAGCCTATTGCCACCTCATTTTCAAAAGCTACAACAACATTTTTTAAACCGTCAATTTTATTAAACTGGTCGTAAAAATCGTGATCTGCGCCATCTCTTATTTTTAAATCAGCATCTAGAAATGAAACTAAATTTTTAAAATCTTTATTCGAGAAGTCTGTTCTTATTAAATTAACCATAATAATAATTTTTAAAATAGATTAAGTTTTATATAATTTCGATTAATAAATAGCTGATTTTTATAAAATTACGGATTTAAATTCCCTGAAATAATAATTAAATATGTTAATGGAATGGCAATTAATAAACCAATAATTATGGGTTTTAAAGTGCTTTTTTCTTTCTGTTTTATAGCTTCTGGATTTTCTTTTTTCCAAATATACTGATCCAGTAAATATACTCCCAAAATACTTGAAGTTATTGAAATTATTGGATTTGTAACACCTATTTGATCAAATAGTAAAACTGATGAAACAGCATATATAATTGAAGCTAAAATTGTTAATCTGGCAGCTTTTTTATTGTTTAATGTTAAAAAGTTTAAAGCCATTAAAACGCCACCTCCAAATACAGAAAATAAAACACCAAAAATATATATGAATTTTTTACTGTAAAGCTCAGGAACTTCATTGTAATTATTTGAATGAAACTTTGGTGAATTATTTAGTGTGTCCTCCTCTTTACTTTTTAATGCAGCTATTTCTTGCTTAATTTTTTTACTTCCTTCAATTTTACAACCTCTTTTTTCTAGTTCTAAAATAGCTGCTAATACCGCATCCTCTTGAAAATGATCTTGATTTTCGATATAATTTTTTAATTCATCGTTAGATTTTGAAATCATTTTTTCAGCATAGAAATTTTCTTCGCTCATTCTTTAATTGTTATATATTTTTTTAGGTTTGATGACAAGATAGTATTCAATTCTTTTTCATTTCCTTTTGAAGTTTCAGTAAATAAAAATCCAAAAACGGCGTATTTCCTAAAATCTACTTTTCTTAAGTTTAAAGGTTTTTTAAAATCTTTTAAAAGTAAGTTATAATTAAATGCTTTAATATTACTTTCTTTAATTCCAGAGTTGTTGTCCAAAACAATCAAATTGTATTTTTTGTCTTTTCTAGTTTTTAAAATTTCATTCCAATTAGGTGATTTTTCGTATAAAAACTGCTCGTAAGAATTAAAATCATAGGCAAAGTAAGAAATATCACCAGTTGTACACCAGCCACCAAAACGTAACGGATTAATTTCTATAGGGTTTATTTTACCTGTTTTGTCTATTCTAATTTCAACATGCATTGGGAAATTTTTCAGTTGTGCTTTCTGTCCAACTATTTGTAGAAAATCTTCTATTTCAGACTTATTTTTTTCTATAATTTCTTTTGAAGTCATGTACACACGATCGCTTACATCTTTAGCTGAAGAAAAAATATGATGCATAACATTTAAAACTTTTGGTTTACCTTTAGTATTAAAATAACAATCAATTGCGTATTCCTCACCTTCAATATATTCTTCAATAATAAAGTCTGAAACATTCACTACTTCTTTTGGATACATTCCTTTAAATGCTTCTATTTCTTGTTCAATATTGTTTAAAATTGTATTCCATTCTTCAACAGAATCAACTTTATGAACCGCTAAACTAAAAAAGCCAACAGCAGGTTTAATAATTAACGGAAATTTTAATTGTTTGGCATTTAATTTAGGTAAATCTGCCAATTTTACACCTTTAAAAAAGTAATTTGGGAAAGCATCTTTAATAAGTTCTCTAAACAAAATTTTATTTTTAAAAAGCTGAATTTGACTTGGTAATTTTGAAAAACTTAAATTTTGTTCAATCCAGCTTATGGCATTTTCGGAATTTGAATAGAGTGGAGTATTTGGGTCTTTTTTAAATAGTTCTATTGCTTCTTTTTCTGAAATCCAGTTCAACGAATCATCAGAAATCATGCTTTTTACAACCGTTGTTGCAATTACTGGAAAGTTATTTTCTTTTATGGTTTTAACTAAAAAATCTGAGACAAAAGGTTTATCAATAAGAATCATTTTTTATCAATTTTAAATTTTAACAACAACCTGAACTTGGAGTACAACAAGAAGTGTTAGTTTCTTGTAAATCGGATAGTTTTACTTTGGGTTTTACAGCTGGAATTCCACAATTATTCTTCGCCAAACAATCTGTTTGTTTGGTTGTTAGTAAAAAATTGATACCATCAAAATCTAAATTGTACTTTCCAATAGTTTCACCTTGGTATTCAACTTCAATTTCTAAGTCGTTAATACCCAACACTTTTTCTGAAAGTTCAATAATATGAACTAATTTTTCCGGGTGTAATCTGTGATCATAATCATCTGCTTCCCATAATTGAAAATTTACTACTTCTTCATTTCTTACTGTTCCACCGCAATCAATAAAATGTTTAGAAATTTTACCAACTTCTGTAACATGAAAATGGCTTGGAACTAAATAGCCGTTTGGTAATTGAAATGCAATTTTATCTAATTTATTTAAGTGTTTTTTTATTTCTGATAATTTCATAAGTATTTATATTTTACAGCAATTTTCTGCTAGGTTGTTAAGGTTTAAAAAATTGTTTAGTATAGCTTTTATTTCATTCCAATTTTCATGGTTAATACAATAGCAAACACTGGTTCCGGAAATAGTTCCTTTTATAATTCCTAAATTTTTGAGTTCTTTTAAGTGTTGTGAAACGGTTGGTTGCGCTAAACCTATTTCGGTAACAAGATCCCCACAAATACAAGATTGAGATTTAATGATTGACTGCAAAATTGCAATACGGGCAGGGTGCCCTAAAACTTTTGCTATTTTGGCAATACTATTCTGTTCTTTTGTAAATATTTCTGATTTAGTTATTCCCATAATTTATACATTGCAATATTACGATTAATATTTTAATTAAAAACACTTTTATAATATTTTTGTAATTTCTTACTCTGTTTCAATAAGAAAACGCTTTTTATCAGCTGTAGTTAAAGTAGCAATTGCTCCCATTATTTTAGCATTATTTAATCTTTCTAAAATAAAATCTGGGTCTAATGCAAATATACGTTCAGGCCCATCTATATAACTTAATTTTAAAAATTTACTATCATTAGAAAAACAATAAGCAATACCGCTGTTATCTATAAAATAGGAGCTTAATGTAATTAATAACTCATTTTCTTTGTTAAAAATACCTTGATAATTCACTAAAAAATTTCCATCTGGACTTGAAATTGTATTTGGTGAAATCCCTTTTGCATTTGGGAACTCGGCAATAATAGTATTGTTTTGGGTTCTTATACTTTGTGCCATATGTAACCAGCTATATTTTTCTAAATCTTCTTCAACAGGTAGCATATAATAATCTTCACTTATTGAAATATTACCATGTGCTGTATTAGAATTGTAAATTTCAATATAAGGAAACGGCTCTGTTTTCCAAAGATTTATAATGGTATCTTTAATGCTGTTTTGTTCTGAATTCTGCCAAACAAGATCTAAAGTTTTTGTAATAATATACTTGTTGTTGTCTGTAAAATTGACTTCAAATATATCGTTTCTACTACCACTTTTTAAAATAGCCCTTGTTTTAAAAATATCAGTATCTAAATTATCTTGAAGATACGCTTTGTTATCAATTAAAGCTGTTTTACTATTTGCTGAACCTAAAATTGAATATTTTCCATCTGTTGAAATAGCAACATCCTGAATATACCCAGTAAATCCGCCAAAACCTTCTAATTTAATTTCAACGGGATCTATATTTTCAAATTCATATATTTCAGTTTTAAAATTATATAGAATTGGAAATTCTAATTTGCCACCTGCAATTAAAAATTCAGTTTCATTGGTATTAGGATTAATAAATATATCGGTTGAAGCTTGTCCTAAGTATTCATGTGGAGGAACGCTCTCAATTATTGCATCAATTTCAGGTTTAAAATAACCTAATTTTTTTGTGCGTTTATTTTTATTTATTAAATCCGTATTTAGAATTTTAAAACCTGGTTCTTGGTAAAAACCATAACCACTGTAAAACACTTTTGTAAGTTGTTCAGAGGCAATTTTTGTAGGTAAATTATTTTCATTTGCAAAGCTATAGGCATATTCTGCAAGTCTTAAAGATTTGGTTGGATCTTCATTTAATTGCGCTTGTGAGCTGGCAATATATGTAGATAATAAAGCTTTTAGGGTTTCAGCTTCAGCTACTTTTTTTTGTTTCATTGCATAAATAGATAAAAGAATGGCTGCTACTAATAAAGTACTTAAAACACTTATTGCTGCATTTCTAATTCGCATAGTGCGTTTGTGTTGCTTAACCGCTTCACCAACCATATTTCCAACGGTTTTATTATGTAATGTTGCAGCAATAAGTACTAATTTGTCTTTAAAATCAGGATTGTCCAATGTTAAATTTTCTGAAGCATTTTCGCGAAAATCTACATACAAAGGTTCATTTTTAAAAACACCAGATAAATTTTTTGGAATTGCTGTGGTTTTGCTCCAGTCAAAATCTGAAGTAGCATGATTCCAAAGCAGTTCACCATCCGTTAAAACAATTAAAAAGTTATCTATGGATTTAGTTGTTTTCCAGTGTTCTACCTCTTTTGTACAATAATGCGATTGCGCTGATAAAGGTGAAGCAAAAAATATAAAATACTCTGATGCGTTTAATCCTTCTTCAATTTTCCCCCATAAATCAGGTGAAATTGAAAGGTCGTTAGAATCTCTAAAAATATTAAGCGCCCTGCGTTTAAACGTTGGTTTTGCAAATTTTTCGAGAGCGCTTTCTAAACTTGGCGCTAATTTAAAATCCTGACTGTGACTATAAGAAATAAAGGCATTGTATTTCATATTCAATTTTTTTAGTTAAACCTAGTATCTGATTTTAATGTTTTAAATTTTCCAATTTTGTTTTTATACCATCCAATTTTTTCAACTTTATGTATATCAAAATCAGGAATATACGGTTTTATATCTAAAAGTGGCGTTCCATCAAGAATATCATTATTTTCAATTTCCAGTATATTGTCTTTTATACTAATTAATTTAACTACTGAAATACCAATCTGATTTGGTCTTTGTGGAACTCTTGTAGCAAATACACCATGGGTTTTATTATCTAGAAATGGAGTTGTTGTTAATTTATATAGATTTGATTTATGGAAATGATAAATAACGTAGAGGTGAGAAAATGCTTCAAGATCTTTTAGTCCTTCCATAAATATTTTTTCAATGATTATGGTTCCTTTTAGACCTTTTGCCGCTTTTGCCTGTATAGGCATTCCTTCTTTTGTTTTATGAGGTGAGTTTATTACCCCTATTGGTTTGTAGTTAATTGTCATAAAAATCAGGAGTTTTGTTATTGGTTTACAATTAAATATTAATTCCGAATAAATATCCAACCAAGGCAGTTAAGCCCATTGCTACAGTTCCCCAAAAAGTGATTCTAATTATAGCTTTTAAAATGTTTGATCCACCAGTTTTTGCTACCAAAACACCTAAAATAATAAGAAATAAAATTGCAAAACCATATAAATAGTATTCCATACTTTTTAAGGGTAGAAAAAGTGTTACTAAAAAGGGAAGGATTCCGCCAACAGTAAATGAAGCACCAGAGGCAAAAGCGGCTTGTATTGGTTTAGCTTGGCTAATTTGGTTAATACCTAACTCATCTCTAACGTGAGCTGCTAAAGCATCATGTGCTGTTAATTCTTTTGCTACTGTTAAAGCGGTTTCTTTTTTTAAACCTCTTTCTTCATAAATTGCTGCTAAATATTGTAATTCCTGCTCTGGCATTTCTTTTAGTTCCTTTTTTTCTCGCGCAATATCAGCATTTTCCACATCTGTTTGGGAACTTACAGAAACATATTCGCCAGCCGCCATTGATAAAGCCCCAGCTACTAAACCAGCTAATGTTGCCAAAATAACAGGTTCTCTAACATCACTAGCGGCAGCAACACCAATTGCAATACTTGCCGTTGATATAATTCCATCATTTGCACCCAAAACGGCAGCTCTTAACCAATTGCTTTTATGTATATAATGATTTTCTAAATACGTATCTAAATTCTCTGAATTTTCAATCATAATTAATCTATTTATTCAATTAATACAAAGTGTTTTTGAGGTTATTTAACTTACTTTTCCAATTTTAAATTTAGTATTTTTTGTTTTATAAACATTTTTAAAATGTTAAATACATAATATGGTTTGGATTGGAATGTGTGCTGGAAATTTGAAAGTCATATTTTCCTACTATTTTAAATCCTGATTTTGTATAGAAATTAATGGCTCTTTGGTTTTTTACCCAAACGGCTAACCAAATACCATTTTGTTGCTTGTTTTTAGCTAATTCAATATTAAAATTAAATAGTGTAGCTCCTAAATTTTTACCGTAAAATGTTTTCAATAAATAAAAGCGATCTAATTTGGTAATATTTTTAGGGTTAATATTACTATTTGCAGTGTTTAATATAATTTTAGAAAAGCCAGCAATTTTATTATTGCAATAAATTAGGTGGTAAATATTGTTTTCATTTTCTAACTCACTTAACAATATTTCTTTAGTATAAGTTTTAGAAATAAAAGTGCTTATATCTTTAGTTGAGGCACTAGTTCCGTGCGATTCCCAGAATGATTTTTCTCCAATTTCAGCTATTAATTCAGCATGTTCAATTGTACCTTTAATTATTTTAATCATTCATTTCTTTTAATATTTCTTCAACTTTTTCTAAATCAGATTCAGATACTTGTAGTTCCACTTCAAAAGAAGGAAGGTAATTCATTATTTGAGTTGTAAATTCATTTCGCATAAAACATTTTATTCCTTCAGATTCTAATTTACTTTTTAATACTAATAAATCTGCCTCAACATGTGATTTTTTAATTGTTACTAAGCTCATAATTAAACTATTTACAAGGTAATTTTTAATACTTTAAAATTAGTATTTTTATTTTTGAAAGATTCTATTTTTAATGATTTTTATATACAGAATAACATATTCTTTTGCTAAATGATATAACATTTTAACTAGATTAGTGTAAAAATAAGGATACTACTAATTACTCCTATAACAGTAGTTGTAATCCCAATTTTTTTTGTTTTTAACCAACCAGATAAACTTATTACAGCAATTAAAGAGTAAATACCAATGAAAAAAGATAATCCACCTACTAATCGTGGATAGAAAAGTAGCTCATTTGAATTTTGATAAGGTGAGTTTGGAGTTAAAATTATTAAAACTTTGTTCATTCCAAAAACCGCTACAATAAATGAGACAGCAGCAAGGGATAAGCCCAAAATCATAAACTTCATAATTTTACTATTGTTGTTAACAACAATAAGAGTTCCTAAAATAGTTGCAGAAATACCTCCAAGAAAAACACTGATAAAAACAAGTTGTTCAGCTAATACTCTAAAATATTCTTGTGGTAATTCTGTCATAGAAAATAAATTTAAATAAAATTGCAGTTTTAAAAGTACAATTTTCAGTTTGTTAAATATACTAATTTAAATTGTTTCGAATTTTTAATAACTTGTAGTTTTTGCCACATTTTATTATAAAACTCATTTTCAATAACTGCATCTGGTTCTTCCTGCGATATGGAGTTATCATTTGCACAAATCACAAAATTTAATAGTGCAATAATAAGTAGAGGTCTGGCTATATTTTTATTGGTAAGACTTTTTTTTAGCAACAGGGTTTAATTGTAATTGGTTTTTAAAAAATGGATGATTGTGTTTTAGTTGTAAATTTTTCAAGAAAATTCATTCCTTTTTGAGAGTTTCCTTTTTTGTTAAGTCTTGGGCTCCAAACCGCAATACTGTATTTATTTGGGTGAATTGCCACAATACCACCACCAACACCACTTTTTCCTGGTAAGCCAACTTTAAAGGCAAATTCACCAGCTTCATCATAAAAACCGCATAAAAGCATAATTGCATTTATACGTTTAGATTTACTTTCTGAAAGTATTTTATTATTTGTAATTGGGTCTATTCCATCATTTGTTAAAAAAAGAAATGTGCGTGAAAGCTCTTTACAAGTCATTTCAATAGAACATAAATTAAAATAAAAATCCATTACAACATCAATGTCATTTTTAATATTGTTGAATGATTTCATTAAATTTACCAAAGCCATATTTGTAAAGCCTGTAATTTTTTCAGATTCAGCAGTTTTTGAACTAAAATTTAATGTTTTATTACCCGAAAGCTCTCTAATAAACTCAAGAAAATCTTTTTTTGGATTTTCAAGATTACTTATAAGTATATCGCAAATAACAATAGCACCGGCATTTATTAATGGGTTACGCGGTATTCCGTGGTTATATTCTAATTGAACAAGCGAGTTAAATGATGTTCCTGAAGGTTCAACATCAATCCGTTTCCATAATTTTTCACCTTTCATTTTATAAGCCAATGTTAATGCCAAAACTTTAGCAATACTTTGTATAGAAAACTTTTCGTTTGAATCGCCAATACTATAATGTTCATTGTTTAAAGTTGTAAGGTGTACTCCAAATTTATTAGGATCTATGTTGTTTAATTCAGGAATATAAGAAGCTACTTTTCCGTGGTCTTTTATTTTATTTAAAGAAGTATTTATTTTAAAAAATATGTTGTTATAATCCATTTTATAATTCAAATTCAAGTTGTTTTTACTATTTTTAAATTAAAGGAATTTACTTCCTTAAAATGGTATTAAATGTATTAAATAATAGTGATTAAATTTCCGTATCTTTAACTTTATGATAAAAGATAATAAATTAGCAGTACTTATTGATGGTGATAATATTCCTTCAAGATATATTAAAGAAATGATGGAAGAAATTACCAAGTATGGAACCCCAACTGTAAAACGTATTTATGGAGATTGGACCAAGCCACATTTATCCAAATGGAAAAGTATTTTATTAGAAAATGCGATAACACCAATACAGCAATATGGCTATACTACAGGTAAAAACGCCACAGATTCAGCCATGATAATTGATGCAATGGATATTTTATATTCAGAAAAGGTAAATGGTTTTTGTTTGGTGTCATCAGATAGCGATTTTACCAAACTAGCAACCAGATTGCGTGAAGAAGGCTTGGTGGTTTATGGAATTGGAGAAAAGAAAACACCCGATCCGTTTATAGTTGCCTGCGATAAATTTATTTATTTAGAAATATTGGATACTAGTGAAGATGAAGCTGAAAACGGTAAAACAAAACCTAAAAAAGCAAGTATAGATAAAATTACACCAAAAGTTATTAGATTGCTGAGAAATTCTGTTGATGATGCTGCAGATGATGATGGCTGGGCATTTATGGGAGATGTAGGTTCACTTATTTTAAAAAAACAACCAAATTTTGATGCACGTAATTTTGGTTTTGAAAAGCTAACCCCTTTGTTTAAATCCTTACCTCAATTTGAAATTGAACAAAGAGATAGAACCAGCGGACGCTTTAAATTAATTTACGTTAGAAATAAAAAGAAATAGTTAGTCGTTTTTTATGCTGGAATAATTAAAAAAAAGCGCATATTTGCTCAAAATTACCGGGGATGTAGCTCATCTGGCTAGAGCGCTTGACTGGCAGTCAAGAGGTAGTGGGTTCGACTCCCATCTTCTCCACTTTTAAAAACCGTAATTATATTTTAATTATGGTTTTATTTTTTTAAATCAATCTAATTTTCGGGAATATAATTAAATGTATTAAAATCTGCGTAAGCATTGGTTGTCTTATTTATAGAAGTTGCAAACAGCCCTAAATATACGCCTGTAAAACCGCCATTTGTTTCAGAACTTAAATAACGTACATCCAATTTATCAATAAATTCAAACTCTTTTCCGTTAGTTGAATATGCAAATGAATAAAAATCATTTTCTCCTTTAACTTGAAGGTAAACACTTCCTTTAGGTATATTTATTTTAGATATATTGTGAGATAATTCCCCTAAACGATAGCTTAAAACCAACACACGTTTTCCAGTGGAATTTTGTTTTAATGATAATTTATAATGCGCTGTATTATTTCTGTAAACAGTTAAACCAGCTTCATCACCATTTTTAGCATTAAAAAGATCCATTTTTGTGGTTGTAGTAAATTCAATATGTTCTTGTCGTCTCCCTAAAAATGTTGGAGAATCTACAGCATCTAATAAAATAGGTGTTGCTTTTAATCTTAAATAGCCTTTTTTTGAATTTAATAAATAGTTTTTTAGCGTAGGATTTCTTAAATAATTCCACTCAAATCCTAATGTATCTTCATTAAAATTAGTACTATATGTAGGTTTTTTTAAAGGTTGTAAAGGAAGGGTAGGGACTTTCATATTTAAATGAATTATTCCATTGCCATTAACAACTGGCCAAGCATTTTTATCCCATTTTACAGGTGCCAAATAAGTTTCTCTTCCAAGTACATGATGAAGACCAGATTGAGGTCGAAAAGCTAAACATACCATCCACCAAGAACCATCATTTGCTTGTGTTAAATCAGCATGACCGGTTCCTTGAATAGGATTCATTTGTGCATCTTTATTAATGTGCGTTAAAATAGGATTTGCAGGATTTGATTCATATGGGCCATCAATGTTTTTACTACGTGCAATTGTTACTTTATGACCATATTCGGTGCCGCCTTCAGAAATTAACAAATAATACAAACCATCTTTTTTATAAATATGTGGTCCTTCAGGATAGCGCCCTCCAGTTCCAGTCCATATTGCTTTACTTGGAGATAATTGTTTTCCAGTTATTGGATTTATTTCAGACAAATAAATACAGTTATCAGGATTTGAAGTTAAATAACATGTATTGCCTTCAAAATACAAAGAAGGATCTATACCTTTTTGTTCTAACCATATAGGTTCTGACCATTCTCCTGCGGGATTTTTAGTGTGTACTATAAAGTTTCCTTTACCGGAAACGTTAGTTGTAATCATATAAAAAGTACCATTATTATAACGAATTGTAGGCGCATAAATACCACCCGATGCACCAATTTTCTCTAAATTTACTTGTGAAGGGCGTGTTAAACAATGGCCTATTTGTTCCCAATTAATTAAATCTTTACTATGAAATATTGGAACTCCAGGAAAAAACTCGAAACTACTATTTACCAAATAAAAATCATCACCAACTTTGCAAATACTTGGATCCGGATGAAAACCAGGAATAACGGGATTTTTATAACCTTGTCCATAGGTTGTATAGATAAAAAAGGTGCTTAAAAATATAAAAAGAATGATTTTACGACTTCTCATTTTTTTCTGCTTTAATTTGTCATTTTTTTAAATAGTTATTATAATTCATTAATAAAAAGCATCTTATTATTAATAAATATCAATAAAATGATTTTTATCAGTAAGATAATAGAAATCAATCAATAATTTTAAGGAACAATTATATTCACTTGGATCCCTGAATATAATTATTTGAATAAGGAAAACCACTTTCTTTTGGGAAGTGGTTTTCTCATTTAAAATATATTATTTGTTCCAAATTTTCTCCATTTCTTCTAGGGTTTTTCCTTTGGTTTCTGGAACAAACTTCCATACTAGCCACATAGCTAAAACACCCATTATACCATAAATCCAATAAGCAAAACCGTGGTTGAACTTTTCTAATAAATACGTATTCTTATCCATCATTGGGAAGGTCCAGGAAACAAGATAATTCGAAATCCATTGTGCTGCAACTGCAACTGCCAATGCACGCCCTCTAATTTTATTAGGAAATATTTCCGACAATAAAACCCAGCAAACAGGTCCCCAGCTCATTGCAAAACTAGCTACGTAAATTAACATAAAAAGTAACGCACCTATTCCAACTGATTCCATAAAAAATGTTGTTCCTAGTGCAAACATTGAAATTGCCATACCTAAAGCACCAATAATCATTAATGGTTTTCTTCCATACTTATCAACCGTTAAAATTGCTAAAACGGTAAATAATAAATTAACTGCACCAACAATTATTGTTTGCAACAATGCGGCATCTGTACCAGACCCCATACTTTTGAATATTTCTGGAGCATAATATAAAACTACATTAATACCAACAAATTGTTGAAAAACGGAAAGCAGTATTCCAATTACTATAACAGTTATTCCAAATGAAAATAACTTTCCAGAATGACTTACAACTGTATTTTGAATTTCGGCTAATATTTTTTTAGCTTCTTCAACACCATTTACTTTAACTAAAACGTTAAATGCTTTTTCAGGTTCAGATTTTAACACTAAAGATCTTGGAGTATCAGGCACAAAAAACAACATTATTAAAAATAAGGTTGCCGGTATAGTTTCCGAAGCAAACATCCAACGCCATCCAACAGTATTTAACCAAGAGTCATCTCCTTGTTTAGCAATGTAATAGTTTACAAAATAGACCACTAACATACCAAAAATAATAGCAAACTGGTTCATAGAAACCAGTTTGCCTCTTATTTTAGCAGGTGCTATTTCAGCAATATATAAAGGTGAAAGCATAGAGGCTAACCCTACACCTATTCCTCCAATAATTCTATAAACAATAAAAATATAGATAAATGTATGGTCTCCATCACCAACAGGTTTCAGCAACATTTCGGGCATTGCAGATCCAATGGCTGACAATAAAAATAGAGTAGCAGCTAAAATCAACCCATTTTTACGACCTAATTTTTTACTGATTATTCCTCCTGAAATTCCACCAATAATACAACCAATTAATGCACTAGAAACAACAAAACCTAAACGGGCATTTGCTGCGGTTTCTTCTAATCCAAAGGGAAGTACAAAAAAACTTTCTAAGGAACTGACGGTTCCTGAAATAACGGCTGTATCGTACCCAAACAAAAGTCCGCCAAGTGTTGCAACAATTGTAAGTTTTAATAAATAACTTTTATTTGCTGATGTTCCCATACTGCTTACAGATTAAATATATTGATTAATAATATTTTCAAACAATTCTTGTTTGCCACTTTTTAATGGTAATTCACCGTTTTCTTGTGCAATTTTATATAAATCTTGCATAGAAAGTTTACCTTCTTCAAAAGCTTTTCCGTTTCCAGTATCAAACGAACTATAACGTGCGGTTCTTAATTTATCATAAGGCGAAGAAGTAATAATTTTATCAGCAATTAATAATGCTCTGGCAAAGGTGTCGGCCCCTCCTATATGTGCAAAAAATACATCTTCCATATCAGTTGAATTTCTTCTTATTTTTGCGTCAAAATTGATACCTCCACCTTGTAATCCACCTGCTTTAAGGAAAACTAGCATAGCTTCAGTAGTTTCTTGAATATTATTTGGAAATTGATCTGTATCCCATCCATTTTGGTAATCTCCACGGTTTGCATCTAAACTTCCTAACATTCCTGCTTTTGCAGAAGTTTCAATTTCGTGTTGAAAAGTGTGTTGCGCAAGCGTAGCATGGTTTACTTCAATATTCATTTTAAAGTCTTTATCCAAACCATACTGACGTAAAAATCCAATAGCTGTAGCAGCATCAAAATCGTATTGATGTTTCATTGGTTCCATTGGTTTTGGTTCAATAAAGAAATTACCCTTAAATCCTTGTGCACGTGCATAATCTCTTGCCATAGTTAAAAACTGCCCCATATGGTCTAATTCTCTACCCATATCGGTATTTAGTAAAGACATATAACCTTCACGTCCCCCCCAAAAAACATAGTTTTCACCACCTAATTTAATTGTAGCATCTAAGGCTAATTTTATTTGTCCACCAGCTCTTGCAACTACGTTAAATTCTGGATTTGTTGCAGCACCGTTCATGTAACGTGGATTTGAGAAACAGTTTGCAGTTCCCCATAATAATTTAATACCTGAAGCAGCTTGTTTTTCTTTAATATAATCTGTAATTAAATTTAATCTTTCTTCAGATTCAGCAAAAGTTGTACCTTCTTGAATTAAATCGAAATCGTGGAAGCAGAAATAATCAAATCCCATTTTGCTAATAAATTCAAATGCAGCATCAGCTTTATCTTTTGCTGCTTGAATTGGATCTGAAGCTTCATCCCATGCAAAATTTTGTGTTCCTGGTCCAAAAGGATCTCCTCCTTGTCCACAGAATGTGTGCCAGTATGCAATTGCAAATTTAAAATGCTCACGCATTGTTTTTCCTGCAACAAATTGATCTGGGTTGTAATACTTAAATGCGAAAGGATTGTCAGATTCCTTTCCTTCAAATTTAATTTCACCAATACCTTTAAAGTATTCTTTGTTTCCTAAAATTGCCATTGTATGTTGTTTTTTGTTGTTATAATTTTATTTACTATTTAAAATAAGGTTTAATTCTTTTTTCCAGTTTTGATAAGCTTTTAAATAGGGTTCTTTGTCTTTAAAAGGCATAAAGGTCATTACATGGTCATTTTCAATTATCAGTTTTCCATAAGTTTCAAAATCACCTTTGTGTAAACCTGCAGCTCGAGCTGCACCTATTGCGCCAGTTGTATTGTATATTTCAATTTCTTGCGCTATTAAAGTAGCCACAGTATTTGCAAAAATTTCTGATCTAAATAAATTATCATTTCCAGCTCTCATTACATTTATATTAATTCCGTCTGATTTTAGAATTTCCATTCCATAAACAAATGAAAATGCAATACCTTCTAAGGCTGCTCTACAAATATGGGCTTTATGATGATTGTTTAAATTTACATTTACAAGTCGTGTACCTATTTCCATATTGTTTAACATTCTTTCAGCTCCATTACCAAATGGGAGCATGCAAACTCCATCTGAACCAACAGGTATTTCCGAAGCCAAATTATTCATTTCTTCATAAGAACTAACCGCTAAATTGTTTAGCAACCACCTGTATTGAATTCCTGCTCCGTTAATATTTAGTAATTTTCCAATTCTTGGAATAGATTTTTTATAGTTTACGTGTGCAAAATTATTAACACGTGTACTTTCTTTACCAGATAAGTTATCTGTAACTGCATAAACAACACCTGATGTTCCACCGGTTGCAGCTACTTCACCAGGATTAAATACATTTAAAGAAAGTGCATTATTTGGCTGATCTCCTGCGCGGTAAAAAATAGGTGTTCCAGTAGCTAAACCACTTTCTTGTTCGCCTTTTTCATCTACTTTGCATTGGATTCCAAATGTATCAACAATTTCTGGCACTAATAATTTATCAATACCATAATATTCTAAAAGAAAATCAGCAATGGAATCATTTTTAAAATCCCAAAATATGCCTTCTGAAAGTCCTGATATTGTGGTGTTTATTTCGTTTGAAAATCGATAAGCAATATAATCTCCAGGCAACATAAACTTGTAAATATTCTTATAAATTTCAGGTTCATTTTCTTGTACCCATTTTAACTTTGATGCCGTAAAATTTGCTGGAGAATTTAGTAAATGCGACGCGCACTTTTCGGGGCCAATATTTTTTAATGCTTCATTACCAATTTGCACAGCTCTGCTATCGCACCAAATAATACTTTTTCGAAGCGAGTTTCCTTCTTTATCAACTATAACCAAACCGTGCATTTGGTAAGAAATACCAATACCTTTAATTTGAGTTCTAGAAATGTTATGAATCTTTTTTAATTTTTGAATGGATTTACAAATATGTTGCCACCATTCTTCAGGTTCTTGTTCTGCCCAACCATTTTTTAAAGCGAGCATACTCATTTCTGTTTCTGGCTCTTGAACAACACCCAGGCTTTTTCCTGTTGAAATTTCTACTAAAGCTGCTTTAATAGATGAACTTCCTAAATCAAATCCTATGTAATACATAATTTTATAATGATTCTCTTACTATTAATTTTGTTGCAATATATGTTTGCATTGGTTTATCTTCTGTTATAAATGCTGCTGCTTTTGTACCTAGCTCTTTAAAATCTGTTGAAATCACAGAAATGCCTTTATAAATAAATTTTTTCATAGGGGTTTCATTGTAAGATAAAAACCCAACATCTTTTCCCGGCTCTAAATTTTTTTCCCTGCATTGTTCTAAAAATGCACCTAATATTCGATCACTAACGCTTAAATAAGCTACATCTTTTTCGATATTAAATTCTTTAGAATTTGTAATAATCTTAAAATTAAAATTGAACTTTTTACAATATTTTTTAAAATAAACTACTGTTTCTAAAGGGTGATTTGTAAAAGTTGGATATATAAAAGAAAGCTCTTTATATTTTCCAAATAAGTCAGTTGCTCCTTCTAAGCTATTGTAAAATGATTGCCCAAAATCTTGAAATACATAATTATTTTCAGGTTTAGAAAGAATATTCCAATCTATTAACAAAAGTTTTTCATTACTAATTTTTGATAATACAATTGGCACTTCTGTATTATCAAATCCCATTACAACATATTTATAATATTTACCAATACTGTTATTTATAATGGTTTTAAAATTGTCAATATTGTAATGATGAAACTGGACATCTGTAATAAAATTTTCCGGCAAATTATTTATAAATGAATGATATAAAACCTCTTTATAGGCTTTAAATGTGTCTAAAACTAGCAATACTTTTCTAGTTTCATTTGCAACATAATAACCTTTATTTGGAACCGATTCTATAACTCCGTTTTCTTTTAAAATTGAATACGCCTTAAAAACAGTATCTCTTGATAATTGATTTGTTTTACAAACACTATTAACTGAAGGCAATGCATCTCCAGTATGTAAAATGTTTTTTGCAATAGATTCATTAATAGCATTCACAATTTGCTGATATTTAGGAATATCGCTATTGTGATTTATAATTAATGTAAAATTATTTTTCAACATATGCTATACTGTTCTGTTCCGGTATGTAAATTTAATTGTTTTTTTCTAATAAAAAAGAAATGTTTATAAAAAATATAGCTACTAAAATTTATATAAAATCTGTATATTCGAGTAAGAATCTCCATTTTATATATGAAAGACAATAAAGACGTCACCATTTATGATATTGCCAAAAAATTAAATCTCTCTAGTTCTACAATTTCTAGGGCTTTAAAAGATCATAAAAGCATTAGTGAAAAAACTATTAGTAGGGTAAAAAAAACAGCACAGGAAATGGGGTATCGACCAAATATTTTGGCTGCAAGTTTAAGGAGTAAAAACACTAAAACCATCGGAGTTTTGGTTCCTACAATTTCACAACCATTTATATCTTCATTAATTAGCGGAATTGAAATTACAGCTCAAAAAGCAGGTTACAATGTTATTATTACACAGTCTCATGACTCTTATCAAGAAGAAGTAAATAAAACTAAAACTCTGTATAACAGTAGGGTAAGTGGAGTTGTTTGCTCTTTAGCCATGCAAACTCAAAACACTTCTCATTTTCAACAATTTTTAAATAAAAATATACCAATTGTATTTGTTGATAGAGTTCCTAAAAATTTTAATACCTACAAAGTAATGATCAATAATTATACTGCAGGTTTTAAAGCAACTGAACACCTTATTTTTAAAGGTTGTAAAAGAATTGCTCATTTTTATGCTGGTTCTGAATTTGGGAATTTATATAGCGAGCGAAAAAGAGGTTATTTACATGCCTTAAAGAAGCATCATTTACCTATTGATAAAGAATTAATTATATACTTGAATGAAGTTACTTATGAAGAGGGAAAACGAGCTAGTCATATTTTATTAGATCTAAAAAACCCACCCGATGGTATTTTCTCCCTAAATGATACAACAGGTGTTGCTGCTATTCAGGTTGCAAAAAAAAGAGGTATAAAAGTTCCTCAAGATTTGGCGATAATTGGTTTTAACAATGATCCAATTTCTCATATTATCGACCCAAGTTTATCAACAATTACAAACCCTGCAATTAAAATGGGTAAAACTTCGGCCAAAATTATTTTAAAACATTTTGATTCAACCGAGAAAAATGATATTGCTGAAATTACATTTTTAAATACTGAAGTTTTAGCAAGAGAATCTTCAAATAAAATTAATTTTAAAATTTCTTAGTTAATTTACCATTATAATAGCCTCTGCCATTTTTGCTGCTCCAAGTTCAAAACTTCTTTTCATTGGGCTTGTACCTCCAATAAATATTTTAAATTTTCCAGGTTCAATTATTCTTTTTCCGTTATTATCAACTATTTCAAAAGCTTTTGGTGAAAGCTCAAATATTACTTTTTTAGAAGTTCCAGGTTCTAAACTGATTCGTTTTGTTTTAATAAGTTGTGAATTAGGTACTGTAACTGAAGCTTCTAAATCTGAAATATATACTTGGACAACTTCATCTGATTTTACATTCCCTGTATTTGCTACGTTAACTACTACAGAAATATTTTCTGTTTTTGAAATGGAAGTTGATGAAACTTTTATATCATTATAAGAAAAAGTGGTGTAACTCAATCCAAATCCAAAAGGGTACAATGGATCTTCATTCATGTATTTATAGGTTCTCCCTTTCATTGAATAATCATCATAAGCTGGTAATTGATCCAAAGACTTTGGAAATGTTATAGGCAATCTTCCCGAAGGAGAAACATTTCCAAAAATAATATCTGCAACTGCTGTACCACCTTCTTCACCTGGATACCAAATAAATAAAACCGCATCTGATAATGCTGCAACTTCAGCTAAATTTATAGGACTTCCTCCAGTAATTACTGTAACAATTGGCTTTTTATCTTCAGGATTTTGGTCTGCAGTTTTTCTTAAATCTTTTAGGTATTCTAATTGATTTTGAGGTAAATTATAATCTAGTCTGTCACCAGCGGTATTTGAATCTATTGAATCTCCTTCTTCACCTTCCAATTGACTGGAAACACCTAAAACTACAATAGTAACATCACATTCTCCAGCATTTCCTGTTGCATAGTTTATTGGGTTTATGGAAGGCTTATTAAGCATAGACCCAAGTCTAAATTGTAATTGACTAGCAGGATTTATTGCGGCAGTAATGCCTTCTAAAATAGTCACCATATTTGGGTTTACACCATAATAATTTCCTAAAAGTATTTCTATACTGGCTGCATTTGGCCCTGTAACAAAATAATTTGGTAAGTCATTCTTTAAAGGTAAAACACCATTGTTTTTCAACAATACAATCCCTTTTTGAGCAACTTCTTTTGCTAACAATCTATGCTCTTTACTATCTACAATATCTCCAGAAATAGCATCATAAGGATTCGTTCCTGATGGATCAAATAATCCTAATTTAAATCTTGTTTTTAATAAAATTGCAAGTTGCTTATCAATTTCCTTTTCTGTAATTAATCCTTTTTCAACCGCAAGTGGTAAAGCTCCATAAGAATCACCACAATTTAAACTTACTCCACTTTTTACCGCAAGTGCAGCTGCCTCTTCAGCCGTTTTCACCACTTTATGACCGTTATCTGCATAAAAATCTACTATTGCCCAACAATCACTTAAAACATGACCTTTAAAATTCCATTCCCCTATTAGCACATCTGATATTAAATATTTATTTGCGCAACAAGGCTCTCCATTGGTACTATTATACGCGCACATTACAGCTTCTACATTTGCTTCTTCAACCAATGCTTGAAAAGCTGGTAAATAGGTTTCCCATAAATCTTTTTGTGAAACTTCTGCATTGTATTCATGTCGTAATTTTTCAGGTCCGCTATGCACAGCATAATGCTTTGCACAGGCAGCAGTTTTTAAATAATTAGGATTATCTCCTTGCAGTCCTTTAACAAAAGAAGTTCCTATAATACTTGTTAAATATGGATCCTCTCCATAAGTTTCCTGACCTCTACCCCATCTTGGATCTCTAAAAATATTGATATTTGGGGTCCAAAAAGTTAACCCATTATACTGAATATTATAACCTTTCGCTTTTGATCTATTATGTATGGCTCTTGCTTCATCTGAAACTGCAGAAGAAACTCTATAAGCTAAATCTGAGTCAAAGGTTGCTCCTAAACCAATAGCTTGTGGAAAAACCGTTGCAGCTGCAGAACGTCCAACTCCATGTAATGCTTCATTCCAATAACTATAAGGTAAAATTCCCAAACGTTCAATTCCTGAAGTGTTATGCATCATTTGATCTGCTTTTTCTTCAATAGTTAGTCTGGAAATAAGGTCTTGAATTCTTAAATCAATAGAAAGAGAGGTATCAAAAAAAGGGAGTGTATCTGTTAGCTGACTAGAAGATTTATTGAAATTTTCAGCTTTTTTAATGTCATTCTTTTTACATGAAATTATTAATAAAAAGACTACTAATAGTTTTAAAAGATTTCGTGAAATTGTTTTCATATAAAATGTTTGTTTGGTTAACTCAAACTAAAGTTAAAAAAATTAAAAATATACGGGAGTTTTATAAATTTTAAATAAACGCAACCGATTGCGAAATTAATTTATTTTATATAAATTAACAACATAATAAAAGGATTTAATTTCTATATTAAGATCCTTTTTTGCAGGCAAATTGGTTTGAATTTGGTGGCTTAGCTTTGGATACTTATTTAGATGCAAGCACTATTGCAGAAGAATGGATTCGTTCATCTTTTTCAAACGATGCTAATTTTGTTAAGCCTATAAAAGAAGTGATACTCAATTCCAGAAAAGCAGTTGTAAATTATATGACTCGGTTAGGATTACATTATATAATGGATACCGAGTACCATTATGGTCGTGAGCCTTTGGTAGGAAATATTTCAAGACCCGAATTAAATCCTGTGTATTATCATAAAGCTGACAAATATTGGGTAGAATTTAATCGTACAAATACAGCAAGCAGTGCAATCAGTTAATACGCACTAGAAATTGCTGAATTATTTAGTAATTTAGCAACTTGTTCGGAAAAAGATTTACTGTGGTTTCATCATTTATCATAGGATTATAAATTAAAAGTTGGAAATACCCTTTTGGGATCGAATTGCATTAAAATATCAAGAAGGCGTTAATGATGTTGAAACAATGGTTAAAACTTGGAATAACATGAAAAATTATGTGGTTGAGCAACGTTATAACGAGGTTAAAATTTTATTATATATTCAATATAAAGAGGCAAAGAGGTGGCGAGATACTTGTTTTATTTTCAACAATTTTTTGAAAAAGAATTATCAAAAAGGAGTTAAAATGCCAACACAAACATTAGAATATTTTAAATCCTCAAAATTTCCTTTTGCTCCAGAAAATTAAAAATAATAAAATAGCAATAGTTACTGGCAGAAATAGTATTGGATTTTAATTTAGTATGATTATGAAACAAATGCAACAAACCATGCGTTGGTATGGACCTAACGATACAATTAGTTTAAAAGATATTAAACAATGTGGAGTAACAGGCATTGTAACTGCTTTGCATCAAATACCGGTTGGTGATATTTGGACAGTTGAAGACATTAAAAAAAGGCAACAAATTATCCGTGATGCTGGAATGGAATGGGTTGTAATTGAAAGTTTACCCGTTCACGAAGATATAAAAAGAGCCTCTGGAAATTTTAAAAAATATATTGAAAACTATAAAATTAGTATTCAAAATATTTCAACATGTGGTCTTAAAGTAATAACATACAACTTTATGCCAATTTTAGATTGGGTAAGAACAGACCATGCATTTGAGAACCCTGATAGTACTAAAGCATTACTTTATAACAAAGAAGCTTTTATTTATTTTGATGTGTTTTTATTGAATAGACCAAATGCAAAAAATGATTTTACTGAAAAGGAAATTGAAGATGCATTGATTTTAGGAAATAAACTTTCCGAAACAGAAAAAAACAAATTATTTAAAAATGTTTTATTAGGATTGCCAGGTAGTAAAGAAGATTTTACGGCTGAAAAAATCTTATCACTTTTGGATGATTATAAAAATATTGATGATTCTCAATTAAGAGCTAATTTAATTTATTTTTTATCTGAAGTTGCTCCAATTGCACAAGAACTGGGTGTAAAGTTAGCAATTCATCCAGATGATCCACCTTTCTCAGTTTTAGGTTTGCCAAGAATTCTTTGTACAGAAAACGATATTAAAAAGATTTTTAATGCAGTTCCAATAAATGCCAATGGGTTATGCTATTGCACAGGTTCTTTAGGTGCCAATCCAACCAATAATTTGGAAAAGATTATTGATGAATGGGGAGATAGAATTCATTTTTTACACTTAAGAAATGTTAAAAGAGAAAATGAGAGTGTTTTTAGAGAATCGGAACATTTAAATGGTGACAATCCTATGGAAAGCATAGTTGAAAAACTAATTATTTTAATGAATCAAAGAAATATTAGCTTACCAATGCGGCCGGATCACGGTTTTTTACATTCTTTAGAAGAAGGAAAAGAACAATATCCTGGCTATTCCCTAATTGGTAGATTAAAAGGTTTAGCCGAATTGAGAGGATTGGAAAAAGGGATTGCTTTCAAATTAAAAAATCTCTGAAACTAATTTAATGTTTAAAATTCAAGTTGTCTATAAAATGCCTCACTCACTAATTTTTAAGCTAATTTGAAGATTTTGACAATATAGATATCAATTATTACCTATTCCTTTTAGGATAAAATTTACGACGTTTAGGTTTATTTAAACTCTCAGTTTCTTTTGGTTTATGCTCAACTCTACGTTTAGCTTTTTTACGTTGATTTTTGGTAGGTTTTTCAACTAACGGTATTTCTTCATTTTTATCTAAAATAAAAGGATGTTCTTCAATAACCGGAATTTGAAGATTTATTAATTTCTGGATATCTTTTAAATAAGCTTTTTCTTCCATATTACAAAAAGAAAGTGCAATTCCACTTGCTTTTGCACGTCCTGTTCTTCCAATTCTATGTACATAAGTTTCAGGAATGTTAGGTAAATCATAATTAATTACAAGTGACAATTCTTCAACATCAATACCTCTTGCAGCAATATCTGTTGCAATTAAGATATTTAGCTCACCTTTTTTAAAGTTTCCTAAGGCTCTTTGACGTGCACCTTGTGATTTATTACCATGAATTGCTGCAGCCTTTATATGCGCTTTTGTTAAAAAACGAACAATTTTATCTGCTCCGTGCTTTGTTCTTGAAAACACCAAAGTAGAATTATTGGGGTTTTCTTCAATTAAATGTATTAATAATTTGGTTTTATTTTGTTTACTTACAAAATAAACAGCTTGTTCAATTTTTTCTGCAGTTGCTTGTTTAGGTTTTATGGTTACTCTTTCATGGTTTCCAAGAATTTTACCAGACAATTCAACAATTGCAGGTGGCATTGTTGCTGAAAAGAAAAGGGACTGCCTTTTAAAAGGTAATTTTGCAATAATTTTTTTAATATCATGAATAAAACCCATATCCAACATTTGATCAGCTTCATCCAAAACAAAGTATTTAATGTCTTGTAAACTTATAAATCCTTGTGAAATTAAATCTAACAATCTCCCTGGAGTTGCAACCAAAATATCTGTACCACGCCTCAAGGCATCTGTTTGTCCTCCCTGTTTAACACCTCCAAAAATCACCACATTTTTTATTCCTGTGTGTTTACCATAAATTGAAATACTTTCATCAATTTGAATGGCTAACTCTCTTGTTGGAGTAACTATAAGTGATCTTATTTTTCGCTTCCCTTTATGATCCTGTCGACTGTTATAAAGATGTTGTAAAATAGGTACGGTAAAAGCAGCAGTTTTACCAGTGCCAGTTTGTGCACAACCCAATAAATCTTTTCTATTTAATAAAATAGGAATTGCTTGTTCCTGAATTGGTGTTGGATGCGTATAGCCTTCTTCTTTTAGTGCTAACAAAATTGGCTCAATAATTCCTAAATCTTTAAATGTCATATGGTTTAAATAAGTGGGCAAAGGTACACTATTAGTTTTAATGTTCGTTTTTGGCTTTAAATAGTTCGGTTTAATGCTAAATCTATCGATTTCGTTGATTCTTGGTTTATTGATATTTATTAACAATCCGATTTCTTAATTTTGTTGACTTAATTATAAATTAGTTTATGAGCTACCAATTAATTTGTACAGATATTGATGGTACTTTGTTGAATAAAGACAGAGAACTATCTAAAAATACTATTGAACAGGTACAACGTGTTTCTCCAATTCCTTTCGTGTTAATTTCGTCGAGAATGCCAAGTGCTTTACGTCATTTGCAAGTAGAATTTGGTAATGAAAATACTCCATTAATTGCCTATAATGGAGGGCTGGTTTTAAATAACAACACAATTTTACATTCTACATTTATAAAAAATTGTGTATTAAAAGAAATTATCAATCAATGTACAAATACAACTATTCATTTAAGTTTATTTCATGCAGATGAATGGTATGTACCTGAAATGGATTATTGGGCAAAACGAGAAGAAAATAATACTAAAGTAACACCAACTATAAAAGCTAATAGGGAAGTTTTAACATCTTGGGAAAACGAAGGAAAAGGTGCGCATAAAATAATGTGTATGGGTAATGAAGAAGAAATAGATAGGTTGTATAAATTTTTAGAAAAGAGTTTTTCTGATGAAATTATGTTGTACCGATCTAAAGAAACTTATATTGAAATTTCTCACAAAAATATTTCAAAAAAAACAGCTATTGATGTTGTTTTGGAGCATTGTTACCCTACACTTTCAATGGAAAATGTTGTAGCTTTTGGAGACAATTATAATGATATTGAAATGTTAAAAGCAGTTGGCTTAGGTGTTGCGGTAGGAAATGCAAATTATGAGGTTTTAAAAGTAGCCGATGTGGTTACAGATACAAATAAAAATGATGGCGTAGCCAAGGCAATTAAAGAGTATTTTTAAAAAAGGCCATCTTTAAAATTGAACTTTAAAGATAGCCTCTAAGCTTTTTCATTAGCAATTTCCCTGTTATTTGGTTCCTAGTAGTAACAACTCGTTTATAACAACTTCGGTTATATAACGTTTATTCCCATCTTTGTCATCATAACTTCTTGTTGTTAATTTCCCTTCAATAGCAATTTCTCTACCCTTTTCTAAATATTGTTCAGCAATTTCTGCAGTTTTGTTCCAAGCAATTAGATTATGCCAGTCAGTATTGGTTACTTTTTCACCTGAAGCATTTTTATAAGTTTCATTTGTTGCTAATGAAAATTTAGCAAGTTTCTTACCATTGTCTAAAGTGATAATCTCTGGTTTGTTTCCTAAATGTCCAATTAATTGTACTTTGTTTCTTAACGTATTCATAAGATAAGGTTTTTATAAGTTGAATATCATTCGGTCAATTCAACAGTGCAAATATTGGTTGGTTTTAAGTGTTTATTCGGTTACAATATATTTACTTTCGTATGTAAATATTTGTAGTCGTTTGTAAACGGGTAATTATTTTTGTATATTTATGTTTTCACCTAAAAAAGAAATTATGATTCGTGATTATAGAAATGAAATTTGGAAGCCTTTTAAAGAAGAAAATTGGAGTGATGAAGATGTATATCTAATTTCCAATTACGGAAGAGTACAACGTAAAAAGCAACATGCTGAAAAATGGGCACTTTCAAAAACTTCACTGGTTGGAGGGTATGATACTTTCTGGATTCGAAAAAAAGAAAAAAGAACTACTACATATTATTACATCCATAGAGCAGTTGCAAAATTGTTTTGTGAAAAAGGTGAGGATAAGGTATATGTAATTCATTTAGATTTTGATAAACTCAATAATATAGCATCTAATTTAAAGTGGGTAAATAAAACAGAAATGTTTTTACATCACAAAAAAAATCCTAAAAAATTGGAAAGATTTGGAAAAAGAACCTATTCAAAACTTTCTGAAGGAAGGGTTAAATTAATTAAAAAGAAAATATTTGACCCAAATAGAAAAACCAGAATGAAAATGATTGCTAAGCAATTTGGTATTTCTGAAATGCAATTGTACAGAATTAAAACAGGTGAAAATTGGGGAAGTGTAAAAATTGATGATAAATAAAAAATGAATTTTTTATATTTACTGATTAAAACTAATTGCAAAAAGATTAATTGAAATGAAAAAAAATTGCTTGGAGTGTGGGGAACCACTTAATGGACGAATTGATAAAAAATTCTGTTCCGATTATTGTAGAAATACATACAACAACAAAATTAATAAGGATAGTAAAAATTTAATTAGAAATATTAATAACCGCCTTCGAAAAAACCACAGATTACTAAGCGATTTAAATACTACAGGCAAAACCAAAGTTACTCGTACAAAACTGTTAGACGGGAATTTTGATTTCAATTATTTTACATCAATTTACAAAACAAAAACGGGTAATACCTATTATTATATTTACAATCAAGGATATTTAGCATTGGATAACGACTTTTATTTACTGATTAAAAAGGAGTGAGATTTTAATCGTTAACTTAAAATAAATTTAGAATATTATTAACCCGTTGTGCTTTTTTATAAAATTTCGTCTATTCGAGTGAATTTTACCCTTTTTGGGGTTGAAATTAGTATTGAGAATAGTAAATTTATTGAAGATATTAGTTCTCGATACAATTTTAATTAAAAGTCACTCGAACAAAAGTAGATGTTGTATTGAATTTAAAAAGTTAAAACACAAAGATTATTATAAATTAAAGTATGATTATAAAAAAATACACCCAAGTTGTTTCTATACTAATTATAGTAGCAGCTATTTATTATAGTTTTTATTCTTTAACGCCTTCAAAAAGCTATAAAGCTACAAATGAAACAGCGTTTTCTACTGAAAACGCATTGGTTCATTTAAAGAAAATTACTAAAAAACCTCATTTTACAGGTTCACCAGAGCATAAAGTTGTGAGAGATTATTTAGTTAATGAGTTTGAAAAAATTGGACTTCAGGTTGAAATTCAAGAACAGGTAGCGGTTAATAAAAAATGGAGAGCAGCCACAAATAATCGAAATATTTTAGCGCGTATAAAAGGGTCTGAAAATGGGAAAGCACTGTTATTATTGTCTCATTACGATTCTAATCCGCATTCTTCTTTAGGTGCAAGTGATGCAGGAAGTGGAGTTGTTGTTATTTTAGAAAGTATAAGAGCTTTTTTAGCTAAAAATAAGCAACCGAAAAACGATATTATAATTTGTATATCTGATGCTGAAGAATTAGGGTTATTAGGTGCAAATGCATTTGTTAATCATCATCCTTGGGCAAAAGAAATTGGGTTGGTATTAAATTTTGAAGCCAGAGGCAGTGGTGGTCCAAGTTATATGTTGTTAGAAACCAACGGTGGTAATAAAAACTTAATTGAAGCTTTTCAAAATGCTGAAACACCTTTTCCTGTTGGAAATTCTTTAATGTATAGCATTTATAAAATGTTGCCAAACGATACTGATTTAACAGTATTTAGAGAAGATGCTAATATAGATGGTTTTAATTTTGCGTTTATTGGAGACCATTTTGATTACCATACTGAACAGGACTCTTTTGAACGTATAGATTTAAAGTCGTTAAACCACCAGGCGTCTTATTTAATAACATTGTTAGATTATTTTGCAGACAGTAATTTAAATAACTTAAAAGCAACTACTGATTATGTGTTTTTTAACTTCCCTTATTTCGGACTAATTTTTTACCCATTTTCTTGGGTACTTCCAATAATTATTTTTTGTACTGCCTTATTTTTAATCTTATTTTTTGTTGGATTCTTCAAAAAGAAACTTACCGTTATAGGAATTTTAAAAGGGTTTATTCCTTTTGTATTGTCATTAATAATTTCAGGAATACTAGCTTTTTATGGCTGGAAATTACTATTAAAAATACACCCGAAATACAACGATATTTTACACGGTTTTACCTATAATGGCTATTATTATATTGCTGTATTTGTAGCATTTACCTTAGCAATTTGTTTTTGGTTTTACAAAGGGTTTTTTAAAAAAAGAAGTGTTCAGGATTTATTAATTGCACCACTTTTTTTATGGATTTTAATTAATGGCGCAATTGCATTTTATTTGCCAGGAGCATCATTTTTTATACTACCCGTAGTTATCTTATTAACGATACTTTCAATTTTAATTTTTTCAAATTCAAAAGAAAATACAATAGTGTTGTTTACTTTATTTGCTATTCCAGTTTTAATTGTATTTGTACCGTTAGTTAAAATGTTTCCAGTTGGTTTGGGTTTAAAAATGTTGGTAATAAGTACAGTTTTTACAGTATTATTATTTGGATTTTTAGTTCCTGTTTTTCAACAATATAGCAGTTCTAAAAAACTTGCAAATATATTTTTGTTGGTTGGAGCAATGGCTTTAATTTCTGCATCAATTAATGCCTCCTATAGTGATGAAAGAAAAGAACCAAACAGTATTATATATGTGTTTGACACAAATTTAAATGAGGCTTATTGGGCAAGTTACAATTCAAAAATTGATGATTTTACACAACAATTTTTGGGTGACAACCCTACAACAGGAAGTTATGATTCCAATACTACTGCAAGTAAATACAAAACAAAAATTAAGTTACATAAAAAAACAGCTGTTTTAGAAATTGCAAAACCTTCAATTTCGGTTGTTTCTGATACTGTTATAAATTTAAATAGAGAAATAAAATTACAAATAGCCTCAAATAGAAATGCAAATAAAGTAGAATTATTATCAAAATCACCAATAAAATTTAAGCAGTTTTCAATAAATGGAGAAAATTTAAAAAAGAAAGATGTAAACAATACGTTTGTTTTTGAAGTGGAAAAAGGCACTGTTTTAAGTTATTTTATAACTAGTGAAAATGAACTGATTAATTTAGAATTTGTTGTTGATATGGATCAAAAGTTCGATATTGATATTTTAGAATCTAAATTCGATTTATTTTCAAATTCACAAATTAAAATTCAGCCTCGTACTGAATCTATGATACCAATGCCATTTGTATTAAACGATGCAACCGTAATAAAAACCAATTTAAAATTTTAAAATGAAGAAAGCATTCCTAATTTCAATATTGTTTTTTTATGTATTTTCATGTAAAAAAATAGAAAAAACTAATGAAGATTCGGCTGTTAAAACCAGTGATGATATCAATTATCCAGCACCTGAATTAAATGAAAAAAGCGCTTCATATTTATATCATTTTGCGTTTAATTGTATAGATCAGGAATACCCAAATAAATTGGGGCAGGTTTTAGGAGATAGTACCTATTTAAAAGAACCTTCTGAATTGCATCCGGCATTTTATGGTTGTTTTGATTGGCATTCTTCAGTGCACGGACATTGGACCTTGTTAAATATTATAAAGGAATTACCAACATTTGAACAAAGAGATTCCATAATGTTAAAACTTCAAAAAAGCATTACTAAAGAAAATATTTTAAAAGAAATATCTTATTTTAATGATGTGCATAATAGTACATTTGAACGCACTTATGGCTGGGCTTGGTTACTAAAAGTTTCTGAAACTCTGCAAGATTGGGATGTTGTTGAAGCAAAACAATTAAATGAAAATTTACAGCCTTTAGTAACTTTAATTGAAGAAAAATATATGGATTTTTTACCAAAATTAAACTATCCAATTAGGGTGGGAGAGCACCCAAATACTGCTTTTGGAATGTCTTTCGCACTAGATTATGCAAAAAAATATTCACCAAAATTAGAGGCAATAATTATTGAAAAGGCAAAAGAATATTATTTAAATGACAAAGGCTGTCCTATTACATGGGAACCAGGTGGATTCGACTTTTTATCACCTTGTTTACAAGAAGCAAGTTTAATGTTAAAAGTATTGCCAAAAGAAGAATTTATAATATGGTTGGATGCGTTTTTACCTGATTTCAGAAAAAATCCGGCAGCTTATTTAGAAGTTGCAGAAGTAACAGACCGCTCCGATGGGAAATTAGCACATTTAGATGGCTTAAATTTTAGCCGAGCTTGGTGTTTGTATGAAATAGGGAATGCATTAAACAATAAAAAAATGCTAAATCTTGCCGATAAGCACTTTAATTATAGTTATCAAAAAATGGACTCCGGTGAATATGCCGGAGCCCATTGGTTAGCTTCATTTGCATTATATGCAACGTTAAAAAGTAACTAAATTATAAATACTAAAGAATAATTATCTTAGTAATTATAAGAAACCTTTTAATGATTATTTTTTATATTCTGTAATACGCATTGTATTTGCCATACCTCTTTCCTTAACAGGCATAGAAGTAATATTAATAGCGTAATCTCCTTCGTGTAAATAACCTCGCTCTGCTGCCAAATTATTAATATCTTCAATAGTTTGATCGGTACTTACAAAACGATCGTAATAAACCCCTTTAACACCCCATAATAAATTTAGCATAGCTAAAATTCTTTTATTTGATGAAAAAACTAAAATATTAGATGTTGGCCTCCATGACGATATATGAAATGCGGTAAAACCAGAGTCTGTTAATGTTGTAATTACTTCAGCATTAATTGAATTTGCCATTAAAGCAGCTTGATGACATATGGTTTTTGAAATAAAACGATCATTAATACATTGAATATATTTTTCCGGCATTGAAATTAATGGTGAATTTTCAACACTTTCAATTATTTTTCGCATTTGTTTAATTACTTCTAATGGAAATTCTCCAACAGATGTTTCTCCAGATAACATTACGGCATCGGCACCATCCATAATTGAGTTTGCTACATCATTTACTTCCGCTCTTGTTGGTACTTGATTGGTAATCATGGTTTCCATCATTTGAGTAGCAATAATTACTGGAATATGGGCTTTTTTCGCTTTTAAAACCAAACGTTTTTGAATTAATGGTACTTTTTCCATTGGAACTTCAACGCCTAAATCTCCACGTGCAACCATTAAAGCATCACAATGTGGTGTTAATCTATCAATATTGGCAACTGCTTCTGGTTTTTCAATTTTAGCTATAATTGGTATTTTATAACTAGAATGTTTTTTTATTATATCTTGAAGTTGAATTAAATCTTCAGGTGTTCTTACAAAAGATAAAGCAATCCAATCTACATCTAAACTAATTGCAAATAATACATCCTTTTTATCTTTTTCTGTAAGTGCAGGTAACGATATTTTTGTGTTAGGTAAATTAACTCCTTTTTTAGAACTCAACTTTCCACCTCTTAATACTTTGGTTGTAACTTCTGTTTCTCTATCAGTTGCAGTTACTTCAAATAATAACTTTCCATCATCAACTAAAATATGTTCTCCAACTTGAACATCTTTAGGGAAATTTTGGTAAGTCATGTAAGCTTTTTTATTGGTGCCTTCACATTTTTCAGTAGTAAATGTAAAAGTATCATTAATATTTAACTTAACACCATCTTGCATAACACCTACGCGTAATTTTGGACCTTGTAAATCAGCTAAAACTGCTACATGAAAATTTCTACGTTCATTAATTTCTCGTATTATTTTAACTCTTTCTTCAACATCAGGATAATCAGCGTGTGAAAAATTTATTCTGAATACATTTACACCAGATTCCATCATGCTTTCTATTATTTCTTTAGTTCCACATGCGGGACCTAATGTAGCTACAATTTTGGTGCGTTTTCTATTTTTTGCCATTGTTAAAAAATTAGATTATTTTTTGATTTTAATGTGTTAGTCTCTATTGGGTATGAGGTTATTATTTTATTTATTTTATTTAAATTTTCAACTAAATTTACAATAAAATTTTCATTACAGCCTTCAACTTTTAATAGATAATCAACCTTCTTTTTTTCGGGTAATAAATAAGAAGTTGTGCTGTAATCACCTCCAAATAAACCATTATCAAATTTTTCATTTACAACGTGTAAATGTTTATTATTAATTAAATAATAGTTTATGTATGTTTTTTCATTTTTATATTCAAATAAGGGGAATTCAATATTGGAATCTTTAAAATCTAAACTTTGTTTACAACGTACAAAGTTCGTGTTTAAATGCTTGTTAATTAAATATGCCAATCTATAATCTTCTTCAGTTGAATGAATTCCAATTAATAAATAATCATCTTCTAAATCAAACGTTAATAGTTGCATATAAAGAATGAAAATTAAGTTTGTAAAAATACTATTGTTTAGTTACAGTAACTAATTATTTTACGAAATCGTATTCGAAACCTGTTATTATAAATTGGAAATTTCATTTTGAAATGCATAATAAGCTCTTTTAGCTGCGGTTTCTTCAGCTTTTTTCTTTGATGTTGCTCTGCCTTTTGAAATTATTTTACCATCTAAAAACAATTTTACACTAAAGTGTTTAACGGTATCATTTCCCGTATCATCATAAACTTCAAATTCAAAATCTTTTTTAACTTTTTGGCACCATTCTATAAATAAACTTTTATAGCTTGTTATTTTTCCTTCCAATTTAGGAACATCAACATAGGGAATGATAACTCTCTTAAAAATAAATTTTTTACAATACCCGTAACCTTTGTCTAAGTATATTGCTCCAATTAAGGCTTCAAAAATATTACCATGTATATTTTCTCCAAATTTAGATTTAAGTACGTTGCTACGTACAAATCTAAATAAATCTAAGTCCTTTCCAAGTTCGTTTAAATGTTCTCTACTAACAATTTTAGAACGCATTTGGGTTAAATAACCTTCATCTCCTGATGGTACTTCTTTAAATAAATAAGAGGCAATCACAGCGCTTAACATGGCATCGCCTAAAAATTCTAAGCGTTCATAATTTAATTGAAGACCAGTAATTTCGTCAACTTCTTTTACAGAACGGTGAATAAAAGCCTTTTTATAAAATTGTAAATTTTTGGGGCTAAAACCAATTATTTTTTTAATATCCCCATAAAAGATCTCGTCTTTTTTTGAACGAGTTTCTATAATTTTTCGAATGAAGTTCATTCAGATGTGTTGTTATTCAAATTTTTTAAAGAGCACACAAGCATTGTGTCCTCCAAAGCCAAAGGTGTTGCTCATGGCAACTTTTACATCACGTTTTTGAGCTTTGTTAAACGTGAAATTTAATTTACTGTCAATTTGATCATCATCTGTAAAATGATTAATTGTAGGCGGTACTATTCCGTTTTTAATTGCTAATATTGAAGCAATAGCTTCTACAGCACCAGCTGCTCCCAATAAATGACCAGTCATTGACTTGGTTGAATTAATGTTTAATTTATAAGCATGTTCTCCAAAAACATCAATAATTGCTTTAGATTCTGCAATATCACCCAAAGGTGTTGAAGTACCATGCATATTTATAGCATCTACATCTTCTGGTTTTAAACCAGCATCATTTAAACAATTTAACATTACATTTCTAGCACCTAATCCTTCTGGATGAGGAGCGGTAATGTGATATGCGTCAGCAGATAATCCTCCACCTCCAATTTCAGCATATATTTTAGCACCACGTGCAATAGCATGCTCATACTCTTCAAGAATAAGAGCACCAGCTCCTTCTCCTGAAACAAATCCATCACGGTCTTTATCAAAAGGCCTTGATGCGGTTGCCGGATCATCATTTCTTGTAGAAAGTGCCTGTAAGGCATTAAATCCGCCTATTCCAGCAATAGTTACTGTTGCTTCAGAACCACCCGAAACCATTATATCTGCATAGCCTAAACGTATATAATTTAGTGCGTCAATAATAGCATTTGATGAAGAAGCACAAGCTGATACAGTTGCAAAATTAGGTCCTCTAAATCCATATTTAATAGAAATTTGACCAGGCGCAATATCTGCTATCATTTTTGGTATAAAGAATGGGTTAAATCGTGGTGTTCCGTCTCCAGCAGCAAAATTTAACACTTCATTTTGAAAAGTTTCTAAGCCTCCAATTCCTGCACCCCAAATAACACCAGCTCTATCTTTATTAATTTTCTCTAAATCTATTTGAGAATCATTAATGGCTTCATCACTAGCTACCATAGCATACTGTGTGAATCTGTCCATTTTTCGAGCTTCTTTGCGATCAATAAAATCTTTTACATCAAAGTTTTTAAGTTCACAAGCAAAACGAGTTTTGAACTTGGAAGCATCAAAATATGTTATTGGAGCCGCCCCACTAACTCCGTTGATGAGGCCATTCCAATATTGTTCGATATTATTACCAATTGGTGTTAATGCACCAAGTCCAGTTACTACAACTCGTTTTATTTCCATATAAAAATTACTTTTTAGCTTCTTCTATATAGCTAATTGCTTGACCAACAGTGCCAATGTTTTCAGCTTGATCGTCTGGAATTTGAATATCGAATTCTTTTTCGAATTCCATGATTAATTCAACAGTATCAAGTGAGTCTGCTCCTAAATCGTTAGTAAAGCTAGCTTCTGTTGTTACTTCATTTTCGTCAACGCCTAATTTATCTACGATAATGGCCTTTACTCTTGATGCAATGTCTGACATAATTTTTTAATTTTTAAATTTAATTACTTGGCAAAAATATAAAACTTTATTTAATTCAAAATCATTTAACTAATAAAAGATGAAATCTTTAATTTTTATATTCTAAAGTTTTTTAGTTTTTACAAGCAAAAGTTACTAATAATTTATTTTATTTGTGTACAACTTTTATTAAATTTTTTATGATACGAATTATAATTCTTGCTTCAGGTTCTGGGACAAATGCCGAAAACATTATAAAGTATTTTAAAGGCAGTAATTTAATTTCTGTTGTACAAGTGCTCTCTAACAAGAAGGATGCCAAGGTTTTAGAAAGGGCTAAAAGACTGAAAGTTAGTAATATGTATTTTAATAAGAGTGATTTTGTAGCGTCAGGTAAAGTGCTTGAGATACTTAAGGAAAAAGCAGATTATATTATTTTAGCTGGATTTTTATGGAAGATTCCTTCAAATATAATTGAAGCTTTTCCAAATAAAATAATAAATATCCATCCTGCTTTACTACCAAAATATGGAGGGAAGGGTATGTATGGAATGCATGTGCATGATGCTGTAATTAAAAATAATGAAAAGGAATCGGGTATTACAATTCATTATGTAAATGAAAATTATGATGAAGGTGCTATCATTTTTCAAAAAAGTTTTAAAATTATGCCTACAGATACTGCAGATGACGTAGCGCAAAAGGTTCATGAGTTGGAATATGAATTTTTTCCGAAAATTATTGAAAAAGTTATTCTAGATAATGGCTAAAAAAAAGTTTTACGTAGTTTGGAAAGGAAATAAAACAGGTGTTTTTACATCCTGGGATATTTGTAAAAGGCATATATCCAATTTTAAGGGCGCTCAATACAAATCTTTTTTATCAAAAGAAGCAGCTGAAGAAGCCTTTAAAGGGAATTACGAAGATTATAAAGGAAAAGACACTAAGAGTGTTCAACTTTCTGGCGAAGCGTTAAAAAAGTATGGAAAACCAATAATTCCATCAATTTCTGTAGATGCTGCTTGTGCTGGAAACCCGGGTAAAATGGAATACAGAGGTGTTAATACTGAAACAAAAAAGCAACTATTTATTCAAGGTCCATTTGAGCAAGGAACTAATAATATTGGCGAGTTTTTGGCTTTGGTACATGGTTTGGGATATTTGAAGCAACGTAATTTAAATTTGCCAATTTATTCAGATTCTAAAATTGCTATAAGTTGGGTGAAAAAAGGTCAGTGTAGAACTAACTTGCAAATTACTTCAGAAAATAAAGTATTGTTTGATTTTGTGAAACGTGCTGAAAAATGGTTAAAAGAAAATACCTACACTACCAAAATATTAAAGTGGGAAACTAAAGCTTGGGGCGAAATTCCTGCCGATTTTGGAAGAAAATAATGTTTAATTTGTATATTCTTTTAAGGTTTTTATAAATTCATCAATCTCATTGGGTAGCATATGGTGATTGAAATCAAAAATATAAGAATTTCCATTAAATTCTAACTTGAAAACTCCTTTAATGGCTTTATCAACTGCTAAATCGTTTGTTGAACTATTGTTTTTAATTTCTTTAAAATTTATGGCATTCAAAATACTATCAATTTGAATAAGTTGATTTTTGGTTAAAACAGCTGTTTTAACCATGTTGTTGTTATTAATTTGAATTGAATTATTTTCTAGCTGAATTTCATATAAAAAACCTCTTGTTTGAGCCTTGTAATTTAAATGTGTAGGTTTATCTTTTTCTTGACTTTGACAAGAAGTACTTAAGATAACTAATAAAATAAATGCAATGTTGAATACTTTCATTTTAAATGAATTTAGGATTTTAAAGATAAAAAAAGGAGCATATTGCTCCTTTTTTAGTTGTTTTAATTCAATAATTTACTGAACAAAGCTTTCTCTAGATCCTCCAACGGCAAATATTGTTCTCATTCTATCGTTTTGACCTTTAGAGAACATATACATAGCATTATCATATACATAATCCATGTAGTTCATTGTCATATCGTTAGATTTACAATTGACTGTTGGGTATATTGGATCACCGTAGTTTGGTGCATCTGAGCTTGGCGTATCATCAACAAAATCATCTTGCCTACATCTTCCATCACCCCAAATGTGGCGTAAGTTTAACCAGTGACCAACTTCGTGAGTGGCAGTTCTTCCATGTCCGTAAACTCCACCAGCTGTATTTTCACCTAAGAAATCTGAACCAATAACAACACCGTCTGTTGCTAATGTTCCACCAGGGAATTGAGCATATCCTAAAATTCCTCCACCTATTTCACAAACCCATAGGTTTAAGTTATTTGCGGGGTCAGTTGCGTCAATACCTCCTTGGCTTGATAATTTCATGGCATCATTTGTTCCCCAAGAAGATTTACTTGATGCTTTTCTGTTTACAGCAGCTAGTGTAAATGTGATATTTACGTCTGCTACTAAACTTGCAAATTCAGAAGGTACACCCGCTGTATTTGGATTGTTATTGTTAAAGTCAGCATTTAGTATTGCAATTTGAGAATCAATATGTGCTTGAGTTACAGGATGTGCAGGATCTTCTAAAATATTAACCACTACAGGAATTGATACAGCCCCAGCATAAGGTGTTGGATCTGGTGTTGGAGTACCTCCACCACCGCTACCAGGTTTTCCTTTTGCAGCAATCAATTTTCTTGTATGTAATTCAATATCATACATTCTTTTTTCCAAACTTGGGTTTTCTTTTAATTGTCTGTTTAATACTTTCATACTATAACATTTATCATTTTTAGCATCAGCTGTTGCTTTTGCGGATAATGTATCATCATTGGTATAAACAAAAAAGTCGCTCATGTCAATTGCAGTAACCTCTTGATTTGGTGTAATTTCATCAGAATTGTCCTGGCATGCAACAATAGTTAAAGCTATAATTGCAAAAAATAAAATTAGTTTTTTCATTGTAAGTTTTTAAAGTTTTTGGTTAATAATAGAGACTTGTCTTTTAATTTAAGACGGACGAATATATTAAAAAAATGTTAAAAATGAATTAAATATTAAAAAAATACACTTTTTTAATATGAATATATTGAAAAAACACACTAAAGTAACAGAAAACCGTAAAAGGTTAAATAATTAACAAAGCATTGTCTTAGCCTTAATTAATGCATTGTATAATAAATCAATTTCTTCAAAAGTATTGTAAAATGAGAAAGAGGCACGGACAGTTCCGGGAATGTTATAAAAATCCATAATTGGTTGTGCGCAATGGTGCCCTGTTCTTACAGCAATTCCTAATTTATCAATAATAGAGCCAATATCATACGGATGGATTTCTCCAATATTAAATGATATTACAGCAGTTTTATGTTGTGAGGTTCCGTAAATTTTTAAACCTTCAATTGAAAGTAGTTTTTTTGTCGCATATTCTAATAGCTCATTTTCATATGCAGCAATATTATCAAAACCAATCTCATTCATGTAATCAATTGCAGTTCCAAAAGCAATAACGCCGGCAATATTTGGTGTTCCTGCCTCAAATTTATGAGGTAAATCGGCATACGTGGTTTTTTCAAAAGTAACTTGCTTTATCATTTCTCCACCGCCTTGGTATGGTGGTAATTTGTTAAGCCATGCTTCCTTTCCATATAAAATACCAACTCCTGTTGGGCCACATAATTTATGTGCAGAAGCTACATAAAAATCAACATTTAATTTCTGTAAATCTGGTTTAATGTGTGGGCAACTCTGAGCACCATCAATTAAAACTGCTGCACCAACTTTGTGCGCTTTTTCAATAATTTTTTCAATAGGATTTATGGTTCCTAATGCGTTTGAAACGTGATTTACAAAAACAAGTTTTGTTTTATTTGAAAGTAATGCATCGTATCCATTCATTAATAATTCCCCTACTTCATCCATTGGAATTACTTTCAAAATTGCGCCTGTTCGTTCACATAACATTTGCCAAGGCACAATATTTGAATGGTGTTCCATTGCTGAAACTATAATTTCATCACCTTTTTTTAATAACGAAGAAAAACCTGTAGCTACAATATTTATACTGTGTGTTGTGCCGGCAGTTAATATAATTTCATAGCTTTTTTTAGCGTTAAAATGTTGTTGCAATTTTATACGAGCTTGCTCATACGCGTCAGTAGCTTTTTGACTTAAGGTATGTACACCTCTATGAATATTTGAATTTATAGTAGTATAATAATTTACAATGCTATCTATAACCACTTGTGGTTTTTGACTGGTTGCTGCATTGTCTAAATATACAAGAGGTTTTCCGTTTACTTTTTTATTTAAAATTGGAAAATCAGCTCTAATTTTTTGAATATCTATCATTTTCTTTTTTTAGAATGATTCTAAATACAAAATTACAAAATTGATATTGTTTTAAATGTTGTTATTAATATCTTTTTTAGTTGTATAAAATTATGAGGTTTTTTTATAGCTCCAAACGGCCAAACCATTCATAATAATTGCATATGCAAAGGTTTTTGAAAGTTGCGGAATAATTTCAGAAAACCCAGCACCTTTTAGCATTACCATTCGCATAACTTCAACAAAATATTTTATAGGATTAAATTCGGTTAAAATTTGTGCCCAGTTTGGCATACTTTCAATAGGTGTAAAAAGCCCACTCATTAAAATAAAAATTACCATAAAAAACCAAGCTATAAACATTGCTTGTTGTTGTGTGTCAGTAAAATTTGAAATAAATAAACCAATTCCTAAAACCACTAAAATATAAATGGAGGTATACAAATACATTAATGCTAAACTACCAACAATTGGCACATTAAAAATAAGTTTTGCAATAAGTAAACCAACGGATAAAAGCACCAAGCCCAATAACCAAAAAGGGAATAGTTTTCCAATAATAAACTGGTGTTTTTTAATTGGAGTAACATTTATTTGCTCTAAAGTACCAATTTCTTTTTCACGAACAATGTTCATTCCCGATAAGAAAAGTGTTATCATAGTTACCAATAAAACTAAGATTCCTGGTACCATAAATGTTTTATAATTTAATGTTTTATTGTACCAAAAAGATGGAATGCTAGTAATATTTTGATATGTAATGGGTGTATTTGAAGGTAGCATTAAAGTTGTGTGTACTTTTTTATTGAATGTTTGAATTATTTGATTGATATATACATTTGTTACACCTGCAGCAGCGCCATCAATGGCATTTATGGTTACTGCCAAATCAGTTTGTTTATTTTTTAATAAGTTGCGTTCAAAATTTAAAGGAATTTCCAAAATAACATCTACTTCACCTTTTAACATAGCTGAATTTGCTATTTTTTTTGAAGGATATTTGGCCAATACATTAAAGTAGGTTGAAGCATCAAATTTTTCAATTAATTCTCTTGAGAATGATGTGTTATCATTATCTACATAAGAAAATTTGATATTTTTAATTTCAAACGTAGCTGCATTTGACAAAATAATCAGCTGAATTAAAGGCAGTACAAAAATAATAGGAAGCATGCCTTTATTTCTGAATATTTGTCTGAATTCTTTTTGTATGATGTATAGAATTGTATTCATTTTATAATTCTTCATTTTAAATCGTCATAACGAGGAGCGAAAGCGACGAGGTTATCTCATTTTTTGAAGGAGATTGCCACAATTTTTATCAAAAATTTCGCAATAACGTTTTTAGTATTCATTTGTATTTTTTGATTTTTAATTAGGACTTCGACTCCACTCAGTCACCGTACTTTTAATTATTCTTTTTTAATTAAATTCCCCCTTTGGGGGGTTAGGGGGCTTACTCTAGCCTTATTTTATATTTTTTGGTACTTAAAACAATAAAAAAGAGTGTCATTCCAACTAAAATGAGTGTTTCTTTCCAAATAAAAGTAAATCCAACACCTTTTAACATAATACCTTTTACTATAATAATAAACCATTTTGCAGGTATAATATTACTTATAATTTGAAGTGGTAATGGCATACTAGTAATTGGAAAAATAAAACCAGATAGTAAAATTACAGGTAACATTAATCCCATTAAACTAATCATCATAGCGGTTTGTTGAGTTACTGAAACGGTTGAAATTAAAATGCCTAAAGACAAGGATGTAATTATAAACAAAATACTTTCTATACCCAATAAAAAGAGACTTCCTTGAACGGGCATATTAAAAACAAAAATGCTCAGAATTATAATAATAATTGCATTTACAATAGAAAGAAAAATATAGGGAACAACCTTACCAACAATTACTTGAAATGGTTTTAAAGGTGAAACCAACAAAATTTCCATGGTGCCTAACTCCTTTTCACGAGTTATAGAAATTGAAGTCATCATGGCAGAAACTAACATCAAAATTATAGTCATAACACCCGGAACAAACATAAAAACACTTTTTAATTCCTGATTATAAACCATGCGAGTTTTTGGAATAATTTGGTAAGTAATTGTAACGTTTTTATTTATGGTTTGTGTGTAATTTTGCAAAATAGCACTTACATAATTGCTAATAGTATTAGCAGTGTTTGGGTCTGTAGCATCTGTAATAATTTGAACATTTGCATTGTTTTTCGTGCTTAATTTTTTACTGAAGTCAGCTTCAAAATTTAATACAGCTTTTACGTGACCTTTTTTAAAAATAGCTTCAATTTCATTCTCATTTTGAATAAATTCTTTTATACTAAAATAGCTGGATGAATTTAATTTATTAATAATTTCTTCAGTAGTTGCGTCTTTTGAATTGTTTAATATTGCGATATCAACGTTATTTATTTCATTGGTAATGGCAAAACCAAATAACATGATTTGTGCTATAGGCATACCAAATAAAATGAATAATGATCGCTTATCTCTAAAGATATGGTAAAACTCTTTTTTTATAAACCCTATAAAGCGTTTCATCCTCTTGCTAGTTTTAAAAATACATCATTCATGCTTTCTGCATTAAACTGTTCTTTTAATTTTTTAGGTGTATCTAAAGCTTCAATTTTACCGTTTACCATAATGGATACGCTATCACAATATTCAGCTTCATCCATATAATGTGTGGTTACAAAAATGGTGGTGCCTTTGTTTGCGGCTTTGTAAATAAGTTCCCAAAATTGACGGCGAGTAATTGGATCAACGCCTCCTGTTGGTTCATCTAGAAAAACAATTTTAGGATTGTGTAATAAGGCAACAGAAAAGGCTATTTTTTGTTTCCAACCTAAAGGTAAAGAGCTTACTAGTTCGTTTACAATTTCTTGTAATTCTAATTCTTCAACCAACTGATATCTTTTTTCATTGATTTGTTTGCGGGTTAAACCATAAATTCCTCCAAAAAAGGTAATATTTTCTTTTACAGTTAAATCATCATACAAAGCAAATTTCTGACTCATATAACCAATACTTTTTTTAATGCTTTCTGGTTGAGTATTCACATTAAATCCAGCAACATCTGCATTGCCTGAAGTTGGAGTTAAAATACCAATCAACATTTTCATAGCGGTAGTTTTACCAGCTCCATTTGCGCCTAAAAAACCAAAAATTTCACCTTTTTTCACATCAAATGAAATGGCATTTACAGCTGTAAAGTCACCAAACATTTTAGTTAGATTTTCAACGTGTATTGCTGTTTCTTCTTTCATTTTTCTACTTCTATTTTTTGTCAGTTCTAGTTAAGGCTTTTACCGATGTATCGAGAACTTCTCGATACAATTTTCTATTGAAAATTACTCGAAGTGACCTGCTTATTACTTCGCCAGTTCCATAAAGGTGTCTTCAATGGTAGCTTGGGTAATTTCAATGCTTATATTTTTAAGGTTTTTAGTCTTTAAATAAAGTTTTAAATCTTCTGGATTAAAATTGGTTCTGCTATCGGTATAATGCACAAATTCACCAAAAGGGTATACACTATATTTGTGTTTATAAATGTTTAAACTTTCAATTAGCAAGTACATATTAGCTGCTTTTACATTGTAAATGGTTTTAGGATAGTGTTTTACAATTTCTCGTGGTGTATCTATTTCTAAAATTTTACCATCTTGTATTAATGCAATTCTGTCACATAAAGCAGCTTCATCCATATAAGGAGTTGAAACTAAAATAGTAATTCCTTTGGTTTGTAAGCGCTTTAACATTTCCCAAAATTCTTTTCGTGAAACAGGATCAACACCAGTGGTTGGTTCATCTAAAAACAGCACTTTTGGTTTGTGAATTAAAGCACAACTTAAGGCTAGTTTTTGTTTCATTCCGCCTGATAATTTTCCTGCTCGTCTTTTTTTAAAAGGTTCAATTTGAACGTATATATCTTTTATTAAATCGTAGTTTTCTTCTATGGTGGTTCCAAAAATAGTTGCAAAAAATTCTAAATTTTCTTCCACAGTTAAATCCTGATATAAAGAAAAGCGTCCTGGCATATAACCCACATTATTCCGAATGCTTTTATAATCTTTTATAATATCAAAATTTGCAATCGTTGCTTCCCCTTTATTAGGAATTAAAAGGGTAGTTAAAATTCTAAACAACGTTGTTTTTCCAGCGCCATCAGGACCAATTAAACCGAAAAGTTCACCTTCTTTTACTTCAAAAGAAATGTCTGATAAAGCGGTTTTATTTTTAAATGATTTACTGATATTTTGTACAGAAATACTCATGGTTAAACCTTTAAATGTTTTCAGTTATCCACATTTCTGCTGGCATTCCAATTTTTAAACTGCCATCGTTTTTTACATCAATTTTTACGCCGTACACAAGGTTTACACGTTCTTCTTTTGTTTGAATTATTTTGGGTGTAAATTCAGCTTCTGAGGCAATCCAAGAAATTGTTCCTGCGTAATTTTTCATAGTTTTACCTTCATCAATTTTTACAGTAACTTCTTGACCAATTTTAATAGTTACCAACTGGGTTTCGCTTACGTAAACGCGTAATTGCATAGTTGTTAAATCAGCTATTTTATAGAGAGGTTTTCCAAAGGTAACAACTTCGTTAGGTTCGGCATATTTAACCAAAACGATTCCTTTAACTGGATTTATAACGTTACTTTTTTGAAGCTGATCTTCTATTTGTTTTAATTGTATATCTAAACTTTTAAGTTCATTTACAACAGGTGCATTTTGAATTTCAATACTTCTAATTTGCTGATTTAAAACATCAATTTTACCATTTATGGCATCTAATTGTTGTTGTGTTCCTGCGTTTTCTTTTACCAAATTTTCAATTCTGTTTTTTGAAATATGTGCTGTTTTTAATTCAGCTTTTAAAACGTTAATTTGCGATAAAACTCCTTTAGATTTTGAATAAACAATTTCTTTTGACGTTTGTAATTGTTGTTTTTTTAAAGCCAACGGAATGGTATCTATATAACCAACAAAGTCTCCTTTTTTTAAAACTTCACCTTCTTCTGTGTTAAATTGTAAAAGCTTGCCGTTATTTTCTGCAGAAATAATAACTTCGGTCGCTTCAAAATTTCCATAGCCATCTGCTTTATGGTTATTGTTGCAAGAAAATAAACTGCTAACAATTATGGTTAATGCGATTATTTGATAGTTCGTTTTCATATATTAATTTCCTTTTAAGATGTTGTAATTGGCTTTTTCTAAAAGCACTTCAATTTTATGTGTGCTTAAACTGTTTTCTGCTTCAAATAAATTGGTAATTTCTGTTATGTAAGCTGAGGAAGTAATAACACCGTTTTTAAGCTGGGATTCGGTAGATTTTAAGATTTTTTTTCGGAGTTCAATAATTTTTAAATCTGAATTAATTAGGTTTGAAAGTTTGTTAATTTCAGTTTGTTTTTGTTGCAATTCAATAGCTGTGTTTAGCTGAAAAACTGCTTCTTGATTTTCAACAATTTCTTTATTAATTAATAAAGATTCCCGTTGTTTTTTATTAGCATTCCAATCAAAAATATTCCAATTTAATTTAATACCAACTTGGTAAAAAGTTTGAAAAGAATTATCAAGCATATTTAATCCCGGATTTCCATAGCCGCCTGTTGCATAGCCTATTAAATTTGGTGCATTTTGTTTGGAAAGTAGATTTTCTGAGGTTTCAATTTTCTCTTTTTGAAGTTGAAAAAGGGCTAATTCAGGTCTTTTAAGTTCAGTAGTATAATCTGTTAAAATAGTTGGGTTTTCAAACTCAGTATGTGTTGGTATAGGAGTTCCGATTAGTTGTGCTAAAGATTTAATTAAACTACTTTTATTTAAAGAAAGCGCTTCTAATTGTTGTTTAATTTTTAAAATTTCAGCTTCAATAACATAATCAGAAGTTGGTAATAATGCTCCAAATTTAATTCCTGCTTTTACTTCATGTAATTTAGTTTCAAGCATTGTTTTTTTAGCACGTAATAATTCCATTTTTTCATTAAAAAGTACTACTGAAAAAAAGTAGGCATTTACTTGTTTTTTAAGTTGGTATAAAGTTACTTCAACTTGTTTTTGTTGTTCTTTTAAAGTAGCTTCACTAACTTTTTTAGTAGCATTAATTAAACCACCATTATAAATTAATTGATTTGCTGAAAGCGTTGCTTTATACTGGTCTTTGTTTGGAGCTTCAACGGTTGTATTTGGTATTTCAATTGGCATTTTTGTAACATCGGACTGATAGGTTGTTTGAACTCCCAATTCTAATTTTGGAAGTTTTTTTGTGTAAATTGATGCGATGTCTAGTTCATTTTGCTTAGCAAACAAATTCGACTGTTTTGCCAATGGATAGTTTTTATTCAATAAAGAATAACAGGTTTCTAAACTCAACTTTTCTTGTGAAAACATTCCTGTTGAAAGAAACAGTAACAATAAAACGTGTTTTTTTTTCATAAAACTATATTTTAATTGCATTGATAATAAAATTTGAAACTTCAGTGGCTCTTTCTTCCATTAATTGTTCATAATTTTTAGCATCAATTTTTAAAAATCCTTTCAGTAGTGGTGATGCAATAAAAGGAAAGATGTTTAAAGCCATAATATTTATAAAAAGGTGCTCAGGTTTAATAGGTGTAATTAATCCATTTTCAATATTTTCTAGTACTTGGTTTTTAAACTTTTGAATAGTTGGAAAGTTTTTTTCTGAAATTAATTTTTCAACAAATTCAGGGTTTCTATTCAGCTCGCTTATTATAAAATTTGGTAAATATGGATGTTTAATAATAAATGAAATATAGTTTTTTGTAAAGTTTTTAATTTTATCATTTAAAGAATCATCATTATTAAGTATTTTGTTTAATTGGGGAGCTAATAGCATAAAAGCGCTTTTAAAAACAGCCTCAAAAAGCAGTTGTTTACTTCTGTAATAATAATGAAGTAAAGCCTTGTTAATTCCTGCTTCATCTGCAATTTCTTGCATGCGTGCGCCATCCATTCCTTTTTTTTGAAAAATGCGTTTTGCAGCATTTAAAATGTTTGTTTCAGCAGTTATGTCTTTTGTTCTTGTCATAGTATTAACTATTTAGTTTAACCAAATGGTTAACAAATGTAAAATCTTTTTTTAAACTGACAAAATAAATGTTATTTTTAGGCCTTAATAATTAACATTAAAATGAAAAAATTAGTCAAATTTGGGATTGTTCCATTATTAATAATTGTAATTGGTGTTGTGGGCTATAATTATCCACGATTAAATATTATTACCGGTTTTTCAGCCAAAAGTGTTTGTTCGTGTACATTTGAAGCAAAAAGAGATTTACAATCAATTGAAGCTGGAGATAATGATATTAACCCGGTTTATTATGCAAAAAACGTAATTAATAAAGAAGAAAAATCGGTTACTTCAACTGTGTTTGGCTTAAAAAAGAGAAAGGCTATATATAAAAAAGGTATTGGGTGTATACTACTTCCAAAAGATTATAAAAATCAAAAATTTAAACCCAACAGAACTTTTTTAAAAAACGAATTACCGTTTCCTTATGGAGATTTACCACAAAAAGACACCATATATAATAATATAAATTATGAAGCGCTTCAAAATGCAGTTGACAATGCTTTTGATAAAGAAGGAGACACTATAAAAAGAACCAGGGCAGTAGTTGTAATTTATAAGAATAAATTAATTGTTGAAAAATATGCACCTGGTTTTACAAAAGAGACCAAACTATTAGGTTGGTCTATGACCAAAAGTATTACAAATGCTGTTTTAGGTGTTTTAGAAAAACAAGGTAAAATAGCTATAAGCCAAACCAGTTTATTCCTGGAATGGAAAAATGATAATCGTTCAAAAATTACCTTAAATAATTTGTTGCAAATGAATAGTGGTTTGGAATGGGTTGAAGATTATAACAACATTTCTGATGTAACTAAAATGTTGTTTTTAGATCAAGATATGACAAAAACACAACTTAATAAACCATTAATAGGGAAACCTAATAATAGTTGGAATTATTCTTCAGGTACTACAAACTTATTATCAGGTTTTATTAGAAATCAATTTAAAACACACCAAGAGTATTTAGATTTTTGGTATAAAGAGCTAATTGATAAAATTGGAATGAACTCTATGTTAATAGAAACTGATGCTACGGGAAATTATATAGGCTCAAGTTACGGTTGGGCAACTGCACGTGATTGGGCAAAATTTGGACTGTTGTATTTAAATGAAGGAAGCTGGAACGGAGAACAAATTTTAAATAAATCTTGGGTAGATTATAGTAAAACACCAACAAATGGATCAAATGGGCAATATGGAGCACAATTTTGGTTAAATGACGGAGGTGTGTATCCAAATGTACCAAAAGATTTATTTTCTTGTAATGGTTATCAAGGTCAACATGTATTTATAATTCCTTCAAAAGATATTGTAGTTGTTCGTTTAGGCTTAACTGAAAATCCTGAATTTAATGTGGATGCTTTTTTAAGTAAAATTTTAGATGCAATTAACTAAGTGACTAAATTTTAATTTTTTTGTTGAGATTTTTTTTGTTTAGAAGAGTTTAACTTATTAATGAAGGCCATAAACATATTTTTAAAATAGGGCAATTTACACTGTTTTTATAGTAGGTAAATTGTTTTTTTATTAAAAAAAATAGACCATTTATATTGAAATTCTTACACTTTACTAAGTATAATATATTTTTCATTAAGATTATGTTAAAAAAATTAATTTTGTAAAAAGCAAAGTCCCTATATAAAAAAACAAATTTTAATTATTAACAAATTTACATTGAAATACACATTTATAATGTATTTCAATAATAGATGAAATAATATTAAGTCAGAATAAATTAACTATATATGAAAAACAATTACTCAATTAAAAAAAATCCCGGAGTAAAATTTAAACAAACCAAACAAGTGCTATTTTTAATGCTTGCGGTTTTGTTTTTTAGTGGAAAAGCCCTTGCTCAAAATTTTGAGTTGGTAACTGTTAGTTCAGTTTCATCAGGTGGCAATACAAATAATGCTTTATTTGTTGCATCTTCTCCTACAATTCCTTCATTGGCATTTATTAGAGCTCAAAGAATTGCAGGTCCAGAAGATGGGGTTTTTACAATAAATGGTGATGATATTAGATATACCTCAAATTCATTAACTTCAGGGATTCCAAATAACTTAAGTAGAATTAGATTTACTTTTTTACAGGCAGATGGAGTAACTCAAATTCCTGTCAATGACTTTAGATTTGTAATTAATGATATTGATGGGCCAAATAATGAAGGTTTAGCTACAAATTGTGGGGCAAATGTTAGGTTTAATGCGACTGCTGACCCTACTAATTTGGTAATTGATAATATACCACCAGACTTAAATGCAGTTGGTTCACAAAACGAAACTGCTGGACCAACAAGTAGAGTGATGTATGAATTTAGTGATGTGGCAGTTATTGAATTTGATAATTATGCGAATAGTGGTTATTTGAAAGATTTTGATATGGATTATGACCTTGCTATTGTAGCGCCTTTATATTCAGTATGTTTAGGTGATAATGATGGAGATGGAATTACTGATGATATTGATTTAGATGATGATAATGATGGTATTTTGGATGTTACAGAAGCAGGAGGAAATGATCCCAATGGAGACCATGATGGTGATGGATTGCCAAACTATTTAGATACATCTGATGATACAGGGTTGTCTGCGACATATATTGCTAACGCTGATGGATCAGTTACAAATTATACTGATGCAGATAGTAATGGGGAGCCAGATGTTTATGAAGCAAGTGCAGATGCTGATTCAGACCCTAATCATTTAGATTCAGATTCAGATAATGATGGTTGTCCTGATGTTGATGAAGTTTATGGGGCAGGTACTGATAGTGATGGTAATGGGTATTATGGAGCTGGAATTCCAGCTGTCGATGCGAATGGACTTGTAATTGCTGCAGGTATAACAGGAGCAACTTATAATATTTTACCATCAGATAATGATATAAATGGTACTGATGATTATTTACAAACAAGTATAGCAGTTACAGGGATTAGCACACAACCTACTGACGCAACTATTACAGCAATAAATAATGCTACCTTTAATGTTGTAGCAACTACTTCAGGTATTGGAACAGCGGAGCAATATCAATGGCAAGAAGATTCAGGTTCAGGATTTGTAAATATTACAAACGGAGGAGTTTATAGCGGGGCAACAACAGCAACACTTACAGTTAGTGTGTTAAATTCATCTTTAGATGGTAATTCCTATCGTGCAATAATAACGACACCTTCTATTGTTTGTGATCCTGAGGCACAATCTAATGCGGTAATATTAACAGTTACAGCTAATCTTATTGAGGGGGTTGATGATTCAGGAACAGTAAACGAGGGTATATTAAGCGTTGCTGTGGCAAATGTATTGGTAAATGATAATTTGGGAGGATCAACCCCTACACTTGCAAATGTAACATTAAGTGAAATTAGTTCTACAAATCCAGGTATAACATTAAATATAGCTACAGGTGAAGTAAATGTTGCGGCAACAACTATTGAAGGAGTGTATTCATTAGTTTATCAAATTTGTGAAACTGCTAATATCTCAAATTGTTCAACAGCAACAGTAACGATAACAGTAAACGATGCGGGTAATCCGGTTGCGGCAGATGATACAGCAAGTACTTTAGAAAATACATTGGTAACAACAGGAAATGTGTTAACGAATGATTCAGTAGTTGATGGCGCAACCATTACAAGTTCTGATGTAACAAGTGCAAATGGAGGAACAGTAGTTAATAATGGAGACGGTACATTTGATTATACACCAGCAGCAGGTTTTGCAGGAACAGATACTTTCACTTATACTCTATGCGATAATGATTCACCGGTAGCAAGTTGTTCAACAGCAACTGTAACGGTAACAGTAACTGACGCAGGAAATCCAATAGCGGTTGATGATACAGCAAGTACTTTAGAAAATACATTGGTAACAACAGGAAATGTGTTAACGAATGATTCAGTAGTTGATGGCGCAACCATTACAAGTTCTGATGTAACAAGTGCAAATGGAGGAACAGTAGTTAATAATGGAGACGGTACATTTGATTATACACCAGCAGCAGGTTTTGCAGGAACAGATACTTTCACTTATACTCTATGCGATAATGATTCACCGGTAGCAAATTGTTCAACAGCAACAGTAACGATAACAGTAAACGATGCGGGTAATCCGGTTGCGGCAGATGATACAGCAAGTACTTTAGAAAATACATTGGTAACAACAGGAAATGTGTTAACGAATGATTCAGTAGTTGATGGCGCAACCATTACAAGTTCTGATGTAACAAGTGCAAATGGAGGAACAGTAGTTAATAATGGAGACGGTACATTTGATTATACACCAGCAGCAGGTTTTGCAGGAACAGATACTTTCACTTATACTCTATGCGATAATGATTCACCGGTAGCAA
>NZ_QTTQ01000010.1 GCF_003384935.1 Lutibacter oceani
AAGGATCTTAACTAGATTTATCTTAAAAATTACAAATTATAATAGAATGCTAATCATTTTTCAATAGAACTAAAATTTTCCTCTGGCACTATTAATGCCAACTTGTTATATCCTTATAAAATATACGTTTATCCCCATCAAATTAACGGGATAAAGGTAGTTTTCAATATGTTTTATCAATTTTTATCAACCTAAATTAATTGCATAAAAAAAGATGCTAAAATTTAGCACATCTTAATTTTTAATAAAATCTCATTATTGTTTAGCAATTTTTAAATATTAAGGTTAACACTCAAATTTAAGAAGTAAAATCGAATTTTTAAATGATAATTATCATTATTGTAAAATCAAAGGTTTGCAGGTAAGGTCTTTAGCCTTTGTGATTATTAGTAACTCCTCAACTAATTATTATCTAGATATTCTTTAGAGTAGGTTTTAATTAAATTTAGAAAAATTAAAACATTCCAATATTGTTAATTTTTTTTATTAAATAATATTATGTGTAGGATTGCTATAATTCGGATCTGAAAAATATACGATTGTATTTGTTGCCATATCGAAATAGGGTAGAGCTCCATCATATCTTCTTTCCATATTTTGGATTAAACAATATCTATTTTTTTTAAATAAGGTTTTAAGTTCTTGAAAATCTTTTTTAGTTACAGGTTTATTTTCTTCTGGTTGAAATGCTTTTACTATTTCTTTTAGTCCATCAGCTAATAGGGTTCCAGTTGCAGCATTCCCAACACCAGCAAAACTCATTTCATCTACTTTTAACTTTGAAGGTTTTGATATTGTTTCAGTTGCAACTGATTTATCACTTGATACTCTATTTTTATGATAGTTGTATTTTTTTCTGCATTTTGATGAACAAAATTTCTGACGACCTCTTTTAGTTGGTTCATATTCCTTTTCACACAAATGACATATATAATTTCCTGTTTCCATAGTTTTTATTTTAACGTCTAATTAGACGTTAATTAGACGTGTAAATTCAATTTTTAGCTATTTTTTAATAAATATTCGTTTGCTTTTCTTTCTAAATCATCTTTAGTAGTTCCTTTTCCTTTTTCCATCCACTCAATAATTTCTGATTTTTTGAATTGCAGTTTTGCTCCATTTTTATAGAAAGGTATCTTTCCTTTATGTTTTAAATCGTAAATAGTTGCAGCGGCGTAATTTGTCAATTCAGCTACTTCTTTAACATTTAAAAATAAATCTTCAATATTATTATTGTTACTAATTTTTATTTTTTCACCTTTTGAAGGTGGATAAATTTTCCTATGTAATTTTTCAAAAAGAGGTAAAGTTTCCAAATTTGTGTGATAATCTATCAGTTCAAATTTCGTAAAATTATTTAGCTGAAACATCAAATTATAAAGATCATAATTATTTTTTAAAATTCTGGACGTTTCTTTTATAGCATCAAGTTCGGCTATTTTAGATATAATTTCAATTAAATTATAAGTAGAATTATTTTCAAAACCAGCAATAAATGGTTTAATACTATATTCTATTATATTGTTAATTTGATCGTCCTCATAAATTGAATGTCTGTTGTTAAATAAAACCATTACTTCAAGATATGGATCATCCATAAAGTAGTTCAGTTTTGAAGTTAATAACTCATTAGAAATAGTTAATAAGGAATTGCTAGTATAATTGAATGTTTGGTTTAGTTGTTTTGCTAAAATCAACTGGTCTTTAAAAAACACTTCTCTTTCTTGGAAGATTTTATCGTATGTTTTGGTATAATTAATCTGATAATCCATGTAGATCTAAATTTATTCTATTTGCGGCTTCAATTTTAGTTTTGTCTATAACTTTTGCATAAATCTGAGTTGTAGCTACATTTTTATGGCCTAATAATTTGGAAACAGTATAAATGTCCGTACTATTAGCTAGTTGCAGCGTTGCATAGCTATGTCTAAAATTGTGAAAACTTATTTTTTTATGTATTCCGGCATCTTGCACCCATTTTTTAACGGTTTTTGCTACTTCATAATATTTTAGTGAAGTAAATATTTTTCCACTGGTTGTCAATTCTTTTTTTAAAATACTTATGGCAATATCGGAAATAGGTTGATTTTGAATATTTCCTGTCTTTTGTTCTTTTAGTTGAATATAATGTCCTTGATGTTTGTCTACAAAAATCATTTCCCAAGTCAAATTATAAATTTCTACAAATCTCAACCCTGTCAATGCCGAAAATAATGCAGCTCTTTTTATTTGTGGCTTTTTTATATCAGTATTCCATAATTTTTCCAACTCTTTCTCTGTTAAATACTCTCTAAATGTTTGTTCTTGTTTTATGTAGTCAGCATGTTGAGCAAGGTCAATTGAAATAATTTGTTCTTTATAAGCTCTCTTTAAAATATTTATGAAATGTTTGTAATAGGATGCAGCCGTATTTTGAGCTAATTTTCTTTTTGAAGATTTTATAGTATTTGTAGTTAGTAAAAATTCACGATATTTTTTAACCATTTCTATGGAAAGGTTTCTAGAGCTGATAGTTTTTCCAACAAATTTTTTAAAATATTGAAAGGAAGCATTCCAGTTTAGGTAATTATTGGTGCCTTTGTTAAAATACTCCAACACAATTTTTTCGTAGTACTCAACAAAATTAATATTGATGTCCACATTTTCTTTAAACCCAAATTCTCTATTTCTAATTTGAACCAGTCTTTTTGCTCTAATTAATTGTGCAAACTCTACGGTAGTTTTGTTATGTTCTTTATCTATTAGTGAAGTTGGTTTGTCAAAAACGGTTAATTTTAAAAATTCTCTTCTGGTTTCTTTTCCAGTTTTAGGACTAATAATAGGAGGAAAGTAGTCTAAATACAAACTTGATTTACCATTCGCTATTTTTTTATGTCGTAAGGTTACATTAGCCATATCGTTATTATAAATTTTCTGGGTTTCCTAGTAACTTTTTTATATCAGTTTTAAGAACATATGTATAACTTCCAATTTGGACTTTATCTACTAAATGATTGATTAAAAGTGAATAAAGACCTTTTTCACTAATGCCATATAAATTTATTATTTCACCAATATAATAATAATTATTTATATTAAAATTAGCTTTTATGTTTTCAACTTGATCCGGTATATAAGTTTTTGAATGGCTTTTAATCATATCTTCTATATCCGATCTATGAATAATAATTCTTGCACCTATTTTTAATACTTTTAACTTTTGATCTTTGATAAGTCTGTAAATTGTAGATCTACTTAAACCTAAAAGTTCACAAGTTTCTTTAATAGATAAGTGCGCTTTGTTATTTAATAAATATTGTTGTTTATATATGCTCTCTTTGATAGCTTTTTCGTTTTGTTGACTTTCTGATATTTCCCCTTTTTTTATGCGTATTTTATAATGTTTTTTATTGCAATCTGGACTACAATATTTTGTAGTAAGTCTATGAGCAACAAACTCCTTGCCACAGTAGATACAATTTTTAGAAATTTTCATAATTTTTTATTTTAGAGATTTTATGTTGTTTTTACTCATTAATTATGAAGAAATTGTGTTTCAGGATGTGTTCTGTATTCTGATTTTTAAGAAAGTCATCTTGTTTGCTCAAATGTCATAATGTTTCTGGATGTGTCATTACTTCATAACCCTATTTCTCCTTTGTTGAAAACCTCAAATGAGGTACAATAAAGGTACATTTTTAATCAAAACGGTACATAAATTTACAAAATTGAAAATTTCAAAACCGTAAAAAAAGTGTTGATAACTATGGGCTTTTGGGTAGTTTTTTATGTAAAATTATGGAAATTATTTGCCGATACAGAAATTAGCGAAAATATTACCTAATAAATCTTCAGTAGTAACTTCTCCGGTAATTTCACCTAAATAATGTAATGCTTGACGAATATCAATAGCAAAAAGATCGGTACTAATATTTAAATCAATACCTTTTTGAACTTCTTTTATGGAGTTATACGCATTATTTAAGGCTTCAAAATGGCGAGAATTACTAACAATAGTTTCGTTATTACTTAAAGCACCTTTATTGGCTAATTGAGTAAGGGTAGTGGTTAACTCATGAATACCAGTTTTTTCTTTGGCTGAAAGTATAATTAGGTTTTCAAATTGTGATTTTAATTTTTGAATTTCTTCATTTGAAAGCAAATCTGCCTTATTTACAATGGTCAGTATTTTTTTTGTAGGATATTTTTCTTCTAATTCGGAAATTTTTCCTTGAAGTAATTCAATTTTAGAAGCATCAATTAAATGCAATACTAATTGTGCCTTTTCAATATTTTCGTATGTTTTTTTAATTCCAATGCTTTCAACAAAATCTTTGGTATGCCTAATTCCGGCAGTATCAATAAAACGATATGCAACACCTTCAATATTTATTTCGTCTTCAATTGCATCTCTTGTTGTTCCTGCAATATGGCTTACAATAGCTTTCTCTTCATTTAAAAGTGCATTTAATAAGGTAGATTTTCCAACGTTTGGTTCTCCAACAATAGCAACCGGAATACCATTTTTTAATACATTTCCTAAAGCAAAAGAATCAATCAATCGTTTTAAAACGACACTTATTTTTTCAATCAAATTTTTAAATTCGGTTCTGTCTGCAAATTCAACATCTTCTTCAGCAAAATCTAATTCTAATTCAATTAAACTAGCAAAATTCAATAACTGCTGACGTAAATTTTCAATTTCTGTACTAAACCCACCTCGCATTTGTTGCAATGCAACTTGGTGCGATGCTGCAGAATTTGATGCAATTAAATCTGCGACAGCTTCAGCCTGACTTAAATCCATTCTTCCGTTTAAAAAAGCACGCAATGTAAATTCTCCAGCATTTGCATTTCTTACACCATTTTTAATAAAAAGTTGTAAAATTTCTTGTTGAATATACACGGAACCATGGCAGTTTATTTCAACAACATTTTCACCAGTATAGGAATGTGGATTTTTAAATATAGAAATTAAAACTTCATCTATAATTCGCTCATTTTCAACAATATTACCTAAATGAATTGTATGAGATTTTACTTTAGTTAAATCTTTATTTCCAAATTTAGACTTGAAATGTTTATTTACAATTTCAATAGCATTTTTCCCTGACAGTCGTATAACCGCAATTGCTCCAACACCTGCTGAAGTTGCCAATGCAATTATAGTATCGTTGTTTATCTTATTCATTGCTGCAAAAATAAGGATTTTTTTAATGTGAAATTAGATAGCTGAAAACAGAAGAAGTAGTTTTTAAATACAAAAAACCAATGTCAACTTTTAGGTGCAAACTTTTAACTTTCAACTTCTATTGATTATCTTTGCATTTCGTTTAAAAAATATAAACTAAGATGAAAATATCATACAATTGGTTAAAACAGTTTTTAAAGGTTGATTGGGAGGCTAAAAAAACAGGAGAATTGTTAACCGATTTAGGACTAGAAGTTGAAGGAATTGAAACGGTAGAATCTATAAAAGGAAGCTTGGAAGGAATTGTAATTGGGAAGGTTTTAACTTGTGTACAACATCCAAACGCTGATAGATTAAAAGTAACTACTGTTGATTTAGGAAATGGAGAACCAGTTCAAATTGTTTGTGGAGCTCCAAATGTAGCTGCTGGGCAAACAGTGCCTGTTGCAACTATTGGAACTACATTGTATGATGATAAAAGTGAAGGTTTTAAAATAAAAAAAGGTAAAATTAGAGGTGAAGAAAGTCATGGTATGATTTGCGCCGAAGATGAACTTGGATTGGGAAGCAGTCACGATGGTATTATGGTATTGGATGAAACTTTAAAAGCAGGAACTCCTGCAGCAAAAGTTTTTAATATTGAAAAAGATGAGGTTTTTGAAATTGGCTTAACACCCAACCGTGCCGATGCAATGAGTCATTATGGTACTGCTAGAGATCTACGTGCAGGACTTATTCAAAATGATATTTCTTTAGAATTAATTTCGCCTTCAGTAACCGATTTTCATGTGGATGATAGAAGCTTAAGGTTTGAAGTGGTAGTTGATGATGTTGAAAAAGCACCTAGATATGCTGGGGTTACCATATCGGATATTACTGTTAAAGATTCTCCAGAATGGATTCAAAACAGGTTAAAAGCAATAGGTTTAAAACCTATAAATAATATTGTTGATGTTACTAATTATGTGTTACATGAATTAGGTCAGCCTTTACATGCCTTTGACGCTTCAAAAGTAAAAGGAAATAAAGTTATTGTAAAAACATTACCAACCGGAACTAAGTTTACAACACTTGATGAAGTTGAACGTGAATTACATGAAGAGGATTTAATGATTTGTAATGGTAATGAGGAGCCAATGTGTATTGCCGGTGTTTTTGGCGGTTTAACTTCTGGTGTAACAGAAAATACAACTTCAATATTTTTAGAAAGTGCTTATTTTAATCCAGTTGCGGTTCGTAAAACGGCAAAAAGGCACGCTTTAAATACAGATGCTTCCTTTAGATTTGAAAGAGGAATTGATCCAAATATTACTGAATACGCGTTAAAAAGAGCTGTACTTTTAATATTAGAAGTAGCTGGAGGTAAAGTTTCTTCCGAAGTAATTGACAATTATCCAACAAAAATTGAAGCTAATCAGGTGTTTTTGAGTTTTGAAAAAATGGACCGATTAATTGGAGCTGAAATTCCTAGAGAAACTGTTAAAAACATTTTAGCATCGTTAGATATTAAGTTTAATAGTGTAACCGACGGCGGAATTGGATTAACAATTCCTGCTTATAGAGTTGATGTAACAAGAGAAGCTGATGTAATTGAAGAAATTTTACGAGTATATGGTTTTAATAATGTTGAGTTTTCTCATAAATTAAATACGTCTATTTCTTTTTCAGAATTTAATGATGTAAAAATTGAAAACATTCTTTCTAACCAATTGGTTTCACAAGGTTTTAATGAAACAATGGCAAATTCTTTAACAAAAGCTAGTTATGTTTCATTAACAGATATGTTGAGTGAAGAAAATAATGTAGCCATGTTAAACCCTTTAAGTAACGATTTGGGAGTAATGCGCCAGTCGTTGTTATTCAGTGGGTTAGAATCTGTTATTTATAATATTAACAGAAAGAATAATGCGTTAAAATTCTTTGAATTTGGAAAAACGTATCATAAGTTTGAAAGTGGATATTCAGAACAAAAACATTTAACTTTATTTGTATCAGGAAACAGAACAAAAGAGCGTTGGAATGTTACTCAAAAAAAATCAGATTTCTTTTATTTGAAAGGAGTAGCAGTTGCATTATTACAACGTTTAGGAATTAAAAAACTAAAAACAACTCCAACTAAAAACGATGTATTTTCGGAAGGAATTACATTGAGTTTAGGGAAAATTAAATTGGTTGATTTGGGTGTTATTAAACGCTCAATTAATAAAGAGTTTGGTATAAAACAAGAAGTTTTGTTTGCTGATTTTAATTGGGAAAATTTACTTAAAGTTGGTGGAAAGACTTCAATTAATGTTTCTAATTTACCAAAATTCCCAGCTGTTAAAAGAGATTTTGCATTGTTATTAGATAGTGAAGTAACATTTAATGAGATATATAATTTAGCTTTTCAGGCTGAGAAAAACTTATTAAAAGAAGTTGATTTATTTGATGTATATGAAGGTGAAAAATTAGAAGAAGGGAAAAAATCTTATGCAGTTAGTTTCTTGTTGCAAGATGAGAACAAAACTTTAGAAGAAAAGCAAATTGATAAAATAATGCAAAAATTGCAACAAACATTTGAAAAGAATGTAGGCGCTACATTGCGTTAATTTTAAAAAACAATTTAAAAGCCTTTAGATATTAATCTAAAGGCTTTTTTTTGGTACACTTGGTTTGTTGCAACGTAATTTTTTTTTTGCGGACTTGTAAAGTCTTCGAAAGGCTCAGACTGGTAAAAGAGTTGTGATTAATTATTCAAACACCCAAGTTACACTGAACTTGTTGAAGTGTTTTTAACTTCTTATATTTTATAATACATAAATCATAACTTTTTTATAATTTTGCACAAACATAATTCTATGTACAAAAGTGTTATCCGCCCATTATTTTTTCTTTTTGATCCAGAAAAAATTCATCATTTTACATTTTCATTAATTAAAATACTTTCAAAAATTCCTGGGATTCCATTTATTTTCAGAAGTTTATTTCAAATAAATGATAAAAAACTGGAGCGTAATTTATTTGGATTAACATTTAAAAATCCAGTTGGTTTAGCTGCAGGATTCGATAAAAATGCAGTTTTATACAATGAATTGGCCAATTTTGGTTTTGGTTTTATTGAAATTGGTACAGTAACTCCAAAAGCTCAGGAAGGAAATCCTAAAAAACGTATTTTTCGCTTAAAATCGGATAAGGGTTTAATAAATAGAATGGGGTTTAACAATGGAGGTTTAGAAGTTGCAATTGAAAAATTGAAAAAGAATAAAGGAAAAGTTATTATTGGCGGGAATATTGGTAAAAATACCGATACAATGCCTGAAAATTATACAAAGGATTATTTAGCGTGTTTTGTTGCATTGCATCCTTATGTAGATTATTTTGTGCTAAATGTAAGTTGTCCTAATGTTGGAAGTCACGCAAAATTAACAGATAAAGATTATTTGATTGAATTAATTACTGCAGTTCAAAATTCAAATAAAACATTTTCTAAACAAAAGCCAATTTTATTAAAAATTGCACCGGATTTAAACAATATTCAATTAGATGAAGTTATTGAAATAGTTGCTGAAACAAAAATTGATGGTGTAATTGCTTCAAATACTTCGGTTAACAGAGAAGGTTTAATTGCTTCAAAAGAGCAATTAGAGGCAATAGGAAACGGAGGTTTAAGCGGTAAACCTATTAGTGATAGAAGTACAAAGGTGATTAAATATTTGGCAGAAAAATCCAATAAATCTTTTCCAATAATTGGAGTTGGAGGAATACATACTGCAGCAGATGCACTGGAAAAAATGAAAGCTGGAGCAGATTTAGTGCAAATTTACACAGGCTTTATTTATGAAGGTCCTGCATTGGTTAAAAAAATAAATAAGGCTGTATTAAAACAATTAAGTTAATCAAGTTGTAATTCCATAACAAAATCGTCCATAACGTAACCATTTCCAATATCCATTATTTTTTCTTCAGTAATTTTAAAGTTTAATTTTTGATACCATTTTATAGAATTAGTATTGTATTTATTTACGGTTAGCCAAATAGTTTTAATATTTCTTTCATGCGCTAAATTTTTAGTAAAATCAATTAATTGTTTACCAAATCCAGCACCTCTAGCGTTTTGATCAATATAAATTTTACTTATCATCATTTTTTTTGTTGCATTATCTGAAAGTAAACATAAATATCCAATAGCTTTTTTGTTATCAGAAATTAAAAAATATTCGTAACCATTTTTTATTTGTGAACTTATAGCATTAAAATTTTGAAATTTTTCAAGCATAAAATCTACCTGATTTTGACCAATTATTGGGACATAGTGGGCATTCCAAATTTTATAAGCCAATTTTTCAACAGTTTTTATTTCAGTATTTTCAGATACTTTTTGAATCATGATTTAATTATAGATAATTGGTGTTTTTAGTAAAATTAATTTTTCTAAATTTAAATAAATATTACAAGAATTTTAGTATTAAATATTTTAATTCTTCAATTAAAATGAAGCTATTATATTCCTAATTCTATTTGTATATTTGAAGCTATATGAATAAGGTAAAACTCATAGAATGCCCGCGTGATGCAATGCAAGGAATAAAATCGCATTTTATTCCTACAAAAGCTAAGGCACAATATATAAATGCATTATTAAGAGTGGGTTTTGATACTATTGATTTTGGCAGTTTTGTATCTCCAAAAGCAATTCCTCAAATGAGAGATACTGCAGACGTACTTTCTAAATTAGATCTTACAAAAACTGAAAGTAAATTATTGGCAATTGTTGCTAATATTCGTGGTGCGGAAGATGCTTCAAAATTTGAAGAAATTGATTATTTAGGTTATCCTTTTTCTATTTCAGAAAACTTTCAAATGCGAAATACGGGTAAAACTATTTCCGAATCGATTAACATATTAAATGAAATTTTAAATATTTCAGCTAAAACGAATAAAGAAGTGGTTGCTTATTTATCAATGGGTTTCGGTAATCCTTATGGAGATCCTTGGAATGTAGAAATTGTTGCAGCATGGACAGAGAAATTGGCTAAAATGGGTGTTAAAATTTTATCATTATCTGATACTATTGGCAGTTCAACACCCGAAATTATTAAATACCTTTTTTCAAATTTAATTCCCATTTACTCTACTATTGAATTTGGTGCACATTTACATACCACACCAACAACTTGGTTCGAAAAAGTAGATGCAGCATACAAAGCTGGTTGTAATCGTTTTGATGGTGCAATTAAGGGTTATGGTGGTTGCCCTATGGCAAAGGATGAACTTACGGGAAATATGCCAACGGAAAAACTCATTACTTATTTTAATCAACAAAAAGCTTCAACAAATATTAATGCTATGAGTTTTGAAAGCGCATATAATGAAGCATTAAAAGTATTTGAGCAATTTTAATTATCACATTTTCAGCTTAATAATTTTGTACTTTTTTAAAAATTATGACATATGTCATACTATTTATAATTATTCTAAATAAGGCTTTGTTATGTAACGGTAGTTACATACATTTGCAGTGTTATTTAAAACAAGTCTAAATAAAAATAAGTTAAAAAATGAGAAATTTAAAATTACTATTTGTAGCAATATTAGTGAGTAGTATTGGATATTCACAGGGAAATTCAGGTGATACATATCAAAATTCAGCAAGCAGAATATTAAGTACTAACTTAGGAAAATCGATTACAATTGGTGGATATGGCCAAATTGATTATAACGAACCAGATGGTTCGAAAGCAGGGAATATTGATGTTCATAGATTAGTGATATTATTTGGTTATAATTTTAATGAAAAAGTAAGTTTTTTAACTGAAATAGAATACGAACATGTAAAAGAAGTGTATGTTGAACAGGCATTTGTAAAATATAAAGCAAACGAAAATTTAAATGTTTTAGCAGGATTAATGTTGGTACCAATGGGTATTATTAATGAATTTCACGAACCAACAACTTATTATGGTGTGGAACGTCCAAACGTAGATAAATATATAGTTCCAACTACTTGGAGAGAATTAGGAGTTGGTATTTCAGGTAATATTGATAATGCATCTTTAAAATATCAGGCTTATTTGTTTAATGGATTTAAATCTTTTGCTGGAGGAGAAGGAGTTTTAAGAGGTTCTGACGGATTAAGAAAAGGACGTCAAAAAGGTGCAGAATCTGTAGTTAATTCACCTAATTTCTCTGCAAAATTAGATTATTACGGAATATTAGGTCTTCGTTTGGGAGTTTCTGGTTATTTTGGTAAAACTCAAACAGATGATAGTTCTATTTCAGCTAGTACGGTTGGTGTTTCTATGATTGGTTTAGATGCACGTTATAAATTCAATAACCTGGAATTAAGAGGGCAATATATTACAACTAGTTTATCTGGTACGGAAGAGTATAATGCTTTAACAGGAAAGGACTTAGGTTCAAAAATGAATGGTTTATATGGTGAGATAGCCTATAATTTTGATTTAAAAGGAGTAGAAAAATTAACACCTTTTTTACGATATGAAAAACACAATACACAAGCAGAAACTCAGGGGAATTTAGAAGCAAATGATGCCTATGATCGTAACGAGTTGATTTTTGGATTTAACTATAAAGTAGCAGAAGGAGCGGCTTTTAAAATAGATTATCAATTAATGAATAATGCAGTTTCAGGAAGTGATACTTCTAAGCAATTTAATGCAGGTGTTGCAATTTGGTTTTAAAAATTAGTATTGAAAAGAGGCTCAAATTATTTAATAGCCATAAATTTTTACAGAGCCTCTTTAAATATTAAAAAATTAAGTAATATTACATTTTCAAAATATGAAGCAAGTAACATTTATTTTAATTATAGTTTTTATTTTTTCAAGTTTCACCGTTTCAAAAAGAGTAGAAGCATTGATAACTAAAGAAATTAAAACAGTTTTTGAAGTTGAAACTTTTCAAAAGGAAATAATTACAATTCCTTTTGAAATAAATGAATCACTTCCAATAAAAATTACTGATTCAAACTTTTTTAAAATTAATGATGAAAATAATTTGTTGGGATATTATTATTACGGACAAGCTTATGGAAAAGCAGATTATTTTGATTTTATTGTGATTTTTGACAAAAATCTTATCGTATCAAAAGTCAAAATCTTAGTATATAGGGAAGATCACGGAGGAGAAGTTGGAAGTAAACGATGGTTAAAACAGTTTAGAGGTAAAACAGCGAATCAAGAATTAACGTATCAAAAAGATATTGCAGCTATTTCAGGAGCAACAATTTCTGCAAAATCAATGACAAATGAAGTAAATAAATTGCTAAAAACAATTAATATTTTATATAACAAACAATTATTATAATGCAAATTCACGGCCTAATACATCATTTTCCAAAAGAAATAAAACTAATTATAGTTGCGTTTATTATTGTACTAAGTATTGGTTTTTATGGTGGATTGAGTTTTGTAAGAAATACAACTTCAATGAGTTCTTCAGGAATTGAAACTCATTATTTAGGAAATGAAGAAGATGAGAATGCCGAAATTATGAAATTTAAAAAAAGTGAAGGAGAGCTATTAACAGTTGTACACAACCATATACTTTCATTATCTGTAATATTTTTTTTAATCGCCATAATATTAGCAACAACTTCAATCAATAAAAAGCTAAAATATTTTTTAATGATTGAACCATTTTTTTCAATAATTTTAACCTTTGGAGGTATCTATTTGTTATGGAAAGGTGTTACTTGGTTTAAATATATTGTAATTCTGTCAGGGTTTTTTATGACTTTTAGTTTTGTAGCTGCTACAATTTCAATTCTTTACCAAATATTATTTTATCAAAAAGTTAAGAAATAAATAAATTCGGCTTATTAAATTAAAAAGTGTAAATTTGCTCGCAATTAATTTCTAAGTTGATTGCATTATGATTTCAGACTCATCAAAATTTGTAGGTGAAGGTTTAACCTACGACGACGTATTACTAATTCCCGCATTTTCAGAGATATTACCACGCGAAGTTAGTATTCAAACAAAATTTTCAAAAAACATTACTTTAAATGTTCCAATTGTTTCAGCTGCAATGGATACAGTTACTGAATCGGAAATGGCTATTGCTATGGCACGTGAAGGAGGAATAGGTGTGTTGCATAAAAATATGACTATTGAAAAACAAGCTATTGAAGTAAAGAAAGTGAAACGTTCAGAGTCTGGAATGATTTTAGAACCAGTTACTATTACTAAAGATGAAACAGTTTCTACAGCTAAAAGCATAATGCGAGAATATGGTATTGGTGGAATCCCTGTTATAAATGAAAAAGGAATTTTAATAGGAATTGTAACCAATAGAGATTTGCGTTTTGAAGGAAATAACGAGCGTAAAATTGAAGAAGTAATGACTTCAAAAGATTTAGTAACAGTATCAGAAGGAACATCTTTAAAACAGGCTGAATTAATATTACAAAGTAATAAAATTGAAAAATTACCCGTAGTTGATAAAAATTACAAGTTGGTTGGATTAATTACATTTAGAGATATAATTAAAGTAAGTGAAAATCCGAATGCTAATAAAGATACGTATGGACGGTTAAGAGTTGCAGCTGCAATTGGTGTAACTAGTGATGCAGTTGAAAGAGCTGAAGCACTTATTAATGCCGGAGTAGACGCTTTAATTATTGATACAGCTCATGGACATACAAAAGGAGTTGTTACTGTTTTAAAAGAAGTAAAAAGTAAATTTCCTGGTACCGATGTTATTGTTGGAAATATTGCAACTGGTGATGCTGCAAAATATTTAGTGGAAGCAGGCGCTGATGCTGTTAAAGTTGGAATTGGCCCAGGGTCAATTTGTACTACACGTGTTGTTGCAGGTGTTGGTTTTCCTCAATTAACTGCTATTATAGATGTGGCAAATGCAATAAAAGGAACTGGTGTACCAGTAATTGCAGATGGTGGTATTAGATATACTGGAGATATTCCAAAAGCAATTGCTGCCGGAGCAGATACTGTTATGTTAGGTTCACTATTGGCTGGAACAAAAGAATCTCCAGGAGAAACTATTATTTTTGAAGGTAGAAAATTTAAATCTTATAGAGGAATGGGCTCTGTTGAGGCAATGAAACATGGTTCGAAAGATCGTTATTTTCAAGATGTTGAAGATGATATTAAAAAATTAGTTCCTGAAGGAATTGTGGGTAGAGTTCCTTATAAAGGTGAATTAAACGAAACAATGGTTCAGTTTATTGGTGGTTTACGTGCCGGTATGGGGTATTGTGGTGCTAAAGATATTCCAACTCAAAAAGAAGCTAAATTTGTTAAAATAACATCAGCTGGAATGAGAGAAAGTCATCCGCATGATGTTACAATAACTAAAGAAGCCCCTAACTATTCAAGATAAATAAAGATTATAATTATTTTTAAAAAAAAACCGAAGTTAGCTTCGGTTTTTTTATACTTTGAGAATTTTGTTATATTCATTTTTCTGTAAGTTTAAGCCTGTCAAAGATATTTTATTTAGTTTATTAAAAGTTATAAATATACACTTCGACAAGCGTAGTATAACAATGATTAAATAAATGAAATTTTCTTCATTTTCTACTTCTTAAAAAAAGAGTCCAATACTATTCTTAAAAAAATAAAATAATTTTATTTTTTTCCTTTTTAATGTAAATTAGCAAAGGATTGTTAATTATTATGAAAATTATTTTAGAAACAAAGCGCTTATATTTAAGAGAATTTATTCCTTCAGATGGTTTTCATTTTTATCATTTAAATAATAATCCAGAGGTTATAAAATATACAGGGAATTCAGCATTTTGCTCATTAAAAGAAGCAACTGATTTTATTATTAATTATCCGGATTATAAAGCACATGGATTTGGTCGTTGGGCAGTTTGCTTAAAAGAAACTGACGCGTTTTTGGGTTGGTGTGGCCTAAAACTTGAAACTGCTATTAACGAAATTGATTTGGGATTTCGATTTTACCAAAATGAATGGGGTAAAGGGTATGCAACTGAAGCCGCTGAAGCTTCTGTAAAATATGGATTTTCTAAACTTAATATAAACGAAATTTTTGGCAGAGCCTATTTAGAAAATAAAGCATCAATAAAGGTGTTAAAAAAGTGTAATTTTAAGTTTGTAAAAAAAATTAATTATGATGCTAACCCAGCAGTATTATATTCAATAAAAAATGATAGAAGTTAAAAAAATAAAACCAACTGAAACCTATAATGTAAGGTTAGAAGTTTTAAGAAAAAATATCCCTTTACCTTATGAATTTAAAGGTGATTTTGATGAAAATACTTTTCATATTGGAGCATTTAAAAACAATAAATTAATTGCTGTTTCTAGTTATATGAAAGCTGAAAATGAAAATTTTAAAGGTACGCAATACCAATTAAGAGGTATGGCAACTTTAGAAAAATTTCAAGGTTTTGGTGCAGGAAAATTAATGATGCAGAAAGCATTTGAAATTTTAAATGAATTAAACATCGATTGTTTATGGTGCAATGCACGTGTAATTGCCGTAAATTTTTACGAAAAGCAAGGTTTACAAACTTTTGGAGAAAAATTTGATATTAAATTTGTTGGAGATCATTATGTAATGTTTAAATACTTAAAATAATTATGCCAAAAGTTTTACTATGTTGTTTCATTTTAATGTTGAGCATTGCTGGTTTTTCTCAAAACCAATACAGTTTAAACGCTTTAACCGGTAAAGGAGATTTGGCTTTAGTAGGAGAAAAATTTAAATTACAAAAAGAAGTTTTTGAAGCATTTAATAAAATGAAAGAAGCCGCCATAAAAGATGGTGTTAATATAAAAATTGTATCGGCTTATAGAAGTTTTAAACGCCAAAAAAATATATGGAATAGCAAGTATGATAAATATATTTCTCAAGGACTTCCCCCAAAATTAGCTCTAGAAAAAATAATTGAGTACTCTACATTACCGGGCTCATCTCGTCATCATTGGGGTACGGATATTGATATTATGGATGGTTTGGTTAAAACTCCAAAACAGGTTTTAATTGAAAGTAATTATATTAAAGGTGGAGTTTTTAGAAGATTAAAAATTTGGATGGATGCTAACTCCGAAAAATTTGGATTTTATTTGGTATATACTAATAATAAAAGCAGAAAAGGATTTAAATATGAACCTTGGCATTATAGCTATAAACCATTGTCTAAAAAGATGCTAAATGAATTTAAAACAATAAATTTTAATAAGTTATATGCTACTTTAAATTTAAAAGGAAAAAAATTTATTACTAAAGATTTTCTGGATAAATATTATAAACAAAATGTTTTAGATATTAACCCAAGCCTAGAATATTAAGGTTTCATTATATTTATTTCAAAAATAATAGTAAATTTGAATTTATAAATAATTAATAATCAGTTTTTAAAAGAATATTTTAGTACTTCATCTTATCCCAATTAATTTTTTTAATGAAAAAACAAGTTATTTTATTATTAATTATTTTGCTTGCATTTATAGGCAATTCACAAAATATTGAAAGCGGAAATAACTTAATTGAACCACCAATTGAAGTCTCAATTGATACTTTTAAAATATCCAAAACAATAAAAATTGCAAAAGATTATTACAAGAATAATAAATTAGATTCATCCTATTATCATTATAATACAGCTTTAGAAAAGGCAATCAGCATTAATTCTAAACCTCAAATTGCTGAGTGTTTATATTGGATTGCGGTATATTTTGAATTGACAAATAAATACCAACAAGCAATAAGTTATTATTTAAAAGCATCAGTTGCCTATGAAGAATTAAATAATATTGAAAAGCTGGCAATTATAGAAAATTATATTGGCTATAATTATTTTATATTAAACCTAGATGATAAAGCAATTGAATATTACTTTAAATCCTTAAAATCATATAATAGTATTTCTGATGATGATGGTGTTGCCTTAAATTACATTGATATTGGAAATTTATACTATAATCAGGAGAATTACACCTTTGCCAAAAGGTATTTTGAAGATGCCTTAGCAATTTATTTAGAATTAGACGATAAATCTGGAATTGCCGTGTGTTATACAAACCTTGCCAATGTAATTTCGGATTTAGGAAATATTCCTGAAGGAATTGAATATTTTTTTAAATCTATAGAGATTGAAGAAGAATTAAATGATGAAGCAGGAATTGCTGTTAATTATAATAATATTGGGGATAATTATTTAAAGCAAGGAGATTATGAAAAAGCAGATAATTATTTTACTAAATCTTTAAAAATTGCTAAAAAAGTAGAAGATAAAGGTCTAATGGCTATTTTATATTTAAATTATTCTGAACTAAATAATAAACTAAATGCATATAATAAAGCTGTTTTTTATGGAAAACAAAGCTTAAATATTTCAAGAAAAATTGGGGATTTAGATATTGAATTAGAGGCGCTAAAAAATATATCATTAGCATATGAAAAATTAGGGAGCACTGCAAAAGCTTTATCTTTTATAAAAAAGCACGAAACATTAAATGATAGCTTAATAAAAATAGACAGAAATAAAAAAGTACAATTATTTAATGCACTTAACGAATTAGAGAAATCTAACTTTACAATTGATGAGCTTTCAACAAAAAGTAAAATTGCCCAGTTAAAATACGAAAACGAAAAGAAAATATCATATGTTCTTATTATAGCAATGTTAGTTTTTGCTGTTTTAATAGTTATACTAATATACCAGCAGACGTCAATTAAAAAGGCATATAATTTATTAGAATTTAAAAATCATCAGATCAAGAGAATGAATGATGAAATTCGAATTCAAACAGATAATTTAAAAAAACTAAATAATACAAAAGATAAATTTTTTTCAATTATTGCACATGACTTAAAAAATCCATTTAATTCTATAAAAGGGTTTACCGAATTACTTATAGAAAATATGGGTAATTATGATGAAGAAAAGCGGTTAAAATTTCTTAAAATTATTAAGGGATCAACATCAAAGGCATCTAGTTTATTAAATAACTTATTAATTTGGGCAAATTCTCAATCAGGTAATTTAAATTTTAACCCAAAACGAATTGAAATTGTTAAACAAGTTTCTGATGTTATTTCTTTGTTGGAAATACAAGCTATAAATAAAGAAATCAAAATTTATAATAATGTGCATCATAATTTGTATGTAAATGCTGATGAAAACATGTTAAATACAATATTAAGAAACTTAATATCTAATGCTATAAAATTTTGTAATCAACAAGGTTCAATTAATATTATTTCAACGTTTGACGCTAATTTCATTGAAATTTCAATTAAAGATAATGGAGTTGGAATGTCTAAAGAAACTATAGATAATTTATTTGATATAGAAAATAAAACTTCTCGTATAGGAACTGCTAATGAACAAGGTTCTGGTTTAGGATTGTTTTTATGTAAAGAATTTGTTGAAAAACATGGAGGAAAAATATGGGTAGAATCAATTGTAAATGAAGGTAGTATATTTAAATTTACAATACCAATAATTAATGCAATTGAAGAATTTGAAAATGATTAATTTTTAATGAGATTATTTTAATTTTTTCTGTTCTTTTTTTTTCATTACTTTTTCTACAACTTCAAATATTTGCATTTTTAAATATTTGTATTTACTTATAAAAGTATTTATTTCCAAAGCTAAATTATTGTGAGTTGCTAAATAATTTTTATTACTAGTTACACAGTTTTGATCAATTAAATCGGAAAGTATTTTTTCATGTTCTAAAATAACTTCTTTAAGTTCAATGCCGTCTGCTTTTTTGCTAAAAAGTTGTTTTGTAAATTCCTCAATTCTATCATATAAACCTGCATCTAAATAATCTATATATTTTGAACTAAGTAAATGTTCTAAAAATCGAATTTCAAAATTTATAAAGTCAATTTCGGAAAGCCATATTTTAGAATCGTTATGCAATTCTTCAATACTTTTAACTCTTCCTCGCCAGTCTTTTTTTATTTTTGTTTTCATTCTTCTATATTTAAATTTGACTTATTTAACAAAATTAATGTGTTGAAAACAAGATTAAAATGATGCTAATCATTTTACAGTTAAAAACATGTGTTTGTTATTTTTATGAAATTAACAAGCCTCTTAAATATTCGTAAATATTATTTTTAAGATTTATATATGTTTGTTTATAATCTGAAATTTCTTCAGCTAAATCCTCAAATGCAGCTAAATTAAAATTAGTTTTAAGCTGTTTATTTTGAGATGTTATATTTTCAATAATTTTTATTCTATGATTTTCAAAAGTGTCTAAATCTTTAATAAACAGCTGAATATGTTCAAATAAATTGGGTATGTTAGTTTTAAAAGGATACTCTTTTAAAAGCTGTTTTAAAAAAGTAATTTCAACTTTAATAAAATTGAAATAATGTAGCCATAATATATTATTATACAAAAGTTCATCAACGCTTTTGTTTCTATTAAACCCCCTGTATTTTATTATAGATTTCATACTATTTAATTTATGTTAAACTAAAATAGTTAACATTTTGTATTTGTAAAATGATAACTATCAATTAGGTAATAGTTATAATTATTGATTTATTTTTTTTGGTAACAGATAAATTTTTTAAGACAATTAGTGTAGTTAATAAATTTCTGATTTATAAAGTCATTTTTTTTTAATTGTAATAAAATTGAGGAATATCATTTTATAAAAAGGGAACTAGTTTTAGCTTTATGTATAATAAATTAAAGCTATTATGAAAAATCTATTTATTTTAATTTTTTTTCTTCTAATTAATACTTTTTGCTTTGCTCAAATAATTACTGATATGGATGCTATTTCTCCTTTTCAAGATGAAATGGCTGCTGTTAAAAAAGGAAATCAGTGGGGTTTTGTAAATAAAAATGGTGAACTAGTAATTAATTACAGAGACGATTTAGTTGTTGAAAAAAATAGTAGTAAAAATAAAGTTAATACTATTGATTATCCAGTTTTTAAAGATGGAATGTGTTTGTTTAAAAAAATGATAAATGATATTTATTATTATGGGTATATAGATAAAACCGGTAAGGAAATTATACCTCCACAGTTTTTAAATGCTACAAATTTTGTAAACGGTTATGCACTAATTATTGCACCATCTAAAGATGTTATTGGGTTTAATGAAATTTTAAAAAAAGATATTGTTTCATCAAACATTGAAGAATATGTAATTAATACTTCAGGTGAAAGGATTAGGTATTTAGAAAACCCAATTAAATATGATTCTTCTAAGAGAAAATCTAAAAAGCCACCGGTTTTTCATTCTAAATTTGTAGGACCAAATTTAGTTGCGGTTCAAAAAAAAGATTTGAAATGGGATGTATATGAATTTTAAATAAAAAAATATTATGGCACTAAATTTTAATCAATTTGCGGCAGAGGCAAATGCATTTATGAAAGAATATTCCAAGCAGTTAAATTTAAGTACTGATAAAGATAAAGCAGGTAGGGTATTATCTTCAATTTTACACGGTTTACGTGAAATTATATCAATTGAAGAATCATTACAACTAATGGCTCAGTTTCCAATGTTTTTAAAAGCTGTATACGTAAACGGTTGGTCTAGCCATAAAAAATACCGCGTTAAAAATATGGAGGAATTTATAGATTTAATTAGGGAGTTTAATGGAGTTACCTCTTTACATGATTTTGAAAATGATGAAATAGCAGAAAATTATATAAATACAACCTTTATTGTATTACGTAAGTATGTTTCTTTAGGTGAATTAGAAGATATAAGAACTGAATTGCCGAAAGATTTAAAATCTATGGTTTATCATAATATGATGTTTTAAAACTCTTGAAATGAATGCTATAAAAGAAACATATGAAGAAATTGAAATTAAAGTAGATTCAATTAAATTAAAGGGAAATTTAAGATTAATTGAAAATAGTAAAGGAATTGTAATTTTTTCTCACGGAAGTGGAAGTAGCAGATTTAGTATAAGAAACAATTATGTTGCTGGTTTGCTACAAGGTATGGGTTTTTCCAGTTTACTTTTTGATCTTTTAACCATTGAAGAAGATGCTGTTTATGAAAATAGGTTTGATATTAATTTACTTACTGATAGATTAATAAAAGTTACTAAATGGGTTCAGAATTATGAAGAAACAAAATATTTGAAAATTGGTTATTTTGGAGCAAGTACTGGTGCTGCTTCAGCCTTAAAAGCTGCATCTATATTAGGAAAAAGTGTTAAAGCTGTTGTTTCAAGAGGAGGAAGACCAGATTTAGCAATGGATATTCTTGATAAAATAAAATCGCCCACGTTGTTAATTGTTGGTGGTTTTGATGATGTTGTAATTGAATTAAATAAAAAAGCAAAATCAAAAATAAACAGTATATGTGAACTTAAAATTGTGGAGAGAGCTTCTCATTTATTTCAGGAGCAGGGCAAACTAGAAATAGTTGCTAAACTTTCAGGTGAATGGTTTAATAAATACCTTAATTAACTAAGAAAATAATTATGTTTACAAACAGGGAAGAAGCAGGAATTTTACTTGCCGATAAATTAATTAATTACAGTAATGCCAAAAATACGGTAATTGCCTCCATTCCCAGAGGTGGTGTTCCTGTTGGTTTTGAAATTGCAAAAAAATTAAATCTTCCATTAGAAATTGTGCTGTCAAAAAAAATTGGGCATCCATTTAATAAAGAATATGCAATTGGTGCTGTAACTTTAAAAAGTAGAATTATAAACGATTCTGTACCTGGAATTTCAAAAGTGTATATTGAAGAAGAAACTAATAAAATTAGAAAATTATTAAATCAACGTTATCAGTTGTTTTATGGTGATAAAACACCTATTGAATTTAAAGATAAAACGGTAATTGTTGTTGATGATGGTATTGCAACCGGAAGTACATTAATTTCCAGTATTGAACTAATTAAAATGCAAAAACCTTCAAAAATTATTGTAGCATTACCAGTTGCACCATCTGGATCTTTAAATAAAGTAAAGACATTAGAGGGGGTTGATTTAACCATTTGTTTATTAATTCCAAGGAATTTTCAAGCTGTTGGGCAGTTTTATGAAGAATTTAACCAGGTTAGTGACCAAGAGGTAATGGAACTCTTAAAAAAGGCCAAGAATAGTTTAAATTTAAATTATTTAACACATTAAGCGTAAGGTTTCATTTCATTTTTTCGTTTTTCCAACTGTTTTTCTAAATCTCTAATGGTTTCATCTGTTGCAGCTTGAAAATTTTCTTCGTTTGAAAATGCAAATATTTTTGAACCCACGTGACTTAATTCTATTTTGCAAAATTTGCCTTTTCCTTTCGGATCTTTTTCGCTTTTATAAAACACTTGAGCAGCTATAATCCAATCATATTTTTTCCCAAGTTTATTTAGCTTTTTAGTTACAAATTCAGTCATATATTCACTGGTTTGCATTTTTTCAAATTGGACAGAAATTTTCATAATTTTAAAATTTGAATGTTATATAAATAGAAACAGGGAAGTTCTCACTTCCCTGTTTCCTTTAAAGAAATTAATCTTACCGTTAAAGTTTGCAAATCTCAAATATATTCTACTTCTAAAATTAACCCAAAAAATGCTACTTTTAACCATATTTTTAATTCCTTTAAATTGCCTTTACTAAAATTAGTAAAGCACTTTTTCTTTTGCATACCACTTTTTTTAGTGGAAAACAGGAGGCGTTAACCTCCTGTGATAAAGAGATTGAATTTTTTAATTTTCAAACAATTTAATACTAGTGTAACTTTTACATTACCCTAATAAAAAATCTACTCATTAAAAATATTGAAGCTCTTTATTTTTTAGAAGAAACAGGGAGGTTCTCACTTCCCTGTTTCCTTTAAAGAAATTAATCTTACCGTCAAAGTTTGCAAATCTCAAATATATTCTACTTCTAAAATTAACCCAAAAAATGCTACTTTTAACCATATTTTTAATTCCTTTAATAGCCTTTACTACAATTAGTAAAGAACTTTTTTTTATAAGAAACAGGAGTTAAAAACTCCTGTTTCCTTTTTAAAGAACTTAAGCTTGTTTTATATGTAATCATTCAATTTACCATACTGTTTTTCCTCAAAACACCATGTAAACCACCACTTTTACAAACACTCTTAAATCCTTTAAATATGCTACCTTACCAAAGCAACGCAGCACTATTTTATAAAGGTATTTTGTAATCTAAAATATCAATGAACTTTTAATTTATACTTCAAATTTAAGGTGGCATTTTTAAAAATCAAATGATTTGTATCAATTACACCAATGATTGTTATCATTTTAATTAAAAACAATTCCATAAGCCATACTTAACAAGTAAATTCCTGTTAAAAATAGTAGCATATACAAAACTTGAACAAATTTTATATTTATAAAATCTAACCATTTAACGGTTCGTTTTGGAAAAATAAATAACGCCAAACCTATAAGTAAAGCTATCCAGCCAATTAATGTAATTATTAACCTGAAATCACTTTCCCAAATATTATGAAATAAAATATTTAGCAATCCAATAATAATTGCTAAAAATGAAATTAGAATTACAAACTTTTGATCTTCTAAATCTTTAATTATTTGTACAATTCTTTTTGGGTTAAAGCTTAATATGAAAAAGAAGATAATTAAGTACCAACCCCAGAATTTTGCCAAAAAAAGTGATATATTTTCCATAATTATAATTTTATTCGTGTAATACTAAAAAAGGAATTTCAGTATGGTAACTTATTTCTTCAACAGTTGGTTTAAATAATATCCGTTGAAAAAGATTTAGGTTTTTTGCAATCATTATTATTAAATTAATATTTCTACTTTCTACAAAGCATTGTACTCCATTTTCAATTTTTTTTGAAGTAATTCTATGAAAACTATGATTTTCATCTAAAAAATAATCGTTTAAAAAATCTTTATTTTTTAGTTGAAATTCTGTTAGTGTTTCATTTTTCTTTGCTATATGCAATATTCTTATTGTAGCATCAAACATTTTAGTGTATTCGGAAATATATTTTAAAACATTTGTTTGGTAAAAAATATTATAATCTGTTGGAAAAGCAATTTCTTTAGGGACTTTAAAAACAGCATTTTCAGGAATTATTAATACAGGACATTGTACTTGTGTAATTAAATCTCCTGTATTACTACCAATTATAACTTCATTTAAACCTGAAGCTCCTTTGGTACCCATAACAATAAGCGTTATTTTTTTCTCTTTAATTTCGCTTCTAACAGCATCAATAAAAAAATCGTATTTAGAAACTGCGTAAAAATTATGGTTTGGATTTAATGCAGTTTTCTTTATTTTTTTAATAAGCTGGTTTAATGAATTTTTTGCTTGTTTTAAAAGCGTTTTTTCAATAACAGTATCTGTTGGAATTAGGGGAGAATCACCTGAAGCATAATTAGAAATAAAAGTAACGTGCAGCAGGTAAAAGTTGCATTGAGAATTTTTAAAAAATTCAAGTGCATACTTTGTTGCATTCCAAGAGTTTGCTGAAAAATCTGTAGGAATTAATATATTTTTCATTAGACTATTAAATTATATTTAATATAAATTTAATTATCTAAATTGGAGTGCTAAATGATATATATCAATTGTTTAACTTATAAAAATTAATTCATTTTTTTTAATTTATCAATATTTATAATTTTAATATTTCTTCCTTCAATATCAATAATTCCTTCTTTTTTAAAATCGGATAAAGTTCTAATAAAAGTTTCAGTTGCTATACCTGCAATACTTGCAAGATCACTTCTGGAAATTTTTGGATTGTCATCCTTTGTTTTTTTAATTTTATTTGAAAATAGTAAAATTGTACTTGCAGTTTTTTTTCTAACTGAGCTATATGCCATTTCTAACAAATGTTCTTTAATTTCGGTAACATTATCAGATAAATAGTCAATTAATTCCAAGGTAACATTATGGTTTTTTTCTAAAATTTTCTGCAATTCATTTTTTGTTAATCTAAAAGCTTTTGTTTCTTCAATTGCTGCTGCAGATTCTTGATAAGGTATGTTGTGAGAAAATGAAGTAAACCCAAAAAAGTCATCATCTTTATTTATTGAAGTTATTAATTCTTTACCTTGTTCATCAATTTTAAAGGTTTTTACAACACCTTTATAAATTAAATATACATAATTGGAGTTGTCTCCTTCATGATAAATTATTTCACCGGCACTAAATGAAAATTCTTCCACGTTATCTGTAAAATAATTTTTTAAATGATCTAATGTTTTAATATCGTTTTCAACCAAATTAATTTCTTCAGTACTAAAGGCATTAATATTTTCATTAAAAATGGCCACTTTTGCTAACCTACTTTCAATGGCACTAAAAATTTCAGATTCATCAAAGGGCTTTGTAATATAGTCATCAGCCCCTAAATCCATTCCTTTTCTAACATCTTTATGTTCGGTTTTTGCTGAAAGAAATATAAAAGGAATTTGTTTGGTAGATTTCTCTTTTGATAATATTTGTAATACGCCATAACCGTTTAATTCGGGCATCATAATATCGCAAATAATAATATCTGGTAGGTGTTTTTTTGCTTCAGCAACTCCTAATTTACCATTCTCAGCAGTAATAACTTTATAGTTGGCTAATTCTAAAAGTTCAGCAGTATTTTCTCTTACAACTATATCATCTTCAATTAATAAAACTTTTTTCATTATGCATGTTTTAAAGGTAATTTAACTGTAAAAACAGATCCTTTGTTTTCTTCACTTGTAAAACTAATGGATCCGCCTAAATTCTCTAAATGAGCTTGTACAATGTTTAATCCTATTCCTGTACCCTGCGTGTTCAATACATTTTCAGCTCTAAAATATCTATTAAAAATAAATTTTTGGTCGTTTATTGGTATTCCAATACCTTCATCAATAATTTTAAAAATTATACTTTCCCCATTTTTAATAATTTGTAATTCTATGGTGATGTTTTCTGGGGAATATTTAACTGCGTTATAAATTAAATTGGATAAAATAAGTTCTAAAATTTTTTCATCTTGCTTTAAAATAAAATCATCTGAATTTTCAGGAATTATAATTTTTTGCCCACTTTTTAAAAGCATATTAGCATTATAAACAACTTCATTTATAATTTTACTTAAATTAAATGTGGTGAATTTATAATTAACTTTGCTTGAATCAAGGCGCTCAATGGATAAAAAATCATTTAAAATATTATTTAAGTAGCGTACTTTACTTTCTATAGTTTTAATATGCTTATCCCTTTTTTCATGTTCTTCTGATAGTTGATATTTGTTTAAAAGCATTGTAGAAGTTAAAATACCGCTTAAAGGAGTTTTAAATTCATGAGAAACCATGGATAAAAATTTAGTTTTCAATCCATTTAATTCCTGTTCTTTTTTCAAAGCATTTTTAATATTTTTTTCAGCTTCTATTCTTTTTATAATTTCTTTTTTATAATTTAAATTTAACTCTTTTAATTGCTTAATTGTATTTTTTAATTCTGAGGTTCTTAGGGTTACCTTTTTTTCAAGCTGGGTATTTAACGATTCAATTTTATTTTTATATTCTTTACGTTCAGTAACGTCAATTATTAAGGCAAGAATAAAGTTTTCATCATTTACAGTAAATGGGTTTAAAGCAATTTCAACAGGAAACTCTTTTTTGTTTTTTTTTACTCCAACCAAATTTAAATCATGCTTGATTTTTCGGATATTTTTACTTTTAATAAATTTTGAAAAATGATTTTGATGGTTTGAATGGTATTTTGAAGGAATTAATATATTTAAATTTTTACCGTTTAGTTCTTCAGTACTATACTTAAATATTTGTTCGGCCGAATTGTTTGCAGCAATAATAACCTGATTTTCATTCACAATAATAACACCTTCAGGAATTGCCTCAAAAAGAATATTAAAAATATTTCGGTTTTGATAAAACATAAAGCGTTTTCATTTTCATTTAGCTCCTTAAATTTCGTAAAAAAAAAGTTAAAAAGTTAATTTTTAATGCTTTAATTTTAAAATAAATTGATATTTATCATTTAGTAGAATAATTGTACTCATTAATTTTAAATAAAGTTTAGCTTCTTTTTGTTGAAGTTATTAATACTGAATGAAATATTGATATTTTATAATGCTGACATTTAAAAATTATAATATTGCAGATTGGATTTCCTTTTACCGAATTGCGGCTGCACCCATATTATTATTGTTACTTTTTTTAAACGAAAGAAACATTTTTACGTGGTTTTTGTTAATTAGCTATTGCACTGATGCTATTGATGGTTTTGTGGCTCGTAAATTAAAAATAACTAGTGCCAGAGGTTCTCAACTGGATTCTTTTGGAGACCAAATTACATTTATACTTGGGTTAATAGCTATTTTAATATTTGAGTTCAATTTTATTAAAGAAAATTATATTTTAATTATTGTTTCTTTTTCTCCATATATAATTCAAATGATTATAGCATTTATAAAATATGGCAAGGCAACTGCATTTCATACATATTTAGCAAAATTATCAGCCATTGTACAAAGTATATTTATTCTTTGGTTATTATTTTTTGAACCCATTTATTGGCTATTTTATGTAATGATTGTTTTAGGAATTCTTGAAACAATAGAAGAAGTAACGCTTATTTTTATGTATGATAATTGGGTTTCGGGAGTAAAGGGGATTTATTGGGCTTTTAAAGATAAACGAAGAAAATAAATACAAATTAGGTTATGCGAAGTTATCCACTTCATACCATACTTTTATTGTGTTTTGTAATTCTTGTGGTTGATATTTTGGCGTTTTATTGGCTGCTTTCAATTACAAACCTTATTTCTATACAAAGTATTAAAATTATTATTTATAGTGCTTTTTGGTTATTTACAATTGGATTGATTGCTGCTATAATTATCCTAAAAATGAGGGTTGATAAAATTCACCTTTATAAAAAACAAGTTTATATTTCATCATTATATGGTTTGGTAGTATCTTCTTTAGTACCAAAATTAATATTTGTTGTTATTATTTCTATTCTCAACTTTACAAATTATGCATTTTCTGAAAAGGAATCTTTAATTGTTATTCCAATTTTAGGTTTGTTTTCAGGGTTTTTGCCATTTTTTATAATTATTTATGGAATTTTTAGAACCCTTTACAGATTTAAAGTACATAGAATTCATATTAAATTTAAAGACTTTCCCAAAAATATTAAAGACTTAAAAATTGTACATATCTCAGATTTGCATTTGGGTAGTTTTAGTTTTAGATATCATATTTTAGACAGGGCAATACGTAGAATTAATAGTTTAAAACCTGATTTTATTTTCTTTACAGGTGATTTGGTTAATAATTATGCTTGGGAATTAATGGGGTGGAGTAAAGTTTTACAAAAATTAAAAGCTGAAAAGGGAAAGTATGCAGTTTTAGGAAATCATGATTATGGAGATTATAGCAAGTGGAAATCACTTAAAGCAAAACAAGTCAATCACGAGTCTATTAAATATTTTTTTAAAAAAATAAATTTCAAATTATTATTAAATGAAGCTGAAATTATCTCAATTAATAACGATAAAATTGCAATTATAGGTGTTGAAAATTGGGGAATTCCACCTTTTAAACAATATGGAAACTTAGAAGAAGCAATAAAAAATGTTAAAAACATACCCTTTAAAATATTATTGTCTCACGATCCTACACATTGGAATCTTGAAGTTTTGAAACAAACAAATATAGCACTTACGCTTTCTGGACACACACACGGTATGCAGGCCGGTATAAGAATTAAAAATTTGGAATGGAGCCCAATTAAATTTAAATACAAGCATTGGGGAGGTTTATACAAACAGAATCAGCAGTATTTGTATGTAAATCGTGGTTTAGGTTGGTTGGGTTTTCCTGGTAGGTTGGGTATGCGACCAGAAATTACTTTTATAAAACTTGAAAACGAGTAAATAAATAGTTTAAAAGCCAACTTTACTTTTTAATGCTGGAACTTCCCAACTTATTATTTTTTCTAAAAATTCATCAACTTTTTCAATAATTAGGGCTTCATTTATATTTTTAGGAGCATAAGTGGATAAATCTGTCTCATTTGAATTCTCTACTAAATCATCAATAATTGGATGTAAAATAAAAATATTTACATCTCCATTGTATGATTGAGAAAATACCAAAGATGCCCCTTGTATAAACTGGTATGAAGGAATTTTATTTGTGCTTTCAATTAATTCGGGAGGAAATGAATGGAATGTTATATTTACAGCTTCATTTGTGTTAATCCAGCTTAATTCTTGAACTTTCCAGCCAATATTATAGGTACTAACAATTTTATTTAAGGTTGAAATTAGTAATTTTTTGGTTTTCTTTTCCCAAAGAATTTTTTTTTCAACTACAGTTTTAATTGAATTTTTATACTCACTTATGTGTTTTTTTAATTGAATTATTTTCATTTTGAAAACTTTGAATTAATGGTATCTTTTGCTTGATGGATTTCTTCTTTTAATTACATTATCATTATGATATCTTTTAATATTATCACCAAAATAATCCTTAATTCTTACCTGTCTACTTCGTCTTAAATTAATTCCGTTAAAACGTTTAGGGAGTATTTCAACACTTAGCCAAGCCCCATTATCAAAATAGATATAATTTCTTAGAGAAAAATCGTAATAAATTTCATAATCTGGAAAATATACGTAACGTACGGTTTCAACTCTATTTGGATAAAACCAATTTGGTGGAGGTGCTCCTAACCTTGAAGAAAATACTACAGGGCCACAACTTTCTAAAGATAAAATACTTGCGAAAAGTATTACAAATATTAATAAAACTGTTTTTTTCATAACTGTAAAATTTAGTAATTACAATTTACCATTAAGTTGAAATTATTGAAATGATAATAATCAATTTATGATTGTTTAATTACTCAATCGTTAATTTCACTTTTATACTTTTTATTTTTTTCCTCTTTTGCTTTTTTTCGTTCTAATTTTTTAAAATATCCTCTAAAAAAGAAATTATGTTTTAAGGCTTCTAAATTTTCATTTAAACGAATACTTCCTTCCTTAATATTTTTTACTGTTGAATCTATATTGTTAACTAAAGTTGTATCATTAACCACATAGTTTAAGGTTCCATTTCCATTTTTTATGGTGAGCACCAATTCATTTAAATTGGTAATAACCGAATCTATTCCAAAACTTGAAGTGTCTAAATTTGCAATAATGGATTTCATTTGGATTGCTGCAATGGAATCACTTAATAATACAGCCGATAAACTTTCATCATAATTAATAGATTTTATAATGCTGTTAAATTCGGTTAATGAATTTGAAGCACTTTTACTTGCAGTTTGTAAATTAAAAATTGTGTTTTTTAAACTGGTTGCTAAATCAGGATCGTTTAATAACATTGCTAAAGTTCCTTTTCCTTTTTGAATATTGGTGGTAATTTTTAACAAGTCTGATGTTAATAAAGAAATATTATCATTGGTTGTATTTAATGTCTCCAACATATCGTTTGTTGAAATTTTACTATAAGATTTTATGGTATCTCCAGGGTTTAATGGTGCTGCAAATGCTTTTTCTGGAGCAATATTTATTACCATACTACCAACCAAGCCATCTGAACTAATACCTGCTACAGCATTTTTTTTAATATGCTTTAAAAATTTTTCTTCAATGATCATATCTACACAAATGGTGGTGTCATTTATCATATTTATATTTTTTACAGTACCTACGTTTATTCCAGAATAGCGAACATTATTCCCTAATATTAAGCCATTTACATTATTAAAAACAGCACTAATTTTAAACGTTTTACCAAAAAGATTTTGTCGATTCCCAATAAAGTATAAAGCAATAATTAATATGATTGTACTAAGAATTACAAACAATCCTAAGCTAATTTTTTGTGAACTTGACTTTTTCATAATATTTCTATTTAAAAAATTCTTGTACTTTTTTATCTTTTGAATTTAAGAGTTCTTTAAAAGTACCTTCTATATAATTAATTCCGTCAATCAATAAAATCATTCTATCCGAAATTACTCTGGCACAATCAACATCGTGTGTAATAATAAGAGATGATGTTTTAAATTTAAGTTGAATCCCTTTCATTAACTGTATAATTTCTTTTGCTGTTATAGGATCTAAACCAGTTGTAGGTTCATCATATATTATTATTTTTGGTCTAAGAATTATGGCTCTTGCTAGTGCAACTCTTCTTTTCATTCCACCAGAAAGTTCCTCAGGCATTAAATCAATTGCACTCTTTAACCCAACACTTTCTAATGCTTCTATTACTAATGCTTCACTTTTACTAACATATTCAGGAAATTTTCGCAGGGGAAACTCCAAATTTTCACGCACAGTCATAGAATCGTATAAAGCACTACCCTGAAAAAGAAATCCAATTTCTGTACGTATGTTATTCATTTCTTTTTGCGTTAGTTTGGTAATATCTTTTCCCATTATTTCAATACTTCCGGAATCGGGTTGCATTAAGCCTACAAGGCATTTTATCATTACAGATTTACCAGAACCTGATTTTCCCATTAAAACCAAATTTTCAGCTTCGTATAAATTCATAGAAAAACCATTAAGTACATGGTTATCGCCAAAACTTTTTTTTAAGTTTTGAATTTTTAAAATGGGCACTATGTTGTTTTCATTTTTCATTTTTAAATTTCAAAAAAAATGTCAGAAATAAACACTGCAATAAAATCAATTATAAACAATAACATGGAAGCATAAACTACAGCAGTATTAGAGGCTTCACCAACACCAACAGTTCCTTTCTTACAATTATAACCTTTAAAACAACCCACCAATCCTATGGCAAAACCAAAGAAGAATGATTTTAAAGTAGCTGGAATTAAATCAGAGAATTTTAAGGCATTAAAAACTTTATTAAAATAGAGTTGAAAAGAAACATCTCCTTTTAAATTTTCAACAATTGCAGAGCCAAAGAGTGCTATAGCATCTCCAAAAATAATTAATAAGGGTAATATTAATGTTGCCGCTAAAATTCGCGTTACTACTAAGTATTTAAACGGATTTGTACCTGAAACTTCCATTGCATCAATTTGTTCTGTAACCCGCATTGAGCCAAGTTCTGCACCAATACCTGAACTAATTTTACCAGCACAAATAAGTGCAATTATTACAGGCCCAAGTTCTCTTACAATTGAAATGCTAACCATTGATGGCATCCAAGATTCTGCGCCAAATTCCATTAATGTTGGCCTGGATTGTAGGGTGAAAACCAACCCCAAAATAAAACCTGTAACTCCAACTAATAGCAACGATTTGTTGCCCATTTTATAACCTTGAATTAATAATTCCTTAAATTCAAAAGGTCTTGTAAAAACTTCTTTAAAAAAACGTTTTGCAAAAAGTGATAATTCGCCAATTTCCGTTAAAAAAATCTTAGTATTTTCTACTATTTTAAGTAAAATATCCATAAAAGAGGTTTTAGTCAAAAGGCACTAATCAAATTTAAGGTGCAAATCCTCTTTTGAAAATGATATTCATCAATTTTAAGGTCTTTAAAAATATTGAAAAATGATATCCATTATTTAATAACTATTTTTTTTAAAATAACTTTAATATGGGTTTAGGGTTAACTATTATTAAATAAAATTGAGATGATTTCCTTTAAAATGATATTAAAAAGTGTTGTTTTTATTTTGTTGTTTTCGACATTTATTTTGAAATCGGTCAATAAAAATTTAATACCTAATAATTTAGGTAGAAATTATACAAAATTAGATTCTTTTAAATCAGTTTTAGTAACAAGAAACATTCAAATTAAAAACTATTTTAATTATTTAGATTCGCTTATTAAAAGTATAAATAATAAAAGTAATTTACCGTTAACTGAACATATTTTGGTGCGTTATAATCCTTGGATAATTGATACTTTGTTAAATACAGATTACTACACAATGATGGAAAAAGACTCGTTTGTGTATAACCAAAAAGAGTTGATTGTGCTTAGGAAAGGAATTAAAATTTTAATACCTGATTCTTTAGAAATTGAAAAACTTATTAAAACGTTTAGCAGCACTTTTTTAGATATAAATATTCCAGAGTATAAGCTTCGAATATTTCAGGATTCATTACTGCTTTATGAATTTCCAATTAGAGTTGGGCGTAATGAAAGAAAATATTTAAAAATGGGGGATAGGGTTACTAATTTAAAAACAATAAACGGTATTGGTAAAATAGTTGACCATGTTAAAAACCCTGATTATTACAATCCAGCAAATGGACGCCAATATTTTGTAACACGAAGAGATGATGATAAAATAACAAAACTTCCTCAAATTCCTTGGTTGGTAACCGAAATAAATGGAGTTAGAAATGGTCAGTTAATACACCCAACCACAAATCCTAAAACTTTAAATAAAGCCTATTCTAATGGTTGTATTGGGACAAAAGAAGGCGATGCCTGGGTAATTTATTATTATGCACCCATTAATACAAAAGTGAATATTAGGTATGATTTATTGAATATAAATAAGCAAGGAGATACAATTAGTTTAAAAAATATTTATGGTATAAAACAACTAATTAATTAAAGGGATTATTCCTTCTTTTTCAAGGGATTTTAATATTTTACTAATGCATTTTTTAATGGTGTTTTTTATTTTTTTAGGATCAACAATATCATAAGTAGCTAACCAAACCAATTTTTTTTGGTTTTTATTCGAAATATTATATAAGGAAACTTCTAAGTGGAATACTTTATATTTTTTGAAATAATCCCTATCATTATAAATATCTTGATTTAGAAAATAATAATTCTCAAATCCGTAAAAGGAATCATTATTTTTAAAAATATTACCATCAAAAGGGATTCTTTCTTCAAAACCTTTTACTGTTGCTAAAAGTACAGTGTCAAAACCCAACTCGATTAGTTCTTCAACTTCATTTTCAATTTCTTGTTCAGCTTGATTTAAATTTAAAAAGTCTGGCTCTAATATATTAAAGCCTTCATAAGCCCGAATATTTCTTTTATTTAACTCAAATGTTAAATTTTTTTCATAAAAATCACGTGCCTCTTTATTTGGAGTAATGCCAAGAACCAATACTTTTTTTGGTTGATAGTTTTTGTATGAATCGTTTTTCCAACTATTTGTAATCTTGGTAGTATGACAACTAATAAATAATAATAAAAGTATTATATAACGATACTTAATCATTTTTAAATTTTAGAGAATAAGAAAGATTAGAGCTGCCTTTATTTGACAGCTCTATATTTGAGTTTACAAGAAGTTTCCTTCAGCGTCGGTTTTAATTCTAATACGTTTATCACCATTTTCTAAAGTAATTTTATATTTTTTAGTGATATTTCCTGTTTGATCGTGATAGTTTACCAAATAGCTGTCTTTTTTAAATACCCAGTTTGGATATTCTTTAGCTACTGATTCAATAACTTCACGAGGTAAAGCAACATCTTTAAATTTTTCAACAGTACGTAGTATGTTTCCGTCTTTGTCATACGCAGCTAAAATATGCCCGTCTGGTATATAAAAGTCTACAGAATAGGTATCATAATCATCTCGATAAAACTCTGCATTCTTTAAATCAAAACTAGCTACTTTTTGTTCTAGCATAGTAACATCAACATCAACATTTTCAAGTCCTACTTTATTTAAATACTTGTAATTTGTTGCTGAAATTACAACTTCAGATAATTTTTCAGTTTTTATCTGAGCAAAAGATTGGAAGGCAAATCCAAAAACTAATAAACCAATAATTATTTTTTTCATAATTCTATAATTTTTTAATTAATAATTAAGCATACAATTATGCCTTAGTTTTGTTAATTAAAATTATAACTGCAGTTAAATCTTCACAATGAGGATTATCAATTTAAATTATGATATTTATTAGGTTTTATAGTTAAGTATTTTTTTGAAATTTTCTTATAATTATTTATAAAATAAAAAAGGTGGCTATTTTAAAAGTGTTATTTATTATTGTTTGCCAGGTTGAGCTTGTCGAAACCGATTGTTAGTAATAACCAAGTTACTATATTTCGATAAGCTAATGTGACTTTAAAATTCACTTTTAAAACAACCTCTTTTTCTGTATTTTTTGAAATTATAGCAATTATTTATAAACCAAAAAACCAAGTATATACTTGGTTCTTTTAAGGTGTTTGCTCTTTAAATTATATTTAAAAGTGGTTTATTCGTCAACAACAACCCATTCCCCTTTTTGAATTAATGGAATAGCTTGTTTGTATTTTAACGATTTATTTTCACCACTCATCACATTTTTAATGGTAACTTTTTCGTTTCTACCAATTTTACGCTCAGTTCGAACAATAGTTTCAACAATTTGTTGTTGCTGAGTTTGGTTTGTTTGAGTACCTTCAGTAGGACTTTTATAATCTTCCTTACTTAATTGAACTTTTTCTCGTTTTTGTTCTCTTGCTTGCGAAACTTGATTGGCATCTTGTGAAGGTAATTCACCTTTAAATAAGAAAGATAGTACTTCCTTATTTACTTTATCAAGCATACCATTAAACAATTCAAAAGATTCAAATTTGTAAATTAATAACGGGTCTTTTTGCTCATAGGTAGCATTTTGAACCGATTGTTTTAATTCATCCATTTGTCTTAAATGATCTTTCCAAGTATCATCAATAATTGCTAATGTAATATTTTTCTCAAAATCTGTTACTAAGCCTTTTCCTTCACTTTCATAAGCTTCTTTTAAATTAGTAACTACTTTTAACTCTTTTGTTCCATCCGTAAAAGGCACTACAATACGTTCGTATTTATCACCTTGATTTTCATAAACATCTTTAATAACTGGATACGCAGCTTTTGCGCTTCTTTCTAATTTTTCTCTATAATGTTTATAAACGATATCAAAAAGTTGATCAGTAAGGTCTTGTTCTGAAAGGTTTTTAAATTCTTCTTCAGAAAAAGGTGAAGAAGTAGATGAAAAACGAATCAATTCAAATTCAAAATTTTGGTAATCATTTGTAAGTTTGTTTTCACGAACAAGAGAGCTGCAAGTATCATAAACCATATTTACAATATCTACTTGTAAACGATCTCCATATAATGCATGACGACGACGTTTATAAACAACTTCACGTTGAGAGTTCATAACATCATCATATTCTAACAATCGTTTACGAACACCAAAATTATTTTCTTCAACTTTGCGTTGTGCTCTTTCAATAGATTTGGTAATCATAGAATGTTGTATAACTTCGCCTTCTTGCAAGCCCATTCTATCCATCATTTTTGCAATTCGTTCTGATCCAAACAAACGCATTAAATTATCTTCAAGAGAAACATAAAATTGAGAAGAACCCGGATCTCCTTGACGACCAGCACGACCACGTAACTGACGGTCAACACGACGAGAATCATGACGTTCCGTACCAATAATAGCCAAACCTCCAGCAGCTTTTACTGCATCAGATAATTTAATATCCGTTCCACGCCCTGCCATATTAGTAGCAATTGTAACAACACCAGGATTACCAGCTTCGGCAACAATATCGGCTTCTTTTTTATGTAATTTTGCGTTTAATACGTTATGATTAATTTTTCTGATTGAAAGCATTCTTCCTAATAATTCAGAAATTTCAACAGAAGTAGTACCAACTAAAACAGGTTGACCATTATTAACTAATTTTTCAATTTCATTAATTACAGCATTGTATTTTTCTCTTTTAGTTTTAAAAATTAAATCTTCTCTATCATCACGCATTAATGGTACATTTGTTGGAATTTCAACAACATCTAATTTATAAATATCCCAAAATTCACCTGCTTCAGTAATAGCTGTACCTGTCATACCGCTTAATTTACGGTACATTCTAAAATAATTTTGAAGTGTAACAGTTGCGTATGTTTGTGTTGCTGCTTCAATTTTTACATTTTCTTTGGCTTCAATTGCTTGGTGTAATCCGTCTGAATAACGGCGCCCATCCATAATACGCCCGGTTTGCTCATCAACAATTTTAATTTTATCTTCCATTATTACATATTCCACATCTTTTTCAAAAAGTGTATATGCTTTTAATAGTTGATTCATTGTATGAATACGTTCACTTTTTATACTGAATTCTCTATATAATTCTTCTTTTTTTGCAGTACTTTCTTCCGGAGATAAGTTACTACTATCAATATGTCCAATTTCAGTACTTAAATCGGGTAAAATAAAGAAACTATCATCTCCATCATCACCTGATAAGAATGAAATTCCTTTATCGGTTAATTCAATTGAATTGTTTTTTTCATCAATCACAAAATATAATTCCTCATCAATTTTAGGCATTTCACGATTGTTATCTTGCATATAGAAGTTTTCAGTTTTTTGCAGCAATTGTTTAATACCTTCCTGACTTAAAAACTTAATTAATGCTTTACTTTTTGGTAAACCTCTGTAAACTCTTAGTAGTAAAAAACCTCCTTCTTTTGTATCTCCTTCAGCAATCAATTTTTTAACTTCAGCTAAAACACCTGTAAGGTAATTTCGTTGAATAGATACAATTTTATCAACACTAGGTTTTAATTCGTTGAACTCATGTCGATCTGCGTTTGCCGTTGCTCCTGAAATAATTAACGGTGTACGAGCATCATCAATTAAAACTGAATCCACCTCATCTACAATAGCGTAATTATGTGGTCTTTGTACCAAATCGTTTGGTGAATGCGCCATATTATCACGTAAGTAATCAAAACCAAATTCATTGTTTGTACCATAAGTAATATCAGAATTATAGGCTTTTCTACGCGCATCTGAATTTGGTTGATGATGATCAATACAATCAACACTTAAACCGTGAAATTCAAATATTGGTCCCATCCAGGCAGCATCACGTTTTGCTAAATAATCATTAACAGTTACAACGTGTACACCCTTGCCAGATAGTGCATTTAAATAAACAGGAAGCGTTGAAACCAAGGTTTTACCTTCACCTGTCATCATTTCAGCAATTTTTCCTTGGTGTAAAACTGTACCACCAATAAGCTGCACATCGTAATGAATCATATCCCAAGTAACTTGTTTTCCTTGAGCATCCCAGGTATTTAACCAAGTGGCTTTTTCATTTTCGAGAATTATATTGTCTCTTGTTGCAGAAAGTTCTCTATCAAATGGAGTAGCTGTTACACTAATGCTATCATTTTCAGTAAATCGTTTTGCAGTTTCTTTAACAACCGCAAATGCTTCGGGCATAATTTCGGTTAATATTTTTTCTGAAGCTTCATAAGAAGCGTCTTCTAACTCGTCAATTTCTGAATAAATTTCTTCTTTTCTATCAACATTAGCTTCGTGGGCTTCTTCTTGTAGTTGATTTATTTTAATAGTAAATTCACTGGTAGCTTCAGCTATTTTTTCTTTAAAATAGGGGGTTTTAGCTCTTAATTGATCATTTGTTAAATTAGAAATTTCGGATTCAAATAAAGCAACATTTTTTACAATAGGTTGCAACAATTTTAAATCACTTTTCTTTTTATCTCCAACAAATACTTTTAGAACTGAATTTATTATACTCATCTTTTAATGTATCAATTTATATTATTTACCTTTAGTTAAGGTATGTGTTATTTTCATAATTATTTAGTAAGCGAATTTAAAATATTTAAATTTTAAAAAGCTTAAAATATGTTTAAATTATAGTTAAAAACAAAAAAAAGCCTCAATAGATAGAGGCTTTTTTTGAATTTTGATTTTTTTAATATTCATCTTCATTCCAGAGATAATCATCTTCGGAAGGATAATCTGGCCAAATTTCAAGAATAGATTCAAAATTTTCATCTGCATCTTCAATTTCTTGAAGATTTTCAACAACTTCTAATGGAGCTCCTGTTCTAATTGCATAATCAATCAACTCGTCTTTTGTTGCTGGCCAAGGTGCATCTGATAAATAGGATGCTAATTCTAATGTCCAATACATAATCTTTTTGTATTAAATTTTTTGCAAAAATAATTTTTTTACTCAAAAATCCAAGCTATTTCTTGCTTTTTTTCACTAATAAAAAGAACTTATTTTATTTTCTCTGGAATCCAAGGGATTTCTTGAGCTTGATTATCAATAGTCAATTTTCGTGCCAGTACAAAAAGGTAGTCAGAAAGTCTATTTAAATAAACAATAATTTGTTCATTAATACTGCTTTCATCACTTAATTGCGTACAGATTCTTTCTGCTCTTCGGCAGATACAACGTGCAATATGACAAAATGACACAGTTGTATGTCCTCCAGGTAAAATAAAATTAGTCATTGGAGGTAAACTTTCATTCATTTTATCAATTTCAACTTCTAAAAGTGTAATTGAATTTGTATTAATTTTATTTATATTTAATCGTTCTTTACCACTTTTTAAAGTTTCTTTTTCTGGTGGAGTTGCTAACATAGCACCAAGTGTAAATAATTCATTCTGAATTGTAAGTAAAATTTTATGGGTGTGTGAATCAATTTTTTGATCTCTTATTAAACCTATATAGGAGTTTAGTTCATCTACCGTTCCGTATGCTTCAATGCGTAAATGATATTTAGGGACTCTTGTACCTCCAAAAAGGGAAGTTTTTCCTTTGTCTCCAGTTTTAGTATAAATTTTCATAATTTAAAAGTTTAAACTCTAATTGTAAAATGTTGTTTTGCCTGTTCGGTTCTAAAAAAAACAATTCCCCAAAAATAAGTATTTATAGTTACAGTTACCTTAGGATGGTTTTTAATTTTTTTCCAAGTTTCTTGCATTTCTTTAGACCAATTTATGTCATCAAAAATAAAAATAGAATTAGGATGAATTGATGATAAGCATTGGTTAAAATAAAATAAAGTAGCTTCTTTTTGATGATTTCCATCAAAATAAATTAAATCAAAAGTATTTTCTTTTAAAATTGAAGGTAAACAAATATTAAAATCGTTATTAACTAGTTTAATGTTTGAAATATTGAATTCCCTAAACATTTCCTGAGCCACTTTAGCCGTATTTTTACATCCTTCAATAGTTGTAATTTTAGAATTAGGATTCCCTAAACTTAACGCGGCTGTTCCTAAACCTATAGAAGTTCCTAATTCCAATATGGTGTTTGGATTAAAATATTCAACAATTCTTATTAAAAGAGCTGCACGTTTTTTATTAATACCAGCAATTTTTGCAATTTTTGCAATTTTTCTTGTTTCAGATTTAAATATTTTAGACCCTTTTCCAAAGTCATTTACTACAATGCTAGTTTTATTTTTATAAAAATAATTTCGAATGCTGTTTATTTGTTTTAATTTTTGAGAATTCGTTTTTGCATTGAAGCATTTGGTTACTAAATTGAATACAAATGGAGAATGAACTCCGTGTTTGTTTGTTGACTTTATTAAAAATAAAAAATAGGACTTTATTTGAAACCACATATACATTACAATTTAATGCGAAAATAGCCGAAAAATTATTTTAATACGCTATTAAAAATTATATTTGTCTTGTCCACAATATTATTTTTATGAAGAAACTTTTTTTGAGCTTATTATTTTTAGGTTTGCTTTCATCTTGTATATCAACTAAACAAACAACTTATTTTCAAGGTGAGCCAATTAGCAAAACAGAAATGTATAAATTAAATAATGAGCCTTATAGGTTACAAATAAATGATGTTTTATTTATAGATATTAAAGCAAATAACCCTGAAATTGTTTCAATGTTTAAAACAAGTGCTGGAAACTCATCAAGCTCTGCAAACCAAGGGCAAAATTTATATTTTACTGGGTATTCTGTTGATAGACACGGAAATATAAGAATTCCTTATTTGGGCGATGTTAATGTATTAGGTTATACTGAAAAAGAAGTTAGAGAAAAAATTGAAATTGAATTAGGAAAGTTTTTTAAAAACCCAGAACTAATTTTTGTAACTGTAAAATTAGCTGGAATTAATTTTGTTGTAACAGGTGAAGTTGGTTCGCCAGGCTCTATTAATTTAGCACAAAACCAAGTATCTATAATTGATGCTATCTCAAATGCAGGTGAAATAACTCCTTTTGGAAATAGAACAGCTGTTACAATTATTAGAAAAACAATTGATGGTGTAAAAAAATATAAATTAGATTATACTAAAATTGAAATATTTGATTCTGAAAATTTTTACTTACAACCTAATGATATTGTTTATGTAGCACCATTAAAACAAAAGTCTTGGGGAACAGGAACTACCGGATTTCAAACTTTTACAACTGCAGTTACAATTTTATCTTTTTTAGTAAGTTCTGTATTATTAGTTAAAAATTTATAATAATTAAAATGGATAATAAATTTAGTTTTAGCGAAAATACAAGTGAACATATTTCAGATATAAAAGATTATTTAATTCGTATAATTTCTAATTGGAAATGGTTTGTATTAGCAATATTAGTAGCATTATCTATAGCGTATTATTTTAATATTTCTTCTGAAAAAATTTACGGTTTATCAACAACTATTGAGGTAAAAGAAAAGCAAAATCCATTATTTTCAACAGGAACAAATATTGCATTTAACTGGGGTGGTGTTAGTGATAAAGTAGAATCTATTCGGAAATCGTTAACCTCCAGATTTCATAATGAAAATGTAATTAGAGAGTTGGATTTTTATATAGATTATTTAAAGGAAGGTCGCTTTAGAAATGAGGATGTTTATAAAGAAACACCATTTAAAATAAAACTGCAGCCAAATCAATACCAATTATTAAATAGTTTAATTAAAATTGAATTCACCAATGAAGATAGTTTTAATTTATCCGTTGAATTTGATTCAGAGGCAGACTATAATTTAATAAATTATAAAGATGAGACTGTAAAAAAGTTTTATCCCGATGCGTTTAATTTTTCAAAATCCTATTCCTTTGATGAATATATTAATTTACCATTTTTAAAAGCTCAAATTTTAAAAGATGAATTTATAAAAGTTGGAGATTCAAAAATATTTTATATTAAATTGAATTCATTAAATAATGTTACAAGTAAATATAAAAATATTCGTGCAAAAGGATTGTCCGGAACTTCATTAATTGAACTTTCATTAACAGGTTCAAATAAAAATAGAATTGTTGATTTTTTAAATAAGACGGTACAGGTGTTAGCTGAAGTTGAGCTGGAACAAAAAACAAACTATGCAAGAAGTACCAAAGAATTTATTGATGCACAATTTAAAAATACCTCTGATACCTTAAAATTTATTGAAAAAAATATTGAAAAATTTAAAAAGCAAAATTCAATTTACAATTTATCAGCTCAGGGAGGTGAAATTTTTTCACAAACTACAGGTTTGGATAAATTACAAAATCAGTTATTAGATAGAATAGAGTACTTTGAAAATCTTGAATCTTATATTAAAAACAATAATAATTACTCAAAAATTCCTGCTCCTGCAATTATAAATATTGAAGACGCTTCAATTTCAGGAATGGTTGGTGAGTTGACAAAACTCTCAATTCAAAATGAAAAACTCTCAAATGAAGTTACAGCAAATCATCCTTCATTAAAATTAAACAATGAAGAAATAGAAACAACTAGAAATGTGTTGCTTGAGAATTTAAATTCGTTAAAACAAGCAACCTTAATAAGTTTAAATAACAGTAAAGAAAGGCTAAATTCTTATAATTATCAGCTTACTAAACTTCCAAATAAAGAGCAAAAACTATTAAATTACCAGCGAAAATATAGTTTAACAGAATCAAATTATGTTTTTTTAATGCAAAAGCGTTACGAAGCTGATATTGCAATTGCAGCAAGTGTTTCAGACATTTCTGTATTAGATTCTGCAAAAGATACTGGTCAAGGTGCAATTTTGCCGAGAAAGCCTTTTAATTATATGATTGCACTGCTTTTAGGAATAATTTTACCTTTATTTGTTATAATTGCGAAAGAAATATTTGATAATAAAATTCATACAGCAGAAGATATAGAGCGATTAACTCCAATACCAGTTTTAGGTGTAATTGGAAAAAATACAGCAGTTAATAATTTAGCGGTATTTTTAAAACCAAAATCTACCGTTGCCGAATCTTTTAGAGCTTTGCGTTCTAATATTCAATTTTTGTTTGATAGAAGTATAAAAGATAAATCTAAAACAGTTGTGGTTACTTCTTCGGTTAGTGGTGAGGGTAAAACATTTATTTCCATAAATATGGCTACAGTTTTTGCCTTGGGTGGAAAAAAAACAATTTTAGTTGGATTGGATTTAAGGAAACCAAAAATATTTGGAGATTTTGAATTAACAAACGATAAAGGAGTTGTTAATTATTTAATTGCAGAAGAAAGTATTTCCAATATTATTCAGAAATCTAAGATTCCAAATTTAGATATTATTACATCGGGTCCAATACCTCCAAATCCATCTGAATTACTGATTAATTCAGCTACTGAAGAATTGATAAATACACTAAAAAAAGATTATGATTATATAATTTTAGATACTCCGCCAATTGGCTTGGTGAGTGATGCGCTTGAGCTTTTAAAATATGCAGACTCTACAATATATGTGTTAAGACAAAACTATTCGCAAAAAGGAATGCTTAAAATTATTAATGAAAAATATAAAAAAGCGGCAATTTCTAAGGTAAGCATTGTACTTAATGATTTTAAAATTAAAACAAAGTATGGTTATGGATACGGCTATGGATACGGGTACGGATATGGAGGTTACGGAAAGTATTCTAACGGTTATACAGAGGTTGAAAAACAATCTTTTTTTAATAAAATTTTCAAAAGGAAAAAAAGTAATTAAATTTCTAATCCTTCAATAAAAACTTTTTCTATTTGATGATTTCCAAAGGAATATGGAATAAAACCATAACTAGGTATTTCTTTTGTAATAATAAAATTGGCTTTTTTTCCAATAGAGATACTTCCATGTGTTTTATTTAAACCCATTGCATAAGCAGCATTTATAGTTGCAGCATTAATAGCTTCCTCAGGAGTCATTTTCATTTTAATACATGCAGTAGAAATTACAAAATTCATATTTCCTGATGGAGTAGAACCAGGATTATAATCAGATGCCAAGGCTAATGGTAAACCAGCGTCAATCATTTTTCTTGCAGGAGTATAAGGAATACCCAAAAAATAGGAACAGGAAGGCAGTGCAACAGGCATTGTTTTAGTGTTTTTTAAGGCTTCAATATCCTGTGGTCTCATTGCTTCTAAATGATCAACAGAAAGTGCATTGTATTTTATCCCAGCCTGAACTCCACCAATTGCAGTAAACTGATTTACATGAATTTTAGGAATTAACCCATATTTACTACCTGCTTTTAAAATGCGCTCCGTATCATCTACTGAAAAATAGTTTGTTTCACAAAAAACATCAATAAAATCAGCCAAATTTTCTTTTGCTATAATTGGAAGGATTTCATTAATAACCATATCTAAATAAGCACTTTTATTAGTTTTAAATGTTCTTGGTAAGGCATGTGCACCTAAAAAAGTAGCTTTTATTGTAATTGGATAATTAGCATCTAATTTTTTTATTACTCTTAGCATTTTTAGTTCAGCTTCTTTAGTTAAACCGTAACCGGATTTAATTTCAATTGCACCAGTTCCAAGCTTCATAACTTCTTCTAATCTTTTGGCAGATTGTTTATATAAATCTTCTTCAGAAGTGTTTTGTAATTGTTTTGCTGAATTTAAAATGCCTCCACCTTTAGCTGCAATTTCTTCGTATGAAAGCCCCTTAATTCTATCAACAAATTCTTGTTCTCTATTTCCTGAAAACACAATATGAGTATGGCTATCGCACCAGGTTGGAAGTATCATTTTACCCTTTACATCAACAGTTTTAGCTGCATTAAATTCTTTCAAAAACTGCATTTCCCCAAAATCTTTTATAATTGAATTTTCAATTAATAAATAGGCATTTTTTAAAGTAGGTAATGTACTCATTTCTTTTCCTGAAACAAATGCTTTGGGTTTGTTTTCAACCTGAATTAACTCTTTAATATTTATGAATAAAGTTTTCATTATTTAATATAAAATAAAATCAAATATACTCATATTTTTAAGAGCTTTTAAATAAGTGATTTTTTTTACAATTAGGTGACAAAAGTCACTAAAGTTTAAGGTGATTTACAAGGCAGAATTAGTTGTTATGGTTATCTTTGCAAAAAAAATACAAAAAATGAATAAAGCCATATATATAGCAACTAGTGAAGCTAACAGCGGTAAGTCGATTGTTGCTTTGGGGTTGATGAGAATGTTATTGGGTAAAACGGCTAAAGTAGGATATTTTAGACCAATTATTGATGATGTTAAAAAAGGGAAAAAGGATAACCATATCAACACAATTATTTCACATTTTAATTTAAATATAAATCCAAAAGAAGCATTTGCTTTTACCAGATCGGAATTTATAAATAAAAGAAATGAAGGAAAAGAAGGCGAAATTTTTGATAAAATTATTGAAAAATATAAAAATTTAGAAGAGAAAAACGATTTTATGCTAGTAGAAGGTACTGACTTTTCAGGAGAAGGTGCTGCAATTGAGCTAGATGCAAATATTTTAATAGCAAAAAATTTAGGAATCCCAGCAATAATTGTTTCTACCGGAGTTGGTAAAACATTGGATGAGTTTATAAATGGTGTTCATATAGCATATGACTCTTTTAAAGAAAAAGAAGTTGAAGTTTTAGCAATAATTGCAAATAAAGTTCAAGAAAAAAATATTGAGATTGCAAGAACAGGAATTGAGAAAAATTTACCAAAAGATATTTTTGTAAGTGTAATTCCTTTAATTACTTCTCTAAATAATCCAACTATAAAAGAGGTTGCAAAGGCAGTTGATGCAAAAATTTTATTTGGAAAAGAACATATAAATAATCAATCTTCAAACTTTATTGTTGGAGCAATGCAGTTAAGAAATTATTTGGGACATTTATGTGAAAATTGCTTAATTATTACCCCGGGAGATAGAGCCGATATAATATTAGGTGCTTTGCAAGCAAATATTTCTTCAAATTATCCAAAAATTGCTGGAATTGTACTTACGGGAGGAATTACTCCAGAAAAACCTATTGTTAAATTAATTGAAGGTTTGGCTCAAATTGTACCAATTTTATCAGTAAAAGAAGGAACTTTTGCTGTAGCAAATAAAATTGGAGCTATTCGTTCTCATATGTATGCTGAAAACAAAGAAAAAATTATAACGTCCTTAAATACCTTCGATAAGTACGTAGAAGTTGAGAAGTTAAATGAAAAATTAATTACATTTAAAAACGATAGTATTACACCAAGAATGTTTCAATACAATTTATTGAAACGTGCCAAACAACAACGAAAACATATAGTTTTACCTGAAGGAAACGATGATAGAATTATAAGTGCTGCTGCAAGATTAGTTGAAATGGATATTGTTGATTTGACAGTGTTAGGAGATTATGATAAAATTGCAAATAAAATAAATCGTTTGGGTTTAAAAGTAGATATTAATAAGTTTAATATTATTGATCCAGTTAAATCTGAGTATTATAAAGATTTTACAAATACTTTATTTGAATTAAGAAAAAATAAAGGTGTTACCATAGATATGGCTGAAGATTTAATGGGTGATGTTTCTTATTTTGGAACCATGATGGTTTATAAAGGTTTAGCAGACGGTATGGTTTCTGGAGCGGCACATACAACTCAACATACTATTAGACCAGCGTTACAGTTTATTAAAACAAAACCAGGTGTATCTGTAGTTTCTTCAATATTTTTTATGTGTTTAGATGATAGAGTTTCTGTTTTTGGTGATTGTGCAATAAATCCAAACCCAAACTCTGAACAGTTAGCTGAAATAGCAATTTCATCTGCTGATTCTAGTATTAACTTTGGAATGGATCCTAAAATTGCAATGCTTTCATATTCGTCTGGAGCTTCAGGTAAAGGAGCTGATGTAGATATTGTGAGAAGAGCAACGGAAATTATTAAAGAAAAACGTCCAGATTTAAAAGTTGAAGGACCAATTCAATATGATGCTGCAGTTGATGCATCAGTTGGGAAAAGTAAATTGCCGGATTCTGAAGTAGCTGGACAGGCAAATGTTTTAATTTTCCCTGATTTAAATACAGGTAATAATACTTACAAAGCGGTACAACGTGAAACAGGAGCATTAGCAATTGGTCCTATGTTACAAGGTTTAAATAAACCTGTAAATGATTTAAGTAGAGGTTGTACTATAGACGATATTTTTAACACTGTTATTTTAACAGCAATACAAGCACAAGGAATATAATGAAACTTGTATAATAGTAAGTTTCAATTAATATAAGAAAAGAAAGTTTAATAGCAAACAGCATATGTTGCTGCTATTAAAAATAAAGTTTAAGCATATGAAAGTTTTAGTTATAAATTCGGGAAGTTCATCAATTAAATATCAATTATTTAATATGCCTGAAGAAGAAGTAATTTGTTCAGGATTAGTAGAAAGGATTGGTTTGAATAATCCAGAAATACATTATAAATCTGGGAATGATAAAATTGATAGAGTTTGTGATATTCCAAATCATAAAATGGGTTTAGAAAAAGTTGTTAAATTTTTGTTGGACGAAGAATTTGGTGTAATTAAATCTACTTCTGAAATTGAGGCAGTAGGACATAGAGTAGTGCATGGCGGAAGCTCTTTTTCAAACACTACAATTATAAATGATGAAGTGAAAAGTAAAATAAAAGAGTTATTTTCATTGGCTCCGCAGCACAATCCCCCAAATTATGAAGGTATTGTAGTTGCAGAAAAAATGTTTCCAAAAGCAAAACAAATTGCTGTTTTTGATACTGCTTTTCATCAAACAATGCCTGTTGAAGCTTATAAATACTCAATTCCGAATAAATTTTTAGAGGAAAATAAGATTCGTAAATACGGTTTTCACGGAACAAGCCACAAATATGTTTCGGAAAAAGCCATTGAATATTTAGGAACAAAACATTCAAAAATTATTACAATTCACCTTGGAAACGGGTGTAGTATGACTGCTGTTAAAAATGGAAAAAGCATTGATACTACTTTAGGATTTGGCCCTGTTACGGGATTAATAATGGGAAGTAGGAGCGGAGATATTGATCATGCTATTATATTTCATCTAGTAAATAATTTAGGGTATAAATTAGATGAGGTTAACAGTATGCTTCAAAAAGAGAGTGGTATGTTAGGTTTAACAGGTTTTAGCGATTTAAGAGACATTGAGTCTGAAGCTGAAAATGGTAATAAAGAATGCCAATTAGCATTAGAAATGAATGCGTATAGAATTAAACAATACATTGGTTCTTATACCGCTGCAATGAATGGCTTAGACGCAATTGTTTTTACTGCAGGAATCGGTGAAAATTCAGATATTATTAGAAAATTAGTTTGCACTAATATGGAATATTTTGGTATTGATATTGATATTGAAAAGAATAAAGTACGTGCTAAAAAAATTACTGAAATAAATACGTTAAATTCAAAAACAAAAATTTTAATTGTTCCTACTAACGAAGAAGTTGAAATAGCAAAGCAATCTTTTGAATTGATAAATTTAGAAGTGAAAAAAAAATAAAAAAAAGCATTGAAGAAATTCAATGCTTTTTTAGTTTTATAGTGATAGCTTTTATTTTAAAAATCCAATCATATTTTCTGGTTTTACCCAAGCATCATATTCTTCAGGAGTAACATAACCTAAACGCACTGCCTCTTCTTTTAAAGTAGTACCATTTTTATGAGCAGTATTTGCAATTTCAGCAGCTTTATAATAGCCTATTTTTGTATTTAATGCAGTAACCAACATTAATGAATTATTTACTAATTCAGTTATTCTGGAATAATTAGGTTGAATACCAATAGCGCAGTTTTCATTAAAACTGGCACAGGCATCTCCAATTAAGCGGGCTGATTGTAAAAAGTTAGCAGCCATAACAGGTTTAAATACATTTAATTCGTAATGACCTTGTGTACCTCCAACAGTAATGGTAACATCGTTACCCATAACTTGCGCACAAACCATTGTTAAGGCTTCAGATTGCGTTGGATTAACTTTTCCAGGCATAATTGAACTTCCAGGCTCATTTGCCGGAATTATTAACTCTCCAATTCCTGAACGTGGACCTGAAGCCATCATTCTAATATCATTGGCAATTTTGTTTAATGAAACGGCAAGTTGTTTTAATGCTCCATGACTTTCAACTATAGCATCATGTGATGCTAAAGCTTCAAATTTATTTTCAGCGGTGATAAAAGGTAGTCCGGTAAATTCAGCAATCTTTTTTGCTACCAATACATCATACCCTTTTGGAGCATTTAATCCAGTACCAACCGCAGTTCCTCCAAGTGCTAATTCAGCTAAATGGTGTAACGTGTTTTTTAAAGCTTTTAATCCGTGATTTAATTGAGAAACATATCCAGAAAATTCTTGCCCGATAGTTAAAGGAGTTGCATCCATTAAATGTGTTCTTCCAATTTTAACAACATCTTTAAATTCAACCGATTTGGCTTGTAATGTATCTCTAAGTTTTTCAATTCCTGGAATTGTAGTATCTATAATCATTTTATAGCAAGCAATGTGCATTCCGGTAGGGAAGGTATCGTTGCTAGATTGTGATTTATTTACATCATCATTCGGCTGCACTATTTTTTCGCCTTCTCCAATTATTTTTCCAGCTAACTCTTGTGCGCGATTTGCAATTACTTCATTTACATTCATATTACTTTGTGTACCAGATCCGGTTTGCCAAATTACCAATGGAAACTGGTTGTCTAATTTTCCTTCCAATATTTCTTCACAAACTTGTGATATTAAATCTCTTTTTTCAGAAGAAAGAACTCCTAAATCACAATTAGAGTGTGCGGCAGCTTTTTTTAAGTAGGCAAACCCATAAATAATTTCAATAGGCATAGATGCTGATGAACCAATTTTAAAATTATTTCTAGAGCGTTCCGTTTGAGCTCCCCAATATTTATTAATAGGAACTTTTACTTTTCCCATGGTATCTTTTTCTATTCTATATTTCATAATGTATTTTGTTTGTGAATTAATTATGCAAAAATGTATTAAAACTTATTTATTAAAAGTAATATTTCTTTGTGTTTTTGGATAGAAAAGGGATAAATAAACCTATTTTCTACAAACTATTTTCTACTTCCATTGTATATTTGTAAGAATTAAAATGAAGTTACAATAAAATTATACAAAATGTCTGAATTTAAATACCAAAAACCTTTTCCAATTAAAAAGGACACTACTAAATACCGTTTGCTAACAAAAGACCATGTTTCTTTAATGGATTTTGATGGACGTAAAATATTAAAAGTTACACCTGAAGGTATTGAGTTACTTTCACAAGCTGCTTATCATGATGTGTCGTTCTACTTACGTGCTGCTCATTTAAAAAAGTTAGAGACCATTCTTAAAGATCCTGAAGCTACAGACAACGACCGTTTTGTAGCTTATACAATGTTGTTAAACCAAATGGTTGCCGCATCTGGTGAATTGCCAACTTGCCAAGATACAGGTACAGCAATTTGTGTTGCTAAAAAAGGTGAAGATGTGTATACTGGAGTTGATGATGCAGAATATATTTCAAAAGGAGTTTTTAATACTTACCAAAATGATAATCTTCGTTTTTCTCAAATTGTACCTCAAACTATGTTAGTAGAGAAAAACTCAGGAACCAACCTTCCTGCACAAATAGATATTTATGCAACAACAGGTAAAACGTATGAATTCTTATTTATGACAAAGGGTGGAGGTTCAGGAAATAAAACGTATTTGTATCAAATGACCAAGTCATTATTAACTGAAGAAAATTTAACCAATTTTGTTAAGAAACATATTATGGATTTAGGTACTTCTGCGTGTCCTCCATATCATTTAGCATTTGTAATTGGCGGTACTTCTGCCGAGGCTAACTTAGCAACCGTTAAAAAGGCTTCAGCAGGTTATTTAGATCATTTACCAACTGAAGGTAATGATGGCGGGCAAGCTTTCAGAGACCTTGAGTGGGAAGAGAAAATTACTAAAATTTGTCAGGAAAGTGGTGTAGGAGCACAATTTGGCGGTAAATATTTTGTACATGATGTAAAAGTAATTCGATTACCACGCCATGCGGCATCTTGTCCTGTAGGAATGGGTGTAAGTTGTAGTGCTGACCGTAATGTAAAAGCTAAAATTACTGAAGAAGGTATTTTTCTTGAAGAGTTAGAAAAGAACCCTAGTCAGTTTTTACCAAAAGAAGCGCCGCACTTAGCAAATGCTGTTGAATTAGACCTAGATCAACCTATGGATAAAATTCGTGAGGAGCTTTCTAAATATCCTGTAAAAACACGTTTCAGTTTAAGAGGGACATTAATTGTTGCTCGTGATATGGCACACGCTAGAATAAGTGAAATGATAGCAAATGGTGAAGAAATGCCCCAGTATTTTAAAGATCATCCTGTATACTATGCAGGACCTGCAAAAACACCAAAAGGAATGGCTTCAGGTAGTTTTGGACCAACTACAGCTGGCCGTATGGATCCGTATGTTGATGCTTTCCAAAAAGTAGGCGGTAGCATGGTTATGGTTGCAAAAGGAAATCGTTCACAACAAGTTACAGATGCCTGTAAAGCGAATGGAGGTTTTTACCTTGGTTCTATTGGAGGTCCTGCTGCAATTTTAGCAAAAAATAGTATTAAATCTGTTGAAGTAGTTGATTTTCCTGAATTAGGAATGGAGGCGGTGCGTAAGATTAGAATTGAAGACTTTCCAGCATTTTTACTGGTTGATGATAAGGGAAATGATTTCTTTGCTGAATTTAAATAAGGAATTAGAAACAAGTTTTAAAAAAATAAAAAAGTAGTTAGCATTTATTAAAAATAAATACTAATTTTGTAATTCATTATAAAACAACCTTCAAAAGTTATGGATTTATCACAATTTTCAGGATTTTTAGTATTCTTAACAATATTTACCATGGGATTTTGGTTAATGATTTTTTTAATTTCATTTATTATTCCATATTGGTTAATAGGTTATTTTAGAGAAGCTTGGAAATTTAGAAAAGAAGGAAGAGCAGTACCTAAGAAATAATTAATTTTTTATATATAAAAAAAGGGCAACTATTATTTAGTTGCCCTTTTTGTTTTTATGCTTTAAACATTTCTTCTTCACCACCACCATCATAATCTCCTTGTTGTCTTTCTCTTTTCTTTTTCTGGTTAAATCTATAGGTAAAATTCAACATTATTTGTCTTTGTCTCCATTGAAATTCACCTACTGATTCAGTGGTTGGTGAATAACTGGTCGATTTTCTTTTTCTAGAATTTAATAAATCACTAACATTTAAAGATAAAGTTCCTTTTTCATTCATAATATCTTTACTAAACGCAAGGTTTACACTAACCATACCTTCTCTTTTAGATTGTGCACCCTCAGATGGACCCATATAAAAACCAGTTGTTTGCCAGTCAATTTTACCAGGCAGTGTAACTCTTGATACCATTCTAGTAAACCAACTTACATTGTCAGCATCGTAACTTATGTTATCAAATTCTCCTTCGGTAACAGATTTAAAAAAGTTAAAACTATTGTTAAGTCTCCACCATTTAAAAGGGGTATAATTTGTTGTAAATTCAAAACCATACCTATCTTGAGAACTTAAATTTACAGGGTTTCTAATAATTATTAAAGTTGGTACATCGTTTATTAGTCTTATATCTTCAGTTTGTACCATTTCAATATTATTTATTGCGTGTTGGTAGTAGATTGAAGAATTTAATGTAAATTTTTCCCAGCGTTTTAAATAGCCTAAATCAAAAGAATTTGTATATGTAGGATCTAAATTTACATTTCCTTTTCTAACATAAGTTTCACTTGTTCTAGATTCAAAAGGGTTTAAAAACCAGTGACGAGGGCGTCTTAATCTTCTGCTATAACCTAAAGTTAAACTTTCAGAATCATTAAATTCTAGGCCTAAATTTACTGTTGGAAATAGTTCAGTAAATTTTTTATTATAATTTTCATTAGTTTGTGCTAAATTAATTTTTCTGTCTGTTGTTTCTGATCTTAAACCTAATAAATATGAAAATTTATTTATTTTTTTACCATATTGAGAATAGATAGAATATATGTTTTGCTCAAAATCTAATGTGTTCGAAAAATTAGTGTTATTATAAAATTGATTTGTGTTTTCGTCAAAGTCTTCAACTAAATAATCTGTATTTAGCTGATTTAAATCGGCTTTAAAACCAAACTCAAATTGAGAATTTTCACCAAGAGGTAATACATAATCACCTTTAATTAAAATGTCTTTAGATTCTTCATCGGTACTATTTTTTTCGGGTGCATTTTCAATATAACTTGGGTAAGTATCATAATCTGAGATAAAAGCTAAACTATTTTCTGTACTTTTTCCATATTGAAAATCTAAGATTAATTTATGACCATCCTTTTTAAAATCTTTCGTATAGTTAAGTGCATATTCTATGGTTTCATCATCATCGTCCTCAAATTCAACGCGCTCATAGGTTCTGTTTAAAATATTCCCTAAATCTAATTCGTTGCTCACATTTGTTGAGATATCATCACCTTTAGATTTTCTATAAAGTACAGTTCCTGTTAAAGAGCTATTATCCGATAAAAAATATTCTATTCCAAATCTTGTATTAAACCTGTTGTTTTCTCTTTCATATTTACTTTTTTCATTCCTATAATTTGAAACAGCACCAAGCTCGTCAAAAAATGTTACGTTATTTGATGAATTTCCTGGAGCATTTCTGTAATTATAACCTGTACTTGTAAAGAAGTTTGCCTTATTTGTTCTGTAGTTTAAATTTACTGAACCACCAAAGTTATCAGGATTTCCTGCAGAAGCTGTAATTGAGCCATTAAAACCTTGTGCTTTTCCTTTACGTAAAACAATATTTAAAATTCCAGCAGTACCTTCTGCATCATAACGTGCCGAAGGGCTTGTAATTACTTCTACTTTTTCAATAGCATCAGCTGGTAATTGACGTAAAGCATCTGTACCACTTAAACCAACTAAACCAGAAGGCTTTCCATTTACTAATATTCTAACATTTTCATTTCCGCGTAAACTCACATTTCCTTCAACATCAACAGTTACAGAAGGAACATTGTCTAAAACATCAGAAGCAGTACCACCTTTAACAGTCATATCTTTTCCAACATTGTATATTTTTTTATCTAAACGAATTTCAACAGTACTTTTTTCAGCAATAATTTCAATTTCTTCAAGAGATTCCGCATCAATATCTAGTGAAATGATACCTAAATCAGTATTTCCTGTTATTTCTTTGTTTTTAAATGTTATGGTTTTAAATGAAATAAATTCTATAGATATATTGTATGTACCTTTTGAAACTTGAATTTCAAATGTACCATTGACATCAGTAATTCCACCAGTAACAATGTCTCCATTTAAAGATTTAATTACAATTGTTGCATATTCTAAAGGTAGTTTTGTTTCATTATCTATTACTTTTCCAGTTATGGAAATTTTTTCAAAAGTTTCAGCACTTTTAGCATTTGGAATTGATACAAAAATGCTTACTAATATTAAAAATATAAAATCTTTCATGAATTATTTTTTGTTAATTATTATGCAAATATACTTTAGATGTGTGTAATTATGTGTTAACTAGTGTTAACGTTTGTTTAAGATATAAGTAATATCATTAAACAAAAATGTAACAATTTAAAATAAATTAAAATGCTGTTTATGAAGTAATTACAGCTTCAAAGATGCTGAGAATTATGAAGAGAATGCTTTTTGTAACAATTTTAACACTGTTAAAAAAAACTTAAATTTTATAAAATTGATTTTATAATTTCTGGCGGACGTCCAATTATGGCTTTTCCATTATTTATTACAATTGGTCTTTCAATAAGTTTTGGATTTTCTACCATTGCAGTAATTATTTCTGAATCGGTTAAAGATTTACCTTTGAAATTTTCTTTCCAAATAGCTTCATTTTTTCTAACCAAATCAATAGGAGCAATGCCTAATAATTTTATAATTTCTTGTAATTCTATTTTTGAAATAGGAGTTTCTAAGTATTTTATAATTTCAAATGAAAGTTTAGAATCTTCTAAAATGGCTAAACCTTGTCGGCTTTTACTGCAACGAGGATTGTGATATATTTTCATATTTAAATTTTAAACAAAAATAGGTAAATATTTAAGAAATAAGATGATTAGTAATTTGGTTTAATGTCTTTTTTACCAAAATCAATTACTCTGTCTTTTTTACTTTGATTAAAACGGTAGGTAAATGATAATAAAATAGTGCGGTATTTATTTTTTATTAAACTTTTTGAAAAATAATTAGTATCATATCTATTTCTATCTGTTTTATTAGATAAAAATAAATCATCTACTCTTAAACTTAATGAAGCATCATTATCAAACAAATCTTTTTTAATAGCGGTACTTGCATAGGTATATGCCTTTCTGGTTGAATAAGGTCCAACAGATTTTAAAGTGTGCTTTCCATTTATTTGAAAATCAAAAACATTAGGTATTTTTAATTGTGTAAATAAGCTAAATGAACCGTTTATACTATTATTATTATAGTCTAAAACAATAGTTTTATTAGCGTTATTTATAATTGAATAAGTACCAGTTTGGTCAAAATTATAAATGTTTAAGTTACTTGTAAAACTAAGTATATTACTTGCTTTATAGGTAGCGTTTATATTTATTCCGTAATAATTTACTTTTCCTAAATTAACGGGTGTTGTTATTATTTTATTTACACCGTTTAATTGTTCGCCAGTTTCATAGGTTATGTTTTGCCAGTAATCTTTAAAAATTTGATAATAGATACTTGGAAAAAAAGAAAATTTATTGCCAGAACTTGAAAAACTTAGGTTAAAACTATCAATATAAATAGGCTTTAAAGTTGGATTACCAATATAGGAAGATATTTCACTAAATTTTTCTTCAAAAGGTCTTAATTGCTCATATCCAGGTGTAAACATTTTTTGAGAAAAACTAAGAGACACATTTTTTGTATCACTTAAATTGTATTCCAATAAGGCTGATGGTAAAAGCTTATCAAAATTATTTTTTTGTGAGTTGTTTAAATTTAAATAATCAGCTTTCATTTCAATAAATTCAGCTCGTAGTCCTATACCAAAATAAAATTTTTCAGATTGATTTTCAAATTCTATATAAGCAGCACTTACTTTTTCATTATAATCAATGCTGTTTATGGTTGTTGTATTAGTGTATTTAAAAGGTAATTTAAAATAATCTCCTTTAAAACCAATATAATATGTTGAGTTTTCACTTACTGGATTTGAATATTCAAATCCTACAGAAGTATTTGTTGCTTTATTTTCTTCAATATAGTTTTCATCAGAAAAATTTGTGTTTGAGTTGGTAATAGTGTTATCAAATTTATCTTTATCTTTAGAGTAACTTACTGATGTTGAAAGTGTTTCTCCTTCCTTTTTGAAATTATGTGAAAAGTCTGCAATAAACTCTACCATTTCATTGTCAAAACCACCAATATGTTTTCTATCGTTTAACTCAATTGTATTCAATGAGGTATCAAATATTTCAGAAGTTGTTAATGTATTACTGTTACTATTGGCATTTATATAATTTATACTTGTATTTAAAGTACTTTTTTTAGATAGGTAAAATTCAGCACCTACAGTTCCATAAAACACATTTTTTTTGTTTTTGAATAAACTATTTTCATTTAAAAAAGCAGTAGTATTATTATTTTCAAAATATTCATTTTCAAGCATTGATTGCGTAACAGGTGTACTTTGATTGTAGGATGAATTAATGTAAAAATTCACATTTTTATCTTTATTATTAATTGTAAATAATCCACCTGAGTAATCTTTGTAACCACCACTTGCCGTTAATGAAGCGTTTAAACCTTCATCTTTACCCTTTTTCAAAATAATATTTATTACACTTAATGCAGCACTATTATACTTGGCTCCAGGATTTGCTAAAACAACAATATCTTCAATTGCACCAGCAGGAAGCGATTTTAGGGCTTCAGCCTTAGTTAATGAAGAAGTTTTTCCATTAATCATTACCTGTACATTTCCTTGACCTTGAACGGTAATTCCTCCATTAGGGTCTACTGAAACAGACGGAATGTTATTAAGTATATCAGTTGCAACTCCTCCAGCTGCAGCAATATCTTTATCAACGTGAAAAACAATTTTATTGGGTTTAAATTCTATTGCTTTTTTCTCACCAATAATTTCAACTTCATCCAAAAATTCAGTATCAACTTCTAATGCAATTGTACCAATATTTAGATTTCTATTTATTGTAGAAATGTTTATATTTTTTGTTTTATATGAAATAAACTCAGCAAATGCATTATAGTTACCTTCTTCAACATCAATACTAAAATTACCTCTTGCATTTGTAATTGTACCACATTTTATGGTGTTAGAATCTTTATTTTTAAAAATAATTGTTGCATCTTCCAATGGTTTTTTAGTAGATGCATCTATAATTTTTCCTGAAACAGTGAAAGTTTGTTTATTTTGGGTTTGGCTAAAATTTAATAGTGGGGTTAGTATGATTAGCAATAATGAAATTCTTCTCATATTAAAAAATGTTTATTTTTTCATAACAATTTTCGGATTTTTAAAAGCGATAATTTAATCTTTATTCAAAACAAAAATACTAATTATTCCCAATAAACTACTATTTGTTTTAAATAATTTACTGTTTGTTAGTTTATTCATTTTTTTATTCTCTAAAATTATACTAATTTATTAAAAAATATTTAACGCATTTTTTAGGTTCAAATTATTTTTATAATTAATTCCATTTATTTTTAATTCATTTGCGGCCATGACGTTTTCTTCATTATCGTCAATAAAAATTGCCTTTTCTGGAGTAATATTGTACCTGTTTAAAATGAGTTTGTAAATTTCAGGAAAAGGTTTCCTCATTTTTTCTTGCCCAGAAACTACCACACCGTCAAAATCCTTAAAAAAAGGAAATAATTCTAAGGCTTTATCCCATTTTTCAGCACTCCAATTAGTTAAAGCATAAATTTTATATTTTTTTGAAGCTTTTAGCTCTTTAAAGAACTCCATATTTTGTAGTATGGGTCCAGAAAACATTTCTTCCCATCGCTCATAAAATTGAATAATTTCTTTTTCATATTCTGGAAATTCTTCAATTTTTAACGCATTGGCTTCAGCAATAGTTCTACCAGCATCCTGTTGTGCATTCCATTCAGGTGTACAAATTGTGTTTAAAAACCATTGTACTTTTTGTTCATTGCCATTAAATACTTTTCTATATAAATATTCAGGTTTCCAATCAACTAACACACCTCCTAAATCAAAAATAATAGTATCAATTTTAGCTGCCATTACAATTCGTTTTTATCTTCAGTTTGTCCATGTTGCATTAAATATGCTTTTATAAAACCATCAATTTCCCCATTCATAACAGCATCAACATTTCCAGTTTCGTAAGAAGTTCTCACATCTTTAACTAATTTATAGGGATGCATTACATAATTTCTAATTTGAGAACCAAAATCAATTTTCATTTTTCCAGCTTCAATATCACTTCTGGCTTCCTGTTGTTTTCTTAATTCAATTTCATATAATTGAGATTTAAGCATTTGCATTGCTCTATCTCTATTTTCATGTTGTGAGCGAGTTTCTGAACAAGAAATTTGAATACCAGTAGGTTTATGTGTTAGTTGTACTTTTGTTTCAACTTTATTTACATTTTGTCCACCGGCGCCACTGGAACGTGAGGTTATTATTTCAATATCAGCAGGGTTAATCACAATTTCAATACTATCATCTACTAATGGATAAACATACACCGAAGCAAAACTTGTGTGGCGTTTAGCATTGCTATCAAAAGGTGAGATTCTAACTAAGCGATGTACTCCATTTTCTCCTTTTAAATAACCAAAAGCATATTCACCTTCAATTTCTAGTGTTACCGTTTTTATACCAGTAACATCACCTTCTTGATAATTTAGTTCGCGAATTTTAAATCCTTGTTTTTCTGCCCACATTAAATACATGCGCATTAACATAATTGCCCAATCACAACTTTCAGTTCCACCAGCTCCTGCAGTAATTTGTATTACAGCGCTTAAACTATCTCCTTCTTCAGAAAGCATATTTTTAAATTCAAGACTTTCTACTAAATCAATAGCTTTATTATATAATTTTTCTACTTCCAATTCAGTAGCTTCTCCTTCTGAATAAAATTCATAAAGTATAGAAGTTTCTTCAAAATACGTTTTTAAAGCATTAAAATCTTCAACCCATTTTTTTTTGGATCTCAGTTCTTTCATTACAATTTCAGCCTCTTTTGGGTTGTTCCAAAAATCAGGATTTGCAGCTTTTTCCTCTTCATTGGATACTTCAATTATTTTCTTGTCAATATCAAGGTAAGTTTTTAACTTGCTAATTCGTTCTTGTAATTTATTTAGTTGCTCGTTTGAGATCATATCAATATTTAAGATATACAAAAATAACTTTTCATTTTTAAACAATGAAAATTAATTTTAAGGCTTAAATTATAAATTTAAATTAATAAACTTTTAAACCGTAAAAATGAGAAAAATATTATTAGTTGCTATATTATTTGTTTCACAACAATTAATTTCCCAAACATTTCAAAAAACTAAAGATTTACAACAATTTAAAGGTTATTTTAATTTTTATTATGAGGAGTCTAACGATAAAATATTTATTGAAATTAATAATTTAAATGAAGAATTTTTATATGTAAATTCCTTGGCAGCAGGTATAGGTTCTAATGATATTGGATTAGATAGAGGTCAATTAGGGAATACAGCAGTTGTTAAATTTATAAAAGCGGGGAATAAATTATTATTAATTCAACCTAACCAAAATTACAGGGCAATTACGGATAATATTGAAGAAAAAAAATCTGTTGAAGAGGCTTTTGCTCAATCTGTTTTATTTGGATTTCCTATTGAAGAACAAACCAAAAATACGTATTTAATTGATGTTTCAAAGTTTTTTTTACGAGATGCTCATAATGTATCTACAAGACTTCAAAGTGCTAAACAAGGAAATTATAAATTAGATTTAAGTAAAAGTGCATTTTTTATGGAACGTACAAAAGCATTTCCTAAAAATGTTGAATTTGAAGCAATTTTAACTTTTGAAGGAGATGCTAAAGACGGGTTTATTAGAAGTGTAACTCCAAATTCTTCTTTGGTAACTGTTAGGCAACACCATTCTTTTATAGAATTACCGGACAACAATTATAAAATGCGAAAGTTTGATCCACGATCAGGAGCCATTGGTTTTTCATATTTAGATTATGCAACTCCAATTGAAGAGTCAATTAAAAAACGTTTTATAATTCGGCATAGATTAGAGAAAAAAGACCCAAACGCTGCCATAAGTGAAGCAAAAGAACCAATTATTTATTATCTAGATAGAGGTGCGCCGGAGCCAGTAAAATCTGCATTGTTAGAAGGTGGAAGTTGGTGGAATGAAGCTTTTGAAGCTGCAGGTTATAAAAATGCATTTCAGTTTAAAGTGTTGCCAGAAGATGCAGATCCATTGGATATTAGGTATAATGTAGTGCAATGGGTTCATAGAAGTACAAGAGGTTGGTCTTATGGTGCAAGTGTTGTGGATCCTAGAACTGGTGAAATTTTAAAAGGACATGTAAGTTTGGGGTCATTAAGAATTCGTCAGGATTATTTAATAGCACAGGCATTATTAGGAGCTTCTGAAAAAACAGGTGATGAAAATCCTTTGTTACAATTGGCTTTAGCAAGAATTAGACAACTTTCTGCACATGAAATTGGACATACTTTAGGATTTACCCATAATTTTGCTGCAAGTTATAATAACAGATCTTCAGTAATGGATTATCCACATCCTTTTGTAAAACTAACCAATAATAAAATAGATATATCTGAAGCTTATGACACCGGAATTGGTGATTGGGATAAAATTACTGTAGCATATTCTTATCAAGATTTTCCTGAAAATGTAAACGAGGAAACTGCTTTAAACAATATTATTGAAAATGCTATTGAAAAAGGAATGAAATTTATAGCAGATTCTGATGCGCGTGCTAAAGGTGGTGCTCATATATATGCGCATTTATGGGATAATGGTACAAACCCTGCAAAAGAATTAGATAGAGTTTTAAAAGTAAGAGCAACAGCTATTAATAATTTTTCAGAAAAAAATATCAATAAAAATGAACCTTATTCTGTTTTAGAAGATGTATTTGTTCCGTTGTACTTTTTTCATAGATATCAGGTTGAAGCAACTTCAAAAATGATTGGAGGTTTGGATTATTCATATGCTGTAAAAGGTGATAATCAAACTATTATAAAACCTATAGATGCTACAATTGAAAAGGAAGCATTGCATAGTTTATTGAATACTATTAGTGTTGAAACATTAAAAATTCCAACAAATTTATTAGAATTATTTCCACCCAGGGCATATAATTTTAATAGAAGTAGAGAATCTTTTAGCTCAAAAAACGGTGTTGCTTTTGATGCTTTAAATGCCGCTTCAACAGCTTCAGAATTAGTGGTGGACTTATTGTTTAATGCAGAAAGAGCTTCAAGAATGGTACAACAAAAGGCATTATTTAATAAACAATTAGGTTTAGACGAAATGATAAATGCAGTTTTTGAGTCAACTTTTAAAAAGAAACATGAAAACACTTATGAAAACGAAATTCAGCAAAGTATAAATGCTGTAGTACTTCAAAATTTATTGGAATTATGTAGCAATAGTAACGCTTCTTTTCAAGTAAAATCAATTACTTTAGCCAAGGTAAAGGAGTTGAAAAATTGGTTTTATCAAAAAAGAGATAAAAAAACGAAGAAAGACAGTTTAATCATAATGTACGAAGAAGGATATATTAACTTGATAAACAATTTTTTAACGCACCCAGAACAATTTAAAAAAGTAAGTTCACCTAAAATTCCAGATGGCTCACCTATTGGAAGTTTCAGTTGTGCTTCTGGACATTTATAAAATAATTTAATTTAGACTATGCAAATAAATTTAATTAGTGATACAGTTACAAAGCCTACAAAAGGCATGTTAAAAGCAATGATGAATGCTGAAGTTGGAGATGATGTATTTAAATCTGACCCAACAGTTAACAAATTACAGCATAAAATTGCGGAAATGTTTGGTGTGGAAGACGCACTGTTTTTTCCGTCTGGAACAATGGCTAATCAAACAGGTATCAAAATTCACACACATCCAGGGGATAAAATGTTTTGTGATAAATGGGCCCATGTGTATAATTTTGAAGGTGGTGGAGCTGCATTTAACTCAGGTGTTACTTCACATTTAATAGATGGAGAAAGGGGAACATTTACTGCAACTCAATTACAGGAAGCAGTTTCAGGTGGAAGATCAGATATTCATGTACCATATTCCAGGCTAGTAGCTGTTGAAAATACAACAAATAAGGGAGGAGGAGCTTGTTGGGATTATGAAGAATTATTAAAAATCAGGAAAATTTGTTCAACTAATAACTTAGCATTGCATTTGGATGGCGCACGCTTATTTAATGCATTGGTAGCCAAAAAAGAAAGTCCGGAACAATACGGTAAAATATTTGACACTATTTCAATTTGCTTATCAAAAGGTTTAGGAGCACCTGTAGGTTCATTATTATTAGGTTCAAAAAGCCATATTGAACAAGCATTAAGAGTGCGAAAACTTTTTGGCGGTGCCATGCGTCAAGCAGGTTATTTAGCTGCAGCAGGTATTTACGCGTTAGATCATCATGTTGAACGATTAGCTATTGACCATACTAGGGCAAAAATAATTGGTGCTACCCTTCAAAATTGTCCATTAATTAAAAGTGTAGAGCCAATAGAAACTAATATTATTATTTTTAATGTAATTGATAGTATAAACGAACAAGATTTTATTAGTCGTTTAAACGATGCAAGTATTTTATTAATTTCAATGGGGCAAGGAAAATTACGTATGGTTACACATTTAGATTTCACAGAAGAAATGTTAGAATCTGTTGTACATACTTTAGAACATATATAAACTAAATACAGATGAATTTTTTTAAAACAAGTATTTCCGTAATTTTTATAATTATAAGTTACACTTCTTTTTCACAATCGAACATTGACAAAACACTATCTGAAATTTCAACAGCTACTTCTGCTGAACGTATAAAAGCAGATATTAAAAAGTTGGTAGATTTTGGAACACGTCATACTTTATCGGATACAGTATCAACAACACAAGGTATTGGAGCAGCCAGAAGATGGATTAAAACTGCTTTTGAAGAAGTTTCGAAAGATTGTAACAATTGTTTGGAAGTCAGTTTTTTAGGAGATTTGGTAAAAGCTGATGGAAGACGCATTATAACGGATACCAAAGTTGTTAATGTTTTGGCAATTCAACGAGGTACAAAATATCCAAATAATTATGTAATAATGTCTGGAGATATAGATTCGAGAGTTTCTGATCCGAATGATTTCACTTCAGTATCACCCGGAGCGAACGATAATGCAACTGGAATGGCAGGTGCTCTTGAAGCTTCAAGAGTTTTAAGTAAATATAAATTTCCGGTTTCAATAATTTATGTTGGACTTTCTGGTGAGGAACAAGGCTTGTTTGGAGGTAAAATTTTGGCAAATCACGCAAAAGAAAATAACTGGAATATTATTGGAGTGTTAAACAATGATATGATAGGTAATATAGAAGGGATAGATGGAGTGATTGATAATAGTACTTTTAGGGTTTTTTCTGAAGCCATTTCAATGGAAACTACAGATAAAGAAAGAGCAAGTATGCGTTATTATGGAGGTGAAGTAGATGGTCCATCTCGACAATTAGCCAGAAGGGTTGATAAAATTACAGATGATTATATGACAAATTTAGATGCTATTATGATTTATAGATTAGATAGGTTTGGAAGAGGAGGACATCATAGACCATTTAATGATGCAGGTTTTGCCAGTGTTAGAATTATGGAAACGCACGAAAATTATAATCGTCAACATCAAGATATAAGAGAAGAAAATGGAATTAAATATGGTGATGTTTTAGAAGGTGTTAATTTTGAATATGCGGCTAAATTAACAGCTGTAAATTGCTTAACATTAGCTTCTATTGCTGCTGCGCCTTTGGCTCCTGAAAATGTTATGATTGCAGGGGCTGTAAAACCATCAACTCGCTTAAAATGGGATGCTGTAAATGATGAGAATATTATTGGATATAAAATTTATTGGAGAGATACTACCTCGCCACAATGGCAATACAGTAGATTTGTTGGTAATATAAATGATTATACACTTGAAAACATTGTAATAGATAATTACTTTTTTGGAGTTGCAAGTGTTGGTGAAAATGGAGCAGAAAGTCTAATCCAATTTCCAAGAAAATTAATTCCAAATGGTATGTAATTTAAGGAAGTGTTTTTCGACTTATTTAAGAAATAACAAATTAAATGAAGAAATTTACACTTATTATATTTGCTTTTACCTTAATTAATAGCTTTGGACAAGCTGCAATAACTAAAAATAATGATATGGCATATACTACTTTTGAAACTGCAACTTTTGCAAATGGTTGTTTTTGGTGTACTGAAGCCGTATTTCAATTATTAAATGGAGTAGAAAGTGTTACATCAGGTTATACAGGAGGTACTTTAAAAAATCCTACCTACAGAGAAATAACTACAGGAAGAACAGGACATGCAGAAGCCATTCAAATAAAATTTGATGCTTCAAAAATTAGTTTTCAGGAAATATTAGAAGTATTTTTTAGTACGCATGACCCTACAACCTTAAACAGACAAGGCTATGATGTTGGTACACAGTACAGGTCTGCAATTTTTTACCATAATTTAGAACAAAAAGAAATTGCTGAAAATTTAATTTCAGCTCTTACAAATGCAAATATTTTTAATAAACCTATAGTTACGGAAGTTACTGAGTTTGATGTTTTTTATAAAGCTGAAGAATATCATCAAAATTATTATAATAACAATAAAACTCAAGGGTATTGTATGGCTGTAATAAATCCAAAATTGGAGAAATTTATTAAAAAATACAAAACTAAATTAAAACAATAAAAATACTCTTACTTGTTAAATTGTTTCAGTTAGGCTTTTTTTGAATTAAAAAATGGATAAAAATATTAGTATTTTAGGTTGTGGCTGGTTAGGCGAACCTTTGGCAATTAAATTAATTGAACAAGGATGTTGTATTAAAGGATCAACTACTTCATCATTTAAATTAGATGAATTTAAAAAATTAAGAATTACACCTTTTTTAATTTCTTTAGAAGATTTAAAGGAAACATTATTTGAATTTTTAAGATCAGATATTCTCATTGTGGCTTTGCCTTCAAAAAATATTAATGGGTTTAAGAATTTAATTAAATATATTGAACAATCTTCTATAAAAAAAGTACTTTTTATAAGTGCTACTTCAGTCTATAAGTCAAATAATCTTATAGTTACAGAAGAATCGGATTTATATAATAATGCAGCTTTAGTAGAAATTGAAAAGCTATTTAAAACAAATAAAAAATTTAAAACTACTGTTATACGTTTTGCAGGATTGTTTGGTTATAATAGAAAACCAGGGAATTTTTTTAAAAATGGACGTATAATACCAAATCCTGAAGGTTTTGTAAACATGATTCATCAAGATGATTGTGTAGCTATTTTAACAAAAATAATAGAAAATAATATTTGGAATGAAGTATTTAATGCTTGTGCAGATTCGCATCCAAAAAGAAGAGATTATTATATAAAGACAAAAGCTGATATTGGAAAAGATGCTCCAGTTTTTGAAGAAACAGAAAAAAACGTTTTTAAAATTATTTCAAATAAAAAAATAAAATCAGCATTAAATTACAATTTCAAATATGCCGATTTAATGGCAATAAATTATGGTGATTTAGATATTTAAAATAAATGGCATTTTAATTGCAATATAATTGAAAAAGAATTTATTTATGCAAAAAAAATATAAGTTATTATTATTAGGATTGTTATTTGATGGGGTAGGAATGCTCTCTTTTGTGATACCTTTTGTTGGAGAATTTTCCGATGTTATTTGGGCGCCAGCTTCAGCTTTTTTAATTTATAAAATGTACAAAGGCTCGGAAGGAAAAATAGGTGGATTAGTTGCTTTTGTTGAAGAAGCAGGTTTTTTTGGAACTGACTTTTTACCAACATTTACATTAACCTGGGTTTACAAATATTTAATAAAAAAGAATAGGAAAGATTAAGTTTTCTTAAATAATTTCTCAAGCCCCATTCTTTTAAGCATTTTTTTTGTGAAAAAATTCCAAAAGAATTTAAATTGCCCAAAACAAAAACCAACCAAAGGCAAGGTTATTTGATAAATTATAAAAATTAACAGTATTCTTACTGGCCAGAAAATCCAAGGATTTGTAGTTTCATAATTTAAACTAATAAATTTAGTTAAAGGTTTTGCAATGTAAGCCGCAAAAGATCCGTTAATAGAAAATACCAATATAATTAATACTACTTGAAAGTTAGAGGTTAATCCCCAGCGTTGTTTTAATTTTTCCATTTATAAAAAGTTCAGTGCAAAAATACATTTATATTTTATATTCAAAATTATAACACAAAAAAAGGTCAAACTTTTTAATTTGACCTTTTTTTGTTGTTTTTATAAGAAGAATTTATTTTCCAAATAAACCACCTAGTAAACTACCAAGTCCACCTTTCTTTTTTCCACCACTATTTAATAATATTCCAGCAACATCATCAATAATACTTCCATCACCATCAGCATCTAATAATCTAGTAACTATACTTTGTTGTTCATTTGAAGCACCGCCAAGCATTCCACTTAGTAAATCTCCAATTCCACTTTGATCAGCAACATTTTTTTGACGAGTTTCTTTACCTAATGCTCCCATAACTAAAGGGCCAGCTACTTTTAAAATATTCATTGCCGTATCTAAATCTATTCCACTTGATGTACTTACAGCCTTAGCAACGTTTTGTTCTTTACCTCCAAAAACGTGACCTAAAATTCCAGCACCATCATCAAGTACATCTTTATCAACTCCACTACCACCAAGTATACTTCCTAAGTTATCTAAAATTCCACCACTATGTTTTTCATTACTTAATGCATTTAACAGTCCTGAAGCTCCTTCTGGTGTAGAAGCATTATTTTTCATCGCTCCTAAAATTAAAGGTAAAGCAGCGTTTAAAGCGCTAGTTGTTTTTCCTTTATCTTGTCCAAATTGTTGGCTTGTTCCACTAATAAGAGTTTTTCCAAGGTCACTATTTAATAAATCTAAAATTCCTGCCATTTTTTGTATTTGTTTTTAATTTTTTTTAAATGTAATAATTTATTTTAAAATATATGACACGAAATTATTAAACGAGTCACATTAAAATAAAATATTACTATTTACGTTGTGGTTTTAATGGCATAAAATTTGTAATTTTTATAAAGTATAATTTTAAAATTAATGTAATATGAAGAAAATAATTTTAGTGTTAGTGGTATTTATAAGTATTTCAACTACATTGTCAGCTCAGGAAATTTCTAATAACGCAATTGGAATACGATTTGGCGATAATGATGGATTTGGAGGAGAAATATCTTACCAAAAGAAAATAGAGGATGGCAGAAGAATAGAAATAGATTTAGGCTATAGAGATCATAAAGATTACGATGCCTTTAAATTATCTGGAATTTACCAGTGGGTTTGGAATATTGATGAAGGTTTTAACTGGTATGCTGGTTTTGGAGCAGGATTAGGCTCTTGGAGTTATAGTAATGGAATAAATAGTGATAACGATGATGGTTTATTTATAAATGCAGATGGAAATGTTGGGATAGAATATAATTTTGATGGACCAATTTTAATTTCATTAGATTTTAGACCAGAAATTGGTATTATAGGAGATTACGGTAAGGATACCGATTTAGATTTAGCACTCTCACTTAGGTATCAATTTTAAAAAATAAATCATGTTTAAATTTAAAAAGCACTTTTAGTGCTTTTTTTTATGTAGAAAATTCAGGTTAGTTTTCAAGTAATTTTTTATCTTTCGAAGAATTTTAAAATGTTTAAATGAAAAAATTAGCATTACACTGGCAAATTATTATTGGAATGGTTGTTGGAGTTGGAGTTGGAATTTTAATGACTCAATTTGAAGGTGGTAAAGAAATTGTACAAGATTGGATAAAACCATTTGGTAAAATATTTATAAACTCATTAAAATTAATTGCTGTACCGTTAATTTTAGCTTCATTAATTAAGGGAGTTTCCGATTTAAAAGATATTTCAAAATTATCTAAAATGGGAGGTAGAACAATTGGTTTATATTTAATAACTACTGTTGTTGCAGTTTCAATAGGTTTGTTATTAGTAAATATAATAAAGCCAGGAAATTCTATATCAGAAGAAACAAGACAAGAACTTGTTGACAATTATTCAACGGATGCTGAAAAATATAAAGAAGAAGCACATAAACAAAAGGAAAGCGGGCCACTTCAAGCATTAGTAGATATTGTTCCAGAAAATATTTTTGGAGCTGCAACTGAAAATAAGAATATGTTGCAAGTTATATTTTTTGCAATATTTTTTGGAATTGGTTTAATTTTAATTTCTGAAAAAAAATCAAAAACAGTAAAGAATTTCTTCGATGGTTTTAATGAAGTAATTTTAAAAATGATTGATTTAATAATGCTAGCTGCACCTTATGGTGTATTCGCATTATTAGCAGCTTTGGTTGTTGAATCTCCAAGTATAGATTTATTTAAAGCATTAGTTTGGTATGCATTTACTGTTATTTTGGGATTGTTATTAATGATTACTTTTTATAATTTAATTGTTTGGTTGGTTACTAAAAAGAATCCTTCAACATTTTTAAAAGGAATATCACCTGCTCAGTTATTAGCTTTTTCAACAAGCAGTAGTGCGGCAACTTTGCCAGTTACAATGGAAAGAGTTACCGAACATTTAGGAGTTGATGAAGAGGTTAGTAGTTTTGTTTTGCCAATTGGTGCTACTATTAATATGGATGGTACAAGTTTGTACCAGGCTGTAGCAGCAGTTTTTATTGCACAAGCATTTGGAATGGATTTGTCGTTGGGTGTACAATTAGGAATTATTGTTACTGCAACCTTGGCAAGTATTGGTTCGGCAGCAGTTCCTGGTGCCGGAATGGTAATGTTGGTAATTGTGTTAGGACAAGCGGGTATTCCAGAAGCAGGTTTGGCATTAATTTTTGCAATCGACAGACCGTTAGATATGATGCGCACTACAGTTAATGTTACTGGAGATGCCTCTGTATCAATGTTGGTTGCAAAATCAATTGGCAAACTTCATAAACCAAAAGTTAAGGAATGGGATGATAACTACCCGAAAAAATAATTATAAAAATTATAAAAATGAATATTTGTTTTTTAATGTACCCTTGGAATGAAATTGATGCTGAAAACGATACAAGTTTAGCTTTAATTCATGAATGTGTTAAAAGAGGCCATGGAGTTGCAATGTGTACACCTTCAAATTTAACAATTAGAAATAGCGTTACAAGTGCATTTTGTCAGGTTATTAATCGTGTTGAAAATAAAATTTCAAGTTCATTAAAAACTTTTTATAAGAATACTACTTTAAGATCAGAGATGCTACCTTTGGCTGGTTTTGATGTTATTTTTATGAGGACAAATCCACCTTTAGACCCACTTATGTTAAATTTTTTAGATTCAGTAAGTGATGATGTTTTTATTATGAATTCATTAAACGGTATGCGTGAAGCAAATAATAAATTATATACAGCCGTATTTGATGATCCTAACAATGAAATTATTCCTGTTACACATGTTTCTAAAAATAAGGATTATATAATTCAAATGATTAAGGAATCTTCATCGGATAAAATGATTTTAAAACCCTTAAACGGATATGGAGGTTCTGGTGTTATCTTGATTGAAAAAAACGCAATGATGAGTATTAATTCATTATTAGATTTTTATATTAACAAAACTGATGGCACAACAGATTATGTAATTTTGCAAGAATACATTGAAGGTGCAGACCAGGGAGATGTTCGTATCTTAATGTTAAATGGAAAAGCAGTTGGTGCTATGAAACGTGTTCCAGGTGATGGAGATCATAGATCAAATGTAAGTGCAGGTGGTTCAATAGAAAAGCATACTTTAACACCACAAGAAAAAAAATTATGCAGAAAAATTGGCCCCAAACTGGTAAAGGATGGTTTGTATTTTGTTGGAATTGATGTAATTAATGGAATGTTAGTTGAAGTAAATGTCATGAGTCCAGGTGGAATTACATATATAAATAAAGTTTATAAAACAAAAGTACAAGAAAAGGTAATAGACTTTATTGAAGATGAAGTTCAAGAAAAATCCAATGCATTTATTAGAAAAGCACAGTTAAGAAAAAAGGTACAAGATGCTTAAACTTTCGGTTAACGAAATAATTGATAAAATTAAATCAGAAGAAGTTTTTGAAGCTGTTGCTAGCGATTATTCATTTACTTTAAAAATAGATGAATATGTTCCATTTGTATGTGCAGCTATTCATGATGGGCATCAATTTAGAAAAGAACTTTGGGATAATTGTTTGCATTCTGAATACGAAAGATGGTTTGAAGAAGATCCTTCAACAAAACAAATGATTCAAAGTCACCCGATTGTTTTAGCTGGTTGCGATTCACGTTTTGAATATGATTTAAATCGAGATTTAGAAAATGCCGTTTTTGAAACTGCTTGGGGTAAAAAATTATGGAGAAACCCTTTGTCAGGTAAAATTAAAGGGGAAAGTTTACAAAAACACTCAAATTTTTATAAAATAGTTGAAGTTCTAATAAATAAAATTGAAACTAAATTTAAAAAATGTATTGTGTATGATATGCATTCGTATAACTGGAAACGTTGGGATAGAGAAGTACCTACATTTAATTTAGGAACCTTAAATATTGATAATAAACGTTTTGGAAATATAGTTGAAGATTGGAGAAAAAGTTTAGAAGAAATTAAGCTTCCATATGGCATAAAATCCACTTCAAAGATTAATGATACTTTTCAAGGGAATGGATATTTTTTAAAATTTATTACCTCAAAATTTCAAAACACATTAGTTTTAGCAACAGAAGTTAAAAAAATATACTGCGATGAATTACGCCAAATAATTTATCCAGAAATTGTAGCAGAAATTGAATTTGCTTTAAAAACGAAACTTGTTGAACACGCAAATAGTTTCATAAAATAGTTACTTAATGAACACAAATGCAGTTGTAAGTAAAGAATTATTCGAGATTGATAATACCATTGATGAACTTGTAAAAAAGATAGAATTGTTGGATTATGTTAACCCAACGAATATTGAATTGGAAAAAAAGAAATTTTTCGATTCAAAATTTACAATAACCCCAAGTTTTAAATATCCAAAAATTAATTTTGATGGGTTTTATCTTCATAGAACTTTTTTTAACCAAAAATTAGAAAATATTGAAGATGATGTAATTAGAAATTTATATACAGATATTATTTATTCGTACATGAGTTTAATTGAGTGTATAGATAATATTGGTAATGGTAAAAAATTCTATTACAACTGTTTAGGTGCATTTGGAACACCAACTGAAACCGATGTTGAAAATGCGAAATTTATACTTCATTTTGAAGATGAAAAGGAAACACCTGAAATGTTGCCTAAATATTCATCAAAAGAGGCTGAAGATTATTTTAGAGATTTTTCACAACAATATAAGTTTTCATATAGTATAAAACATTCAGATAAAATTTCTGCAATTGCCATGGTTTTAAATAATATTCAAACCTTAGTAATTAACGATAATCATACGTTTTCTGAAAATGAATTAAAGGTTCTTACAAACCACGAAATTGGTGTACATATGGTTACAACAATGAATGGTATTTTACATCCTTTAAAAATATTTTCACATGGTTTTCCTAACAATATTGAAACACAGGAAGGGCTAGCAGTTTTTAGCGAATATATGTCTAATAGTTTAACATTAAAACGTTTAAAAGAACTAGCTTTTAGAGTAATTGCTATTGATTCACTATCTAATGGTCATAATTTTGTAAAAACGTTTAGATTATTAAATAATACTTATAATTTAAATGAGAATGAAGCATTTTATGTAACACTTCGGGCGCATAGAGGAGGTGGTTTTACTAAAGATTACCTATATTTATCTGGATTAAAAAAAATATTTGATTATCATAATTCAGGAAAAGATTTAACACCATTATTATCTGGAAAAGTATCTTTAGAATATATTGATACAATAAATTATTTGCATGAAAAAGGGTATGCTATTCCATTAAAACACACAAATAATGCATTTAGAAAAAACTTAAATAAAAATAAATTAGTTGAATTTATATTAAATAATTTAAAGTAAATCTAAAAATCTATCCTTCATTTCTAGTGAAGGAATCATACAACTTTCCTTTTTTCCAAACCATTTATAACGGTTTTTTGCAATGTAATTATAAACCCAATCTCTAATAAATTTAGGTATAATTATAAAGATATAAAGCAATTTAAAACCACCTGTTAACTTTCTAGAAATTTTAAGTGCAGCAGTAGATTTTTCATAAATAGCCTCTTCTTCAATAAGGATAATAGAATCTAATTTAATTTTTTTTGAATTGTATTGTAACAATATTTCTTTTGCTGCGTCTGATTGAAGTGAAGCAAATTTAAAATGTGCTTTTTTATCATGTTTTATAATAAAGTTAACCGATGCATTGCAAAGGTTACAAACACCGTCAAAAAGTATAATTGATTCGTTTTTAATATTGTTCACAGAGCAAATTTACATATTTAAACAATAATAGTGTTTTAACATAAATTTAATACCAATTCTAAGTAGCAATTTATATTTTCGTTATTAAAACAACAACCAAAAAATGATAAAAATTGAAAAACTTCATAAATCTTATCCAATAGGAAAAGATTCTCTACACGTTTTAAAAGGTTTAGACTTACACATTAAAGAAGGTGAATTTGTTTCGATTATGGGATCTTCGGGTTCTGGAAAATCAACCTTGTTAAATATTGTAGGTTTATTAGATGGTCATGATGAAGGAAATTATTACTTAAATGGGCAAAAAATTGAAAATTTAGATGAAAAGAAAGCTGCAATTTTAAGAAATAAATTTTTAGGTTTTGTTTTCCAGTCTTTTAATTTAATAACCTATAAAACCGCAGTTGAAAATATTGCACTTCCTTTATACTATCAAGGTATGGGAAGAAAAGAGCGTCAAAAAATAGCAATGCAATATTTAGATAAAGTTGGTTTAAAAGATAGGGCAAATCATTTACCTAGTGAACTTTCCGGTGGTGAAAAACAGCGTGTTGCTGTTGCAAGAGCACTTGCAACAAAACCTAAAGTTATTTTAGCAGATGAGCCAACAGGTGCATTAGATTCTAAAACATCACATGCAGTAATGGAACTTTTAAAAGAAATTAATCGTGAAGGAATGACTGTTTTTGTAATTACTCACGAAGAAGATATTGCTGAGCAAACAGATAGAATTGTTCGCTTAAAAGATGGTGTAATTATTAGTGATGAAAAAGTTAATAAATCAGTAAACGTATAAATTATGTTTGATTTAGATCGTTGGCAAGAAATATTCCAAACTTTAAGTAAAAACAAACTTAGAACAGCACTTTCAGGTTTTACCATAGCATTTGCAATTTTATTGTTTACTTTATTATTTGGTGTTGGTAATGGCTTAAAACACACGTTTGAAAAGCAATTTGCAAGCGATGCTGTAAATTCAGTATATATTTATGGGGGAAGAACTACAAAACCCTATAAAGGAATGCAAAGTGGAAGAACTATTCAATATAGAAATGACGATGAAAAATTTATAAATGAAAAATTTGAAAAAGAGATTCAATTTTTTAGCCCCAACATACAGCGTAGTATGCAGGTTATTTATAAAGGAGAACAAAATCGTTACACGGTAAGAGGTGTTTACCCAGATTATCAACCATTAGAGTCAGCAGTAATACAAGATGGTAGGTTTTTAACCTATTTAGATATTGAAAGAAGAGCTAAAGTAGTTGCTATTGGTAGATTAGTTGAAAAAGATTTATTTGGCAATTTAGGTGGGCTTGGAAAAAATTTAAATATTGAAGGAATTTCATATAAAGTTGTAGGGGTTTTTAACGACCCAGGAGGTGATAATGATGAACGCTATATTTACGCTCCTTTTTCAACTATTCAAGGTATGTATAAACCAAATGATGAATTAGATTATTTTGGTTTAACATTTAATCCAGAGATGAATGTTGATCAAGCTTTAGCATTTAGTAATTTACTTACTACATTATTAAAGGAGAAACACAATGTAGATCCAAGAGATCAAGGAGCTATTAGAGTTAGAAATTATGCCGAAGGAACTAGAGATGTTCAAAGTTTTATGTTGGTTTTAAATGTTATTATTCTATTTATTGGTATTGGAACTTTAGTAGCAGGTATTATTGGTATTAGTAATATTATGGTATATATAGTAAAAGAACGCACAAAAGAATTAGGTATTAGAAAAGCCTTAGGAGCTACTCCAAAGTCTATTGTGGGAATGATAATGTTAGAGTCAATTTTTGTGACAGCATTAGCGGGTTATTCTGGTTTAATGATTGGTGTTTTTACGTTAAGAGCTTTAGGTGATACCCTTGAAAAATATTTTATTTTAAATCCAAGTGTGGAAACATATGTTGTGGTTGGAGCTACGGTAGTATTAATAATTGCAGGTACAATAGCAGGTTATATTCCAGCAAAAAGAGCTTCCAGAATTAAACCAATTGTAGCTTTAAATGACGAATAATATTTAATAAGCAGGAAGAAAATGAATTTCTTATTTGACAAAGATACTTGGCAAGAAATATACAGTAGTATTCGTAAAAATAAAACGCGTACGGGTATTACCATTATTGGAGTAATGTGGGGTATTTTTTTGTTAGTTGTTTTGTTGGGTGCTGCAAAAGGAGTAGAGAATAATTTTAATAAACTTTTTGGTGATTTTGCAACTAATAGTGTATTTATTTGGGGACAAGAAACAAGTAAACCATTTAAAGGATTTCAAGAGGGAAAACAAGTTGCTTTGAAAATTGATGATATAGATAAAATTAAGAATGAAGTAAAAGGGATTGACCTAATTGCTCCAAGAAGTCAGGCAGGTGGTTTAGTTGTTAGAAAATTTCAATCTGGAAATTTTAATATTTCAGGCGATTTCCCTGTTTTGGACAAAATTCAAAATAAAGACTTAATTTATGGAAGGTTTATAAATGATAACGATATTAATGAAAAGAAAAAAGTTTGTGTTATTGAAGAAGAGGTTTATAAACAGCTTTTTGAAAAAGATGAATATCCTATTGGCGAATTAATAAGTATTAATGGTATTAATTATAGTGTTGTAGGGCTTTTTAAAGAGAGCCAGACAATTAGATTAGGAGATAATATTCACATTCCTTTTACAACTTTTCAGCAAGTATATAATAGAGGGAATAATATTAGTTGGATGATTATTACTGGAAGTCCGGAAAGCAGTATTGTTCAAATTGAAAAAGATGCAAAGTTAATATTAAAGAATTTACATAAAGTTCATCCTGAAGATAAAAGAGCCTTAGGAGGCATAAATTTAGGTGATATGTTTAAAAAAGTTACTGGTTTTTTAACCGGAATGCAGTTTTTAACTTGGTTTGTAGGTATTGCGACACTAATTGCCGGAGTTTTTGCAATTGGTAATATTTTATTAATTACTGTAAAAGAAAGAACTAAAGAAATTGGAATAAGACGTGCTTTGGGAGCAAAACCTTGGGAAGTAAAACGACAAATTATTTTAGAATCCGTTTTTTTAACAAGTATTGCTGGTGCTTTAGGAATTATTTTTGGTGGGCTCGTTCTTATGCTAATTGATGCTACATTAGGAAAAGGGCCTCAAGCAGCGTTAACAAATCCAACAGTTGATATTCCAGTTGTTTTAATTGCAGCTGTAACACTCGTTTTTTTAGGCACATTAATTGGATTAATTCCTGCACAAACTGCAGTTAGTATAAGACCTATAGAAGCATTAAGAGAAGAATAAATGAAACTAAAATTTAATTCATAAAAAAAAGAATGAATTTTTTATTTGATAAAGATACCTGGCAAGAAATTTATAGCAGTATTCGAAAGAATAAAATGCGTACTGGTATAACAATAATTGGTGTAATGTGGGGTATTTTTTTATTGGTAGTTTTATTAGGTGCAGCAAAAGGAGTGGAAAATAATTTTAATAAGTTATTTGGAAATTTTGCAACTAATAGTGTATTTGTTTGGGCTCAGCAAACAAGTAAGCCGTTTAAAGGATTTCAGGAAGGGAAAAGTTTGACTTTAAAAGTGTCTGATTTAGAGAGTATTAAGAGTGAAATTAAAGGCTTGGAATTTGTGGTGCCACGTCATCAAACCCAAGCAATGGCAATAAATGATTTTAAATCAGGAACTTTTGGAATATTTGGAGATTATCCAGAACTGGATAAAGTTCAAAAGAAAGATATGGTTTATGGAAGGTTTATAAACGATAATGATATTAATCAAAAGAAAAAGGTTTGTGTTATTGAAGAAGAAATTTATAAACAACTATTTGATAAGGATGTTTATCCAATAGGTGCCTATATTAAAATTAATGATATAAATTATAAAGTAGTTGGGATGTATAAAGAGGGCCAAATTGGAAGTGGTGGTCCCCAAGGAAATATTCATATTCCTTTTACAACATTCCAGCAAGTTTACAATAGAGGTGATAGTGTTGGTTGGATGATGATTACTGGAAAAATGGAATATGATATATCTCAAATTGAGGCAGATGTAAAATTATTACTTAGAAATTTACACAAAGTGCATCCAAATGATGAAAGAGCTTTTGGTAGTTTTAATTTAGGAGAAAGAATAGCCCAAGTAACTGGGTTTTTAACAGGAATGCAGTTTTTAACTTGGTTTGTAGGTATTGCAACATTAATAGCTGGGGTTTTTGCCATTGGAAATATATTATTAATTACAGTTAAAGAAAGAACAAAAGAAATTGGAATAAGACGTGCATTAGGAGCAAAACCTTGGGAAATAAAACGTCAAATAATTCTTGAATCTGTTTTTTTAACAAGTATTGCAGGAGCTTTAGGAATTATTTTTGGAGGGTTAGTATTAATGCTTATTGATGCAACTATAGGGAGTGGTCCCGATGCAGCATTAACAAACCCAACTGTAGATATTCCAGTAGTAATAATTGCAGCAGTAACCTTAGTTGTATTAGGTACATTAATAGGTTTAATACCTGCACATACTGCAGTAAGTATACGACCAATAGAAGCATTAAGAGAAGAATAATAAAATTTAAAAGAAAATTTAAACTGAAAATCAATAACTAATGAAAAAAACAATAATTTTTGGATCGATAGCAGTAGCACTTATAGCTGTTTTAATTTGGTTTGGAGCTAAAAACAGCAAATCTCCTGTTCAATATGAAACTGAAAAGCCTTTTAAAACAAACATTGTTAAAAAAACTGTAGCAACTGGAAAAGTGATTCCTTTGGAAGAGGCAGAAATAAAACCTAAAGTGTCAGGGATTATTGAAGAGATTTTTGTGGAAGAAGGGGCTGAAGTAGCAGTTGGTGATTTAATAGCAACTATAAGAGTTGTGCCGAATGTACAAAGTTTAAATAGCGCTCAGGGAAGTGTTAAAACTGCGCAACTCCGATTTGATAATGCAAAAACGAATTACGACAGAACTAAAGGTTTATTTGAAAAAGGTGTAAAATCACGTTCAGAATTTGAAACTACTGAGTTAAGCTATAATAGTGCCTCACAAGATTTAAAAAATGCACAAGATAATTTACAAATTATTAAAAAAGGATCTGCAGCTGGAATGGGAAAAACTGCAAATACCTATGTAAAAGCAGAAATTTCAGGAACTATTTTAGAAATTCCTGTACGTAAAGGAAATCAAGTAATTGAAAGTAACACATTTAATGCAGGTACAACAATTGCTACTATAGCAGATATGACCAAAATGATTTTTGAAGGAAAGGTTGACGAAGCTGAAGTTGGTAAAATTAAAAACGGAACAGTTTTAGAAGTTTCTTTAGGAGCCATTGAAAAGAAAAAATACCCAGCAAAATTAAATTTTATTGCACCAAAAGGAACTGAGGAGAATGGTGCTGTTCAGTTTAAAATTAAAGGTGATGTTACACTTGATGATGAGTTTTTTGTAAGAGCAGGTTATAGTGCAAATGCTGATATAGTTTTAGAGAAAAAAGATAGTGTATTATCAATAAAAGAAGCCTTACTACAGTTTGATAAAAAAACAGAAACACCTTATGTTGAAGTTAAAACTGGAGAACAAGAATTTGAAAAGCGTGATGTTGAATTAGGCATTTCTGATGGAATAAATGTAGAAATATTATCGGGTGTTACTGCTGAGGATGAAATTAAAATTTGGAACAAAACTTCCAAAAAAGAAGAAGACGGAAATAACAATAACTAGTACTTAAATATTAATAGATATAAAAAAAGCGTTTTAATTTAAATTAAAACGCTTTTTTTATATCTTTATAGAAATACTTTTAACCAAATAAAATTTTCTCATTTTAATTATTATTTATGATTTTTATCAGAGAAAAAATAAAATAAAAGTTAGAAATTTATAATATAAAATTTAAAAGCCAATAGCATATGGAGAGTCAGTTATTATTCTTAAGTGATCTAAACTTCAACTTAGAAGTATGGAAAAGAGAATTAAAATTTCAAGAAAGTGAAATGGATTATTTTGAAGAAAAATTAGAGCACGTAGCAATGCGAAATCTTGGAAATGATGTAATGATACAACTTGAAGGTTTTCAAAACAAAATAATTCGTGAAAGAGAAGTAATGGGTCATTTAAGGCATCGCATTAGAATGAAAAAAAGAGAAATAGCACAAGCAAAATATGAAAATAACACGGAAATTAAATTTCACGAAAAGCAAGTGTTGTTAAAAGATGAAATGAAAACATTTGTTAAAATGCATTACGAGTTAAAAGAAGATATGATGGATTTCTTTCTTAAATATTTATAATTATAAAAAAGCCGCTTTTGCGGCTTTTTTCTTTTAAATAAATTAATATTATTAAGTTTAATTATAGTGGTTAAATAAATTAAATAATATATTTTATTCTGATTGTTTTTTTCCTCCTCGCATAAATAGCATAAGTGCAATAACCAAACCTAAAAATACTAAAAACATAAAAATTGCACCAATAATTCCCCAATTCCAATTAAATAAAGGTAAGTAGTTAAAAATCATAATAATATATTTTTATACAAACTTACAATTTTATAAAAATCATAATTCAACTTTTGTTACAATAAACCAAATAAAACAATTACTTTTGCAGCTTCTAAAAAAAATCGGAATATGCAATCTATCAGAAACATAGCAATTATAGCACACGTAGATCACGGTAAAACTACTTTGGTTGATAAAATTATTGATCAAGCTCATATTTTAGATGAGCGAAAAGTAAGAACCGAATTATTATTAGATAATAATGATTTAGAACGTGAACGTGGTATTACAATTCTATCAAAAAATGTATCTATTATTTATAAAGGTGTAAAAATTAATATTATAGATACTCCTGGTCATGCCGATTTTGGTGGAGAAGTTGAACGTGTATTAAAAATGGCAGATGGTGTTTTATTATTAGTAGATGCTTTTGAAGGACCAATGCCCCAAACTCGTTTTGTATTAGGAAAAGCTTTGGAATTAGGATTAACGCCAATTGTTGTAGTAAATAAAGTTGATAAACCAAACTGTACTCCAGATTTAGTGCACGAAAAAGTATTCGATTTAATGTTTGCTTTAGATGCAACGGAAGAGCAATTGGAGTTTGATACTATTTATGGTTCAGCTAAAAATGGTTGGATGAATACAGATTGGCAGGAAGAAACAAATAATATTATTCCTCTTTTAGACTCAATTATAAAAAATATCCCTGAAGCACCCTATAAAGAAGGAACTGCTCAAATGCAAATTACATCATTAGATTTTACATCTTTTGTTGGGAGAATTGCTATTGGACGTGTTTTTAGAGGTGATTTAGAAGAAGGAAAAGACTATATGCTTTGTAAGGCAGATGGAAGTACAAAAAAAGTGCGTATTAAAGAATTACATACGTTTGAAGGCTTAGGAAAAGATAGAACAGATAAAGTTAGAAGTGGTGATATTTGTGCCATTACAGGAATAGAAGGTTTTGATATTGGAGATACTATTGCAGATATCGAAAACCCTGAACCGTTACCAAGATTAAAAGTAGATGAACCTACAATGAGTATGTTGTTTACAATTAATAATTCTCCTTTTTATGGAAAAGAAGGTAAATATGTTACCTCTCGACACTTAAGAGATAGATTGTACAAAGAAACAGAAAAGAACTTAGCACTTAGAGTTGAAGATACTGATACTGAGGATAAGTTTAATGTTTTTGGTCGTGGAATTTTACATTTATCCGTGTTAATTGAAACAATGCGTAGAGAAGGTTATGAATTACAGGTTGGAAGACCACAAGTGATTATAAAAGAAATTGATGGAGTTAAATGTGAACCTTACGAAACTTTAGTTATTAATGTTCCTGAAGAATCTGCAAGTAAAGCTATTAATTTAGTGAGTCTTAGAAAAGGAGATTTACTAGTAATGGAACCAAAAGGAGATTTACAACATTTAGAATTTGATATTCCTTCTCGTGGATTAATAGGATTACGTAATAAAATATTAACAGCTACAGCTGGTGAAGCAATTATTAATCATAGGTTACGTGGTTTTGATGCTTATAAAGGAGAAATCTCAACTTCAAATAACGGTGCAATTGTTTCAGCGGAAACAGGTAAAGCAACTGCTTATTCAATTGATAAATTACAAGATAGAGGTAAATTCTTTATTGAACCAAACCAGGAAATCTATAAAGGACAGGTTGTTGGAGAAAACAATAAGCAAGAAGATATGGCTGTTAACTTAGTAAAAGGTAAAAAATTAACAAACGTACGTAAATCTGGTACTGATGATAGTGTTAAAATAGCTCCAAAAATTGATTATTCTTTAGAAGAATGTATGGAATACATAAAGGATGACGAATATTTAGAAGTAACACCATTGAGTTTACGTATGCGTAAAATATCATTTAGATAAATAATTTTTCAAACTTATTTAAGAGCGCTTTCATTTAATTTAAATGAAAGCGCTTTTTTTTTCAAACTTATTTACAATTTACTCGTCTAATAATAGTATGTAAGAATAATTACCAAAGCTAGTAACATTGGTTACTAATTTATTTATAACTAGGTATGAAATTTGAACAAATATTTTAAACAAATAATTTAAACAAATAAATATGAAGAAATTAATTTTTATAAACGTTTTAGTAACAATATTTTTATTCAGCTGTTCTAATAATTCCTCAGAAGATATTGAAGGAATTGAAGAAATTAACTTAGAAACTCAAACTTTACTTTCAAATGATGAAATAGCGGATTTACTTTTTTTAAGGGAAGAAGAAAAATTAGCAAGAGATGTATATTTAAACTCGTATGATTTGTATGGTTTGCAAATCTTTAAAAATATTTCTAATAGTGAACAACAGCATATGGATAGTGTACTTGAATTATTAAACACTTATAATTTAGAAGATCCTGCTTCTGAAATTAGAGGGGAATTTAACAATTCAGATTTACAATCAATTTATGATAGTTTAGTGGAGAAATCTAACATTTCATTACTGGAAGCATTAAAGGTTGGTAATACTATTGAAGATTTAGATATAAATGATATTGCCGAAAATGAAGAAAGAACCTCAAAATCTGATTTACTAACTGTTTACGCTTTATTAAAATGTGGATCAAGAAATCATTTAAGAAGCTTTAACAATCAAGTTGAACAAAATAATGGTACCTATGAGCCAGTTTATATATCAATTGATGAATTTGAGGACATTGTTTCAACTTCTAATGAACAATGTGGGAGATAACTAATATTAAAAAAATGAAAGCATTAAAAATATTACTAGTTATTACTTTAATAACGCTAACTGCTTGTTCTAATTCTAATAGCAAACAAAATAAAAATATTTTAGCAGATGTGAAGGAAATATCGAAAGATAACGATGGACTTAAATTACTTCAACAAAATTGTTATGCCTGCCATTCAGTAACTTCAAAATCTCATGATGAAATTATTGCACCGCCAATGGTTGCAGTTAAAAGAAGATATAAAATGACTTATATGTCTGAGAATGAGTTTGTAAAAGCTTTAACCGATTGGGTGCTAGATCCAAAAGAGGAAAATGCGCTAATGTTTGGAGCTGTTCAAAATTTTAAAGTTATGCCAAAGCAACCTTTTAATAAGGAAGAAGTAGTTAAAATAGCTACTTATATTTTTAATAATGAATTAGAAAAACCTAGTTGGTTTGAAAGCCATTTTAATGATGAACACCCTAATGGAATGGGAAAAGGTAACGGAAAGGGTAGGGGAATGTTTAAAAATAATTGATATATATCTTGAATAAAAAAAGGATTTAATTTAAATCCTTTTTTTATTTTAAATTTATTAGAACTAATTATAATGGAAATGTTTTTCACCACAATTACAATTACATCCTGATCTTTTATGTGAAACTGGAGAAAGAGCTTCAAGTGTTCCGTTAATTAATTTGTTAATAGCTATATCTGGGTCACTTTCTTCAATTTTATAACAAATAACACCATATCTGGCTAATTTATCAATTGCACCGTTTCCAATTCCTTTTGTTAAAATGATATCAACTTCAAGTAAAATATTATTTTTTAAATTATTTTCGTCGTGAAAAAATGAGTGTAGTGTTTCTTCTTTAGTTAGTTCTAATAACTTTTTGCTTTCAATTACAGCATCTTTTATAGTGTAAATTAAATAATTCCTACATTTTCCTGCATGTTCAAAAATTGTTTTTTTATTTTGAAAAGTAACTGCTACAATAGTTTTCATAATAATTGGAATTTTTAGATTCAATCAAATTTAAGGTTAAATACAATACATTATTGCTACTTTGGTTACCTATTTAAATTGTAAATATTGCATAAAATAAGTTCTAATTTTTAACAATTTATATGAGTTATTAACAATTTTTAGATTAAATATATAATTTATTTGATATTTTTTATTCTCGCTTAAACTTTTGTCAAAAATTTATGTAAAATTCTTAATCATCAAATGAAAATAATGTAAAGTATTGAAAAACAAGGTTATAACATAAATATAAAATTACGTGATGATATGTGTTTACATATAATATCAAGTTAATTTTTAGTGTAATTTAAATTTATTTAGTACTAATAATCAAAGTTTTTAACAAAAATGTTTGTTTAATTTAATAATTGTATATACATTTGTTGTCTATACAATAGTAGTATAGATAATTGTTGTCCCCCCGAAGTTGAATAAAGATGATAAAAAGGAAGAATTAAACTTACCTGATTATACAATTGCAAACATTTTGCAAACAGGTAACTGGATGAATGAAACATTTTCAGATCATTTAAAACAATTTGCCTTATCAATTCAACAATTTCAAGTTTTACGTTCTTTAAAAAAGTTGAATAATGAACCAGCTGACCTTCAAACTTTACAGGCGGAAATGGTAAGTAAAAATAGTAATACAACTAGATTGGTTGAAAAATTACGATTAAAAGGCTTAATTACCAGGTTTCAAAATGAAGAAAATAGAAGGAAGGTTGAAATTAGAATTACTGAGCAAGGATTAGAATTGTTAAATGAAATTGAAGTAATCCAAAAAGATTTTGAAAATGAAGTTGTAAGTAATTTGTCGGAAAAAGAAATTTTAACTTTAAATAAATTGTTAATTAAAATTAGGAATAAATAATAAGTACCCCAGAACATGATTATTTATTAAAAACATTTATCACCCCATAAATGTTTTTATTGAATAGTTTTAAAAAAAAGAATATGAAATAATAAATCAACCCATAGAGGTAGTCTCACTGTAGTCACATACTTCATAAAGCAATCCGAAAATGCTTTAAATAAGTTAGATGGTTAGTAAGAACTTTGATTCTACCTCTTCTTTTAAAAAATTAACGTATAGGAATAATAAATTAACCCCAAACTAGTCAAAACCCCGAAAACATGTATTCTAAATTAATATTTTTAATTAGTTCCACATCTACTGTACCCAACTGTAGTTTTCTTGAAAAAGTTTACAGTATTAAACTTGAATTTAAGACCCATTTAGCTAAAATATTTTTTCAATTATCTAAAGCTTTTTTTGATAATAAAAGAATTTTATTGAGCACATCCTAAAGCAGTCGCAATAAATTTATCTCCACATCAAATGTTCCCACAACGGTAGATGATACGATAAATTTGCGACTGTCTTTTAACAATAATTAAATTAACCCTTAGTAGAAAAAACCCCTCTATTATGAAAACAACAATTCATAAACTATCATTGCTTATTATTACAATTCTTCTTTTAAGTGCATGTTCACAAGAAGATGATGGAATTTATTTTGAACCAATTACCGAATCAAAAATATCCTATACATCAATTGAAACTGAAATTTTAATTCTTGTAAATGACTACAGATTGGAAAATGGACTAAATGCATTAGAAAAACTAAATATTATATCAACGGTAGCCGAAACCCATACACATTACATGGTTGAGGTAGGAAAAGTTAACCACGATAATTTTCCTGATAGGCATGAGAAGTTAGTTAAAAATGCAGATGCAAAATCAGTTGGTGAAAATGTTGCATACGGATATAGTTCTGCGGAGAGTGTTGTAAATGCATGGATACAAAGTGAAGGACATAGAGAAATAATTGAAGATCCTGAATACACTCATTTTGGAATTTCAACTGAAACAGATGAAAATGGTAGAAATTATTTCACCCATATTTTTATTAACAAATAAGTATTTAAATTATGTTAGTTTTAGAAAAATCAAAGGTTAAAATAGTAAAATCAGCAACCAAAAAAATATATATTAACACTTTAATACCAAACTTTAATTATAGAAGTAAAAGCGGAAGCTTGATATATACAAATAATTGTTGTGTAAACTTATAAATTGTGGATTTTGTCGTCCCTATAAAAAAACAGTTGTAGAATTTGCATGTGTCGTCCCCACAACGGTAGTATCGTAAGATATTTAAATTTACAACTGTTTTTATAAATGTTTTAAAATCAAATTCAAAACAGTCGCAAAAAACCTGAAAAAACTGTCGTCCCCACGAAAATTTTTTATGAACAAGTAATTACGACTGTAAATTTTTAACCATATTTAAGTAAATAATGTTAAAATATTTGAATATTCTTGAACTTTTTTAGGTAATGTAAATGTAGAATTTATCGTTAATAATTCCAATAATATTTTATTTTTATTTTAAATCAGTGTTTTTAGCTTAGTAATCTACGTTATATTTGTTATCAATTATAACTAAAAATAAGTGGAAAATCATTTTAATTTTTCTTTTACGGTAGATAAAACTTCAATAGACAATTTAAATCATGTTAATAATGTTACTTATTTAAATTGGGCACAAACTGTTGCTGAAAAACATTGGAAAAAGATTAGTACTTCTTCAATTAACAATAAATATGTTTGGGTTGTAATTAGACATGAAGTAGACTATTTCTCATCAGCTTATTTAAATGATGAAATTGTGTTAAAAACTTGGATAGGAGAATCTTATGGAGTTAAATCAGATAGGTTTGTGGATATTTTGAAAGATGATAAGGTTATATGTTCGGTGAAAACTATTTGGTGTTTGTTAGATAAAAACTCTATGAAACCTGTTAGGATTCCTGAAGAAATTATGAATGTTCTAAATTCAAATAAAATAGGCTAATTTTTGTTCTTTTCTTCAATCCATTTAGACATATATTTTGTGCTTTTTAATGTGTGATGCAATAACATAGATCCAATAAAATTTTGTTTTCTATGCAATTCTAGTGTAGCTTGTATTTTTTCAATTTCACCAATTAATGTGCAGTAAAATTTTGTTTTTGAATAAATTTCATCAATTATTTTAAAGCCATTTGTTTGAAACTCTTCCCAAATACCTTTATTCAAATACAATTCAACTGATTTTAATGAAAACGCTTTCGGATTATCACAAATAAAACCATTCCAAGGTAATTTATCATGCATAGCTTCGGCTCCAATAGTTGTTGTAACGCTTGGTGTACCAAATTCCATAGCATTAATCAATTTTCCTTTTAAACCTGCACCAAATTGAATGGGAGCTAAACAAATTTTAGCGTTTTTAAATACATCTTCAATATTTTCTACCCAACCTTTAACTATAAAACCTTCTTTTATGTTGTTTAATTGAAATACTTTTTCAGTACAATATGCCCCATAAATATGTAATTCAGAATTTGGTAATTTTTCTCTGATTTTTGGCCAAATCTCTTTTTTTAAATATACTACAGCATTCCAGTTTGGTTCATGCTTAAAATTACCGACTGAAATAAAATTTGATCTTTCTTCAAAAGTTGGAAATGCATTAATTGTATTGAAATTACTTTTATCTAATAAAAATGGAATATAAAATAATAATGATTTATCAATTTTAAATGTATTTCGTAGCAATTCAAATTCATATTTTGATATAATTAACGATAAATCACATCTATAAATACTTGCAATTTCACGTTTGGCAATTTCATTAAATAACAAATTTTCAGTAAGTTTTTCATTATTTTTAATTGCGGTTTGCCTTGCATTTCTTAAGAAATGTAAATCTTCAGTATCTAAAATTCGAATGGCTTTTGGGCATATTTCTGAAACTCTCCATCCAAATTGCTCCTCAGTTATAAACCTATCAAATAATACAATTGATGGGTTCATTATTTTCAAAAGTTCGTCAAAACTAGCATCGTTTAGTTTAATTTCTTTCGTTTCAATATTGTATTCTTTTAAATCAATTGATTTTTCTGTTTTTGAAGCCGAACTTATAAAAGTAATAGTGTAATTATTTTTTTGAAACAAATCTATAAGTTGCATCATTCTAGTTCCTGCTGCTGTAGCGTTCGGTTCTGGAAAAATAAAACCAATGATTAAAAGATTTTTCATATAACTTCAAAAGTATAAAAGTTCTTTTATCAAATTGATAAAAATGAGCAAAAAAAAACCTGAAGTAAATTCAGGTTTTTTTTCAGTTTATTAAATTAGTTTAGTAACCCTTTTTTTTCAGAATCTTTAGAATACCAAACTAAGAAAACTGCTATTATTATCACAACAATAGGCATTGCCATTTTTGAAGCGTTTAGTTCCATAAATTCTTGAATAAAGAAATTATAAATAAATTGAATTATTACTGTTATAAATGATAATATAAAGAGTGAAGTTGCAAATTTCTTTTTCATTAAAAGTAAAATACACCCAAGTAAACCTGAAAAAACAGCTATTGCAAAAGCTGCAGTTACCCAGGCAGGAACCCCATTGTAATATGCTTGTTCGGCTTCAGGCAATAATGCGATAGCTTCATCTGTAATATATGCCTGATCGAGATAGGCAACAACTCCCATAATGTTCCATAATAATGCAATAACCCCAATTACCCAAAATAAGGTTGTTGGTTTGTTTGATGAATTTGTCATAATTAAAGATTTTATTATTTATAAAATTAGCATCTAAAAAATTACTATTGATTAAATAAATATATATATCATCAATTTATAAAATATAAAAAGATGAAAATATAATTTATATTTTGATACAATAAAATGGGTAAACCAAAAATTTACTTAGGTTTAATAATTACACCTGGTTTTGGCTTAATAATTACGCCTGGTTTTGGTTTAATAATTACGCCTGGTTTTGAAGCTACTGAGTTTTTTTCTTGTTTAGACATGTCTTGATTTTTTAATTAATATTTTTACTATATTAGTCAAAATATTCAACTAATCCAAATATTTATTGTCTGAAATTATTAGCTTTCAGTCGGTTAACTCCTATACTAAATGAATTTAAAACAGTTTTTTAAAGAATGTAATCAAAAAGAAGTTTTCAAGAAACTTTCCATTTATATTGTATCTAGTTGGATCTTAATTCAAGTACTTGCAATAACTTGGGAGCCTTTAGGGCTTCCAAAAAAATCAGTTACTATTCTTTTAATTATTTTACTAATAGGTTTTCCAATAAATGTTTATTTGGTTTGGAAATATCATTTGTTACCTTTAGAATTAAAAGAAAAAAAGTTTGATGAAAATGGAACTGAAATTACCAAAAAGAAAGGTTCATTTAAAAAAATGTATTTCTACGCTTTATCAGTTATTGGATTTTTTTCAATAATTTCTACAATTTTAATTATAGAAAATAATTTTTCCACTCAAGTTAATTTAAGTGCAACAGAAGAAAGTGGTAAAATTGCAGTTTTAAAGTTTGGAAATAATACTGGAGATGAAAAATATGACATAATTAGTAAAATGGCTGCAGATTGGATAATTCATGGAATAACCGAAAATCAGGTAGGGCAAGTAGTTTCTCCTAAAATTGTAGAAAATTATGCTGAAATTTTAAAATCTTCCTTAGTACAAACTCCGGATTTTAATGAAAAAATAATAAAAGATTATTTTAATCCAGGTAAAATAATTATAGGTAATTTTTATTTAAAAGAAGATAAACTGCTTTTTCAAAGTACAATAAAAAATGGGAAATTAAATACAACTTTAATATCATTTAAACTTATTGAATGTGATTCTGATAATCCAATTGAATGTATAGAAAAATTAAAACAAATTATTCTAGGTTATTTAATTACAGAAAATAAACAGCAATTAAATTTGCAGCAATCACCTCCAGAGTTTGAAGCGTACCAGTATGTTTTAGATGCAAAGGCCAATTTTTCAGAGGAGGATATTTACTTAGATTATTTAAATAAAGCTATTGCATTAGATACCAATTATTTTGAGCCAAAGTTACTTAGAGTTGGGCATTTTTATAACAATGGGGAATTTGAAAAAGCAGATTCATTACGAAACTCAATTCCATTAACTTCAAACCGAAATGAAAGACAGCGAAACTTATTAAATCTTTATGAAGCTTTGTTGCTTGGAAATAACACAAAAATTTATAATTTAATTTTAAAGGAGTACAATCTTGCACCTTTTGATATTGAATCAAATTCAAGTACTATGACTATTGCTTTGCAATATGTAAACAAGCCAGAAGATATAGAAGGAATTTATAAGGAGATTTCAATGAAAGAAATGGATATTGAAAATTGTATGTCTTGTAAATACAGAATATATATTAAAGGATTGGCAGGCATTGAACTAAAAAAGTATAAAGAAGTAATTAAGTTTTTAGAAGAATTTGCTAGTACTTTTGATGATTTAAATATTAAAAGAACATTAGCAACAGCCTATGTTAGAGCGGGTAAGGATAATGAAATGCAAAATTTATTAACTAAAATTGAATTAATATCTTCAACTAAAGATTGGGAGGATATTAGTTTATTTATTGGAAAGGAATATTTGCTTCTCAGTGATAAAATAAAATCCAATACTATTTTTGATAAGTTAATTAGTTCATATGATACAAAAGAGAAAGATAAAAATTACGCCTATGCTTTGTATTACAAAGGGGAATTTAAAAAGGCAATTCCAGTATTAGAAAATCTAAATTCAAAAAATAAAAGTGATAAAGAAACTCTCACAAAATTAGCAATAGCTTATTATAAAAATAGTGAATTTACTAAGGCTCAAGATGCTATTAATAAATTAAATATTCAATTTAAAAAATATCAATTTGGAGAGATTGATTATTATTTGGCTCAATATTATGCAGCTATTGAAGATAAGAATAATTCTTTAGAACACTTGTTAAAATCTGTTGCCCAAGGTTATAATTATACCCCTAATACATTTCAAAACGACGTTCATTTTTTAAAATATAAAGATTTAGAAGAATTTAAAAAAATTCTAAAATTCTGGCAATAGACTAAATTACATACTAACTAAATTAACTTAATTATGATTATTCAGGAAGGGGGTAATAAAACAAATGAATTATGGTTTACGTTTGAGCATATTAACCAATTAATTGAACATATAATTTGGCCTTTAACGGTTTTAATTATTCTTTTGATGTACAGAAAACATGTATCTGGAGTTATCAAAAGATTGGGGTCATTTGAGGCTGGAGCTACAGGTATATCAATGACGTTTGATCATAAACTGGAAGAAACATTTACTAATTTTTTACCTGCAGAATCAAGTGATATAAAATCGAAGTCTGGTGTTAAAATTAAATCAAATGATAAAATACCTAATACTCCATACCACGAATTATTAAATATAAGAGAAGGACTCCACAATTTAATAATTAATAAAGCACAGGAATTTAATATTTCAACTGTAGACAAATCAAGTATAGAACTTTGTGAAATATTAAAAGAACAAGAAAATATTTCAATAAAAAATGCAAACTATTTTAAGGCATTAATTGATTTGACAAATTCAGGTGATACTTCCATTAATCAATTGCAAGTGAGTAAGTTAAAAGAATTATACAATAATCTTAAACTTCAAATATTATAAATTATGAGTGAATTAACAAATGCTTATGCACTAATAATTGGTGTTGGAGATGAAGAATTGGACACTGTAAATGATGCTATTGATATTAATGAAATTCTTATAGATGAACAATTTGCAGGGTATTCTAAAGAAAATGTAATACTTGTTACTGGTGAAAATGCCACCAGAAAAGGCATTTTAGATGCGTTTAAATTACTTCAAGATAAAACAGATGAAAACTCTTCAGTTTTTTTATATTATTCTGGACATGGTGGCTTCCAAGCTGGAGAATTTTTTATTCAGCCTTATGGTATGACTAATGAAATGACCGAAGAGGAGTTTAAAAGTGCTTGGGTAAGTGCACAAGATTTAAAAGATAATATAAGTGTTTTGAGTTCTAAAAGATTAATTTTCTTTTTAGATTGCTGTCAGGCTGAAGGTATGACCAAAGGTGGAATTAGTTTAAATCAAAAGGAAAATACTACAGATTTAAGCAGTCATGCAATTGCAAAATCAGCTGTTAATAAGTTTAGTAAAGCTAATGGTTTAGCGCAAAAGATTGATAATGAAAGAGGGATGTCTATTATTTCGTCTTGTAGGGAGGATCAGCAATCATTTCAAATTGGTGGACCAAATAGTTTGTTCACTGAATGTTTGCTAGAAGTTTTAAAGGGAAAGCATAAAAATAGTTTTGAGGATCCGTATATTACAATTTATGAAGTAACTCGTTATCTGCAAAAAGAGGTGCCTAAAAGAGCAAAAGTTCATAATTTGGAGCAAAACCCATATGCTAATTTACAAATGTATGATGATTTTACAATTTGTTATGTTCCTCAAAAAATTAGAGAAGAACTTGCTTTAAATGAATCTAACCAAGATTCAGTTACGTTAGGAAAAGGACAAAAAGAAGTTGTAACTGTATATAGAGAAACTGAAGAAGCAACAAATTTATTGTTGTTTGTACATGGTTTTTCTGGTGAAGCTACTGATACTTTTGGAATAATTCCATCATTACTTTCAGAAGAACCTAAAATGGATGGATGGGATATAAAACCTTTAGGTTATACTCAAAATGTAAATCCTGAATTAGGAAAAGATATTTCGGCAGGATTGAATGATATTATTAAAATCGCTGATTATTTAACCACATCCATCAAATATAAGTTTGATAAATATGATAGAATTGCAATAGTAGCTCATAGTTTGGGTGGCTTAGTAGCCCAAAAAAGTATCATTGATTTACAAGATGAATTTAGAAATAAAATTTCTCACCTAATTCTTTTAGGGTCTCCTAATAATGGTTTTAATACGTCATTCTTAAACGAAGTCAGTAATCAAAAATTTGCCGATTTAAGTAGTGATGGCAACTTTATAACCAATTTAAGGCGAGATTGGCAAAATAAATTTAATAATAATTACCCATTTAAATTAAAAGTCGCTTCAGCTACAGAAGATGAAATAGTAAGCCATATTTCTTGTTTTGAATCTTTTAATGAAGAATATTGCGAAACTGTTCAAGGAAACCACTTATCAATGGTTAAACCAGAAGATAAAAATAACGATTGTTATAATTTAATTTTAAGTACGTTAACAAACACAGAATTTTACAATGAATTTACTAACAACGAGGAAATTAATTTAGCTTTAGGTAAGTACGATGTTATTGTTAAAAAATTATTACCAAAAGTAGATGCATTAGATACTAATGGTTTAAAACAACTTATTTTTAGTTTAGAAGGTTTAGATAGAAAAGATGAAGCTTTGGAAATTTTAAATGAGCACCCCTTGGCAACTAACAATACAGATTTAATGGGATTGTTAGCGGGTAGATTTAAACGATCTTATTTAAAGTCTTTTGATGCAAAACATGCGGAATCTGCATTAAATTATTATAGTAAAGCACTAGAAATTGCAATAAAAGAAGAAAATCAAAATCAAATTTATTACCATGCAATTAATATTGCCTTTTTAAGTATTGTGTTTAAGAATAACGAATCTAATATGATGAAATATGCAAAATTAGCATTAGAAACAGCTTTAAATTGTAGAGACAATTTATGGAAATATGCCACAATTGCTGAAGCCAATATGTATATTGGCGATATGAAAAAAGCTGAAGAATTCTATTCTAAAGCTGCCCAATCAGCAGGAATTAGAGAAAAAATATCAATTCATACAAATGCTTATACAGGATATACTCATTTAATAAGTTCAAATAATCCAAATGATGAATTTATAAAGTTTTTGAAATCAAACTTTTTGTCATAATTAACTAAAAAAATGAATTATGCTAATTATTAAACAACATGAAATACCAAATTTAATTTTTAAAGAAGCAATTAAAAAACCTATTGCAATAAAGTGCATTCAAATAAATGAGCCTTTTGAAGTTGAAACATTAGAAGGGAAAATGATGGGAAAAAAAGGAGATTGGCTTATGGTAGGTGTAAATGATGAGATGTATCCTTGTGATAATAGTATTTTTAAAAAATCATATAATTTGATTAAATAATTTTTAGTATATTCATTTTCAATATTCTACAACTAACTAAAATTTAAACCTATGGCTTCAAACACTATTTTTATAAGCTATTCCAGAAAAGATTCTGAATATATGGCTGAATTTTCAAAAAATTTAAGAAATGCGGGTGCAAATTTGTGGTCAGATAAACAAATTTTACCTGGTGGCCTTTGGGATAATTCTATTGAAACAGCTTTAGAGTCTTGCGATGTAATTATTGTATTAATTTCAAAAGCATCTATAAATTCAAACAATGTTATGGATGAAGTTTCTTTTGCATTGGAAGAAAATAAGAAGGTTATTCCAATATTGTTAGAGGAATGTGATTTACCCTTTAGGTTAAGAAGAATTCAGTTTATAGATTTTACTAAAAATCAGGAAAATGGAATGAATTTATTGAAATCAACTCTAAATTTAAATACTACTCCTGTTTCAAATCTATCTTATAAAGTTGATGAAGTAAAAGAAAAATCAGGCTCTAAAATTGTAGAAAAATCAAGCTCAAACAAAATAGTTGAAGAAATACCAAAAAAAGAAAGTCCACCTCCTAAAACACCTGAAGTAAAATCAAAAATTAAGGTTATTTATTTTATTATACCAATAATATTATTAGTTGGAGCTTATTTTATTTATACAAATTTTATTGACAATAAAAAGCCTATTAATCCAGTTGATCCGCCAATTATTAAAGATACTATAGTTAATAATAAATTAGATGAAACTATTGAAACGGATGATTCTGAATGGGAAATCATAAAAAACAGCAATTTAATTTCAGATTATGAAACTCATTTAAGTACTTATGAAAATTGTATTCATGTTCAAGAAGCAAATAATATTATTAATGACTTAAAAATAATTTTAGAAGAAGATAACAAATACAATACTGCTAATACTTCATTAGAACTATTAAATTATATTATGGAATATGGCAAAAGCGGTACTTATTATAAAGAAGCTTTAAATAACTTAGATAATTATTTTACTTCAAATGGATTTGTGCAATTTTCTGCATCAAATGGAGAATTATATTTTGATATTTTCGAGAAAGAAACTCGTAAAATACCTGAAATAGGAGATTTAATTTTTGCGAAGGGACAAAGAAACCTTCACAAAGGCCCTTTAAATTCTTCTAACTATAGTATTATAACACATACCACAAGTAAAGATGAAGTTTTTAAAGTTAAAGAAGTGAATAGAACTGGTGATGCTTATTGGGTTAAAGTAGCACATTAAAATATTTTATATCAATATATTAAAGTACTTTATTAATAATTAAATTTGAAATCTTATATTTGCAAAAGTTTATAAATCATTTTATTTGATTTTATAACAAAGTCATTGAAATAACTTCAGTAATAATTTGGTAATTCAATTTAACAAATTGTGTTAACTTAAATAAACTATTTAATTTAAATGGCGAAATTTAATTATTTAATAACCAGTAACTTAAACGTAAAATTTAATATAAAAAATTAATGGCAGGATCACAAGAAACATTTGGTAAAAAAGAAAGAGAAAAGAAAAGACTAAAGAAAAAGAAAGATAAACTTCTTAGAAAAGAAGAACGAAAAGCTAGCGGACAAGATAGCATGTTTGTTTATGTTGATGAATTTGGTCAATTAACTGATACACCACCAGATCCAGCCAAAAAAATTAAAGTTGATGCTGAAAGCATAGAAATTGGTATTCCAAAAAAAGAAGACAGAGAAGAAGAAGCTGCTGTTGACAGACAAGGAAAAGTTTCGTTTTTTGATACTTCAAAAGGTTTTGGTTTTATAATTGATACAGTTTCTCAAGAAAAGTTTTTTGTTCATGTTAGTGGATTGCTGGAAGAAATAAAAGAAAATGATAAAGTTACTTTTGAACTTGAGAAAGGTTTAAAAGGTATGAATGCCGTAAGAGTTAAAAAGATATAACTTTAGAAAAATATAAATTTTAAAAAAGCTACTTATCTAGTAGCTTTTTTTATTGCCAAAATTTAACCGATTATACTCATTTAATAAAAGTATATTTGCAAAATTATAATTAATATTTATGTCAACATTTTTAGAGTTAGGTATACAAAAAGAATTTGTAAAAGGATTAAACGAGCTTGGAATTAAAAAACCAACAGAAATACAAAATGCAACGATCCCAATTTTATTGAATTCAAAAATAGATTTTGTTGGGTTGGCTCAAACAGGAACAGGTAAAACTGCAGCTTTTGGTTTGCCTATTCTACAAGCTATAAATACAGATTCTCAATACATTCAGGCTTTAATTTTAGCTCCAACAAGAGAATTAGCGCAACAAATAAAAAAACAACTTTTTAAATACACAAAATACGTTGAAAATAAAATTTTTGTTGAAACCGTTTATGGTGGTGAAAAAATTGAACGTCAAATTCAAAATTTAAAAAGAACTACGCATATTGTGGTTGCTACTCCTGGCAGATTAATTGATTTAATTGAAAAAGGAGAAATTAATTTAAGTAAAATATCCACTTTAGTACTTGATGAAGCTGATGAAATGTTGAGTATGGGGTTTAAACAAGATTTAAATAGAATTTTAAAATATACCGGAAAAAATAAAAATACCTGGTTGTTTTCGGCTACAATGCCTGAAGAAATAAAACAAATTATTAAAACGTATATGGCAGCTGATGCTGCAAGAATTGAAGTTAACAAAAATGCGTTAGTTAACGCAAATATTACACATCATTTTATAAAAACTTCAATTAAAGAGAAACCAGATTTATTAATTAGAATTTTAGAGCGAAGATCTAATGATAGGGGAATAATTTTTTGTAGAACAAAAGCAGGTACTCAGAATTTAACAACATTGTTAAAAGAAGAAGGTTTTTCAGTTGATGCTTTAGAAGGAGATATGCAACAAAAAGAGCGAGAAAAAGTAATGCGTGCTTTTAAAAATGGTTGTCTTCAGGTATTAATTTCTACCGATGTTTCTGCACGTGGTATTGATGTTAATAATTTAGGGTTTGTAATTCATCATCAATTACCTGAGCAATTAGAATATTACACACACAGAAGTGGAAGAACTGCACGTGCCGGTAAAGCTGGCTTTTCAATTGCACTTATTTTGCCTAATGAATTAGATAGAATTAAAGAAATTCAAAAAGCTCTTGGAATTAAATTTGTTGAAATTTCAATATAAATTGGTTAAATATTTTTACAAATAATTGAACAACCAAAAGATGTATACTTTTTATTAAAGTATTTTAAGTATTTTTATTAAAAACAAACTACTTAGTTTCAATACATGTTTAAATGGTTTAAAAATATTGGTCCTGGTGCGTTGGTTGCTGCTGCATTTATAGGTCCTGGAACAGTAACATTATGCACTTTAGCCGGTGTTAATTACGGATACTCACTTTTATGGGCAATGACATTGTCAATAATTGCTACCATTGTTTTACAAGGAATGGCAGCACGAGTTGGTATTGTTACTCAAAAAGGATTGGCAACCGTAATTAAAGAGCAAATTTCTTCACCAATATTAAGAAAATTAGCAATCTTATTAATATTGGCAGCAATTGTTATTGGTAACACAGCCTATGAAGCTGGTAATATAAGTGGAGCAGCTTTAGGTATTGAGGCAATATTTGGAAATTCCTCATTCAATTTTTATCCATTTTTAATTGGGCTTATTGCATTTATACTTTTATATGTTGGAAATTATAAGTTTTTAGAACGTAGTTTAATTGCCTTAGTGCTTTTAATGAGCTCTTCTTTTTTAATAACTGCAATAATAACCAAACCTTCATTAAACACGTTATTTAAAGGAATGTTTATACCTTCATTTCCAGAAAATAGTATGTTAACCATTATTGGGTTAATAGGTACAACAGTAGTTCCATATAACTTATTTTTACACGCTTCATTAGTAAAAGAACGATGGAAATCAAAATCTGACTTAAAGTTTGCAAAAAAAGACACACTAATTTCAATTATACTTGGAGGAATAGTTTCAATGGCAATAATTGTTGCAGCATCATCAATAAACAATTCATCAATTACAAATGGTGCTGATCTTGCTCAAGGATTGGCTCCTTTATATGGAGATTTTGCAAAATATTTTTTGGGTATTGGTTTGTTTGCTGCAGGTATTACTTCTGCAATTACAGCTCCTTTGGCTGCTGCTTATGTTGCGAATAGTTGTTTTGATTGGAATGCTGGATTAAAATCTTTAAAATTTAGAATTGTTTGGAGTATCATACTTATTGTAGGTGTATTATTTTCTTCATTAAAAATTAATCCTATTGAAATAATAAAATTTGCCCAAGTTTCAAATGGTATTTTATTGCCAATTATTGCTTTATTTTTACTGTGGGTTGTTAATAAAACTTCGGTATTGGGTGAGTTTAAAAATAAAGTTTCTCAAAATATTATTTCAGTAATTATAATTTTAATAACCATTATTTTAGGTTTTAAAAGTATTTTAAAAGTGTTTGAAATTTTTTAGAGGGGTATTGTTATAATTCGGAAGTTGAAAAAAGTTAAATTATAATGCATATAGTATGTTTTTGCAATAATTAGTTTATTATATGTAACATTTTTGTAATTTAATCGCCCTATAGAAAAATAAAAAAATCATGAAAACATTTAAATTATTATTTATTGCATTTACAATTTGTTTTACATCACAAATAAATGCTCAAACGGCTGATGAAATAATTGACACCTACTTTGAAAATACTGGAGGGGTTGAAAATTGGCAAAAAATTGAAGGAATTAAAATGTCTGCAAAAGTAAATCAAGGTGGAATGGAAATTCCAATTGAAATAACTCAATTAAAAAACGGAAACCAAATGACTGTTATAAACTTTCAAGGAAAAGTTATAAAGCAGGGAGTTTTTAATGGAGAATCTTTATGGAGTACAAATTTTATGACTCAAAAAGCTGAAAAAAGTAGTCAGGAAGCTACTGATAATATGAAATTAGCAATAAACGATTTTCCTGATCCTTTTCTAAATTATAAGGATAATGGATATACAGTTGAATTGTTAGGTAATGAAACTATTGATGGAACTGAAACATTTAAAATTAAATTGGTGAAAAAACCAGTTACAATTGATGGTAAGCAAGAGGAAAATGTGTCGTACTATTTTTTCGATACAGAAAACTTTGTACCAATTGCTGTTCATAGTGAAATAAAATCGGGTCAATTTAAGGGACAGATGAGTGAATCAAAATTTAGTGATTACCAAGAGGTTGGTGATATTTATTTCCCATTTTCGCTAACTCAAGGACTTAAAGATCAACCAGGGCAAGGTATTACAATGGATAAAATTGAGTTAAATCCTACTGTTGATGCTAAGGAATTTGAATTTCCAGAAGAACAACCTGAAACTTCACAAGAAAACAAAAACTAATAATTTTTAAACCCCAGTTAAGTGATTAATTGGGTTTTTTATTTTTACTAACCAAAAATATTTCAAAATGAAAAAAGTAATTTTTTTATTGGCATTAGGTATTGGTTTACTTCCTTTATTTTCAAATGCACAAGCAACGGATATTATTAGTGCCAAAGATTTATTTGGTGATTTAACAGCACGTCATATTGGGCCAGCACTAATGAGTGGGCGAATTAACGATTTGGAAGTGCATCCAACTAATTCACGAATAATTTATGCCGGTACTGCTGGTGGTGGTGTATGGAAATCAAACGATGCAGGGACAACATTTAATCCAATTTTTGATGATTATTGTCAATCTATTGGTGCCGTAGCTATTGATCCTAGTAATCCAGACAAAATTATATATGTTGGTACAGGAGAAACTTGGACACGTAATAGCGTTTCTGTTGGTGATGGCCTATATAAATCTGTTGATGGAGGTGTAAACTGGGAAAAAATAGGTTTTGAAAATTCAGAACGTATTGCAAATATTTTAATTAATCCAAAAAATGCTAACGAAATTTATGTTGGTGTTTTAGGAGCACTCTGGTCAGATAGTGAAGATAGAGGTGTATATAAATCCACAGATGCAGGAATTACCTGGGAAAAAATACTGTATGAAAATGAAAAAACAGGATGTGCAGATTTGATAATGGATCCTGAGAATCCTGAAATTTTGTATGCTTCAATGTGGGAATTTAGAAGAACAGCTTGGTCTTTTGAATCAGGTGGAGAGCATAGTGCACTCTATAAATCAACAGATGCTGGTAAAACTTGGAACAAAATTCACAATGGTTTTCCAAAAGGAAATTTAGGACGTTTAGGTATTGCTGTTGCAGCTTCTAACCCAAGTATACTTTATACGGTTATTGAAGCTGAAGAGGATGCTAGAAAAGGATTGTATAGAAGTGATGATGCAGGAAATAACTGGACTCAGCTTAATAATGATTTTGGGATAACAGTTAGACCATTTTATTTTTCAAGAATTGTGGTAGATCCTAAAAATCCGGATGTAGTTGTAAAAGGAGGTTTAGACGGTTCAATATCACGAGATGGAGGTAAAACCTTTGTAAGTTTAGGAAGTATGCATAGTGATATTCATGACATAGCTTTTGACATAAATGATTCAGATAGAATGTTTGTAGGTACTGATGGTGGTATTTATAGATCTTGGAATGGAGGTACAACAATGGAAATCGTGGAAAATTTGCCTTTATCTCAATTTTATCAAGTTAGTGTTGATGATGCAGAACCATATAATATTTATGGCGGTTTACAAGATAACGGTTCTTGGTATGGTCCTTCTTCATCAACTGGAGGAATAAATGCAAGAGATTGGAATTCAATTGGTGGAGGGGATGGTTTTAGAGTTTTAAAACATCCTACAAAAAATATTATTTACTCAGAAATGCAAGGAGCAGAAAATGTATGGAGGTATGATGTAGATAATAAACTAGTAAAAACCATTCAACCATTACCTAAAAAAGGGCATGCAAAATTGCGTTTTAACTGGAATGCTCCAATGGCTATAAGTAAACACCAACCTGATAGATTTTATATGGGGAGTCAGTTTGTTCATAAATCTGAAGATATGGGTGAATCTTGGACAATTATTTCGCCAGATTTAACTACCAATGATATAAGTAAACAAGAACAAGAAAATTCTGGTGGTTTATCTATGGATAATTCTGGAGCAGAAAATCACACAACCATTTTTACAATTACAGAATCTCCATTAGATGAAAATATTATTTGGGTTGGTACAGATGATGGAAATGTTCAACTTACAAAAGATGGTGGAAAAAACTGGGAAAATACATTAATTGGAATTGATGGTTTACCAGCTAATACTTGGGTGTATCATATTGAAGCAAGTGTACATGATAAAGCTACTGCATATGCTGTTTTTGAAGGTCATACAACAGGCGACATGAAACCTTATGCCTATAAAACAACAGATTTTGGAAAAACTTGGAAAAATATAATTACAAAAGAAGTTGTAGGTTTTGCCAGAAATATACAAGAGGATTATATAAACCCTGATTTATTGTTTTTAGGAACTGAGTTTGGATTGTATATAACCTTAGATGGAGGAAATAGCTGGACTAAATTTACGAATAATATGCCTTCGGTTGCTGTACATTTTATTGAATTACATGCAAAAACAAATGATTTAATAATGGGAACTCACGGTCGTGGAATTATAATTATTGATGATATTTCTCCACTTCGTGAAATTACGAAAGTTGTATTAGCAAAAAAAGTCCACTTTTTTAATACAAAACCAACTGTAATGGTTGATCAAAGTGGTTTTTCAGGTAATTTTGGGAATGAAACACAATTTGTTGGTAACAACCCAACAAGAGCGGCTCAAATAAAATATTTACTTCCAAAACGTCATACTTTTGGTAAAATGGCACTTGAAATTCAAGATATTGAAGGTAATAAAATTACAACTTTAAGTCCCGGTAAATCTAAAGGAATTAATATTGTTGATTGGTCATACTCAATAAAACAACCAAAAGTAGCCAAAGGAAAAACTTTTAGTTTTGGAGGTTTTACATCGCCAAGAGTTACTGCTGGGAAATATAAAGCTGTGCTTACAAAAGGTAAAGATACTTTTGAGCAAATTTTTGAAGTGATTTATGATGAAAATGCCAATTTAACTTCTAAAGATAGAGAAATTAAGCACAATACAACAATGAAATTGTATAATATGAGTGAAAATCTTGCTTATATGGTTTATGAATTGGATGCTATTTTGGAGTCTAATAAATTAAAGAATAAGAAATTAATTTCCAGTTTAAATGACCTTAAAAAATCTTTAGTTATTACAACAGGAGATAATTATGTAGGTTCCGCAGAGCCTCAGTTAAGAGAAAAATTAGCTGATTTATTCAGCAAACTTGCAAATAGTTATGATAGACCTTCGAGCAATGAATTAGGTAATTTAGCAATTTTAGAAGAGAGATTCGAAAAAGCAAATAAAGATTTTGATAAACTTAAAAAGAAGGTAAAACTACCCGATTTAAATTTAAAATCTTTTGATGATTTTATAAATGAATAATTATTATTAAAAGGCTGTTTAAATATTAGGCAGCCTTTTTTAATAAATATCTTACTATGAAAAAAATAGCCATTAATTGTGATGTTGGAGAAGGTTTAGATAATGAAAATGATTTAATGCCTTTTATACAATCTTGTAATATTGCTTGTGGATCACACGCTGGTAATGAGCAAATTATGGATAAAATTGTTAAGTTAGCAATAAAACACAAAGTTAAAATTGGTGCGCATCCTTCATATCCTGATCCAGCTAATTTTGGAAGAAAATCTATTGAGATAACTTCAGAAAAATTACAAAAATCTATTCAAAATCAAGTAAATACTTTAAACGAAATAATTAAATCTAATAATGGAATTTTAAACCATATAAAACCACACGGAGCGTTGTATAATGATATTGCTAAAAATAATAAGTTGTCATTGACTTTTTTAGAGGGAATTAGTGCATTTAAAGATGAAGTAAAATTGTATGTGCCTTTTAACTCTGTAATCGCTAAAAATGCATTAAAAAATGGATTTAAAATTGAGTATGAAGCTTTTGCTGATAGAAATTACAATATTGATTTAAGTTTGGTTTCAAGAAATAAAAGAAATGCAATTATTCATTCTTCCAAAGAAGTTTTAAAACATATTTCAGAAATATTTAACAATGAGGTTGTTACTACAGTTACAGGAACTAAAGTACCAATAAAAGCAACTACTTTTTGTGTGCATTCTGATAATGAAAATGCTTTAGAAATTGTAGAAGCTATTCATAAATTTTACCATTCATGAATTTAAAATTAAGTTCATATAATCTAGAATTTAAGCAATTTGGTAAAGACGCAATTTTAATTGAATGGCCAAAAGAAATTTCAGAAGAAATTCTTTTAGATATTCGAAATTTTGTTTTTGAAATTGAAAAACAAAAACTTCAATATATAATTGATATAAACTTCGTATATTACTCTTTATTAATTACTTATGATTCAGATGAGGTGGGGTATTTAGATTTTAAAAATGTATTAAATCTATTATATTTTAAAAGAAATTCAATAAGTAATGTAACAAAATTTGTTTGGCATATTCCTGTTTGTTATGATGAAATATTTGGGTTCGATTTGCATTTTTTAGCTTTTGAAAAAAAGTGTACAGTAAAAGATATTGTTACATTACATTGCAGTACTAATTACGTGGTTTATGGAATCGGTTTTTTACCTGGATTTTTATATTTAGGCGGTTTATCAGAAAAATTGCATTACCCAAGAAGAATACAACCAAGGTTAAAAGTTCCGATGGGTTCTATTGGCATTGGAGGCACACAAACCGGTATTTATCCTAAAAATTCACCAGGTGGTTGGCAAATTATTGGTAAAACACCTATCACTATTTTTAACAGTAATAATAAAATTCCTATTGAGATTGAACCTGGAGATGAAATTAGGTTTTTAAATATTTCATTAAATGAGTTTGAGGTAATTGAAAAAAAATGTAAGGCAGGTAATTATGAATTGTATAAAGAGATTTTAAATGATTAAAGTATTAAAATCTGGACTATATACGAGTATTCAAGATACTGGAAGAGTAGGTTTTAGAAACCTTGGGGTACCTTTAAGCGGTGCTATGGACAGTATTTCAGCTGGTTTTGCAAATGCATTATTGAATAACAAGAAAAATGATGCAGTACTGGAAATAACAATGTTAGGCCCAAAGTTAGAATTTTTTAAAACTACTCAAATAGCAATTTCAGGAGCTGAGATTTCTCCCAAAATAAATAATATTTCAATTTTAAATAATAAAGTGTACACTATTAATAGTGGCGATGTACTTTCTTTTGGAAAACTAATAAAAGGTGTACGTGCCTATTTGGCTGTTAAAGGTGGTTTTAAAACCGAAATAGTACTTAAAAGTAGGTCTTTTTATGATGGAATTACTTCAAAAGATATTTTTAAAGAAAATGATTTTATTAACATTGATAAATGGAATCCAAATAAAATAAATACAACTGGAGGACTCCTAAAAAATAAAATACAATTTTTTGAAACCTCAATTATAGAAGTTTACAAAGGTCCTGAGTTAGAATTATTTGATAAAAAGCAGCAGGAATTGTTATTAGTTAGTAATTTTACTATAGGAAATACATCAAATAGAATGGGGTATAGGCTTGAAGAAATTGTTTTGAAGCATTCAAAATCAATGATTACGAGTCCAGTTTTACCGGGAACAGTACAATTAACACCAGAAGGCAAATTAATTGTTTTAATGAAAGATGCTCAAACAACTGGAGGTTATCCAAGAGTTTTTCAGTTAACAGAAAAATCAATAGCAATTTTAGCTCAAAAAGCCACGGGATCAATTTTTAATTTTAAACTAATTTCAATTTAAAAGCTGTGTAAATAAATCTATTAAAGATTGGTTTACATTACTGGGATCTGGAAGCGTTTCTGAACCCTTATAAAGTCCAAACGAATCTTCATGATAGGCGTGATATGTAAAATGAATATTTGCTACTTTTGCAATAGAAACCATATCTTCAACATATTTTAATCCTCCTTTGTTGTTTTCAAAACAAGGAGCTCCAGCTCCAAATTCACCCATGTACAACGGAACATTTTTTGTTTCAGCAAAATCAATATATTTTTGTAGTATAGATTCTAAATATTGTTTATTTCTTCTTAAAACTGGGAAATCAGTTGTCATAAAATCTAATCTAATTTTACAAGCAGCATCATTTGCAACATTTTCACCTTTCATCCATCCATTTACCTGATAAAAATAATTTTTTATTGGAATAAAACTTAATGCGGTATTACTTAAATTACAATCTGCTGATGTGTTTTTTATAAATAAACTTGAGTTATCGTTATGTCCAATATTAGTAGATAAACCATGCTCCCCGGTATTATTTGCACTCCAAAAATACCAATTGTTTTCACTTTCTATGTTTAGATCAACAATTGTTCGTGTGTAAATTCCATTTTCATTGTATTCATTTACTGTTATATCATCAAAATAAACAGTTCCTCCAACTTTTGCTCCAATTATTGCAGGATAAGCCACTTTAATTTTATCATCAATAATTTGATATTTATCAGCTTCAAAATAGCGCCAGTCATTGCTTCCACTATTTAAGGAAGGATTATTAAACGTTGCTGAGTACCAATTGCCATCAACAAATTCTATAGTATTTTCATCAGGATATTTTCCTCCATCACCTAATTGAGTCCAATCAAATAATTGATGTGTATATCTGTGTGGATCGTAGCCATGGAATTCATAAATAATGTTTTCACCAATAACTGTTGGAAAATTAGGAGTATCGTAATTATTTTCATTTTTAACATAAATAGCGCGTTCAATAAATATAAAATGATGTTTATTAACAGTTCTAATTCCATTAATTAATTTTTGTGCTAGTTCAGACCATTGACTTAATGATTTGTTGGGTACAGGTTCATTTACAAGTCCAAAACCGGCAATTTGAACTTCATCTTTGTAATGTTCAGCAATTGCTGTCCAAAGTGCAGCCAATCTATTTTGGTTTTCAGGATTATCCCATAAATCATCGCCAGTACCCTGAGATTGATAACCGCCTTGAGGAGCGTGCATATTTAAAATTAAATAGATATCATTTTTTTTAGCCCATTCAATGTTTTTATCTATCCAATTCCAGCCAGATTGTTTGTAAACATATGGATTTGAGTCATCTTCAAAAATTTTATAATTTAAATAAAACCGAACGGTATTCATTCCCATGGCTTTAACACGTTGGTAATCTAGCTCATTATGATGTGTTTCTGGTGGTAATGGCGAGTTTGCCCAAATCTCATTTCCAAAAGCAACTCCTTGTAAATAAATAGGGTTTTGGTTCGCATCTACTATTTGATTATCATTTAATTGTAATAAAAGATTTGGTGTTTCAGTTACAATTTCCGATTCATTTTCTTGACTAATAGTATCACTATTATTGCAAGAAATAAAAAAGGAAATACTAAAATATAGAAGAAAATTAGTTATGGTTTTCATTGTGAATTTTTCATCAAATTTACATACTTTTAAAATTAATTGTTCAATATCAACTTAATATTTAGTTTAAAACGCTTATTATTTTCTTTGTAATTATCCAATTTTAATTATCAACTATTATTATATTTATGCCTTCAATCTAAATTCTTATTATGAAAACATTTTTTACGTGTCTTTTAGTTTTAATTTCATTTACAATAGTTGCTCAAAAAAAAATATTAGATCATAAAGATTTTGATACTTGGAACAGAATAAATAATCAAAAAATCTCACCTGATGGAAATTATATTATGTATGCACTTGAAAAGGGTGAAAAAGATAGTTATATAAAAATAAAAAATAAAAAAGGACAATCTATTTATGAACACGAAAGAGCAGAAAAAGGGGAATTTACTTACAACTCTAATTTTGCTTTATTTACTATAAAGCCTTGGAAAGATAGTGTTAAAGAATTAAAGCGTGAAAAGGTGAAAAAGAATAAATTACCTAAAGATTCCTTAGCAATTTATAATATTAACAAAAGTTTGCTTTCAAAAATAGGGAATGTAAAATCGTATAAAAGTCCAGAAAAATGGGAAGGTTTTATAGCGTATTTACTTGATGAAGTTAAAGCTGTAAAAAAAGAAGACGATTCTACCAAAACAGCAACTAAAAAGAAAAATAAAAAGAAATCTAAAAAAGTTAGTAAAGATAATGGCTATCATCTGGTTTTAAGAGATTTAAATACTTCAAAACAAGATACTTTTAAATTTGTGTTAGATTATATTTTTGCAAAAGAAGGTAAACGTTTGGCTTTTACAACAACGGGGTTAGATTCTACTGTAAAAGCTGGTGTGTATGTGTTAAACCTAGAAAATAATAAATTAATACCAGTTTTTGAAGCTGAAAAGGCAAAATATTTTCAATTGAACTTTAGTGATTCAGGTAAAAATTTAGGTTTTGTTGCCGATTTAGATTCTACAAAAGTGCAGGTAAGACCAAATGGATTGTACTACTGGAATGAAGCTAACGGAAAAGCACAAAAACTTTTAGATCAAACAACAGCTCCAAATGGTTATAGAGTTTCTTCAGATGGAAGTATTAACTTTTCAAAAGATGAAACTAAACTGTATTTTGGATTAGCAAAACCTCCAATTGTAAAGGATACAACTTTGTTAGATGAAGAAATTGTAAACGTTGAAGTTTGGACTTATGATGAGCCAAGGCTTTATACCGTTCAAGAGTTGCAAGTAAAAAATGACACTAAAAAGTCGTATTTAACTGCTATTCAGATTAACAATAATAATAAATTGGAACAACTAGGTTCAACAGAATATCCGTATGCTACTATTGGCGATGAAGGAAATTCGGATATTGTTTTGGTAAGTAATTCATTACCGTACCAATTAGAAAGTCAGTGGACAGGAAATACTGCAAGAGATTATGCTATTGTAAATGCAAAAACAGGTGAATTATCTAAAATTTTAACAAAAGTAAGCGGTCGCGTAAGTTTAAGTCCAAAAGGAAATTATGCGTATGGTTATAATACCGTTGATAGTACTTGGTTTACCTATAATTTAGTTAATAAAAAACTAACAAATCTTACAAAAGGAAAGGTTTTTTATAACGAATTAAATGATTCTCCTGTGAACCCGAGATCTTACGGTTCAGCTGGATGGACTGAAAACGATACTTCAATTTTGTTGTATGATAGATTTGATATTTGGGAATTTAATCCAGAAAATGGTTCTGGCAAAAAATTAACAAACGGAAGGGAAGCTAAAACGCGTTACAGGTATTTAAAACTAGATAGTGAAGAACGCTTTTTAAATAGTAATGAAAATTGGTTGTTACAAACTTTTAATGAAACAACTAAAAATTCAGGATATTTTGAGTTCAATCCTAAAAATAATAAGGGAAAACTTTTAATTTCAGACTCTTATAGGTTTTCTACACCTATTAAAGCCAGAGAAAATAAGCAAGTTATTTTTACAAAACAAAGTTTTGAGAAATTTCCAGATATTATTTATTCAGATTTAAGTTTTAAAAAACAAACTAAAATAAGTAATGCAAACCCACAGCAAATTGAATATAATTGGGGTACTGCAGAATTGGTTAAATGGACTAGCTTAGATGGGGAAGAATTAACAGGAATGTTAATAAAACCAGAAAATTTTAATCCGAATAAAAAATATCCAATGATTGTTAATTTTTATGAAAAAAGTTCTGATGGAATTTTTAGCCATAAAGCTCCATCACCGGGAAGATCAACCATAAATTATAGTTTTTATGCAAGTAGGGGTTACTTAATTTTTAATCCAGATGTTAATTATAAAATTGGATACCCTGGTGAAAGTGCATATAGTTGTGTAATTCCGGGTATTACTTCTCTTATTGAAAAAGGTTTTGTAGATAAAGATAATATTGGTGTACAAGGACATAGCTGGGGAGGTTACCAAATAGCTTATTTAGTTACAAAAACTAATATTTTTAAAGCAGCAGAATCTGGTGCACCTGTACCAAATATGATTAGTGCTTATGGTGGAATAAGATGGTGGACTGGTTTAAGCAGACAGTTTCAGTACGAGCATACACAAAGTAGAATAGGAGGTACGCCATGGGAATATCCTGCACGTTATGTTGAAAATTCACCTATTTTTAATATTGATAAAATAAATACACCACTATTAATTATGCATAATGATGCTGATGGTCATGTACCTTGGTATCAAGGGATTGAATTTTTTGTTTCGCTTAGAAGATTAGGAAAACCTTCTTGGTTTTTAAATTATAATGGAGAACCGCATTGGCCGTTAAAAATGCAAAACAGGAAAGATTTTAATATTAGGATGCAACAATTTTTTGATTACTATTTAAAAGGTGCTCCAAAGCCAGTTTGGATGAAAAGAGGTGTGCCTGCGATAGAAAAAGGTATCAATCAAGGGTTGGAGTTACTTCCAAAGGTTGAATAGTATAGTTTAATGAAAACAGCCACTGTTAAAGAAATAAAGACCGAATTAAAGCATTGTTCATCATCGGAATTAATAGCGCTTATTTTAAGGTTATCTAAGTTTAAAAAAGAAAATAAAGAGCTGTTAACATATTTGCTATATGAATCATCAAACGAAGATGCATATATTTCAGGCATAAAGACTGAAGTAGATAAATTATTTAGTGAAATAAATACATCCAGTTATTATTTTATAAAAAAAAGTGTCCGTAAAATCTTAAGAATTGTTAAAACCTATATTCGCTATTCTAAAAAGAAAGAAACTGAAGTAGCATTATTGATTTATTTTTGCGTACAATTAAATAAGGTTAAACCTTCAATAAAGTATAATACAACGCTTCAAAATTTATATTTGAGACAGGTTCAATTAATAAAAAAAAACATAGCTACTTTACACGAAGATTTACAGTACGATTACTCAATTGAATTAGAAAAATTAAATATTTAATAAGGGGGTGTTTTTAACTAATTAAAATAATTTATGTCAAAAAGTTTTCTAAAACTCAATAAAGACTGTATTTTTGTGAGTTTTTAAATTATAAATGTGACTTTAAGTACTACTGAATTAGAAGAAAAAAAAACTGGTAAGGAATTATATCACTATCAGAAAGAAGCTATTACTAAAATTTTCAAAAGATTTGAAGAAGCTCCAGATGATTATCATTTGCTTTTTCAACTTCCCACTGGTGGAGGAAAAACCGTAATCTTTTCAGAATTAGTACGCCAATACCTAAAACATCATAAAAGTAAAGTTTTAATATTAACCCATAGAATTGAATTGTGTAAGCAAACGTGCTCTATGCTTTCAGATTTTGGAGTAGTAAATAAAGTAATAGATAGTAAAGCTAATTTGGATAATCATAAAGATTATTCTTGTTATGTGGCTATGGTTGAAACCTTAAATAATAGGCTGAATGATAATAAATTAGATATTTCAGATATTGGTTTGGTTATTATTGACGAAGCACATTATAACTCCTTTACAAAACTATTTAAATTTTTTGAAAAATCTTTTATTTTAGGTGTAACAGCAACTCCTTTAAGTTCAAATATTCAGTTACCTATGACTGATAATTATGAAGAACTTATTATTGGTGAATCTATAGAAACACTTATAAAAAACAATTTTTTAGCCCAAGCTAAAACCTACTCATACAATGTTGGTTTAACATCTTTAGTAGTAGGAATGAACGGTGATTATACTGTAAAATCTTCAGATGATTTGTACACCAATAGCGAAATGTTAGGAAAATTGATACAAGCTTATGAAGAACGTTCTTTAGGTAAAAAAACATTAATTTTCAATAATGGAATTAATACTTCTATAAATGTTTTTGAAGCCTTTAAGTCAGCAGGTTATTCAATTATGCATTTAGATAATACTGCCACTAAAAAAGAACGTGAATTTATTTTAAGATGGTTTAAAAAAACACCCAATGCAATTTTAACTTCAGTAAGTATTTTAACAACCGGTTTTGATGAGCCTACTGTAGATACTATTATACTAAATAGGGCAACAAGATCGTTAACCTTGTATTATCAAATGATTGGTAGAGGATCTCGAATATTAAAAGACAAAACAACTTTTAACGTAATAGATTTAGGGAATAATTTTCATCGTTTTGGTATGTGGGGTGCACAAGTAAATTGGCAAAAAATATTTAAGTATCCAAGTTATTATTTAGATAATTTGTTGTCTGATGAAGATTTAGAAGATAATTTCAGGTATGAAATGCCTGATGAATTAAAAGCTAAATTTTCAAAAACAGAAGAAGTATTTTTTAATATTAAGAAGGTATATACTGAGGCCATAAAAATTGGAGAATCTTCAAAAGTAGTTTTATCTAGGTCAATTGAGCAACACGCAAAAATTTGTGCAGAAAACAGTGAAGATGTTTATGATGCTTTAATATTAGCCAATTTATTAGGCGATGATATAGATTATAGAGTGCAACAATATTTAAAATGTATTTGTAAAAGCACCAATAGTTTTACAGATTGGCTGAAAACAGATTATAGACAAAAATTAAGAGCCTTTTTATTAGCTAATTTTGATAGCTTATTTGAAGAAATTAATGGATTTCCACCAGAAGATTAAATTATTTACAGTTTAATAATAAACTTTTTTATAAATTTAATGTCAAAGTACATAGAAACGAATCGTTTTTATTAATTGTAACTTAAAACTGCAATTATATTTCTTAATTTAAAGAAATGTTATTTTGACAAACGAAGCAGAATTTATTAATGCCTTAAAAGATAATAAACAAAAAGATAAGGCTTTTAAAATGTTGTTGGATACTTACCAAGAACGTTTGTATTGGCATATCCGTAAATTTGTAATTTCACACGAAGATGCTGATGATGTGCTTCAAAATACATTTATTAAAGTATATAAAAACCTTCATAACTTTAAACAAAACAGCTCATTACATACCTGGATGTTTAGAATTGCATATAACGAATCTATGAATCAGTTATATAAAAATGGTAAAATTAAATTTTTGGATATTGAAGATCAAAATGAGAACTCAATAAATAAGTTACAAGCAGATTCTTATTTTGAAGGGGAAGAAATACAAATTCGTTTACAAGAGGCTATTTTAAAGCTTCCAAAAAAACAGCAAGAAGTTTTTAAGATGAAATACTTTGATGATTTAAAATTTCGTGAAATTTCTGAAATTTCAGGGGTAAATGAAGCCACATTAAAATCAGCATATTATGCTGCAGTAAAAAGTATTGAAGAATTTATGACCCGTTTACAAACTATTTAATAAAAATAGAGTCTAATAATAAAATGAGTACTAATAAAAAAAATAATATGAAATTTAAAGATGATTTTATTAAATCTAGTTTATTAGATAAAATAAAGGATAATACTTTAGGTGAAAATCATAAGGAAGAGTTAGGTTTTGAAATTCCTGAAAATTATTTTTCAAAATCTAAATTAGAAATTCAACAAAAAGTATTCACCAAAAAAACAGGAATTTTTAATTTAACTTCTAAACAGCTGAAATTTAGGATTCCAATGGCAGCAGCAATTGCATTATTATTTACATTGGCAGTTTTTAAATTTAATTCAACTTCTGAACTTAAAAATTTACCAAATATAGTTTTAGATAGTATTAAAGATATTCAACCTAATGAATTTAAGAATCATAATAATTTGGTGTATGAAGATATCGCAATTGAATCTCTTTTTATTAATGATGAAGACGTTGATAAATACTTAGAAGACTATGTTTTTGAAAGTTTAGTGATTGAAAATTAAAGTAAAAATAATTAGAAATGAACTTTTGCTCAATTTTACAGTCTAAGTAGTGAACGTTCAATAAAAAAAGTAGAATTTTAAAAAACAAAACAAAATGAAATCAATAAAATTTTTCACAGTATTAGTAGTTACATTAATTATGAGTTTACCTAATTCTTTTGCTCAAAATAATAACGGTAATGGAAACGGTGTTAAAGGTAACAGTGAAGTTATGCAAAACCTTACCCAAGAGCAAAAAGAAATGTTACAAGCACAAAAACAGTTGCTTAAAGAAAATAGGGAAGCATTTAAAGCCAGTTTAAATGAAGCTCAATTAGCAATTTTAAACGATGCAAATCTTACTAGAGAAGAAAGGCAAGCAGCTTTAATGCAATCTCTTTCAGAAGAGCAAATGAGTTTATTAGCTCAAAACAAAGAAATTGCACAGCAAAACAAGCAAATGTTCAGGGCATCTATTTCAACAGAACAACGTCAACAAATTAGATCCAAACTTAGAGAAAACAGATCAACTCAAGATGGAAATGAATTGCGCGAAACTGTTAGGGAGCAAAGAAAACAAAGAAGAAATAAAAGCAATTAATTGAATAAATTTACTATCAAATAATAAGCAGCTAAAAATTTAGCTGCTTATTTACATTTTAACTATGAAAAACTATTTACTATTTATTTTTAGCTTTTTATTTTCATTAATAGTATCTGCACAAGAACCTAAAAAAGATAACATTGATGAATTTCTTGATGATATTTTACTCCAAGAAGATAAAGTAATTGATCAACTTTTGGAATCATTAAACAATTTTGAATTTATTTATTTAAATTTAAATTATAATTCAAATACTTATTTTTCAGGTAGAGATATTGATTATGATCAATACAATATAACTCCACAAATAACCTATGTAAATTCGAAAGGATTTTATGCTGGTGTTGCAGGTAATTATTACAGTGAATTTTATCCAAAATGGGATGCAACAATAGTATTATTAGGGTATAGTAAACATATTGGTAAATCTAAAATATTCAAATATAATATTAGCTATTCAAAATATTTTTATGCGAACGAACTGGATAATATTTATAGTAACACTGCTAATTTAGGATTTAATGCAATTAATAAAAATAAAAATATAGGTACATATATAACAGGTTCCTATTTTTTTGGAGATAAACAATCTTACCAAATTTCTTCTAGAACTTTTGTTTCATTAGACTTATTAAAATCTAATAATCTAAAAATTAAATTTAGACCACAACTTAATATTATTGCTGGTAAACAAACTATTGAACTTGCACGAACAACATCAATTGACGGTATAGAAAACACAGAATATATTGAAAACAATGTTTTTGATTTAATTAATACGCAAGTAAATTTACCATTACAATTAACATACAAATCTTTTGATATTGAACTTGGTTATAACCATAATTTTCCAAACCCTATTGGTACAGAAACAAGTTTAAAAACAACAGGTTTTTTTAATATTTCTTTAGGTTATTTATTTGATTTATAGTTATTTATATTCTCTATTAAAATATTTTTTATTAAGTTGTCAAAATTAGATAACTAAAAATTATAACTTCAATTTGTTTTGCTTAATATTGAGCTTTCAAATAAGGCTCAACATTAATATAATTTTACTCGATGAAGTGCAACAATAAAGTGCTTATAATTTTATCGTTTTTCTCAATTTATTTTATCTGGGGTTCAACATATTTACTAAATAAAATTGCTGTTACGGAATTGCCTCCTTTTATGCTGGTATCATTTAGATTTATATTAGCAGGTATCTTAATTTTTATAATTTCAAAGTTTTTAAAATTTAAATTGTCAATTACTTTAAAACAATTTTTAAACGCTTCCATAGCAGGGTTTTTGTTTTTGGCTTTTGGTAATGGGGTAATTGTTTGGGCTTTAAAATATGTTGACAGTGGTTTTGCAGCACTTGAAATATCGGCTCAACCTCTTATTGTAATATTGCTTATGCGTTTTATTGAAGGTAAAAGAATTCAGTCAATGTCAGTTATTGGTGTTGTTTTAGGTATTATTGGAATCTATTTATTAATAAGTCAAAAACAATTAATAAGCCAGGAAGGTATGCTAACGGGAATGGTTATGATATTTGTTTGTATGATAAGTTGGGCTTATGGAAGTTTATTTGTTTCAAAAGCAGATTTACCTCCAAATTTCTTTGTAAATACTGGTTATCAAATGATTTCAGGGGGAGTAATGTTGCTATTTGCAAGTCTTTTATTTAAGGAGCAATGGATTCCAATAACAGATTGGAGTAATAAAGTGCAATTTTCTATGATAGCTTTAATAATTGGTGGTATTGTAGCTTTTACATCATTTAATTATTTACTTAGAACAGTTTCTCCAGAGAAAGTAGCAACTTCTACTTATGTAAATCCTGTAATTGCATTATTACTTGGTTGGTATTTTTTGAATGAACAAATTACATTTCAATCAATAATTGCAGCAATTGTGCTTTTAACGGGAGTCTATTTTATAAATACTAAGAAAAAACTTGTAGTATACTCAAGATTTAAAAAATAAATTATTTCTAATAATATTTATTATATAAAAAATAAAAAAGCCTTACATTTCTGTAAGACTTTTTATTAATAATTATTTCAAATTATTATCCTCTTCTTTTTCTTGTATTATTAGTACTAGATTGTTCTTTTTTAACAGGTTTTCTAGTTACTTGTTTTGTTGTATTTCTTTTTTCCTGAACTCTAGCAGATTTGCGAACTTGTGTATTTTTGGTTCTATTTTGAGCAATACCCTTATTTCTATTTACCGAACTATTACTTGTATTCCTTTGTTGCGCTTTTCTAACAGGTGTTCTATTTGTTACTTTAGCTTTGTTTTCAATATTCCTATTTTGAGATCGGTTATTTACTGAGTTATTTCTGTTTGTAACTGAACGATTTTGCCTATTTGTTCTATTGTTTACAGCACTGTTTGGAGTTCTCTTTTGAATAGTATTAGAGCGATTTGTAATTGCTCGTGAATCTCTACTGGTTCTATTAGTACTAGTATTTCTATTCTCAGTTCTATTTCTGTTTACGTGTGTATTTGAATTTACACGATTTTCATTTCTGTAGGTAACATTATCATTTCTTCTTTTAGGAATATTAGTCGCAACACGTTGTCTGTTATTATTTTTAGAGTAGGTATTGTTTCTACTATAATACTTATTGTTATTATAATATTTGTTTCTAGAATGATCTCTATAATATGTATACCTGTTTGCTTTATAATGATTCCTATAAGGTTTATAACTTACAATTCTAAAATCAAATAAAGGTCTAACAAAATAATTATGATATGGGTGGTATGCATAATTTCTGTTGTACATATTTATATAACCTGAATAGTGAGAGTAAGAACCATAACTATCATAATAAACTCTTAACCCACCTAATCTAACTAACCTGCCATTATTGTAATTAATGTTTATATTTCCAACTCTTTCAACCCTGCCATAATAATCATAATAAATAGGAATATTTTCTATTTGAATTATTGCTCCAAAGTCATCATATTGAACATATGCATCATAATTATAACCGGAGTTATAACTTATATTTATTCCATTTCCTTGATAACTGGCATTAAATCCGTTACGTGGGTTAATGTAAAAATCAAATTCCCCATTTTGAAAAACAGAAAATGTAACACCATTTTCAACAAAAGTGAATGAATTTCCATAATTATTATAATATGGATTTAAGGTTGTTGAATTTAAATTAGTTGTGTTTGAAGCTATAGCTCCTAAGCTTACTAATAAAAATGTTGCGAATAAAAATAATTTGTTTTTCATAATATTGGGTTTTAATTGTTAATACTAAATATGCTGGTTAGCATTATACATTTTTGTAATTACAAACAACGTGCCATAATTTTACTTAATTTTTAGTTGATTGAATATCAGCATTTTAAAATAATTTTAACTAAAAGTTGGAATTTTAAGGGTTTAAAATATTCAAATAATTATTTTTGTAGTAACTATTAAATCTATCAATTACCATTAATTATATAAACGTAATATTACCAATTCCACTTCAAAAGTTATTTACCTATAAAATAACTGAAGCAGAAGCAACTTTTTTAAAGCCTGGTATGCGTGTAGCTGTAGAATTTGGAAAATCAAAAATATTTACTGCATTAGTTTATGAAGTTCATAAAACAGCACCAATAGGTTATGAAGCCAAGGAAATTCATCAAATTTTAGATGAAACTCCAATAGTGAATGAAATTCAATTAAAACATTGGGATTGGATTGCGAGTTATTATATGTGCTCTTTAGGTGAAGTATTTAGAGCCGCATTGCCTTCTGCTTTTTTATTAGAAAGTGAAACAGAAATCCAATTAGTTACAGGTTTTTCTAAAGAAAATGAACTTTCCGATGATGAATTTTTAATTTTTGAAGCATTACAGCACCAATCTCAAATTTCTATTTTTAAAATTATTGAAATATTAGGTAAAAAATCTGTATTTCCCATTATTAAAGAGTTGATTGAAAAAAATGTAATTGTTGTAAAAGAACAAATTTATGAACAATATAAACCTAAATTAGTAAAATATATTCGTTTAACTGATAAGTGGAATTCAAATGATAAGCTTGCTGAATTATTAAATTTATTGAATAGAGCTAAAAAGCAACGAGCACTAATTTTAAGCTTTTTTCAATTGCAGTCGGCAAAGAAACCAATTAAAGTTTCTAAACTTCAAGACACCTCAAATTGTTCTATTGCAGTTATAAAATCTTTAGTTGATAAAGGTATTTTTGAATATTATTATATTCAGAAAGATAGAATTAATTTTAATGGGAAATCATCTGAAATAAAAGAGTTAACCAGCTATCAGGAAACTGCCTATTCAGAAATTAAAGATACTTTTAAAACAAAACAAGTAACACTATTAAAAGGAGTTACAAGTAGTGGTAAAACAGAAATATACGTAAAGTTAATTAAAGAATTACTTAAGGAAGGGAAACAAGTACTTTATCTACTTCCCGAAATTGCATTAACGGCACAATTAATAGAAAGATTACAATATTATTTTGGTGAATATTTATCTGTATTTCATTCAAAATATTCAATGAATGAACGTGTTGAAGTATGGAATAATGTTTTGGCAAATAAACAAAAAGCACAGCTTATTTTAGGTGCCAGATCGTCATTATTTTTACCTTTTTCTAATATTGGTTTAATTATAGTTGATGAAGAACACGAACCTTCATTTAAACAGTATGATCCTGCTCCACGTTATCATGCAAGAGACGCTGCAATTGTATTAGCAAAAGAATACAATGCAAAAGTTTTAGTTGGTTCGGCAACTCCAAGTATTGAAACGTATTTCAATGCCCAACAGGGAAAATATGGTTTGGTTGAGTTAAATAGGAGGTTCGGAGATGTTTTATTACCTGAAATTGAACTGGTGGATATAAAAGAAAAGCACCGAAAAAAAAGAATGAAAGGTCATTTTTCTGATCGTTTAATTGAAATGATTACGGATGCATTAAATGAAAAGGAACAAGTTATTTTATTTCAGAACAGGAGAGGATTTGCTCCTGTTGTGGAATGCGAAACATGTTGTGTTTCACCGCAATGTCCTCAGTGCGATGTAAGTTTAACTTTTCATAGCTTTAGAAATGAATTACGCTGCCATTATTGTGGTTATAAACAAGCAATGCCACATAATTGCAGAGCGTGTGGTAGTGAAAAATTAAATACCAAAGGTTTTGGAACGGAACAAATAGAGCTTGAATTACAGCAGTTATTTCCAGATTCCAATATTGGAAGGATGGATTTAGATACAACGCGTGGAAAGTATGGTTATCAAAAAATTATTGGTCAGTTTGAGGCTCAAGAAATTGACATTTTAGTAGGTACTCAAATGCTTTCTAAAGGATTGGATTTTGCAAATGTTTCGTTAGTTGGAATCTTAAACGCTGATAATATGCTAAATTTTCCTGACTTTAGATCACATGAACGCAGTTATCAATTAATGGTGCAAGTTGCAGGTAGGGCAGGTAGAGCACAAAAAAGAGGGAAAGTGGCAATACAAACCTTTAATCCTTACCATCAAATATTACAGCAGGTTTCAACAAATTCCTATGAGGAAATGTTTAAAGAGCAGCTTGATGAACGTTGGCAATATCATTATCCGCCTTTTTATAGAATAATTAAAATAATTTTACGACATAAAGATTTTAATAGAGTTGAAGAAGGTGCAAATTGGTTAGGTAAATCTTTAGTTTCAATATTTAAAGAGCATGTTTTAGGACCTACAACTCCTGGAATTTCTAAAATCCGTAATTATTACATCAGACATATTATTATTAAAATTCCACAAAAACAGTCCTTAGGAGTTACCAAAAATAACATTATTCGAGTTAAAAATTCATTCCAGGCTATTAAGGAATTCCGATCAATTAAGTTTAACATTGATGTTGATAATTATTAGTCTAAATGTATTCAAAAGATAAAATTTCACTCAATTACACACATAAATACCTGATAACTAATGCATGATACTAATTATTGTATTCAGGTGTTTTTTTACAAAATTAGTACTTGTCAATTAAGTAAATAACTGTATATTTGCACCCTTAAAAGTAAATTTAAAATAAACAATTATGAATCATTACGAAACTGTTTTCATTTTGAATCCCGTTTTATCTGATATCCAGATAAAGGAAACAGTAAAGAAGTTCGAAGACTATCTTGTTTCCAAAGGTGCCGAAATGATCTCAAAAGAAGATTGGGGGCTAAAAAAATTAGCTTACACAATTCAAAACAAAAAAAGTGGTTTTTATCACTTATTTGAGTACAAAGTTGATGGACAAACAATTAATCCATTTGAACTAGAATTTAGAAGAGATGATAGCGTTATGCGTTATTTAACTGTAAGTTTAGATAAACATGCAGTGGCTTGGGCTGAAAAAAGAAGAGAAAGAGTTAAATCAACATCTAAAAAATAAGAGCTATGTCTATAGAACAACAAGCAAAAGGAGGAAAACAAGGTGAGGTTCGTTACCTAACTCCATTAGATATTGACACTAAACAAGTAAAAAAATACTGTCGTTTTAAAAAGAACGGTATCAAATATATTGATTATAAAGATGCTGATTTCTTGTTATACTTAGTAAATGAACAAGGTAAAATTTTACCTCGTCGTTTAACAGGAACATCATTAAAATTTCAACGTAAAGTTTCTGTTGCTATTAAAAGAGCACGTCACTTAGCTTTAATGCCATACGTTGGCGATATGTTAAAATAAAACTGAAAGGAATCATGGAAATTATATTAAAACAAGACATAGAAAACTTAGGTTTTATAGATGATGTTGTTACTGTAAAAAATGGATACGGACGTAACTATTTAATTCCTCACGGATTTGCAGTATTAGCGACAAGTTCAGCAAAAAAAGTATTAGCAGAAACTTTAAAGCAACGTGCTTTTAAAGAAGAAAAGTTAATAAAAGATGCAACTAAAATTGCTGATGCAATAAAAGAATTAGAAATTAAAATCACTGCTAAAACTGGTGATGGTACAAAATTATTCGGTTCTGTAAATAACGGAAATGTATCAGAAGCATTAGCTGCTGCTGGTCATGAAGTTGATAAGAAATTTATTAAAGTTGAAGGTGGAAACATTAAAAGACTTGGAAAATACAACACTTCTATAAGATTGCATAGAGCAGTTGTTATAGAATTACCTATTGAAATTATAGCTGAAGCATAGTAATTAACAATAGAAAGTTAATAAACTTATTAAAAGCTCACTTATACAGTGAGCTTTTTTTTTATTTTTAATAATCAAAAATTAACTCAAATTTTAACAAAAAACAAATGAAAAAACAATTACTATTTACATTGTTAATCACTTTATTTTATGTTGCTACAGGTTTTTCACAAGTAACAACATCTAAAATTCAAGGTGTAGTTACTGATGACACTTCAGCCGGTTTATTTGGCGCAAATGTAGTTGCAAAACACGTTCCTACAGGTACAATTGCAGGTACAATGACATTGGAAGAAGGAAGATTTTCTTTACCAAACTTACGGGTAGGTGGACCCTATACCATAACTTTTAGTTTTGTTGGTTTTAAAACAGTAGAGTATACAGATGTTTATTTAGATTTAGGTAAAACATTTGACTTAAATGTAAAAATGACTAATGAAAGTGAACAATTAAGTGAAATTGTAATTACCGGTGGTAGAAATTCAACCTTTAATAATGATAGAACTGGAGCAGAAACTAGTGTTGGTAAAAGAGAATTAACTAATTTACCAACAATTTCAAGATCTGCTTCTGATTTTACACGTTTAGATCCTTCTGCTTCAGGTGGTTCGTTTGGTGGGAGAAACGATCAGTTTAATAATTTCACGTTAGATGGCTCAATTTTTAATAATCCTTTCGGATTAGATGCTGCAACTCCTGGTGGACAAACTGATGCTCAACCAATTTCATTAGATGCTATTGAACAAATTAGTGTTTCTACAGCTCCTTATGATGTAACTTTATCTGGTTTTACTGGTGCTTCAATTAATGCCGTTACAAAAAGTGGTACTAATAAAGTTTCAGGAACCGTATATGGTTTTTTTAGAAATCAGGATTTAACTGGTGGTAAAATTAAAGGCGAAAGTATATTTGTTCCAAAATTAGAACAAAAACAATACGGTTTTAGCATTGGTGCTCCAATTATAAAAGACAAATTATTTGTTTTTGCAAATTTTGAAAAAGATGAAAGATCAGATCTAGGTCAATCTTGGCTTCCAAATAGAAATACAGGTGCTATAAATGAATCTAGAGTTTCAGTTGACGATTTAATGACTGTTCAGTCTGCTTTAAGAAGTATTGGATATGAACCTGGTGAATATGAAGGTTATTTACACAACTCTGAGAGCACAAAAGGGATTCTAAAATTAGATTGGAATGTAAATGAAGACAATCGTTTAGCTATAATTTATAATTTTTTAGATGCTTCAAAAGATAAAACTGCGCACCCTACAGCTTTAGGATTTAGAGGTCCGAATTCTCAAATTTTACAATTTGAAAATGCGGGTTATGAAATAAACAATAAAATTCAATCATTACTGGTTGAATTAAATTCAACATTAGCTGATAATGTTACCAATAAATTACAAGTTGGTTATACGCATTTTGATGATTTTAGAAATGCAAAATCTACTCCAATGCCTGCTTTTAGAATTCAGGATGGTAGTGGAGGAAATTATATAGTTGCAGGGCACGAACCTTTTTCTATTCATAACACGTTAGATCAAAAAGTATTTCAATTAACCAATAATATGAATATTAGTAAAGGAAACCATAATTATACAATTGGTTTTTCTTTTGAAAAGTTTCAATTTGATAATTCATTTAATTTAGGAGCTTATGGATATGGAGATGCTAGAGGTTATGTAGGTGCTTTCTTTGGAGATTTTGCAAATATGGGAGCATTTAACGATGCTATTGCAAATGGGTTTTTAGCAGATGCAATGGCAGCTGCAGAAGGTATTTACGCTACAAATAACGCAAATGACTCTTGGGCTTTAGCTGAGACAAATGTTGGTCAAATGGCATTTTATTTACAAGATGAGTGGAATGTAAATGACAATTTTAAATTGGCTTATGGTGTAAGATTTGACAAACCTTTATTCTTTGATTCTGCTGAAAAGGCACAAGAAGTAATTGATAGAGGAGCAGTATATGTTCCAGAAATACCATACATTGATCCTGCAACAGGAGAAACTGTTTTCTTTGATTCAACAAAAATGCCAAATAATAATTTCTTAATTTCACCAAGAGCTGGATTTAATTGGGATGTTAATGGAGATAAAACAATGCAGTTAAGAGGAGGAACAGGTTTGTTTACAGGTCGTTTTCCTTTTGTATGGTTAGGAAACCAAATTGCTAACCCAAATGTTTATTATTATCAAGTTGTTGATCCAGATTTTAAATTTCCACAAGTTTGGAGAACTAGTTTAGGTGCAGATAAAAAATTAGAAAATGGTATAGTACTTACTACAGATTTGTCTTATACTAAAGATATTAATGGAGCACATGTTCAAAATTGGGGGTTAAACAATCCTTCTGGAACTCTTTCAGGTGTTGATAACAGAAGAGTATATACCGCTTCTGATAAAGGAAATACTGCGTATGTATTTACAAATTCAGATAAAGGAAGAACATTTAATGCAACGTTTAAAGCTCAAAAATCTTTTGTAAATGGTTTATATACAAGTTTAGCGTATAACTATTTAAATTCTAAAGACGTAAATTCTATTGAAGCTGAAATTACTGGAGATGCATTTGATTTTAACCCAGTTCTTAGTAATGCTAATGATGCTACTTTGGCTTATTCTAAATATGGAGATACGCATAGAGTTTTAGGGATTGTTAGTAAAAACTGGAAGTATGGTGCCGATGATAAATGGGGAACTACAATTTCTACTGTTTTTGAATATGCGCAAGGAGGAAGATTTAATTATACCTATGCAGGAGATATAAACAATGATGGATCTTCATTAAACGATTTAATATATGTACCAACTTCATCTGAAATTGGCCAAATGCAATTCTCTGGTGCTGGTCAAGCTGAAGCTTTTGAACAATTTATTCAACAAGATGATTATTTAAGTGGAATAAGAGGAGAATATGTTGAACGTTATGGTGCTTTAGCTCCTTGGAGAGGAAGATGGGATGTTAAAGTATTACAAGATTTAAAAGTTTCAGAAGATAATTCATTACAGTTTAGTATTGATATTTTGAATTTTGGTAATTTAATTAGTTCAGACTGGGGCTTAGTTCAACAGCCAAATGCTGTACAACCAATTGGTGTGTCTGTAGATGAAACAGGAACTCCAACATATACATTTAGTTCAGATTTAAAAGATACTTTTGTGTATGATGCTAGTTTATTATCTAGGTGGCAAGTGCAGTTTGGATTGCGTTATACGTTCTAAATTTAAAAAAATAGTATATTTGAACCGCCCAATTAGGGCGGTTTTTTTATTCCTTAAAATATGAAATACAGACAATTAACAAAAGAACAGCTTTTAGAATTACCCAAGGAATTTTCTGCATTTTTGGCAACTCAACAAATTGATGCAAAAGAGTGGGAAAGCATTAAAAAAGAGAAACCAACAATGGCTGAAGAAGAATTAAATATTTTTAGCGATGTTGTTTGGGAAGATGTTTTATCCAAAACGGAATATTTAGAGCATATTTCTGAAAATGACATTAATTTATTTAAATGTACTTCAAAAGAAATTATTAGAATTTACATTAAATTGAATGATAAATCAAGAAGCTTTTTAAATTATGAAGATTTTAAATGGTTTATTAATAATCCAATTAGTAATAGTATAGATTACTTTAAAGCTGCTAAAAAATATACAAAAGAGCGTAATTCAGAAATTTTTCAACTAATTGAAATGGGAAGTGTAATTTCTAAAGGGGAACTTTTTAAATCTATAAGTCAATTAATTCAGTAACTACTTTTACAACTCCAACAGAAGCTTTTTCAGCTAAAACAGTTAAGTTTTTGAAATAGTTTTTTTGTATTGATGGTTTTGGATCAATAAAATAAACGGGTATTTTGGGTTTTATAAAATGTATCAAATTTGCTGCAGGATAAACCTGCATAGAAGTTCCAATTATAATTAAAATATCTGCTTTTGAAGTTATTTCAATAGCATTATCAAATAGAGGTACAGCTTCACCAAACCATACAATATGAGGCCTTAATTGTGAATTTTCTTCGCAAAAATCACCTATTAATAAATCTTTTTCCCAATTATAAATTAACGCAGGATTTTTAATACTTCTAACCTTTAATAATTCTCCATGCAAATGTAATACGTTTTTACTACCAGCTCTTTCATGTAAATCATCAATATTTTGAGTAATTATATCTACCTGGTATTTTGCTTCCAGTTTTACCAAAGACTTGTGAGCTAAATTTGGTGAAACCTGAATTAATTGTTTTCTTCTTTTGTTATAAAAGTTTAATACTAATTGCTTGTTTTTTTGCCAACCAATTGGCGAAGCTACTTCCAAAATATCATGACCTTCCCATAGTCCATTTGCATCTCTAAAAGTGTTAATTCCACTTTCAGCGCTTATTCCTGCTCCGGTAAGTATTACAATCCTTTTCATTTAGATATATTTTCACCAACCTGTTTTTTTTAATTATTCATTTCGGTTGGAAGTATTTAATTTTTAAGAAATGCCCATTATATGCATTCATTAATCAAAAGTAAAATTTTATCTTTGAAAAAATACAATTTAAATGGTTGATCAAAAATATATTGAATTTTTAGAACAATTTGTAACTGAAAAAAGAAGAAATTTATTTCAAGAAGTTTTGGAAAATAGGACTAGACATTTTACGGTAGCAATAGAAGATATTTTTCAACCACATAATGCAAGTGCCATTGTAAGAAGTTGTGATGTGTTTGGTTTACAAGATTTACATGTTATTGAAAGTAAATATGAATTTTACGCTTCAAGGTTAGTTGCAAAAGGAGCTCAAAAATGGATAGATTTTAACATGTACAATCAAAAAGATACAAATAACACATTAAATTGTATAGATAATTTACGGTCAAAAGGGTATAAAATTATTGCGACAACACCACACAACGATTCTTGTTTGTTACAAGATTTTGATATTTCTCAAAAATCAGCTTTCTTTTTTGGAGTTGAAAAACAAGGACTTTCAAAAGATGTTATGGATAATGCAGATGGTTTTTTAAAAATTCCAATGGTTGGTTTTACTGAAAGTTTAAATATTTCAGTTGCCGCGGCAATTATTCTTCAAAATATGAATGAAAAGCTTAAAAAATCAGCTATAGATTGGAAACTTACAGAATATGAGCGAACTGAAAAATATCAGGAATGGCTAGAAAAATCAATAAAAAGTATCAAAAAAATTAAAGCAAAATATTATTACGAAATTTCTAGTTAATACTTATACTTTTAATTATTGCTGAAGAATTACAGTTAATTACTGTTAAAGTAATGTTTTTTAATTCCTTTTTTCCTTTTATATTATATTGGTATAAACAACTATCCAATTTTATTTTATTCATTAAATCTACATTTCCATTCTTAAGAATTTGTGAAATAATAACTGTATCAATTTCTGAAGAAGTATTTAAAATTTTAAGAGCATCTTCGGAGAAGATTCTTTCTTTAACTCTAAGGGTTTTTAGTACGCGAGCATTTGGACCATAATCAAAAGAAGTATTTTTTTTACCAAATACAAATATTACAATAATAATTCCAATAGTTAATCCGCCTAAAAAAAAAGGTAATCGTTGTTTAAAAGTCATATTACAAAAATAGTAAATTTATATCTCTAAATGGGATATTAAACCAGTCTGCAACTGTTTTATTAGTTAAAATTCCGTGGTAAAAATACATTCCTTTTTGCAAACTTTTGTCAAAACGCACAGCATTTTCAAATCCACCTTCTTCAGCTATATTTGAAAGGTAAGGAGTAAAAATATTACTTATTGATACAGAGGCAGTTCTGGAATATCTAGATGGTATATTTGGAACACAATAATGAATAACTCCATATTTTTCAATAGTTGGATTTTTATGTGTTGTAACTTCAGAAGTTTCAAAGCATCCACCTCTATCAATACTTACGTCAACAATTACGGATCCTGTTTTCATTTGTTCAACCATTTCTTCAGTAACAAGAACTGGGGAGCGAGAGTTTCCTCTTACAGCTCCAATAGCTATATCGCACCTCATTAATGCTTTTTGCAGGGTTTTAGGCTGTATTGTTGAAGTGTAAATTGGTCGCCCTAAATTATGTTGTAAACTTCTTAGTTTGGTTAAAGAGTTGTCGAAAACTTTTACATTTGCACCTAATCCAATTGCTGAACGAGCTGCAAACTCAGCAACAGTACCAGCGCCTAGAATTACAACTTCAGTAGGAGGAACCCCACTAATATTCCCTAATAGCAATCCATTTCCTGCATTATCTTTACTCATCATTTCTGCGGCAATTAAAATTGATGCAGTTCCGGCTATTTCACTTAAAGATTTTACAACTGAATAAATACCGTGTTCATCTCTAATATAATCAAACGCAACAGCTGTAATACGTTTGCTAGCAAGTGCTTCAAAATATTTTTTTGATTGTGTTTTTAGTTGAAGCGCTGAAAACAGTATACTTTGTGGATTTATTAATTTAATTTCATCTAAAGATGGCGGTTCTACTTTTAAAATAATATGGCATGCAAAGACTTCTTTAACATCATAAGAGATTTTTGCACCAGCTTCTGAATATTCATTATCAGAAAAATTTGCCCCTTCACCTGCACCAGTTTCTATAATAAATTTATGACCTTGATTGGTTAAAGCAGCAACTGCATCCGGAGTTAAACAAACTCGTTTTTCCTGATAATGTGTTTCTTTGGGTATACCAATAACAAGTTCTCCTTTTTGTTTAATAACTTCTAAGGTTTCCTCTTGTGGTATTAGCTCATGTTTGCTAAATGGTGAAGTAATTTTTTTACTCATTATTTATAACCTCTATAGTTCTTAGTTGATTGCTATTTTGTGTAATTGTAATATTTACTGACTTTAAAGGTACTAAATTTTCAACTTTATTTGGCCATTCTACTAAACACCAGTTATTACTATAAAAGTATTCTTCAATTCCCATATCCAAAGCCTCTTCTTCATTTTCAATTCTGTAAAAATCGAAATGAAATATTTTTTTATTTTCTGTAGTACAATATTCATTAACCAAAGAAAAAGTGGGTGAGCTAACGTTATCTAATACTCCTAACTGTTTAACTATTTCTTTAATAAGGGTGGTTTTTCCAACTCCCATTTCTCCATAAAAAAGCAATACTTTATGTTTTGAATAATTTATAACCTCTTTAGCAATTTCGGGTAATTGTTGTAAAGTGTAGTTTTTAATCATAAATAAACTATTTTGGTACAAATATAGCACAAGGAATTATCATTTCCTCTAAAGAAATACCACCATGTTGGTAGGTGTTTCTATAATATTTTACAAAATGATTATAATTATTAGGATATGCAAAAAAGTAATCTTCTTTTGCAAAAATAAAAGAACTATTCATATGCAGTGAAGGAAGTAAAATATCTTTTGGATTTTTAACTGCATATACTTCTTTTTCTTCAAACGAAAGGCTTTTACCTGTTTTGTATCTTAAATTTGAACTGATATTTTTGTCTCCAATTACTTTTGAAGGTGTTTTTGAATTAATGGTACCGTGGTCTGTTGTTATAATTAATTTTAAACCTAATTTTTGTGATTTTTGAATCATTTCTAATAAAGGTGAGTTTAAAAACCAACTATTTGTTAAAGATCTGTATGCTTTATCATCACTTGCTAATTCTTTAATAACTTCCATTTCTGTTTTTGCATGAGAAATCATATCAACAAAATTATAAACAATAACAGTTAAATCATTTTCTTTAATTGAATTGAAATTATCTGATAATTGTTTACCGGATTTTAAATTGGTAATTTTGTAATATTCAAATTTAAGAGGCTCTCTAAGTCGTTGTAATTGAGCTTCTAAAAATTCTTTTTCATATAAATTCTTACCACCTTCATCGGTATCATTTTTCCATAAATCAGGATGTTTTTGCTCCATTTCCAAAGGCATTAATCCAGAAAAAATTGAGTTTCTTGCATATTGGGTTGCAGTTGGTAAAATAGATAAATAAGGAACTTCAACTTGCTTTTTGTAATATTTATCAATGGTTTTTTCTATAATATTATATTGATCATAGCGTAAGTTATCAATTACAACTAAAAGTGTTCCTTTTGAATTTTTAACTTCAGGTAAAATTATTTCTTTAAATAAATTATTTGATAATACAGGAGCATCTTCAGCATTATGTATCCAATCTTGATAGTTCTTTTTAATGAATTTAAAAAACAGTGAATTTGCTTCTTGTTTTTGACTTTCAAGAATTTCAATCATTCCAGAGTCATTTATATTCTCAAGTTCCAACTCCCAGTATACAAGCTTTTTATAAATATCAATCCATTCTTCATAAGAATTTACCATTGCTAAATCCATAGCAATTTTTCTAAATTCCTGTTGATAATTTGAAGTTGTTTTTTCGGATACTAAACGAGAATGATCTAAATTCTTTTTTAAACTTAGTAAAATTTGATTCGGATTAACAGGTTTAATCAAGTAATCTGCTATTTTATTTCCAATAGCATCTTCCATAATATATTCTTCTTCACTTTTAGTAATCATAACAACTGGAAGATTTGCATGTTTACTTTTGATTTCAGATAATGTTTCTAAGCCACTTAAACCTGGCATATTTTCGTCTAAAAAAACAATATCATAATTATTTTCGTTACATAAATCAATAGCATCAGCGCCATTATTGCATTTTGTAACTGCATATCCTTTTTTTTCTAAAAATAAAATATGTGGTTTTAGTAAATCAATTTCATCATCCACCCATAAAATACTTATTTCACTCATATTGTTTGTTATCTTTGTAATACTATTAATAAATAAATTGTTTTGAACGAAAAAAAAACGAACAAACTTAAAATATTAAACGATCCAATCTACGGATTTATTTTGATTCCTAATGCTTTAATATTTGACTTGATTCAACATTCTTATTTTCAGCGTTTAAGAAGGATTTCACAAATGGGATTATCACATTTAGTATATCCAGGAGCGCATCATACAAGGTTTCATCATGCACTAGGATGTATGCATTTAATGCAAAAAGCAGTACGAATATTAAAATTTAAAGGTGTTGAAATTTCTGATGAAGAGGCAAATGCACTTTATATAGCCATTTTATTACATGATATTGGGCATGGACCGTTTTCACATGCATTAGAACAAAGTATTGCTACTGGAATTCATCATGAAGCTATTTCTTTGAAATTTATGGAGGCTTTAAACGAGGAATTTAAAGGTGAATTATCTTTAGCAATTACTATTTTTAAAGGTGAATATCATCGTAAGTTTTTATATCAATTAATTGCTAGTCAGTTAGATATGGATAGGTTAGATTATTTAAAGCGGGATAGTTTTTATACTGGAGTTTCTGAAGGAAATATTAATTCTGAACGTTTAATTACCATGTTAAATGTTGCGAATGATTATTTGGTTGTTGAAGAAAAAGGTATTTATTCAGTAGAAAAATTTATTGTAGCTCGTCGTTTAATGTATTGGCAGGTTTATTTACATAAAACAGGATTAGGTGCTGAAAAATTATTAGAAAAAGTGTTGGTTCGTGCAAAAGAATTAGTATTAAAAGGTACCAAATTACCAGTAAGCAAAGCCTTTGAATATTTTTTAACTAACCAGATAAATGAAGAGAATTTTACAGATAAAACATTAAAAATGTTTTCAAAGTTGGATGATTATGATGTTTTGGGCTCAATTAAGGAATGGATTTCAAATGATGATTTTATTCTCTCTACACTTTCTGAAAGTTTAATAAATAGAAAATTACCAAAAGTAGAATTACAAAATGAACCCTATTCAAAAGACGAAGTTTTAGCAATAAAAGAGGAAGTTAAAAAAAGGTTTAAGTTAAATAATTCAGAAGTTAATTACTTAGTTTATAATGGTAAAATTAGTAATCAAGCTTACGATTCAACACAAAATACTATAAAGTTGTTATTTAAAAACGGTGAAGTAAAAGATGTTATTAAAGCTTCTGATCACTTAAATATACAAGCACTTTCTAAACCTGTATATAAGTATTATATGTGTTATCCTAAGAAATAGGTATAGTTATTCTTTTTTTTTACTTTTGCAACAATGAAATTTACAGCAAATCAAATAGCGAAAATTTTAGATGGTGATATAGTTGGTAATGCAGATGTGGAAGTTTATAAACTTTCTAAAATTGAAGAAGGAGAACAAGGTTCTTTAACTTTCTTATCTAATCCAAAGTATACACCATATATATATTCTACAAAGGCTTCTATTGCAATTGTAGGCAAAAATTTTATTCCCGAAAAGGAATTTAATACAACACTAATTAAAGTTGATGATGCATATCAATCTTTTGCTTTATTATTAGAATATTATAATCAAGCAAAATCACAAAAAAATGGTATTGAAGAGCCTTCATATATTTCTGAAACCAGTGTAACTGGAGATGCAATTTATATTGGTGCTTTTGCTTATATTGGAGCGCAATCAATTATTGGAAATAATGTAAAAATATACCCCAATGTTTATATTGGAGATAATGTAAAAATTGGAGATAATACCATTATTTTTTCTGGAGCAAAGATATACTCTGAAACCGAAATTGGAGAAAATTGTGTAATAAATTCAGGTGCTATTATTGGTGCTGATGGTTTTGGTTTTGCACCTAGTGAAGATGGAACTTATGGAAAAGTTCCTCAAATAGGGAATGTAATTATTGAAGATTTTGTTGATATAGGAGCAGCCACAACAATTGATAGAGCTACGTTAGGATCAACAATAATAAGAAAGGGCGTAAAATTAGATAATCAAATTCAAGTTGCTCATAATGTTGAAATAGGAAAAAATACAGTAATTGCAGCTCAAACGGGAATTGCAGGTTCATCTAAAATTGGTGAAAACTGTATGATTGGTGGTCAAGTTGGGGTTGCAGGGCATTTAACTATTGGAAATAATGTTAGAATACAAGCGCAATCTGGTATTGCTAAAAATATAAAAGATGATGAAATTATTCAGGGAACGCCAGCATTTGGATATACCGATTTTAATAAATCATATGTATATTTTAAAAAATTACCTAGCCTAATGGCTACAATAAATATGTTAGAAAAAGAAGTTAAAGCTTTAAAGGAAAAATATGAGTACTAAACAAAAAACAATTAAGAATGAAGTAACCCTTTCTGGTGTTGGTTTACATACCGGAAATAAAGTTACTATGACTTTTAAACCTGCACCAATTAATCATGGGTATGCTTTTGTTAGAATTGATTTAGAAGGAGAACCTATAATTGAAGCAAGTGCTGAATACGTTGTAAACACCCAGCGAGGTACAAATTTAGAAAAAAGAGGTGTTTTTGTAAATACATCTGAGCACGTTTTGGCAGCAGTTGTTGCTTTAGATATTGATAATATTTGTATTGAAATTAATAGCGCAGAACCTCCAATAATGGATGGTTCATCTAAGCATTTTGTTGAGGCACTTGAAAAAGCAGGTATAAAAGAGCAAGATGCAGAAAGAGAAGAATATGTAGTAAAAGAAATTATTTCTTACAAAGATGAAGAAACAGGAAGTGAAATTATTTTAATGCCTTCAACTGAATACCAAATTACTGCAATGGTAGATTTTGGCACTAAAGTTTTAGGTACTCAAAATGCAACTTTAAATTCACTTAAAGATTTTAAAGATGAAATTTCTGATGCACGTACCTTTAGTTTTTTGCATGAATTAGAAATGTTGCTAGACAATAATTTAATAAAAGGTGGAGATCTAAATAATGCTATAGTTTATGTAGATAAGGAAATTTCTGAAGAAACTATGAACAAATTAAAGAAAGCTTTTAATAAAGATTCTTTAACAGTTAAACCAAATGGTATTTTAGATAATTTAACATTACGTTGGGCAAATGAAGCTGCAAGGCATAAATTGTTAGATGTAATAGGTGATTTAGCTTTAGTTGGCACAAGAATTAGAGGTAAGGTAATTGCTAATAAACCTGGACATTTGGTGAATACAGTTTTTGCAAAAAAACTTCAAAAAATAATAAAACAAGAGAAAAGAAACAAAGTACCTTCTTTTGATTTAAATCAGCCGCCATTAATGGATATTCATGAAATAATGAGTATTTTACCACACAGACCTCCATTCTTATTAATTGATAGAATTATTGAGCTTTCTGATAAGCATGTAGTTGGAATGAAAAATGTAACCATGAATGAAGACTTTTTTGTAGGACATTTTCCTGGTGCACCTGTAATGCCAGGTGTTTTACAAGTAGAAGCTATGGCGCAATGTGGTGGTGTTTTAGTGCTGAGTACTGTACCAGATCCAGAAAATTACCTGACATATTTTATGAAAATGGACAATGTTAAGTTTAAACAAAAAGTATTACCAGGCGATACACTTATTTTTAAAGCTGAATTAATATCTCCTATTAGAAGAGGAATTTGTCATATGCAATCTTATGGATATGCAAATGGAAAATTAGTAGTTGAAGCAGAATTAATGGCGCAAATAGCAAAAAAACCTAAAGAATAATGAATCAACCTTTAGCTTATATTCATCCCGGGGCAAAAATAGCTACCAATGTAGTTGTAGAACCTTTTACAACAATACATAATAATGTAATAATTGGTTCTGGAACCTGGATAGGTTCAAATGTAACAATTATGGAAGGCGCTAGAATTGGAAAAAATTGTAGAATTTTTCCAGGTGCTGTAATTTCAGCAATTCCGCAAGATTTAAAATTTGATGGAGAAGATTCTTTAGCAGTTATTGGAGACAATACTACTATTAGAGAATGTTGTACCATTAACAGAGGTACTAAAGCATTGGGTAAAACTCAAATTGGAGACAATTGCTTAATTATGGCAACATCGCATATTGCACATGATTGTATTATTGGTGATAACTGTATTTTGGCTAATGGATCTGTTATTGCAGGACATGTTACAGTTGGTGATTTTGCAATTTTAAGCGGATTGGTTGCCGTGCATCAATTTATTCATATTGGAGAACATGCAATGGTTTCAGGTGGTTCTTTGGTAAGAAAAGATGTACCTCCTTATGCAAAGGCTGGTAAAGAACCACTTTCATATATTGGTATTAACTCAATTGGATTAAGAAGAAGAGGGTTTGATACTGAAAAAATTAGAGAAATTCAGAACATTTTTAGAATATTATATCAAAAAAATTACAATACCACTCAGGCTTTAGAAAAAATTGAAGCTGAAATGGAGGCTACAAAAGAAAGAGATCAAATTATTCTTTTCATTAAAAATTCTCAGCGTGGAATTATGAAAGGATATCAAACAAGTTAATTAAACAAATTTTATGGCAACAACATCAGATATTAGAAACGGATTATGTATTAAACATAATAATGATATTTTTAAAGTAGTAGAATTTTTACACGTAAAACCTGGTAAAGGTCCTGCATTTGTGAGAACAAAACTAAAAAGTTTATCAACAGGAAAAGTACTTGATAATACATTTCCTGCAGGTAGAAAAATTGAAGATATTAGAGTTGAAACAAGAAAGTATCAATTTTTATATCCAGAAGGTGATATGTTTCACTTTATGAATACAGATGATTATAATCAAATTACCTTAAACAAGGAAACACTTGATACACCAGAACTTTTAAAGGAAGGAGAAATAGTAACGGTTATATTTAATACTGAAGATAGTATGCCTTTATCTGTTGATATGCCAACAAGTGTTATTTTAGAAGTAACACATACTGAACCTGGAGTTAAAGGTAATACAGCAACAAATGCAACCAAACCTGCAACAGTTGAAACAGGTGCACAAATTAATGTGCCTTTGTTTATTAATGAAGGAGACAAAATTAAAATTGACACTTCAAAAAGCTCTTATTTAGAACGAGTTAAAGAATAATGTTATGAAATTTCCCCGTAAATTCAGTTTACTAGAAATTGCAAAATTATTGGAAGTTGAGTATGTAGGATCAGAAAATTTTCCAATTTTAGGTTGTAATGAAATTCACGTTGTTGAAGAAGGAGATATCGTTTTTGTAGATCATCCAAAATATTATGATAAAGCTTTAAAATCTAAAGCTTCTGTAGTTTTAATCAATAAAAAAGTAGAATGTCCTGCTGGTAAAGCATTATTAATTTCAAAAGATCCTTTCACTGATTTTAATAAACTTACAACTCATTTCAATCCATTTAAGCAATCTAATTTATTAATTTCAGAATCAGCAAAAATTGGAAAGAATTGTATTATTCAACCTAATGTTTTTATTGGCAATAATGTTTCTATTGGTGAAAATTGTGTAATTCACCCAAATGTTACTATTTATGATGATTGTAAAATTGGCAATAATGTAACCATACATGCGGGTACAATTTTAGGAGCTGATGCTTTTTACTATAAAAAGCGCGATACAGGCTATGATAAATTATTATCTGGCGGAGGCATTATAATTAAAGATAATGTTGATATAGGTGCTTTATGTACAATTGATAGAGGTGTTTCTGGAAATACTACAATTAATAAAGGAACAAAAATTGACAATCAAGTTCAAATAGGCCATGATACTATTATTGGTAAAAATTGTTTAATTGCTTCTCAAACAGGTATAGCTGGTTGTGTAGTTGTGGAAGATAATGTTACAATTTGGGGACAAGTAGGTACTAATAGTGGAATTACTATTGGTGAAAAGGCAGTAATATTAGGTCAAACTGGTGTAACAAAATCAGTTAAAGGCGGTCATACTTATTTTGGAACACCTGTTGAAGAGTCTAGAAAAAAGTTAAAGGAAATGGCAGAAATTAAACAGCTTTTAAAAAATAAAAAAAAGTGAGTTTTTTTAATTTCAAACTTAGAAAAAAATTACTTTTGTAATAATTAAAGTCTTTAATATAAAAACATATATAAATGAGCGTATTAGTAAATAAAAATTCAAATATTATTGTACAGGGTTTTACAGGTAGTGAAGGTACTTTTCATGCTACTCAAATGATAGATTATGGCACCAATATAGTTGGTGGTGTTACTCCGGGTAAAGGAGGTCATTTTCATTTGGATAAGCCAGTTTTTAATACGGTTCAAGAAGCTGTTGATAAAGTATCAGCAGATACTTCAATTATATTTGTACCACCAGCATTTGCTGCAGATGCAATTATGGAAGCTGCCTCTGCTGGAATTAAAGTAATAATATGTATTACTGAAGGAATTCCAGTTGCAGATATGGTGAAAGTAAAAGCTTATATTGCAAATAAAGATTGTAGACTTGTAGGTCCAAATTGTCCTGGTGTTATTACTCCAGAAGAAGCTAAAGTAGGAATTATGCCAGGTTTTATTTTTAGAAAAGGAAATGTTGGTATTGTTTCAAAATCTGGAACTTTAACGTATGAGGCTGCCGACCAGGTAGTTAAAAAAGGTTATGGAATTACTACTGCAATTGGTATTGGTGGAGATCCAATTATAGGAACAACTACCAAAGATGCTGTTGAATTACTTATGAATGACGATGAAACTGAATGTATAGTTATGATTGGTGAAATTGGTGGTCAGTTAGAGGCAGAAGCAGCGCAATGGGTAAAAGCAACTGGGAATAAAAAACCAGTAATTGGTTTTATTGCTGGTCAAACAGCTCCAAAAGGTAGAACAATGGGACATGCAGGAGCTATTGTTGGAGGTAAAGATGATACTGCTCAAGCTAAAATGGCCATATTAAGAGAAAATGGAATTTATGTTGTTGAATCACCTGCAAAAATTGGAGATAAAGTTGCGGAAATTTTAGGCTAATTAATAGTATAAAAAAAATTATTAGATAATATTATTTAGAGCCTTTGATTTTAAAGGCTCTTTTTTTATTTTTAAATTGTAAGTAAAAGGAGTTATAAACAACTATTTCTTAAAAATAACATAATGAATTTAAAACTAAATAGAAAATCCATTTCAAATATTGTATTTGTAATAGCAGTAGTCGTATTATTATACCCACCATCTCGAGAATGGTTTATGCGTCAAATTGCTTTTGCTCCTTCAATTGAAAATTTGGAAAATTCAGAAAAAATTAATTCTTACAATTGGCAATTAAGAGGTTTAAATACTGAAAATATTAATTTTAATGAACTTGAAAATAAAGTAGTTTTTGTAAACTTTTGGGCAACTTGGTGTCCACCTTGCAGAGCCGAAATGCCAATGATTCAAGAATTATATAATGATTATAAAGATAAAATTGAATTCGTATTTGTTACAAGTGAAAGTTGGGAAACTGTAGAAAAGTTCTATGTAAAAAATAATTACAATTTGCCTAGCTATAATTCTATAAGTTTGCCTCCAGAAAAGTTTACAGAAACAAATAGTATCCCCGCAAGCTATTTAATTGACAAAAAAGGAAATATTTTAATCTCTAAAACAGGTTCAGCAAATTGGAACAGTGATAAAGTTAGAGATTTATTGGATGAATTAATTCTTAAATAATTACATTTTAAATTTTAATGTAGCGTTTTAAATTGTTTATACGTATTGAAATTAGAATAGGGTTAATAGCTTATTTAATTTAATAATAAATAAAACGTTTAAAATGAAAAAAAATACATTATTACTTTTAATATTAATTTTTACAATTTCCTGTAATTTAAGTAATGACTGTGGAGAATGCTTTACACCTCCAAGACAATTTAATTTTGATTTTGTTGATAAGGATACAGAAGAAAATTTGTTTGTAAATGATACTTTTGACAAGGATGCTGTAACTGTTTTTGATGAGAATGATGAAGATGTAAATTTTCAAATGGTATTTTATAACGAAAAATATATTTTATCCATTGCTGAAATAGGCTGGAACACAGAGCCTAAAACTTATACAATTAAATTAAGTGATGATGTGCTAATTGTGTTTGAATTAGATATGAGTACAGTTAGTTCAGATTGTTGCACTTATTTTGAAGTGGAAAATTTTACACTTCAAACTTATGAACATACAGAATCACCAACTACTGGAATTATTCAGGTTAAGATTTAGTGAAAATGAAAAAAATATTTTATACACTTTTATTACCAATTTTAATACTGCTTTTTAATGTATCATGCTCAAATGGTGGTGATAGTGTTGATGCATATCAATCACCAGGAGATCTTTTTTTAAACGATGCGCTTTCTGGTTCATCAACCTCAAATGCGGTATTAAGAATTAATAAAGATGTATTTGATACAATAAACAGTAATCGCTTAAATAATTTAAATGAAGGTGATTTTTACACAATAAATGAAGTAAATCGAGAGGGTGATTTTATTCAAATTAATTTATCCTATGCTGGGGGTTGTGAGCAACATGATTTTCAAATTATTTGGGATGGGATAGTATATACGGATAATCCTTGCCATATGAATTTATTATTAATTCATAATGCTAATAATGATTATTGTGAGGCTTTAATTACTCAGACTGTTTATATTAATTTAAAAGAATTGGTAGGCGAGGTTTCTTATAAAGATAGTTGTGCATATTATATTTTCAGCACTTTTAATTCAAGTGAAGAAGCGGACGCTATAATTAACTAATTATATGTTTAATTAAAATATTAAGTATGTATTTAGGTGAACCAAATTTAATTTGGAACGGGAGATAGATAAAAAAATAAATATTGAAAACCTTATAACCCAATGTAAAAAAGGTAATGTATTGCATCAAGAAATGTTATACAAGCATTTTTATGGCTATGCCTTAAGTATTTGCAGGTTATATACATATTCTAATGATGATGCTGTTAGTATTTTAAACGATAGTTTTTTAAAAGTTTTTTCTTCAATTGAAAAAAATGGATACAATAATTCAATACCATTTAAAAATTGGCTAAGAAGAATATTAATTAATACTGCAATTGATAATTATCGTAAAAATTCTAAACATTTATATCATTTGGAAATTGAAGAAACAAATAGTATTCAAGTAAATATAAATGCAATAGATAATTTAAATGCAGAAGATATTTTAAAACTATTAGATTTTTTACCTGAAATGCATCGATTTGTATTTAACTTATATGAAATTCAGGGTTTTAATCATAAAGAAATTTCTTTAAAATTAAATATAAGTGAAAGCACATCTCGCGTATTTTTAACAAGAGCAAAAAAGAAATTAAGAGTTTTATTTAATAAAAACTTTTAGGAGATATGGAAGATAAGTTTGATAAAATATTTAGTGCGAAGGTTAAGGAGGTAACTGAAAATAATGAGGCTCCTTACAATCCTGAACATTGGAATTTGCTATTAGCTAAAAAGAAGAAAAATAAGAGAAGAGTGCTGTTTTATTGGCCAGTAGCAGCCTTTTTAATAATTGCAGTTTTAGGTGGTTTAGGGAAATATTTCTTTAGTAATTCGGATTTAAAACAACAAATTAATCCAAAAATTATTTTAGATAGTAAAAATGATTCTTTGAGAATAGATTCTTTAAAAAATAATGATAAAATTTATATTTCATCAAGTGAATTTGATAGCCTAAATAATTCCAATACAATAATTAGTGAAATTGATACTGTAAATGCATATAGCAAGAATAAATCTACTAAAAACGGATATTCTAAGGCAAAGGAAGTAATTGTTTCTAATGAAATTAAAACCAAAGATGCTATTATTTTAAAAGATAAAATTTCAAAAAAAATAAACGATTCGGTAAATGTGGATATTCATAAAATTTTCAATAATCTAAATAATGAGAATAAACAAATAACTCAAATTATTGACAAAGAGTTGAATAATGATTCAATTACAAATAATAATGCTATTGTAATTACCAATCAAAAATTAAAAAAAGATTCATTAAACCTTAAAAAAGATATTTCATTACTTGAAGATAATGAGGTTATAACCGAAGCTAATAGTAAAAAACCTATTAAATTAGGTGTTGATTTAGCACCATCATACAATTATAATCAGGAAAGTGAAAGTTCTAATGTTGGGTTTGTTGGTGGTATTACCGTTGATATTCCAATTTCAAATAAGTTTGATATTAATACAGGTATACTTTATGCAGATCAAACAATTAATTTAAATAAACCAGCAAGTAATTTGTCTGATATTGTGAGTTCTAAAAGTTCCAGCCAAATAATTGAAAAACAAGCAATTATTAAGGGGATTGAAATACCATTTAATTTAAAATATAACTTTTCAATTGATAAAAAAGATTTATTTATAGCTGCAGGAATAACTTCAACTACCTATATTAAAGATAATATTGAAGAAATATATTTAGTTAATAATAGAGCTGAATCAAGCAGCTTAGATGCTTATGGAAATAATATTGTTAGGTATGAATTAATACAAACAAACAATAAAGTTGTTACACCAAATGATTCAAATAATTTTAATATTGCAAATATTCTAAATTTTTCTTTTGGTATAGAACTTCCAGTAAATATGAAACAGCAATCCATTATAATTGAGCCATATTTTAAATATTCATTAATGCCAGTTACAAAGCAAAATCTTGATTTTTCTAGTGTTGGTGTTCATTTACGTTATAATTTTAGTTTAAAAAATAAAAACTAAAATAAAAGTGTAGCGTTTTTTTAAGTTGTTACGTATAGAGGGTAATAGGTTATAATTTAAATTTACAATTTAATTGCATGTTATAAAATCTCACTGCTTATCTTGAAAAGGATAGGCAGCGGTTTTATAAATTTTTATCAATATATTTCTTGTAGCTAAAGATGCATAAACTGAAATGGCTATATAATGAAACTTGGTAAAAGTAAAAAACCTATAGAATTTTTTCTATAGGTTATAATTAAGTTTTCATAAGTGTAAATTTGATTTTTTAATAAGCGTATAATCCGTATCTTCTAAATCTGTCCCATTGTATTCTTTTTGTGTTTGTATAATTTACAATATGAGTTTTTTTCTTTTTTTGTTCTGGTGATGTTAAGTTTAAAGTTTTCATAATATTTGTTTTTAATTAGTTACTGTACACTTAAATGACGTCTATATTTAAGTTTTGTTACGCTATTGTGCATAACATAGTACTATATTAACAGATATTTAACAAATTGCTAGTAACTTTTTGTGCTTTTGTTAATAGAAAGTTAAGGTAAGTGGTTAGTAATCAGCTAAAACTTCGTTAAGTGATTCAATAATTATATTACAGCCTTTATAAAGTTCGTTATCAGAAATGGTTAGGGGAGGTGTTATTCTAATAGCTCTTCCTTCAAATAATAGCCAAAAAAGTAATAAACCTTTATTTAAACATTTTAAAATCACTTTAGAAGCAATTTCAGTAGTTTCAACTATAGCAGCTAACATTAAACCTTTTCCTCTAATTTCAGAAACTAATGGATGAATAAGTAATTTTCTAATTAATTTTTCTTTGGCTAAAGAGTCTTTAATTAAATTTGAATTCAATAACTCCTCTAAAGTAGCTTTTCCAGCAGCAGCAATTACTGGATGTCCGCCAAAGGTTGTTATATGACCTAATTTAGGATGTTTGGTTAAGCAGCTCATTATTTCAAAAGAAGCAATAAAAGCTCCTATAGGCATACCACCGCCTAAACCTTTTCCGGTAACAATAATATGAGGCACTACGTTGTAATTTTCAAAACCAAATAATTTTCCAGTTCTACCAATTCCAGATTGTATTTCGTCTAAAATTAGTAAAGCTCCAACAGCATCACATTTTTCCTTTACTTTTTTTAAATAATCATTTTTAGGTTCAATAAAACCAGCACCGCCTTGTATAGTTTCTAAAATAACTCCAGCAGTTTTGGTAGTAATTTTATCAATATCTACAAAATTATTGTATTCAATAAATTTTATTCCAGGAATTAAGGGTCTAAATGCACTATTCTGTACTTCAGCACCACAAACACTCATAGCGCCTTGTGTATTACCGTGATATCCATTTTTAGCAGCAATTATTTCACTTCTGCCAGTAAAACGTTTAGCTAATTTTAAAGCACCTTCTGTAGCTTCAGTTCCGGAGTTAGTTAAATAAACAGTTTTTAAATTTTCAGGTAAATTATCAGCAAGTATTTTGCAAAGCTCCAATTGTGGTTGTTGTATAAATTCTCCATACACCATTACATGTGTATATTTATCAACCTGATTTTTAATGGCTTGAGAAATTGTTGGATGATTATGCCCAAGTGTGTTGGCTGAAACTCCAGCAATAAAATCTAAATAAGCTTTTTTATTTGAATCGTACACATAAGAACCATTTGCATGTGAAATTTCTATTGCTAATGGGTATGGACTTGTTTGTGCTTGGTATTTAAAAAAATCTTCTTTCAAGTTAATTTTATTCTTTCTTTGGAATGATTTGTTTAGGTACTTTTTTTGAAATTGAATCAGTTCCTTTTAAAACTTCTTTTGAAGCTGTTTCTTTTATTTCTGAGGAAACTAATTCTTCGTCTTTAATAAAAATATCATCTTTAGTTAAAGGTCTTTCATCTTCTCGCCAAACAAATCCCTTTAAAGTTTTTTCGTTTTCTTTTAATTTTTCAAACTCAGAAGGTGGATATGTTTTTCCAGTTATCATATTATAATAATCGATGCTTTTTACATCGTTATTTTCTAAAAGGATTAAAATATGATCACTACATTGTTTTTTATCAATTCCAAAAAGTTTTTGTTTTTCATCTCTTAAGAAGAATAGCGTTTCACTATTTCCAATTGCATCTAAAGATTCTAAATTATTATTTTTAAACTTTCCATACATGTTTTTACCTTTTAATTGACTATAACCTGCAGAATCTTTTTGAACCATTAAACCATCATTCAAAATTTTTAAAGAATCAAGTTGTTCTGTTTCTGTATTTGATAAAAAATGTATTGTATCACCAGTAATTTGGTTTCCTTCAGCCCAAAGTACAGGATTTGTAAATAATTTAGTAAGTCCAGTTTTTTCTTCGGTTACCAAAGAATCACATTTTCCTTGTAAATCAGATTTAAAAATTTTCACACGTTTAAATGCTTTAATAATTCTTTCTTCTGGTTTACCTGTTACCATTAATTTATCGCCGTGAACATATATAGAATCATTTTCCATTTTTGAAATAGCAACAGCTCTATCTGTTATATATACAGAATCTTTTAATTTAAAATATTCTGCAAAGCCTCCTTTTATTACAGATTCGTTTACCGTATCTAAAACTATAATATTTCCTGTAGCAGCTGCATATTCAATATTTTTATTGTAATACAAGCTATCACCTTTAATAGTTCTATCACCATAATATATTTTTGAGTTTTTTAGAAAATGAGAAATATTAGTTTTAGAATTATGGTGACCTTTTTCGGTATAAATTGAATTTTCAGCACTAGTAATAGTTGAAGGTCCAAATAATTCGGCAATTCCTGTACTTGTATAATAATCTAAATGATCTGAAACTAATTTGCTATCCTTATTTACTACATCTACTTTATTAAAAGCTTGAAATTTATTTGTACGCAGGTAGTAATTACCTACTTTACTTTTAAGTAAATTTGTTGTGTCTTTAATTGTTCCCCAGCTTTTATAAAATAAATGTTGATTTTCTCTATCAAAATATAAAGTATCAGTTCTTAGGGTCATTAATTCATCCTTTAAAACGACATCACCCCAAGAAGTTGCTAATTTTTTTTCACCATCATAATCAACATATTTACTATATTGAATAATGGTATCACCTTGATTGATAATAACATTACCCATTGCTTTAATCATTTTAGTTTCTTGATAAATATATGCTTTATTACATCTTAAAGTGGCACCTTCATGTTCTACAAAAACATTTCCTAAAACAATTGTTGCACCTGGATATTCTTGTGGTTTTACAAATGTATTGTCAGCTTTTAAGATTTTAATTTTTTTTGATTGTGAAAACCCTAGAAGACTAAATAGTACAATTATTACAAATAAAGTATTTTTCAAGATTTATAAATTTAAACACAAAACTAACTAAAATGTAGTTTGTAAATTATAATATAGTGTTAAAAAAAAGCTTCAAATATTGAAGCTTTTTTAATGTTATCTCATTATTGTTTGTTTCCTATCAGGACCTACTGAAACAATTTTCACAGGTACTTCAACAAAGTCTTCAATAAATTTAATATAATCAGATAATTCTTTAGGTAATGTAGCTTCACTTGTCATAGTTGTTAAATCTTCTTTCCAACCTTTAAACTCAGTGTAAACAGGAGTTACATTATGTTCTTCAATATTATATGGTAAATGCTTAACTTCAGTTCCTTTATATATATATGAAGTACAAGCTTTTAAAGTATCAAATCCAGATAAAACATCTCCTTTCATCATCATTAATTGAGTTACACCATTAATATCAACAGCATATTTTAAAGCAACCAAATCTAACCAGCCACATCTTCTTGGTCTTCCTGTTGTTGCTCCAAATTCATGACCAACTTTAGACATTGTTTCACCATCTTCATCAAATAATTCAGTAGGGAATGGTCCAGATCCAACACGAGTTGTATATGCTTTAAAAATTCCAAAAACATCTCCTATTTTGTTTGGTGCTACACCTAAACCTGTACAAGCACCAGCTGCAGTAGTATTGGATGAAGTTACAAAAGGATAAGTTCCAAAATCAATATCTAATAATGAACCTTGTGCACCCTCTGCTAAAATAGTTTTACCATTTCTCATGGCATTGTTTAAATATTCTTCACTATCTATAAAAGTAAGTGCTTTTAATTCATCAATAGCTTCACAGAATTCAGCCTCCAATTCTTTTAAATCATATTCAATATCAACATCAAAAAAGTCAATCATTTTAATATGCTTTTCAGTTAAAGCTGCGTAACGTTCTTTCCAATCTTCAAGTTCTAAATCACCTACACGCATACCATTTCTACCAGTTTTATCCATATATGTAGGCCCAATTCCTTTTAATGTAGAACCGATTTTAGCTTTTCCTTTAGATGCTTCACTTGCAGCATCTAATAATCTATGGGTTGGTAAAATTAAATGTGCTTTTCTGGAAATCAATAATTTTGATTTAAAATCTAAGTTGAAATCTGCTAAATTATCTAATTCTTTTTTGAAAATAACAGGGTCAATTACAACACCATTACCAACTACATTTACAGCATTTTTATGAAAAATACCAGAAGGAATAGTATGTAATACATGTTTACGTCCATCAAAAATTAATGTATGCCCAGCGTTTGGTCCTCCTTGAAAACGAGCAATTATATCATAATTAGAGGTAAGAACGTCTACAATTTTACCTTTACCTTCGTCTCCCCATTGTAGTCCTAATAATAAATTTACAGCCATGTTGTATTGCTTAATAATTTTGTTAGTTGTTTTTTTGTTTTTTTATTCCGTAGAAATATAGTGAGTGATTTTGAATATCTATATTAAAAGTATCCTCAATCGTTTTTTTAATTATTTGAATTCGCGGATCACAAAACTCTATAACTTCACCTGTGTCAGTTAAAATTACGTGATCGTGTTGTTTGTCGAAGTAAGATTTTTCGTAATGTGCCTGACTTTGACCAAATTGATGTTTTCTAACTAATCCACATTCTAAAAGTAATTCTATAGTGTTATAAAGCGTTGCTCTACTTACTCTATAATTTTTATTTTTCATTTGTATATAAAGTGATTCTATATCAAAATGTTCATTTAAATCATAGATTTCTTGAAGAATTGCAAAACGTTCTGGTGTTTTTCTATGACTATTTGTTTCTAGAAATTTAACAAAAACGCTTTTTACAATTTTTTGATTTTCATTACTCATAAAAATGCTTATTTTAATAAAAAATTAAACAACAAAGTTAACTCTATTTTTTTTTAAAAATACTGGATATATTTATATTTATTAACTTTAATTGTGAATAAACTAGTGTTTGTATATTCTGTCAACTTTATCAATTCCTTCTATTTTTTTTATGCTGTCACTTAATTTATCAAGTTGAGTTTTATTTTTAACGCTTACTGTAATTTTACCTTCAAAAATTCCATCATTTCCTGAAATATTTAAAGTATGAATATTTACACTCATATTTTTTGAAATAACTTGTGTAATTTCATTTACTAAACCAACATGATCAACTCCATGAAGTTTTAAAATTGCTTTAAATTCTTGATTTGTAGAATCAATCCATTTTGCACTTAAAATTCGATACGCATAATTAGCTTGAAGACTTATTGCATTCGGACAATCTTTTTTATGCACTTTTATACCATCATTTATTGTTACAAAGCCAAATACTTTATCACCGGGAATAGGATTGCAACATTGCGACATTTTAAAATCCAAACGTTCTTCTTCAATTCCAAATACTAAGGAATCGTAGTTAGCAATTACTTCATCTTTATCTATGTTTTCTTGTTTATTAGCGCTTCTTTTAATTCTATTTTTAAAGAAACTAACAAAGGCGTTATTTCGTTGTGATACAAACTCTTTAAGCTGATTATTTTCTATAGAACCATTACCCATTCTAAAAAATAAATCTAAACTTGTTTTAAGTTTAAAAAAGACAACTAATTCATTTACAACTTTTTCGTTTAATGTAATTTTTAAATGTTTTAACTTTCTAGTTAAAACTTCTTTACCTTCTTCAGCAATTTTCTTTTGGTCTTCTTTTAAAGCGTTTTTAATACGTGTTCTTGCTCTTGAAGTAATTACAAAATCTAACCAGCCAATATTTGGTTTTTGGTTTTTTGCAGTAATAATTTCAACCTGATCACCACTAAATAATTCCTGACTGATAGGTTTTAATTTTCCATTAATTTTTGCACCTCTACAATTCATTCCTACTTGTGTATGAATTGAAAATGCAAAATCTAAGGCAGTAGCATTTTTAGGAAGTGCTTTTAAATCGCCATTTGGTGTAAAAATAAATATTTCTTTTGCATAGAGATTCAATTTAAAATCCTCAACAAAATCAATTGCATTTGCATCAGGATTTTCAAGTGATTCTTTTATTTTATTTAACCAATCATCTAATCCTGTTTCTCTCTCATTTTGGTTTTTATATCTGTAATGTGCAGCATATCCTTTTTCAGCAATTTCATCCATTCTTTCAGAACGAATTTGAACTTCTACCCATTTTCCTTTTGGTCCCATAACAGTAATATGGAGCGATTCGTATCCTGTAGATTTAGGTTGACTTATCCAATCTCGCAGTCTACTTGGGTTTGGTCTAAAATGATCTGTTACAATGGAATAGATTTTCCAGGCATCAAATTTTTCGTTTTTTAGTGTAGATTTATAAATAATTCTAATAGCAAACTTATCGTAAATTTCATCATAGGTAACACCTTGTGAAAGCATTTTTTTTCGAATAGAATAAATAGATTTTCTTCGACCTTTAATGTTATAAACAAAACCTTCTTTATCTAATGATTCGCGTATGATATTAGAAAAGGTTTCAATATAAATATTTTGCTCTTCTTTACTCTGAGTAATTTTATCTAAAATATCATTATAAACTTCAGGTTCGGTGTACTTTAATCCTAAGTTTTCAAGTTCAGATTTAATATTATAAAGCCCTAATCTATGTGCTAATGGAGCATAAATATATAAGGTTTCAGATGAAATTTTAATTTGTTTATCGTGCGGCATTGCATCCATAGTTTGCATATTATGCAACCTGTCAGCAATTTTTATCAAAATAACTCGTACATCATCATTTAAAGTTAATAACATTTTTCTAAAATTCTCAGCTTGCACCGAGGCATCCTGATCTTTTTTTAAGTGAGATATTTTAGTTAATCCATTTACAATTCGAGCTACGTTTTCACCAAATAAACGTTCTATATCCTCTAAAGTATAATCAGTATCTTCAACAACGTCATGTAATAATGCGGCAATAATAGAAGTAGTATCCAGCCCAATTTCATATGCAACAATTTTTGCAACAGCAATTGGATGAAATATATAAGGTTCTCCAGTTTTTCTTCTTTGAGAGCTGTGTGCTTCTAAGGCAATATCAAATGCTTTTCTAATTTCTTTTTTATCTGCATCTGTAAATGATTGGTACGCACCTTTTAGCAAACCTTTATATCGTTTTGCTATTTCTTTATTTTCTTCTTCTATGCTTAAATTATATGTCATCGCTTAAAAATAGTACTTTTAAATTGACTAAACAATGGATAAAGTTTATTTTTTTAGGTTTAAAATTCGTTGTAATAAAGTAGGGTGAGAGTAGTGAAATTTAACATATAAACTACTTGGTGTTAAGTTACTTAAGCTGTTTTTAGATAATTTTTTTAATGAAGTGATTAATGCATCTGCATTAAAATTATGTTTGGCATAATCATCGGCCTGATATTCAAATTTTCTAGATACTATATTCATAAGTATACTTGTTATTTCTGAAATAGGGCTGTATAAAATTCCGAAAGCTATTAAACCAATATGAAAACTTGTTATATTAACGCTTAATGCTTCTGAAAGTAAATTGTTACCAATTAATAATGATAAAATATAAAATGTAAAGCCAGTTAAACCTAAAGACATTATTAAATTGTAGATAATATGTTTTTTCTTATAATGTCCTATTTCGTGAGCTAAAACAGCTACAATTTCATCGGTTTCTAAATCATTAATTAGTGTGTCATATAAAGTAACTCTTTTTTGAGAACCGAATCCTGAAAAATACGCATTTGCTTTTGTAGAACGTTTTGAACCATCAATTATGTAAATATTATCTAATTTAAAACCTACTTTTTTCCCAAATGAATCTATTGCTGTTTTTAATTCTCCTTCTTCAAGTGGAGTCTGTTTATTAAATATTGGAACTATTAATTTTGAGTAAAATAGGTTCATAAATACTGTAAAAAAGGCAATTAACCCCCAAGCATATAACCAAAATTTAGTAGTTGTTAATTGATAAAACCAAGCTAATAAAGCTAATATTCCGCCTCCAATTATAAGCATCATTAGCCAACCTTTAACTTTATCAAAAATAAATGTTTTTACAGTTGATTTGTTAAAACCGTATTTATCTTCAATTACAAATGTTTTATAATAAGAGAATGGTAAGGTTAGTAAATCACTTGCAAATAAAATAATTCCAAAGAAAATCAAGGTAATTATTATTTCGTTGTTTGAAATATTTCTAGCAATCTGATCAACAAAAGCAAATCCTTCAAAAAGGAAAAACAAAATGGTTAGTAAAACCGAAAATGAACTGGTTAAAAGTGAAAATTTATAATTTTCTTTTTTGTATTCTTGAGATTTTTGATATTCTTCTTCATTATAAATGCCATTTAATTCTTTAGGAATTTTATCATTAAAATGTTTTGCATTATTGGCATCTAAAATTGTATCAAAAATAAATTTTGCAACAATTATTCCAATCAATAAATAAAATAGGATTTGTGGTGTCATTTTTAAAATTTAGAGGTTTCTTTGTCTTACAGCTTCAAAAAGTATAATGGCGGCACTTACGGAAACATTCATACTATCTATGGCACCGCGCATAGGAATAATTATATTTTTTGTGGTATTTTTTAACCATTCATCTGTTAACCCTGTTGCTTCTGTACCAACAATAATAGCGCTTGGTTGTTTATAATTTATTGTTTGATACTCAACTGAAGCAGTTAAAGCAGCTCCATAAATTTGAATATTTTTTTCCTTTAAAAAAGAAATTATCTCGGAAGTTGTACCGGTAGCAATAGTTGTAGTAAATAAACACCCAACACTAGATCTTATAATATTCGGATTGTAAAGATCTGTTTTTGGATTTGCAATAAAAACGGCATCAATTCCAGCAGCATCAGCTGTTCTTAACAAAGCGCCAATATTACCAGGCTTTTCCGGCGCTTCAGCAACTAAAATTAATGGATTCTCAGTTTTAAAATCAATGGATTCTAATGATAAATCCTTGGAGTTTGCAACTGCCAAAATCCCTTCGGTACTTTCTCTAATTGCCAGTTTTTTATATACATTATTCGAAATTTTAATAACTTCTATTTCTGATTTTGAAGATGTTAGTAAGCTTTCTATTTCAAGTTCTGTTATTTTTGAAAAATCAACTAAAATTGTTTTAATAGTATAATTGCCTGCAATTGCTAATGAAATTTCACGCAAACCTTCAATTAAAAAAGTATGAGTGCTTTTTCTAATCCGTGATTTTTCCTTTAACTGAAAAAGTTCTTTGATAAAGCTATTGCTGGGACTGGTAATTTCTTTGTACATTTTTTAAAAATAAACCACAAAGATAGTGATTAATAAAATCTTAAAAAACGTGAATTTTTCATGGAAAAGCTGTCTAAAAAGTATTGAAATCCTTCAACCTGAACTTGTTTCGGTTCCTTATACTAATTGATTATCAGTATGGTGAGATTCTGAAACTAGTTCAGAATGACAAAGATTTTATTTTTTAGACAGCCTTATGTAAATTTAGTTGTTTTTGTATTTTTCAGAATACCGTTTCCATAATTCCGTTTGATGCGTTTCTAAGCTAATCATTCTTCCATCTATAAAAGCATGGGTTAATTTATTAGTTCTCATGTCTAAAGCATCTCCTTCTGAAATAAATAAGGTTGCACTTTTACCAACTTCTAAGGTTCCGTAATTTGCATCTATTCCTAAGATTTTTGCTGTATTTGAAGTTATTAATTCCAGTGCTTTTTCTTTATCCAGACCTTGTCCAACAACCTGACCTGCATAAAATGGTAAATTTCTTGCCTGAAAATCAGAATTTGATCCATTTTGAATTCCAACTAAAACTCCGGCATCAACTAATAATTTTGCTAATTTATATGGAAAATCGTAATCATCGTCATTACTTGAAGGTAAACTTTGGGTGTGATTTACCAAAACAGGAATTTCTTGTTTTATTAACAAATCGGTAATTTTATTGGCCTGATAACCACCAACTATTACCATTTCTTTAATGGAATTATTCACTTTAAAATTAATAGCATCTATCATTCCTTTTTCATCATTCACATGTACATATAATTTTTTGGAACCATCAAAAAGACCAGTCATTGCTTCAAAAGGTAAATTTTTAATTGTCTTGTTTCCATAGTTATAAGCTTTAGATTCATTAATAAATAAATTAATTTTATCAATTTCTTCAGCATATTTTTTATTCACTTCTGTTGTTCCTGCTCTCCAATTTCTAGAAAAAGCATTTGGCCAATTTAAATGGATTCCATCATCAACTTTCACTGCAGCATCTTCCCAATTCCAAGCATCAAATTGAACAATACTTGAAGTACCAGAAATAACACCTCCTTTTGGTGAAATTTGGCCTAAAAGTACACCATTTGGTCTCATAGATTCCACTACTTTAGATTCAGCATTATATGCTATTAAACTTCTAACATGTGGAATCATATCTCCAATTTCGTCTTTGTCATCACTTGCTCTAACCGCTTCAATTTCAACCAAACCCATTGATGAATTTGTTGCAATAATCCCTGGGTACACATGTTTTCCTTCAGCATTGATAATTGTTCCCTTTAAAGAATTTGAATTGTTTGAATTTGAAATGCTTGTAATTTTTCCATTTTCAAAAATAATAGTGCAATTTGAGATCACTTCACCGTTACCAATATGGGCTGTTACTCCAGTTATTGTAATAGTTTCACTTTGTTTTGAAGCTGGTGTTTGTTGTGCTAAAATGGTTCCGAAAAAACATAAAAGCAGTACTGTTATTTTATATTTAACTATTTTCATAAGTTCAAGTTTATTAGTATAAGGTATCACAATGCAAAGCTTCTTTTACTCGTTTTTTAGCCGATTGTGTAGGAGCTCCATTCTTTTTTTCGTTTAACATCATATTCACTAATTCTGTTCGTTCCTTTTTTATAGAATTTCTCATTTCTAAGTCTTTTTCTAAATCAAAATAAACTTTACCTTCAATTAATGTTTTTTCTGCTTTCGCATAAACGGATAAAGGATGATTGTTCCATAAAACCAAATCGGCATCTTTTCCAACTTTAACGCTTCCTACTTTATCATCAATATGCAATAATTTTGCAGGATTTAAAGTAACAAACTTCCAGGCTTCTTCTTCAGAAACATCGCCATATTTAACGGTTTTTCCAGCTTCCTGATTTAACCTCCTGGACATTTCTCTGTCATCAGAATTTATAGCTACGGTAATACCAACATTGTGCATAATTGACGCATTGTACGGTATTGCATCATTAACTTCAAATTTATAAGCCCACCAATCGGAAAAAGTAGAACCTCCAACGCCGTGTTCCAACATTTTATCAGCTACTTTATAACCTTCTAAAATATGTGTAAAAGTGTTGATTCTAAAATTGAATTTATCAGCCACTTTCATTAACATATTTATTTCACTTTGAACGTAAGAATGACAACTGATAAAACGCTCTTTGTTTAAAATTTCAGCCAATGTTTCTAATTCTAAATCTTTTCTATAGGGCTTTCCACTTTTTTTAAGAATGTCATATTCTTTTGCTCTTTGAAAATAATCCGTAAAAACCTGTTCAACTCCCATTCTGGATTGTGGAAATCTGACTTTTTCAGCAGCTCCCCAATTAGATTGTTTTACATTTTCTCCTAAAGCGAATTTTATAAATTTTGGAGAATTTTTATAAATCATTTCCGGTCCAATCTCTCCCCATTTTAACTTAATTATTGCCGATCTACCACCAATAGGGTTTGCAGATCCGTGTAATATTTGCATAATGGTAACACCACCGGCTAAATTTCTATACAAGTTTATATCTTCATAATCTATGGTATCTTCCATTGTAACTTCTGCAGTAGAATTTTGCCCTACTTCATTTGAAGAAGTTGCAGCAATATGAGAATGTTCATCTATAATACCAGATGTTAAATGTTTTCCTGTGGCATCTATAACCGTTGCATTTCTATCTGATAAATTAGTTCCTATTTTTGCTATTTTACCATCTTTTACAAGTACATCTGTATTTGTTAAAATCCCTTCTCTTTCATTTGTCCAAACTGTGGCATTTTTAAATAGAATTGTTTCTTGATCTGGCTTTTCCTTAAATCCGTATCCAACGTTTGGAAACGTAAGCGGAACTATATTAAGCGCCGAAATTTCCTTGGCATCAGATTTGTCTTCATCCTTTTTTGGTTCCTCCTTTTTCTTGGCAGACCAATTTGCAAAATTTCCATCAGCAATAATGGCATTTCCACTTAAATTATCAGAATCATTTAAAATTCTTCCTTTTAATTTATACACACTATCAGATTCATTTATTATAATTCCAATCCAATTATCAGCATATTTAATTGAACCGGACAACTTTAAAGAGTCTTTTTTAACAACAATTTTATGTTTGCTAGGTTCTCCGGTAATTTCCATTGAAAATTGTTGATCTGCAATGGTTAATTCATAATTTCCTTTTAAATCTTTAACATTCATGTCTTCAATCACATTTTTTGTTCCCTGAACCCAGTTTTCAAAAAGTGTTGTTTTTTTATCAAAAATATCTCCTGAAGTTATTAAAAAGTTAGCTTGTTTCCCTTTTGATAATGTTCCAATTTCCGATTCTTTTCCTAAAATTTTAGCAGGAATAGTTGTAAGCGCCTCCAAGGCTTTTGTTTTGTCTAAGCCATATTTAATTGACTTTAAAACATTAGTTTTAAATGTTGACAGGGATTTTAATCCATAAGGTGTTAGTGAAAACTGAATCCCATTTTTGACTAAAACTCCTGGATTAGAAGGTGCTTGGTTCCAATATCTCATATCTTCCAAGCTAACATAATCAGCTTGAAAAGGGTTTTCAACATCAAAAGCTGCCGGGAAATTTATTGGAATAATTAAAGTAGCATTTGTTTTCTTTATTTCTGAAACCAGCTCATATTCATTTCCTCCACCAACAATGGTATATTGAATGTTAAATTCATCTCCAATTCTATCAGCTCTTAAAATATTTAATTTATCACCGGCATAAAAGAGTTGCTTTAAGTTTATATTATTGTTTAAAGCTTCCAGCGATAAATCTTTGTTTTCAGTAGCACCAGTTTTATACCAATTAGCATCTAAATAAACCTGTCTTAATAAAGCCATTGAACCCATTAATGAACTTGGATACACCTGATTTGATTTTGCGCTTTTTGAAAAAGATAGGTATTGCCCAGATTTGTCATTAAGCAATCTTTCAGAATTATTTCCTTTGGAATTTAATGCAACCAAAATTCCGGTTCCTCTCATAATTCCATCTTCTATATGAGTATTAACAACTCCAAATCCAGCTTTTCTTAATTCTGATGCTTTTTTCTCGTCAAATTTAAATTCATTTAAAGCATTGTTTTCAGGCATTATATGATCGTTCCAATAATAGCCTTCGCGTTTAGAATCGTATTGTGGACTCGCTGAACGTCTATTTGTTCTTTTTGGAGTTTCTATTCCAAAGTTAGAATAAGCATCTATAAAAGAAGGGTAGATACTTTTACCAGATAAATTAATGATGGTAACATTTTTTGGGATAGTTATTTTAGTTCCAACATCAATAATTTTTCCGTTTTTAATTAACAAAGTTCCGTTGTTAATTGTTTCAGTTGGACTTACAATTATTTTAGCGTTTTTAAAAGCTAAATAATTGGTATTTGTAGTTTTAACTCCAGTACTCACAGGAAAATATTCCTGTGAATAAATTGATATAGAGCATAATAAAACTAATGAAAGCAGTGTTTTTCTCATATTTTGTTAGTTAAATTAGTAAAAAACAAGTCAATTAAAATTGAATTATTTTTCTAAAAATAGTAATTAAAATGAAAATTTTTAAAAAAGTGTTAAATAAAACCCGAAATAAGATATTTTAGAAGAGGAAATAGTTAAAAAATTATAATTTTTCTGTTTTATAGTAATTTATTAATAGGGTAACCATTTTACTATAACCTTGAATACCATCTTGCTGTTTATTTGCTTTTAAATAGTTATCATAAAATGTTTTAAAGTATATTTCGGTCCAATTATTATAAGATTCCCAAAAATCCTGACTTTGCTGCATATCTTTTAAAATTCCTTTATTAATCATTTTTTTAAGTGCTTCAAATTGTTTTGGATCTTTTCTGTAAACTTCCGAAATACAATAGCGCAATGCCATTAAATAGCCTGAATAATTAAAATATTGATCTTTTGAATTTATGGATGCTAAAAAACCTACAAAATTGGCTTCACTTTCCGAAGCAATTCCAACCTGATGCGCAATTTCGTGACATACTGTTGCAGCATAATTATTTTTCGGAATTAATGAATTTACCTGTGCTTCATTTGTAATAGGGTTTAAATAACCCGCAAAACCCATAAATGTTAATGGTGTACTAAAAATTGAATATTTAACTTTTGGGTTTTTATAAGCAAATTGAGGATATTTTAGTTGTAATTGTTCATAAGCCAAGTGAGAGTCAGCATTAATTTCTTTTTTACTTAAGGGATTTTCAACTATTAAAGTGTCGTTTTTAGTAATTGAAGTTTGAGTTTCATTTGTTTTATAAATTAGTTTTTTAGTAAAATTTATAAGTTCATCATTTGTATAATTTTTATTTTTAATATTTAAAGTTTTGTATAAAGGCACTCTAAAATAATTTAGTCCCCAATTAAAATGGAAAAAGAAAAAAACTATAGAAATTATTCCTGCAATTTTAAAAATGGTGTTTTTTAGATTCAATTTTCTTTCTTTAAAAAACTTAAATATTGAGACAAGTATTAATACTATTAAAAAAATATATAAAATATCACCCATTGAAAAAGGAATCCAACCAAGTGTAATTCTCAAAAATCGTGAAACATACAAATACAATCCTTTTGAGTAGTAGGTTTCTATAAAGTTTGGATATTGGGCAATAATTTGTATAAATGCCCATTGCATTAGCAATAGAAGCGTAAGGATTTTATATGTTTTTTTTGTATTCATTCATCAAAAATATAAAATAAATAAGCAAAAATGATGCTAAAAAAAAGTTGTTAACAAGGTTTGGTTTATTTTTAACAAAATTTTGTTCAAAAAATAAATTTAAAATTTACATTATACTTTGTCTATTAAAAATTACATTTGCTTTTATCAAAAAAATAATCAAAATTTCATAATTTTATTTTATTAAAAATAGTTTTTTGAAATTTTAAGATTGTATATTTAAATCAATAAAATTACCTATAGTCCTGTGAAAAATTTACAACCAGTACCAGCTAAAAAATTTAAAAAAAGTGCAGTAATAAGTCTTGAAAAAGGTAAGTTACCACCGCAAGCACTTGATTTAGAGGAAGCTGTATTAGGAGCTATGATGATAGATAAAAAAGGTGTTGATGATGTAATTGACATTTTGCATCCAGAAGTTTTTTATAAAGAAACACATCAACATATTTATGAAGCTATTTATACATTGTTTCAAAATTCAGAACCAACAGATTTATTAACAGTTGCAAATCAATTACGTAAAACTGGTAATTTAGAATTAGTAGGTGGTGATTTTTATTTGGTAGGTTTAACACAGAAAGTATCTTCTTCAGCGCATATAGAATTTCACGCACGTATTATTCTTCAAAAATATATTCAACGTAAATTAATTTCAATTTCTGCAGAAATTATTGAAGAAGCTTATGATGAAACCGTTGATGTATTTGATTTGTTAGATGATGCTGAAACAAAACTTTTTGAAGTAACTCAAGGAAACCTTAAAAAAGGGTCTGAAGACGCCCAAGGGCTTGTTAGTCAGGCAATAAAAAAAATTCAGGAAATATCCAACAAACAGGGGATGAGTGGTGTTGCAACAGGTTTTAATCGTTTAGATGAGTTAACATCTGGATGGCAACCATCAGATTTAGTGATTTTAGCTGCGCGTCCTGGTATGGGAAAAACAGCATTTGTAATGTCTATGGCAAAAAATATGGCTATTGATTTTGATACGCCTGTTGCCATATTTTCATTAGAAATGTCATCAGTTCAGTTAATTACGCGTATGATTTCCAGTGAAACTGGAATTTCTTCTGGGAAGTTAAGAAAAGGAAATTTAGAACCACACGAATGGGAACAACTTAACGTTAAGGTAAAAAACTTATCAAAAGCACCTATTTTTATTGATGATACACCATCATTATCAATTTTTGATTTACGTGCAAAAGCGCGCCGTTTAGCATCGCAACACGGTATAAAAGTTATTGTAATTGATTATTTACAATTAATGACTGCTGGTAGTTCTTCTGGAGGAAATCGTGAACAAGAAATTTCAACCATTTCACGTAACTTAAAAGCACTCGCAAAAGAATTGGCTATTCCGGTTATTGCACTTTCTCAGTTATCCAGGGCAGTTGAAACGCGTGGTGGAAGTAAACGTCCATTATTATCCGATTTACGTGAATCTGGTGCAATTGAACAAGATGCTGACATTGTTTCCTTTATTTTTAGACCGGAATACTATGGTTTAACTGAATGGGATGATGAAGAAAGAACACCTTGTGAAGGACAAGCCGAATTTATTGTTGCAAAACATAGAAATGGTGGTTTAGAAAATATCAGGTTAAAATTTACTGGTCATTTAGCACAATTCAGCAATTTAGATGAGGATTTTGGAAACGAATTCCATTCTAAAATGAACAGTGCAATTTCTGCAGGAAATATGACCAGCCCACAAGATGCTTTTGGTGCACCAGATAATTTAGATGATGGTGATGTACCATTCTAAAACTTATAATATTTGAGAAAATTAAACGTATACATTTTCAAAAAAATAATAGTAATAATTGTATTGCTATGTACATCTTCAATATATGCATCTTTTATATTGATTCCTATGGATGCAATTACCCAAACAAATCATTTAAAAGCTTATGGAATAACCTATTGGTCACTTCAAAAAGGAAATACAGCAAAATGGTTATTAAATTATGAAGGTGGTTCTTTTTTATTGGAAGATAATGAAGCAACCAGAAATGAATGTAAAATTAGAGGTGTTACATACCAGGTAATTTCAGATACGCAAGCGGAAATTATTTTAGAAGAAATTAGTAGCCCTTCAAAAAATATGGAAGCTGTTTTACTTGAAAAAGCTCCAAAAATTGCAGTTTATTCACCAAAAGATAAAATGCCTTGGGATGATGCCGTAACAATGGTTTTAACTTATGCGGAAATTCCTTTTGATGTAGTTTATGATGAAGAAGTATTGGATGAAAAGCTATTGTTGTATGAGTGGTTACATTTACATCATGAAGATTTTACAGGGCAGTTTGGTAAATTTTATGGTTCATACCGAACAGCACCTTGGTATATTGAACAAAAAAAATCGGCTGAACAACTAGCAACCAAATTGGGCTACTCAAAAGTATCACAAGAAAAATTAGCAGTTTCATTAAAAATTAGAGACTTTGTAATTGGAGGAGGATTTATGTTTGCAATGTGCTCAGCTACGGATAGTTTTGATATTGCCTTAGCCGCTGAAGGAGTGGATATTTGTGAATCAATGTTTGATGGTGATCCTTCGGAAATTGATTATCAAAATAAAATAGATTTTAATAAAACCTTTGCTTTTAAAGATTTTACTCTAGTTAGAAATCCTGTAGAATATGAGTTTTCTTCAATTGATATGACTAGAAAAAGGCAACAAATTAAGCGTACAGCAGATTATTTTTCATTGAAAGAATATTCAGCAAAATGGGATCCAATTCCAACAATGTTATGTCAAAACCACACCCAATTGGTAAAGGGTTTCATGGGGCAAACAACCTCTTTTGATAGAGATGAAGTAAAGTCTAATGTGCTGGTAATGGGAGAGGTAACAGCTAACAGGGAAGCGCGTTATATCCACGGAGTAAAAGGAAAAGGAATGTTTACTTTTTACGGGGGTCACGATCCTGAAGATTATCAGCATAGAGTAGGTGACCCAAAAACAGAATTGGATTTACACCCAAATTCTCCAGGATACCGTTTAATATTAAATAATGTATTATTTCCTGCAGCAAAAAAGAAAAAACAAAAAACATAATAGTTGTTAATAACACACTAAAAACTTTATTAAAAAAAGTTATTGTTCCATAGCTCTAAAGTAGTATTTTTGCCCTTTAAATAAATAAATAATTAAGATGTCAACTACACAACAACTGCAAGATTTTGCACAACAAGTAAGAAGAGATATAGTTAGAATGGTACATGCTGTAAAATCTGGACATCCAGGTGGTTCTTTAGGATGTAATGAATTTTTAACTGTTCTGTTTCAAGAGGTAATGGAATATTCTACAGATTTTAAAATGGATGGAATTAATGAAGATTTGTTCTTTTTATCAAACGGACATATTTCACCAGTATATTATAGTGTTTTGGCAAGAAGTGGATATTTTCCAGTAAAGGAGCTAGCTACTTTTAGAATCTTAAATACTCGTTTACAAGGGCATCCAACTACACACGAAGGCTTACCTGGTGTTAGAATTGCTTCTGGATCTTTAGGTCAAGGTATGAGTGTTGCTTTAGGAGCAGCACAAGCTAAAAAATTAAACGGCGATACTAAATTAGTTTATTCTTTACACGGTGATGGTGAATTACAAGAAGGACAAAATTGGGAAGCTATAATGTATGCTGCTGGTAAAAATGTTGATAATTATATTGCTACTATTGATTATAATGGACAACAAATTGATGGTTCAACCGATCAGGTAATGCCAATGGGAGATTTAAAAGCTAAATTTGAAGCTTTTGGATGGATTGTTTTAGATATTGAAAAGGGAAATGACATTGAAAGTATTAAAAATGGATTAGCAGAAGCTAAATCTCTTACCGGACAAGGAAAACCTGTTTGTATTTTATTACACTCTGAAATGGGTAATGGTATAGATTTTATGATGCACACACACGCTTGGCATGGTAAAGCTCCAAGTGACGAACAATTAGAAGAAGCGCTTAGACAAAACCCTGAAACTTTAGGAGATTATTAATAATTAATGTTTATTATTTATTTAAACGTCTAATTGTTAGCTAGTTTAGTTTATAAAAAGATTTGAAAACCTCTTTCTTAAAATTTGAAAGAGGTTTTTTTATGATATATTTATAATTTTCAGTTCAGTTTATTGTAAGATTACTTTTATATTTACGTCTGTTCAATTATACATTTTAAAATTATTAAATGAAAATAGGAATTGTTTGTTATCCAACTTTTGGGGGAAGTGGAGTAGTAGCTACTGAATTAGGAATGGCATTGGCTCAAAAAGGGCATCACGTACATTTTATAACGTATAAACAGCCCGTTCGATTGGATTTTATTTCAAACGATATTCATTTTCATGAAGTTTTTGTAGAAGAATATCCTTTATTTCAATTTCAACCTTATGAATTAGCTTTATCAAGTAAAATGGTTGAAGTTGTTCAAATGTACAATTTAGAGATTTTACATGTTCATTATGCAATTCCACACGCATATGCTGCCTATATGGCAAAACAAATGCTGAAAGAAAAAGGGATTGACATTAAGGTTGTTACAACTTTACACGGAACAGATATCACGTTGGTTGGAAGTCATCCAAACTATAAAACAGCCGTTGAATTTAGCATTAATAATTCTGATGTAGTTACAACTGTTTCTGAAAGTTTAAAAAAGGATACCTTACGCTTATTTAATATTAGAAAAGAAATTCATGTAATTCATAATTTTATTGATTTTGAAAAATATCCACAAATAGAAGCACCTGAATGTCAAAGAAGTTCAATTGCAAAGGAGAATGAACGGATAATTACTCATGTTAGTAATTTACGCCCTGTTAAAAGAGCAGCTGATGTAATTGATATTTTTTATAAAATTCAAAAAAAAATACCATCAAAGTTGTTATTAGTTGGTGAAGGTCCAGATAGAGAACATATTGAGTGTCAGGCAAAAGATTTAGGAATATTAGATAAAATTCTTTTTTTAGGAAATAGCAATGAAGTTAATAAACTACTGTGTTATTCCGATTTATTTTTGTTGCCTTCAGAAACCGAAAGTTTTGGATTGGCCGCATTGGAAGCAATGGCTGCAAGAACTCCTGTTATATCAACAAATTCAGGTGGTTTACCAGAAGTTAATATAAATGGTGTTACTGGATTTTTAAGCAATGTTGGTGACACCGATGATATGGCTAAAAACGCAATTTATATTTTAGAAAGTGACGAACGGTTGCAGCAATTTAAAGAAAATGCGTTAAACCAAGCAAAACAGTTTAGTTTACAAAATGTGTTACCTGCATATAAAGAAGTATATAAAGAAGTTTTAGTAGGTTGTTGTTAAGAGTTATAAAAGTTTAAAGCTTCAATAAGTAAGTCTTTTTCAACTTTGCAATCTAATTTAAACATTTCAAAATCAGTTAGTAAAACAAAATTTACACGTCCGCCTACATTTTTTTTATCGTGAATTAATAATTCTATAATTGGGTTGTAATCAGATGTCTCAATCAACGTTTTACCGTATATTTCAATAATAAGTTTTTTAATTTCTTTTAACTTTTCAGAAGGAAAATTCAATAGTTTTTCTGAAATATAAGTTTCAGTAATCATTCCTATTGCAATGGCTTCACCATGAGTTAAATTTTCTTTGGAATCAGATTCTAAAAAATACGATTCAATTGCATGTCCTAAAGTATGTCCGAAGTTCAAAATTTTTCTTAATCCGTTTTCTTTAGGATCTTCAGTAACAACTTCATTTTTTATTTCAATTGATCTATGAATTAATGAACTTATATTTTTGGTATTAAGCTCATTAAAGCTGTTTATGTTATCCCATAGTTTAATGTCGTAAGATAAACCGTATTTAATAATTTCAGCCAATCCTGAACGAATTTCACGTTCAGTTACTGTATCTAAATAATGTGTATCAATAAGTACCATTTCAGGATCAGAAAACAATCCAATTTGATTTTTTAAAACTCCTAAATCAACTCCTGTTTTTCCGCCTACAGAAGCATCAACCATACTTAATAAAGTGGTAGGAATATTTATAAAAGCAATACCACGCTTAAAACAAGAAGCAACAAAACCTCCTAAATCGGTAATAACACCACCACCTAAATTAATGAGTAAACTTTTTCTATCAGCACCTAATTCTGTAAGCGCATGCCAAACGCCTGAACAAGTATCTAAATTTTTATTTTCCTCACCAGATTCAATTTCAATAATTTCAATATCTACAGTAGTTTCAAGAGTTTCCATTAAAATTGGTAAACAATGTTCATGGGTGTTTTCATCAACCAATACAAAAATCTTAGAAGGTGTATTTGAAGCTATGTATTCGTTCAATTTTGAATAAGCATCTTCTTGAAAGTTTACGTAGTAATTATTGGATAATATAGGTGTCATTTTGGATAATATTTTTGTGCAAATTAAAGGCAAAAATATGAGAAAATAAACTGTTTGTAATTATCTTTGATTAAATATATTGTACAATGGAAAATTTATTTGATAATACAGAAGTTGCTTTTGCAATTAAATCAAATTCAGAACTAGATAGAGCGTATTATTTGTTTGAAATGATAAAGCGCGAACCACTTGTTAAAATTGGTACAGCAGTTACCAAATTTGCCTTAAAAACACATTTACCTGTAGAAGGAATTATTAGAGCAACTGTTTTTGATCATTTTTGTGGTGGAGTAACAGAAAAAGATTGTATGCCTGTAATAGATAAAATGTATACCAAAAATGTACATTCCGTTTTAGACTATTCCGCTGAAGGAAAAGAAATTGAAGAGCAGTTTGATTTAGCAATGGAAAAAACATTAAACACCATTAAATTTGGTACTGAAAAGCCTAGTATTCCGTTTGCAGTATTTAAACCAACTGGTTTTGGTAAATTTAAAATATATCAAAAAGTTACAGAGGGTAAAAAATTAGATGCTCATGAAGAAGTAGAGTGGAAACGCATTAAAGAAAGGTATGACATTGTTAGTAAAGCTGCTTTTGACAGAAACGTACCCTTATTAATTGATGCTGAAGAAACTTGGATGCAAGAGGCCGCGGATGATTTAATTGAAGATATGATGCGTAAATACAATACAAAAAAAGTAATTGTATTTGGAACTTTACAGCTATACAGATGGGATAGATTGGATTATCTTAAAAAATTACACGAACGTGCTAAAAAAGAAGGCTTTAAAGTTGGTATGAAATTGGTGCGTGGTGCATATATGGAAAAAGAAAGAGAGCGTGCTAAGGAAAAAGGGTATAAAGATCCTATTTGTGTAGATAAAAAAGCTACCGATAAAATGTTTGATGATGTATTGAGATATATGTTTAAAAATATTGATGATATGGCTATTTTTGCAGGAACACATAACGAAGAAAGTAGTTATTTATTAATGGATTTAATTGCAAAATCAGGATTGGATAAAAATGATAAAAGATTGTGGTTTGGTCAACTTTATGGTATGAGTGATCATATAAGCTACAATTTGGCAAAATCTGGCTATAATGTTGCCAAATATTTACCATTTGGACCTGTACGTGATGTAATGCCTTATTTAATTAGACGTGCAGAGGAAAACACTTCAGTAGCAGGACAAACAAGCAGAGAACTAAGGTTATTAAAAGAAGAAAGAGAAAGACGAAAAGTATAATTTCTATTATTCTTAAATATAATGAATAAAAAAATCTAGGCTTTAACCTAGATTTTTTTTATTTTTATAAGACTACTTCTTAGTTATCGTTTTGCAACTTTTTCAGCTTTTTTACTTTCAGAATAATCATAAAAACCTTCACCTGTTTTTACACCAAGTTTGCCAGCTTTTACCATATTTACCAATAAAGGACAAGGAGCGTATTTAGGGTTTTTAAATCCGTCATACATCACATTTAAAATAGAAAGGCAAACATCTAAACCAATAAAATCTGCTAATTGAAGTGGCCCCATTGGATGTGCCATGCCTAATTTCATAACTGTATCTATTTCATAAACTCCGGCAACACCATTATAAAGTGTTTCTATAGCTTCATTTAGCATTGGCATTAAAATTCTGTTTGCTACAAAGCCAGGATAATCATTTACTTCTACAGGAACTTTTTTTAAGTTTTCTGAAAGTTTCATAATTGTTTTGGTAACTTCATCAGAAGTATTAAAACCTCTAATAATTTCAACTAGTTTCATTATTGGAACAGGATTCATAAAATGCATTCCAATAATTTTATCAGGTCTTTTGGTTACAGCAGCAATTTCAGTTATTGAAATTGAGGAAGTATTTGATGCTAAAATTGCCTTATCGGGAGCAGCGTCATCCAATTGCTTAAAAATTTTTAATTTTAAATCTACATTTTCAGTAGCAGCTTCAACCACCAAATCCACATTTTTAACACCTAAAGCAATGGATGTAAAAGTGTTAATATTATTTAATGTTTGTATTTTTATTTCGTCTGTAATTTTTTCCTTAACTAAAAGTCTGTCTAAGTTTTTAGTTATTGTCGCTAATCCTTTTTCTAGGGCTTCTTGCGAAATATCAATTAAATTTACATTATAATTGTTTTGTGCAAATACATGTGCAATACCATTTCCCATGGTTCCTGCTCCAATAACAGCTATATTTTTCATAATTAATTGTTTTATATAATTATTTTACCTTTTAAATAAGTTTTTGCCTGTCCACTCATTTCAACACGTTCATTTAAATAGGTGCACTTTAAAAAGCCACTTCTTTTTGAAAGTTGAATAGCTTCTAAGCTGTTTTTAACTAGCTTTTTAGCCCAGAAAGGAATTAATAAGGTATGTGCCGAACCTGTTACTGGATCTTCATTAATACCAATTTTAGGTGCAAAAAAGCGTGAAACAAAATCTGTTTTTGTTCCTTTTGAAGTTACAATAATACCAGGAGCTTCAAGTTCGGTTAATTTTGAAAAATTTGGTGTTAAATTTTTTACAACTTCTTCATTTTCCAATAAAACTAACAATTTCCATTTTCCTTTAAATGTTTTTAAAATAGAAACATTTAAGGCGTCTTTTAAAATTTGTGGTGTGATAATTTCTTTAATTTCTTCTGAAGGGAAGTTTAAGGTGTACCAATCTACATTTTTTTCAACAGTTAAAATACCGCTTTTTGAACTGAATGTTAAGGTTTTTTCTTTATAATTCAATTCAGTAAAAATTATATGAGCAGCTGCAAGTGTAGCGTGGCCGCACAAATCTATTTCACATGAGGGAGTAAACCATCGAATTTCGAATTGACTTTTATTATTTACAAAAAAAACAGTTTCAGATAAATTATTTTCTTCGGCAATAGCTTGCATTAAATCTTCAGAAATCCATTTTTTTAAAGGGCAAACGGCTGCTGGGTTTCCTTTAAATATTTCATTCGTAAAAGCATCAACCTGGTAAAGTTTCATTTTAAAAATCGTTTATTATCATATGTGCAACACGCAATGCTTCAGTTCCTTGTTCAAGGGTTACAATTGGCGTTGTATTATTTACAATTGCATCGGCAAATGTTTCTAATTCATCTAAAATAGCATTATTAGCTTCAATTTTAGGGTTTTCAAAATAAATCTGTTTTTTTACACCTTCAGCATTTTGTAAAATCATATCAAAATCTCCAGGAGTTTTTGGAGCATCTTTCATTTTTACCACTTCAGTTGCTTTTTCAAAAAAGTCCACAGCTATATAAGCATCTTTTTGAAAGAAACGAGATTTACGCATATTTTTTAATGAAATTCTACTTGCGGTTAAATTGGCTACACAACCGTTTTCAAATTCAATACGGGCATTTGCAATGTCTGGAGTATCACTAATTACTGATACACCACTTGCGTGAACACTTTTTACTTTTGAATTTACGACACTTAATATAACATCAATATCATGAATCATTAAATCTAATACAACAGGGACATCAGTTCCTCGAGGATTAAATTCAGCTAACCTGTGTGCTTCAATAAACATTGGAGTTTTTATAGAATTTTTAACAGCAGTAAAAGCTGGATTAAAACGTTCTACATGTCCAACTTGTCCTTTTACATTATGTTTTTTGGCTAATTTTATAATTGTTTCGGCTTCTTCAACTGTTTTTGTAATTGGTTTTTCAATAAAAATATGTTTGCCTTTTTCAATGGCTTCTTTTGCACAATCAAAATGAGAAAGAGTTGGTGTAACAATATCAATAACATCAACAGCATTAATTAATTCTTGTACTGAATTAAACTTTTTATATCCAAATTCTTCAGAAACTTTATTTGCGTTTTCTTCAATAGGATCAAAAAAACCTACTAATTCATATTTGTCTGATTGATTTAATAATTTTAAGTGAATTTTGCCAAGGTGACCGGCTCCTAATACTCCTGCTTTTAGCATCATAAGAAAGTTTATTTTTATGTAAACAAAAGTAACAATCTTTATGCATTTATTCCTATTTTTAGCATCTCAAATTTAAATTATTAGTGAAAGATACGCACAAACATCAAGGACTTAGAAATCAGTTAGTAAATATAATTGTAAAAAAAGGGATTAAAGATAAAAATGTATTAAAAGCTATTTCAGCAGTACCAAGACACTTATTTATGGATTCAGGTTTTGTTGATTTTGCGTATCAAGACAAAGCTTTTCCAATAGCAGCAGACCAAACAATTTCTCAACCTTATACAGTTGCTTTTCAAACGGAATTATTAGAGGTTAAACCCAACGATTCAATTTTAGAAATTGGTACAGGTTCCGGTTACCAAACAGCTGTATTACTTGAAATGGGAGCTAAAGTTTATACTATTGAACGTCAAAAAGAACTATTTAAAAAAACTAAATTATTTTTACCAAAATTAAATTACAAACCAAAGAAAATTATTTTTGGTGATGGTTATAAAGGGTTGCCTGAAAATGCTCCTTTTAATGGTATTATTGTAACTGCAGGTGCGCCTTTTGTTCCAAAACCATTGTTGGCACAATTAAAAGTAGGAGGGAGATTGGTAATTCCAATTGGTGATGAATTGCAAACAATGACGTTGTTTGTTAGAACAAGTGAAAAAGATTTTGAAAAACATGAATTGGGTGATTTTAAGTTTGTACCTATGTTAAAAGAGCGTAATTAAAAAATGAAAAAAATCCTCATATTTTTCTTTTTAAGTTCGTTCTGTTTTGCTCAAAATAATGAAAAATATGATGCTTTAAATTTTAGTCCTGAATTATTTTTCGGACAAACTTTTCAACCAAACAGCTGGTTTCCAAAATTGAAAAGTCATTATATGTTAGGGTTTAGTTTTGAGAAAAATAATAATATCTTTAAAAATAAGTGGAGTAATACTATAAATTTATCATCTACGGGAGTTGGTTTATATTTTTCCAGTTTAGGAAATCAAGAAGTTGTTGGAAATGCCATTTCTATACTTCCATTTGTTGAAATAAATTTAAACAAAAAAGAATCATTTTCTACCAAATTTGGATTGGGAACATCTTACTTTACTACTCAATACCATCCTGAAAACAACCCGTTAAATACAGCTGTTAGCACCAAACTTACTTGGGCTTTTCAAACTTTTGTTTATTATAAATTTCACTTAAAGAATAAACGAACATTAAAAATTGGTGCAGGATATTTTCATCATTCTAATGGTCATACTCAACTTCCTAATTCAGGTTTAAATACAGCATTAGCAAGTGTTTCTACTAGTTTTAAATTGAATAAAAAGCAATTTAAAGAGAATCATAATTTAACTACTGATTTTAAAAAATACAAGGCATTTTATGCTTTTAGATATGGACAAGGAATCCAAAAATTTATAGACCATGAAAGTACTGTAAAAGCTATTAATGCAATTGAATTTAAAGGAGGTTTTTTTTATAAAGATATATTAAAGTTTAGTGCGGGTATAACATATAATTTTTACCGTCATTACTATGATTATATTAAAGAAAATGAAGTAGATCCCTATTTTGAAAGACCTATTTTAAATGCTTCAAATATTTATTTATCAATTGGTGTGGAAGCCTTGTTTGGAAATATTGGTATAGATTGGGAGGGTGGTTTAAATGTTTATAAACCATTTTATAAAGAGCATTACATTTTACAAGATGAAACATTAAATAATATTTACAAGTTAAAAAAGTTATTTTTAGGGAGGTTAGGTTTAAAATTATACGTGATAAACACTTTAAAAAAACCTAAAAACAATTTTTATATTGGTGCACATATAAAATCTAATTTAAGCCAGGCAGATTTTACTGAATTAAGTATTGGATTTGTGCATAGAATTTTTAAATAGTTAACAGCAGTTAATCATATTTAGCATCAAATTGGCTGTTCCATTTACCTTGAACTTTTAATACTTGCTCAATTACATCACGAACACAACCAAGTCCACCTTTTTTTTGTGAAATATATAAAGAAATATTCTGAATTTCGGAAACAGCATCTTTAGGGCAAGCAGGTAAACCAACCTTTTTCATTACCTGATAATCTGGAATATCATCACCCATAAATAAAATATTTTCAGGGTTTAGATTATTTTCGGCCACATATTCCTCAAATTGTTCCATTTTATTGTGCGTTCCTAAATAAATATCTGTAACTCCTAAATTTTTTAATCTAACACGCACACCTTCATTACTTCCTCCAGAAATTACACATACCTTAAATCCTTGGTTTATGGCCGTTTTAAGAGCGTAACCATCTTTAATATTCATTACTCTTAGTAGTTCACCAGTAGTTGTAATAGTTATGTTTCCATTTGTTAAAACCCCATCTACATCAAACATAAACGTGGTTATTTGTGGCATAATTTCTTTATAGCTTTTTTCCATAGGTGGCATAAATTGATTTTGTTAGCAATGTATAAATTTCTTTTTGATGCTTAGTTAAAATTGTTTTATGATTTTTTATTGTTTTTAAATCGTTTCTTTTTGCAGGTCCTGTTTGAGCTTCAAAAGGAGATAAGGATTCAATTTTAACAGCTGTTTCTTTAATTATAGGTAATAATATTTCGAATGGAATATTATTTTTATCACAAATTTCATTTCCTATATAATATAAATGATTTACAAAATTATTTACAAATACGGCAGCTACATGTAATTTTTTACGTTGTTCAGAATTAATGTAATAGCAACTTTTTGAAATAGTTTTTGCAAGTTTTTCTAATAAAAGTAAGTTGCTTTTTGAATCAGCTTCAATACAAATTGGAATGCTAGAAAAATCTATTTTTTTATCTTTTGAAAATGTTTGTAAAGGGTAAAAAACACCTTTATATGATATAGATTTTAGTTCGTTTAAATTTGCAGCTCCAGAAGTGTGTACAACTAATTTGTTTTTTACATTTAATTGAGCAGAAATTTTAGAAATTGCATCGTCAGAAACAGCAATAATATAAATATCAGCTTCTTTTAACTCTTCTAAATTGTTTGTAATTAAAGTTTTACTTTTCAAATACTCAATTTTAGTAATACTTCTATTATAAACTTGAACCAATTGAATATTTTTAGTATCTAACAAACAATTTGTTAAATGAAATGCCAAATTACCTCCACCAAGCAGTATAACTTTTATCATAATGCGAAGATACTTTAATTGATGTATATAAAAAACCCATCTTTTTAAAAAGATGGGTTTAAATACTAATTAAAAAAACTATTTATGCTTGATTTTTAATTGATGCTTGAGCAGATGCTATACGTGCAATTGGAACTCTAAATGGAGAACAACTTACATAATTCATTCCGGTATTATAACAAAACTCTACTGAACTTGGCTCACCTCCATGTTCACCACAGATACCAACTTTTAAATTTGGTTTTGTACTTCTACCTTTTTCTGTACCCATTTTTACTAACTGGCCAACACCTTCTTGATCTAATACTTCAAAAGGATCTACTTTTAAAATACCTTTTTCAATATAAATTGGTAAGAATTTACCAGCATCATCTCTAGAATAACCAAATGCCATTTGAGTTAAATCATTTGTTCCAAATGAAAAGAATTCAGCTTTAGCAGCTATTAAATCTGCAGTTAAAGCAGCTCTAGGAATTTCAATCATTGTACCTACTAAATATTCAACAGAATCATTGTATTCTTCAAAAACCTTATTTGCAGTATCTCTAATTATTTTTTCTTGCATTTCAAATTCTTGAACTGTACCAATTAAAGGAACCATAATTTCTGGTTTCGCTTCAATTCCTCTTTTCTTTAAGTTTAATGCAGCTTCAATAATTGCTCTTGCTTGCATTTCAGTAATTTCAGGATATGTATTTCCTAATCTACAACCTCTATGGCCAAGCATTGGATTAAATTCTTCTAATTCAACAATTTTACTTTTAACAGCGTCTAAAGAAATATGCATTTCTTCTGCCAATTCTTTTTGTTGTGCTAAAGCGTGAGGTACAAACTCATGTAAAGGTGGATCTAATAAACGAACTGTAACTGGTAGGCCAGCCATTGCTTCAAAAATTCCTTCAAAATCTTCACGTTGCATTGGTAATAATTGATCTAATGCTTGTTTTCTACCTTTTACAGTATCAGATAAAATCATTTCACGCATTGCTTTAATACGATCAACTTCAAAGAACATATGTTCAGTTCTTGTTAAACCAATACCTTGCGCTCCAAAACTACGAGCTACTTTGGCATCTTTTGGAGAATCAGCATTTGTTCTAACTTGCATAGTTGCATATTTGTCTGACAACTCCATTATTTCGGCAAATTCACCGCTTAATTCTGGTTCAATAGTTGCAACTTTTCCTTCAATAATATTTCCTGTAGAACCGTTTAATGAAATCCAGTCACCTTCATGATATTCGTGACCATCAACAGTTAAAGTTCTATTTTTATAGTTGATTTTTAATGCACCAGCTCCAGAAACACAACATTTACCCATACCTCTAGCAACAACAGCTGCGTGAGAAGTCATACCACCACGAGCAGTTAAAATACCTTTAGCGATATTCATACCTTCTAAATCTTCAGGAGAAGTTTCTATACGAACTAAAATACTACTTTTGAATTTTGAAGCCTCATCAGCAAAAAATACAATTTGACCTGTTGCAGCACCAGGAGATGCAGGTAAACCTTGAGCTATTACATTTGAAGTTTTTAATGCTTTAGGGTCAAAAACAGGGTGTAATAATTCATCTAATTTATTTGGTTCAATACGTAGTATTGCTTCTTTTTCATCGATAGAACCTTCTTTTAATTTGTCCATTGCAATTTTAACCATTGCAGAACCAGTACGTTTACCATTTCTAGTTTGTAAAATCCAAAGTTTACCATCTTGCATAGTAAACTCCATATCTTGCATATCTTTATAATGATTTTCTAATTTTTGTTGGTAATCATTTAATTCATTATAAATAGCAGGCATTAATTCTTCAAGTGAAGGATAATTTGCCAACCTGTCTTCTTCTTCAACTTTAGCTAACTCAGCCCAACGTAAAGAACCAATTTTAGTAATTTGTTGTGGAGTTCTTGTTCCAGCAACAACATCTTCACCTTGTGCATTGATTAAATATTCTCCATTAAATAGGTTTTCTCCAGTTCCGGCATCACGCGTAAAACAAACTCCTGTTCCAGAATTGTCACCCATATTTCCATAAACCATAGCTTGAACGTTTACAGCAGTTCCCCATTCAGCAGGATACCCGTTCATATTACGATAATAAATTGCTCTTTCGCTATTCCAACTATTGAAAACTGCTACAACAGCACCCCAAAGTTGATCCCAAGGATTTGTTGGAAAATCATGTCCTGTTCTTTTTTTAACAGCATCTTTAAAATCGTACACTAAATCTTTTAAATCTTGAATTGTAAATTCTGTATCTAATTCAATATTTCTTTTATGTTTAAGAGCCTCCATTATTTCTTCAAATGGATCAATATCTTCTTTAGATTCTGGTTTCATGCCTAAAACAACATCTCCATACATTTGAATAAATCTTCTGTATGAATCCCAAGCAAAACGTTCGTTACCTGTTTTAGCTGCTAAACCTTCAACAACTTCGTCATTTAAACCTAAGTTTAAAACTGTATCCATCATACCTGGCATAGAAACTCTTGCTCCTGAACGAACAGATACTAATAATGGGTTTTCTTTGTCGCCAAATCCTGCGCCCATTATACTTTCAATATTTTCAATAGCTTGTTCTACTTCAGGAACTATCATACCAACTACGGCATCTTTTCCAAGTAAATTATATTCTGTACATACTTCTGTAGTAATTGTGAAGCCAGGAGGAACCGGGATTCCTATTAAACTCATTTCTGCTAAATTAGCACCTTTACCTCCTAAAAGGTTTTTCATTTTGCTATTACCATCCGCTGTTTTATTACCGAATTTGTAAACTCTGGTTTTGACTTCTTGTATCGTCTCCATCTTAATTAAATAATTTATTGTTTATCTTTAGTTTTAATGACAACAAATTTAAGTACAGTAATTTAAGTTTATTATGATTTTTGTCATTGAAATAGGCTATTTTTATAAAATGTAATTTTTGTTACTTAAAAAAATAATTTAATTCTATTTGTAACAATTTGTATATTTAGAAGTCTATTAATAAAAGTCTACACAATTTTTAAAACACTAATTTTAAATGTTTGATTTAGATCGCTGGCAAGAAATATTTGAAACTATTAGAAAAAATAAGCTTCGTACATTTCTAACAAGTATTTCTGTGGCATCTGGTATTTTTATTTTAGTTATTTTATTGGGTTTTGGTCAAGGAATGCAAAATGGTATTCAAAAAGAGTTTGAGGCTGATGCAACAAACCGTATTTGGGTTTGGAGTGAAGTTACAACAAAGGAATATAAAGGACTAAACCCTGGTAGAAGAATTCAATTTAGAAATGAAGATTATAATAATTTAACTTCAATATATAATAAGGAGATAGAGTATAAATCTGATTTATTTAGAGTTTTTGGGGTAACTATAAATTATAAAGAGGAAGTTGTTTCTTACGGAATTCAAGGGATTAGCCCAAATTATCAACAAATTGAAAATCAAAAAATAGTTTTAGGCCGTTATATTAATTATGCCGATTTAGAATCTAAAAATAAAGTAATTGTAATTAGTAATAAAATTAAAAATGAATTACTAAAAGGCGTTGAGAATCCATTAGAAGAATACCTGCAGCTATCAGGAATAAACTTTAAAATTATTGGAGTATATACGGATGAAGGTGGAGATCGTGAAGAAGATAGGGTGTTTATTCCAATAAGTACTGCTCAAAATATATTTAATGGCTCAAACAGAATTGCAAACTTGGCTTTTACATTAAAACCTGAAAAAGATTTTGAAACAGCTTTAGCAGTATCGAAGCAATTTACCGAAGAAATAAAACAATATTTAAAACAAGTACATACTGTTGCTCCAGATGATAGTGCTGTTAATGCATTTAATGTTATGGAAGAAGCCAAACGCTATTATACATTAACTAGTAATATTGCATTTTTTTTCTGGTTTGTTGGTATTTGTACCATTATTGCTGGTGTAGTTGGAGTTAGTAATATTATGCTAATAATAGTAAAAGAACGTACTCGCGAAATTGGCATACGAAAAGCCCTAGGAGCAAAACCTTGGTCTATAATTTGGATGATTATGCAAGAATCTATTTTTGTTACCTCTGTTGCTGGTTTTGCTGGCTTAATTTTAAGTATGGCATTATTAGAAGTTGTAGGGCCTAATATTGAAGTGGATTATGTATTAAACCCTTCAGTTAATTTTTCAATGGCAATTACTATGGTAATTGTTTTAATTGTAGCTGGAGCTTTGGCAGGTTTTTTCCCGGCTTGGAAAGCGGCAACAATTCAACCAATAAAAGCATTAAGTCACGAATAATATAATATATGTTTAGCAGAGACCGTTGGAACGAAATTTTAGAAGTACTCTCCAGTAATTGGGTGAGAACTGTATTAACGGCTTTTGGTGTATTTTGGGGAATATTTATTTTAATTTTATTACTTGCTGCTGGAAAAGGATTAGAAAATGGTATAAAACAAGATTTTGGTGATATTGCTACCAATACGATGTTTATGTGGACTCAAACTGTTACTAAATCTTATGAAGGTATGGTAAAAGGTAGGCGTTTTAGTTATGATTTAGATGATGTTGAGGACATACGAGAAAATGTCCCAAATTTAAGATTTGTTTCACCACGCAACCAGTTAGGTGGATTTAGAGGCGCAAACAATGTAGTGAGAGGTTTAAATGTAGGTGCTTTTAATGTTTATGGAGATTATCCTGAAATTATTAAACAAGAACCAATGGATATAACATCCGGTAGGTTTATTAATTATGCAGATATAAATGAGAAAAGAAAAGTAGCAATTATAGGAGAGGGAGTAAAAAGTAGTTTGTATAATATAGGTGAAGAAGTTATTGGAACTTATATAAAAATACAAGGTGTTAATTTTATGGTAATTGGAACCTATAAGAAAAAAACTACTGGCGGTGATGGTGAAGAAGATCAAAAACAAATTTATGTTCCATTTACTTCATTTTCACAGGCATTTAATAGAGGAGAACGTGTTGGTTGGATGGCAATTACAGCAAATGATGGAACTCCAATAACAGCCATTAAGAATGATATTTTTAATATTGTTAAAAAGAACCATAAAATTCACCCAGATGATACCAGGGCAGTAGGTCATTTCGATTTGTTTCAACAATACAACAGGGTGGAGTCGTTATTTATGGCGCTTAAAGTAATTGCTTATTTTGTTGGAACTTTGGTGTTGTTATCAGGAATAATTGGAGTTAGTAATATTATGCTAATAGTTGTAAAAGAACGTACAAAAGAAATTGGAATTAGAAGGGCTTTAGGTGCTTCACCAGGAAATATTAGGGGGCAAATTCTTACAGAATCAGTATTTTTAACAATTATATCAGGAATGGCAGGAATCGTTTTTGGTGCTTTATTTATATACCTTATTAATTACATAATTGTATTATCCGGGCCAATAGATATGTTTGCAAACCCTAGCGTTAATTTAGGAGTAATAATAACAGCATTAACAATATTAATAGTTTCAGGTTTGATGGCGGGCTTAATTCCAGCGCAAAATGCTATTAAATTAAAACCTGTTGAAGCTTTACGAAATGAATAAATATCAATTTAACAATACAAAAAATCAATGAAAAAATCAGTAACAATTTTTGTTTTAGTTTTTATAGTAATCACTTTTAGTGCTGCTATGTATTATTTATATCAAAAAAATGCAGAAGATCCAGTTGTTTATAAAACTGAAAAGGCTTCCTTTCAAAATATTGTTAAAAAAACAGTAGCTACTGGAAGTATTTTACCATTGGAAGAAGTGTTGATAAAACCTAATATTTCTGGAGTTATTGAGGAAATTTACGTAGAGGGTGGTGATCTATTAAAAGCAAATGATTTGATTGCTAAAATTAAAATAATTCCAAATTTATCTTCATTAAATAATGCTAAAAATGCCATTCAAACGGCAAAAATTTCTTTAGATAATGAAACACAAAATTACAATCGTCAGAAAGGGTTATTTGATAAAGGAGTTATATCAAAACAAGCTTTGGAAAGGGTAGAAGTTACTTACAATCAGGCAAAACAAACTTTTAAAGCTGCAAATCAAAATTACGATATTGTAAAAACAGGTTCAACAAGTGGTTTGGGGAATTCAGCAAATACATTAATTCGTTCAACAGTTTCAGGAATGGTTTTAGAAATGCCTGTTGAAGTTGGGAATCAAGTTATTGAAAGCAATAATTTTAATGAAGGAACTACAATTGCTGCATTGGCTGATGTTAATAAAATGATTTTTGAAGGAAAAGTTGATGAATCTGAAATTGGTAAAATTAAAGAAGGTTTACCATTAGAAATTACTGTTGGAGCTATTGAAAACACAAAATTTGATGCTGTTTTAGATTATATAGCTCCAAAGGGAAAATTAGAAAACGGTGCTGTTCAGTTTGAAATTAAAGGTACTTTAAGTAAAGAAGACACTACGTTTATTAGAGCTGGTTTAAGTGCAAACGCTTCTATAATTTTAGCAAAAGCAGATAGTGTATTGGCTATTAAAGAAGCTTTGGTACAGTTTGATCCGGAAACTAAAAACCCTTTTGTAGAAATAAAAAAAGGTGAAAAAGATTTTGAACGAAAAGATATTAAAACAGGTATAAGCAACGGAATTTATGTGCAAATAATTGAAGGAATTTCTTTAGAAGATGAAATAAAAGTTTGGAATGCAATTAAACCTCAAGGAGCTAATTAAAAATTAGTAATTTATTCACTAATAACTTAGGAATTGTTTATAATTTACTATAAAAAAAGCAACTTTTTGATAATATACAGCTAGAACACTTGGAGTTTTTAGACAAACACACTTTTGCATCGAAATCCAAAATTCCCCAGTTAATCTTTTTAATAGCAGTATGATTAACAACTTTTTTTGATAGTTCTTGTAAATAAGAATCACGCCTTATTTCCAATTTTTTTCTAGGACCAAAATACCTTTCTAAAACTCGCGCCATATTTACATCTAAAAGAGGCTTCGGTTTTTTAAAAATAAAAAGCTCTATAGCATTCGAAATATAGTTCCCTATTGCAGGTAATTTTTCAATTTCCGAACGATCTTTTGGAAATCTACCGTGAAGTTTATTCATTTCTTGTGCCAATTTATGCAATCCTGTTCCTCTTTGTTTATATAAGCCCAAAGGTTTTAAACAGTTTTGTAATTCTTGCTCTGTTGCATTTCCTAGCTGCTTCCAAGAAGGGTACTTTTTAATGAATGCATTGAAGAATTTTGATACTGTTTCAGCTTTAGTTCTTTGAAGTAAAATTTCAACAATTATAAGTTCGTAATTAGTTGCCGATTTCTTTCTCCAAGGAAAATACCTGCCATTTTCTTTATACCATTTCAATATTTTATTTTGAAATCTTTTTATTTCTTTATTTGAAATTTCAGTAGGCATATTACAAAGTTACTATAAACGGTCTAATAAATTTTTGTTAATATTAAAGTGTAACTTTTATTAAAATGAAAACTTTATACTAAAAAGTTACTTCTACAATGTTAATGAAATCGACTTTAGGAGATTCACAAGTACTTATTTAAAAAATAATAGAGTAGCGAGTAAACACTTTTTATGCGAAGCGACGTAGGAGGGAAGTGTAATGTGTGTGGAATGGATTTTATATTAACACTTATTCTACTTAGTAACAATAAAATGTTAAAAACTAATTCGTTAAAAGGTTAATTAATCTTTTTTAGTATTCTAAATTTGAAATAAAAAAATGAAAAAAAATAAACAAAACATTATTTCGACTTCTCCCTCTGAAAAAGATTCATTCATAAAAAGCTTTTTTTCTAAATTAAAAAGACTTCAATATAGTTTTGTACAAATATTTTTTAAAGAAAAAGAGAAACCTGAACAAATTTCTTCTTTAGCTGCAAAAGTTCTTAAATCTAAAAAAGAAATAGATAAAATTAGACCTTACCTAAATAGACTCAATAGTGCGCTTTCAAGCGAAGGTATAACAAACATTGCACTTACAGGAACATATGGCTCTGGTAAGAGCACGGTAATTAGGACTTTTCAAGATATACACAAGGCAGAAGACCCAAATAATGATTTTGATTATTTAAACATTTCTTTAGCGTCGTTTAAGGACGAAATAATAGACGAGGAGGAAAGTAAATCACAAGGAAATAACAATATTCATTTTCAACAAAGTCAAGATAACTTTGAAAGATTGTTAGAGGTTAGTATTCTACAACAAATGATTTATCATGTAAAACCGTCTAGAATTCCTGATTCTCGTTTTAAGAGAATAATAAATTTAACAAACAAAAAATTAATAGTTACTGCACTCGGTTTTGTTATATGGCTTATTTCTGCTTTATCTATGTGGAAATTTGGTGTTTTTAGTAAAATAAACCCTTTAACATGGACATTTTCGTTTAAAGACTTAGACTTTACTTCATTTCTAATAATTGGTATTTTTCTTAGTGGATTGGCTAATATTATTTTTAGGTTTATAAGAACGTTTGGTAATTCACGTATAAGTAAAATAAATATTAAGGGAGAGCTGGAACTTGGTGAAAATGTGGACAAGTCCATACTAAACCAACATCTAGACGAAATTATTTATTTCTTTCAAAAGACGAAATTTAATGTAGTAGTTATTGAGGACTTAGATAGATTTAGAAGTACGGAAATTTTCACCAAATTAAGGGAAATCAATTTGCTGTTAAATAATAGTGAGCTTATTCAAAGAAAAATTGTTTTTGTTTATGCTATCAGAGACGACATGTTTCAAGGGAAAGAAAGAATTAAATTCTTTGATTATATAATACCTATTATTCCATTCATCAATCCTTCTAACGCAAACGATAAACTTACGGAACTGCTTGAGGAAGAGGGTTTAATTAGTGTCTTTTCACAAAGTTTCATTGATGACGTTGTTACATTTATTGATGACATTGATATGCGTTTGCTAACAAATATCTTCCAAGAATATTTAGTTTATAAAGAAAGTCTTCAACATGAGCTTACTCAGGACAATCTACTTGCAATAGTTATTTACAAGAACATTTATCCAAGAGATTTTGCAAGATTACATAAAAATGAAGGAGACTTGTATAATTTTATAGCTAATAAAGACGTATTTATTAAAGACTTTATTTCAAAATTGGATGAAGAAATTGCTCTAAATCAAACAGTCATTACAAACATTGAAAAAGACAAAATAGATAATGAAAAAGAGTTAAGAGATGTTTATATATTCGCCCTATTAAGTAAGCTAAATAATCCTTATAACGTTCTTATCGAAGGTAAAGATGTTACTTTAGATAAGCTTTCTGAGGAAGATAATTTTAATGCCTTAATGGATGAACAAGATATTAAATATAACTCATTCGTTTATAATAGTTCTTATAGAATGTATAATCCGACTAAAACGTCTTTAGGTAAGTCATTTTCTGATGTTGAAAAAGAGATAAATAATCGTCACACTTTTAGCGAAAGAATCGAACTAATAAATAATCTTAATGACGGTTATTTAGAGGAATTGAAACAACAAAATGAAATACTTGATGAACGAAAAGAAGAGATAAAAAGATGGGACATAAAGCGAATTTTTCAGAATCAAGACGTTAGTAATTATCTAGGGGAATTTGAACATAGTCTATTAATGAGAAGTTTATTGGTTAATGGGTATGTTAATGAAAATTACTTAGATTATATTTCTCTTTTTCATGAAGTAAGTATTACAAAAGGAGATTATACTTTTATTAGAAACGTTAAAACTGGTTCAAGTTTAGATTTCGATTATAAGCTTGAAAAGTTAGAGAATGTAATAAAAAAAATTAATGAAAATCATTTTGAAAAAGTCGCTATTCTAAATTATCAAATTGTAGAGTATATTTTAAATAATAAAAATCAATACGAAACTAGATATAAGTCTCTAAAAAAACTTCTTAAATCTGAGCACAAAATAGTTATTGAGTTCATTGATAGTTATAAAAGAAGTAATCAAACAGATAATAGTATTTTATTTACAGAAATACCTAAGATATGGCAAGGATTTTGGAATTTCATTGTTAAAAAAAGTAATAAATTCTCAGAGAAAAAAATTAACGAATATTTTCAACTTATTCTTACTCATTCGACTTTACCAGATATAAATAAATTAAACAATATAGAATCTTTCAAGCAGCATTTTTCTGTATTATCCAACCTTGGCGATTTAATTAAGGATAAAAATAATACAGCAAAATTAAAATCCATTATAAATAGCTTTAACACCAAGTTTAATGACATATCTGAATTACATTATAATAGTGAAGAGCTATATGACTTAGTATTAAGTAATGACTATTACGAAATTAATACTACTAATTTATTAGCTATTGCGACCCACGAATCTGTAAGCGAAAATAAATTTAATAGTTCAAATTACACTACCATAAGGAATTTGGATAACGAATTCACAATAGCTTATATTGATAAAAAAATTGAAATTTATGTAACATCTGTTTTATTAGCTTTAGAAGAGAATACTTCAGAATCGGCCAAATCGCTTATATTGCTTTTGAATAATTCTGACTTGACTGTTATGACAAAAAAGTTAATTTTAGAATCGACTTTGCCCGTTTTCCAGTATCTATCTGAATTTGATGAAATTGAAATAAAAGAAGAAATTTTAAATCAATTTGCAATTACACCGAGTTGGGAAAATGTAATGGATTATTTTAATAGTTACGAGAATGAAAATTTAGATAGTATTTTAATCAACTATTTAAATAATAAAGATGTTTTTAAAGAATTAACTAAGAGTAATTTATCATCGTTAAAAGATGATGATGAAACTAAGAAGAAACTTGCTTTGGCAATAATCTATTGTGACGATTTAGACTTAGAAAGTCATAAATCCCTAAGAAAATGTTATCATAGCTCATGGAGTAAACTATTAGCGTTTGAAAAGCTTTCTTATGAGAAGGTAGAGTCCATGATTGAATCTAAGTTTATTACCTTATCTGTAAATCACTATGATAAGACAAAAGATAATTTTTCTGACCTGCATATTAAGTTTATCGAAAGAAGTTTTTCAACTTATATAAAAGCGTATGATGAATATGAAATGGATGAAGAAGACCATTCATCTATCTTACAGTCTACAATTTTAATTGATGCACAAAAAAAACAATTTTTAGATACTTTGGCTGAAAATGATATAATAGAGAATACTGTAATTGCTACTTCAGCGACTAAAGTATATGTAAATGAAAAAGTTAGCGGTTTAAGTTATAGTCTTCTGTATGGTTTATTTACTAAAAGTAATTCTAATGAATATAGAATACAATTATTTAATTTGAATGCAAATAGCCTAGATAGGAGTGAAGCTAAGAACTTAATAGGCCAATTAGGTTATCCATATAATAGACTCATAAAGTCTAGGAAACAGGCTAAGATTAGTAGTAATCCTATTAACTTAGAATTCACAAATATCTTATTAAGTTTAGGAATAATAACATCTAATAGAGAAGTTAAAGGTATGATTAAAGCTGTTGCAACTGCTTAATACGAGATGTTCCATTGTAATCTAAATCAAGTTAAGAGATTTTATTATGTAAAATACTTGGCCTCATAAAACTTTGGCTAAAACAATAGGCGAGTGAGCGTACATATTTTAGGGATTTAGTAATGCATATTGTTGGTTATTAGAATTTTACAGCTAGTTTAAAATAAAATTAGGTATTCAAATGTTTCCTAAAATATAGCGAGTAAGCCGTTAATTGTTTCCAAAGTTTTATGCAGCCTTGATTTTTTTGTTTCTTTTTTTATCAAGAAAAAAAGATAGGCATAATGAAAGAAGCTTGTTTGGAACTAAATTTAAGCAAGTGTTTAGAAATTATCTGGCACAGTAATTTTAAACTGTTGCGCCAACAAAACTAAAAACATTCTGAAAACTTTTAGAACGAGAATATTCAATTTTAATCAGAGCGTAATTATAAAACTAAAAGTATTGCTTTTTTTGGCGTTGGCAAGCGGCTGCAAATTGTGTGTAAAATAAATTGTGATAACAATTTGGTTTTACAAAACAATAAAGTGATTGACAGCGGCAATTTAGCATAATGGCAAATTATAATTACAAATTGAGTTAAAATGCTACTATCCTTAGAATCACGTATTTGAAATTTTCTTTACTCAAGTACTGAATATCGTAAAGAAATAAGAAGCTTCTGGGATATTTAACATAATATTCAATTATAACTTACAAATGGCTAAACCACTGTATAAATGAAAATGTCATAATTTGTATTATAATTTATATTATGTTAAATAGAGTTTTTATATTATTAACCTACTATTATAATATAAACTCAACTTCTAACTTTCTGAATCGTAAATTAAAACCCGCTCCCATAAATTAGAAGCTTCCGAAATAAATAATTTATGTGCTGGTTCAACTTGGTATAAATCGTGTTCTTCCAAATTATTAAAAGTAACTTTTAAACAATATGTATAACTGTTATCAATAACTGGTCTGTTGGTATTGGCTGGTTTTCCAAAATGTTTGTTTTTTGCATAAACTGAAGAATTTAAAAACTTATTCATAGAATTTTCAAATTCCTTTCTATCATTCTCATCGTTTGGGTTTTTCAGCCAAAAGAAAACTACGTGAATAAATTTTTCTTCAATTGTATTCGTTGATTTCATAAAGTATTTATTTTTCTTTTTTAGTAAGTTAATAACCACACTTTTATATTTGCAAATTACAAATTCTTATTGAACTATCATTTTTAACAATAAAAAAATACATTCGTTAAAACACATTTAATGTACATTTGCAAAATGTTAAAAAAGAATCCTTCCCAATTAGAATTTATTGCATTAATGGCCTCTTTAATGTCCGTTGTGGCTTTAGCCATAGACGCTTTATTACCAGCACTGGATTTAATTGGAATCTCAATTGGTACTGTTAATGTAGTTGATAATCAGCTATTAATAACTATGATTTTTTTAGGACTTGGACTTGGGCCATTAGTTTTTGGTCCTATTTCAGATAGTTTAGGTAGAAAACCCATTGTTTATATGGGGTTTGGTATTTTTATTATCGCCAGTTTTATTTGTGTTTTTTCAGAAAGTTTAGAAATGATGGTTGCTGGAAGAATTTTACAAGGAATTGGACTTTCTGCACCAAGAACTATTAGTATTGCAATGGTACGTGATACTTATAACGGAGATTATATGGCACGAATTATGTCGTTTATAACTGTAGTTTTTCTATTAATACCTATCATTGCCCCTGCCATGGGAAAATTTGTACTTGATCATTATAATTGGCAAGCAATATTTTATATTCAGCTGATATTTAGTGCTTTAGTTTCTTTTTGGTTTTGGAAAAGACAACCGGAAACTTTACATATTGAGCAACGGATAAAATTTACAAGTCATATTTTTGTTAACGGTTTAAAGGAAATTTTAAAATCTAAAGCAACTGTTGGATATACCATTATTTCTGGGTTTATTACAGGTTCTTTTATGGTGTATTTAAGTACAGCACAACAAGTTTTTCAAATTCAATACGATTTAAAAGAGCAATTTCCATATATATTTGCTGGGATTGCAATTTCCATAGGAACTGCTACTTTTTTAAATGGAACCCTTGTTTTAAAATTTGGAATGGAAAAAATGGTAATCTATTCACTTATTGCATTTTTTGGTTTGTCTTTAATTTATAGCGTTTTATTTTATAGTACTCCTAATCCGAGCATCGTTATTTTATTAACCTTTTTAGGGTTGCAATTTTTTGCTATTGGTTTTTTGTTTGGGAATTTAAGAGCACTGGCAATGCAGCCTATTGGACATATTGCCGGAATTGGAGCCGCAATTACAGGGTTTATTTCAACAATAATGGCTGTTCCAATAAGCACCTTTATTGGCAGGTTTGTTTCAGGTACAGCTTTACCTCTATTTATGGGGTTCTTAATTTGTAGTGCTTTATCTATTGCTATACTTTTTTATTTAAGAACAGTTAAGGAACAAACTAAAGCTATGGTTGAAAATACCAATTAATACCCCTCCTATTAATTTTTGTTTTGTAACTTTAAGTATTACTAAAAAAATACTAAAATGAAAAAATCATTCAATGATATTATCAATCAAAAAGTTCCTGTTTTAGTTGATTTTACAGCAGATTGGTGTGGACCTTGTAAATCTATGGCTCCTGTTTTAAAACAATTAAAGTCTGAACTAAAAGACAAGATTAGTATTATAAAAATTAATGTAGATGCAAATCAGGCTTTGGCAGCAAAATATCAGGTTCAGGGAGTTCCTACATTTATCGTTTTTAAACAGGGAAAACAAGTTTGGAGACAATCTGGAATGCAATCTGTTTCTCAATTAAAACAGGCTATTGGTATTCATTAATTTTACTGAAATACTATTGCTCTATACTATTAATTTCTAAATTAATGAGTTCTCCATTTTGAAAAAGAGGATTAATTTCAATAGGATTGCAGCAAACTTCGCAATCTTCAATATATTGTTGATTTCTTATTGAAGTATCAAATAACATGGAAATTTCTTCCCAACAATACGGACATTGAAAAAAGTATTCTTCCATTTTAATTCAATTTATTTAAAAAGAATTACGAGTGCTCCAACAGCAGTTACTATTAAAATAAATTTGCGGTATGCTTCATTATTAATTAATTTAACAAGTTTTACACCTGCAAAAAATCCTAAAATAATTCCTGGAATTAACAGTACATTTATTAATAAACTCTCTTTAGAAACCGTTTTCCAAATAAAAAAATGAAACGGTAATTTAAATACATTAATTACAAAAAATAACCAGGCAGCCGTACCAATAAACTCATTTTTTGGTAAGCGCATTGCTAAAAAATAAATGTTTGAAAATGAACCCGCTAAATTTCCTATCATTGAAGTAAAACCAGCTAAAAGCCCAATACTATTAGAAAAAAAACGATTTTGTGGCACCACATCAGATTTTTTTCGATCCATAAAAATCATTAAAATAACAATACCTAGTATTAAAACAGCCATTAATTGTTTAAAAACAGCATCTGAAATATCGTTACCAAACCAAACACCTAATAATACACCTATTACCATTGTTGGTAACAGTTTTACTAAATATTTCCATTGTGTATGCCTGTGATAATAAATTACAGCAAAAATATCAGCTAACACCATCATTGGAATTAATACACCTGTTGATGGTTTTCCACCAAAAACAATTGCCATTATAATAACAATAACCACTCCAATTCCTTTAATACCAGCCTTACCTACACCTAATAAAAATGCACCTAAAAATGCTAAAAATAACTCAAAATTGGACAATTGTATTGTGCTAAAATAGCTTAATATTTCTGCTGACATATTTAAAGAAAGTATCGAAATTTAATTCAAAAAAAAAATTGTTTAAAAAGTACTTTATCATATAAATGTTTAGTTACTTTAAAAACAACTTTTTCAGTAATCTATTTAATTAGTTTGTACCTGCTTCTTTTTTAGCATCTTCTTTCATTTTTTCGTTTGGTAAAATTGCAATATTTACCCTTCTGTTTTTAGAACGACCTTCAACAGTATTATTATCTGCGATTGGTTGTTCTTCACCAAACCAGTTTGTTGTAAATCTAGTTGCGGCTAATCCTTTAGTTTGTGTAAAATAATTGGTAACAGCAAATGCACGGTTTTTAGAAAGTGTCATATTGTATTCATCAGCTCCTGTACTATCTGTATGGCCAACAACCAAAACGTTTGTATCTGGATACTCTAACAATATACCTGAAAGTTTATTTAATAATACTTCAGAATTTGCATTAATATTGTATTTGTTTGTGTCAAAATAAACACCACTGTTTTCATCAAAAGTAATTACAATACCATCATCTATACGTTCAACCACTGCACCTGGAATTTCTTCTTCAATTTGTTGTGCCTGTTTATCCATTTTTTTTCCAATAAGGATACCGGCTCCTCCACCAACTACTCCACCAATTACAGCACCTAATTCTCCACCACTACCTTTTTTTCCAACATTGTTTCCAATTATAGCACCAAGAATAGCTCCTCCAGTAGCCCCAATTACACCACCTTTTTGAGTATTACTTGCGTTTTTTGTTGCTTCACAACTACTTAAATTTATCATTAAAAATAATGATAATGTGATACTTAATATATTTTTTATTGTTTTCATTATTCGCTTATTTTATTAAAATTCATATAAATTATAAATGGTTTTCCTGCTAACATAATAGTTTGTTCCCATTGCATTGTTGTATCTGATAATTGCGTTAAATTTAATCTAAACCCTTTATTGTCAGCAGATTTATTTTTTGAATCTGTAGGCTTTAATAAAAAATCATACAAACCAGTTTCTTTGTCAACTTCTTGAATTGTAAACACAAAATTACGATCACCAATTAAACAAGTTTCGTTATTTATTGTATATAAACCCGTATTGTTATTTGGTATAAATCTCCAAGTACTTCCTTCAAAACAAGTAGATGAAGCATCATTTAATAAGGAAACATTATAGTTTCCACTTTCACTGTATGAAATAGTGTTTAAAGACCAATAGCCCTTTATTACTTTTTTAGATTGAATTACTGTTTTTGGAGTTCCACAAGAAATAAGTGTGAAAACCATTACAGCAAATAGTACTGTTTTTTTCATTTTCTTTTTTGTTAAGTTATTTTTTTTAGTTAAATACTTTTATCAAAGGTATACAATTCCTTAATTCATTTTATTTTTTGAATAAATTTTTTATGTTAAAATTCAACCTTTTGAAAGTGTATATTTGCTGAATGAAAATTGAAATTCTTTTTGAAGATTCCTATATTATTATAGTAAATAAACCTAATAATGTTTTAATTCATAATTCATACTACGCTAGAAATATTAAAGATGATACTTTATTAAATTTACTAAAAAAACAGTTTGGAAATGACTTTTATCCTGTACATAGGCTGGATAGAAAAACTTCAGGTGTATTGGTTTTATCTAAGCAAAAAGAACATGTTTCCGTTTTTCAGGAATTGTTTAATTCAGATACTATTGAAAAAACCTATTTTGGCATTGTACGTGGTTTTTTTAAAGAAAATGTGTTGTTAAATTCTCCTGTAAAAAATCCTGATACTAAACTTTATAAAGAAGCTGAAACATATTGTGAACCATTACAAAATATTGAACTTAAAATACCTGTACATCCGTATAATAATTCCAGGTACAGCTTAGTTAAATTAAAACCTTCAACTGGAAGAATGCATCAACTAAGAATTCATATGAATAAAATTAGCCATCCTATTGTGGGAGATTATAAATATGGTGATCGTTTTCATAACCGCATGTTTGAAAATGAATTTAATTGTTCAAATTTATTTTTACACGCTTTTGAAATAAAATTTGTGCATCCTTTTAATAAAAATGTAATTTTAATTAAGGCGAGTTTTCCTGATAATTGGAAATTTATTTTTGAAAAATTTAACTGGAAGGTTCATTAAAAAAAACCGTTTTTAAGTCTTTATCTGTTTATTAATTGATTGCTGAATTTTGTATAGTATCTACTAAATTTGTCAACTTTCACCCCAATAAATCAACAAATTTATTAGATTAAAATAAATAACTCACACATCTTTTAATTAAATATCACGTACATATTTAATTATTATTAAAGATTTGTTAATTTTTTATTATACAATTTCCCAAAGACCAAAAACCTAAAAACGGTACTATTAACTTTTATATTTTACTAAACCGTTTTCAAATTTTAATTTTATAATCAATAATTGAATTTCGTACAAAACATTTACTAAATTAATTAATTTTCACCCCAATAAATTAATTAATTTAAAACGTTTAAATAAATAACCTACGCATCTTTTAATTAAATATCACGTACATATTTAATCATTATAAAGACTTGTTAGTTTTTTATTACACAATACATCAAAGATCAAAACCTAAAAACGGTTATTTTACTTTTGTTTTTATTAAACCGTTTTCAAATTCTAAGATCATTTTTATTATTTTCAAAATAAATATAAAAGACAATTATAAAAAATTTATTATCCCAATGTATTATCTTTTTATAATAATTATAACTCAAGTTTTTATCATCATTCCCACCACTTTAAAAAGAAATATTTGAAGTAAATAACTGATTTTTTTATATTAATTTCAAAGAACTAAAATTTAAAAACGGCTAGCATATTAGTGCTATATTTTTATTTCATTAATAATTTTTGTTTTTTATCTAATTTCATTATAAACAAAACTAATTCAAATACTTGCTGTTTTATGTATTTAAAATTTTGTATATAATTTTTTACTTCATTTAATAAAAGTTCATGTGTTTTTCTAAAATCATTCTCTTTTTTTAAATAAATATTTTCAAGAAGCAAAGCTAAATTCATTCTATGGTCTTTTATAGATTTTTTCAACTCACTTCCTAATTTACTTTCGTGAGCTATACCATTTAAAAACAGTTTTGCTTTATTAAAATTGTCAGTTTCACATAAACCTATAATATAATCTGTAAGTAATTCATTTAAAAATTCTTGCTCTATTTTTATGAATTCAATTTCTGATAGCCAATCGTTTGTTTCATTTTGTAGCTGTTCAATACTACTATTGTAAAATGACTTGTTTTGTTTTGGGATAATTTGTTTCATAATTCATTAATTTTAAGAGTTTAAAGAATCCGAAAGGTTTATTTTCAGAACCCTTCGGATTCATTAAAGAAGATTAGTTAACTTGAATTACTTTTTTTGTGCCTTGTAGGTTTTCAAAACATTTAATCCAAAAACATCTAAATTTTTTGAGATACACAATCAATTCTCCATATTCACTCTCACCCTAATGTTCCAACTAAAATAAATACTTTTTGGTAAAGTATTTATTACTAATGGAGTTTTAAAATTCGAGCTATAAAACCTTCTTCTTTTTCTTTTTACAAACCTTACTTAAGTAAAACCTATAATTGAACTTAATTTATGATACTAAAGTAGTTTAGCGAATAACTAATTGCAATGACCACAATCATTTTTTAGACTGATTGTAATCATATTTAATAAATAATTATTGAATTTTTTGAAGCTTGTGCTTATTAATTACTTTAATCGTTTTTGGAGTTATATCAATCAATTTTTCTTCTTTAAAATCAGATAGCGTTCTTATAAGTGTTTCTTTAGCTATACCTATGGAACTAGCTAAATTACTGCGACTTATGGTTAGTTCGTTATCAAGTTTTAAAGGATATTTTTTTAATAAATCTAAAATTGTTGTAGCTGTTTTTTTTCTAACAGAATCATAAGCCAGTAATAAACATTTCTCATTTGCACCAATTAAATTTTCTGCCAGTAAATCAATAAAATTATAAATAACATGGGGATTGTTGTTTATTATAGCACTTATTTCGTCTTTACTAATTTTGTATAATTGGGTACTAGTAATTGCTTTTGAATTTTCAAAGTGAGGCATTTTTTTAACAAAAGATAAATACCCAAAATACTGTTTATCTTTATAGTACCCGGTAATATATTCTTTTCCTAATTCATTTATTTTGTATGTTTTAACCGCACCTTTTTTAATTAAAAATATAAAGTTACTTTGGTTGTCTTCGCAATAAATGGTTTCGTTTATTTTATATTTAAATACTTTTTTTTGCTTTAAAAAAGTATCAAAGTTTTTAATATTTTTAAAAATTGGAGTTTGAGAGTTCAATTTTTCAGGTTCAAATTGTTTTTTGTTTTCAAACACTTCAACTCTTTTTATTCTACTTTCAATAGCTCTTAAAAGTTCAGATTCTTCAAAAGGTTTGCATATATAATCATCAGCTCCAAACTCCATTCCTTTTCTTAAATCGTCATGATGCGTTTTAGCTGTTAAAAAAATAAATGGGATTTGCTTTAGCTTTGGGTTTTTAGAAATAATTTGAAGTACTCCGTACCCATCTAAAACAGGCATTAAAATATCGCAAATAATAATATCAGGTAAAAAGGATGATGCCAAAGTAATTCCCTTTTTACCATTTTCTGCGGTTTTAACACGGTAATTTGCAAGTTCTAATATTTCAGCAGTATTTTCCCTTACAATTTTATCATCTTCAATTAACAATACCTTTTTGTTCATAGCTTTCAATTTTAGGTAATTGTACATAAAAAGTTGTACCTTTTTTTTCTATACTTTTAAAAGAAATAGTTCCTTTTAAACAATTTATATAGCCCTTAACAATATTAAGACCTATTCCAGTTCCGGGATAATAACCTACATTTCTTGCCCTAAAAAATCTTTTAAAAATTAGGCTTTGCTCGTCTTTTGGAATTCCTATCCCATTATCATTAATACTTATAAGTATCCCTTTTTTGTTTAAAAAGCAATCAATCTTAATTTCACTTTTTCCACTTGAATATTTTATAGCATTATATAATATATTTGTAATAATTATTTTGAAAATATTTGCATCTTGAAAAACGGTTACATTACAATTATTAATAAAAATAATTTTTTGATTATTTAATAATAATGGTTTTGCATTTGTAATTAATTCGTTAATTAAATCACCTAAATTAAAATATGAAAAGGAAGGAATAATATTTCCAGATTCAATATTCTCCAGTGTTAACAAGCTGTCAATCATATTATTTAAATGGGTAATCATCATTTTAACTTTTGCTAAATGCTCATCTCTTTTTTCTGTTTTATCTAAATCTGCATATTTAACAATTAGTTCTGAGGAAGTTAAAATAGCACTTAACGGAGTTTTAAATTCGTGTGAAGCAAGTGTAATAAATTTAGTTTTTAAATTGTTTAGTTCTTTTTCTTTATTTAAGGAAACCTTTAATTTTTTGATAGCATTTTCTAATTCAATATTTCTAAGTTTTACTTCTTCTTCTAATTTTACATTCAAATTGTCAATTTCAATTTCTTTATGTTTTCTTTTACTAATATCAGAAATTAAAGCCTTGTAATAAGGCTTTTTATCGTATTCAATTTTTCCAAAGCTAAGTTCAATTGGTATTTTTACTCCATCTTTATTAATAACATAATCTTCTAAAAGTGATTTGAATTTAATTTTTTTAGGGTGCTCTATAAATTCGTTCAGCAGTGAATTATTAGCAAATAATTCATCTGTGTTTTTAGCATAAATTTCCTCTGTAGTGTATCCAAAAATTTCAGATAATGGATTATTGCTCAACACAATTTCTTTCTTGCTATTACAAACAAGAATTCCAACTTGCATAGAGTCGAAACAAACTTTATAAAAGGCTTTTTTATCCTTTAGCATCATAACAATTATAATTTATGATGCTAAAGTTATTGGTTACAGTTCTTCTATAGTATGATTTAAATCAGTATTGAAGTATTTAAATTGGTTAAAAATTCAATAAATACATAATCTCATCATATATTTTATCTTTAGGAAGAAAATTATTTTCTAAGTTTTTAGCGAAAGGAATTGGTGTTTCTAAACTTCCTATGCGTTTTATTGGAGCGTCTAAATATTCAAAGCAATTCTCGGAAATTAATGCTGAAATATCTGATGCAATACCTCCAAACAAAGTATCTTCTTGTACAATTAATACTTTATTTGTTTTTTTTACCGAGTTATAAATAGTTTCAGTATCAAGTGGTTGCAATGTTCTTAAATCTATAATATCTGCAGAAATATGATGTTTGTTTACAACTTCTAAAACCCAATGTACTGCTACTCCATAAGCAATAACACTAATGTGAATTCCTTCATTTAAAATTGCTGCTTTTCCAAAAGGAATGGTATAATAACTTGTTGGAACGTCCTGATATATTGTTCTATATAATAGCTTGTGCTCAAAAAATAATACAGGGTTTTCATCTTCAATTGCTGTTGCTAATAATCCTTTTGCATCAAATGGAAAAGCTGGATACACTACTTTTAAACCTGGAGTTTTTGTAAACCAAGCCTCATTGGTTTGACTATGAAACGGTCCTGCATTTACTCCTGCTCCACACGGCATTCTTAAAACAACAGCTGCTTTTTGCTGCCATCTATAATACGATTTTGCCAATAAATTTATTACAGGGTTAAAACCAGAAGTTACAAAATCTGAAAATTGTAATTCTACAATAGCTTTAATGCCACCGTTTATTGAAAGTCCATACGCTGTTTCTATAATGCTGGATTCACAAATAGGTGTATTTCTAACTCTTTCTGCCTCAAATTCTTCTAAAAAACCTTCAGTGATTTTAAAAACTCCACCGTATTCAGCAATATCTTGCCCCATGATTACAAGTTCGTTAAAACGCTGCATACTTTGTTTTAAACCCAACGAGATTGCATCAACCAAACGCATGTTTTTACTTTCATTACTTGGTTTAGTTTCAATAAAATTAACGTGTTTGTAAACATCATTTATTTCATTTTCAACAGAAGATGAAATTTCTTCTTCATTAAACGCAATTTTTAAATGCTCATTAATTTCAATAATAATTTGCTCTTTTATTAAAACGTCAAGTTTTTCTGAAAGTATTTTTTCTTTTTTTAAAAAACTATGAAAGTTTTCTAAGGGATCTTTTCTTCCCCATCTGTCTAATAAATCTTGTGGAACATATTTAGTGCCACTAGCCTCTTCATGGCCTCGCATTCTAAAGGTTTTAAATTCCAATAGAACGGGGCGCGGTTTTTTACGAACGCTTTTAGCAATTTTATTTACAGTAGTAAATACTTCTAAAATATTATTACCTTCAATAATATGGCTTTCAATACCGTAACCAATGCCTTTATCTGCTATATTTTCACATTTAAATTGCTGGTTTGAAGGTGTTGATAAGCCATAGCCATTATTTTCTATACAAAAAAGTACTGGTAAATTCCAAACTGCAGCAACATTTAGAGCTTCATGAAAATCACCTTCACTTGTGCCTCCTTCTCCACTAAATACAGCAGTAACTTTTTGTTCTTTTCTAAGTAAACTTGCCAAAGCAATTCCATTTGCAACTCCTAATTGAGGACCTAAATGGGAAATCATTCCTACAATTTTAAACTCTTGAGTGCCAAAATGAAATGAACGATCTCTCCCTTTTGTAAAACCACCTTTTTTTCCTTGCCACTGAGAAAAAAGTTTATGTAAAGGAATTTTTCTTGAAGTAAATACACCTAAGTTTCGGTGCATTGGTAAAATATATTCATCAGGTTTTAAAGCTGCAGTAATTCCAACTGAAATGGCTTCTTGTCCAATACCTGAAAACCATTTAGAAATTTTTCCCTGCCGAAGTAAAATCAACATTTTTTCCTCTATTAAACGAGGTTTCAACATTAATTTGTATAATTCAATTAATTGTTTGTTAGAATAATCTTTTTTATTAAAAACTAATCTTTTAATTGATTTATTAGTAGCTCTCATTAGTATATTGGCATAAATAAAATGTAATGATAACCGAATAAAAAAACACCTTATTATTGAGTAATAATAAGGTATTTAATTAAAATATTTCTTTATTTAAATTTCTCTAAATATTGAATGCATCAATCGAGTTTTATCGTTAATGCTTTCTTCTAAAGAAATCATTGTTTCTGTTCTGGAAACTCCATCAATATCATCAATTTCAAAAATTATCTCTTTTGCATGTGTAGTATCTCTTGCTCTAATTTTACAAAAAACATTGTATTTACCAGCTGTAATATATGCAACTGTAATATTAGGAATTTTCCTTAATTCATTAACAACCTGCTTTGTTTTAGAAGTTTTAGCTAAGTAAATACCTACATGTGATATAAATGAATATCCCATTTTTTCATAATCTAAAGTTAAAGTAGATCCTTTTATAATCCCTTCATCCTCCATTTTTTTAACCCTTACATGGATAGTACCTGCTGAAACTACTAACTTTTTTGCTATATCGGTAAATGGAGTTCTAGCATTTTCGATAAGAATATCTAAAATTTGATGATCAATTTCATCTAAAATGAATTTTTTCATGATTTGTTTTTAATAGAAAATAAAAATAATTAGACAAATTTATTAAAAAAAATGGATTATAGCATAAATTATTTACGAATTTGATAATTTTAATTCATAAAAATTCAATTTTTCTGCATTTATGATGTTATACGTGTGAAAATTAGTGAGCTCTCCAATTTTTTCTATACACTTATACTTTATAAGCTTATTATTTTCGACTTTAAATTTATATTGAATCCCTACATCTGTAATGGTTTCAGAATTATTTTCAGGAACTTTTAAATTTTTATAAATAATGTCTAAAAACATTTTATCATTATTTGGAATTTTAAAGTAAGGCTTAAAATTTGTGAAATTATTTGTGGTAGCAATAAAATATAAGCCATTTAACAAGGCATAAAAGTTATATTTCCTTGTAATTTCTCTTGAATAATCATCTTTAAAATGTCCAGCTTCAATTAAAATAGTGTTATGTCCTAATTTTTGAAAATTATCTCCTGTAGCTGTTGGGTAAAATTCATCGGTATATCTTCCTATACAATTAGGGATAAACTGCTGCAGGAAATCATTCATTGCAACAATTACGCTCATGGTCTCCATTCTACCTTTAGTAATAGTTCTTTCAACATCTTCTGAAGGTGCTAAAAAAGATATTGTAGCTGGGTTTTGGGTACCCTCAACATTAAAAATATTCCGCTGATCGTGTAAATTGAAGCAAAATTTAGGATTAAAATTGTCTAACGTTGTTCTTAATAAATTGCTTTCAACAGCCTTTCTATCAACAGCATCTCTATTTAAATCAATTTTATTAGCATTTTCTCTTGTAAAGTTAATAGCTCCATCAGGATTTAATAATATTATAAATTGTAATGTACAACGTTTTAGAATGTGCTCTTCAATAGCTTTTAAATCACCACTATTCTCAAAAAAGTTAAATAAATCAAATAATGCTTTTGTTCCTGTACTTTCGTTCCCATGCATTTGAGACCATGAAAGTATTTTTATTTTACCATTACCAATTGATATTTTATAAATAGGTATATTATTTTCAGAATATCCAATAATCTCTTTTTTAAATTTATTGGATAGTTTTTCTATAAGTGGTTTTATATCATTAAATAAAACCCTTCTTCCTGAAATATTTTGTTCAAAATTTAAGCTATACCAGTGCTCAATCTTTTGTTTGTTTATCAAATTCATTTTACAAATGTAAATAATCAAAAGTTTACATTTGTATACAGATAATGTTTTGAAAGAATATACAATTGTAATTAATTTTTGTGCTATTTATTATATAGTCAAACGTTCTTAAAATTCAATATAGGGATTCTTTATTAAAATATCTTAAAATACTAATTACCATATATATAAGAAATCTTATGTAAAGTATGTATTTAGTATTTTTTTGCATTTATATTAAATTAACCAAACAATACTTTGTGTTTTATTTTAAATAATTTACATTTGTAATATTAAATATAATTTACAATGGTAAACGTTGAAGAGTTTGCAAAAAGGCTGAAAATAATTATAGATTATTACGAAATTTCTGCAGCTTTATTAGCCGAAAAAATTGAAGTACAACGCTCAAGTATTTCTCATATTCTATCAGGTAGAAATAAACCTAGTTTAGATTTTGTTTTAAAAATATTAAAAGTTTTTCCTGAAGTTGAATTGTATTGGCTTTTAAATGGTGTTGGTAAATTTCCTAAAGAAATAGAAAATAAGGCAAGTACTCCTAGCCTATTTCCAACAAATGAATCAGGAACAATTATTAAAGAAAAAATGATACAAGAACCAAATTCTTCAGTAGAAATTGATAGAATCGTTATTTTCTTTAAAGATGGGACATTTAAAAATTACAAAAATTAGTTATTTCCTTTTTTAAATATGAGATTTAATTAAACAAAAAAGCCTCTAATTAATTAGAAGCTTTTTGTTAAATTTTAATACTATAAAATAAGGTTTACTCAATTAACTTAGCCATTCCAGTTTTTAAAATTACAATCAATTCTTCTTTATTTGTATTTGTAGTTTGCTGTTGCATATATACAATTTGATTTAACATATTAATAGCCATTTTATCAAAATTGTATTTTTTATACTGCAATCCTAATTTCACAAAATCATTTGTAAGGTTTTCTATAGCTTCTTTATTGTCGCTTTCAGCAATCCATTTAAAAGCTTCTCCATAAACTTGTTGTGTTCTTGGGTTTTGAGTTAAAAACATTCCTTTTAATACATGATTTGCTATAAAAGGTAATTTTGTTTTATCCTTTTCCTGAATGTAAATTGTTGTAATAGCATCAGCTAAACTTTCTTTTATATCAGCGCTTAATGAATTTATTTTAGCAATTGTTGCTTCTTTATCAATTTGATATAATGAAGTTAATGAACTACCTATAAGTGCATACGATTCGCTTTCAAAACCTCTTTCAAATAAAGGTTTATAAATAGGTTCAACTAATTTTCCTAAAACTCCAATTGCTGCTGCTCTTACTAAAGTTTTCTCATCGTTTTGAGCAAGTTTTTCAACTTTAGCAATAATATCTCTTTTATTATACTTTTGAAATAAATCTAAATTATCCAACGCAAAAACTCTTATTTCATAATACGGATCGTTAAAAGCCTTTACAACTGTATTTAAAGCTTCTTTATTATCTTTTTGATGTTTAACAATTTCTTCTAAAGCCAATCTCCTGTCTAAATAATGAGGTGCATTATTAAACTGAAAAATAAAATTATCCAAAGTTTTGTTTTCAGTAAATTCAGCTAATAAAACGTGTTTTGCATCAATATTAATTAATTTAGGCATTTTATTAATCGGAAATGTAAAAGAATTCTGTGTATTATCTACCCAAACATTATGGCTGGTTTTACCATTTTCTTCATAAATATCTATTGACAATGGAAATGTAAATGTTTTTTCTTGTTGATTAATATTAACAGTAACTGTTTTATTAATTGTATTATAATCATATGTAACTGTTGCTTTTATATGTCCGCTTCCGTAATACCACTGGTTAAAAAACCAGTTTAAATCTTTACCACTTACTTTTTCTAAAGCCAATCTAAGCTCATGAGCTTCAGCTGTTCCAAATTTATGATCGTTTAAATATTTTTGTAATCCCTGAAAAAAAGCAGCATCACCCAAAACATCACGCAACATATGTAAAATAGCATTTCCTTTGTGGTAACTTACCGTATCAAACATATCTTCTTTATCATGGTAATTAAAGCGAACAAGTATTTTATCTTCACTTTCGCTTTCCAAATAAGTTTGTATATCTTCATACATATGCGCCGCAGCTTTGTCTTTCCCATATTTATATTCATACCATAAATACACGCTATATGTTGCAAAGGATTCATTTACAGTTAAATTAGCCCAGCTTTCTGTAGTTACTAAATCTCCAAACCAATGATGAAATAATTCATGTGCAATTGTTCCTTCCCACTCATTATTATCAATTAATTGCCCTTTTTTTTGTTGAGCATTTTCAGCATGAACGACTGCTGTAGTATTTTCCATAGCACCACTCACATAGTCTCTCACAACAATTTGACTGTATTTATCCCAAGGGTATTGAATTCCTGTTAAATCAGAAAAAAACGTTATCATTTCAGGTGTGTTTCCAAAAATATCTTTTGCTACTGATGCGTATTCAGGTTCAACATAATAATCCACTTTTTTACCATTCCAAGAATCATTTATGATACTAAACTCTCCAACACCCATAAAAAATAAATATGGAGCATGTTTTTCATCCATTTTCCAATAATCGGTTCTGGTACCATTATTATTGCTTGTTTGAGACTCTAAAGTTCCGTTTGAAAGTGTGACAAATTTTTCAGGAACAGTCATATAAATTTCTTGTGAAGTTTTTTGATTTGGTGCATCTATTGTTGGGAACCAGCAACTACTTGCCTCCGTTTCACCTTGTGTCCAAACTTGTGTAGGTTTTTCAGGATCTTCTTCTTTAGGATCTATAAAATACAATCCTTTTGCTTCTTTAATATTAGCACTTCCTTTTTGCGTAACTTCTTCTGGCCTAGCAATATAATTTATGTAAACAGTATATTCTTCTCCTTTTTTATAGTTTTTTCCAAGTTCTATAGTTAATTCATTATCTGAATAATTAAATGCTGCTTTAGTGTTATTTACTTTTACTTCATTTATTTTAAATGCTTTAGCATCTAAAGTAACTTTATTTATTGGGTAAAAATGTGGTGTTAAAGTTATCCAGGCTTCACCATTTAATTGACTTTTTTCAAAATTAAAATCGACTTTTAATTTGGTATGAATTAAATCATTAATTTTTTCTCTTTCAGGTTGGTAAGGGTTGTTTTGAGCATTTGCGAAAAAAGCAAAAAATATAACTACCAGAAATACTATTTTTTTCATTTGTACTGTTTAAATTAAGGCATCAAAAATACTATAAAAATTGTTTTTGTTAGTTAATAGATAGTTAAAAAGCCATACTTGAATCAAGTATGGCTTTTTTTAAAATATTTTAGTGATGGTTTATTTTAAGCTACTAAATAAACCACCTAATTGTTTTAATTGATCCGAATCTCCGTCTAATTTAATATCGTTTGCCATTTTCATAATATCATTTGGATTCATATTTTCTCCTATAACCCTAACAACAGCAAAACCTTTATTATTGTCTGATCCAAATATAACAATTTCATCAATTGCATTTTCTTCACCTAAATAATTAACACTTACACTGCCTTTTCCCATATTCATACGCATTAATTGTTTGTATTTAGGGTTCTTTAAAATTGCGTTTACTTTTGCTTTTTCAGAAACATACAAATCTTTGTTAGTTTCATTTAATTGCAATGCTAAAAAGTTTACCTTTTTAATAGTCTCTAAAGTAGTTTTAATATCTTCTGAAACTTCATCATTTTTTAATTCTAAAATATTTGCAGGTAAATCAATAGAAATAAACTCGTTATTCTCTTTACTGTCTACATAATATTTTTGTAATGAAGGATTACTATCACACGCAATAAATGTGAAAGCAAAAATTAGTAATAATCCTGTGTATTTTATAATTGATTTCATCTGTTCAAATTTATTTTTTAGTTAGTTTATAAAAATTAAAACAAAAATCAGTTAATTATTAACCGATTTTTGTTTTTGTTAAACTATTGTTTTTTTAGATGCTTACTACTGTTTGGAATATGCGAATCTGTAAGTTCTGAAATTTTGTTTAAATCAATTTCTCCGGTTAAAGACAATATTACAGATTCAGCTTTTACAGGGCTATCAGAATCTTTCATATATTTTCCTGCACCACTTACAAACATTAAAAGTTCACTTACATGGTCTTCATCTTTACCTTGACGTACATAAATTTTAACATTTGTATCATCATCTTTTACACGCATTAATTCAACCAATTTAGATGATTTTAAATATTTAGAAACCACGTCATTCATTTGTTGTGCAACTTGGAGATTTTCAGTTGTAAATACTCTAAATGATTCTAAATTTTGAACCATTTCCAGGTATTCCTGACCTTCTTCTCCTCCACCTTTAAATTTTGCAAGCATTCTAAATGCTTCTTTGTTAACTATTACAGATGAAACATCGTCCATATCTTCAAATTTATCGAAAATTGAATTTTGAGCGTATGTACCAAAAGACATAAAGGCTACTGCGAATAATACTATTAATTTTTTCATTTTTTTAATTTTTAGGTTGTTTAAAAACTTTGTTTTTTGTGTTCTCGAAATATTGCAATTGTGCAATGGCAACATTTCCTTTGTTTAAATTTGCTGCTAACATACCAAAAGCCATTTGGGTTTCTTGGTATATTTTTTCAGCCTTTTTTTGTTGGTTATTTTGATAACCGGTGTAAACACTTACCAGTAAAACTACTGAAGCTGCTACGGATAACCATTTCCAATTCACCTTTTGACTTTTTAATTGGATGGTTTTTGTAAACCGTTCATTTTTATTAGTTGAAAAATATCCAAACATCGATTGATATTCTTGTAAATGCGGTGCTACATTATCGCTTAAAAAATAACTTTTTAACTGTTTTTCTTCTGCAATGGTAGTTTCTGCATCCAGATACTTTTCCAACAACTTTTCTATGTTAGCTAATTCCATAATTATGTTGTTTTGTTAATTGTTCTCTAATTGTTTTTCTTGCTCTTGATAATGTTACTCTTACTGCAGTAGGTTGCATATTTAATTGCTCTGCAATTTCATCAAACTCATATTCTTCAATATCTCTAAGCTGTATAATTAATTTTTGTTGCTCTGGTAAGTTGTTAATCAATTTATGAACCAAACTTACACTGTCATTAAGTTCCACGCGCCTTTGTAATGGCGTATCTTTTTCTTGATAATTACTATGAACCAACTTTAAATTACTCGCTTGTTTAGATTTTAATCTATCAAAACAATAATTTTTTGTCATTGTCATAGCAAATGCTTCAACACTTTTATAGTCTTTTAATTTAGACTTGTTTTTCCATAACTTAAAATACAGTTCTTGGGTAGCGTCTTCAGCTTCTTCTGTAGACACAAGTAGCCTTTTTGCTACTCTAAACACTTTATCTTTAAAAGGCATTACCGTTTTTAAAAACTCTGACTGCTTCATTTTTAAGTTTAGTTATTTTAACTTTTTTTGGTGTTGTTACAATTATGACGACTATGTTTCGTTTTTGTAACACGCACATATATAAATTTGTAATTAAATTTAATATATTGCGACGAAATATACGTATAATACATTTTATAATATGAAAAGAATAAGCCCCTTATTAACAATTTTTCTATTTGTAAGCATTGTTTTTGTTAGTTGTAATAAAGATGATGACTACATAAATCAAATCGAAACTGGAAATGAAATTGATTTTTCATCAGTTGAAATTCAAGATTTTATTTGGCAAGGATTAAACACCTATTATTTATGGAAAGATAATGTTCCTAATTTAGCTGATAGTCAAATTACTGATAAACAAAATTATTTTGATTTATTAAGTAGTTACTCTAATCCAGATGATTTTTTTGAAAGTCTTATATATAATAGAGAAAATACAGATAAATGGTCTTGGATTGTAGATGATTATATTGCTTTGGAAAATTCTTTTCAAGGTATTGTAAAAAGTAATGGCGTAAAATATGGCTTATCTTATGAATCCGGTAGTGATACAGATGTTTTAGGATTTGTAAGATATGTTTTACCAAATTCAGATGCTTCTGGAAAGGATGTTGAACGAGGATATATTTTTGATGCTATTGATGGACAGCAATTGACCATAAATAATTATCAAAGTTTATTGGCTCAAGATACTTACACCATGAATTTTGCAGATTTAAATGGTGGAAACCCAATTTCAAATGGAAAATCTGTCGAATTAACTCAAGTTGAAAATTTTGTTGAAAACCCCGTGCATATTGTAAAAACCATAGATATTAACGGATTTAAAATTGGTTATATTATGTTTAATGGATTTGATGCTGGTTTTGAAGATGAATTATCAAATGCTTTTGCCCAAATAAAAGCAGATGGAGCAACAGAATTAATCTTAGATTTAAGATATAATTTAGGCGGTTATGGATATATTGCTGGTGATATAGCAAGCTTAATAACAGGTCAGTTTAAAAATCAAGTTATTTCAAAAGAAAAATGGAATACGGAATTACAAAACTGGTTTGAAGAAAATCATCCAGATTGGGTAGAAACCTATTTTACTGATAAATTTTATAAAACTGGAGATGCTATTACAGGAATGAATTTAAATAAGTTATATGTAATTACAACAGGTAGTACAGCATCAGCAAGTGAACTTCTAATAAGCGGATTAGATGCATATATCGATGTATCAACGATTGGAACAACAACTTCAGGAAAATATACTGGGTCTATAACTATTTACGATTCAGATAATTTTAGTAAATCTGGAGATAATTTAAATACAAATCATACTTGGGCTATGCAGCCAATTGTTTTACAGTATACAAATAATAATGGTGATACTGTTAAAGGAGGAATTGAACCTACTGTTGAAGAAGTTGAATATATTTCTGAATTTACTGAATTAGGAACTGTTGACGAGCCTTTATTAGCTAGCGCAATTTCCTATATTACTGGAAGTGGTAAGCCTTTAAAAAGTAAAAAGAATTTAATAAAGCTTAAACAATTAAATAATAATCTAGAAATAAATATTAAAGAAAATGCTGTTATTTTTGATAAAAAAATACCTATAAATTTTATAAAACGTTAATTAATAGCTTACTTTTTAAAAACAAAAAGCTTCTAACTAAAAATAGAAGCTTTTTTAATTATATATGAAGAGTAAGGAATAACCTTACTTTTTTCATTGTAAACCATCCTTTTTATAAAAATAATCTATTTAAATTTGCATATAACATTAAAAAAACATTATGAAAAAAATTACTTTATTGCTTCTATTAAGTATTGTCTTTAATTACAATATTAATGCTCAAGATTATAATTTAAATGAAATAACATCTACCATTTCAAAAATTTACAGTGGTGATTGTATTAGCGAGATAACAGTTGATTTTAGCATCCCAACTCTTTTAAAGTGATCTAGGAATTGGAGTTACTCTGATTATTTTTATGAACTTGAAATTGAATTATGGGGTCATAAGAAAAATGGAGCTAATCAATTATTAAATACAGTTACAAAAAAGACTTATAATTATACATTAATAGCTGGTCAATATTATGTTTATAGAAACTTTTTTTCCCTTAATGGCTATGACTTTAGCAATTTCGAGTATGTATATTCTCGATTAAGAATACGATATTACCAATATAATAATAGCCCTGATTTTGGAGCTTATCTTCCAATGTCTTCGGATTATAAATTGAGTAATAATGAAAGTGTCATTCATGAATGCATTCTTAATGGTAGTGATACTAGACAATCTGATTTAAAACTCACAAATCTAAGATTTAAGATACAAGGTGATGATACAACAACATCAGCTACTTCTGGAACACTAAAAATAAAAGAAAACAGAGATTTAGACATATATGTTGATTTAAAAAACGATGATGATGGTGTTGCAAATTCTTCATATTTTGAAATGAGAATTTCCCAATATGCTTCCACTTCTCCTCAATATTCCTCAGATAATTTTATGACAGGAAATGGTGGTAGTATTCCTGCGAATAGTAGTAAAACAGTTAGTCTATCAACATATATTTATGATTATGTTGGTTCTATTTATTTTACCAATGGTACAACATATTATATTATACTTGATATAGACCCTAATAATGATGTTGATGAAACATATGAAAATAATAATATTGAAATTATTCCTTTCAAATTTGAATCAACTTCTTCAAAACCTCCCAAAGATGGTGGATTCGAAATACAACAGAAAAGTAGTATTCCTATTGAAAGCCCATATTTAATAAGTATTCATAATTTTTCAGGGGTAAAAGTGCTTGAAAAAAAGATACAGAATAAAACTTATGAAAATGAAATAATTAGTAACTTACCAAAAGGATTTTATATATTAAATAGTATACATGGTTCGAGAAAAATTTATGTTAAAGAGTAGATAAATTTATAGTTTATTTAATAAAAAGGTAGGGAAACCCTACCTTTTTTAGCTTAAAATATCAGCCCTAAATTCATTCATTGATTCGTCGTCTTTATTTTTAGCATACTTAAATCCTGCTTTCCACCATTCTGCCATCAATTCATTATCAAACACTAAAGAATTAGTTGTTAAAACAGTTGGTGTATAATATAAATTTAGTTTAACATCATTGTGTTTTGCCGATAATTTACCAATTGTAATATTGTGTCTTTCAACATGTTCAAGCATAAAATCGAATACATTAAATAATAAAGAAAATGCATTTTTAGATTGCATTCTATTAATTTGGTTAACCTCAGTTTCTAAAATAATTGCATCTATTTCTTTAGCACCACGCAAAATAGCTTCTTTTATTGGTACTAAACATCCAAAACCACCATCAGCATATTGACAACCATCTTTCACTAGTAAACTCATAAAAGGCACATAATTACAAGAAGCCCAAATCCAATCGCAAAAATCATTATAACTACAATCGTTAATAGATTTGTATTCAACTTGATTTAAAGATAAATTTGAAACTGTTACAATGGCATTATTCTCACTGTTTTTTATTTCAAAAAACATTTCTTCACTAATATTTTCTCTTATAAGTTTCCTTAAATTTTTACTTTCACCAAAGGTTTTTCTTCCATTTAAAAAATTCCATAAGGTATTTAAGTGATTGATACTTATAACTTTTTCGCCGTGTATTTTCTTAACAATAAAAGGATTGTTACTAAATATAGAGTGTTGATTAACTGAAGTGTATATTTTTTTTAATGCATCCACTTTTCCCAATGCCAAATGTGAAACCATTAAACTGCCAGTTGAAGAACCTAAAAACAAATCGTACTTTTTTTGCTTATTTGTAATTAAATATTGTGCAACTCCACCTGCAAATGCACCTTTACTACCACCACCAGAAATAACCAATGCTTTTTTCATTAAAATATCAATGATTTAATTAATTTAGACGCATAAAAATATCAAAAATGAAAAGAATCGCATTACTTTTTACAATCTTAATTTTTTTATTTTCTTGTGAAGAAGCATACAAGCCAAGAGAATTAGTGAAAATTTCCATTGAAAAATTCAAAATGGATAGCATAAGCATTAGAGCTATTGAAATTGTAAATGACTCTTCAATTGTGTATGCAGGATCTAAAGGAGATATAGGAATAATTACAAATTCAGGTAAATTAGTTGGAACAAAAAAAATAATTACAGATACTATTATTCCACATTTTAGAGCTTTGGCATATACTAAGAAGGCTGTATTGGCCTTAAATGTTGGTAATCCTGCCCTACTTTATAAATATCAAAATAACAACATTGAAATTGTTTATAAGGAAGAAAATGAAAAGGTTTTTTATGATTCAATGCAATTTTTTGATGAATTAAATGGTATTGCAATGGGAGATCCAACTGATGAATGTTTATCAATTTTAATTACGCGTGATGGTGGAAATTCCTGGGGTAAAATGGGTTGTGAATATTTGCCAAAAATTATGGAAGGTGAAGCTGCATTTGCTGCAAGTAATACAAATATTGCTGTTTTTGGAGAAAATGCCTGGATTGTTACAGGAGGTTTAAAAGCGCGTGTTTTTCATACCTCAGATATGGGATTAACCTGGAATGTTTACAATACACCAATTATACAAGGAAAAAGTACAACAGGAATTTATTCGGTCGATTTTTACAATGAAAAACAAGGAATTATTTGTGGTGGTGATTATTTAGATAAATTTGGGAATTCTGCTAACAAGGCAATTACAAAAGACGGTGGAAAAACTTGGGAAGTAGTTGCTGAAAATTCTGAGCCTAAATATGTTAGTTGTGTTAATTATGTTCCTAAAACTCAAGGGAAAGAAGTTTTTGCAGTTTCCACGAATGGTATTTTTTATTCAAATAATTATGGATATGAATGGAAAAAAGTGAGTGATGAAAGTTTTTATACCATTCGTATTTTTGATAAAAATACTGCTTGGTTATCAGGAAATAATGTAATTGCTAAAATGAAAATTGAATAAGTTTATAAATGAAAAATTATATTTTTTTATTATTTGTCTTAACTGTTTTATCAAGTTGTAAAAAGCAATCAGAATTAAATACTATTTTCAATTGTGATACTGTAAATTTAAAGAACGCAAGCAATTATTCAGATTTTAAGCAAAACTTTAAAATAGCTATCCCAAGTAATTGGAAAACAGAATTATACTACGATGAATTTCAATCTGAAATATTTACTGCAGACACTATAAAACAGTTAACTGCAACATTTGTGTTAGATACTTCTTTTAATTATGGAAATTTAAAATTTAATGATGATTTTCATAAAAAAACAGATTCAATTATAGCTGTTTCAAACCTTCAAAAAATAAACCATGGAAATCTCTTTTTTAAAGAAAAACCAGCATTTTGGTATCTTGTAAAAGGAACAAAAAAAGGATTTAATTACCATCAATTCAATTTAATGGCTAAACTATCAGAAGACACTTATTTTACAGCTTATACAGAGGTTTATGGAGATTTCAATGTAAATGAACGTATTTGTGAATCAATTGCAATATTAGATAAAATTGAATTTTTACAATAAATTAAGAAATTTAGATTGCAAATCCTTAATTGAATAGTTACTTTTGGTAAAAATTTAAATATAATGCAAAAAATAATAGATCGTTTCGTAAAATATATTACAGTAGACACCCAATCGGATCCAGATAATCCAGCTTTTCCAAGTACAGAAAAACAATGGGATTTAGCTCACATTTTAGTGGGTGAATTAAAAGAAATTGGAATGCAAGATGTTACTATAGATGACAATTGCTATATAATGGCAACTCTCCCTTCAAATGTAGATTTTAAAGTTCCTACAATTGGTTTTATTGCACATATTGATACAAGTCCAGATTATACAGGAACAAATGTAAAACCTCAGTTTCACCCTAATTATGATGGGAAGGATATTGTTTTAAACAAGGAAGAAAACATTGTATTATCTCCAAGTTATTTTGATGATTTATTGTTATATAAAGGTCAAACTTTAATTACCACAGACGGAACTACATTATTAGGTGCAGATGATAAAGCAGGTATTACCGAAATTGTTTCAGCAATGGAATATTTAATCAATCATCCTGAAATTAAACACGGAAAAATTAGAATTTGCTTTACCCCAGATGAAGAAGTTGGTAAAGGTGCTCATATGTTTGATGTTGAAAAATTTGGTGCAGAATGGGCCTATACTATGGATGGAAGTCAGGTTGGAGAATTAGAATATGAAAACTTTAATGCAGCTGGAGCCAAAGTTACAGTTAACGGTAAAATTGTGCATCCTGGTTACGCAAAAGGAAAAATGATAAATTCAATGCTAATTGCAAATGAATTTATTGCTGCCCTTCCAAAAAATGAAATTCCTCAGGAAACTGAAGGCTATGAAGGTTTTTTCCATTTACATGGAATGGAAGGTGAGGTTGAAAAAACAACCTTGGAATATATAATAAGAGATCACGATATGGAACTTTTTGAAGGTAGAAAAGCACTATTTCAAAAGGTTGCAGATGATTTAAATGAAAAATTAGGCAGTAAATTGGTAGAAGTTGAAGTTAAAGATCAATACTTTAATATGCGTAAGCAAATTGAACCTGTTATGCATATTGTTGATATTGCTGAAGAAGCTATGAAACAACTTAATATAAAGCCAATAATTAAAGCAATTAGAGGAGGTACAGATGGTTCACAGTTATCTTATAAAGGGTTGCCTTGTCCAAATATTTTTGCTGGAGGACATAATTTTCACGGACGTTATGAGTACGTTCCTGCTGAATCTATTCAATTAGCAACAGAAGTAATTGTGAAAATTGCTAAAATAACTGCTGAAAGAGCTCAATAAATACATTTATTCACAAAATTATAACTCCTTTTAATGCTTTTAAAAGGAGTTTTTTTGTACAATTTAACAAACTGTTAAATATTGTTATTTTATAAAATTATATTTTAATAATTAAAACCGTTTCATACTTTTGGAACTTCTAAAAAAAGAATGAATGGATAATCAGTTATTAGTATCACTTACCGAAAAATACGGTAGTCCGCTTTATGTTTATGATGCAGAAAAAATAGTTTCGCAATACAATCGTATTACAAATGCGTTTTCTGGTGTTAAAAATTTAAAATTGAACTATGCAGTAAAAGCAAATACAAATATTAGTATTTTAAAACTATTTAAAAAATTAAATTCTGGGATTGATACAGTATCTTTTCAAGAAGTAAAATTAGCTTTAGAAGCGGGTTTTGAACCAGAAAATATCATATTTACTCCCAATGGAGTTTCGTTAGGTGAAATTGAACAAGTGGCTCAATTAGGCGTTCAAATTAATATTGATAACATTTCTATATTAGAGCAATTTGGTAACCACTACCCTAACATTCCTGTTTGTGTACGAATAAATCCACATATTATGGCAGGTGGAAACCATAAAATTTCTGTAGGTCATATAGATTCTAAATTTGGAATATCCATTCATCAAGTTCCGCTAATTAAGCGTGTTGTTGAAAATACAGGAATGCATATAAATGGGATTCATACACATACTGGTTCAGATATTTTGGATATAGATGTGTTTTTAGCAGCTACTGAAATTATTTTTAATACGGCTAAAGACTTTCCTAATCTGGATTTTATAGATTTAGGAAGTGGTTTTAAAGTTCCTTATAAAGAAGGAGATATATCAACCAATATTGAAGAATTAGGAGAGCGTTTAACTAAAAGGTTTAATAAATTTTGTAAGGATTATGGAAAGGATTTAACCTTAATGTTTGAACCAGGAAAATTTTTGGTAAGTGAATCAGGTTCATTTTTGGCACATGTTAATGTTGTTAAACAAACTACTTCAACTGTTTTTGCGAGTGTAGATTCCGGTTTTAATCATTTAGGACGCCCAATGATGTACGATTCTTACCACCATATTCATAACATTTCAAATCCTAATGGAAGAGAACGTTATTATTCTGTAGTTGGTTATATATGTGAAACGGATACATTTGGTTCAAATAGACGAATTAGCGAAATTAGAGAAGGTGATGTTTTATGTTTTAACAATGCAGGAGCATATTGTTTTTCAATGGCATCAAATTATAACTCACGCTATAGACCAGCAGAAGTTTTAGTTTATGAAGGCGAGGATTATTTGATAAGAAAACAAGAAACTTTTGAAGATTTATTAAAAAATCAAGTAATAATAGATTTAGAATAGATGAAAACTCCGAAATATAATTTCGGAGTTTTTTATTATTCTCAAAAAGTACTTTGATATAATGTTTATTGTATAGTTGTATTTAATTTTAATTGATAATTCATTAAAATTTTTACAAAAGCTTTCTTTTTTTGAAAAAAAAGTTACTTTTGCTGTATGCAAATAGCAAAATCACATAAGTTAATTCCAAACGCAATTATAATGCGCAGCTTAATTATTGCTACTACTACAACTATTACAATTACCCTTTAGGGGTTCTATTCTATTCATATCGTCCGTATATTATATTCATTTTTCATAAGTTTATGAAATTAGGGATATTAAAAAATAAATTGAAATAAACATATTAAATTAATACCAATGAAAGTATTAAAATTTGGAGGCTCATCGGTAGCATCTTCAGAAAACATAAATAAAGTAATAAACATTGTTAAAGAAAGTTCTTATAAAAATAACATTGCAGTAGTTGTATCTGCATTAGGTGGCATTACCGATTTATTATTAGAAGCTGGAAAATTAGCATGTAATGGTGATGAAAATTACATAAAAAGCCTGAAAACTATTGAAGACAGACACCTACAAGTGGTTAGGGAATTAATTCCTGTTAACAATCAAAGTGGGGTTTTAGGGCAAATTAAAAAAATGTTAAACAAATTAGAAAATACTTTAGAAGGTGTTTTTTTAATTAATGAATTGTCTAACAAAACATCTGATAAAATAGTTAGTTTTGGGGAATTATTTTCTTCATATATTATTGCTGAGGCAATGAAAAACAATAGTTTAGATGCAGAACTTAAAAATTCTCAAGAATTAATTGTTACAAATGAAAATTTTTCTAATGCTGCCGTTCTATTTGAAAAAACATCAAAAAATATTGCGGATTTCTTCAAACAAAATAGCCATAAAATAGTTGTTTTACCTGGTTTTGTAGCAAAAACTGAGAATGGTGAAGTTTCAACTTTAGGACGTGGTGGTTCGGATTATACTGCAGCTATTATAGCTGCAGCTACAAATGCATCAATTTTAGAAATTTGGACAGATGTTAGCGGTATGTATACTGCAAATCCGAATTTTGTGAGTGAAGCCTTTCCTATTAAAAATATATCTTATCAGGAAGCTATGGAACTTTCGCATTTTGGTGCTAAAGTTTTATATCCACCAACAATTCAACCAGTGTTAAAAAAGGAAATTCCAATTTGTATAAAAAATACATTTGATGCAAAAGCTGAAGGAACCTTAATAACTAAAGTATCTTCAAATACAAATCCAATTAAAGGAATTAGTCATATAGAAAATATGGCACTAATTACTTTAGAGGGAAGTGGAATGATTGGAATTCCAGGAATTTCTAAGCGTTTATTTGAAGCTTTGTCATTAGAAAAAATTAGTGTTTCTTTAATTACTCAGGCATCTTCAGAACATTCAATTTGTTTTGCAATTAGTAATAATGATGCCGAAAAAGCAAAAACTGCTATTGATACAGAATTTAGTTACGAAATTGAACAACATAAAATTGAACCATTAATAGTTGAAAAAAATAATGCAATTATAGCTTTAGTTGGTGACAATATGAAAAGTCATCAAGGTATTAGTGGTAAAATGTTTAGTACTCTCGGTAAAAACAATGTAAATATTAGAGCAATTGCTCAAGGTGCTTCTGAAAAAAATATTTCTGCAGTAATTGCACATAAAGACATAAAAAAGGCTTTAAATACATTGCATTCAGAATTTTTTGAAAACCAAACAAAACAGTTAAATTTATTTGTTGTTGGTGTTGGAAATGTTGGTGGCAAATTATTAGATCAAATTAAACAACAACAAACATATTTATTAAAAAACTTAAGGTTACAAGTACGTGTAATTGCACTTACTAATTCTAAAAAAATGGTATTTAATGAAGATGGAATTGATTTAGATAATTGGAAACCACAATTAGAAAAAGGTGAAAAATTGAATATGGACTTGTTTCATGAAAAAGTAACAGATTTAAATTACAGAAATAGCATTTTTGTGGACAATACCGCTAATGAAAATGTTTCTAAATTATATGCAGATTATTTAAAAGAAAGCGTTGCAGTTGTAACGTGCAATAAAATTGCCTGCTCATCAAATTACACTAACTATTTAAACTTAAAGCAATTAGCACGTGAGTACAATGCTCCTTTCCTATTTGAAACAAATGTTGGTGCAGGTTTACCTATTATTGATACGCTTAAAAATTTAATTGCTTCAGGAGATAAAGTATCTAAAATACAGGCAGTTTTGTCTGGTAGTTTAAACTTTGTTTTTAATAATTTTAATGAAGAGAATTCATTTTATAATGTTGTTGAACAAGCAGGTATTCAAGGTTATACAGAGCCAGATCCACGTATAGATTTAAGCGGTGTAGATGTAATGCGAAAAATTTTAATATTAGCTCGTGAAAGTGGGACAAGATTAGAATTGGACGATATTAAAAACGACTCATTTTTACCAAAAGCTTCTTTAGATGCTGTTACAGTGCCTGAATTTTTAGAAACTTTAAAAACAGAAACAGCTCATTTTAATAACATTTATCAAAAAGCGGCAGCAAATAATTGTAGACTTAAATTTGTTGCTGAATTTGACAATGGAACTGCTAAAGTTGGCTTAAAAGAAATTGCATCAGATCATCCATTTTATAATTTGGATGGAAGTGATAATATTGTATTGTTTTTTACTGAAAGATATCCAGTACAACCCTTAATTATTAAAGGAGCAGGTGCAGGTGCAGATGTTACTGCATCAGGTTTATTTGCAGATATTATTAGGATTGGTAATAATTAATATGATGAACGAAATTAAAATATTTGCTCCTGCTACAATTGCCAATGTTTCATGTGGTTTTGATGTATTAGGATTGGCACTAGATACTGTTGGTGACGAAATGGTAATTAGGAAAGTTGCTAAGCCAGGTGTTACAATAACAAAAATAATTGGTCAAAATTTACCACTGGAAACACATAAAAATGTTGCAGGTGTTGCAGCTTTGGCCTTGTTGGCAGAAACTGAAAGTGATTTTGGATTTGAAATTGAAATTGATAAACGTATAAAGCCAGGAAGTGGAATTGGAAGCAGTGCTGCAAGTTCAGCTGGTACGGTTTGGGCAATAAATGAATTGTTAGGAAAACCATTTTCAGTCTCAGATTTAGTGCGTTTTGCTATGGAAGGTGAACGCTTGGCAACAGGTGTTGCGCACGCTGACAATGTAGCTCCTGCCCTTTTTGGTGGGTTTACTTTAGTTAGAAGTTATGAGCCTTTGGATGTTATTAGCATAAATACTCCAAATGAATTATATGCAACTGTTATTCATCCACAAATTGAAGTTAAGACTTCTGATGCTCGTGAAATATTAAAAACAACAGTTCCATTAAAAGATGCAATTAAGCAATGGGGAAATGTTGGCGGACTAATAAGTGGCTTATATACTGAAGATTACGAGTTAATTGGTCGTTCTTTGGAAGATTATATTATTGAACCCATCCGTTCTATTTTAATACCAGCTTTTGATGCAGTTAAACTTCAATCTATTAAAGCGGGAGCTTTAGGTTGTGGAATTTCAGGTTCCGGACCTTCTATTTTTGCATTAAGTAAAGGTAAGGAAAACGCATTAAAAGTAGTAGACGCAATGAAATCTGTTTATAAAAAAGTTGGAATAGACTATGATATTCACATTTCAAAAATAAATAAACAAGGAATAAAAATTTTAGAAAGTAACTAATATGAAATTTTTTAGTTTAAACAAACAAGCTCCAGATGTATCTTTTAAAGAAGCTGTTATAAAAGGATTAGCACCTGATAAAGGATTGTATTTTCCAGAAAGTATAACTCCTTTAGATAAAGATTTTTTCAGTCACATTGAATATTTTACAAATAATGAAATTGCTTTTGAAGTAATAAAACAATTTGTTGGTGATGAAATTCCTGAAAAAGAGCTGAGAGAAATTATTGATGAAACATTAAGTTTCGATTTTCCAGTTGTTTCCATTCAAGAGAATATTTCAACCTTAGAATTATTTCACGGTCCAACAATGGCTTTTAAAGATGTTGGTGCGCGTTTTATGGCACGCTGTTTTGGATATTTTAATAAAGAGAAAAATGCTGAAAAAGTAACTGTTTTGGTTGCAACATCAGGTGATACTGGCGGTGCTGTAGCAAGTGGTTTTTTGGGTGTTGATGGCGTTGATGTTGTAATTTTGTATCCAAGCGGAAAAGTAAGTGAAGTACAAGAAAAACAGTTAACTACATTAGGACAAAATATAAAAGCTTTAGAAGTTAATGGGACTTTTGATGATTGTCAGGCTATGGTTAAAAAAGCATTTTTAGACACAGAATTAATTTCAAAAAGAAATTTAACATCTGCAAACTCTATTAATGTTGCGCGCTGGTTACCACAAATGTTTTATTTCTTTTTTGCTTACAAACAAATACAAAATAAAAAACAAGAATTGGTATTTTCAGTGCCAAGTGGAAATTTTGGAAATATTTGTGCCGGAGCAATGGCTCAAAAATTAGGTTTACCTATAAAACAACTAGTTGCAGCTACAAATGTTAATGATATTGTTCCAAATTATTTAGAAACAGGGATTTATATTCCAAAACCATCAAAACAAACTATTTCAAATGCCATGGATGTTGGTGACCCTAGTAATTTTATTAGAATTCAGGAGATTTATAAAAATGATCTTAAATTAAAAGAAAACCTTTCCTCCTATTCATTTACAGATATTGAAACCAAAGAAGCTATGAAAGAAATTAAAAAGGTTTCTGGTTATGTTGCCGATCCTCATGGAGCAGTTGGATATTTAGGCTTAAAAAAATATTTTGAAACAAATAATAATGGTCAAGGTATATTTTTAGAAACTGCACACCCAGTAAAATTTTTAGATGTTGTAGAACCTGTTTTAAATGAAACCATTGAATATCCACAACAAATATTAGATGTTATTGATAAAGAAAAAGTTTCAATAAAAATTTCGACATATGAAGAACTAAAACAATACTTAGTTACTACATAGTAATTGTTTATCTTAATAAATATAATTAGTTTAGCTAGGCAATTTTAAATGTATCAAATGAAAAATTTTCTAGCTATTTTATGTTTTATAATTTCATTTAATCTTATATCGCAAAATACCTTAAAAATTGACCCCTCTAAAAATAGTGTAAAAGCTTCTATAAATGATGTTTCTTGGATTGCTGGTTATTGGGTTGGTGAGGCTTTTGGTGGACATACAGAAGAAGTTTGGACTACTCCTTTAGGTAATTCAATGATGGGGTCTTTTAAATTAGTGGTAAATGGTAATGTTGAATTTTATGAGTTATGTACTATTTCTGAAGAGAATGAAACCTTATATTTCCGTTTAAAACATTTCCATAACAACCTAAAAGGTTGGGAAGAAAAAGATGAAAGACTGCAAGCTCAGTTATTAAAAATTGAAGAAAATAAAGTTTATTTTGAAGATTTTACTTTTGAAAAAGTAACTGAAAACGAATTAAATATTTATGTAGTTTTTACCAATGATACTGGACATGAAGAAGAAATGAAATTTAATTATAAATTAAAAAAATAATGCATCCAAAGTTTGAAACAAGAGCTATAAAAAGCACGGAAAATACCTTTAACAATGCAAAACCTGTAAGCACACCTATTTATTTATCAAGCACTTACGAGCGTAATGCTGATGGATCTTACGCAGATAATTTAGTATACTCCAGAAACAACAATCCAAATAGGGCAATTGTTGAGCAAAGCATAGCACAATTAGAAAATGGAAAATATGGGTTTGCCTTTTCTTCTGGATTAGCTGCAATTAGTGCAGTTTTTCAAAGTTTAAAAAGTGGAGATCATATTATTTTACCAGACGATATTTATTATGCTATTAAAAAATTAATGGAACAAGTTTTTAAAAGATGGAACTTATCTTATGATTTAGTTGATATGAGTAATTTATCAGCTATTGAATATGTTATAAAACCAAATACGGCTATGATTTGGATTGAAACTCCTTCAAATCCACAATTAAAATTAAGCGATGTTAAAGCTATTGCTGAAATTGCTCATAAAAATAATATTCTTTGTGCAGTTGACAATACCTGGTTAACACCCGTTTTTATGAATCCATTAGATTTAGGAGCTGACATAGTTGTGCACTCAACAACAAAATATTTTGGAGGACATAGTGATGTATTAGGTGGTGCATTAGTTTTAAATAATGATAAAGTAGCTGATAAAATTAAAGATATTCAATTATTATATGGTGCTGTTCCTTCTCCTTTTGATTGCTGGTTAATCGCACGGGGAATTCAAACGTTACATTTAAGAGTTTCAAAACAAGCTGAAAATGCTTTCAAATTGGCTCAGTTTCTAGAGAACCATCCTAAAATTGAAAAAGTTAATTACCCTGGATTAGAAAGTCATCCACAGCATTTAATTGCTAAAAGTCAGCAAAATAATGGTTATGGAGCTATGTTATCTATTTTAATAAAAGGGAATGAAAAAAAAGCTTTTAATATTTCAACAAAATTGAAATATTTCACCTCGGCTACCAGTTTGGGAGGCGTTGAAAGTTTGGTTGAACATAGAAAATCTGTTGAAGGTCCTGAAAGTAATACTCCTGAAAATTTAATTAGAATTTCAGTTGGAATTGAGCATATTGATGATTTAATTTCAGATTGGGAAAATGCATTATCAATAAATATGTCTTAATTTTATATTTAAGTATATTTCAAATTTAAAAATCGGTATTTTTTATTTTTAGTAGTTCTACTTAATAAATTATGATATTGGCAGTGTAAATTTAAATAGGCTTCCTTTATCTTTATTATTTTCAACCCATATTTTACCATGGTGTTTCTCAACAAAATCCTTACAAACAACCAAACCTAAACCAGAACCTTTTTCATTTGCAGTTCCTATTTTAGTTTTATTATCGTTAATAGTAAATATCTTAATTTTATCTTCATCATCTACACCAATTCCATTATCTGAAACTGTTACTTCAATAAAATCTCCAATTTCAATTGAATAAACTTCTACCAATCCATTATTGTACGTAAATTTAATTGCATTTGAAATAAGATTCCTTAAAATTACTTCCAACATATTTTTATCGGCATTAATACTTAAACCTTCAGGATAAAAACTTTTAATGGTAATATTCTTCATTTGAGCTGTTTCTTTTAGTTGCTCAATAACTTCGTCAGAGATTTTCCCAATATCACAATGAGAAAGGTTAAATGCTAATTTACCAGATTGATTTTTTGACCAGCTTAATAAATTATCCAATAAACTATAAGTTTTCTTTGCTTGGGTATTCATTTCATAAATGAATTTCTCTAACTTTTCAACTTCATAATTTCTTAGGTTTCTTTTTAAAATATCAGTAAATCCTAATATAGAATTAAAAGGACTTCTTAAATCATGTGCAATAATTGAAAACATTAAATCTTTGGTTTCTAACGCACTTTTTAATTCCTGTGTACGTTCTTCAATAATTGTTTCAAGTTCTAAATTATATTCTGATAAATAATTATATAGTTCATTTCTAAAAACCAATCCTATAAATTTACCATCTTCACTAATAGGCAACACATCTGTATTTGTAATCTTCATTTCGGAAAGTACTTCTTGAACAGATTGTCCACAATCCACCATGTTTTTAATTGATAAACAGTCAATTACCAAAACTTTTGGATTTGTTACTAAATCATTAGTTGTTAAAACACCATAAAATTGATTTTCATCTTTTACAACCAATGCTGTTCGTTTTAACAATTCCTTTTTAATTGCATTTATACCATAAAAAGGATTAATTGTTAAAAAATCTCTTCGTATTAAATGCGATATTTTCATAATTTAATTAATCGTCCTCGACTATAGTGTATGATATCTTCACTTTAAAATCAACTTTAATAATTTCCTTTTCAGAAACATATGGAAAAACATTATTAGTTAATATTTTTAAAATTCTTTCTTTAGGCATTTTTGTTAAAATTCGTTTATTAACAAATACGCAATCTACATTGCCATGATCTGTTTCAATAATTTCAAAGCCATTTGGAATTAACAATTCAAAAGATCTTGAAATTCCTTGCTTTCCATGTGGAGAGTTTTTACCTAATACCAAAATTTCTTCAAAAGGAGGTAATTTTATTTCTTCAAAACTTAAATTAACAGAATATTATACACTGTTATTTTTCATGTATAATTCAATTTATATTTAGTTATTAATTAATTAATTAATTAATAACTAAATATAATCATAAAATTCTAATTATAATAGGGAATTTCTAATAGAATGATTTTAAATTAGTCGTTTAACTTTGGTAAATTAAAATTAGTTAAAACACTTGGTAATTTCATAACTTCTTCAATTTCTTCAGAAGTTCTTGGTGCCATAGCTGATAAATTTATGGGACCGTTTTTAGTTATTAAAATATCATCCTCAATTCTAATACCTATTCCCCACCATTTCTCATCACAATTACTACCATAAGGAATATAAATTCCAGGTTCCATTGTAACTACCATATTTTCTTCAAACTTTTTGAAGTTTCCAGGATCGTGAACATCCAAGCCAATATGGTGTGAAGAACCATGAGGAAAAAATAGATGCTTTGATTTTGCAGTATTAATTATACCTAGTTCGGCTAATCCTTCATTAATTATTTTTCGAGCAATATTGTTTGGTTTAGACATGTTTGTTCCTATTTGATATGCTTTAATTCCTTCTTCTTGAGCTTTATAAACCAAATCATAAATTAGTTTTTGTTCTTTGGTAAACTTACCGTTTGCTGGAATTGTGCGTGTTACATCTGCTGTATATCCGTGATACTCTGCGCCTAAATCCATTAAAACCAATTCACCGTTACCTACAACAGTTTTATTATTTTCAATATAATGTAAAATACAGCCATTTCCTCCTGCTCCAACTATTGATGGATATCCTTCATATTCAGCTCCATATTTTTTATAAACAAATTCGTGAATGCCCTGCACTTCAGTTTCAGACATTTCAGGATGCATTGCTTTCATAATTTCCAATTGGCCAACTGCAGAAATTTCAACAGCCTTTTTTAATAAAACCAATTCATCTTTAGTTTTAACTTCTCGCAAAGTAGCCATAATGCTACTCAGTTTTTTGGAATCAAATTTTTTAGCAGATTCCTCTTCAATTTTATCTGAAGTAGGGTTATTTAAATTAATTAAATCGTAAGAAATTTTTTCTTTAAATAATTTTATTAAATCATATAAATCACCTTCATTTTTTGAATCTCTAACATCGTTGTTAAAATTTTTAAATAGTATTTTGTCAAATTTCGAAAAATCAATATCATAACTTTTAAACTCACTTCCATTAAAAACAACTCTAAAACCTAAATCATCCTGAGTTCCTTTTATACCCAAACGTTTTCCTGTCCACATTTCGGCATATTCATCTTTTTCTTGAACAAAAATGACTTCATTTATGGTGTTATCACCAACTTTTTGGTCTTCTTTAAAAACCAATAATAATGCGTGAGGCTCTTTATAACCTGTTAAATAATAGAAATTTGGGTCTTGATGAAACACATATTCAACATCGTTAGATCTGTTTCTAACAGCATTTGCAAAAAATACAGCAACACTGTTGTTAGGCATTTCATTTCTTAATGCATTCCTTCTACCTTTATGAAATTCTTTAGATAAATAGTCTTGTGGCAATGCACTGTTTTGAGCATAAATTAAAACTATAAAGAAAGAAAATGAGATTGCTAATATTTTTTTGAGGTTCATATGCTTTTACTGATAAAGATTAAATAAAATCAAATATAGTAAAAAGAAAAAAATAGCTTAGCAACATTAAAACATTAACTAATAAATTGTAGATATTATGTTTTTATGGTAAATTAATACCAATTCCCTGATTGAGAATTTATTAATTTTGCATATCAAAAATAGTAAATAATGAAGAATACTGCTTTAACTCACATTCACGAGTCTTTAGGTGCAAAAATGGTACCATTTGCTGGTTTTAATATGCCTGTACAATATGAAGGAATAAACATTGAACATGAAACTGTTAGAAATGGTGTTGGTGTATTTGATGTTTCACATATGGGAGAATTTCTTTTAAAAGGAGAAAATGCGTTGGCATTAATTCAAAAGGTTACTTCTAATGATGCATCTATGTTATTTGATGGAAAAGTTCAATACAGTTGTTTGCCAAATAATGAAGGAGGAATTGTAGATGATTTATTGGTTTATAGAATAAATGAAAAAGAATATATGCTGGTTGTTAACGCCTCCAACATTGAGAAAGATTGGAACTGGATTTCCATGCATAACGATTTAGGTGTTGAAATGACTAATGTTTCAGACGAATACTCTTTACTTGCTGTGCAAGGTCCAGATGCTTCAGAAGCCTTACAACCTCTTACGGATTTAGATTTATTTTCCATGGAATATTACACCTTTAAAATTGGTGATTTTGCTGGTTTTAAAGATGTTATTGTTTCTGCAACTGGTTACACAGGTTCTGGCGGATTTGAAATTTATGTTAAAAACAAAGATGCAGAAGCTGTTTGGAATGCAATTTTTAAATCAGGTACTGATTTTGGAATAAAACCTATTGGATTAGCTGCCCGTGATACTTTGCGTTTAGAAATGGGATTTTGCTTATACGGAAACGATATAAATGATAGTACTTCACCTATTGAAGCTGGTTTAAGTTGGATAACAAAGTTTACTAAAGACTTTGTAAATTCTGAAGCTTTAAAAAAACAAAAAGAAGAAGGTGTTTCTAAAAAATTAATTGCTTTTGAAATTACAGGTAAAGGAATTCCGCGTCACGGTTACGAAATTGTAAATGCTAAAGGAAAAATCATTGGGGAAGTTACATCAGGAACTATGAGCCCTTCTCTAAAAAAAGGTATTGGAATGGGATATGTAACTAAAGAGTATGCGAAAAAAGATACTGAAATATTTATTCAAATTCGTAACAAAAATATTCCTGCAAAAGTGGTAAGATTGCCATTTTATAAAGGATAAAAATATAACAAATTATTAAAAAAGGTGTTAAAACTAAAGTGTTAACACCTTTTTTTTATGCTCAAAATCACTCCTTTTACAAATTAAAATTTTCAGGAATTTTACCTTTTACTCCTTTAAAATATTGATATATTATTTTAAAATCTTCGTCCATATTATCTGATAAGAATAATGGTTCGGAGATTTTAACCTGCTTATTTTTAAAATCCATAGCAACCATAATAATAGGTACATTTGCTCCTTTTGCTATATAGTAAAATCCTGTTTTCCAAGGATTAATTAGTTTTCGGGTACCTTCTGGAGACATTCCTAAAATAAATTTATCTCTACTGTTGAAAATTTCAACTATAGCATCTACTTTATTATTACTTTTAGTTCTATCAACTGGAGCACCTCCTAACCATCTAAAAATAAAACCAAAAGGAGGTTTAAATAAAGAGGCTTTTCCTATATAATTTGCTGGTAAACCTTCAGCATACTTTATTGCAACTCCTAAAGGAAAATCTAGCCAATGTGTGTGTGGTGCTGCAATTAGTACATATTTTTTTAAATCTTTTGGAAAGCTACCAACAGTTTTCCAACCTAATAATGTATATAAAATAAATCGAGCAAATGCTTTCATACAGTTGTTAATAACTCAGCCTTATATTTAAATGGCTGATTATGGCAACAAATATAAAAATCTTACTTTTATAAACTAATTTTATAAGTTATAATAGTTACTTATTAAATAAATTGAACTACTTATTATGAAAAAATATATTGTTGTATTTCTAGTTTTTACTTGTTTTTCTAACATGAATTCTCAAATTATTAAAGATTTTGGAGACGTTTTTGAAGTTGAAAATCCAGAATTACTTTTAGCTGAAAATACCGAGTATAAAGTAATTTTCGACATTTACACCGATTATTCAAATGGAGAAAAAATAAATCCGCTACTTAATACAGTGGCGCGGTTTATAAATATGCATGCACAACAAGGTATTTTATTAAAAAATATGAAGATTGCAGTTATTTTACATGGTAAAGCTACCAAAAGTGCTTTATCTAATTTTTCTTATAAAACATTATATAAAACCAATAACCCTAATTCAGAATTAATTGAAGCACTAAAAAATGCTCATGTTGAAGTTTTTGTTTGCGGACAATCTTTTATGGCAAGTAAGTATGATGCAAAAGACAAATCTGAAAATGTAAAAATGGCGCTTTCAGCATTAACTGCTTTGGTTGAATATCAAAAAAATGGCTATCAAATTATAAATTTTAACTAATAAATGGAACAATATATTATCATTTTAATTATTGCTATACTTACATTAATTGTAGGCTTTATTATAGGTAAATTAATCACCAAAAATAATTATGAGAAAATTTCTTCTGAACTGGAAATAAAAAATAAACTTTTACTTCAAGATAAAGAATCTAATTTAAACAATATCAATATTTTAAATGAAGAAAAAAAACTATTGATTAACGAAAAACATGAAATAGATTTAAGGTACACACAAAAAGTTTCAGAGCTTAAAAGTTTAGAGGAAAAATTAACTGAAAACAAAGCTGAAGTTGGTAAATTACAGGAAAAATTCACTAAAGATTTTGAAATTTTAGCCAATAAAATATTAGAAGAAAAATCATCAAAGTTTACAGAGCAAAATAAAGAGAATTTAAAGACTATTTTAAATCCATTACAGGAGAAAATCCAAACTTTTGAGAAAAAAGTTGAAGATACCCATAAAGAAAGTATTGATTATCATGCAGCATTACGTCAACAAATTTTAGGTTTAAAGGATTTAAATTTACAAATGAGTAAAGAGACCCTTAACTTAACAAAAGCCTTAAAAGGAGATAGTAAAACACAAGGAAATTGGGGTGAACTGGTGTTAGAACGTGTTTTAGAGAAGTCTGGATTAGAAAAAGATAGTGAATATTTTGTGCAACAAAGCTTTGTAAATAACGAGGGTAAAAGAATATTACCAGATGTTGTAATTCATTTGCCGGATGACAAAAAAATGATTATCGATTCAAAAGTATCCTTAACTGCTTATGAACAATATATTAATGCTGATGATGAAATTGAAAAAGAACAAGCAATAAAAGAACATGTAAATTCTTTAAAACGCCATATTGAACAATTAAGTGAGAAGAACTATCAAGATATTTATCAGATTGAATCACCTGATTTTGTATTACTTTTTATTCCTATAGAACCCGCTTTTGCAGTAGCTTTAAACAATGACAATCAGTTATATAACAAAGCATTTGAAAAAAATATTGTAATTGTTACTCCTACTACTCTATTAGCAACATTGCGTACAATTGATAGTATGTGGAATAATGAAAAACAACAAAAAAATGCGATAGAAATTGCCATTCAGGCTGGAAGATTATATGATCAGTTTGTGAATTTAACCAACGATTTAATTAAGGTTGGTAATCAATTAAAAACAGTACAAGGTTCCTATGATACTTCAATGAAAAAATTAACAGGAGCAGGTAATCTTATTAAAAAAGTTGAAAGCATTAAAAAATTAGGTGCAAAAGGTTCCAAAAACTTTAATGATAAATTATTAGAACGAGCTTTAGAAGATGAAGATTAATACTTTTTAAAGAACAATTAGTTTAACTAATTATAAAGATAATGTCAAACTAAGTTTGTCGAAATTCTATTTAACTTGTTAATAATTAATATATCACGACAAGCTCAGTTTGACAAAATTATTTTAAGCTTACTTTTTTAGAACTTTTTCTAAAACTTTGTCTTTATCTAATTTTCTAGTGCAGAAATACCAGTCCTTACATTCCATATCTTCTTTACCTTGCATTCTGTTTTCAGCAGAACCACAAGAACCCGCAGGACCTATAATTACATCATCTCCAGGCACCCAATCTGCAGGTGTTGCAACACCAAATGCATCCGCTGCTTGTAAAGCGATTACTACTCTGTATAATTCATCAAAGTTTCTTCCTAAACTTAATGGGTAATAAATAATAGCTCTAATTATACCATTTGGATCAACAAAAAATACAGCGCGTACTGCTTTTGTAGAATCTTCATTTGGTTGAATCATTCCATATTTTTTGGCAACCTCCATGGTAATGTCTTCAATTAACGGGAATTTTACTTCTACATTTTTCATCCCTCTATATTCAATTTTATCTTTAATGGATCGTAGCCATGCAATATGACTATACAAACCATCAATAGATAAACCTACTAATTTACAATTTGCCTTTAAAAACTTTTCTTCCATTGTGGCAAATGTCATAAATTCAGAAGTACATACAGGTGTAAAATCGGCGGGGTGACTAAATAAAATTACCCAATCTCCTTTATAATCATTTGGAAAATGAATATCTCCCTGTGTAGTAACTGCTTTAAATTCTGGTGCTTTATCACCTATTCTTGGCATTGACGTAATTTCTTGTTGTGTTTCCATATTAACTATTTTTTAAATTTATAACTATTTAATATTCTTTTTTCACGCTATTTAACACCTAAAGTTATAACATGTTTGCCGGAAAATTGTAACTTAAATAGCTTAATACCGTTAAAATTAGGTTAAAAAAAATCCTGCAATTGCAGGATTTTAATAATTATATGTATCGTTTGTTTACCAAGTAAATAAAGGTCTGTGAGACATCATATCATTCACTTTTTCTGCAATATTTTCTAAAGCAATTTCATCTTGATGATTTGTAATTACTGCATCAACCAAATCAACAATAGTTTTCATATCATTTTCTTTTAAACCACGTGTAGTAACAGCAGCTGCACCTATTCTAATACCAGAAGTAACAAAAGGAGATTTATCATCAAAAGGAACCATATTTTTATTAACAGTAATATCAGCTTTTACCAATGCATTTTCTGCATCTTTACCACTAATATTTTTATTTCTTAAGTCTATTAACATACAATGGTTATCTGTTCCGCCTGAAATAATTTTATACCCTTTTTCAACAAAAGCATCTGCCATTGCCGAAGCATTTTTTTTAACTTGAATTTGATAATGTAAAAATTCATCTGTTAAAGCTTCTCCAAAAGCAACTGCTTTAGCAGCAATAACATGTTCTAATGGTCCTCCTTGATTTCCTGGAAACACAGCCGAATTTATTAACATCGACATTTTTTTAAGACTTCCATTTTTTAGTTTTAAGCCAAAAGGATTGTCGAAATCTTTGCCAATCATAATAATTCCACCACGTGGCCCACGTAAAGTTTTATGTGTTGTTGTAGTTACAAAATGACAATGAGGTATTGGATCGTTTAAAATTCCTTTTGCAATTAAACCCGCAGGGTGAGAAATATCAGCCATTAATAAAGCTCCAACTTCATCTGCAATTTCTCTAAATTTCTTAAAATCTATATCTCTGGAATATGCCGATGCACCAGCAATAATAAGTTTTGGCTGTTCTTTTTTAGCAGTTTCAAGAATTTTATCATAATTTAAAACACCTGTAGCTTCTTCAACTCCATAAAAAGAAGTTTTATATAGTTTTCCAGAAAAATTTACTGGTGAACCATGTGTTAAATGTCCACCGTGAGATAAATCAAAACCTAAAATTTTATCTCCTGGATTTAAAACAGCATGATAAACAGCCGCATTTGCTTGTGATCCAGAATGCGGTTGCACATTTACATATTCCGCACCAAATAATTCCTTAGCTCTATCTATTGCAATTTGTTCAACAATATCAACAACCTCACAACCGCCATAATAGCGTTTTGTAGGGTATCCTTCAGCATATTTGTTTGTTAAAACAGAACCTGTTGCTTCCATAACTTGCTCACTAACAAAGTTTTCTGAGGCAATTAATTCCAATCCATTTGTTTGTCTTTCTTTCTCTTCTTGAATTAAATCAAAGATAATTTGGTCACGTTGCATTCGATATTACTTTTTAAAAGTTAAATTAATCGCAAAAATAACAAATTCATTTTTCTTTTAAGTAGAAACTTATATATTTGATTAGAAAATTTAATTGAAAATAAAAAGAATTTAAAGATATGGAAATAACAGCTAATAATCCACAAAGAAAATCTTGGCTACATGTAGAACAAGGTTGCGACTTTCCAATTCAAAATATACCTTTTGGCGTTTTTATTACAAAAGATGATATTATTACTATTGGAACAAGAATTGGTGAATATGCCATTGACTTAGGAGCATTTCATCAATTAGGATATTTTAATGGAATACCATTGACAGATGATATTTTTATGCAAGATTCTTTAAATGATTTTATTGCAGACGGAAGAAAAACCTGGAGATTGGTGCGTAATAGAATTGCCGATGTTTTTGATATTGAGAATAAAACCTTACAAAATAATACCAAACATAAAGAAGTAATTATTTTTGATGTAAATGAAGTTGAAATGTTATTGCCTATTCAGGTTGGCGATTTTACTGATTTTTTCTCAAGTAAAGAACATGCAACCAATGTTGCTAAAATATTTAAATTACAAGAAGAACCTTTAAATAATAATTGGTCTCATATGCCACTTGGTTTTCACAGTAGAGCATCCTCGGTAGTTGTTTCAGGCACACCTATAAGAAGACCTTTAGGGCAAACACAACAATTGGGGCAAGATAAACCTGTTTTTGGACCTGCAAAATGTATTGACATGGAACTAGAAACAGCCTTTGTTACTACAGACGTTAACCAGTTTGGAAAACCTATTCATATTAATGAAGCTAAAGAAAATATTTTTGGAATGGTGTTATTAAACGACTGGAGTGCAAGAGATATACAAAAACAAGAATCTAAACCTTTAGGTCCATTTTTAAGTAAAAGTTTTGCTACAACAATTTCAGCTTGGATAGTAACAATGGATGCCTTAGAGCCTTTTAAATGTGAAGGGCCTGAACAAGAAAATGTTGTAAAATATCTTAAACATAAAAAAAACAAAAATAGCTATGATATTAAACTAAAAACATTTGTTGAAACACCAAACGGTGATATAAATGCTTTAAGTGAGTCAAATTTCAAAAACTTGTATTGGACAATGACTCAGCAATTAACACATCATACAATAAATGGTTGTAATGTTAGAGCAGGAGATTTAATAGGAAGTGGTACAATTTCAGGTTCTACAAAAAACAGTTATGGATCTATGCTAGAATTAACTTGGAATGAAGAAGAACCTATAACATTAAAAGATGGCAGTACACGTACTTATTTTAAAAATGGTGACCATGTAATTATTAGAGGTTATTGCGAAAACAGCCAAGGAAGAATTGGTTTTGGTAAATGTACAGGAAAAATTTTACCAGCAGTTAAATATAATCTTCCAGAATAACAGATGAAATAATGTCGTAATGAGAATTATGTGTTACTACTTTACCATTTTTTATTAATAATACTTGTGGAGATTGGTGATAAACATTAAAATTTGAAGCAATTTCGTTTGAAATATTTCTATATTTCAATAAATCTAAATAATAAAAGGCAACATTTTCTAAAGAAGAATCTGTTGCTTTTTCAAATTGCGAAAGCACTCCTCTACTTATCCCACATCGAGTACTGTGCTTAAAAATTACAATTAATTTTGTATTCGACAATTCAATTATTTCTTTTAACTGATTCATTTCAGTTAATGAAATCCAATTAAAAACAGGCTTATCTATTTCGTTTTTATTTGCCCCTAAAATATTACTAAAAATACTCATTTTTATTTTTTGATTACTTAGCTGTCATTCACATAATGTTTTTTTAGAAAGACAAATTGTCGTTAACTACCTAAAAAAATAAGACAAAATGACCTGAAATACTTAGTTTAATTTAATTGGACTATTATTTGAAGCTGCAAATATAGAAAACAAAAAAATAACACGTTATGAACTTTAATAATTTTACAATAAAATCACAAGAAGCTATCCAAAAAGGACAGCAAATTGCAGAAAGTTTTGGACATCAACAAATAGAAAATTCTCATATTTTAAAAGGAATATTTGAGGTTGATGAAAATGTTACCCCGTTTATTTTTAAAAAATTAGGTGTTAATATAGATTTACTAAAAAGTTTAATTGACAAAACCATTGAAAGTTATGCAAAAGTGACAGGAGGCGGAGATACTACCCTATCCCGAAATGCATCAAAAATGTTAAATACAGCGGCAACTGAAGCAAAAAAATTAAAAGATGAATACGTTTCAATAGAACATTTGCTGTTAGCTATTTTAAGCACAAAAGATACAACATCACAAATATTAAAAGATCAGGGAGTTACAGATAAAGGATTGCAATTAGCTATTTCAGAATTAAGAAAAGGAAGTAAAGTAACTTCTCAAAGTGCAGAAGAAACTTATAATTCTTTAAATAAATATGCTAAAAATTTAAATCAACTTGCTAAAGATGGTAAACTAGATCCTGTAATTGGTAGAGATGAAGAAATTAGAAGAATTTTACAAATTTTATCACGTAGAACCAAAAACAATCCAATGTTAGTTGGAGAACCTGGAACGGGTAAAACAGCTATTGCTGAAGGTTTAGCACATAGAATTGTAAAAGGAGATATTCCTGAAAATTTAAAAGATAAACAAATTTATTCTTTAGATATGGGAGCACTAATTGCAGGTGCAAAATATAAAGGTGAATTTGAAGAACGATTAAAATCTGTTATAAAAGAAGTTACTTCTGCTGAAGGTGAAATTGTACTTTTTATAGATGAAATTCACACTTTGGTTGGTGCTGGTGGCGGACAAGGTGCTATGGATGCTGCAAATATTTTAAAACCAGCGTTGGCCCGTGGTGAATTGAGAGCTATTGGTGCAACTACTTTAGATGAATATCAAAAATATTTTGAAAAAGATAAAGCTTTAGAGCGTAGGTTTCAAAAAGTAATTGTTGATGAGCCAGATACAGAAAGTGCTATTTCTATTTTACGTGGTATTAAAGAAAAATATGAAAATCATCATAAAGTACAAATAAAAGATGAAGCAATTATTGCTGCTGTGGAACTATCTCAACGTTATATTTCTAATCGTTTTTTACCAGATAAAGCAATTGATTTAATGGATGAAGCAGCTGCAAAATTACGAATGGAAATAAATTCAAAGCCTGAAGAACTTGATGTTTTAGATCGAAAAATTATGCAGATTGAAATTGAAATTGAGGCTATTAAACGTGAAAAAGATGAAAAAAAATTAGCTTCACTTAAAAAAGAAGTCGCAAATTTAAAGGAAAACAGAAATGAAATAAATGCTAAATGGGTTAGTGAAAAAGAATTGGTAGATGCAGTACAAGTTAGTAAAGAAGCAATTGAAAATTACAAATTAGAAGCCGAACGTGCTGAACGTGAAGGTGATTATGGCAAAGTTGCTGAAATTCGTTATGGAAAAATAAAAGAAGAACAAGAACATTTGGATGAGCTTCAAAAAGAAATGGCTACTGATCAAGAATCTGCTTTAATAAAAGAGGAAGTTACGCGAGATGATATTGCCGAAGTTGTTGCAAAATGGACTGGAATTCCTGTAACAAAAATGTTACAAAGTGATCGTGAAAAATTATTGCATTTAGAAGATGAATTACACCACAGAGTAATTGGACAGCAAGAAGCAATTGTGGCTGTTGCAGATGCTGTTAGGCGCTCTAGAGCCGGATTGCAGGATACTAAAAAACCAATGGGAACATTCTTATTTTTAGGAACAACTGGTGTTGGTAAAACTGAACTTGCAAAGGCTTTAGCTCAATATTTATTTGATGATGAAAACTCAATGACAAGAATTGATATGAGTGAATATCAAGAGCGTCATGCTGTTAGTAGATTGGTAGGTGCACCTCCTGGTTATGTAGGTTATGAAGAAGGTGGGCAATTAACAGAAGCCGTAAGACGTAAACCATATTCTGTAGTTTTATTAGACGAAATTGAGAAAGCACACCCAGATACGTTTAATATTTTATTACAAGTATTGGATGAAGGACGACTAACTGATAACAAAGGACGAGTTGCTGATTTTAGAAATACTATAATAATTATGACTTCAAATATGGGAGCTCATATTATTCAAGAAAGGTTTGAAAAAATGGACATGGAAAAACGTGATAATGTTACAGAGGCTACAAAAGAGGAAGTAATTGCGTTATTAAGACAAACTATTAGACCAGAATTTTTAAACAGAATTGATGAAATTATAATGTTTACTCCTTTAAATAAAGATGAAATTCAACAAATTGTAAGATTACAACTTAATGGTTTAATTAAAATTTTGAAAGAAAAAGAAATTGAACTTGAGTTCACTGAAGATTTAGTTGAAGCATTAGCAGAAAAAGGGTTTGACCCACAATTTGGTGCAAGACCTGTAAAAAGAGTTATTCAGAAAGATGTGCTAAATGAACTTTCAAAAGAAATTTTATCAGGAAAAATAACAGCTACAAGTAGCATTTTATTAGATGCATTTGATGATAAAATAGTATTTAGAAATAAATAATGTAATTTATTAAAATGTAAAACTCCTTATCTTATAGACAAGGAGTTTTTTGTTTATATTCGTATTTATTAAATATTTTCAAAATGAAAAAATTACTTTTTTTACTATTTATATTTATTTATACGACCAATAGTTTTTCTCAAAAAAATGAAATAACCACCTATTATTTCATTAGACATGCCGAAAAAGATAGAACAGATGCGTCTAATAAAAACCCTAATTTAAACAATACAGGAAAGCTACGTGCAGCTAATTGGGGTTCTGTATTTTCAAATATTGATTTTGATATGGTTTTTTCCACAAATTATAATAGAACCATACAAACAGCAACTCCAACCGCGAAAAATAAAGATCTTGAAATTCAATTTTACAATCCAAGAGATTTATTTAGTAAAGATTTTCAATTAAAAACAAAAGGTAAAACAGTATTAGTTGTTGGACATAGCAATACCACTCCTCAGTTTGTAAATAAAGTTTTAGGCAATGAAAAATACCTTGATATTGATGATAGCAATAATTCCAATCTTTATATAATTACTATTTCTAATAAGAGTATTACTGATATTCTGTTGAAAATTAATTACTAAAAAATTACAACCTACTCTCTTTAAAGCAATATTATTTACTAATTGATTAATATCATTGCTAATAATTCTAAATGAAAATAACTTTAATAGTAATTAATATAAAAATTACTATTATGAAAAATTTAATAATGTTAATATCAATAATTTTTTTATTAACAAGTTGCAACAGTCAAAATACAAACAAAAAGGAAGAATTAACTAAGAACGATACAATTAAGCCAATTGAAAAAACAAAGGTTATTAAAGAATATGATGACCAAGGAAATTTAATAAGTATAGATTCCAGTTATTACTATTTTTATTCAACTATTAAAAATGATACACTCTTAGAAAAGGAAATATTTGATAAATTCAGAAACGATTTTAACCTTCAATTTAAATCGATTGACTCTATTTTAAAAAATGAATTTTTAATTAAATCGCCTTTAAATTTAAACGATTTTTACACAGACGATTTTTATACGAAACATTTCAAATTTAATAATAATGAAATAGAAAAGTTATTTAAAGAAATGGATTCAATAAAAAATAAATTCTATAGTAAGCAGCAAAATAGTAAGCTATAAATAATATTAAAAACCATAGGTAAATACACCAAATTATTTAATAATATTATATTTATAATTTAATCTTCCCATTGTTTACATAATTGAAATAATTCAGATTATTGCTAATTAAATTTATTTCAAACTTTTATAAAAATAAAAAGTCTAAAAGATAGTACAACAAAATAAAGTGTACTTATAAATTAAATTTTTTATAATGAAAAAATTAGCAATATTTTTAATTTTTATGGTTCTAGGAACCGAAGGGTTGGTTGCTCAAGAAAAAAAGCAACATAAAAATCAATTACAAGAACAAGTTCAGCCAGAAGGACAACCCGAACTTCAATTACAGGATCAAGAGTTATATCAATTTCAAGATGGTACATTGGTAATTGCATTAGAAAATGGTACTACAATAGAAATATTGATGGATCAAATTCAGACAAAAGATCAGTTAAAAGATCAAATTAAATTACAATTACAAGATGGTTCCTGTATGGATGGAACAATTGATATGTTAGTAGATAAAATTCAACTTAAAACACAAGCCAAATTACAAGAAGGCTCATGTTTAGATTCAGAAAGTATTTTACAACAATTTTTAAATTTATTTGGAATCTAAGCTAAATATTATTTAATATTTTTATTTCATAATAAAAATTTGCGTTTAAATCCAAATTTGATGTATTTGTCTAAATAATCAAATTTGGGTTTTATTAATTTATATTTTACCCTTCTATTATATTAACTAATTATTAGCATACTTTATTATATGATAATTATCATGTAATCACTTGTTGTAAATCATTTCATAATTCTATTTATTTTAAGTTCTTTAAACTATTAAATAAAAAATTCGTTAAGCAGTTTGAAAACAATGCCCCAAATGAATATAAATTTAATAACTTAAAAACGCAAAATTATGAAATTAGAAAAATTTGTATTAAAAATAAGCCTACTTGCGCTTATTTTTGTTTTTGCTCAATGTAATGACGATGCATTAATTGATGATGTATTAGTTATTGATGATACTACAGTTGAAATGAGCTCTAAAGGAAAACCTGACACAACAGGAGAAACATTTGGCAACAATTTATCTTTCCCAGTAATTTGGTCAGATGGAGTGACAAAAGCCCTTCAAGGTGTTGAGGGAGAATATTCTATTACCGGAGAGTGGTGGGGTGTTTGGAATGAAGACCCAATAGATCCACAAGCACCGCTTTATAGTTGTGGACCATATATTGGTGATGATGAACCTTGTATTGATGCTGAATATAGAGCATATGTACAGAAAGATGAAAATAATGTTTGGCAAGCCTCTAATGGATTTCCAGATGAATTTGGTAAAAGCACTATAAATGTTGATTTTATTGATTGGGGAGATAATTTAGAATCTGTTGACTGGTACACAAAATCTCAGGTACGAGTTGAAGTTGTATTGTTAGAAGGTTTGGCAACACCAGTTACGCAATTTGCTATGAGACATGTTGATAGTTGGGGTGCCGATGAAGTTCATGGACTTCAAACCTCATTAGATGGTACAACTGTCATGTATGGACTAGGCGATCAAGCAACTGTTTATTCTCCAAATGCGAGATTTACTATTCAAAAATTGAATGTGGATAAAAATGATGGTCGATTAAATTCATTAGAGTGGATACCTGAAGTTGGTTGGAATGAACTAGGTGGATCTTTAGATGATTTGGTGAATGATGCTATTTTTAACGAACAGGCAGGTGCAGAAGTTAATGTAAAAGGTAAAATTATTTATGGAACAACTTGGAATGTTAGAAGTTTTAATGAAGGTGAAGGATATTACAGGCTTACTTTTAGCTTTGACCCTAATACAAATTTAAACACGTATTTTGATGCTACAACTGAAATTATTATACCAGAGGAAGAAGAAGAATTATCTGCTAAATCAGAGGCTGAAGGTGGAGATTCAGGAGGAGGAACTGCTGTAAAAAGAGAAGACCATAACTTAACCTACATGGATATTTTAATAAAAGCTAGAGGTACTGGCCAAGGCGGTGGAAATAGCGGCGGCGGTGTTGGTTCAGGTGGTGGTGTTGATGGCAACCATGGAGGAGGAACTGGAACAGTAGGAAGTGGAAATGGCTCAGGTAGTGGTTCAGGACATAATTAAAATAACTTAAAACTTTAAAATTAAGCCCATATAACTAATTATTAGCTATGTTATATGGGCTAATTTATTTGATTTATTAAAACTTTCATTTTTAAAAAAGGTCTAATTACATAAACAATTAGAATAAATAAATGAGTATATGAATCTGATAATTATCATGTTAACATCTGACAGTCATCATTATAATAACTTTCTAATTTTTAACCGCTTAAGTATTTCCACAACATGAAGCAACAATTTTAATAATGAAACTGTAGTTATAGAAGAATTAGATAATGTTTTCTATTGGATGGTAGGAATATAATTCAGTTAATCCGTTTTAAAACACCAAACTTGACCAATAGTTTCTCCACCTTTATCATCTTTTACTACCACCTTCCAATAATAATTTTTTGATGATTCTAAGGTCTGATTTAAATTAGTCTCTGAAAGATTTTCTACAACTTTTGTAGTAGGCGGATTTATATTATCTAAAAATACATCAAATAAAAGTGTATCATTTGAATCTACATCACTTGCAGTCCACTCTAAAGTAACTATCGCATCTTGTTCAATTGAATTTAGTTTAGGATTAACTATTACTGGTAAAAATGGCAAATGATTAGATTCTCCATCTCCTTCTGTGTAAAAACTAAAAGTAGAAGAATACATACTTGTTAATCCTTTACTATCTTTTGCTAGTACCCTCCAATAATATGCTACTCCTTTGTTTAAAGTAACAGAAATTGTTGTGCTTGAGCTAGTCTTAGTTAGTAAATTTTGTGTAAACTGATTATCTGTTGCTATTTGCATCTCATAACTAACAGTGTCACCGTCTGGGTCTGAAGCTGCATTCCATTGAAAATCTACCACATAATCAATACACAATTGATTGTTTAAAGGTGTTGTTTGTACCGGAGTACTTGGTGCTTTATTTATTACAGGTGTTGGTTCTGGTACTGGGTAATCTTCTCCACTGCCTCCACAAGAACAAAGCATAAGACTAAAAGCCGTTATAAAAAAAATATTTTTCATGGCTATTTTTTAATTATTTTAAGTGTAATTACGTTTTCAACCAATATTTTTGCTAGATAAACACCAACTGATTTATTTGTTAAATCTAATTGTACCTTTCCATTAGTAATAGGATAAGTTCTTCTTGAAATCAATTGAGAACTATTGTTATACAATTCAATAGTAACTTCTTTAAGATTTAAAGGGATGGCTAACTCAAATAAACCATCCGTAGGATTTGGATATACAGTTATCATATCAAATAACTGAATCGTTTCTGAGAAAACTCCTTCACAAGTAACTTCCGTTTTTACTTCAATTAAATCGCCATGTTTGGTATCAATATCAAAGATTGATGATATTGTTCTTAAAATAGGTATTCCATTTACGTACACCTGATATGGAGCTGTTCCTTTTAGAATCTCTACCGTTGTTTTACTACTTTTTGATGTTAATTTACCAGAAACAATAGTACCTTCACCTATGATAATATTATAGCAGTAAGGTGATGTTTTACCGGTCACAACAATGCATAGTTCATAGTTTCCTGGTGCTAAATTATCAATAGTTTTATTGGTAGTAAAATCATAAATGGTTCCATTAACACTAGCCATATAACTATATGAAGTTTGAGCAGTTATTATTATTTGACCATTATTTTTACCTGGGCAAGTTTCTGCTATTGTTTCAATTGTTAAATTATTGAAAGCCAAGGATATACATCCATTGGCATCAACATCTTCTCCTATTGGGGTATCTGAACATAAATCTTTATCATTCATAATTCCATCGCCATCATCGTCTAATTGGCTATCTGAACAGCCATTAGAATCTACTGCTTCTCCAATTGGTGTATTTGGGCAAATATCAATACTATTTAAAACCCCATCTTCATCCCCATCTTTATCCAATTGGTCATCAGAACAGCCTTTAGAATCTACTTCTTCTCCAATTGGTGTCTCTGGACATTGATCCAAATTATTCATAATGCCATCCTCATCATCGTCTAGCTGACTTTCGGAACAACCATATGAATCTACTATTTCTCCAATTGGTGTCTCTGGGCATACATCTGTATCATTCATAATGCCATCTTCATCATGGTCTAATTGGCTTTCTGAACAGCCATTAGAATCTACTGCTTCTCCATTTGGAGTATTTGGACATTGATCCAAATTATTCATAATACCATCTTCATCATCGTCTATTTCATTTGAACAATCTAAGCTATAATTAGCGGTATCATCCTTTTCCCAATCAACAGGAATCTCATTAAATATTGATTCATTAACTTCAATACAAACTAATTCAGAATTATTTAAGGCATTTAAATAAATTAATTTTGTGTTATTAGTTAGATCAATTGCTCCAGAAATCTGATTATTTTTAATTATTAAATCTAATAGTTCAATATTATTAAAAACCTCTAAACTAGTCAGTTGATTTTCTTCACAATCTAAATAAATTAATTCTGGATTATTACTTACATCTATACTTATCAGTTCATTTAGCCAAACCACCAATGTGGTTAATAAAATATTTTTACTTATATCAAGTGTTGTTAATTGGTTATTGTAACAGTCTAATTCTATTAAAGCATTGTTTTTACTTACATCTATACTTGTCAAAAAATTGACTCCACAAAACAGCGTTTGCAAAGCTGTATTGCTGCTTAAATTTATACTTGAAATTTCGTTATCTTCACAATCTAAATATTCTAAAGCAACGTTCGTATTTAAATTTAAATTCTTAACATTATTTATCCAAATAACTAACCTCGTCAATAAAACATTTTTACTTACATCTATTGAAGTTAATTGATTCCAACTGCAGTCTAATTCAGTTAAAAGTATATTTTTACTTACATCTAAATTTGTGAGTGAATTTACACCACAGTATAATGTTTCTAAGGCTGTATTATTACTAATTTCTAAAATACTAAGTTCATTATCTTCACAATCTAAATATTGTAATAATTTATTTGAATTTAAATCTATATTCGTTATTTTATTTAACCAAACTATTAATGAAGTTAATAATGTGTTTTTACTTACATCAATAAAAGTTAATTGATTGTTATAACAGTCTAATTCTGTTAAAGCAGTATTTTTACTTACGTCTATATTTGTGAGTGAATTTACACCACAATATAAAGACTCTAAAGATGTGTTATTACTTAAATTTAAACTAGTTAGATAGTTTTCTTCACAGTCTAAATATTGCAAAGCTATATTTGTGTTTAAATTTAAACTTGTTAATTTGTTTAGCCAAACAATTAATGCTATTAATTTGGTATTTTTACTCACATCAATTGAAGCTAATTGATTATTGTAACAGTCTAATTCATATAGGGAAACGTTTTTACTTACATCTAAATTTGTTAGTAAATTAATGCCACAATATAAAGATTCTAAAGCTGTATTGTTTGCTAAATATAAACTGCTAAGCTCATTTCCCTCACAATCTAAGTATACTAAATTTTTATTGGAACTTAAATTTATACTTGTAATCTTATTGTAATAAAAATATAATTCCGTTAAAGCGTTATTGTTAGTTACATTTAAACTAGTTAGTAAATTTATACCGCAATACAGCGTTTCTAAATTTTTATTATTATCAGTATTTAAATAGGAAAGTTGGTTGTCATCACAATCTAAATATATCAAATCTAGATTTTTGCTAACATCTAAACTTGTCAGTTCATTTAACCAAACCACTAGAGTTGTTAATTCAGTATTTTTACTTACATCAATTGTGGTTATTTGATTGCTAAAACAATCTACTTCAAGTAAAGCTATATTTTTACTTAAATTTAAATTTGAAAGAAAATTTAAACCACAATATAAAGTTTTTAAAGCAGTATTATTACTTATATCTAACTCTGAAAGTTGATTATCTTCACAATCCAAATATATTAAAGCTAAATTTTTGCTAACATCTAAACTTAAAAGTTGATTTTTCCAAAGTGTTAATTGTTTTAATGCTGTGTTTTTACTTAAATTTATTGTAGAAATTAGATTATCAAAGCAGTTTAATTCTGTAAGTGCAATAAAATCTTCAATTCCAGTTAAATCACTAATACCCTTTGACTCTAAATCTAGTGAATTGATTTTATTAATATTACTTGTTAGCACATAATTATCCAATACATTATCATACCCTAAATCTATTAATGCTTGCTCAAAATTGTTATCAGGCACAAATGTTTGGTCTATAAAAGTAATTTTAGAAAAGGAGTTACTTATTTTAGAAAAGGCATTACTTATTAAAAAAAATGCTATTACGAAGGTTATATAATTATTTTTCAAAACTGTAAAAATTATTTTTTATAGCTTGAAATTACAATGAGAAAGTATAATAATTAATGATATTAATTAATATGATTGGTGATATTAATCATAATTTCTAATTGATACATTGAACAATTTTCATAAAATAACTTTGCTTATAAAAAAGGTAGATTTTCATTTTATATAAATTTTAAAAACCACACCTCAATGCATTAATAAGCTTTTAACAATAAAAGCTAAAATGAGGAATTCTATCTTTTTAAAAAACCTCAATACCTAAAACTAATCCATCATTTTATTACAATCACTAGTTATATCTTTTTTAAAATGCCCAAAATACACTGTTTGGGTTGATAATACCTCCTTCACCAGTGAAATAATATATATTAGGTTTATAAATAATTCGAATGCAATTTTATAGAAGCATTCAACAAGTGCTTACCTGGAAATAGAGATTGCTTCTGGCGGAGGTAGTGAAAACCAAATTATTAACATAAATCCTTAAAACTTTCCTTTAAAAATAGTGTCTAATAAGATGTAAACATATTAGTATCAATTAATACGGTAAATTAATAAATTGTATAATCTGATAATTATCATGTTACTAATTGATAACGATCATTGCAATAAATTTAATCTCTGTATAATTTTGAAACTAAATTAAAATAACAAAAAATAATAAATTTCAATATTAAAAAAACATGAAACATGAAAAAAGTAGTAATTTTTTTAATTTTTATAGTTCTGGGAACTATTGGATTAACAGCTCAAGATAAAGATCAAATTAAAGCTCAGGATCAAGACAGAGACAGAGATCGTGTAATGTTAGTTGACGGTGATCTTCTTCAAATTAGAGATCGTGATCAGATTAGATTACAAGATAAAATAACATTAAACGATGGTACAGTAGTAAATCCAGATGGGACTTATGTAACAAAAGATCAAATTAGATTGCGTTTAAGGGATGGTTCTTGTTTAGATAGTGATGGTGTTTTATATAGAAATGAGTATCAGTACAGGTATAAAGTTCAACAAGAAAACAAAGGACTATCAGAAGCTCAAATTCAGACACGAAATCAAAATAGATATCAAATAATGATGATTGACGGTCAAGTTTACCAAATTAAAAATCAGGAACAAAACCAAATTCAGCAACAAATGCAACTTGGAAATGGCGTAACTATAAATCCAGACGGGACTTATCAAAATCGCGATAGAAAACAACTAAGACTGCAAGATGGTGAATGTATAAATATGGATGGTCAACTATTTAAAAACACCTATATGCAAAGAAAAATGGTGGCACAAAAAAATGCTAAAGCAATTAAAACCATGACAAAGAAAAAAGTGCAAAAGAAAGCAACTGGCACACGTAATAAGAAAAATTAGAAAAAGTTAGTGGCTGTTTTAAATAAAAACACAAATTGTCATTTTGAGTAAATTTTAGGAAGAAATAAAAAAATGATTGTATTTATTCAAAATGACAATTTATAATTACTTTAAAAGTTCTTTTAAGCTTTATAAATTAATCGTTAAATATTTAATAATGAAAGCTTTAAAATTCTCATTTATAATTTTGTTCGTTTTATGTACTTCGAGTATTATTGGACAAAATAAAAAGGAATCATATCTTTCAACAGCTATAAATTACATTAGTGATGCTGTTTTTATGGGTAGAAAAGATTCCATTGCAGCTCCCTATTTATATCCTACTATAGCTTACAACCACAAATCAGGTTTTTACGGAAAAGGATCTTTCTCTTACCTTACCCAACCTGACGAAAGTAGAATTGATTTATATTTATTTACTGCGGGTTTTGATTTTAAAAAAAATAAACTATCTGGAGATTTTTCAGTAACCAAATACTTTTTTAATAATGATAGTTACAACGTGATTTCTGAAGTAACCGCAGATATTTCAGCAAGCTTGAGCTACGATTTTAAAATCCTTAATTTAACTGTAAATACAAGTAACTACTTAAGCAATAACGAAAATTCAGACTTCTTTTTATCTTCAGAAATTAGCCATGATTTTCTAACCTCAAATAATAAATTTCAAATTTCTCCAACTGCAGGAATATATTTAGGATCACAAAATTTTTATGAGGAATACTATATAAATAGTCGAATAAGAGACCGAAAAAATAATTACTCTGAAAATACTTCTGAAACAATTACGGAAGTTGTAATTGAAAAAAGTGAAAGTTTTAATTTAATGGCAATTGAAGTTAGTTTACCTATGTGGTATTCTGAAGATTCATTTACAGTTTCATTCTTACCCGCTTTAGTATTTCCACAAAATGAAGCAACAATTTTAAATGAAGAAACTTTAGTTAAAGAAGAATTAGATAATGTTTTCTATTGGATGGTAGGAATATCATATAAATTTCAATAACAATTCATAAAATAATTTTAAAAGTTCATGTAAAAATCATGAACTTTTTTTGTTTCAACAACTGTAATACCTGCTGAAAATGAATATAATTTGTAGTACATTTGTACCTATATGCAGAAGAAAATTAACATAAAAAATAAAAAAGCTCGATTTGAATACGAGATTTTAGATAAATATATAGCCGGTATTCAACTTACAGGAACAGAAATTAAATCTATTCGAGAAAGTAAAGCCAGAATTACTGAAAGTTTTTGTGAATTTAACGAAAAAGGCGAATTATTTGCAATAAATATGTTTATTGAAGAATACCTTTATGGCCATGCTTATAATCATAGTCCTAAAAGTGAACGAAAATTATTGTTAAACAAACAAGAGCTTAAAAAACTACAGAAAGAAGTTCAAAATGTGGGTTTAACTATTATACCACTACGCTTATTTTTAACGGATAAGGGTTGGGCAAAACTTGAAATTGCGCTTTGTAAAGGGAAAAAAAATTACGACAAGCGTGAGGTTATGAAAGAACGAGACACAAAAAGAGATTTAGATAGAGTAAAAAAGAACTTCAAATAAAATAATGATTTTAACAGTTTATTTAAAATTAATTCGTTGGAAAAATTTACTGTTAATAACCTATATTTTTCTTTTAATTAAGTTGCTGTTTTTTCCTTCTTTTTATTTAGAAACAAAATTAGCTGATTTTCAATTTTTTCAATTATTACTTTCAATTCTTTTAATAGCTGCAGCAGGTTATATAATTAATGATATTGTGGACATAAAAGCTGATTTAATTAATAAACCACAAAAGGTTATTGTTTCTAAAATTATTACTATTGAAAAAGCAACGCATTGGTATAAAATAACAAATACTATAGGGATTTTTTTGGGGATAGTTTTATGTTTAAAAATTGGCAAACCTACCTATTCCTTCTTTTTTATAGGAGGTGCACTACTACTCTATTATTACTCAATAAATTTAAAATCTAAACCACTTGTTGGAAATTTAATTGTGGCCTTTTTAATTTCTTTAAGCATTTTAATTTTAGGTTTATTTGAAATTGATTTTTCTAGTAAAAATCCCTATCAGAATATCGCAATTAATACCCTTATTTTAATATCATTATTTGCTTTTATTATTAACCTAATAAGGGAAATAGTTAAAGATATAGAAGATATAAATGGAGATAACACTTTAAATATAAAAACTTTACCAATTTTATTTGGAATACACAGAATTAAAAATTTGGTTTCGTTTTTATGTTTAATTCCTATAGGTTTAATTGTTTTTTTGATAATTAATTATAGTGTCATTTATAAAATAACAATGGTTTATTTATTAATTTTTTCATTAATTCCATTATTATATGTGCTATTAAAAATTAGGTCAGCAAAAAAAAAGTACGAGTTTTCTAAGTTAAGTAAGTTATTAAAAATTATCATGTTTTTAGGGATAAATTCATTAATCATCTTTTCAATATTTCATTAAAATGCTTCATAATAAATTTAAAAATAAGAATATAATATTAGCATCTGGTTCTCCAAGACGTCAAGAATTATTTAAAGAATTAGGTATAAACTTTTCAATAAAAGTAAAAGAAGTTGAAGAAATTTATCCCTTAACTTTAAAAAAAGAAGAAATAACAAATTATTTAGCCGAATTAAAGGCGCAAGTTTTTGAGAATGAAATTGGTGAAAATGACATAGTAGTAACTGCTGATACCATTGTTTGGCATAATAATAAAGCCTTAGAAAAACCAAAGGATAAATTTGAAGCAATTAATATGTTACAACAATTATCTGGAACAAAACACGTTGTTTTTACCTCAATTTGTATTAAGACCAAAGAAATTCAAAAAGTTTTTTATGATGAAACCATAGTTTACTTCAAAAACTTATCTGAAGAAGAGCTTGTTTATTATGTTGAAAATTACAGGCCATTTGATAAAGCTGGTGCTTATGGAATACAAGAATGGATAGGTTTTATAGGCATTACACGGTTAGAAGGAAGTTATTATAATGTAATGGGATTACCTGTTCATAAATTATATGAAGAATTAATAAAATTATAAGTACGTACCATAAATTATCCTTATTTTTGAACGATTTTTAATAAAATACACAATGAAAAAATACACATACACTGAAAAAAAAGATACCAGATCAGGATTTGGTGCAGGTTTAGCTGAACTAGGAGATAAAAATGAAAATGTAGTTGCACTTTGTGCTGATTTAATTGGGTCTCTAAAAATGGAGAAATTTATTGAAAATCATCCAGAGCGCTTTTTCCAAATTGGTATTGCAGAAGCTAATATGATTGGTATTGCAGCTGGTTTAACAATTGGAGGGAAAATTCCATTTACTGGAACATTTGCAAATTTTTCAACTGGTAGAGTTTATGACCAAATTCGTCAATCAGTTGCTTATTCTGATAAGAATGTAAAAATATGTGCGTCACATGCAGGTTTAACACTTGGTGAAGATGGTGCAACACACCAAATCTTAGAAGATATTGGTTTAATGAAAATGTTACCAGGTATGACAGTTATTAATACTTGTGACTATAATCAAACAAAAGCAGCTACTATTGCAATTGCTGATCACCACGGACCTGTATATTTACGTTTTGGACGTCCTGTTGTTCCTGTATTTATGCCGGAAGATCAAGAATTTATTGTTGGAAAAGCAATTCAATTAACCGAAGGAACTGATGTTACTATAGTAGCTACTGGTCATTTAGTTTGGGAAGCTTTACAAGCCTCAGAGCAATTAGAAGCTATGGGGATTAGTGCTGAAGTAATTAATATTCACACCATTAAACCATTAGATGATGAAGCTATTTTAAAATCTATAGCTAAAACTGGTTGTATTGTAACTACTGAAGAGCATAATATTATTGGTGGTTTAGGAGAAAGTGTTTCTCGATTATTAGTTCAAAACAATTTAGTGCCTCAAGAATTTGTGGCTGTAAATGATAGTTTTGGAGAATCTGGTACTCCAGCTCAATTAATGGAAAAATATAATTTAAACGATAAAGCTATTGTAGCAGCTGCTAAAAAAGTAATTGTTAGAAAATAATATTCTTTTTGTTTCGTTTAAATTATTGTAATAACCCTAAATAAACATTCAATATGAAAAAAAGAACAGTATTATTTTCAATTGCATTTTTAGCAACAATAATGTTAATGAATGCTCAAAGTGATTTTGGTATTAAAGCAGGTTTAAGTTATAATTCTAATGGAGATCTGAAAGAATTTACAACCGAAGTAGATAATATTTACAAAAATGAAGGAAAAGGAAAATCTGGATTTAATGTAGGTTTTTATGGAAAATTAGATTTAGGTCCAATTTATTTGCGACCAGAATTAGTTTATACAAAAACTACTAGTGAATATACCTTAAATACTGGAAATACAGAAGATTATAAATTGTCTAAAATTGATGTTCCTGTTTTAGTAGGCATTAAATTAATTGGTCCTTTAAACGTTTTTGCAGGTCCTGCATTTCAATATGTAATTGATAATAAAATAAAAGGTTTAAGTATTAGTGATGTTGAAAATGAATTTTCTGTGGGTATGAATATTGGAGCCTCAATAGAATTTGGAAGAATTGGCATTGATGTTAGGTATGAAAGAGGTTTAAGTGAGAATGAAGCTAATTGGACAAATGCAGGTGATACTTTTAAGTTAGATTCTAGGCCAGAACAACTAATTTTTAGTTTATCATATAGTTTATCTAAAGGAAAAAACTAGTATTATTAATTTCATTTTTAAGTTTAGAATGAAGTTAATTATTATATAAATACAAAAAAAGCTTCTCAAAATTGAGAAGCTTTTTTTGTATTATAATTAATTTATTTTAATTATCTGCATCCAAATAATCTGGTATTCCATCACCATCTGTATCATCATTTGTAGGATCTCCATCTTCATTAGCATCTTCATCTTTAGTTAAAATTCCATCACCATCATCATCACTATCTAAATAATTAGGTATAGTATCACTATCTGTATCATCATTTTTAACATTACCATCTCCATCAATATCTTCATTAATAGATAAAATTCCATCATTGTCATGGTCTGCATCATTTACAGCATGTAATTCAAACTCAAAAATCAAAGGTGCATTAGCTGGTATTGTTGTTTGCGCAATATTACCATATGCTAAACCAGAAGGAATAAATAAAATTCCTTTCCCAGAGTTTTCATAATAAAAAGACTCATCTTCAGCAATCACCTTATTACCTCCTTTAAAATTTGTAAATCCATAGCTCCAGCCATCTATAACCCCAGTTAAAGAAAACCAAATTACACTAGCACGTGTATCAAAAACTACACTATCTAATCTCATACCTGTATATGTAGCTAAAACGGAGTCAGCAACAGTTGGAGAAACTGTAACCCCTTCATTTTGTTTTAAATAATATAACTTATAAGAAATATCATCTTTAACTACGTTTTGAACATTAAGTCTAGAATCATTCATTAACGGGGATTCATCATTTGTAACTGTCCAAATACCACCATCTTCTTCATTTAAATAATGTGATTGTAAATATTCAATTAATGTATTATCATCCTCAATTGCTTGTGCTGCAGCATCAAAATCCACGGTATTATTATCATCTTTTTTACATGAAAAAATAACTAAACCTATTATTAATAATCCTATTAAATTTTTAATTTTCATTTACTTTTATTTTAAGGTGCGCAAGATACTATTTTAATATCTTTGTTAAAAAGGAATACGTAAAATTTAACTTTATTATAGGAATAAAATGCGAATAGATAAATATTTATGGTGTATTAGGTTTTATAAAACCCGAAGTATTGCAACTGAAGCATGTAAAAAAGGACATGTTAAAATTAACGATACAAGTGTAAAAGCTTCTAGATTAATATTTAATGGAGAAATAATAGCTATCCGCAAAGAACAAATAAATTATAAAATACAAGTATTAGACATTCCATTAAACAGAGTTGGTGCTAAATTAGTTGATTTATACAGAAAAGACTGTACACCGCAAGAAGAGTTTGAAAAATTTGAACTTTTAAAATATTCAAAAGATTATTATAGAAAAAAAGGAACTGGAAGACCAACAAAGAAAGATAGAAGAGATATAGATGACTTACAAGAAGATTAACAATAGTTTTAACAGAGAATTTTGGGAGCATAAATATGAAAATAATAAAACTGGTTGGGATATTGGTTTTGTCTCTACTCCTATTAAAAAATATATTAATCAGCTAAATTACAAAGAATTAAGAATATTAATTCCAGGTGGTGGAAATAGTTATGAAGCTGAATATTTGTTAAATAAAGGTTTTAAAAATATAAATGTATTAGATATTGTAGCGCAACCACTAAATAATATACATACGAGAATACCTGAATTTCCAAAAAACAATTTAATTCATCAAAATTTCTTTGAACATAATAATACTTATGATTTAATAATTGAGCAGACTTTTTTTTGTGCTTTAACTCCAGAATTACGCAAAAATTATGTTGATAAAATGTATGATTTATTAAGTATTAAAGGAAAGCTTGTAGGATTATTATTTGATTTTGATTTGACTGAAGAAGGGCCTCCTTTTGGAGGAAATTTAATAGAATATATTCAATTATTTTATGCTAAATTTGAAATTAAAGTTTTTGAAAAATGTTATAATTCAATAAAACAAAGACAAGGTAGAGAATTGTTTTTTATCTTTGAAAAAAAATAATCATAATGGAAAGTTCAATTATTTTAACAAACGAGCAAATTCAAAATAAAACCAGAAGAATTGCTTACCAAATATATGAAAGCAATTGCAATGAAAAGGAAATAATTATTGCAGGTATTAATGGAAATGGTTATGTATTTGCGCAGAATATAGCAAAAATATTAAGTGCTATTTCTGAAGTAAAAGTTGTTTTATGTGAAGTTAAAATAGATAAGAAAAATCCTATTAAAGAAATTACAACTAGCATACCGGCTAGCGAATATAAAAATAAATCTTTAGTACTGGTTGATGACGTTTTAAGCTCTGGGACAACCTTAATATATGGTATTAAACATTTTTTAGAAGTTCCTTTAAAGCGTTTTAAAACTGCAGTTTTAATAAATAGAAATCATAAAAAGTACCCTGTAAAAGCTGATTTTAAAGGAATCTCGTTATCTACTTCAATGCAAGAACATATAAACGTAATTTTTGATAAGAAAAATTCTTACGCAGTTTTAGAGTAAGACTTTAATTTCTTTAACTATTTGTTCAATTGTTTTATTATCTACAGAAATTATCTCATCAGCTTTAGAGTAATAGGGTGAGCGTTCAAATAAATGCTTAGCAATATATTCCTTCAAATTTTCTTTACCTATTGTAGCAACAAGAGGCCTTTGTGAAGTCTCACTTTTTAGTCTTTCAAAAATAGTATTTATTGTGGCGCTTAAATAAATTGATTTTGAGTTATTTGTAATAATATCCATATTATTTCCATAACAAGGAGTGCCTCCACCTAAAGATATAATACAATCATTTTTCAAATTTATTAATTCTTGTAAGTACTCGCTTTCTTTTTTTCTGAAATAAATTTCGCCTTTTGTTGAAAAAATAGCACTAATTGAAATCCCTTCACAAGTTTCAATATAATTATCTAAATCAATAAAAGGAAGGTTTAACTTTAACGATAACAATTTTCCAATAGCTGATTTACCAGATGCCATATAACCTAATAGTACAATTTTCATGTAAACTTTAATTTGTTTTAATACACGGATACAAATATCGTTTAAAAAACTACATAAAAAAACTTGGTTTTTAAACTTTTGATAGTATATTTGCACTCGCAATTGCAAAAGGACAATTGACCTGGTAGCTCAGTTGGTAGAGCACCTCCCTTTTAAGGAGGTGGTCCTGGGTTCGAGCCCCAGCCAGGTCACAAAAAGTTAAGTTTTTACTTAACTTTTTTTGTATATAAAAGTACTGCGCGTGTGGCGGAATTGGTAGACGCGCCAGCTTGAGGGGCTGGTTTTCGCTTAGAAAGTGCTGGTTCGACTCCAGTCACGCGCACAAAATAAAGTAATTTTAATTTTTACACTTTTAAGGTTGTTTCTAGTTTAAAAAAACAGTAATTTTATCTTTTATTAAATCTCTTATTTTAAAATAAATTATGAAAAAATTTATATATACAGTTGTAATTGGAACTTTATTATGGTCTTGTGGAGGTTCAGGTGGTGATACACCCCCAGATCCAACTCCAGAGAATAATGCTCCATCCGTTCCAACATTGGTTTATCCTTCAGCAAATTTGCTATGTATAGATAACTCAATTAATTTTAGCTGGAATGCATCAACCGATCCTGATGGCGACACTGTATCATATCAAATTCAAATAGCAAAAGATAACCAATTTACTGAAATAGTACAGTCTATTTCAAATACAAGTACAACTAGAACAATTTCTTTAGAAAAAGGTGTTGCTTATTATTGGAGAGTAAGTGCAAAAGATAGTAAAAATAAAGCTAGTAGCTATTCTACTGCTAACTCATTTTATACTGAAGGCGAAGGAGTTTCAAATTATTTACCATTTTCACCTGAAATAGTTTCGCCTACTTTAAACGCTATAGTTACTGAAACTAGTGCAGCTCTTGAATGGAATGCTTCAGATGTTGATAATGATCCACTTACTTTTGATGTGTATTTTGGAACTGAAAACCCTCCAACTACAATTGTTTCAACAAACCAAACTACAAAAACGTATACTGTAGATGTAAATGCTTCAACAGATTATTTTTGGAAGGTTGTTGTTAAAGATGATAAAGGTGGTGAAACTTTAGGTCAAGTTTGGAATTTTAAAACAGATTAAATTTATTTAATTTTTTCAAATAATTTAAATATTAAAAATAAAGCTTCTGTTTTTTTAAATGGAAGCTTTATTTTTTTTTAATAAAGTCATATAATTTTTGTTATTCCTTAACAAAGTTTATAACGAATATTTAGTATAATTGCATATGATAAAAAGAATAATATATATAGCATTATTTTTAATTTCAATAAAAGGTTTTTCACAAGAACCAGTTGGAATTGATACTTTAAAAAACAATGCACTTTCTGTGTCTTTAAAAGGACAAGTTGTAAACCATTTAGATAAAACTCCATTAAAAGGAGCACATTTATTTAATTTGAACTCAGTGTTTGGAACCATTACCAATGATACTGGTAATTTTGAAATAGCTACCGCAGTTAATGATACTATTTATGTGTCTTATTTAGGTTTTCAGTCAATTAAATTAAAAATAACAAACGATTTACTTAAAGGTAACGAGTTAGTTATCGAATTATATGAAAAAACTGAAGAAATTAGTGAGGTTATAGTGAAATCTCATAAATTAATTGGAGTTCTTGAAATTGATGCTAAAAATGTTCCAAAGGATAAGTATGCTCGTATTCATATTAATGGCTTACCACAAACTTATGAAGTTGGTGTAAAACAAAGAAGAGAATTTAACTCGCCTATTGATGCCTTGTTTAGACCTATAGATTTTGTGTATAACAAGTTTGGTAAAAGTCCAAAACAACTAAAAAAGTTAAAAAAAATGCGTGATGATGATCAATTACGTGAACAATTAGAATCTAGGTTTAACCGAGAATTGATGATGGAGTATTTGGATATGGATGCAAATGAATTAAATGAATTATTAAACGAATGCAATTATTCTGATTATTTTATAAAACAGGCAAGTGATTTACAATTAATTGAAGCTGTTTTATTATGTTATGAAAATTACAAGGCTATTAAAAAAGGTAGCACTATAAAAGAAAATAATAAACAATAAAAAAGCAACTAAATCAGTTGCCTTTTTATTTTAATTCAAATGTTTATATATAATAAATTTTATTTTATTGCGTCTGCTATTCCTTTGGTATCTGCAAATTGCTGAAAAGCTATAATTTTACCACCCTTAAGTGTCCATAAATGAGCCATTTGTAAATTTATAATAGCTCCATTTTTTTTGTATTTAGCTTTATAGCGTCCTGTTACTAAAATTTTATTGTTTGTTAATTCGTTATAGTCTAAATCTGTTAGATTCCAATACTCCCACTCTGCTCCAATACGACCAAATACACCAGCACCAATAGCATCAAAGCCTATATAAGGATTTCCATCTGCGTAAGGAAAATTTTCAGCTTCATTCCATATTATATTGGTGTCCATTGCTGCAGCTATTCCTTCAATGTTTCCATTTGAAAAATCGGTATATAGATTTTTAATAATATTAGTATTCTCAGGATTAGATAACAAACCTAGTTGTTGCATAAAAACCATATTATCCATAAAATCTTGTTCTTGAGCAATTTTTCCATTTTTCATTTTAACTAGCGTTGTGCCTTCTACATCAACAAATTCATCAGTTGCGGGAATACCAAAAAAATCACCAGAATGTGTTCCTTTAAATTTCCAGTGTTTAACCAGTTTATCTCCTTGTCCAAACACATCAACAATTGTGAATTCAACATTAGAAAATCCAGTAATGAAGTTCGAATAATAAGCTTTAAAATTCTCAATTCCAACTATATTTTCAGGACTTGAAATTAGGATAATATCTTTATCAAAATTGGTATCATTAATAAGTTCTAATTTTCCATTATTAATAACTTCATCCCAAGTATTGGAATACATTTTAATATTTTTTTCAACTTGTTGATTTCCACAAGAAATAAGTAAGAATCCAATAGAGAATAAGAATAATGTAATTGATTTTTTCATAAGTTTAGCTTTTTTAAATTAATATTTAATTGTAAATTCTTCGATTGATTTTCTATGCTTTTTAAAATTTATTAATTTTATAAAAAGTATGGTTAGTAATGGAGAAATAGCTGTACATAGTAAAACATATTCCCAAGACATTATATCTTTAAGAGTTCCAACAAGGCCAGAACCTGAAGCGCGCCCCATATTTGAAAGTGCCATAAATAGTGTGAATTGTGTTGCTGCAACAACTTCCCAACACAGTTTCATACAAGCTGCAAAAATTGCGATACAAAGAAAGGTATAGAATAAATAGTAAAGCATTATAAACACAAAAATAAATTTATCATTTTTCCAAAATTCAGGTAATAAGGCAAGACTACCTATTAATACAATTGTTGCAATAAGGTAAATGATTATCATTCTTTTGTTTCCAAAAAAATCAACTAAAGCACCACCAACAAACATACCAAAGAAACCTCCTGCAACAGTTGTAATTGAATATGCTTGTGAATAAGATGTGTTGGTCCATCCTAGTTCTTGAATGGTAAAAATAGGCAAAAGTGTATCTATCAAACCATACATTAATCCAATGATTAATGAAGCAACACCCATAATAATAGTAGATGGTAAAATGATTATTTTTAAGAGACTTTTAAATATCTGTTTCCAACTTTTTAGTTGTGCATTCTTGGATTGTTTTGAAGGTTCTCCTTTTGTCCAAGGCATTAGTTTTTCGCCAGGGCGTTCTCTAAAAAAAATAGGTACAAGTATAATAAAAGCGACAGCGATAGATAAAGATGAAATGGCAGTTGTAAATCCTAACATATTAATAAGAGTCGTACCTATTACCAAGGATAAAGCTGTACCAATTGTTTTAGAACCCCACATTAAACCATTGGATCTGGCTTGTTCTTTTATTGGTACTATATCTATTGCCATACCATCTGTTGCAACATCTTGAAATGCCCCAAAAAAACTAATAAAGAAACCTGAAATCATCAACCCATTTAAATTATTTAAAGGGTCTTGTACCAAACCTATAGCTAAAAAGCTAATTATTAATCCTAATTGCCCAAAGATTACCCAAGGTCGTTTTCGTCCCATTGATAAAATGGTAAAACGATCCATAAGCGGTGCAATCAAAATTTTAAAACTCCAAGGAATTCCAATAACCGCAACAAAACTAGCTATTTCAACTGGTGTTTTATTATTCATAGCCAGCCAAGCAGGAATAGCAAAATAAGTAATACCTTCGGGAATGCCTTGTACAAGATACAAGGCAGAAAACGTTAGGTATCTTAATATAGGATTTTCGGTTAAAAACCGATTATTCTCTATTATTTTAGATTTTTCAATTACTAACTTTGAAGCCATACTTTAGTTGTTTATAACTTATTAAAATTGGAAACTCTTAGTTTATTCATTTTAGTTTTCTTAAATCTTCATCAAAAAAATCAAGTAATTGGTAACCGTGCAAACCAATTCGCAAATGCATCCCAAAAAGGAAAGCTTATTTTAAAGAAAATTAAATAATGAAATATAATGTATAACAATAAAAGAAGAGGAAATACCCATCTTCCACTTGTTTGTTTTCGTTCTATAATAATAAGAGAAATAAGTAGTACATACATAAAGGCAACCGTAATTGCTAATCCAAGTATGAAATTTGGCTCAGGTAAAACAGTAAAAATAATAAATCTACCTAAAGTTGGTTCTATAAATACAATGCCGGTTGCAATCATGGCCCTTGCATGAATTTGCATATTACTTCTGTTTACTATTGCAATAGTATACATAATACCTATAATTACTAAATCTTTTACCTGTAGCCAAAGGCTTGAACCTAAATCATCAGTAATTTCACCATTAATTGTGTTATGTTTTAAAAGTATTACTGAAATGAAAAATAAGGGTAAAATAAAATAGCTGAATTTTCCAATTAATTTATGAATAGCTAATTTCTTTTTTCTGATTAAAATGGGTTGTATTATTAAAAGAGTAATCCAAAGCGATGCCATAATAGCATGAAAATGGAAGTAAGAATTAAAGTTTGCTGTTCCATCAATAAATTTGGAAAAGTATGAAGGCCAAAACCCCAATAGCATTAAGATAACCAAAATAGCAAGGTAATATCCTGATTTTTCAAAGCGAATTCTTTTAGACTTTTTTATTTTATTTATAGATTCTGTCATTTTAGTTGTTTTTAAATTTTAATAGGTGTAACCTTCATTTTTAGCACTATCTGCCAAATTCAATATATTTTTTTGTTAGGCGCTTTATTATTTTTGAATTAATTAAAAAGTATAGTAATGTTAGAATAATAATAAATATTCCAATTCCTAAAATTTTATTTTCGGACAGATTAGAAAGAAACCACAGAATAACTATAAATGATAATATCGGAACGATATAACCTCCAGGAATTTTAAATGTTTTTCCATGGGAAACAAACTTTTTACCCCTCCTCAATTTAATTGTTGCCAAGGATATGCCTAAAGATATAAGTAGTGATGAAGCACTTGATAAAATTGCTAATTGTTTAAATCCACCTAATATTGCAAATAAAAAACATAAAGTAACATAAGCAATTATTGCAATGTAGGGAGTTGAGTATTTAATATGAATTTTGGATAATTTTTTTATTGGAATTACTTTGTCTTTAGAGGCTGCAAATAATATTCTTGGGATACTTAGAATTTTGCTGCTAATACCGCCAAACATTGAAACAGCTGCACCAATTGTTAATAAAGTAAACCCAATAGGCCCAAATATTTTGTTTGCTACTTCACCCAGTGGATTTTCTGTAAATGATGGAAGAGACGATCCCAAAACTCCTTGTGAAACTGTTTGGACAAGTACATAAATTACACCAATTATAAATATACTAATAAGGATAGCTTTAGGTATTGTTTTTTGAGGATTACGTACTTCACCACTAACCGAAAGTGCAGATCCTGCTCCTGTAAAAGCAAAGTAAAGAATAAGTGAAGATTCACCAATTTGTTGAATTGATGGTACTGTTTCCAATACTAAATTATTTAGGTTAACATCTTTGAATCCAATAAATGCTATTAATAAAAGAGGTGCTATTTTAATAATCGTAATTATTTTAACAAAACCAATACCATTTTTTAGCCCCTTTATATTAATAAATCCTAATCCAGAAAATAAAAATAGAAAAAATAATATTTTTAATAGTTCACTTTGTAATGAAGGAAGCAATTTAAAAATTATTTCCACAATTGCATTAGCAATAGCAGCATCGGCTGTTATCGCGGATAACAATAAAAGTATAGCAGTTAAAAATCCTGGGAATTTCCCAAATGACTTTTCAATATAAATATAAACACCACCTGTTTCTGTTATTTTACTACCAACTTCAGCAAAACAAAGCATCATTAAAGTAATTAAAATACCACAAAATACATATGCCAATATACTTGCGGACCCAAGACCTGCAGCAATAATAGCAGGCAAAACAAATATTCCAGATCCAATTACAGTATTAATAATATTGGACATTAATCCCAATATTCCAATTTCTCTTTTTAAATTTTCTTGTTTCTCTTTCATGCTGCTTTGGTGATTATTTTACACCGAGAAGTATTTATAAAAAATATAAAGGCAGCTTATTTTGTTTAGGCTACCTTTAGATTTATAATACGTTATTTACTTGGCATTTAACAATGTTTGGCTATAATATGCCATTTCACTAATAATTTTCCCATCTTTATCAAAGCCGTTGCTAAAATGCATAGGAACTGTAATTTCTTTCTTGTCTGATTTGCGAATTAAATGATAGTTCCACCAAGATAATACTTCACGTCCATCACTCATTTCATATTCTAAATAATCAGGATATCCTCTCATTTCAATGCTTACTATTTCAAAATCATCTAAAAATTGCTGCCACATTGGTTTTATTTCAGCTTTGGTATTCCATTTTCCAACTTCATTGTTAATATTTCGAAAAGTTGCATTGTCACTATAATAACTTAAACAAGCATCCACATCTAAATTTTCAAAAGCATACATTGCTTTGCGTACTGTATTAATGTTATCATGATGGTTATAAATAGTACCATTTGTTCTATTTCCATAGCTGAAACCTATTTCATCAAAAACACTTTCATTGTTATAGTTTATAACAGTTAATATTTTATTCTTTTTATTAACAACATAAAGCTTATGCATTGGCATATCAACTTTTACACCCGTTTTTTTGTGAACCCCCTTTAAATCTTCCCAGGTTTGTACCCAAACTACATCCTTTTGGTTGTCTTCTTTATATTCTATAGCATCTGGATAAGCTCCTTTTGAACGCGTAATAGAAAAATAATCTAAGGCATTATTCCACCCTATTGCACTTCTTGAAAATGATGCTTTATCTTGACCTTTATCGTTTATTCTTGTGCCTACTCCATTAAATGATTTAAAATCATCATCTAAATAACTAGCTACTTTAGCAGAATCACCACTTACAAATGCTTTAGTCATAGCTTCAACAGCTACAATAGCTGGATGATCTATAAAAACAGTTCCATTTGATTTTTTTTGTGAATATGTGATGAAAGTTATCATCATCATAAAAATTAAAGCTATTCTTTTCATTTTTAAATTGTCTGTGTTTATCGTGCTGACTCTGCACTGTTTGATTAATTAAATATTAATTTTACATTCTAAACTCATGTATCATTATTTGTTGATTTGTGTATTTTATTAATTTTAGACTTTATAAGTAAATTGGTAGTCAATTTGTTTCAGATGATTTAACCTTTAAAATCAATCATCAAATGGGTTAATCAAACTTTATAAAAACATTTAACCACCAATAATACCTGCAATTTTTTATTTAGTTTATTACAGTTGCTTCTGCCATCTTTTTAGCAACTTCAATTTTTTAAGGAGAAAATAACATCCCCCTAAATTGGTTTAAATTTGTTACTTAATTTGGAAAATAGCTAAGTTCTGGTATCATATAGCCTGTCATTGTTTCAGATTTTAAAAGAACTCCTAATAATTTTTGAAACAATTTACCACCATCTTCTCCTATTAAGTTATTATTTTCTATTCTAGATTTTTCAAATTCAGCTGCATTTTTTGATGCTCTGGCAACCATTATGTAATTACCAGAAGTTCCAAATCCACTATGATATACTCTATAATATTCTTTAGATCCTTTATCTGCATATAATTTTTTAAATTCTTTTGCAATTTGAACAGCTTTATTATAGTTATTAGGAGTAAAATAATACAACGTGTTATGTCGGTAGTTTAATCCTTCAGGAGTTATATTAATTCCTGATGGCATATAAGATAATTCTTTATCTAAAATCATAACATAATCAGAATGAGAATCGTAATAAGGATTAAATTCATTAAATAAACTTCTAAAAGCATCCTTTCCCATTTTTTCTTGCAGATCACTAAAATTATTTTCATCTAATTCAGCCATATTCTTAAGCGGAGAAACATATACATAATTAGTACCATTCATTTTAAATGTTGCCCAGCCTGCTTTGGTTTTATACTTTTTACACTCGTCTGATAATTTTTTTGCAACTATCTCATAATCTGTTAGTTTTGATGGATACACAGGATCAGTATGAAAAACATATGCTTGTGTTGTACTTTCTTCTTGTGCATTAGCTGTTAACGGTATTACCATTAGCATGGCTGCTAATAAAATTGTAATTTTTAATTTTTTCATAATAAATAATTTTTAGTTAGTAATTTGTTTTTATTGTTAATGGTTTTGCATGTTTATCTCATTCAACAACAGGGGTTTTTAAGGTATAACCCAATTGTTGTAATAAGTCTAGTTCATTATAAAAAACTTCTTCTTTATATAATTTTCCCTGGTTATTAAAGTACATATGCGAAAATCCATTTACTGTAACTTTCTTACCTGTTGCCGGATGCTCAGCAAATTCAGCAATATTACTTCCAGTAAAAGTCCAATACATAAATACATCATTATCTTTTATATAACTTTTGTTATTAACCAAGTTAAAATCAGGAAATCCACTAAAAAAGAAATGTATGTTTGCTTTTAATTCCTGTAAATTAGAAGCAACTATTACACCATTAATTTTTCTAACATAGCTTTCTTCTACTATATTTTTAAGTTGAGCTACATCATCTTTTTTATTATGAAAAGTTTTTATAAATAATTCTAAATTGGCATTTATAAGTGCTTCTTTTGCTTCTATATTTGCTTGATCACTATTACAAGAAATAAAGAAAACTAAAAGTAGTACCAATAGAAATTTTATAGCTTTCATTAAATTCATTTTGAATCTAATTAATTGATATTCTTATAAAAAATCAACTAGTTTTGGACGAAACGTTTCAATTATTGTCCGAAATAGTATTTTTTGTTACCAAAGCTATTTATAAACATAATATTTGTATTTTAGTAATCTTAATTTATTATATTTCAAACAATTATATATGAAAAAGGATGTTTTAACCTTGATTTTAACAGGTGTATTCTTTATTTTTAATCATACTTTTTGTTATAGTCAAATTATTGATTTGAATAATAAAAACCCCTATAAGAAAGTTTTTGTTGAAACTGATAATTTTGGCGCCTCTTATTTAAATATTCTTGAGGATGCATTTGATAAAGTTGATAATGATACAATTCAATTCTCTATACTTAATGATTTAGCATATTATTGGCACACACGGAACTTAATTACTGCATTAGACTTTACCAAAAACGGAATAAAACTATCAAAAGAAAAAAATAATACTCTGTGGCTGGGTAGATTTCAAATAACTCAAGGGGCTATTCTGTTACGAATGGAAAAACTAGATAGTGCTTTTTCAGTTTTACAAGATGCAAAATCTATGGTAAAAGTAGCCGATTTACCTTTTTTAAATACACAGCTAGGTTATGTTTTTGAACGAAAAGGACAACTCGATAAAGCTGCTGATTATGTGTTAGAATCTTTAAGGCTTGGTGAAAAATTAAACGACAACAAAGCCATTGCATTAGCATACAGCGATTTAAGTAATCTTTTTTGGAAACAGGCTAAATTTGAAAAAGGATTAGAATACGGACTAAAATCTATTGAGGTTTTTGAAGAACGTGGTATTAATGATTTAGATTATGATTTTACGTTATATGTAGTTGGAAATAATTATTTAGATCTTAAAAAATATGAAGAGGCTCTTAATTATTATGAGCATGCTATAATTGTAGGTGAACGCTATGGGTTTTATAATAATTTAAGTGATGTATATATTTCTTTAGTTGATTTAAATACCTATTTAAATCAATTTGATAAGGCTGAAGAATCTGGTGTTAATGCTATTAAATATGCTGAATTACTTGATAACAACTTTATGTTAATGCGTTCCTGGCTTTCAGTTGGAAAAATGCAAAATTTACAAGGAAAATATCAAACTGCAATTGAAAGTTTACAAAAATGTATTGAAATTGCAACAGATGATTTTGGAGATAATTATTATTTAAGTAAGGCTTATGAAGCTTTAGGTAGAGCGTTTGCAGGAAATCATAGTTATAAAGAAGCATACCAAGCTTTTGCTGAGTATGACAAATTAAAAAATGAACTTTTTACTGTAGAGGCAGATCAAAGAATTTCCTTACTGCAAACCGAATTTGATGTAAATCAAAAAGATAATACCATCCTAAAACAAGAATCTAAAATAAAGGAACAAAAAATCACTCAAACATTAATAATAATTATTTCCAGTTTATTGTTTCTAATTCTAATTATACTTTATATAACATATAAAATTGATAAAAAGAAAAGTAATTTATTAGAAAAACAAAATAAAGAAAAAGAGTTTTTATTAAAGGAAATTCACCATAGGGTAAAAAATAATTTGGAAATTATTTCAAGTCTATTATCATTACAAGCTGCTCAAATAGATGATACTAATATAATTAATGCTATTCAGGTAAGCCAAAACAGAGTATATTCAATAAGTATGATTCATCAACGATTGTACCAGGGAAAAAAATTGGGGTTAATTGAAATGAAAGATTACTTAATTTATTTAGGAAGTCATATTTTAGAATCCTTTGGTTTCGAAAACAGCATAGAATTAGATTATCAGGTCGATTTTATTGAACTTGATATTGATACCTCCATACCACTGGGATTAATTGTAAATGAACTATTAACAAATTCATTTAAATATGCATTTCCAAATAATAGAAAAGGGAAAATTATTATTAGCTTAAAAAAAATTGATCAACATTCACTACTATTAAAAATTACTGATAATGGTATTGGAATAAATGAAAATGAAAAAAATACAGGCTTTGGAACGCAGCTTATTAATTTATTAACACAGCAATTAGATGGTGAATTAAAACTGGAAACAAATGGAGGAACGTCTATTTCTCTTAAATTTAAAGTTTAAAAAAATTATTAAATATTAAATTGTCTGTAATCTGTTTAATAAATCGGTTTTTAATGACTTACTCAATGGAATGGCTTTTTTAGAAATTACTACATGACTTCCAGCAACTTCGTCTATATGAAAAAGGTTTACAATATAAGAACGATGAATACGTAGAAAATATTCATTAGGTAATTTTTCATCAAAATCTTTAAGTGTAATTACTATCAAATACTCTTTATTTTTCGAGAAAATTCTACAATAATTGCGATCAGCTTCAATATAATAAATATCATTAATACTAATTTTAATCATTTTTTCATTACACCTAATAAATATTCGGTCACTTAAAATAATTGGCGAATTGTTAGTTTCACCATTTTTTTCAATTAATTTATCTTCACTCATCATTCTATTTACTGCAAGTTCAATAGCATGTTGCAAATCTAATTTTTTAAAAGGTTTAGATATAAATGCATAAGGTTCTATTTCTTTTGCTCTATTAAAATAAGTATCATTTGTATTAGAAGTTAGAAAAATAATTGGGATTTCATATTCCTTTTGCACCAGTTTTGCAGCTTCAATACCATCTAGTTTTCCTTTTAATTGAATATCTAATAAAATAATATTCGGTGTATCTTTTTTAATACTGTTTAAAATATCTTCACCTCTAGAAACTATCCCACTAATTTTATAACCCAGCTTATTTAACTGCAATGAAATATTAGCTGCAATTATCATTTCATCTTCTACAATAAGTATTTTTATTGGTATACCCATAATTATACTGTTAGTTTTTTAAAATAGAAGGGGTTTAATTCTTTGTGAATTAGACTAAATTAATCTAAGGGTTATTGTAAATATATAAATTTTACTTACATCTTTTAAATAATAGGAATTCAAATAGTTAATAAGCAATAAAAAAGGCAGCCATTTGGCTGCCTTTTTTATAAAATAATTTTAAAAATTATTGATTTCCTAAAATTAAAGGCAATCCATCTTTTCCACTACCAATAACAATTACCTTACTATTAGTAGATTCAGATAATTTAATTGTTGCTTCAATACCTTTATCCTGTAAGATTTTATCTGTTAAAGAGGCACTTAAAATACGGTTTGCATCTGCTTTACCTTGTGCTTCAATTATTTGTTTTTCAGCTTCTTTTGTTGCTGTAACTAGTCTAAACTCATATTCTAAAGATTCCTGTTCTTGTTTTAATTTACGCTCAATAGCATCTTTAATAGTTGGTGGCAATGTTACATCACGTACTAAAACTTCATTTAATTGAATAAACTGATCTTCTAAAATTATTCTTGTTTCTTCAAAAATCTCATTTTGAATTACATCTCTTTTACTTGAATACAATTGCTCAGGTGTATAACGCCCCACAACACTTCTTGCTGCAGATCTCAAAGCCGGTTTAATAATTCTTTCTAAATAGTTTTCACCAATTTGTTGATGTAATTTCCCTAATTCATTTGCTTTAGGTAAATACCAAGTTGAAGTTTCTAATAGAATATCCAATCCATTTGATGAAAGTACTTTCATTTTTTCGTAAAGTTCTTGTTGACGTACTTCGTAAACTATTACCTCATTCCAAGGTGCTACAATATGAAATCCTTCACCTAAAGGTGCTTCATCTGTTACTACACCTCCTGCAAATCGTTTCCATAATACTCCTGCTTCACCTGCATCAATAGTAACAGTAGATTTTGATAAAAATATAATTGCTATAATACCTATAATAATAATTGGCATTATAGTTTTTGGTAATTGTAATTGTCCGTTGCTCATTTTATTTATTTTTTAATTTGTATCAAAAATACAAAACAGAATTTAGATAACTCTTAATTATTATATAATGTTTATAAGTTATTCTAGTGGAATAAAAGCGCCATTTATTAATATTTGATTGTCAGATAATATATTTTCTGAATCCAAAATTTCTATCCAATCTTCGGTTTTTTGTCCTATTGAAACTGCTTTTTTCTCAAATTTATAGAAATCATCATTTTTATCTTTTAAAACAAGTACATAAAAATTACTTTCTTCTTCTAATACTGCATTTAACGGCAACGCATCTTTTTGAATTGAATTAGTTATTATTTCGGCCTCAACAAACATACCAACAATAAAAGGCTCATGCTCGTTTTCTAAATGTCCGTGAACTCTTACAGTTCTGTTTTGTTCATCAATAGATTTTCCGATTAAATGCACTTCAGCCTTATATTTTTTTAATGAATTTTCAGGTGTTTGAAAATAAATAACCTGACCTTCTTTTACATTTAATACATCTTTTTCAAATACTACCAACTCTAAATGTTTATGCTCATCATCAACTATTTCTAATAGAACATCTGAAGCGCTCATAAATTTACCAACGCTAGTGTTTACCTTGGTTATACTTCCAGAAATAGGCGCAAATACAGGAATAACAGATGATATATTACCTAATTTTACATTTGAAGGATCTATATTCATTAATAACAATTTTTGTTCTAAACCGGTATAAGCTGCTTTTGCACTTTTAAAATCGCTTGTTGCTTTTAAAAAATTCTTTTTAGAACTTATTTGCTCTTCAAAAAGTGTTTTTTGACGATTGTATTCACTTTCCAAAAAATTCAATTGCTCAAATAATTCTAAATATTGTTGTTGAATTTCAATAAAATCAGGGTTTTCAATTGTTACTAATAATTGTCCTTTTTTTACATTATTTCCTACCAACAAATTCGATTTTTTAATAAAACCACCCATAACAGCACTTACACTTGCTTTATTTGCTGGGGGCACATCTATAAAGCCATTCGTTTTTATAGATTGGTTAAAATTTTGTTTAGATAAAGTTCCCAATTCCATTTTTGAATTTATGAATTGAGCCGTTGAAACTTCAACTATATTAGCATTTGCCTCTGTGGACATTACTTCTTTATCTGTACTGTTTGAAGAGTTACAAGAAACTAACCAAACTGTAATAATTATTAGATTTATGGTAACTAAAATATATTTTTTCATTTCTATAAGTTTAAATAATTTATTTCTAAGGCAATTTGATTGTATACGTTTACTTGATTTAAATAGTCTATTTTAATTTGAATTGCTGTTTCGAGACTTTGTATATATTGAAAAAAATTAATTTCTCCGTTTTTGTAACTCGAATTTGCTGTTTTTAATATTTCTGAAGCTAATTTCTCACCACTTTCAGAATAGTAGTTTAAAAGAAGTTCACTTTTTTTCAGTTCTTCTAATAAAGTTTTATATTTAGTATTTAGCTTTAATGAGGTATCAAAAGTTAACTCATTTGCAATATCTTCTTCAATTTTTGAAGCCGAAATTGCTGAAGATTTTCCCATAAAAAATATTGGAATTGCAATTCCTGCCTGAAAACTATTTACAGTTGTATTTGCAATTTTATCTTTACTATTGAAAAAATTAAATTGTAAATCCGGCAGCAAACTTTGAGATTCAATTCCTTTTTTAGTGCTTACTAATGCTTTATTTTCAATAAAATATTGCTGTATTAAATGATTCTCAATATCAATAGATTCGACTTTAATTTTTAGTAAATCTGTTTCTGAAACAGTAACTTCTTCCTCAGATTGCAATAAAAAATTTAACTTTTCAAGGGCTATTATTTTATCTTTTTTAAGTTGATTCAATTGCATTTCACTTTGTTTAAATTTAGATTGTGAAGTAATCATTTCTAAATAATTAGATTCTCCTAATTCAAACTTTCTTTTGGCTGCCTTTGAAAAATTAGTATATAAACTATCTATTTCTCTAAAATGTTCTAATTTTTTATTTAAAAAAACAACTTCATAAAACGCTTTTGATACATTTTTAATCAATTCATTTTTTGATATTTCATAATTTAACTCAGCCAAGGTTTTATTTATTTTGGCAGCCTTTTTTTTCGTTATATAAATTGTAGGAAATGCAATTTTTTGTTCAATTCCAAATGTTTCAAAGGGTTTTCCATTAGTACCCAAATTAGTTCTGTCTTTTGTATAATAAAAATTGGTTTTATCAATATCAAAAGCACTACTTATTAATTTAGTACTTTTTTCAACTTTTAACCTATCCATTTTTAATTGTTTGTTATTATTTATTGCTGTTAAAATTGCATCCTCCACAGAGATATTTTTCTTTTGAGAAAATCCAATAGTGGGTATAAGTAATAATAAAATAACCACTAAAATTTTTGATTTATTTGTTCTTTTCATATTAAACTTATTACTTTCAAAAATTGCATATAAAACTGGTAAAACTACTAAGGTTAATACCGTTGCAGTAACCAAACCACCAATAACAACTGTTGCTAATGGTCTTTGTACTTCAGCACCGGCATTGGTTGAAATTGCCATAGGTAAAAATCCTAATGCAGCCGCTGCAGCTGTTAATATTACTGGTCGCAATCTTTCTTTTGTACCTTTTAAAATTCGTTCATTCACATCCTTAATTCCTTGTTCCTTTAAAGATTTTAAATGTTCTATTAATACAATTCCATTTAAAACTGCAATACCAAATAAAGCTATAAAACCGACTCCTGCAGAAATACTAAAAGGCAATCCTCTTAAACCTAAAAATAATACACCTCCTACTGCTGATAATGGAATTGCTGAAAAAATCATAAATGCGTCTTTTATGGAATTAAATGCAAAATGAAGCATTATAAATATTAATAATAAAGCTATTGGAACTGCAATTTTTAAACGTGCTTTTGCACTATTTAAATTTTCAAATTGCCCTCCATAAGACACAGTGTAACCCACTGGTAATTTAACAGAAGTGTTAATAATTTTTTGCACATCTTGCACAACTGATTCCATATCTCTGTTTCTAACATTTACCCCAATAACTATACGTCTTTTAGTGTCATCTCTCGATATTTTAGCAGGACCTTTTGTGTATTCAATTGTTGCCAATTCATGTAATGGAACTTTATATCCCAAAGGAGTATCAACATATAAATTTTTTAGATTTTCGATATTTTTTCTATAATCAGCATGCAGTCTAACTACCAAATCAAATCTACGTTCACCTTCAAATACATTGCCTAAAGTATTACCGGCAAATGCCATAGAAACAATATCATTTAGTGCCTTAATATTTAACCCATAACGAGCAACTTTTTTTCTGTTATAAGTAACTGTCATTTGAGGTAAACCGTCAATTTTTTCAACAATAATATCCGAGGCACCTTCAACGTTTGCTATTTTAGCTTTAATTTCATCAGCCTTTTTTGCTAAAACAGATAAGTCATCGCCAAATATTTTAACAGCTACATCAGCCCTAACACCAGTAATTAGCTCATTAAAACGCATTTCAATTGGTTGTGTAAATTCAAAATCTATTCCTGGAATTATGGACAGTTCTTCTTTAAACTTATCGGCCAATTCATCTTTTGAATCTGCAGAAACCCATTCTTTTTTAGGCTTTAATTTTATAATTACATCACTTTCTTCCATAGACATTGGATCGGTTGGTACTTCAGCTGCTCCAATCCGTGAAACAACCTGATCTACCTCCGGAAAGTTCTCTAACAAAATTTGTTCAATTTGTGTTGTAATTTCTACCGTTTTAGAAAGTGAAGTTCCTGTTTTTAATACGGGTTGAATTACAAAATCACCCTCATCTAAAGTTGGAATAAATTCCCCTCCCATTTTACTGAAAATTAAACTTGTAATAACTAATAAACCTAAGGATGCAATAATTACTATTTTTTTATGAAATAAAGCCCATTTAATTACAGGTTCATAAAGTATATAAAAGAATGACATTAAGCGCTTTGACACGTTATTTTTTGTAACTTTTTCAGGTTTTAAAAATATTGAAGAAATTACTGGAACATAGGTAAAACATAAAAACATTGCCCCAATTAATGCAAAACTAAAAGCCATAGCCATTGGTTTAAACATTTTTCCTTCAACGCCACTTAAGGATAAAATTGGAATGAAAACAATTAAGATTATAAGTTGTCCAAAAATAGCAGAAGTCATCATCTTTGAACTACTATCATAAGTAATTTCATCAATATGTTGCTGCCTTTCACTGCTAGAAAAAGTAATTAATTCGCTTCTTTTAGCTGTAATTTTAAAGGCAATAAATTCAACAATAATTACGGCTCCATCTATAATAATACCAAAATCAATGGCACCTAAACTCATTAAATTTGCATCAATTCCAAAAATATACATCATTGATAATGTAAATAATAAGGATAGCGGAATTACAGATGCAACAACCAAACCAGATCTAAAACTTCCTAATAATAAAATAACAACAAAAATTACAATAATAATTCCTAGTATTAAATTTTCCGCTACTGTAAAAGTAGTTTTTCCAATAAGTTCACTACGTTCTAAAAAGCCATTTATAAAAACACCTTCTGGTAATGTTTTTTGAATTTCGGCAACACGTTGTTTTACAGCTTCAATAACTTTATTTGAGTCACCATCTTTTAGCATCATTACTTGCCCAAGCACCTTCTCTCCTTCTCCATTACCAGTAATAGCACCAAAACGTGTAGCAAATCCATAATTTACTTCTGCAACGTGCTTTATTAAAACTGGAACTCCTTCAACATTTTTTATAACAATGTTTTTAATATCATCCAACGATTTTATTAATCCTTCTCCTCTAACAAAATAACTTTCATTTGTTTTTTCAATATATCCACCTCCTGCAACGCTATTATTCATTTCAATAGCATCTAATATTTGTGCAGATGTAATATTCATAGATTTTAACTTCTCGGGATTTAAAGCAACTTCATATTGTTTTAAAAATCCACCCCAAGTATTTACTTCTACAACACCCGGAATACCAGATAATTGACGCTTTACCACCCAATCTTGAATGGTGCGCAATTCCATAGGTGAGTAACGATTTTTATATCCAGGTTTTGTATCTAAAATATACTGATATATTTCTCCTAAACCGGTTGTTATTGGTCCCATTTCTGGTGTTCCAAATCCTTCTGGAATTTTTTCAGATGCAGTTTTTATCTTTTCAGCAATTAGCTGTCTTGGTAAATAGGTGTCCATTGCATCATCAAAAACAATAGTAACAACTGATAAACCAAATTTTGAAACGGATCTAATTTCTTGAACACCTGGCAAATTAGCCATTTCTAATTCTACAGGATAAGTTATAAATTGCTCTACATCTTGAGTAGATAAATTTCTTGAAGTTGTAATAACTTGAACCTGATTATTTGTAATATCGGGCACTGCCCCAATTGGAATTTGAGTTAATGAAAATAATCCAAAACCCACTATTGCAGCAGTTATTAAAAGTATAATAAGTTTATTATCAATACTTAACTTAATAATTTTTTGTAACATAATTTAATTAATTAGTAATGTATATTATTAAAAATCAATTTATTGATTTTTAAAGTTATTCATAAAAAAATTTAACTATGTAACCTTTGTGGTGGTTGAAAAATATTAGATAAAATAAAATTTGTTGAAGTTTCTTTGTAACTAAAAATATCTTTTTTAGAAACTAACTCATTATTTTTTACATATATATTATTAGAACACAATATTAATGTAAGCTGAAAATGAGAATCTAAATGTTGATGTTTAAAAGGTAATCTCTTGTGTTCATTATGGTCTTTCTCATGAGAATTAGCTTTATCCCCATAATGCATTGTTAGAAAATCGCTAATACTATCACCTTTTTCATAATGACATACAAAATGATTAATAAGAGTAGGTAACTTATTAATGTCTAATAATTCAAAGTTAAAACTTTGAATTAAAATAGTAAATGACAATAATATAGCTGCAATTTTATTCATTAAATGCAATAATACAATTTTTGAAAAAAATGAAATGTTAATTTTATTAAAAAAACAAATTTTTTAACTATAGTGAAATAATTAAAATTTATAGTATTAATATAAAATTATATTTTACCAAAATATTTTCTTAAAAACCACTCTATACTTAGTGAAAGTATTATGAAACCTAACAACCATTTCCAGTTTATTAAAGGAGTTTCAATAATATTTAATTTTAGGGTGCTTTTAAATCTAGTATCATTTTTTAAACTCGCTATTAACTGATCACTTTGGTTATTGTAAAAAATTTCACCTTCCGTTTTTAAAGTCAGATTTTTTAAATGTGAATTATTCCCTTTAGTAAATTGTTGTTCAACCTCAAATGGTAATATTTTAAAACTTCCTGAAACTCTTGGTTTTTGATTTTCAACCGTAACCAAGTACGAAAATTCTCCTGAGGGAATATTTGAAAGTACAGCATTAAACTTATTATTTAAAACTGCAAATGGAATCTTTTTTATATAATTACTTTCTTTATTTGTAATTGTAATCCAGAGTTTTGCCCTGTCATCAAAATTATAATTCTCGTCTAAATAACTTGCAGTAACCTCAATTGTTTCATTGGTATAATACAAATTATTAATAGTTACATTTAACCTGTTATTTTTTAAATCTGAAGATAAATATTGTATTAAATTTGAAATAAATCCATCAAATAACTCAAAAGATTTATTCTCTGAAAAACTATTCATTCTCCACCTCCAGCTATTTTCTCCAAATAAAATAGCAGCTTTTTGAGTGTTTTTATGAAATGTTGCCAACATTGGTTTTTCAGTTTCAAAAGAACCTATTTTTTGAAATAACAATGTATTAATTGGAACTGAAAAAGTAACGTTTCCAAATATATCTTCAATTGGTGCAAAACTTGAAAACCCAATATTATTACTAACAAAACTTTCATAAGTTGAATTAAAAATTGGTTGATATTCTTCTGTTTGACTTAATACATTTTTTTTGAAATAGGTTTGAAGTTTATTTAAGAATTCCCAATCTGTACTCAACCCTGAAATAATTAAATAATTTGTTTTTTTATTTGTAATTTGTTTAAATACATTTTCAAATAAATTTGTTGGCTGATACAATATAACCAACTGATAATCTGAAACATTACCCTTAAATTTATTTACATCAAATATAGTAACAGAACGCTGCTTATTACTTTCAATTGATTTTTTTAACATCCCTAAATCTGGATGAATTATTGAGGTTAAAATTAGAATTTTTGAATCTTCACCAATAACATTAATACTAAAATTTTTAGTATTATTTAATATATTTTGCTCATTTTCTAACGTCTCAATTGTAGCAGTATAATAGTGTGTTCCTGCTGAAGATGCCGTTAAATAAAAAGATTCAATTTTTACATTATCATTTGTTGAAAAATTTAATGTTTTTGAATAAACTTTTGTTCCTTGATCAAAAATATTCAGTTTTTTTGAAACATTTTTATTTCCATAATAATTAACAAATAATTCTACTGGCAGTTTGTTGTTTATATATGTATATTTATTAACGTTTAATTTACTTATAGAAATATCTTCAAAAATTGTTGTGTCTCCAACCATATAGGAAAACACGGGACTTTTATAATTTATAAACTCAACACCAGTTCCTTTAGTTTGGTTTCCATCTGAAACTAAAATAGTAGGATTTATACCATCTTTATACATCTTTGAAAACTCCAAAAAAGGTATAGACAAATCGGTTTGGCTTTCATTAAAACTTAAAGAATCTAAAACCTGTAAACCATTTCCGAATTTAAAATAGTCAATGGAATATTTATTATTTAATACATTGTCATTTTTTAACTTTTTAATTAAATTTTCAATGTTTTTATCTTGTAAATTATAATGTATCGATTTAGAATTGTCAACAGCAATAAGTAAATTAGGTTTTACTATTTCAATATTATTTTTTTTAATAGAAGGATTAATTATTAGTAATAACAACGTAAATACACTTAAAAATCTTAAAAAAGAAAGCCAATAATTTAATTGGCTTTTTTCTTTATTTTTAAAAATGTACTGAAAAACAGCGATTGTTAATGCTGAAAATACAGCCAAAATTATATATAACAATGTTTCTGTTTCCAAATTAAACAATTTATTAGGTTAGCATACCACCATCAACACTAAGTGTTTGTCCTGTAATATACGAACTCATATCAGACGCTAAAAATACACACGCATTTGCTATATCTTCAGGAGTTCCTCCTCTTTTTAAAGGAATTGAATTACGCCATTCTTTCACAGTTTCTTCCGGTAAACTTTCTGTCATTTCAGTTTCAATAAAACCTGGGGCAATTACATTACATCTAATATTTCTTGATCCTAATTCTAAGGCAACCGATTTTGAAAATCCTAAAATTCCTGCTTTTGAAGCAGCATAATTAGTTTGACCTGCATTTCCTTTTAAACCAACAACCGAACTCATATTAATTATTGACCCTGCACGTTGTTTCATCATAGGTCTAATAACCGCTTTGGTTAAGTTGAAAACGGATTTTAAATTTACTTCAATAACTTTATCAAAATCATCTTCAGAAATACGCATTAATAAATTGTCTTTAGTAATACCGGCATTATTAATTAATATATCAATACTGCCAAATTCTTTTAAAACATCTGCAGCAAGTTCTTGTGCGGCTTCATAATTTGCAGCATTAGATTGATATCCTTTTGCTTTTACTCCGTATTCTTGCAATTCCTTTTCAAGTTCAATCGCTGCTTCTACAGAAGAACTGTATGTAAAAGCCACATTTGCACCTTGTTTTGCAAAAACTTGAGCAATTCCTTTTCCTATACCTCTAGTGGCGCCTGTAATTAATGCAGTTTTATTTTCTAAAAGTTTCATCTTTTTTAAATTTTAGTTTTCAAAATTATAATAAATCAAATATACACATTTGATATAAAAAAAGCCTCCTTAAAAGAAGCTTTCTAGTTTGTTTATGAATTTTAAATGAATAGTTTTTTTCACGATACCATTTTTAAATAAAACACTCTAAACGGTGTGTTATTAAAATAAAGCAGTTTAAAAGTATAAATTTTACGTTGTTGGTTTTAACAAAATTTATCTAATAAGATTTGATTTTTTTTCAAGAAAAGCATTGTTATTTTAATAAATGTGTAACATGTTACACAAATAACAAGTTATTTTGTTTAATTTAAACGAATTAATTAACAAAAAACTACACTACATGAATTCAAAAAAACAATTTATTTTAGCGATTTTATCGCTATTTACGATGGCAATCTATGCTCAATCGTATCAAGTTTCTGGAACGGTTACCGATTCAGATAATCAACCTTTGCCGGGGGTTTCTGTGACTATAGAAGGAACTTCTAGAGGAACTACAACTGATTTTGATGGTAAATACACTATTAAAGTTGAGTCTAGTGAAAATCTTATCTTTTCGTATGTAGGATTTAACGATAAGAAATTACAAATGGATGGAACCCAAACATTTAATGTTATGATGGTATCTGGAGTTTCTTTAAAGGAAGTTGTTGTTGTTGGATCAAGAAATCCAAACAGAACAGCTGTAGATACTGCCGTACCTGTTGATATTATTGATGTTACTGAACTAGTAACAGCTGGTCCACAAGTTAATTTAAATCAAATTTTAAATTATGTGGCACCTTCATTTACATCAAACACACAAACAATTTCTGATGGTACCGACCATATTGACCCTGCTTCTTTAAGAGGTTTAGGTCCTGATCAGGTACTAGTTTTGGTAAACGGTAAAAGAAGACACACTTCTTCTCTTATTAATGTAAACGGTACATTTGGACGTGGAAGTGTTGGTACAGATTTAAACGCAATACCTGCTGCTTCTATTGAGCGTATTGAAGTTTTACGTGACGGTGCCGCTGCACAATACGGTTCTGATGCCATTGCAGGTGTTATAAACATAGTATTAAAAAGAAGTACCAATGAATTAATCTTGAATGTTACCTCTGGAGCTAATTTCTCAAAAAATGCAAATTCTCAAACAGGTGGTGTTGACGGCGAAACTACTAACGTAAGTGCTAACTACGGTTTACAATTAGGTGATAAAGGTGGATTCTTAAACTTTACTGGGGATTTTGATGTTAGACAAGATTATAACAGAATGAAAGAATGGGAAGGTAATATTTTTAACCTTTACAATACTGTAGAAAGATTTGCTAATAATGCAGGGTATGATTTATCTAATTTATTGGATGATGATGTATCTGATGTAATTCAGTACGGGAATGCAGCTGGATTAGGATTAAGTTCTACAGCTACTAAATCTGAATTGCAAAGTATTCTATCTGCTGATAACACAGCTACTGAATTAGCTGCTCGTGGATTAGAAAAAAGTGATTTTAATATGAGAGTTGGTCAATCTGCTTTACGTGGTGGTCGTTTCTTTGCAAACTTTTCATTGCCTTTAAATGATGATGGCACTGAATTATATTCTTTTGCTGGTGTTAGTTCAAGAGTTGGAAACTCAGCAGGTTTTTACAGGTTACCTAACCAAAGTAGAACATATACTCCTGCTTATATCAATGGTTTTTTACCTGAAATTAATTCTGCTATTACCGACAAATCTTTTGCTGTAGGTATTAAAGGTAAAATAAATGATTGGGATGTAGATTTTAGTAATACATACGGGAAAAATGAGTTTTTGTATACAATTGGCAATACATTTAATGCTTCTATGCAAAACGCTTCACCAACAAAATTTGATGCTGGTGGATTTTCATTTGCACAAAATACCACTAATTTAGATATTAGTAAATTCTATGATGATGTAATGTCTGGTGTGAACGTTGCATTTGGTGCTGAATACCGTGTTGAAAATTACGAAATTGTTGCTGGAGAGGAAGCTTCTTACGCACAATATACTGCTGAGGGACAAGTTATTACGTTAGCTTCACAAACTCCTTCATTAGATTTCTTTGGAGCAGGAAGACCAGGTGGTTCTCAAGTATTCCCTGGATTTAGCCCTAACAATGAATTATCAAGAGGAAGAAGTAGTGTTGCAGGTTATTTAGATATGGAGGCTGATATTTCTGAAAACTTTTTATTAAGTTTTGCTACTAGATATGAAGATTATTCGGATTTTGGCTCAACACTTAACTTTAAAATAGCATCAAGAATTAAAGCTGGTGAAAACACCAATATTAGAGCAGCCTTTAATACAGGTTTTAGAGCTCCTTCTTTACACCAGTTAAACTTCAATTCTACATCAACAATATTTGATCAAAATGGAGACCCTCAAGAAGTAGGTACTTTTGCAAATGATAGTAGAGCTGCACAATTATTAGGTATTCCTCAATTAAAAGAAGAAACTTCTAGTAGTATGAGTGTAGGTTTTACAACTAAAATGCCAGATGCTCATTTAACTATAACAGTTGATGGATATTTTGTTTCAATTGATGATAGAGTTGTTTATACGGGTCAATTTAAAGGTCCTGGAACCGGAACTGAATTAGACAATTTATTAGCTCAAGCAAATGCTTCAGCAGCATCATTTTTTGCAAATGCAATTGATACTGAATCTAAAGGGATTGATATTGTATTAACCCATGATGCTTTAATTGGTGAAAGTGCTAAATTAAAATCTGATTTATCTGGGACATTCTCTAAAACTGTTCAAGTGGGCGGCATAAAAGCCTCTGATGTATTAGAAAATGCAGGTTTAGTGGGTACTTACTTCCCTGAAGACAGTAGAGTTTATTTAGAAGAAGCTGTGCCAAGAACAAAAATTAATTTATCTAATAGCTTAACAACTGATAAATTCAATGTGTTTTTAAGAAATGTTTGGTTTGGTGAAGTTACGGAAGCAACTACAACTGTTGCTAACCAACAAGTTTTTGGTTCTAAATTAGTTACAGACTTATCATTTGGTTACAAAATGTCTGAAAGCACTACCATAACTGTGGGTGCAAATAATTTATTTGATATTTATCCAGATAGAGCTGCTGCTGAATATAATAATAGAAGTAGTGGACGTTTTGATTGGTCAAGAAGAGCGCAACAATTTGGAGTTGGAGGACGTTTTCTTTTTGCGAGATTAAATTTTGTTCTTAAATAAAAAAACTTACAAAAAAGCTCCTTTTTTAAAGGAGCTTTTAGTTTTAAAATAGAATTTTTATTTTGCAATAATATATATTTCTCTAAATTCTTTTGTTACAAAAAATGTAACATTCCCGTTTATTTTAGAAATATCAATTTTTTCGTTATCCACTTCAATACTTTTAATTTTAAATGGAAGACCGTGTATATTTATTTTAAAATTCTCATAACTAGTAATATACTTACCTGATTTAAATTGTTGAATTGTTAAAGAATCTTTTTTACCTACTTGGTTAAAATTTCTTAAACTATACCTTCCTTTTTTATAGTCGTAACCATCGTGAGCATCTTCATATACTTCAGAAGATTCTTTGCCTTCTTTAAAATATACATCTAATTCCAATTCTTTAATTTCTTTTTCTCCAACATACTGTTGAACCAGATATTTTGGAATAATTGCGCCTTCTTTTACAAATAATGGCATACTATCAATATCTGCATCAACCCATTTTTCTTCACCACCAATTACAATTGTATTATCCCAGAAGTTATACCATTTACCTTTTGGGAAATACATACGTCTACCTTTTGAATTTGCTTCAATTATAGGGCAAACTAATATTTTTTCACCAAAAATAAACTCATCATTTCTAAAATGTGTGTGCGGATCTTTTTGATCAAATAATACTAACGATTTTAAAATTGGGATACCCTCACCTGAATACCTCCAAAATGTTGTATATAAATAAGGTAATAATTGGTATCTAATTTCAATGAATTTTCTCACTATATCAGTAATGGTATCTCCAAAAACCCAAGGCTCTTGTTCTCCGTGATCACCTGATGAGTGCACTCTACAAAAAGGATGAAAAACTCCTAACTGAATCCAACGTGCAAATAATTCTCCATTTGGTTGCTCTGCAAAACCACCAATATCAGATCCAACAAATGAGAAACCAGACATACACATACGTTGTGCTTGCTGATTTGCAATTGATAGGTGATCCCAAGTTGCAACATTATCTCCTGTCCAAGTAGATGTGTATCTTTGTGTACCAGAATAGGCTGCTCTTGTAATTACAAAAGGACGTTTTGGATAACTGAATTTTTTTAAACCATGGTATGTAGCACGTGCCATTTGCATACCATAAATATTGTGCGCTTTTCTGTGGCTACAAGGATTACCATCATAATCATGGCGAACATCATCTGGAAAAGTTTTACCAGGAACATCCATAACTGCTGGTTCATTCATATCATTCCAAACACCTTTTACACCAATATCTTCAATAAGTTCTTTATATAAATCAGACCACCACTCACGTACTTCAGGTTTCGTAAAATCTGGAAAATAGCATTCTCCAGGCCAAACTTTTCCTTTCATGTAAGGTCCGTCTGCACGTTTACAGAAATAGTCTTTTTCTAATCCTTCTTTAAAAACACTATATTCATTATCAATTTTTATTCCTGGGTCAATAATAGCAATTGTTTTAAACCCATCATCAGAAAGTTCCTTTACCATTCTCTTTGGATTTGGAAAATACTCCTTATTCCAAGTGAAACATCTAAAACCTTCCATATAATCAATATCCAAATAAATAGCATCACAAGGTATTTGTAATTCCCTAAATTTATTGGCTAACTTTTTTACATTAGCTTCTGGATAATAACTCCATTTACACTGATGATATCCTAAAGCCCATAATGGCGGCATATGATGAGGTCTTCCTGTTAAATCTGTGTAATTTGATACAACTTCTGTCATTTCTGGACCGTATATAAAATAATAATTCATTTCACCTCCTTGCGCCCAAAAACTAGTTACATTTCTACGTTCTCCACAGAAATCAAAATAAGAACGAAAAGTATTATCAAAAAATATTCCGTAAGATTTATTATGATGTAATGCAGTATAAAATGGTATTGCTTTATAAATAGGGTCTTGACCGCGACCATAAGCATAAGAATCTGTTACCCAATTTTGAAAACGTTTTCCTTTTAAATTATTTTCTACAGGTTTATCTCCTAAACCGTAAAAATTTTCGCCTTGTTGAGAAATTAAGGACATTTTTACGATATCTCCACCAAATTCATAGCTCTCTTCCCAATGAAAACCTATTTCATCTTCACAAATTAGAGATTTGTCCTTTGCATCATAAATTGATTTTCTCATATCCTTTTTAGAAATATGGCAAATCAATTTTGAAGTTGTAATTATATATTTATCTGTTGCTTCTTCAATTTCTAAATGATTAAATCCTTTACTTGCATACATTGTAATTGCATAAGAAAAATCATTTTCAAACATTCCTGTAGTGCTGTATCTAAAACGTAATACACTATCCCGTTCTACAGTAAGCTGAAGAACAACGTTATTTTCACTTTTAAAATAAAGCATATTAACATGCTTCTTATAAAACACTATTTTTGAAGGAAATAAGTTTCCTTTATATTCTAATTCGGTATTTAAAATCATAAATTATTTGATTAAAACGAAATGCAAACTTACTAAATTTAACAATCTCATTATACTATATATTAATAAAAAACCGGCTACAATTTTAACAATAATTTAAAATTGTAGCCAGTTAATTCTTATTTAATATATATATGTGTTATTTTAACTCAAAAATATTAATTCCTAAAGGGGATAATTTAATTTCTGCAGAATAGGGTCTATTATTCCAAGGTTTTTTCTTTATAGTTATTAGTTTTGAATTTACTTGCCCACTTCCTCCAAACTCTTCGGAATCACTATTAAAAATTTCCTTTAATTTTCCTTTAACCGGGAAACCAATTTGATAATTTTCAATAATAGCAGGTGTAAAATTACATACTACTAAAACATTTTGAGAAGGTTCATTTCCTTTTCTAATAAAAGATATTACCGAATTTTCGCTATCCTCATAGCTAATCCATTCAAACCCATCTTGGCTAAATCCTTTTTCATACAAAGCAGGTGTTGATCGGTAAATTTGATTTAATGCTGAAAAATATTTTTTTGTATTTTGATGAGGTTGATAATCGAGTAAATACCAATCTAAACTTTCTTGAAAATTCCATTCTTCATACTGCCCAAATTCTCCACCCATAAACACTAATTTTGTGCCTGGGTGTGTAAACATATAACCATATAACAACCTTAGATTTGCAAAACGTTGCCATTCATCACCTGGCATACGTCCCAAAATAGATTTTTTACCGTAAACAACTTCATCATGAGATAATGGCAGCATAAAATTTTCTGTAAACGCATAAGCTAAACTAAATGTAATTTCATTTTGGTGGTACTTTCTATAGATTGAATCTCTTTTAAAATACTCTAATGTATCATGCATCCACCCCATCATCCATTTCATACCAAAACCTAGCCCTCCCATAGATGTTGGCTTGGATACCATTGGAAATGCTGTAGATTCTTCGGCAATTGTTTGAACATCAGGAAACGATTTATAAACTTCTTCATTTAATTCTTTCAAAAATGAAATTACTGCTAAATTTTCATTTCCACCATACATATTTGGTTCCCACTCACCATCTTCACGAGAATAATCTAAAAATAACATAGATGCAACTGCGTCCACTCTTAAACCATCTACATGATACTGTTCTAACCAAAAAATAGCATTACTAATTAAAAAAGACCGCACCTCATTACGTTCATAATTAAAAATTAAGCTTTTCCAATCTTGATGATATCCTTTTCTTTTATCAGGATGTTCATACAAATGTGATCCATCAAAATAACCTAATCCATGTGCATCTTCAGGAAAATGTGAAGGAACCCAATCTAATATAATTCCAATGCCATTTTCGTGAAATTTATCAACTAAATACTTAAATTCATCTGGATATCCAAAACGCGAAGTTGGCGCAAAATAACCTGTTATTTGATATCCCCATGACGGATCGTAAGGAAATTCCATGATAGGCATAAACTCTACGTGGGTAAAATTCATTTCCTTAACATACTTTACCAACTCATCTGCCAATTCGAAATACGATAAAAATCGATCCTCTTCAAATTGTCTTTTCCAAGAACCTAAATGAACTTCATAAACTGAATAAGGTGCATCTAAAGCATTATGTTTTTTTCTGGTTTTCAGCCAATTCTTATCTTTCCATTTATAATTATCCTCCCATACAATAGAAGCTGTTTTTGGAGGATGCTCATAACGTCTTGCATATGGATCAGATTTTTCAGAAACATATCCATTATTATTTGAATGAATTTTATATTTATAAGACATTCCTTTTTCAACCAAAGGAATAAATCCCTCCCATATTCCTGATGAATCCCAGCGAACATTTAAAGCATGTTCTCCATCAACCCAATGATTAAAATCACCAATTACAGATACCTGGTTTGCTGTTGGAGCCCATACTGCGAAGTAAACACCTTTTACACCATCAACTGTAACTAAATGAGAACCAAACTTTTCATAAAGTCTATAATGTTTTCCTGATTTAAATAAATCAACATCAAAGTCTGTAAATAGACTATATGGTTTTACTTTTGTCATAAATTAATTATTAATAAGATTTGAAATACCTTTTAATGGTATTATTGCCCAAGATGGACGAGAATTTAGTTCATAGCCTAGCTCATATACTGCTTTTTCAAGTAAACAATATTCTAACATAAAATTGCGCTCTTGGCTATAACCAATATTTAAATTTCCCTGTTGAACTTCATAAATATAAGTACCTAAAAAAATACCCGTAAAGTATCCATATAAAAGTTCAGCAGCTGTAAACATATCTTCTTGTGAGTGCTTATACTTAGCTTTATTATTAAATATTGTAGCATAAATTGCATAATGAAAAGATCTGAATAAACCTGCTACATCTTTTAATGGAGGCTGCTTTACTTGTCTGTCTCTAATAGTACTTTCAGGTTCTCCTTCAAAATCCAGAATGAAAAAATCGTCATTTTGAACTAAAACTTGCCCTAAATGATAGTCACCATGAACTCTAATACGCTCCCCTTTTAATTTTGTCCAATCAAAATTTAAAAATTTACTACGAATTAAACTTTTTTTACTAAGCAAATCATTTGCCAGTTCCAAACTATATCCCTCTAATTTGTGTAAATTATTTTCAATAATATTTAGCCTATTTTGAAATTGATAAATCATTCTGTTTTTCAACCAAACCGCATAATCTCCATTAAAATGGGTTGGTGTAAATGCAGTATCTTCAAATTCGGATCCCAGATTAATATGCATTTCAGCAGTTCGTTTTGCTAAAATTTTTATTTTTAAAAATAAATTTAATCCTACCCAATCAATAATTCTATGTGGAATATCATGAATCCTTAAGCGTTCATATAATATAGGCTTAGGTAAGTTATTTATTTCAATATTTTTAGATTCTAGTGTTTCAAAAACTTTATCAATTTCCTTCAAAAAAAATTCCCAAGCATCTCCTTGATTCGGAATTAATTGTTGCAAAACAGCAATGGTTATAAATTGTTGTTCTTGACCAATAAAGTTGATACTCCCTAAATATTTAGGTGTATTTTTAAAATCTTTTTTATCGGTTAAAAACCGATTCATTTCATAATCAGGGTTTTTATTTGAAAATATCCGTCTAAAAAATTTTATAACATATTTATCATTAAATATTAATGAAGTGTTACTTTGCTCCAATCCCATAAATCGAGATGATTCATAGACTACATTAGAAAATTCCTTGCTTTTATGGTATTGTACTTTGGTTTTATCAACTAACTCTGCATTTGCAATTCGTTCAAAAACCAATTTTCTAAATGCTTCTAAATTAACAGCGTCTATTATAAAACCCTCCTGATTTTTAATACTTATAGGTAAAATTCTTTCTTTTTTGGCGAAATTTTCATCTGAAACAAACGCAATTGGCAAAAAATAATGATGATAAAATGCCTCAACAAAATCCACTTCTAAAATCAATCCAAAATAAACTTCATCATTTTGTTGAATTCTAAAATATTCTGAAAGTTCAATATACTTAACCTTACTTGCTTTACCACCGTACCAACGCTGCTTAATGATATATTTTTCAAGTATATCAGACAAAAAAACCTTTAGAAATTCTTTATTCTCTAATAGTTCTTCCCAAGGAACATCAAAATTATATTTTGTGCTATTATTAGAAGAAATAAGGTCTTCAGACATAATTATTTATTTATTGTGAATATATGAAAAGGTAAAGATGCATGCAATTTAATAAAATTCCATTCATCGTACCAATTGTAAGAATTTTTTGTAATTAAATCTGTTACTTTTATTCCGTGCCCTTGATTTATTCCTAATTCATGTAGAGGTAGCTGAAGCATTCCCTCTTGTGTATTTTGGTCATCAAGATTTATAATAATTAATACTTCACTTGTTTTAGAATCGTTCCATTTGTAAAAAGCTATTAAATTATCATTATTAATGGTACAGAATTTAATATTATTTGTTTGCTGAAGTGCTTCATTTTCTCTACGAATATTATTTATTTGCGAAATAATAGTAGTTAATCTATTCTCTTTAAACCAGTTATAATTACAAATTTGAAATTTCTCTGAATTTAGATATTCTTCTTTACCTGGAATAGGCTGACTAATTAATTGTTCAAAAACAGGCCCATAAATTCCTGTATTAGAGCTTAAAGTAGCAGCTAAAACATACCGTTGAATATGTTTAGATTCATTTGCTCCTTGTAAATGAAAAGGGTTAATATCTGGCGTATTAGGCCAAAAATTAGGTCTCATATATTCACGTTGTTCAGTTTTTGTAAGTTCCTCAACATATTCAGTTAATTCATGTTTATTATTTCTCCAAGTGAAATATGTATACGATTGTGTATATCCTTGTTTTGCAAGTTGTTGCATTATTTTTGGCATTGTAAACGCTTCAGCCAAGAAAAGCACATCTGGATGTTTGGATTTTACTTCGGTAATAATCCAATTCCAAAAATAAAATGGTTTGGTATGCGGATTATCTACTCTAAATACATTAATTCCACAGTTTATCCAATAATATAACGTATCTAAACATTCATCCCATAGGTTTTTAAAATCTTTACTTTCCCAGTAAATTGGTAAAATATCCTGATATTTTTTAGGCGGATTTTCAGCATATTGTACTGTGCCATCTGGTCTCCATTTAAACCACTCTGGATGTTCTTTAACCCAAGGATGATCTGGAGCTGCTTGTAAAGCATAATCCATCGCAATTTCAATACCTAATTTTGAAGCTTTTTTAACCAATGATTTAAAATCTGTTAACGTACCTAAAGCAGGATTAATTGCTTTGTGCCCACCTAATTTAGATCCAATTCCCCAACAAGACCCTACATCTCCTTCCAGCGCTTCTGTAGTGTTATTTTTCCCCTTTCTATTTACTTCGCCAATTGGATGTATAGGAGGAAAATATAAGGTGTCAAATCCCATTTCTAGAACTTTAGGTAATAACTTTTCACAATCTTTAAAGGTTCCGTGTACATTATCCTCTTGAGACGCTGAACGCGGAAAAAATTCATACCAAGTACTAAACCTTGCTTTTAATCTATCAACATAAACTCTTAATTCTTTAGAGGAATTTGATAATTTTTTTTCAGGGTATTTTACAAATATCTTATGTAAATTTTCACTTATAGCTTCAACAATAGCGTAATCATAAGCTTCAGTATTTGTAAATACATTAACCAAATTCTTTAAATATATTTTTTCTGAAATAGTAGCTTTTGAAATACACTTTTTCAAAAAATCAACTCCCTCTAAAAGTTCAGAAGTTACAATTTGATTGTTTTCAATTTTACGAGAAATTCCATGTTGCCAGTTTAATGCATAATCTACCCAACCTACAACTTTATAAGCATAAAAACCTTGCTTTTCAACAACAAATGAAGTACTCCAATTGTTATTATCAAGTGGATTCATTCTTACTTCTTTCCAGTTTTTAGCTTTTTCGTGCTTGTATAAAACTGTAGCTGCAATAACATCGTGACCATCACACAATACATCAGCATTTACTGTAACAATTTCATTTACAACACGTTTAATGTAAAACTCTCCATTATTTAATTCTGGAGAAACATTTTCAATTACAACCCTTCTTTGATTTTTTTGCATAAAAAATAATACTTAAATAACTTTAAATTGTAAATCCATTAGGAATAACTGCACCCTTTTTAATAACTACAATACCATCTCTAATTGCATAAGTATCTGTTTCAGTATCTTCCAAATGCCTTCCTCCATTAATTCTTACATCATTACCTATACAACAGTTTTTATCTAAAATAGTATTTTTAATAAAGCAACGAGAGCCAATTCCCATAGATACTATATTATCATTTATAATATCTTCCAAAGGTTGATAGTAATCGCTACCCATCATATATGTATTGATAATTGTAGATTCTTTATCTATTCTTGATCTTACCCCAATAACTGAATGTTCAATTTTTCCAGCATTAATAATACATCCATCAGCAATTACTGTCTTATCTAAAATTGTTCCAGATATTTTTGTTGTAGGTAACATTCTTGCGTGTGTATATATACGTTTTTGTCTGCTATATAAATCAAATTTAGGGAAGTCATCTGATAATCCTAAATTTGCTTCAAAGAAAGAATCAATATTACCAATATCTGTCCAATAACCTTCATATTGATAACTCAAAGTAGGATGTTCGTCAATGGATTGAGGAATAATTTCTTTTCCAAAATCAATGGTGTCAGGGTTTTCCATTAATTTAATTAACAAATCTCTATTAAAAATATAAATTCCCATAGAAGCCAAATAATTTCTTCCTTCAGCTTTCATACTATCGCTTACATCAGATGTCCAATCTGGTAACAAATCTGCACTTGGTTTTTCAATAAAAGAAGTAATCCTATTTTTTTCATCAGATTTTAAAATTCCAAATGAAGTTGCATCTTTTGCATTAACGGGAATTGTAGCAATTGAAATTGATGCTTTGTTTTTTTTATGAGCTTCAACCATTTTGGCTAAATCCATTTGATACAACTGATCTCCAGATAAAATAAGTGCATAATCAAAATCATGTCTTAAAAAATGATGCATACTTTGGCGTACTGCATCTGCTGTACCTTGAAACCAACCTTTATTTCCTGGAGTTTGTTCTGCAGCTAATACATCAACAAAAGCTTCACTAAAAAAACTAAAATGATAGGTGTTTTTGATATGCCTATTTAAAGAAGCGGAATTAAATTGTGTTAAAACATACATTTGTTTAATGTTTGAATTAATACAATTTGAAATTGGAATATCTACTAAACGGTATTTACCGGCAATTGGTACTGCAGGTTTAGAACGTGTTTCAGTTAATGGGTGTAATCTTGATCCTTGTCCACCACCTAGTATAATTGATAAAACTTTACTTCCTGACATAGTTATTTATTTTAAAGGTTTTATGATTTGTATAATTTGATTTTTTGACGAAGAGCTTGTACTATTTTTAGCTCAAATAATTTATGCTATTTTTTATGAAAACAATGCTCTTTTAAATTAAAGATTTATACAATGCTTCAACTTGTTTTGCAATGGCAATCCAATCGAAGGTTTCTTCTACCCTTTTTCTTCCATTTTTAGCCATTTTCATTCTTAATTCTTTATTGCGTATTAATTTATTTACTCCATTGGCTAAATCCTTCGAAAACGTATCAGGATCTATTGGTTCAAATGGTGCTACTTTTTGTTGTTCTAAAGGAACTAATATTCCTGTTTCACCATCAACTACTACTTCTTTTATACCACCAACAGCACTTGCAACAACCGCTGTTTCACAAGCCATTGCTTCAATGTTAATTATTCCAAATGGTTCGTATATAGAAGGGCAACAGAACACGTCTGCATGAGAATACAATTGAATAACTTCATGTTTTTCCAACATTACATCAATCCAAATAACGTTATTTCTTGTTTTTTTAACCTCATTTACACTCGTTTCCATTTCCTTTGCAATATCTTTTGTATCTGGTGCTCCGGCACATAAAACTATTTGAGTATCAGGATCAATATATTTAATAGCATTTACTAAATGTATAATTCCTTTTTGTCTTGTTATTCTTCCAACAAAAAGGACATACGGTTTTGAGATGTCAATTCCATATTGCTCTAAAGTTGAAGTTTCATTGGTAACAACATATTGCTCAAGGTTTATTCCATTATAAATTACCTTAATTTTATCTTCATTTACATTAAAATACTTTAAAACATCCTCTTTTGTTTCTTTTGAAACTGCAATTACTGCATCAGCCATTTCAATTGCAGTTTTTTCAACCCAAGAAGACGCATCATATCCTCTACCCAATTGCTCTCTTTTCCAAGGTCTAAGTGGTTCTAAAGAATGTGTGGTAATTACTAAGGGAATGCCGTAACATAATTTCGCAACAATACCAGCAAATTGTGCATACCAAGTATGACAGTGAACAATATCTGCATCAATTTCATCGGCATTCATATGTATACAAGTACTTAAAGTTTGCAATACCGCTTTTAATTTATCATTTGAATTGTTAAAGATTGGATTATCATAAGGAAAGCCTTTAACTGTTAAATTTCCTGTTTTTTCATCCTGGTCACCAAAACTTCTTACTTCAACCTCCATTAATTTAGCAAGTTCAGCTGCTAAATATTCAACATGTACTCCTGCTCCTCCATAAACATAAGGTGGAAATTCTCTTGTATAAAACAGTGCTTTCATAAAAAAATACTCTAAATTATTTAATAATTATGTTATATAAATTGATTGTTATTGAAATTTTGATTTAAAAATTTTAATATAAAAAGCATCAATAATTTTAGATAAAACTTTTTAATTTTTTATTGTATTTTAAAAAATCTTGTGAATTTTTTAAATATATGGATTATAAAAATTAATTTCAAAATTAAGAGAAAAAGTTACAAAAAATTTATTTATGAAAACATATATTTACGAAAACGTTAGAATCTAATTTGTTTTGTATTGTTTTTCAATTAATTACAAGTACAAAAATATAATACATAGCTATTTTAAAGTATTTTATAATAAAAAAGAGGCGTTAAAAACGCCTCTTTTTTATTATAATTTAGTTTCTTCTAAATTAATTTACATTAAAGATTTTGTTTTTTTATCAAATTTAATGCAGATCCTTCATTATACCAATCTATTTGACTTTGATTGTAGGTATGATTTAATTTAATAATATCTTTTGATCCATCAGAATGAACAGCTTCTAAAGTTAATTGTTTTTCAGGAGCAAATTCATTCAAGTCTAAAAAGTTAAACGTATCATCTTCCTGAATTAAATCGTAATCTGCTTCATTAGCAAAAGTTAAACCTAACATTCCTTGTTTTTTCAAGTTGGTTTCATGGATACGTGCAAATGATTTTACAATTACAGCAGCTACACCTAAATGACGTGGTTCCATAGCAGCATGCTCACGCGAAGAACCTTCACCATAATTATGATCACCAACTACTATTGAATAAATTCTAGCAGCTTTATATGCTCTAGCTGTGTCTGGAACAGCTCCAAACTCACCGGTTAATTGGTTTTTTACTTTATTTGTTGCTTTACCAAAAGCATTTACAGCACCAATTAAGCAATTGTTAGAAATATTATCCAAATGACCACGAAAACGCAACCAAGGACCAGCCATAGAAATATGGTCAGTTGTACATTTACCAAATGCCTTTATTAATAATTTAGCATTTTTAATAGAATTTCCAATAGGTGTAAATGGAGTTAATAATTGTAAACGTTCTGAATCATCTTTAACAATAACATTAACACCTGAACCATCAGCAATTGGTGCATCATAGCCGGCATCTTCTACAGCAAAACCCTTTGGAGGTAATTCCATTCCTGTTGGTTCTTCCAACATTACTTCATCTCCATCCTGATTTATTAATTTATCTGTTAAAGGATTAAAATCCAATCTACCTGAAATTGCAACTGCGGCAACCATTTCTGGAGATGCTACAAATGCATGTGTATTTGGATTTCCATCAGCTCTTTTAGAAAAGTTTCTATTAAAAGAATGTATAATTGTATTTTTTTCTTGCTTATCAGCTCCTTCTCTTGCCCATTGACCAATGCAAGGGCCACAAGCATTGGTGAATATTTTTGCGTTTAATTCTTCAAAAATAGCTAATAAGCCATCTCTATCAGCAGTATAGCGTACTTGTTCCGATCCCGGATTAATACCAAATTCTGCTTTAGTAACTAATTTTTTATCAACCGCCTGTTTAGCAACAGATGCTGCTCTCGATAAATCTTCATAAGATGAATTTGTACAAGAACCGATTAATCCCCATTCTACTTTTAACGGCCAGTCATTAGCTTTTGCTTTTTCAGTCATTTCACCAACAACTGTAGCTAAATCTGGAGTAAAAGGTCCATTAATATGTGGTTTTAATTCATCTAAATTAATCTCTATAACCTGATCAAAATAGAGCTCTGGATTTGCATAAACTTCATCATCTCCTGTTAGATATGATGCAATTTTATTAGCTTCATCCGCTACTTCATTTCTATCTGTTGAACGTAAATAACGTTCCATAGACTCATCATATCCAAAAGTTGAAGTTGTTGCTCCAATTTCAGCACCCATATTACAAATAGTTCCTTTACCTGTTGCCGACATAGATTTGGCACCTTCGCCAAAATATTCTACAATGGCACCAGTTCCTCCTTTAACTGTTAATATACCTGCAACCTTTAAAATCACATCTTTTGGTGCAGACCAACCAGATAATCTTCCAGTTAATTTAACCCCAATTAATTTAGGAAATTTTAATTCCCAAGGCATTCCAGCCATAACATCAACAGCATCTGCTCCACCAACACCAATTGCAATCATTCCTAACCCACCAGCATTTACCGTATGGGAATCAGTACCTATCATCATTCCACCAGGAAATGCGTAATTTTCCAATACAACTTGATGAATAATTCCTGCTCCCGGTTTCCAAAATCCAATTCCATATTTATTTGAAACAGAAGCTAAAAAATTAAAAACTTCACTACTTGTGTTTAATGCATTTTGTAAATCCTTATCTGCACCAATTTTTGCTTGAATTAAATGATCACAATGAACAGTTGTTGGTACAGCAACTTTGTTTTTCCCTGCTTGCATAAATTGCAATAATGCCATTTGTGCTGTAGCATCCTGACAAGCAATACGATCAGGTGCAAAATCTACATAATCTTTACCACGTTTATATGCAGATGATGCATTACCATCCCATAAGTGATTGTATAATATTTTTTCAGCTAAGGTTAAAGGTTTTCCAACTACTTCTCTAGCAGCATCAACACGTTCTGTCATTCTAGAATAAACCCCTTTAATCATTTCAATATCAAAAGCCATATCTATATAATTTTGTTTAGTTATATTAATTCAGCGAAGGTACAAAAAATGATTTTTTTAATTAACCTATTCGTTGTTCGCAATGCATTTTTAGTGATATAAATACTAAAAAGCACTATTATTTTTAATAATATAAAAATCCGTAACGAAAACGTTGTAAATATTAAGAATATGATAATAAAATAAGTAGGTCTGTAAGCCGGATTTTGTACTTTAAAAAGTTCTTATCATTTATCTAGACTATAAATTGCTTTATAGTTCAAGCTGCCTACCCCTTGAAATAGAGCGAGTAACTCTAAAATTTCAATATACGTGGCATTTCACCGCATAGAGTTTACCTGGTTTCACTACAGCCTAACTGTACTTGCTTTCTGTTGCACTTGTCCTCAGCTTACGCTGGATGGATGTTATCCATTATGCTACTCTTTGGTGTCCGGACTTTCCTCTTTAATAAATTAAAGCGATAAGACAACCTACTTATTTTTGCAAAAATACGCTATTAAACGTTATAAAAAAACCCACTCAAAATTTGAGTGGGAAAATTGCTATGAAAAAGAAAAAGTGTTATTAGATATTTCGCTAATAACATTTCAAATATAACTTAAATATTATTATAATTTATAAAAAAAATAAAAAAAATTACGAAAACATATCTTTTACTTTCTCAAAAAAAGATTTATCTGTTTTTGATGGATTTGGAGTGAAATTTTCATCAGTTTTCATTTTTTCAAAAAATTCCTTTTGTTCTTTTGATAAATTCTGAGGAGTCCATACATTTATATGAACGAGTAAATCTCCATTTCCATAATGATCTATACTTGGCAAACCTTTCCCTCTTAACCTTAATATTTTTCCAGATTGAGTACCAGGTTCAATTTTAATTTTTACTTTTCCTGTAACAGTATCAATATTTTTATTTATTCCTAAAACTGCTTCAGAAAAATTAATATATAAATCGTAATGCAAGTTAGTACCTTCTCTTTTTAAAGTTTCGTGCTTAATTTCCTCAATTACTACAATTAAATCTCCATCAACAGCATTATTTCCAGGTGCAGAATTTCCCTTTCCATTCACTTTTAATTGAACACCTTCCGTAACTCCTGCTGGGATTTTAATTGAAACTGTTTCTTCTTTTTGTTCTAAACCTTGTGCATCAGCATTTTTTGGTCTTTTATCTAAAATTTCACCTGCGCCATGACAAGTTGGACAGGTTGAAGCAGATTGCATACGCCCTAAAATAGTATTAGTAACACGCATTACCTGACCACTTCCATTACAGGTTGTACATGTTTTAAAAGTTGCCCCAGCAGCTTTAACTTTTCTACGAACTTTTACTTTTTTCTCAACTCCATTTGCAATCTCTTCTAAAGTTAGCTTTACTCTAATTCGCAAATTGCTGCCTTTTACACGAGCTCTCCCTCTTGAACCGCCTCCGCCAAAGCCACCAAAGCCACCTCCGCCTCCAAAAGCACCTCCAAAAATATCACCAAACTGACTAAATATGTCATCCATATTCATTCCGCCACCACCGAAACCTCCGGCACCACCACCATTTTCAAATGCAGCATGTCCATATTGATCATAACGTGCTTTTTTGTTTTCGTCGCTTAATATTTCATAGGCTTCTGCAGCTTTTTTAAATTGTTCTTCTGCTTCCTTATTGTCAGGATTTTTATCCGGATGGTATTTTATTGCCATCTTTCTATATCCTTTTTTTATTTCTGCAGGAGTTGCATTTTTTGAAACACCTAATATTTCGTAATAATCTTGTTTTGCCATATTCTTTTTAGTCTCAGTTTTCAGTATTCACTGTTACCCTATACTATACTTTTTTTACTGTCCTACTACTACTTTCGGATATCTTATAACTTTATCGCCCAATTTATAACCTTGTTCAACAACATCAATTATTTTCCCCTTTAAATCTTCAGAAGGAGCTGGAATTTGTGTAATTGCTTCGTGTAATTCAACATCAAAAGTTTCACCATTTTTCACTTCAATATGACTTAAACCTTTTTGAGTTAAAGAATTATAAAGTTTATTTTTAATAAGTTCCATACCTTTTAATAATTCTTTGTCATCAGCTTTTTTAATTTCATTTAAACCTCTGTCAAAATCATCTAAAATAGGCAGTAAAACTGTCATTAATTCCTCATTGGCAGTTCTAAATAACTCAACCCTTTCTTTTGAAGTACGCTTTTTATAATTTTCAAATTCAGCGAACAACCTTAAAAACTTATCTTTTTCTTGAGCAACATCTTGTTTTAATTGCTCTTCAATACTAATTTCCTGCTTTGGTTGCTGAGTTGTTTCGTTATCTATAACTTCTTTTTCTTCCTTTAAATCTTTCTTTTTACTCATAATTTTATTTAAAAAATTTTTCAATTAAATAGTTAGCAAAAGTATTGCCATTTTTTTAATTATGCCAATATGACATTAATAAAAAAATCCCGCATTAAGCGGGATTAATTTTTTTTAACTAAGGCTATTCAATTCTGGTAATTTTAGCCCCAATAGCTCTTAAACGTGTATCTATATTTTGATACCCTCTATCAATTTGTTCAATATTATGAATTGTACTTGTTCCTTTTGCTGATAGCGCTGCTATTAATAATGAAATACCTGCTCTAATATCAGGTGAAGTCATAGTTGTAGCTTTTAAACTAGATTCATGATTCATACCAATAACAGTAGCTCTATGTGGATCACACAAAATTACTTTGGCTCCCATATCAATTAATTTATCTACAAAAAACAAGCGACTTTCAAACATTTTTTGATGAATTAAAACGCTTCCTTTTGCTTGAGTAGCAACAACTAAAATAATACTTAAAAGATCAGGTGTAAAACCTGGCCAAGGAGCATCAGAAATTGTCAAAATTGAACCATCAATAAAATTTTGAATTTCGTAACTATCTTGTTCAGGAATAAAGATATCATCCCCTTTTCTTTCTAAATTAATTCCAATTTTTTGAAAAACACGCGGAATCAATCCTAAATCGTCCCAACTTACGTTTTTTATTGTGATGGAAGATTTTGTCATAGCAGCCATACCAATCCAGCTACCAATTTCGATCATATCTGGTAAAATTCTATGGGAGCATCCACTCAAAATTTCAACACCTTCAATAATTAGTAAATTAGAGCCTACTCCTCTAATTTTTGCGCCCATACTATTCAACATTTTACATAATTGTTGTAAATAGGGTTCACACGCAGCATTATAAATTGTTGTAATACCTTTTGCCATGACAGCAGCCATAACAATATTTGCAGTTCCAGTTACCGATGCTTCATCTAAAAGCATATTAGTTCCTGTAAGGTAATCTGCTTCAACACCGTAAAATTTTTCGTCTTTATTATATCTGAATTTTGCTCCTAATTTTATAAATCCCTCAAAATGTGTATCTAACCTTCTACGTCCAATTTTATCACCACCTGGTCTTGGAATATACCCCTTTCCAAAACGTGCTAATAATGGGCCAACAATCATAATAGAGCCTCTTAAAGAACTACCATCTTGTTTAAACTTTTCAGATTCTAAATATTTAAGATTAAGGTCATCAGCTTGAAAAGTATAAGTATCACTTTTAATTTTTTCAATTTTTACCCCTAATTCACTAAGAATATAAATTAGCTTATTAACATCTCTAATATCTGGAATATTACTTATTGTAACTTTGTCTTTTGTTAACAAAACCGCACAAATAACTTGCAAAGCTTCATTTTTAGCTCCTTGGGGAGTTATATCCCCACTTAGTTTGTGACCTCCTTCAATTACAAATGTTGCCATCTTTTACTAAATTATTTATATTTAATATTTTTTTTTCTCGAATCGTTTTGTCTACTCTTATTGGTAGGTTTTCTTTTACGCATTAACTCTTTTACTTCAGACAATGTTTCCGTACTTTCTGTAAGATCAATTTTTTTGTGAGATAACTCCTTAAGATGCTTAAATATTACCTTATCTTCAACAGTATCTTTATTCCAGTTTAAATAACACTTTTTCATATGATTTGCAATTGCATAATACAATGCTTCACGTGCTTCTCCTTCTTCCCAGGTTAAAGCAACATCAATCATAGTTTGAATGTTATTTCCATAAAAACGATACTTTGAAGCTGATTTTGGATACGCTAAAGGCTCTGGTTTTGCTTGAAGCTCTTCTTTTAGTGGTTTTTCATATGGAGATTCTACATCAAGCTTAAAATCAGACATTATAAATAACTGATCCCAAAGTTTATGTTTAAAGTCTGGAACATCACGTAAATGAGGCTGTAAATTTCCCATAACATCTACTATTGCCTTTGCCATTTTATTACGTTCTTCAACATCTTCAAGACTCACACAGTAGTCTACTAATTTTTGAATATGTCTGCCATATTCTGGTATTATTAAATGTGGTCTTTCACCATTGTATTCTAAATCAAATTCCATGTATCTTTTCTTCTTTATTAATTTATGCAAATTACAATATAAATATCGGTTTTACAATGCTATTTTAGCTAATAATTGTAAGCTTCGCAAATTGTAATAGTAACTTTTTAACACCTACGGAAGCAAATCTTATTTCAGCTTTTTGGTTAGCACCACTTCCTTCTAAACTAAGAACTTCTCCATTACCAAACTTTGTATGATTTACAACGTTTCCAACCACAATATTATTGTCGAATAAGTTTGATTTTGAAACAGTAGCTTTTGTAACTTTTTTTAAGTTTTTTGGTGGCTGAAACTCAATTTTTTGTGTTGTATTTTTTTTAATTGGAGTACGTTGAACTGGTTTTTTAAATCGTATTTTATTTTGAGGAACACTACCAAAAATATCTTCATTAATAAACTTATTTTGCATTGCAGCAGGTTCTTTAACAGTCAGATATTCCAAAAATTTATCATCTATTTCTTCCAAAAACCTACTTGGTTCACAATCAACCAATTTACCCCAACGATAACGCGTTTGTGCATACGTTAAATAGGCTTGTTTTTCTGCCCTGGTTAAAGCTACGTAAAACAATCTTCGTTCTTCTTCCAACTCACTACGTGTATTCATACTCATTGCTGAAGGAAACAAATTTTCTTCCAAACCAACAATATATACGTATGGAAATTCCAATCCTTTTGCTAAGTGAATAGTCATTAATGAAACCCTGGGTGTATCATCTTTTTTATCGCTGTCAAAATCGGTTGCTAATGCAACATCTTCTAGAAAAAATGCCAATGAATCATCCTCCTCTTTTTCTTTTTGAACTTCAATAAAATCTTTTATACCATTTAATAATTCCTGTACGTTTTCAACTCTGCTCACTCCTTCTGGAGTTCCGTCTTTCTCCAAATCTTTTATTAGCCTAGTTTGTTTTACAACAAATTCAGCAACTTCAAAAGCATTTTTAGTTTGCGCTTCAATTTGAAAATGCTGCACCATTGTTATAAAATTATCCAGTTTATTTTTTGTTCCTGAATTTAATTTTAAATCGTACTTATTTAAATTTTGAAGTAATTCAAAAATTGATATTTTATAATGGTTAGCAGCAACTGAAAGTTTATCAATAGTACTTGCGCCGATACCTCGCATTGGATAATTTATAACTCTTTTTAAAGCTTCTTCATCATTTGGGTTTATTAGCAAACGTAAATAACCCAACGTATCTTTTATTTCTTTTCGTTGATAAAAAGACAATCCTCCATAAATTTTATGTTTTATGTCTTTTTTTCTAAGCGCATCTTCCAGCGCTCTAGACTGGGCGTTTGTTCTATATAAAATTGCGAAATCAGAACCTTTTAATTGCAAATTCATCATATTATCAAAAATAGAATTTGCTATAAACCTTCCTTCTTCCCCTTCAGTATAAGTACGCATTACTTTTACTTTAGCTCCTTCATCATTATCTGTCCAAACTTCTTTGTCTAATTTTGTTTTATTTTTTTCAATTACAGAATTTGCTGCCTGCACAATGTTATTTGATGAACGATAATTTTGCTCTAATTTAAAAATCTCAACCTTGTCATAATCGCGTTGAAAGTTTAAAATATTTTGAATGTTTGCTCCACGAAAAGCATAAATACTTTGAGAATCATCACCTACTACACAAATATTTTGAAAACGATCTGCTAATGCTCTTACAATTAAATATTGAGAATGATTTGTATCCTGGTACTCATCAACCAAAATATATTTAAATCTGTTTTGATATTTTGCTAAAACGGCTGGAAAACGAGTTAATAATTCGTTAGTTCTCAGCAATAAATCATCAAAATCCATAGCACCGGCTTTAAAACAACGCTCTACGTATTGATGATATATTTCACCCATTTTAGGACGCTGAGCCATTTTATCAGCTTCAATAAGTTCCGGGTTATTATAATATGCTTTTACTGTAATTAAGCTATTTTTAAAGGAGGAAATTCGACTTAAAACCTGTTTTGGTTTATAACGGTCTTTGTCTAATTGCATTTCTTTAATTATTGAAGAAAGCAATCTTACGGCATCTTGTGTATCGTAAATTGTAAAGTTTGAAGGGAAACCTAAATGTTCACCTTCAGAGCGTAATATGCGTGCAAAAACAGAGTGAAAAGTTCCCATCCACAAATTCTTTGCTTCCGAAGCACCAACAACAGTTGCAATACGATTTTTCATTTCGCGTGCTGCTTTATTGGTAAATGTTAATGCTAAAATATTAAAAGCATCCACATCCTTATTCATTAAATGTGCAATCCTATATGTTAAAACACGGGTTTTACCTGAACCTGCTCCAGCAATAATAATCATAGGTCCTTCTTTATGAACAACCGCCGCTTTTTGAGATTCGTTAAGATTTTCTAAATAATTTATCACAGGAATTCTTTAAAATTCAAAAGTACTATTCCAAATTAAGTTGGGCAATAAAAGTTATCGACAAATAATTATTTTATAAAATTATAGTGTTTTGTAAACTGGCTTATAAAAATTAATATTAAACCAACCACAATTAAAAAACTAAAAATCAGTAATATAATTGTATAGTTTTCAATAGGTTTAAATTGAATTAAAATTAAAAAGCCTTGTAGAAATAATACTATTTCTGTTAAAAAAACACCTACTAAAAAAAATCCTATTCCTGTTTTAGAAATTGGTTTATTAAAAAAGATGATTTTTAACTCTTTTAATAAAAAGAAGATAAAAACACTCATAAAAGCAAGTGTAAATAAATGTAAATATCCAATTATAAAAAAAGGTTTTAATGCCAAAGATTTTTTAACAAAATACGGAAATGCAGAAGCTGTTTGAGCTAAAATTTTTAATGCATATGCAACTGTAGCAAAGGTTAAAAGTATTTTTGAAATAATACTGCAATTAATTTGTTGAAAGACCTGTTTTAAAATTTTGAAAAGAAATACTAATGATATCAATTGTAAAATTGATGCTAAAAAACCAATTATATTTAAAGTGCTATTATTTGAACTCCATAAAATAGAAAGTATATATGCTGGAATACAAGCTATATTTAAAAATATTAAAAAGTACTTTTTAAATTTATTAGATATTAAAACTTCCTTATTTTCTAAAACTTTAAATAACAATCCGAATAAAGCAAAAACAAAGAATCCATTGTATAAAAAATGTAAATAGAAATAGACTGTATTATAATATAATGTTGTTTTTCCTTGTGTTACAATTACATAAGCTAAAAACCAGGTTGCAAAACTTGAAATTAAATAATAATAAATACCATATTTAACCAGTTTAACTGAAATACTTTTACCGCTTACATCCTTTAATAACCTGAAAGATAGCATATAAGAAGTTATTCCAAATACTGAAAGCAGAACTATAGAAAACACTCTATAACCACTTATTAAAAAGCTAATTAACATTAAAAAAACAACAATTAATATTATAATTAAAGTATTTTTATAAATAGTTGAATTCCTTTTTTCTTTAGGTATAAACAATTTTAAAATTAAGGAAATAACAGCTAAATATCCCCATCCTAAAAATGCTACATGAGAGTGCCCTTGTAATAAATTTTTATATGAAATAATTTTAGTTGGAAAGGCAAAATTATAACGTAATATTAATCCATATATGGCCGAAAGTATAAATAAAAATAATGAATATAAAATAAGTGTTCTATTGTTTCTAAATAGCATTAATTAATAATTTGGTATTGCAAATAAACATTAAAATTTAGAACAAAAAAAAACGACTTCAAAAAAATGAAGCCGTTTTTAAAATTAACTTGTGATTGTATTACTATTTACTAAAAGTATAAGATATTCCTAACATTATCATATCAGTAGTCATTTCATAACCAACTTTAGATCCAGGAATTGCTCCGTATGGATTTGAAGCAGAAGCCATCATTGGGTTTAAAACTTGACCTTCTGTTTTTCCATCACTTGAACCGTGATGATAAACTCCATTTAAAGTAAAATTGTCATTAAAGTGGTATCCAAAACCTAATTGAAATGCATTCGCAATAACAGCAGTTGCTGGTGTAGAGAAAAATGCCAGTTCCTCTTCAATTGGATTGCTGCTATATGTATAACCAACTCTTAAAGGTAATTTTTCAATACCTTTATATTGTAAACCAACAGATATTATATTAATGTTTTTCCAACCAAAACCTGCTACAGAACCTGTTTGAGTCCATCCTTTTTCAGCAAAACCATCTGTGTTTTCATAATCTACCATTCTATAATCTAAAGCTAAATCAATTGTTTCATTTGAATAACCTGTACCAAAAGACAATATAGCAGGATAATCCATATTAAAACTATTAGTAGTTGTAGCGTTATCTAAATGTGTGTTTTCAAATTCTAAATCTCCAAAAGATTGTGCAGTTTTATAAGAAGCACCTAATTTAAAACCTCCATCTGATTCATAAAACAAACCAACTTGTGCTCCAAAACCAATAGCAGAAGCTTTATCGCTTATTCCATAACCTGCAGCAGTTGGACTAGCAGTTGGGTTTGGTGCTAATTCTAACGCACCATAATTAATTGTTGGTTCAATACCAATTGAGAAATTATCAGAAATTTCATAAGCCCAAGTTACCCCAATTTGCAATAACATATAATCAGATTCTAAATGTCCAAAACCCATAGCTTGTTGAGGATAGTTTATAGGGTTTGAGTTTTCAGTTGGGTTAAAGTTAGGGCTCATTGGATTGTTTGCTTCCTCTGGAAAAGTAACTCCAAAACCACTAATACCAAAAGCCGAAACTCCAAACGTGTGTTTACTATCTTCATTACCCCAAACCATTGCTAATGCAGGCATTGGAGAAACACCTCTATCATCTTCTGTAATTCCTGAAACAGACGGAGCTCCCGCACCTAACATTCCTGCAGGTAAAGTTGCACTTAGTTCTGGTGAAGAAAAGAATAACCCTAAATCAAAATTCATTATTTTATTATCAAAAGTTGATATTGATGCAGGGTTCCATTGCAATGCACCACTAATATCAATTGGTTGTGCTGTTGCTGCTCCACCCATAGACATATTAACAGAACCAACTCCTTGCATAATGTGTCCAGCTTGAGAAAAAGTTGCAGTTGTAAATAATAAAACTGCTAATTTTAGTAAATTTTTCATAATTTAATATTTGTTTAATATTCTTTGTTATGTAACAATTATTGCTTTAATTATAATTATTCTACAATTGTTACACAACAAAATTAAATAGATTCGTAAGTATTAATACTGACAATTATCATTAATTACCTTTTACAAGTGTAACAGATGTTACACTGATAAGATGCTTAATTTCATTTTATTAAAATTTGTAATATTTATTAAATTTTCAATAATTATTGAAGGAATATTGTGTATTATTTTAACATAGTTTAATTTTGAAATGAAATTTATATTTATGGAAACCGAAAAAATAATTGACTTAATAAGTTACACAGTACCAGCAATTGTAACAGGTATTGTATCCTATTACTTCTTTTTTAATTACACTAAAAATGAAGAACGTAAAATTAAATTATCAATTCTTAAAGAAAATCAAAATAATGGACTTCATTTAAAACTACAAGCATATGAGCGAATGACATTATTTATGGAACGAATTAAGCCATCAAAATTATTATTAAGAGTAACTTCAATTAATAATGATAAAAATGCATATACACTAAGTTTAATAAATACAATTGAACAAGAATTTGAACATAATTTATCACAACAAATTTATATTTCAGAAGAATGCTGGAGTGTTATAATTGCTGCAAAAAATGCGACTTCACAAATAATTAAAAAAACTTCAGAAGATAAAAATATTACAAATGCACAAGAATTAAGAGAAGCTATTTTAAAAAGAATGTTAGAGACTTCTCCTCCATCAACAACTGCTCTTTCATTTATAAAAAATGAAGTGAAGAGTATTCTTTAAAAAAGCTGTTATAAAAACTGAGCTTGTCTAAGTTGAGATTATATATTAAATCCTCAAACTATTTAGACAAGCTCAGTATAACTTTAAACTTTAAAACAGCGTTTTTTTTAATTAAAAATTAAAATCTAATCCAATTTTAAAATTTCTACCTAACGTAGTATATCCAATTGTTTCAATATAATCTTCATTAAAAATATTATTTACTTGCGCAAAAAGAGTAAGTTTATTTTTTATAATATCATTACTGGCATATATATCAACTAAATTATATGATTTCAGGTTTATATTTTCACCTGTTCCCCACTGATCAAAATAAGTTCTTTTGGAAATATTTTTTAAACGCAATGATAAATAGGTATTTTTAATACTATTTGTTTCAATTAAGGCTGTAAACTTATTTTTTGGTATATAATCTAAATCGGCACTTTTATTAGTATATGTATGACCTAAACTAATTGTAATATCCTTTAAAGCATTAATTTTAAGTGATGTTTCAACACCTTTTGCATTTAAGGTTTCTGTAGCGTTTTGATAGGTAACATAATCTGGTAAAATAATAGCATTATCTTCTTCTCTATAAAAGAAAACAGAATTTATTTCAAATAGTTGATTTTTTGAAAAAACCAATCCGGCCTCAATTGTTTTATTTTCTTCCGGATTTAAATTCACATTTCCATATTGTGAAAATAATTGATATGTACTTGGTGCAATAAATGCTGTACTAATTGAAGAAATAAGTCTAAATTCATTTGAAAAATTAAAGGATGGATTCACATTATAAACCAAATGATTTCCATATTCACTATGATTATTTAATCGGACCCCAGCATTAATATTGAATCCTGATTTTAAATTATAAATAACTGTAGCATAAGGATCTATCGTATTATAATTCGCTAAATCATCTTCAATATTTCCATAAGGGCTATTTGTTAAATTACTTTGTTTCTGATAATTTAAACCTGTAATTAATTGAATTTCATTGGAAAATTTGTAATTATTTACAATATCAACTAAAGTTGTTTTCCCTGCATATTCGTAATGATCTGTAGTGTTTGCCCAGCTATTAAAACTATCAAACATTCTGTCTATTTTATTATAAGAAGTTGTTAAAGATAAGCTCCCTTTTGTATAATTAAAATTTGAAGTAAGCCCAAATCTTAATTGTTTATTCTCTCCATTATTTATATCAGAATCAGTAAAAGCTCCGGCATCATAATCGTACACATCTTTATCGTAATTATTAAATAACTGAATATTAAATTTTTCATTAAAAGCATAACCAATTCTAACAAATGTATTTATAGCTTTTAGGGCATCACTTTCATATTTTATAGCACTATTTTCATTAAGTGCTTCAGATAATCCATCTGTTTTTGAAGTATTTAATGAAGTGAAATATGTAAATTTATTTAAAGTTCCGTTAACGGTTACATTCTGATTGAAATCATTTAAATTAATTTTAGAATCATTTTGAGAATTATTAGTTCCTATTGAAGTTTGATAATTTAATGAAATTGGTTTATTACTCGATTTTTTTAGTTTAATATTAATAACACCAGTTGCAGCACCTGAACCGTATAAAGTACTTGCCGCACCATTCATAATTTCAATAGATTCTATTTGACTTAAAGTTAATAAACGTAAATCAAAAGTAGTATTTACTCCTGAAGGATCACTAACTGGCACTCCGTCTATAAGTACTAAAACCTGACGATCTCTCCCTCCTCTAATGTAAGTACTTTTATTTTTACCCGCTGAACTATTGGTTCCATTAATTTGAATTCCGGCAATATTATCTAAAACATCAACTACCGATTTTCCTTTTAAATTAGCAATTTCTTCGGCTTTAATTTGGTAAATAATTTTACCCACAAGTTCTTTTTTAATTGCAAATTTTGTTGCTGTAACAACAACTTCCTCTAATTGCTCAACATGTGCTGTTTTTTCTTGAGCAAATAAATTGGTGTATACCATAAAAAGGCATACCCAACCTAAATAAAATGATTTTTTCATTTTTACTTTTGTTTGATTTAATTAATAAAATAAATCAGGTAAATTTTTTAAGTACAGAAATTACTATACTCAAACCTTTCGCCCGAAAGTTTGAACTATTACAATTTTGGCAGGTCTCCTGGCTTGCGTATTGTTATTTACCTTCCCATTCTTTAAGAACAGTGGCAAAAGTTTAATAACAACCACCAATAAATTGGCTAAGCTTACAGTTGCGGGTACAGCGTTGGATTTTAACCAACTTCCCTTTTAACTTAATTTATACTGATGTATAATTTAAGAACCATAAATCTGATGCAAAAATAAATATTTAAGAGTAATTAGTACTATTAATTCTCTAAAATATTACATTTGCCAAAATATTTTTTCTATGAGGTTTATAACTTTCAGATTATTAATAACATTACTATTTTTTTCAATTTTGATTTCTTGTAAAAATGAAATAAAAAAGGGATTAACAAGCGAAAAAATCAATACTAAAAGCAGCATTAAATATGCAAGTGGTTTTAATATTGAATATTTTGAAACTTATAAAAAACTTATTGTTAACGCACCTTATCAAGATTCAAAAGAAACATTTGAATTTATTTTAACCGGTATAAACAGTGCTGAAAAAGGTATTAAAACTCCTGTAAATTCAATAGTAGTAACTAGCACAACACATATTCCAATGTTAGAATTATTAAATGTTGAAGATAAATTGATTGGGTACCCAAATACCGATTATATTTCTTCTAAAAAAACCAGAGATTTAATAAATAGTGGTGCTATAAAAGAGTTAGGTAATGAAGAAAGTATTAATACAGAATTACTTCTTGATTTAAATCCTGAGTTAGTTGTTGGTTTTTCTTTAAACAGCAACAATAAAATGTTTGTAACCATTGAAAAATTAGGTATTCCTGTTATTTTAAATGGTGACTGGCTTGAAGAAACACCGCTTGGGCGTGCTGAATGGATTAAATTTTTTGGTGTTTTATTTGATAAAGAAAAATTAGCTGATAGTATTTTTAATGAAATTGAAAAAAATTATTTAACCGCCAAAAATATTGCTTTAAAATCTAACATAAAACCAAGTATAATTTCTGGGGGCTTGTTTAAAGATATATGGAATTTACCTGCAGGAGAAAGTTTTGAAGCTGCTTTTTTAAATGATGCCAACACTGATTATTTATGGGTAAATTCTGCAGGAAAAGGGAGTCTTTCTTTAAATATTGAAAATGTATTTGAAAAAGGAAAAAATGCTGATATCTGGATTTCACCAAGTTTTTACAGTAATTTAACTGAAATTGAAAAAGCAAATGATCTATATTCAAAATTTAAAGCATTTACAAATAAAGAAGTCTTTTCTTTTGTAAATAAAAGAGGTGAAAAGGGAGGAATTATTTATTTTGAATTAGCTCCTGCCCGACCAGATTTAGTTTTAAAAGATTTAATTAAAATTGCACACCCTGAACTATTAAAAGATTATAAGTTTACTTTTTTTGAAAAACTTAAATAATATTTAGTTCTTTATTGTTTTTTATAATTTACCTCAAAATGAAAAATAAATTTAAATATCAATTTGATAACATTACTGGTATTTTTTATAAAACTTATATTGGTGAAATAACTATTGATGATATTAAGTCTTCATGGAAATATGCTTTTGAAAAAAAAATAATCCCTTCAGGAACAAAAGGATTTATAGTAAATTATAAAAAAGCTAAATTAAAAATGAATATAAATGAACATTTATTAATTGCAAATTTTTATAAGAATAACCTTGCTGTTTTTGGAGGTTCTAAAATTGCTGTTATTACAAAAAGACCAAAAGACATTGTAATACCTTTTTTGGTTGAAACAAAGGACGATGGTTACCATTCCAAACCTTTTAGTACAATCTCCTCTGCAATTGAATGGGTTTTAAAATAATGTAGTTTGCCCTTCATCATTTTTATTCAAATCATTTGATTTGTTCTTAGTTTCGCCATTTTCATTATCAATTACCTCTTCTTCATTTACTTCAACATCTTCTATAACAATTGCTTCATATGGCAAAGGAGCTAACATATTAATCGTTTTAATTTTATCGGTAGTTAATTGATTTCCTTGTGCCTTAATCCCTTTTACAGCAATAAACTCTTCTAAATTAACTTCCATATTTTCTAAGCTACGTTTAGAAAATACAATTTCAGCCATTGGCCTATAATCTGTTGAAACAATTTCTAATTGAGACTTTGGATGTTCAGAAATAATGGTTTCTTCCTTATTTGGATTATCAATCATAAAACGCTTAATATAATAACGTTCTTTTTCACCATCAAAATAAATGGCTGAAATTGGTTTTTCAGGAATCCATTTTTCAAGCACAATCATATCATTATCAAAATGTGTAGTTAGTTCTGGTTTCACAGTTTTTACTATGCCTTTTTGATTGATAATTAGTAATCTGTCTTCAGCTTTAAATTCGCCTAACAATTCTCCTCTATCATCAACATTTAGCCGTTGTACAGTTTCATCAAACCAAATTTTACGTGGTTTTAATGTAGAAACTCCTTCAGATTTTAATTCAATTTTTTTGATTGCATATTTTGTTACTATATTTCCTTTTGAACTTCTCCCTTTAATTGCCAAATCTGAAAAATCAATATCCCATTTCAGTTTTTTTACACTGCCAACAGCTCTTAAATTTATAGTAACTGTTTCTGCCTCTCCATTTGGGTTTGCCGTAAAATATAACACCACTGAAGCTTTACTTCCCGAAGTTAAATCATATTCTTTATCACGAGTTACACCTGTAACATTAAAACGTTTCATATAACTTGGGCCGCTTCTACCATCACGATAAATCATATTATAAACAGTTCTCTTGTCGTTCTTTTTAAATACAGCAATATGTATTATATCTTTTCCAACAAAAGTTTTAGCATCCACCTTTGTAACCATCATTACTCCATCTTTTCTAAAAATAATTACATCATCAATATCTGCACAGTCATCTACGTATTCGTCGCGTTTTAAGGAAGTTCCAACAAAACCTTCTTCTCTGTTTACATACAATTTTGTATTTCGCATTACAACTTTTGTAGCAACAATATCATCAAATAAACGAATTTCAGTTAAACGTTCTTTTCCTTTTCCATATTTTGTTTTTAGGTTTTTAAAATAATCTATAGCAAAATCTATTAAGTTAGCCAAGTGATGTTTTACTTCTGCTATTTTTTCTTCAAGACTTTCAATAAATTGTTTTGCTTTATCTATATCAAATTTCGATATTTTTTTGATTCTAATTTCTGTTAATCTAACAATATCTTCTTCAGTAATAGCACGTTTTAAATGCTTTATATGTGGTTGCAAACCTTTATCAATAGCTTTTATAACACCGTTCCAGGTTTCTTCTTCTTCAATATCCCGGTAAATTCTATTTTCAATAAATATTCGTTCTAATGAAGCAAAATGCCATTGTTCTTCTAATTCATTCAATTGAATTTCAAGTTCCTGTTTTAATAAACTTACGGTATGATCTGTTGATAACCTAAGTATTTCAGAAACACCAATAAAAACTGGTTTATTATCATCAATTACACAGCATAATGGTGAAATTGAGTTTTCGCAATTGGTAAATGCGTATAAGGCATCTATAGTTTTATCTGGTGAAATTCCATTTGGTAAATGCACCAAAATTTCAACATTTGCAGCGGTATTATCTTCAATTTGTTTTATTTTAATTGTGCCTTTATCGTTTGCTTTTAAAATAGAATCTATTAAACTTGAAGTTGTGGTTCCAAAAGGAATTTCGTTAATAACCAATGTTTTTTTATCTAATTGAGATATTTTGGCTCTAACTCTTATTTTACCACCTCGTTTGCCATCATTATAATTTGAAACATCTGCAATTCCACCAGTTAAAAAATCTGGAATTAAGGTAAAACTTCTTCCTTTTAAATGTTTTATTGAAGCATCAATAAGTTCATTAAAATTATGAGGTAAAATTTTTGTTGATAATCCAACTGCAATACCTTCAGCACCTTGAGCCAATAACATTGGAAATTTTACAGGTAAATCTATTGGTTCTTTTCTTCTTCCATCGTAAGATGCTTGCCATTCGGTAGTTTTAGCATTAAAAACTACATCTAATGCAAATTTAGACAAACGCGCTTCAATATAACGAGAAGCAGCAGCACGGTCACCGGTTAAAATATTACCCCAGTTTCCTTGCATATCAATCAACAAGTCTTTTTGACCAATTTGCACCATTGCATCAGCAATAGAGGCATCTCCGTGAGGATGATATTGCATTGTATGACCGACAATATTTGCTACTTTATTGTAACGCCCATCGTCTAAATCTTTCATAGAATGCATAATTCTGCGCTGTACTGGCTTAAAACCATCTTTAATTCCAGGAACTGCCCGTTCTAAAATTACATATGAGGCATAATCTAAAAACCAATCTTTGTACATCCCAGTTACCTTTGTAATGGTATCCTGAGTTCCAAATTCTTCGTTGATTTCTTCGTGGTTTTCTTCTTGCATTATTATTGGTTATTTGTTGAAGTTTTTAAATAATTTATAATTAATACCTTACTCTTCAACTATATCTAATTCAACTTTTAAATTTTTAATAATAAATTTCTGACGGTCAGGGGTGTTTTTTCCCATATAAAACTCTAACATTTTGTCTATTGGCATTTCTTTATCAAGCATTACCGGATCCAAACGAATATCATCACCTATAAAATGAACAAATTCATCGGGTGAAATTTCTCCTAACCCTTTAAAACGTGTCATTTCAGGTTTACCTTTTAAGGAATTTATAGCATTTTCTTTTTCTTCTGGTGAATAACAATAAAAGGTTTGCTTTTTATCACGAACTCTAAACAAAGGAGTATCTAAAATATACAAATGACCTTCTTTAATTAATTCTGGGAAAAACTGTAAAAAGAAAGTAATTAACAACAAACGAATATGCATACCATCAACATCGGCATCTGTAGCAATTACTATGTTATTATATCGCAAATTTTCTAAACCATCTTCAATATCTAAAGCTGCCTGTAATAAATTAAATTCTTCATTTTCATACACAATTTTTTTACTCATATTGTATGAATTTAAAGGTTTACCTCGCAAACTAAAAACAGCTTGTGTATTTACATCTCTAGATTTTGTAATAGAACCACTTGCAGAATCACCCTCTGTAATAAACAACGTACTTTCTAACCGGTTGTCTTTTTTTAAATCGTTCAAATGCACTCTACAATCACGTAATTTTTTATTATGCAAACTAGCTTTTTTTGCACGTTCTCGCGCTAACTTTCTAATTCCAGATAAATCTCTACGTTCTTTTTCAGCTTGTAAAATTTTCTTTTGAATTTTTTCAGCAGTATCCGGATTTTTATGCAAATAATTATCCAAATTTGTTTTAACAAAATCCGTTATAAAAGTTCTTACAGTTGGTAAATCTCCACCCATTTCTGTAGAGCCTAGTTTTGTTTTAGTTTGACTTTCAAAAACAGGTTCCATTACTTTTACACTAATTGCAGAAACAATAGATTTTCTAATATCTGAAGCTTCATAATTTTTTCCAAAATACTCACGTACAGTTTTTACTATGGCTTCTCTAAATGCATTTTGGTGTGTTCCTCCTTGTGTAGTATGCTGTCCGTTAACAAACGAGTGATATTCCTCACTATATTGGGCTTTACTATACGTTAATGCTACTTCAATATCTTCACCTTTTAAATGAATTATAGGAAATAACATAAACTCATCAGCAATATTTTCTTCTAATAAATCTTTTAAACCATTTTCAGAAAAGTACTTTTCTCCATTAAAAATAATAGTTAAACCTGTGTTTAAATACACATAATTTTTAATCATTTTTACAATGTACTCACTGCGGTATTTAAACTTTGGAAAAATACTTCTATCCGGCACAAAGGTTACTTTTGTTCCTTTTCTTAAAGAAGAATCATGTGGTTTTTCATTTAAAGTAATATTTCCAGCTGAAAATTCTGCAAAAGCAGTTTGTCCATCTCTAATAGATTGTACTTTAAAATAGGAAGATAATGCATTTACAGCTTTTGTACCTACTCCATTTAATCCAACAGATTTTTTAAAAGCACGAGAATCATACTTCCCTCCAGTATTCATTTTAGAAACTACGTCAACAACTTTTCCCAGTGGAATTCCACGCCCATAATCACGCACAGTAACTGTTTCATCTTTTACAGAAACTTCAATAGTTTTACCTGCACCCATTACATACTCATCAATTGAGTTATCTAAAACTTCTTTTATTAAAATGTAAATACCATCATCAGGTGATGAACCATCTCCTAATTTACCAATATACATTCCAGGACGCATTCTAATATGCTCTTTCCAATCAAGTGAACGGATATTATCCTCTGTATAATTTGTTTGTTCTGCCATTAAATATTGTAAAATTCTTGAAGAAGTGCTAATGTACTATTTTGACTTAAAAAAGGCAAAAAAGTCTGATAAAATAGTTATTAACAGCTATTAAACAATTAATACTTAAACTTTAGCAGTATTTTTCTTTTTTGAAGAAATAACAGCTATTCCAATAATAACAATAAATGCTCCCATTAGCTGTAATAAAGAAAGTGTTTCGTTTAAAAAAATATAAGCCAAAATTATGGTTGAAATTGGGCCAATACTTCCAATTATTGAAAAATTTGAAGCGCCTAATTTCTTTATTGCCAATGAAACTAAAAAAGATGGAATAATTGTTGAAACTACTGCCATTAAAAAACCTAAAAAATAAACTTCAAAAGAATAAACAAAAATAGTTGTTCTGTCTCCAATTAAATAATGAGCTATAACGCACACTGTTGAAACAATCATAGCATAAGCTGTAAATGGAACTACACCAAATTTTGGAATTAACCAACCGCTTCCAACCAAGTATGATGCATACGTTAACGCACTTAAAAATATTAAAAATCCACCTAAAATTGTATGCTCACTTTCAAATTGAATTTCTCCCCAAAAAGTAATAATAACACCAAAATAAGTAATTAAAATAGCAATTATTTGCTTTGTTGAAATAGTAGTTTTTAAAAATATTTTTGAAATTATAATAACCAAAGTTGGATATATAAAAAGTATAATCCGTTCTAATCCGGCTTTAATATATTTTAATCCTAAAAAATCGAAGTAACTAGCTAAATAATAACCTATAAAACCAAAAAAAACAATCCATAAATAATCATTCCTTTTAATTTTTTCTGGATTTTGAGGTTTTACGTAAAAAGCTATTAATACATAAAACGGAAGTGAAAACAACATTCTAAACAATAATAAATGAACTGCGCTTACCTGATATTGATATGCTAATTTTACCATAATTGCTTTGGCTGAAAACAGCACAATACCAATAATGGCAATTAAAACTCCGGAATTAATTGTTTTTGAAATATTCATCTGACAAACATAATCAGATGTATTATTTTAAAAATTTAAGAAATTTCTCTTTTACGATGTTCACTTAAAAATTATACATTAAAACGGAAATGCATTACATCTCCATCTTTTACAATATATTCTTTACCTTCAACACGCATTTTACCAGCTTCTTTTACTTTAGCTTCGCTTCCATAACTAACAAAATCCTCATATGCAATAACTTCAGCCCTAATAAATCCCTTTTCAAAATCGGTGTGAATTACTCCCGCAGCTTGAGGTGCTGTATCTCCAATATGAATAGTCCAGGCACGTACTTCTTTAACTCCTGCTGTAAAATAAGTTTGTAAGTTTAATAATTTGTATGCTGCTCTAATTAACACAGAAGAACCTGGCTCTTCTAATCCTAAATCTTCTAAAAAAAGTTGACGTTCTTCAAATGAATCTAATTCTGTAATATCCGCCTCTGTTCCAACTGCCAAAATTATAATTTCAGCATTTTCGCCTTTTACAGCTTCTTGTACCGCATCAACATAACTATTACCATCAACTGCTGAATTTTCGTCAACATTACATACATATAATACAGGTTTATCAGTAATAAACTGTAGTGGTTTTATATACTCTTCTCTTTCTTTTTCAGTTAAATCTATAGCTCTAACAGAAACAGCAGCTTCTAAGCCTGATTTAACTTTTTCTAAAACATCTAATTCTTTTTGAGCATCTTTATTTCCAGTACGAGCTGTTTTTTTAACGCGTTCTAATCTCTTTTCTAAAGTTTCAAAATCTTTTAATTGAAGCTCAATATCAATAGTTTCTTTATCTCTAACTGGATCAACCGTTGTATCAACGTGAACAATATTATCGTTATCAAAACAACGCAAAACGTGAATAATTGCATCCGTTTCTCTAATATTTGCTAAAAATTGATTTCCCAAACCTTCACCTTTACTTGCTCCTCTTACCAACCCAGCAATATCAACAATATCAACTGTTGCAGGCATAACACGCTCTGGATTAACCAATTCTTCCAATTTTGTTAACCTATTATCTGGAACATTTACTACTCCAATATTTGGTTCAATTGTACAAAATGGAAAGTTAGCACTTTGCGCTTTTGCATTTGATAAACAATTAAATAAGGTTGATTTTCCAACATTTGGTAATCCTACAATTCCTGCCTTCATAATTTAAATTTTTAGCGGTGCAAATATACTATTAAGATTTAAGTTTTAAAGTTTTTATTTATTTAATACGTTTCAGCAACTATTTCTATGAATAAATTACAATTAAACAATGTGTTTAATTTAAAAATCACGCACTAAAAATATTGGAAATACCTTTTATTTTTTCTTCATCAATTTCAATATTTTCTCCCATTGAAAATTCTGAAACGGACTTTACTAATTTACGAGCAGTAAAATGAATATTATTAATTCCTGATAAGGAAATTTTTAATGCATTTGATTGGTTAATTCCACTACCAGCCATAATTTGTATTTTATCACCATAATTATCTTGTAAATAAGAAATTACATCCAATCCCTCTAATGCAGTTAACTGTAAACCAGAAGTTAATAACCTATCAAACTTCATTTCAATTAATTTTTCAACTGCTTTTTTATAATCTTTTACAAAATCGAAAGCTCTATGAAATGTAACTTCTAAACCTAAATTTTTAGCTATTTTTAACAACTCTAAATTTAGCTCTGAAACTTCATTTGATTTATTTAAAATTCCAAAAACAACCCCACTTGCACCAGCTTCTTTAGCCATTTTTAAATCTGTTTTCATCACTTCAATATCAATTGTTGAATAATTAAAATCTCCTTCTTTGGGTCTTATAATTACATGAACTTCAACTAAAGAATTTTTAACACATTGCTTAATTAAACCAAAACTAGGAGTTAAACCACCAACGGATAAAGCAGAGCATAACTCTATTCTTTTAGCATTGTATTTTTCAGCAATTACAGCTCCTTCAACACAATCTGTACAAATTTCTATATTCATAGTTATATTATTATAAATAGGATACCACAAGGTAAAATTAAATTATTGTAATTAATTTAATTTATATTTATCAAAATATTTAAACTTTCAGATTATTTAAAAATGAATGAATTTAAAATCTTATTACTTATTTTTTTATCAATAATTTCCTGCAATGAAAAAAGTAATAAACCTGATACAATCGAAATTGAAATGGAAACAGAATTTAATGCAAGTAAAAACTATTTAGCACTTGGAGATAGCTATACAATTGGTGAAAGCGTTTCTGAAAAAGATCGTTTTCCTATGCTGCTTGTAAATGAATTAAATACTAACAATTATCTTTTTAATTCTCCCAAAATAATTGCAAAAACAGGCTGGACTACTGGCGAATTAAAAGATGCTATTTTAAAAGAAAATATTGTTAAACAATATAATTTGGTAACCTTATTAATTGGTGTTAACAATCAATACCGAGGAAATTCTATTGATGAATTTAGAGTTGAATTTGCTGAATTATTAAATATGGCAATCTCTTTTGCTGGAAATAATATTGAAAATGTTATTGTAGTTTCAATACCTGACTGGGCAGTAAGTCCGTTTGCTGAAAATAGAGATCGCGCTAAAATTAGTGAACAAATCGATATTTTTAATGCCGTTAAAAAAGAAGAAACACTTAAAAGAAATATTAAGTTTGTTGATATTACAGCTATTTCCAGACAAGCACTTGGTAAATCTGAATATTTTGCAAATGATGGATTGCATTTTTCAGGTCTTATGCATCAACTTTGGGTTGATGAAATTATGAATGCATTTTTAAACAAAAACTAGTTATGAATAGTTTTTTAGAAAAAGCAAAAGCCTTAGATAAAATTGATCCTTTAATAGGATTCAAAGAAAAATTTGTGAATAACCCATCATTGATTTATTTAGATGGTAATTCTTTAGGAAAGTTACCATTAAAAACCATTGAAACAACTTCCAATATTGTAAAAAATCAATGGGGAAATAGATTAATTAGAAGTTGGAACGAACATTGGATAGATCTTTCAAATGAAATTGCAAAAAAAATCGCTTTAATTGTTGGAGCGCAACCAGATGAAATTTTTGTAGGAGATACTACTTCATTAAACCTATACAAACTTTTATTTGCTGCTTTAACCTTACAAAAAGATAAAACTGAAATTATTACAGACGATTTAAATTTCCCAACAGATTTATATATTATTCAAGGACTTATAAAACAACAATTTAAAAACCATTCATTAAAAGTTTTAAAAAGCAATAATGAGGTTTTTATAGACTCTGCAACTATTAGTGAAGCAATTAAAAAAAACACTTCTTTAATCACCTTAAGTTTAGTTAGTTATAAAAGTTCCTTTTTATACAATATGAAAACTATTAATAATTTGGCTCATAAAAATGATAGTTTAGTAGTTTGGGATTTGTCTCATGCTGCTGGTGCCACAACTATAAAACTAAATGAAACAAATGCAGATATGGCAGTGGGTTGTACGTATAAATATTTAAATGGCGGACCAGGTTCACCAGCATTTTTATATGTTAGAAAAGATTTACAAAATAAACTTACCAACCCAATATGGTCTTGGTTTGCACATCAAAAACCTTTTGATTTTGATCCAAATTTTATAGAAAGTTCAGGTATACAAAAATTTGCAATTAGTACCCCTTCCATTCTTTCTTTAGGTGCAATTTCACCCGGATTGGATATTATTTTAGAAGCTGGTATTGAAAATATTCAAGCTAAAAGCAGCAAGCAAAGTGTTTTTTTAATGGATTTAATTCAGAAATATCTAATTCCTTTAAATTTTAAAGTTGCATCACCGCTTGACCAAACTAAAAGAGGTTCTCATATTTCAATAACACATGAAGAAAGTTATAGAATAAACAGGGCTATGATAACTCCAAAAAATATAAATGAAAAAATTATAATTCCTGATTTCAGACCGCCAAATTTAATTAGAATTGGAATTACTCCGCTTTATACTTCGTATCAAGATTTATATGAAGCTATTATTAGAATCTCAGAAATTGTAACTTCTAAAGAATATGAAAATTTTTCTACAGAAAAATTAACTGTTACCTAAATCGTATTCAAAAAAAAATCCCAAACACAATTTGGGATTTTTTTAATTGATTAGCTTATAATCTGGATTGTGCTTCTTCAATTATGTTTTTATATTTTTTCAAAATTCTACTCCACTCTTCAAATTCTTGATCTTCTTTTACGCTTACTGCTCCATCAGCTCTTTCACTACTTATTTTCATTACATATTTTAAAGGGTTAGAATCACCTAATTTAACAATAATTCTTGTTCTTACAGTACTACCATTAAAACCTTCTACCTGCCATGCTGTTCTCATATATCCAGTTTCCTTATCAATTACTTCAAGCACATCAAATTCTGTAGTTACAATAGAACTTAACAATTTCCAGGCATCATCTTCAATAATATCAGGTTTTACCACAATTGTAAAATTCACATTTGCCAAATCAGTTGAAATAGATTGCCTATGTGCCTCATCCTCAATCAATTCTAAATGATCTCTTAATGGAGGCTCTTGATAATCATTAGAATTACAATAATTTTTTTTAATATTTAAAAAACTTTCCTTTTTAACAATAACTTCAACGCAATTATTAAAAGGTACTTTTAAATCGTAAGTACCTACTCCTACAACTTTTCCATCAACATAAATTTCAGCATCATTTGGTGTAGCTTCAATTTTAACCAATCTGTCTGTTAAATTAAATTGATGACTTATTGGAGGGTTAACATCATTGTCCTTATTACAAAACACCTTTTCTTCTTCAATAAATCCATCCTTTTTTACTTGAACTAAAACACATTCCCCTTTTGGTATAATAACATCTGAAGATCCAATTCCGTGAGAATTTTGATTAACAAATATTTCAGCGTCTGCTGGAGAAACTTTTACTTGCACTAACCTATCAACCAAAGTTAAATTCACTTTAGTAGGAGGAATTTCTTTACCTTCTTTATTATAAAAAATTTTTGAAACTGTTTTAAAGCCTTTCTTTTTTATTTCCACTGTAGAATTTGCATCTTTTTTTAAAATCAGCCTATGGTTTTTATTTCCAACAAATATTCCATCAACATAAACACCTGCATCATAAGGTTCTACATTTAATTCAACCAATCTATTTTCAAGACTTACCTGTACATTTTTTGGCCATTTTCTAGTTCTGGGAAATTGTTTTATAACATTTTGAAATCCTTCTTTAACAATTACAATTTTATTTAAAGCTTTTTTATCTAATTTTAAAACAATGGAGCCAACACCGAGTGCGGGTTTAATAATTTCTTCTCCAATAACTTTATAAAAAGTTGCATCAGGATAATTTGCTGTTACAGTAATTTTGCTTTGAGAATAAATAAAAGAAATTGATAAAAAGGCAATTAGAACTGCTAAATTCTTTTTCATGATTTATTGATTAAAGTTAGTTGATTAGCGAATATATAAAAAATATTATTTTACTCCTTATGTAAAAATTGTTTTTTTGCTAATAACTCAACTTCTGACTCCTCATTTTCCTCATCAGGCACACAGCAATCTACAGGGCAAACAGCAGCACATTGTGGCTCTTCATGAAATCCTTTACACTCTGTACATTTATCCGTTACAATAAAATAAATTTCATCATTAACGGGTTCTTGTGAAGCATCTGCATCAAACTTTTTTCCATTTGGCAGTACTATTTTACCTCTTAGTTCGGTTCCATCAGCAAAACGCCATTCTTCTGAAGCTTCATAAATTGCATTATTTGGACATTCAGGTTCACAAGCTCCACAATTTATACATTCGTCTGTTATTTTTATTGCCATACTATTATTTAGATTATTTTTGCAAATATAAAATTTAATTTAAAAATGAATTTAAACCAGCGCATTGAAGCATTTGCAAAACTTGGAGATTTTTTCGGTCAGTTCACTACAAAAGGAATCGTAAAAAAAGAAGATTCAGAATTTAATTCCTTGTTTTTTGATGCTTTTAAGATGCAAATAGAAAGAGCTCAGGAATTTAATGGTTGGTTTACAAAAGATAATGTTTTATATGCTTTTGAAAGTTGGAATGAAGCACTAACGCATGAAAATTTAAAGAACTGGACTTCAAAATATAAATTTGAAGAAAATAAAACCCCAAAAAACATCGCCATAATTATGGCTGGAAATATTCCATTAGTAGGTTTTCACGATTTTTTATCTGTGCTAATAACAGGTAATAATACCCTTGTAAAACAATCTTCTAACGACAAACATTTTTTACCTTTAATTGCAAAATACTTAGAACATTACAATATATATTTCAAAAATAAAATAATTTTTACTGAAGATAAATTGACCAATTTTTATGCTGTTATTGCTACTGGAAGCAATAATACTGCTCGCTATTTTGATCATTATTTTGGAAAATATCCCAATATTATTCGCCAAAACAGAAATTCTGTTGCAATTATAACCGGAAAAGAAACAAAAGAAGAATTAGAAGCTTTAGGAGAAGATATATTTCAGTATTTTGGGTTGGGTTGCAGAAGTGTTTCAAAGTTATTTATACCTAAAGATTACAATTTCGATTTACTTTTTAATGCCTTATTTAAATTTAATAATATTATTAATTATAAAAAGTACGAAAACAATTACGACTATAATAAGGCTGTTTATATTATGAGTTTATTTAACGTTTTAGAAAACGGTTTTGTAATGTTGAAACAGGATGAAAATTATGCTTCCCCTATTGCAACAGTTTTTTACGAATATTATAACTCTTTTGATAGTTTACTGAAAAAGTTAAAAACAGAAAGTGAGCAAATACAGTGTATAGCGTGTAACGAAAACGTTGTAGATTTCGTAAAATTGGGCGAAACTCAACATCCAAAATTATGGGATTACGCAGATAACGTTGATACCATTGAATTTTTATTAAAATTATAATCTTTTTTTTATAAAATTTATTGCATCGGTTTATCTTTTTTTACCGAAATTTGTGTTTACTAAACTCATATTATTATATAAAATGAAAAAACATAATTTTAGTGCAGGTCCGTGTATTTTACCGCAAGAAGTTTTAAAAAAAGCTGCTGAAGCAGTAGTAAATTTTAATGGTATTGATTTATCATTAATTGAAATTTCTCACAGAAGCAAAGAATTTGTAGATGTTATGGAAAATGCACGCAGTTTGGTAAAAGAATTATTGAACTTACCTGAAGGTTATTCGGTACTTTTTTTACAAGGTGGTGCCAGCTTGGAATTTCTAATGGCAGCATACAATTTAATGAAAATTAATGGAAAAGCTGGTTATATGGATACTGGAGCATGGAGTTCCAAAGCTATTAAAGAAGCTAAACAATTTGGTGAAGTTGAAGTTTTTGCTTCATCAAAAGACAAAACATTTAATTATATTCCTAAAAACTATACTGTACCAACAGATGTTGATTATGTGCATATAACTTCAAATAACACTATTTACGGAACTCAATTTAAAGAATTTCCAAAAACGGATAGTTTATTGGTATGTGATATGAGTTCTGATATTTTCTCACGTCAGTTAGATTTTTCAAAATTCGATTTAATATATGCTGGTGCTCAAAAAAATATGGGTCCTGCAGGTACTACCCTAGTTGTTGTAAAAGATGAAATTCTTGGTAAAACAGGTAGAACAATTCCTGCAATGCTCGATTATCAGGTGCATATTAGCAAGGACAGTATGTTTAACACACCTCCTGTTTTTCCAGTATATGTTTCTATGTTAACTTTACAATGGTTAAAAGATTTAGGTGGAATACCTGCCATTGAAAAAATAAATGAAGAAAAAGCAGCATTATTATACGCTGAAATTGATAGAAATCCTCTTTTTAATGGTTTTGCTGCAAAAGAAGATCGATCTTTAATGAATGTAACTTTTACATTGGCTAATGATGATCACAAAGAAATATTTGACAAACTTTGGAACGCAGCTGGTGTTAGTGGAATCAAAGGCCATAGATCCGTTGGTGGATATAGAGCAAGTATTTATAATGCAATGCCAAAAGAAAGTATTCAAGTATTAGTTGATGTAATGCAACAACTTGAAAAAGAAATTTAAACTAAAAAAATAATAAAATAAAATGAAAGTATTAGCTAATGATGGAATAGCTGCAAGTGGTGTAAAAGCACTAGAAGAAGCTGGTTTTGAAGTAGATTTATCAACTGTAGCCCAAGAGCAACTAGTTGATTATATAAATACAAATGAAATATCTGTGCTTCTTGTAAGAAGCGCTACAAAAGTAAGAACTGATATTATAGATAATTGTCCTTCTCTAAAAATTATTGGACGTGGCGGTGTTGGAATGGATAATATTGATGTAGAATATGCAAGAGAAAAAGGACTTAAAGTAATAAACACTCCTGCAGCCTCTTCACATTCTGTAGCTGAATTAGTTTTTGCACATTTATTTAGTATGGTGCGCTTTTTACACGATTCTAACAGAAATATGCCTTTAGAAGGAGATTCAAAATTTAAAGCACTAAAAAAAGCATATGCAAAAGGTGTTGAATTAAGAGGTAAAACTCTTGGTGTTATTGGTTTTGGTAGAATTGGACAGGCAACTGCAAAAGTAGGTTTAGGACTTGGAATGAATGTTATTGCTTTTGACCCATTTATTGATAATGTTAATCTAGAGTTAGAATTTTTTGATGGACAATCTTTATTCTTCAACATTAATACAATAACTAAAGAAGAGGTTTTAAAACAAGCCGATTTTATAACATTACACGTTCCAGCTCAAAAAGAATACGTTATTTCTACAAAAGAGTTTGAAATGATGAAAAACTCAGCCTGCATAGTAAATGCTGCTCGTGGTGGTGTTATTGATGAAGTTGCTTTAGTAAAAGCATTGGAAGAAGGACAAATTTCTAAAGCTGCTTTAGATGTTTTTGAAAACGAACCAACTCCTGAAATTCAGTTATTAATGAATCCTAACCTATCACTTACACCTCATATTGGTGCTGCAACTGGTGAAGCGCAAGACAGGATTGGATCTGAATTGGCAACACAAATTATTGAAATTTTGTTATAATTCTTATTCATAAAATAAATTTAAAAAAGACTGTTTATATAAACAGTCTTTTTTAGTTTAAAGAAGCTAAATATTGTACCTTTGAAGTTTGAAATTTATTTAAAAATTATATTAAATCATGGCAATAATTAAACCCTTTAAAGGATTAAGACCTCCTAAAGAAATTGTAGAAGAAGTTGCATGTTTACCTTATGATGTAATGAATTCTGAAGAAGCTGCTAACATGGCTATCGGAAAGGAAGCATCTTTATTACGTATTACACGAGCTGAAATCGAGTTTGAAAAAGGAACAGATTCACATGCAGAAAAAGTATACTTGCATGCAAAATCTAATTTTGAAGCTTTTCAGGATAAAAAATATTTAGTTCAGGATAGTGAGGATAAATATTATATTTATGCTCAAACAATGAACAATAAAACCCAATATGGTATTGTTGGAGCTGCTTCTTGTCAAGATTATATTGATGGAGTTATCAAAAAACATGAGCTAACCCGACCAGATAAGGAAGAAGATCGAAAAGTACTTTCAAGAATTTTGGAAGCAAATATTGAGCCGGTTTTTTTCACCTACAGAGCTGTTCCTGAAATTGATTCAATTGTTTCTAACATTGTAACTAATAATAAGGCTGAATACGATTTTACTGCAGAAGATGGTTTTGGCCATCATTTTTGGGTAATTAAAGATGCTGAAATAAATAAAAATTTAGAACAACTTTTTAAAGAAAAAGTACCGAATACGTATGTTGCAGATGGTCATCATAGAACAGCTGCTGCTGCAGGTATGAGTGAGGAATTTCGTAAAAAAAATCCAAACCATACTGGAAATGAAGCCTATAATTATTTTATGGCAGTACATTTTCCAGATACTCAACTACAAATAATAGATTACAACCGTGTTGTAAAAGATTTAAATGGATTAAGTACAGATGAGTTTTTATCAAAAATTGATGAGAATTTTATCATAAAACAAATTAGTGATACTATTCTAAAACCAGAAAAACTACATGATTTTTCTATGTATTTAGATAGTAAATGGTATGGCTTAACTGCTAAAAGCAGCACTTTTAATGATGATAATCCAATTGATAGCTTAGATGTAAGTGTTTTATCAAAATATGTTTTAGATCCTGTGTTAAACATTAAAGACTTAAGAACAGATACTCGAATTGATTTTGTTGGTGGTATTAGAGGATTGTCTGAATTAAGCAAACGTGTTGATAGCGGTGAAATGGCAGTTGCATTTGCGTTATTTCCAGTAAGTATGAATCAACTAATGAATATCGCTGACACTAACAATATTATGCCTCCAAAAGTAACCTGGTTTGAGCCAAAATTAAGATCAGGATTAGTTATAAATAAAATTGACGAATAATTTGTGAGTATAACCAATAACATAAATACCTTAATTAAATCACTTCCAAAAAATGTAAAATTGGTAGCTGTTTCAAAAACTAAACCCGTTTCAGATATTTTAGAAGCATACAATGCTGGTCAAAGAGCATTTGGTGAAAACAAAATTCAGGAAATGGTTCAAAAATTTGAAGTACTTCCAAAAGATATTGAATGGCACATGATTGGGCATTTACAAAGTAACAAAGTAAAATATATAGCAAGCTTTGTACATTTAATTCATGGTGTAGATAGCCTTAAAACATTGAAAGAAATAAATAAACAAGCACTTAAAAATAATAGAATTATAAATTGTTTATTACAAGTAAAAATTGCCAAAGAAGACACCAAATTTGGCTTTTCATTTGATACTATTGAAAATTTGTTATCTTCCGAAGAATTTAAATATCTTTCTAACATTAAAATTAAAGGTTTAATGGGAATGGCTAGTTTTGTAGACAACGAAACCATTATTAGGGAAGAATTTAAAACATTAAAAAATTATTTTAACATCTTAAAAAAACACGATTCAGCAAATTTTAACCCAACTATTATTTCAATGGGGATGAGTGGCGATTATAAAATTGCCATTGAAGAAGGCAGTACTATGGTTAGAGTTGGAAGTGCTATTTTTGGAACAAGAAATTACAATTAATTTGTATGCAATTTTAGACATAGAAACCACAGGAGGTAAATTTGATGAAGAAGGAATTACCGAAATTGCCATTTACAAATTTGATGGCAACCAAATTGTAGATCAATTTATTAGTTTGGTAAATCCTGAAAAAGACATTCAACCATTTGTTGTTAATTTAACTGGAATTAACAATGGAATGCTTAAAAATGCACCAAAATTTTATGAAGTTGCCAAACGCATCATTGAAATAACTACAGATTGCGTTTTGGTTGCACATAATGCCAACTTTGATAATAGAATTTTAACTACCGAGTTCAGAAGATTAGGCTATGATTTTGAACGCAAAACATTATGTACCGTTGAATTAAGTCAGAAATTAATACCTGAAGAAAATTCTTACAAACTTGGAAAATTATGTAGATCTTTAGGAATACCAGTATCAAGTAGGCATAGGGCCGATGGCGATGCAATTGCAACAACACAATTATTTAAATTACTTTTAAATAAAGATGTAGATAAGGAAATTGTAAAACAGGCAATAAAAACTGATAACGGTCGTAAACTTGCTCCAAAATTACTTACTATTTTAGATGAACTTCCTACATCAACAGGATTGTTTTATGTATACAATACAGAAAAAACAATTATGTATATTGGAAAAGGAAGAAATATTAAAAAAACAGTTAATCAATTATTTTTAAGAACTTCTAAAAAAGCAAAAACAATTCAAAACAGTGTAGTTTCAGTTTCTTATGAAATAACAGGAAATGAATTAATTGCTCAGTTAAAGTTTGTTCAGGAAGTAAATTCCATTAAACCTAAATTCAATTTTAAACAAAGACCAAATTTTGCAAAAATTGAATTCAGCAATCAAAACCTATTAATAATTGATAAAGGAAGAACTATTGGCGAAAAATCGGTTCTTTTAATTGAGAATACAGAATTTAAAGGGTTTTGTTATACCGAATTAAGCTACCAAATTAATAATATTGACGTGCTTAGAAAACTTATTTCACCTATGGAAAATTCAATTAATAACAGAAGTATCATAAAAAAATACCTACAAAAGAATAATGTTGAAAAACTAATCCGTTTTTGAAAACACATTAACTATGAAAAAAATTGCTTCACTATTTATCCTAATAACAACTATAATAACATCTGCACAAAATAAATCAACTAATAATTTTGGAATAACAAGTAAAGAACTAAATCTCAAAATTTATGAAAAAGATTCAACTGCAAATGCTCTAGTTTTATTTGAATCAGGAAATTCCGAATTTAAAGAAGATCGTTATAACATCATAATAAGAACTAAATATTATTATAAAATAAAAATATTTAATCGTGATGGATATAAAAACGCCTCGTTTTCAATTCCACTTTATAATAATAAAAATAACTTTGATAAAATTAAGGATATAAAGGCAGTAACTCACAACCTTAAAGAGAATACACCTTTAGAAAAAGATCAAATTTTTGAAGAAAAGGTCAATGAAAACTGGAAGTTAGTAAAATTTACAATGCCAAATTTAACAGAGGGTTGTATCATTGAGGTTTCTTATACCATTGAAACTCCATTTAAATTTAATTTAACTGGTTGGGAATTTCAATCTGATATCCCAAAGTTATTTAGTCAGTTTAAAGCATCTATTCCTGGGAATTATGTTTATAACAGGCAATTAAAAGGCTATTTAAAATTAAAAACAAATTCTTCAACAATAAAAAAGAATTGTTTTAGAGTTACTGGTTTTAGTGGACATTCAGATTGCGAGGAAGTTGTTTATGAAATGGAAAATATTCCCGCTTTTGAGGAAGAAGATTATATGACTGATACTGATAATTTTTTAGCCAAAATAAAATTTGAATTATCTGAAACCAAGTGGTTTGATGGCAAAGTTTATAAATACACTAAAACTTGGGGGGATGTAGATAAAGAATTTAAAAAAGATAAAAACATTGGTACACAAATAAAAAAAGCAAATTATTTTAAAGATAAATTACCTATTGAAATAACTAGTTTACCTTCAGAAATTGAAAAGGCAAAATCAATTTATTATTTTATACAAAACCACTTTAAATGGAATGAGAAATATAGCATTTTCAAAAATGTAAACGTTAAAAATGCATTTGAAAAAAAAACAGGTAATGTTGGAGAAATTAACATCTCCCTTATAAACGCTTTAAAATTAGCTAATTTAAATGCTGAGCTTGTAGTGCTTTCAGTGAGGAATAATGGTTTTGCAACTAAATTATACCCTGTTATTTCAGATTTTAATTACCTGATAGCAAAAGTGAATATTGATGGTACATATTTTTTACTTGATGCTACTGAAAAATTATTGCCCTTCGGTTTATTACCATTTAGGTGTTTAAATGGTTATGGAAGAGTAATGGATTTTGAAAAAGATAGCTATTGGATTGATATAAAACCTAATGAAAAAAATATTACTAATCTTACTGCATTGTTAGAATTAAAAGAAGATGGGACAATTATTGGTAAAATAAGAAAATATTATTCCGGCTATAATGCTTTTTTAAGAAGGGAAAAAAGTTTTTCTCTACAGGAAGATGATTTAATCTCAGAATTCGAAAGTAGTTTTACAGATTTAGAAGTAATTAATTATGAAATTATTAATAAAGATGAAAAAGAAAAGCCACTTATTGAAAATTTTGAAGTTAAGATTGAAAATTTAGATAATGTAAATACTATATATTTTAATCCTTTCTTTGATGAAAAATTTAGTAAAAACCCATTTAAGCAAAAAAACAGGTTATATCCAGTAGATTTTGGCTATCCAAGACAATTTAGCACCAATTTTTCATTAGAAGTACCTGATAATTTTAATATTGAATCATTCCCTAAAAATAAATCTATTGCTCTAAATGATAATGGTGGAAATTTTAGTTTACTAATTAGAAAAAATCAAAATTTTAAAATAACTATGAAAAGTGATTTTAAAATTAAAAAACCTATTTATTTTAATGTAGAATATTACTTATTAAAAGAGTTATTTAATCAGGTAATCAATTCGCAAAAAACTCCAATTATATTAAAAAAAATATAGAATTTGATATATTAAAAACTAATCCGTTTTTAATTAAAATAAAAGATTTATTTTAGTAAAAAAATTTAGTTAAACATAAATTGGAAAAACAAAAAGATAATAGGCATTGGAAAGTAAAACTTCATGAAATTATTTATGAAGCAGATACTCCTAATGGTAAGTTATTTGATATTATTTTAATTTTTGCAATTATTGCCAGTATTATTTTGGTAATGTTGGAAAGTGTTGAGAGCTTCGATAAAGAGTATCATAATTTTCTTAATATATCTGAATGGATTATAACCATTTTATTTACCATTGAATATTTAGCTCGTATAATTTCTATAAAAAAGCCCAGCACCTATATTTTTAGTTTCTATGGCGTTATAGATTTATTAGCAACTATCCCAAAATACCTTTCTTTAATATTTGTAGGCACGCATGCACTTATAGCATTGAGAGCACTTCGACTTTTAAGGGTTTTTAGGATTTTAAAACTAACACGTTATTTAGGCGCTTCTAAAACTTTAGCAGAATCACTAAAAGCCAGTAGAATTAAAATTGCTGTATTTTTATTTGTAGTTGTATTATTAACTATTATTTTAGGTACAATAATGTATTTAATTGAAGGTCCTAAAAATGGTTTTACAAGTATTCCTTACAGTATGTATTGGGCAATAGTTACACTAACCACAGTTGGTTATGGAGATATTTCACCACATACACCTATGGGACAATTTATTGCCAGCATTGTAATGATTTTGGGTTATGGAATTATTGCCATTCCAACAGGTATTGTTACTTCTGAAATGGCTAAAACAGATAAAAAAGTTCATACAAATACACAGCACTGTAAAAATTGTGGTGCGGATATGCACCTAGATAATGCAGCATACTGCAATAAATGTGGATTAAAACTGTAACATGGCTAACTATTTAATTACTGTTATTGGGGCTACTGCAATTGGAAAAACAGCATTAAGTATTAAACTAGCAAAACATTTTAAAACCGAAATTATTTCCTGTGATTCTCGTCAGTTTTATAAAGAAATGACAATTGGAACTGCTGTTCCCTCTTCTGATGAATTAGCTGCTGCTAAACATCACTTTATACAAAATAGAAGTATTTTTGAAGACTATAGTGTTGGGCAATTTGAAAAAGATGCCCTTCAAAAGTTAACTAAATTATTTGCTAAAAATGCTATAGTTGTTATGGTTGGAGGAAGTGGTTTATATACCAACGCAGTAATTAATGGCCTAGATTATTTCCCTGAAGTATCACCAGAAATTAGAATAAAATTAAATAAGCAAATTGAAAATGGTGAAATTTCATTGCTTCAAAACAAATTAAAAGAATTAGATCCTGAATCTTATTATAATATTGAAATTGAAAATCCACACCGGTTAATAAGAGCTTTAGAAATTTGCATTGGAACTGGTAAAACCTATTCTGAATTTAAAAATAAACCTAAAGAAATCCGAAATTTTATTCCTATAAAAATTGGGATTTCAGCTCCAAGAGACATTATGTATAAGCGAATTAACCAACGCGTTGATATTATGATACAAGAAGGTTTATTAGAGGAAGCAAAATTATTATATAAACATAAAAATTTAAACGCACTACAAACTGTAGGTTACAGAGAGTTATTTAACTATTTTGATGGTAATTGTACTTTAGATTTTGCAATTGAGGAAATTAAAAAGAATACACGCCGATTTGCTAAACGCCAAGTAACCTGGAATAAAAAAGATGAGAATATTAACTGGTTTGATTTTCAAGAAGATTCAGAAAAAATTATTAATAAAATAGAAGCTTTAATTAACATTGAATAAAATAGAACTTAAAAACTTTTTAGATGATAAAGTATTGGAATACAACAATCCAAAATTTATAGAAAGTGATCCTATACAAATTCCTCATCAATTCACAATAAAAGAAGATATTGAAATTTCAGCATTTTTAACTGCGACTATTGCCTGGGGAAATAGAAAAATGATAATAAAAAATGCTGAAAAAATGATGGCGCTTATGGGAAATTCTCCCTATGATTTTGTTATGAACCATAAAAAGCATCACTTAAATAATTTTAATGGTTTTGTACATAGAACTTTTAATGCCCAAGATTTTAAATATTTTATAACTGCACTGCAACATATTTATAAAAAATACAATGGCTTAGAACCTATATTTTCTGAACATTCAACAAAATATTCAACACAGCCTGCAATTCATCAATTAAAAAATGTTTTTTTTGAAATTTCACATTTGGAAAGAACAAAAAAACATATTTCTGATCCCTTAAAAGGTTCTGCAGCAAAACGAAAAAACATGTTTTTGCGCTGGATGGTTAGAAACGATAACGCTGGAGTAGATTTTGGGATTTGGAAAAGCCTCTCTCCTGCTCAACTCTCCTGTCCGTTAGATGTTCATTCTGGAAATGTAGCACGTAAATTAGGTTTGCTAACTAGAAAACAAAATGATGCCAAAGCATTGGCTGAATTTGATAGTTCACTCAGAATAATGGATAAAAAAGATCCGGTTAAATACGACTTTGCACTGTTTGGATTGGGAGTATTTGAAAAATTTTAATTACAAAAAACTTTCAATTGCTAAATCATAGCTTTTTAAACCAAAACCAGCAATTACACCTTTTGCATTAGGGGCTATATATGAAATATGTCGAAAATCTTCACGAGAATGCACATTTGAGATATGCACCTCAATTACAGGAGTTTCAATACCTTTTATAGCATCTCCAATTGCTACTGATGTATGTGTATAAGCACCCGCATTTAAAATTACACCATCAAAATTAAAACCTACTTCATGCAATTTATCAATTATTTCACCTTCAATATTACTTTGAAAATAATGTAAGTCTATTGTACTGTACTTTTCTTTTAATGTACTAAAATACGCTTCAAAAGTTAAGCTACCATATATTTCCGGTTCACGTTTACCTAATAAATTTAAGTTTGGACCATTTAATATTAATATTTTCATAAGTATTTATTCTATAAATAAAGTTGAAGTAAATTCTTCTGGCATCAAATTTAAAAATTATTATCTATTTTAAACGTTGTTTTATTAATTATCAAATTTATATGCCAAACCTACCTGAATAAAATTTAATTTTTGATTATTATGGTAACCCGTATCAATATAATTGGAAATAGCCAAATTGTATCTCGCATCTATTGTAAACTCATCTGAAACCATAAAACCAAAACCAGCACTTACAGCTAAAATAAACTTCTTATAATTTTTATCTTTATTAATGTCAATTCCTTTTACAGAAAGTAAAAATTGAGATTCTGGACCTCCATAAACCTCAAATTTATCTCCTAATTTATACTTAAATAAAACAGGTATATGTAATAGCCCTATTTTTTCATCAATTTTATTATTGTTTGATGAGTAATACATTTCTGGTTGAATGGAAAAATTAACATCCTTTCTAAATTCCATAAAAGCTCCTAAATAAAACCCTGTTTTACTTACATGTGTAACTCCATCATCATTGAGTTTATCCCTGATATCAACAAAATTAACACCTGCTTTTAAACCAAACTGATTTAAACTTTGTGCATTTATAGTATTAAAATTCAAAATGAAGATTACTATTATAAAACTTAAAATATATTTTTTCATATCATTAAAAATTAGTTTAACTAAGATACTTAATTTCAAATTAATCTCTAATTTTAAATTTATTTAAAGTCAATTTTTTAAATGTTTATATTTACAATATGAAACGAGCATGCTAAAAAGTTTATCTCCAAATAAAATCAATTTTAGCGAATAGCATCTGACATTTTAAAAATAATAAGAAAGACACATGAAATGGAATAGTGCATTAACAGATTATATTACTTATTTAAAAATTGAAAAAGGCTTAGCAAAAAATTCTATTGAAAGTTACAGTAGTGATGTTAAAAAATTAATAAACTATCTTGAAGAAAATCAGATAAAAGTAACACCAATTTCAGTTGATGAAGATAACATTCAAAACTTTATTTATACTATTTCTAAAACAATAAATGCGCGTTCACAAGCAAGATTAATTTCTGGTCTTCGTAATTTTTTTGATTATTTGATTTTTGAAGATTACAGAAAAAACAATCCAACCGATTTAATTGAAACTCCAAAAATTGGTTTAAAATTACCTGATACATTATCTATTGAAGACATTGATTTATTAATTAATGCTATTGATTTAAGTGAACCACAAGGTGAACGAAACAGAACCATTATTGAAACATTGTACAGTTGTGGGTTAAGAGTATCTGAATTGGTTGGCTTACAACTCTCCGATTTGTTTTTTGAAGAAGGATTTATACGAGTTATAGGAAAGGGTAATAAACAGCGGTTTGTTCCAATTAATACACAAACTCAAAAATACATTGCCAATTACATAAATGATATTAGGGTTCATATAAACGTAAAAAAAGGATTTGAAGATACTGTATTTTTAAACAGACGGGGTAAAAATTTAACACGTGTAATGATTTTTACCATTGTAAAAAACTTAGCTATTAAAATAGATTTAAAAAAGAAAATAAGTCCACATACATTTAGACATTCTTTTGCTACACATTTATTAGAACGTGGAGCCGATTTAAGAGCTATTCAGCAAATGTTAGGTCATGAAAGTATTACTACAACAGAAATTTATATGCATTTGGATAGAAGTTTTCTAAAAGAAGTTGTTAATACTTTTCACCCAAGAAAATAAAAAAAATCTCGCCAAAGCGAGATTTTTAACATTTAATTTATTTTAACAATATATACTATTTGGCGATATTTACAGCTCTTGTTTCTCTAATAACCGTAACTCTAACTTGACCTGGATAGGTCATATCGTTTTGAATTTTTTGTGATATTGTAAAAGAAAGTTCTGCTGCTTTTGCATCATTAACTTTTTCACTTTCAACAATAACACGTAATTCTCTACCCGCTTGAATAGCATAAGCTTTTTGCACTCCCGTAAATCCGAATGCAATATCTTCTAAATCTTTTAAACGCTGTATATAGGAATCCAACACCTGACGACGAGCACCTGGTCTTGCACCTGAAATAGCATCACAAACTTGTACAATTGGTGCAATTAACGTTTTCATTTCAATTTCATCGTGGTGCGCTCCAATGGCATTACAAATTTCTGGGTTTTCGTTGTATTTTTCCGCCCATTCCATACCTAACAATGCATGTGGTAATTCACTTTCCGTTTCTGGAACTTTACCAATATCGTGTAACAGACCTGCTCTTTTTGCCAATTTAGCGTTTAAACCAAGTTCAGCCGCCATTAAACCACATAGGTTTGCAACCTCACGTGAATGCTGTAATAAATTTTGACCATAAGAAGAACGGTATTTCATTCTACCAATAGTTTTTATAAGCTCAGGATGTAAACCGTGTATTCCTAAATCTATTACAGTACGTTTTCCAACCTCAATAATTTCTTGTTGTAATTGTTTTTCTGTTTTCTTTACAATTTCTTCTATACGTGCAGGATGAATTCTACCATCAGTTACTAATTTATGTAATGATAAACGCGCAATTTCTCTTCTAACAGGATCAAAACAAGATAAAATTATAGCTTCTGGTGTATCATCAACAATAATTTCAACACCTGTTGCAGCTTCAATTGCCCTAATATTACGTCCTTCTCTACCAATAATTCTTCCTTTTACATCATCAGATTCTATATTAAAAACAGAAACACAGTTTTCTACCGTTTGTTCTACACCAACACGTTGTATGGTATTTAAAATAACTTTACGCGCTTCTTGCTGCGCAGTTAATTTGGCTTCTTCAATAGTATCTTGAATATGAACCATTGCATCAGATTTTGCTTGATCTTTTAGTGATTCTACCAATTCTTTTTTAGCATCTTCAGCAGATAAACCAGAGATTACTTCAAGATTTTCAACTTGTTTACGATGTAATTTATCAACTTCATCAGTTCTTCTTTCTAAAAAATCTACTTTTTTATTGTAGTCATTAATTTTAGTAGATAATTCGTGATTTAATTTTTTATTTTTATCTAGTTCTTGAGATACTTGAGATTCTTTATCTCTAATTCGTTTTTCAGTATCGGCAATTTTTTTATCACGCCCAATAATTACTTTTTCATGTTCAGATTTTAGCTCAATAAACTTTTCCTTAGCCTGTAATATTTTATCTTTTTTAATTGCATCGGCTTCAATTTGTGCTTCTCTAATTAAAGATGAGGCTTCTTTTTTTGTATTTCTTAAAATTTTAGTTGCTTTCTTCTTTTCAAGTGATTTTGCAATTACATAACCAATTGACAATCCTATTACTATACCAATAATTATTGGCATTATATATTCTACCATATTTCAAATTTATATATAAAAAAACCTACAATAGTTTGGGTTTTATGTAAACTCCTAAAAAACAAGTTTAGAGCTAACTAACTGTTCGAGGATCCGTTCTAGACGGCTTGCTCTAATAGTACAGACTCACTCTTCATAAAAATGTGACGTTGAGTTTAACAAACAATAACTAATGTAGGCAGTATTATTAATTAATATTATTTTAAAGAACTTATTTTTTTAAATGTTCATCTAATAAAACATTTAATTTATTCATTGTTTCTATTGCTTCATTTAAATCTTCTTCTTTATTAATGGCTTTTATTTCAATTAATGATGCAAATTGTAGCGCACACATAGCTAAAACATCTTGTTTATCACTAACCGCATAATTCTGCTCATATCTACTAACTAAATCATTAATTTTATTTGCAGCTTTACGCATTCCCTCTTCTTCAATTGCATTTTTCACATTAAGCGGATATACTCTTCCTGCAACGGTAACTTTTATTTTTAACGATTCTGCCATTTAAAAGATCTTATTCGCTTAATTGGGTGATACAATTATCAATTTCACGAATTAAAGCATTTATTTTGAGTTTTGTTTCTCTTCTATCTTCTTTACTGCCTTCTATAGTTTTAGCAATTTTTAATGAATTGTATTTTTTTTCAATTTCATTTATAAATCGCTTTTCTCCAGCTAATTGATTTTCTAAAGTCGCTATTTTATTATATAAAAACTCATTTTCTTCTTTCAAAAAATTAAATTTTTCTAAAAGCGTTTTGAGTTTGTTTTCAAATAAATCAACAACTTCAGTAATATTATTCATTTATCTAAAGAATATAAACTATAAAGACAAAGTTAGTGTTAGTATGTCAATATTACAACTGTTTTTATACCATTTTAAAAAAAACTTACGTTTATTATTATTAATTCGTTGAAATTTTAAAGTTTACAAAAAATATTATTTAGTATTTTAGCACAAAACAATAAAAGTGAAAAAAGTTATAGTAATTTTAATTTTATGTACCTGTTTTAATAGTTTTAGTCAAGGGAATGCTAACTCTAACTATTTATATCCAGCCAATTATTTTAATAATCCGTTAGAAATTCCTTTGTTTTTATCAGGTACTTTTGGAGAATTAAGATCAAATCATTTTCACTCTGGACTTGATATAAAAACTGAAGGAAGAGAGGGATTAAATGTTGTAACTGCCGCCGCTGGGTACGTATCAAGAATTAAAATTTCACATTGGGGGTATGGAAAAGCTATTTATATTACGCATCCAAACGGGTACACAAGTGTATATGCACATTTGAAAAAATTTAATAAAAAAATTGAAGCATATGTTAAAAAACAACAATATGCAAAAGAAAGTTTTGAAATACAATTATTTCCTTCAGCCTCAACGCTACCAATTTCTGAAAATGAGATTATAGCACTTTCAGGAAACACAGGTGGTTCAGGTGGTCCACATTTACATTTTGAAATAAGAGATACAAAAACCGAAAAGCCCATAAATCCTATGCTTTTTGGTGTTAATATTAACGACTCTAAAAAACCAAAAATCAACACTTTAATTGGATACAGTTTAAGTGAAGATGCTCATATTAACAAAATTTCTAAGCCAACTCAAATTTCATTAGTTCAACTTAAAAATGGTGATTTAATTTCAAAAAACATCGCTGCTTTTGGTAAAATAAGTTTTGGGATAAATGCATATGATCAATTAGATGGTGCATATAATAAAAATGGTTTATATAATTTAGAAATGAAAGTGAATGGGGAAAAAATACACGAATTTAATGCTACATCATTTTCTTTCTCTGAAAGTAAATACATTAATTTGCTTATTGATTATGAGCGTTTTGTCAATTTAAAACAACGTATTCAAAAGTGTTTTATTGAGCCCTCCAATAAATTAAGCTTATATAAAAAATCTAATAATAATGGTTATATAAATGTTGAAGATGGATTGAATTATAATGTTGAAATTATTGCAAAAGATTTTAAAGGGAATAGTCAAAAAATTACAATTCCAATTACTGGAAAAAAAGACAGTATTTTGGTAAAAAATGATGAACCAACAACTCCTTTTAAAATTGATAGAGACACCTTTAATAAATTTAGCCTAAATGGCATTACTGTTGCTTTTCCTAAGTATACTTTTTATAAAAACTTTTACTTAGATTTTGATGTAAAGGATTCTATTGTAAAAGTACATACTCCTACAGTTCCTTTAGATAAAAAATATACGCTAACTTTTGATGTTTCAAATTATTCTGAAAATGAAAAAAAGCAGTTATATATTGCTTCAATTAATGATAAGGGAAGATCACAATATGAAACAACTGTAAAAAAAGATTTAACTTTTTATACTTCAACTAAAAAATTAGGTAAATTCACTTTATTAACTGATAATGTTGAGCCTAAAATAAATTTAATCAATTTTAAAAATGAGCAATGGCTAACAAATTTCAGTTCCTTAAAAGTTAAAATAAGTGATAATGAATCTGGAATTAATTCATACAGAGGAGAAATTGACGGTACCTGGATTTTAATGGAATACGATGCTAAAAAAGGTGTTTTAACCTATGATTTAAATGATAAAAAATTTAGTACAGCAAAACATAACTTAAAGGTTTCGGTAACAGATAATGTTGGAAATATTACTACATTAAATACTACTTTTTTTAGAAAAAAATAAGATTCAAAATTTGAAAACATTTACCCTATTCTTTTTATTATTAATAACACTTACTTTATCTGCTCAAACGGCAACAATTAAGGGTATTGTAAAAAATACTGATAAAAAACCAATAGAAGGTGTTTCAATATCGTATTTAAATAATGGAACAACTTCAAATAAAAATGGTGAATATCAATTAAATGTTCCTGCTAATTTTGAAGTTTCAATTTTATTTAGTCATATTTCTTATAAATCGCTTCAAAAAAAAATAAATATTCCCAAAAATAAAACATTTCGATTTTCTCCCACTTTAAGTATTAAAATTGAAGAAATTTCAGAAGTAATTGTTGAAGATTATACAAAAGATGCTGAAGGCATAATTAAAATTAATACTGCAGATATTTCTAAAATACCAGGAGCAAATCAAGGTGTAGAAAATATTTTAATGACTTTACCCGGCGTAAATAACAACAACGAATTAAGTACACAATACAATGTTAGAGGTGGGAATTTTGATGAAAATTTGGTTTATGTAAACGGTATTGAAGTTTATAGACCGTTTTTGGTTAGAGCAGGTCAGCAAGAAGGTTTAAGTTTTGTAAATGGTAATATGGTACAAAATGTAAAGTTTTCTGCAGGTGGCTTTCAGGCCAAATATGGAGATAAACTATCTTCTGTATTAGATATTACTTATAGAGTTCCTCAAAATTATGGTGTAACATTAAATACGAGTTTATTAGGTGGAAGTTTAACTTTAGAAGGAATTTCGCCCAGTAAAAAATTAAGCGCTTTAATTGGGATTCGCTACAGAAATAATAGCCTGTTTATTAATAGTAAAGACATACAAACAAATACAAACCCTAATTTTACAGATGTACAAGCATATTTAACTTATGTTATAAATCCAAAATTAAAAATTGATTTTTTAGGTAATTATTCATTAAATAATTACAATTATACTCCTAAAACTAGAAGAACCAAATTTGGGACAATAGCTGAACCTTTAGAATTAATTGTTTATTATAACGGACAAGAAAAAGATAAATTTAAAACCTCATTTGGTGCTTTAAAAGCTGGCTACAGTGTAAATGATAATTTAAATTTAAGCTTAACAAGTTCAACCTACCACACTATTGAAGATGAATATTATGATATTTTGGCAAGTTATAATATTGGTGAAGTAAATAACGATTTTGCTTCTGAAAATTTTGGTGAAGTTGAATTTTCTGAAGGAATAGGTTCACAACTAAACCACGCACGTAATTCCATTGATGCTTTAATAATTAACACTGAATTTAAGGCTAATTTTAAAAAAAATAATCACCAAATAGATTTTGGTATTAAATATCAAAACGAAGACATTAGAGATCAAATTAAAGAATGGGAAATAATTGATTCTGTAGGTTTTAGTGTTAGACCACCAGATGAAACAGTTAACAACCAACCATATGAACCATTTTCTGGAAATTTAACTCCTTATAAAAGTATTGACACAAAAAATAATGTAAAAATTGATAGATTGGTTTGGTTTGTACAATACAGTAAAAATAAAAATTGGAATAATCATAAAATATGGTATAACATAGGTTTGCGATCACATAATTGGAACGTAAATGGTGAGGGTTTAAATACTTCAAACCAAATTATTTATAGCCTACGTGGACAATTTGCAATTAAGCCAGATTGGGAAAAAGATATGCTTTTTAGATTTTCAGGAGGCATGTACAACCAACCTCCTTTTTATAAAGATTTAAGAGATTTTAATGGCAATATAAATACAACAGTCGCTACACAAAAATCTCTTCAGGTTGTAGTTGGAAATGATTATAGTTTTAATATTTGGAACAGACCTTTTAAATTAGTTTCTGAAGTATATTATAAAAATTTAAGCAATGTAAATACTTATACCGTTGATAATGTAAAAATAAGATATCGTGCAAATAATAATGCAGAAGCTTATGCAACTGGAGTTGATTTAAGACTTAATGGCGAGTTTGTGCCAGGAACTGAAAGTTGGGTAAGTATTGGTTTTTTAAAAACTGAAGAAAATTATAATAATCAAGGTTATATTGCTCGCCCTACTGATCAGCGCTTTAAATTTGGAATGTTATTTCAAGATTATGTACCAAATATACCAAACATAAAAATGTATTTAAATTTAGTATTTAACAGCGGATTACCCGGAGGCTCACCATCTTACACTAATTCTTTTGATTATCAAAATAGGTTAAATGCTTATAAAAGAGCCGATATAGGTATTTCCTATGTTTTTGCTGACAACAACAACCAACATAAAACAAGATGGCTAAAAAACGTTAAAGAATTTGCTTTAGGATTTGAAATATTTAATATGTTCGATGTTCAAAACTCTATAACAAATACTTGGGTTAGAGATGTATATTCCAAACGTTTTTATGGTATTCCAAATTATATGACACCAAGAGTTTTAAATATTAAAATGGATTTAAAATTTTAATATTTAAAAATCAGACCTCTAATTTTTTGTCGTAAGGAATACTTTTTAGAATATGGTTAATTGCATTTACTCTTGCAATAGTTTTCTTATTCGCTCTTATTATTTTCCAAGGAACAACTCCATTAACTGTTTTAGAAAACATTTTCCCTTTATAGTCTGTATAAGTATCCCATAATTCTTGCGCTGCTTCATCTACAGCGGTCATTTTCCACTGCTTCAAAGGGTTCATTTTAATATCGTCAAAACGTTTTTTTTGTTCCTTTTTAGAAATGGACATATAAATTTTAACCAAACGAATTCCAGATTCAGTAATCATTCTTTCAAAATCGTTCACTTGATTCATAAACACCTCATATTCATGCTGGGTACAAAACTTGTTAACAGGCTCTACTACAGCACGGTTATACCAGCTTCTATCAAAAAATACAATTTCACCACCTTTCGGAAATTGGCTTACATATCTTTGAAAATACCATTGTGTTTTTTCATCTTCATTAGGTTTAGGTAAAGCTACAATTCTAAGATGGCGAGGATTCATTCGTTCAGTTGCACGTCTAATTGCACCACCTTTTCCTGCAGCATCCCTTCCTTCAAAAATTATAATAATCCTTTCGTTTTCCTTAATTGCCCAAGATTGCATTCTAATTAACTCAACTTGCAGTTTTTTTAACCTTTTTTCATATTTAACATACCTTACCGCTTTTTCTAAATTGTAAGGCTCTCTTGATAGTAATGCTGTTAATCCTTTATTAGAATTAAGAATTTCAACATTTTGGTCAGTTAATGTAAATTCTTCCATAATTAATCTAATTGTTTTGATGAACGGTGGTACCTCATTATAATATTTGGGTCTGGTAATAAAGTAGTTAATGCTTCATCTTTTCCTTCATAATTAAATTGAGATAAAACATAACGGATACATTCTAAACGCGCCACTTTTTTATCGTTTGCTCTTACAATTATCCAAGGGCTATAACTAGTATGGGTTTTACTAAACATTTGTTCTTTGTAATGTGTATAACTATCCCATAGCTCCTGCCCCTTTTTATCTACAGGACTAAATTTCCAACGCTTTAACGGAGTTTCTAAACGTGCATTAAACCTTGCTAATTGTTCATTTTTTGAAATAGAAAACCAAAACTTTATCAGCACTAGATTATCTTCATATAACATATGTTCAAACTCTGGAACTTGAACCATAAAATTATTATACTGTGTTTCATTACAAAAACCCATAACTGGCTCAACCACAGCTCGGTTATACCAACTTCTATCAAAAAATACAATTTCACCTGAATTTGGTAATTCTTTAATGTAGCGCCTAAAATACCATTGTCCTCGTTCTACTTCTGTAGGTTTTGTAAGTGCTACCAAACGTGTTGATCGTGGGTTTAAATGTTCTGAAAACCTTCTAATATTTCCTCCTTTTCCTGCAGCATCGCGACCTTCAAAAATAATAGCAACTCTTTTTTTATTTTTAGAAATCCAACGTTGTAATTTTACTAATTCAATTTGTAATTTTTTTAGTTCATCTTCATAAAATATTCTATTTTTTACTTTATCAATAGAAATATTTTTTTCGCTGATAATATCTAAAAGTTCTTTATTTGAAGATACTTTTTCAAAATCTTCACGAGTTAACCTTGGAGTTTCTTTCATATTTATTCTACCTTTTCTATGGTTAAACAATCAGCTGGATTATTTGAAATTTGTAATTTCGCATCCGAAGGAGAGATATACGGTATACCTAAACCTAATCCACGCAATATAAATAATAATCCAATTATAACTACAAATACAGGAATAGCTTTTTGAATCTTATTTCGTATTGATAAATTTACAAAATTTCCTAAAAATATAGCTCCTGTCATTAAAGGAATTGTTCCAATTCCAAATAAGACCATATATAAAGAACCATTAAAAATATTACCTACTGATATTGAACCAAGTAACGCCATATAAACAAGCCCACAAGGTAAAAACCCATTAAAAAAGCCAATAGAAAAAATTGCTTTATTTGATTTTTTGGTTAAATAAGAACCTAATTTTTGTTTTATTTGACCAATAATTTTATATAGTGGTTTTGTAAAATTGTATTTATTAAATATTGAAATAGGTATTAAAACCAAAGCAATCATAACAACCCCCATTAAAATAGATAAACGTTGTTGAAAACCTGCTAAATAAAGGCCTTTACCAATTATACCAAAAAGTAAACCAATTAGAGAATAACTAATTATTCTTCCCAAGTGATATAAAAAAGTTTGAAATATTAATTTAGATTTAGATGATCTGTCAACTGGTAAAACAAACGCAATTGGCCCACACATTCCAATACAATGAAAGCTTCCTGCCAATCCTAATACTAAAGCCGTCCATAACATATTAATACATTAGTTTCTCTTTAAATAAATAAGTATCATCAAAAACACTCCATTCTATCTTCACGTCCCATCTACCTTCAACTAAATTTTCATCTTTAATTAAAAATTCATTTGTTACCAATTTTATTGGCTCATTGAAATCTATTTTATCATTAGATAATCTTTTAAACGAAATAGTACCTGTAATATCTGAAGGATTAAACTCTTTTGGAAACGTTATTAACAACCCCTCGGTTACTTTTTTTACTATAACATTCTCATTTAATGCAATACCTTTATTTTCTTTGTCAATTTCTTTTTGGTAATTCAACTCATCTTTATAATACTCTTCCGATACTAAATGATGGTCATACTCAGGTAAAAATGTTACTTTATAAACAAAAGACAATATAAATACCATAAATGCCACTATTGAAAATATAATTGCTGCTGGCCAAGTTATTTTTAATTTCATTTATTTTATTTTTATAGGACCCATAAAATTAGTTTTAGTTGTTTCAATTAATTTTCCTTTTGAATAAATCCCAATTTCTAATTTTTCTTTGGACGAATTTAGGTCTTTTTTATTAATTTCAATAAATAAAGTACCTCCTTGTAATGCTTGTTTTGCAATATTTAAGTTCCCACCAACTAAATCTACTGTTCCTTTATGAGAAATTAACTTAATTTCTACATCCTCAATAGCTTCGGTTGTTTTATTTATTAATTTTACTGTATACACATTTTTTATAGTAGTATCAGTACTTTGAAACGTTTGTCCTGGTAATCTTAAAATTGTAGCTTCCACATCATTACGTAAAAATAACATAGTAACTAACACTCCAATTAATATAGTTAAAATAACAGAATATGCTATTAATCGGGCATTAAATTTAAATTTTTCTTTTTTCTCAATATTGTCTTCTGAAGCATATCTAATTAAACCTCTATCAAATCCAGATTTATCCATTATGTCATCACAAGCATCAATACAAGCTGTACAATTAATACATTCTAATTGTGTTCCGTTTCTAATATCAATACCTGTTGGACAAACTTGTACACATTGTTTACAATCAATACAATCTCCATATCCTAATTCATCTCTATTCTCGTCCTTTCTTAATTTTTTACGCCCGTTTTCACCTTCACCTCTAACAAAATCATACGCAACATTTATTGATTTATTATCTAACAATACACCTTGTAATCTTCCATAAGGACAAACAATAATACAAACTTGCTCTCTAAACCAAGCAAATACAAAATAGAAAACTCCTGTAAAAACCAATAAATAAACAAGTGTACTTAAATGTGCTACAGGACCATCAGTTATATAACCCATTACATTATCTGAACCAATAATATATGCTAAAAAAACATTAGAAATTATAAATGAAATTATAAAGAATATAAACCATTTCAATATTCTTTTTCTAATTTTTTCAGCATCCCATTTTTGCTTATCAAGTTTTATTTGCTTTGCCCTATCTCCTTCAATTAAGTATTCTACTTTTCTAAAAACCATTTCCATAAAAATAGTTTGTGGACACATCCAGCCACAAAATATTCTTCCAAATACCACTGTAAATAATATTATAAAAACAACACTTACCAGCATTGAAATTACTAATAAATGAAAATCCTGAGGCCAAAAAGGAAAACCAAAAATGTGAAATTTTCGTTCTAAAACATTAAAAAGTAGAAACTGGTTTCCTTTTATTTTTATAAATGGAGCGGCTATTAAAAAAGCAAGTAAAATCCAACTAACTATTGTTCTATAATTATAAAACCTTCCTTTTGGTTTTTTTGGAAAAATAAAATTCCTTTTTCCACTTTCATCAATTGTAGCAATTGAATCTCTAAATCTTTCTTTGGTTTCTTTTTCCATATTAAATTGAATAAACTTCTAAAATTTATATGACAAATTTATTGTTTATTAGTTTAGTTAGACGAAACAAAAGTGACAAAAAAACGGGGAAAAAGAAGTTGATTTAATTTTATTTATTATAAACCTACTACTTTGCTCCCCGAATTTACTACTAACTAAAAAAATCAAAAACATATCTCTCAGGAGAGAGATAATTTTTTAAATATATTATTCAGCTGGCCAAATAATATCTCCTTCTGCAGCTTTTGGCGTTGCTGGTGCTGTGCCTTGCATAGAAATAATATAGCTCGCTAACAAAATTCTTTCATCTCTACTAATTGTGCTTTCCCAAGCAATCATACCTTTTCCTGGTCTACCTCCTTTAGAAATAGTGTTGTAAATATTCTTTACTCCACCTCCTAAAACCCAATGATTATCGGTTAAGTTAGGTCCAATACTTCCTCCTAAATCAACTAAATGACAAGCTGTACAAGTTTTTGAAGCAAATAATTCTTTTCCTTTGGCTATACTTTCCTCATCAGTTAATGCAACAATATTGCTGTCATCAAATAATTGTGGATTTGCTTCTTTATACGCTTCAATAGCAGCTTTACCTTCTGCTACTTCTGTAGCAAACTCTTCTTTTTGACTATACTTTTCTGAATTAAAAAACACTTGTGTATAATAAAAAATACTAATTGCTATAGTTATATAGAAACCCGCAAGCCACCAAGGTGGTAACACATTATCTAATTCCTTAATGCCATCATAATCGTGATCTAGCATTATATCTTCTTCGGTTCCTAACTCGTGGGCCTTAGTTATGGATTTCATAAACTTTTTCCAACCTGATATATTTTCTGAATTTTTATTCATGATTAAATTCTTTGTTATTATCGTTATCTAAAGGTAATTGGCTTACTTCATCTATACTTCTCTTTGGCAGTTTAAAAACAAATACAATCATTGTTACAAAAACTATAAAGAATAATAGTAAAGAAATTATTGGGTAAATTTCTACCCCATCAATACCTTCTAAATTATGTTTAATAAATTTTAACATACTATTATTTTAAGGCTGTATTATTAGCTTTTATATCCGTACCTAAACGTTGTAAATAAGCAATTAATGCAACTATTTCTTTGTTTTGAATATTACTTGAACCATAATTTTTAACAAACTCTGGATCTTGTCTTAAATTACTTTCAATTTCTTTAGCTTGTGCTAATAATTGTTGTTTAGCACCACTAATTTGCTCAGTTGAATAAGGTACACCCAACGAAACTAATCCTTCCATTTTACTTTCTAAATTAGAAGCATTAATGTCATTTTTAATTAACCAAGCATAACGAGGCATAATTGAACCCGGTGAAGTTGAACGAGGGTCAAGCATATGATTAAAATGCCAGTTATCGTTATATTTTCCACCAACTCTATGTACATCTGGACCCGTTCTACGAGAACCCCATAAAAATGGGAAATCATACACATATTCTCCCGCTTTTGAATACTCACCATAACGCTCAACTTCTGAACGGAACGGACGGATCATTTGAGAGTGACAGTTATTACAACCTTCTCTAATGTAAATATCTCTTCCTTCTAATTCTAAAGGAGTATATGGTTTTACACTTTCAATAGTTGGAATATTTGATTTTACTAAAATTAATGGCACAATTTCAACTAAACCACCTATTAATATAGCAACTGTTGTTAATATTGTGAATAAAACAGTTCTTCTTTCCAACCAGGTGTGCCAACCTTCTCCAGCAATTCTTTGACCGCTGATTTTTTTAAGTGGAGCTGCTTCGGCTAATTCATCTTCAACAGTTGAACCTGCTTTTGCAGTTTTAATTATATTAATTGCCAATAAAATAAAACCTGTTAAATATAGTGTACCTCCTATTGCACGCATTGCATACATTGGTATAACTTGTGTAACAGTTTCTAAGAAATTTCCATATACTAAAGTACCATCTGGGTTAAATTGTTTCCACATAAATGCTTGGGTAAAACCTGCTACGTATAATGGAATTGCATAAAATAATATACCTAAAGTACCTAACCAAAAATGAGTATTTGCTAATTTTTTAGAATATAATGGCGTTTTCCATAATTTTTCAGCTAACCAGTAAACAATACCAGCAATCATAAATCCATTCCAAGCTAAAGCTCCAATATGAACATGACCTACAATCCAATCGGTATAATGCCCAATTGCATTTAAGTTTTTAAACGATAACATTGGACCCTCAAAAGTAGCCATACCATAACCTGTAATAGCAACTACAAAGAATTTTAATACTGGGTTTTCACGCACTTTATCCCAAGCTCCACGCAAGGTTAATAAACCATTAATCATACCACCCCAAGAAGGGAAAATAAGCATCACAGAAAATACTGTACCTAAATTTTGTGCCCATTCAGGTAAAGCAGTATATAATAAATGGTGAGGTCCAGCCCAAATGTATAAGAAAATTAATGTCCAGAAGTGAATAATAGAAAGTCTATAAGAATACACTGGTCTATTCGCAACTTTAGGTACAAAATAATACATGAGTCCTAAAATTGGTGTTGTTAAGAAAAATGCAACTGCGTTATGTCCATACCACCATTGCACTAAAGCATCCTGAACACCTGAATATACTGAGTAACTTTTAAAAGCACTCACAGGCATTTCTAAATTATTAAATATGTAAAGTACAGCAATAGTTACTAATGTGGCTATGTAAAACCAAATTGCAACATAAATATGACGTTGTCTTCGCTTTAAAATTGTACCGATAAGGTTAATTCCAAATACTACCCATATTAAAACAACTGCAATATCAATTGGCCATTCTAATTCTGCGTATTCTTTAGATGAAGTTAATCCTAAAGGTAAGGTAATTGCAGCCGCAACAATAATTGCCTGCCAACCCCAAAAGTGAATTCTACTTAAAACATCGTTAAACATTCTTGCTTTTAACAATCTTTGTGTAGAATAATAAACTCCTAAAAAGATTCCGTTACCTACAAAAGCGAAAATTACGGCATTGGTATGTAAAGGACGTAAACGTCCAAAACTTAACCAGGATATCGCATTATCTGCTCCTGCAAATTCTAAAAGCCCTGGGAAAACAAAAAGTAGCGCTACTAAAAGCCCTACTAACATCCCTACAACTCCCCATAGAATTGTAGCCCAAAGAAACATTTTTACGATTTTATTATCATAATAAAACTGTTCTTTTTCCATACTTGTTTGATTAATTGTTAATTATTATTATTTATTCCGGTTGATTTTTGATATTCTCTTTAGGCTTAGCAACTAATTCATCATCAAATAACATTCTAACAGACGGAGTATATGTATCCTCATACTGTCCAGATTTTACTGATTTTATAAATACTATGAAAAAAAACACGGCTACAATAATACTTACGCCTATTGTAATGTAGACTACTTCCATTTTTTAGTTACTAGGTTTTTACTTTTGATTTTTTACAAATTTATATTTTTAATTATAAAAAAAAATGATAATTATCATGTTTTAAAATTACACTTTTTTTTAATTATTGATGAAATTATAGCTTTTTTGAAATCCAATTTGTAAGTATTGTTACAAAAACCACTATTGAAATTGAACTTAATGGCATTAATATAGCTGCAACTACTGGTGTTAATAATCCGTTAAGGGCAAAGTACATACCTACTATATTATAACAAAGTGATAAAACAAAACTTGCTTTTATAATTGAAATTGTTTTTTTAGAAAGTGTTAAAAACTTAGGTAATTTGTTAAAAAGTTTTGCATCAAGAATTGCATCACAAGCTGGTGAAAACACATTTACATCTTCTGAAATTGCAATTCCAACATTACTTTGCGCTAATGCACCTGCATCATTTAGACCATCTCCAATCATCATTACTTTTTTACCACTTTTCTGAAGGTTTTTAATAAACTCTAATTTATCTTCAGGCTTTTGATTGAATTTAAAGTGTGTATTTTTAGGTAAAAGTTTTTCTAAATATGGTTTTTCACCATCATTATCTCCTGATAAAATTACTAAATCATACTCTTTTCCAAGTTTTTCAAAAACCTCTTTTGTTCCTTCCCTGTAACTGTTTTTAAACAAATAATAACCTTTAAATTCATTATTTATTTTAATATAAATTGAGGTTTCATTTGCATTAATTGCCTTTGCTTCAACAAAACTGGAAGACCCTAATTTAAAATTCATATTTTTTATAACAGCTTCAATTCCTTTACCTAAAATTTCATTAAACAATGTTGGTTTTTCTTCAAAAGGAGTTGCAATAATATATTCATATAAAGATCTGCTTAATGGATGGTTTGAAGCTCTTAATACACTTTTTAAACCTTTCTTTTCTATTTTTGTCAGCTCTTTCCCTATATAAGTAAGTTGTGTTTTATCGCTTGAGGTTATTGTGCCTGTTTTATCAAATATTATAGTATTAACTTTTGAAATACTTTCAATGGTTTCAGCATTTTTTAAATAGAAATTTTTATAACCAAAAATTCTTAAAATATTTCCAAAAGCAAATGGTGCTGATAATGCCAAAGCACAAGGACAAGCAATAATTAATACTGCAGTAACCACATTAAAAGCCATAGAAGCATTATAAAAATACCAGAATATACCGGCAAACAGTGCTATTAATAAAATAGCTATCGTAAAATATTTACTTATTTTATCTGTAATGTTTTTAATTGTAATTTGTTCACTTTTATTAAAAACATCATTACTCCATAATTGAGTTAAATAACTTTGTGAAATTGTGCTAACTACTTCCATTTCAATGGCTCCTGCTGTTTGCTTACCGCCTGCAAATAATTTATCTCCAGATTGTTTTATAACTGGAACCGATTCACCTGTAACAAAACTATAATCAATGGCTGCATTTCCGTTAATTAAAATACCATCAACGGGAATTAATTCTTCATTTCTAATTAATAAACGATCTCCTTTTTTAATGTCTTTTACTTGTATACTAGTTTCTTTATCGTTATTAAGTATTGTTACTGCAATTGGGAAATAGGATTTATAATCTCTTTCAAACGATAAAAAATTATATGTTTTTTGTTGAAAAAATTTACCTAGTAATAGAAAAAAAATCAAACCGGTTAAACTATCAAAAAAACCTGAACCAATATCTAAAAATATTTCGACAGTACTTCTTATAAATAGCACTGAAATTCCCAATGCAATTGGCACATCTATATTTAATATTTTGTGTCGTAACCCTTTGTATGCTGAAATAAAATAATCTTTGGCAGAATACAAAACTACTGGAACAGCCATTGTAAACATTAACCATCTAAATAAATATTTATATTTTTCCAGCCAAAATTCATCAACTTCAAAATACTCAGGAAAAGACAATAGCATTATATTTCCAAAAGCAAAAGCTGCAATAGAAACCTGATAAACTAAAGTTTTATCAACTTTTTTATTTTTAGAATCAGCATCTTCTAAACTTATATAAGGCTCATAACCTATTGACGTAATTAATTCTACCAATTCTTTTAAATTGGTACTTTTATTTTTAAAAGTAATACGCAATATTTTTTTTGGGAAATTTACCATTGAAGTGGTAACTCCTTTATTTAATTTACTTAAATTCTCTAACACCCAAATACAAGAACTACAATGTATACTTGGTATGTAAAATTCAACTACTGAAGTTTCTGTATCGTTAAATTCTAATAACTTTTGAATAATATCTTCATTATCTAAATAATTGTATTTGCCTTTTATATCTTTCGGAATTGTACCTGGCGAAGTTTCTAAATCATAGTAACAAGTTAGTTCATTGGCATTTAATATTTCATAAACTGTTTTACAACCATTACAACAAAAATATTTATCATTAAATTCTACTGGTTTTTTGCCACAATCTAAACCGCAATGATAACAATTATTAAAACTCATATTTATTTTTATTTCGCAACAAAACTATTCATTTATTCCTTTATAAAAATGATAAAAATCATTTAATTTTGTACATTTGTAACTTATAGTACTTTAAAACAATTGGTTAAATATGTCGAATTGCAGACAATGCATTATTAAAAGATTTAATGCCCTTAAAACTCTAACAAATGATGAATTAGAAAATATTTCTGATCATAAAACAACTCTTATTATTAAAAAAGGAGAAAATTTAATGACTGAAGGTAATGCTATAAATGGCATGTATTGCATTAGAGATGGTAAAGGAAAATTGACCAAGTTAAACACAAATGGTAAAGAACAAATTATTAAATTTATAAAAGGCGGTGATATTTTAGGTCACAGGTCTATTTTAAGTGAAGAACTTGTTGGTTTAAATGCTATTGCTCTTGAAGATATGCATGTGTGTTTTATTCCGAAGGGTGATATTTTAGACACTATTAAAGAAAACACACAATTTTCACTTAAATTAATGAAAAATATATCCCATCAATTAAATGAGGCCAATACTTCCATTTCCCAAATGGCACAAAAACCCGTAAAAGATAGGTTAGCAGAAACATTATTGCATTTAGAAGAAATTTTTGGAGTGGACAATGAAGCCTGTATTGATGTTATACTTACAAGAGAGGAAATTGCAAATACTATTGGAACAGCTACAGAATCTGCAATTAGATTACTATCAAACTTAAAAAAAGATGGTGTAATTGATTTAATTGGTAAAAAAATTAAAATTTCTAATAAAAATGCTTTAAAAAATATCTCTGAAGGATATTAATTTTTTTAAACACCTATAAAAAAAGCCTTTTTGATTTTTATCAAAAAGGCTTTTTTGTTGTATGTAATTTATTTAATACTTATTGCATTGAAGCTGCAATACGTTTGTAAATACCTTTTTCAAGTTTTTCACGAATTGCAGAAAATGAAGTTATTGTAGTTTTAACATCCTCTAATGTATGAGTTGCTGTAGGTATTAATCTTAAAATAATTAAACCTTTTGGAATTACTGGATACACGACAATTGAACAAAATATTCCATAATTTTCTCTTAAATCATTTACCATAGCCATAGCTTCTGGAATATCACCTTCTAAAAATACAGGAGTTACACACGTATTTGTTTTACCAATATTAAAACCGTTTTCTTTTAACCCGTTTTGAAGTGCATTAACATTTTCCCAAAGTTTTGCTTTTAACTCTGGCATTGTACGCAACATATCTAAACGTTTAAGTGCACCTTTCACCATTGGCATTGGCAAAGATTTAGCAAACATTTGAGAACGCATATTGTATTGTAAATACTGAATTATATCTTTATCTGCAGCAAAAAAGGCTCCAATTCCAGCCATAGATTTTGCAAATGTAGCAAAGTATACATCAATATCAGCTTGTATGCCCTGCTCAAAACCAGTACCTTTTCCTTCTTCACCTAATGTTCCAAAACCATGAGCGTCGTCAACAAGTAATCTAAAGTTATATTTATCTTTAAGTGCTACAATTTCTTTTAACTTACCTTGTTCACCTCGCATTCCAAAAACACCTTCGGAAATTACTAAAATTCCACCATTATTTTCTTCAGCAATTTTAACTGCACGTTGTAAGTTTTTTTCTAAACTTTCAATATCATTATGTTGGTATGTAAAACGTTTTCCATGATGTAACCTAACACCATCAATAATACAGGCATGAGAATCTATATCATATACAATAACATCATGCTTGGTCACCAAAGCATCAATTGCAGATACCATTCCCTGATATCCAAAGTTTACCAAATAAGCTGCTTCTTTATCAACAAATTCAGCACATTCCTTTTCTAATTGTTCATGATATTTAGTATGTCCAGACATCATTCTGGCACCCATTGGGTAAGCCATTCCGTATTCAGCTGCAGCTTCTGCATCTGCTTTTCTAACATCTGGATGGTTGGCCAATCCTAAATAATCATTAATACTCCAAGTAATTACTTCTTTTCCATTAAATTTCATTCTGTTTGAAATTTCCCCTTCTAACTTTGGAAACACATAATAACCTTCAGCTTGTTTTGCCCATTTTCCTAATGGACCTTTATCTTTAACTATTCTTTCAAATAAATCTTTCATAAATATTATTTTGCAAAAATTATAATACTATAATTATATTTTCTGGGTACAAAGTACGGTTTTTTTTTTGTGCTAATCAAATGTTAATATTACAAAAAAAGAGGCTAAAAATAAATTCTTAGCCTCTTTTTAATAATTTTTATAATCTTTTACTTGATAAATTCAACTTCTTTATGAGCTTGTTTCTGAGAATCAAAAAAACCTTGTTCTTTCATCCATTCATCACTATAAATTTTCTCCATATAACGTGAGCCATGGTCTGGTAAAACCAACACAACTTTTGAGTTTTCATCAAACATTCCTTGTTCAGCATACTGAATAGTTGCCTGTATAATTGCTCCACTTGTGTAACCTGTAAATAACCCCTCTGTAATTGCAAGTTCTCTTGCTCTATGGGCCGCAGCTTCATCTGTTACTTTTTCAAAAACATCAATTACATCAAAATTGGTTGCTGTTGGAATTAGGTTTTTTCCTAAACCTTCAATTCTATAAGGGTAAATTTCATTTTTATCAAATTCTCCAGTTTCATGAAATTTCTTTAATATAGATCCAAAAGCATCAACACCCAAAGTTTTAATTTTTGGATTTTGTTCTTTTAAATATTTGGAAACTCCTGAAATTGTACCTCCTGTACCACTTGCAGCTACTAAATGAGTAATTTCTCCATTTGTTTGTTTCCAAATTTCCGGTCCAGTTGAATTGTAATGAGCATCAATATTCAATTTATTAAAATATTGATTTATATATAAAGAATTAGCAGTTTCAGCATGTAGTTTTTTTGCTACTTCATAATATGATCTTGGATCATCAGCTTTCACGTGTGCAGGGCAAACATATACTTTTGCACCCATTGCCTTTAACATATTTATTTTACCTGCTGAAGCTTTTGAGCTTACTGCTAAAATACATTTATAACCTTTAATAATACTCACCAAAGCCATACTGAAACCAGTATTACCTGATGTAGTTTCTATAATTGTACTTCCTTCTTTAAGTAAACCTTGTCTTTCTGCTTCTTCTATTATATGCAGTGCAATTCTATCCTTCATAGAATGACCAGGATTAAATCCCTCATACTTTGCATAGAAATTTCCAGGAAGATTTTTTGTGATTTTGTTTAATTGAATTAAAGGAGTGTTACCAATATGGTCTAAAATATTTTTACTTATTCCAGTATTATGTTCCATTTTTTAGAGTTTAATTCAAGTATTTAAATGAAATATTTGAACTATTAATAATATTCTAACGTGCAAATTTAATAATTTTTTTTAAATCTCTATGTAACTTCTAAATCTAAAATAAAACTATAGTCACGCGCAATCTCTTTTAAAGCATCAAACCTGCCCGAAGCACCGCCATGTCCGGCTTCCATATTGGTATGCATTATTAAAATATTATTATCAGTTTTTAATTCACGTAATTTAGCTACCCATTTAGCAGGTTCAAAATATTGCACTTGAGAATCATGAAGTCCTGTTGTAACCAACATATTAGGATAATTTTGACAAACAACATTATCATACGGAGAATACAATTTCATATATTCATAATACTTTTTCTCATTTGGATTTCCCCATTCATCATATTCACCTGTTGTAAGCGGAATGCTATCATCTAACATTGTAGTAACAACATCAACAAAGGGAACAGCAGAAATTATACCTTTATATAATTCAGGATTCATATTAATAATTGCTCCCATTAATAAACCTCCCGCAGAGCCACCACTTGCATATAAATGTTCTTTAGATGTATATTCTTGTTCTATTAAAAATTTTGAACAGTCAATAAAATCGGTAAATGTGTTTATTTTGTTTAGTAGCTTACCATTTTCATACCAATTTCGTCCTAAATACTCACTTCCTCTAACATGTGCAATTGCAAAAACAAAACCTCTGTCTAACAAACTAAGTCGGGTTGAACTAAAACCTGCATCAATAGTATGTCCATATGAGCCGTAACCATATAAAAGCAAAGGAGTATTTTTTGAAATCTCAGTACTCTTTTTATATACTAATGAAATTGCTATTTTGGTTCTATCTTTTGAGGTTGCCCACAAACGTTCACTTTTATAATTATTCTTATCAAATTTTCCTCCTAAAACTTCTTGTTCTTTTTTTACTTCTTTAGTTTTATCTAAAACATTAAAATCAATTACAGAGCTAGGCGTAGTCATAGAATTATAGCCATAGCGAATTACATTTGTATCAAATTCAGGATTGAAATAAACTCCAGCTGAATAAGCTTCTTCTTCAAAAGGAAGGTAAAAATCTTCAGAATTATCCCAACGCAAAATTCTTATTTTATTCAATCCATTACTTCGTTCTTCAACAACTAAAAAATCTTTAAAAATTGAGATATCCTCTAATAAAACATCTTCTCTATGTGGAATTACATCAATCCAGTTTTCTTTTAATGTCTCCGAACTTGAAGTTTTCATTAACTTAAAATTAGTTGCATTATCTTTATTGGTAAGTATGTAAAAATAATTATTATAGTGTGCTATATTATATTCTAAATCACGTTCTCTAGGTTGAAATAATTTAAATTCCCCTGTTGGATTATCAGCTTTTAAAATCCTGTATTCTGTTGAAACAGTACTGTGGGAGCCTATAATAATGTATTTATCCGATTTTGTTCTGTAAACGTATGTATTAAAAGCTTCTTCTTCTTCATAAAAAACTTCTACATCTAATGCTGGATCTGTTCCCAAAACATGTCGAAATATTTTTTCGCTTCTTAACGTTTTTGGGTTTTGTTGCGTATAAAAAACAGTTTTATTATCTGATGCCCAAGCTGCACTACCAGTAGTATTTTCTATTTTTTCCGAAAATAATTGGTTTGTTTCTAAATTTTTAAATTGTAACGTATATTCTCTTCTACCAACAGTATCTATTCCAAATGCTACATATTTATTATTCGGACTTACTGATAAACCTGTTAATTTATAATAATTATGACTTTCAGCTAAAACATTTACATCAAATAATATTTCTTCAATAGCTTCTAAAGTTTCCTTTTTTCGGGTGTAAATAGGATATTGATTTCCTGATTTAAAACGAGTTATATAAAAATAATTATTCTTTTTATAAGGAACAGACTCATCATCTTCCTTAATTCTAGCTTTCATTTCTTCAAATAAATCCTCCTGAAATTGTTTAGTATGTGCTGTTTTTAAATCATAATAATCATTTTCAGCATTTAAATAATCTATTACTTTCGGGTTTTCTCTATCATTAAGCCAATAATAATTATCTATTCTAACATCGCCGTGAATTTTTAATTCCTTTCTAATTTTATCAGCAATTGGGGTATTTATTTCGTTTTCCGACATTTATATTTTTTTACTAGTTTGCAAAAATACTATATTTGTGCTTTTAACTTGTTAAATTTAAAATAAAATGTTTGGAGACTTATCTGGAATGATGGCAAAGCTTAAAGAAGCTCAACAAAAAATAGAAGATACAAAAGCTAGATTAAACACTATTTTGATTGATGGTGAAGCTAATAATGGTAATATTAAAGTTACCGTAACAGCAAACAGACACGTTAAAAATATTTCTATTTCAGAAGAATTAACCGATAAAGAAGAAATTGAAGATTATTTAATAATTGCTTTAAACAGTGCTTTGGAAAAAGCTAATGAAATAAGTGAAACAGAACTTGCAGCTGCTGCAAAAAATGGAATGCCAAATATTCCTGGAATGGATCTATTTAAATAAAGTTATTCAATAAAAAAATCATCTTTAAAACCAATTAAATACACTTTTTCTTGCGCTCTGGTAACTGCAGTATATAGCCATCTTAAGTACTCAATATTTTGTCCATCAGGCAAATAAGGTTGCTCAACAAAAACTGTTTTCCATTGCCCACCTTGTGATTTATGACAGGTTACTGCATAAGAAAATTTTACTTGTAACGCATTAAAATATTTGCTCTTTTTAACTCCTAGTAACTGCTTGTATTTAGATTTTTCATGTAAAAAATCTTTACGAACTTCATGATACAATTTATTTGACTCTTCGTAAGATAAAGATGGAGATTCTGAAGTTAAAGTATCTAATAACAATACCGTTTCAAAAGGTTTTTCATTTGGGTAATCAATCATCCTTACTTTTACTTCAGCAAATCTAAATCCATATAAATCTTTAATATTAAAAATTTGAAGAATTTCGCAAATATCACCATTGGCAATAAAACCAGCTTCACTGGATTCTTTTAACCAGAAATAATTATTTTTTACAACCATTACAAAATCTCCTGTTGAAATTTCGTTTTCCTGCCCTCTTATTTTACTTCTAATTTGTTGATTATACTGATTAGCACGTTTATTTGAACGCACAATAAATGCCGTATCCTCTACTCCAATATTATCATACGCAGTATTTATGGCGTCTTCAATTTCATAACCATCTATTAATCTAATTAAATCAGGATAACCTAACTTAAATTGAAAGGTTTCAAATCCATTATTCGATAAAATCAACCGTAATTCAGTTGCATTAATTAAAATACCTGAATCTACATGTTGACGCATGACTTCATTTAACTCAATTTCAGTTACATCCTTGTTATAATTTAACTCTAATTTTTGAGCATCTAAAGCTGGGCTAATATCTAATTTTACCGGTGGTAATTGTGCAGTATCACCTATAAATATAATTTTACAATGAACACCTGCGTATACAAAAGAAATTAAATCATCCAGTAGAGAACCATTTTCAAACAATTTTGCATTACTTGGGCTATCAGGAATCATTGAAGCCTCATCAATAATAAAAATGGTATTTGTATGCTTATTTGTTTGCAGTGTAAAATCTACTCCTCCTGCTTTATTTTTTTTAGGAAAGTATATTTTTTTATGAATTGTAAAAGCCTGCCTGTTGGAATACCCTGAAATTACTTTTGCAGCTCTCCCTGTTGGTGCTAACAAAACAGCTTTTTTACCAACGCGCCATAAATTATTAACTACAGTACTAATTGTAGTTGTTTTTCCAGTACCAGCATAACCTTTAATTAAAAACAAAGCATTATTGTTGTTCTCAAAAATAAATTCTGATAAATTTTCTAACAATAAATTTTGCGAATTTGTTGGTTCAAAAGGGAATTTTTCAACTAATTCTTTATAAAATTCTGGTGCGGTTTTTGTCATCTTTAAAATAAATTTCAAATATACAATTGATTTCTGCATAAAAGTTTTCCGCATTAAAAAAAATTTGTAGATTTGCGTACATTCACAAAACAAAAATAAAAATTATGACCTTTTTGATTATCGCAGCTGGTATTTTAGTTACAGCTCTTTTAGCGTATGCTATTGTAAATTATATTCCAAGAAAATTGCATTGGATAGTTTCAATAGTTTTAATTGCACTCGCAGCTTTATTAATTTACAAAATTAATTTTGAAATTAGAAAACCTATAAAATTTAACAAGGCTAAAAAAGCACGATATGCAAAGGTTATAAACAACCTTAAAATTATACGTGATGCTGAAGTAGCTCATAAAAAAGTAACAGGTACTTATACTGCCAATGGTGAAAATTTGATTAAATTTATTGATACTGCAAAATTTGCATTAACCCAAACAAGAAACGTTCCTAAAACAATTGATGTTGGTGGTGGAATTACTAAAGAAATTGAAGAAAGAGTTGTTGATACAATTGGGTACGAAGATGTAAAAGCACAATTTATAGGCAGGGATTACAAAAATATGCTGCAAATTCCTGGAACTGACCAGAAGTTTAAAATTGAAGTTGGTTTTGTTGAAAAAATTGCAGGTTTAAAAGCTCCAGTTTTTGAAGTAAAAGTTGATAAAGCTTTAATTTTAAAAGGAATGGACATGAATTTAGTAAAACAAGAAAAAGAAGCAATTGGTGGTGAAGAAATTAGAGGAGAATATGTACGAATTGGTTCTTTAGGTGAAGTAAGCGAAGACGGAAACTGGCCTCCATTTTATGATAAAGGAGATAAAAAAGATAACGAATAAAAACCTAGATTTTAAAAATCTAGAAGAAAACCATTTATCCATCCAACTTAGTTTGGATGGATTTTCTTTTTGTATTTATAACAAAGTTCACAATGCCATAAGTGTATTTGCTAATTATGAATTTGAAAAAACTCCAGCAACTCCTTTTGAACATTTAGAGTTTATAAAACAATTATATCATCAAGAAGAATTATTAAAATTAAAATATAAAACAGTAAATGTTACACATTTTAATAATTTAGTTACCCAAGTACCACTTCCATTCTTTAATAAGGATAATTTATCCGATTACTTACAAAATACTGTTAAAGTACTTGAGAATGATTACATTACCTATGATGAAGTAAATAATTCAGAAATAATTAATGTATACATTCCATTTGTAAATATTAATAACTTTTTAATTGATACGTATGGAACTTTTATTTTTAAACATTCATCTACAGTATTAATTGAAACACTTTTAAATAAATATAAAAATTTTGATGACGATTTTTGCTTTGTAAATGTTACTAATTTTAATTTTGAAATAGTAATTATAAAAAACAAAAAATTAGCATTATTTAATTGTTTTTCCTTTAAAACTAAGGAAGATTTTATTTACTATATTCTTTTTACAGCAGAACAACTAAACTTAAATCCTGAAGAATTTAACCTTGTTCTTTTAGGTGATATTGAACAAGAATCAGAATTATATAACATGCTATACCAATATATTAGAAATATAAAATTCTACGATTTTGAAAATCCAAATCAATCCATTGAAGGTCTTTCTTTACACTCACACTTTACTATTCTAAATCAAATTTAATGCGCATTATTTCAGGTAAATATAAAAGTAAACGTATTCAGGCTCCAAAAAAATTACCTGTTAGGCCAACCACAGATATGGCTAAAGAAGCACTATTTAACATTATAAATAACTTATATTATTTTGATGAATTAACAGTTTTGGACTTGTTTTCGGGTACTGGAAATATAAGTTATGAATTTGCGTCGAGAGGAACCTCCAATATTACTTCTGTAGATGCCAATTTTGGTTGTATAAAATTTATAAATGAAACCTCTAAAGAATTAGAAGCGACTATTAATACAATTAAAAGCGATGTCTTTAAATTTTTAGAAAATTCAACATCAAAATTTGACATAATTTTTGCTGATCCTCCGTATGATTTTGAATTAGAAAAATTTGAAAAAATTGTTGATTTAGTATTTCAAAATGAATTACTTACTGAAAATGGATTGTTAATTGTTGAACATTCTAAACACACCAAATTAGATACTCATAAAAAAATAAGTTATCAAAAAAAATATGGTGGAAACATGTTTAGTTTCTTTGAAAATTCAGAAGAAGAATTAGAATAAGGATTTTATTATTTGTTTTTCAGAAATTCCTTCAGCCTCAGCTTTATAATTTTTAACAATTCTGTGTTTTAGAATTGAATAAGCTACTGCTTGAACATCTTCAATATCTGGCGAATATTTACCATTAACTGCTGCATTTGCTTTTGCACCTAAAATTAAATTTTGTGAAGCTCTTGGCCCAGCACCCCAATCAATATAATTATTTACTATTTCTGGAGAAAATTCTGAATTTGGTCTTGTTTTAGAAACTAATTTAACCGCATACTCAATTACATTATTTGCAACTGGAATTCTTCTAACCAAATGTTGAAAATTAATAATTTCTTCTGAAGTTAATATTGAATTTATTTTTGTTTTTTCATCATTTGTTGTGCTTTTAACAACTTCAACTTCTTCATCAAAACTTGGATAATCCAATTGAATAGAAAACATAAACCTATCCAATTGTGCTTCTGGTAGTGGGTAAGTTCCCTCCTGCTCAATTGGGTTTTGAGTTGCTAATACAAAAAATGGTTCAGCTAAAATATGATGATGCCCCGCAACAGTTACAGAACGCTCTTGCATAGCTTCCAAGAGTGCAGCTTGTGTTTTTGGCGGTGTTCTATTTATTTCATCAGCTAATATAATATTGCTAAAAATAGGACCTTTTATGAATTTAAAATGACTGGTTTCATCTAATATTTCACTTCCTAAAATATCAGATGGCATTAAATCTGGTGTAAATTGAATACGTTTAAAGTTTAATCCTAAAGTTTCGGCTATTGTGTGTACAATTAGTGTTTTTGCTAATCCTGGAACTCCTATTAAAAGAGAATGTCCACCACTTAAAATTGAAAGTAAAATGTGGTCTATAGCTTCATTTTGACCAATAATTACCTTTCCAATTTCTTTTTTTAAATCTTTATGTTTTAGAACTAATTCTTTTAAAATATCAACATCAGACATATTATTCCTTTTTCCAATTATTTTTAAACTCACATTTTTTAAAATCCTTATTAATTTTTATGTAAGTGTCTTCAATTTTGTTTTTAGCCCATTTATCAACGGTTTCCTCTTGCTTTTTTTGTAATGTTAATTGTTGAATTTTTTCGTAATCTTGCGTGAAATTAGCAGTATGAGTTTCATTTTTGCTTTTCAACAATATAATTTTATGCATTTTTGCACCGCCTCTAATTTCATCAAAGAAAGGTTCTGTTATTTCACCTGCCTTTAGGCTACTTACTTTACTATATAAATTAGGATCCATACGTGTTAAATCAAAACGCGTATCGTTTGTTTGTGGGTTTAATATTAACCCTTTATTGCTTCTGGTTTCTATATCATCAGAATATTTAAGGACTGCATCTTCAAAAGTAATTTCACCATTTATAACTTGTTCACGTACTTTAGCCAACTCAGCTTTAGATGCATCTAATTCTTCCTGGGTAATTTTAGGTTGAATTAATATATGACGCACATCTCTCTCTTGACCTTTTACTTTTTCAACTTGGATAATATGAAAACCAAAACCAGATTCAAATGGTTCAGAAATTTCCCCTTCATCTAAACTAAAAGCCACTTCTTTAAATTCCTTAATAAAATTAGATTCTCTTGTAATAGTATATTTACCTCCTGCACCTGCACCATTTCCTGAAACAGCTGGATCATCAGAGTTTATTAATGCTTTAAGTCTAAAACTATATCCTTCTTCAATATCTTTTTTAATGCTATTTAGTTTTTCAAATACACGGTTGGTTTCTTCTTCAGTAGGTTTTAGGGTTTTTACAATTTGAGCCAATTCAATTTCTGCACTAAATTCAGGTAAACTATTTTCTTTTTCCAGATTTTTAAAATAAGTTCTAACTTCTTCTGGAGTTACATCAATTTTTTCAGTAATACTTGCGCGTTCACGTTGAATTAAAAGTTGTTCATTTTGTATGGTGTACAATTCTTTTCTAAGATCTTCTTCATCTGAAAAACCATAATATTCTACAACTGCATCTATTGATCCTAGTTGCTGACCAAAATAAGCTATATTACGTTCTACTTCAGAATTAACTTCGGCTTCAGAAACCTCAATACTATCAATAACAGCGTGATGAGCTAATAATTTTTGAGTCATAATTTCTTCAAGAATTTCACAATCTGTAATATCTATTTTACCCTCAATACGTTGCTGTAATTCTTTTTTAAACTTATCAATATCAGAATCTAATACAATATTTTTACCTACTACAACGGCAACACCATCCACTTTTATTCGTTCTTGAGCATTTATTCCAATAAAAATAAAAAGGAAAGCTATTAATATACTGTTTTTCATCATGTTAGTATGTTTCAATTTGTTGTTTTTTTCTTGCATCATCAATTAAAGTTTCTTCAATTTTTCTTAATAATAATAATTTACGTTGGTGTAAAATCATTTGCTTTATAGTTGGTGTTATGTAGCTTTTTGGGGCTATATCGTTTCGTTTTAACACCTCTTTTATGGTCACCAAATATAAGCTTAATGAATCTTCTTTTTGAATAAAATTTCCTTTTTTTAATATTTCGTTTTTATCAACATTTTTTAAAACTGTAACTTTAGAAACTAAGTCACTATATTTTACCCAAACTGAATCGTTTAAATGGTGAGAATTTAACGCTAACTCGTTTGCGTGTAAACTATCCAAATCCTTTTTTTTAGTTGATTTAAATAGCTTTAACAATTCATTTTTATTATAAACGTCTTTTCCAATCTTGATATATTTCAACTTCAACAATTCTTCATTTAGTTTAAAATTTTGATTGTTTTTTGAATAAAAATCATCAATATCCTCATTTGTAACAACGGTGTCTAAATATTGTTTAACTACCGCCTCTTTATAGGAATTAATAAATAAATCTTCACGGTATTTTTTAACCAAATTTTCAAAATCTTCCGCTTTGTTTTCTAAATTTAATTGTGCTTTAGATAAAAGAAGCTGTTGTTTAATCCAATTATTTATATAATTGTTGGCTAATAAAATACTATCGTTTGTATTAATTTCATTATTAAATATTTTTTTTAAATCATCTTTATACAAATACGTGTTATTTACACGTGCTACAGCTTCACGATTTTCATTTTTAATAGTGAAATAATTGCAGGAATGCAATACTAAAATCCCAATTATATAAATATATAATTTCTTCAATTTAAACTTTATTTAATTTTAATAATTTCTTTTTTACCTTATTATTTATTTTAACCTGATACTTTTTGTGCAAAGAATCAATCCATAATTTTTCTAAATAATTTTGGTAATCGCTAATTACTACTCCTTTAATATCTTCTAAAATAGCTCCTTTATATTTTTTATCTTTAACAGCATTAAAATAATTTGAAAGCCCTAAACTATCTTTAGATTTTTCCCATACTTTCTTTTCCAACAAATCAAAAAGTAATAACCCTTCTTTAAATTCATTATAAGTTGCCGCAAACTCTTTATTGGTAAACTCAATATTTTCTTTATAATAGTTTAAAACTTCTTGTTCTTTAAAACTATTAAAGGCCTCATTTACTGTATTATATTTAGCTTTCTTTAAAAAAGACACAAAACTATTCTGATTTATATTTTTATTCTCTATTGTAAGTATGTTGCTGTTAAATATTTTTGAATCATTTCTCCAATCATCAGTTTTAAATTGATTTAGTGCATTTTCATGAACCCTTATTTCGTATTCATCAAATAATTTATCAACAACTGATTGCCCTATTAAATTTGAACGGTTATCTCTTTTAATCTTTTGAGTTAGATTATCCTTGACTTTTTCAAAACTTTCAATTGGATATTTATTCAACAATTTTATAATATGCCAACCATATTTAGTTTGAAAAGGTGTTGAAATTTCTCCTACTGTTTGCAGTTTAAACGCAACATTAGAAAAATCTTCAACCATTTGACCGTAACTAAATTTATTTAATTTTCCACCATTAACAGCACTTGCATTATCTTCTGAAACTCTAGTTGCAATTGCTTCAAAACTTTCATTTTCATTTATCACTAAATTATAAATTGAATCTATTCTCTTTTTTGCTTTATTAGATTCGCTTTTTAACATAATATGTGCAACTTCCAATTCTCCTCTTGCATCTCTTTTATCATGCACTTGCACAATATGATATCCAAATTTTGTTTTAAATGGTTTAGAAATAGTATTAACAGGAGTTGAATATACAGCATTTTCAAAAGGATAAACCATTTGCAAAGCAGTAAAAAAACCTAAATTACCTCCATTTTGCTCAACAGATGGATCCTCAGAATATTGTTTAGCTACTTCAGAAAATGATTTTCCCTGCAGCACTTTTTCACGAGCTTCTAACAATTTATTATAGGCTAGTAAAGTGTCATTTGGAGTTGCGTTGGGCTTTATAAAAACAAGCATATGGCTTGCGTTAACTTCTTTTAAAAGCCTTTCATAAGCTTCTTTAACCAATTTGTCAGTTACTTCTTTATCTTTTAAATAAGGCTGAATCAGTCTGTTTTTATAATCTTTTAATTCATTAATATATTTTTGAAAAGTATCTAGTTTTAAATCTTTTGCTTCTTTTACCTTTAGTTTATAGTTTATAAATAACTTTAAATAATCTTCTAAACTATTTGCTGAATCAGGAATAATGTTTCTATTTTTTTCATAATTATAAATAAATTCCTGAGTATCATAAGAAGCATCATTTATTCTAAATAATGTTGACTGTTTAGTTTGAGAAAAACTATAAATACTAACAAAACAAAAAATAATTAATACATTATTTAACTTCATAAAACTGTAATTTTTGTTTTTAAATTAAAACATATAAGATTAACAAAAAACGCTGCAATTTATTTTATATTTTTTAATTTGAATGTTAAAGCAATCACAAAGAAATTATACCTTCTATTTTTTCTGCTAGCTGATATTTTAAAATAATATCATCAGCTTTTTTCATAACAATATGAATTGAAACGCTGGTGTATTTTCCTGTTTTTGAAGTTTTTTTATTAATTACTGCACCTTCATAATTAAATAAATTTTCAACCTGATCAATTTTAGAAGTATCAGAAGGTACAATAAATTTAAAAAGGTATTTTGTTGGAAAACTAGTATCCTGTTTTAATTTTTTCTTTAATTTTTTATAAAATTGTGTTCTATTATCCATCTACTTTTTTTTAAAAATATAAATTGCAAATATAATACCAAGCTAAAATGTTAATATTTTACTGACAAAATTACATTAATATTTTAGTATAATTTATTGAATAACTTATTTTTGTAATATGCAAAATAAAATTGTAATAACTGGCGGACCAGGAACTGGAAAATCTACGGTAATTGAAGAACTTAATAATCGTAATTTTTTATGTATGTCCGAAATTTCAAGAGAAGTTATATTAAATGCTCGCGCTGATGGAATTGAACAATTATTTTTAAAAAAACCATTACTATTTAGTGAGTTATTGCTTGAAGGCAGAATTAACCAGTATATTGAAGCAGAGAAAAAAAATACTGATGTTGTTTTTTTCGATAGAGGAATTCCTGATGTGCATGCGTATATGAATTATATAAGTATCGATTACCCAAAAACGTATGTAAACAAGAGTAATTTATACCGATACAATTACATTTTTTTAATGCCACCATGGGAAGAAATTTATATTTCAGATAACGAACGTTATGAAAATTTTGAGCAGGCTTTAGCAATTCACAACCATTTAGAACGTACATATAAAAACTTAAATTACCCAATTATTGAAGTTCCAACCGGAACAGTAGAAGAAAGAGCTGATTTTATTTTGAAGTGTATTAAATAATGAATACACCTATTGATATATTAAAAACATATTGGAATTACAATCAATTTAGAGCGCCTCAAGAAGAAATAATTAATACAGTTATTAACCGTAAAGATTGTGTGGTTTTATTACCAACAGGAGGTGGAAAATCTATTTGTTATCAAGTTCCAGCTCTCCTTTTAGAAGGAGTTTGTGTTGTTATTTCTCCATTAATAGCTTTAATTAAAGATCAGGTAAATAGTTTATTAGAAAAAAATATTAAGGCAATTGCCTTAACTTCACAACTTTCACAAGAAGAAATTATAATTGCCTTTGATAATTTACAGTTTGGCGGATTTAAATTTTTATACTTATCCCCTGAAAAACTGCAATCAAAATTTATTCAAGATAAAATTAAACAATTAAAAGTTTCCCTTATAGCAATTGATGAAGCGCATTGTATTTCAGAATGGGGACACGATTTTAGGCCATCTTATTTAAAACTACCTATTTTAAAAGAATTACAACCCAATGCAACTATAATAGCTTTAACTGCAACAGCAACTGAAAGGGTAATTTTAGATATCAGCAAAAATTTAGAAATTGAAAATGCTACGCTATTCAAAAAATCATTTCAAAGAGATAATTTAACATACCAAGTTATTTATACCGAAAATTTTTATGGAAAACTATTGCAAATACTTCAAAAAATAAACGAATCTGTAATTATTTATACAAATAACAGAAAACAAACAAAAGAAGTAAACAACTACATAAACAAAAACAATTTTAAAAGTACCTTTTATCATGGAGGACTATCATTTAAAGAAAAAAATACAGCTTATGCAAGTTGGATAACTGACCAAACGCCTATTATGGTTGCAACAAATGCATTTGGAATGGGAATTGACAAATCTAACGTAAGGGCAGTTATACATTTAAATATTCCAAATAGTTTAGAAAATTATATTCAAGAAGCAGGAAGAGCAGGAAGAGATGGTAAAGAGTCTTTTTCAATAATTTTAACTAATGAAGCAACTATTTATAACACGGAAGAACGATTTAAAACAACAACACCTTCATTAAAATTTATAAAAAAAGTTTATTCAAATTTAAATCAATTTTATAAAATTTCACTTGGAGAACAGCCGCTTGAATTATTCAATTTTTCATTACAAGAATTTTGCGCAACATATAAATTAAACATTTTAAAAACCTATAATTCAATTAAAATATTAGAGCGAGAAAATATTATTTTACTAGATGAAAACTATACTAAAAAATCAGTTTTAAAATTTATAGTTAGTAATAAACACCTTTTTAATTATTTAGAAAACAATCCTTCAAAAAACAACTTAATTAAATTAATATTAAGAAGTTATGGTGGAATTTTTGAACACTTCACAATAATTGATGAGCATAATTTATCAATAAAATTAGGCATAAAAAAAAGTGAAGTGATTTCAATTTTAAAAAATTTAAATGAAACTGGAATTGTAAATTATACTTATGAAAATTCAAATTCTAAACTTTCATTTTTAGTAATTAGAGAGGATGCTTACACGATTAACAGAATTTCAAAAAATATTGAGAAACAACATCATTTAAAATATGAAAAATTAATGGCCACTATTTCATTTATCAGAAATAAAACAGCCTGTAGAAACATTCAACTACTCTCCTATTTTAATGAATATATAACTGAAAATTGTGGTAAATGTGATGTATGTATTTCAAAGAACAAAAATACTGAAATTACATTTCAAATTTTAAATCAAATTCTTGCATTGCTATCTGAACAGAGTTTGTCTTCACAAGAACTTTCTGTATTATTAAAATACAACGAAAAACAACTTTTAAATTCTCTTAAAATACTCTTAGAAAAAAATAAAATTGCCATAACTTCGCAAAATAAATTTAAATTAAAACTTTAATGAGAGATTTAAGAATTGTATTTATGGGAACACCAGAATTTGCTGTTGCCACTTTAGATGCACTTATAAAAGCAAAATTTAATGTAGTTGGTGTAATTACAGCTCCCGATAAACCTGCTGGTAGAGGTAGAAAATTAAATGAGTCTGCAGTTAAAAAATATGCTTTAGAACATAAATTAAACATTTTACAACCAACAAATTTAAAAGACGAAGATTTTATTAAAGAACTTGAAAACTTAAATGCCAATTTACAAATTGTTGTAGCATTTAGAATGTTACCAAAAATTGTTTGGCAACTACCAAAATATGGCACCTTTAATTTACACGCATCTTTACTCCCAAATTACAAAGGAGCAGCTCCAATAAACTGGGCTATAATAAATGGTGAAACAAAAACTGGTGTTTCAACATTTTTTATTGATGAAAAAATTGATACAGGAAATATTATTTTACAAGAAGAAGTTAAGATAGGAAAAGATGAAATTTTAGGTGAACTCTATAATAAACTAATGAATATTGGAAGTAATTTAGTTGTAGAAACTGTAAAAATGATTGAAAAAGGTGACGTTAAAACAAAAAAACAACCCGAAACTGAAGAAAAACCAGCGCCAAAAATATTTACAAAAACTTGTAAAATAAATTGGAACGACTCTCTAAATAATATTTATAATTTAATAAGAGGCTTAAATCCATATCCTGCAGCTTGGACAACCTTAATTAACAATGGAGAACCAATAAAAGTAAAAATATTTGATGTAAAACCTGAATTTAAAAATCACAACTTAAAATCAGGTTCAATTATTACATCAAAAAATGAAATTAAAGTTGCCGTTTCTAACGGTTTTGTAATAATTGAAAGTTTACAATTGGCAGGTAAAAAGAAAATGGATAGCAAAAGTTTATTAAACGGATATACGTTTTATCCAAATTCAATAATGAAATAAGCCCTATTTTAAAGGGCTTATAAGGCATTTTCACAAAAAAAAAGCTAGGTTATTAACATTTATAATCATTTATTAACAAAAAACTCACTTTTTTAGTCAAAAACTTGCATAAACCCTTATTCCATCTAACTTTGTTAAGCTTATTGTAAGCAAAAAATGTTTAACCAATTAATTTAAAATTTAAATTATGAACAAATCAGATTTAATTGATGCAATGGCAGCAGATGCTGGCATTTCAAAAGCAGCAGCTAAAGCAGCGTTAGAATCATTAACAGACAATGTAACAAAAACTCTTAAAAAAGGTGGTAAAGTTGCATTAGTAGGATGGGGAACTTGGTCAATTTCTAAAAGAGCAGCAAGAACTGGTAGAAATCCTCAAACAGGAGCTACTATTAAAATTGCAGCTAAAAATGTAGTTAAATTTAAAGCAGGTGCTGGATTTAGTGATGCAGTAAACTAATACATAAGAAATTTCTTATTACGCATTTAAACTCTTCAATTTTTTTGAAGAGTTTTTTTTATAATTAAATTTTACTATATTTAAAAAAACATTGTTCGTTTTTATATGATAGACAAAAATCCAACTAAAGGTAAATTATTAATTGCTGAACCCTCTATTCTTAATGATAAAGAGTTCAATAGATCTGTAATTTACTTAACTGAACATAATAAAGAAGGTTGTATTGGATTTATTTTAAATAAGCCTACTGAATTTGTTTTAAATGATTTAATCCCAGAAATTGAATGTGATTTTGTTGTTTATAATGGTGGGCCCGTTGAACAAGAAAACTTATACTTTATTCATAAAATTCCAGAATTAATTCCAGACAGTATTCAAATTGATGATGAATTTTATTGGGGAGGTGATTTTGATATACTTACAAAACTTTTACATAATAAAGCTATAAATGCTACAGATATTCGTTTTTTTCTAGGGTATTCAGGTTGGTCTATCAACCAATTGAATGAAGAATTAAAAGAATCTACTTGGGTTATTGTTAAAAACAAATATCCAAATATGTTAAACATTAAAAGCGATGATATTTGGAAAAACCAATTAATGGCTTTTGGAGGTGAATATCAAATTTGGGCAAATGCACCTAAAAACCCTGCATTAAACTAAGTCTTTTATTTTTAGAGATAATTCTCGTCCAATTGAAGTTTTAAAAATACTTTTTTTATATTTTGTGACTGGCTGAATTCCAATAATTGAATTTGTAATAAATACTTCATCTGCTTTTTGAAGTTCAAAAGGAGAAATGGCTATCTCTTCTATTGAATAATTATCGCTTTTTGAAAGCATTTCAATAATTTTTTTCCGCATTACTCCTTTAATACAGCCTTCTGTTATAGGTGGAGTTTTAATAATATTATCTTTAATTATAAAAATGTTTCCATTAATTGCTTCAACCACATATTTTTTTTCATTCAACAATATGCAATTATCAATATTATTTTCTTCAGCATAAATACTAGCCAATACATTCGTTATTTTATTAGTGGTTTTAATAGTTGACAACAAACCAGAATACACGTAATAATCTTTAAAAACATCTAATATATATATATCTTTTAATCCATAATTTAAATCTGAAGCCTCAATTAAATAGCTAGTTTCGTTACTTACTGGTGCATAAAAACCGCCATTATTTCTAAAAACAGTAAGTCGCACTCTTGCATTTTCTAAATTATTTGATTTAACAGTATTTATAATTTCATTTTCAAAATATTCCAATGTAAAAATCATTGGAATTTCCATTCTTAACATTCTCATTGAAGCCATTAATCTAAAATAATGATCTTCCAAAAAATGAACCTTGAAATTTTCAACTTTAATTGTTTCAAAAAGCGCATCCCCATATTTAAACGCCCTATTATTGGCATTAAATAATTCTATAGAATCGTTTACAAGTGAACCGTTAAAATTTATCATAAATTAAAAATAAGGTAGTAAAACTACATAAAAAAACCTTGAATGAGATCAAGGTTTTAAAATATAAAAAGTTTTTAATTAAGCGCCAATTGTATGTTTTAATTCATCAATTTGATTTTCCCAAAACATTTTAGATTCTTCTATTTCATCTTCTTCAGCAAAATCAGTAACAATTAATGATACATCTTTGGTTATTTCATCTACTTCAATTCTAAATTCAAAGAACGATTTATCGTCTTCGCCATCTAACCATTTAAATTTTATTTTTTCCTCGGGTCTTTCTTGTAAAACCTTTGCTTTTTCTTCTGATCCATCCCAGATAAAAGTAAATACTTCTCCTCTAGAATTCACATTGTCGGCAAACCATTCTGAAAGTCCAGAAGGTGTTCCAAAATATTGATATAACATATGAGGTGAAGCGTGTATCGGAAACTCTATTTCAAATTTTATTTTTGTTGACATCTCTTTTATTTAAAAGCACAATATATATAAATTATCCATTCTAAAAAAATTTAAATTATTAAAAAAAATAGCTAAATAAATTTGCGACAACAAGTTTTTTATTTTTATATTTGCACCCTCAATAAATGGCGTGGTAGCTCAGTTGGTTAGAGCGTCGGATTCATAACCCGGAGGTCTCCAGTTCAATTCTGGATCACGCTACAAATTTAAAGTCAACAAAACGAACAGTTTAGCTTTCTAAACTGTTTTTTTTATGTCTAGTTTAAATGAAATTCTTACCTTTAACTACGAAAGTGCATACGATTGCTTTTACTATTTTTCATTAATATTTATATTATCTATAGATACAGTTCCAAGTACTATTCCAAAAACATCTTTTTTTGTGTAAAAAACGTTAACTAATTTACCGAAAATGTGGTTTGAAATATATTGTTTGACTTTTTGATAATAAGATTGTTTTTTTCAGGACAATCAATATAAAGTAATCTCACTTTTATTTCGAAATTCCAACAATTATAGCCGCTTCACTTGGATAAAGTTTAGATCTTTAAGGATAGCTTTAAAAATAAAAATTGTTTCATTTGGAAAGAAAATCATTATAAAACTGTTGATTGTACAACTGATTTATCTAGTCCTATTTAATTATATTTTTAAGAACAGCAATTAAAGTTTAATAGGTAATTACAGCTTAAAATAGTTAATTAAATTCGCTGCTTAAAAACTAACCTACTTCAAAACGTTTATTAAAATTAAGTATATTAGCATTACACTACTAACTTTAATTTATTATGTTAAAAATTAAACACCTTTTACTTTTTATAATTGTACTGTCAATTAATTTAAATGCACAGAAAAAAGACTCTTTAAAATGGGATGTTTCAAATCCTAAAGGCGATTGGAATTTCAAAGAGTTAAAATTAACTACTAATGAAGGAACCTGGATGAATTTAGATGTAAGTCCAGATGGTAAAGAAATCGTTTTTGATTTACTTGGTGATATTTACAAAATTCCAGTAAGCGGTGGAAATGCAACATTATTAAGAGAAGGGTTGGCTTTTGAAGTTCAGCCAAGATTTAGTCCTGATGGTAGTAAAATTTTATTTACAAGTGATGCTGGTGGTGGCGATAATATTTGGGTTATGAATGCTGATGGAACCAATGCAAAACAACTTACTAAAGAAAAATTTCGATTGTTAAATAACGGTGCCTGGTCTGCTGATGGAAATTATATTTTTACCCGTAAGCACTTTACTTCAGGACGCTCTTTGGGTGCTGGAGAAATTTGGATGTATCACATTACCGGAGGTGTTGGAACCCAAATTACCAAAAGAAAAAATGATCAACAAGATGTAAATGAACCTGTTACTTCTCCTGATGGAACTTATTTGTATTATAGTGAAGATGTATATCCCGGTGGCTCTTTTCAATACAATAAAGATCCAAACAATCAAATTTATGTTATTAAAAGGTACGATCTTGAAACCGGTAAAACCGAAACAATTACAGGTGGTCCTGGCGGTGCTGCAAGACCACAACTATCAAGAGATGGCAAAAAAATGGCTTTTGTAAGGCGTGTAAGAACAAAAACTGTATTATTTATTCACGATTTAGAAACTGGTGAGGAATGGCCAATTTATGATCAATTAAATAAAGATCAACAGGAAGCCTGGGCTATTTTTGGTGTATATCCTGGTTTTAGCTGGATGCCAAATAATACTGAAATTGTTTTTTGGTCTGGCGGAAAAATCAATAAAATTGACATCAATAATTTAAGTATCAATAATATCCCTTTTAACGCGGAAGCAACCATTAAAATTGCCGAATCAATTCATTTTGACACACCTGTTTTTTCAGATGAATTTACTTCAAAAGTAATTAGAAACGTTGTAACTTCTCCTGATGGAAAAACCATATTGTTTAATGCTTTAGGGCATCTTTGGACTAAAAAATTACCAAATGGCACACCAAAAAGGGTAACAAATGGAACTGACTCAGAAGCTGAACCTAGTTATTCTCCAGACGGTACAAAAATTATATACGTAACCTGGAATGATGAAAATTTAGGTGCAATTTATCAGCTTTCGTTGAAAGATGGAAAAAGTTTAAAATTAACTTCTGAAAAAGGAATCTATCGAACTCCTTCTTACAGTTCTGATGGTAATAAAATTACCTATTTTAAAGAAGGTGGAAACAGTGATCAAGGAAGAACTTTTACCAAAAAAACTGGTATTTACACTATGAATGCCAATGGAACCAATAAAAAATGGATTACTAAAAACGGGCAATTCCCTGAATTTAATAAAGAAGGAACACGAATTTTATTTCAAACCGGTGGTACCTTTTTTGGGAATTTAGTAAAAGAATTAAAAAGCGTTGATTTAAACGGACAAGATGAAAGAACTTTAGTAAAATCTAAATATGCAAACCGATTAGTGCCTAGTCCAGATAATAATTGGATTACTTTTAGTCATTTACACAAGGTTTATATTGCACCAATGCCAAAAATTGGCAAAACCTTTGATTTAGATGATGCAACCAAATCTGTTCCTGTTTCTCAACTTGCAAAAGATGCCGGTGTAAATATTCATTGGTCTTCCGACAGTAAAAAAATTCATTGGACATTAGGTGAAGAATATTTTACAAATAACATTGCAGATCGCTTTACATTTTTAAAGAACTCACCGGATAGTATTTCTCCAATGACAACAAAAGGCATCAAAGTAAATTTGGTACAAAAATCTGATAAACCTTCCGGTAAAATTGCATTTACCGGTGCACGAATTATTACAATGGAAGGAGATGAAGTTATTGAAAACGGAACCATTGTTATTAATGAAAATAAAATAGAATCCGTTGGAAAAAGTGACGAGATAAACATCCCGTCAAATGCTAAGGTAATTGATGTAACCGGTAAAACCATAATGCCTGGAATTGTTGATGTTCATGCACATGTTGGTGGTTTTAGAAATGGTTTAACAGCTCAAAAACATTGGCAATTTTATGCAAATTTAGCTTTTGGTGTAACTACTTCACATGATCCATCAGCAAATACTGAAGCTATTTTTACGCTGGCTGAATTAATTAAAGCAGGAGAAATGGTAGGGCCAAGACTCTACTCTACCGGTTTTATTTTATATGGTGCCGATGGCGATTTTAAAGCTAAAGTGAATAATATAGAAGATGCTCGTTCTGCAATTAGAAGAACAAAAGCATTTGGTGCACTTTCCGTTAAAAGTTATAACCAGCCTAGAAGAGAACAGCGTCAACAAATACTGCAAGCTGCTCGTGAAGAAGGTATTTTTGTAGTTCCGGAAGGTGGATCTACTTTTTATCATAATATGACAATGATTATGGATGGCCATACAGGCATAGAGCATAACATACCTGTTGCACCAGTTTATAAAGATGTATTGGAACTTTGGAGCAATAGCAAAACAGGATATACTCCAACATTAATTGTAAATTATGGAGGTGTTAACGGTGAATATTACTGGTACCAAAAAAATAATATTTGGGAAAATGAAAAACTTTTAAAATATACTCCAAGAAATATTGTTGATGCCCGCTCCAGGTATAGAACAATGGTTCCTTTAGAAGAGTATGAAAACGGACATATTCTAACTTCAAAAACCTGTAAACAATTAGCTGATTTAGGTGTAAAAGTAAATTTAGGTGCACATGGCCAACTTCAAGGTTTAGGAGCACATTGGGAATTAGCAATGCTAGCACAAGGAGGTATGAGTACAATGGAAGCGCTCCATTCTGCAACTATTAATGGTGCCGAATATTTAGGAATGGGAGCTGATATTGGATCTTTAAAAGCTGGGAAATTAGCTGATTTAATTATTTTAGATGAAAATCCACTAGATGCTATTGAAAATTCAAAAACTGTTCGATATACCATGGTAAATGGAAGATTGTATGATACAGAAACAATGAATGAAATTGGAAACAGAATTAAATCAAGAACTAAATTTTATTGGGAAAATAATAAATACAATACTGCTTTTCCATGGCACGAATCAACAAACAGCTATACATTACCAGGATGTAGTTGTGAAGTTTTACATGATTAGTAATTTTAACAAATCATAATCCAAACTTCTTTAGTTCAATTCTGTATATTACTAAAAATTCAACTTTATAAAAAAAAACCTTACATAGAACTGTAAGGTTTTTTTAATAAAGTTGAGGTTAAAAAACTACATTTTATTAAACCTAGTTTTGTTTTAATCTTTTAAAGTATAGCAACTTTCCTAATGTAACCCCAAATTAATACGCTATTTGTTTAACTAAAATTTAAGTTTAACACTTTCAAAACTACTAAGAATTTATAAAAAAAAATTACGGATTTCCATAAAGTATTTTATTAAATAGAATCTTAAATTAGTCCTAAATCTTTTGCAATAGAGACTAAATGTGTAGGATTATTGGCATTAAATTGCTCTCTTAAAATTTTTAATCTTTTTTCTATAGAACTTACGCTTGTAGGAGACCACATTTTTTCTTTTAAAATAGTACTTATTTCTTCTTGCAAATATCCTTTAGATAGACATTCTATCAAGAAAATATCATATTCAACTATTTCAATTGAGTTACTTTTAGACATTGATCCAGCAACATGTGGAGAAATGTAAATACTTTCTGAATTATTTAGTTGTTGTACTGCTTTTTTAAGTTCTCTTAAACCTTCCCTGCTTTTCCAAACATAGGCATTAATTTTATGCTCATTGAATAATGTTTGAACCCTATATTTTTTATCTTCAACCGAAAACACAGCAATTTTTAATGAAGGGAATTCCTTCCTAACAATTTTTATTAGTTCATCACCGGAAGTTATTTTTTGTTCTAAATAATCCTCATTAAATGATAAGTCACTAATTAATAAGTCATAAGGAACATTATTTAAACTTGCGCTCTTTAATTTTAAAAGAGCTTCATCACAATATTGAACATAGTCAATTTGTTCTATATCTAATTTACTGAGTTCTACCTTTATTCCACTGTTAATAAAGTCCATATCTTCAGCTATCAATACTTTTTTAAACATAGCTCTTATTTTTTAAAACTAATAAATGCTTTAAATCCTTTATTTAAAGATGTTTCAAAAGTAATAATACCATTTATTGATTTTATACGGCTTTCCATATTCTTAAGGCCATTTTTAAATTTTAACTCTTTTAAAGCAAATCCAATTCCATTATCAGAATAATTTATAAAATGTTGATTACTGTCTTTTTTAAAGGAAATTGCAACTAGTCTGGCACTACTATGCTTTTGCATATTCACCATTAATTCTTGCAATACTCTGTATATTTCAATTTGTTTGTCTTTCGTTAATAATTTCAATTCAACATTATTAATATCTTTAACAATAATTGTTGTAGTATTTGTATTAAAACTTGCAAGTAATGCTTTTAAAGACTTCTCAAAACTTTCCCCTGTTTCAATTGTGCTGTTTTGATGTGAAATATCTCTTGTAAGCAAATACACTTTTTCCAAATCATCTAAAAGTACTTCTTTTGTTTCACTGGTATACTGAACCTTATTCATAATATTAACAACATTATTAGCCACTTCGTCATGAATTTTTTTGGCAATTCGAGTTTCAGTCTTATAAACTTCTTCTTTTTTTTCTTGTTGATGTTTTTGTCTGCGGTAATATCCAAAACCTATAAAGCCTAAAAGGATTGCACCACTTGATGCAGCTCCAATAATATTTCTCGCTTTTTCTTTTTCTAATTCGAGCTCTTTTTTTGAATTAACAATTTTTAATCTCAAATTTTCTCCACGGTTTTTTTCACTATCATATTTTAATTTGGCGAATTTATTCTCTACTTGTCTTTCAGCCTCAACTAAACTGTCACTTATGCTAATATATGAAGCATAATATTTTTTTATCCTTGAAGAATTATCAAGGCTTATAAGTTTTTGCAGTGCTTCCAACTGGTCTCTAGGGCTTTTTTTATGACTTGCCAGATTATACATTTTTAAAGCATAGTCTACAGCTATTTTATCATTCCTTATTTTATAAAAATCAGATAGGTGAGCATAACTAGTAATAAGTCCCATACTGTCTTTATCCTTCTGCCTAATCTCTTTCGCTAACATATAATCAGAAAGTACACTTAAATTTTTATTATTTAGCCATTGCGCATAAGCTTTATTGTCTATAATTCTAGCTTTTTTTCTTGGTTTTTTTTCGATAAGAGAGTCCTTTAATAATTCAGTAAATAATGCTATACTTTCATCGTATTTTTCCAAACTACGTAAAGCAATTGCTTTATTATTTAAAATACCTATAGAATCGATTCTGTTTGTAGCAATTTTTAAAGCTTTATCATTCCAATAAATTGCTTCATTAAAATCCTTTTGATTTTTTGAATTTATAGCTAAACAATTGTATAAAGAAGATAAGTATAATACATTTGTTTTATCCAAATAGTTTATTGCTTTTATACCTGTTTCATCACTTCCTGTATAATCACCTAAATTTGATTGTATAATTGCCATGTGAGTTAAATTCTCTCCTATCCTAGCACTATCTTCTACTATTAAAAACATTTCATTGGAATAATTATAGCAATAATAAGCACTATCAATTTGAGAATTAGCTCGATAATAATATCCCATTCTGGAATATTGATTTCCTATACCTTTTATATTATCTTTTTTCAACAATTTTAAATATCTTTTTGAAATATAAATCGCACTATCATAGTTTCTTAAATTTCCAAAAAGGTATGTTTTGTATGCCAGAATTTCTTTTTGTTTTGATGTTAACTCTTTCTTTTTTGCCAATTCCATGGCCTTATTCGCATATTTCAAAGAAACACTTAAAGGTAAACTGTTTTCTTTCATATTTTTAATATGATAATCTAAAGAGTCTGATTCAATTTTTAATTTAAATTTTAAAAATTCATCTCCAAAGCTAAAATTTGAGGCATGTGCTATATTAAAAACACAAAAAAAGAGGAATGTAACTTTTAATCGTTTCATTCCTCTAAAATAATATAAAATTTATCAATTATAAATTTTAATCTCCAATAGTTAACACTTTTATTGGTATGTAAATTAGAAGGAGAACTTTACCGTGAATTATAAAATTATTGCTCAAGATTTAGATTTTAAGAAATTACAACCAAAAACCATATTTAATATTTTAATCTAAAACTTAAATTAAAAGTTGGTTGTATAGAGTACCTATCAATAGGTACAATTTCTTTACTTGCAAAATTATAAGTGAAAAATCTGTGAAGTATATTTTTTGCTTTTAAAATATTTACAAAGGATAATTCAATTTCTGGAATTACTTTGCTTTTAAAGTTTTTAAACTCATATCCTAAAGAAATATCCATCCTTTTATAATTTGGTAATGTAAAAGTATTTAACCTATCATATGAAAATCTATATGTTGTAGCAGACAATTCAGTTACTTTAGAAGGGTAAGAATAAGGTTTTCCAGTATGCCATTTCCAAGCCAAAGCAATATTTAAATTAGCTATATCTACAGAGGTTGAAGCAATTAATTGGTGCTTTATACTCTGATTTCCAGGAAACGACTTTGAATTATTTAATTCTTTAAAAATATTAACTGCATCGGTATATGTATAACTTAACCAACTTGTAAAAACACCTGTTTTATTTCTTAAAAAAAAATCAAAACCTTCAATTTCGCTTTCACCTTCATGAAAATCTTGATCATTTGGATCTAAGAACCCATAATTAAAAGTAGTAATTGACTCTATCCCTTTTTTAAAATATTCAATATCTATTAAAAAACTTTTATTATTAAAAGATACTCCTCCATTAAACTGATGAACATTTAATAATGGAAATTGCTCTCCATCTACCCCTACCCATAATTGATTGCCGTTTTCAAATGTATCACTTACGGTTTCATACGTTTGAAGAGATGCTTGTGTTTTTATTTCAAAAGAAGCATTTACATTAAAATGATTAGCAATTGTTTTTTTAGTATAAATTCTTGGTTCAAATTGAAATGAATTTAATTGGTCATAATAATTTAACCGAACACCAAAACGAATAAAATAATTTTCAGGTTTCTGTGCTGTAAAATTACTAAATAAAGAATGTGTTCCAATAATACTCTTTTGAGAATCTGTTATTGAATAATCATCTTCTTGTCTGGATAAATAATCAAATACTATTTTTTTCTCATTCCATTGATAACCAAGTTGAATTTTTGCAACTTCAGTTAAAATATTTTCGCGATTAATATTAAAATTAATCTCTTTTATTTTATTATTTCTAGTTTGTAATTGCTCCTCTTCATAATCATCATCTTCATACTCACTGAGTCGCTGAAAATAATCCATCTCATATTCTGTATAATTAGCAGTAATTTGAGTGTTATTTTTTTTGGTTTCATTATTCCAAACTATCCCGCCACTTTTACTACTGGCATATAAGTTTTCATTTAATAAATACTCATCCTCTTCAAAACTGTAATTAAATTTATCTAACATCATTAAACCGTGTATTCGAAGCGTATTATTTTTATTTAATTTATAATTAACACCTCCACTAAAATCATAATAATAAACATCTTTTTTCAATGTTTTAGATGTTGTAATACTAGAGTTTTTAAAGGTTTGATTCATTAAATTATTAAAAGGTTGTAACTGTAAAACATCTGTAAAAGACCGTCTAAATGAAAAATCTGTAGTTATTTTACTTCCTATTTTTAAATTTGAAGAAAAATCTACATCTAATAAATTAATCCCTAAAGATGCATTTGAATTAATACTGTCTATCATTAAGGTTGAAATCTCAATTAAACCACCTGTATGATTGCCATATTTGGCACTTACTCCGTTGCTAAAAAAGTTTACTTTATTTACAGAGTTTGGGTTTACCGATGAAATACCTCCTAATAAATGCCCTGTTTGATATAATCGAATACCATTCCACAAAATTAAATTTTGGTCTGGTGTACTTCCATGTACAAATAAATCCGTTGCATTTTCTTGAGAATTGGTAACTCCAGGTAAAAACTGTATACTTTGAAAAACATCAGCATTAATCAATCCTCCTAAAACTCCTTGATTTTTTGGATTTAAAACAAATGCACCTTCACTATTTTTTGAAATTCCTTTAGCTAAATATGAAATTTCAACCAGGTCCAATTCAGTTTCTTTAGCTGAAATCTTAATTTCAACATAATTTTTAGTTCCAGAAATTGTAACATTATACTTTCCATAGGCAATATGGCTTATCTGAATATTTTTTGGAACAGTTCTTTTTATAAACTCAAATTTTCCGTTTGCATCTGTAATTGAATTTAAATCATTAACAAATACCAAGGCACCTTCAATAGGTAAGTTCGTATTTTTATCAATAATTACGCCACTAAATTTGGTATCAAAATCTTGAATTGCTAAACTAAGTGCATAAATATTTTTGCCAGTTTTAATAGATGAAATTTGATATGCTTCTTTTAAATCAGCTAAAAAAGTGTCTAATATATCAGGTAATTCTTTGTTATAAACAGCTAAATGAGTAAGTTCCTCATCATTGTATGAAAAAAAAACTTTATATTTATTTTCAGCATTTTTAAGCGTTTGTTTCAGACTTATTTCAGTTTGACTATATAAAATATTGACATTTATTAAGAAAAGAACAATAAAGTAATATTTAATATTCATTAACAAATTCAATTTGATATTTATTTTTCTGAATTTTTTCAGCTTTTAAATGAAATGGAGTAAAAACAGTCAACAATGCTTCCTCTAAATTCTCTTTTGAATACCTTCCTGAAAAATACATTTTTTTATTTAATTCCGAAAAAGAAATTTCAATATCATAAATTGCTTCCAAATCAGCTATTACAACTTCTAGTGGCGTGTGCTGATATGTGGCATATTTCGTCTGAATTTCTTCATTCCATTTATATTTAACAGGTTTTATTTCATTTTGTAAATTATCCACTTCTTGAGAAGCTGTAATTATAAATTCATTCTTTTTAATGCCAACTTTTACTTTACCTTCAAAACAAGCTACTTTAAAAAAGTTTAAGCGATCTAAAACTTTAAAAGTAGTTCCTAAAACAGCAATAGTTCCATTTTTTGTTTCAACATTAAAAGGCGAACCCTTTGAAACTTTAAATACCATGGCACCTTCAGCTTTTAACTTTCTAAAAAAACGATACGTAAGCTTATTATATTGTATTGATGAATTTGGTTCTAAATAAATTTTTGAGCCATCTTGCAAATCTATCGTTTTAAAAGCCGCTATTTCAGTAGTAAATTTTACATTATTGATTTGATAAATACCTAGTCCAAAAACAATTAAAATTGATGCCGCTATACCAACCCAAGAATATAATGAAACTTTTTTCTCTTTTTTTACAAATACCATTTTACTAAGTAATTGTTCCCAAGTAGTATTCTTTCTTTTTGGAACGCTCCAATTATCTAAAGTTTTTATAATTTTAGAATAGGATAAAAAAGCTTCTTTCCCTACAATTTTTTCTAATTCTTCATCGGTAATTTTACCTTCCATCCAATCTGCCAAATACTTTTGATCTTTCATGATTATATTTTTTAGCTTTGGGGTTTATCTATTAAATTCTTTAACATTAGTTCTCAAATAAACCAACGCATTATGCATCCTTTTTTCAATTGTTTTTACTGATAAATTAAGTTCCTCAGCAATTTCTCGATACTTTTTTTTATCAATCCTATTCATTAAAAAAACTTGTCTTTCTCCATCTTTTAAATTTGAAATGACTAGTTCCAATTTTTGTTCAAACTCATTTTTTTCCAAATTAAACTCAGGCGATTCTATATTTACATCTGATATTTTTTGCTTCTGAAAAACAATTTTCACCTTTTCATGCTTTTTTATGTTTAAGCATTCATTTCTACCTAAAGTATATAGGTAACTTTTTATGTTTTCCAAAGAAACCGTTTTACAGCGTTCCCAAAGTTTTAAAAACACATTTTGAGTAACATCTTCCGCTTCAATTTGATTTCCAAATGTGTAATACAAATAATTGTACAAACCATCTGAATACTTTTTATAAACCGTTTCAAATGTTTTATGATTACATAAATTCATAAAATAAATTTTAAGTTTCTACAAACTTAAAAGAAAAACTTTAAACGGTTCTTAATCCATTACAAATTTAAATCCTACATTAACTATTCCAGCTGTTAACCCTGTATTTCTTTTGTAATTACTGTACTTTAAATCAATACTTTTTAAGCCTAGTTTCCAAATTCTTCGAGACGTAAAAATATCGGTATATGAGATTCCAAAGCCAAATTGATTAGAATTAAATTCAGACAAATCATAATCTGAAGTATAATAATCACTGGTTGATAAATTTTCTTCATAAGGTGCAAAATAATCTGCAGCTGTTTGTGTGTAATATCTATACGTTGGATATAAAGTAAAAGTGTCTGAAATTTTTATTGGTAATTCAATATTTGCTGTGTGTGCTGTAATTCCCCAATCATCATAATAATACCTATAATAAGTTCTCAAAGAAACAGCCTCATTTATATAATAGTTAAAACGTGCACCTACAGGAATTTTAAATCTAGTTGTAGGTAAACGCTCAATATCATCTGCTAATTGAAATACATCTGTATTACTTTTTGAAGTATAATTTGGAATACTTGAAGCATTTCCAATAAAATAATTAGCTTTATCTCCAAAATAAACCCGTTGCATAGGATTTGCTAACCAACCATCTTGTTTTACCAAATCTAAAAAGAGAGAAACTTGAGCTTTTTTACTTAAAATTTGAAAAAAACTCAATGAAACTGAATACGTATTTCTTGATTTATTGTCAATTAAATTTGTATTAAATGGACTCCAAACTGTTGGTCCATTTTTGTTTATAATTGTTCCGTTTTTATTTAGAATATCTACCCCGGTAAAAAAACCTGCATTAAGGTTACTGTTTGCCTCTTTATATGCCTTAATTTCTGTTGGATAAACAGGTTGCCAACTATCAAAATATACATTTCCTTTTAAATCTATTTCTGTATTTTTTTCATTAAAAAGCTTTGTAAAGCTTCCACCAAATCCAAATGACGTATAATCAAATTCATTTGCAAAATTTAAGTGCACCCCAACAATACTATTTCTATCAGCTGAGTAATGGCTATAACCAATATCTCCACTTGCCCAAACATCTGATTTTGAAGCTCCGGAAGACTCAACCCAAGGACTTCCACCTGAACTATTAGAAATACTATTTCCTAAATTATTAGTATTTACATTTGTTGATGCAGCACTTTTGGCTGAAATAGTTCCTTTGTCATCATCATCATAATCAAAACGATTTGAAGTGTTTCCACCTCCATCAAACGGATTTACATTACTAGACGAAGCTGATGTGTATGCTGAAATAGTTCCATCAATAGTTAAAACGTCATTTGCATTTAAAGGAATTGAAACTGTAATATTTGTTGCTATATCAGTTAATTTTTCAGTTCCAATACCACCAGTAACAGCTGCATTATCACCATCTTGTGAATAAAAACTTGAAATTAAGTCAACTTCAGCATTTTCTAAAACACGCTTTGTATAGTTTTTGTTTAAATCTTTGCTAGTTTGTGAAAAACCAACAAATGAAAAAAGAAAAACAACTGGTATTATTATTTTTTTCATATTATTTAAATTAATTACATCCACAACCACCACCTGATTTCCCTCCATTAGCTCCAGAAGCTGCCTCTCTATAAACTTGAAAGCTAGTTTCAAACTTATACGCTTTTTTTGATGCTAATAACATATCTGGATCATTCAAATAAACTTTTTCATATTCTTTAACTGCCACACAAGAAGCAGTTAAAGAACTAATTACTAGTAATACACAAATTTTTTTAATCATATTTTATTAATATTTATATTTTTAGAATTATGGATACCACCTTTATTATCAATAATTATGCATTCAATATTGTTTAATTGATTTATTCGGTTAAGTCCAACTTCAGTTCCCATAACAAAAATTGAAGTGGCTAAAGCATCTGCTAATTCAGCTTTAGGTGCAAAAACAGAAACACTAACTATATCACTTGCAGGATAACCAGTTCTGGGATCAATAATATGAGAATAGCGCTTACCATTAAATGTTACAAATTTTTCATAATCACCTGAAGTTACAACTGCCTTATTTGAAATTGGTAAAAGAGCAAATGCATTATTCTTATTTAATGGATTAGTAATTGCTACTTTCCAATCGTTTTCATTGGGTTGTTTTCCCCATGTATTCATATCACCAGAGGCATTAATAATACCAGCCTTAACACCTTTTGAAATTAAAAGCATTTTTGCTTTATCAGCAGCATACCCTTTTCCAATAGCACCAAACCCAATTTTCATACCTTTTAATTTTAAAAACACTGTTGAATTTTCCTTATCAAGAATTATATTTTGAAAGCCAACTTTTAAAACAGATTTTTTTATTTCTTCTTCCGAAGGCATTGTTTTTAAACTACCATCAAATTTCCAAATTTTGTCCATTGAAGCATAACTAATATCAAAAGCTCCATCAGTTAATTTTGAAATAGCTAATGATCTTTCAATTAAGTCAAATAATTCTTTATCAACTTTTACAGGTTTAATACCAGCGTTTTTAATAATTTCTGATGTTTGAGAATTGGTATCCCAAGAAGATATTAGTTTTTCAATTCTTGAAATTTCATTTATGGCTAAATTAATGTACTTAGTGGCACTAACTGTATCATTAGCAACCACCGAAATATCAAATCGGCTTCCCATTAATTTTAATGTTTTTCTATGTATTTGTTGGCTATAAAAAGAAGTCGTTAATAAAAGAAAAACAACTAAAAATTTATATTTATTTTTTAAGCGCATCTTTAAAATGAAATGAGTATTTTTATATATTCAGAAGGTGTTGTTTTTTTGTAACCAGTATTTCCTAAAACCTCCCCTTTTTTATTTAAAACAACAACATAAGGAAAATAACCAGGTTTATTATATTTTTCCATAAGTCTCTTATTTTGTATTTGTTGTTTCTCCGTTAATCTATTTTTACTTTTTCTAGGAAAGTCTGCTTTAAACATTATAAAATGTTGCTTAGAATATTTTATGAATTCAGGAGTACTCCAAATTTCTCTATCTAATTTTATACAAGGCGCACACCAATCGGAACCTTGAAATACCAAAATAATATTTTTATTTTCTTTAAGTGCTAAATTTTTGGCATCATCAAAATTTGTATTCCAATTTTGAGAATACATTGTGTAACTTCCAATAAAAAGAAAAAGGATTGCTATTTTTAAATTCATATAAATATGTTATAAGTATTTCGTTTTACTTTAAAACAATTTAATAATGAGATACCCTAAGAAATTAATATCTTTTTCTCAAAAAAATCTTAAAAACTATATTAGAGCTAAATCATTTCATAAAACATTATTTTAATAATAATTCAATAAAAAGTTAAACATAAAAAAATTGAGTTTGAAGTAGGGTAAATTAAAAATCACTTGTTATAATTAATACAACAAATGTTTATTTATAAATCAATTGTTAATATTTACTAACCCCTAATCCTCCTTTATTTAAGTTGAAAACTTTAACACATACTATTTATATTGCAATTATGTCTTTAATAGTTATCGTTGTTACTATATACCTCTCATATGTAGGTTACAGCTATTACAATACTCCCTTAGAAGAACGATTTTATCATCCTAATCATAATTGGTTTAAATCAAGTGGTCTCTTTGGACAAGGTATTGGTATTATAGGAACCTTTATGATTACTTTTGGTGTAGCAATTTATATTGCAAGAAAAAGGTATCATTTTTTAGCAAAATATATTCGCTTAAAATACCTTTTAGAATTTCATATTTTTTTATGCACTTTAGGACCCATTTTAATTCTTTTTCATACGACTTTTAAATTTAACGGTATAGTATCAATTGCTTTTTGGAGTATGGTAGCTGTAGTATTGAGTGGTGTTGTTGGAAGATTTATTTATATACAAATACCTCGATCTATTGAAGGTAGGGAACTAAGTTTAAGTGAAGTTCATAATATGAAAACGGATTTAACTTTAGTTTTAAACGAAAAATTTGAATTAGACAACAATGTAATAAATATGATTGTAAGTGCTACGGATGCTAACCAAAACTTATCTGAATCCAAAATTTCAATACGAAATTTAAGAAAAATTTTGAAATCAAAAAGAATTCCTAAGCCTGAAAGAAATTCTATTATAAAAATGGTTGTAAAGGAAAAAATTCTTTCAGGTAGAATTGCCAGATTACAAACTATGCAAAGGCTTTTTAAATATTGGCATGTAGCACATTTGCCCTTTGCTCTTATTATGCTCATTATTTTAATTATTCATATTGGTGTAACAGTTGCCTTTGGATATAAATGGATATTTTAATGAAAGATGTAATTTTAGAACAAATAGTAGTTTATGGTGTTGTTTTTTTTATATGTTTAATAACAGTCTTTTTTTATTTAAAAAAGAAAAAAAACGAAACTAGTATTGTTGTAAAAAAAGTAGCTACCGCTAAAGAGGAAGGGCTTTTTGAACCAGTTTCACTACATCCTTATATTGATTTAAACACTTGTATTGGAAGTGCCGCTTGTATAGAAGATTGCCCTGAAAAAGATATTTTAGGAATAGCAAATGGCAAAGCTACTGTAATACAAACATCTAACTGTATTGGTCACGGTGCTTGCTTTCATGCCTGTCCTGTAGAAGCAATAACACTTCGTATTGGAACAGAAAAAAGAGGTGTTGATTTACCACATGTTAACCAAAATTTTGAAACCAATAGCAAAGGTATTTATATCGCTGGTGAATTAGGAGGAATGGGCCTAATAAAGAACAGTGTTGAACAAGGTCAACAAGCTATTGAAAACATGTTAAAAAACAAAAAATCTTCAAAAGAAAATATATTAGACGTTATAATTGTTGGCGCAGGTCCAGCTGGAATTTCAGCTTCTTTGGCGGCTAAAAAACATGGTTTATCTTCTCTTACTTTAGAACAAGACTCGCTGGGAGGAACAGTTTATACGTTTCCTAGAAAAAAAATTGTAATGACAGCTCCAATGGACTTGCCTTTATATGGAAAAGTAAAACTTTTTGAAACATCTAAAGATGAATTACTTCAATTATGGGAAAAAGTAATATCATCACATGATTTAAAAATCTTAGAACATACAAAAGTCGAAAAAATTATTCCTTCTGAAAATGACACCTTTAAAATTATTACTAATAAAGAAGAAGAATTCATTTGTAATAACGTGTTACTCTCTATTGGAAGAAGAGGAACTCCAAGAAAATTAAATATTCCTGGTGAAGATTCTGAGAAGGTTGCTTATAGACTCATTGAATCAGAAAGAATAAAAAATAAAAATATTATTGTAGTTGGTGGTGGGGATTCTGCGATTGAAACTGTTCTATTATTAATAGATGCCAATAATGTAACACTTTCTTATAGAAATGATAAGTTTAATAGATTAAAACCCAAAAATAAGTTGAAAATTCAACAGGCAATAGACAACAAAAAAATAAATATGCTATTCAATTCAAATCTGGTTAGCATCAATAATAATGAAGTGCTTGTTAAATTTTCTAACAATGAAAATGTGGTGCAAATTGAAAATGATCTCGTGTATATTTTTGCAGGTGGTGAATTACCAACTGCATTTTTACAAAAAGCTGGAGTTGAAATTTCTAAACGTTTTAATTACATCATGAAAAAACATAAATAATGAATGCGTAGGTATTTTAAACATATTATCCTTATTTTATTATTAAATACCTCATATAACTATGGACAAATTTCTCCTGGGAAATTAAGTAAAGCCCACTCAGAATTAGAAGGAATGAGTAACTGTATGCTGTGTCATGATTTAGGAGAAAAAGTATCAAACGCAAAATGCTTAGATTGCCATAAAGATATTCAATCACTAATTTCTGAAGAAAGAGGATATCATAATAGTTTTGATGTAAAAGATAAAGATTGTTTTAAATGTCATAGCGAGCACCATGGTTTAAAATTTGAGATGGTTCGTTTTGATGAAGAAAACTTCAACCACAAACTTACTGGATATAATTTAGAAGGTAAACATGAAGTAATTGATTGTAGAAAATGCCATGTTTCCGATTTTATTGAGGATTTAGATATTAAAAAAAGAGAGAAAACTTTCTTAGGATTAGAGACAAAATGTTTATCATGTCATGATGATTATCACCAAGAAACACTTTCTTCAAACGATTGTGCATCTTGCCATGACATTGAATCCTTCTCTCCTGCTTCAAATTTTGAGCATTCAAAAACGGATTATATTCTTAATGGCCAACATGAAAAAGTTGAATGTAAAGAATGCCACCAGTTAACTACAAAAGATGGTAAAGATTTTCAAGAATTCAACAATATTGCTTTTAATGATTGTAAATCTTGTCATGAAGATGCTCATAATAACCAACTACAAGGAAAGTGTTCTCAATGTCATACAGAAGAATCTTTTTCAGCATTTAATGGTAACCAAAATTTTAACCATAATACAACTAATTTTAAATTAAAAGGAAGTCATAAAAAAATTGATTGCTTTAGTTGCCATGACAAAACTTCAAATCCTCTACTCGTTTTTCAAAACACTAAAAATGTAGAAGAAAATAATTGTATTGAATGCCATACAGATAAACATGAAGGTAAATTTGGCAATGAATGTGTTAAATGCCACATTGAATCAAGTTTTGTTTCTTTAAAATCTATGGATTTTTTCAACCATAATGTAACAGATTATCCTCTTGAAGGATTGCATAACCAAGTTGATTGTAAACAATGTCATGATAAAAGATTTACAGAAGCAATAGATTTTTCATCGTGTAATAGTTGTCATGAAGATTATCATCAAAATGAATTTAATGTAAATAATATTTCACCTGATTGTAATAGTTGTCATACTCTTGAAAATGGCTTTGACACAAGTATTTTTACTTTTGAAAGACATGAGGAAACACAATTCCCATTAGAAGGAGCCCATGTTGCAACTCCTTGCTTTGCTTGTCATATTAGTGAAGAAGATGATCGATGGACTTTTAAAAATATAGGGACTACCTGTGTTGAATGCCATGAAGATATTCATAAAGATTATATAGATAAAAAATATTACCCTGATAATAACTGTACAACTTGTCACGTAAATGAAACTTGGCAAAGTATAAGTTTTGACCATAAAACAACAAATTGGCCTTTAGAAGGGAAACATCTTGAAGCTGATTGTAGAGAATGTCACATTACCAATAATGAGTCAAAAGATATATTCAATCAGAAATTTTCAAATTTAGAGACTAATTGTACTAGTTGTCACGAAAATAAACATGGGGATCAATTTGAAATAAATGGGGAGACAGAGTGTGTAAGATGTCATATTTTAGAAAGTTGGGTTCCTGAAAAATTTGATCATAATACTACTGCTTTTCCTTTAGAAGGAAAACATGCAGAAATTGAATGTAATAAATGTCATATAGCTTCTATAAGTGCTATAGATACAATTAATACAAGTTTTAATTATAAAATTGAAAAATTCCAATGTATAGATTGTCATCAATAATATTAGTGGTATTTGCAAGCATGCAACTATTAGCTCAATCTCCTCATGGGAAAGAGCTAACTGTAGATTGTGCCCAATGCCATACTTCTGAAAGTTGGAATGTTAATATACAAACATTAAAATTTAACCATAATGAATTAACCGATTTTAACCTTGAAGGAACACATTCCGAAATTAATTGTAAAGAATGTCATACAACACTAATATTTGAAGAAGTTCAAAATCAATGTATTTCTTGTCATACAGATATGCACAGTGCATCTGTAGGTAATGATTGCGCAAGATGTCATACTGCACAAAACTGGAATGTAGATAACATCCCTGAATTGCATGAACAAAATGGCTTTCCACTTATTGGAGCACATACAAGTTTAAATTGTGTAGAATGTCATACTTCTGAAACTAACTTAAGGTTTGATAAATTGGGGAATGAATGCGTTAATTGTCACCAAAGCGATTTTAATGAAACTATAAATCCTAACCATACAATTGCAGATTTTTCACTTAATTGTACTGAATGCCATAGCGCATTTGATACAACTTGGTCACTTGGTGATTTTAATCATGATAAATTTCCTTTAACTTTAGGCCACGATATTCAGGAATGTAAACAATGTCATAAAACTAATAATTTTAGTGACACTTCACCTGAATGTATTACCTGCCATCAAAATGATTTTAATAATTCTGAAATTCCAAACCATACAAACGCACAGTTTTCAACGGATTGTATTACTTGCCATACAACTAATCCTGATTGGACTCCTGCTAACTGGAATCACGATTTTTATGCTTTAAACGGGGCACATGCAGAAATCTCAGATGATTGTGTAGCCTGTCATAAACCTAAATATGGAACTTATGATAATACACCTACTGATTGCGTAGGATGTCATTTAGAAGATTTTAATAGTACAACGGAGCCTAACCATAGTGCATCTAATTTTTCTACTGATTGTACTTATTGCCATACCGAAAATAGTTGGACACCTTCAACCTTTAATCACGATTCATTCCCGCTTACTTTAGGTCATGATATTGATGGCTGTACACAATGCCATACAACCTCAAATTATGCTGATGCATCTCCTGAATGTGTGAGTTGTCACTTAAATGATTTTAATAATTCTGAAATTCCAAACCATACAAACGCACAGTTTTCAACAGATTGTATTACTTGCCATACAACTAATCCTGATTGGACTCCTGCTAATTGGAATCACGATTTTTATGCTTTAAACGGGGCACATGCAGAAATCTCAGATGATTGTGTAGCCTGTCATAAACCTAAATATGGAACTTATGATAATACACCTACTGATTGCGTAGGATGTCATTTAGAAGATTTTAATAGTACAACGGAACCTAACCATAGTGCATCTAATTTTTCTACTGATTGTACTTATTGCCATACCGAAAATAGTTGGACACCTTCAACCTTTAATCACGATTCATTCCCGCTTACTTTAGGTCATGATATTGATGACTGTACGCAATGCCATACAACCTCAAATTATTCAGATACATCTTCTGAATGTGTGAGTTGCCACTTAAATGATTTTAATACAACCTCAGATCCTGATCATCAAAATGCTGGTTTCTCAACAGAATGTAATGCCTGCCATACAACTGGTGGATGGACTCCGGCTACTTTTGATCACGACTTTTTCCCGCTTACTTTAGGACATGATATTAATGACTGTAAACAATGTCATACAACATCAAATTATGCTGATGCATCTTCTGAATGTGTGAGTTGTCACTTGAATGATTTTAATACAACTTCAGATCCTGATCATCAAAGTGCTGGTTTCTCAACGGAATGTACTGCCTGCCATACAACTGGTGGATGGACTCCGGCTACTTTTGATCACGACTTTTTCCCGCTTACTTTAGGACATGATATTAATGACTGTAAGCAATGCCATATAACCAATAATTATGCTGATGCATCTCCTGAGTGTGTAAGTTGTCACTTAAATGATTTTAATACAACCTCAGATCCTGATCATCAAAGTGCTGGTTTCTCAACAGAATGTAATGCCTGCCATACAACTGGTGGATGGACACCGGCTACTTTTGATCACGATAGTCAATATTTTCCAATTTATAGTGGAAAACATCAAGGAGAATGGGATAAATGTACAGATTGTCATACTACAAATAACTATGCAACTTTTAGTTGTATAGATTGTCACGAGCATAGTAATAAAGCAGAAGTAGATAGTGATCATAGAGGTGAAAACGGATATGTATATGAGAGTAACGCTTGTTATAGATGCCACCCGGATGGAAGAGATTAAATACTAAAAATGAAATTAAAAACGATATTAATATTTATGCCTTTGATGTTATTATGCCCAAAACTATTTGGGCAAGACAAAGATATTTTAATTACAGGAAAGGTTTCGTTTGTAAATTCAAAAAATATTTATGTGAAATTTGAAAATACAAAAAACATTAATATTGGTGATACTCTCAAGTTTTTAAATCAAGAAAAACCTTGTTTATTAGTGCAAAACAAGTCTTCCAAATCTGTTATCTGTATTTCATTATTTAACTGTGAAATAGAAAAAGGTGCTATTGTTTATCATAATTACACTAATAATGATTCAAAAAAAGAAGAAATTGATAAAAAAACTATAATTATTGAAAATAAAAAAATTATTAAAAACATAGAAAAATCTGAAAAAGAATTAGATGCTATTGAAAGAATAAGAGGCAAATTATCTGTTGCCAGCTATAGTGATTTTAAACCATCAAATAATAATAGCCATCGCATGATGTATCGTTTTTCAATAAACGCGCAAAACATTGATAATTCTAAAATTTCTTTGGAGACTTATTTAAATTATAGGCAATATTTTCAATCAAAAGATAGTGCAGTACGTCAGAGAGAAAATGTATTCAATATTTATAATTTAGCTTTAAAATATGATATTACACCAACATTTCTCTTAACTGTTGGTAGAAAAATAAACAATAAAACATCATCTTTAGGCGCAATTGATGGTTTGCAAGCTGAAAAGTTTTTTGGCAATAGCTATGTTGGAATTATAGCTGGCTTTAGACCTGACATTAATGATTATAATTTTAATTCAGATTTACTTGAATATGGTGGCTATTTTGGAAGAATTACAAATAATCAAAATTTTCAATCTCAAACAACATTAGGCATATTACAACAAACTAATAAAGGATTAATTGATAGAAGGTATGCTTATTTTCAACATTCTAGTGCCGTTTTAAAAAAATTATTTCTTTTTTCTTCGATGGAATTTGACTTATATAATAAGGTTGATACTCTGACTTCAAACACTATAGATCTTACAAATTTGTATGCTTCAGCAAAATATAAATTTAGTAGAAAATTAGATTTAATGGTTTCATATGATTCCAGAAAAAGAATTCTGTATTATGAAACATTTCAAACTGAAATAGAACGACTTTTGAATGATAATGAAGCTAGACAAGGATTAAGGCTACGATTAAATTTAAAACCAACAAAATTTTTGTATGCTGGAGCAAGCTATAGTAAAAGGTTTCAAAGTTCAACACAAAATAAATCTAATAATATAAACGCCTATATGAGTTCCTCTAAAATTCCAGGTATTGGAGGTCGACTTTCCATTAATTTTAATAAAAACACTTCTAATTATTTAGAAAGTACAATCATTTCTATCCGACATTCAAGAGAACTAATTCTAAACAAACTAAGTGCAGATTTTTATTTTAGAATGGTTGATTATGATTATTTTAATGAAAATTCAACAAATAAACAAAATTATTATGGCTCTAGCCTTTCGCTGCGAATTAGCAAGAGCTTAAAATTTAATTTATTTGGAGAAATGTCTGTAATATCTGGAGAAAAAAATAATTACAGAATTAACACATCAATTTCTAAACGATTTAAAAATAAAAGAAAAACTAAAATATTTTAATTATGATTTTAAAGTTAAAAAACACTACAATAATTGCATTTATTATAATAAGTATATCGGCTTGTAATACTGGTCCGAAAGTAATAGAAGCATCAAATGAAGCAATCGGTTCTGAAAAAAGCAGTGGTATTTTTTCTGATGAAAATAAAATTGAGCCAAGTACAACTGGAACAAGCACTTTTAATGGTGATTTACATACTGTTAAAGTAAATGAAATTCTAGAGACTTCTAAGTATTTGTATATGAATGTGACTGAAAATGATGAGCAATTTTGGATAGCAACAAGATTAATGGATGTTGCAATAGGCGAAACATATTATTATAAAGGAGGGCTTCTAAAAACAAACTATGAAAGTAAAGATTTTAATAGAGTTTTTGAAAAAATATATTTAATATCAGGTAGTTTAGTGGCTGCAAATCATTCAAGCACTAAAAAAACTACAAGTAATAGCAACCAATTACTTACAAAACAAGAAACTACAAAAGCAACGCCAGCTCCAATTAAAACTACTGTAAATAAAATTGAAGTTGAAGGTTCTATGAAAATTTCAGAATTGGTAAAAAATGCTAAAAATTTAGAAGGAAAAACAGTTCAAATAAGTGGTGTTTGTGTAAAATCAAATGCTAATATTATGAACAGAAATTGGATACATTTAAAAGACGGCAGTAAAGATGATTTTGATCTTGTAATTACATCAGATACTTTCATTCCTGAAGATGCAATTATCACTTTAAAAGCAACTGTTTCTTTAAACAAAGATTTTGGAGCAGGATATAAATATGATTTAATTTTAGAAAACGGAATAATACTACCTTAACCTAAAATTTTAAAATTAACCAGTCTAATATTCGTTTAAATGAAGAAAATTATAAACATATTCAACAAAATTTTTGAAGCTCTTTTTAACACAAGAGCTGCTGGATTATATATATTATTATTCGCAGCAGCAATTGGTATTGCAACATTTATTGAAAATGATTACGGAACAAGTTCAGCTCAAAAGGTAGTATTTCAAGCATTTTGGTTTGAACTATTACTCTTATTTTTTAGTATTTCAATAGTTGTTAATATTGTTAAATTTAAAATGATTAAACAAAAAAAATGGGCTCTAGTACTATTTCATGGTGCTATTATTTTAATTTTAATTGGTGCTGGTATTACACGCTATTTCGGATTTGAAGGTATTATGCACATAAGAGAAAATGATTCTTCAAATACGTTTTTATCTTCAACAAACTTTCTAAAATTTAAAGTCATTAAAAATGGTAAAACTTTCGAATTTAATGAAGAAGTATTATTTGCAACATTAGGAAATAACAATTGGCACGACTCCTATTTAATTGAAAATGATTTAATTGATGTTACAATAAAAGAGTTTATTCCAAATCCAACTCAAAAATTAATTAATAGTTTAAATGGAACCGCAACTTTAAAGGTAGTAGTTGCTGGAACGAATGGTAGAGAAGAATATTTTATAAAAGAAGGTGAGCAAAACAAGTTTGGAAACTTGTTCTTCAATTTTAGTAAAAATATGCTTCCAAATGCAATTAACATCTTATATAAAAATGATTCCTTATTTTTTAAAACTAATAAGGTATTTACTCAAATGGTAATGGCAACTCAAAAAAAAGATACTATTTACCCTTCAAATACTTATCAACCCTTATTACTTCGTTCATTGTACTCTGATGGGTTAAATAATTTTGTTTTACCAGAATTTACTAAAAATGGAAATGCTACAATTGAATCTGAAAACCCAAAAGTAAGTAGTAGCAGTAAAGTAGCTCTTTTAGCTGCTATTTCTGTAAATGGAAAAATTCAAGAAACTTATTTATACGGACAAAAAGGATCACCTGGAAGACCTGAAATATTAAATTTTGAAAATTTAAAGTTATCTGCGTCCTACGGTACCAAAGAAATAAAAGTACCTTTTACTATAAAATTAAAAGATTTTATATTGGATAAATACCCTGGTACAAACAGCGCTTCATCGTATGCAAGTGAAGTTCAACTAGTTGATACTAATAAAAATATTAAAAAAGATTTTAGAATATTTATGAATAATATTTTGAATTATAATGGCTATCGTTTTTTTCAATCATCTTTTGATAAAGATGAAAAAGGTACTTATTTAAGTGTTAACAACGATTATTGGGGTACTTTAATTACCTATATTGGATATATACTTTTAACAATAGGTCTGTTACTCACTTTTTTCAGCAAAAAAACAAGGTTTTATACAGTTTTACAGAAAATAAAAAAAATGAGAGCAAAAAACACTGCACTCATATTTGTTTTATTATTTTCAATAACATCTTCTACAACATTTGCACAATTAAATAAAGAAGATTTAAAAGTTACACATATAATAGACATTAATCACGCTAATAATTTCAGCAAACTTGTTGTGCAAGATTTTAGAGGTAGAATGAAACCTGTGCATACACTTACGCGTGAAATATTAAGAAAACTAGCGAGAAAAGAAAGTTTATATGGGCTAAGTTCTGAGCAAATTGTTTTAAGCATGTATGCAAATAGTAGTGATTGGTATGATGTGAAAATTGTGAAATTGGGCAAACACGAAGATATTTCAGCAAAATTAGGTGCTACTACCAAATATATATCCTATAAAGATTTTTTTGACCAAAATGGTGTTTATAAATTAAAAGATGAGGTTCGTAATGTTTATAATTTAAAACCCGTAGATAGGGGTGTTTACGAAAAGGAATTGCTTAAAATAGATGAGAAAGTTAATATTTTGAGTATGCTATTTTCAGGAACTTTATTAAAAATTGTACCTAACGTAAACGATCCAAATAACACTTGGTTATCTAATCATGGTTCAGGTAATCACAATCATTCAGAATCTCAAAATAGTATAGCCGCTAAATTTTTCAGTTCGTATAGTAAAATGTTAAATGATGCAATGCATACTAACAATTACAGTGAAGCAAATAATCTAATTAACGAACTTAAAGAATATCAAATTAAAAATGGAGGAGCAATTATGCCTTCTTTATCAAAAATTAATATAGAAATACTACTAAATAATTCTCAAGTTTTTAGTCGTTTAGCACTACTCTATTTTATATTAGGGCTTGCATTTTTATTCTTTTTATTTTTATCAGTTTTTAAACCAAGTAAAAACTTAAAACTAGCCTATAAAATCTTATTCACATTAGTCCTAATTGGTTTCATTTTTCATACAATTGGACTAGGTTTTAGATGGTATGTATCGGGAAGAGCACCTTGGAGTAATGGGTATGAATCTATGATTTACATTGCTTGGACGTCCACTCTTGCTGGAATTATTTTTACTAGAAAATCTTTTGGTGGTTTAGCAGCAACAATGGTTTTAGCTTCAATTATATTATTGGTTTCTATGCTAAGTTTTTTGGATCCGGAAATCACGCCATTAGTACCCGTATTAAAATCATATTGGTTAACAATTCATGTTTCATTAGAAGCTGGGAGTTATGGATTTTTAATGTTAGGTGCTATAATTGGAATTATAAACTTAATATTAATGTTGTTTATAAATGAATCTAATAAAGATAGAATTGTTAGAATTATTAAAGAAATGTCTTATATAAGTGAATTAACCTTAATTGGAGGTTTAGTTATGGTAAGTATAGGTACCTATTTAGGAGGTGTATGGGCAAATGAATCTTGGGGAAGATATTGGGGTTGGGATGCAAAAGAAACCTGGGCATTAGTAACAATATTGGTTTATGCTTTTATTTTGCATATGAGAATAATTCCAAAATTATTTGGATTATATTCCTATAATGTAGCCACTATTTTTGGATTAGCGAGTGTTATAATGACATATTATGGTGTAAATTATTATTTGTCTGGCTTACATTCCTATGCTACAGGTGATCCAATACCAATTCCTAATTGGGTATATATTGTAGTTGTATGTTTATTTATTTTAAGTATTTCGGCTTATTTTAAAAAGAGAAAATTCAAATTAAAATAATAATTTTAAACTCATAAAACTTCAAATTAATAATTAAGAAAATCTTCAGTTCAACGCTGAATCACTTAATTAATATCAATTTAATTACTCTAAACGAATATTTTATATTAATATCTGGCTGGTATGTTCCTTTGTTTTAACTTTAGCAATTACATTTTCAATAACTCCATTTTCATCAATTACAAAAGTAGTTCTATGAATACCATCATATTCACGTCCCATAAACTTTTTTGGTCCCCAAACTCCAAAAGCGTTAATTACAGTTTTATCTTCATCTGCCAATAAAGGAAAAGGTAATTCGTTTTTATTAATAAAATTTTGTTGACGCTTTGCTGAATCAGCACTAACACCTAAAATAGCATAGCCTTTTGCTAAAAAAGTTTGATAGTTATCTCTTAAATTACAAGCTTCAACGGTACAACCTGGAGTACTTGCCTTTGGGTAAAAGAAAATTACTAACTTTTTTCCTAAATAATCACTTAGTTTTATAGTATTTCCATCCTGATCAAGTGCTTCAAAATATGGTGCCTTGTCACCTGCTTTTAATGTTATCATAATTTGTATTTTAGCTTTTTGTAAAGATACTAAAAATGACAAAGAAAGAAAAAGTTCAATTTGTAATTGATACACTTGAAAAATTATATCCTAAGGTTCCAATTCCATTAGATCATAAAGACCCATATACATTGTTAATTGCTGTATTAATGTCTGCTCAAAGTACAGATGTAGGTGTAAATAAAATTACTCCCATTTTATTTGCAAAAGCAGATAATCCCTACGATATGGTAAAACTTTCAGTAGAAGAAATTAGAGAAATTATTAAACCTGTTGGTTTATCTCCAATGAAAGCTAAAGGAATTTATGGTTTATCAAAAATATTAATTGAAAAGCACAATGGTAAAGTACCTCAAAATTTTAAAGATTTAGAAGCTTTACCTGCCGTTGGACATAAAACTGCAAGTGTTGTAATGAGCCAGGCATTTGGGGTTCCGGCATTTCCAGTAGATACTCATATTCATAGATTAATGTATAGATGGGGTTTAAGCAATGGTAAAAATGTTGCTCAAACCGAAAAAGATGCAAAAAGATTATTTCCAAAAGAATTATGGAACAAATTACATTTACAAATTATATTTTATGGTCGTGAATATTCACCTGCGAGAGGTTGGGATATTGAAAAAGATATTATTACAAAAACAATTGGAAGAAAATCCATTTTAAAATAAAAAGCCCATTTTCGGTTAAAAATGGGCTCAAAGAACATTAATTCAAATGTAATTCAATATAGTCGTTTTTGTTGGTTTTAATTACTCTCATTTGCTTAGAATAATTTAACAAATATTGAATTATTTCAGGTCTTGGTTGCTCCTTTGAAAGAGACTTCTTAGTGTAAAGTTTCATCATATATTACTGGTTTATATTATAGTAACGACGAAAAATTACATTTAGTATTAGTTTACCAAAATAATATTATGTTTTTCTATTAACTTTCTTAAATTAATTAATGCATAACGCATTCTTCCTAGCGCTGTATTAATACTTACATCGGTATTTTCAGCAATTTCTTTAAAGCTCATGTCTTTATACATACGCATTATCAACACTTCCTTTTGATCCTCTGGAAGTTCAACAATTAAACCTTTAATATCATTTAAAATCTGATCTTTAATAATTTGCTTTTCTACATTTAAAACCTCATCACTTATAACTGTAAAAATATCAAATTCATCAGTATTTCTAAAAGTTGGTATTCTTTTATTTCTTCTAAAATGATCTATAACTAAATTATGTGCAATACGCATAACCCAGGGTAAAAATTTCCCTTCTTCGTTATAAGCACCTCTTTTTAAAGTGTTTATAACCTTAATAAAGGTATCTTGAAAAATATCTTCTGCAATTTCTCTATCTAAAACTTTAGACAAAATAAAACTAAAAATTCGTTGTTTATGACGAATAACTAATATTTCTAAAGACTTTTCGTTTCCGTTAATATAGTTGCTTACTAAAACGCTATCGGCAATAACTTTTCTTTCCATAATTTAAATACATTATAGGGGTTAAATGTGTATTTTATAATTTTTATAAAAAGTAAAAGTGTTATATAGGCGTTCTTTTTTTTGAATTAATATTCAAATATGCAGCATATTTTTAACATTTACAAATAAAATCCTATAAACTAGTATTAAAAATATTTAAAATATATGTTTAATAATACAGTTAAAAATCTCATTAATTGTAATTATCTTTGCATTTATTCACTTTTTTTAAAGTAAACATGACCCAAAATATAGCAACATTAAACCCAAAAGAATTCATTCTAATAAAAGGAGCAAAACTTCATAATTTAAAAAATATTGATGTTGCAATACCTAGAAATAAATTGGTAGTTATTACAGGGCTTTCTGGATCTGGTAAATCCAGTTTAGCATTTGACACATTATTTGCTGAAGGTCAGAGAAGATATGTTGAAAGCCTGTCATCCTATGCGCGTCAGTTTTTAGGAAGGTTAAATAAACCAAAAGTAGATTATATTAAAGGAATTGCACCTGCAATAGCTATTGAACAAAAAGTAAATTCCACAAACCCAAGATCAACAGTTGGTACTTCTACTGAAATTTACGATTATTTAAAATTACTTTTTGCCAGAATTGGTAAAACCTACTCCCCAATTTCAGGAAATGAAGTAAAAAAAAATACCGTTTCAGATGTTATAAATTATATTAAAACTTTAGAGTTAAAAACAAAGTTACTACTACTTGCACCTGTTCATATCCCCGATGAAAGAAGTGTATTACAAACTTTAAAAATATTAGCACAACAAGGTTATTCAAGAATAAAATACAAAGATGAAGTTTTAAGAATTGAAGAAATTAAACAGGAAATTGAACATGATTTTTATTTAGTTGTTGATAGAATTTCCGTTAAAGATGATGAAGATTTTTACAATAGATTAGGTGATGCTATACAAACTGCTTTTTTTGAAGGAAAAGGTGAATGTATTCTTGAGAATTTAAATACAAATACTCAAATATTGTTTAATAATAAGTTTGAATTGGATGGACTACAATTTTTAGAGCCTAATACACATCTGTTTAGTTTTAACAATCCATATGGAGCTTGTCCAAAATGTGAGGGATATGGAAATGTTATTGGAATTGATGAGGATTTAGTTATTCCAAATACTTCAATTTCAATTTATGAAGATGCTATTTTACCTTGGAAATCAGATTCATTTAACCATTTCAAAAACGATTTAATAACCCACGCCTATAAATTTAATATTCCAATACATAAACCTTGGTTTGAATTGAATGAAGATCAAAAACAACTTATTTGGAGTGGAAATAGTTCTTTTAATGGATTAACTCATTTTTTTAACCATCTAGAAGAAAAGAGCTATAAAATTCAGTATAGAGTTATGTTATCGCGTTACAGAGGTAAAACAAAATGTACTTCTTGTAAAGGAAAAAGATTAAGAGACGAAGCTACTTATGTTAAAATAAATAACAAAAACATAAGTGAATTAGTGGATTTACCTTTAAATGAATTAGCAGATTTTTTTAAAAACCTAAAATTAGAAGTTTACGAACAAAAAATTGCAAAACGATTATTGGTTGAAATCAATAATAGATTACAATTTTTAAATGATGTAGGTTTAAATTATTTAACTCTTAACCGAACTTCAAATACATTATCAGGTGGTGAAAGTCAACGTATTAACTTGGCTACTTCATTAGGAAGCAGTTTGGTTGGCTCCATGTATATTTTAGACGAACCAAGTATAGGTTTACATCCAAAAGATACTGAACGCTTAATTAAAGTGTTAAAAGATTTACGAAATTTAGGTAATACAGTTATTGTTGTAGAACACGATGAAGATATTATGAAAGCTGCCGATGTTATTATTGATATTGGACCTGAAGCTGGAACTTTTGGAGGCGAGGTTACTGCTGAAGGTACTTTTAAAGAAGTTTTAAAATCTGATTCGTTAACAGCTCAATATTTAAATAACAAACTTAAAATTGAAATACCTAAAACAAGGAGAAAATCAAAAAATAGCGTTAAAATAATTGGCGCTCGTGAAAACAATTTAAAAAATATAGATGTTACTTTTCCTTTAAATAGTTTAACTGTTGTTACTGGAGTTTCAGGAAGTGGAAAAAGCACATTGGTAAGTAAAATATTGTTTCCAGCCATTCAAAAGAAAATTGGTGGATATGGCGAAAAAGTTGGTCAGTTTACAGAAATTACGGGTGCTTATAATACTATTGAACATATTGAGTTTATAAACCAAAATCCTATTGGACGTTCAAGCAGATCAAACCCTGTAACATATATTAAGGCATATGATGATATTAGAGCTTTATTTGCTTCAGAAAAATTGTCTAAAATAAGAAATTATCAGCCAAAACATTTCTCCTTTAATGTAGAAGGTGGAAGATGTGAGGTTTGTAAAGGTGAGGGTGAAGTTACTATTGAAATGCAATTTATGGCAGATGTGCATTTAGAGTGTGAAACCTGCAAAGGAATGCGTTTTAAAAAGGAAATTTTAGAAGTTAAATTTTATAACAAATCCATTAATGATATTTTAAATTGCACTATTGATGATGCCATTGCCTTTTTTAAATTACATAAAGAAAATAAAATTGTAAAAAAACTACAACCTTTACAAGATGTTGGTTTGGGTTATGTAACATTAGGGCAATCTTCATCAACACTTTCTGGAGGTGAAGCACAACGCATAAAATTAGCCTCCTTTTTAGTAAAGGGAACTCGCCAAAGTAAATCGCTATTTATTTTTGATGAGCCAACAACAGGTTTACATTTTCATGATATTAAAAAATTATTAAAATCGTTCAATGCTTTAATTAATAACGGACATTCAATAATTGTAATAGAGCACAATATAGATTTAATTAAATGTGCTGATTATATTATAGATTTAGGAAAAGAAGGTGGTAAAAATGGTGGATCCCTCCTATTTGAAGGAACCCCAGAAGAACTTATTAAATGTAAAAATTCTTATACAGCTCCTTTTTTAATCGAAAAATTAAACTAATTATTATTCTTTTTTTTCTGAATTTTCTATTGTAGTAATCTTACTTTTAGCAAGTACAAAATCTGGAAATAAATTTACTGCTCTCATAAAACTTAGTTTAGCTTCGGTAGTCTTTTCTAAGTTTAGCTCTATAATTCCTTGCAAATAAGCAATTGCAGCTTTTAAATCTACATTTTGATTAAAGTTTTTATTTACCTGAAATGTAACTTTAACGGTGCCATTATCAGGTAGTTGATCTGCTTTTTTAATTGATTCGTAAGCTTCATTATACTTTTTAGTAGCAACTTGTAACCCTGCAATTTTATAAGCGTGGTAATTATTATTAGTTTTAGCTAATAAACTAGTATACACTTCAGCAGCTTTATCTAATGCTCCCATAGATTCAACAGAAATGGCATTCATTTCTAATAACTCTATATTTTCAGGATTATTTTTTAAAATATCGTTTGTAATTAAAAAACAAGAAACATATTTTGCATCATTAAAATACAAATATGCTAAACTATCTTTATAAGTACTTTTATCTCCTTCTAAAGAAATAATTGAATACATTGCTGATGCAGCAACATCTTTATCATTATAATTTAAAGCTAACTTTAATTTTTGTTTTTCTAATTCTAAATTAGTTGTTGATTGAGCTACTATTGAAGTTGCTAGTAATAAAGAAAAGATATATAAATAATTTTTCATTTTGTAATATTTAATTTCGGTTTGTAAAACTATTAAAATAATTGTTATCAAATGTAAATATTATCTTAAAAAAGAAAGTTTTAAAACAAAAAAAGGTCTGAAAAACAGACCTTTTATTTTGGGTGGAAGACCGGGTTCGAACCGGCGACCTCCGGAACCACAATCCGGCGCTCTAACCAGCTGAGCTACAACCACCATTTAATCGCGGATGCAAATGTAAAACATTTCTAATTTTATACAAACATTTTTTTACATTAATTTATCTAAATTTTCTACAGCTATATAACGCTCAACATTAAAGCCTTCTGCGTGAGCTGTTCCAATTAATCTACCTAAATCCTGAGCTCTATATAAAATACTATCTAAAAAATTCTTACTCGAAATTGGTGATGAAGGTTCTTTACTTTTTGGGTCGTAAAATTGAGAGCTGTAGGCTTTTACAGCTTCTAATTTAGTATCTATAAAACCAGTTACATCCACTACAAAATCTGGTTCTATATTATCCCATTGAATATAATGATACACTCTTTTAGGCCTCCAAGCGTCCTGTACATTATCATTTAAAGTTGTTTCAATTTTAACCAAACCCGATAAAAAACAAGCATTTGATACTAATTCACTTCCTTTAGAATGATCAATATGCCTGTCTTTAATTGCGTTACACAAAACTATTTCAGGCTTATATTTTCTAATAATTTTAATTATTTCTAACTGATGTTTTTTATCGTTTGTAAAAAAACCATCAGCAAAAGCTAAATTCTCTCTAATTTTTACACCTAGAATTTTAGCGGCATTTTTTGCCTCTTCATCTCTAATTTCAGCCGAGCCTCTTGTTCCTAATTCACCCCTTGTAAGATCTAAAATTCCTACATTTTTTCCTAAAGAGATTTCTTTTGATACGGTAGCTCCACAACCTAATTCTACATCATCTGGGTGAGCTCCTATAGCTAAAATATCTAACTTCATATACTTAATTTTCTTTTAATCATACAAATATATAACATTTTAAATTCAATAATCTAGTGTTGAAATTTACCAGTATTGAAAAACCTTACCTAATAAGGGTTTTTCAATAAATGGATTAAAAATACAAACAAATGGTATGTTTTATTTGTTAAAATGAATAATATAATCTATATTAGCTATAAGTTTTTAGTAATTTAACCCTAAAATCCCCAAAGAAAATGAAAAAAATTACCCTAACAATATTGTTTTTAATAACAATTTCTGCTGTATCTTTTTCTCAAATTTCTCAAATAGAAAAAAATGTTCTTTTAGATTTATATAAATCTACTAATGGTGATTCTTGGAATAATACTTGGGATTTAACTAAACCTGCTGAAAATTGGTATGGAGTTACAATTAGCAATAATACTGTAACAAAAATTGATTTAAAAATGAATAATTTAGAAGGTTCAATTCCAGCCTCCATAGGAAAATTGAAATCTTTAACTCATTTAAACCTAGGATTCAATAAATTAAATGGTGAAATTCCTGTTGAATTATGCGAAAATAAATCTTTAGAAACTTTAGAGTTATTTATGAATCAATTGGAAGGTGAAATTCCTTTTAATATTGGCAAAATTACAAACCTTAAAGAAATAACACTTTTTAATAATTTTTTAAGTGGTGAATTACCAAACTCTATTTACAACCTAAATAAATTAGAAATTTTACAACTTAGCAGCAATAAATTAAGTGGTTCAATTTCTAAAGAAATTGGTAATTTAAAACAACTTAAAGTAATTAGTTTTTTTGATAATTTAATGCATGGAAATTTACCTAATGAAATAGGATTATTAAAAAATTTAAAAGAGCTTTCGTTATCAAATAATTTATTTGAAGGTAATTTACCTGTAGAAATAAGTAATTTAACTAATTTGAAAACTTTATTATTAAATAAAAATAATTTTATTGGAGACTTAAATCCAATAATTAAAAATTTAAGTGCTCTTAAAAATGTTGAATACAGTGCTCCTAAAGAGAAAGAAATTTATAGCAACCCTGTATCTCAAGCTACAATTATTCCAATTAACTAAAATTAAAATTTTATTTATAACATAAAAAAATCACTCAATTGAGTGATTTTTTTGTTAACAGTCGTTAACATTATTTAACATAGTTGCATATGCAACTATGTTAAATAATGTATATATTCGCTGCTTAAATTATACTAAATGGAAATTGACATTAAACTGTCAGATTTTAACGAAACTATATTACCTTGGCTTGGAAAAACATCAAAACTAATGAACATGTTTATTTCTGATGTTTTTCATAAAAATAATATACAAATTACTAAACAGCAGTGGATTGTATTAAAAATTTTAAGCGAAAAATCAGATGGCATTATTCAAAATGAACTTGCTTGTATAACTGAACGCAATAAGGCATCTTTAACAAGGCTTATTAATGTTATGGAAAAAAACAATTTAGTAGCCAGAGTTCCTTCAAAGCTTGATTCACGAAAAAATTTAATCAAAATTACACATTCAGGTGAACACTTATTTAATATCACCAAACCAATAATGATTGCTAGCATAAAAGCTATAGAAAACAACATTTCAGTTGATGAAATGAACATTTTTTTAAAAGTAATGAGCAAAATTCAAACAAACCTAAAAATCAATCAACTTAATTAGTTGTTAAACAAATAAATTAACCAAATGAGAAAAATAATAATTATAGTAATATCGGTAATTCTACTAATAGGTTCCATATTTTTAGCAAAATATTTAATTGATAACAAGCAAAAACCTAAACCTGTTTTTGATAAAATTGTTAAAACTGTTTTTACTGAAACTGTTACCAACAAATCTGTTCCAATTGTTATAACAACAAACGGTAATTTAGAAGCAAAAAATAAAATCGAGCTCTATTCGGAAGTTCAAGGTGTATTAGTTGCAACCTCTAAAGAATTTAAACCTGGTACAACTTATAATAAAGGAGAAACTTTGGTTAAAATAAACAGTAGTGAATTTTATGCAAATTTACAAGCTCAAAAAAGTAACTTGTTTAACGCTTTAACTTCTATAATGCCAGATATTAGATTAGATTATCCTAACGAATATGATAAATGGCAATATTATCTTCAAAATTTTGATATTAGCAAACCAATTCAAAAATTACCAGAAACCAATTCTGAAAAAGAAAAATTCTTTATTTCTGGTCGAGGAATCTTAACTACATTTTATAACGTTAAAAATTTAGAAGTAAAATTGGATAAATACACCTTAAAAGCACCATTTACTGGGATTTTAACAGAATCCTTGGTTAACACAGGAACATTAATTAGAGTTGGTCAAAAATTAGGTGAATTTATTAATCCTTCTGTTTATGAAGTTGGTGTTTCAATAAAATCAGAGTTTAGAGATTTATTACAAGTTGGTAAAGAGGTTGAACTTTATAATTTAGAAAAAACAAAAACGTGGATAGGAAAAGTAATTCGAATTAATGGTAAAGTTGATACTTCCACACAAACTATACAAGCATTTATTCAAGTTAGTGGTAACGATTTAAAAGAAGGTCAGTACTTAGAAGTTGCCTTAAATGCAAAACCTGAGAATAATGCCTTTGAAATATCACGAAAACTTTTAATAGATAATTCAAAAGTTTATGTTGTGAAAGATTCGGTTTTAGATTTAGTTGAAATTACACCAATTTTTGAAAACCAAAATACAGTTGTTATAAAAGGATTAAATGATGGAACTCAAATTCTTTCTCAACCTGTACCTGGTGCTCATACTGGAATGTTAGTTAAAGTTTTTAAAGAAAATAAAGCGCAATAATGAAAAAAGTAATTTCGTATTTTATAAAATTTCCTGTTGCGGTTAATGTTACAATTATAGCATTTGTTGTATTTGGACTGGCTGGTGCTTTTTCAATGAAATCTTCATTTTTTCCGTTAACAGATTCTCAAAATATCACAATAAACTTAACCTATCCAGGTGCTTCACCACAGGAAATAGAAGAAGGTATTGTGCTTAAAATTGAAGATAATTTAAAAGGTATTGTTGGAATAGATCGGGTAACATCAGTTTCAAGAGAAAACGCTGCAACCATTAATGTTGAAATAATTAAGGGAAAAAATATTGACGTTGTATTATCTGATGTTAAAAACGCCGTTGACAGAGTTCCTTCGTTTCCGTCGGGTATGGAGCCTCCAATAATTGCAAAAGTTGAAAACATTAGACCAACAATAAGCTTTATTTTAAGTGGAAATGATATTCCTTTAGCAACGTTAAAACAATATGCTCGAAATGTTGAAAATGAATTAAGAAATATTGATGGTATTTCACAAGTAAGTCTTTCTGGTTTTCCAGACCAAGAGATTGAAATAGCAGTTAGAGAAAATGATTTAAGAGCTTATAACTTAACTTTTAGTGAAGTTGCAGATGCAGTAAGTAAAACGAATTTATTAATTTCTGGTGGAAATATAAAAACGGATGCAGAAGATTATCTTATTAGAGCCAGAAATAAAAATTATTATGGAAATGAACTTTTAAATCTTGTTGTTAGAGCGTCATCCTCTGGAAATATTATTAGACTAAGTGACATTGCCGATGTTAAAGACACATGGTCTGAAAATCCAGATAGGTTATATTATAATGGTGAAAAATCTATAGATATTACGGTTAGTAATACAAATAGTGAAGATTTGATTTCTACTGCTGATAAAATTAAAGAATATATTGAAAAATTTAATCAGCAATATGATAATGTACAAATAAATATTTCAAGTGATGCCTCCATAACCCTTAATCAACGTACTGAATTATTGCTGAAAAATGCAGGTATGGGAGTGCTTTTAGTTTTATTTTTCCTTGCATTATTTTTAAATATTCGCTTAGCGTTTTGGGTTGCATTTGGAATTCCAGTTGCGTTTTTAGGAATGTTTATTTTTGCCTCTAATTTAGGTGTAACTATAAATGTGCTTTCATTATTTGGAATGATTATAGTTATTGGTATTTTAGTGGATGATGGAATTGTAATTGGAGAAAATATTTACCATCATTATGAAAAAGGTAAAACACCAATACAAGCAGCTATTGATGGAACATTAGAGGTAATTCCTCCTATTGTTTCAGCTATTTTAACAACTATAATTGCATTTTCAGCTTTTTTCTTTTTAGATGGAAGAATAGGAAATTTTTTTAGTGAAGTTTCCTTAATTGTAATGCTAACATTAGGCGTATCATTAATTGAGGCATTAATTATTTTACCTGCGCACATTGCACATTCAAAAGCACTTGAGAAAAAAGATAAAAAGAGAAACAAACTAAATACCTTTTTCTATAATATAAATACAAAAGCAGAAAAAATATTATTTTATTTTAGAGATAATTGGTATGCACCCTACCTTAAATTCTTTTTAAAACATAGAATTTTAGGATTTGCTATACCCATAGCATTACTTATTTTAAGTATAGGAGGCTTAGGTGGTGGTATTGTAAAAACTTCATTTTTCCCTTCCATAGCAAGTGATAGAGTTTCCATTAATTTAAAAATGCTTCAAGGTACTAATGAAATAATTACAGATTCTATAATATCTGAAATTGAAAAAGTGGCCTGGGAAATAAATGATGAATTTACTAAGAAGCAAACTGGTAACATTTCTGTTATAGAAAATATAATAAAAAGAATTGGACCTGGATCAGCAAACGGGAGTTTAACTGTAAATTTATTACCAGGAGAATCTCGTGATTTTTCTTCACCTGAAATTACAAATGCTATTAGAGAAAAAGTTGGAACTGTTCATGGAGTTGAAAGTTTAACTTTTGGTTCAGGTGGTAATTTTGGAGGAAGCCCTGTTGCTGTATCTTTATTAGGTAATAATATTAACGAGTTAAAAGCAGCTAAAATTGAATTAAAAGATATTTTAAGTAACAATCCATTACTAAAAGATATTTCAGATAATGATCCTGCAGGTATTAAAGAAGTTAGAATAAAACTAAAAGATAATGCCTATTTGCTCGGTTTAAATTTACAAACTGTAATGGGCCAAGTTCGTTCCGGTTTCTTTGGTATGCAAACACAACGTTTTCAGCGTGGCCAAGACGAAATTAAAGTATGGGTTCGCTATAAAAGAGAAGACAGATCATCTATTAAAAATTTAGATGATATGTGGATTACAACTCCAACAAATAATAGCGTTCCTTTTTCAGAAATTGCTACTTATGAAATAGCACGTGGCGATGTTTTAATAAATCATTTAAGCAGTAAACGTGAAATACAAATAACTGCAGATATGAAAACTCCCGGTGAAAGTGCTACAGATATATTAGATGAAATTAAAACTACAATAATGCCAGAAATTACATCAAAATATCCTACAGTTAGTGCTGCTTATGAGGGACAAAACAGAGAAGCGCAGAAAACTGTAAATTCTGCAAAAAAAGTGGGATTAACTATTTTGGCACTTATTTATATTGTAATTGCTTTTACATTTAGATCTTACGAACAACCACTGTTATTAATGCTTTTAATTCCGTTTAGTTTAATTGGTGTTATTTGGGGGCATTATATTCACGGTTTTCCAGTAAATATACTTTCTTGGCTTGGTATTATTGCATTAATTGGTATTATGGTAAATGATGGTTTAGTACTTATTGAAAAATTTAATCGCTATTTAAAAGATGGGATGAAATATGATGAAGCTCTGGTTCAAGCTGGAATTTCAAGATTTAGGGCAATATTACTAACATCAATTACTACAATTGCTGGTTTAGCACCTTTGCTTCTTGAAAAAAGTAGACAAGCGCAATTTTTAAAACCAATGGCAATTTCTATTTCTTACGGAATTATGATAGCAACTGTATTAACATTGGTAATGTTACCATTACTATTATCAGTTTCAAATTCTGTAAAAGTATTTTTAAAATGGCTATTTACTGGTAAAAAAGTATCAAAAGAAGAAGTTGAAAGAGCAATTATTGAATTAAAAAGCGAAGAAGATGAATTACATCAATAAAATTACTATCCTTTTTTTACTTTGTGTTTCTATTAGTTATGCACAAGAAAAACTTACAAAGGACCAAGCTGTTAGTTTAGCCTTAGAAAATAATTATGGCATTAAAATAGCTGAAAATAATGTTAAAATAGCCAAAAATAATAGCCGTATTTATAACACTGGTTATTTACCAAGAGTAAATGCTAATGCAGGTGCTAATTTTAGTTTAAATAATACTGAAATTACTTTTAGAGATGGGGAAATTAATGAAATAAATGGCGCTGAAGCACAATCGTATAGTACATCTATTGGCATAGCTTACACCCTTTTTGATGGATTTGGAAGGTCATACAATTTTAAGCGCTTAAAAGAAACTTACAATTTATCAAAACTAGAGGCTCAAACAATTATTGAAAATTCAATTTTGCAAATTTTTACCGTGTATTATCAGGTAGCACAACTTACTGAAGATCGGAAAAATATAGAAACATCTTTAACTATCTCTAAACAACGACTTGAACGCGCCAACTATAGTTTTGAATATGGCCAAAGCACAAAACTTGAGGTATTAAATGCGGAGGTAGATGTAAATAATGATAGCATTAGATATATTAATTCTCAACGATTATTAGCAAATGCTAAACGCGATTTAAATTTATTATTAGGTAGAAATATCGCTACAAATTTTATGGTTGACACAAATATTTCTTTCAATTTAACTTTCAATTATGATACATTACTGGAGAAAGCTAAAAAATATAATGTTGAAATATTAAAAGCAAAAACAAGCATTGCATTAAACAACTACAACCTTAAATTTAACAAGTCATTGCTACTTCCAAGCATTATATTTAGTGGTTCTTATGGTTATAATAAATCTAAAAACGATGCGAGTATATTTATCAATCAATTATCGAATGGTTTAAATACTGGCGTGAATTTAACTTGGAATTTATTTGATGGAGGTATTTCAAAAACCAAAATACAAAATTCTAAAGTAGCTGCAGACAATTTAGAAGTTCAAAAAGAACAAATTGAAAGTGAATTGCAACGCACTATTGCTAATTCACTTGAAACCTATAACAATGCTTTATTCATATTGCAGGCTGAAGAGAAAAATGTAGAAACCAATAAACGTAATTTTTCTAGAACTGAAGAACAGTTCAAATTAGGCCAAATTACAACCATAGAATTTAGACAGGCACAAATAAATTTATTGAATGCGCAATCTAATTTAAATATTGCAAAATACGATGCTAAAAATGCTGAATTAGTACTATTGCAGCTTTCTGGAGAATTACTTAATACAAGTTTCTAAAAGCTAAAAACAGGCAATAATCAATCTGGAATTATTCGTTTTCAGATTGATTATTATCAACATTTTTATTTAATTTCTTTGCCTTTTTACTCCCTTCATAAATATCATACCGTACATAAACACAGTCTAAATCACCATTTTTTAAGGGAAGTCTTTTAGATGTTCGTAAACCAACATTTTTAATAGCTTCTTTATTTGAAGTAATAAACCAAACGGTAGAATCTGGATACCCATTTTTTAATGTATCACCAATTTTTTTATAAAATTCATTTATATCAATATCCAATCGTTCACCATATGGAGGATTAAATAATATGGTAGTTTTTCCAAAAACTTCTTTAACCGAATTAAAGAAATTCACGTGATGTACCCCTATAAATTCACTTAAATTGGCATTTTCAACATTTTCTTTAGCTTTTCGAACTGCTGAAGGTGCTTTATCAAATCCCATAATTTTAAAATGGGAACTTCTTATTTTTTTTAATAAAGATTCTTGAATTTTAAAATACAAATCTTCATCATAATCTTCCCAATTCTCAAAACCAAACTCTTTTCTATTAATATTTGCCGGTATATTATTTGCAATCATAGCAGCTTCAATTAAAATAGTACCAGAACCACACATCGGATCTATAAAATTACAATCTCCCGTATAACCAGATAACAAAACCAAACCAGCTGCTAAAACTTCATTTATAGGAGCAATATTTGTTAAATTTCTGTATCCACGCTTATGCAAAGAATCACCTGAACTATCTAAAGAAATAGAACACAAATCCTTTTGAACATGAACATGAATTTTTAAATCAGGGTGTTTTACATCTACATTTGGACGTTTATGATATTTATGTCTAAAATAATCCGCAATAGCATCTTTCGATTTTAAAGAAATATAATGAGAATTTGTAGTGAAATTTTTTGAATTTACCACTGCTCCAATAGCAAAAGTGCTATCAACATTCATAAAGCGCTCCCACTCTATTTGCTGAATTTTTTTATACAAATCATCTTCATCAAAAACTTTAAAACGTTTTATTGGTTTTAAAATTCTAATAGCAGTACGTAAAGCAATGTTTGCCTTGTACATAAAACCTTTATCGCCAACAAAAGAAACGTTTCTTACACCTGGCGAAACATCTTGAGCTCCTAAATTTTTCAATTCGGTTGCCAAAACTTCTTCCAAACCAAACATGGTTGTGGCAACCATTTTAAAATTATGATTCATATTTTTTTATTTCTGCAAAAGTACTTAAATAATAATTTAAAAGTATAAACCTGAATATTTAAAACTTTTTAATAAAATAAATTCTAAAATTCCTAAGTAACAATCAAACAAAATAGATCCAATTCATTATTTTTGCTTCCACTTTACAATTATGAATAAAAATAAAGAATGGTTTGCTTCGTGGTTTGATACTAGCTATTATCACATTTTATACAAACATAGAGATGATACTGAAGCACATGAATTTATACAAAACCTAGTGTCTTTTTTAAAAATTAAAAAAAATCACACCTTGTTAGATTTAGCTTGTGGTAAAGGGAGACATTCTATTTATTTAAATAAATTAGGTTACAATGTAGTTGGAGCAGATTTATCTAAAAACAGTATTAAACTTGCAAAAGAATTTGAAAACAGTACATTAAAATTTGTTGAACACGATATGAGAAATCCGTTTAAAACTAAGTTTGATGTAATTTTAAATTTATTTACAAGTTTTGGATTTTTTGAAGATGATAATGAAGATATAAATGTTTTAAAAAACATTAAAAAGGGTTTAAATGCTAATGGAATTGCTGTAATAGACTTTATGAATGCAAAAAAAGTAATTTTAGACCTTGTGCCTGAAGAAATTCAAATTATTGAAGGTATTACGTTTAAAATTTCTCGTTATGTTAACAATGGATTTATTGTGAAAGAAATAAATTTTGATGCCGATGGAGAACATCATACATTCTTTGAAAAGGTGAAAAGCCTAGATTTACCAAAAATAAATTTATATTTAAATTCAGTAGGTTTTAAAATAAAACATACTTTTGGTAATTACCAACTTGATAGTTTTAATGAAAAAACCTCAGATCGTTTAATTTTAGTTTTAGAATAATGACTTACATAGCACTTATTTTATCAGTTTTAATTGGTATGGTTATAGTTTTTGGGCTAAAACCAAGTAATAAAACTGTGCAGTTATTATTGGCTTTTAGTGGAGCTTATTTACTGTCAATTACAATTTTACATTTATTTCCTGAAGTTTATATTACTGAAAATTCTAATATTGGACTTTATATACTTATTGGACTTTTATTACAGCTAATATTAGATTTTTTCTCAAAAGGAGCAGAACACGGCCATATACACATACAAGACAATATTGTTTTTCCATGGGCATTATTTATAAGTTTAGGAATACATGCATTTATGGAAGGAATTCCACTTGCAAATAACCATCATCATGAACATTTACTTTGGGCAATTGTAATTCATAAAATTCCTATTGCAATAATTTTATCTACTTTTTTTGTAAAATCACAAATTTCAAAAAAGTATGCGGTTTTATTTTTGGTAATATTTTCATTAATGTCACCTCTGGGAAGATTGGCAGGAGAAAATTTTCAGCTTTTAGTAACCTATAAAACAGAAATTACAGCCATAATAATTGGTGTATTTTTACATATTTCAACAATTATTTTGTTTGAAACATCTAAAGATCACAAATTTAACTTATTAAAATTTATTGCTATTCTTGTAGGAATGGTAGTTGCTTATTTAGCGTAATTATTTTTTTTGACTTAAAAAGTTAATTTTAATTAGCAACCTGACTGATAAATTTAATACGCATTAATCGTAATTCTTCCTCGTCATAATCTCCATCAAATTCATCTAATGCTCTTTGAATACTATCATTTTCAGCTTCCATAAAATATTCGAAAATTTCTTCTTGCTGATCTTCATCTAATAAATCATCAATACAGTAATCAATATTAATTTTTGTACCGCTATAAACTATACGCTGCATTTCTTCAATAAGTTCACTAAATTCTAATCCTTTTGATTTTGCAATGTCTTGTAAAGGTAATTTTCTATCAGTATTTTGAATAATATATAATTTTAAACCAGAATTAACACCTGTACTTTTTACAACAAAATCATCTGGTCTTAAAATATCATTTTCTTCAACATATTTTGCTATTAATTCAACAAATGGTTTTCCAAATTTTCTTGCTTTTCCATCACCAACTCCGTAAATATTTTTTAATTCATCTATAGTTATCGGATATTTTAAAGCCATATCATCTAAAGATGTTTCCTGAAAAACAGCATAAGGTGGTACTCCATTCTTTTTTGCAACTGTTTTTTGAAGATCTTTTAATAATTTAACTAACGTTTCATCTGCAGATGCACTGCCTCCTTTTGTACTTGCTACTATAGGTGCATCATCACTTTCAGTATAAACGTGATCTTCTGTCATCATAAACGAAGTAGGATTGTTAATAAAATTTATTCCTTTTTCAGTTATTTTAACAACACCATATTGTTCAATTTCCTTTTTAATAAAACCCGCAACTAAAGCCTGTCTTATAAGTGCCATCCAATAATTTCCTTCTCGTTTTTTACCAGCTCCAAAAAAACTTTGTTGATCTGTTTTATGAGATTTTAATAAAGCATTTACTTTTCCGATTAAGGTATTTACAACTTCTTTAGATTTATATTTTTGATTGGTTTCCCGAACAACTTCTAATAATAATTTTAAATCGTCTTCTGCTTCATGTTTTTTCTTTGGATTTCTAACATTGTCATCCATATCTGCTCCTAATCCATTTACATCGTCAAATTCTTCTCCAAAATAATGTAATAAATATTTTCTTCGAGACATTGAAGTTTCAGCATATCCAACAACTTCTTGCAAAAGTGCATTTCCAATTTCTTGTTCAGCGATTGGCTTACCTGATAAAAATTTTTCTAATTTCTCAATATCTTTGTATGAATAATAAGCCAAACAATACCCTTCTCCTCCATCACGGCCAGCTCTACCAGTTTCTTGATAATAACTTTCTAAACTTTTAGGAATATCATGGTGAATAACAAAACGAACATCTGGTTTATCTATTCCCATACCAAAAGCAATGGTTGCAACTACAACATCAACATCTTCCATTAAAAACATATCCTGGTGTTTAGCCCTGGTTTTTGCATCTAAACCTGCATGATAAGGCACAGCTTTAATCCCATTTACTTGTAAAACCTGCGCAATTTCTTCAACTTTTTTTCTGCTTAAACAATAAATAATACCCGATTTATTCATATGTAAACGAATAAAACGAATAATATCTGAATTTATATTTTTTGTTTTTGGCCTAACATCATAAAATAAATTAGGTCTGTTAAACGATGCTTTAAAAGTTTTAGCATCAGACATTCCCAGGGTTTTTAAAATATCTTCCTGAACTTTTTCAGTAGCTGTAGCCGTTAAACCAATAATTGGAACATTGTCAATTTTTTCAATAATATTCCTTAAATTTCTATATTCAGGTCTAAAATCATGTCCCCATTCAGAAATACAATGCGCTTCATCTATAGCGACAAAAGAAATTTTTTGCGACTTTAAAAAATCTATATATTCTTCCTTTATTAAAGATTCTGGAGCAACATATAATAATTTGGTAATTCCGTTTTCAATATCACTTTTAACTTGATTAACTTCAGATTTATTTAAAGACGAATTTAGAACATGTGCTATACCTCTATGTGAAGAGATTCCCCTAATTGCATCAACCTGATTTTTCATTAAGGCAATTAAAGGAGAAACTACAATAGCCGTTCCTTCTTTAATTAATGCAGGTAATTGATAACAAAGTGATTTACCTCCTCCGGTTGGCATTATTACAAAAGTATCATTACCTTCAATAATACTTTTTATTACTTGCTCTTGTAATCCCTTAAACTTGTTAAATCCGAAAAAAGTTTTTAACTCTTTGTGTAAATCAACACTATTATTACTCATTATTTGTATTAAATTATCATTTTAAAAAAATCTGAATTGAATTTTAAAGCATAAAAAAAACAATCAAATTTTTATTTTTTTAATAGTTTATTCAATTTCTAATTAAATAAATTTATTTTTGTTTGATATTAAAGATATAACTTTTTTTTAATTGTAAAACTTAATCTTTTGAAAAATAAAAATACAATTATTGCCATTGCAAAACAAACTATTATTGAAGAAAGTAAAGCGATTGCGAATTTAATAAATTTTGTGAATGAAGATTTTACCAAAACCGTAAATTTTATTTTAACTTCAAAAGGAAGGGTAATTGTTACAGGAATTGGCAAAAGCGCAAATATTGCAACTAAAATAGTTGCTACATTAAATTCTACCGGAACCCCTGCTATTTTTATGCATGCTGCAGATGCTATACATGGCGATTTAGGAAATATTCAGGAGAATGATGTTGTAATTTGTATTTCAAATAGCGGAAATACACCAGAAATTAAAGTATTAGTACCATTAATAAAAAATTATGGAAATAAAATTGTTGCAATAACCGGTAATACTGAATCCTTTTTAGGTAAAAATGCCGATTTTGTACTCAATTCTTTTGTTGAAAAAGAAGCTTGTCCTAATAACTTAGCACCAACATCTAGCACAACTGCACAACTTGTTATAGGTGATGCTTTGGCGGTTTGCTTATTGGAAAAAAATAATTTTTCAAGTAAGGATTTTGCAAAATACCATCCAGGTGGTGCATTGGGAAAAAAACTATATTTACGAGTTCAAGATTTAATTGATAATAATGAACTTCCAATGGTTGCACCAAATACACCTATAAAAGATGTTATTATAGAAATTTCGAAAAAGCGATTAGGTACAACTGCTGTTGTTGAAAACAATAAAATTGTTGGTATTATTACTGACGGAGATTTAAGAAGAATGTTGAAAGATAATTCCGATATTAGCACTTTATTAGCTAAAGATATTATGGGGAAAAACCCTAAAACAATTTCAGTAGATGCAATGGCAATACAAGCTTTGGAAACTATGGAGAATAATAATATTACTCAAATTTTGGTAGAAGATAACTCAAAATACGTTGGAGTTGTACATTTACACGATTTATTAAAAGAAGGTATTTTTTAAGATGGCTAAAGTAGAAAAAGAAATGTCGTTTTTAGACCATGTTGAAGAACTAAGATGGCATCTGGTAAGATCTAGCATTGCAATATTTTTTTTCGGTATTATTGCATTTCTTATGAAAGATTTTATTTTTAATAAAATCTTATTTGCACCAAAAAATGCAGATTTTTTAACTTATAGAGTTTTCTGTAAAGTTTCACAATTTTTTGGCACTGATGGTCTTTGTATAGATGATATTCCATTTACTTTTCAAAGTTTAGCAATGGCCGAACAATTTAGTGTTCATATTTGGACATCAATTACAGTTGGTTTTATTATTGCATTTCCATTTATTATTTGGGAAGTTTGGAAATTTATTAGCCCGGGTTTATATGAAAAAGAACGAAAAGGAGCTCGTAGCTTTATTATAATTTCTTCAATTTTATTTTTTATTGGAGTTTTATTTGGTTACTATATTGTTACGCCACTTTCTGTAAATTTTTTAGGTAATTATTCAGTAAGTGATTTGGTTGAAAGAAATATTAAAATTGGCTCATACATTTCATTAGTCCGCTCATCTTTATTAGCGTCTGGATTTATTTTTGAATTACCAATTATTATGTTTTTTCTTACAAAAATGGGACTTATTACTCCAGACTTTTTAAAGAAATATAGAAAACATGCATTGGTTATTGTATTAGTTTTAGCTGCTGTTATTACACCACCAGATATTATTAGTCAAATAATTGTTGCAATTCCAATTCTAATACTTTACGAAGTAAGTATTTATATTTCAAAAATTGTTATTAAACGTGAACTTAAAAAAAGTAAACAAAATGGCTAATCAAGTTGAAGAATTTAATGCATATCGTTTAAAAATGAACGATAAAATTTTAGCTGATGACAATAAAGTTATTAAGCGTATTTTTAATTTAGATACAAATGCTTATAAAGAAGGTCATCTTAACGTTAAAACAAAAGAATTATTAGGCTTGGTAGCTTCTGCCGTTTTAAGATGTGACGATTGCATAAAATATCATTTAGAAACATGTTTTAAAGAAGGAGTAACTAAAGAAGAAGTAATGGAAACCCTTTCAATAGCTACCTTGGTTGGCGGTACAATTGTAATTCCACACTTAAGAAGAGCCTATGAGTTTTGGGAAGAACTGGTAAAAAACCAAGTAAAATTAAACGATTAATCCTTGAAATATAAATGAAATTAAGAGCAGAAAATATTAAGAAAAAATACGGAAGCAGGTATGTTGTAAAAGGTATTTCACTGGAAGTTGAACAAGGAGAAATTGTTGGGCTGTTAGGTCCAAATGGTGCTGGTAAAACTACTTCATTTTATATGATTGTTGGTATGATAAAACCAAATGAAGGAGATATTTATCTTGATAACCAAAAGATTACTGATTTTCCTATGTATAAAAGAGCCCAAGAAGGTGTTGGATATTTAGCTCAGGAAGCTTCTGTATTTAGAAAATTATCTGTGGAGGATAATATAATGTCTGTACTTCAATTTACAGAGCTTTCAAAAAAGGAACAAAAACAAAAATTAGAATCTCTTATTGAAGAATTTAGTTTAGGTCATGTGCGTAAAAATCGTGGAGATTTATTGTCTGGTGGTGAACGTAGAAGAACTGAAATTGCTCGTGCCTTGGCTTCTGATCCGAAATTTATTTTATTAGATGAGCCTTTTGCAGGTGTTGATCCTATTGCTGTGGAAGATATTCAAAGTATTGTTGCACACTTAAAAGACAGAAATATTGGTATTTTAATTACCGACCATAATGTACAGGAAACATTGGCAATTACAGATAAAACATACCTTATGTTTGAAGGTGGTATTTTAAAAGAAGGAACTCCTGAAGAATTGGCTGCAGACGAAACCGTAAGACGTGTTTATTTAGGAAAAGACTTTGAGTTAAAAAAGAAGAAATTTTAAACTCAATCTTTTTCTTTTTTTAATTCTTCCATTAAAAATCCATATATAAATGCATTTTCTTTAATAATTGAATTTGCTTCATTTGCTCCAAAATGTCCCGTATTATCTTGCGTCCATAAAAGAATAGGGTTTTTCTGTTCTGGATTACTTTGTAATTTTGCGACAAACTTAAAAGAGTGATATGGAGGAACTCTCGTATCATCACTACCAGTAACAATTAACATTGATGGATAATTTACTTTTGAATCTATATTGTGATATGGAGAATAAGACAATAAGTTATTAAATTCCAACTCATTACTTACTGAACCAAATTCATTAATATTTGTAAAAGTTGAACCTACTGCAGAGTTTTCAAACCTTAACATATCTGTCACTCCAACATCAATAACAGCGGCTCCAAATAAATCAGGTTTTTGAATAATTGCTGCTGCCGTAATTAACCCCCCATGAGACCCACCTGTAATTGCAATCTTTTTGGGTTTTGTGTAGCCCTCATAAATCAAATATTCTGCTGCCATTGTAAAATCTAATATGGAATTTTTCTTATTTAATTTTTTCCCAGCTTCCCGCCACTTTTCTCCTAATTCTCCACCTCCTCTAACATGAATATATGCATAAGCGCCTCCATTTTCAATAAAATAAATTACACCTGGTTTATATGTAGGTTTTGCAATTTGTCCATATCCTCCATAAGTATTTAATAAAAAAGGAGTGTTTCCATTTTTAAGTAATGAATCTTTATAAACAATAAACATTGGAACTTTAGTACCATCGTGTGACGTGAAATTCTTTCTTAAAAACTTATATCTTTTCGCATCAAACCCAACTTCAACTTTTCCTAGATACTCAAAATTATAATTCTCTAAATCTAATTGACAAGTTACTGGTGGCACAGTGTACGAAGATAATTTAAAAAAAAATTTATTAAACTCTTCAGAAAAATTCAAACTACTCACGCTTAACCCCTCTGGTGTAACCACCTCTCCTAAAACTTCTGCATTATAATCTATTATTGAAATGAAAGATGATGTATTTGATTGGTATGCAACTACAATCTTATCTTCCAATAATTCATAATCTGTGAATACTGCATTTTTATATATGGGGCTTAATAGTTTCCACTTTTTAGGTTGTTCTAATGGAAATGAAATAATGTATTTATTCTCTTTAATTTTAGTTAAGGCATAAACTGTATCCGATTTATAACCAATAATGCTAATATTGTATTTTATATCTTCAAACATTGGCTTAAAGTCAAAATGTGATTCCTTTGGATTTAAATAATAAAAACTAAATTTTTCTTCAAACTTATTCGATTTTTTTATAATGAATAAGTTTTGTTTTGGCGTACCATAAATATTTAACTCTTCCTTCTCACTATTTGTATCAAAAATTAATTGGTCTTCCGATTGCTCTGTTCCTAATTTGTGGTAGTAAATACTTGGAAAATTTCTTTTCCCCAATTCTGATGTGTATCTAAATTTTTTATAAAAAAATCCTTGACCAAACCAATATATTTCCGAAGTAATAATATGCTTTATAGTTTCTTTAAAATAATGTCTATTTTTTAATTGTACTATTTTCAATTCTTTCCAATCACTTCCGTTTCTGTTGAATTGATAAGCCAAAAATCTTCCATCTCTGGAAGGGCATAAAGATGTAAAAATTATATCATCTTTTTTTGAAATTGAACTAGGACTAATTAACCTTTCATATCCGCCTTTTAAACCTTTAGAATAATAAATACAAGGTTTGCTATTTGCTCCCGGGTACATTAATGTAAAATATAATTTATCGTTCTTAATTGCCTTTGATTCATTATCGTATTCCATATCGTAATACATGAACCTATTCATTTGCCTATTAGAACCTATTTTTCTATCAATTTTATTTAAATATTTTTCTGATAATTTATTTTGAAGGTCCACCCAGTCTCTAACTTCTGGAGATTCAATTTTTTCTAACCACTGATAATCATCGACAATTTTTGTAGTATGATATTGATTCTCAGTAGGTTTTTTTACAGTTTTTGGATATGTAATTTGGGAATTTACTATGTTAACACTTAAAACTATAAGTGAACTAACAATATATTTAGTAATGTTCATTTTGCAATTTTAATCTAACTAAATTAATCTTATAATCAAGGTATAAAGTTATTGTTAATTACTCAAATTCACCTTGATTTATTATAGTATTTTTCTTATAATAAAAAAGAAATTATTTAAGCTCTTTAAAAAAAAATTGAAAGCAGTATATATAATAGTATTACCAATGGAATTGCTATAAATTGCAAACCAATAACCAAAACAACTGTCAGTATTAAAAACACATATTTAACCTTATTCTTTTTCCAGCTATAATCTTTAAATTTTAATGAAAATAAAGGGATTTCAGCATTCATTAAAATACTTAACACAACAGTTATACCAATTAAAAACCATTTATCTTCAATTAAATTTGTTGCAAAATCAAATGAACTATAATTAATTATTAAAGGTAAAGATAAAACTACTAATGCTGCTGCAGGAGTTGGTAAACCAATAAAAGAACTTGTTTGACGCTCATCAATATTAAACTTTGCTAATCTATAAGCTGCAGCCAATGTAATTAGTAAACCAAAAAAAGGTACTAGTTCAACTTCTTGAGATTTCCAAGAAACTATTTCAGTATTAAATAGTTCAATACTATTTTTGGTTTGTAATAGTTTATACATTACAATTCCAGGTACTACACCACTTGTAACAACATCTGCTAAAGAATCTAATTGTTTCCCTAATTCGCCCTGAACATTTAACAACCGTGCAGCAAATCCATCAAAAAAATCAAAAAAGATACCTAAAAACACTAAATAAGCAGCTAGTTCCAATTCGTTATTTACAGCAAAAATTACGGCTATAGTACCTGATAATAAATTTAATAAGGTTAAAATATTTGGAATTTGCTTTTTAAGAGTCATCATTTTTAAATTTCAGTAAATTTAACAAAATGTTTTTCAGTACGTTTAATTATAATTATTTTTGTTTATATGCCAATAACAAAATCTACTTACAAACCTACTTTTCTATTTAAAAACGCCCATTTAAATACCATTTACAAAACGTTATTTTATTCAAAAAAAAATTCATATACGAGGAAAAGAATTTATACTGAAGACAATGATTTTATAGATTTAGATTTTTCAGTAAATAACTCTGAAACCTTAGTAATTGCAATGCACGGTTTGGAAGGAAGTTCAAATTCTAACTATATAACTTCTGTGGTTAATTACCTTAATTTAAACAATATAGACTGCTTAGCTGTTAATTTTAGAGGTTGTAGCGGTGAGGATAATAAGCAGCCTTATTCCTACAATAGTGGAAAAACAGATGATATTTCACTCATAATTAATTATATTTTAAACAATTATAATTATAAAAATATAGTGCTTTTAGGGTATAGTATGGGAGGAAATATCACCTTAAAATATATGGGTGAATCTTCTAAAATTCCACATCAAATAAAAGGTGCAATTGCAATATCAACACCTTGTGATTTGGAAGGCTCATCAAATGTATTATCAAATTGGAATAATGCAATCTACTTAAATAGATTTATGATTACTTTAAAAGAAAAAGCATTATTAAAATTAAAAAAATTTCCTGATTGCAACATTAATAAAACAGCAATTATAAAAGCTAAAACATTTAGGGATTTTGATAACGCCGTAACAGCCCCGCTTTTTGGTTATAAAAATGCAAGTGATTACTGGACTCAATGCAGTTCTAAACAGTTTTTAAAAAATATTAATATTCCCACGTTATTAATAAATGCATTGGATGATTCTTTTTTATCAGCCAGTTGTCATCCTTTTAACGAAGCTAAAAACCACAAAAAACTATTTTTTGAAGCTTCAAAATATGGAGGTCATGTAGGTTTTAATTCTTCATTTTTTGGAAAAGACACATTATGGAGCGAAAACAGAATTTTACAATTTATAAATCATATTATTTCTTAAAATTTAACGTTTACTTGTAAAGTTTTTTTACTTTCGTTTTTAAAATATTTTGACTTGAAAAAATTTATCCTCATTTTTTTGTTTTCAGCACAAGTAATTTCGGCACAATCTGTTAGAAAATACTCGAATGAATTCTTAAATATTGGTGTAGATGCTGCTGCTTTTGGAATGAGCAAAGCTGTAGTTGCAACAAGTAGTGATGTTAATTCAAATTACTGGAACCCCGCAGGTTTGGTAAATATTAATGATTATCAAGGTGCAATTATGCACGCAAATTACTTTGAGGGAATTGCAAAATATGATTATGTTGCATTTGCAATGCCTGTTGATGACAAAAGTGCTGTTGGAATTTCAATAATAAGATTTGGTGTTGATGATATTTTAAATACCACTCAATTAATTGATAATGAAGGGAATATAGATTATAATAACATTAGTTTGTTTTCAGCAGTTGACTATGCTTTAAATTTATCGTATGCAAGAAAATTGTCTGTTGAAGGATTAAACCTAGGTTTAAACACTAAAATTGTTAGAAGAATTATTGGTGATTTTGCAACATCCTGGGGTTTTGGTTTAGATGCAGCAGTTCAATTTGAAAAAAATGATTGGAAATATGGATTGATGCTTAGAGATATAACCACTACATTTAATTCTTGGAGTATTGATGAAACCGAATTTGAAAAGATTCAGAACTCAATTCCAGATCAAAATCAGGAATTACCAGAAACTAATGAAATAACCTTACCAAAAGCACAATTGGGTATTGCCAGAAAATTCAATATATCAAAACAATTTAATTTACTTTCAGAAATAGATTTAAACATGCGTTTTACCAAAACAAATGATATAATTTCATCAGATTTTGTGAGTATTGATCCTGCCTTAGGATTTCAATTAGATTATACAGATATCGTATATTTAAGAGCTGGAGTTGGTAATTTTCAAAAAGAATTACAATTTGACAATACGGAAGAAACTTCCTTTCAACCAAATTTTGGGGTTGGTTTTAAATATAAAGGAATTCAAGTAGATTATGCCCTAACAAATATAGGAAGCGTTGGTAGTGCGTTATATTCAAATGTTTTTTCAATAAAAGTAGATTTTGAAAATCTTAAATAATTATGAAGTTAAAGCATTATTTTTTTCTTGTTCTTTTCTTGTTTTCAATTAATTTTTATTCACAAATTAATCTTTCACAAAAAGCTTCTATTAGTGTTGTTACTTGTGGTCCTGGAAGTGAACTTTATACAGCATTTGGACATAGTGCATTTAGAGTTTATGATCCTGTAAATAAGGTTGATAAAATTTATAATTACGGTACTTTTAATTTTAATGCACCCAATTTCTATTTAAATTTTGCAAAAGGAAAACTAACCTACCAATTATCAACTACCAGATTTGGGTATTTTTTACAAGTATACAGGTATGAAAACAGGTGGGTTAAAACTCAGGAACTAGATTTAAATCATGAAGAAGTACAGGCAACCTTTAATTTTTTAGAAAATAATGCCAAACCCGAGAACAGAGATTATCAATACGATTTCTTTTATGATAATTGTTCAACTAAAATTGAAGATGTTATTAAAATTATTTTACAAGATAAAGTTACGTTTAACAATAATCATATTACCAGTAATAAATCGCATAGAGATTTAATTGCAGATTATACTAAAAATCAGAAATGGGGAAAATTTGGAATTGATTTAGCCTTAGGTTCTGTAATTGATAAAGAAGCATCAAAAGATGATTATAAGTTTTTACCTGATTATATTTTTTACGCTTTTGAAAATGCTACAATTAAAAACGATAGTGAAACAAAGCCCCTAGTAAAAAATACAATTACAATTTTAAAAGCTCAAAAATTAAATACATTCAAGCCTCTAACATATTTAACTACACCTTTTTTTACAATTCTATTTATAAGTTTAATTATTGCTTTTTTAACTTATAAAAATTTCAAAACAAAAAAAAGATCTAAATGGTTAGATTTTATAGTGTTTTTTATAACAGGAATTATAGGCGTAGCAGTTTTATTGCTTTGGTTTACAACTGACCATACTGCTACTTATAAAAATTTAAACTTTTTGTGGGCTTTTGCACCAAATTTAATTGTTGCATTTTATTTATTAAAAGCTCAACTACCAAAATGGACATTGTACTATTTCCTTTTTTTAATTATCCTAATATTTTTTATGATTGTGGTTTGGATATTAAAAATTCAGGTATTTAATAGTGCACTTTTAACCCTTTTAATTGTTTTAGTTGTACGCTATTTATTTTTAATAAAAACCTCAAAAACACTGGCTTAAAAACATCAACTGATATTAGCCCAAATAGTACTGTTTTTACTTATTTGTTGATACGTGTTTCTTATAGCTAAATTTTCAACTTCTTTTAAAGACGGATCTTTAGTTAATGTTTCAATAGCAACATTTCTGGCAGTTTTCAATAATTGGGCATCTTTTACAATATCTGCAATACGAAGGTTTAAAACCCCACTTTGTTGGGTTCCCATTAAATTACCGGGACCTCTTAGTTTTAAATCCACTTCTGCAATTTTAAATCCATCACTGGTTTCAACCATCGTATTTAAACGAATTTTTGCATCGGCTGATAATTTAAAACTCGTCATTAAAATACAATAACTTTGTTCAGCACCACGTCCTACTCTACCTCTTAATTGATGCAGTTGAGATAATCCGAAGCGCTCGGCACTTTCAATTACCATAACACTTGCATTTGGTATATTTACACCAACCTCAATTACTGTTGTTGCCACCATAATTTGTGTTTCACCTTTTATAAAACGTTGCATTTCATATTCTTTATCAGCAGGTTTCATTTTACCATGTACAATACTTACTTGGTATTTAGGCATTGGAAACTCTCTTGTAACACTTTCATAACCATCCATTAAATCTTTATAGTCCATTGCTTCAGATTCGTTTATTAACGGATAAACAATATAAACTTGTCTGCCTTTTTCAATTTCTTCTTTTAAAAATTTAAATACTGAAAGTCTATTTGCATCATATCTGTGGGCAGTTTTCACTTCCTTACGCCCGGGCGGCAATTCATCAATTACAGAAATATCTAAATCACCATAAACGCTCATTGCCAAAGTTCTTGGAATAGGTGTAGCTGTCATAACTAAAATATGTGGAGGTAAAGTATTTTTTTGCCACATTTTAGAACGTTGTGCTACACCAAATCTATGTTGCTCATCTATAATGGCAATCCCTAAATTTTTAAACTTTACTTTATCTTCAATTAATGCATGAGTACCTATTAAAATATCTAATTCGCCTGATTGTAATTGTTCATGAATTATTTTGCGTTCTTTTGTTTTTGTAGAACCTGTAAGTAACTTTACAGTTACATCCATCTCATGTAAAAGTTCAATTACCGAGTTATAATGCTGGGTTGCTAAAATTTCTGTAGGTGCCATAAATGCAGCCTGAAACCCATTATCCAACGCAATTAAAATAGTTAATAATGCAACTATTGTTTTACCAGAGCCAACATCTCCTTGCAACAACCTATTCATTTGCGCATTTGAACCTAAATCTTTTCGTATTTCTTTTAAAACTCTTTTTTGTGCTTTTGTTAAATCAAAAGGTAAATTATTTTTATAGAAATTATTAAAATTTATTCCAACTGATTCAAAATTAAAACCTTTAATTTTTGCTTTTCTTACTAACTTTTTACGAATTAGTTGTAACTGAATAAAAAAAAGTTCTTCAAATTTTAATCTTTTTTGTGCCTTTGTAAGTAATTCCTGATTTCTTGGAAAATGAATATTTAATAAAGCTTCTCCTTTTGAAATTAAGTTTAATTCTTCAATAATTGAAATAGAAAGTGTTTCTTTAAAATTTCCATTCAATTCTTCAAACAAACTCTGTATCATTTTTGAAACAACCCTGTTTGAAATTCCCTTATTTATTAATTTTTCAGTTGAAGGATACACAGGTTGCATTGCTGATCGTAGATTTTTTTTATAGTCTGCTACTAATTCCATTTCAGGATGTGGCATTGAAAACAGTCCATTAAAATAGGTTGTTTTCCCAAAAATAACATATGGAATATTTACTTTTAATGAATCTTTTATCCATTTTGCACCTCTAAACCAAACTAGTTCCATAAAACCAGTTTCATCTCTAAAAGTAGCTACAAGCCTACTTCCCTTTTTCTGTTGAACAGTTTTAATATTGGTAATTTTACCAACTATCTGAATTTCTGAAGAATTTTGTTGTAACTGATTAATTTTAAAAAACTGAGTTCTGTCAATATACCGATTCGGAAAAAAATTCAATAAATCGCTAAAAGTATAAATTCCAAGCTCCGATTTTAACAAATCAGCTCTACTTGGACCTACTCCTTTTAAGTATGATATTGAGGTATTTAAACTATTTATTGACATTCTTTTTTGATAAAACTACGAAGATAATAATTCAAGAGCAATTAACAATTTGTTATTATCTAATTCCGTATATTTGCAGACTTATTTTTTTAACATGAGATTACATAGAAATTTAGTATTTACAGTAATAGATTCAATAAAACTTATTTTTAATGAAGGAGAATATGCTGATAAAGTTGTTCAAAAAGCCTTAAAAAGAGATTCGCGTTGGGGTGCAAGAGACAGAAAGTTTGTTGCTGAAACTATTTATGAAATGGTTAGATGGAAACGTTTATATAATGAAATTGCTGGAACAAAAGATCATTATTCAACTGAAAATGTTTGGAAAAATTTTGCTGTTTTTGCTATTTTAAAAGGTTATAAATTACCTGATTGGAATCAATTACAAGGAGTTCCTGAAAGAAGAATTAAAGGTAAATTTGACGAACTTCAAAAAATACGTGTTTTTAAAGAATCTATACCAGATTGGTTAGATGAATTAGGTATTAAGGAATTAGGTGAAAAACACTGGAGCAAAGAAATAGATGCTTTAAATATGCAAGCTGAAGTTATTTTACGCACAAATACACTTAGAACCAATAAAGCTTCACTTAGAAAAAAATTAGCCGATGAAGGCATTGAAACGGTTTTTATTGATGGTTATACCGATGCTCTAAAATTAGTTGAACGTACCAATGTATTTAAAACAAAATGTTTTTCTGATGGCTTGTTTGAAGTGCAAGATGCATCTTCACAATTAGTTGCTGAGTTTTTAGATGTTAAACCAGGTATGCGCGTAATTGATACCTGTGCAGGAGCTGGTGGTAAAACATTACACCTTTCAGCATTAATGGAAAACAAAGGTCAGATTATTGCAACAGATATTTATGAAAGTAAATTAAAAAAGTTAAAAATTAGAACACGTAGAGCTGGAGCACATAATATAACTACAAAAGTGCTGGATTCATCAAAAGTAATAAAGAAAATGAAAAATTCTGCCGATAGAGTCCTTATTGATGCACCTTGCAGTGGTATTGGAGTATTAAAAAGAAATCCAGATAGTAAATGGAAGCTACAACCTAAATTTGTTGAAAATATAATTAAAACACAAGCTGAAATTTTAGAGAGTTATTCTCAATTAGTTAAAGTTGGTGGAAAAATGGTATATGCTACTTGTTCCATTTTACCTTCTGAAAATGAAAAACAAGTTAAATTATTCATTAAAAATAACCCAAACTTTGAAATTATTAAGGATCGTAAAGTATCACCTTATAAATCTGGTTTTGATGGTTTTTATATGGCTCAACTAATAAAAAACCATTAAAATTTAACCTAATAATTTATTAAAAAATATTTTTTATGTTTGCAATAAATTAATTAAGTTTTATTTTGATAATTACCCCCATTTTTTTATATGAAAAAATTATTACTCCTATTTTACCTCATTTCAATTACAGTTTACAGTCAAATTCCAGCAGGTTATTACGATACTGCTACTGGTACTGGATACACACTAAAAACACAACTTTATAATATTATCCTTGGGCATACAGACAATGGCTATACACCGGGATTATGGGATACTTACCAAACATCTGATAGAGACATTTACTACGAAAATGACAATACTATCTTAGATATGTATTCTGAAAATCCTACAGCAGTTGACCCATATAATTTTACCTACTCAACGGATCAATGTGGTACATATGCTAATGAAGGAGATTGTTATAACAGGGAACATATAATTCCGCAATCTGTTTTTAATCAACTTTCACCTATGCGTAATGATGCTCATTTTATAACACCAACTGATGGAAAAGTAAATGGTTACAGATCTAACTACCCTCATGGAATGGTTGGTACTGCAACATACACTTCACAAAATGGTTCTAAATTGGGTTCAGGATTAAATTCAGGATACTCGGCAGGATATACAGGGACAGTTTTTGAACCTATTGATGAATTTAAAGGTGATATTGCGCGGATGTATTTTTATTTTGCGACTCGCTATGAAAATGTAATAACAAGTTGGGGAGTTTCCTATGACATGTTTGATGGAACAAGTGATAAAGTATTTGCAGAACCTTTTTTAACAATACTTATGACATGGCATACAAATGATCCTGTTAGTACGCGTGAAATAGACAGAAACAATGCCATTTATGCACGTCAAAATAATAGAAACCCTTTTATTGATCACCCAGAATATGTTTCCCAAATTTGGAGTACAACACCAGATACACAAGCACCAACTGCACCAACAAATTTAATAGCGTCAAATATTACAAATACCACTGCAGATTTAAACTGGACAGCTTCTACAGATGATGTTGGTGTTACTTCTTATGAAATTTTTAAAGATGGTGTTTTTTTAACATCTTCAGCTACAAATTCATATAATATTACAGGATTAACTCAAAATACATCTTATAACTTTACAGTGTATGCTAAAGATGCTTTTGGAAATACTTCAACCGTAAGTAATACAGAAACTTTTACCACAACAAATATTATTGATGTTGATGCGCCAACTGTTCCTACAGCTCTAATTGTTAGTAATGAAACTAGTTCAACTATAGATTTATCTTGGACTGCTTCAACAGATAATGTTGGTGTAACAGGTTATGATATTTATGTTGACGGAATTTACAATGCAACTACAGCTTCTGTAACATATACAATTACCGGGCTCACACCAACAACTACTTATAGTTTTACAGTTTTAGCTAAAGATGGTGCAACTAATGAATCTGCTCAAAGTTCAGCTGTTAATGGTACTACAACTGCAATACCTAGTTTCTGTACTTCTGAAACTTTTACAAATATTGGAGCTAGTAGTTCTTCATATACAACGGTAAATTGGACTGGTGATGACGGAGGTTCTTGGTCATCAACAGATACTAGAACCGACCAAACTCTAACTGGATCAGCGATTACAATTAGAAATGGTATTTTAACAGCTTCAACAACAGCTAATGGAATTGGAGATTTAACTGTTACAACCCAACTTGTTTTTACTGGTTCTTCTGGTACTTTTAACTTAAAAGTTAATGGATCAATTGTTGGCTCAATCCCATATAGTTCTTCAATACAAACTACTACAATAACAGGGATAAACATTTCTGGCAATGTTGCTATTGTTTTTGATGGAAATAGTACTACAAGTAACAGGGTTATTTTTGATGATTTATCCTGGACATGTTATGCATCTCCTGATACGGAAGCTCCTACAGCAATTGTAGATTTAACTAGTAGTAATATAACTAGTAGTTCAGTAGATTTATATTGGAGTGCTGCAACAGATAACGTTGGTGTAACTTCTTATGAAGTATATAAAGATGGTGTATTTTTAGCATCTTCACCTACAAATTCTTATGCAGTTTCTGGTTTAAGTGGAAGTACTTCTTATGATTTTACTATATACGCAAAAGATGCTGCTGGCAATACTTCATTAGTTAGTAATACCGAAACTTTTACAACTTTGGGAGGCTCTTCTGTTGCTTCTGAACTTTTTATTTCAGAATATGTGGAAGGGAGTGGTACAAATAAAGCTATTGAGATTGCTAATTTTACTGGAGGCTCTGTTAATTTAGCAATATACTCTTTAGCAAGACAAAGTGCTGGTGCTGGTGCTTGGAGAACTGTTTTAAATTTATCTGGTACTATAGTAAATAATGATGTTTTTGTTGTTGCAAATTCAAGTGACGGAACAATTGTTGCTGCTGCAGATTACTTAGGAACTGATGATGCTTTACTATTTAACGGTGATGACCCTGTAGGATTATTTAAAAATGGTATTTTGATTGATGTAGTAGGCACATATAATGGAGCTACTGGAAATTTTGCAAAAGATGTAACACTAAGAAGAAAACCAGCTATTTCTTCACCTAATACAACTTATACTTTAAGTGAATGGGATTCTTATCCTATTGATACTTATAGCGGTTTAGGAAGTCATACTCTTAGTTCCTTATCAGTTCAGGAATTTGTTGAAAATTTATTTAATGTTTATCCAAATCCAACCAATACAAAAAGCGTTACTATTTCAGTTAATAATAATGAAACAATTAGTGCTGTGCAATTGTATAATTTAATTGGACAATTAATTATTGATATTAAAAACCCAAATGGTTTTCAAAGTAAAATTGAAGTAACAGATATTCCTTCAGGATTTTATATTGTAAAAGTGTTTAATGAAAAAACATATTCAACAAAGAGGTTAATTGTTGAATAAATAGCAAGAAGGTTGTTTAAAAGTATTTATTCTGTCATTCTGTATTTATTTACTCACCCATTTTTTATTTGACAATATGGAATTCGTGAATCTTCAATTTCAGAATATAATTACTTGATAACCAATCACTATGAGAACCAGAAACAAGTTCAGGTTGACGAAAATTGTAGCTTTTATACTACCTCATTTTTCTATCTATATTATAGATTCTCCATTTAAATCCGTAGTAAGAATCTCACTCATATAATCAAAATAAGGTCTCATTGCTTTATAACTATTGTCAATCTCCTGTAAAAAATTAGGTTTTAAAACCTCTTCATCTGTAAACTGACGCGTTATAATAAACTGTTTCATTTTAATTAAATCCATATCAGGATGCTCTTTATCAAAACCTCTAGGTGCAGTTTTTAATGATTCACCTTCTAATTTTCCAAAATAATTTTTAAAAGTTTTATCATTTATAATTTCTCTAATTTCTGAAGTATCCATTTCAAATTCTTTACGAATTCTCAACAAGTCTTCTTTATTAGGTTCCCAAAATCCACCTGCTAAAAAACTTTCTCCTGGTCGTATTCTCAAATAGTAACCTCCTCTTAATCTTTTGGTAGCTCTTGAAAATGAACCTGCAAAATGAGGTTTGTATGGTGTTTTATCTTTTGAAAAACGAACATCACGATAAATTCGAAATAATTTAAATTTATCAATAACGTCATGTGTTTTTAATTTTTCTTCTAAAGCATTGTAAAAATCTTTTGCCCTTTTTTGTTCAATTTGAAACTCAGGTTTATGTTCATTAAACCAATCACGGTTATTGTTCTTTTTTAGTTTCGTCAAAAATTCTAAAGTAGATTTTGATATTGATGTCATTCTTATTTTTTTAGAATTTGAAAATACAAAAAAAATGCCATTACAAAGAAAGCTGTAATGACATTCACTATAATTTCCTTTTATTTTAATGTCTTCCCTCTAAAACTTTTACTATATCTTTTAAAGTATAGCCTTTTGCTTGTAATAAAATTAAATAATGAAACAATAAATCTGCACCCTCATTTAAAAACAATGCTTCATTGTCATCTTTAGCTTCAATAACAATTTCAACAGCTTCTTCACCAACCTTTTGAGCAATTTTATTAATTCCTTTTTTAAATAATGAGGCTACATAACTCTTCTCGGCATCTGCATTAACACGCCTACTTTTTATAACATTTTCAAGTTCAGATAAAAACCCGAAAGTTTGCTCATTAGATTCATCCCAACAAGTGTCAGTTCCTTTGTGGCAAGTTGGTCCTTCAGGATTTACCTTTATTAACAAGGTATCATTATCGCAATCGTTTTTAATTGAAACTAAATTCAAAAAATTTCCGCTTTCTTCCCCTTTTGTCCAAAGTCTGCTTTTTGTTCTACTAAAAAAAGTTACTTTTCCAGTTTCAATAGTTTTTTCATAAGCTTCTTTATTCATGTAACCTAGCATTAAAACTTGTCTGGTTATAAAATCTTGAATTATTGCGGGTACTAAACCATCACTATTTTTATTAAAATCTATATTCATAATTATATTATTTTTTAGCGTTTAATTGTAACTGTCATTGCGAAGCAAATTTTTCATTTGCTGTGGCAATCTATTTATTAGAAACAGATTACTTCTTCGTTGCTCTCATCGTAATGACGACAAATTTACAATGCGTCGATTCCTAAATTACAATCGAACTGGTAGGTTATTTCTTTTTAATTCGTTTTTTAAATCTATAATTTCAATTTCTTTAAAGTGAAATACACTTGCTGCCAAAGCTGCATCTGCTTTTCCTTCTATAAAAGTATCCGTAAAATGCTGCATATTCCCTGCTCCACCAGAAGCAATAATTGGAATATTTACCAACTCGCTTAAATATGCCAACGCTTGATTAGCAAAGCCATTTTTTGTTCCATCGTGATCCATTGATGTAAATAATATTTCTCCAGCTCCACGTTGCTCAACTTCTTTTGCCCATTCAAATAGCTTAATATCTGTAGGAACTTTTCCCCCAACCAAATGCACCATCCATTCTCCATCAATTTGTTTTGCATCAATAGCAACTACCACACACTGACTCCCAAATTTTGCAGCCAAATCATTTATCAATTGTGGATTTTTAACTGCGGATGAATTTATTGAAACTTTATCTGCTCCAGAATTTAATAATATTTCCACATCTTCAACTGAAGATATTCCTCCTCCAACTGTAAAAGGAATATTAACCTTTTCTGCAACATGGATTACCAATTCTACCAAGGTTTTGCGTTTTTGCTCAGTAGCAGTAATATCTAAAAAAACCAATTCATCAGCTCCTTCATTTGCATAAATTTCTGCCAATTCAACAGGATCACCAGCATCTCGTAAATCTACAAAATTCACGCCTTTAACGGTTCTTCCATTTTTTATATCCAAACAAGGAATTATTCTTTTTGTTAACATTTTCTTCTATTTCGTCATTGCGAATGAAATGAAGCAATCTCTATCTAAAAAACAGATTACCACGTCGCTTCACTCCTCGTAATGACAATTAATTATTTAAAATAAAATTCTCTAATTGCTTCATACTAATTTTATGCTCGTAAATTGCTTTACCAACAATGGTTCCTTCACAACCCATTTCAGCCAATTTTGGCAATTCATCATAGGTTGAAATTCCTCCTGAAGCTATTAACTTAATAGTAGTAGTTTCATTCAATATTTTTTGATATAAATCAAATGAAGGTCCTTGCAACATTCCATCTTTTGAAATATCTGTGCAAATTACATAACTAACTCCTTCTTTTAAATAATTTTGAATAAAAGGAATTAACTCTTTATCACTTTCTTCTAACCAACCACTTACAGCTACTTTTTCATCCATTGCATCTGCGCCTAAAATAATTTTATCTGCACCAAATTTTTGTAACCAGCTTTTAAACGTATCAGGATTTTTAACGGCAATGCTTCCACCAGTTATTTGATTTGCACCACATTCAAAAGCTATTTTTAAATCTTCATCCGACTTTAAACCTCCACCAAAATCAATGGATAAACTTGTGTTTGCAGCAATTGTTTCTAATACTCTATAATTTACAATATGACTAGCTTTTGCACCATCTAAATCAACTAAATGCAAATGTTTTATGCCGTGAGCTTCAAACATTTTTGCGACTTCTAATGGATTTTCATTATATATTTTTTTAGTTGCATAATCACCTTTTGATAAACGTACACATTTTCCACTAATAATATCAATTGCTGGTATAATTCTCATTTTATTAATTTTATTGTCTTTTGAATTATTTTAAATCGTCATGCTGAACTTGTTTCAGCATCTCATCAAATTGAGTCTAATCATTATGTGACCCTAAAATAAATTCAGAGTAACGAAACGATTATAATTCTAAAAAATTCTTTAATATTTGCGCTCCTGCTTTGCTGCTTTTTTCTGGATGAAATTGAACTCCATAAAAGTTCTTTTCTTGTAAGGCTGAGGCATATTTAATTCCATAGGTTGTTGTTGCAATAGCTTCCTCATTAATTGGAACATAAAAACTATGCACTAAATACATATATTCTTTTTCGTTAATTCCTTTAAATAAATCTGATTTTAAATTCTCAATTTGATTCCATCCAATTTGAGGAACTTTTTCTCTATCGTCAAACTTTACAACATCAACATCAAAAATATTTAACCCTTTAGTATCACCTTCTTCGCAATATTTACACATTAACTGCATTCCTAAGCAAATACCTAAAACCGGTTGTTTTAACGTTGGAATTACTTTATCCAATCCTGTAGATTTCAACATTTCCATAGCGCTACTTGCCTCACCAACACCTGGAAAAATTACTTTATCCGCATTTCTTATCTCTTCTTCATCGTGCGATAAAACTGCTTCAAAACCCAAACGTTGAATTGCAAATTTTATAGATTGAATATTTCCTGCTCCGTAATTTATAATTACTACGCCCCCTTTTAATCCCCCTAAAGGGGAAACTTCTTTACTTTTATTAAATTTAATTTCTTCCATATTTTCAATTCCCCCCCTTTGGGGATTAGGGGGCTTATAGCATTCCTTTTGTACTTGGTAAAATCATTTTTTCAGCATCTCTTTTTACAGCTGCTTTTATAGCTTTTGCAAAAGCCTTAAAAATTCCTTCAATTTTGTGATGTTCGTTTGTTCCTTCAGCTTTTATATTTAAATTACAACGTGCACCATCTGTAAAGGACTTAAACAAATGAAAAAACATTTCTGTTGGCATTTCACCAATCTTTTCACGCTTAAAATCTGCATCCCAAACCAACCAGTTTCTTCCTCCAAAATCGATAGCTACTTGCGCCAAACAATCGTCCATTGGTAAACAAAATCCGTAACGTTCAATCCCTAATTTATTTCCTAAAGCTTTGGCAAAAACTTCACCTAAAGCTATCATAGTATCTTCAATTGTGTGATGCTCATCAACTTCCAAATCTCCATTCACTTGTATTATTAAATCCATATTTCCGTGACGCGCAATTTGATCTAACATATGATCAAAAAATGCAATTCCTGTTGAAATGTTGCTTTTTCCTGTTCCGTCTAAATTTAATTTGATATAAATTTTTGTTTCGTTGGTGTTACGAGTTAATTCAGCAGTACGATTTTCAAGTTTTAAAAACTCGTAAATTTTTTGCCAATCGTTACTTTCTAAAGCAATAAACGCATCCAACTCATCTCTTTTAACAGTAATTTCTCCTGTTCCAAGATTTGTATTATCATTAATAAAAATTCCTTTAGCACCTAAATTTTTAGCTAACTGAATGTCTGTCAATCGATCTCCAATAACAAAAGAATTTTCCATATCAAATTCATCAGAAAAATATTCAGTTAACAAACCTGTATTTGGTTTTCTGGTTGGAGCATTATCTTTGGTAAATGTTTTATCTATAAAAATCTTATCAAATTTAACCCCTTCATTTTCAAAACATTGAACAACAAAATTTTGAACTGGCCAAAAATCTTCCTCAGGTAAACTAGCAGTTCCTAACCCATCCTGATTGGTAACCATTACCAATTCAAAATCCAATTCCGTTGCAATTTTACCTAAATAAGTAAATGCTTTTGGATAAAATACTATTTTTTCAAATGCATCAACTTGCTCGTCTGCTGGTTCTTTTATCATTGTACCATCACGATCAATAAATAATACTTTCTTTTTCATTTTAAATATCTTTTAATGCTTTAATCAACTTAATATTTTCAATTTTAGTACCAACAGTTAAACGCAGTGTATTTTCGCACAATGCTTGTGTTGTTCTGTTTCTAATAACTATTCCTTTTTCAAGTAAATTGTTATATCTATCAATTGCATTATCAACTTTTACCAATACAAAATTTGAATCTGTTGGGTAAATTTCTTCAACAAACGAAATTGTTTTTAATTTCTCAATCAACTTTTCTCGTTGTTCTAAAATTTTAGAAATTTCATGTTGAACTTTATTTTTACTTAACAACCTTTTTAATGCTTTTTGCTGGGTTAATTCATTTACATTATAAGGTGGTTTTAGTTTATTTAAAATAGTAATAATTTCTTCGGAAGCATAACATATTCCCAATCTAATACCAGCCATTCCATAAGCTTTTGACAAGGTTTGGGTAATTATTAAATTTGGAAATTCTTTCAATCTTTCCAACCAACTTTTTTGTGAAGAAAAATCTATATACGCTTCATCAATTACCACCAAACCGTTGAAAGAATTTAATAATGTTTCCACACTTTCCTGTGAAAATGAATTGCCTGTTGGATTGTTTGGTGAACACAAAAACAAAATTTTTGAATTAGCATCTGCTTTTTCTAAAATTGAATCAATATTTGGTTCAAAATTTTTGTTTAATAAAACTTCTCTCTCCTCTACATTATTAATAGTAGCCAGCACTTTATACATTCCGTATGTTGGCGGAAGTGTAATTACATTATCTATTTTTGGTTCACAAAAAGCTCTAAAAATTAAATCTAATACTTCATCACTTCCATTTCCAAGTAAAATATTAGTTGCTGGAATTTCTTTTAGTTTTGACAGCTCCTTTTTTACTGTAGTTTGTTGAGGATCCGGATATCTATTAACGCCATTCTCAAAAGGGTTTTCATTGGCATCTAAAAATACCATATCTTTAGTAAACTCTTTAAATTCATCTCTTGCAGAAGAATATGGCTTTAAAGATTTTATGTTTTCCCTAACTAAATTTTCTATATTAAAATTATTTTTCATTTTATAACCCTGAACTTGTTTTCGGAGTCTCATTTATTAATATTTTACATTCCCTGTTTCCTAAACTACACTTCGACAAGCTCAGTGTAACAATACGTAATGACAACTACTTTAAACTATTTAAGCGTAAAGTAACCGCCTTTTTATGAGCATCCAATCCTTCTGCTGCCGCTAAAACCTCAATTGACTTGCCAATATTTTGAATCCCTTTTTCAGAGATTTTTTGAAAAGAAATCGCTTTTAAAAACGAATCTAAATTCACACCTGAATACGCTTTTGTATATCCATTTGTTGGCAAAGTATGATTGGTTCCAGATGCATAATCTCCTGCACTTTCCGGGGTGTAATTTCCAATAAATACAGAACCTGCATTTTCAATACCGGAAACGTAAAAATCGTTATTATTTGTACAAACTATAAAATGCTCTGGGCCATATTCATTAATTAACTCCAATGCTATTTCTTTAGTTTCAACAAAAATAAGTTTTGAATTATCTATAGCTTTTTTCGCAATATTTTTTCTTGACAAACCTTCAATTTGAATGTAAATTTCATTTTCAACCTCTTGCAATTTCTCTTTTGAAGTTGAAACTAAAATTACCTGACTATCAGTACCATGTTCAGCCTGACTTAATAAATCGGAAGCTACAAAACTGGCATTTGCACTAGCATCTGCAACAACTAACAATTCACTTGGTCCAGCAGGCATATCAATAGCCACACCAAATTTTGTAGCTAATTGCTTAGCAACTGTAACATATTGATTTCCAGGTCCGAAAATTTTATAAACCTGTGGAATTGTTTCTGTACCAAAAGTTAATCCTGCAATTGCCTGAATACCACCAGCTTTCACAATTTTGGTAACACCACATTGCTGTGCTGCATAAATAATAGCCGGATTAATTTTTCCTTTTTTATTTGGAGGTGTAGAAAGCACAATTTCTTTACAACCTGCAATTTTTGCTGGAATTGCCAACATTAAAACAGATGAAAACAACGGTGCTGTTCCTCCAGGAATATACAATCCAACTTTTTGAATTGGTCTTTTTTCTTGCCAACATTCAACACCTTCTGAAGTTTCTATTGAAACTTTAGTTGTTTTTTGAGCTGCATGAAAATTTTCAACATTTCTTTTTGCAACAGCAATAGCTTCTTTCAGTTCATTTGAAATTAGTTTTTCTGCTTCAATTATTTCTTCTTCCGAAACAAAAAAATCATCTAATTCAACACCATCAAAAATTGAAGTATAGCGTTTAATTCCATCATTTCCATTTCGCTTTACATCATCAAAAATCGCGGTTACAGTTTCTTCAATAGATTCAATGGTTAATGTTGGTCTTTGCAACAACTCCAACCATTCATTTTTTGGAGGATTTATACTTGTTTTCATTTTATAATACCATTTTTTCAATAGGAACTACTAATAATCCTTCTGCCCCATTTGCTTTTAATTCGTCGATAACTTCCCAAAAAGAATTTTTTTCTACAACCGTGTGAATTGAACTCCAGCCTGGTTCTGCCAATGGCAAAACTGTTGGACTTCTCATTCCCGGCAACAATTTAATAATGCTTTCAACTTTATTATTTGGTGCATTCATTAATACGTATTTTGATTTTCTTCCTTTTAAAACTGCTTGAATTCTGAACTGTAACTTATCTAATATTTTTTGATTTTCAGAAGAAATATTTGGAGAAACTGCCAACACAGCTTCACTGGTTAACATTTTTTCAACCTCTTTTAAATTGTTTTTAAACAACGTGCTACCGCTTGAAACAATATCGCAAATGGCATCTGCCAATCCAATATTTGGCGCAATTTCAACGGAACCATTAATAAGGTGAATATCTGGAGTTACATTAAACTTTTTAAAGTAATTTATAACCGTATTTGGGTAGGAAGTTGCAATGCGCATTCCATCCAAATCTTTAATACTCGTATATTTAACTTCTTTTGGAACAGCAAGAGATACTCTACATTTAGAAAAACCTAAACGTTCCACAATGCTAATATCTTCCCCTTTTTCAATTAAAACATTTTCACCAATAATAGCAATATCAACAACACCATCTCTTAAATACTGGGGAATATCTCCATTTCTAAGATATAAAACTTCTAATGGAAAGTTGCTTGCTGAGGCTTTTAATTGGTCTTTTCCATTGTCTATAGAAATTCCACAATCTTTTAATAGTTGAAGAGAATCTTCGTTTAATCTTCCTGATTTTTGAACTGCAATCTTAATTTTATTCATTTTTTAATTTAATGTGTTTGACAAATTAAAATGAGTTAAATAAAAAACCCGCTTGAATTCATCAAACGGGTTTAAAATATATTTTAACTTTATTCAATACATTTTCAGCTCGCTTGATTGCAAGTATGTAAATGATGATGATGTAATTGAATAAAATTCATTTTTTCTTTTGTTTACTTCAGCAAATATATAAAATTGTTTAAAACACAAAGTTATTAAATCAAAAAAATTCACAAACACGTATTAATTGTTAAATAATTAACAACAATATAAAATTGTTTAAAACTCTTTTAATAAAAGGTTAAATTATAAAAAAAGCAGCTATCAAAATTCTATTTATTTAGTTAAATTTGCGCTTTCTAACATTTCACTAAAAAATCAATATATGATTCTTTTCTTTGGGAACCAAAACAGTAAAGTATTTGCTGTGCAAACGTCAAAAGAACTTTCGCAAGAAACCATTCAAAAACTAAACTGGCTTTTTGGAAATCAACCTAAACTAGCTAAAAAAACAATCGATGCTTTTTTTATTGGTCCTCGTGCTGCAATGATTACTCCTTGGAGTACAAATGCTGTTGAAATAACTCAGAATATGGGGATTGAAGGGATAGTAAGGATTGAAGAATTTTCTGCTTCAAACGAAAAAGAAGACTTTGACCCAATGATTTTTCAAAAATATGAAAATTTACATCAGGATATTTTTGATATTCATATTCAACCAGAAGCTATTTTAAATATTGATAATATAGCGGATTATAACCAGCAAGAAGGACTTTCTTTAAGTGATGAAGAAGTTGATTACTTAAATAATTTAAGTACTAAAATCGGAAGAAAATTAACCGATTCTGAAGTGTTTGGATTTTCACAAGTAAATTCAGAACACTGTCGCCATAAAATATTTAACGGAACTTTTATAATTGATGGAGAAGAAATGCCTTCATCATTATTTAAATTAATTAAAGAAACCTCTAAACAACATCCAAACGATATTGTTTCTGCTTATAAAGATAATGTTGCCTTTGTAAAAGGTCCAACTGTTGAACAGTTTGCACCAAAATCTGCCGACAAACCTGATTTTTATGAGAAAAAAGATTTTAAATCCGTTATTTCACTAAAAGCAGAAACACACAATTTTCCTACAACTGTTGAACCATTTAATGGTGCAGCAACAGGTTCAGGTGGTGAAATTAGAGACCGTTTAGCTGGCGGAAAAGGTTCGTTACCATTAGCAGGAACTGCTGTTTATATGACTGCTTATTCTCGTTTATTAGAAAACCGTCCCTGGGAAAAAGGAATGGAAGAGCGTAAATGGTTGTACCAAACTCCAATGGATATTTTAATAAAAGCATCTAACGGAGCATCAGATTTTGGAAACAAATTTGGACAGCCTTTAATTACTGGTTCTGTTTTAACTTTTGAACACGAAGAACACTTCGACAAGTTCAGTGAGACAAAAGGAAGAAAATTAGGTTTTGATAAAGTTATTATGCAAGCTGGTGGAATTGGATATGGAAAGGAAGACCAAGCTTTAAAAGATACCCCGAAAGAACACGATAAAATTGTGATTTTAGGTGGTGATAATTATAGAATCGGTATGGGAGGAGCTGCTGTTTCCTCTGCTGATACGGGTGCATTTGAAAGCGGTATTGAATTAAATGCTGTGCAACGTTCAAACCCGGAAATGCAAAAAAGAGCTGCCAATGCCATTCGTGGTATGGTAGAAAGTGATGTGAATTCAATTGTTTCAATTCACGATCACGGTGCAGGTGGACATTTAAACTGTTTGTCTGAATTAGTGGAAGAAACTGGTGGATTGATTGATTTGGATAAATTACCTGTTGGTGACCCTACCCTTTCAGCAAAAGAAATTATTGGAAACGAATCTCAGGAACGTATGGGATTGGTTATTGGTGAAAAAGATGCTGATTACTTACATAGAATTGCAGATCGTGAACGTGCTCCTTATTATGAAGTTGGGGAAGTAACCAGCAATAATCGCTTTACTTTTAAATCTAAATCTACCGGTGAAAAACCAATGGATTTAGAATTAGATGATATGTTTGGAAGTTCTCCAAAAACAATTATGACAGACACAACTGTTATAAAAAATTATCCAGAATTAGAATACTCGGTTAAAAATATTTCAACCTATTTAGAAGAAGTACTTCAATTAGAAGCTGTTGCCTGTAAAGATTGGTTAACTAATAAAGTTGACCGTTGTGTTGGTGGTAAAGTTGCAAAACAACAATGTGCTGGCCCCCTACAATTGCCATTAAACAATTGTGGTGTTATGGCTTTGGACTACAATGGTAAAGAAGGAATTACAACCTCTATTGGACATTCACCGATAGCAGCATTGATTGATCCTGCCATAGGTAGTAGAACTGCAATTGCAGAGTCATTATCGAACATTGTTTGGGCGCCAATAAAAAATGGTTTAGATGGGTTGTCTTTATCTGCAAACTGGATGTGGCCTTGTAAAAATGAAGGTGAAGATGCACGTTTATACAAAGCTGTTAAAAGTTGTTCTGATTTCGCTATTGAATTGGGAATCAACATTCCAACTGGGAAAGATTCGCTTTCAATGAAACAAAAATATCCAAATGAGGAAGTAATTGCACCTGGAACGGTTATTATTTCAGCAGCTGGAAATTGCACAGATATTAAAAAAGTTGTAGAACCTGTTTTACAAAAGGATGGTGGTTCTATATACTATATAAATCTTTCACAGGATGATTTTAAATTAGGTGGTTCTTCTTTTGCACAAACTTTAAACAAAATTGGAAACGAAGCTCCAACCATTAAAAATGCTAACTTTTTCAAAAAAGCATTCAATACTATACAAGAATTAATTTTAGAAGAAAACATTCTAGCAGGTCACGATATTGGTAGTGGTGGTTTAATTACTACCCTATTAGAAATGTGTTTTGCTGATGTTAATTTAGGCGCTAAAATTGATTTCTCAGTTTTTGAAGAAAAAGACATTATAAAATATTTATTTGCTGAAAATATTGGTATCGTTTTTCAAGCTAAAGAAGATGCTCTTGTAGAAGCTAAATTAACCGAAAATAATGTTTCTTTTTATAAATTAGGAAATGTAACTACTGAAGAAACATTAGATTTTGGACCTTGTAAATTAGACATTCCTAAATACAGAGATATTTGGTTTAAGACTTCTTATTTGCTAGATAATAAACAAACAGCAAATGGCTTGGCTAAAGATCGTTTTGACAATTACAAAAATCAACCATTAAAATATACTTTTCCAAAACATTTTACTGGAAAACTAAAAGACGTCCTTGCGAACGAAGTGAAGCAATCTCTAACAAATGAAAAGATTGCCACGTCGCCAACTCCTCGCAATGACAACAAGCGACCAAAAGCGGCAATTATTCGTGAAAAAGGAAGTAATAGTGAACGTGAAATGGCAAACGCTATGTACTTAGCCGGTTTTGATGTAAAAGATGTTCATATGACCGATTTAATTAGTGGTCGTGAAACCTTAGAAGATATCCAGTTTGTTGGTGCAGTAGGTGGATTTAGTAATTCGGATGTTTTAGGTTCTGCAAAAGGTTGGGCTGGTGCATTTTTATACAATGAAAAAGCCAATACGGCTTTACAAAATTTCTTTAAAAGAGAAGATACACTTTCAGTTGGAATATGTAATGGTTGTCAGTTATTTATGGAATTAGAAGAAATCAACCCTGAACATAAAGTTCACGGTAAACTAATACATAATGATTCTCACAAACATGAAAGTAATTTTACTTCGGTAACTATTCAAGAAAACAATTCTGTAATGCTTTCTAGCTTAGCTGGAAGCACTTTAGGTGTTTGGATTTCACATGGTGAAGGAAAATTTAACTTACCAATGGAAGAAAGTGCTTATAATATTGTTGCCAAATATAGTTATGAGGGTTATCCTGCAAATCCAAATGGCTCCGATTATAATACCGCAATGATGAGTAGCAAAGATGGTCGCCATTTAGTTATGATGCCACATATTGAACGTTCTATTTTCCAATGGAACTGGGCAAATTATCCTGAAGGTAGAAAAGATGAAGTTTCACCATGGGCTGAAGCTTTTGTAAATGCAAGAAAATGGATTGAGAATAATAACTAATAGTATTATAAAATAAAAAGAGGCTTTCTAAAAAGTAAATCTTCGTCAACCTGAACTTGTTTCAGGTTCTCATAATAATTGATTAACCAGTTTGTTGAGATTCTGAAACAAGTTCAGAATGACGTCTTTAAAGATTTTTTAGAAAGCCTCTTTTATTTATTGTTTCACTTTTTCTAAAGGAATTTCTTCACCTTCTTTATCAATTAATTTAACTTCATCAAAGCCCATATTTTTAAATTGTGCATATTGAGTTGCTGCATCTCCTACAACTAAATACATCATTTTAGATTCATCTAAATATTTATTAGCCAATTCTTTATGCTGCTCTAATGTCATATTATTAATAATTGCCTCTTCACCTTTAATATAGTCAGGAGCTAAATTATAATTACTCATTTCCTGCAACATTCCTAATAATGAAAATTGTGTTTCAAAACGACGTGCATTTGATTTTATCAATGAATTTTTAGTGAATTGTAGATCATCGTCACTAATTCCTTCTTTATACTTTGTGATTTGATCTTTAAAAATTTGAACAGATTCTCCTGTTGTATTTGTTCTAACACTTGAAGATGCTGTAAAAGTACCAGGAGTTTTAGATCCACTAAAATTGGTTCTTGCTCCGTAAGTATAACCTTTTTCTTCTCTTAAAATTAAATTTACATTTCCTGAAAAAGAACCTCCTAATTTGTAATTCATTACTTCAACAGGATAAAAGTCTTTATCGGTTCTTGGTAATGCAATATAACCAATATTAATAACCGATTGTTTTGCATTAGGTATATCAACAAAATATAAAGATGATTTATCTCTGTTATTTACAATAGGATATGTTGGAATAATAACTTCCTTAGCTTTCCATTTCTCTTCTAAACTACTTAGTTTTTCAAGACTTTCTTTTTTATTAATATTACCAACTATATGAAAAGTACTAATTGATGGTGAAAAGTTTTTGGTATAAAAATCTTTTAAATCATCAATTGTAATTGCTTCTACTGAGGCAACTGTTCCACTTGTTGGGTAACTAAATATATGATCTTCACCGTATAAAATTTTATTATAAACTCTTCCTGCAACTGCATTTGGATTGGCATCAGAACGTTTAATTTGATTTATTGTACTTGTTTTAATACGCGCAAATTCTTCTTCGTCCCAACGAGGTTCTAATAAAATTTCTTCAACTAAAGCCAATGTTTTATCTAAATTTCTAACCAATGTATTTCCTCTAACAACAATAGATTCGTTGGTGGTGTACATATTAATACTGGCACCTAACATTTCAATTTCCTCTTCTAATTCTTCAGGAGTTTTATTTACTGTTCCTTCCATTAAAATATCGGTCATTAAATTAGCAACACCATTTTTATTTTTATCATCTAATAAATGACCTCCTTCAATAACTAAACTAAAGTTTACTGTTGGTATTTCATTTTGTTCAATTCCAAAAACTTTAATTCCATTATCTAAAGTAGCAGTCCAACTTTCTGGAATATTTAATTTTGGAGTTTCACCTTGAGCTGGTTCAACTGATCTATCAAAATTTGATGGAGTTTTAACAACTTCGTCATTAGCATCTACAACAGTTTTTTCAACATTTTCTTTTATTTCTTCTTCAACAACTTCTGCTTTTACAGAATTGTCAGTAATTAAATCTAATTGTCCCTTAGGCACAAAACTTGTCATTACAAAAGGTTTACCTTTTATATATTTATCATATACACGTACTACATCTTCTTTTGTAACTTTTTTAATATTTTCAATATCCTGCTCAATAAATTCAGGTGTTCCCGCAAATACATTGTACTGTGCTAATTGAAAAGATTTTCCTAAAACACTACTAATTCCGTTGTAAAAACTTGTTTCTAAACCAGCTTTTATACGTTCAATATCTTTATCTGTAATTCCTTCTTTTTCAAATAAATCGAATGCTTCAAATATTCCGGCTTCAACATCTTTTAAACTTTTGCCACTATTTGCCGTGATAATTATATGAAATTCTCCAGCCAATTCTTGAGATCTATTGTATGCAGTTGTTCTTGATGTTAATTCTTTTTCTTTTACAAGTACTTTATACAATGGTGCTTTTTTACCACTTGATAATATTTCAGATAAAAAATCTAATGCATAAGCATCATCAGTATATTGTTGAAGTGTTGGCCATACCATATGAAGTTGCGGAGCATTTGCAAAATTATCTTCATGATAAAAACGTTTAGTTTCAGTAATAGTAACAGGTTGAGGCTCCATAGGGCTCACTTCTTCTCTTCTTTTTATTTCGCCAAAATATTTTTCAATTAATGCTTTAGCAGCATCCGTTTCAAAATCACCTGCTAAAACCAAGGTTGCATTATTTGGTCCGTAAAACTTATTGTAAAACTCTTTTACATCCTCAACTGTAGCATTTTGAAGATCTTCTAATTCACCTATAACTTGCCAGTTATAAGGGTGACCTTCAGGATAAATATTTTTATCTAACACCCAATTTGTATGTCCGTATGGATTGTTATCTACACGTTGTCTTTTTTCATTTTGAACAACCTCTTGCTGGTTATAAAAAGCAGATTCTGTAACAGTATTAATTAAATACCCCATACGATCACTTTCTAACCATAATACAGTTTCTAACGCATTATTTGGAACAACTTCATAATAAATAGTTCCATCTTTCCAGGTTCCACCGTTCAAAGTTCCACCAGCATCTTGAATTTTTTTGAAAAACTGGTCTTGCGGTACATTTTCAGATTCTTGAAATAACATATGCTCAAACAAATGCGCAAATCCTGTTCTACCAGTTTTTTCCCTATTAGAACCAACTCCATATTGAATTGCTAAAGAAACAATTGGATCACTTTTATCTTGATGAAGTACAACATCAAGTCCATTTTCTAATTCATACTTTTCAAATTCAACAGAAAAATTGGTAGCACTCTTCTCATTTTCATTTAAATTCCCTTTACATGAAATAAACATTAAAGGCAATACCAATAAGGCTAAAAATGAAATCTTTAAATATTTTTTAAACATCATTTAATAATTTTTTAGATTTCAATAAATATACAATACAATTTTTAATAAAAAACCTGAAAGTATTTAGATTTTGTTAATTCTTAATTTTATAACTATTTTGGTACCAACCAAATGTAATTTATGATTAAAAAAGCAACACGTCTGTTTGATTTTGCATACAATCAACTCTCAAATAATCCACAAGAAAAATGTTTCAATTCTAAAACTGATTCTAAATGGGTTGCAACTTCAACAAAACAATATCTTGAACAAGCAAATACTATTAGCAGAGCATTGCTTCGTTTAGGCATAAAACCAAACGATAAAATTGTAGTTGTTACAACAAACAACAGGGTTGAATGGAGTATACTGGATATTGCAATTTTACAAATTGGCGCTGTTAATGTGCCTTTATACCCTACAATATCAAGTGCTGATTACCAATACATTATCAACCATTCTGATGCTGTTTTATGTTTTGTTTCAGATAATGATTTGGCTAAAAAAGTTACCAAAATAAAGGAAAAGACAAATTTAAAAACTATATATTCATTTGATACACTTGAAGGTATTTCCAGTTGGGAATCTCTTTTAGAGCTAGGAGAAAATACTTCAAATCAAAATGATGTTGATGTATTAAAAAAGCAAGTTTTACCAGGTAATCTTGCTACAATTATTTATACTTCAGGAACAACTGGTGTACCAAAAGGCGTTATGCTTTCACATAAAAACATTGTAGAAAATACCATAGTAAGTGCAAAAGCTTTGGATTTTAAACCTGGAAATTATAAAGTTTTAAGCTATTTACCCGTATGTCATATTTTTGAACGTTTTGCTTTATATTATTATCAATTAATGGGTTTTGAAATTTACTTTGCTGAAGCTATTGATAAATTAGGAGATAATTTGAAAGAAGTAAAACCCCATTTCATTCCTGTAGTACCTCGCTTACTAGAAAAAATTTATGATAAAATTGTTGATAAAGGAAGTAATTTAAATGGTATTAAAAAAACACTTTTCTTTTGGTCGTTAGATTTAGCTAAAAAATACAAACCCTATAACCAAAACGGATGGTGGTATCATCTTCAATTAGGAATTGCAAAAAAGTTGGTTTTTAGTAAATGGCAAGAAGCATTAGGTGGAAACATTAAATTTTTGGTTTCTGGAAGTGCTCCATTACAACCTATACTAATTAAAATTTTTACTGCTGCCGGAATTCCAGTTTTTGAAGGTTATGGTATGACAGAGACTTCTCCTGGTATTTCAATAAATGATTTTAGAAATGGTGGTTTTAAAATTGGAACTGTTGGAAAAGTTTTAGAAGACATTGAAGTTAAAATTGCTGAAGATGGTGAAATACTGGTAAAAGGCTCCAATATTATGATGGGCTACTATAAAAATGAAGATTTAACTTCTAAAACTATAATAAACCATTGGTTGCATACTGGGGATATTGGTGAATTAGATAACCAAGGATTTTTAAAAATTACAGACCGCAAAAAGGAAATGTTTAAAACCTCTGGAGGAAAATATATTGCGCCTGCTGTATTAGAAAGTAAATTAAAAGAATCTCGTTTTATTGAACAAGCAATGATAATTGGTGAAAGCGAAAAAATGCCAGCAGCCATTATTCAACCACATTTTGAATTTATAATTGAATGGGCAAAAAGAAAAAATATAAAAAATAATGGCACTTTCGAATCGATCATTTCAAAAAAGAAAGTAAAAAAACGTATTCAAAAAGAAATTAATATCGCAAATGAAACGTTTGGCAAATGGGAACAAATAAAAGCCTTCGAATTAACCCCTGAAATATGGACTGTTGAAAATGGATTATTAACGCCGACTATGAAAATGAAAAGAAGAGAAATTTTGAATAAATATAAAATATTACATCAAAATATTTATAAAAAATAAATTACTACTATTGTTTTTATCATTCTTGTAAATTCATTTTAATTTTTATAATTTGTACCGCACTCAAATATACAATAACAAATGCCAAAAGAAATTACGAGACTGTTCGAATTTGCGTATTACCAACTCGAAAATTTTAACTTAGAAACCGCGTTTTGCACAAAATATGATAACAAATGGGTAGCTACTTCTACGGAAGAATTTATTGCAAAAGGAAATGCAATAAGTAGAGGACTCTTAAAACTTGGCATAAAACCTGGCGATAAAATTGCGGTTATTTCTTCTAATAACAGAACCGAATGGAACATTTTAGATTTAGGAATTTTGCAAATTGGAGCAATTAGTATCCCAATTTATCCAACTATTTCAAAAGAAGATTATGAATATATTTTTAATCATGCTGAAGTAACACATTGCTTTTTATCTGATGAAGAACTTTATAAAAAAGCTATTGCCATTACACAAAATGTTAGCACTTTAAAAGAAATTTATTCGTTTGATAAAGTGGAAGGTTGCAAAAACTGGACTGAAGTTTTGGAACTAGGAAAAGACGAAAGCAGTCAAAATGAAGTAGAAACAATTAAAGAAACTGTTCAATCTAATGATTTGGCAACTATAATTTATACTTCTGGAACAACAGGAAAACCAAAAGGTGTTATGCTTTCTCATAACAATGTAGTTAGTAATGTAATTGATAGTTTACCGCGTTTACCATTGACAATAGGTAATGGCAGAACACTCAGTTTTTTACCCGTTTGTCACATTTTTGAGCGTATGCTTCATTATCTATATCAATACTCAGGAACGTCAATATATTTTGCTGAAAGTATTGAAAAAATTGGAGTAAATATAAAAGAAGTGCATCCAAATTTAATGTCTGTAGTTCCCCGTTTACTCGAAAAAGTTTATGATGGAATTATAGCAAAAGGTTCTGAATTAAAAGGAATTAAAAAGGCATTATTCTTTTGGGCAGTTGATTTAGGCTTAAAATATGAACCTTATGGAAAAAATGGCTTGTGGTATGAGTTTAAACTTGCAATTGCTAATAAATTAATTTTTAACAAATGGCGTGAAGCTTTAGGTGGAGAATTAACTACAATGGTTTCTGGAAGTGCCGCTTTACAACCACGTTTAGCAAGGGTATTTACTGCAGCTAAAATGGCAGTTATGGAAGGTTACGGGCTTACTGAAACTTCTCCTGTAATTTCTGTAAATATGTATAAAGATGGTTTAATGCGTATTGGAACTGTTGGAAAACCAATTGCTAATGTTGAAATTAAAATTGCAGACGACGGTGAAATTTTAGCTAAAGGTCCTAATATTATGCAAGGCTATTATAAAGATCCCGAAAAAACTGCAAGTGTTATGACGGGTGATTATTTTCATACTGGTGATAAAGGTGAAATTGATGCAGATGGTTTTTTAAAAATAACCGGAAGAAAAAAAGAAATTTTTAAAACTTCAGGAGGAAAATATATTGCTCCTGCCCTTATAGAAAATGAAATGAAACAATCTCGATTTATTGAACAGATTTTGGTTATTGGTGAAGGACAAAAAATGCCAGCAGCATTAATTCAACCTAACTTTGATTTTTTAAGAGACTGGGCTAAACTTCATCATGAACCTATTCCCGGCAACAATGAAGATTTAATTGAAAACCCTCATGTTATAGAACGCATTCAGCAGGAAATTGATAAAGGAAATGAAAATTTTGGAAAATGGGAAACTATAAAACGATTTGAGCTTACACCAGATGTTTGGGGAATTGATAATGGTTTACTTACCCCAACAATGAAACCTAAGCGAGAAGAAATTATCAAAAAATATTTAAAGTTATATAATAAAATATATTCAGAAAATCCGAGATAAATTAAAGCTTCAATATAGTAAACTTAAAAAAATACATTTAATTATATTTTTTCAATGCTATAAATTACTATTCTAATTTTTGATAAAAAACTTTCATTTTTTACAAATTAAATACAATATAAATCATTGGTTTTTCTATTTTTGTAAATGAACCTAATTTAACCTTATGGAACAATTTATAGTGTCAGCTCGAAAATACAGACCTCAAACATTTGAGGATGTTGTTGGGCAAAAAGCGATTACAAATACGCTTGAAAATGCTATAAAAAATAATCATTTAGCACAAGCACTTTTATTTACAGGTCCGCGAGGAGTTGGAAAAACAACTTGCGCCAGAATTTTAGCTAAAAAAATTAACGAAAATGCTGGAGAAATAAGTGAAGATGATTTTGCTTTTAACATTTTTGAATTAGATGCAGCATCCAACAATTCTGTAGATGATATTAGGAGTTTAACTGATCAGGTTAGAATTCCTCCTCAAACAGGAAAATACAAAGTGTATATTATTGATGAGGTACATATGCTATCTCAAGCAGCTTTTAATGCCTTTTTAAAAACATTAGAAGAACCACCTGCACACGCAATATTTATTTTAGCAACTACCGAGAAACATAAAATAATACCAACCATACTTTCACGCTGTCAAATATTTGATTTTAAACGTATTGGAGTACTGGATGCTAAAGAATATTTAGTAAAAATAGCAGCAAAAGAAAATATAAATGCTGATGATGATGCGCTTCATATTATAGCACAAAAAGCTGATGGAGCAATGCGTGATGCCTTATCTATTTTTGATAGAGTTGTAAGTTTTTCAGGTAGTGAATTAACACGCAGAGCAGTTACAGAAAACTTAAATGTACTGGATTATGATGAGTATTTTAAAACCACTGATTTACTGTTAGAAAATAAAATTCCCGAAGTGTTGGTTCATTTTAATACTATTTTATCAAAAGGATTTGAAGGGCACCATTTTATTAGTGGTCTGGCTTCTCATTTTAGAGATTTATTGGTAACAAAAGATAAAATTACGCTTGATTTATTAGAAGTTGGTGATAATGCTAAAAAGAAATATTTAGCACAATCACAAAAAAGCGATATTCGTTTTTTACTGCAAGCAATTGAGTTGGCAAATGATTGCGATTTAAAATATAAAAGCAGTAAAAACCAACGCTTGTTAGTTGAACTAACACTTATGCAATTAGCCTCTATCACTTTTGATGGAGAAAAAAAAAATAATAAACCATACATAATTGCTGCAATACATTTTCAAAGTAAGGTAAAACGAAAAACATTTTCCAAACCCATTATATCAAAACACATTGCCGAACAAAAAAAAGAGGTTCCTATAATAAATGAAACAAAAATTGATGTTTCATTAGAAAAAACTCCACCAGTTTTAGAAACAACTACAAGAAGACGGTCTGCACTTTCCTTAACTAGTATCAATAGAAAAAAGGAATTAGAAAAAATTGAAGTTGAATACGATCAGGTTGAAGGACTACCAACTGATAGTTTTAAAGAAAATGAAGCTATAATTTTATGGGAAAAATATACCGAACAGCTTTTAGATAAAGGGAAAAAAAGTGTTGCATCTATTATGAAAGCAAACAAACCTTTCTTAAAAGATGAAAATATTCATTTTGAACTTCCTAACAATTTAATGAAGGATCAATTAGACAGGGCTAAACATTCATTATTAAAATATTTAAGAGAAGGTTTAAATAATTATAAGGTAGATTTAATAATTGATGTAAATGAAAAAGAGACAAAAAAATACGCCTACACTCCTCAGGAAAAATATCAAAAACTAAAAGAAAAAAATAAAGCTATGGAATTATTAAGAAAAACTTTTGATTTAGACTTGTAATCATTAATAATTAAAAGATCAATTAGTTATATTAGCAATTAAAATTTTATAATTTGGACATTAAATTATTACTCACATTTTTAGTAGGTTTTTTAATTGTTGCGATTGCTTCTAATGAAATAGCAAAAATTTTTCAAAAAATCAAATTTCCTTTAATTACTGGTTTAATAATTACCGGGATAATCGCTGGTTCATCAGTCCTAAATTTTATCTCTCCAAAAGCTGTTGATGAACTTTTTTTTCTAAATGAAATTGCTTTAGCAATTATAGCTTTTTCAGCAGGTTCAGAACTATACCTAAATGAATTAAGAAGCCGTGTTAATAGTATTAAATGGATGACTATTGGTCAGTTAGTTATTACTTTTGTAATGAGTTCGGTAGTAATTTATTTTGGTGCATCATATATCCCTTTTATGGCTGAAATGCCTTCAACTCATAAAATTGCAGTAGCTATTTTATTTGCTACAATTTTTGTTGCACGATCCCCTTCTTCAGCAATTGCCGTTATTAATGAAATGCGAGCCAATGGTCCGTTTACAAAAACGGTAATGGGTGTTACAGTTGTAAAAGATGTATTGGTAATAGTTTTATTTGCCATTTGTTTAGCGGTTGCAAAAGCGCTAATAAATGATGAAACAACTAATTTAATGTTTTTTGTCATTTTATTTTTTGAAATATTAACCTCATTCGGATTGGGTTATGTAGTTGGAAAAATTTTACAAATACCATTTTCAACAAAAATGGACACAAAATTAAAAGGTTTTTCAGTATTAATTATTGGATATAGCATTTACTTGTTCGCTCATTATATACAAATAAAATCTCTTGAATTATTTCACCATGAATTTATTTTAGAGCCTTTACTAATATGTATTATTGGAAGTTTTGTACTTACAAATTATAGCAAACACCGTATTGAGTTTTCAGAAGCTTTAGACGAAATTAGCCCCGTAATTTATATAATTTTCTTTACGCTCACAGGTGCCTCATTATCAATTCAAACATTAATGAGTGTTTTTGGAATTGCTGTTGGATTGTTCTTTTTACGTTTAATTACTATGTTTTTTGGAGGAATTTTTGGTGTTTATGCAGCACAAGACCCCAAAAAATATGCTTTAATTGCCTGGATGCCTTATTTAACACAAGCTGGTGTGGCATTAGGTTTGGCAACCATTATTTCAAATATATTTCCTGCTTGGGGTCATCAGTTTGAAACTATTATAATTGCCATTATTGTTTTAAATCAATTAATTGGTCCTCCACTTTTTAAATGGTCATTAAACTTTGTAAAAGAAAGTCATTTACGCGCAAAAATGCCTGCATTGGATAGCACAAGAGATGCTGTAATATTTGGTTTAGAAGATCAATCAATTGCTTTAGCTACTCAATTACAAAAAAACAAATGGGAAGCAAGAATTATAAATGTTGATAGAAAACAAGAAAAAGTTGTAAATGATTTTAAAGTACTTCAATTAACTTCAATTAGTTTTACAGGAATTAAACAATTAGCTTTAGATAAAACAGAAGCAATAATTTTAATGCTTTCTGATGAAGATAATTACAAAATTGCAGAACTTATATACGAACATATTGGTACTAAAGATGTTATAGTACGTTTAAATAATAGAGATAATTTTGAGAAATTTCACAAACTTGGAGTTTTAATAATTGAACCTGCCACTGCAATGGTTAGTTTGTTAGATCATTTTGTACGTTCACCAAATGCAACTTCATTACTACTTGGTATGGATGAAGGGCAAGATTCTATGGATGTTGAAATTAGAAATGAAGATATACACGGTATGCGTTTACGTGATTTACGCTTACCTGCTGATGTACTGGTACTTTCAATAAAAAGAAAAGGTCAACTGTTAGTTTCTCACGGATATACACGTATGCGTTTAGGAGATGTTATAACCTTAGTTGGTGGAGAAACCAGTTTAGAAGAACTTAAATTTAAATTTGACACATAATTATGTTAGGCTTAAAACTTCCAACCGATCCGCGTTGGGTAAATATTGCAGAAAAAAATATTGACGAAATATTAATTGACCATGCTCATTGTGAGTTAAAAGCAGCATCAACTGCTAATTCGCTAATAATGAGTTTCCCAGAGTATTCTGAATTGGTTACAGAAATGGTTTCATTAGTAAAAGAAGAAATGAGCCATTTTAAGTTAGTACATGAAAAACTACTTGCACGAAACATAAAATTAGGCCAAGACAGAAAGGATTTATACGTAAATAAATTGCTGAAATTCTTTCCAAAAGGTGGTAGCAGAACTACTCAACTAGTACACAGGTTGTTGTATGCGGCATTAATTGAAGCCAGAAGTTGTGAGCGTTTCAGGCTACTTTCTGAAGGGATTAAAGATCAAGAATTAGCCAAATTTTATAGAGATTTAATGGTTTCAGAAGCAAATCATTATGTTTTATTTTTGAATTTTGCACGTACTTTTGGAGAACGAAAAGAAGTAGACAAAAAATGGAATGATTTGTTGGAATTTGAAGCTGAAATTATGAAGGACTTAGGAACTACAGAAACCATACACGGATAAATGTTTAGCAAAGAAGCATCTGCAAAACTCAGAAAAGAATTTTGGACAAGTTTTGGGAAATCATTTCCAAGAAAATGGTTATTGTATAATACAAAAATTAAAGATTTCAGTTTTAAATTTGTTGCCGATAAAAAACAAGCATTGGTTTGTTTAGATATTGAATCTTTTGATAGAACTAAAAATGAATTACTTTTTGATCAACTTTTAGAAGTAAAAAGCAATTTAACAGAAGATTATTTACCCGATGTTATATTTGATGAAATTTATCCATTAGATACTGGTAAAATTATTCATAGAGTTTATGTAAAATACAACGGAGCATTTAATATTCATGATAAAAACACTTGGCAAGGAGCATTTGAGTTTTTTTATGAAGCAATGCATCAATTTGAAGAATTTTACGAAGACTTTGAAGATTTTATAAAACGTGCTATTTATTAAATTTAACTATTAAAATTACGTCCCTCTATAAAATAACACGGTACTAATTGTTTTAATTATAATTTTAAAATCCAACAATAAATTCCGTTCTTTTATATAATATAAATCATATCTTAATTTAGTATATTGCTCTTCTTTAGTACTTGCATAAGGATATTCTACTTGTGCCCAGCCTGTTAATCCAGGCTTAATAACATTTCTAATGGTATAAAACGGATAGTTTTCGCTTAATTCTGCAACAAATTCCGTTCTTTCAGGTCTGGGACCTATTATACTCATATCTCCTTTTAATATATTTATAAATTGAGGTACTTCATCAAGTCTTGTTCTTCTTAAAAACTTACCAAACTTAGTTATTCTTTCATCATCTTTTTGTGCCCAAACCGCACCTGATTTTTCAGCATTTTCAACCATTGTTCTCAATTTTACAATCTTAAACAACTTCCCTCCTTTTCCAACTCTTTCCTGGTAATAAAACAATGCTCCTTTATTCCAAATTAAATTACCTAAAAATACAAAAGGCAATAAACCAATTAAAAATACTATTCCAATTATGGAACCAATTATATCAAATACCCGGTGAAAAATTAAATAAACCCTATTTTGCTGGCTTGTACTAAAATTTAAATGATTATAAAAACTCTCATTAAGATGTGTTTCAGGGACTTTCTTTGAAATTGATTCAATAAATTTTTCTGAACTGGTAATTTTATTACCTCTTTTAAAAAGTGAAATTAGTTGTGGCGTAAACTGGTTGGTAAATTCACTTTTATGAAAGTTATCAACTACAACTTCTGAAATTTGACTATTTAAAACAAACTCTTTTAACATTACTTTGTTAGCGTCAAGAAATTTAGCCGGCTGATTTAAAATCTCTTTTGGACTTATATACCCAATAATGTTATTATTTGGAGCTTTCGTGTTTATTAAATTAATTAACTTAATTATTTCATTATTATCAGAACCAAGAATTATTATTCTATTAAAAAATATCGGTTTAAAAATAAACTGAATATAAGCATACCTCCAAATATAAATTGATACAGTTATTGCTAAAAAAAGATATAAAATTTGCAACCTGTTTTCTGGTAAAATTGGCGTAACTACCGGTGTAAAAACATAAAAAAGCGTGGTTGAAAAACCTGTTAAAATTGTACTTCTTAATATTAAATATTTATCGTTTGCAACCTCTAAATTATACATTTCAAATATTTGCCCAAACAAAAGTACATAAGCACTTAAAATAAACATATAACTATAAACAGTGTTATTTTCAAATTTAAAGTAATGAAAATTAAATAAAAAAGATACTAAAACCAATCCTCCAATGGTAAACACAATATCAAAAACGCGCAATAACAGCTTTCGTTCAGAAATTGAAAATGGAACATTTTTTTGGGGCATGATAATTTTTATTTAATAATTTCAAAGATACATACTAGAATTTATAGTACAACCTTTTAAAAATAATATTTACGTACACCATAAAACATCCAACTGAAAAGATAATAAACCGATAACCAAGCAGAAAGTTCAGCAACATTTCTATAAAAATTCCATTGGTGTTTTATTAGGTTGAATTTATTTCTGGAATGTGATTTTTTTCTAATTCGGTAGATTGCCAATGGCTGTTGAATTCCAATTGCATAGTCAATTTTTTTAAGGTATTTTAACCATAAACCCATATCTTGCCTATAAAGTATTGTAGGCATATACAGCTTGTCCAGCTTTTCAATATTTATAAAAGCTGTTAAACAACTAATAGAATTAGATTTTAAAATATCAGAATAATTAACTTTTAAAGGAACAATAAAATCTTTGTATTTTGGTTCTAAAGCCTCATTAAACCTGTGATAAGAAGCAAAAACAAAACCATCAGAATTCATTATATTTTTTTTTGAAATTTCAATAAACTCAGGTAACCAAATATCATCGGAGTCTATAAAAGTAAGATATTTACCTTTTGCAATATTAATTCCTTCATTTCTTACAATTGCAGGACCAACATTTTCTTTTAATTCAATTAATTTTATTCTAGCATCCTTTTTTTGAAATTCTTTAATAATCGTTACCGAATTATCAGTAGAACAATCATCAACAATTATTAATTCCCAATTTTTATAAGTTTGTTTCTGTACACTATGGATTGTTTCTGCAATATACTGCGAAGCATTATAATTTGGCGTTATTATAGAAACTAGTTGGTTCATTTATAAAATGTTTGATATAAAACTTTTATGCTTTCCTTCTCTTGTTTTAAACTCAAAATTAGTATTTATTTTAATTTTTAAATCCTTTTTAAAATAACGTTCAATTTCGTTTTCTAAAAGCTTTTTATGCTCCATACTTAAATCTTGTTCTATAAAAAAATTGAGTTTACCTTTTATATTTTGCACAATTTGATAATTTAAAAACACACCTTGCTTTGCTAAATTTTTAAAAATATAATAAAAATACAAACTTGGATACGTTAATTTTTCTCCATAAACAATAGCTCCTATTCTACCTGTAACTTCTTCAATTATTAAATGTTTTAAACCACAGGCGCATTCTTTATTTTCGGGTGCTAATTTCACATAATCTCCTAAACGATAACGAATTACAGGAAACGATTGCATTTGTAAATTTGTAATAATAATTTCTTCATTTATTTCTTCAACAATTACACCTTCCATATTAATATGCATATTTCCACTTGGGCATTCAAATGCAATAATACCTGTTTCTGCTGCACCATATTCACTTATCATTTTTTGTCCAAAAGCCTTTTTAATTTCATCTTGATAACGCTCATAAATTTTTTCTGAAGTGCCTTTAACCATTTTTAAATTTAATGGTTTATTAAAATGTTGCCTATTTATTTTTTTTGCAGTTTCATAAATAGCAGAAGAATATCCGTGTACATATACTGAATCATGAAGTTTGTTTGAAAATAACTTTAATTGTTTATCATTAAAGTTAAATATTCTAAACCTGTTTTGTAAGACATCTAAACCCCTTGTTTTCAATTTTTCTTTACTTGAAAAATTATAACCCCAAAAATAACCGTTTTTATCCCAAGGGTTTACTTTGTACCAAGAATACCCTCTAAACATGGAGGCTCTATTAAATGAATCTGAAAACTCATCCTTTAAAAAATTTAAAGCTTGTCCCGTGGTTCCTGAAGTACTTGCTTTAAAAAACTTTGTAGCTTTTAATGTAACCTGAATATCTTTATTTTTTGTAATTAAATCTTCTTTTGAAATAATTGGAATCTTCTTTAAATCGGCTAACGAATTAATATCTGAAGGAGATAGTCCATTTTCTTCAAACAAGTTTCTGTAAAATTTCGAATTATTATAAGCAACTGAAACGAGTTCCTTCAGTTTTAATAATTGATAATTTTCAAGTTCTTTTAAAGTCCAAGATTCAGATTTTTTTAAGAAACTAAACCAATTATTTAAAGATGGATTTCTTAATTTCTGACCGAGTTTAAAAATTACTTTTTTAAGCATTTTCCAATAATTTTCTCCATTCTTCTTTAACAACAACGCTATCAAAATTAGCTACTTTTTGCCTTGCATTGTTTGCAATATTAACCGCTTTAATTGGATTTTCAATTAAATTAATAATTGCATTCGCCATTTCAGTTTCATTATTTTTTTCAACTAAAATACCATCAATCTTAGCATCAATTAAATAAGAGATTCCTCCAACATTTGTTGAAATTACAGGTAAACCCAATGCCATAGCTTCAATTACACTAACGGGTGTATTATCAATATTTGTAGTATTTATAAACACATCAAATTCCTCCGATTTTTTAATCCATTTTTTTTTATCAAGTAAGCCTGTAAACTCTATAGAATTCTGTACTCCTAATTCTTTTGCCAACATTTTTGCGTTTGTTAAAGAACCATCCTTATCGGGTCCAACCATACATAAACTTGCATTTGGATACGTTTCTTTAAGCAAAGCTACTACTTTAATTGCCATTTGCGGGTTGTATATTTCATCAAAAGCACGTACCCATAATAATTTAGGACTTATAGTTTTACGTAATTTAAAAGGATAATTTTTAAGTTCAATTCCATTTGGAATAAATACCGTTTTAAAACCATTGCTTTTAAAATGTTGCAACAAATAATTTGAAGGAGCTACACTTAACTCAGCATTTTTAAATATTAATTCTGATAAATACAAACTATTTTTCAATCTTATTGGTAAATTTCCACCATGTAAAATTGGTAGGTATTTTAAATTAAATAATCTGGCTAATTGTGATACTACCAATGCATAATAAAAATTTGAAGTACTGTACGTATCAATTAAAAGAAAACTTGCTTTCCTGTATTTAAAAACACCTAAACACATTGCTAACAAACGAAGTAACTTATTTTTTTTATTTGAATATATGTTTACCTCAAAACCAATTTCTTGCAACAATGTTGAGAGTAACACAATTGTAGTTGGATTCTTTGCATCTAAATTATTTCCTATGTATAGTATTTTTTTCAAATTAATATCCAGCTCAATTATTCCGTTAATGTTTCCTTTTTATTAAAACTTATAATTGTAACACTTAAACCATAAATAAATGCAGGAAAAGCAATCCGCATTGCGGAGTGGTTAATGGTTAAAAACCAAAACATTAAAAACGCAGCTAAAAAAGCACGCGCTAAGTAAGGTTGTTTTAAAATATGACCAACTGGAATTACTAATAACAAAATCAATACAACCAATCCAATCATTCCATGTTCACTTAACAATCTACTAACCTCATTATGGGAGGCTGCTAAAGTATCAGTTTCTTCAAAACGCTCATATTTAGATCCTCCTACACCAATTCCAAAAAAAGGGTGTTCATAAAAATTTTCCAATTCACTCTTAAATAAATCAATTCTACCAGTACTAAAATCGTCTTTTACTATTCCCGCCGCATTTCTATTCGTATACCTATTAATTAACATTCCTCCTGTTAACTCAGCAGTATATAGCAATAATGCTGTTCCAACTAACAAAATAATACCCGTATATTTAAATAATTGCTGTATTTTATCTTTTCTGGCTAGTATATAAAAAAATAGAAAAATGCTTAACGCAAAAAAAGCAGTTACCATGCCTCCTCTTGAAAATGTAATTAGCCCTCTGTAAATAAAGTATATAAATAAAAATACATCCAATACATAAAACGGAAAAATACGTTTTCTAAAAAACAAAAGACTCACAATAATAAAACTTCCCATGCCAATAATTGTTGCTACCTGATTGGGACCATAGCCCCCAGATGTTGCAAAATTGGCATTACTGCTAAACCTTATATTATTAAAATCTGGTGTTTTAAGGTATAGGAGAATTACGATAGATATTATTGGTAATAACATATAAAACAACATATTTAATAATGTTGAAATAGATAATTCTCTTTTGTAAAAATACAATGCAGAAACGCATAACAATATAGGGCCGCTTAAATTAAATGCAATTGCTTTGCGTATAGATGCGTTAAAAGGTATATCGGTAAAAGCAATGCCTATTAATAATAATAAAATTATTATTAAATAGGATATGGAAACATGATGTCTTTTTTTTTCAAAATACAATCCCAATGCTAAAAATAATAAGACTGAATATTTTGGTAATTCATATAAAAAAGTACCTCCAGACATCCTGTACAATACCTCTGAACCAACAATATATGCACTCCAATAAATTGCCTGGTTGTTATCATTTTTTGACTTTATAATGAATATAACTCCGAAAATAACAATTGCCAACGACACTATTTTTGATACAAAACCAAACAGACTTAATGCGCCCAATACTAAATGCAGCAGCACTAAAATAAATTCGAAATTAAATCTTTTATTGTATTCCAAGGGTTTGTTATATTAATTCTGTAACTAAAACAATACATCACAAATTCAAATTTACTGAAATAAGTTTTTATGAAACGTTTAACAAACTATTTCTTTTTGAATCCTTTTTAAATAATAGTTAAAAGTGAATTTTTCAGCCATTTTATAATTAATATCAATGTATTTTATAAAATCAACATTTGAAAGTAATAAACTTTGTTGTATTACATTCCTTAAATTTTCTTCAATTAAAGGTTTAATCAAGTATCCATTGTAGTTATTTTGAACGTATTGATTGATACAGGAAACCTCTGAAACAATAGGAACACAACCAAAATTCATTGCTTCCCCAATTACTTTTGGAAAACCTTCGCTTTTTGAAGGCAACACAATAAAATGACACTTTTTATAAATTTCTACAATACTTTCTTTTGACGAATACCCATGAAAAACAATAGTATTGGTTGCTTTTTTTGCTTCAACTTCCAATCGATTTCTTAAAACTCCATCTCCAACAATGTGTAAGGTTCCTAAATTATTAGCATTTAATTTCGAAAAAACATTAACTAGCATTTCAATACCTTTATTGGCATTTAAACCACCTATAAAACAAAAATTAATTTTATCTTCTAATACTTTTTTAGCTATTATTTCTGCCCCAATAACTCTATCATTAGAATCTAAACAAGGATTTTCAAAAGAAATTATGTTTTTTGGTTGATTTTGCCAATTTCCATTAACTGTAATAGTGGTTTTTGGTGAAATTTTATGTTGAAGCCACCATCGTTGTAATTTATTTCCCAAAGGCAATTCTTTGGCTACCCAATTACCCGCATATTTAACCCAATATGGTTTTTTATTAAAATATTTTAAATATGGAAGTATATACAATCCAATCCCCGTTGGAGCTCTAAATTGAATAATAGTTGCTTCGTTACAATACTTTTTAACAATGGCTAAATTATGAGGCGCATATAAAAAGATGTTCAATTTCATAAATCCTTTTCCTCCAGATGGCTTTAGTGGAACGTATGTAACATTATTTTGATACCGAATTGCACTTTTTGGAGCGGTTTCCTTGTGTAAAGGTGCTAAATGGATTACCTCTTCAAAAAGTGTAGCCAAATAATTGAGTTCTCTAACAGTAGATCCTAACCCAACAATTTCATTATTTTTTAGAGAGTAATGTTCTGTATGTGAAATAATTAATAGCTTATTCAAAGGTGTTTAAATATTTTTTAATAATAATTTTCCAGTCAAATTGCTTTGACCATTCTTTCGCATTGTTTGAATAATTAGTATAGTCCTTTAAAATAGTATTAATGGCTTCAAGAAAAGCATTTGCATCTATAGGATTGATCAATTTACCAGAACAATTATTTTTTATTGCATCAGCTATACCACTATTTCCAGAGCCAATAGCTGGTAAACCCATAAAATTTGCCTCAATTACAGCAATTCCAAAGCCTTCAACATCTCCGGTATTGGTTTTATTACTCAGCATCACAAATATATCACTTTCTTTCAATAGTTGATGCTTCCTTTCCCCTGTAACTTCACCATGAAAAATTATGGAATTGTGAACTCCAAGTTTAAAAGCAACTTCTTTAAACATTTCTTTCATTGTTGGAATCCCCACGATATGATACTGTATTTTTGGGTATTTCTCTTTTAATAAAGGCAATGCCTTTATTACATTTAACTGCCCTTTTCTATCAGTTACATTTCCAACTGTAATTAGAATCGGGTAATTAGCATCTCTATTAATTTTCGGTTCACTTAATTTTGCTGTTTTAAAAGTTTTAAAACCGTTAGGTATTACCTCAATATTTTTCAATTTTAATGAAAAAACCAGGGATTTAGTATATTTTGAAACAGCAATTATTTTATTAAATTTTGGAAGCGATTTATTGATTAATATTTTGGGAATTCCTTTTAAGTTTAATTCAGTTCCATGAATAACAGCATTTTTTTTAGACAGGCTTAAAAAAGGATCTAAACCAACCATCCATAACGAAAATTTACCTGAGGCAATTACCAAATCTCTTTTAGTAACCAAACTTCTATATTTTAATATCCGCTGTATATAGGTAAACCAGCTAATTTTGTTGGGTATAATTCTTACAACCTTAAAAAGTAATGTAGCATCAAATTGTTGTTCTTCTGCTCCATCTTTAGAACGCAGGTCAGCTAATACTGTAACCTTATAACCTTTTAATTGTAACTGTGTAGCTAAATTATAGGCGTGATTTCCTATCCCTCCAGGTTGTGGGGGGAATTCTGAGGTTACTAGTAGCATTTTTTTAGAGTTCATTAATTAAATTTTAAACCTCTTTTGCTGGAATTCCAACTAAAATACTGTTTTTTTGAAGGCAATTATTTATAACACAGGCAGAAGCACCAATAGTAATGTTATCACTTAAAATTAAAGGACCTATTAAAGTTGCATTGCCCCCAAACGTACAATGATCACCAATTATAAAAGAATCTTTTTCACAGTTTTTTTTTGTACCGATTAAATTACCTCCTGTTAAAGTCAAATTTTCCCCTATACTCACTTGACCTGAAATTACAATTCCTAATGAAGGATGTAAAATTAATAATCCTCCTTTAATATTTGCTTTATAATGGATATCAATATTTGAATATGCTTGAAAAAGATAAAATAGAGGCAAAAATGGTATTCTCAAAATTCCATAAAAATTATTGAAAATTAAAAATAAACTTCTTTCAAATCTGTATAAAAATATTCCAACAAAAATTCTACTTAACCAAATATGAATAATTCTAATTTTTCTCTTACCCAGCAGCCTATTTATATCGGAAATAAAATATTTAAATTGTGTCATTCTAAAATATTTTTTTATAATGCAAATTAAATTAACTTTTCAATTAAACTTCCTTCTTCTAACTTTTTACTTGCCAACTTCCAAGATTTAAATACTTGAAATAAAACCAACGGCAATAATAGTACTGAAAGTAAATAACCAATTAACATCATTTTTGGTTGATTCTTATACTTATAAGGTATTAATGAAGGAGGTACTGCTTTTAGTAAGGCAAATCGAGTTAACTTATTTCCAAAATATTTTCTAAATAAATATACCACACTTGGAATAGGTCTGGGAGAAAACCACTTTTTAGGTCTAAAGCCATCCCAACTTCCCATTTGTCGTAACCCTCCTGTTGCTACTTTTAAATGCAACCGTTCCGATGTTGGATTGGATATATTTAAAAAGCCTGCCAAATAGGCTCTTAAGCCAAATTCACCATCGCCCATACGTTGCTTTTCAAATTGCCGGTCAAATAACCCTATTTGTTCAAATACCTTTCTTTTAATAAGTACATTTCCTGTATCAATTTGATCTGATAATTTGAAATAACGATACGATTCCGGGACTTTTGCTCCAACAACAGATATTGAAGTTCCAGAAGATATTTCAGCATTAAAAAAGTCGATACATTTTAAATGGTTTGTAATCCAATCGGTAGCTACCCTACTATCATCATCAAATAACAAAAAATAAGATGCATTGGAAGATTTAATTGCTGTATTTCTTGCCAGCCACAAAGCTTTTTCTTGTTGATAAATCAACTTTAAATTCAATTTAAATTGTTTGTAAAACGATTCTTGAAAAGGTTCTGATTGATCAACTACAATTACTTCAAAATTTTGATAGTCCTGTTTTTCAAGATCTTTTAAAACATCTATTAAATAGTTGTACCTGTTTAAGGTTGGAATAATTACACTTACTTTTGGCTGTTGTTGTAATAGTTCACTTTTAAAATTATCCCATTCCGGGTAACTTATAGGCTCTTTAAATACATTTATTTGTATTATTTTACGCGTTTTAAAAAAAGCTTTAAACTCTTTTAATGGGTTGTGAAAGGTTATTAAACGCAGTAATAAGGTGTAATACACCCATAATTTATTAAAATAAGTTCTTATAAAACGGTATTCATCCTCAATTGGAATTTGTGCTTTAAAATTAATCGTTTTTACATTTCCAATATACCCTTTTTGAATGGCTTGGTAAGCTCCATCCAATTTACTTATTTCTAAATTACTATAAGCTTTATTCAATTTTATTTGCGCTTGTATATTTTTAGGCAAAGCATCCCAATCTGGAAAAACAGTAGTATTGTTATTTCTTTCTAAATTGAAATAATTTGTTGGATTTATATATTTTAAAAATTTGAAGAGCATTTAGTTTGATAATATATTTTAGGCAAATATAAAAGAACCATTAAGTTTAATTAGTTTTTTAGGATAATTTTCGTCAGTTCGAGTGGTTTTAACAAGAACTAAGGTTCTTTTTAAAATTGTATCGAGAACCTCCTACTCAAATTTCTTCTTAGCCAAATTGACCAAATCATCATAACAACCATTAATTAAAGCCTCTTTTTTAACTCTTGACCATTTTTTTAATTGTTTCTCTTTTTCAATTGCTAAATTTATATCTGTAAATTCTGCATAGAAAACCATTGTTACAGGCCTTCTTTTATTGGTATAACAATTTTTATAAAAACCTGATGAATGTTGAAATAGTCTTTTTTCTAAATTACTTGTAACTCCAGTATAATAGGTGTTATCTGAACATTTTAATATATACACAAAACTCTTTTTCATTTTTGAAAGTTAATAATTTTGTTTTTAATTATCGACTTTCTTCTCGATACTATTTCCATACGTTACACTTCTGAAAATCACTCGAAGTGACGTACTTGAATCTTCGTCAGTTCGAGTGACCGAGTGCGCGAGGTTGTATCGAGAACCCGCACGTAATACTTCTAAATACACTATTTCTCCATTGTATTACAAAACACCACTCACAGTGACGTACTTGAATTTTCGTCAGTTCGAGTGGTTTTAACAAGAACCTTAGTTTTTTTTAAAATTGTATCGAGAACCATAAACAAAATTTGATTTACAACTACTTCTCGATACTATTTCCCTCCGTTTCACTTCTGAAAATCACTCGAAGTGACGTACTTAAATCTTCGTCAGTTCGAGTGACCGAGTGCGCGAGGTTGTACCGAGAACCCGCACGTAATACTTCTCGATACACTATTTCTCCATTGCATTACAAAATACCACTCGAAGTGACGTACTTGAATCTTCGTCAGTTCGAGTGGTTTTAAAAAGAACCCTAGTTCTTTTTAAAATTGTATCGAGAACCTCCTACTCAAATTTCTTCTTAGCCAAATTGACCAAATCATCATAACCACCATTAATTAAAGCCTCTTTTTTAACTCTTGACCATTTATTTAATTGTTTCTCTTTTTCAATTGCTAAATTTATATCTGTAAATTCTGCGTAGAAAACCATTGTGACTGGTCTCTTTTTATAAGTATAACAATTTTTATAAAAACCTGATGAATGTTGAAATAGTCTTTTCTCTAAATTACTTGTAACTCCAGTATAATAGGTGTTATCTGAACATTTTAATATATACACAAAACTCTTTTTCATTTTTGAAAGTTAATAATTTTGTTTTTAATTATTGACTTTCTTCTCGATACTATTTCCCTCCGTTTCACTTCTGAAAATCACTCGAAGTGACGTACTTGAATCTTCACTATAACTCTATATTTTCAAACAAAATTTTAAAATACCCACCAAAACATAAATGCGTTTCCCAAAGTAACCTGTTTTGCTCCATAAGCTGTTCCTTTTCCTTAAATGAACGATTCGAATGAAATTCTAAAACTTTATCTGGTAATGTATTTAATTCGTTTTCTTCAACCCAAACTACATGATTTTTCCAATTTATTGTATCAGCTAATGGCATAAAACCCTCAGTGTTAATTAATATTGGAATACGTCCCATTGCCAGAGTTTCATACAATCGCACAGAAAAATTTCCACCACCACGCACACAAACAGTGTACATTGTGTTGTAAATATTATTATAAAATTCATTGGTGGTTTTGGTTCTTTCTTCTGAAGTTTTTACTCCTGCCCTGTATTTTTTTCGTTCAATAAAATTAGTGCTTAATAAGTTACTTTTTTTAATGATTTTTAAGGTTTGTCCTCTTAAATAAGAAGATGACATAATTTTTTGAGGACTGTGAATCGATAACTTTAAATAGTATTTTAAATTCCGATAAAATACACGTCCTATTTCTTTAAAAGCATTCAATAAAGATGCATTTGTTTGTCCACAAAAACCAATTAAAGGCATATTAATACTTTCTTCAAATAGCGGCTTACTTTCAAATTTATTGTTTTTTAAAGGATCTCCTATAAAAATGGGAATTCCAACATGGTTTTCTGGTAATTTAGAAACATATCCATTTGGACGTACAACAATGCAATTTTTATAATATGGAATGGCAACTCCAAAATCACCAGTGGTATGCGTAAACACTTTTTTATTGAATTTTTCGACCTCCTTTATAAAATTTTCGGCTAATAAAAGTTGCTTTGAACGTTGGTAATAATTCCAAGACATCGTTAAAATTGCAAGATCACATTCTGCAATAGTATTCACAAACTGATACTCGTTTTCAGAAACCCCATACATAGCTATTCTATCAATATCTGCAAACAAACTTCCTTTAACAAATGCTTTTAACAAGGGAAATAATTCACCCCTGTGTTTTTTATTATAATGATTTTTAGGGTAAAAAATACGAATCACTTAAATTGATTTAAAATAGTGTATTGTTTTTAACAAGCCTTCTTCTAACTGAATAGTTGGATTCCAGTTTAAAGTTTTTTTAGCAAAGCTAATATCTGGTTTACGCTGCATAGGATCGTCTTGAGGTAAGGGCTCAAAGCGTATTTTAGATTGACTATTAGTTAATTTAATAACTGCTTTTGCCAATTCTAAAATGGTAAATTCTGTTGGGTTACCCATATTCATAGGTCCTGTAATTTCCTTTGGTGAATTCATAAAGGCAATCATTCCATCAATTAAATCATCTACATAGCAAAAACTCCGGGTTTGCTCACCATTTCCATAAATAGTTATGTCTGTATTATTTAAGGCTTGTACTATAAAATTACTCACCACCCTGCCATCATTTGGGTGCATATTAGGCCCATAGGTATTAAAAATGCGCATCACCTTAATTTCTAGTTGATGTTGTCTGTAATAATCAAAAAACAATGTTTCCGCAGCTCTTTTACCCTCATCGTAACAGGCTCTTGGTCCAATAGGATTTACATTACCCCAATAATCTTCCTTTTGAGGATGTACCACAGGATCACCATAAACTTCACTTGTAGATGCCTGTAAAATTTTTATTTTTAATCGCTTTGCCAAACCCAACATGTTAATAGCACCATGTACACTCGTTTTCGTGGTTTGAACAGGGTCGTTCTGATAATGAACGGGGCTTGCAGGACAGGCTAAATTATAAATTTCATCTACTTCAATATATAATGGAAATGTAACATCATGACGTATCAACTCAAAATAAGGATTGCTTAATAAATGTAAAATATTGGATTTCCCTCCTGTATAAAAATTATCCACACATATTACTTCATTCCCTTGCTTTAATAAGCGTTCACACAAATGTGAACCTAAAAAACCTGCACCTCCTGTTACTAAAATTTTTTTCATTTTTAATCTTTTATTTTATAAAAATCCACAAATTCTTGTTGTTGTTTTTGTAAATTAAACTCCCTTTTAATTCTTTCCTTAGCTCTTATAATTATTCTATTTTTTTCAATTTCATTTAAATTAATCACTTCTTTTATTTTATTGGCTAGGTATTTTGGATTACTCGATGAAACCACCCAACCTGTTTCACCATCGAGCACATTTTCTGATAATCCTTCTGCATCTGATACCACACATAATAAACCCATTGCTTGAGCTTCTAATACCGCATTACAAAATCCTTCCTGTATACTGTATTGAAGGTATAAATCTGCATTATTCAATTTATCTTTAACCAATTCAGGTGAAATTTTACCCGTAAAGGTAACTTCATTAATTATATCCAATTGATGTACTGCAAATTTTAATCTTTCATACGCATCGCCTTCACCAATTATTGTATAATGAAAAGAAACACCTTCTTTTTTTAATAAAGATAATGCTTCCAAAGTATCAACTAAACCTTTTTTCCAGTGCAACCTGGCAATTGTAATAAAATTATTTTTTAACGACGTAAATGATTGTTCATTGTTTTTAAAGAATGAGGTATCTATTGCCGGCGTTATTTTAATAATCTCAGCTTTTCCTTTAAAACCATTTTTTAAAACCAATTCCTTAATATCATTTGAGATTACATGAATTTTATCCACTTTTCCCCATAGCTTTAAATAGCAATTTGGATTTTTTAAAGGATAGATACCAATATCAAAACCCCTAAAACTAACTGCCATTTTTGCTCCAATTGCCTGTGCAACATGCTCTCTGTTAAATACCATGGTTCCAAAGCCAAAATGCAGCCAATCCAATGATTCTGATAATATATGAGCATTGGCTATAATATTTTTAATACTTTGTGAAAAACTTAAACCATCTTGTCGTTCCAACTTATATAAACGAATACTTACTTTAAAATGAAACAAAAAAGAATACATCAAGTTAAAAAAACTGACAAATGCTACACGTATTATATTGCCTGAGAGTGTTGGAGCTATTTTAACTTTTGAGGCTATATAGTTGCTTTTTTCAGTGCTATTTGCAAAAACGATTACGGTATGTCCATTTTTTTGTAAACCTTTAATTTTATTTAAAAAAAAAGTTTCTGAATAGGCAGGAACTTTAGGCAACACTAATCCTATTTTCATAACCTAATTTTTTAAAACTTTTAAGTATAGCTCATTCATTTCATGTATCATTTTTTCATGACTATGCTGTTTTTCAATAGTTTTTCTGGCAGCACAAGTTATATTCTGATAGTTTTTTAAAGATAAATCTGAAACTTTAAACAATGTACTCGCCATAGATTCAGGATCTCTAATTGGAATTAAATAACCATTCTCATTATTTATTATTACTTCATTCATCCCCCCACAATCCGTTGATACAACCAAGGTTCCCAAAGCCATAGCTTCAAGTACCACATTGGCAATTCCTTCTTCAACACTTGATAATACTAAAACATCTGCTGATTTTATATTTTTTAATACCTCTTCAAAAGGCATTTTCCCTATAAATGTAACTTCATTTTCTAATCCAAATTGGGAGCGTTTGTATAGTAACTCTTCATTATTTTCAACCCCAACTATCGTATAATGAAAATCTATTTTCATTTCTTTTAAGATTTTCATACTGTTTAAAGCATAGGAGTATCCTTTTTTCCAATGTTCTCGACCAATTGAGATAATTTTTAAACCACATTTTTTATCAATTTCCTTTAATTGAAAAGACATTTGTTCTAAATCTAATCCACTATAAACTACTTTAGTTTTTTGCAATGCTGCATTATATTTCATAGCTTCACTTGCAATGGATTTAGACACTGCATGAAATCCATCTAACTTTGGAAATAAATTAACATATTTATTAGCTAACCTGCTATCTGCTATTGGTGAATAATTAATATGTGCCCCTCTAAGACTTAAAATTAACTTCATTCCAAACTCTTGAACCCATATCCAATCTTCTACACCTTTTCCCCATTGAAGATGAAAAATATCCGGGCAATGATATAAAACAGGATAGTACTTTACTTTTAGCAATCTAGAGTTTTTTTTGGTATTGAATATAATGTTATCTAACCTTTTTTTTTCGTTAGTTTTATAAAGGCTCAATAAAAAACTGTATTTAATTAAAAGTAAAAATTTGCTTATTTTATTTACATAACTAATAATATGGATATTTTTTCTTGAAGCTATTTTTTTATTTTGAACACCAAAAAGGTAAATTTTATGATCCTTTTTTGCCAAACCATCAATCAATCGTTCTATAAAAGTTGTGCTTGGAACTACACCTGAATAAATTGCTATTTTAATAGGGTTTTTCAATATGTTAGTTTTTTTATAAAAATAGTATTTTAAAAAGTGAAACCGCTATTTTCTTCGTATGATATTCTTATAAAGTTCCGTATGCATTTTAATAAATTGTTCCATTGAATATTCATTTTCAACACGTATTCTCATTTCTTGAGCTAATTGGGCACGTTCTTCATAGTTCATATTCATAATAGTTGAAATACTTGTTTTTAAACAATCAACATTATTTGGTTCAAATAAGCACTTCGGAAAAGGTTTTAGAATATCCTTAACTCCACATACATTTGAACCAATCACAATTTTTCCTGAAGCCATTGCTTCTAATGGTGCTACTGGTAATCCTTCCCCTAAAGCTAACGTTGGAATCACAAATAAATCGGCAATTGAATGGTAAGGCCTAACGTCTGTTTTTTTTCCTAAAAAATAAATAGTTGAAGTTTTATTTGCCATTTTTTTCAAGCTTTCTGCATACGCTCCCTGGTCATTTCCTACTATGTAAAGCTTAATATTTGGATTGTTTAATTCAATAAACGCATTTATTAATACTTCAATTCCTTTTACTGGGATTAAATTTACAACTGATACAATTACAAAATCATTTTTGTTACCGGTAAATTCTTCCAAAAATTCATCACTATTTTTAAATTGAGGCGAGTAATAATCGGTATCAACTCCCAAAGGAATCTCTTCAACCTTTTCTAATATTTCTTTTGAAAAGAAGGACTTCATATCCGAATTAATGGTAATTATCTTTGAACTTAAAGAACTCCTCCACTTCCAAGCCTTGTTTCCCCAACCCATAGATTTTTTAGTGAATATCCAAGGAATACCGGCTATTTTTGCAGCCAGCCCTTCAGAAAAATCTGAACTCCAATGCCAGGAATGAATGATATCAAATTGCTGCTTCTTAAAAAAACGAATTATTTTTAGAAGTCGAAATGGAAATGTAAAAAAAGGTCTGTAATTTATAGCAAAAGGAACTAAATGCACTTTAACATTTAACTTTTTAATTTCGTCCATAAAAGCACCTCTCTCGTGGAAACAGCAAATCTCAGGTTCAAAAATTGTGCGATCTAAATTTTTCACCAAATCATACACTACTTTTCCACTTCCAGCTGTATCAAAATTAGGAATTGTATATACTATTTTAATTTTCTTTTGGGTCATATCTATGGGCATAAATATAAGATTATTTTAAAATTTGTAAAATGTAAACTTAAATTGTTTTCAAAGATTATCTTCAATCCAAAAAAATATGATGGCAAAACTTTTAGAATAGGTTTTGTAAAACCCTAAATTCCCCTCTTGAGAGGGGTTAGGGGTGTGTTTTTCAAACTTATAAATATCATCTAGTATCGGTCAGCGTATAATTTCAGGCTTTGTGGAATTATTTCTTATTTTATTAGCAATTCTGTTTATTTTTAATAGAAAGAAATGAACTTTATTTTTATCAAAGTAATCCATAATTTACACACCCCTGCCCCTCTCAAGAGGGGAATTTTATTTATTAAACTTCTTTTGAAACAATGCCAATGTTAACAACATACTCACAGGATGAGAGTATTTTACAGCATTCTTTTCTTTAAAATTATCATAAAATTGTTGAATGAGAACGTTTGGAACAAGTTCTTTTAAATCTGATTCAAATAACCATTTCCTTAACTGCTTGTCATTTTCTTTACCAACAAATTGCAATTCCCAATTTCTTGATACAAATGGTTTTCCTAATAAACTATTCAATTCTCTTTTAAGTTTATTAGTTACTCTATAAGGTAAATTATAAGGAACCTTATTTAAATGAAAATTAGTTAAATTAAAAGGTTTATTTCCTTGCCATGTAATTTTTGCCAAATCTGGTGCTTTTTGTTGAATATAAGCTATTTGTAATTGTCGGTTTGCAAGGTACTCCTCAGGAATTGTACAAATAAATTCACACATTCTATTGTCATAATAAGGCAATGTAATAGGCAACACTTTTTCAAAAACTGCTAAATTATTTGAAGACCAGCTTACAACTGAATATTGGGTTTTAAATGCACGTAATTTTGCATTTGTATTTTCAATTTTAAAACCCTTTAACAAATCTCTTATTCGAGATTCAAAATAATTTTCAAATATACCTTCTAAACCCCAGGAATTCCATAATGAAGTTGCCAATTCTAATCCGCCTTTTTTTAGTAACATTTTAATGATCACTTGCACCTCTTCATCAAAAGATAGCTGATCTAATCCAAAGGAATCAAACATTAAATCTCCCATATGTCCTAAAGAAAAGATGTTACCCAAATCTTTAAATTCATCTATAAATGCCATTTGACGCGGATGTGTAAACTCTGAATAACAAGTATTAATTACTGCTAATTCTTCAATGCAACTCCATAAATAGCCTTTTTTAACAGAAAATGATTGAAATGGAAAATCACATTTTTCTGCTATTTTTTTTCCTATTTTATCCTCAGCATACCCACCTTCAAATGCATAACTATATGATTTTACCTGTGGATGCTCTCTTAAAGCCACAGCTTGCGTTCTACTATCCAATCCTCCGGATAAAGGTAAAATCACTTTTTTACCAACCGTTTGTTCTTCAATAATTGTTTCTAACAATTTTGTAAATTCTCTTAGAGCGTCCTCAAAACTAATTGCTCTTGGTGAATAGTGCCATTGAAACCATTTTTTAGATTCAAGTAAATAAGAATCTTTATCCAAAACATACTTTGTTCCTGGTGCAAGTGTTATTTCATCCCTCCAATAAGTATCAGTATCCAAAAAAAAACCAATGGCTGAAAAAACACAGATAGCCTCTAAGTTTAATTCGTGGCTACCTTCAACCTTAGCAAAAGTTTTTTTAATTGGAATTATTGGAGTTTTAATTGTATTCATTATGTGTTTAATTTTAAGTAATTTACACCCGTTGTATATTTCAATTCGAGTTAATTTCGGCCTTTTTAGGCTTAAAATTAGTATCGAAAATATTTTTTTAAAAATACAAATGTTCTCGATACAATTTTTTATCAAAAATCACTCGAACGGACGGTGCATTCAACTAAATAGTCAAAATGCACAACGGCTTAATTCACCTCGATTATTATTATTTAAAAAATTTCCTATTTAACCTAATAAATAAATCGTTTGAAATAATATTGTATTTTAATAATTTTAGAAATAATAAACCTGCTGTATAACCAAAAAAGGTTATGTATTTTTTTGAATAAAACAGTTGTAAACTATTTTTTACATACTTGATATCTTCTTTTAATTTTGATTTATACAAATATCTAACACAAACAAAATAATATCCTTTTAATAAGCTTTGTTGCTGTTTATTTAACTTATAATTATTGTAAATATTTGTAATTAAATAATTTACAGAATCACATATTAATTTAACAGGTCTTTTTTTTATATCAATGGGTGCTACACAATAAAAGAAATCTACTTTATTATCAATTACTCTATAATTGGTTCCCAATAAAAGTGCTCTAATTGATAATTCTATATCTTGTAAACGTTTTAAGTCAGGATTGAATTTTCCAATCTTAATTAAAAATTCTTTATTCCATAAAATTGCTGTTATAGGCCAAATAAATTTTGCTTGTAAAAAATGATCTAAAAAATTGGAGGATACATTTGAAGCGGGTTTGTTATTTCCATGTTCATCTAAAACATTTGAATTTTTAAAGACTACAAAATCTTCCACTTCAACTGCCCTATTACTCACAAAATCTTCTGAAATAATATCATCTGAATCTAAAAAAACAAGGTGTTCATTTGAAGCGTAATCAACTCCAATATTTCGGCATACCGAACCGTTTGTTTTTGTATCGTTAAAAATTAACTTCACGTTATCACTGGCAAGATTTTCAATATATTCTTTAAGTAGTAATTTTACATTTCCATCTGAAAAATCATCAACTATAACCCATTCCCACTGATCTGAATCTTGATTTTTTAAACAATTATATGTTTGTTTTATACCCTCAAAATCATTAAAATGTGGGGTAACAATACTAATTTTCATTTTGGAATTCAATTTGTAATTTTATGATTCGACTTTAATTCGAGGATTTCATTTTATGATTGTTTAACAGCCTCTACCTATGCAGTTTTATTATTGCAATATACTAAAAACAAAACCAATTGATGACTTATAAATTGAACGATTTTTTGTTTATTTTCAATTTTAAAAGATTTTTTTTATAAACTTGCACAAACAACTAATTTTTCATTTAATTTTTAGTGTATCTAAACTAACAATCAATATTTTTAATTCTATAAATGTTATTTAATTCCATTGATTTTGCTATTTTTCTCCCTATTGTATTTTTGTTCTATTGGTTTGTCTTCAAAAAAAATCTTAAACAACAGAACATTTTTTTGATTATTGCCAGTTATGTATTTTATGGTTGGTGGGACTGGAGATTTTTATTCTTAATAGTAATCAGTACTTTAATAGATTATTTTATAGGGAAGCTATTAGCCAACGAAAACAATCCTAACAAACGTAAATTTCTACTTTGGCTAAGCATTATTGTAAATTTAGGATTTTTAGGTTTTTTTAAATATTACAATTTCTTTTTAGAAAACTTTATTGAGGCTTTTTCTTGGTTAGGATCACCAATTTCACTTCGTTCATTAAACATTATTTTACCTGTTGGTATTAGCTTTTATACTTTTCAAACTTTAAGTTATAGTATTGATGTTTATCGAAAAAAAATGAAACCTACAAACGATATTATAGCTTTTGCTGCCTTTGTAAGTTTTTTCCCACAATTGGTTGCCGGTCCTATTGAAAGAGCTACCAACCTCCTTCCTCAGTTTTATAAAAATAGAGTATTTAATTATAGTAAAGCAGTTGATGGTTTACGCCAAATTTTATGGGGATTATTTAAAAAGGTTGTAATTGCAGACAACTGTGCGTATTATGTAAATACCATATTTGAAAACCATGAGGACTATTCAGGGAGTACGTTATTTTTAGGAGCTGTATTTTTTGCAATTCAAATTTATGGAGATTTTTCAGGATATTCTGATATTGCTATTGGCACAGGTAGGTTATTTGGATTTAAACTTAAACAGAACTTTGCCTTTCCGTATTTTTCAAGAGATATTGCTGAATTTTGGAGACGTTGGCATATTTCACTATCTACTTGGTTTAGAGACTATTTATACATTCCATTAGGTGGTTCTAGGGGGGCAAAAAAACAGCAAATAAGAAATGTGTTTATTATTTTTTTAGTGAGTGGTTTTTGGCATGGTGCTAACTGGACATTTATTATTTGGGGAGCATTAAACGCTTTGTATTTTTTACCTTTATTATTAAGCAATAAAAATCGTACCCATATAGAAATTGTTGCCACTAATAAAAACTGGCCTTCAATAAATGAACTCTTACGTATACTCATCACATTTATTTTAACAACTTTTGCTTGGATATTTTTTAGATCTGAAAGCATTACAGATGCTTTTAACTATATAATTGGAATTATAAACTGGTCAATATTTACTATTCCACAAATCCGTCCAACAGATTTACTTATTCTAATTCTAATATTTATTGGTATAGAATGGATAGGCAGACAAGGTAAATATGCTATTGAAAACTTGGGTTTTACATGGAAAAGACCAATTCGACTGCTTTTTTACTATATGCTTATTATTTTAGTATTTTGGTTTAGTAGAAACGATCAGGAATTTATTTATTTTCAATTTTAGGTATGAAACAGTTTATAAAAAAAAGTAGTTTGTTTATTTTTTTATGTGCTTTAAGTATAGGCTTGACAAGTAGTTTATTTAATAATTATATTGGTGAAAAAGCTTCCTTTAAACTTCCTAAAAACGTTAAAAATGTTGTTTTTGGACATTCCCATCCAGAAGTAGCTTTTAATGACTCACTAATTGCCAATTTTAAAAATTTAGCACAATCTGGAGAATCTTATTTTTATACTTATTTAAAAGCAAAACTAGTTTTAAATCAGAACCCTCAGATTAAAAACATATTTATTGAATTTTCAAACATAGATGTTACCAAAAATAGAGATCTTGAAATATGGAATGACAAATATATAAATTGGAGATATCCAATTTATGCTGCATTAATGAATACTAACGAACGGTTTTTTTTAGCAACTAAAAACCCTTCAAAATTTCTAAATACATTACCAAAAACCTTTAAAAAGCAACTTAAAAGAATACACACTGGGCAGTATAATTATGAATTAAAAACTAGTGGATACCTATTCATAAAAGAAAGTAAACTAGATTCTTTATTGAGTGTAAATACAAATAATATTATTCCTAAATTGGATTATTATAAAGCTTCAACTTATAATATATTATATCTAGAAAAGCTTGTTTCACTCTGTAAATCTAAAAACCTTAATATTTATTTTATTAGAAGTCCTCTTTATAAAGACTCTTATTTCTTATCTAACAATAAATTATTTTATAAAATAAAAAGTGAAAAATTTTCAAATATAACTTTTATTGATTTTGTCGATTTCCCTTTAGAAAATAATGAATATAGAGATTTTCATCATTTAAATAATAAAGGAGCTAGAAAATTTTCCTTGTGGTTTAACGACTGGCTCTATAAAAATATTAACTATAAAAATTAATTTCTCAAAAAACAACTATACCACATGAATAATAATTTAATTTTTTTACACTTAGCAAAAAATGGAGGCACAACTTTTCATTCAATTCTAAATCGAATGTATTTACCACAAGAAACGTTTACAATCAAAACAGTTACACAACCAAAAACCAATTTAGATGTTTTTTTGAGTTTAGATCAAAAAGAGAAAAATAAGATAAGGTTAGTAAAAGGACATGCTCCATTTGGTTTACATAAACATCTACAAGGGACCACAGATTATTTAACATTTCTTAGAAAACCAGAAGAAAGACTTGTTTCTTTTTACTATTATGTTTTAAGGAAACCTAATAATAAATTATTTAATACAATAACTAAAAATAATATGTCTTTGTATGATTTTGTAACACAAGTTAAAAGTGCTGATGTAAATAATTCTCAAGTAAGATCTATTAGTGGAATTGATGATAAAGAAGAATTTATGTTAGAAAAAGCATTAGAAAATATTGAAAATCATTTTTCATTTGTTGGGCTAACTGAAAAATATGACGAATCTCTAATAATGTTAAAAACATTATATAATTGGTCAATGCCTTATTATGAAATAAGAAATAAAACTAAAAAAAGACCAACTTTAAATCAAATTAATAAAAAAACTATAGAAGCCATTAATCATTTTAACCAAGCCGATACCATTTTATATAATACAATAGAAACTAAATTAAATCAAGAATTTAAAACTTTCAAAAACCTTAGGCAAAATGTATTGAAACTTAAACTATATAATAAAATTTATTCTAACCAAATTTCAAGAAACATAGCAGGAAAAATAAAAAGAATAATTTATTAGCTATTCTAGATTTCATCATTATAAATTTTTTTTATTTTTTTAACTAAAATTTTGTGATCATAGTTTTTTACAACCAGTAATCGACCTGCTTCACCCATTTCAAACTTTAATTTTGGGTTTAATATTAACTTTTCTACAGCCTCAACAAACTCCTTTATATTACCTTCAGTTATAACAAAACCACTTTCATTTGGTAACAAACCATATTTCATTCCTCCAACATCTGAAACTATAACGGGTAGGCTCATAGCTTGTGCCTCTTGAATAACTAAACCCTGAGTTTCTGCACGACCAGTTTCCAGATCATACCTTCCCGGTAAAATAAATGCATCTGATTTTTCAAAACATTTAATTAGATTTTCTTGTGAAAGCGCTCCATAAAAAATCACATTTTTCTGTAAATTATTATACGTAACTTGTTTTTTTAATTGATTACGTAAATTACCTTCACCTACCATATGAAGACGAGTATTGGTGTATCCCAAATCATGAAGACTTTTCAAAATAGCTATAGCCATGTCTGGGCCTTTTAAACTAATTAACTTGCCACAAAACACCAAGTCAAAATATACTGTATTATTTTTTATGGGTTTCTGCCTAAAAAAATTAGTATCCAATCCTACTGGCAGTATATAACATGGCTTATGGCAACTATTCACTTTATGAAGCAACCCTTCTAAATAAGGTGTGTTCACTGTAAATGCCGCAGCTTCTTTAAATAAATATTGATACTCTTTTTTATAGGTCTCTAACTTAGTAGGCATTAAATCATAGCCATGAAAAGTAGTTATTAACTTTACTTGTTTAGGAATAATTCCACAAGCTTTTAAATAGGCAATTCTATTACCATTCATACCAAAATGCGCATGAATTAACTCAAATTCAAAGGGAACTAAAAACCATTGCGCTTCAAAAAATAATTTTAAGGTATATGCATCTTTACCATATTTAAACACGTTTAAACTTTTAAAAAATAATCGCCACTTTAATTTAAATACGTTTTTAAGAGTCCACTTAAAAAACACTATTAACCGGCTTAATTTTGAAACAGGAGGCTTTATAAAATAATTCACTTTTTGAAGTAAATTATATTTCTTTAAACTTTCATGTATAATTTTACTTTCAACCTTATTATAAGCATATAAACAAACATTGTAACCACCACTATCCATCAATCCATTAATCTGATTTACAATAAAAGTTTCTGATACTGTTGGAAAGTATGTTACAATAAATGCTACTTGTTTAACTGGCATAAAAGAAATAGTGTTGTTTTGTGTTAAATATACTTATCATAATTTACAATAAGATTAAAATTTCAAAGACTTTAAAAATTCTATATTTCGTTTATAAATTGCATAATTAAAAAGTTGATAACCTAAGTTTCTAAAATAACGTTTTGCTATTTCTTTCTGCTCATAGGTACCTACTAACAAAGCTCCCACCTTTTTTATAGGTATAATAGGCATTCCTTTTAAAGCAGCTTTCAAAAAGTCTTGTTTAGTTTTAGGTTTTTTATTTAAAATATCTAAATATGGCCAAAGTATAAAATTAGAGTATGCCATCGCTTTTCGTAACCGCGATACATAATCTAAACTTAACCGCCCATCTGTCATAAAATGTTTAAAATACAATCGTTCATCAAACCACATCTTTTTACCTAACAAGCGAAGTGCATAACAATATTCGGTATCTTCCCCAGAGCTTAAACTTTTACCAACTCTACCTTTTAATAATTGTTGAAAACCAAGGGATTTTAATTTAAAATAATGTGATTTTCTCAGCACCATTCCTGCACCATAAACACAACCTTTATTATAAGTTATATCACCACTTTGTTTACCTTGTTTAGAAACCGCAAAATATTTGGCATAATTATCAAACCATTTGGGTTTTTCAGTTTCAAAAGTTGCTTCACACCAGCCACCTAAAGCTCCTATTTGTGTATTTTGCTCCATAATATCAAAAGCTGTTTTCATATACGTATCACATAACCAGTTATCATCATCACACCATAACAAAACATCATATATAGCCTGATTTATGCCTTTTACCCTGGCAAAAGCCAAGCCTGGCTGAACTTCATCTACTACAATTAAAGGTGCAGGAGTTCCTAAATTATCCCAAATCGCTTTTGCTAATGAAACTGTATTATCTGATGAGTTGTTGTTAACAATAATCAATTCCCAATTAAAAGAACCATTAACTTGTTGGTTGGCCAAATGTGCTAAAGTTTCTGGCAACCGCTTGGCACTGTTATAGCAACAAATAATTATACTTACACCTTTCATTATTTTATAGTTATTTTCAATCAACAATTATATATATTAATAATTTTTAAAAATTTGTTAAACCCTACCTATTGGAAGCAATTCTTTTTTTATGTGAATTTTTCGTCAATTCGAGTGATTTTCAGAAGAAAATTGTATCGAGAATAGAAAAATTAACATTAAAAACTATTCTCGATACATTTTTTCCCTCATTTCATTCCTCAAAAAATACTCGAACTGACGTTTTTAATATTTATACCCAAAGAGTTAAATCTTCAAAAATTATAAAGAATTTTCATTACTCATTAAAGTAGCTTTACATTTTATATATGATTCATTAGCTTTACTTAATAAATGTTCTGGTACACTAATATTTGGATAACTTTTGGTTGGTTTCAATATACCTGACTTGATATTTTCTAAAGGGTCACCAAAACCTATAACACCCGTATCCTTAAATGTAGCATATGTTTTTTTTAATGGTACCTCTAGATTTAACCAATTGCTAATCTTTTTTAAAGTTGCATCTGAGTTTTCTACTAAATATTTGGATTCAACAAATAAATACTCGTCATCTAATCTATACGATAATTGCTCCATATTATGCAATCTTTTACAATAATATTCAGTTACTTTTAATGGATCTTTATACCAATCAACACCTGTTTTATATCCCATGTTCATGATACTTTTAATAGTTTCTTCAGGTTCTCTTAACAAAAAAAGAATCTTTGGTTGTTTCTTAAATAGTACCTCATCTGAAATAGTAAAATTATTTAGAATTTTGTCTAAAAGGTATTTATTTTTAAGGGAACACTTTAAGTCTTTCACCAATTCTATTTGCATATTAATTAATGACATTCGCCCCTTATACGAGAGATGTAATTCCTTATATCCACAAACTTCAGGATTATTTCCCAAAATATGACTCAAAACACTAGACCTACTTCTCATATGACTCACCACAAACAAATATTTTTTCTTAGAAAATAGTATGTCAGGATTTGTGGCTAATACCACCAATTTTGTAGCCTTCGTTTTTATTGACATTTTTTTTTAATTATTAACCTTTTATATAATCCAACTAACTTTTCAACTTCAGTAGTAGTTGTGAAATTTTCATTTACATATTCAATAGCATTTTTTGAGAATAAATGATATTTTTTAGAATCTTGGAATAACTCTTTTATATAATTTGCAGCTGAATCAACATTATATGTATTAATGCAATATCCAGTTTTTCCATGAATAATAGCCTCTGGGAGTCCTCCACTATTTGAAACAATACACGGTATTCCTTGTGATTGCGCTTCAATTACTGAACCTCCAAAAGATTCTGAATGACTTAACTGTAAATAGAAATCATAAAGTTTTAATTTTTGTTTAAAAATAGTATTTTCAATTTTACCGTAACAATTAACTTCCTTTTCTAATCCATACTTATCTACTAAATAATAAACCTGACCTAAATCTGATCCATTACCAAAAATATCATATTGAACATTAATTCCTTTTTCTTTTAAAATTTTAACCGTTCTTAAATTACCTTCAATATTCTTCTCCCAACACATTCTAAAAGCTGAGATAATTTTTACAATTCCCTTATTGGGATACTTTGGTTCTGCAATAGATTTTACACCAAAAGATATTGGTATGACATGTATTTTATTCTTTGAAACTCCCCATCTTTGTAAATATTCTTTTTGGTGATTACTAACTGTTATAAAAGCATCCACTTTATCACCGTAATTTTTATAAAAATCTTGCCACCTTTTATCTATCCATGGCTTCACATAAGTATCTCCTCCACGTAATGTAATAATTACTTTGGTTTTATTTTTATAATCTTTAAATAAAGGAATTAATTTAGCAAAAAGAAAACTATGTTGCAGATGTACTAAATCAAACTTACTCATTATTTTAACATCCAATGAAGAAAATCTACTAAGCTTCAACTTATATAATAGTCTAAGTATAAAATCTTTAAATCCGTAAGATTCAATAGAGTAATCAGCATCTTCTTTAGAATATGATAACGTTTTTACATTAATTTTCTTTTTTAATGAATCTACCAAAAACAACATGTATTTTTGATATGTTTTTGGTAATTCATCGTATATATAAAGTAGTTTCATTATAAGATATTAAATATATGGATTATTAAAAAATATACTTTTAATTATTGTTACAAATTAATAATCATTTGTTTTTTTAATCTTAAAAAAATAACAAAAAAATCATACGATAGCTTTTCATTAAATGTTGTTCGGTTCTTTATTTTTTTATACCTTCTTATAATATATTGCTTTCTAACTGTATTAGAAAACAAACTATTTTCTTTAAACACCTTATTTATAAAATTTACATTTTCATTAAAGTATATCTTATAATATTGCAAGGATTTTGTCTTGATTGATGAAACTCCTTTATCATGTTCTCTATAGTAGTTAATTGTCTCTTCATTATATATTATTTTTTTATTTAAAAAAAATTCATAATAAAAAACCATATCCCCAATTATACTATATTTAGAAAAGGATGCATCTTCTATTTTCTTATTTTTATTTTTTTTGAACACCATTGAACTAACATTAAAAAGAGGACAATTATAACTGAAATTTTCACTACTTAGAACAACCCTATTTTGATCTCTAAAAGCACTATGGCGCAAAATTCTTTCACTCTTTATAAAATTTTCCAATACAATAGTTTTTGCGACACTTATATCATTTTCTTTTAAATAATTTAAATGAGTTTCTAAAAAATTAAGCTCACAACTGTCATCACTTTCTGCTATCCAAATATAATCACCTTTCGCTAAATCTAATCCTTTTTTCCATTGTTTAAAGGGTGATCCAGAATTGTTTTTATTAATTACAATATGTGAAACTCTTTTATCTCTTGAATAATCTTTAATTATTTCTACACTATTATCTGTTGAAGCATCATCTAATAATATTACCTCAAAGTCTTTGAAGGTTTGATTAAAAATAGAATCCAACCGTTCTTTTAAGAAAAAAGCATGATTGTAATTTGGTATAATAACTGAAACTAATGGGGTTTGCATCAATTTTGGTTTTTGGTAAAAATAAGTATTTAATTTAAAAAACAACTAACACAGTATAAGTTTCAAAATACTACATTCCCTTATTATTGCAAATATTAAAGGGATTATTTTTTTTTTATTATATTATTTTTTTTAACCATAGATTACCTCCTCTATTATTATAGCAAAGAGGCATATTTTTAAACGCTTCTTCATAATTAGTATGCAAATAGTTAGAAAAAATTTCTATTTGAAAATCATTATTATACATTAAAAATGCTTTTAAAAAATAATTTTCATTCCAATTTCTACCTTTATAAACCCATTCTTTAGGATATTCAAAAGGATAAAATATATCATGAAAATGTATATAAACCCCTTCTTTTAATTTAGGTAATATTTCAAATAAAATAAAATGAACATCACTACCTGTTTTAACTACATGGGAACTATCAATAAAAAGTATATCGCCTTTATCCAATTGTTTAAAAACTTCAATGTCAATATTTTGAACAAAATCAACAATTATATTTGATGAATCTTTATCATCTTCTTTCAATAGTGAATATATTCTTTCTGGATAAGGCTCTATAAATGTAAGTTTGATTTGATTGTCAAAGAAAAACTGATTTGTATCTAACATAACAGATGAAGAAAAACCTGACCCAACTTCGATAATTTGTTTAGGTTTAATATATCTAATCATTGAATAAAGGATAATGCCATCAGTGTATGAATATAATCCATTTTCAAAAAAATATCGTGTTTCTTTATTTCTTGTTTTTTTGAATGGAATATCTGAGTAAAACTTATTAAAATGTGAAATCAATTTAATCTGTTCTTTTGTTCTCAAATTAATTCCATCAATACTATCTATTCTCTCACAATTCCAAATTTCATTCTCTCTTTTCTTTATTTCTTCAATTGAAACAATTGGAGAATAATAATGTCCAGGTCTATAACAACTATGTTTTTTAAAATTTTGACTTTCTTTATATAATCCTTTTATGTAAGGTAATCTGTTTAATACTTCTTTAGTATATCTTTTTAAATTCAACATAAATTTATTTATGATTTTGTATTAATCTCCAAAATTCTCATAAAATTTTCAAATGAAATAAGATTTAAACTTTTCACTCTATTCTTATCAAATATTTGAAACTCAAAAAAAGGATTATTAATTTTTGTTGGCTCTCCTAATTTTATTTTCTTAGAAATAATTCCAATTCCCCAATCTGAATCAATACAACAAGAAAAAAAAGTTGTGCTTTTTCTAAACTTATAGAATGCTTTCCATGTTGTACCATTCCAACTACCTCCTGATGGGGATAATACATATTCATAAGTTTCTCTAGCATGGGATTCTGTAGGTGGGTTGCAATCATGTACTATAATAAAGCCATCTTCACTTAAAAATTCTAATGAATTTAGAATATCTCTTTCCACTTGATTTGCTTGGTGTAAACCATCAATAAAAATTATATCAAATTTATTATTTGTAATTAAAATTTTATTACTTTTTAACTCACTAAAAAATTCATCACTAGTCAGTTTAAATTTTACAGGATTTGCTTTGTTTTCTACTCCAGGATCAACACTATATTTAAATTTAGCATTAATTTTATTAAAATTATGATCTGGATACCTTACACCAATTTCAAGATAATGAACCTCTCTATTAAATTTACTTACTAAATAATTTATTACATCTGTTCTTGAAGGGGTTTTGCCTTTTTCAATTACATTTTTATTATAGGCATCTGTATGAAAAAAGTCATTCAAATATCGCTTACCCAATTGATAAGTATTATTGATTTTTTTTAATTTATATCTCATTATAAATCTATTTTTTAAGGCGTTCAAAATCTCCAGAACAAAGAATATCTATGTTATCATTAATTCTTTTGGTTTCCCATTTCCACCATTCAATTTCTAAAAGAGTTTTTATAATCTCTTCGTTAAATCTAAATCTAATCAATTTCGCAGGGTTTCCTCCTACTATTGCATAATCAGGAACATCTTTAGTAACAACACTGCCAGCTCCAATAATAGCACCATTTCCAATTGTAACACCAGAAAGAATTATTGAACTATAACCAATCCATACATCGTTTTTAATAATCACATCTCCTTTTGATTTATGCTCATTATAATTAATAGAAATATCAAAACTAGAAATTGTTTTAAAAGGATATGATGATATCCATTCACTTTGATGTTCACCCCCTAACAGAATTGAGACATTTGGTGCAATTGAACAATAATTACCTATTTTTAAAGTAGTTCCTTCTTTCCATTCTAAAATTTTTGGTGTTCCATAGGTTCCTGCACCTACAGAATATTTTTTAAAATTTTTATCTTGAGAAAGAAAAAAAGGTTGTTTTTTAATTTCTTTATTTTTAATACCTAAAATTTGTTTTAATATGCTTTTAACTGTTTTCATATTTCTTTAGTAATTTCCCATTTTAAAAGTGGTCTAATAATTCCTGGCCAATTTCCTCCAATATTTTTCTTAACTGTCTCAACTCCTTCTATAAAATTATCTCTAACCGAAAATGTTAGCGCATTTTCAATTTTTATATGAATCCTATTTGGATTGTAATTGCCAATTGCCACAAGAACAGAATATTTACCTTCAGTTAAAAAATTTGATGGTATTTTACATTTAGTTTTTATTACAGCTTTATTTCCGTTATGGATAGTTTCCCATATTGGAGAATTAAATTCATTTGATGAAAATAATAAAACGTCATATTCATTAAAAACTTGAATAATTGCAGTGTTTTTATTCTCTATATTGAAATCCCAATAGTCAATTAAAATAAAAATATCCTCTGAAACATCAAAATCATAGTTTGGTATATTCGCATTATTTAATACACTTATTTTTTTAAGTCTAGCAAAAAGGTTACCTGGTGCTTCATTTATAGCATCCCAATTTTTATTAATCTTTATTGAATTCTTTAAAGAAATATAATTTTTAACAGCTTCATCAGTAGATCCTGTAAATACAACTTTTCCATTTTCTAATACTATCGCTCTAGTTGTTAATTTTAATATAGCATCCATATTATGACTTACAAACAACACTGTACGTCCTTCTCCTTTGCTAATATCCTGCATTTTTCCAATAGCTTTCTTTTGGAATTCTGCATCACCTACTGCTAATACTTCATCAATTACTAAAATATCAGGCTCTAAAAAAGCAGCGACAGCAAATGCCAAACGTACTCTCATACCACTGCTATAGCGTTTTACAGGTGTATCAATATAACGTTCACATCCGGAAAACTCAACTATTTCATCATATTTAGCATTTATTTCGGTTTTGGTCATTCCTAAAATAGCACCGTTTAAAAAGATGTTTTCTCTACCTGTAAGTTCTGGATGAAAACCCGTACCTACTTCCAATAAAGAAGCAATACGTCCCCTGGATTTTATACTTCCTGTTGTGGGGCCTGTAACCTTAGAGAGTATTTTTAATAAGGTAGATTTACCTGCTCCGTTTTTACCAATAATACCTAAAACTTCTCCTTTTTTTACTTCAATATTAATATCCTTTAAGGCCCAAACATACTCTGAAGTTCCTTTGGTTGCTCTATTATTTACATCACCTATTTTTAAAAAAGGATCTTCTTTTCCACGCACTTTATGCCACCACCTGTTTAAGTCGTGACTTAGCGTACCTGTGCCTACCGTTCCAAGGCGGTATTGTTTACTTAGATTTTCTATTTTTAATATTATCTCGCTCATTTTAATCGCTCTATAAAGTCAGACGTATTTTAGTCAGGCGTAAGACGGTTGTTCGTGAGACGGTTGTTCGTGAGACGGTTGTTCGTGAGACGTATTTTCGTGAGACGGTTGTTCGTGAGACGTATTTTCGTGAGACGGTTGTTCGTGAGACGGTTGTTCGTGAGACGTATTTTCGTGAGACGACTTCTCACTATTCACTTCTCACTTCTGACTTCTCACTATTCACTTCTCACTATTCACTTCTCACTATTCACTTCTCACTATTCACTTCTCACTTCTCACGTTTGACTTCTCACTATTCACTTCTCACTTCTGACGTTTGACTTCTGACGTTTGACTTCTCACTTTTGACTTTTCACGTTTTTCTTAAATAATTTCTAAATCCTAATATTAATCTTTTAACATCGTTTATTAATACTTCAATATTATTATTTTTCTCAGTATAATTTAACCTAACTGCAATTAGATATTGAGTTTCTAATTCAGATACAGAACCAAGTGCAATATGAAGAAACTGAACAAATTCTTTATCTCCTTTTCTTCCTGCACCTTCTGCAATATTTGAAGGAACTGAAACAGCAGCTCTTCTAATCTGACTTGTTAAACCAAACTTCTCATCATCAGGAAATGAACTTGAAAGTTTATAAATTAAAGCAACCAAATCCATACTCTTCTTCCAAACATCTAACTCTTTATGATTCATTTTTCTTTTTTTTATTCGTGAGATGTATTTTAGTGAGACGGTTGTTCGTGAGACGTATTTTCGTGAGAAGACTTCTCACTTCTGACTTCTCACTATTGACTTCTCAATATAGACTTTTCACTATTCACTTCTCACTTTTGACGTTTGACGTTTGACTTCTCACTTTTGACTTCTCACTTTTGACGTTTGACTTCTCACGTTTTATACCGTATCAATAAAACTCTTTTCCGTCTTGTTAAAAATTACTAAACCTATTAAAAATATAAAAATTGTAAAAACTATTGAAAATAAAATTCCTTTTATATTTAGTTCTCCTTCGTTTAATAGCATATACCTGGATGTTTCAATAATATGTGCCATTGGGTTGTATTCAACTATCCACGATATATTTCCAAGTTTTTCTTTTACTATCGACATTGGATACATTACTGCCGATACGTACATTAATAATTGTACACCAAAGGTTACCAAAAATGATAAATCTCTGTATTTTGTTACCATAGATGAAATAATCATTCCTAATCCAAGCCCTAATAATGCCATAATAATTACCAAAACAGGTAAAAATAATATGGAAATATTAGGATAAATTGCCAACCCTTTAAAAATAAAATAAATATAAAACCCAATAAAAATGAGTAGTTGAATTCCAAATTTCAATAAATTTGAAATCACATTAGATAAGGGCATAATAATTCTTGGAAAATATACTTTTCCAAAAATTCCTGCATTTTTTTTAAAAGTATCTGATGTAGAAGTTAAACACTCTCTAAAATAGTTCCAAGAGGTTACTCCTGCTAAATTGAATAAAAAAGGTGGAATTCCTCCAGTTTTTATCCCCGCAATATTATTAAAAATAATGGTAAAAATAATTGATGTAAATAAAGGTTGAATTAAGTACCATAAAGGTCCTAAAATAGTTTGCTTATATACAGTTATTACATCGCGCTTTACAAAAAGCATTAATAGATCGCGGTAGTGCCAAACTTCTTTTAAATTTAAACTAAGTAGCTTATTTTTAGGGGTTATTTCAAATAACCAATCGTTTGGCTCTGTAATTTGTTCTTTCATTAAATGACTTAGAATCAGTTTTAATTGGGGTTACTTTTTCTATTGGCGTAAATATACTTTATTCAATGGTAAACTAAAAATAAGATTTTGATTTTATACTTCAACAAGCTCAGACTGACTGTATATTTTTTATAAAACGGATTGCAAGATTGTATCACAATGTCAAAGCATACGTCATTGCGAGGAGTGATAATGACGAAGTAATCTTTTAATTTATAATTGCTTTAAATAATATTCGTACTAACTAAAAAGTATTCAACAGACTCAGACTGACCGTGCAACTCTAATCAAGCGAATAACCATACAGTATCACAATATCAAAGCTTACGTCATTACGAGGAGGATACTACGAAGTAATCTTTTAATTTATAATTGCTTTAAATAATATTCGAACTAACTAAAAAGTCTTCGACAGGCTCAGACTGACTTTTTAACTTCCTTTATTCAATTCTAAATACTTTTCTACAAAAGCTTTCACCCCATCTTCAAGCCTGGTTTCAGGTTTAAAATTTATATACTTAAATAAACTTTCAACATTTGCATAGGTAGATTGCACATCTCCAGGTTGCATTGGTTTAAATACAATTTTTCCCTTTTTATTTAATGCTTTTTCAATTGCCTTAATAAAATCCATTAAAGCAATTGGACTATTATTTCCGATATTAAATAGTTGATAGGGCTTGCTACTTTTTGATGACGTAGGCTTTTTGGGATTAAATGCCGGGTTATTCTCTTTTGGTGCCAATGGTAATAAACGTTTTACACTTTCAACAATATCACCCACATAGGTAAAATCTCTACTCATATCACCATTGTTAAACACTTCAAATTCTTTATCTTCAACCATTGCTTTGGTAAAAATATGTAACGCCATATCTGGTCTTCCCCAAGGTCCATACACAGTAAAAAAGCGTAATCCTGTACACGGAATGTTATATAAATTGGCATACGAATGTGCCATCATTTCATTTGCTTTTTTACTTGCCGCATACATTGCTAATGGATGGTCGGTACAATTGTCTTCGTGAAAAGGAATTTCTTCACTTAATCCATAAACAGAACTTGAAGATGCAAAAACCAAATGTTCAACAGGGTATGCTCTGCAACTTTCTAAAATATTTAAAAAACCTGTAATATTACTATCTACATACGATTGTGGATTTTCAAGTGAGTATCGCACTCCTGCTTGAGCCGCCAAATTCACTACATAATTAAATTGTTGTTCTTTAAAAAGTTGTTTTATATTTTCTAAATCGGTTAAATCTAATTTAATGAATGAATTATTTTCAACTTTTAATAGCTTATTATATTCAATGTCTGAAGTATTAAAACCAAGATCCTTTAATCGTGCTAATTTTAAATTTACATCGTAATAATCGTTAATGCTATCCAGTCCAACTACCTCATATCCAGATGCTACTAATAATTTAGCCAAATGATGACCAATAAAACCAGCCATACCTGTAATTAATACTTTTTTCATAAAAATTATTTATTATAAAATAAATTTAATAATTAAAATTAAACCGTCATTGCAGGATGGAGGGTTAAGAAAATGTTCTGTGAACATTTTTACCGTTCAGGCCAGCCGGCACAAGGCAAAATATAAATGAAGTAATCTGTTCCTTAGATGCAGATTACCACGTCGTTTTACCAAACTCCTCGTAATGACATTAAATTTCTTCATCCATCATCAACAAAAATAAAACTAAATACTACAAACAGTTAATATAAGCTGTATTTATTTTGATATAGTAACAATATTTATCAAATTAACTTTCTAAATTTGAACAACCAAATTAATAATAACAATGAATAAACAATTAATAGAATGTGTTCCTAATATTAGTGAGGGAAGAGATTCAATAAAAATAAATACGATAGCTGCTATAGTTGAAACTGTTGAAGGTGTAAAATTATTAGATATTGATCCCGGAAAAGCAACCAATAGAACGGTTATTACTTTTGTTGGTGAACCAGAAAATGTGATTGAAGCTGCTTTTAGATTGATTAAAAAAGCTGCCGAATTAATTGATATGAGTAAACATTCCGGTGAACACCCTCGTTTTGGAGCTACCGATGTTTGTCCGTTAGTTCCTATTTCTAATATAACACTAGAAGAAGCTGCTGTTTATGCACATAAATTAGGTGAACGTGTTGGTAAAGAATTAGGAATTCCCGGTTATTTTTATGAAAATGCTGCTAAAGAAGACAAAAGAAAAAACTTGGCAAATTGTAGATCGGGAGAATATGAAGGTTTAAACCAGAAATTGGTAAATCCTGAATGGAAACCTGATTTTGGCCCTGCAGAATTTAATGATTCTGTTAAAAAAAGTGGTGCTACTGCCATTTCAGCACGCGATTTTTTAATTGCTTATAATGTAAATTTAAATACAACTTCAACACGAAGAGCCAATGCAATTGCATTTGATATTCGTGAAGCTGGTAGAGTAAAATATGAAAATGGTGTTTCAGGAAAAAAAGTCTTGGATAAAAATGGAAATCCTGTTCGTATTCCTGGTAAATTAAAAGCGGTTAAAGGAATTGGTTGGTATATTGAAGAATATGGAATTGCTCAAATTTCTTACAATTTAACAAACATTAGCATAACTTCTATGCATGTTGCTTTTGACGAAACCGTTAAAGCTGCAACAGAAAGAGGGCTGCGAGTTACGGGTTCAGAATTAATTGGACTTATTCCTTTAAAAGCAATGTTAGATGCCGGTGACTACTTTTTAAAAAAACAACAACGTTCTTTAGGAATTTCTGAAGCTGAAAAAATTAAAATTGCAGTTAAATCTTTAGGTTTAGACGATTTAAAACCTTTCAATCCGAAGGAAAAAATTATTGAATATTTATTAGAAGATGACACTAAAAAACTAATAGATTTAACTGTTTCTGAATTTGCTGAAGAAACTGCCGGAGAATCTATGGCTCCTGGTGGTGGATCTATTGCTGCCTATGTGGGATCATTGGGAGTATCTTTGGGAACTATGGTTGCAAATCTTTCAGCTCATAAAGCTGGTTGGGATGATAAATGGGAATTTTATTCAGAATGGGCAGTAAAAGGACAAGCCTATAAGAATAAATTATTGTTTTTAGTTGATGAAGATACCAATGCTTTTAATAAAATAATTGATGGTTTTAGAATGCCTAAATCCAACCCTGAAGAAATGGAAGCCAGAAAAGAGGCTATTGAAAACGCAACAAAATACGCTACAGAAATTCCTTTTCAAGTAATGGAAACTGCTTTTAATTCTATGGAAGTAATGCAGGCAATGCTAAAAGAAGGTTTACAAAGTTCGTTATCTGATGCTGGTGTTGGAGTTTTATGTGCTAGAACAGCGGTAGTTGGAGCATATTTTAATGTTAGAATCAATGCTAAAGACATAAAAGACAGGGTATTTGCCGATAAAATAGTAGCTAAAGCAAATGCAATTTATCAAAATACTATGGCTCTTGAAAAAGAAGTAATTGCTTTTATTGATACAAAAATGTAGTATTTAGAAGAATTGCCAAACTATAACAAAGCAAACGTCATTACGAGGAGGAAACGACGAAGTAATCTTTTTATTAATTAACGGATTGTCACACTGAGTTAAGCCTGTCCTGAGCTTTGTCGAAGGGTTAAAGTGTTCATTTTAATCTAAATAAAATTTGAACTAACAAAAAAGTCTTCGACAGGCTCAGACTGACTGTAAAACTCTAATCAAAAAAACACGCATGTCACACTGAGCTTGTCGAAGTGCTCGTTTTAATCTAAATAAAATTTGAACTAACAAAAAAGTCTTCGACAGGCTCAGACTGACAAAACAAATAATTTCTATAATTTAGAGGAATTCCCAATTTTAACACCTAATTTCTCAGCTTGTTTTAACATAAAATCATAGGCTTCATCATAATCATTTGCAATTTTACCGTCTAAAATAGCTTCTTTAATGGCATCTTTTATCAGGCCTATTTCTCGGCAAGGTTTTAAATTAAAAGTTTCCATAATTAATTCACCCGAAATAGGTGGTTGAAAATTACGTACGTGGTCACGTTCTTCAACTTCTTTTATTTTTTCACGAACAATTTTAAAATTGTTATGATATCTTTCAAATTTAGTTGGATTTTTAGTTGTAATGTCAGCTTCACACAAAGTCATTAAGCTATCAATATCTTCCCCTGTATCAAACACCAAACGTCTAACAGCAGCATCTGTAACGTCAGATGCTAATATTATAGGACGAGAACTTAAAAACACCATTTTCTGAACAAATTTCATTTTATTATTCAAAGGCATTTTTAAACGCTTAAATAATTTGTAAACCATTTTAGAACCTACAAATTCGTGTGAGTGAAATGTCCAGCCAACTTTTTTATCAAATTTTTTGGTGGGTGCTTTTCCAATATCGTGCAATAATGCAGCCCAACGCAACCATAAATCTTCAGTATTTCTAGATATATTATCAACCACTTCTAAAGTATGGTAAAAATTATCTTTATGCTTCTGCCCTTCAACTTCATCCACACCTTGTAAATTAGTTAATTCAGGTAAAAACCGTTCTAATAATTTTGTTTTATGAAGTAATAATATACCCACAGAAGGCACTTCTGAAAGCATTATTTTGTTAAATTCATCTATAATACGTTCCCTGGTAATAATGTCTAAACGTTCAGCATTTTTTGTAATTGCGTTTAATGAATCTGTTTCAATTGTAAAGTTTAATTGTGTTGCAAAACGAATGGCTCTCATCATTCTTAATGGATCATCCGAATACGTAATATCGGGATTTAGAGGCGTTCTAATAATTTTATTTTCTAAATCTTTAATTCCCTCAAAAGGATCCAGTAATGCTCCAAAATCAGCTTTATTTAAACTTAAAGCTAAAGCGTTTATTGTAAAATCACGTCTGTTTTGATCATCTTCCAACGTTCCATTTTCTACTACTGGATTTCTACTATTTTCAGTATAAGATTCTTTTCTTGCTCCTACAAATTCAATTTCAATATCGTTATAACGTAACATTGCTGTTCCGTATGTTTTAAAAACTTGCACTTTTGGTTTATTTGGTAATAATTTAGCCACTTCTTGAGCCAGTTCAATACCACTGCCAATTGCCACAATATCAATATCTTTTGGAGTTCCTCTTTTTAAAAAATAATCACGCACAAAACCTCCAATAACATAAGTATCTAGCTTTAAATTAGTAGCTGCTTTTGAAATGTATTCAAAAATGGGATGCGATAATGCGTCTTTATAAGTATTGTTTTCTGACATATTTTCTAATAACCAAGTCTATAAAATATAAAAACCGTCATTCTGAACTTGTTTACTTATTCCTTACTTATTTTAACATATGGAATTCGTGAATCTTCGATTTCAGAATCTCATCAAACTGATAGACTATTACGATGTGAACCTGAAACAAGTTCAGGTTGACGAAACTTAATATTTTAAATAACTCCTGTTTTTTGCTTTAAAATTTATTAATCGCGAATTACAATTATTTCACCATTTTCAGCTACTTTTAAAATAGTAGATGATTTGTCATTCACTTCTTCGCGCTGCAAATTTACAATATAGTCAACGCTATCCAAAATTGCTTTGTCTATTTCTTTAAAACATTTTGGTGTTGAATTCCCACTAACATTTGCAGAAGTAGAAACTATTGGTTTTCCAAAAGCCGAAATCAACTGCTTGCAAAACTCATTTTGAACAATTCTAATAGCCACCGTGTTATCTGAAGCAACAACATTTTTTGCCAATCCTACTGGATTATTATAAATAATTGATGTTGGATTTGAAGTATTATTTAACAGATCAATAACTGTATTTGGTATTTTTGAAATATATTTTTGAAGCATTTCAATACCATCAACTAAAATTATTAAACTCTTACTTTCTGACCGATTTTTAATTTTAAAAATGGTATTTACAGCTACTTCAGAAGTTGCATCACAACCAATTCCCCAAACTGTATCTGTTGGGTATAAAATAACTTGTTCATTTTTTAGCACCTTTAATGCTTTATTTATTTCAGAAGTGAACATTCTTATTTACCAAATATTTTATGAATTTTTAAACGTCGTAAAAAAGACAAATTTCTTTTTTCAGGAATGCCATTTTTAGTTATATAACTTTCAACAGCCTCAACCATTCTTAATGCTGAATTTCCATCGTTAAAAGGATGGTATTCTGAAACAATATGCTGCCGTTGCTTTTTAAATAGATCCTTTTCTAAATTAGCACAAATTTTTTCTTCAAGGTTGGTATATTCCAAAGAATTATCCCATTGAATATTTTTAGAACTACATTTAAACGTAATTACTGGTTTATCTAACAGTAAAAACTCGTAAACAACCGAAGATGTGTCACTGATCATAATATCGGCCAGTAACAAAAATTTAATAATATTTCGTTCTTCTTCAAAAATAATATTGGCAGTTTCTTTGGCTAATTTCTTATAGGCTTCAACTAATTCCTCAGCCATTAAATCGTGAAATTTAACCAATATTAAATAATCCTTATTTTTTGAAAGTTGTTTAAACTCTTCAATTAAAAATGATGCCGATGTTAGTGATGGTGAAAACGTTGGTGCATAAAGCACAATTTTTTCAGCCTGATATTTTTTTAATAATGCTGTTTTATAATCATCATATTTATGTAATTCTTTTCCATAAATATCAATTTTAGGCCAACCGGTTTCAATTACATCAAAATTTTTATGCTTGGCTTTTAGTTCTAAAAATTTTCGTGTAAAAAAAGGTCCTTGAGTTAAGTATAAATCAAAATAATGTCGAATTCTAAAATGCCCTTTTTTTTCACCTGCAAAACCGTGAAAAACCTGTACTTTTAAGCCTCTTAAATAATATGGAACTTCATTACCAGGAACAAAAATAGCATCGCTTTTAAATGCTTTTACTTCGTTCATATTAGAAGTAAAAGGCTCATTTTTAAAAGGAAATTTCTCTTTTATTGGTTCCTTTACAAACCACAAATACTCATGTTTTTTTTCTTTTAAAACCTGCATAATAGGTTCTAAAATTCCAAAAGCATAAGGATTTTGACAAAAAAGTATTGTTTTCAAGGTATTAAACTATTTTGTTGGCATTTTGTAAATCTTCCGCAAAATCAACCTCTATACAGTTGTATTTTGAAATATCTATAGCTTTAACTTTTAAGTTATTTTCTGCTATTGCAGTTTCTAAACCTTTCTCAAAGTAATCGTTCGCATCACATTTTTCCAATTGAGAAATAAACGTATCTAAATCGTTAGAAGCAATAAAATTAATTCCAACAGCTTCCCCTAAACCATTTTTAACTTCTTTGGAAAGTTCATTTACAAAGCCATCTTTAAGCGTGTATTTTACTTCTTCATCAGCAACGCTTAATGTGTTTACTGAAATAAATGAATTATTTTTTTCAATATCATTTAACAGTACAGAAAGTAATTTTTCATCAAAAACAACATCACCATTAAACCATAACACTGATTTACCTCTATGTTTTTTTAATGCCTGTAATAAACTTTTTGAAGTATTTGTTTGATCGAAAAACGGGTTGTACACATAATTAACTTCAGGAAAACGCTCCATAATTAAGTCCTTTTTAAACCCAACAACCGTTGTTACATCATTAATATCAAAATATTTTGAAATATTTTTAAGTTGTTTCGCCATTATACTTTCTCCATCTTTTAATGGTGTTAATGGTTTTGGAAAGGGATTTCCAAGTCTAGAACCTATACCTGCTGCTAAAATGACAATTTTCAATGTACTTACGCTTTAAATTTAATTAATTGATGACAAAAATATAACTTTAAATTTTAATTGTGTTAACATTTGCAAATCGTTAAGTAAAAGACAAAAAAAGAAGCCTTCAAAAAAGTATTAAAACCCGTCATTCTAAACTTGTTTACTCATCCATTTCTTATTTTATAATAAGGAATTCGTGAATCTTCAATTTCAGGTTTGTATATTAATTGATAATCAATATGATGAGATTCTGAAATAAATTCAGAATGACGTTTTTCAAAAATTTATACAGCCTTTATGTGGTATTCTTTATTAAACGGCTACATCATTCTCACGAAGTGCATCATTTAAACTCGTCTTTTTATTAGTACTTTCTTTTCTTTTACCAATAATTAAAGCACAAGGAACATTGTAAGTTCCGGCTTTAAATTTTTTAGGATAACTTCCCGGAATTACAACAGAACGTTCAGGAACTTCTCCTCTCATTTCAATAGGTTCATCACCTGTAATATCTATAATTTTAGTACTCATAGTTAAAACAACATTGGCACCCAAAACAGCTTCTTTTCTAACTCTAACCCCCTCAACAACAATACATCTAGAACCTACAAATACGTTGTCTTCTATAATTACCGGGGCTGCTTGTAAAGGTTCCAAAACACCACCAATACCTACTCCTCCACTTAAATGCACATTTTTTCCAATTTGAGCACAACTACCTACAGTTGCCCAAGTATCCACCATTGTTCCTTCATCAACATAAGCGCCAATATTTACGTAACTCGGCATTAAAATAGTTCCTGCAGAAATATAAGAACCGTGACGCGCAACTGCATGAGGAACAACTCTAATCCCTTTTTCTTTGTAGCCAGTTTTTAAAGGAATTTTATCGTGATACTCAAAAATACCAACTTCAATAGTTTCCATTTTTTGAATTGGAAAATAAAGCACAACCGCTTTTTTTACCCATTCATTCACTTGCCACCCACCTTCAATAGGCTCTGCAACACGTAAAGTTCCAGCATCTAATAAATTTACAACTTCACGAATGGTATTTTGTGTAATTTCTTCTTTTAATAATTCTCTATTTTCCCAAGCTTTTTCAATAATCTCTCTAATTGCTTTCATCTTTAAATAATTCTTTAAGAAAGCAAATATAAAACTTAAAATAGTATTTGGTTCAAAATGCGTAAATTTGCACAACTTTATAAATATTGTTAACGAATTGGCACGAATTTTAGCTATTGATTATGGTGAAAAAAGAACTGGAATTGCAGTAACTGATGAACTTCAGATTATTGCTTCTGGACTTACAACTATTGAAACTAAAAATATATTTTCATTTTTAACTGAGTATCTTAAAAAAGAAAAGGTTGAATTATTTATTGTAGGAGAACCTAAACAAATGAATAATGCAGCAAGTGAAAGTGAACAATTTATAAAACCATTTGTAGCAAAATTAAGCTTGACATTTCCTAAAATTCCAATAAAAAGAATTGATGAACGTTTTACTTCTAAAATGGCTTTTCAAAGTATGATTGATAGTGGATTAAAGAAAAAACAACGCCAAAACAAAGCGTTAATTGATGAAATAAGTGCTACTTTAATTTTGCAAACTTACTTGCATAATAAATAAACATTTTGTTAATTATTATATAAACTTTTGACATATACCCTGATTATTTGTAATTTCGCAAACCAAAAAAATAGAATATGATATTACCTATAATAGCTTATGGAGATCCTGTTTTAAGAAAAGTAGGTGTTGATATTGATAAAGAGTATCCAGATTTAGATACCCTTATTGAAAACATGAGAGAAACCATGGTAAATGCAAGTGGGGTTGGCTTGGCTGCACCTCAAATTGGCAAAGCTATCAGGTTATTTATAATAAATGCAACTCCATTTAGTGAAGATGAAGATCTTGAAAAAGAAGAACGAGAATTTTTATCTAACTTTAATAAAGTATTTATTAATGCTAAAATTCTTAAAGAAGAAGGTGATGAATGGGTATTTAATGAAGGCTGTTTAAGTATTCCTGATATTAGAGAAGATGTTTTTAGACAAGAAAAAATTACCATAGAATATTTGGATGAAAATTTTGAAAAACATACTGATGTAATTGAAGGTATTGCAGCAAGAATTGTGCAACACGAATACGATCATATTGAAGGAATTTTATTTACTGATAAAATTTCATCTTTAAAAAAACGATTAATTAAAAAGAAATTAGAAAATATTTCAAAAGGGAAAATACAAGCTGAGTATAGAATGAAATTTCCCTTATTAAAAAGAAAATAACTATATGGAATTAAAAGATATTGTATCTGTAAATGGTAAACCGGGATTGTTTGAAATTAAAGCACAGTCTAAAGGTGGAATTATTGTTGAATCTTTATTAGATGGTAAAAAATTTCCTGTTACTGTTACACATAATATTAGCGCTTTAAATGAAATTGCTATATATACCTATGAAGAAGAAGTACCGCTTCGTATGGTTTTTAAAAGTATTGGAGAAAAAGAAGCTGGAAAAGAAGCAATTAGCCACAAAGAAAACGGTAAAGTTTTAACTTCTTATTTCAGAGAAATTTTACCAAATTTTGATGAAGAACGAGTTTACACTTCCAATATTAAAAAAGTATTACAATGGTATAATTTACTAGCTTCAAAAAATTTCGATTTCACTGCTATTAAAGAAGAGGAAGAAGAAACAGAAGAAGCATAAATTATGAATTCCCGAGAAAAGCAACTACAAGCCTTTGGTAGATTACTGGATATTATGGACGAGTTGCGTTTAAAATGTCCTTGGGATAAAAAACAAACTTTTCAATCGCTTCGTCATTTAACTATTGAAGAAACCTATGAATTAGGCGATGCCATTCTTAATAATGATTTAGAAGAAATTAAAAAAGAATTAGGCGATGTTTTACTGCATATTGTTTTTTATGCAAAAATTGGTTCGGAAAGCGATGCTTTTGATATTGCCGATGTTGCTAATTCAATTTCTGAAAAATTGATTCACAGACATCCTCATATTTATGGAGATGTTCAAGTAAAAAATGAAGAGGAAGTTAAACAAAACTGGGAAAAACTTAAACTAAAGGAAGGAAAAGAGTCTGTTTTGGAAGGCGTTCCCAAATCTTTACCAGCTATGGTAAAAGCTAACAGAATTCAAGACAAAGTTGCTGGTGTTGGTTTTGATTGGGAAAAACCTGAACAAGTTTGGGAAAAAGTTCAGGAAGAATTGGCTGAATTAAATGCTGAAATTGAAAAAGGAAATATTAGCAACATTGAATCTGAATTTGGTGATGTCTTATTTTCAATGATTAATTATGCTCGATTTATTAAGGTAAATCCTGAAAATGCCTTAGAACGTACCAATAAAAAATTTATTAACCGTTTTCAATATTTAGAAACAGCAGCCAAAAAAGTTAATAAATCACTTCACGATATGTCTTTAGATGAAATGGATGTTTTTTGGAATGCTTCAAAAAAATTCTACAAATAATTAATTGGTCTTTTTTCTTAAATATATTTTCATAAATTAGATTACAAATTAATTTCCATGGATAACGTTTTAATAATAACCGGTGGCAATAAAGGTTTAGGCTTTGGTTTATCTAAAGAATATCACAAAAATGGCTATAGAGTAATTTCAATTGCACGCAGTAAAATAGAAAAATTATACACACTGGAACAATATCAATGCGATTTAAGTAAAAGTGAAACTATTGAAAGTGTTGTGAATGAAATTTTTTCTCATTTAGATAAAAACACAACTAAAGTGTTAACTTTAATCAATAATGCCGGTGATTTAGGTACTGTTAATAAGATTGAAAATATTTCTCCGGAAGAAATTAGTTATACCATAAAAGTAAATTTAATAGCTCCTTTAATTCTAAATTCATTATTTATAAAATTATCTAAAGGTTGGGAATGCAAAAAGAAAATTATAAATATTTCTTCAGGTGCAGCCATTAATCCTTATGAAAGCTGGTCTATGTATTGTGCATCAAAAGCTGGTGTAGATATGATGACAAAAGTACTTTCAAAAGAGCAAAAGGAAATTAAAAACGGTGTAAAAATAGTTTCAATTTACCCAGGTATTGTGGATACAGATATGCAAGCTAAAGCCAGAAACACACCTAAAGAGCAGTTTAAATCCGTACAACGTTTTATAGACTTTTATGAACACGGAGAATTATTTACACCTAAACAAGTGGCAGAAAAAATTTACAAACTTGATATAAAAGGAAAACTAAAAAATGGTCGTATTTTAGATATAAGAAATGTATAAAAAAAGACTGTCTTAAAAGTGAACTTTTCGTCAGCCTGAACTTGATTCAGGTTCTCATATTAATTGATTATTAGTATGAAGAGATTCTCAATCAAGTTCAGAATGACGGATTTCAATATTTTTAAGACAGCCTCTTTTTTTTATAATTTCTTAGCTTTTTTTACTTTTTGCTTTGTAAGTGCTATTTTAATTACTTCGCTCATATCCGAAACATAATGAAATGTAAGTCCTTTTAAATAGGACTCTTTAATTTCTGCTATGTCCTTTTCATTGTCTTTACACAAAATAATTTCTTTAATATTTGCACGTTTTGCAGCCAATATTTTTTCTTTAATACCACCAACCGGCAATACTTTTCCTCTTAAAGTAATTTCACCCGTCATAGCCAATCTAGATTTAACTCTACGTTGTGTAAATACCGAAACCAAAGATGTTAACATAGCAACACCTGCACTTGGTCCGTCTTTTGGAGTTGCTCCTTCCGGAACGTGAATATGAACTTTATATTCATCTAAAATTTTAGGATCAATATCAAAATCTTGCGCATTTGCTCTTATGTATTCCATTGCAATAGTAGCAGATTCTTTCATTACTTTTCCAATATTACCAGTAATTGAAAGTCCTTTTCCTTTGGAAACAATAGATTCAATAAATAAAATATCACCACCAACACTTGTCCAAGCCAATCCTGTAACTACACCAGCAACATCATTGCTTTCATATTTATCGCGCTCTAAATGAGATGGGCCTAATACTTTTTCAATAATTTCATTGGTTATTTTTACATCATAAGCTTCTTCCATTGCAATAGATTTTGCTGCAAAGCGCACCATTTTTGCAATTTGCTTTTCCAATCCTCTAACACCAGACTCACGTGTATAAGCAACAACAATTTTTTCTAATTGCTTTTTACCTATTTGAACATGTTCACTTGTTAACCCGTGTTCTTTTAATTGCTTAGGTAATAAGTGACGTTTTGCAATCTCTACTTTTTCTTCAATAGTATAACCAGAAACGTTAATTATTTCCATTCTATCTCGTAAAGCCCAAGGAATGGTAGACAAACTATTTGCTGTAGCAACAAATAAAACTTTTGAAAGATCGTAATCTATTTCTAAATAATTATCGTAAAAAGTAGTATTTTGCTCAGGGTCAAGCACTTCTAACATTGCTGAAGAAGGATCTCCACTATGGCTTGACGATGCCAGTTTATCTATTTCATCCAATACAAAAACCGGGTTTGAAGTCCCTGCTTTTTTAATATCTTTAATAATTCTTCCCGGCATTGCACCAATATATGTTTTTCTATGTCCTCTAATTTCAGCTTCATCTCTTACACCACCTAAAGACATACGCACATATTTTCTACCCAAAGATTCTGCAATAGATTTTCCTAAAGATGTTTTACCAACACCTGGAGGACCATACAAACAAATTATAGGAGATTTCATATCACCTTTTAACTTTAAAACAGCTAAATGCTCTATAATCCTTTCTTTCACTTTCTCTAAACCAAAGTGATCGCGGTCTAATATTTTTTGAGCACGCTTTAAATCAAACTTATCTTCAGAAAATTCATTCCATGGTAAATCTAATAATAAATCCAGGTAATTACGTTGTACCGAGTATTCAGCTACTTGTGGGTTCATACGTTGTAAACGCCCTAATTCTTTATCAAATGTTTCCTGAACTTCTTTGCTCCACTTTTTTGTTTTTGCCCTTTCGCGCATTTCATCCAGCTCTTCATCGTAAGAAACACCACCTAATTCTTCTTGAATTGTTTTTAATTGCTGGTGTAAATAATACTCACGTTGTTGCTGATCCATATCAGAACGTGTTTTAGATTGAATTACGTTTCGCAACTCTAAACGCTGCAACTCTTCATCCATCTTTTTTAAAGTAAGTAATGCCCTATCTTTTAAGTTTTCAGTTTCTAATAACTCTTGTTTTTCTGTAACATTTAAGTTCATATTAGAAGAAACAAAATTGATTAAAAACGGCTTACTTTCAATGTTTTTTATAGCAAATGAGGCTTCAGAAGGCAAATTAGGATTCTCTTTAATAATACGAATTGCCATTTCCTTAATTGAATCTATAATAGCATCAAATTCAGGCTCTTTTTCTTCAGATCGGTCCTCTTTTCTTGGTTTTGTAATTGCCTGTAAATAAGGCTCTTCCTGTACAAAACTTTCAATTTCAAAAGGTTTTTTACCTTGAATTATAACCGTTGTATTACCATCAGGCATTTTTAACATACGCAAAATACGGGCTACAGTACCAACTTTATAAACATCATTTATAGTTGGATCTTCAATGCCTTCATTTTTTTGAGCAACAACACCAATTATTTTATTTCCCTTATTTGCCTCTTTAATTAATTGAATAGATTTATCTCTACCAGCTGTAATTGGAATAACTACACCCGGAAAAAGTACTGTATTACGCAATGGTAGTATTGGTAATACTTCAGGCACATCTTCTTTATTTATTTCCTCTTCATCTTCAGGAGTCATTAAAGGTATTAAATCAGCATCTTCATCTAAAATATGCTGTAATGACAGATTGTCCATTTTTAAAAATTTCGAATTACTCATAGTTTATTTTTGGTCATTTTGTCATTTAAAAATTTCTTATATCAAAAATTCTAATCCACAAAATTATATTATTATTCTGATTATCAGTACATTAAAGTATTTTTATTTGTACTTTCATAATATAAATTTCAATTGTTATGCCAAAATTAGATTAATTAGGTGTAATATATTTTTGTAATTTTAAATAAAAGTGTAACAGTTAAATAAAACAAATGTCTTTTTAATAGAAAGCAGTTTTGAAAGTAACAAATCAACATAGTAACCAGCTAATTGAAAAATGCAAAAACGGCGATAAATCGGCCCAGTTTGCAGTGTATAAACAATACTATAAAGCTATGTATAATGCTTCTTTAAGAATTGTGAATGATAGTTTTGAAGCTGAAGATATTATGCAGGAATCATTTTTAGCAGCTTTTACAAAATTAGATTCGTTTAGTGGAAATGTAACTTTTGGAGCTTGGTTAAAAAGAATAGTAATTAATAACAGTTTAACTGCTTTAAAAAAGAATAATAGAATAAATACAGTGCCCATTGACAAAGTGACTATAATTGAAAATGAAGAGGAACAATTAGATGCCAGTGCATTTAATTCAAGCATTATATTAAACGCATTAAAACAACTGAAAAGTAATTATAAAGTAGCCTTAACCTTAAATTTAATTGAAGGATACGATGCTGAAGAAATAGCTCAAATAATGGAAATTTCATACGAAAATAGCAGAACAACCATTTCAAGAGCTAAAAATAAATTAAGACACCTTTTATCTCAACATTATGAAAGACAACTTAGATAAAATATTTAAAAACTTAGAAGGCTCATTCGATATAGAAGAACCAACAATTGGCCATTTTAACAGGTTTGAAGCTAAACTTAATAAAACAGTAGCAGCTCCACCTAAAAAAGGAACTAATTTATTCACATTTATTGCTATTGCTGCTTCAATTGTGTTGTTTTTTGGAATTTGGATTGGGTCTAGCTTTTCAAACTCTGGAATGGAATTAGCTGCTATTTCTCCGGAAATGCAAGAAACAGAAAGTTACTTTGTAACAGTTATAGAAAAAGAACTTCAAATTATTGAAAAAGAGAGAAATCCAGAAACTGAGCAACTAATTAAAGATGCTCTTAACCAAATTAAAAAGCTTGAAAAAGAATACCAAGTACTTACTTTAGAGCTCAAAGAAAGTACTGAAGACCAACGAATTATTTACGCAATGATTTCTAATTTTCAACAACGTGTTGATGTATTACAAAGTTTATTAATTCAAATTGAAGATTTTAAAGAACTAAAAACCCAAAACAATGAAAAATTTATATAAAATTATAGTACTTCTTTTACTGATACCATTTATTTCAAATGCCACCGAAAGAGATGGTAAATACACTAAAAATAAAGTGATTACAAAAGAATTTAATGTTAATAAAAATGCACAATTAACCATTTCCAATAAATATGGAAATATTGGAATAGCAACCTGGGATGAAAACCGAATTGTTATAAAAGTGAGTATTACTACTAATGGAAATGATGAAGAAAAAGTAGAGAAACGCCTTGAACAAATTTATATTGAATTTGATGGAAATGCAAATGATGTTTCAGCAAAAACTATTATTGAAAAAAATTCCAGCTCATGGAGTCTTTGGGGTAGAAACAATAATGTGAGTATGGAAATAAATTACCTTATTCAAATGCCTGTTACAAACCATGTAGATTTAAATAACGATTATGGTGCTATAAGTATTGATAAACTTGAAGGTAGCTCTAAAATAAATTGTGATTACGGAAAATTAACTATTGGTGAGTTATTGAATTCAAAAAACTCAATAAACATAGATTACACTAATAAATCTACTATAGATTTTATGCAGGATGGCGATATTGATGCCGACTATTCGACACTGGTTGTTGAAAGAACGAACACTGTAAATTTAAATGCCGATTATTCTCATTTAACTTTTGGTGAAATCGACTTTTTAGATTACAACTGCGATTATGGTAGTTTAAAAATAGGGACTTCAGGTAATTTAATTGGAAATAGTGACTATATGCATACTACCATAGAAAAACTAGATGGATCTGGTGATTTTGATATGGATTATGGTTCATTAAAAATTAATGAATTAGGTGATAACATAAAAGATATTCATGTAAAATCATCTTATACCAATACTAAAATTGGGGTAAAACCAAGTAATAATTTTAAAATAAATGCAACCTTAAGTTATGGAAGTTTAAAATATGGGAATAACTTTACTTTTAATAAAGAAATTGTAAAATCATCTTCAAAATATTATGAAGGTTATTATAATTCTTCTAATACAAATGGAACTATTACCATAAAATCCAGTTACGGAACAATATCATTTTTCACCAACTAAAAAATATTAATTATGAACTTTTCAATACTAAATTTTAAAATAAAAACAATAGCGAGTATCCTATTATTAAGTATTATTAGTACAAGTGTACACGCACAATTTTTCACTAAAAAAATAAAAGGAAACGGAGATATAACAACTATAACAAGAAATGTTTCTGATTATGACGCAATTGGAATAGCTGGCTCATTTGATGTAAAATTATTTAAAGGCAACGAAGGAACAATTACCATAAAAGCTGATGAAAACTTATTGGAATATATTGTTACTGAAGTAGAAAATGGCAATTTAAAAATTAAGCCTAAAAAAGGCTACAACCTTGTATCTCGCAAAACTATTGAAATTACAGTTCCTTTTGAGTCTATTGATGGGGTTTCACTTGCAGGATCAGGTGATGTGTTTACTAATGATATTATAAAATCTAATAATTTAAAAATAAGTTTAGCCGGTTCTGGAAATATGGATTTAAACGTTTCAACTGGAGATTTAGATTCAAATATTGCAGGTTCAGGAAACATTAAATTAACTGGAGAATCTGATAATTTTAATTGCAGTATTGCTGGTTCTGGAAACTTAAACGGCTATAATCTTAAAGCAACTATTGCTAATGCATCTATTGCTGGTTCTGGAAATGTTAAAGTAAACGCAGTAAACGAAATTCATGCTAAAATAGCTGGTTCGGGAAATATAGTATATTCTGGTGATCCTGAAATTATAAAATCAAAATCCGCAGGTTCTGGTTCAGTTAAAAAGAAAAACTAAACTTCATTTTATTAATAGAAAAACTGTCTAAAAAATCTTAGTTGTTCTGTTTGTCAGGTTAAGTTTGTGGAAATCAATTTTAATTTATTTATAATTAGTAATAGGTTTCCACAAGCTCAAGATGATTACAAAATTTACTTTTTAGACAGTTTCTTTTATTTATCAAAACTATTTACGAAAAGAATTTCAGATGTTTTTTTATATTTACAATTATAAAAACTTCATTATGAAAATTAAAAATATTAGTATCTTTTTTTTAATAATAGTAGCTATAAGTTGCTCTTCACCCACAAATAGTCCTGAATTTATTGAAAGTGCCTCTGGAAGATATCTTTATAATTCAGATGAAATAATTGATGTTTACTTTAATGAAAACGAATTATATTTAAAATGGCGTGGAGCTGATAATATTAAACCGTTAAAAGTAGGTGATGAAACTTTCTTTGTTAAGGAAATGAATGAAAAAATTCAGTTTTTAACAAATCCCCAGGATAAAAGTATGTACTTGGTTTTAGTTCCAAAAGCAGCAAAAGATACACTTCAATATAATTTTAGAAAATTAAAATCTGATGAAAAAATTCCAAGTGAATATTTAAAAGATCAAAATTTTGAAAAAGCACTAGAAGGCTATTTAAATATTAAAAAAATAGATTCTTTAGATCCTTCAATTGATGAAAATAATTTTAATAAATTAGGATATAAGGAGTTACGCAACAAAAATTACAATCAAGCACTTACCATTTTTAAAATAAATATAGAACTTTACCCTAATAGCTCTAATGTTTATGATAGTTATGCGGACGCTTTAAAACAACGTGGAGATACCTTACAAGCTATAGAGTATTATAAAAAATCGTTGGCAATTGATTCAGGAAACAAAAGAGCAAAAAGATTTATTGAAAAATATGAAACAAAGGAATAAATGTTAGAAAAACTTAAATATCCCATAGGAAAACTAACAATTCCAACATCCATTACAAATAAAACCATTGAAGAATGGATTTTAGTTATTGAAAATTTCCCTGTTAAACTTGAAAATTTAGTTAAAAACCTTTCTGATTCACAACTGGATACAGTATACAGAGAAAATGGTTGGACTATTAAACAAGTAATTCACCATTGTGCAGATAGCCACATAAATAGTTATATCCGTTTTAAATGGTCTTTAACAGAAAATACACCACTAATTAAAGCATATTATGAAGATAAGTGGGCAGAGTTATTTGATAGTAAATCAGCTCCAATTTCACTATCATTAAATCAATTAAAAGCATTACACGAAAAGTGGGTATTTCTTTTAAAAGGTTTATCAATAAATGATTTACAAAAAGAATTTATTCATCCTGAAGGAAATAAAAGTGTTTCATTAGCTGAAAATATTGGAATTTATGCCTGGCATTGCAACCATCATTATGCACATATTAATAATTTAATTGTAACTAAAGGCTGGCACTAATTTTCTATTTTAACTTCCGTTTCTATAACAAATTTAAAAAGTACATCTCATTATTTTAATAAGTTTCTTAGCTACTTTATATAAGTAGCTATACCAAAGTCAGCTTAAATTAAGTTTTATAAACCAATTGCTTTTGCAAACAATAATTAATCCTTTTAAGTCGTTTTTAGTAATTATAACAAACAATGATATTTTTATATCTTTAACATCTCAAAGCACTCAAAATTTTACTGTATTAATAACACGCTTTAATAAATGTTAACGATTATTATTTATGAAAACACAACAACAATGGTTCGATGAATATGCCGTAAGTCATCAAAATAAAACAAACCAATCAATACATTTTATCTGTGTTCCAGCAATTTTCTTTAGCATAGTTGGGCTGTTAATGAGTATTCCTTCAAATACTCTTTCAAATCTATTAAATATTAACAATCCATTTATTGAAAACTGGGCTGCAATCATTTTAATAATATTATTGCTTTTTTACTTAAAACTTTCCTATTCTACTTTTGTTAAAATGCTTGCATTTTCAATAGTTTGCTTAATGGGAAATTATTTTTTATCAACTTTTCTTCCTTTGTTTTATACATCTTTAGCTATTTTTGTAGTAGCTTGGATTGGACAATTTTATGGACATAAATTAGAAGGAAAAAAACCTTCTTTTTTTAAAGATTTACAATTTTTATTAATTGGACCCGCCTGGGTATTTGAAAAACTTTCAAAAAAAGCATAACATTCTAAAAATGAAAAAATTAGCCCTTATATTCTTTTTATCAATTTCAACCCTAGTATTCGCACAGAAATATGAATACGAAATTTTTAATACATCTATAAACTCCAAAGATGCGGAATTAGGAGTTACTTATTTAAATTCAGAAACTGTAATATTTGCTTCTTCAAAAAAAACAGCTGAAGACAAATTATTTAGTAAAAACAGAAGACAAAATAACCGACAATTTTTTATTGAACTTTACAAAGGGATTATAAATGAAAATGGTGATATTATACAAACAGGGAAATTTAGTAATGAAACAAATAATATGTTTTATGTATCTGACATTACTTTTACAAAAGACTTAAAAACCACCTATTTTACTTGGAACAATTATTACAACACCACTAGTAGAAAAGATTCTACAAAATGGAAAACTTTACATATTGTTAAAGCTTCAATAAATCAAAATTATGAAGTTTCACATATTACTGAACTCCCTTTTAGCAGCGAATATTATTCAATTATGCAACCCGAATTAAGTAAAGATGGAAAGCAACTTTACTTTGTTTCAGATATGCCAAAGGGTTATGGAAATACTGATATTTATGTTGTAGATATTAACAACGATGGCACATTTGGAATCCCAAAAAATTTAGGGCCAAACGTAAATACTTCAGCTTCAGAGGCGTTTCCTTTTATAACTGAAAATGCACTTTACTTTTCTTCTTACGGTCATAATTCAAAAGGTGGTTATGATACTTTTAAAAGTGAAATAAAAAATGGTGAATTTCAAAAAGCAATAGGTTTACCCGATCCAATAAACACAAAATATGACGATTTTGCTTTTGTAATTGATAACAGCACAAACACTGGTTTCTTTAGTTCTGATAGAAAAAAAGGAAAAGGAGATGCCGATATTTATGGATTTTCAATGACTGAAAAAGAAATAGAATGTGTGCAATTAATTACAGGTGTAATTTTAAATAATTCCAGTAAAAAACCTATAAGTAATACCGTTGTTTCTATCTACCAAAATAATGAGTTAATTAACGCTGTTACAACAAGTAAAACTGGAAATTATTCTTTTGAATTAAGTTGTAATGAAACTTATAAAATTACTGCTGAAAAAGAACATTTTATGAGTGTTGAGTTTGATTTTGAAACAGATGAAATATTAGATTTTGAAGTTAAAAAAGATATAAATTTAACGGAAATTGAATGCAATCAAACAGTTAGTGGAACAATAACCAACTCTTTAACAAACGAACTATTAGAAAATATTACGCTAAAACTTTACCAAAATGGCGAAGTTATTGCAACCAAAACAACACGAAGTGATGGCTTATTTAGTTTTAATGTAAATTGTAATGGTAATTATACTTTAATAGCTGATAAAGATGATTTTACACCTTCTGAAATTAAAATAAAAACAACTAATGAATATGATAAAGAAGTAACTAAAAATATAAATTTATCACCTTTAGACTGCAACCAATTAATTACCGGAACTGTTACAGATAAAGAAACCGGTGAACAATTAATTAATGTGAATGTAAAATTATTTCAAAACAATAATTTAATTACAACCGGAAAATTAAATAACGATTCAAAATTCAGGCTGGATTTAAAATGTAATGAAACTTATAAAATTATTGCAGAAAAAGATGGTTATCAACCTTCCCAAATTGAAGTGAGTACAGATGGGCAATTTGATACTAATTTAACAACTAATATTGAACTAATTCCAGTTGCATGTAATCAACTAATTTCTGGTGTAATTACAAATGAAACAACCGGAGAACCAATCAGTAATACTCATATTAAACTATTTAAAAAAAATGATTTAATTGATGATTTATCCGTTGCTGTTTCTGATTATTCATTGGAAGTTGACTGTAATTCAGTGTATAAAATTGTGGTTGAAAAAGATGGTTTCAATAATTTTGAATTTGAGCTACAAACAGATTCAAGAAATAAATACAACCAGGAAAATAACATACAATTAATTCCTATTGAATGTAACCAGCTGCTTACCGGAACTGTTACAAATAAAGAAACCGGTGAACAATTAATTAATGTGAATGTAAAATTATTTCAAAACAATAATTTAATTACAACCGGAAAATTAAATAACGATTCAAAATTCAGGCTGGATTTAAAATGTAATGAAACTTATAAAATTATTGCAGAGAAAGATGGTTATCAACCTTCTCAAATTGAAGTGAGTACAGATGGGCAATTTGATACTAATTTAACAACTAATATTGAACTAATTCCAGTTGCATGTAATCAACTAATTTCTGGTGTAATTACAAATGAAACAACCGGAGAACCAATCAGTAATACTCATATTAAACTATTTAAAAAAAATGATTTAATTGATGATTTATCCGTTGCTGTTTCTAATTATTCTTTGGAAACTGACTGTAATTCAGCGTATAAAATTGTGGTTGAAAAAGATGGTTTCAATAATTTTGAATTTGAGCTACAAACAGATTCAAGAAATAAATACAATCAGGAATATAACATACAATTAATTCCTATTGAATGTAACCAGTTAATCAAAGGCATTATTGTGGATGATAGTTCAGGAAACCAGTTAAATAATGTAGATTTAGTAGTATTTGAAAATGCAATTTTAAAAGAAGAAATTTCGTTAAGAAATCTTGAATTTCAATTGAATGTAACCTGCAACAAATCCTATAAAATTGTAGTTAAAAAAACGAATTACAAAAGTACAGAACTTGAAATTACAACCAATAACATTGCTGATTTTATAACAGAGAAAATTATAAAATTAACACCTTTAAAATGTACTCAAATTGTTTCAGGAATAATAAAAGATAAAAATACAAATCAACTTTTACCAAATGCAACCATTTTAGTATTTAAAGATGATGTTCTTTTTAAAAATATTTCATTAGATAGTACAGCTATGTTTAATTTTGAATTGGATTGTAATCAAACTCATAAAATAATAGCTTCAACTAGTAAACACCAAAATAAAGAATGGCTCATTAACCCAACTTTAAATTATAATGAGTCATTTAATAAAACCATTTATTTAAGTCCTAAAGAAATTTTTGAAAAAATTGGCAATAACAAAATAATAAAAACGGAACCAATTTATTTTGACCTCGATAGATCGGATATTTTGCCAATTGCTATTATAGAATTGGATAAAGTAATTGAAATTATGAATAAATATCCAAAGCTTAAGATTAATATAAAAACACATACAGATAGCAGGGCTCCAGACGATTACAATTTAAAACTTTCTGAAGACAGGGCACAATCTATTATAAATTATATAACTTCAAAAGGCATTGACACCAATCGTGTTTCAGGTAAAGGTTACGGAGAAACTGAACTTTTAAATAAGTGTTCAAATGGAGTAAAGTGTACTGATGAAGAGCATAGAATTAATAGAAGAACTGAGTTTGTAATTATTGAAGAATAAATGAAAACAACAATAAATTTTGAAGATTTTAGTAAAGTTGACATTAGAATAGGGACAATTATAGAAGTTTCTGATTTCCCAAAAGCACGCAAACCTGCCTATCAGTTAACTATTAACTTTGGTGCATTAGGAATAAAAAAATCTAGTGCCCAAATCACAGATTTGTATTCTAAAAAAGAACTTTTGAACAAACAAGTATTGGCAATTGTTAACTTTAAAAAGAAACAAATTGCCAATTTTTTAAGTGAATGTTTGGTATTGGGTATTGCTAATAACAACAATAAAATTGTACTATTACAAGCTTCAAAAACCAATATTAAAAATGGAGAACAGGTAAGTTAATTACATTGTTTTTCCAAAAAATATTGCATTCATTAATAATTTATTTGTTCCATACCAAAAAGCTCTAAAGTTGGTATTATCTGTAAATACTGCAACTCTCCCAGCTCCCATTCTCTTAATTTGAAAAGGAACAGTTCCCTTTAATGCGTTTAGATTTGGTTTAGAAATATAGCCGCTTAACAAAGGATTTTGAGTATATAATATTGGATTGTTAAAACTGCTGCTATCTGGTTTTATAAATATTTTGGTTCTTCTAAACATTGGTAATTTTGTTGAAGTATAACCAAAATTAATAGGGTGAGTTCTATCTAATTTCGTTTCAAAAATTGCTCCACCAATTACTTGTGCTCCTGAAAAATCACTTTTTTGTTCAAAAGAAATATTTTTGGCGTCAACTTTAACATTTTCAAAATTTAAATCAATAAATTTATTTGAATTTAACCATTTTACAGCATTTTTATAACCAATAAGAATTCCTCCACTTTGCACCCAGGCTTTTAATTTATTTAAAGTTTTAGCATCCAATTTTAAATTTGAACTTGGAATAATAATACTTGTATATTTAGAAATATTAGCTCTTTGCAAAAAATCCACATCCAATTTTGTAAGGTTCATTTCATAACGTTGATCAAATAAATGCCATATTTCTCCAGCATCACTTGGTGAAATTCCGTTACCAACTAACATTGCAACTTTAGGTTTTTCTAAAATTCTAAAATCTCCACTACCTAAATCAATTCCTTCACTTGTTAATCCTGAAGTTACCCCTGTAATTAATATATTGCTTTTAGCTGCCACATTTTGTAAAAATGCAAACAACTCATTTTCATTTAATTGTTGGTTTTGAACAGGAATTAAAATGGTTCCATAATCATAATTTACACCGTTTAAGGTAAATTGTTTCATACCAACTTTTGCTCTAATTCCATTTTGAAGAATCCTATTTAAAGCCTTTGGCGAATAATATTCGTGCCATTCCATTAAATATGCATAGCTGCTTTTTTCGGAAACATTACCCGATTCTAACTTTAAATCGGCAACCAATTCACCTATATTTTCTTCAGATTTTAGTTCGGAATACTCTAAATTGAATGCCAATGGAAACGTCCATCCTGAAATGTCATAAAACAAACTATCAGTAAAAGATGTTCTTTTTTCAAACATTGCAGTTATTAACTTTTCTTTTTTCTGATTTGTTGGAATTATATAACTAGTTTCTTTTTTAAAGTTTGCACCACCTGAATTAAAGTCTGATTTTATTTTATGAAATTTAATTTTATGACGTTTTAAAATGGCTGCTAAATGATAGGTTTTAGCTTTATCTTTTTCACTTCCAAAAACAATTGCTTTTATAGTATTCTTCTCCTTTTTAGATGAATTTGATGTGTAAAAATCACGCTGATAATTTAGCAGTTTAATACGCATTTCTTTTGCCGCTTCTAAAGTTGACAAAGCAGTTGTAAATTGATTTCTAATTGTAAAAGGAAACGTTAATACACCATTTATGGTTTCTTGCGCATGACCTCTTGAACTTCCTTGTTCAAACAAAATTCCAATACCTCCATTTACATCTGGATAGGTTGAACCTTTTCCATAATAAAAATCATCATACCGTTCTTCTGTAAAATATAAAGAACCTATTTTATTTAATGCTTTTGCATGGTAATTTCCAATTTCTTTAGTCAATTCTTGATTTAACAAAGGCGTTAAAGGATGCACTCTGGATTGAATTCCAGGTTGAAAAAAGAAGGTAGAATTACTACCCATTTCATGATGATCAGTTAAAATATTAGGCATCCAATTTGTAAAAGTTTCAATTCTTGCTCTTGATTCCGGTAATTGTCCTGGTAACCAATCTCTATTTAAATCAAAATAATAATGATTAAACCTTCCTCCCGGCCAAACTTCATGAAATTCTCTATCGTTAGAATCTATGTTTAAGTGTTCACTTTTATTAATATTTGCCCAATATGCAAAACGTTGCAAACCATCAGGATTTAATGATGGATCTAATAAAATTATGGTATTTGTTAATAATTCTTCTATTTCAGAACCTTCTGCAGCTGCTAAATAATACGCTAACAGCATACTAGCATTTGCACCACTGGGTTCATTTCCATGAATTGAAAAACCTTGATAAACAACTAGTGGCATTTCAGAAGTATTTAAGCTTTTATTTTCTTTTGAATCAGTTATTTTCAAATGATTTAACCTAATTTCTTCTAAGTTTTTTTGATTTTTTGGAGATGTAATAGTTAATAATAACAGAGGTCTGTCTTCAAAAGTTTCACCTCTATCTTCAACAGAAATTCTATCGGAAGCAGCTGCTACAGCCTTCATATACGCAACTAATTTATCATGTGTTACATGCCATGCTCCAACTTTGTGTCCAATAATACTTTCTGGAGTAGGAATTTTCGCATTATAACTTACATCTTGCGGCAAATGATACGATAATTTTAAATTATCTTGGGCTACTAAATTAACTGATGAAATAACAAATAATAAAAGAATAATTTTTTTCATTTTAAGAAGTTTAAAACAAATATATTAAATTCCATTTAGGTAATTAGTAACTATTATTTTAGTAATTTTAATTTTTATTAAAACTAGAATAAATTCCATTTTTAGATGTTTGAAAGTTTATTAAAATCACTTTCCGGTGAATTACTTTTTGATGAATTACATAATAGTACTTATGCAGCAGGAACTTCATTAGCGGGTCAATGTGTAGGTGATGGAATTATTGCTGCTATTTCAATACAAGTTGGGGAAAATACCTTATTTACAAAAATAAGAAATACCAGAAATCAATTGAAATTACTGCCTCAGGAAGAAGTTGGAGCCATCAAATTAAAGATGTTACAAACAGGAAAATTAAACCCCCTATTACATTATTAAAAGAAGCTATAATATAATTATGAGTAAAAAACAAAAATACGAAGCAAATGCTTCAAGATATGAAGACATGAACTACAGAAGAACAGGAAACAGTGGATTGCTACTTCCTGAACTTTCATTAGGATTATGGCATAACTTTGGAAAAAATGATGATTTTGAAAATGCAAGAAACTTATTAAAATGTGCTTTCGATAACGGTATTACACATTTTGATTTAGCCAATAATTACGGTCCACCTTATGGTTCTGCAGAAACTACTTTTGGAAAAATTTTAAAGAAAGATTTCAAAAAGTATAGAGATGAATTAATTATATCATCAAAAGCTGGTTACGATATGTGGCCTGGGCCTTATGGAGAATGGGGTTCAAAAAAATATTTAATGGCTAGTTTAGATCAAAGTTTAAAACGTATGGGTTTAGATTATGTTGATATTTTCTATTCACATCGACCAGATCCTGAAACACCCTTAGAAGAAACTATGGGAACATTAGATTTAATGGTGCGTCAAGGAAAAGCATTGTATGTTGGAATCTCAAGTTATAGTGCAGAATATACTACAAAAGCTGCTAAAATTTTAAAAGATTTAGGAACCCCTTGCTTAATTCATCAGCCACGTTATAATATGTTTGACCGCTGGGTTGAAAATGGGTTATTAGATGTTTTAGCACATGAAGGTATTGGCTCCATTGCTTTTTCACCATTATCACAAGGTATGCTTACCGATAAATATTTAAATGGTTTTCCGGACGATTCCAGGGCGGTAAAAGATGGACGCTATTTAAATACAGATCAAATTAATGAGCACCTTTCAAAAATTAGAAGCCTGAATGAAATTGCACAAGAAAGAAATCAAAGTTTAGCCCAAATGGCAATTTCCTGGATTTTAAAAGATGATAGAATTACATCTGTATTAATTGGTGCCAGTAAAACTGAACAAATTTTAGATAGTTTAAAGGCAATTAAAAACACTTCATTTTCAAAAGAGGAATTGGTGAAAATTGATAAAATTCTAAAATAAAGAAATCTCATTCAGAAAATAATGCAGCGCCTATTGTGTTAGAGGAAACTATAAGTATTCGATAAGCTTATACTGACAATTTTTAAAAACAAAAAGGGATTCCAAATAAATGGAATCCCTTTTCTAAAGTACATTCGCCAGCCATAGCTTGTGTACCGTTTTTTACAAGCTATTTAAACTAGCTTTTATAGTTTCAATTTTAGATAAAGCATCTGCTTCTTTTTGACGTTCAATTAAAATTACTTTTTCAGGAGCATTATTTACAAAACGCTCATTACTTAACTTCTTTTGAACCGATTTTAAGAAACCTTCTGTGTATTTTAACTCTTCTTCTAATTTTGTTTTTTCCGCTTCAATATCAATAGCATCACCCATTGGAATAAAATACTCGTTAGATTTTACTCTAAAACTCAAAGCTCCATCAACTTTTTCAGTTACGTAATTAATATACGACAAGTTACCTAATTTTTCAATAACTGCATCAAAATCTGTATTTACTTTGTCGTTATTTAAAACAGCAAAATCAATTTGATCTTTAAAAGCAATATTTTTTTCTTTTCTAATATTTCTAATTCCTGAAATTACTTCTGAAGCTATTTTAAACTCATTAATTAAGTTTTCATTTACTTTAAGTATTTTTGGATATTCGGCAATTATTAATGCTTCTTCTGGAGTTCTTTCTGTAATTTCTTGCCATATTTCTTCTGATAAAAATGGCATAAAAGGATGTAAAATCTTTAAATTATCTTCTAAAAATGAAATTACTGCTTTTAATGTTTTTGCATCAATTGGCTGTTGGTATGCAGGTTTAACCATCTCCAAGAACCAAGAAGAAAAATCATCCCAAATTAACTTATAAATACTCATTAAAGCCTCACTAATTCTATATTGGTCGAAAGATTTTTCTAAGTCTGCTAACGTTTGTTGAAATTTTGCTTGATACCAATCAATCGCAATTTTAGCCGATTGTGGTTGGTCAATTTCTTCAGAAACTTCCCAGCCTTTTATTAAACGAAAAGCATTCCATATTTTATTTGAGAAATTACGCCCTTGAGCACACAAATCTTCATCAAATAATAAATCGTTTCCTGCCGCAGAACATAATAACATTCCAACACGTACACCATCCGCTCCGTATTTTTCCATCAATTCAATTGGATCTGGAGAATTTCCTAACGATTTTGACATTTTTCTACCTTTATTGTCACGCACAATTCCAGTAAAATATACATTTGAAAAAGGTTTTTCATTTCTAAACTCATAACCCGCAAAAATCATACGAGCTACCCAAAAGAAAATAATATCTGGTCCGGTTACTAAATCGTTGGTTGGATAATAATATTCAATTTCTTCATTAGTTGGATTTCTAATTCCATCAAAAACCGAAATTGGCCATAACCAAGATGAAAACCAAGTATCTAAAGCATCTGGATCTTGAAATACTTCCGACTCAGATAATTGCTTTCCTGATTTTTCCGAAGCTAATTTAACGGCTTCTTCTAAAGAATTTGCAACTACATAATCTTCCACTCCATCACCATAAAAATAAGCAGGTATTTGATGTCCCCACCATAATTGACGTGAAATATTCCAATCTCTAATATTTTCTAACCAATGGCGGTAAGTATTGTTATAATGTTTTGGGAAGAATTTTATTTCTTCATCTTCTAACACAGCTTTTAAAGCAGGTTTTACAATGGTATCCATTTTTAAAAACCATTGTGCTGAAATTTTTGGTTCAATTACTTCTTTAGTTCTTTCAGAAGTTCCAACTTTATGCAAATGTTGTTCAACCTTTATCAAGCAACCTAAACTTTCTAATTCTTTGGTTATTTCTTTTCTTACAACAAACCTGTCTTTACCTTCATAATGCAATCCGAAAGAATTTAATGTAGCATCATCATTAAAAATATCAATAACTTCTAGGTTGTGTTTTTCACCTAAAACTTTATCGTTTTGATCGTGTGCTGGTGTTACTTTTAAACAACCTGTACCAAACTCAATATCTACATATTCATCTTCAATAATAGGAATAACCCTTCCAACAATAGGAACAATTGCTCTCTTTCCTTTTAAATGTTTAAAACGCGCATCGTTAGGATTTATGCAAATTGCAGTATCTCCTAAAATTGTTTCAGGACGCGTAGTTGCTATAGTTAATACATCATCACTTCCTTCAATTTTATAATTTAAGTAATATAAATTCCCTTGTTTTTCTTCAAAAATAACTTCTTCATCAGAAAGTGTCGTTTTAGCAGAAGGATCCCAATTTACCATTCTATACCCACGGTAAATAAGTCCTTTGTTATATAAATCGATGAAAACTTTGGTTACAGCTTCACTTAACTCTTTGTCCATTGTAAACTTTGTACGTTTCCAATCACAAGAAGCTCCTAATTTTTTAAGTTGCTCTAAAATTATTCCACCATGTTCATCGGTCCAATTCCAAGCGTGTTTTAAAAATTCATCACGTGTTAAATCACTTTTATTTATACCTTGCTCTTTTAATTTCGCTACCACTTTAGCTTCAGTTGCAATTGAAGCGTGATCAGTTCCAGGTACCCAACATGCATTAAATCCTTTTAAACGGGCACGTCTAATTAATACATCTTGTATTGTATTATTTAACATATGCCCCATATGTAAAACTCCTGTTACATTTGGTGGTGGAATTACTATGGTATAGGGTTCTTTTTCATTTGGAGTTGAATAAAAATAATTATTATTCATCCAATAGTTATACCATTTGTCTTCTATATCTTGAGGGTTATATTTTGTTGCTAAACTCATTTTGGTCTGATCTTTGTAATATAATTTGCAAATGTACAATTATTAAGTATTAACATAAAATATTTTGAAAGCATAAAAAATTAACTAAATTTACATTTTAAATTAAGAAATATTATGAAAAAAATAATGACGCTTTTATTTATTGGACTTATATCAATGTCAATAAATGCACAAGAAAAAACGGTTTCAGAAACTGCTGCAGATCCGAATGCTCCAGTATTTGAATTTGAAAATGATGTAATTGATTATGGTAAAATAGCACAAAATGCAGATGGACTTCGTGTTTTTAAATTTAAAAACGTTGGAAAATCTCCGTTAGTTATTGAAAGAATTCAATCTAGTTGTGGATGTACGGTTCCTAAAAAACCAACTGATCCAATTATGCCTGGTGCAACTGGTGAAATAGAAGTAAAATATGCAACTAATAGAGTTGGTGGATTTAATAAAACCATTACTATTTTTTCGAATGCAACAGAGCCTACTAAAACTGTACGTATTAAAGGAATTGTTTTAAAACCAGAATCTCCTGTTGTTAAGAATAAATCAACCGTTTCTTCAAAGTAAAACACTATAAATAATTATATAAAAAAAGGGTTTCAAATTTGAAACCCTTTTTTATTTTAACATATCCTTTAGGTTAAAATAATATTCGTAATTCTGATTATTTCTTTCCACAACTATACTTATTCTTTTATTTTCTTTTTGATAAAATTTTCCAATAATTTCATCCATATCCATATTAAAAGTATATTTATTATCAATTTTAATTACAATATCTCCTTCCTTTAAACCTGCATTATATGCGGGAGAATTAACCCTTAATTTATATATTTTATACGAAGGTTTAAATGTAAATTTATATTTATAGTCTAAAATAACTTTATTATTTGTTGACATACTTGCTTCATTAACTAATGCAAATCCAGTATTAGAATTATCATGTTCTTTTACCAAAACTTTTCCATTATGAACCAACTCTATTCCACTCATATTATATCTGAACGGATCTTTAAAATGGCTTCCTTTTTTTAAAGTTATTTTTTCGTTTTTGTAATCCAAAATAACGGTAAAACGTTTTAAAATACTTGCACCAATGCTTCCATTTCTTTTATTAAACTTACGAGCGTGCGCAATTGAAAGTGAATCGGGATAAGATACTGTTGGGTTTTTCAACTCAAAATCGCCAAGTATTAATGATTTAATTTTTGCTCTTTTCCCATAAATGGTTCCACTTAACCCTTCACCTAAAAAATCATCAAAATAGTTAGTTGGAGATAAAATATTTGGATGACTTCCTTCAAATAACCACATAGCATCACTCCCACCAGAATCTATTAAGAGTTTAATTGGTGTTATTTTATCGTTTTCTTGAGATAATTTTGCACCAATATTCATATAGGGTTTATACTTATAAAATTCTAAATCAAAAGATTCACATTTTCTACATTTATCATAATTAAAGTCATTTGGTCTATAAAAAGTAATTTTTTTTGAACTGTAGTTAATTTTAACCTGAAAATCTTTAATTAATTCATACCCAATAATTCCATTTACAGTTAAACCTAATTTTGAAGATAAATCAAAATTATCATTGTCAACTACATATAATTTTTGACTATTGCTGATTATATTATTTAATTTAAATTCATTTCCATCAGATAAAATTGCATCTACAGGTTCCTCACTACCGAGACCTTGTAATTTTATTTTTTTTACATTATTTAATTGAACAGAATCTCTGGCATTTAAATTAAATAATATCGTATTTCCAACACCTGAATCGAGAATAAAATTTAACTTTTTCCCATTTACTTCAATAGGAAATACAATTAAATTACTTAAAAGTTGAAATGGAATTGTTTGTCTTTTAACATTACTGTTAAACTGAAAATTATTTTGCGCAAAACTATCTGCTATTATAAATAATAACAACAATAGAACGGATACTTGTTTTAGTTTACTTTTCAACAGTTAAAAATTAAATGTTAAGCTACAAAAAGGTTAATTTAATACATAACTTTTGGCAAAACTTTAACCTTTAACAATTTCCTTAAAAAATTGTCTATTTCAAAAATAATTTCGCAATTTTGTTGTATAATTTTTATTAAAAATAAAAACATGCCTTCTATATCAATTAAAGGAAAAAGTATGCCTGAATCACCAATTAGAAAATTGGTTCCATATGCTGAAAACGCTAAAAAAAAGGGAATAGAAGTTTTTCATTTAAATATTGGTCAACCTGATATTAAAACACCTGACTGTGCGCTAAAAGCTATAAAAAATAATACTATTGAAGTACTTTCTTACAGCCGTTCTGAAGGCTCAGAAGAATACAGACAAAAAATAGCTGATTATTACTCGAAAAAAAATATAAATGTAACTGCTAATGATATAATAGTTACTACCGGAGGCTCTGAAGCTTTATTATTTGCTTTGGGAAGCATTACAGATCCTGGTGATGAAATTATTATTCCAGAGCCTTTTTACGCTAATTACAACGGTTTTTCAACTGCTTCTGGTGTAAATATAGTGCCTGTAATTTCAAAAATTGAAGACAACTTTGCCTTGCCTCCAATTGAAGCGTTTGAAAAACTAATTTCACCTAAAACAAAAGCAATTTTAATTTGTAATCCAGGAAACCCAACGGGTTACTTATATTCAAAAGAAGAAATCCAAAAATTAGCTGCAATTGTAAAAAAACATGACATTTTTTTAATTGCTGATGAAGTTTATAGAGAGTTTGTGTATGACAATGCACAACATCAATCTGTTTTAAGTGATTTTGGATTAGAAAATAATGCAATTATTATAGACTCTGTTTCAAAACGTTACAGTATGTGTGGAGCACGTATTGGTTGTTTAGTTTCTAAAAATAAAGATGTAATTGCTACTGCATTAAAATTTGCTCAAGCTCGGTTAAGTCCACCAACATTTGCGCAAATTGCCAGTGAAGCTGCTTTGGAAACACCACAAAGTTATTTTGATGAAGTTATTGTTGAATATAAAGATAGAAGAGATACTTTAATTAACGAATTAGCAAAAATTGAAGGTGTAAAAGTTGCTGTTCCAAAAGGTGCATTTTATTGTGTTGCAGAGCTACCAGTTGATAATGCTGATACATTTGCACAATGGATGCTGGAAGATTTTAGTTTAGATAATAAAACTGTAATGGTTGCACCTGCTGCCGGATTTTATTCAACAAAAGGTTTTGGTACAAATCAAGTACGGATTGCTTATGTGCTTAAAAAGGAAGATTTAATAAAATCTGTTGAAATTTTAAAAGCTGCAATTAAAAAATACAATACTATTTAATTGAATATTCAAAAAAACATATCTTTAAAAAATTACAATACTTTTGGTATTAATGTAACTGCAAAGCGCTTTATTTCAGTTAATTCTTTACATGAATTAAAAGAAGTACTTGCAATTGAAAAAGAAATTTTTCTGTATGGTGGCGGTAGTAATATGTTGTTAACCGCTGATATTACTAAACTTGTAGTGCATTTAAATTTAAAAGGAATTATTGTTAATGATACTGATGAAAATGATGTTTTTGTTACCGCAGAAGCAGGTGAGAATTGGCACGATTTTGTAATTTGGTGTATTTCTCAAAATTACGGTGGATTAGAAAACTTATCTCTTATTCCTGGTAATGTTGGCACCTCACCTATTCAAAATATTGGAGCTTATGGAGTTGAAATTAAAGATACTTTTCATCAATTAGAAGCTATTGAAATTGAAACTGGAAAAGTAAAAATCTTTACAAAAGAAGCTTGTAATTTTGGGTATCGAAATTCTGTTTTTAAAAATGAGTTAAAAGGAAAATATATTATTGTAAATGTTACTTTTAAACTTACAAAAAATAAGCATCATTTAAATATTTCTTACGGGGCAATTAAAAATTATTTAAGCAATATTGAGCACCCAACATTAAAAGAAATTTCTGATGCTGTAATTTACATACGTAAAAGCAAACTACCCGATCCTAAGGAAATTGGAAATAGTGGAAGTTTTTTTAAAAACCCAGTAATTTCAAAAATTGATTTTGACAAATTACAAAAAAAATACCCGGAAATTCCAAACTATATTGTTGCTGAAAATGAAATAAAAATACCCGCAGGTTGGCTAATTGAACAATGTGGATTTAAAGGGAAACGTTATGGAGATACTGGTGTACATAAAAACCAAGCACTGGTTTTAGTAAATTATGGAAATGCAACTGGAAAAGAAATTTTTGAATTGGCACAAAAAATTCAACAAACAGTTAAAAATACTTTTAATATTAATCTTGAAATTGAAGTAAATATAATTTAACTTCATTTTACAAATAGTTAGACAAACTTATTGTCGGTTTTTTAAATTTCTCTAAATAATAAATCCTTTTAAAACTGTTATTACATAATCAAGATCACCTTTTGTAATAAATTTACTAAATGAAAAACGTATAGATGTTTTTTTAGCTTCCTCTTCATTTAAAATAGTATTTAACACGTGAGAGCCTTTGTTACTTCCGCTTTGACAAGCACTTCCTCCAGATACAGCAATCCCTTTTAAATCTAAATTAAAAAGCAACATTGCATATTCCTTTGGAAAACGAACATTTAAAATTATATAACTGCTTCCTATTTCATTTTCAGACAAACCATTAAATGCAATGCCTTTAAAATTATTTTTCAAAGCTGAAATAAAATAACTTTTTAAAGATTGAATATATTTTGCTTCATTTTCTAAGTTACTATAAGCAATAGTTAAGGCTTTTTCCATTCCTAAAATACTGTGTACATTTTCGGTTCCTGCTCTTGCTCCTCGCTCTTGTTCTCCACCATGTAAAATAGGAAATATTCCATATCCTTTTTTAATATATGCAAACCCTACTCCTTTTGGTCCGTGAAATTTATGTGCACTAGCAACAAAAAAATCAATTGGAGTTTCTTGCACATCAAATTTAAAATGTCCCACAGCTTGCACAGCATCTGAATGAAACAACGCGTTATTTTCAATACATAAATCTGAAACTTTTTTTACATTAAGTAAGTTTCCAATTTCATTATTTACATACATTAAACTTACCAGTTTTTTAGAATTATCTTCTTGAAGTAATTGTTCTAAATGTTGGTAATTTATAACTCCGTTTTCATCTAAATCAACCCATTTTACAATAATTTCAAAGTTTTTTTCAAGATTTTCAATGGTATGCAACACTGCATGGTGTTCTATTTTTGAAGAAATTATTGTTGTAACTCCTAAATTAGTTACTGCATTTTTTATTATTAGGTTGTCAGCTTCACTTCCACCAGCTGTAAAAATAATTTCACTTGCAGTAGCATTAAAATATTTTGCAATGTTTTTTCGGGCAGTTTCAACCAAAGATTTTGCTTTTCTTCCAATATTGTGTGTTGATGATGGATTCCCATAAACACTAACCATATGCTGTGAAATTGTATCAATTACTTCTGGTAAAATTGGTGTTGTTGCAGCGTTATCTAAATAAATATTTTTCATCAAATACAAAATTAACTAAAATAGTTGGTTTCATTTACCGTTAGATTACTTAAAACAATTATTTTTGTTTCCAATTAAATTATAAAATGAAAAAATTAATTACCCTTTTTGTGGCATTCACTTTGTTTTCTTGTAATGATGGTGATTTTGATGTTCCAGCTTTTGAATTTACTGATACTGTTAATAGTTGTGGAGAATACCTATTATATAAATTAAATACTGAAAAGACAGAAGCTATTATAATTTCGCTGTCTCCAACCCAATTAGGTACTATAGCGGGCGAAAAAACCTATACCATTTCTTCAACTCTAAAAGTAACTTATCGATTATTTGACGAAGCTATTGGAACTGATTATTTCTGTCAGGAAATACCACCTTCAACTCCAATTGTTTTAAAAGAGCTTGATGCAGAAAGTGGAACTCTAATTATAAACACTATAGAAGTTGTTGAAGATGAAGTAATTACAGGGTATGAATATGAGATTAGCATTTCAAATTTACTGTTTTTAGATAATAACGAGCGTATTTTCTTTGAAACGTTTTCTTTTGGAGTTTTTGATAATTAAATTATTTTTTCGGGTTTTGGTAAATATAAACTTCTGTTGCGCCTAAACCATACTTTTTAAACGAAGCTGCATAAGAATCAATATGATAGTTTTTAAATAAAAAATCCAATTCTGTTTTTAAAACTCCTGCTCCAACTCCGTGAATAAATACAATTTTAGGAATTCTATTTCTTATCGCGAATTCAATTTTATGTTTGGCAGTTTCAATTTGTAAATTCAACATATCATAATTATCCATTCCTCGGGTAGATTCTGTAAGTTGATGAATATGCAAATCAACTTCCATTGGTTGTAATTTTTCTTCTTTTAGTGATGATTTAAATTTTGGAGCATTTTTTTTATTTGAACTTTCATCAATTTTTTCTAACAAACTCTCATTTGAAATATCGCTATATTTTGAAAGTTCAGACTGACTTTCTTTAATTACAACCAATTCATTTGGTAAAAAATCAAAAGAAAACCCATCTGTAGTTTCTATAACAATTTTGTTTTGATAAACTGCAGTTACCTTACCTTTTATAATATCATCCAAAACCGCTACCATATCTCCAACTTTAAAACTCATTTCTTAACTTTTAAATAATTATTTGTAAATAATAAAACAACGCTATTAATTATATATTTGTACAAAAATAGAATATGATTAAAACTGTGGCTACAAATACGGAACAATTTTTTAAAAAATCTTTTAACGATTTAAATATTGATGCAAATAGAATGGAATTATTAAATGAAATTGCATTATTTATTTCAAATGAATTAAAAAATAAAACAAAGGTTAATTTAAATTTTATTTGTACCCACAATAGTAGAAGAAGTCAATTATCTCAGGTATGGGCTAGTTATGCGGCTTTTTACTATAAATTAAAAAATATTGATAGTTTTTCAGGTGGAACTGCAGTTACTGCATTTTATAGAAATACCGTTAAAACACTGCAAGAAGTAGGTTTTAATTTTCAAATATTAGAATTCTCTCACCAAAACCCAGAGTATTTAATTAGTTATGAAAATTGTACAAAACCAATAATTGGATTCTCAAAATTGTATGATGACGAGCACAATAAAAAACCTTTTATAGCAATTACAACCTGCTCTAATGCTGATGAAAATTGCCCATTTATTTCAGATGCTATAAAACGTTTTCATTTACCCTTTAACGATCCTAAAAGTTCAGACGGCACTCCTCAGCAAGCTGAAAAATATAAAGAAGCGAGTAAACAAATTGCTGGTGAAATTCATTTTATCTTTAAAAGGGTAAAAGAACTTATTTAAATTTTATATTTTTAAAAAATAAATGCTGTATTTGGCATAATTTGAGAATAGCAAATGAAAATATGTTAAAATATTTTAGAACAAACCAACTAATAAATTAATGAAATTAAAATATATAGTAATGTTATTGCTTTTTATGGTAATTGCATTATTATACTTTTTTATTAATCCAAGTGAAGTAAATTTTCTTCCAAAATGCCCTTTATATGTTTCTACAGGCATTTATTGTCCAGGATGTGGAAGCCAAAGAGCTACACATAATTTATTAAATTTTAATTTTTTAGGTATCTTACAACAAAATGTATTGTACGCATTTGGTTTAGTGCTAATTACATACCATTTAATAGTAATAAGTTTAAATACATTTTTAAATAAGAATTTTAAAAATTATTTATTCTACAAAAAAGTTCCTTTATTTATTTTAGCTATTATTATATTATTTTGGATTTTAAGAAACATCCCGTATTATCCTTTTAATTTATTAGCGCCTCATTAAAAATAAAAAAATATGAATTTATTAATTACTTCCTTGGCACCAGTTTTAATAGTAATAGTTTATATAAATGCCAAAGATAAATTTGAAAAAGAGTCGAAAAAAGCACTTTTTAAAAATTTTTTATTAGGTGCAATTGTGAGTGTTATCATAAGTTTTATTCTTTATAACATTTACAATTCATATTTACCACAACCTGATGAATTTAGTGTACTAGACCAATTTATAAAAGCTTTTTTTGTAGTTGCTTTAATTGAAGAGTTTAGCAAATATTTAATTGTACGCTATTATGCTCAGCCAAAAAAGGGTTTTAACGAACCTTTTGATGGAATTATTTATGCTGTTATGGTTTCAATGGGTTTTGCAGCAGTCGAAAATATTTTTTATGTAATTGAAGGCGGATTACCAACTGCACTTTTAAGAGCTTTTACTGCTATACCTGCACACGCCACATTTGCAGTAATAATGGGTTACTTTATGGGAAAAGCTAAATTTTCAAACAACAAAACTACATGGAATTTAATTGGATTAGGAGGTGCAATTTTATTTCACGGAGCTTATGACTTTTTTTTATTTATTAATTTTATTCCAGGAATTACAATAGGTGCATTTATTTCTTTAATTGTTGGAATTATTTTATCTAGAAAAGCAATTAAAATTCATCAGGATAACTCATATTTTAAACCATAATAGCTTTTTGTCTTTAGTAATTATTATAAATATTTTTATTGAAGTATTTTTTAATATAAAGAAGTTGAAAGAGTACCATAACTGAAAATAATACACAACTAAAAGTGAAAACAGTTGAAATTTTCACTTTTTCAAAGATGTTTATACCACTAAATTTATTAAGGTAAGAAATATCAATTTTTGAAAATATAGCTGAACTTTCCATATTTACTGTTAACAAAATTCCAAACAGCACAATTAAAGAAATTGCCATAATAAACCAACTTGATTTTGAAATTAATGGTTTATAAATAATCGCTTTGCTTTTACTATTTTCAAGTGCTATTGCATCCATTATATTACTAACAAATTTTTCTGAAGGAGACTCTAAACTTGCCTCTTTCAAAATATATTTTGCAAATTCCTCTGTATTTTTATCTTGCTTCATCTTAAATTTATTGTTCTTGGTTCAATAACATTTTTTAACAGCGTAAATAATTTTTTTCTAGATCTAAACAACTTCACTTTAATATTGTCTAAACTTAAATTTACAACTTTTGAAATTTCTTTTAAAGGTAATTCCTCAAAATAATAAAGTGTTAATATTACTTGTTCGTCTTCATTAAGCCTCAATAATGCATCGTTAATTACTTTTCTTCTCTCCTTTTCTTCTAAATATTTTAATACATCTTGTATACTTCCCATATCTCCCTCATTAAATTCATCAATATTTTCCGAATTAATTTGTCTTTTATTTCTTTTAACAACATCTAAACTAGCATAATAACCTATTTTATATATCCAAGTTGAAAATTTAGATTCACCTTTAAAATTTTTTAAATTCGTATAGGCCTTCACAAAAACATCTTGCGAAATTTCTTCTGCTTCTTCTCTATTTTTTACAATCCTAATAATTAATGTAAACACCATATGTTTATACCTTTCAACAAGAAAGGCAAAAGCGTTCACGTTTCCGTTCAACGTTTCATTTATATAGTACTCGTCAGGTTTGGTGTTCATTTTAAAGGTTTGACGATTTTTTTTCTAAGTTGGTTACAAATTAGTGTATTTAAATTTAATTATTATTTTTTGTAACCAAGCATAAACATTCATCGTCCTACTATTTGAAACACATTAAAAACTAAAATTTAATTTAATATGGAAGCAGTACTTGTATTTATATCACTATTTGTAGTGGTTTTCGGAATTTTTTATTTACACTATTCAACTAGAAACAAAGAGCGATTGGCATTAATTGACAAAGGTGCAGATGCCAGTATATTTTTTAGTGCTAAAGCTGCACAAAAAAAATCTACTGTACCATTATGGAAAGTGCTAATTTTAAACTTAGCAGTTTTATTAATGGGTATTGGATCTGGAATCTTTATTGGCTCAATATTAGAGGCTTACACTTTAATTGAAAATGGAGTTGCGTATGCTGGTTCAATATTTTTATTCGCAGGAATTGGTTTATTTGTAGGATTTACATTGTCTAAAAAATTAGTAGAAAAAGAATAATACATTTAATTATTCAACATAAAAAAAGCACCTAAATTAGGTGCTTTTTTTATGTTTTTTAAATACTATTTTCTATTCAAAATCAGTATCCATTTTTATATAATCTAAAAACTCTCTTCTAACTTCTTTATCTTTGAATTTACCTCCAAACTCAGAAGTTACTGTACTACTTTCAATATCACGAACTCCACGAGAATTTACACATAAATGTTTAGCGTCTATAACACAAGCAACATCTTCAGTTCCTAATGCTTTTTGTAAAGCTTGTACAACTTGCATTGTTAAACGCTCTTGAACTTGTGGGCGTTTTGCAAAATAGTCAACAATTCTGTTCATTTTAGACAAACCAATAACGTTACCATTTGATATATAAGCTACGTGAGCTCTACCAACAATTGGCAATAAGTGATGTTCGCAAGTAGAATAAACCGTAATGTTTTTTTCTACTAGCATTTCACCATATTTATAGTTATTATCAAACGTTGATAATTTTGGTTTATTTGCAGGATTTAAACCGCTAAATAACTCATTTACAAACGCTTTAGCAACTCTACGAGGTGTACCTTTTATACTATCATCCTCCAAATCCATTCCTAAAGCATCTAAAATATCTCTTATATTTGCTTCAATTCTGTCCCTTTTTTCTGCATCAGAAATATCAAAAGCATCAGCTCTTAAAGGTGTTTTAGCAGAAGACCCAACGTGGTCATCTCCTATTTCATCAATTTTATTTGTCATTATGTCTTTACCTTCAAACATTATCTAATCTTTAGCCCGCAAAATTACAACTTTGTTTTTAAAATTATAGTGTGATTTCAAGTAATTCTTGTAAACTACATACTTGTTGATCACCAGTTTGCATATTTTTTAATGTATAATTATTTTTTTCTATTTCATTTGAACCAACAATTACAACAAAAGGAATCTCTCTCCTATTTGCATAATTCATCTGTTTTTTCATTTTCGCACTATCTGGATATAATTCAGATTTAATATTATTTTTCCTTAATTCAGTCAAAGCTTTCATACAAAATGCAGCTTCTTTTTCACCAAAATTGATGAATAACACTTTAGGTTTAGGTAACTCTACTACATCAAATAAATTTAATTCTTCTAAAACCAAATAAATACGATCTAAACCAAATGAAATACCAACACCACTTACATCTTTTAAACCAAAAATACCAGTTAAGTCGTCATATCTTCCACCACCACCAATGGAACCCATTGCAACTCCTTTTGGTGCAGAAACTTCATAAATAGCTCCTGTATAATAGTTTAAACCACGTGCTAAGGTTACATCTAAATCTAAATTAGCTGACGCTAATCCTAACGCTTCAATATTATTTACTACAAAACGTAAATCTTCAACACCTTTTAAACCCTCTTCAGATTCCACTAATAATGCTTCAAGTTGATTTAATTTTTCCTGATTACTACCATTAAAATTAAAAAGTGGCTGCACTTTTTTTATAGCTTCTTCAGAAATTCCTTTACTCAACATTTCTTTAGTCACTCCTTCTGCTCCAATTTTATCTAACTTATCAAGTGCAACAGTAAAATCAATTAATTTGTCTTTTGCACCAATAATTTCAGCAATCCCTGCTAAAATTTTTCGATTATTAAGTTTTATAGTCGTACCAACTAACTTTAACTTACTAAAAACAGCATCATATAATTGTACAAATTCAACTTCCTGCCATAATCCTTTACTCCCAACAACATCTGCATCGCATTGATAAAATTCTCTAAAACGACCTTTTTGTGGTCGGTCTGCACGCCAAACCGGTTGCATTTGGTAGCGCTTAAAAGGAAATTCAATTTCATTTTGATGTTGTACTACATAACGTGCAAAAGGTACTGTGAGGTCGTAACGAAGGGCTTTTTCAGATATTTTTGCAGTTACTTTTAAACTGTCTTTTGAAGTCAATAAACTATCATCAACTTTGTTTAAATAATCCCCCGAATTCAATATTTTAAAAATTAAGCGATCACCTTCTTCACCATATTTCCCCATTAAAGTTGAAGAATTTTCGAATGATGGTGTTTCAATTGGTTGAAATCCATACACTTCAAAAACTTCTTTTATGGTTGAAAAAATATAGTTTCTTTTAGCTACTTCGGTAGGTGAAAAATCACGAGTTCCTTTTGGTATGCTTGGTTTTTGTGCCATTTTTAAAAATTAGTTTGCAAATATCTAAAAATTATAAAACTAATTAAAGCTTTTCTAACATTGATTTTTCTTTAGATGTAAGAGGTACGTCATTTTCAAACTTACTTTTGGTAGGAAATATTACTAACATCATAAAAACTAAAATACCTACTAAAATAAAATAAAAGCTATTATTTGACTGCATTGCGAAGAAAATACACATAAAAGCAGGAAATTCTAACATAGCCAATCTAAAAATATGCGCGGTACTAAATTTTATTGATTTTTGCATTAAATCTGCATTATCAGAAATTTGTTTTAAAAGACTTGAATATAAATATTTACTTGCCATATTACCTGCAAAAGCAATTATTATTGCTAAAAACAAGAAAGGTTTATCATCTTCATAAGAAAAAAACATCACATCTTTTGCCTTAAAAGCAACGTAAGCAGCAAATATTAAAAGTCCGGCTAACAAAGCAATGTGTATAATTTGTAACGATTTTATAAAATCTTTTGGTTGTTGGTTAGTATAACTCATTTGTATTATTTATAAATTAATTATTACTTTGAAAAATTGCTCTGGCTTTTTCTAAATCTTCCGGAGTATCAATTCCAATTGCAATTTGATTGGTTTCTACCATTTTTACATTAAAGCCATGTGCCAAAAAACGAAGATTTTCTAATTTTTCTGCAGCTTCCAATTGATTAACAGGTAATTTAGTAAACTTTAGCAACGCCTCTTTTCTAAATGCATAAATTCCAATATGTTTATAATAAACTGCTTTAGATAAGTCTCTCGCATAAGGAATTGGAGAACGCGAAAAATACATTGCAAAATTATTTTCGTTACAAACTACTTTAACATTGTTTGGATTGTTGACCTCATCCAAATCATCTATTTTTATTTTTAATGAAGCAATAGCTATTTGCTTATTAACATCCAATTTAAAAACGTTTAAAAGGTTTTTAAGAGGTTCTGTTTGTGTAAAAGGTTCATCACCTTGAACATTTACAACAATATCTACCTCCAAATTTTCAACTGCTTCAGCAATTCTATCACTTCCAGATTCGTGTTCTTTTATACTTTTTATTGCTTTACCTCCATTTGATATAATTTCATTAAAAATAATATCGCTATCTGTAACCACGTATACCTCATCAAATAAATTAGCATTTTTTGTTGCTTCATAGGTTCTTAAAATAACCGATTTACCGGCTAAATCTTTCATTAATTTACCTGGAAATCGACTTGCTTCATACCTGGCAGGTATCATTGCTATAATTTTCATAAATTTTCTTCTTTATAATAATGAAATCTTCTTAGACGACTTATACTGGCATTTAATTCAAAACCTAACAATAAAATTATGGAATTTAACCAAACAAAAAGCATTAGGATTAGTAAGGTACCGATGGAGCCATACAACTCGTTATAAGTTGCAAACTTTAATACATAAATAGCAAACAATTTAAACATAAGTATTGTTAATAATGTAGTTAAAATTGAACCTGGTGTAAAAAAGGAATAGTGCTTAACCTCCTTAGTTCCATATTTATATAAGAATGAAACTGAAACAAAAACAAGTATTACAAAAAATAAAAACTGACCTTTTTCAATCCAAAAAAGATCATCTTTTAACCACCCTTTAGATTTTAAATTTTCAATTCCTATTTCAAAATAAACAATTATTGCAACAGTTACAATTAACGTTATTGCCAATAAAATAGACATTCCCATTGATATAAAATACTGTCGTAAAATATTACGCATTTCTGTTACATGATACGAATATTCGAAGCCTCCTAAAATTGCGTTAACTCCGTTAGTCATTAAAAAAATTGAGGCTATAAATCCAAATGAAAGTAAACCGCTGTATTTAGTATTTGCTATATCATTTATAACTTCGTGAACCGTTTCCGCTGTATTTGGAGGTAATAATTGTTCAATCATAACTAAAAAATCATCTTGAAAACCTTCAATTGGAACATATGGAATAAGTGTTAAAATAAATAAAATAAATGGAAATAATGCCATAAAAAAACTAAAAGCAATCCCTCCAGCTCTTGATGTTAAGGCTCCTTTTACAATACCAATAATATACATTTCAATAATATCATAGAGTGACATCCCTTGTAAACCTGGTATTTTAATTTTTTTACCAAGTTTAACCAACCAATTAATTATTGGTATTTTTTCAAGGCTATCTTCTATTGGTTTGGTCATTAAACAGCTTTTAAGCTTAAATCCATATTATAAACAGAATGTGTTAACGCACCTGAAGAAATATAATTAACACCACATTCAGCATATTTTTTGGCTGTTTCTAAATTTATACCTCCTGAAGATTCAGTTTGACATTGATCTCCAATTAATTTAACGGCTTCTTTGGTTTCATCATAATCAAAATTGTCAATTAAAATACGATGAACTCCTCCAACAGCTAAAATTTCTTCAATCTCTTCCATACTTCTGGCTTCAACAATTATCTTTAAATCTAAGTTATTATCTATTAAATATTGCTGTGTTTTTAATATTGCTTTCTTAACTCCACCACAAAAGTCTATATGATTGTCTTTTAACATAATCATATCATACAAAGCAAATCGATGGTTTTCTCCGCCACCAATTACAACAGCCCATTTTTCAATAGCTCTAATTCCCGGAGTGGTTTTTCTGGTATCCAATACTTTTGTTCCTGTTCCTTCCAATAACCTTGCAAATTGGTTGGTTTTTGTTGCAATAGCACTCATACGTTGCATTACATTTAAAACCAAACGCTCCGCTTTTAAAATTGACTGTGATTTTCCTGAAACATAAAAAACAATATCGCCATAACTTACAAATTCTCCATCATTTATTAATGTTTCAACCTCCATATCGGCGTCTACATACTCAAAAATTTTCTTTGCCATTTCCACCCCCGCAATAATTCCATCTTCTTTAACTAACAATTTAGCTTTTCCCATAGCATCTTCAGGAATACAGGCTAATGAACTATGATCTCCCTCTCCAACATCTTCTCTAATTGCATTTGAAATAATAATTTCAAGTTCTTTTTTAAATTGTTTTTTACTTATCATTGTATGCTTTATTTTCAAACAAAAATAACTTTTTTATTTTCAAAAAATTCATCTTTAATTCTTTTTATATTTGCTGAATGAAAATTAAGTTATTGGCCATAGGTAAAACTGATGCTGAAAATTTACAATCCTTAATTGAAACCTATCAAGGTAGGTTAAAACATTATATTGGTTTTAAATTAGAAGTAATTCCTGATATTAAAAATGCAAAAAACCTAAGTGAGCAACAGCAGAAAGAAAAGGAAGGTGAACTAATTTTAAAAAATTTAGCGGCTACGGATCAATTAATTTTATTAGATGAAAAAGGAAAGGAATTTAGATCTATTGAATTTTCTAATTACCTTCAAAAAAAAATGAACTCAGGAATAAAACAATTAGTTTTTGTAATTGGAGGTCCATATGGTTTTTCTGATGCAGTTTATAAAAAAGCTCAAGGTAAAATTTCATTATCAAAAATGACGTTTTCACACCAAATGATTCGCTTATTTATTGTTGAACAGGTTTACAGAGCATTTACTATTTTAAAAAATGAACCGTACCATCATGAATAAACTAAAACTTGTTTTTGCAACAAACAATAAAAACAAATTAAAAGAAGTTCAGGCTATGCTAACTAATTTTGAAATAGTTAGTTTAGCAGACATTAATTGTTTTGATGACATTCCTGAAACTGCTGATACCTTAGAAGGAAATGCTATTTTAAAAGCTAATTATATAACTGAAAAATTTGGTTTAAACTGTTTTGCAGATGATACAGGTTTAGAAGTTGAAGCTTTAAATAATGCTCCTGGAGTTTATTCTGCCAGGTATGCTGGTGAAGAAAATAGTGCTGAAAATAATATGCATAAATTATTAAATGAACTTAACAAAGAAGCCAATAGAAAAGCACAATTTAGAACTGCAATTGCATTAAATTTAGAAGGTAATCAATATATTTTTGAGGGCATTTGTAAAGGTGAAATATTAAAACAAAAACAAGGCGACAGTGGTTTTGGCTACGATCCTATTTTTATGCCAAATGGCTATAATAAATCCTTCGCAGAAATGGATATGATTGAAAAAGGAAAAATTAGCCATAGAGGAAAGGCAATAGAAAAATTAGTAACTTTTTTAAACAAAAATTCTTGATTAGCCCAATAAAATCATATAGTAATACTTTTATAATTCTAATTTTAGTATTAGTTTTCATATTCTTTATTAATCTTAGTTTGGGGTCTGTTTACATTCCTTTAAAACAGTTATTTTTCACATTAATTAACGGTGAAGTTGATAAAGAATCCTGGAGATCAATTATTTTAAGCTACCGTTTACCTAAAGCAATTACAGCAATAATTGTTGGATCTGGCTTATCCATAAGTGGATTATTAATGCAAACTTTATTTAGAAATCCTTTAGCAGGCCCATTTGTATTAGGAATAAGTTCTGGTGCAAGTTTAGGAGTTGCAGTTTTAATTTTGGGAGCTTCTTTTTTAGGTGCAAATATTACCAGTTATGCTTTTAATAATTTTGGCTTGGCAATAGCTGCAAGTTTAGGTGCATTTTTAGTGCTTTCAGCAGTAATGCTGGCAGCTTTAAAGGTTAGAAATACCATGTCCATACTAATAATTGGGTTAATGTTTGGGAGTTTAACTGCAGCTGTTATAAGTATATTAGCCTATTTTAGTAGTGCTAGCCAACTTCAACAATATATGTTTTGGAGTTTTGGAAGTTTAGGCAATTTAAGTTGGAAAGAAATTATTGCATTATTGATTGTATTTTTAATTGGAATATCTTTTGTTATATTTATAATAAAACCCTTAAATAGCTTATTATTGGGTGAAAATTATGCCAAAAGTATGGGTGTAAATGTAAAACGCACTCGTAATTTTGTGTTAATTGCAACCAGTTTGTTAACTGGAGTAATTACAGCATTTTCAGGTCCAATTGCTTTTATAGGTTTAGCCGTTCCTCATTTAACAAAACTCCTTTTTAACACATCAAACCATAGAATTTTATTACCCGCAGTTGCAGTTTGTGGAGCTATAATCATGTTAATTTGCGATAGTATTGCCCAATTACCAACAAGTGAATACACCTTACCAATAAATGCTATTACATCATTATTTGGAGCACCAATTATCATTTGGTTATTGGTTAGAAAACGTAAGATTTATTATTAATGAAACAAACCTCTAAACATATTATAAAAGTTTCAAATTTAAGTATTGGGTATACTTCAAAAAAGAATGTATCTACCATAGCCTCTAATCTTAATATAAATTTAAGCTCAGGCAATATGGTTTGTTTATTGGGTAAAAACGGAATTGGTAAATCTACTTTACTTAGAACATTAACAAAAGTACAACCTGCTTTATCTGGTGAAATATTTATAAATAACATTAAATTAGAAGTTTTAGCCAATAATGAATTAGCTAAAATAGTAAGTTTAGTACTTACCGAAAGATTACCGGATAGCAGTTTAACCGTTTTTGAACTTGTTGCATTAGGTAGGCAACCGTTTACAAATTGGATTGGATATTTAACCAATGAAGATATGGAAATAATTCAATCTGCATTTGAAAAAACCAACACCAAACATTTAATGAACTCTAAATGTTATGAATTAAGCGATGGTCAATTACAAAAAGTTCTAATTGCCCGGGCACTTGCTCAAAACACACCAATAATTGTTTTAGATGAACCTACTGCACATTTAGATTTACACCACACTATAAATACGTTTTCTTTACTAAAAAACCTTGCTTCTGAATTTAATAAAACAATCATTATTTCAACACACGAAGCTAACTTAGCAATGCAACTTGCTGATGAATTATGGCTAATGTCGCCTTCAAAATTTATAAGTGGAAAAACTGATGACCTAATTGCTGAAAATGAATTAAATCAGCTTTTTGATTCTAAGCTAATTAGTTTTAATAAAACTTTAAAGCAATTCACCATAACCGACTCAAAATTATTTTAATATATTTGAAATTCCCGTAAATTATTCAAATGAAAAAAACACTGCTTTTTATATTAACACTTGCTGCTATAAGCTGTGGGAGTAACAATCATATTTCAGAAACTTCTGAGGTTACAATTACAAATGTTACAAAATATGCCAATACCATAACTCCAACCGATTTAAAAAACCATTTATACATTTTTGCTTCTGATGAATTTGAAGGTAGAAATACTGGTACACCTGGTCAAAAAAAGGCATCCGAATACTTAAAATACTTTTATATAAATAATAATATTCAGTCTCCACTAGGTGGAAATAACTATTTTCAGGATATTCCAACTGAACATTTGAATCCTAATTTAAATCCTTCAGAAAATGTTTTGGCATTTATTGAAGGCTCAGAAAAACCAAATGAAATTATTGTAATTTCAGCACATTTAGATCATTTAGGTACAAATAATGAAGAAATTTATAACGGAGCTGATGATGATGGTTCTGGAAATGTAGCAATTTTAGAAATTGCTGAAGCTTTTAAAAAAGCGGTTGAAGATGGAAATGGTCCAAAACGATCTATCTTGTTTTTACATGTAACGGGTGAAGAAAAAGGTTTATTGGGCTCAAAATATTATGTTAACAATCCTATTTTTCCACTTAAAAACACCATTACTAATTTAAATATTGATATGATTGGTAGAGTTGATGAAATTCATGAAGATGGAAATCCAAATTATATATATTTGATTGGTTCAGATAAATTAAGTAGTGAATTACACAATTTATCTGAAGAAATCAACGAAAAATTTACTCAAATTGATTTAGATTACAAATACAACGATGAAGAAGATCCAAATCGTTTTTATTACAGATCAGACCATTATAATTTTGCTAAAAATAACATTCCAATCATTTTTTACTTTAATGGAACTCATCAAGATTATCACCGACCATCAGATACTCCTGATAAAATTAATTATGAATTGCTACAAAAGCGCACCCAATTGGTTTTTTATACTGCCTGGGAAATAGCTAACAGAGAAAACAGAATTGTTGTTGATAAATAGCAAGCTGAGTTCACAACTTTAACTATAGTATTTAGACTTTTACTTAAATTAATGGATAATTTTAAACAATAATTCTTTTAAAATATCACTAGCTGGCAATGCATTTGCTCCAACACCCTTACTCTTAACATCTGCATCTCTTAAAAAAGCAATTACCTGAGAAACTTTTCGCATTGGATAGTTTTTTGCGGCTACTGAATAATCTGAAACAAAAAATGGATTTACACCTAAGGCTTTGGCAACACTATTTTTAGATTTATCCTTTAAACTATGAAATATAAGCAATTGTGTAAAAAAGCTATTTAATAATGAAATAGTAACTACCATTGGATTTGCTTTTTGATTTTGAGCAAAATGATTAATTATTCTATTTACTTTTAGAACATTTCGCTCGCCAACTGCTTTTCTAAGTTCAAAATTATTGTAGTCTTTACTAATACCAATATTTTCTTCAATAGCACTTGGTGTAATTATTGATTCAACAGGTAAAACAACCATTAATTTATCAAGTTCATTACTAATTTTACTTAAATCGGTTCCTAAAAACTCGACCAACATTAAAGTTGCTTTTGTATCAATTTTATACTTTTTACCAGCTAAAACTCTTCGTATCCAATCTGCAACCTGATTTTCATATAATTTTTTGCTTTCATAAACCAAACCACTTTTTTGAATTGCCTTATAAAGTGCTTTTCTTTTGTCAATTTTTTTATACTTATAACATAAAACTAGCACTGTTGAAGGTTGTGGATTTTGAGCGTAAGAAACTAACTTTTCAATAGTTCTTGATAAATCCTGAGCTTCTTTAACAATTACAACTTGCCTGTCTGCCATCATTGGATATCTTTTGGCATTATCTACTATATCTTCAATAGTAACATCTCTACCATACAAAACCATTTGATTAAACCCTTTTTCTTCTTCAGCAAGTATATTATTTTCAATAAATTCGGATATTTTATCTATATAATAAGGCTCCTCACCCATTAAAAAATAAATTGGTTTTATATTTCCAACTTGTATATCTGAAACTATTTTGGTAACGTCACTCATTTATTAAAAAAAATTAGCATTTTTGTTGTATGCAGCCATTGAATTTGCCAACATATAAATTCAGAATCAAAAGTAGTGAAAATAAGCATTTTATTTTTGATATTATTAGAAAAAAATATATGATTCTTACTCCAGAGGAGTGGGTACGCCAGCATTTTATTCATTATTTAATTGAAGAAAAAAAATATCCAATTTCATTAATTGCTGTTGAAAAAAAACTTACTATTAACAAGTTAACAAAACGGACAGATATTTTAGTTTTTAATAATAAGGGGGTACCAAATATTATTGTTGAATGCAAAGCTCCTTCTGTAAAAATAACCCAAGAAACGTTTGATCAAATTGCCAGGTATAATCTAAAATTAGATGCTAATTACTTAATTACCACAAATGGATTAGAGCATTTTTACTGTAAAATGGATACAAAAAATGAGCAATATATTTTTTTGAAAAACATACCTGCTTATTCAGATAATTAAGAAAATATTAATTTGTAATTGTTAATTTTAAAGTAAGTTTGCATTTGTGAAAATAGCTATTGTAATATTAAACTGGAACGGAAAACAATTACTGGAAAAATTTCTACCTACTGTTGTAAAACAGAGTCAACTTAGTACTGTTGAAATATACGTTGCTGACAATGCTTCAACCGATGATTCTATTCATTTTATTAAACAAAATTATCCTAGTGTAAAAATTGTCCAAAATAAAGAAAATGGAGGTTTTGCAAAAGGCTATAACGATGCTTTACAATTTATTGATGCAGATATTTATGGTTTAATTAATTCTGATATTGAAGTTACCGAAAACTGGTTAGATCCAATAATTTCAACTTTTGAAAAAGAACCAACTACAGCTATAATTCAACCAAAAATTTTAGATTATAAAAACAAATATTTTTTTGAATATGCAGGTGCAGCAGGAGGTTTTATTGATAAATATGGTTATCCGTTTTGCAGAGGTCGTATTTTTTCCGAACTCGAAAAAGACAATCAACAATTTAATGATATAAAAGAGATTTTCTGGGCCTCAGGGGCTTGTTTTTTTATTCGTACCACTATTTTTAAAAACTTAAATGGTTTTGATGAAGATTATTTTGCGCATCAAGAAGAAATAGATTTATGCTGGAGAGCACAAAATTTAAATCATACTATTAAATATGTTGGAACATCTACAGTTTACCACGTTGGTGGTGCAACGTTAAAAGAAGAAAGTCCAAAAAAAACTTTTTTAAATTTTAGAAACAGTCTGTTTTCTTTAGTTAAAAATTTACCAAAAAAAGACTTGTTTGGCATTATATTTATGCGTTTAGTTTTAGATGGAATAGCAGGTTTGAAATTTTTATTTGAATTTAGACCAAAACATATTTTAGCTATTTTAAAAGCACATATTAGTTTTTATAAACAACTTTCTAAAATGCTTGCTAAAAGAGGAAACCATAAAAAAAGGAATGATTACTTTACTATTAAAAGTATTGTTTGGCAACATTTTATTTTAGGGAAGAAAAAATATAAGGATCTTTTTTAAAAGTTTTCTAAACTTCCTTTTCCTTCACGTAAAATAGTTATCTCATTATCTGACAAATCTACAACAGTTGAAGGATTGTTATCACCATAACCACCATCAATTACAACATCAACAATATTCCCCCATTTTTCATAAATTAATTCGGGATCTGTTGTATATTCTAATAAATCATCTTCATCATAAATTGAAGTTGAAACAATTGGATTCCCTAATTTTTTAACCAATTCTCTTATAATATTGTTATCAGGAATACGAATACCAACCGTTTTTTTATTTTTAAAGGCTTTTGGTAAATTATTATTACTCGGTAAAACAAATGTGTAGGGACCTGGCAAATGTTTTTTAAGAATCTTATATGTTGCCGTATCAATTTGTTTTATATAATCGGATAAATTACTTAAATCGTAACAAATAAAAGAAAAATTAGCTTTATCTAATTTAACACCTTTAATTTTAGCTACTTTTTCCATAGCTTTCATATTTGTTATATCACAACCTAAGCCATAAACAGTATCTGTTGGATAAATAATTAACCCTCCTTTTTTTAAAATTTCTACAACTTTTTCAAGTTCCCTTTCATTTGGGTTCTCTTCATATATTTTTATTAATTCAGCCATATAAAATTAAAATTCTACACAAATGTAAACTATTTTATAATTAAAAAAACCTGCAAAAAGCAGGTTTTAATTTTATTCATTTTTATCAATTAATCTAAATCCTTCACCATGAATATTTAAAATTTCAACATTTTCATCTTCTTTTAAATACTTACGTAATTTGGCAATATAAACATCCATACTTCTTGATGTAAAATAATTATCATCTCTCCAAATTTTTGTTAAAGCCAATTCTCTTGGCATTAAATCGTTTTTATGCATTGCCAGCATTTTTAACAATTTACTTTCTTTAGGCGAAAGCTTTTGAATTTCTCCACCGTTAAAAGATAAATGTCTTAATTTTGAATTAAAATCAAATTTACCAATTTTAAATTCAAAAGTATCTTCTTCAGTATTTTGTTCAGTTTCTTTACGCTGTAATATTGCTTTTATTTTATACAATAAAACTTCAGAATCAAAAGGTTTATTTAAGTAATCATCTGCTCCTGCCTGATAACCTTTTAAAACATCCTCCTTCATAGTTTTGGCTGTTAAAAATATAATAGGCACTTCTGAGTTGGTTGCTCTAATATCTTTTGCCAAAGAAAATCCATCTTTACGAGGCATCATTACATCTAAAATACATAAATCGTAATCATCGTTTTTAAACATAATTAAACCTTCTAAACCATCTTTTGCATGTGTAACATTATAATCGTTTAACGATAAATAATCTTTTAAAACGGTACCAAAATTGGGATCGTCTTCTACTAATAAAATCCTGTTATTTTCCATATTTCTTTAATTTATATCAAAGGTAATTTAACTGTGAAAGTACTACCAACTCCTTTTTCACTTTCAACAAAAATTTCACCTTGATGAATTTCGACTATTTTTTTAACATATGAAAGTCCTAAACCATGTCCTTTCACATTATGAATATTTCCTGTTTCTTCTCTATAAAACTTTTTGAAGACATTTTTTTGAACATTTTTATTCATTCCTATGCCCTTATCTTTTATTTTTAATATGATATATTTTGCCGTATTTTCGGTTATAATATCAATTTTTGGAGCATTTTCCGAATATTTTATTGCATTATCAAGCATATTTACAATAATATTGGTAAGGTGAAATTGATTTCCCAAAATTTCTGTAAAACCTGCTTTTAAATTCGTTTTTATATAACCTCCTTTATCACGTACTAATAATTCAACATGTGTTATTGCCTCCTCTATAATTTCATGAACATCAACTGCTTCCTTACTTACATCTAACTGATTCTTTTCTAACTTAGAGATTCTGAGCACATTTTCAACTTGTGCGTGCATGCGCTTATTTTCATCACGAATCATTTTTACATAACGTATTACTTTTTCTTGATCTCCAATTATTTTTGGATTTTTAATTGCATCTAAAGCTAAATTAATAGTTGCAATGGGCGTTTTAAATTCGTGCGTCATATTATTTATAAAATCTGTTTTTATTTCAGAAATCTGCTTTTGTTTAATTAACTGATATAAAGCAGTTACAAATGCCAAAATTATAATTAGAATAAAAAATGCTGACAATACTAATATTTTAAATATTGATGATAATATAAAATCCTTTTTTGAAGGAAACGTTACAAATAATTGATAATCACTTTTACCTTCAGCATCTGCAAACATAGGAACCATATAACTTTTACCAGCTTCTTTTCTAAAATAACCAGATTTTACCTGAGTTGCTAATCCGTTACTATAAATTCCATATTTAAAATCGGTATCAATTCCTTTACTTTTAAGTTCTCGATCTAACCTGTATGTTATTTCTCTATTACTAACTCTTTGATGAACTGGCATTTTACTTCTTGAAACATCAAAAGATTGTACTAAAAGTGATTTTTCAGCTTCTTTTAACCTACCCATTTTAGTAATACGTTCTTCGGGTAAGTTATCTTTTCCAAATACCTCATCTAATACATTGTTTTCAACAATAGATATTTCCTCTTTGCTAAATATTTCCCTAAAATTTATAGAATCATTGTCAAAGAACTCTGCTGGTACCTTATAATTTTGTTCAATTATACTTTGAGAATACGTAAAACGCTCATTATTAATGGTATCAATTTTTTCAAAAATAAAATTTCTAACATCAGATCCTTTTACTAAATCACCTTCTTTATAATTAGCTGCATATTTTTCATAAAATTCATCAAACTCACGCTGTCTTATATCTTCTGATACTTTTGCTAAGGCAAACCTAACATTAGATGTAAATTGCTGCTCTGTAATTTGTATGGTATTTTTTATCCAAAAAACCTGCACTGTAATAATACCTATCAGCGAAATACTCATTAAAATGATGATAAGTAGAAATATCCTCTTTCTCATTGTTCAAAATTAAACTTTTAACAGTAAAATTATCTTTATTTAACTTTAGTTAACAATATATACATTTTTTTAACACTATTTTAAGAATATATTTATTTTTTAGAGTGCTTCAAAAGAATATTGTAAACTGTTAATACTTGTTTTTCAGTAGTATTTAAAGTGTTATTTACAATTACAAAATGTGATTTTCTTATTTTTTCTTCGTCATTTAGTTGATGTTGAATTCTATCTAATACCTGACTTTTGGTTACACCATCTCTTTTTTTAACTCGGCGAATTCTATCTTCTAAATTTGCAGTTACTGTAATAACAAAATCGCATAATTTATTACTGCCACTTTCAAATAAAATTGCTGCTTCATAAATTATAAATTTAGCAGGTGATTTTTTTACAAAATTTTTAAAATCCTCACGAACTTTTGGATGCACAAGTGCATTTAATGCTGCTAATTTTTTTTTGTCCTTAAAAACTATTTCAGCAATATAAGTTTTATTTAATTCGTTGTTTTTATATGCTTCTTTACCAAAAAGGTTCGTTATATCCTGTACTAACGCTGCATTAGTGTTCATTAAATTTTTAGCCTTAATATCTGCCACATAAGTTTCAAAGCCAAGTTTTTTAAACATATTTAACACTGTAGATTTTCCACTACCAATTCCACCAGTTAAGCCTATAATCATTCTTTTTGTATTAAAAATTCTATTTGATTTGGAATAATTTTTAATGAAGAGATATATTCACTTTTTTGTTTGATTACTGGGGTTAAAAACTGAGTTGTAGAATCTTTTTCATACTGTTTATAATCAAAAATAATTAACAAACTATTGTCGTTTATTTTATTAAAATGTGTTATACTCGCTTGGTATACAACTTCTATTTGCTTAGGAAAAGGATTTACTTTAACACCATCGGGCTCGTTTATAATTGAAACTGGTATTGTAAACTTCCCTTCAGTAAATTTATCAACCTTACCTGTTATTCTCACCTTATTACTTGAAAATATTAAGTTTTTACTTTTTTTAGGAATTATTAAATCCAACTCACTATCAATACTTTCATAAATATCATTCAGTTTTAATAAAACCGTTGAAATTTCTTTAATTGAATCTATGTACTTTTCGGATCCTGTAATAATAATAGAATCTGGAAGCACACTTAATTTTTCAATAAAATTATATCCCAACTTAAACTTAATCTCAGTTTTAGGAACAACTGGAACTTTTTTTGAAACGTTTTTTCCAATTTCAATAAAAATAGTGTCTTTTAAAATACTTAATATTTCAGTTTCACCAACTAATTTAGTGTTTAAATTAGAGAGTTGTGAATTTGGTAAAAGGTAGTATAAATCGCCTTTTTTTGATAAATTATTTAAATTAAAACTAACTTTTGGTGCTTTAAATTTATATTTTAATAAATTAAAACCTGGGGCTTTAATTGCCACATCAAGCTTAGCAACCGGTTTTGTTTGCAATAATTTATCATTAGGCAAATTTTTATATTCCACATTAAAAACTGTTGAACTTGTATATGTTTTAGACAATTCTATTAACAACCATATTATTGATGTTAATACCAAAAAAAATAAAAAAACCTTAAATTTGCGGTTATTTTTTATGGATATACCTGAAGTGCTTACAACTGTTTTCATTACTTGAAATAAAAAATAAATATACAAAAAAAGTGAGCCTTTCAGCTCACTTTTATAGATATGAAATCTTAAATTATTTTTTATCAGCTGGAGCTGAATATTTTTTACTTAAATCCATTGAAATAGCTGAACGCTCAAATTTTATTTTACCAGCACCTGTTTCAACAATTACGGTATTATCGCTATCCACAATATCAACAATTTTTCCGTGAATACCACTTGAAGTAACTATTTTATTGCCTTTTGCAATAGAGCTTTGAAACGCTTTTTCATTTTTTGCTTTTTTCATTTGTGGTCTAATCATAAAAAAATAGATAACCACAAACATTAACAAAAATGGTAACATACTTGTTAATGAACTTCCTCCTCCTGTTTGTAATAAAATTGTTGTATACATTTTTTAATTTGTGTTTTTTATAAAATTTTTAACTTTTTTTAACTACTGTTCCTTTAATTCTAATAGTTTCTGTAACTTTTTCTGAATTGGTTTGTAAAGTTATAGATTTACTTTGTTTACCTACTCTTCCTCTTGAGTTAAATGTAAACTTTAACGGTGCAGACTCACCTGGTTTAATAGCTTCTTTTGGCCATTCTGGCACTGTACAACCACAAGTTGCTTTAGCACTTGTAATTATTAAATCTACTTTTCCTTTGTTAATAATTTCAAAAGAACCTTCTACTAACTCACCTTCAGTTACTTCTCCAAAATCGTATTCTCTTTTATCAAAATCAATAATTGCAGATCCTAAACCAATAACTGCATCTCTTTCTTTAGCTGTTTCTAAGTTAGATGTGTTAATTTTTGAAGTTGCTTTTTCCTTACAAGAAAATAGCGCAACACTTAACATTAAAACATAAACAATTGTAAAATTTTTCATAATATGTAAGTTTTTGTAAAAATATAAAATTATAATAATCCTCTTCCTATTTTATTAATTCTTTTTGAAGCAGTAAAATCTTTTAAAATTTTATCTAACACTCCATTTATAAAGAAACTACTTTTGTGTGTTGAATAATCTTTTGAAATTTCAATATATTCGTTTATGGTAACCCTTGATGGTATTGATGGGAATTTTAAGAATTCACAAATTGCCATTTTAATTAAAATCATATCAATATCTGCAATTCGCTCTGCATCCCAATTTGGTGTTTTATCTTTTACATCCTTTTCAAATTCAGTATGATTTAAAATAACTTTTCTAAATAAATCAACTACAAACTTTTTATCATCATCATCTTTATATAACAATCCTAAAGTAAAAGGCTTATTAATTTTCATTTGATTGATAGATTTTAAAACCCACGTATTTACAAACGGAATATCATCTACCCAGCTAATATTTTTATCTTCAAAATAATCGGCCAATTTATCATTTGGAGCAATAACTTCTTTAAATAAAGCTGCAATAAATTCTTTATCTTCTTGAAATGAAGATAATGTAGATTTCATATATGTTTTATATAGCGGAGATTCTTTGGTTACCCTCCAAATTTCTTTTACATACTCATCATCTAAAATCCAGTAATTCAATTTATTTTCCTCTAAATAGTTATTTAAAGAAACACTATCTTCCAATAGTTTAAAAATTGCATTATCAATAAATTTGGTATTTGGGTTTAACTCTTCTGAAGTTGCTAAATACTTTTTTTGAGAAATTTTAATATGGTTTTTTTCCATATTTTTTACTTCAACAAATAGACGCAATACCAAGACGTACAAATCAAACATTTTATCTATACTAGCATATAGAAATTTTTCTTCCTTATCAAGGATATCACTTTTAGATTGAAGCATTGCATAAACAGATTGCATTACCTTTACTCTAATATGTCTTCTATTTATCATTTAAAGAACTTTAAACATTTATTGTTTTAAAAGCGCAAAAATACTATTATTTTTTTGAAAAATAATTTGTTTTTGTTTTTTTATTCAAAGTTAATTGTATCTTAAAATTACTTCAATAAATTAATATTCATGTATATTCGTACATTAAAATTGAAATGCCGTTTTTTCCCTTTATGAAAGCCTTAAAATATTTAAATAAATACTTTTCAAAATACAAATATCGTCTCTTAATAGGAATATTTATTACGTTTTGCTCCAAATATTTAGCACTTCAAATTCCTCAACTTATCAGCAAATCTTTAGATGCTGCACAAGATTATAAAAATGGAATTATTACTGATTTAACAATTGTTAAATCTGATTTATTAAACAATATTTTATTAATTATTGGTGCCGCTTTACTCTCAGGTTTTTTTACTTTTTTAATGCGACAAACAATAATTGTAACTTCTAGGCTTATTGAGTTTGATTTAAAAAATGAAATTTATCAACAATACCAACGTTTGTCTTTAAATTTTTACAAAAAAAATAAGACAGGAGATTTAATGAATAGAATTAGTGAAGATGTAAGTAAGGTACGTATGTACTTTGGGCCAGCCATTATGTACACTATGAATATGCTGGTACTTTTTATTGTTGCAATTATAAAAATGTATAATATTGATACTACTTTAACAAATTATACACTTTTACCACTACCTGTTTTATCAATTTCAATTTATCTTTTAAGTAGAGTTATAAATAAACGAAGTATGATTGTTCAACAGTATTTATCAAAACTTACTGCAAATGCGCAAGAAACTTTTTCGGGAATTAGTATTTTAAAATCTTACGGAATTGAAAAAAATGCAATAGTTGAATTTGGGAATCTTTCAGAAACTTCAAAAGAAAAAAATATTGATTTATTTAAAGCCCAGGCATTGTTTTTTCCATTAATGATTCTATTAATAGGCTTAAGTAATATTTTAGTAATTTACATTGGAGGACTTAGATATATTGCTGGTGAAATTTCCATTGGTGTTATTGCTGAATTTATAATGTATGTAAATATGTTAACTTGGCCAGTTGCTGTTGTTGGTTGGGTTACATCCATTGTTCAACAAGCTGAAGCCTCCCAGGAACGTATTAACGAATTTTTAAAACACGAACCTGAAATTAAAAATTTAATTGAAACCCCTTCAACCATACATGGAGCCATTGAATTTAAAAATGTGACTTTTACGTATGATGACACTAACATTACAGCACTAAAAAATTTAAGTTTTAAAATAAAACAAGGTGAAACTTTAGCCATTTTAGGTAATACTGGTTCTGGAAAATCAACAATACTTAATTTAATTGCCCGGTTGTATGATGTAGATTCTGGCGAAGTATTAATTGATGGAAAAAATATAAAAAGTATAAATTTAGATGATTTAAGACAAAGCATTGGTTTTGTACCTCAAGAAGCATTCTTATTTTCCGATACCATAAAAAACAATATAAAATTTGGAGATGATAATGCGTCTGATGACAAAATTGTACAAGCTGCAAAAGATGCATATATTCATCATAATATTATTGACTTTAATAAAGGTTACGACACGTATGTAGGTGAACGAGGTGTTACATTATCTGGTGGTCAAAAACAACGAATTTCTATAGCACGCGCTTTAATTAAAGAACCTAAAATATTAATTTTTGATGATTGTTTGTCTGCTGTTGATACTGAAACCGAAGAAATTATTTTAAATAATTTATATAAAGTAAGTCTTAATAAAACCACAATAATAGTAAGCCATAGGGTGTCATCTGTTAAAAATGCTGATAAAATTATAGTTATTGAAAATGGAACAATTATACAACAAGGTTCACACAATGAGCTAGTTAATAAACCCGGATATTACAAAGAATTATACAATCAACAACTTTTAGAAAAAGAATTATAAAAATTACGTTTTAAGTAAATTAATTTTATAGATTTGTGTAGAAATCTAAAAAAAAGATTAATAAAAATAGAAAGTTAATTATGAGTGACAAAGAACATTTAGAACAAGAGGAGATATTCTCTCAGGTTCTTAGAGCAGGAAGAAGAACTTACTTTTTTGATGTAAGAGCTACAAAAGCTGACGATTATTACTTGACTGTAACTGAGAGTAAAAAATTTACACATGACGATGGATCTTTCCATTACAAAAAACACAAAATTTATTTATACAAAGAAGATTTTGCAGAATTTAATGAAATGTTAAAAGCTGCTACTGATTACATTTTAGATGAAAAAGGTGAAGAAGTTATATCTGAACGTCACCAAAAAGACTTTAAAAAACCATCAGAATTAAATGAAGAAACTTCTGGATCTGAAAGTTTCACTGATTTAAATTTTGAAGATATTTAATAGTAATTTTTACTATTTAAAAGCACCTCAATTGAGGTGCTTTTTTTATATTAATTATTGAGCATAAAAAAACCGACTTAAAGTCGGTTTTTTTATGCTATATTATTTAACTTAAAGTTTAAGCTAGAACTTGTTGAACTTTATCTGCGGCTTCTTGAAACTCAGTAGCAGAAATTACATCTAAACCACTATCATCAATTAACTGCTTAGCTTCAATTGCATTTGTACCTTGTAACCTAACAATAATAGGAACTTTAATTGCATCTCCCATATTTTTGTATGCATCAATTACACCTTGTGCAACTCTATCACAACGCACAATACCACCAAATATATTTACTAAAATAGCCTTTACATTAGGATCTTTTAAAATAATTCTAAAAGCAGTTTCAACCCTTTTAGCATCTGCTGTACCGCCAACATCTAAAAAGTTAGCAGGTTCTCCACCAGATTGTTTAATTAAATCCATTGTACTCATAGCCAAACCAGCACCATTCACCATACAACCTACATTTCCATCTAAATCTACATAATTTAAACCAGCAGCATTTGCTTCCACTTCAATTTCATTTTCTTCACGTAAATCTCTTAAAACTGCCAAATCTTTATGCCTAAATAAAGCATTATCATCTAAAGTAACTTTAGAATCTACTGCTAATATTTTATCATCAGAAGTTTTTAATACTGGGTTAATTTCAAATAATGATGCGTCTGATTTTACAAAAGCAGTATATAAAGAAGTAACAAATTTTATCATTTCTTTTAAGGCTCCACCTGACAATCCTAAATTAAAAGCAACTTTTCGCGCTTGAAAAGGTAGTAACCCTAATAAAGGATCAATATCTTCTGTAAAGATTAAATGTGGTGTTTTTTCCGCAACAGCTTCAATATCCATACCACCTTCAGTAGAATACATAATCATATTTCTACCAGTACTTCTGTTTAAAAGCACAGACATATAATATTCATCCGGTTCATTGGCTCCTGGATAATATACATCTTCAGCAATTAATACTTGACTTACTTTTTTTCCTTGAGGAGGTGTTTGAGGCGTTTTTAGCATCATTCCAATAATATCTTCTGAAATACTTTCTACTTCAGCCAAACTTTTTGCAAGCTTCACTCCACCACCTTTACCACGACCACCTGCGTGAATTTGAGCTTTTACAACCCACCAACCCGTTCCGGTTTCTGTTGCTAATTGTTTAGCAGCCTCAACTGCTTTTTTATGGTTATCGGCAACAATTCCACGTTGAATTCTTACTCCAAAACTATTTAATAATTCTTTTCCTTGATATTCGTGTAAATTCATTAGAAATAATGGTTTTAAAAAATATATACAAATGTAATAATCTAAAACTTAAATTTTAGTTTCAACCAAAAAAAGATTGTAACAAATATATTTTTTTGAAGTCTTTATCATATTTAACAATTAAAACAGATTTTATTATTAACATTTATTTAAGAACGTTTAGAAAATATGTTAAATATTTTAGCATTATATTTTTTGGACAATCAAACTATTTCATTTCATGAAAAATTTTTTTTTAATTCTTTCCTTATTTTGTATTGTAACAATCACAGCCCAAGAAACCAAAAAAAAACTACTAGCAAAAAGAGTTTCAAATCCTCCAAAAATTGATGGCATACTTAATGATGACGTCTGGAAAGATGCAGATGTAGCTAAAGATTTTGTAATGTTCAGACCTTCTTCAGGTACACCAGAAGAAAAAAATAAAAGAACCGAAGTTAAGGTTGTTTATGATGATGATGCCATTTATTTTGGAGCCTATTTATATGATGATAAGCCAAACGAAATACCTAAAGAATTTGCAAATAGGGATAATTTTGCCTCGGTTGATTGGTTTGGAGTAATGATAAACCCAAATAATGATTCGCAAAATGATACTGAATTTTTTGTTCAAGTTACAGGTAATCAAGCAGATGCTAAATCAAATGCTTTTAATGAGGATTTTAGTTGGAGTGCAGTTTGGGACAGTGAAGTTTCGGTACTTAGAGATGGATGGGTTGTTGAGATAAAAATTCCTTATTCAGCATTGCGTTTTTCAAATCAGGAAGTACAAACTTGGGGGCTAAATTTCCATAGACATTTTAGAAATACAAGAGAGCAATTTACCTGGAATTATATTGACAGAACTAAAGGAATTATTCAACAATATGCAGGAACACTTAGCGGTATTGAAAATATTCAACCTCCTACCCGCTTAAGCTTTTCCCCATATGCTTCTTCTGCTTTTAATTCATACGATGGTGAAAATTCATTTAACAATAGTATTGGTTTAGATGTAAAATATGGAATCAGTGAAAGTTTTACTTTAGACGCTACATTAATTCCAGATTTTGGACAAACTGCTTTTGACGATATTGTACTAAATTTAGGTCCCTTTGAAGAACAATATCAAGAACAACGCCCATTTTTTACTGAAGGGACTGAACTTTTTAGCAAAGGAGATATGTTTTATTCCAGAAGAATTGGAAATGCTCCCGTAAACTATTTTGATGAAGCTACGCTAACCGAAAATGAAGAAATTGTTGATAATCCTTATAAAGTTAATATGCTAAACGCTGTTAAAGTTTCAGGAAGAACTAAAGGCGGACTTGGAATTGGGGTATTTAATGCAATTACTGAAAAAACCGAGGCTAAAATTAAAGATCTTTCAACGGAAGAAATTAAAAGAATAGTTACGGAACCTTTAGCTAATTATAATGTTATAATTTTAGATCAACAATTTAATAAAAACTCATCAGTTTCTTTAATAAATACTAGTGTTTTAAGAGAAGGTAAAGTTAGAGATGCAAATGCTACCGGACTTTTATACACATTAGTGAATAAAAAAAATACGCATTATATAGATGGAAGTGTTAAAACCAGTAGTATTATAGAAAATAATGAAAAAACCAATGGCTATTTTTTTGATACAAGTATGGGAAAATTTGCTGGTAAAATTCAATATGAAGCTGGCTATAGAATGGTGGATGAAAAATTTGAAATTAATGATTTAGGATTTCAAAATAGAAATAACTACCAACGTTATTATGGTAATTTTTCTTATAGAATTTTTGAACCTACAAAAAATTTCATTCGTTACAGATTTAATACTTGGGGAAATATTAGTTACAGAAAAAGTGATGGCGCTTATATGGATAATAGAATTGGAATAAACTTTAATGCAACCACTTTAAAACAATTATCTTTTGGAGTTAATATTAATGGAAATATTGGCAAAACTTATGATTACTACGAACCTAGAGTTGAAGACAGGTATTATACAGACAGTCCAAGATTAAATTTTAATGGATGGCTGTCAACAGATTTTAGCAAAAAATTTGCTTTTGAAACGAGCGTTTTTCACGGAATAAGAATTGGAGAATCTAGAATTTATACTGAATTTGATTTTTCTCCTCGTTATCGTTTTAACGATAAGTTTAATGTTTCTTACGGTTTAAATATGGGTGCTGGAAAAAACAGTAAAGGTTGGGTAAATGAATTAGAAGATGGTACAATTATATTTGGCAATAGAACTGTAAAAAACATAACAAATTCGATTTCAGGAAGATATAATTTTAGCGTAAAATCTGGACTTGCATTAACTTTCAGGCATTATTGGTCGCCAATTGAATATGATAACGAATTTTATAATTTAGAACAAAACGGAGAGCTTTCGCCAAATACTTATTCAGAAAATCATGACATTAATTTTAATAGCTGGAATTTAGATTTAAGTTACTCTTGGCAATTTGCTCCTGGTAGTCAATTAGTTGCTTTATATAGAAATGCTATTTTTAACGAGGATACTAATTCTGACTTAAATTTTAATGAAAACCTAACAAACCTGTTTGAACAACCAAAACAACACAACGTTTCACTTAAGTTAATTTATTATATAGATTATAATAACATGAAAGGTTGGCTTGGAAAAAGTTAACAGAAAACTATTTTTATTTTAATTTTCACTTTTTACTCTATAATTTAACTATTTTTGAATTATGATAAAAGCAAAAAATATTCATAAATTTTATGGTGATTTAGAGGTTTTAAAAGGCGTAAACCTATCCATAAAAAAAGGAGAAGTTGTTGCTATTGTTGGTCCATCAGGTGCTGGAAAAACTACACTCCTTCAAATACTGGGAACATTAGACAAACCTACCCAAAATAAAGAATCTGATCTTACAATAAACACTATAAATTTATTAACTTTAAATGATAAAACGCTATCAAAATTTAGAAATAAACATATAGGATTTATTTTTCAATTTCATCAATTGCTTCCTGAATTTACTGCTTTAGAAAATGTATGTATTCCTGCGTTTATAGCAAATAACACCAAAAGTGAAGCGGAATCCAAAGCCAAAGAATTACTGGAATTTTTAGGCCTTTCAAACAGAATAAATCATAAGCCAAATGAACTTTCTGGTGGAGAGCAACAACGGGTTGCTGTTGCACGTGCTTTAATAAATAATCCTGATGTTATTTTTGCAGATGAACCAAGTGGAAATTTAGATTCTGCTTCTGCTAAAAATTTACACGAACTATTTTTTACACTACGCAAAAAATTCAATCAAACCTTTGTAATTGTAACTCATAACCAAGAATTGGCAAATATGGCAGACAGAAAACTGGAAATGAAAGATGGAAAAATTATCAATTAAACTTGAATAAATGATTGGAATTATAAGTGCAATGCAAGAAGAAATTCAAGCATTATTAAATGAACTTAAAAATGTTACAACTACAGAAAAAGGAATGCGCACCTATTATTCTGGCAAATTATTTAATAAAAAAGTTGTACTTGTTTTTTCACGCTGGGGTAAAGTTGCATCTGCTGCCACTACCACACAGCTCATAAACGATTTTAACGTAGAGGAAATTATATTTACTGGAGTTGCAGGTGCAATTAATAAAGATTTAAATATAGGTGACGTAGTAATTGGAAAAAATTTATTTCAACACGATTTAAATGCCAGCCCATTTTATAAAAAGTTCGAAATTCCAATTCTAAAAAAGGAGTTTTTAGAAACTAAAAATTCACAAAAAATAATTAATTCAACTAATTTATTTATAGATAGTTACAATAAATATATTAAAGATTCTGAAGCGGCTGTTTTTAATATAACAGCTCCAAAAATAGTGTTTGGAGATATTGCAAGTGGAGATCAATTTATTTCAAGTATTAAAAAAATAAAAAAACTAAATAAAGCGTTGCCAACAGCTATTTGTGTTGAAATGGAGGGTGCTGCTGTTGCCCAAATTTGTTACGAATATAACATTCCATTCTCAATAATTAGAATTATCTCAGATAAAGCAAACGACAATGCAACCATAGATTTTTCAAGATTTGCAAATACAATTGCCAGTAACTATGCATTAGGAATTTTAAAAAACTATTTTGCATAAGTCTGTTTGAATTTAATATCTTTGAAAAACTATTATGAACAATGCAGTTTAAGCATCCTGAAATTTTATACGCACTTCTGCTTCTTATCATTCCGATAATAGTTCATTTATTTCAGTTACAACGCTTCATAAAAGTCCCTTTTACCAATGTAAAATTTTTAAAAAATATAGAGCAACAAACTCGCAAAAGTGCACGCCTGAAAAAGTGGCTAGTTTTAGCCTCCAGATTACTTGCATTTACAACTTTAATAATTGCATTTGCACAACCTTATTTTTCTAAATTTAATACTACCTTAAATTACAATACAACATTTTATTTAGACAACTCTTTTAGTATGCAGGCAAAAGGAGCAAATGGAGAATTGTTGAAAAATGCTGCTCAAAATATTATTGAAAATAACACTTTTAAAAACAGTACATTTTCCATATTAACAAATAATGATTTTTTCCCAAAATTAGATGCTAAAAACCTAAAATCTACACTTATAAATTTAAAATATTACCCTATCAAAGTAGATTTTAACACTGTTTTATTAAAATTAAACTCAATAAATAACAATAAAATAAACACTTTATATAAAAACATATTAATATCTGATTTTCAAAATATTAATTTTAAAAATAAAAGTGATTTTACAAATGTAAACTCACCAATCCAACTACTAAAAGTAATTCCTAAAACGCAAAACAATATTTATATTGATAGCGTTTTTATAAACAACAATACTTCATCAGATATTAGTATTACTGCACTTGTAAAAAGCACAAAGAAAATTACTGAAAATGTTCCTGTTTCATTGTTTAGCAATTCTATTTTAATTGGAAAAGCAACCTCAAAATTTGACAATTCAAAGTATACCAGTGTACAATTTACAATTCCAAATGCTACTGATTTTAATGGAAAAATATCATTAAATGATGCCGTTCTTGAATTTGATAACGACTTCTTTTTTACCCTATCTAAACCAGAAAAAATAAATGTTTTATCTATTGAAAATTCAGCTGGTTTTTTACCTAAAATTTATACTGAAAATGAATTTAATTTCACATCTTTTTCATTGCAAAATTTAAATTACAATACTATTCAAAATCAGCAATTAATTGTTTTAAATGAAATTGAAAAATTTCCTATTGAATTAATAATTGCTTTAAAAGAATATTTTATAAATGGGGGTAATTTGGTTTTAATTCCTTCTGAAAAAACAGATATTTTAACTTACAATAACTTGCTAAACCAACTAGGAATTGGGTTAATTAAATCAAAAGAAAACAAAGACCATAAAATAACTTCAATAAATTATAACCATCCATTGGTAAATGATGTTTTTGAGAAAAGAGTTCAAAATTTTCAGTACCCAAAAACAAATCAATATTTTAAAAGCAATTTTAAAAATGCTGCTTCCATTATAAATTTTGATAATAATGATGCGTTTATCTCATCTGCAAACTTTAAAAACAATAATTTTTATTGGGTCGCATCACCTTTAAATTATGAGGTTTCAGATTTTACCCAATCTCCACTTATAGTTCCTGTTTTCTATAATTTCGCAAAAAATAGTTCAAAATTTTCTGAGCTTTATTATACTATTTCACAAAATACAAACATTGATGTTAAAATAGCCATTGGAAAAGAGCAAGTGTTAAAAATTTCTGATGAATTAAATGAATTTATACCACTTCAACAAATTGGACCAAACAAAGTAACTCTTAAAATTGAAGATAATATATTAAAAAGTGGTTTTTATAATATTACTAACGGTAATGAAATAATTAAAAAAGTAGCTTTTAATTATAATAGAAATGAAAGCGATTTAACATACACCAATATAAAAGAACTTAGTAAAAACAACAAAGACATTATAGTTTCATCCTCAATAGATGAAATTTTTAAAGAAATTAATAATCAACAAAAAAACAATTGGCTTTTTAAGTGGTTTTTAGCTTTTTCTGTCCTATTTTTGTTAATTGAAATGCTTCTATTAAAATATTTCAAAATATGAATCTACTCATAAAATCTGCAACAATCATTGATCCATCTAGTCCGTTTCACAAACAAGAAAATGATATTTTAATTGAAAACGGTTGTATTAAAAAAATTTCAAAAAAAATAAAAAATCCAAATAACCTAAAAGAAATTAAATTAGATAATTTACATATTTCTCAAGGTTGGTTTGATACTAGCGTTAGTTTTGGAGAGCCTGGTTTTGAAGAACGAGAAACTATTAAAAATGGTTTAGAAACAGCGGCAAAAAGTGGATTTACTAAGGTTGCAGTAAATCCAAATACATATCCGGTTGCTGATAACAAATCAGCAATAGAATTTATTAAAAACAAAGCAAATAATACAGCTACATCACTATTTCCTATTGGATGTTTAACTAAAAATGCTGAAAGTAAAGACCTTGCAGAACTATTTGATATGCAAAATTCAGGAGCTATTGCATTTGGAGATTATAACAATCCAATAGTAAACGCCAATTTATTAAAAATTGCTTTGCAATATGCTCAAAATTTCGATGCCTTAATTTTAAGTTTCCCTCAAGATAATTCTATTGCAGGATATGGTTTAGCAAATGAACATATAAACAGTACAAAACTTGGCTTAAAAGGGATCCCTTCTTTAGCAGAAGAAATGCAAGTTGCAAGAGATTTATTTATTTTAGAATATACCAATGGAAAATTACATATTCCAACAATATCTACTGCAAAATCTGTAAAACTAATTAAGGAAGCAAAAAATAAGGGTTTAAATGTAAGCTGTAGTGTTGCTGCGCATCATTTGGTTTTAACAGATGATGAACTTGCAAGTTTTGACGGAAACACAAAGGTTTTGCCACCTTTAAGAACAGCTAAAGATGTAAAAGCACTTATAAAAGGGATAAACGATGGTGTTATAGATATGATTACCAGTGATCATAACCCAATTGATATTGAGCACAAAAAAGTGGAGTACAATAATGCCAAATTTGGAACAATTGGTATGGAAAGTTTATTTGGATCTTTAAATAAAGTAATTCCTTTAGAAACATTAGTAACTTGTTTAACCACAAATCCAAGAAACAGATTTAATATTGAAAATTCATTTATAAATGAAGGAGAAAAAGCCAATATAACACTTTTTAACCCAGATTTTGAGTATGAGTTTTCATTAAATAATATTTATTCAACATCCAAAAATTCAATATTTTTAAATAAAAAATTAAACGGAAAAGTATACGGTATAATTTCAAATAATAAAATAGTTTTATAATTTTATATATTTACGCAACTAAAAATTTAAAAATGGAAAATCAAACAGTTAATGAAGGAAAAACAATGGCTATTATATCCTATTTTTGGTGGCTAGGGTTAATTATTGCTTTTATTATGAATAACAGTAAAAAAAATACTTTTGCTTCATTTCATATTCGTCAAATGATTGGCTTACTACTACTTAATGTAGGTGTAAGTTTAATTTACAAATATGTAGGTTCTTCAATAGGTATGCTATTAGGCCTTGGTACTTTTGTGCTTTGGGTAATTGGCTTAATTGGAGCATTTCAAGGAGAAGAAAAAAGAGTTCCTTTGCTAGGCGATTTGTTTCAAGACTGGTTTAAAAGCATTGGATAATACTATAAAATCATATTTTTGAAGTCGCGCCTAAAGCGCGACTTTTATTTTATCAATGGAAAAATTATCACTACAATATATTGTAAGAGAACCTAACAATCGAACAGAAAAAACTTCATTACTAATTCTATTACATGGTTATGGAAGTAATGAAGAAGATTTATTTTCATTCGCAACAGAATTACCTGAAGATTTAATTATTATAAGTGCTAGAGCGCCTCAAAGCTTAGGTTTTGGAAGCTACTCTTGGTACACAATTAATTTTACAGCTTCACAAGGCAAATTTTCTGATATTCCTGAAGCCATTGCTGCAAGAGATTTAATTGCTGATTTTATAGATGAAATTCAAGAAAGCTATAAAATAGCACCAACAAAAACATTTTTATTAGGTTTTAGCCAAGGAACAATTTTAAGTTACGCAGTTGCTTTAAGTTATCCTGAAAAAGTTCAAAAAATTATTGCTTTAAGTGGGTATATTAATGCCGAACTATTACCAAAAAACATAGATACAAAAGATTATACTAAATTAGATTTCTTTATCTCTCACGGTTCAGCAGATCAAGTAATACCTGTTGAATGGGCTAACAAAGCACCAAAATTTTTAAATGAATTGCACATTAAAAATTGTTATCAAGAATATCCCGTAGGTCACGGTGTTGCACCTAAAAACTTCTTTGATTTTAAAAATTGGATTGAAGAGCGATTATAGTTTAGTTGATTTTTAGTAGTAAATATTTTAACACAAAATATAAAAATGGAGACACTAAATAATATATTAAATTTTGAAATTTTTAGTTTAGGCGATTATACTGTGAAAGTATCAAAATTGGTAATTATTATATTAATTATTGTATTTACTAAAATAATTTTATGGATTATTCAGAAGGCATTATCTCGTAAAAATAAATTTACAACACTTGATACCGGAACCTCATATGCCATTTTTCAAATAATTAAATATGTTCTTTACGTAATCGCTATTGGATTTATTTTAGAAAATATAGGAATTAAAGTTACATTATTATTAGCTGGTTCTGCCGCTTTATTGGTTGGTGTTGGGTTAGGATTACAACAAACATTTAACGATATAATTTCAGGCCTTATATTGCTTACTGAGAGGTCTATTAAAATAAATGACGTTTTAGAAATTGATGGTGATGTTGTTAAAATTCAAAGCATTGGTTTACGTACTTCAAAAGCTTTAAACAGAGATGATATATCTATTATTATTCCAAACTCCTTAATTACTACAAGCAAAGTAATTAATTGGAGCCATCAATCTCAAAAAACAAGATTTAAAATAGATGTTGGTGTTGCCTATGGAAGTGATGTAGATTTAGTAATAAAAATTTTAGAAGAAAGTGCTTTTGAGCATCCCGATGTTTTTAACAGAGAACTTGTTGAAGGCAGACTAATGAATTTTGGTAACTCATCGTTAGATTTTCAGCTCATATTTTTTAGTAAAAATATTTTTAGAATAAATAAAGCCAAAAGTGATATTCGAAGAATTATCAATAAAAAATTTGCTGAACATAAAATTACAATACCATTTCCTCAAATGGATGTGCATTTTAAATCAAATAACTCTGAAATAGGTAATAATAAATTTATATAAAATATTATATTCAAAAATTATTGAATAAATTACAGTAAAATAATAAAATATGGAAATTTTAGGAATTGATATCGGTGGAACAGGAATAAAAGGTGCTTTAGTTGATACAAAAACAGGAAATTTAACAACCGAGAGACATAGAATTGCTACCCCTAAACCAGCAACTCCAGAAAAAGTAGCTAACACAATTCAAAAAATGGTAAACCATTTTAATTGGAAAGGATTAGTTGGATGTGGTTTTCCAACACCATTACAACACGGAAAATGCCTAACTGGAGGAAATTTACATGAAACCTGGAAAGGTGTTCAAGTTGATGAACTTTTTTCAAAAAAAACAGGAAACGAATATTCAGTTGTTAATGATGCAGATGCTGCTGGACTTGCTGAAATAAGTTTTGGAGCAGGCAGAAATAAAAAAGGTACTGTAATTATGATAACTTTAGGTACTGGAATAGGCTCTGGTGTATTTTTAGATGGAAAATTATTACCAAACACTGAATTAGGACATGTTTTATATAAAAATGGAGAAATTTTTGAAAAATATGCTGCCGATTCTGTAAGGAAAAGTGAAAATTTAAACAGAAAAGAATGGGGAAAAAGGTTGCATAAATATTTTAAACATATTAATTTAATATTATCCCCAGATTTGTTTATTGTTGGTGGTGGAGCCAGTAAAAAATTAGAAAAATTTGTTAATCACATTAAAATAGACACTCCAATTGTAGCAGCTGAAGCTGGAAATGAAGCTGGAATTATTGGTGCTGCAATGGCAGCAAATTTTCATATTAAATAAATCCTTTAGCTTTAAATTCTAAATATTTATTTATTACATTAACGGTAAGGTTTTTAGGTTTTGTTAAAATTCCATAAATACCATGACTTTCCAATTCTTTAACTATTAGTCTTTTTTCAAAAGCGAATTTTTCAGCTATTGTTTTATGATAAATTGTTTGTATATCTGCTGCATTTTCAGTTATTAAATTATCTAGTTCGGTATTTTCAAAAAAAACAACTACTAATAAATGGTATTTTGAAATAGCTTGTAAAAATGGCAACTGACGTTTTAATGATGAAATATGCTCAAAATTTGTATACAAAATTAACAAGCTTCGTTGTGTAATTTTACGCTTTATTAATGCATACAAATAACCAAAATCTGAATCGGTATACTTTGTAGTTATATTATACAAAGCTTCATTAATTGTATTTAAATGCGTTTTTTTATTACTTGCAGCTATAATAGTATCCACTTTTTTAGCAAAAGTTAGCAATCCTGCTTTATCATTTTTCCGAAGTGCAATATTTGAAAATGCTAACGTGGAATTTATGGCATAATCCAATAATTTTAATTTTTCAAAAGGCATTTTCATTACCCTTCCCAAATCTATAATTGAATAAATTGGTTGTGATTTTTCATCCTGAAATTGATTTACCATTAATTGAGAGCGCTTTGCAGTAGCTTTCCAATTTATGGTTCTTACATCGTCTCCTGCTATATAATTTTTAATCTGTTCAAATTCTAGCGTATGCCCAATTCTTCTAATTTTTTTTAAACCAAATTCCGTTAACCGATTACTCATAGCTAAAAATTCATACTTTTTCATTTGAATGTATGAAGGATAAACTGCTACCATTTCATGCTCCTGAAATTTGAATCGCCTTGCAACAATTCTTAAAGGTGAAGAAACATATATATTTAATTTTCCAAAATGATATTCTCCCCTTTCAACTGGCTTCACTTCATATTCAAAATTGTAGTTTTCAAAAGGATTTAAATTAGCAATATGTACAAAATCTCTTTTTTGAAATTGACTTGGAAGCTCATCAATTATTTTTACTTCAATAGTAAACTTATAATTGTTTTTTACAGTAATTGGTACTGGGTTTTCATCTGAGTTTGAAAACTTTTCAGTTAAAATTCTACGAGCATTTACACCTTTTTTTACACTAAAAAGCACATAAATATCACCAACAAACAGCACTGCTAAAATGGTTACTAAAAACCACGCAACATTATATACAATTGGAAACCAAAAAGAAACCAAAAATAATGCTGCAATAACGCTTATATAAATGAAAAAGCGTTGGTGAACGTAGGTATTTTTAATCAGGTTCAATATCATATTATTTTACAGACACTTCAACAAGTTCAGTGTGACAATTGTTTTTTTATTCGCTATTAATTATCTAGGAACTTCAACAGATTGTATAATCATTTCAATAACTTTATCGGTAGTCATTCCTTCCATTTCACGCTCTGGAGTTAAAATTAATCTGTGACGTAAAACTGGGTAAATTACTTTTTTAATATCTTCTGGAATCACAAAATCACGTCCGTTTATTGCGGCATACGCTTTTGATGCATTTAAAACCGCAATACTTGCTCTTGGTGAACCTCCTAAATATAAATGAGGATGATTACGCGTTTTTGTAATTAATTGAGCAATATATCTCATAATTTTTTCTTCAACCAAAATTTCAAAAATCTTGTTTCTGTACTCTAACAAGTCAGCTTCAGAAAGTAAAGATGAAACTAATGTTTGTGGCAGGGCTCCCTTTCTATCCTGATGTGTTTTAATAATTAAAATCTCCTCATCTAAATTTGGGTAACCAACATCAATTTTAAATAAAAAACGGTCTAGTTGAGCCTCTGGCAAAGCATAAGTTCCCTCCTGCTCTATTGGGTTTTGTGTTGCCAAAACCATAAATGGAGGTTTCATTTTATACGTATTTCCATCAATAGAAATTTGGCGTTCTTCCATAACTTCAAACAAAGCTGCTTGTGTTTTTGCAGGTGCTCTATTTATTTCATCAATTAAAACTAAATTAGAAAAAATTGGACCTTCTTTAAATTCAAATTCTGATGTTTTCATATTTAAAACAGAAGTTCCCAATACATCACTTGGCATTAAATCAGGAGTAAACTGCAATCTGCTAAAGCCTGTATCTATAGTTTTTGCAAGTAACTTAGCAGTAATTGTTTTTGCAACACCCGGAACACCTTCTATTAAAACGTGCCCATCAGCTAAAAGCGCAACAATCAATAAATCGACAAATTGTTCTTGACCAACAATAATTTTACCTAATTCAGCTTTAATTTGAATTACGGCATTCTTTAACTTTTCTAAATCTATCCTATTTTCAAAATTCAAATCGTTATTTTCCATATTGAATTGTTTTTTTAAATTTTTCTATCATTTTATTTAGCTTTATCAACTCTTCATCTGTAATTTCATTTCTTAAATGAATTTCATCACAAAATTTGAAAAGTTTTTCAACTTCTTCTATTGAATTTCCACTTCGAGAAGCAACATATTCATAAAAAGTAGCATCTATTGTTGTTGTTGGTATATGTAATTTTGTTCTAATAAATTCTAACAAATAATTGATTTTATGTTCTGCAATATTTTTATGTTCTTGTTTTTCAAAATACATATTTGCAATTGTACGTGTAAAAGCAAGGGTTTGATTTTTTAAAGGTGTAATTATTGGAATACTTCGTTGTTTACGTTTTCCTTCAAAAATAATAAAAAACAAAACCCCAATTAATACCATATAATAAGCCCATTTTAAATACTTTGAACTCAACAAATATTTTATGGGTGAAGTAATTCTGCTTTTCCCGGTTTTATAGTATTCATCCCATAATATCGGAATATCTTCCCTTAAATATGATAAAATATTTGCAGCATGTTGCTGGTTCGGATCATTTAAAATTGTATAGTTTGTAAAAACTTCAGGAAAAGTGTGTAAATAGAAATTTCCTTTCCCAAAATTAAATTTCACAAAATTAATTCCTTCTTCAGTACGTTCTTCATTTTCATTCACATAGCCAGTTATTCCCAGTACTGTTGTATTTATGGTGTCTATTTTTGTAAAAACCTGATTTTCAAATGGACGATCAAAAGAATACTCTTTTCCTTTAAATGCTTTATTAATTAGTTTAAAAAATACCTTTTCATCTAAATTTTTACTAACCAATCTTTCTGTTTCAAAATTTAGTGTATCTATATTCATTCCGTGCGTTGAAATAAATACATCATTCCCTTTATCAACAAATTTCATTAAACGAAAAAATTCTGCATCCCCAAAATTTAGAGTTTCATCAACAAAAAAATAAGTACCAACTTTTGTGGTGTCTTCCAAATAAATATATGGAGGAATTTTAATAGTTTTAATTTCTGTTGCAGGAAATAAATTATTTAATTCCTTACTTAAAACATAAGTTCCATAAGGGATTTTATGCTTTGCCGCATAACTAGGAAACCAATTAATAGGTTGTTTTTTTGTACTTTCAAGATATAAGTATCCTACAATTAAAAGCACAAATAATACAACATATATTTTAGTTTTTTTATCCAAACTACTTATTGTTTATTAGGTTATTTGTATGTTCAAAATCTGCTTCAACACGCGCAAACTCAATTTCACTAATATCAAAATTTCCATACCAAACAAAATCGTACAATCTTGTAAGTTTTTCAAAAGATGATTTTATAGCTTCTTTTGAAATTTCTTTAATGTAATCTTCATTTGTTTTTTGCTGCTCCCAGGCTATTAAATCTTTATTTTCAAGCTGTTTTAATATGTTTAAATAATAATAACGCACTGCTAACCGATAGTTTTTGAGCGCAATTGCTTGATTTATTAATTTAGGAAGGTCTTTGTTTTTTATTAATGCTTCATCATCCGTTATTGAAACAATAGACTTATTAGAGGCGTTTGAAACTATAGTATTTGATTTAACTTTTAAAAAGAATTTAATTAATAAAAATAGTAATAAACCCACAATAATGTAGGGCAAAGCCTTTAAAATACCACCAAAAATACCCTTTGCGTATTTTACTCCAAAAATCCACTCTAAAAACCTTAAAAACTGTCTTCCTAACCAATTAAAAAAACGTTCAATAAACGTTGGTTCTGTCTCGACTTTATCTACTAAATAATCAAAATCGGGATTGGATTTATAATTATCTAAATTCTTTTCATTAAACTTTTTTTGAACAATACTGCTTGTATCATTTTTCACTGAAAGCGAATCCGCTTGCGCGTAAACACTAAATGAAAACAGTAACGTAAGTATAAAAAAAAGTGATTTATTCATTAATTATTCTTCAGAATTTGTACCTCCTAAACTATCAATTTTTTCATATGTACCCGTAAAATTCTTTTGTTCATTTAAATCGAAATAAATAAAAGCAGAAGCTATTAATGTAATGGAATAAAACAAAAACTTTCCAAAATAAGCCAAAAATGTTAGTGCCATATAAATTGGATCATCAAAAAGTCCAAGTACAGCTGTAGGATCTTCAGAATTCATAAAAATACCTGTAGAAATTAATTGATAAATCATAGAAGGAATTGTAAATGCTATCCCAAGAATACCTACTAATATACTTAATACTATAAGTACACCAAATGTATTCCACCATTCATTTTTAATCAATTTGAAACAATGAGAAATAGTATCACCTACACTTTTGTTTTCAAAAACCATAATAGAAAACCCTAAAAATAAAACCACTGAAAAATAAATTGAAGGTAAAAAACAAAGCACATAACCAACAAATATTATTAAAATTGAAACTATACCTAGTCCAATAAATTTCCAAATATTTTTATAGGTATTTTGTTTTACTTCATCAAAATTGGCAACACCATTATTAGCTATGTATGATTTTACATAATAAAGAGATACTTCAGCTAATAAAGTATAAACCAAGCCCCAAACTATCATCATAATAAATGCCCACCCTAAAATTCCAGAGAATCCACTAAAAAATAATGAAGGATCACCCTGATCTAAAGTTAAAAGTCCTTTTGCAGCACTTGAATAAGATATTACGGCAAACATTAATAATGCCGCACCAATTAATAATATAGGTCCAATTATTTTAATCATAAACTTAAAATATTCTTTCCAATTTTCACGAATGAATTTAAAAGTATCGGTAATAATTGCACCTAAATCTCGCTCTTTTTTAAATTCTAAAAAGTTACTATTTTCCATGTTAATTTTTATTGTTTAGTTAATTTTATAGGATATATTACGTAGTAATAAAGTATTGTTATAAATGAAATTAAAATTATAAATATTGCCAACCAATCAGGCATTTCTGTATGTCGTGTTACAAAACCTTCTAAAAAACCGGCTACTATAAAAAATGGAATTGTACTTACCATTATTTTAAGTCCAGCTTTAAAACTTTGCTTAAAAGATGCCAACCTAGTATATGTTTTGGGAAAAAGTAAACCATTTCCTAAAACCAAACCTGCGCAACCAGCAATTATAATTACAGAAATTTCAATTGTCCCGTGTATCCAAATTGTTCGTGAAGACTCCCAAAGTAAGTCTTTTTCATAAAAAAAGTATAAAAAAGAGCCCAGCATAATACCGTTTTGCATCATAATATATAAGGTGCCCACTGAAAATAACATTCCAAATACAAAAGCCATCATAGCAACTTTAATGTTATTCAGCGTAATTTGAATAAACATATTACTTTCTCCCATTTTTTTATAAACAGCCATTGGATCACCTTTTTCAATATTTTCCAATGTCATATTTACATAATTATCACCTAACATCAGGCGAACAAAATCACCATCATTAGCAGCAGAATATGCTCCAACTATTGCAAAAAATAAAAATGTAGTAAATGCTATTAGTAATTGTTTGTGATATTTTACAAATTCCAGTGGAAATTCAAACTTAAAAAAATTGACTAATCTGTTTTTACTTTCTTTTTTAGTTTTATAAATTTTTTGATGTGCTTTTGAAGCAATTGAATTTAAATATTTTGCAGTATTACTTTGCGGATAAAAAGTTTTTGCATAACTCAAATCATCTGTAATTTCAACATATAAATCCGACAACTTATCTGGTGAAATTTGCTCTTTATTATCAAGAACATTTTCAAATAAGAGCCATTTATTTTTATTTCTTTTTACAAATGATGCTTCACGCATTTTTTATACTTTTGCTTTTTCAATATAGCAATTATTCATATTGAATATTAAGTTAACGAATGTAAAAAATACAATTGTATCATCCAAAAAGATTAATCACTAAAAATGGATAATTTTCAAATTGAAACAGCACAAAATATTACAATTCAACATAATGTTGCGCCGTTAAGTACAAGAATAGGCGCTTTTCTTATTGATATGTTAATTATTGGTGCCTATTATACACTAATTTTACTTGTTTTAAATGCTTTAGGCTATATGCCAACTGAAAATATTTATGTTTTTTATACATTATTAAGCTTACCCGTATTTTTTTATAGTTTGCTTTTTGAAACACTTATGAATGGACAAACTCCTGGGAAATTTTTTAACAAAATTAGAGTTGTTAAAATTGATGGTTCAAAACCAACCTTTGGAAGTTTTTTAATTAGATGGGTTTTACGTATAATTGACATAACACTTGCCTCAGGCTCCATTGCATTATTAACTATTTTATTGAATGGAAAAGGACAAAGATTGGGTGATATTGCAGCTGGAACTGCTGTAATTTCTGAAAGAAAAACAGTTTCAATAAATAGCACGTTGGCTGTAGATATTCCAGAAGAATATATACCAACTTTTCCACAAGTTACAATGCTTTCTGATAAAGATATTCAAACAATTAAAGAACTTTATTTAAAGGCTAAAAGAAAAGGTAACCATAATACAATTATTAAATTACATAAAAAGATTATCGAAATTACTGGAATTAATTCTGAATTAAAACCTATTGATTTAATTGACATAGTAATAAAAGATTATAACTATTTTACACAACAGATGTAATGACACTTTTTCACGTTTTAGATATTTTAGGAATCATTTCCTTTGCAATTTCGGGATCCCTTGTGGCAATGCGAAAAAAATTAGATCCGTTTGGAGTATTTATAATTGCTTTTGCAACTTCAGTAGGTGGAGGAACTTTAAGAGATGTATTGATTGGTGCAAAACCTGTTTTTTGGATGAAAAACACAGAAGTAATTTTTTTAATTATTGCTTCATATTTTTTTGCAATTATATTCAGAAAAAAATTAAAGTACTTAAATAAATCACTTTTTTTATTCGATACAATTGGGCTTGGATTGTATACAATTATGGGAACTGAAATTGGATTAAACTATAACTTTCACCCTATTGTAATTATTTCAATAGCAACAATGTCTGCCTCTTTTGGTGGAGTTATAAGAGATATTTTATGTAACGAAATTCCTGTAATTTTCAGAAAAGAAATATATGCAACAGCCTGTGTTTTTGGTTCAATTACATTTTTAATTTTACATCATTTTAATGTTAATGAGTCTATTATTTATGCTTCTACATCATTTATAATTATTTCCATTAGATTGGTTGCGGTAAGGTTTCATTTATCTTTACCAACTTTTTACACAAAAAAATAACATGGACTATTCTAATTTTAAAAAGCACATTCAAAAACTATCAAACTCAGAAATTGGTGGATTGGAAGCTCAATTTAAATTAGCCCCAAAACTAAGAAAACAGTTTTCCGAAGAGAAAATTAAAGCAAATAACCCTAAAAAAGCAGCAGTATTAGTTATATTTTATCCAAATAATAGCGGGAAAATAAATTTTTTATTAACCCTTAGGGCAAGTTATAATGGCACACATTCTGCTCAAATTAGTTTTCCAGGTGGAAAGTTCGATTTAAAAGACACTTCACTTGAACAAACTGCTTTAAGAGAGGCTTTTGAAGAAGTTGGAATTATTAAAAAAGACATTTCAATTTTTAAACAAATGACAGACGTTTTTATACCCCCAAGTAATTTTATAGTAACTCCTTATTTAAGCTATATAGATTATACTCCAATATTTACAAAAAATCACGAAGTTGAGGACTTAATAGAAATAAATGTTTCCGATTTTTTATGTGATTCTGCAATAAGTTCTACAACGCTTTCCACTTCATACGCTAAAAATATTGAGGTACCTTGCTTTAAATTAAACAATTATATTGTTTGGGGAGCAACTGCAATGATGCTAAGTGAGATTAAAGAACTAATAAAAATTATCTAATTAATTTTTGCTAAATTTGTATTAACCAAAACCAACTAAATGCCAATTTTCAAAAGAAATCCGTTCGGGCATATTTTATTTATAAAAAAATGGCTGATTCGTATTTTTGGAGTTGTTTCTCACGGCAGATACCGTAGATTTAACAGTCTTCAAATTGAAGGGTCCGAAATTATAAGAGATCTTCCTGAAACAAATGTTTTATTTGTTTCAAACCACCAAACTTATTTTGCTGATGTTGCTGCAATGCTTCACGTTTTTAACGCTTCCTTAAAAGGTAGAGTTGACACCTTAAAAAATGTTGGATACATTTGGCATCCAAAATTAAATATATATTACATTGCCGCTTCAGAGACTATGAAATCTGGTTTTTTACCAAAAGTATTTGCTTATACCGGTTCCATATCAATTGAAAGAACTTGGAGAAGTGCAGGTAAAGAAGTAAATAGGCAAGTTAAAATGTCTGATATTAGTAATATTAAAAAAGCCTTAGATGATGGTTGGGTTATAACGTTTCCACAAGGAACTACAAAACCTTTTAGACCAATAAGACGTGGAACAGCCCATATAATTAAAACATACAAACCAGTTGTAATTCCTATAGTTATTGATGGATTTAGACGTTCTTTTGATAAAAAAGGTTTATTGATTAAAAAACGTAATATTTTGCAATCGATGGTAATTAAACCTCCTATGGAAATTGATTATGAAAATGAAACCGTTGAAGAAATAGTAAAGAGAATTGAATTTGAAATAGAACAAGACCCTTCATTTTTAAAAGTAATTCCGGCAGATGAATATAAACGTCAGGAAGAAGAATTAGATAAAAAACGTAAGTTTTGGGATATGTATTAAAAAAAAGCCGTTTTAAATACTTTAAAACGGCTTTTTTTTAATATTTAGTTTTTTAATTTAACCAAGCATTTAACATCCAAATAGTTTTTTCTTGCTCAGCTATAAAATCACTCATCATAGAATTTGTTCCTTCATCGTTAGCTTCATCAGATTCATTCAATATATTTCTTTCAATTTTTAATAACTCTGATAAAGAATTTACAACTAAACTTACTGCTTCAACATCATTTGTAACATTTTTTCCAACAGGTACTTTTGCTAACTTTGAATAATCGCCAAACGTGTGTAATGGAGTTCCTCCTAAGGTTAAAATTCTTTCAGCTATTAAATCAATTTTCTCTTGTGAATCTGTATAAAACTCCTCGAATTTCACATGCAATTCAAAAAATGATTTTCCTTTTATATTCCAATGCAAGCCTCTTAAACTTTGGTAATAAACTTGAAAATTTGCTAATAAATCATTTAAACTAACAGTTAAGTTTTCAGTTTCTTTTTTGTCTAATCCAATAATTGTAGTATTCATATTGTATAATATTTAAAATTTAATCTTTATTTATTCTTATATCTATCACAAATTTACCCAAAAAAAGATGCTTATTATTATAATCATTATCGATAGTTTTAATATCTTTATCATAAATTTTTATAGTAATGACAATAACACAATTAAAATATGTATTAGCTGTAGCTGAATATCAAAATTTCACTATTGCTTCAGAACATTGCTTTGTAACGCAACCTACTTTAAGTATGCAAATACAAAAATTAGAAGATGAGCTCGAAACAAAAGTATTTAACAGAAATAAAAAACCCATTCAGCTAACTGAAATTGGTAAAAAAATTGTTGAACAAGCAAAAATAATTGTTGATGAGAGCAATAGAATAAATGATATTGTAGATCAACAGAAAGGTTTTATTGGAGGGGATTTTAAACTAGGAATTATACCTACAGTTATGCCAACTCTACTACCAATATTTTTAAAAACATTTATAAAAAAATATCCAAAAATTAATTTAAAAATAGAAGAGCTCACTACTGAAGAAATTGTAAACAAATTAACTGAAGGACACATTGATGTTGCAATAGCAGCTACTCCACTTGAAAATGAAAATATAAAAGAACGTGTTTTGTATTATGAACCTTTTGTAGGCTTTGTTCCTAGTGAACACCGCTTATTTAACAAAACTACTTTAGACGTTGAAAATTTAGATATTGATGATATTTTATTGCTTGAAGATGGGCATTGCTTTAAAGAAAATATCATAAATCTATGCAGTACTTTTGGGCATAAAAATCAGCATTTTCAATTGCATAGTGGTAGTTTTGACACCTTAATAAAATTGTCAAAAGAAGGATTAGGAATGACTTTATTGCCTTATTTACAAACTTTAGATTTAAATGATAGTGATAAAAAGTACTTGAGAGAATTTGAAAAACCAGTACCGGCAAGGGAAGTAAGTATTATTTATCATAAATCACATTTAAAAATTCATTTAATTGAAGCGCTAAAAAACGTAATTGATGGATTAATTAGGGGGGTTATTGCTTTTAATAATGTTAAAATAGTTAGTCCTATACAACAAAAAAAAGGAGCCTAAAGGCTCCTTTTTTTAGATTCAACTAAAGCTAGACATTTATGAAGATCTGGTTTATTATAAGTGAATTCTTGTAACCAAAAATACAACTCTTTTACTTCATAAGGTAACAGTCTATTTACTGCTTTTTCTAATTCTTTTTTAAACAATTCTAAATTAAAGCTTACTTTTTCGAGTACTGTTTTAGTATACTCAAACATTGCTCTTGCCATAAATTAAAAATTTTTTAGTTGGTAAAATTAAGAACGTATTTGTTATATTAATTATTATACTAATTTAAACAAAAAAAACCGCATTTTAAAATTAAAAATGTATATAATTGAAAATCAAAAAACTACAAATTATTAACTTTTTCAATTAATTTATTGGCAGTTTCTTCAAGTTCACTTGTAATTGATTTAAAATGAGCTTTCGAGTTATCAACTTTTTTCAAATTTACTTTCTCAATTAAGGTATCAAATGCTTCAATAGCCTCATCAATTATTTTTTCTGTTGCTTTTTTATCAGCTTTAGGGTTTAATATTTCCCACGTGTAACATTCTTCAATAATATCTCCTAAAACGTAATTAATATCTTTTTTTAAATTTTTTATACTTGCCATAATTATTGTATTTATTTATTAATGCAAATTTACATGAAAAGCGGCATTAACTATAAATTAATATTAATTTTCTTTTGTATCTAAAATATTTTTTTAATTTTGATACATATTATGAAAGTTATTACAACAACATATTCAGTTTTATCATCCATTCTAATGAATGTAAAGTCGGTTTCCAAATCGATTTGCACTGTATATGTTATGCGTAATTTTAAGCAACAACATGTATTCGTTACAAAAAGCACTTTCAATATAAATTGAAAATAAATTTAAATATATAAATTTTTAAAAGGTGCTTTTTCAAAAAGCACCTTTTTTTATACAATAAATTAATACTTAAAAACAACTATTATGAAACATTCCATTATTTTACAGCAGGTCTATTCCACAATTATTATGCTTTGTAAGCAACTAATTTCAAACACTAAAATGCCAATTCCCATACCAATTAATATAAATACATAAATAAATTACATATGAAAACTCTAGAAAATTTAATTGCAACCCCAAAAAAAAGATTTACGGTTACACCAAATACAACCAACAATAATAACGCCCTTTTATCTAATATTTTATACAGTGAAATGGAACATTTTTCAAAAGAAGTAATTTTAAAGAAAACAGTTTTAGCACATCCAACTCCTCGGTTATACAAATTACAAATTTTAAAAAATGCGTATTTAAATGATAATTTATCATTAACGTCGCAAATTAAAAAATTAAATCAGTCTGAATTACAACTTTTGATTGTAGTTGAAATTGAAAATAATGATGAAGATGCAATTATTTGTAAAGCTATTTTTAAGTTTCCCCTTAAAAATCAAGTTTCTGAAGCTTGCTAAATTGTATTTTTTATAATTATCATATAAAAAAACAAAAATCCTTTTAGTAAAGGATTTTTGTTTTTTTATGCATTTATATTTTAAGTCAGTCTATTTTTTTACCATTTTTATCATTAAAACATCATGAGAACCAATTTCAGCTTTTAAATTTGATGAGGTATCACCTAAATTTTTATGATTATATAAATCTCTAATACTAAATTTTTGTTGTTTTAAATCAACCCATTTTCCATTAAGATCATCACCAAATCCGTGTTTTATCCAATCAAAATCAATACTTTTTGTTTCATCACTCATATTAACAAATGTCATTGCCCAAGCATCCTTTTCTAATGGTTTTAACCAAATTTCAAAATTATTTTCATTTGAAAAACGAAATCCTTGAATTCCTAATTTATCTTGGTTCACAGCAATAACTTCTTTATTAGCCAATGTTTTAACTGTTTCTTTGGAAGCAGTTCTTAAATCATTCCCCATAATTAATGGCGATGCTAACATACTCCACATAGCAAAATGGCTCCTATCTTCTGCGTCAGTCATTCCATTACCAACTTCCATCATATCATAGTCATTCCAATGTCCTGGCCCAGCAAACTTTCTAATATCCTCGCGTAAATTTATAATTTTCCATACTCCACGAGATGACCATGATCCGTGTCCAATTTCACAATCCCAACAATTAATAATATCACCAGTAACTCTCCAAGCGTGACCAACATCTTTTGCCCACTTCCAAGGTTCATTATCTCCCCACTCACAAATACTAAATACAATTGGTCTTCCTGCTTTTTTTAATGCATCGCGCATTGTCATATAAGCTCCTTCCGCATTTAATTTTTCTGTATTACACCAATCATATTTTAAATAATCAACATCCCAAGAAGCATATAAACGCGCATCTTGATACTCAAAACCACGAGAACCTGGATAACCTCCACAAGTTTTAGAACCCGCACAATTATAAATGCCAAACTTTAATCCTTTTGAATGAATATAGTCAGCCAAGGCTTTCATTCCATTAGGAAATTTAACAGGATCTGCAATCAAATTACCATTTGCATCTCTTTCTTTAGCCATCCATCCATCGTCTAAAACAATATATTCATAACCTGCGTCCTTTAAACCTAATTCTATAAATTTATCTGCAATACCTTTTACTAATTCTTCATTAATATCTGTTGCAAACGTGTTCCAACTATTCCATCCTAATGGTGGAGTTTCTGCTAACCCTTCAAACTTTTGTGAAAACGTATTAATAGAAACTAAAACTAAAAATACTACTACCAATTTTTTCATATCTTACATATTAATTAAAAGCTCTGAAAAAATAAAAAATATTTGACAGCGCTTTTCTGTATAAAATTAATCTAAATTATTATATCAGTAAAAAACATTGTAATTTTTACTACTTTCAAAATTATATGAAATGTTATGCTATTGTTAATATTATTTTGTCATATATCAATAAAATAATTTCAACCAACTACTTTTTTACTTAAATATTTGTTACAAACTGATTTTATAGATTAACCTTAAACACCTATAAATAACTATAATAAAGCAAGTTAAAACAGTGTTATTACACTAAAAATTTATTTACACATAAAATAAAATGTAATTATATTTTAGCGTTTTGATAAAATAATATCAACCTATAGTTAAGCATATACTTAAATTTGAAAATTATTATCTATGCGTAAACAAAATAGATTTACATTTAATTAATTATTTCTAAACCAGCTAAAATGAAACATAATTTAAAGTTTTACAGAAACCAGAAATTTTACAATATATTTTCAGTTTTAATCATTGTTAGTTTTTTGTATTCTTGTAATGGTGAAAAAAAAGAGGAACTTAAAAAACCTGTTTTGGTTGATAAAAGAGCTTCTAAAAAAACAATAGCATTACATAACAGGTTGTTAGAAATTTCAAAAAAAGGTTTTGCAATTGGCCATCAAGATGATACTTCGTATGGTTTAGGTTGGAATTATAAGAATGATACTACAAGTATAAAAAGTGATGTTAAAAAAGTAACTGGTGATTTTCCCGCTGTTTTTGGCTTTGATTTAGGTTGGATTGAAATTGACAAGCCTTATAATTTGGATACTGTTCCTTTTAAAGCAATGACAAAATTAATTATTGATGCCTATAAAAAAGGAGGAATTATCACAATTAGCTGGCATTCAAATAACCCTGTAACAGAAGGCAGTTCCTGGGATCAAACAAAAGCTGTCACAAATATTATAAAAGGTGGAAACCAAAGAGAAAAATATGAATTATGGGTCTCACGCGTTGCAAATTTTATAAAAACATTACAGGTTAATGGTGAAGCCATTCCAGTAATTTTTAGACCTTTTCACGAAATGAACGGTTCATGGTTTTGGTGGGGAGGTGCAAATTGTGAGGCTGAAGATTACATTACTTTATGGAAAGAAACTGTTGAATTACTTAAAAACAAACACAATTTACATAATATTTTATACGCTTATTCACCTAATAAATTAAATCCCTCTGATACCTATTTAGAATATTATCCCGGTGATGATTATGTTGATATTTTAGGAATTGACATTTATGATTTTAACAATGCTGAAGAATATCAAAAAGCAGTTATTCACGATTTAGAAATTGTTAAAAAAATAGCAACTGAAAAAAATAAATTATATGCTTTTTCAGAAACAGGTTTAGAATCTCTAAAAACTGAAAAATGGTTTACAAAAGTTTTGTATCCTGCAATTGAAAACTCAGGAATTTCTTGGGTTTTAACCTGGAGAAATTACGATACAAAACATCATTATATGCCTTATAACGGACAATTAAATGAGGCTGATTTTATTGAATTTGAAAAATTTCCAAAAACCTTATTCTTAAAAGATATAAACTCTAATTTAAACTAACCAAAATTTATGGAATTATTACATACGGTAGATATTTTAATTATAGCATTGTATTTAATTACAATTGTTGTAATTGGTCTTGTACTTAGAAAACGAGCACAAAGAAGTAAAGATGATTATTTATTAGGAGGAAAATCTATTCCCTGGTATATGTTAGGTCTTTCAAATGCCTCCGGAATGTTCGATATTTCAGGCACAATATGGCTAGTAACATTAATGTTTGTTTATGGTATAAAAAGTGCTTGGATACCTTGGTTATGGCCTGTTTTTAATCAAATATTTTTAATGGTCTACCTTTCTAAATGGCTAAGACGTTCAAACGCAACAACTGGTGCTGAATGGATAGGAACTAGGTTTGGGTTTGGAAAAGGTGCTAAAATGTCTCATATTATTGTTGTAGTTTTTGCACTAGTAGTATGCCTTGGATATTTGGCTTATGGATTTATAGGCTTAGGTAAATTTGTAGAAATATTTGTTCCTTGGGAGGTAGTAAGTAATTATATTCCTTTCAATATTGCACCTGAATATGTACCTCATTTTTATGGTACAATGTTTACAATTTTTGCAGTATTTTATTCATTACTTGGCGGAATGTCTGGTATTGTATGGGCAGATGTTGTACAATTTGCAATTATGACTGTTGCAGCATTAGTAATTGGTTATTTAGGATTTCAAGCTATTGGAACCGGGGGTTTAAATGTCCCTGAAGGTTGGATGAGTCCTTTTAAAGGTGGTTTAGATATGGATTGGAATAGCATTATTCCTGAAGTAACTGAAAAAATTGAAAGTGATGGATACGGATTATTTACATACTTAATTTTAATGATGCTGTTTAAAGGAGTACTTGTAAGTATTGCCGGCCCTGCGCCTACCTATGATATGCAAAAAATATTATCCACAAAATCACCTGCTGAAGCAGCCAAAATGAGCGGTTTTGTATCGGTAATTTTAATGCCTATCAGGTATTTAATGATTGCAGGTTTTGCCGCTTTAGCATTAGTTTATTATGAAAAATTAGATTTATTAAATTCAACTGGAAATATTGATTTTGAATTAATATTACCAACCGCAATTAAAGAATTTGTTCCTGTAGGATTATTAGGATTATTATTAGCTGGATTAATTGCCGCATTTATGTCAACATTTGCAGGAACCTTAAATGCCGCTCAAGCTTATTTAGTAAATGATATTTATTTAAAATATACAAAACCAGAAGCTACAACAAACCAGATTAAAAATATGAATTACTTAACTGGAATAATTGTAGTTATTGTAAGTATTGTTTTAGGTTTTTATGCTGAAAATGTAAATGCAATTTTAAATATAATTGTTTCTGTATTATATGGAAGTTATGTAGGAGCAAATATTTTAAAATGGCACTGGTGGAGGTTTAATGGTGAAGGATTTTTCTGGGGAATGGTTGCAGGATTAGCTTCAGCTTACATAGTTCCAACTTTTATATTTCCAGATGTAAATGAATTGTATTTATTCCCAATTTTATTAATCGTTTCTTTAATAGGAAGCATAATAGGCACATACGCTGCACCTCCTACTGAAGAAGCTGTTTTAAAAGATTTTTACAAAAACGTAAGACCTTGGGGATTCTGGAAACCTGTTTACGACAAACTAGTTGCGGAAGATTCAAACTTTAAGAAAAATAAAGATTTTGGTATGGATATGTTTAACGTATTTATAGGAATTATAGCGCAAACTGCGTTGGTAATTTTACCAATGTATATTATTTTTAGACAAAGTACACCTATATATGTTTCAATTGCAGTATTAGTAGTATGTATCTTTTTACTGAAAAAATTCTGGTGGAATAAATTAGAAGAAGAATTAGATTAATCAACAATTTATTATTGAATTAAGCATGAGTTTAAAAACCTTAAATAAAGAAAAAAAGCGTCACGCTAAATTACTTAGCAAAAAAAATAAACCTGTTTCTAAAACAAATGGAATTTATAAAAGGTACAAAAACCCTGTATTAACAGCAGATCATACACCTATTCATTGGAGGTATGATTTAAATCCAGAAACTAATCCCTACGGATTAGAAAGAATAGGAATTAATGCTGCTTTTAATTCAGGTGCAATAAAATTAAATGGAAAATTTATTTTATGTGTAAGAGTTGAAGGAAATGATAGAAAATCATTTTTTGCAATTGCGGAAAGTCCTAATGGTATTGATAACTTTAAATTCTGGGACAAACCATGTGTAATTCCTCAAATTGAAGGAAATCCAGATACAAACGTATACGATATGCGTTTAACACTGCATGAAGATGGTTGGATTTATGGTATATTTTGTACCGAAAGAAAAGATCCAAAAGCTCCTGTTGGAGATACCAGCTCCGCTATAGCAAATGCAGGAATTGTTCGCACAAAAGATTTATTAACTTGGGAAAGATTACCTGATTTAATATCCAATACCGGGCAACAACGTAATGTTGTTTTACATCCCGAATTTGTAAATGGACACTACGGACTTTATACTAGACCACAAGATGGGTTTATTGATATTGGAAAAGGTGGCGGAATTGGATTCGGTTATGTAAAAGATATGACCAACCCAATTGTAACAGAAGAAAAAATATTTACAAATAAAGTATATCACACTGTTTATGAATTGAAAAATGGCCAGGGACCAGCACCAATAAAAACATCAAAAGGGTGGTTACATTTAGCACATGGAGTTAGAAATACAGCAGCAGGTTTAAGATATACTTTATACATGTTCATGACTTCATTAGATGATGTTACAAAAGTAATTCATCATCCTGCAGGATATTTTATGGCTCCAAACTATAAAGAAACATTAGGTGATGTTTCAAATGTTTTATTTACTAATGGGTGGATTGAAAATGAAGATGGCTCCATATATATTTATTATGCTTCTTCTGATACTAGAATGCATGTAGCTACTACTTCCGTTGAAATTTTAGTAGATTATGTAACTAATAGTCCTGAAGATAAGCTTACTTCGGCAGGTTCTGTTGAAACAATTTTAGAATTAATTGAAAAAAATAAAGGATTGTATTAATGCATAAATTAGCAAAAGAAGTTTCGGTTTCATTAGCCAATGAACTTCAAAATATACTTAATTATTGGAGTGAAAATACTGTTGATGAAATAAATGGTGGTTTTGTAGGCGAAAGAGATCATTATAACAATTTAGTTCCAAATGCTTCAAAAGGAATTATTTTAAATTCTCGGATATTATGGTCATTTTCAGCTGCATCAAATCACTTAAAAACTGATAAATACAATGCATTGTGCGAACGCTCATATAATTATTTAAAAACAAACTTTAATGATGAAAAGTTTGGAGGAGTTTATTGGGAATTAGATGTGAAAGGAAATCCTATAAACACAAGAAAACAGGTTTATGCACAAGCTTTTATGATTTATGCTTTATCTGAATATTATATTTTATCAAATAATAAGGAAGCTCTTAATTGGGCAGTTGAACTTTACGAATTAGTAGAAAAGTATGCTAAAGACAATATATTTAGAGGGTATATTGAAGCATTTAATGAAGATTGGTCACCAATTGCTGATATGAGATTAAGCGATAAAGATGCAAATGAGGCCAAAACTATGAATACGCATTTACACGTTTTAGAGGCCTATACAAATCTTTATAAAGTATATAAAAATGAAGGTTTAAAAAATAACTTAACAGAACTTATCAACTTGTTTTTGACTAAATTTTTAAACTCAAACAATAATTTAAACCTATTTTTTGATGAACAATGGAATTTGAAAAGTAGTGTTGTTTCGTTTGGACATGATATTGAAACTGCCTGGCTTTTAATTGAAGCTGCCAAAGTTTTAGAAAACAAAACATTAATTACTGAAACAGAAAGAGTTGCAGTGTTAATTGCGGATGTTTTTATACAAACTGGAATTGATACAGATGGTGGTGTTATGAATGATTATGAACCAAAAACTGGTAAGTTAGATGGTGACAAACATTGGTGGCCTCAAGCAGAAGCACTTGTTGGGCTTCGCTATGCATATAATATTACAAAAGATGAAAAATACCTTTCAATATCAACCAAGATTTTAAATTTTATTCAAACTAAAATAATTGATAAAACAAATGGTGAATGGTTTTGGAGAGTTGATAAAAAAGGAAAATTATATACCTCAGATTACAAAATAGGAATGTGGAAAGCACCCTATCACACTTCTAGAGCTTGTATTGTATTAAACAAATAATAATCTTTTTTATAACTATAATTACAATTCACTAACAAAGTAGAAGCTGTTTTAGAAAATGACTTACCAGAAATGTATAATTTACCAAATTAATATTTAATTTATGAAAACTTATAAATCACTTTTTTTTGTATCAATACTATTTTTACTTTTTTCGTGCAAAAATAAAATTCAAGATGCTGAACAAAAAACAGCTATTGAATCAAAAGATACTATTGCCTTAATTTCAGTTAAAAATTTTAAGTTTTATAAAGGTGAAAATCCTTATTATTTTGTTGGTACTAATTATTGGTACGGACCATTAATTGCGGCTAAAAATATTGGAGACAGAGAACGACTTATTAAAGAATTAGATTTAATGAAAGAAGTTGGTATTGACAACTTGAGAATTTTAGTAGGTGCTGAAGGTGATGGTGGAGATTCAAGAGTGCATCCAGCTTTACAATACGAACAAGGCGTTTATAACGAGGATTTATTGGATGGTTTAGATTTTTTAATGGCGGAAATGCGCAAAAGAAATATGTATGCTGTTTTATATTTAAACAATAACTGGATTTGGTCTGGGGGGATGTCTCAATACCTTGAATGGAATGGTTATGGAAAAGTTCCTAATCCTTTTTTAGAAGAGTATACTTGGGATGAATATATGAATTACACAAAACAATTTCATTCTTGCGAACCTTGTAAAGAAGCGTTTTACAAACACTTAAAATTTATTATTGGTAGAACAAATGCTTATACTGGAAAAAAATATTCTGAAGATAATGTAATTATGTCATGGCAAGTTGCAAATGAACCAAGAGTATTAATGACTCCTGACCACGAAAAGACATTTGCAAATTGGCTAAATGAAACCGTAACTACTATAGAATCTTTAGACGCTACACATTTAATTTCAACAGGTGCAGAAGGAAAAGCCAGTTATTTACAGGATATTGATATGTACGAAAGACTACATAAAAATAAAAATGTTGATTACTTAACTATGCATATGTGGCCAAAAAATTGGGGTTGGTATGATATAAATAATGAAAAAGAAACTACCCAATTATCAATTGAAAATGCAAATAAATATATGAATGAACACATTATAGTGGCCAAAAAACTTCAAAAGCCAATTGTAATGTCTGAATTTGGTTTTCCAAGAGAAAAAGAAAGTTTATCACTTGATGCACCTATTGAAAACAGAAATACTTTTTACAAAGCAATTTTTGAAAGAATTGTAGAAAGTAAAAAAGAGCAAGGTGTTTTGGCTGGTTTAAACTTTTGGGGGTTTGCTGGTTATGCTAAAACTAATGACGAAAGTGGGAAATGGCTACATGGCGATGATTTTAGTGCAGATCCACCACAAGAACCTCAGGGATTAAACTCAGTATTTGCATCAGATACTTCAACATTAGAATTGATTACAATAGCAAATAAAAAACTTACTGATAAAGAAAAATAATCTGTTTAAACTAAGGTTACCATTTCAATTTAATTAAAAAAAGGCTGTCTGAAAAGTGAATTTTTCGTCAACCTGAACTTGTTTCAGGTTGACGATTTTAAATATTTTTTACAGCCTTATTTATTCAAACTAATTTTATACTCACCAATTATTCAGAAGTAAAACTTGAAGCTGGCAAATTAGCTTTATTAAAAAGGTTAGAAATACTTGTATTTCCCCAAGCAAATCTTACGTATTTTGGTGATTTAACTTCTTTTGATGAGAGCGTAATTATATTATTTTTTAATTTCACTTTTGCTAAATGAAAAATTTTATTTTCACCTGCAATTTCAAATAAAGCTATTTTTTTATCAGAAAAATATAATCCTTCATCATTATCAAAATGAACAGTAATTGATTTATTATTTATTGTAATTCCATTAAATAAAGGTCCGTTTACAATATCAAAATAGGTTTTATAATGCTTTACCAACGCTAAATTAGCCAATCTTTCACCAACTGGTTTTTTATCTTTAGGGTGAATATCGTCCGTTGGTGAAACATCACTAATTACAACCATTCCTGCTTTAGAAACATTTTCTAATACTTTACGCTGCGCATCTCTTATTTCAACACCTCCAAAATGATCTTTGCCATAATTATAAGGCGCAATTTGAACATAGTAAAAAGGAAAATCTTTTTCCCATTTTTTTCTCCATGAATTTATTAATGCCTCAAGAGTTTTATCGTAATTAACTGCTCCAACATTAGCTTCACCCTGATACCAAAGGGCTCCAGCAATATTATAGCCAACAAACGGATGAATCATTGAGTTATAGGCTCTTGCTGGTTCAGTTGGTCCCCACTCTACTGGTTGTAACTTATTTGCAGCATTATTTAAAATTTCATTTTCCTTTATTACATTTTCTGGCATCCAAATTTCAGCAGGTGTTCCGCCCCAAGCAGCAACCATTAATCCAATTGGTACATCTTTTAAATCCTCTTGTAATCTTCTTCCAAAAAAATAAGCAACTGCACTTGAATTCTTCATAACTTCTGACGTGCAAACTTGCCAATTTCCTTTTAGATCATTTTGCGGTGAAGTTGCTGAAGTTTTTGAAATATTAAAAAAACGAATGTTTGAATAATTGGCATTTTTTATTTCCTCAACTCCATTTTTTATCCCCCATGCAGCAGACATTTCCATATTAGATTGCCCTGAACATAACCAAACTTCCCCAATTAAAACATCGTTTAAAACAATTTCATTATAACCTGTAATTTTTATATTAAAAGGGCCTCCCGCTTTTGGAGTTGAAATTTTAATTTCCCAATATGCTTGATTATTTGCTTTAACTTTATAATTTTTGTCACTCCAAGATGGAACAATTACAACTTCTTCATTTGGATTTGCCCATCCCCAAAATTTCACATCATCATTTTGCTGTAAAACCATATGATCTGAAAACACTGAAGGCAAAGTAATATTTGCAAATGAAATGTTTGTAATCAAAACTATTAAATAGGTTATTTTTTTAAACATTTTCATAAATTATTCATTTAAAAGATTTTTATAATAAGGTATTAATTTTTGACTTATTGCTCCATGTTCTTCAACATTTGGATGCGTTGTGCAACCCTTATTATAAACAGCGTCCAATTCATATAATTCTATTGATTTATTTTTTTCTGCATAAAAAGATTGTACTTCTTTTAAGCAATCCATTAGAAGATTATTTGTTTCGCCACCAATCATTGGGCTATTCATTAAAACTATTTTTGTTTCTGGATAATGGTTATAAACCATTTTTACAAAACTTATATAGTTTTCTACAAACTTTTCTTTATTAAAAGGTAAACGCGGTTTTACTCCATCTCCATTTGATAAATCATTTGTACCTAAACAAATACTTACAATAGCTGGTTTTATTAAAAAGTTATATTTTTTTGAACTATCTAAATTCAAATATAAATTTTCATAAACTTGAGGCATTATAGGTTCTTCAATATTTTCATCATTCCAATTTCTATAAATTCCAATTCCTGAAACTGAACTCAACATAAAGTTTACATTTAAGGCTCTTGCAACTCTTGGTCCAAATGCTAAGTATGCATTATGCTGATCTAAATATTCACCTGTACCACAAGGCACATCACTTGGGTCAGCAGCTGCACCACAGGTAACAGAATCTCCAATAAACTCAATAAAAAATTCTTTATCATTTATAATTGGACTTATTTCTTCTGCATTAACACCGTAAAAAATTAAATTTCCACTTGCTGCTTCTGTCGCCTTAAATATCCCTATTTTATTTTGTTCTTTTTTAGGTAAAACCAATGGAATTTTGGTAATTGAATTTGCACTTATCTTATAACGCTTTTGATATTTGTCATTTATAGTAATTACAGTATAATTATGAGTATTATTACCAGATTGTACAAACAAATTTATTGAATCGCCTTTCACAAAAAATTCGACTGAAGCTGCCGAACTTATTAAAACTGCACTACTATCTTTAAGACTTTCTGTTCTTCCTTGATAACTAAATGCATTATTACTTGCATTGTAAAATGTAATATTAGATGTTGTTTTTTCTTTACAACCAATACACAGTATTATAACTATTAAAAATATAAATTTTGTATTCATTTTTATTTTATTTGAATTTATAAAATTAAAATATACAAGTTAAGTATCATTAGCTTAATTAATCATTCAATGATATTATTTAACCAATTTAATATTTAAAATAAGAGATTTTTAGTAAGCCCTAACTGTGTAATTACAAAAAAAATGTAAAAATATAAGTCAAATTTACCCCCCCTTTTAGTTAATATTTTCAAACCTCATTCTATATTCGTTTGGGGTACAATTTTTAATCTTTTTAAAAATTCTATTAAAATTAGCTATGTTATTAAAACCACTTTTAAAGCCAATTTCACCAATATTTAAATCGGTTTCAATTAACAATTTTGTAGCATTACTCAAGCGAGTATGGTTAACATAATCAATAAACGTTTTTCCTGTTCGTTTTTTTATAAATCTATTGAATGATACAGGTGTCATATTTACAATTTCTGAAATTTCAGGCAATGTTATTTTTCTATTATAATTTTCCTGAACAAATTCATAAACAATTTTAATTCTTCTACTTTGCTCGTATTCATTTTTATTTGATAGTGTAGTTGAAAGCAAACGTTGTTCTTTTGAATTTGCCAATTCCTGAAGAATTTCTAACAGTTTAATAAATTCTTCAATAGTTTCTATTTTTGAAAATTCTTTGATTCTTGGCATTATTTCCAAAGAAGTTTTTTTAGAAAAAAGTATTCCATGTTTAGAACGTTCTAACATATCTCTAATGGATTTAAACATTCTAAGAGAAAGTAATTTGTAATCAAAAATGTTATTATTGAATTGAATTGTCATTTCATAAATACTATCACTTTTACAATTATGGGTTTCCCATCCGTGAACTACATAAGGCCCAACTAAAACAAGTTCTATTTCATCTAATTCTTCAATACTATTGCCTACTACTCTTCTAACACCTTTACCATTTTGTATAAAGTTAAGTTCATATTCTGGGTGAAAATGAATTGGAAAATCGAATTTTTTCTTTAATCTGTTTATAACTAAAAAACCATTTTCAGGTTCTAGTTGAGTAATTTCTCGATTTATTATTCTGCTCATATAAATAATTAAAAGGTTATAGTAGGCTTATAACACTCTCTTAATGCCTTCAAATTTTTCTCTATATTCCGTTGGTGTAGCGTTTTTGCATTTCTTAAAAACTCTATTAAAATTAGCTATATTGTTAAATCCACATTTAAAGCTTATTTCACTAACACTTAAATCTGTTTCAATTAACCACCTTGTTGCATAGCTAATTCTGGTATCATTTGTATATTCAACAAAAGTTTTCCCAGTACGTTTTTTTATAAATCTATTAAACGTAACTGTACTCATATTTACAATTTCCGAAATTTCTGACAGTAAAATTTTTCGACTAAAATTCTCTTGAATATACTCATAAACTTTTTTTATTTTATCACTATTTTCAAATGTTTTATTTTGGGAAGTATATGTAGAAAGCAGTCTTTGATTTCTGGAATTAGCTAAATCCTGAAGAATTGAAATAAGTTCCATTAAATAATCTATACTATCTATTTTAGATAAAGCTTGAATTCTTTCTTTTAATTCAAGGGATATTTTTCTTGAAAAAAGTATTCCATAATTAGACCTATCAAACATATCTTTAATAGGTTTAAATATTCTTCGAGATAGCATTTTTTCATCAAATAAATCATTATGAAATTGAATAGTAATTTCATTAATTTTTTTACTTGTACAATTATGCAACTCCCAACAATGCTCTAAATTAGGACCTATTAAAACCAATTCAACATCATTTATCTCCTCCATACTATCTCCTATAACACGACGCACACCTTTACCGTTAAATATAAAATTTAACTCGTATTCTGGATGAAAATGTATTGGAAAATCAAAATCATCCTTTATACGGTCAAAAACCTGAAAGCTATCTTCAGGTGCAATGGGAGTAATTTCTCTATGAAAATTTTTATCCATATAAATTTTAAAACAATCTGATTTATAATGTTAAAATAACATTATTTAATTACCAATATAGCATTGCAAATTAGTTATTTTTTTTGTCAAAAAAGTACTAATTAACTATATTTTTGAATTAAAACTATCACTTTAAATCAAATAAATTCAATCCACATCAATTCATTAAAATAAGGAATGAAACATTATTTTTTTTACGAATATTTGAAAAAGTGATAAAATAAGTTTAAATAAAGACAATAAATGTATATAAAAACCAATCTTAAGTTTTTATATTTGATACGCACAAACTTCTACCTAAAAACGGATAAAATTCTAATTAATAAAACAGTTAACAAAGTACTTCAACTTAAAATATGAAAATAATAAATAAAAAAAATACCTTTTTTTTAATAATTGGAATACTTTTTATGGTTTTTGGATGCCGTAAAAACGCTGTTAAAACAATTGAACAACCAATTGAAACAATTGTAAACGAATCTTTGGAATTCTCTTTGCAACAAAGTTTAAAAATGGCAGAATCTTTAAAAGACAAGCCTAATTTATTACCAAAAACTACCGATCGTTTTGGTAACCTAGAAACCTGCAATTCAAGCTGGTGGGTAAGTGGATTTTTTCCAGGCACATTATGGTATTTATATGAATATTCTAACAATAAAGAAGTTGAAAAATGGGCTAATAAATATACATTACGTGTTAAAGACCAACAGTTTACAACCGACAATCATGATGTTGGTTTTATGATTTTTTGCAGTTTTGGAAACGCATATAGATTAACAAAAGATGAAGCCTATTTAGAAGCTATTCACAATGCTTCAAAATCATTATCAACACGCTTCAACACTACAACAAAAACAATTAAATCTTGGGATAGTGGAGGTCCAAACAATAATTGGCAATACCCGGTTATAATAGATAATATGATGAATTTAGAATTGTTAATGTGGTCAGCTGAAAAATTTAATAGCCCTGAATTTAAAAATATTGCAAATACACACGCAAATACAACTTTAGAAAATCATTTCAGAAAAGACAATAGTTCCTACCACGTAATAAGTTACGATACTATAACAGGTAAAGCAGCACTTAAACAAACAGCACAAGGTTACAATAACGAATCTGCCTGGGCAAGAGGTCAGGCTTGGGGACTCTATGGTTATACTATAATGTACCGATTTACAAAAAGCCCGGAATATTTAAAACAAGCTGAAAATATTGCTTCATTTATATTAAATCATCCTAATTTACCTGAAGATAAAATTCCGTTTTGGGATTTTAATGCGCCAAATATTCCCGATACCTATAAAGATGCTTCTGCTGCCTCAATTATGTGTGCTGCTCTTATTGAGTTAAGTACGTATACAAATAGTGCCAATTCAGCTAAATATTTAAAAACAGCAGAAACTCAAATTCGTTCGTTAAGTTCACCTCAATATCGTAATGCTTTAGGAAATAATGCCAATTTTATACTTAAACACGGAGTTGGTCATTTGCCTGCAAACAGCGAAGTTGATGTTCCTTTATCGTATGCCGATTATTATTTTGTAGAAGCATTAATGAGATATAAAAAATTAAAAGGATTTTAAATCATCCTTGAAATCAATAATAAAATATTAGTAAAAAAATGAAATTCAAAGCAACAAAACTCATACTAGTTGTAGTAGCGCTATTAGTTAGTTCAAGTATGTTTTCTCAATTAAAAGTTTCTAAACTTTTTAACAACCATATGGTTATTCAAAGAAATCAGAATATCAATGTTTGGGGAACACACAAAAAAGGTAAAAAGGTAACAGTAACATTTAACAATAAAGCCTACAAAACCAAAACAAATTCAAACGGTGCATGGAAAATTATTTTACCTGAAATGAAAGAAGGAGGCCCTTTTGAAATGACTATTAAATCGGGTAAAGAATCAATTAAAATTAGTGATATTTTAATTGGAGATGTGTGGGTTTGTTCTGGCCAATCCAACATGGAATGGCTTGTAAAAAATTCCAACAATGCTATTGTAGAAATTACGAATGCACATGATTCAAATATCAGACATTTTAAAGTTCCTTTATCCTCTGCCAATGCACCTGAAAATGAATTAGCTGGTGGCGAATGGACTGTTACAAACTCAAAAAATGTTGGAGACTTTACAGCAGTCGGTTATTTTTTTGCTAAAAACTTAAGAAACAATAACAACAATGTACCTATTGGATTAATAAACACATCTTGGGGAGGAAGTAGAATTGAACCTTGGATGAGTGCTGAAGTTCTGGGAATTGAAAATGCAAAGGAATTTTTTGATCAAGTTCAAAAAAAATCTGATGCAGAATTTAACAAACAGACCGCTATTTATAAAAAAGTATTTCCATATTTAACAGAAGAAGATCAAGGTTTTAAAAATAACGAACCTCTTTGGGCCAAACCAGATTTAGATGAAAGTGATTGGATTCAAATAAAGGTACCTTCAATGTGGGAAAATGAAGGTTTTGAAGGTTTAGATGGTTTTGCTTGGTACAGAACATCCTTTAATTTAACTGAAGAAGAAGCTTCTAAACCTATTACACTTGGTTTAGGAAAAATTGATGATTCAGATTATGTTTGGTTAAATGGAAATAAAGTTGGTGAAACAATTCAAGAGTACGGTAAAACACGTGTTTATAATGTAGATGCTAAAAACTTAAAAGAAGGAATTAATGTAATTGCTATTAGAGTTGACGACACAGGTGGTGGCGGTGGAATTTATGGAGATGCTAAAGATTTATTTCTTAAAACTTCAAACGGAACTGTTTCATTAGCAAAAAAATGGAGTTTTAAAGTTGGCTCATTCAGAAAACCTTTTATGGGTGTAAATCAAATTTCAACTCTGCTTTATAATAAAATGATTTATCCTTTATTAAATTTCCCTATTAAAGGAACAATTTGGTATCAAGGCGAGTCCAATGCAAATAGTTTGGAAGAAGCTGAAAAATACAGCGAACTTTTCCCAACCATGATAAAACAATGGCGTAAAGATTGGAAGATTGGAGATTTTCCTTTTTTATGGGTGCAATTAGCAAATTATATGGCACCACAAGATGCTTCAGTTGAAAGTAATTGGGCGCTTTTAAGAGAATCTCAATCCAAAACTTTAAACATTCCAAATACAGGTGAAGCTGTAATTATTGATTTAGGCGAAGCTACAGATATTCACCCAAAAAACAAACAAGATGTAGGTTATAGATTGGCTTTAGCTGCAAAAAAAATTGCATACAATCAGGATTTAATTTATTCCGGACCAACATTTAAAAGTCAGGAAATAAAAGGCAATAAAATTGTGGTTAGTTTTAACCATTTAGGTTCCGGACTTATAACTAAAGATAAATACGGATACGTAAAAGGATTCTCTATTGCTGGAGCTGACAAGAAATTTGTTTGGTCAAAAGCAACTATTGAAAACAACAAAGTTGTTGTTTGGAATGATGCAATAGAAAAACCATTATATGTTCGCTATGCCTGGGCTGATAATCCAGATGATGCTAATTTATATAATATTGAAAATTTACCGACTTCGCCATTTAGAACAGACAACTAACTAATTAATTATGAATGATCTGAAACTTAAATCTTACTGTCTCATGTAAATTTATTAATCTTTTACAATCAGAAAAACGATTTTAAAAGTTTTAAACCAAAATTAAGAAGTAAACACATACTTTGGAATAACAAAGCAGCATCTAAAAAATGCTGCTTTTCATTTATTAAAAAACACTCTTTTATAGTACTATTTTTACTTTTAAATCCATATTGAAGTAAAAGTAAAAATAGTACCACAAAATGAACATTTTAAGTTACTTATAACTATTAATAAAATATACTTTTGATAAATAAACGTGTATTATACATTTATTAACCCAATTATTAAAGTATTATAAATTTTAACCTTATGAGGTTTTAAAAAAAGTAGAGTTTTGCTTTTTACAAGCAGAAAGAGATACTGTACTATTAGGTGAAAAAGCATTCAAGAACACATGGATTTCTTTACCTGAAAATTAACTATAATTTAAAAAATGATAGTATCTTTTTATTGATATAATGATTTTTTTCATAAAACATATAGAATAACTTTCTTATTTTTATACAAACTGACTTAGGTCAAAAACTAACCTTCAAATGAAAGCTAAATTACTTTGGTACTTTCTTATTTTAATTCTAACCTTTGGATGCAATAAACCGCAGAAAACAAGAACAGTTGAAAATTTTAATTCCAACTGGCTTTTCAGTTTAGAACCTAAAAAAGACAATTCTAATTTTAAACAAATTGATACCGTATGGCGCGAATTAAATTTACCACACGATTGGAGCATTGAAGGTGATTTTAATGAAACCAATCCTGCAACCTATAATGGTGGGGCCTTACCTGGTGGAACTGGATGGTACAAAAAAACTTTTAAAATTGAAGAAAGTGACAAACTCAAAGAATTTTATATAGATTTTGATGGTGTTTATATGAATAGTGAAGTTTGGATTAACAATCATTATTTAGGAAAAAGACCCAACGGATATATAGGATTTAGATATAACCTGACTCCTTATTTAAATTTTGGAGAAAATGAAAATGAAATAAAAGTAAAAGTAGATAATTCTCAACAACCAAATTCACGTTGGTATTCTGGTTCTGGAATATACAGAAATGTTTGGTTGGTAAAAACTAACAAACTTCACATAAACAATTGGGGAACTTTTGTAACAACCCCTATTGTAACTTTAGACAGTGCAACTGTTAATCTTGAAACTTCAATAACAAACAATTATAAAGAAGCAAAAAACATTTTATTAAAAACAATAGTGCTTTTTAATAATGAAAAAATCACAGAAAACAGCAATCATTTAAATATCACAACTAAAAATGAGCTCACATTTTCTGAAAAATTAAATGTTAAAAGCCCAAAATTATGGTCTATTGAAAACCCACAATTATACAAAATACTTTCTGAAATATATATTGACAATCAGTTAGTTGACACTTATGAAACTCCATTTGGAATTAGAACATTCAAATTTGATTTAGATAAAGGTTTTATGTTAAACAACAAATCTGTAAAAATAAAAGGAGTTTGTAACCATCACGATTTAGGTGCATTGGGAGCTGCAGTTAACAAAAGAGCTCTAGAACGTCAATTAGAAATTTTAAAAGAAATGGGAGTTAATGGCATTAGAACTTCTCATAATCCGCCTGCACCTGAACTTTTGGATTTATGCGATAAAATGGGATTTATTGTTATGGATGAGTCTTTTGATGTTTGGAACAATACAAAAGCAAAATATGACTATGCTATAAATTGGAAAGAATGGCACAAAAAGGATCTAGAAGATTTTATAAAAAGAGACCGAAATCATCCTAGTGTTTTTATTTGGAGTATTGGTAATGAAATTCAGGAACAATGGAATGAGCAAGGGGTAACGACCGCTAAAGAATTAAAAGCAATTGTTAGAAATTTAGACACTACACGATTAATTACTGCCGGAATGAATCCTCCAGTAAATATGGAGAATCAAGAAGTTACCTTACAGTTTGACAAGGCAAATGTAACTTATAATGCATTAGCCGCTTCTGGTGTTTTGGATTTAATTGGTTATAATTATGCACACCAAACATATGAATACCACAAACAAAATTTTCCTAATACACCTTTTATAGCTACCGAAACAACTTCAGGATTGCAAACAAGAGGTTATTATGATCAAAAATCAGATACATTAAAAAGATGGCCCGTTCGTTGGGATATTCCTTTTGATGGCGGTAATTCTGACAATACAATTTCTTCTTACGATCAGGTGAGCACACCCTGGGGTTCAACCCATGAAGAAACCTGGAAAGTTATTAAAAAACACGATTTCCTTTCAGGTATGTTTATTTGGACTGGTTTTGATTATTTAGGCGAACCTACTCCTTATGTTTGGCCTTCAAGAAGTTCTTATTTTGGCGTAATTGATTTGGCTGGTTTTCCAAAAGATGTTTATTATATGTATCAAAGTGAATGGACAGATAAACCAGTACTTCACATATTTCCACATTGGAATTGGGAAATTGGAAAAGACGTAGATATTTGGGCATATTATTCTCAAGCTGATGAAGTTGAATTATTTTTAAATAATAAATCTTTAGGAGCAAAGAAAAAAGAAGGAGATGATTTACATATAATGTGGAGAGTTCCTTTTCAGCCAGGAACCCTTAAAGCTATTTCAAGAAAAGACGGTAAAGAAATACTTGTAAAAGAAATAAAAACTGCTGAAAAACCAGCTCAAATAAGTTTTAATGCAGATAGAAATACTATCAAATCGGATAGTGTTGATCTTTCATATATAACCGTTTCAATTTTAGATAAAAATGGTACACTAGTACCAAATGCAACAAATAATATTCAGTTTAAAATTGAAGGTCCAGGAAAAATTGTAGGCGTGGATAATGGAGACCCAACAAGTCATGCTTCTTTTAAAGCTTCAGACAGAAATGCTTTTTATGGTAAATGCCTCGTAATTGTGCAATCTCTAAATTCAGAAGGAATTATAAAACTTTCAGCTCAATCACAAGGGCTGGAAGATTCATCAATAAATATTAATGTAAATAATAAATAAAATTCATCTCAAATAATGAAAAATACATTCAACAAACAACTCTTGCTAACGTTTTTAACGATAGGGTGTTTTATTAGTATTACATCGGCTCAAATTCAAAATACAAACGTTTTAAATGAACCACCAGATATTAGCAAAGATTTTGAGGATTTTAGAAATACTTATTATTTAGCTGATGAATTAGCTTCTTTTAACCCGGAAACTGGAGAAGGAACTATAAAATATTTACGTCATAATTTTGCAACAAGACAGGCTTTTAACAATATGTTAAGCAGACTTGTGCCAGCTCCGGCAAATGAATTTCCTACCACTGAATATGCTGATTCTCCGGAATTACCATTTTCAATTGAATTTATTTCTGACAGAACTATTAGAATAAAAACCTCCTCTGGTCCGCAATTTAAAAATCAAGAAGCTTCTTTAATGCTTGTTAATGGTGTGGCAAAAGATGCCAGAAATTTATGGAACTATTCTAAAACTTCCGAAGGTCATAAATATACAAGTAGCAAAGGTTCTGTTGTAATTACTGAAAAACCTTGGCACGTTTCTATTTACAATGCCGAAGGAAAATTATTAACCAGTACGTTACATTTAGATGATGTTAAAAGCACGTACACGCCAGTAACTCCATTCTCATTTGTTCGCAGAGCTGATGATTATTCAAGAAGTATGGACGCTGTTTTTTCTATGTCTCCTGAAGAAAAAATATTTGGCTGTGGTGAATCTTTTACGCAATTTAATAAACGTGGTCAAAAAGTTATTTTATGGACAGATGATGCAAATGGCGTACAAAATGAAACGATGTACAAACCAATTCCTTTTTATATGAGTAGCAGAGGTTACGGTGTTTTTATGCATCACTCCACTCCTATTACTGTTGATTTTGGAAAATATTTTAACGGTGCCAATTCTATGATGATTGGTGATGATGAAGCTGATTTATTTGTATTTATAGGTGAACCAAAAGAAATATTAGATGAATATACCGATTTAACAGGAAAAGCGGAAATGCCTCCACTTTGGTCGTTTGGCTTTTGGATGAGTCGTATCACTTATTTCTCTGAAACGGAAGGAAGAGAAATCGCAAAAAATTTAAGAAAACATAAAATTCCAAGTGATGTAATTCATTTTGACACTGGTTGGTTTGAAGTAGATTGGAGAAATAATTATGAGTTTTCAAAGAATAGATTTAACAATCCTATTGATATGATTGCTGATATGAAAGAAGACGGGTTTAATGTTTGTTTATGGCAATTACCTTATTTTACACCAAGAAATACCCTGTTTAACGAAATTATTGAAAAAGGATTGGCCGTAAAAGACAAAAAAGGAAATATTCCTTATGAAGATGCTACATTAGATTTTACAAATCCTGAAACGGTAACCTGGTATCAAAATAAAATAGCATCACTTTTAAAACAAGGTGTTGGAGTTATAAAAGTTGATTTTGGTGAAGCAGGACCAGCTTCAGGAATTTATAACAACGGTAAAACCGGTTTTTACGAACACAATTTATACCCTTTAAGATATAACAAAGCTGTTTCTGAAATTACGAAAGAAGTTACAGGAAACTCTATTATTTGGGCTAGAAGTGCTTGGTCTGGAAGTCAGAAATATCCTTTACATTGGGGTGGAGATGCTGCAACTACAAATACTGCAATGGCAGCAACTTTAAGAGGAGGTTTATCCTTTGGTTTATCCGGATTTACTTTTTGGAGTCACGATGTAGGTGGTTTTGTTACAAAATCTCCAGAAGATTTGTATAGAAGATGGACTCCTTTTGGAATGCTGACTTCACACGTTCGTAGCCATGGTGAACCACCAACTGAGCCTTGGGAATACAGCAAAGAATTTTTAGTGGATTTTAGAAATGCAGATAATTTACGTTACCAGCTAATGCCTTATATTTATGGGCAAGCGAAGCATTCTTCAGAAAATGGTTTACCAATGTTAAGAGCCATGTTTGTTGAATTTCCAAACGATCCAGGTTCTTGGTTAATTGATGATCAGTACTTGTTTGGATCTGATATTTTAGTTGCTCCATTGTTTGAAAATGTTACTGAAAGAAATGTGTATTTACCAAAAGGAAAATGGATAGACTATCAAACTAATAAAGTATATGAAGGTGGTTGGCACACTATAAAAGCAGGTAATATTCCAATTATTATGTTGGTTAAGGATGGAACTATTTTACCGCATATTAAACTGGCGCAATCAACAAAAGATATGGATTGGAGCTCTTTAGAATTAAAAGTATTTGCTGCTGATGCAACCACTGCTAGTTGTAAATTGTTCGTTCCAAACGATCCAAACCTATATAATTTACAAGTTGTTAAAAAAGGAAATTCTTTTGAGTTGATAAACAATCCACTTGAAGACAACACTAAATTTAAAATTTCAACCATTAAATAATTTTTATTTTGAATAAAATGTTAAAACAATTATCTACTGCATTTTTGCTCTTATTTTTTATCTCTTGTAACCAACAATCTAAAAAGGTTTCACAAGAATTAAATTCACCAAATTCAAAAAACAACATCACTTTTGAATTAATTAATGGTGTTCCTTATTACTCTGTTTTACATGGTGACACGTCTGTTCTTACTCCTTCAAAATTAGGATTTGTATTTAAAAATAATGATTCTCTAAGTTCAAACTTTGAAGTTGTTAAAATGGAAAATACTTCTTTTGATGAAACTTGGGAACCTGTTTGGGGTGAGAAAATTCATATCCAAAACAACTACAATCAATTGTCTGTTTTATTACAAGAAAAAGCTGAAAGCAAACGAAATTTAGAAGTTCAATTTAGAGCTTTTGATGATGGTATTGCGCTTAGATATATTTTCCCGGAACAAGGAAAAGACAGCATTTTTATAATGGATGAATTAACTCAATTCAATTTAAAAGACGATGGAGATGCTTGGTGGATTGGTGCATATCAAGATAATAGGTATGAATATTTAACTACAAAATCACCGGTAAGTACTTTAGATACTGTACACACCCCGCTAACTATAAAAAGTAACAGCGGATTGTCTTTAAGTTTTCACGAAGCAAATTTAAAAGATTTTGCAAGTATGACTTTAGCCAGAACTAATGGAACTCATTTAAAATGTGATTTAGTGCCTTGGGCAGATGGTGATAAAGTAAAAACAAACGGAAGTTTTACAACACCATGGAGAACATTACAAATTGCTGATAAACCAGCAGATTTAATAACTTCTGCACTAATTTTAAATTTAAATGACCCAAATAAAATTGAAGATACAAGTTGGATTAAACCTCATAAATATTTAGGTATTTGGTGGGGAATGCATATTGGTAAATATTCTTTTTGGGAAAGTCCAATACAAGGTGCAACAACCAAAAATGCTTTTGAATATATTGATTATTGCAAAAAATTTGGAATTGATCATTTATTAATTGAAGGTTGGAATAAAGGATGGACACCGGCTTGGTATGAAAACGCAATGCATCAATTTAGTTTTACACAAGAAGCAGATAATTTCGACCTTAAAAAAGTAACTGATTATGCTAAAGAAAATGGAGTTAGTATTATTGGTTATCACGAAACAGGTTCAAATATTATCAATTATTTAGCTCAAATTGATGAAGGAATGGGACTATACGAAAAAGTTGGAATTCACGATGTAAAAATTGGTCAGGTTGGTTCTCGCTTAAACATGAAAGAATGGCATCACGGTCAGTTTGGTGTAAATTATTACAGAGCTGTTCTAGACAATGCTGTAAAACACCATTTAACTGTTAATTTCCACGAACCGATAAAAGATACCGGAGAACGCAGAACATACCCAAATATGATGGCTCGTGAAGGTGCTCGCGGACAAGAATACAATGCCTGGAGTGATGGAAATCCGCCAAGTCATACAGCTACATTACCATTTACCCGGTTACTTGCTGGTCCTATGGACTTTACTCCTGGAGTTTTAGATGTTGAAATTAAGCAAGGTTATGAAGGTAGAGATGTGCATACAACGGCAGCAAAACAATTGGCTTTATATGTTGTTTTCTACTCTCCTATTCAAATGTTGGCAGATTTACCTGAGAATTATGATGGAAATCCAGCGTTCAAATTTTTACAAGATGTACCTGTAGATTGGCAAGATACCAAAGTTTTAAATGCTGAAATTGCCGAATATATTACTACTGTTCGTAAAGATAAATTTAGTGAAGACTGGTATTTAGGAAGTTTAACAAATGAAGAAAGCAGATCTTTTGACATTGATTTATCATTCTTAGATCCTGATGCTACTTATGAAGCTCAAATTTATGCTGATGAAGTTGGAACAACCTGGAAAAAAAATGCAACAAAAGTAGCCATAACAACAAAAGAAGTAAAATCAACCGATACTCTAAAACTTAATCTTGGTGAAGGTGGAGGAACCGCAATCCGTTTTGTGAAAAAATAGTTTAAAATACAAATTATGAAATCACTCAGATATTTATTCTTTTTAGTTACCATTATAAAACTATCAGCGCAAAATGTTGAACATCCATTTCAAAATCAAGAATTGGATGTTGAAACACGCATAACTAGTTTATTATCATTAATGAGTATTGATGAAAAAGTAAAAGCGCTAAGTACAAATCCAAGTATCGAACGTTTAGGCGTAAAAGGAACAGGACATGTTGAGGGATTGCATGGGTTGGCTTTAGGTGGTTCTCCAGGATTTTGGGGAGGAAAAGATAAAGAAATAATACCTACAACTACATTTCCACAAGCTTATGGATTGGGAGAAACTTGGGATACCGAACTTATACAAAAAGTGGCAGAAGTTGAAGGGTATGAAACTCGGTATGCATTTCAAAAATATAATAGAGGTGGCCTAGTTGTTAGAGCTCCAAATGCCGATTTAGCAAGAGATCCACGTTGGGGACGCACTGAAGAAAGTTATGGAGAAGATGCTTTTTTAACAGGAAGTTTAACTGTTGCTTTTATAAAAGGATTACAAGGTAATGATCCTAATTATTGGCAGACAGCTTCGTTAATGAAACATTTTTTAGCGAATAGTAACGAAGATGGACGAACTTATACTTCTTCAAATTTTAATGAACGCCTTTGGAGAGAGTACTATTCTTTCCCCTTTAAAATGGGTGTTACAAAGGGAGGTTCAAGAGCATATATGGCGGCCTATAATAAAGTAAACGGAATTCCGGCAATGGTACATCCAATGCTAAAAGAAATTACTCAAAAAGAATGGGGGCAAAACGGAATTATTTGTACCGATGGTGGTGCCTATATGTTGTTACTAAGAGATCATAAATATTATGCCGATAAATATCTTGGAGCAGCTGCAACAATTAAAGCTGGAATCAATCAGTTTTTAGATGATTATACTGAAGGTGTTTACGGTGCCTTGGCAAATGGTTATTTAACCGAATCTGATATTGATACGGAATTAAGAGGTGTTTTTAGAGTGATGATAAAACTTGGAATGTTAGATTCCGAAGAAAAAAATCCATACAGCCAAATTGGTAAAAATGAAAAAATAGATCCTTGGTTAACACAAAAACATAAAAATTTAGCACTTTTAGCTACTCAAAAATCAATTGTTTTATTAAAGAATAATCAAAATTTATTACCTCTACATAAAGAAAAACTTAAAACCATTGCGGTTATTGGAAACAATGCAAATGATGTCTTTTTAGATTGGTATAGTGGTACTCCTCCGTATGCAATTTCAGCTCTTGAAGGAATAAAAAACAAAGTTGGAGAAAATATTGAAATCGTATTCACTCCAAATAATACCGATGGAAAAGCTGTTGAATATGCAAAAAAGGCTGATGTTGTAATTGTTTTAGTTGGCAACCATCCTACTTGTGATGCTGGTTGGGCAAAATGTCCAAAACCAAGTAACGGAAAAGAAGCTGTAGATCGTGAATCTTTAACTTTGGAAGAAGAAGATTTGATAAAATTAGTATATCAAGCAAACAACAATACAATTGTGGGTTTAATAAGTAGTTTCCCTTATGCTATAAACTGGACCCAAGAAAATGTTCCTGCTATTGTGCACTTAACACATAACAGTCAGGAATTAGGAAATGCATTGGCTGATGTACTTTTTGGAGATTACAATCCGGCAGGAAGATTAACCCAAACCTGGGTAAAATCTATTACCGATTTACCTGATTTTTTGAATTATGATATTACAAAAGGACGAACTTATATGTATGCTAAAAATAAACCACTTTATGCTTTTGGGTATGGTTTAAGTTATACCTCTTTTGAGTATTCAAATTTAAAAACAAGTAAAAATGCTATTTCTGAAAATGATACAATACTTGTTAGTGTAGATATTAAAAATACTGGAGAGTTTAATGGAGAAGAAGTTATACAATTATATGTAAATCATCCTTTTTCAAAAGTACAACGACCTATAAAAGAATTAAAAGGTTTTAAAAGAGTTTTTGTTGCGGCAGGAAAAAAAGCAACTGTAACTATTCCTTTAATAGCAGCTGATTTAAAATACTGGAATACTAAAAAGCAACAATTCGAATTAGAAAAAGAGTCCGTAGAAATTCAAATTGGAAGTGCATCAAACAATATAAAATTGAAAAAAATATTAAAATAAAAATAATTCAAATGAAAACAGCCTTTAAAAATAGTACGTATTTAATTGTTTTTCTATTCCTAATTTCTTGTTCAAAAGAAGTGAAAAACACTAATGAGTCAGAAATCTCTAATTCTACTGAAATTTACAAATCAAATAAAATTTCTTTAGAAAATGACACAAAAATTGATAGTCTAATTTCTTTGATGACCGTTGAAGAAAAAATAGGAATGCTTCACGGAAATAGTATGTTTACTTCTGGTGGTGTTGAACGTTTAGGAATCCCTGAACTAAAAATGGCTGATGGTCCATTGGGAATACGAGAAGAAATCTCTAGAAACAGTTGGGCAAATGCCGGTTGGGATAACGATTTTGCAACGTATTATCCAGCTGCTGGTGCAGTTGCTGCTACTTGGAATCCTGAATTATCATATACTTTTGGTAATAGTGTTGGACAAGAAGCACGTGCTCGTGATAAAGATATGCTACTTTCTCCTGCTATAAATATTATTAGAACACCACTTGGAGGACGTACTTATGAGTATTTTACGGAAGATCCTTTTTTAAACAAAAAACTAGCAGTTCCTTTTATTATTGGTCTACAAGATAATGATGTTATGGCTTGTGTTAAACACTTTGCAGTAAACAACCAAGAAACCAATCGTGGTACTGTAGATGTATTAGTTGATGAACGCACCTTGCAAGAAATATATTTACCTGCTTTTAAAGCAGCCGTTACAGAAGCAAATGCTTACAGTTTAATGGGTGCTTACAATAAATTTAGAGGAGATTATTTATGTGAAAATGATTTAATGCTTAACAAAATACTAAGAGACCAATGGGGCTTTAAAGGAATTGTTGTTTCTGATTGGGCTGCCGTTCATACTACAGTTAAATCGTTAGAAAACGGTTTAGATATTGAAATGGGAACTCCAAAACCATTTAACGAATTCTTTTTAGCCGACAAATTAATTGAAGCAGCTAAAGCTGGTGAAATCTCCGAAGAAGAAATAAACAAACACGTTAAACGTATTTTAAGAGTCCTTTTTCAAGTAAAAGCTATTGACAACAAAAATAGAACTAAAGGAAGTTTAGCAACTGAAGAACACTACAAAGACTCTTATAATATTGCAGCTGAATCCGTTGTTTTATTGAAGAATGAAAAAGAGATATTACCTTTAAAATTGAAAGGTGTTACATCTATTGCTGTTATTGGAAATAATGCTACAAAAAAAAATGCCTTAGGCGGATTTGGAGCTGGTGTTAAAACAAAAAGAGAAATTACACCTTTGGAAGGACTTCAAAATAGGTTGCCGGAAGGTATTAAAATTAATTATGCTGAAGGTTATTTAGAACGATATTCTAAAAACGAAAATGACCAAAAAGAAGAAGTTACTTTAAACGGTCCAACAACAGTAAATGAATTAGACGGTGTAAAATTAGAAGAAGCTATAAAAGCTGCTAAAAATTCTGATGTTACTATCATTTTTGCAGGTTCAAACAGAGATTACGAAACAGAAGCATCAGACAGAAGAGATTTATCATTACCATTCGGACAAGAAGCTTTAATTGAAAAGGTTTTAGAAGTAAATCCAAATACAATTGTGGTAATGATTGGTGGTGCACCATTTGATCTTAACAACATTAAAGAAAAGTCATCTGCTTTAGTTTGGAGTTGGTTTAATGGCTCTGAAGGTGGAAACGTTTTAGCTGATGCCATTTTAGGAAATATAAATCCTTCAGGTAAATTACCTTGGACAATGCCAAAAAATTTAATGGATTCTCCAGCACATGCTACTAACAGTTTTCCAGGTGATGAAACTGTTGAATATAAAGAAGGTATTTTAGTTGGATATAGATGGTTTGACACCAAAAACATAGAACCTTTATATCCATTTGGATATGGATTATCTTATACTAATTTTGAATATTCAGATTTAAAAACAAATAAAGATACTTACTCAGAAGATGAAATAATTGAAGTTACATTTAACATAAAAAACACAGGAAAAGTTGATGGTAAAGAAGTTGCTCAATTATATGTTTCTAACCCAAAATCATCCGTTGAAAAAGCAGCTCAAGAATTAAAAGGATTTCAAAAAACATTTATTAAAAGTGGAGATTCCAAAAACATTACCATTCGTTTAAATACAAAAGATTTAGCATATTATAATGAAACTAAAAAAGATTGGATTGTAGAAAAAGGATCTTATTTATTAAAGATAGGAAAATCTTCAAGAGAAATTATAGAAGAAATAACAATAAATATTGAATAATATTAAAATGAAAAGAATAAATTATAAACTTATCCTTAGCATTTTAACTATTGCTCTTTTTGGCTTTTTAGCATGTAGTAATAACAGTTCTCCAGAGAATGAAATAATTCAAGAAGAAGTTACAAAATCTTTAATCTCAAATACGAGTAGTATTGAATTTGAAAATAAAGAAAGTAGTTATGATATTATTATTACTACCAATGTAGATTCCTGGGTAATAAGCAGTTCGAGTACAAGTTGGATACAATTGAGCCAAACAACAGGAACTTCAGGAAGTACTGAAGTTAAAATTACCGCATTGCAAAACACAAGTATTTCAGAACGATCTGCTACTATTACCATTAATGCAAATGAAGTTTCTGCTGTAAAAATTACTATTAATCAAGCAGGTACACCTTCAACTTCAGGAATTTATCCTGATTACAATACAAATCCTATTCCTGCCGATGCTACAGGTATGAGTAGTTCAGCCACAGAACTTGCAGCAAAAATATCTTTAGGTTGGAATATTGGAAATACTTTAGAAGCTATTGGCAGTGAAACAGCCTGGGGAAATCCGAAGGTTACAAAAGAATTAATAGCTTTAGTGAAAGAAAATGGTTTTAATGCAATTCGAATTCCTTGTTCCTGGAATCAGTATTTATCCAATAGTTCTACTGCAGAAATTAAACTGGATTGGTTAAATAGAGTAAAAGAAGTAATCCAATATTGTGTTGATAATGAAATGTACATACTCGTTAACATTCACTGGGATGGCGGATGGCTTGAAAATAATGTTACCGAGGCTAAACAAGAAGAAAACAATGCCAAACAAAAAGCTTTTTGGGAACAAATAGCAACTCATTTTAGAGATTTTGACGAGCATTTGCTATTTGCTAGTGCCAATGAACCTAATGTTGAAGATGCTACGCAAATGAATGTATTAAAATCTTATCATCAAACTTTTATAGATGCTGTTCGTTCTACTGGTGGTAAAAATGCCTATCGTACTTTAGTCGTACAGGGACCTTCTACTGATATAGAAAAAACAAATAATTTAATGACAACTTTACCAACTGATACTGCAGAAAACCGTATGATGGTTGAAGTACATTACTATACTCCGTATCAATTTGCTTTAATGACAGAAGATGCAACCTGGGGAAAAATGTTCTATTATTGGGGAGCCAATTACCATTCATTAACGGATACCACGCGTAACGCAACTTGGGGTGAAGAATCTGATTTAGAAAATTATTTTGAAATGATGAAAACCCAATTTGTTGATAAGGGTATTCCTGTAGTTTTAGGAGAGTTTGCCGCTATTAGACGCACCAATCTCACAGGAGATAATTTACAGTTGCATTTAGATTCTAGAGCTTACTATTTAAATTATGTTGTAAAAGGAGCTAAAGCAAATGGTTTATTACCTTTTTATTGGGATGCAGGCGGTTTGGATAACCATGGTTCTGGGTTATTTGATAGAAGTAACAATACCGTTTTTGATAATCAAGCTTTAAATGCAATGATAGAAGGATTAAATTAAAAATTAGATTACTATAATTTTCAAAAACATGAAAAAAACTTTTCAACTGTTAATTCTTTGTCCATTTATACTATTTTTTAGTTGCAAAACAACAACTAAAGAACAAGAAAATTTAATTCCTGAACAAGTTTTATGGTACACCTCACCTGCTGAAAACTGGGACAATGCATTACCAGTTGGAAATGGTCGTTTAGGAGCGATGGTTTTTGGAAATCCAATAAATGAACGCATTCAGTTAAATGAAGATTCAATGTGGTCGGGTGGTCCAGAATGGGGAAATTCTAAAGGAACACCAAAAGATTTAGCTGAAATAAGAAACTTAATAAAAACTGGAAATGTTCATTTGGCAGACAGTTTAATAGTTGAACGTTTTTCATATAAATGGGTTGCTAGGTCGCATCAAACAATGGGAGATTTATTTATCAATTTTGATACAAAAGAACCTACAAATTATAAAAGAGAATTAAACTTAAACAATGCGTTTACAGAAGCAAGTTATAAAATAGATGGTTTTGATGTTTCTCAAAAAATATTTTCCTCTGCTGCAGATGATGTTTTAGTGGTAAAAATTAGCACAACAAACCCTAACGGATTGAACTACAAGCTATTATTGAGCAGACCGGATGACAACGGACATAAAACCGTTGTAGTTTCCACTCCAACAGATAATACCATTAAAATGAACGGAATGGTAACTCAATATGCAGGAATGGTGCATTCCATTCCTGTTGAAGTTGCTCATGGAGTTAAATTTGAAACCGTTTTACAAGTTCAAAATAACTCGGGAACTATTCAACAAATTGAAGGTGGTTTATCTTTGAAAAATGTAAGTGATACTACCATTTATATTGTTTGCAACACTTCTTTTTACTTTGATAATTATGAAGAAAAAAATAGTGAAGCTCTTCAAAAGTTAAATGCAACCACTTATAAAGCAATTTTAAACAATCATATTAAAGATTATCAAAATTTATTTAACAGAACAACACTGGATTTAGGAAATCACGAACTGGATTCTTTACCTACAAATGAGCGATTAACTTTAGTTAAAGAAGGTAAAGAAGACATCGATTTATCTAAAAAACTATTTGATTATGGACGGTATTTATTAATTTCAAGTTCCAGATATGGTACAAATCCAGCTAATTTACAAGGTATTTGGAATGAACATATAAATGCTCCATGGAATGCTGATTATCATTTAAATATCAATTTACAAATGAATTATTGGTTGGCAGATGTTACCAATTTAAGTGAATGCCACGAACCCTTATTTGATTTAACTGACAGGTTGATTGAAAGAGGTAAAATTTTAGCAAAAGAACAATATGGAATGAACGGAACAGTTGCCCACCAAACTACAGATATTTGGGGAGCACCATGGATGCGAGCTGCAAAACCTTATTGGGGTTCCTGGATACATGGCGGTGGCTGGATTGCACAACATTATTGGGAACATTTCAGGTTTACTCAAGACACCGTTTTTTTACGCGAAAGAGCCTATCCTGCAATAAAAGCCTATGCTGAATTTTATGCCGATTGGTTGGTTTTAGATGAAAGAGATCAAACATTAATTTCAACCCCTGAAACATCCCCTGAAAATTCATATTTGGCCGCAGATGGCAAACCTGCTGCCGTTTCAAATGGAAATGCAATGGGACATCAAATTATTGGTGAAGTATTTGACAATGCACTAGCATCTGCTAAAATACTAGGTATCGATGATGATTTCACCAAAAACATCAAAGAAAAAAGAGCACAATTACACGCTGGAATTAAAATAGGTTCAGACGGCAGATTAATGGAATGGGATAGAGAATACGACGAACCGGAAAAAGGACATCGTCATATTTCGCATTTATATGCCTTACATCCAGGAGATGATATCACAAGTGAAAATCCTGAATTATTTGAAGCTGCAAAAAAAACAATTCAATATAGATTAGATAATGGTGGTGCTGGTCCTGGCTGGAGCCGGGCTTGGATCATCAACTTTTTTGCGCGATTGTTAGATAAAAATGCAGTTGAAGAAAATATTAACTTATTTATGCAACGTTCTCTTTATGGTAACTTACTAGACGTGCATCCTCCTTTTCAAATTGATGGAAATTTTGGCTTTACAGCAGGAGTTGCCGAAGCATTATTGCAATCACATGAAGGTTTCTTAAGAATTTTACCTGCTTTACCTGACAATTGGAAAAACGGCACAATAAAAGGACTAAAAGCACGTGGAAATATTACTGTAGATATCGTTTGGAAAGATGGCAAATTACTAAAATTAACTTTAACTTCTATAACTGATGAAAGTGTTAAAGTTAAATATGATGCTATTGAAACTGATGTTTTACTCGTAAAAAATGTGCCCTACATTCTTAACCTTCATCTAAAAAAAATATAAACTTAGGGTATGGATTTAAAGCTAAAAAATAAAGTTATTATTGTTACTGGTGGTACAAAAGGTATTGGTGAAGCCATTTCCAGAGAAGTTGCAAATGAAGGTGCTGTTCCTGTTTTTATTGGTAGAAATAAAGAAAATGGGGCACTTCTTTTAAATGATTTAAAAAAACAACATAAAGAAGCGCATTATATTCAAGCTAACTTAAATGATACTAAAAGCTGTAAAAAAGCTGTAAAAGAAGTAATAAAGAAATACGGACGAATTGATGGATTGGTTAATAATGCCGGAAAAAATGATAGTATAGGCTTAGAATCTGGTTCACCTGAAACATTTTCAAAATCAATTTCAAACAATTTAAACCATTATTATGATATGGCTCATTTTTGTTTAGATGCTCTAAAGAAAACAAAAGGATCTATTATAAATATAAGCTCAAAAACAGCTATAACTGGCCAAGGTGGCACCTCAGGCTATGCCGCAGCAAAAGGTGCTCAGCTTGCTTTAACACGAGAATGGGCAGTTGAATTGTTAAAATATGAAATACGTGTTAACGCCGTTATTCCTGCTGAAGTAATGACTCCTTTATACGAAAATTGGTTAAATAGTTTTAGTAATCCTAAAGAAAAACTAAATGCTATTGTTGAAAAAATACCATTAGGAAAAAGGATGACTACAAAAGAGGAAATTGCTTCTATGGTTTTATTTTTACTTTCAGAAAAAGCAAACCATATAACAGGGCAACATTTATTTGTAGATGGAGGATATACACATTTAGACAGAGGCTTATCCTAATAAAATATATAATTTTCAACAAGTTTTTACCCATGAAAAAAGCTATTTTAATTCTTACTTTAATATTTTCAATACATTTTGCAAACAGCCAAAATGAAAAACCATATTGGTTAAATGAAACTAAAAATGAAGAAAACAGGGAGCCAATGCATACCTCCTATTTTGTTTTTGAAAATGAAGCATTGGCAATAAAAAATGACTGGAAAAAATCTGAAAATTACAAAAGTTTAAATGGTGATTGTAAATTTAAATGGGTTGAAAATCCAGCAAATTTACCAAAAGATTTTTTTGAGACAAGTTATAATGATAGCAATTGGGACACATTTACAATTCCTGCAAACTGGGAAATTAACGGTTATGGTTACCCAATTTATACAAATATCCCTTATGAGTTTAATAATTTAATATCTATAAATCCACCTCAAGTTCCAACTTCTTACAATCCAACAGGTGTTTACAGAAAAACAATAACAATAGATGAAAGCTGGCTTAAAAAGGATGTTTTTTTACATGTTGGAGCAGCAAAATCTAATTTAGAAGTTTGGGTAAATGGAAACTATGTTGGTTATGGTGAGGATAGTAAACTTCCTCAGGAATTTAAACTAAATAACCATTTACAAAAAGGAGAAAACACACTTGTTCTAAAATTAATGAGATGGAGTGATGGTTCTTATTTAGAATGTCAGGATTTTTGGAGAATGAGTGGAATTACAAGAGATTCATATTTGTACGCTCGTAATAAAACACATTTAAAAAATATTGAAATTATTCCAGATTTAGATGAAGATTATAAACATGGAAAATTGAAAATTACTACTTTATTTACTTCAGAAAAAAATAAAAAATACAACATAAAATTTACTCTAAAAAACAATGAAATAGTTGTTTCAGAAAAGCAATTTTCTTTAAATGAACTACTTAAAAATCCTGTTGTTAAGTTTTCTATAAATAACCCTAAAAAGTGGAGTGCTGAAATTCCAAACTTATATGTTTTAACTTATAAATTAATTGATAAGAAAGGAAATGTAATTGAAATAATTAATGAAAATGTTGGCTTTAGAAAAGTAGAAATTAAAGAAGGGCATTTATTAGTAAATGGAAAAGCAATTTATATAAAAGGTGTTAACCGACATGAAACAGATCCAATAACCTGGCAAACAATTTCTAGAGAAGCTATGGAAAATGATATTAAAATTCTAAAAGAATTTAATATCAATGCAGTTAGAACTTCTCACTACCCCAACGATCCTTATTTTTATGAATTATGTGATAAGTATGGAATATACGTTGTTGATGAAGCCAATATTGAATCGCACGGAATAGGTTACGACACCGATAAAACTTTAGGAAACAAACCTTCATGGGAATTAGCTCATTTACAACGAATGCAACGTATGATTGAACGAGATATTAATCACCCTTCAATTATAATTTGGAGTATGGGAAATGAAGCTGGTAATGGCTATAACTTTTATAGAGGTTATTTATGGATGAAAAACCGTGATTCTTCAAGACCTGTTCAATACGAAAGAGCACACCTTAACTATTATAATGTAGATTTTGACTGGAATTCTGATATTATTGACCCAATGTATGCTTCGCCTGATATGATGATTAATTATGCAGAAAAAAACAAAACCCAAACGCGCCCGTTTATACAATGTGAATATGCACATGCAATGGGGAATTCAGTTGGAAATTTTAAAGATTATTGGGATATTATAAGAAAATATCACAATTTTCAAGGAGGATTTATTTGGGATATGGTAGATCAATCACTGGTAAAAACAAAAGAAGACGGCACCAAAATATTTGCATACGGAGGAGATTACGGCCCTAAAGATGTTCCTAGTGATAATAACTTTTTAAATAATGGCGTTTTTTCACCAGATAGAAAACCAAACCCACATGCATTTGAAGTGAAAAAAGTGCAGCAAAACATTTGGACAACATGGGCAGATAAAGAGAATAAAACTATAGCAATATTTAATGAGTTTTTCTTTAAAAATTTAGACAATGTTTTATTGAATTGGGAGCTTATTATTGATGGTGAAAAATTTGACACGGGAACAATAGAAACTTTAGAAATTAATCCACAAGAAAAGAAGGTTTACAAGTTAAATTTAAAACTTCCCAAAAATAATTATAAAGAAGCTTTTGTAAATATTAGCTATCATCTTAAAAAAACAGAACCTTTTTTAGCAAAAGATTATAAAATTGCTTCAGAACAATTAACATTGGTAAATAATTGGAGTAATCCTACTATAGTTGAAGGAAATGGAAAAATAAAAATTTCAAAAAGCGAAAAAGAGTTGAAATTTTTTGACGAGAAAAGTGAACTAATTTTCAATTTAAAAACAGGATTTATCAGTTCATATTTATACAAAAATCAAAATTTAATTAAACAGGGTTTTGAATTAAAACCAAATTTTTGGAGAGCCCCTACAGATAATGATATGGGAGCCAATTTACAATTAAAGTTACGCGCCTGGAAAAATGCAGTTGATAGTATATCTCTAAAAGAATTTATTTATAAAGTTGATTCACAAAATAAATTAATTGCGAAAGCTACTTATAGACTTCCACAAGTTTTTGCTGACTTAAATATTGATTATGAATTTTCAAGCAGTGGTGAATTAACAGTTCATCAGGAAATTATAATTGATGAAGATACAGAAGTTCCAATGTTACCAAGATTTGGAATGGAACTGGTTTTACCAAAGGATTTCAACAATGTTAAATACTATGGAAAAGGACCTCATGAAAATTATATTGATAGAAATTTTGCATCAGAAATTGGGATATTTGAACAAACAGTATCAGAACAGTATTATCCATATATTCGTCCACAAGAAACAGGAAATAAAACTGCTATTCGCTGGTATTCAATTTTAAATGATAGTCTAAAAATAACAATTGAAGGAAGTAGCTTATTAGGTATAACAGCCTTACACTACTTAAATGAAGATTTAGATGATGGTTTACAAAAAGAACAACGACATGCTAGTGAAATTTCAGAAAGAGACCTTACAAGAGTTTTAATTGATTTTAAACAAATGGGAGTCGGTAGCATAAATTCTTGGGGTGCATTACCCCTGGAAAAATACAGGTTAACCGATAAAAAATATTCACTAAAATATAAGCTAATACCAAAAATTAAGTAAACTAGTTTTAACTAATCCATTAAATTATTAATCTTTAACCAGTTTTCACAGTCTTTGGCCCAAAATTGGCTGGTACTTTTTACTCCTAATCCAAAACCGTGACCACCTTGTTGATATAAATGTATTTCCGCAAAAACCCCATTATTTTTTAAAGCTAAATAATAATTTATACTATTTTCAACTGGAACTGAACCATCATCGGTTGCGTGAACTAAAAATGTTTTTGGAGTTTCAGCATTTACCTGCTTTTCATTTGAATATTTTACCGTTATTTCTTTTGAAGCATCTTCACCTAATAAATTATTTTTAGAACCATTATGGGTAGTTCCTTCTTCCATTGAGATTACTGGATAAATTAATATTGAAAAATTTGGCTTTGCACTGGTGCTATCGGAAACCTTATACACATTTTGGTTGTAATGTGTTGCTAATGTTGAGGCTAAATGTCCACCAGCTGAAAATCCCATAATACCAATTTTATCTGAATCAATACTATATTTTTTAGCATTTCGTCTTACAAATCGTAAGGCTTCTTGTGCATCTTGTAAAGGTCCAATTGTTTTATCTTGCATAATTAAATCGCTAGGTAATCTGTATTTTAAAACAAATGCTGTTATTCCTAAAGTATTAAACCATTGTGCAACTTTATAACCTTCTTTATTTATTGCTAAATGAGAATATCCTCCACCCGGACAAATTACAACGGCTGTTCCAGTTGCAATTGTTTCTTTAGGTAAAAAAACCGAAAGTGTTGGATTTGAAACTTTACTTGTGTTATTTAGGATTCCCTCTTTAAAAATCTCAACTTCTTTATAATCATCATTTATTATTGAACCTGGAATTGTTGTTTTCCATAACGGAACTACTACATTTTGTGCATTTAACATATTATTAAACCCAATACTTAAAACTAAAACCCAACAATATTTTTTTAAATTTCTCATAATTTATTTTATAATAATGTATTTAATGCACTGAACTTGGAACTCCTTGCTTTTCTCCAATTACAACTTCATTAAATAACACATTTTTGGTATTTATTAAGGTCATACCATTTTTTGCAGATTTAATTGTAATGTTGTCTAATGTAATATTTTCAACTTTACTAGTTGGATTTCCTTCAATTACTATTCCTGCATTTGAAGCTGCTATACACGAAATGTTAGAAATTGAAATATCAGTTATTTTTGAAGGAAACAAACCACTACCTTCTCCATGGTAATTTGAGGTCATATAAATACAATCTTCCACTTCTCCAAAATCTATATTTGTTACATAAATATCTTTTATATAGCCTCCTCTATCAGAATTGGTTTTAATATAAATACCACGCTTTAAATATCCTATCGCCCTGCAATTATTTACATATACATTTCTAACTCCTGCAGACATTTCACTACCAATTACCAACGCATGCAAACCTTTAAATTCACAATTTTTAATTACTATATTTTCTGAAGGCATTGTAGTATTACTTCTACCCTCAGTATCTCTTCCTGCTTTAATTGCAATATTATCATCACTATTATTAAACTGTATATTTTCAATTAAAACATCACTGGAATATTCAATATCCAAACCGTCGTTATTATTATTTTGTGCATTGTATCTAATTCCACGTAATGTAATACTTTTAGATTTTAATAAATGTACGCACCAAAAAGGTGAATCTTCTATTTTAACACCTTCAATAAGTATGTTTTTTGAGTTTACAAATTGAATAAGTTGTGGACGTAAAAAATGCCCTTCCCCAAAAACCCTCTCTTTTATTGGAGTACTTTTATGATTCATTTCTCTACTTAATTGCTTGTCGTTTTCTTCAAATGGCTTCCATTGTATCCAGGTATCTTTTGCTTCACCATCAATAATACCACTTCCTGTAATTGCTATATTTTTAAGACTATTTCCATAAATTAAAGGACTGTAATTGTAAAGCATGGTTCCTTCCCAACTAGTTAAAACAAGCGGGTAATCTTTTGGGTTTGAACCAAATCTAATTTTAGCACCCTCTTCTAAATGTAATTCTACATTACTTACAAAATGAATTGGACCGTTAATTGTATAAACACCTTTTGGGACAATTATTTTACCTCCATTTCTTTTTTCACACGCTTTCATTGCTTTATCAAACGCACGTTTACAATTTGTAAGCGAATCTCCTTTAGCTCCAAATTGTGTAACACTTACTTTATAAGATGGAATTTGAGGCAAACTAATATTATTAATTATTTGCTGTATGTTAAAATCATTATTGTTTACTTTTTTTTGAGAAAACAATACATTGAAAAATAAAATTGTTACAATATAAAGAAGACTGTTTTTCATACTTATTTAATGTATTCTTTCAATTTTAAATTAGATTTTTTTATTGCTTCTATAACTAGTTTAGAAACTTCTGTTGCTCCTAATTCAGACAAATGTGTATCATCATGTTTTGCCTCATTATAATACGAATTTTCACCAGCTTCAAAGTGCAAATGCAACTTTTTTGAGTTTTCTACTCCGTACGATTCCTCTAATTGCTCAGTTAAATATTGAAGATCTACAAATGTTACATTAAATTCATTTGCAACTAAACGTACTTCTAAAGGATAAACTCCATGTGTGTCTACCAAAGTTCCATATTCATTAAATTTTCTTCTAACTATTGATGAAAATAATACTGGAATTGCACCTTTTTTTCGAGTTTCTGAAACAAATTTTATTAAATTATTTCTGTACGCCGTATGTGGATTTGTATAACGCTTTGGATCTTTTTCTTTTTGATCATTATGACCAAACTGAATTAAAACATAATCGCCTTTTTTTAGTGTTTTTAGCACGGCTTCCCACTTATTTTCAGCAATAAAACTTCGGGTACTTCTTCCGTTTACAGCTCTATTATCAATACTCACATTTGAATTAAAAAATTGAGGTAAAACTTGTACCCAACCATGTTCTGGATTTTCTGATGGATTTTTTTTATTTGCCATTGTTGAATCTCCAATGGCATAAATAGTTATTTGCTGCTGAGCTTTAATTTTTTGTTGATTTTCTTGTATTTTACAAGATTGAAAAACAACTAAAAAAATAATAACAGAAAGTTTAAAATGCTTCATACCATTCCTTTTTTGAAGTTTTTTTGTATTCACCTAAAATATTGTTTAAAGTATATTTTTTTGCTGCCGATTTTTTTAATTGATGCGACCAACTTACTCTTTTAGTATTATTTGCTCCTTCACCCTGTGAATTATATTCAGCGTAAAATGATTTTTTTTCAGCTTCATTTTTATTCCAATTATGCCAACCTTCTGGTAAAATATGTGTACTCATTTCACAGTTTATATAAACTGTTTTAGCATAAATTCGCCAAGGTCTTCCTAAATAAACTTTAGTTACATTTTCATCAGCAGTAAGTTTGCAGTTTTTAAATACAAACCCAAAGCTTTGATTTTCAGGAGTTGAAGCGGCTGTAATGTATGAATCTGATTTAGAATTGATAGTGCAATTTTTAAATAGTACTGTTGCTTCGCCAAAAATAAAATCGGTAGTCCCTTCAATGTAGCAATTGTTAAAATATTGTTTAAAACCTTCTCCAGTAGTGTAAAGCGTATCTTGATTTCCTAAAATATTACAATTATTAATATAACTGCGATTTGCATTTACCGACAATGCAACCGCTTGTCCTACTGCTCCAGCTGTATTTTTTATGGTTAAATTAGTTGCGTAAAAATCATCTCCTTCAACCAACATTGTTGAAGTATGGAAAGTACTGTTTCTACCTAAGTTAATTTTATCGAAATAATTATTATACGTTATAATGGTTTTTTCTTTACTTTCACCAATTAAAGATACTTTTGTATTCCAATCATATACGTGAATTTTTTCATTATAAACACCATTTTTTATGTTAATAATTACTCTTTTATATGGAAAAGATTTTGAATTATTAATTGCTTCTTGAATACTTAAATAATCTCCAGTTCCATCTTTAGAAACAACTACGTTATATTCATTATTTAGTTTTTTTTTTACTGTTTCCTTTTTAGCTGTTGAAACTAAATATTTTTTTTCCCATCTCGCATATTTTTTAAAAACCTCTTTTGGTTCATTGGTGTACCAAGCATAACCATTTCTACGTTCAGCACCAATTTCGGCTAAAGAATATTTTTTAATTCCATCACGATCACAAAAAAATGGTTTATTAGTATCCAATTCCATAAAACGCGCCCAAATTGGTTTTGCATTTTTATCTGGAACCATAATTTTATTAATAATTTTACCTTTTTCATTGTAAACTCGGTCTTCGCGAAGTCCATTAATTTGAACTTTTTCAAACCATTTTACAGCACTTACAATAGCAGTTTTAATTTCCTCAGATGGATTTTCAATAGTCATTAACAACAAAACTATTTTTGCTGATTCTTTTCCACTTAATGAAGGAAGTTCATAAGCTCTTGCTTTAGCAGGTAACAATGTTTCCTTATCATGTTGCGCGCACCAACTTGTTAAAACACCATGCTGTTTGTATTGCGTTTTCACAATACAATCAATCCCTTTCTCAAAAGCTATTTCAGCTCTTTTAACTATTACTTCTGTTGGTTTTATTGAAAAATAATCTGTTTTATTTTTTATTTCTTCAAGTACTTGAAGAATGTTCACCATAGAATTATCATTGTAAGTAATATGGGTATAATATCCTTTTTTTAATGGATAAAACTGAGGCCAACCTCCATTTTCATATTGCGCTTGTAAAATATAATCTAAACCTAACAAAAAAGCATTTTTATAGCGTTCGTCTGGAACTTGCCTATACATTTTAGATAAAAAAAGCATTTCCTGATAAGTTGCACCATTATCTGTTGTACATCCTTTTGTTGAACTTTTTAGTGCTAATAATTTTTGTTTTTCATCATTAGAAAGCGGTTGTTGCATTTGAATATTTTTTGGCCATCCGCCAATATTTCTTTGGTATAACAAAACATTTTCAGCTATTTCCTTGGCTTCATTTGAAGCAAACCAGGAACCTTCTTCCATATTTGTTATACTTTCCCACTTTTTGTCGTGAACTTGAGAATAAAAATTTGAACTTGCAATACAAGTAACAAATAATAATATTATATTTCTTTTTAAATAATTCATTTTTTATTTATTTAATTATCTTAAAATAATCTACATCAGCATATCCTCCGCGTTTTGCTTCTTGGGTACTTACACTAAACAAGCCAACTTTTGCTCCAATCCATTTACCTGGTTGTGCTTTAAAAGGTTTTCCAATTTTTTGAAAATTTTTACCGGTTTCTGAATAGCTAAATTGACATATAGCATCTGGAGCAGAAACCTCTACCTTAAAATAGGCTGTATTTGATTTTAACCTTTTTGTTTTATTTACTATTTCTTCAGCACCATTAATAGCATTAATAGCTTCGGTTTGCTTAATAAAATAGCCATTTTCATCATGAGAAATACTTAAAGTAGCATAATCCATACCCATAATTATTAGTCCCGCTGTTTTACCACTTTTAGCTTCTTCAGAAAATATTGAAATTTTAGTTAAAGCTGTAAAATTAGGAGCCGGAAATTTTTGAAGTAATAAATTAGGAACCATCCAAAGATTTTCTGAGTCTTCAACAGACTTAATAGAAAATAATCTCAAGTAATTATTTCCTGGTAATTTAGCATGCCACAAAACATTAGGATTTGCATTCCACTGCCACTGTAATCCAATATTAAAACCTTCAAAATTATCTGTTTCGGTTGGTGTTACAATTGGATAGGTTTTTCCTACATAAGGTTTTTTATGAGAAAAAACAGGTTCTCCAATACCATTTCCGTCAAAATCTTGTCCCATTACTGGCCAATCATTTTTCCAAACCATAGGTTGTAAATGTACTATACGTCCGTATGCTTCAATATCTTGAAAGTGATAAAACCAAGATTCGCCATTTGGAGTATCAACCCAAGCACCTTGATGTGGTCCATTTATAGTTGTACTTCCTTGCTCTAAAACAACTTTTTCTTCATAAGGTCCATATATTTTTTTTGACCTTAAAACAAGTTGCCAACCAGTTGCAACACCACCTGCAGGAGCAAAAATATAGTAATATCCATTTCGTTTATAAAATTTTGCACCTTCAACCGTATCGTTATTTCCGTGACCATCAAACACATGAATTCCGCTATCTATTACTTTAGTTCCTTCAGAGTTCATTTTATTAACCGTTAATAAACTTTTAACACCTGCTCTACTTCCTGCATAGGCATGTACTAAATATGCATCACCATTAGCATCCCAAAGCGGAGAAGGATCTATAAGTCCTTTTCCTTCCATAACCAAAATAGGACTATCCCAATTTCCATAAGGATCTTTAGTTTTCACCATATAAATACCAAAGTCTGGATCACCCCAATATATATAAATTTCATTGTTATGATATCTAATACTTGGTGCCCAAACACCGTTACCATGTTGAGGAGTTTTAAACGTTTCAATAGGTACTTGTTGCTTTAATGCGTGGTTAATTAATTTCCAGTTTACCATATCTTTTGAATGTAATATTGGTAATCCTGGAGTTGCATTAAAGCTTGAAGCTGTCATATAATAATCGTCTTCAATTCTCACAACATCAGGGTCGGAATAATCTGCATATAAAATTGGATTTTTATATGTACCATCTCCATTGTCTGCAACCCATACCTTTGAAAAATAAGGTTTGTTTTGCGCAAACATTAAAGATGTACTAAAAAGTATTGTAATTAAGAATGAATGAAATTTCATTTAATATTACTTTGTTATTTGTGTTTATTTATTTAACTCTAAACTAGCCATGATAAAAGGACCTGTTCCTTTTGGATCATTAGATCTTATAATTTCGTTTATATAATAATCAAAAGATCCATCTCTGTAAGGATTACCTCCTAAACCAGCAACACCACAACATTTATTAAGGTTTACAACACCATTTTCTTCAACAGAAATTAAATTATCTAAAAGTCCTTGATATCCATTTTTTGCAACTTCTAAATATTTTTTATCTAAATAGCCTTTTCTAACACCTTTTGCCAGTGCATATGTAAACATAGACGTACCTGTAGCTTCTAAATAATTCCCTTCTCTATCTCCCTGATCCAATACCTGATACCACAAACCTGATTCATGTTGTACTTTAGTAATTGCCTCAGCAAATTGATTTAAATAACTAATAATTCTTTCTCTTCCGGGATGATTTTCAGGTAAAAAATCTAAAACATCTACCATTGCCATTCCGTACCAGCCCATTCCTCTTGACCAAAAATGTTGAGAATTTCCTGTTTCTTTATTTGCCCATCTTTGTTCTTTGCTTTCGTCCCAACCATGGTAAAGAAGTCCGGATTTTTCATCACGACTATGTTTTTGAATTAAATCAAATTGTAGCACAACATCCTCAAATATTTTTTGAGCTTTATCTTTATCTTCAACAAAATCTAAGGCATATTTGGTGTGAAATGGTTCTGCCATATACAATCCATCTAACCACATTTGGTACGGGTATACTTTTTTATGCCAATAGCCACCATCTGATGTTTTTGGCTGTGTTTCCATTTGACTATTTAAAGTTTCCATGGCTTTTAAGAAACGTTCTTCTTTTGTTTTTGGATACAAATACAACAATACATCTCCTGATTTAATCATATCCAGATTTTGGTTTGATAATTTGTAGGTTTTTATAGTTCCAGTACTATCAATCATCTCATCAGCATAAGTATAGATGTAATCATAAATTTTCTGATTTTTAGTTTGTTCAAAAACTCGTGCAGCAGCACTTAAAACCAGCCCATTGGTATAACTCCATCTAGGTTTTTCTCTAAAATCTAATAATGATGCTTTTGGAAAACGTTCAATTTCTGAAAGTATCATTCTTTCAGACCATTTTAAGGTATCCGAAACAACCATCCCTTTAACTAACAGATTGTTAATGTTTTCTTTTTTCACTTCTTTACAGCTTGTAAAAGCCATTAAAACAAAAAATAGTCCTAATAAAATGTGAAGTGCTTTTTTATAATTATTCATAAATAATAACTTTTTATTTTTTTTGATATTTTTTTATAACTAAATATTTTAATTCTGTATCCCCTGCATTGCTAATACCGTGCATCATATTTGAAGGACAATATAAACTAGTATAAGCTTCAACAATAGTACTTTTTCCATCCAAATAAAATTTAGCAGTTCCTTCCAAAACAAAAAAGAATTCATCTTCAATATGTTTATGTGGTGCATGTGTAGATTTATGTGGAGCAACAACACTCATTTTTAGAGTTCTACCATCTAAAAAATCTTTATCCGCAAACCAATATTGATATCCAACTCTGGTATTTACAGTTTTATCTGTTGAAAATTTATTAACACAATTTTCTATGGTATAGGTTTTATTTGAATTGCTATTATCATCATTTTTAACTTGAGCATTTATGCTTAAATTCATTAATAAACCTAAACAAATAAGTATGTAAAAAACAACATTTCTTTTATTTGAATTCGAAAACATCGTATTTATAAATTGTTATTAGTATTTAATTCTTTCAATTTATCATCCAAATATGTTAAAAATTCTGCTTCAGTTTTTATTCCATTTTTCTCTTGTTCCCAGGCACCTAAAAAGTAGAATGAAATTTCACTTGTAGTTGGTTTAAATATTAATAAATGGTCATGTTCCCATTCTGTAACTTCTTTAACCGTTTCAACTTCATAAAATATTGCCATACCTAAGTTATCAGGTTCTAATGCCAACGTTTGTATGCCATATGTTGCAATATATCCCCATTTTTTATTTTCACTTTCTTTAGTAAAATAGTTTACACCGTGTTTTACAATACCGGTACAAATTCCTTCAATTTCTTTTGAAGGTTTTATGGTATGTTGTGTGTATCTTTTATCTGGTTTAATTGATAAAACCTGGTGTAAATCGATAACATCATTTGCTGTTTTCCATCCATAATAATCAGTTATAACAGATGATTTATCAATAGTATTTTCAACTTTAGCAATTGTTGAATCTACTTTAATAAAATGTAAAACTTCATTATTATAAAACCTTCCAATGGAACCAATTCCTAAACCTTTACCAGCTTTTAATATATCTTGCCCCCAGGATTGCATTTCATGATAAGAATCAAAACCATCTAAACCAACTTTAGAAAGCACCATGGTATCTGTTACTTTTCCAAAAATATCAATAGCATTTCTCCAATCTAAATACATTCTGTATCCTACTTTACTACTTTCCCACCCTGGTCCTTCATATCTAATAAACCAAGAATGATCTGTGTGTTCAGCAGGAACTTTTAGTTCAGAAACATTTTTAAAAGTACCATCAATATATTCTCTTCCTTCCCAATGGCCTCCTTCTTTTATGGAGATTTCAGCATATGTTTTTATAACTTCTTGTTCTTTAATAACTTCTGGCTCAACAGTTGTTTTTTTATTTTGATTTTTACAGGCTACAGTACTAATTAATAGTAATACTACAATAATTTTTAATGTTTTCATTTATTAAAATTTATAAAATGTTTCTATTTTTATTTTAAAGTTTTCTCTAAAAAATTGATGATGTATTCAGCTGTTTTATTAAACCAAGGATGAAATAACCAAAAAGTATGTGGGCTTTCAGGAATAGTTTCAACTTGACTGTAAATACCATATCCATCTAATATTTTTATCATATCATCTCTTCCTGCATGAAAACGTTCATATTGACTATTTATGAATAAAATTGGTGGTGTATTTTTATTTGTATGTGTTAATGCTGAAGCTTGCAACCAAGTTTCTAACTTTTCTTCAGAATTTCCACCTAACCATTCACCTGCCATTGCACCTTCGGAAGACTTTGGGTGAATAAATGCGATAACACCATCTAAATCAATAATTACTTGTACAGAAGAAGACTGGTTATAAACATTTTCTAAATCTTCAAAAGTTAGATTGTTGTTTGTTGTACCAATTAAAGCAGCCATTTGTCCGCCTGAAGAACAACCTAAAATTGCAACCTTTTCAGCATCAATCTTAAATTCAGCAGCATTTGCCTTTATAAACTGTATAGCCCTTTTTATATCAAAAATTCCTTCGGGATAAATAGCTTCTAATGACAACCTGTATTCTACCGTAAAACAAGCATATCCATTAGAAGCTATTTTTTGAGCCAATGGCTCCATATGAGATTTATTACCAGATTTCCATCCGCCACCATGAACCAATATAACCGCCGGTTTTAATTGTTCACTTTTGTTGTAAAATACATCTAAATGTAATCTACGCGTTCCTATTTCTTTGTAAACAATCTCTTTTTTTTCAATTACATTTTCAAATAATTGGGGTTTTACAATTTTTATTTCAGGAAAATTCTTTTTATATTTTTCAAAAGAATTTTGTACCGTGTAACTTGTATCAATAGGTATTATTTCTTGAGAAAAAAGAATACTTGAAACCAACATAAAAACTATAAAAAAACCCTTTTTTATTTTCATTATTTAAATTTAAACAAATCTTGAATAACTTATTGTGTTAAATTATTAAAATTCAAAAGCTCCTAAATCTGGTGCACTTCCATTAAAAGATAAACCTACATCTATCCCTTTATCTATTAAATCACTTCCAGCATTTAAATTAAAGAAAGTAACATCTGGCAAACTACCATCTGCTTTTCTAGCGTTTAATAATTGACTATAATCTATACTTTTAAAATCATCTGTAGTTACTGAAATGCCATCTTGCCAACTGTTGTTTGTAACATCAAGTGTTGTTGCATTTATACTTCCAAAGTCACCTAAAACATTGCTATTTTTAATAGTCAATTTTTCAAGCGGATTAGTGTTGCTAAATGAGTAATTTTTTCCATTATCAAAAGCAGCACAATTATAAATAGTAACATTTCCTCTATTGCTGTTATGATCAAAACCATCAAATCCATTTCCTACGGCTATGCAGTTTGTAAAAATAGCATTGTGTTTAAGATCTTTATTATCACTACCACCAGTTTTAAACCCATTTCCATCTCCTCCACTTACGCTGCCATCTTTTAAGAAACCATTTTCTATTGCCCAACAGTTTTCATAAGTTGTAGTGATATTATCATTACCTCTTAAATAGCCATCCCATCCATCATCTAAATTTTTCCAGGCTCTGCAACCAATAAATTTATTATCAGTACCTGCGTCTAATTTACAAGCAAATCCATCAGCATTTTCTAAACTTGAATCAGCATTATAAAATGAATCACAATTTAAAATAGTATTTTTTGATGCTCCATTACCAATTTGAAGTCCCGTATCTGAATTTTCACTGAATGTACAAAATTCAATCAAATTATTGCTTCCTTGTATAAACATACCGTTATCTCCAGCCCCATAAACGTCAATCCCTTGAATATACCAATAATTACCGTTTAGTTGAATTCCTCTGTTTGAAGAATTTTCAGACATTGAAGAAAAATCGAATTTTGGTCTTGTAGCATCTCCCGGGTGGGCTAATAACGAAATTACATTTGCATCGCTTCCATTATTACCAATTTCTATGGTTGAATCAAACACATAGTCACCGCCATGAATGTAAATTTTTTCACCAGGAACTGCATTTGCTATTGCTGTTAAAATTTCTTGTGAAGTACTTACAATAGTACCTTGAACGGAAGCTATATTATCACCCGTTTTAAATGTATAAGTTGCACTAATTGAAGAATTAATACCATCACTCGTTTCAATATGCCAATAATAAATAGTATTAGGCTCAACAGAAATTTCAAAATTAGTATCGGTAATACCTTTCCATTCTTCTGGAGTTGCTTGGTTGCCGTCAACTGTATCTATAAAAACATCAAATGTTAGCGCTTCGCCATCTGTATCTATATTTGAACTTTCCCATTCAAGCATTACTTTACCATCAACAGGTGCAATTGTAATTCCAGAAAGTGGACTTAAAAGTGAAGCCGGAAAAGGCACGTTATTAGAACCTGCTTCACCTGCTAAATAAAATTTAGAAATATCTGAAACAGTAACAAGTTCTCCAGAATTTTTAGATGTAACTATCCAAGAATACGGAAACCCTCTTTCAAGTTTTACCTCTTTTGATGTACTTACAAGATTAGGTCTTCGAGTAACTTCCCTAGTTACTAAATTAGTGATTTCTAGGTCATAACTTTCTGTAGCTTCTGACGCATTCCATTCAAAAATTACAGTTGCTTTATTTGCTATAATTTCACCTACTTCACATTCTGTATTATTTATTGGTAATACCAATACCGACTTTCCAGGTTCAGTAACAATTTGCGGTTCAATAACATCATCGTCACTTGAACAAGCAATAATTTGAACGCTCACAATAAAAACCAAAAGTGCTTTTATAAAATATATATATTTTGTTGTTTTCATAATTAACTATTCTTTTATAAGTTTAATTGATTCACGAACTGTTTTAGAATTTAATACAAGGAAATAAATACCTTTAGGATAGTTAGTTAAATCAAGATTTATTATTCTATTTCCAGGAACTTCCTTCTCTGTTGAAATATGTTGATTTCCACTTAAATCTGATAAAGAAACATTAACAGATGTATCTTGACCTTTTACATAAACTTGTACAAACCCTTTTGTTGGATTTGGATATACTACAATTTCTTCTGAAACAAATATTTCTTCTGAAAATTTACCTTGACATTCTGAATCTGTTGAAATTTTCACTGTATTTAACCCTTTATTTAGAACTAAATCTACTTGCGATTTACTAGACGTAATTAACTTGCCATTATGCTCAATATTATAACTTGTTGCTCCAGATAATGAATACGAAACAATATTAGTTGTTCTGTTTATTGAAGAATATGCATCAAGAGGAGTTAACCCTTCAATTACCACATTAAAACACTGTTCAAAATTATCTCGTCCTTCAATTGAAATACAAACTTTATAATTTCCAGCTGATAAATTTTCAATAATATCTGAGAATCCATTTGATGAAGAAAGAGTTGCGGTACCAGTTCCAGAACCAGATACTGAAACAATATAAGTGTAATCTGTACTTTTTGCACTTATACTAATACTTCCATCATTTACACCATTACAGCTAACAGCAGTAAGTGTTATACTGAAATTATCAGCAGGAAGGTCAAATACTTCACAACCAAAAACATCTATTGTAACGCCTTCTGGTGAATTCGGACAACTATCTTCACTATCAACCAAACCATCTCCATCACTATCGTCGCATATATCTCCAATACCATCATTATCCATATCTGCCTGATCAGGATTATATCCATAAATACAGTTATCATTTGAATCTAATATTCCGTCACTATCTGAATCGTCTGAAGCAATTAAACCTGGTAATGGATCCCAATCATCATTACCTTTAGTAAAATTAAAAGTAGTAATCTCTGTACCGTCGGTAAGTATTGGTGCAGTTAACACTGTTGACCAAGAAGCACGGCTAGCTAAATTATTTTCACCAGAAGCTTCATTGGTTCCATATTCATACATTAGTTCGGATTCGCCACCTAATGTATTTTTCCAACCTTCTGGATCAATTAAAGATTTTCCTTCATATCCACCATAAGTTGATGTAGCTATATTTGTATTATAAAACACCACTTCACTAGTTGTTGCTTGCCAAGGTCTTCCATAAAATCCTGGCTTAGCTCCCTGATTTGAAGCTGTATTAACTCCTGGTAGGGTTGAAATTATATTACATTCATACATTAAAAATCCTCTTCCACTACCTTGTTGAGCGGCAGTAATATAAGCAGCATCACCACTTGTATCGCTGGTGTTTAAAACAAAATCCGATTTATAAAAAACAGCCGTCATACCTCCAAATATGTAATCAACGGCTCCCATCATAGCTCCTTTAAAAGCTACTAATCTAGAGTTTGAACCACCATAGAAAGAATCTTGTCTACCAACAATTCTACATTTGTTTAAAATAACTTTATCAGTTCCATTGGCTACACCTATTGCTGCAGCGCGTTCAACAAATGTTCTTTGCTGAACATCCGTATTACCAAAATTAGTTGGTCTTACTCCTTTATTTCCATTTCCAAGTAAAACAACATCTTCTGATTCTTTTTTAGAAATATATTGATTGAAAGAGTTTTCAATAATAAGATCTTCTGCAATAAAACCATTACTACTTACAACAAGTGTTGCATTCCAATAAGAAGCATTGGTTGTTCCAGAAACGTTGGTATATGGCTGGTACCCATTCGCTTTATTTACTTCTAAAGTTTTGGCATTCCATTTATTATCCATTCCTTGACTAAAGTAGTTATAACCATATCCGTAATAAGATGTAATACGCACAGCACTATCATCAATATCAACTCCACTATTTTTCAACTCAATACTTGGTATTGCTGCAGCGTTTTTTAAAGTAACATTTTCACTATTAATCACTACCATCTCTTCATAATTTCCAGGATCAATTAAAACAGTTACACGTTCATTATTTGGCCTATCCATTTGTGCAATTGCATAAAGTGCTCCGTTAATTGTTTGAAAATCCTTGTCAACTCCTACTTTTAATTCCGCTGCATAGTCAACTACAGTTGCAACTGCAATATTTGTAATATAAGTTGTTGCTCCAATAGTAATTGTAGCTGTACCAGCTTCACTTCCACCGTATACATATTCAACTGTTTCCAATTGAGAGGTGCTTCCACTATTACTTGTTATTGCTTCACCTCCATTAATAGAGAAATTTGCCGCGTAATAATAAGTTACAATCATCTTTTCCCCTGGATTAAGAGGTACTATAATTTCAGCATCTGTTCCACAAGAAAGATGCCCTTTAGCAATTTCATTTTTAATAGCACCTGAAAATGCAAGACCTTTATAATATTGAGTCTCATTTGTAATTACACTATCATTAAAAGGCCAATTTGTAACTGCATTAAATGTTAACGTTTTTGCTAATGAAGCACCTGCAACTTCTAAATTAGATGTAAGTGCTAATTCAATCGGATATTCATCTAATCCTTCAACAGTAATTTTATAAACACCATCTCTTAATGCTACCGAAGTAATATCACTAAATGTATAGGTATAACCCGTTTCATTTAAATTAGCAAATGTTATTGACAGTTTACTTTGCTGTTCCGTGTCTAATCCTGGTGTATTAATTGTTATATCATAAACTGGCTTACTGTCAAATATAATATCTGATGAAGTATCACTATTTGAAATTGTAATTGTATTTTCTGCAATATAAAAATCGTTTATTCCTTCAGCCGAAATTGTGTACTCTAAATTTGGTTCTAATTGAACTGTATAAGTTCCAGCTTCAGCATCAATTACAGGAAGCGGACTAAAAACAGTATTTACAGATTCATCTGGTGTATAAATTAAATTTAAGTTATTTATATTAGAACCTAATCCTACAATTGAACCTGTTAATGTGTATAGTTCAACTTTTTGAATAGAAATATCATATGTTGTTGTTGAAGAATCTATTTCTAAGGTAGTTCCATTTGAAATTACGTATCCGTTTGCATTTAATAAACTAAGTTCATAGCTATATCCAATTGGTAAATTTATTTGATAAGTTCCACTAGATGGAGAAACTTCCCAAGTTTTACCAGCTTCATTCATAAATTGAATAGTATATCCATCAGGAATATCAGTAGCTTCAGTAATATCTAAATTACCCGTTAAATTTAAATATGATGCATCTTTTCTTATTACTCTATAATAACTAGGTTTATCTACTGCATCATAAATATGATAGGTACCTGATTTTTTTGCAACAAAATTAAACGTTGTTAATGTCCCTGGTACATCTACAATATCATCTTGATAATTTAGATCTGGAACATATTCAAAATGAACTTTTCCACCACCCGACTGTGTTAATGCATAAAGCGTAACTTCATCATCTTCACTTAATGCCAAACTAATATAACGTCCTGTAGCACCCGAAGCATTCACATAAATTCTTCCTGTAAAATCGGTTTCTCCTGAAGTATTCTCATCGTATCTTGTAAGATTTGTATTTAAAGTTCTCAATCTATCATTAGATCCTCCAACCCAGCTAAGGACACCTGCAGAAAATGAAGGTAAAACTTGCCCTGGTGAACCAGGACTGATGGAAGCATCATACCAAGCATTAATTTCATCTTCAGTTAGTTTGTTATTAAATTCATTTTCATCAAATTGTTGTGCACCAAAATCCCAAACGTCAGCTAATCCGTTTGAAGGATCAATAGCTGCAGCATTTTCAATTGTTAATCCGTGCATATAAATTTCTGCAGTTGGAAAGTTTTCACTTTTTAACGTTGCAGTAATAATACCTGCAGGACCTGTATAAGAAAAACTTGAAGCAAATGCATCTCCTTGTCCAATATTTTGAGCTGCAGAAGTACCTACAACATTTAAATTCTCATCAGTAAATTCAAAAATACCATCAACAGCACTTCCATAAGTACACACAATAAAACTTATTGTTGCATTTCCTGCTACTGCAATATCGAATGAATTACCTGGAAATAGCACCAAACCATGAGAAGCATCATGGTATCCAAATTTTCCAGCTTCATCAGTATTATTGCTATTTATAGTAACAATACCATCACTTGTTAAAAAAGTATCATATCTAAGTGATGAATAAGATGTTTGTGGAACTTCAGATCCGTCTGCAAAATTATAAGTATATACAACACCTGGCTCAGCAGCTATAGAATTACTACTATCTCCAATAGTTATAGGGTATGATATTGGATCTGTTGATTGATCTGTAAAACTAATAGTCAAAATGTCTTCTGAAATAGAAGCCGAAGCTATATCACCTGAAACTGTTGGTGAATATGTACTAAGGTCTTCACCAGCTAAATCAATAAGTATTGAAGCACCTTCATTTGTTGCACTTATAACAGTACCTTCACTAACACTAACCGTAGCATTACTACTTGCATCAACTCCCGATGTAAAATTGATTTCAGTTCCATTTATTGTAACTGTTCCTGTTTTTTGAACCCAAGATGTTAAAGAAACATCATAAGGAATTGGTGAAATCTCTATATAAGGTACATAATTTGTTCCTGTAAAATCTAAAGTTACTGTTCCTGCACTTCCTACATACGTAAAATCTACGGTGTCACCATCATTACCAAAATTACCTGCTGTTGTTGATGATTGTGAAGGTAAATCAAAAGAACCTGTAGCACTTGATACTGCAATAGTACCATTTGAATAAATACTTCCTCCAATTTTAACCATTGAATTTCCAGCAACTTGAAGAATTATTTGGTTTCCAGTTTTTAGTATAGAACCGTGTTGAGTACCATTATATCCATAAGCATTACTTGACCCAACAACAATATCAACTAAACCTTTTGAAATTCCTACATTACCAGTTGTTGAATTTGGGATAATGCTTCCATCTCTAAAATCAAAATAATATGGCACATTTTCTTCTGCTGTTTGATAAGCAGCTCCTAACTGAGCAGGGATTACATCTAATTTTGGTAAATATATATCACTACCTGGTGCTAAAGCTTTAAAGTTTAAATTGGCTGCACCAGATTTTCTTGGTTCAGAATACACAAAATTATATGTATCAACCAAATCATTATCCATTTTTGTTGCCTGTGTACCTAAATCATCTGCAATTGTTTGTGTTCCTTGCATACTTAATGAAGAGTATGCAGATCCTAAGAAACTAATTGCACTACTTCCGTTTACTTGTAAATTTATTTCAGCATCAACTTTCATATTTAATCCATAAGTACCTCCATGAAGACTATAAGATCCACTTAATGTTAAAAGACCATCTGAACTTTGACCATTTCCAACAATACTTCCATCTCTAAAATCATAAGTAACAATATTATGCAAATAACTATTATCATATATGTCTAAAATAAATGTTTTTGGGTCAGAACTACTATCATTAAATGTAATTTCTAATGTATCTCCATTAACAACAGCTGAAGCAATATCGCCTGAAACAGCTGGTGTAAATGTTGTTAAGGCATTGCCTCCAAGATTTAGTGCTATGTTTCCATTATCTTTTGCATTACTTAAAACTACTCCTTGACTTATTTCAATAGTTGCAACATCTGATGAAGTTGCTCCTGACGTAATAGAAATAGTTTCTCCATTTATAGTTATAGTACCTGATTTTTGTAAATAAGAACTAAGAGAAACATCAAAAGGAATTGGTGAAATTTCAATAAATGGAAGGTAACTTGTTCCTCCAGTATTTTCAAAAACTACTGTTCCAGCAGTTCCTACATAAACAAAATCTACCCAAGGTCCACCATCAGCTCCTTGTGGGTAAGTTGTTGAAGTTGCATGACTTTGAGATGCAATATCCAATTGTCCTGTTGTAGAAGATGCATTAATTGTACCTCCTGAATATTGATCTCCAGCGAGTCTAATTTTGGTGTTACCGGCAACTTGAAGTGTAATAATGTTCCCATCCTTATATGTAATACCATGTTGAGTACCATGATAGCCATAAGCATTACAACAGCCTGCTTCTATCTTAAAAAGTCCTTTTTCAATTATAGCATTTCCAGGATCTGTAGATGCTACAATTGTTTCGTCACGTAAATCAAAACTATATGATATATTTTTTTCAGGTGATGTGAAATTTATACCTAACTGAGAAGGAATCACTTCTATTGAAGGAAGATAAGTATCACCACCAGTTCCTTCAACTGTTTTAAAATTTAATGTAGTTGCAATCCCTGAATATACAAAATCATAAGTATCAACCCTGTCATTTACAACTTTTGTAATGTGCTCACCTAAACTAAGCCCCGAATTAATATCAGTTGCTACCATATTCAAACTTGAATATTGTGAACCTATAAATCTTAAGGTACAACTACCATCAACTTGAATATTAATTTCTTGATCGATTTTAAGATTAAGACCATAGTTAGTTGAATGATAACTATAATCACCCGCTAAAGTAAGTTTACCATCAGTACTTTGCTTATTTGTAATAATGGTTCCATCGGTAAAATCATAATTTATGGTATTTTGATTTTGCGAATAAGATTCCAATACTCCTAATGAAAGGAAAAGAATTAAAAAGAGTAATTTTTTCATCATGTTTTGGCAGTTTTACTATTGATTAAAATTTGGTTTTAATTTTCGATGTTTGGATAAATGTAATCGATTACATAAAATTATAAAAAAAAATGACACTAACAAAGTTTTTAGTCTTTTTAACAAAAAGTAGTTTGGTAATTATTCTAGTATTAACCTTTTAACTAAAATTTTTATAAAACAGTAAAAATATTTAATTAGTGTTCATTGAGTGATTGTATTTTTTTATAATTAATAAAGAGGTATACAAAAATATATATACCTCTTTACTAATATTAACAAATAAACAATTTTATATAATTTTACTTATTAAGGTCTCCAACGTGGGTCTCCTACTTGATTATCTAATAATGTTTGATTAGTAACTGTAAAATCACCCGCAGATGCATCAACAAATCCAGGATCTAATTCTGTATAGTTGTTAGCATCGAAGATATATTGTGAGGAGTTAACAAATCCAGGTGCATTAAAATAATTATTATTATCAAATATAGGAGTTTCATCTATACCAGATCTGTCAGCATATCCTTCTGATGCAGTTTCTGCAATTAAATTATTAGTAGAAGTTATCTCATTTGAATCAAATCTTACATAAAAAATTCTTCTACTACTAGAGTTAGAACATGCATATAAAGTATTTCTATCTAATAATATATTAGAAGTACTACTACCATTTGATGTACCAGCAGCATCCATTCTTATAAAATCACGACCAGGAGCACAGTTATTAAATGTACTTGTAGTAACATTTAAATTTAATACATCTCCATTTCTAAAATCAATAAAGTCTCCTCCATCTGTAAGTATGTTTGTTACTATACAATTTTCAACAGTTAGCGTTTGTAAGATTGCATCTGTAACGCTACCTTGAACAAACGTTCTAGTAAAATCGTGAACATTACATCCACTAATTAATACTGAATTATAATTACCTGCCGAACTAAATTTAACAACATCCGTCATAGTAGAAGCTCCATCTAAATCTAAATCGATTAGACTAACATCCGTTGCACCAGCATTTAATTCAAAATTAATATTTAATAATGGTTTGTTATAACTTCTTAAACCTTGAATAGTAATTGATTTATCTAAAGAAACTGTCCCAGTTTGTGCTGTGTAGTCACCGGCTTCTAATAGTAAAATATCTCCATCAGCAGCATCAGCAATCATTTGAAATAAATCATCAGTAACTAAAACCAAGGTATTATCTCCAACATCTATTCCTGTTGAAAAAGACGAAGAACCTCTAACTTTAGTATTATTATATAACACAGCTGAATAATCAGTTTCACTATTTAATCCAGTAACTGTAGCAACTCCATCAATTTTTTCTTGAGCTGTAATAGCATGTATAATATTACCAGGATTGATAACAATTTGTGTAACACTAATATTAGGCACCCATCTAAAAGTAGCTTCCAATGCCTTAATATCACCAGGCTCTGAGGCAAGCATAAGCTGTTCCGTTAGCGTTTGAGCAGATATTAATGCCCAGGTAGAGTCTTCTAATCCTCTAGCACTTATTGCTTGAACTCTAATTGAATAAAGAGTTTCTCCTTCCATTGCAACCTGAACTGGTAATTGATCACCCGTAACTTCTATAGTTTTTACTATATTACCAAAATTTGGATCATCTGCACTAAATTCAACTACATAACTATTTATTTCTTCGTTTACTGTCCAATTTAATTCTACAGTTGTTTGATTTCTAACTCTTGCTGTTAGTGCAACTGGAGCAAATTCTCTATCCACAGCTAACTCCTCAATTACATCAACGTCGTATCCACTACAATTAGTGAATGTTAATGCAAGGAGTAAGGTGATAACTAATCCTTTTAATATATTTTTTGTTTTCATAATCATAATAAAGTATTATTTCGTTTAAATTGTTGTTAGTTTTTAATATCCATAATCATTAACTAACTTACCATTACTTCCATCAATAAACACTTGCCAAATTGGCCAAAACTGTCTATCATCAGGGTTAACTCCCGTTTTGTAAATTGAATTTATCATCTCATCAAATACAGGATTCCACGTAAAAGCAGAATATTCTACTCCAGGGTCTTGATTCTCACCTCTATTTAAACCATAAATATTTAAAGTTTCGTTGTCATCTTCATATTTATAATATAAAGTGCTTGGTACATCAGCATAATCTCCAGTACGATTTTGTAAATCTATCATTTTAGCTTTTGCTTCATCTAAATTTGCTTTTAGCATATTCCAACGAATAAGTGATTGCTTACGCTCCATTTCTCCTGTGAATTCATATTTATGCTCTTTTACCAGTGCATTAAACATTGCTTCCTTACTAGATAATGCATTTACATAAACATCTACTTTTTCAGCTTGAAATTCAGGGCTAAATGCTCTCATACGAATTTCTTTTAAGTAAGGTGCAGCAGCAGCTGGACCTTCTAATTCATTCGCAGCTTCAGCGGCAATAAAAAGAATTTCTGCATAACGCATAAATATTTTATTTACTCCATCATCATTTGTTGAAGTAACATATCTATTCATCCATTCGTAACGATATTTTCCAAAATACCAAGTATCTAATCCAACTAATTCTTGTTGAGCAACACCATTAGCAGGGGTACCCCATCCATAAGGAACACAACTCACATCTCTACGACTATCAGCTTCATCAAAATCATAAAATACAGTAGGTAACGGACCTGCGATACCTCCTCTAGGCTGACCAGTATATTGGTCAACACCTCTGTGTCTCACTGCAAAAGAGAATAATACACGTCCACGACCTGCAGCAAAAGGAATTTCCCAAAGAGATTCACTACCTGCATTTGTATTTTCCTCATTATAATTTCTCCAGAATGTTTCAAATGAAGGCTCTAAATGAGCAGTTCCACTACTTATAATTGAACGACATTCATCAAGTGCAATTTTGTACATTTTTTCAACTGAAAGTTCTGGGTCATTACTTCTTCTAATACCATCAGGATATTGCATATAACCACTGGCAACCATTGCTAAACGAGCTCTTAACCCTTTTACAAAAGCTTTGTTTATTCTTTCAACTGATGTTGTAGCAGCAGTTTCATTAGGCCATGCTACTAATGTAGATGCTTCTTCTAAATCTTGAATAATTTGTTTATAAATTATATCACGACTTGATTTTTCTAAATAAATAGTTTCCGAATTAATAGGTTCAAAACGTGCAGGAACATCTCCCCAAGTTTTCATTAAATCAGTATAATAAATTGCACGCAATGTTAAAGCCTCACCTAATAACTGCCCAAGTTCAGTTTCTGGCTGTGGATTTCCAAAACTACGTAATCCTCTAATACAAATATTTGCACGCTCTATACCTGAATACATCATAGCCCAAGCATTATTTGTACTATTCATTTGTGAATTATTAGGTTTAGCATCATAAATCATAAGTTCACCTTGAGAACTACCTGCATCATCTGAGCTATAATTCCATTCTGTATCCGTATTAAATCCATAAAAAGGAATAAATCGTCCTCTATATGAATTTGTTTGTCCCATCGGTTCTAATATTCCGTCTACTGCTCCTCTAGCTAATCCAGCATTCGAAAAAATGATAGATTCATCTAGTGTTGATTTCGCTGGTGCATCTAAGAAATCTTCATTCATTTCCTGACACGAACTAAAAAGTCCAGCTATTATTATTGCAAAAATTAATATAAAATTTTTCATCTTTAAATAAATGTTTTAATTAAAAATTAAGGTTTAACCCAAAAACTATTGATCTACTACGTGGAAAAGGAGAATAATCTACTCCTGGTGTAAGAGGAGTCTTTCTTCTTGTTGACACCTCAGGATCAAGACCTGTATAGTTTGTAATAATGAAAACATTATTAGCTGTAGCATAAAATCTCAGTTTAGAAACACCAATTTTTGAAACTATTGATTCTGGTGCTGTATACCCTAATGTAATTGTGTTTAATCTTAAAAAAGAACCATCTTCAACTGCCCAGTCGCTAAAAACAAAACGAGACATATATGGCGACCACATTGTAGTATTAGCATTAAGTGCTGTTAATTGTGCTGGATCTGTAACTAATTGACCAGAAGCTGGATCTAAATTTGTCCATCTACTTCCATCAGCCATAATTGTACTTAAATTTCTGTATTGTCCGTTTTGATTAGATGTAGTAAATTCAATTTTATTTGCATTGTACACATCATTTCCTACACTCCAGTTAAAAGCTGCAGAAAGATCAAAACCATAAGCATTCGCATTAATAACAAAACCACCTGTATGTGTTGGATTAGAATCTCCAATAATAGTATTATCATCTACAGTTACTAAACCATCACCATCTATATCTTTTAATTTCATAGAACCAGGCATAACAGCACCTATAACTGCTGCATTATCAACAACTCCAGATTTCAATGTATAAGTTCCTGTTCCTGAATCAAAATCAAAGTCTGATACTTCGTAACGCCCATCACTTTCATATCCATACATTAAACCTATAGGTTGACCAACATTTATAACATAATCATTTCCTATTTGAGTTGAAGCCCAATTCGTATTTTGACCAAAATCATCCATAACTCCAAGTGAGTTTATACGATTTTTGTTAAATCCAATGTTAAAAGAAAAATTTAAACCATAATCTTCTTTTTCAATTGCTCTTACATTTAAAGAAGCTTCAATACCTGTATTTTGAGTTTCCCCCATATTTCTATACTGACTTACATAACCTGTTCCCGGTGTAGGAAAATTGATTAATAAGTCTTGAGTAACATTTTTATAAGCTTCTAATGAACCGCTTATACGACGATCTAATAAATCAAAATCAATACCCAAGTTTTGAGTAATGGTTGTTTCCCATTTTAAATCTGGATTAGCTAAAGTATTAGAGGCTGCCCAATAATTAGAAACTCCATTTATATATGTTGTAGTTTTTGACTCAAAATTTTGAACTGTTTGTCCAGATGGGATATTATTATTTCCAGCCTGTCCGTAACTTAACCTAAGTTTCAATGAATTAACCCAAGAAACATCTTTTAAAAAATCTTCTTCTTTCATCTTCCAAGCTAAAGCCGCTGATGGAAAATATCCCCAACGATTGTCACCTAAAAATTTACTTGAACCATCCGCACGGTATGTTGCAGTTAAAAGATAACGATCTTTATAACTATAATTTACACGACCAAAAAACGATAATAATTTATCATCTGGACTGTAATAGTTATCAACTGATATTGGTACACCTTGGCTTGTTAAATTTCTAGAAGTATCAAAGTCAAAAAACTTCGGAAAACCTTGAATTTCGGTAGTAACATCATTGGTTTTAGAAACTATCATTTCCTCACCTAAAAGAACTTTTAAGCTATGTTTTTCATCCAATATTTTATTAAAATCAAAATTAAATGTATTAGCATTTCTAAATCGCTCTCTTTTTTCATCACTAAATAACAAAGAAGGTAATCCTTGATTTTCAGCAGCTGGTCTATTACTTGCATAATATGTAGAGCGTCCATAAAAACGGTAATCTAAATTACTATAATTATCTAAACCTAAATCAGTTTTAAATTGAAGGTTTTCAATTATTTTCCAAGAAAAACTTCCAAGTACATTGTAATTTTTTCTGAGTTTTTTACGTTGATTATCATCAACAGCAACAAAAGGATTAACTAAATAACTAGAAAGTGCTTCATCTGTATTTGTAGTTGTTAAACCTGGTAATGGAATTGGTGAATAACCAACACTATGTCTAAGACGTGCATCTGCCGAAGAAACTTCATTTTGTTCATTCGCTCCACCTCCATTAATTTCTGTATCTGAGTAACGTATTGTAAATGATAAATCAATTTTTTCGCTGGCTTTACTTTTTAAGGCTAAAGACAAGTTATCTCTTTTAAAATCTGAACCCAACATAATGGTTTTTGCATCATAACGTGCGTAGTTAAAATTGAAATTAATTTTTTCAGAACCACCACGAATTCCTAAATCATTACTCAACACTTCACCCATTTCTCCATAAATCTGTTTCTGCCAGTTATTTCCTATCATACCTGCATATTGATCATAATCTTGCCATTGCCCAAAATATTTTTCATAAGAATCTAAATCATCTGGATTATCAAGTAATGCATATTCATATTGCCATTTAACAAAATCTTCTGGCTCTTGCACATCAATAGTTTTTGCGATTTTACTTACTCCGTAGAAAGTGTTAAAATTTACTTGTATTTTACCATCTATACCACTTTTAGTAGTTATAATAATTACACCATTTGCACCTCTTGAACCATAAATAGCTGTAGATGAAGCATCTTTTAAAACTGTAATATTTTCAATATCTGCAGGCGAAACATCGCTCATGCTGTTTACAGGAAATCCATCAACAATTATTAATGGAGAGCTATCTTGTGTTAAAGAACCTCCTCCTCGAATTCTAATTTTAATTTCTGCATCTGGAGAACCTTCTGAAGAAGTCACTTGTACCCCAGCCATACGACCTTGCAAAGCCTCTGCAACATTTGAAACAGATTGCTTTTTTAAATCATCACCTCCAACAGAAACAACAGAACCTGTTAAATCCGACTTACGTGTTGATCCATAACCTATTACAACAATCTCGTCTAATGCTTCTAAATTTGCTTTTAGCACAACATTAAGAGAAGTTTTACCTGCCACATTTATTTCCTGTGTCTCAAAACCAAGGTAGCTAATAACTAAAATTGCATTAGAGTTTGATACTTTGATAGTAAAATTACCATCAAAATCAGTTGAAGCTCCATTATTTGTTCCTTTTTCTAAAATATTTACTCCAGGCAATGGTCCCCCAGATGCCTCAGTAACAACTCCACTTATAGTAGATCCTCCTTGGGCATATAGAGTATTTCCCAAAAACAAGGTCATAAAAACTAAAAATGTAAAACTACATTTTAATAATTTTTTTAATAAAGGTTTGATATTCATAATTTGTTTCTATTTGGTTATTGTTTAATTAATTAATGTTTGTCATTAGTTTTCCATTTATATATGTATCTGTAAAATTTATATTATTCACATTTTCAAGTGAATATGGCTTTTCAACTTTTTCTATTTTCACATTTTTTAAAGTAATATTTTGAATAGGTAATTCTTTATATCCGTTAGCTAAAATTCCAAATTTACCACCGTTTTTAACAGTTATATTTTCTAAATATATATTTCTTACTTCAGGAATATAACCTCCTTCTTGCACTCCATATATACCGTAAAACATATTAATCTTTAAAACTGCTTCTTTAACTTGACCAACTTCAATATTTCTCACAAAAATGTTTTCAACAAGGCCACCTCTTTTTGAATTTGATTTAATTCTAATAGCTCTATCAAGATTAGGGCTATCCATTACACAATTTTCAACAAAAACATTTTTAACTCCTGCAGAAATCTCACTTCCCATAACAACACCACCATGACCATCAATCATTTTACAATTTTGAACTACAATATTTTCACTTTTTATAGCTACTCTTCTTCCATCACCATTTCTACCTGATTTTATTGCAATACAATCATCTCCAGTATTGAAAGTGCAATTTTTAATAATTACATTTTTAGAATATTCCGGATCACACCCATCGTTATTCGGACCATGACTTTCAACTGTAACACCATCAACAATTACATTTACACATTTTATAGGGTGCATTACCCAAAACGGAGCATTAATAATCTTAACACCTTCAATCATAACATTTGTACATTCAAATGGCTGAAAAAAACTTGGACGCAAAAAATGGTTTTCACCAAAAACACGTTCATTTAAAGGAGTATTATTCTCTCCCATATCCATTAACACTGGCAGGTTTAAACTATCTTTTTGCTGTCCCATTCCTGGTTTCCATCCGTAAGAATCTTTCCCGCACCAAGGCCACCAGAATTCATTACTCGCCTGTCCATTAAGTATTCCTTTACCTGTAACCGCTATATTATTTTTTTTGTAAGCATATATTAATGGTGAATAATTCATCAATTCTGTTCCTTCATAAGAAGTATGTACTAAAGGATAATAATCTGCAGGATTTGTACTAAATAAAATCTCCGAACCTTCTTCTAAATGAAGGTTCACATTATTTTCTAAATGAATAGGACCTGTTAAATATTTACCTGACGGAATTAAAACAATTCCACCACCATTATTTGTGCATTCATTTATAGCTTTTTTAAAAGCCTCTGTATTGCTTTCTATTCCATTAGGAACTGCACCAAAATCAAGAATATTAAAGGTTTTATCAGGAAAGGTAGGTTCAGCAGCACTATCAATTATTTGCTGCATTTTATCCCAAGGACTTATAGTAACAATCTTATCTTTTTTCTCGTTGCAAGAAACTACAAATACAAACATTACTAATACCAAAAATATTTTTTTATACATATTGGATAATTTTTTACTATACATTAATAAATAAAAATAATGTAATCGATTACACAAATGTAAAAAAAGACAACAAGAAAACCAAATTATTTGTTAAAATAATATTGAGCTTTAACTTTGAATAAGTTAGGCCTATATATTTAGTTTTTAAACATCAGTTACTACAAGGGTTTTATCTTGTTTCAGTTTTATATTAATATATTTTTATATAATTTAAACGATACATTTTTAATATATATAATTGTCTTACAATGCTTTAAACTTCATAATTTTAATAAATTTCCTATTTAAAATAAAATTCTTTTTAAAAGTATTTTTTTCATTAGAACTTATATAAATATATAAAGTATAATTAAAGGAAAATCTCAGATTCAATTGTATTATTAATTGTAAAACCATACATTTATGTAATCGATAACATTTTATATTTTTAAATAAATAAAAAACTGTATTTTTACAAAATAATTTTAACCTTACATGAGCGGAAAAACTACTATTTATGATATTGCAAAAGAACTAAATATAACTGCAGCTACAGTATCTAGAGCTTTAAATAACAATCCGAAAATAAGTAAAGCCACCCGTAAACTTGTTTTAGAAACAGCCGCTAAAATGAATTATGAGCAAAACAAACTTGCTTTAGCTCTTAAAAGTGGTAAAAGCTATAATATTGGTGTTATTGTACCTAGAATAGATAGTAATTTTTTTGCATCCATAATTAGAGGAATAGAAGAAGAATTATATCCTAAGGGATACCATGTAATAATTTGCCAAACCCACGATCAGGAAGACTTAGAAATAGGAAACATTAATTCGTTACTAAATGCACAAGTTGATGGTATTTTAATGTCGATATCAAATGCTAAATTAGAAGACAACCAAAGTTTTCAAAAACTACTTAAAAAAAATATACCGTTAATATTCTTTGACAGAAAAAAAGATATTAAAGGTGTAAGTTCAGTAACTATTGATGACTTTAAAGGTGCTTATGATGCTACTAAACATTTAATAGATCAAGGCTATAAGCGTATTGCTCATTTATCAAATGACCGCTTACTTTTAATATTTAAAAACAGGTATTTAGGTTATAAACAAGCGATTATTGATAATGGCCTTGAGTTTGATGAAAGCCTTGTAATTGAAACTCAGAGTAAAGTACATGAAGGTAAAAAAACAACTAAAATACTTTTGGATATGGAAAGACCTCCTGATGCCATATTCTCATCCAGTGATTTTACAGCTCTTGGTGCAATTCAAGAAATAAAAGAACGTGGACTTAGAATTCCTGAAGACATAGGCATTATAGGCTTTAGTAATGAACCATTTACAAAATTTATGGAGCTTTCGATAACATCTGTGGATCAGTCTCCTACAGAAATGGGTAGAATAACCGCTCAAGTATTTTTGGAAGAAGTTAATAATGGAAAAAAAATTAAGTCTGAAAAACATGTGGTGCTTTCCCCAGAATTAATGGTTAGAAAATCTTCACGAAGAGAAAATTAATACAAAAAAAATCAGTTTAAAAAAAAGCCAAGAATTAAAATTCTTGGCTTTTTTTTTAAACAAACAAATTATAATGATACCCCTCTACGCCAAGGAATAAAATCGTTTTGATTTAATAATTTCGCTTTAGTTTGTATATTACCACTAGCAACCGCTATCATAAATTCTAACATTTCTTCTGCCATTTGTTCTATTGATTTTTCACCACGTATAACCGCACCGGTTTCAATATCAATAATATCAGGCATTTTTTCTGCTAATTCTGTATTTGAAGATACTTTAATTATAGGAGCAATTGGATTTCCTGTTGGTGTACCTAACCCTGTTGTAAATAAAACCATATTAACTCCAGATCCTACCAAAGCTGTGGTACTTTCTACATCATTTCCAGGTGTACATAACAAATTAAGGCCTGGCTTATAAATATATTCACCATAATCTAATACACTTTGTACAGGTGAAGTTCCTCCTTTTTTAGCAGCTCCAGCCGATTTCATAGCGTCAGTAATTAATCCGTCTTTTATATTTCCAGGCGAAGGATTCATATCAAACCCTGAACCTGCATCTACTACAGATTTTTCAAAAGCTTTCATTAGGGCTAAAAATTTTTCACCATCACTATCATTTACACATCTATTAACCAATTCCTGCTCAACCCCACAAAGTTCAGGAAATTCAGCTAAAACAGCAGTGCCATTTAACGCTACTAATAAATCTGAAACTGCTCCTAAAGTTGGATTTGCTGATATTCCTGAAAAACCGTCTGATCCTCCACATTCTAAACCAACTTTCAATTTAGATAAAGGCGCTGGCTTCCGTTCTGTGTTGTTCGCTTTTTTAATGGCTTCAAAAGAATCTTTTACAATAGCTGATAACATCTCGTCAACTGTACCCATTTGTTGCTGTTCATAAATTAAAACAGGCTTTTTTAAGTCTGGATTAATAGCTTTTAAGGCTTCTTTAAAAATGCTTATTTGTAGATTTTGACACCCTAAACTTAAAACTGTTGCCCCAGCTACATTTGGATTATTAACATAACCTGCTAACAATTTTGCTAAACTTTCTGAATCCTGCCTAATACCTCCGCAACCACCGGGATGAGTAATAAACTTAACATCAATATTATCAAATACATTTTTAGAAGTTTCTGTTTTAACTTCATTTTCACCTTCACCACTTACTAAAGAACGTAATAATAGTTGATGTGAACTCTCTTTTTGTTTTAAAAGTTCTTTTTCGAAAACTTCTTTTAAAATTTCAATATTTCTGTTTTCACAAAATACTAGCGGAAAAAATAACCAAACATTTTCAATACCAACTTGACCGTCTTCTCTGTGATAGCCTAAGAATGTTTTATTTTTCCATTTTTCAACATCAGGAGCAGTCCAACTAAATGATTCCGTTTTTCCAAAAACTTTATCACTTTGGTGCTTTACATTATTAATTGTTAAAACATCACCTTTTTCTATTGTTTCATTGGCAGTTCCCACAAGAACGCTGTACATAATAATTCTGTCACCAGGTTCAAACTTTTTTAAAGCTATTTTATGTTTTGATTTTGTATCTGATAAAATAGTAATATTTTCACCTTCAAAAGCAACAACTTCTCCTGCTTTTAAATTTATCAAAGCAACTGCAACGTTATCTGATGAATTTACTTTTATAATTTTGTTTTGCATTCTATTATTCTGTTATATTTTAGGTGATTATTTCTTAATATGTTTTGCTGTAATTTGCAAAACCTTTTTCAATACCATTAACTTCAATTTCTTTTAAAGCTAATGCAATTGCTTCTGGTAAATGTTCAACTTTTGTTAAATCTTCTCCCCAAAATGATTCATTACTTAAAACAGCTTTCGCTATTTGATTGTAATCATTAGATTTCCAAATTTTTTCAAAATTAGAAACAATCGCTTCACTATCTTGTACTGGCAAGGTTTTACCATTAAAAGTGCCTTTATAAAAACGTATTAACGATGCAAATGCAAATGTTAAATTTGTTGGTATTTTGTTATGAATTTTTACATATCCCAGTAAACTTGGCAATACACGCACTTTAAATTTTGAAACTGTATTTAAAGCAATACTTGATAAATTATGAATAATGAATGGATTTCTAAAACGGTCAAAAACTTCTTCAGCAAAACTATTTAACTCATTTTTATCCATATCCAATGTATCTATAATTTCTTCAAAAACAGCCTTGTTTATAAAAGGACCTGTAAAAGCATCATCAACAGATTGTTTAACCGTTTTATTTCCATATAAAATTGAAAAAGGAACCATTGCTGTATGCGCACCATTTAAAATTCGAACTTTTCTTGTTCTGTATGGTTGCATATCGCTAACAATTTTAACATCTAAATTTGTTTTATCAAATGGTAATTTTGCTTTTAAATCGTCTCCTCCTTCAATAACCCATAACAAAAAAGCTTCGGCGGCTACTATTAAATTATCTGAATAATCTAACTGAGCATTGTATGCTTCTATTTCATCTTTTGGATAACCCGGAACAATTCTGTCAACTAATGTACTGTGAAATGAATTACTTTTTAATATCCAATTTTTAAACTCATCTCCTAATTTCCAGTCATTTATATATTGAAGAATAATTTCCTTTAATGTTTCTGAATTATGGTTTATTAATTCACAAGGAATAATTGTAAGCCCTTTTTTTGAATCACCATTAAAATGTTTAAATCGTTCATATAAAAGCACTGTTAATTTAGCAGGAAACGAACTTGGTGGCTGCATTTCCGGTGTATCAGAAGCCACATAAGCAATTCCTGCTTCGGTTGTATTAGAAATTACAAATTCCAATTCTTCTTCTTTAGCCAAACTTAAGTAATCGTTAAAATTAGCATACGGATTTACACCTTTTACAATGTTTGAAATTAATTCAATATCTTGAATTTCCTTTCCTTTTTTAACACCTTTCATAAAAAGTGTGTACAAACCATCTTGCTCATTAAGTAAATCTACCAACCCTTTATCTATTGGTTGCACTACGGCAATTCCCGCATTAAAATTTACTGCTTTATTCAATTCTTGAAATGCGTAATCTATAAAAGCTCTTAAAAAATTACCCTCTCCAAATTGTACTATTTTTATTGGGAGTTTATTTTCTAAACCTGTATTTTTTCTATTTAGTTTTTTCATTTATTTACTATAAATTAGTAATAGCTATAATTTGTAAATATTTTAATTTTCAACTGGGTTTAAATTTTCATCTAAAGGTGTCATTTTCGGCATTAATAAATGAACTAAGCCAAGAATAATAAGGTAACATGAGCCTGCAATTAAAAAGGCCCAAAAATAGCCACTATTTCCAGCCTGATCCAGTACCGAACCCAATGCTTTATCTGCAACTATACCTGCAACAGCTCCAATCATACCTCCAATTCCTACAACTGAAGCTGTAGCTTTTCTTGGAAAAACATCGGAAACTAACGTAAATATATTAGCGGACCAAGCTTGATGACCAGCTGCTCCTAATCCAATTAGTATAATTGCTATCCATTTACTTTCTGTAACGGCCACAAAACTTACTGGAAGGATAATTAAAGCGCAAATTAACAACGTAATTTTTCGAGCCTTATTTACTGTCCATCCCTTTCTCATTAATGCTCCTGAAAGATATCCTCCAAAAATACTTCCTCCATCTGCTAAAATATAAATAACAAAAAATGGTAATGCGATGTTTTTAATATTTACATCAAAGGTTTCTGCCAAAAATTTTGCTCCCCAGAAAAGGTAAAACCACCATACTGCATCTGTAACTTTAGCTAAACCAAAAGCCCAAGTTTGACGCTTATCCAATACACTTTTCCAAGGTAATTTTTCTTCATTTTCTGTTTCTGAATCACTTTGAATATATGCTAATTCTTCTTTTGATACTTTGGGATGAACTTCTGGTTTTTTATACATTTTAAACCATAGAAATACCCACAATGCACTTAAAGCACCTGTAATTAAGAATGGTACTTGCCAGTTTTTTCCATCTTCATGCACTATCCAACCAATTACAAATGGAGCTGCAATTGCTCCAATACTTGTTGCTGCATTAAAAAGACCTGTTGCAAATGCACGGTCTTTTTTTGGAAACCATTCTGCAGTTGTTTTAATTGCAGCCGGAAAGTTTCCTGCTTCACCAAAACCCAAACCAAATCGAGCTGCAGCAAAACCAATTACACTAAATCCAGGGCGAACCAATGCGTGTAACATCCCAAAGAAACTCCAAATTGCAATAGAAAGCGTATACCCTTTTTTAGTTCCCAAACGGTCTATTAATCCTCCCATTGATAACATCCCTACCGCATAGGCAACTTTAAATGAAATCATAATATTGGCATAATCACTGTTTGTCCAACCAAACATTTTTTCTAAAGTTGGAGCCATTACACCAATAATACTCCTATCAAAATAGTTGATAGTTGTAGCAAACATTAAAAGTGCTAAAATTCTGTAGCGATAGTTTCCTATCTTTTGAGTTTCATCCATAATTATTTTTATTTATTTGGTTAGTAATCAACAGGCATTAAACTTTTAATACAAATGTTGAATTATAAATGGTTTAAATTTATTTTCTTACTTGTTTTATAATTTCTAAGGCTTCTTTTACTTTATTTTTTAACGTATTAAAATCTTTATTCGCTAAAATTTCTTTTGAAATTAATTGTGATCCCATTCCAACACAAGTAACTCCTGCATTAAACCATCCTTCTATATTTTCTTTTGTTGGTGAAACTCCACCAGTAGGCATAACACTTGTCCAAGGTTGAGGACCTTTTATTCCTTTTACAAATTGTGGTCCGTAAATATCTCCAGGGAATAATTTTACAATTTCACATCCTAACTCTTCAGCTCTAGCTATTTCTGTTAAAGTTCCACAGCCTGGTGACCATAAAACTTTTCTTCTATTACAAGCAATGGCAATATCTTCTCTTAAAACTGGAGTTACAATAAAATTAGCACCCAAAGCTATATATAATGAAGCGGCAGCACCATCGGTAACTGAACCAACTCCCATTATCATTCCTGGTAATTCTGCAATAGCGTATTTAGTTAATTCTCCAAAAACTTCGTGAGCAAAATCTCCTCGAGCAGTAAACTCCATTAATCGAGCTCCACCATCATAACATGCTTTTAATACTTGTTTACTTAATTCTAAATCGTTACTAAAAAATAAAGGAACCATTCCCGTTTCTTTCATTACTGATGCAACTTCTATTCTTGTAAATTGTGCCATTTTATTTTATAATTTAAATATTGATAATGTGGAGAGTTGACTTATACCTAACAATTTACAACTCCCCAACAAAATCAATTCTAATTAAAACATTTATATTTTATCTTGCTACTCTTCCTGAAGCGTCACCGCCCATTAATTTATTAACTTCATCAACTGTTACTAAATTGGCATCACCTTTAATAGTATGTTTTAAGCAAGACGCTGCAACTGCAAAGTCTAATGCATTTTGATCGTCTTCTGGATACGTTAACAATCCGTAGATTAAACCACCCATAAATGAATCTCCTCCACCTACTCTATCTACAATATCAGTAATTTGGTATTGACGCGTTTCAAACATTTTTGTACCATCATACAAAACTCCTGCCCATGTGTTATGTGATGCTGAAATGGAACCTCTTAAAGTTGTAATTACTTTTTTAGCTCTTGGGAATTTTTCCATCATTTGTTGACAAACAGATAAAAACGCTTCTGCTTTTACATCATGTCCATGCGTTGTAATATCTAATCCTTCTGGTTTTATGTTGAAGTGTTTTTCAGCATCTTCTTCATTTCCTAAAATAACATCGCAATACGATGTTAATTCAGTCATAATAGCTTCTCTGTCTCCGCCATAATTCCATAATTTTGCACGGTAGTTTAAATCTGTTGAAATAGTTAAACCTAATTTACTTGCTGCTTTAACTGCCTCTAAACAAACATCAGCTGCTCCTTGTGAAATTGCAGGAGTAATACCTGTCCAGTGAAACCATTCTGCACCTTCAAAGACTTCTTCCCAATTGATCATTCCTGATTCAATTTCAGCAATTGCTGAATGCGCTCTATCATAAACCACTTTAGAACCTCTAGATACTGCTCCTGTTTCTAAGAAATAGATTCCTAAACGATCTCCACCCCAAACAATTTTATCTATTCCAACACCTCTTTTACGCATTTCCATCATAGCACATTCTCCAATATCATTTTTTGGTAAACGTGTTACAAAATCTACAGAAACTCCATAGTTTGCCAAAGAAACTGCTACATTTGATTCTCCTCCTCCATAAACAACATCAAAATTATCGGCTTGTGAAAATCTTAAAAATCCTTGTGGAGCCAATCTCAACATGATTTCTCCAAATGTTACTACTTTACTCATTGTAAATTATATATTAAATTCTTTATTTTAAAATTTGAAATATTCTTTTGCGTTATTATAACTAATATCTGAAACCATTTTCCCAATCCATTCCATATCATTTGGCAGCTCCCCTTTTTTAATTTCCTCACCTAAAAGATTACAAAGAATTCTTCTAAAATATTCGTGCCTAGGAAATGATAAAAAGCTTCTAGAATCGGTTAGCATACCAATAAAACAACTAATTAGCCCCATATTAGAAAGTGCATTTAATTGTTTTGTCATTCCATCTTTTTGATCTAAAAACCACCAGCCAGAACCATATTGAACTTTACCTTTTAAACTTCCATCATTAAAGTTTCCTATCATTGTAGCCATTACTTCGTTGTCTGCTGGATTTAAATTATAAAGAATAGTTTTGGTTAATTTATCTTTGCTATCTAATGCATTTAAAAAATTTGATAATTTTTGAGCCTGAGAATAATCCCCAATAGAATCCCAACCTGTGTCTGGCCCTAAAACTCTTAGCATACGAGCATTGTTATTTCTTAAAGCTCCTAAATGAAATTGTTGCACCCAACCAAACTTGTGATATGTTTCTGCCAGAAATAATAAAATTGCACTTTGAAATTTCAAAACTTCGTTATTGGTTATTGATTTATTTGCTCTTTTCTTTTCAAAAATCGATTTTATTTCACTTTCTTTAAATTCCTCAAAATAAATTTGATTTAATCCGTGATCGCAAAGTTTACAGCCATTATCATCAAAATATGCAATTCTTTTTGCTAATGCATCACGTAAGTCTTGATAGGAATTTATTGAAATATCAGCTGATTTCCCAAGTAAATCAATATAAGTATTATAGCCTTCTTCATCAATTAATATTGCTTTATCTGGTCTAAAAGCTGTACTCACTTTTAAATTTAGATTGCTTTCTTTAATTTTCTGATGATGCTCTAAAGTATCTATTGGATCTTCAGTTGTACAAACAACTTCTACATTTACTTTATGCAATAAATTTTGAACACTATAAGCTTCTGTATTTAATTTTTCTTTCGTTTCTTGATAAATTTTTTCTGCGGAATTTTCATTCAATAAATCATAAATATCAAAATACCTTGCTAATTCTAAATGTGTCCAATGATACAATGGATTTCTCATTGTATATGGAACTGTTTTTGCCCAACTTAAAAATTTATCTTTATCTGATGCTCCACCTGTTATAAATTCTTCATTTATACCTAATGTACGCATTGCACGCCATTTGTAATGATCACCATTAATCCAAACATTTGTTATATTATCAAATATTATATTTTCTGAAATTTGTTGGGGAGGTAAATGATTGTGATAATCAATTATTGGTTGATTTTTTGCATAGTTATGATATAATTCTTCTGCGAATTTATTTCCCAGTAAAAAATCATCATGTATAAATTTTGCACTCATTTTATATAATTACTTTAAATTATTCTTCATTTGAAGGCTTACCAATTGTAGCTAAAATACCTCCATCTACATAAATGATTTGTCCGTTTACAAAATCGCTGGCTTTTGATGCTAAAAATACAGCAGCACCTGCTAAATCTTCAGGATTTCCCCAGCGTGCTGCTGGAGTACGGTTGATAATAAATTCATTAAATGGATGCCCATCAACCCTTATAGGAGCAGTTTGTGAAGTTGCAAAATAACCTGGTCCAATACCATTTGTTTGAATATTATATTTTGCCCATTCTGTTGCCATGTTTTTAGTTAACATTTTTAACCCTCCTTTGGAAGCTGCGTAAGCAGAAACTGTATTTCTACCTAATTCACTCATCATAGAATTAATGTTAATAATTTTTCCTGCGCGGCGAGTTATCATTTTTCTACCAACATATTTAGAAACAATAAAAGGCCCTACTAAATTAACATCAATTACAGCCCTAAAATCTTCCGATTCCATATCTTCCATTGGAATTCTTTTAATAATCCCTGCATTGTTAATCAGAATATCAATTGGACCTACTTCTTTTTCTATAATATCAATATATTTCTCAACTTCTTTATCATTGGTAACATCAAAAACATACGTGTTGACTTTTAATCCTTCACTTTCATATTCTTTTTTTGCTACTTCAAGCATGTCAGGTGAATAATTATTTACAATTAGTTCTGCTCCCGCATGACCTAGAGCTTTTGCCATTGCCATTCCTAAACCATGAACTCCACCAGTAATTAAAGCTCTTTTACCTGTTAAATCAAATAAATTTTTCATTGTAATATTATGTTTATCTCAATTCAGTTATTTTAGCTACATCCATATCGTTATAATCTAGGTTTTCACCTGCCATTCCCCATATAAATGTATAATTTGAAGTTCCTGAACCACAATGAATTGACCAAGGTGGAGAAATTACAGCCTGATGATTATTCATCCAAATGTGACGTGTTTCTTGTGGTTGCCCCATAAAATGACAAACAGCTTGATTTTCTGGAATGTCTAAATAAAAATAAACCTCCATTCTACGGTCATGAACGTGAGCTGGCATTGTATTCCATACACTTCCTGTTTTAAGCTCTGTCATTCCCATTTGCAATTGACACGTGGTAATAATTCCACCAATAATCATTTGGTTTACAGTTCTATGATTTGCCGTTTCCAAAGATCCCAATTCTAATTTATTAGCTTCAGCTTTGCTCACTTTTTTTGTTGGAAAACTTTTATGTGCCGGTGCAGAATTTATATAATAAAGAGCCGGATTCTTAACATCTTCACTTTTAAAAATCACATCTTTATTTCCACTTCCAATATATAATGCATCTTTAAAACCTAATTCACAAGAAGTTCCATCTACTTCTACACTTCCATTTCCTCCTACATTTATAATTCCAATTTCTCTTCTTTCTAAGAAGTATTCAGCCTTTAAAGGATCAATAGTTTCAAGTTTTAATGGCTCTAATGGAACAGCAGAACCAGCAATATACCTATCGTAATGAGAATAGGTAAGATTAATTTTACCTGCTTCCATTAAATTTTCAATTAAAAACTCTTCTCTTAATTGTGCCGTATCATATTGTTTTACAGCTTGTGGGCTAGAAGCGTAGCGCGATTCGTAAGTTGTTGACATAGTATTATTTTTAAAATGTAATCGATTACACAAATGTAATGGAAATTATTTTAAATGCAAATTTTATCTATATACATTTCATTTTTTAAATAAAAAAATCAAGAAATTATTAATATAATGGTAATAAATATTACCATTATAAAATATTTAAATTTCAATAAAAATTTAAAAACAACCTTAGCTTCATTTACTCATTATTTTTTATTTTATTTTTGTTACCAAAATATTAAGATTAATTTCGAATATTATTGGTAAAATATTTTTAAAATAATGTTTTCCTTGAGCTAAATTGAAATCGAATATTTTTATAAAATCATTTCAAATTTATCAAATTAAAATTTAAAAAAATGCTTAATCATAACTATAAAAACAAAGTAGCAGTAATAACTGGCGGAGGAGGTTCATTAGGTGGTGCAATGGCTAAAGGGCTTGCCCTTGAAGGTATTAAGGTTGTATTAATTGGAAGAACTTTAAGTTCACTTCAAATTAAATCGGAAGACATTAACAATTTAGGCGGGGAAGCAATAGCAATGGCTGCGGATGTTTTAGACCTCGAAAAATTAAAAGATGTAAAAAAAGCTATACTTAATAAATGGGGCAGAATTGATATACTTGTTAATGCAGCAGGCGGGAATTTAAAAGGAGCTACAATAATGCCTGAAGACAATTTTTTTGATATAAACACAAATGATTTTAATTCTGTTACAGATTTAAATCTTAACGGTACTCTGTTACCTACAATTGCTTTTGGGAGTGAAATTGTAAAACAAAAAAATGGAAATATAATAAATATTTCTTCCATTACAGCTCAACACGTTTTAACAAGAGTTGTTGGTTATTCCGCCGCTAAAGCTGCTATTGAAAACTTCACAAAATGGCTTGCAATTGAAATGGCACAAAAACATAGTAATAATACCAGAGTAAATGCTATTGCCCCTGGTTTTTTTATTGGAAACCAAAATAAAAGTTTATTATTAAATAATGATGGGTCTCTTACAGAAAGAGGAAAAACAATTGTTAAAAACACACCTATGAAACGTTTTGGCGAACCAGAAGAGTTGGTAAGTACATTATTATGGTTATGTAGCGACTCATCTAGTTTTGTAAATGGAATTGTAGTTCCAGTAGATGGTGGATTTAGTGCGTTTTCTGGTGTATAGTTAAATAATAATCTCCCGTAAAACAAAAAAGCCTTACTAAAAATAGTAAGGCTTTTTGTGATCGCGATAGGATTCGAACCTATGACCGTCTGCTTAGAAGTTATCCTACCGCACTTCATTCTACTTCACTCTAATCGCTTTAACTACTGTTTTACAATTACTTACACTTTTCAACTTAATTTTACTTCACTTATAAAAGTGTTTATTTACTAAAATATTATGCAAATATTATGCAAATGATTACATTTAACTTTTCAAACTAATGCTATGGATTTTAGAATTTCACTATATCTTGACAAAAGAAAGTCAAAGAAGAATACTCCTAACCTATTCCCTGTTAAATTACAGCTCTATTCTGTAATCACCAAGAAGCAAAAATTTTTTGGTACAGGTATAGACTTATCTAAGGATGATTTTGAAGATATATTCAATTCAGATAAAAGTGTACGAGGTAAAAAAAATGAAATAAAAGTATTCCTTCAGAACATTCTAAGTAGAGCTAACAAAGTTGCTATGGACTTATCCCCTTTTTCATTTGAATCCTTTGAAAAAAAGATGTTCAGAAGAAAAGGTGCTAGTATTAATATTCAATATCACTATAACAACAAGATAGATGTACTAACTAAAAACGATCAAATTTCTACTGCTAGTAACTATCGCTTAAGTCTTAAGTCCTTGAACAATTTTTTAATTGCTAAATCTAAGGGTAACATTAAAAATTTAACATTTTACGATATTACAACTGACTGGTTAAATAAATATGAAAGTTATATGATTAAAGACGTTGATAAAAGCAGAACTACTGTTTCAATGTACCTAAGAGCATTAAGAACTATTTTCAATGATGCCATCAATGAAAATGAAATTAAACGTGAAACCTATCCTTTTGGCAAAGGAAAAGGCAAATATCAAATTCCAACATCAACAGGAACTAAGAAGGCTCTTTCAAGAGAACAGTTGAAAATTTTATTTAACGCTAATACAATCACTCCTGAAGAAGAAAGGGCTAAAGATTTCTGGTTTTTTAGTTACGCCTGTAGTGGTATGAATATTAAAGATATTGCACTTTTGAAGTATAAAAACATTGATGATGGAAATATCAGATATTACAGAGCCAAAACTATCAATACAAAAAAAGGAAATCTAAAAGAAATTAATGTTCCGCTGAATGATTATGCAAGAGGAGTTATACTTAAATATGGTAATGAACATAAAAACCCTGATCAAGTTATATTTCCTATATTATTAAATGAAGACGATGCTTTGAAACAACGGCGCAAGGTTAAAAACTTTACCAGTCTTATAAACCTTCACTTTAATAAAGTTGCAAAAAGAGAAGGATTTGAATTTAAAATAAGTTCGTACTGGGCCCGCCACTCCTTTGCAACTGTCTCTATACAAAAAGGTGCTTCAATGGAATTTATAAGCGAAGCTCTAAACCATAGTAGCCTTAGTGTTACAAAAAACTATTTTGCTGGATTTGAAGACAAGGATAAGAAAGAATTTGCTGATAAACTGATGGACTTTTAAAAAAATAACGCTGCTATGTATAATTTCACGGATCTAATTGCTAAATCATATATTGAGTACACAATAAGAAGAAACGATAATATTGCACATTTTTTCTATTATAATTTTCTAAGATTTACCTATTCAAGAAATTCAAAACCTATTTTTGGACAAAATGAATTTTTTAAATTATTAATCAATGAAATTAATAGTTTAATCAATATAACATATTCCAGTAATCAATACATTGAGAAGTTTGAGGATAAATATTTTGAAACAATAAGGTTAGAAAAAGATTTTGAATCTTATGAACGATCCAAACAGAAAGAAGATCAATTGATAGCGGATGATTTAGGTTTTATAGGTGAAGTTAAACGTAATAACTGGGAAAAGTGTACAAATGCAAAGGAATTAATTAAGGCGTTAGAAAATGGGTTAATCTTAAGCGATCCTATAACATTTATTTCAGAGATTAAAGAAATACAATCTGGAGATCTTGTTCTAAGAAAATCAAAGCTAGAATATTTAAAATCTGAAGCTGAAAGAGCTAGCGATGCAGAAAGTATTGAAGATCTTGACACTAATGTTTCCTCTACGACTATCTTAATAAAATCTAACAGTGATACAGAAACCTTTATTAAGGTTAATGAGGCTTTTAGATTCACACTAACTGACGATCCTTGGCAGAAGAAGCAAATATTATCTCATCAAGATTATAACAGCCTTGTTATTTGGGTAACTGAATACTTTGAAAAAAGTTTTACGATACCTGAAATTAAGGAACCTATTAAGAAATTATACACAGCTAAGGGAAATATTGTCCAAGCGTTTAAAGATTTATTTGCCGAATTACACCCAAGTTTATCTAAATCCAAACCTGAAAGCTATTTTAAGTTAATAAGTTCGTGTTTTGTTCTATTTAGTGATAAGACACGCAAACAAATTGACGGGGCAAAACCCTCTAAAGATTATGATTATATAGTAAAGAAAATTCCTTAAAACAATAATTCCCGTAAACTCGTATTTTATTCTCGTAAACTCGTAACATAATTCGTTATATATCAGTAAGTTACTTATGTAATTTTGCCGTGTCAACGCAATTAAGCGTCTGACATAAAAATATAATCAATTATGTTAAAATTAACAATCGACTCACTGCCTGAAGCAGTGCAAGAGTTAAATGCAAAGATGGACATTATTACTATGTTGCTCCAATCTGCGAAACCTACTGAAAAGAAAAACGATCTTCTTAACATTCAAGAAGCAGCAACTTTTTTAAACTTATCTAAAGCTACTTTGTACAACAAGGTTAGCAAAAGAGAACTACCTGTTATGAAACAAGGCAAAAGACTTTATTTCTCTAGAGAAGAACTTACTAGCTACATTAAGTCGGGGAAGGTTCTTTCAGACCGAGAGATTGAAGATCAAGCCAACAATTATTTATCTAACTATAAAAAAATTGCATAATGGATAATTCGACAAATAAAAATCAAGGTAATGAAGATAAATTACCTACTTTTCCAGACACCTTATATCCTCAACTTCCTCAATTTCTGCAAGACGCTGTTTCACACGCAACTTCAAATCAGGAAAGAGATATGCTTTTATTAGGCGCAATTACAAGTATCAGTTCGTGCATCCCAAAAGTTTATGGTATTTATGATAAGGATAAAGTCTATTCAAATTTGTATTTATTTGTAACAGCTCCTGCTTCCTCAGGAAAAGGGAAATTAAATAAGTCAAGGTTGATCATAAATAAAATACATAAATCTTTAAGAGCTGAAATGGAATCTCTAAATGAGGATTACAAAAAAGATCTTGCATATTATAATAAGAACAAGAAAAATAATAGTGACTTAGTTAGACCAAAAAAACCAACAGAAAAAATGTTGTTTATTCCCGCTAATAATAGTAGTACAGGGATGTTTCAATTACTCAATGATAATGATGAAAAGGGTATTATTTTCGAAACAGAAGGAGATACCTTAACACAAGCATTTAAGTCAGATTATGGAGATTATAGTGATGGATTTAGAAAAGCATTTCATCACGAACCAATAACATATTTCAGAAGAACTGATCGGGAGTATGTTGAGATTGAAAAACCAAAATTATCTGTAGTATTATCCGGAACACCTGGGCAGGTTATTTCTTTAATACCAAGAGCTGAAGATGGCCTATTTAGTAGGTTTATGTTTTATTATCTTGTTATGAAATCTGAATGGATTAACCCATATGATAAAAGTGATACTGAGGATCTTGATTTAAAATACAAGAAATTAGGGGATAACTTCTTTGAGTTTTATAAATTGCTTAATGATAGCGATGAAATCAAAATTAGTATTAGTGATGTTCAAGGTGAGAAATCATTTGAATACTTCTCTAAATTACAAGCAAAGTATGAAAATATCGATTCAGATGGATTTATTGCTAATGTAAGACGATTGGGACTTATTTCTTTTAGGCTTATAATGATTCTAACAACACTTAGAATAATGGAAGATGGTAGTGATGTACCTAATGAAAGAGAATGTTCAGATATTGATTATGATAGCGTTCTTAAAATGATCCCAATTCTTACACATCATAGTCGTAAAGTATTTTTTACTTTGAATAAAGTAGAGAAACCAGCTGGTCATAAAAGTTCGAAGGAAGAGTTTATTGAAGCATTACCGAAAACATTTTCTCGGAAAGATTATATTAGTATCGCAAAAAACAAAGGGATTAAAGATAAAACAGCCGAAGGTTATATATCAAAATTAGTGAAGGACGGCATCTTATATAAAAAGTCGCACAATAATTATATAAATACTTTATTTCCAGAAGATGGGGAATCTTAGGAAGTTGAGGAAATAAAGGAAATATCCTTAAAACCCTCAGAATCCTGTAATTCCTAAGTAGTCCAAATGGCAATAAAAAAACCCACTTCTTTAGAGAGGTGGGTAAATTGCTATGAAAAAGATCGACAAACTAATAGTCTGTCTTCCAGTAACAAATATAATATAAATCACTATAAATTCCTATGATAATTTATTAATTTAGCATAAATAAAATCAATGAAAAATAAATTCAAAATTACCGGCCTTTTCTACGAATTACAAGGCTATAAATTCCGAAAGTACTTAGATATTAAAAAAGTAAAAAAAAGCCCTAAAACACCTGATTTAATGGTAGTAATGATGAACCCTGGTAGCTCCAGAAGTATTGACGGAATAGATAATAATACCATAGCTTCTGAAGCTATACCTGACAGAACTCAGAGCCAGATAATGGAGGTGATGTTGAATGCTGGATATGAATATTGCAGAGTTTTAAACCTATCAGATATCCGTGAGCCAAAGAGTAATTTGTTTTATAAGAAAATGGCAGAGTTAGAGGCTAAAGGTATTGCACACTCTATATTTGATGATAGCAGAAAAGAAGATTTTAACAGCTTATGGATACCTAATATCCCTGTAATCTATGGCTGGGGAGTAAATGATCATTTAAAGCCTTTAGCTGTAAAAGCTATAGCGGCGTGTAATGCTTCAAACACCTACGGTATTTTAAAGCCTAATACTAATTGGGCTTATTACCATCCACTACCTCCAATATATATAAAGCAAAAAGAATGGGTTGAAGTTGTCTCGAAGCAATTAATACTTTGATTAGCCCATTAGTAATTTTAATCGGCTTAATATTAGTTCTACATCAATAAGTAGCTTTACTTTTCAATTAGTTTATCAATTAAATAATTTTTTTATGTAAAAAATCTAAATCTTGAATTGTAACCAAAAAAGAAAATTAAAATGACTAAATTAGCCGCTTAAGTTTTACATTTTTATATTACAAAGATTTTGATAAAAGAAAAATTAATTAGTCCCAATAAGTTACCATTTTTACAATCACAGATTCTACAAATTATATATATAGACATTAGTCTGAACCAAAAAACATCGTTAGAAAATATTTACAAGGTTACGGATTATAAACCAAACAGTAAGATCTTAAATGATGCGATCAAAGCGTTAAATACTAAAAAATTTCTAATTGGTGATTTAGATAAAGGTTATGCTATTCCTGAAGAAAGATTAGGGTTATTCAATTCTATTATTAAAAAGAATGATTATGTTCACAAGATTTATTCGGAGAATATTCTTTCATTAGAATATTCGAATCGAAGAAGGAAAAACAAATTACATAATAAAACTACACTTTTTAACAACGATAATCATAGTAATAGTACAATTAGTCAGTATAATAATGGCGGTATATGTCATAGATGGTATAATTATCTAGAAGATTTCCCATACTATTTAATTGAAGAAAAAATTAAAGAATATGGATTAAATGAATCTTCCCTCATAGTAGAACCATTTGCAGGAAGTGGAACGACAAATGTTTCATCTAAAATGTTTAATATTAGGTCTTATGGTTTTGATGCTAACCCATTAATGGCATTTATTTCTGAGGTAAAAACAAATTGGGATATTGATTTAACAACATTTAAAAAAGAAGTTTTAAGAATCTCAAAAAAATTTTTAAAGGATATTCATCATTTTGACACTTTAAATATTGACAAAGATTTTCTTGATAAAATGCCAAAAAAGGAACTCAATCAATGGTTAAGCTTAGGTTTACAAAAAGAGGTAGTTTTATTGAAAAATCACATCAAAACAATAAAAAATAAAGGAATTAGAAAACTGTTATTGTTATCGATGTCACGTTCAGCTCTTGATGCTTCATTTGTGGCCTTTTGTCCAGGCACGACTTTTTATCCTTTTAGAGATAAAGATGAATTTTGGGATATTTTTACTGATAAAGTTGTAGAAGTATACAATGATTTAATAAAACTTCAGCAATTAAATATAGATTTTAAAGATGTTCAAATAATTAATGACTCTTGTCTTAATGCATCCAAATATATAGAGCAAAAGTCAATTGATTTTTTAGTTACTTCACCACCATACCCAAATGATCTCGAATATACTCGCCAAACTCGGTTGGAATTATATCTTTTAGATTTTGTCGAGAATATGGACGATGTTCAACAGATTAAAAGAAAAATGGTAAAAGGGAGTACTAAATTGATTTATAAAGAAAGTAATTCTGCTGAACATATAAAGAAATTTAAAAGTGTTATGGAAATTTCTGATTTAATTTATGAGCAAACAAAAGATAAAAATTGGGGATTTGATTACCCTAGAATGGTTAGAGAGTATTTTGGTGATATGTATTTATGCTTAAAAGAGTTTCTTCCTTTAATGAAAGAAGATGGACACTTTTTATTGGTTGTTGGTGATCAAACAATTAAGGGAGTATATATTCCTGTATGTGATATTTTGATTGAAATGGCTAATAAGCTTGGTTATTCTGAAGGAAAAAAAGAACTTTTTAGAATAAGAAGAAGTACTGGTCATAACGTTGATCTACCAGAAGAAATAGTAATATTAAAAAAATAATTATGAGAAATCCAAATGAAATTTTCACTTATCCACTCGACAATGATAGTGATAATGCACAGGAAGCAGTTAACTACTACAATTGTCGGTTCACTGGAAAAATATGTGACAAGCAAAGTAGAATGATAAACTACCCGATGGGTGTTTGCTCTGTAAATCATAGTGGGAAAAAACCGATAATTTGCCCGAATAGATTCCTAGAGGATAATATTGTCTTTACTAACATTTGTATTAGTGCATTTGGTAGCACCGACAATGTTCTTTTGTTTAAAGAAGTTAGACTAAAAGATGTTGGGACTTTTGACTTTGTTTTAGTAAAGCATAAACCTATTAGTAGTGAAGTTGAAGATTTTTGTATAGTAGAGTTTCAGTCAGATTCTACTACGGGAACTGGTAAACTGGTTAATGCTTTGAAAGATTTTATGAATGGAGATGACTTAAAGAATAAAAATTATAGTTTTGGTATGAATACATATAATACTATAAAATTATCTTATATTCAAATGTTAATTAAAGGGCAAGTTATGGAATCTTGGGATAAAAAAATATTTTGGGTTATGCAAGATTTTGTATTTGACAATATGGTAGATAGATTTAATTTAGCTGATTTAGATTATACCGAAGAAGACAATACTAAATATCATATTTATGATTTAGAACTAAAGGATAATTTATATAATCTAAAGTTAATTAGAAAAAAATCAACAACAATATCAAACCTTATAAAAGCATTTACGCATCAACCTACACCAAGTATTGATAGTTTTATTAATAAATTAGAAGAGAAAATAGAATTAAAATTAGGTTTATCCTTTAAGTAATTGAATAAAAAATGATACAACTCTTGGCTAGATGTATATAACTGACAAACATTCGTTGGGTAATATGGAGTTCCTCAGTCGATCCACTTAATTTCGTAAAGCATAATTAAAAATTCTCCTACGTCTAATTTGTACTTAACATTCGTTCTACTACAATTTGTGCTCCAGCTGGTGCTCATTGTAGCTCTCTCATTTGCTTTTCTTCATACGCTACTCTATTCGGAGACACATAGCTTACTTTACTCTTAAGATCTTCTAAGGATATGCTACGCAAGACCTTTTATTAAGAGGAAACCGCTATTTCATACTGACCGAGCCCGCTTTTTCCCTCAACCTATTTGGTGATCACAGTTTTTGATAGCATCCATTTTGCATAGAATTTAACCACTTCTTTCATTCGTTATTAAAACCTATTGCAAACGCACACAAGAGCAGCGCACTCATTCAGCTATTTCAGCCAACTCTAAAGTAGTTTTAACATCAACAGTTATTCTATATCCTCAACTTCCTTAGTTTCCTCAAAATCCTCACCCTCATTAAACTAAGATAACTGTAAGATGTACACCTACACTCCATCCTTCAATAGCTTCCTTCAATTACAGCACTTGTCTTTCCAGCCGCTTCAAAAACAGCGCCACCAGCGTGTACCACGTAGTTAGAAAAAATATTTATTCGGAACTCAACATATTATTCTTTTCTAACAGTTTCGGTCAGCTCGTGCTGGGCTCGGCTCTGCTTCGCAATTACCCTCTTTTAAATAAGGAGCATTGGTATTCATTTGTTAAGAGTAAATTATACTACTGAGGATATTAAGGAAGTTGAGGATTCTGAGGATATTAGTTGATAGCAATTACCTTCTGTAGTAATTATTCATACTAGATAAACATTCTAACATTTAATTGTTGACAGAAATAAAAAGTCGGCAAAATTAAGTTATTACCATCTCCAGCCGCCTCATTTTGTAAAAGGTCAAGCCCTGCGGGTTTTGGAGAAAATCTCCACCTTAATACAAAATGCTTCCAAAACAACTTTATAAATCAGGTAGTATTTTCTCCAATAACCTTGTACAAAAGCCACATAACAAGCATAGCCTTTTTTCTATTTCGATTCAAAATTAAAAATGAACCATTAACATTTAAAAGTAAATAGTATGCTAAACTACACGATCAAATCCTACAAGAAAGGTAGCACCTACAATCAACCACATTACTTCATTCAAAATAAAGGTTTGAATAGTGGTAGAGCTCTTCATAACCCGATACCTAATTGCTTCGTTGTAACTACAGAGACAAATGAACAGCGAGAAATACTATACTATTTATGTCAATCATTACAGGTAGGAGAGTGTTTTAAATATTACATCATTGGGAGCGTTATTCCTTTCATTCGCATAGATGATGTAAGAAAAGTCCTTAATACAGCTCTACAGAATTATGAAAAAGATAATTGGGAGCTAAAAGTTAGAAAGTTAATGAAAATAATCAACTATGAAGATAATCTAAAGCAACAACTTAAAACGATAGGACAGTTAAAAATTGCATTACTTCGAACCTGATAGTAACAGGTTATTTACACATACTAAAAAGTACCCGCCACCTATTTATGCCACCCCCTTTTGATTATTAGTTTTTTATTATATGATATTCGAGGGGTAGTGCACTTCTGTGAGGCTATTTTCACCCCATATACCGATGTTATATCTGTTCCTCCTTATTATTGTAGTTCTTACTCCTAAGCTTTAATAGATACCTTAAAAAGAAGCTATAAGAGCCCCATAATTCAACAGCCTTACCTATAAAATAATCTCTTAATTTACATCTACAGGTTGCTTTTATATCTATACTACTAAATTTCAACAGGGAGTATATGAGCGATCCACATAAAGCCACACTCTCCCTGTAGCCCCCCGGTCGAACGACTATGGAAAAAGGAATTATATACAACTTCGAAGGTAGGTCGATTATATGCAGTTAAGTCCAAACGGGTGTAGGGGTAGCATTCATATAAAATACTTTTACACTTGTTTAAGAAATTAGACTTCTAGTGATTGATAATAACACGTCAACTATTGATTGAGTCTTAAGATTAGTTGTTTATGGAGTTTTAAACAAAGGTGGGTAGGGTTGTTTAAACTTCTTAACAAAGATTTATTATGCAAATATTATGCAACTTAAAAACAAGAAAGGCTTCACATTTCTGTAAAGCCTTGATTCTCTTGTGATCGCGACAGGATTCGAACCTGTGACCGTCTGCTTAGAAGGCAGATGCTCTATCCAGCTGAGCTACGCGACCATTATTGTCGGGGTGGCAGGATTCGAACCTGCGACCTCCGCGTCCCAAACGCGGCGCGATAACCGGGCTACGCTACACCCCGAAAATGGTTATCTTAAATTTTGCGGAGAGACAGGGATTCGAACCCTGGCGACAGTTACCCGTCGACAGATTAGCAATCTGCTCCATTACCACTCTGGCACCTCTCCTAAAAAATATGCTTATGAACTTATTTTTGCGAGTGCAAATGTAACATTAGAAATGCATTTACACAACATTTTTCAATTTTTTTTAAATAAAATATTAAGTTAATTATTCAGGGTATTCAATTCTAAGATGATAAATGTTCTTTAACTTCTTTTTTAATACTTTTTTTATGGTCTGTAATTCTTTAAATGTTATATCTGCATTCATAAATTGCCCCTCCTCCATTTGTTTATTTACAATTTTTTCAACTAAATTATCAAAAGCCTGAGCACTTGGCTCTTTAATACTTTTTGATGCTGCTTCAACAGAATCACACATCATTAAAATTGCAGTTTCTTTTGAAAAAGGTATTGGTCCTGGATATTGAAAATTAGACACATCTGCCCTTCCTCCACTAAGTTCCTCCTCTTTTTTATAAAAATAATATACCAATGTAGTACCATGATGTGTTCTAATAAAATCAATTATTCTATCTGGTAATCTATGTTTTTTCGCTAATTCTACACCTTCAATTATATGATTAATAATTATTTGAGCACTATCTTTTGGTGTTAATTCATTATGTGGATTTACATTTGTAGATTGATTTTCAGTATAATACATTGGATTTATCATCTTACCAATATCATGGTACAAAGCTCCTGTACGAACTAGCATTGAATTTGCATTTATTTCATTTGCCGATGCTTCTGCTAAATTAGCAACTTGTAACGAGTGTTGAAAAGTACCTGGTGCTTTCTCAGCTAATTCACGCAAAAGCTTTGAGTTTGTATTAGAAAGTTCTTTTAAAGACTCATCTGAAACTAATCCAAATAATCTTTCAAACACATAAATTAATGGTAAAACAAATAGTGTAGCGCCACCATTTATAGAGAAATAAATAAACTTTTCCCAATCTAAATTTTGTGCATTTCCTTCCTGAATTATTGAAAAAGCAAAATAAGATACAAAATAAACAAAGGTTATTTGAATTACAGAAATAAACAAATTAGCTCTTTTATACAATTCAGAAATTGTTAAAATAGTTACTATCCCAGCTATTATTTGCAGAAAAATAAATTCAAAGCTATTTGGTACAATAAAACCTAATAATAATACAGTTAAAACGTGGGTAAATAATCCCAATCTCGCATCAAAAAAGGCTTTTAAAACCAATGGCAGAATTACAATTGGAGCTACATATATATATTTAGCATCATATTTAACTATTAAAGTAATTAATAAAACAATTAAAATAATATTAAAAAATATGAAAGTAACCTTCGTATTATTTTCAAAAATATCTAGCCTATATTTTCTTAAAAACAGTAATAACATTAGAAATGCTAATGCTACTAAAATTGTATATCCAAAAACAATCCAATTATAATTGGACTTGCTCCAAACCTGCGATTCAAATTCGCTTTTAATGGAATTTAAAATTATTAATTTATCTCCTTCAACAATATCACCCTTAAAAATAATTCGCTCATTTTCAGCAACCAAACCTTTGGTATAAGAAATTTTGCTTAAATTTTCTTGAAGTACTCTTTCCGTAAAAATGGTATCAAACTTTACATTGGGTTTTAGTTCTTCATAAATAATATTCAGAACAATATTTTCTTCTTGTGTAAACGGTTGAACCCCTATTTTTGAATTAATAAAACTTAAAATTTGTGAAGATTTAAATAACTTATCAGCTTCAATATCTTGACTTTTATTACCCATTTTTAAGGTAATAAGTTGATTGTTATTTTTTATATTATTTTGAGTTTCTATATAACCAAATTCATAAATATCAGTTACAACTTTATTTACTAATTCTCTAAGTTTAACTTTTTCTTCTTCAATTAATTCTGAATTCAATAAAGCATTTTCAATTTTTTCATCAATTGATTTTCTAACTTGTAAAACAACATTTTCATCATATTCATAAAACTGCTTTGAAGATTCTGTTACCTGCTGTTTTTCAAGAGCAATTTCATCTTCAGTTTTTTGAATAGCAAAATCAAATGGAGCATAGTAATTTTCATACTCCCAAGGTTTTCCTTTCTGAAATTCGTATTTAAACTGTCCTCCTTTTGGAAATAAATAAACCACCAAAACTATAGTAGCCACGTATAAAAACAACTTATATATTAAGGAGTGATTTACAAGTAATTTATTAATGATTTTTTTCACGAAGTATCCGTTTGCAAGTCAAAAATAACAATAATTATTCTATTTGCAATCGCTTTTATTTTTTTAATAACTCTTCAAGCCTCACAGGTAAGTTTTTATGTGTCCAACTACTGTAATTAGTATATCCAATTTTAGTGTGTATAGCATCTGTTTTATTAATAATTTTTTGGATTATAGATTCGGGCTGAATTTTAGTATCAGATATTTCTTTTACAATACTATTTAACTGTTCTGCAACCTTACTGCGAATGTTATTATTATGGTTTGTTAACCATAATTTAAAAGCCTCTTCGGTTAAATGCTTGTCTATAATTTTTTCTGTCATTTGCTGTCCGTGCTTTTTAGATTCCTGTATATTTCCTCTTCCAGTTACAGCATTACCAATTGCAAACACATTTTCGAAACCAAAAACATGATAATCTGCTTCTTCTCTCATTTTTAACGAAGTATATTCATATTGTAACCCATCTATTTTCTCAGGAACACTTCCAATAGACGAAATAACCATTTCAGTTTTAATGTTAAAAAAGCTATTTTCTATGGGTTTAATTTTACCATTTTCAACTTGTACTTTCTGAAAAACAACTTCTGTTAATTTATTTTCCTTTTCAACAAAATTAACAGGAATACTTAATGGAATAAATTCAAATAAATATTTTTCCTGATACTTATTTAATAATTTTTCTGAAACATTTTCAGCTATTTCAATGCTTTCTTTTGTATCATCTTTTGGAGTTTTTAAAGGCATATCTTTAGCTGTTCTTCTATAAATAAGCTTAGCCTTTCCAATCTCTAATTCATTAAAATCTACATTATATTCTTCTAAAATAGTATTTATTCCCTCCTTTTCTAATGTAAATAAATCTACTTCAATTCCTTTTTTAACAAATAGTTGCTTTTTAACAAGTTCAATCATTACAATTTTAACTACATCTAAAGATGCCAATCCTCCACCAACAACAATGGTATTATTTTTTATGGTATAATTAAGACCATCATAATCTTTTTCATGTTTATGATTAAACCAATAAATAAATGAATTTTGATATATCAATTCTTTATCTAAAAACTTATCAATTTCTAAAATTGGCAAACCTCTATCCTGCCAGGCACCATTTGCCAAAATAATTGCTGAAAAACCCCAATTATTAACCAAATCTAAAAAATCAATATCCTTTCCAATTTTAGTATTTGGTACAAACCGAATATTTTCTTGGTCTAATTTTGAATCTATCTCATTTATTTGTCTATTCCTTAAGTTTATATGCCAGTTAGGTAAACCATCCTCAATTTTGCCATAAGGCAATTTATTCATTTCAAAAACAACAACCCTAAAACCATTTTTTGCAAGAATATTTGCTGCCTCTGAACCTGAAATTGACCCTCCAATAATTGCTACGTAATGCTTTTTAAATGCTGTTGCTGAATTCATAAAATCTTTTGTTTTTTTATTAATTTAGAAATTTATAAAACTAAAACTTATTTTAAGTGATATATATTACAAAATTAAACTCTATTCTAAAAATGGATAGATTCCTTAATTTTGATTAAATTCGCAATTGAAAATATATTAATATGAAAGAAGTTGTAATTGTTTCCGTAGCTAGAACTCCTATAGGTAGCTTTTTAGGAAGTTTAGCAAATATATCTGCTACAAAACTTGGAGCCATTGCCATAAAAGGTGCTTTAGATAAAATAAATTTAGATCCTAATTTAGTTGATGAAGTTTTCATGGGAAATGTTATTTCTGCAGGACTGGGACAAGCTCCAGCTAAACAAGCTGCAATTTTTGCAGGGATTCCAAACACGGTACCTTGTACTACAATTAATAAAGTTTGTGCATCCGGAATGAAATCTATAATGTTTGCAGCTCAAGCTATTAAAACTGGAGATGCAGAAATTGTTATTGCAGGAGGTATGGAAAATATGAGTAGTATTCCTCATTATATTTCTGGAAGAAAAGCAACTAAACTTGGAAACATAAATGTTGTAGATGGACTTTTAGTTGATGGTTTAACTGATGTTTACGATCAAAAACATATGGGAACTTGTGGTGATTTATGCGCTAATGAATATAATTTCACCAGAGAAGATCAAGATAATTTTGCAATAGAATCTTACAATCGTTCAGCTAAGGCTTGGAAAAACAGCAATTTTAAAGATGAAATTGTTCCTGTTGAAATTCCTCAAAGAAAAGGAGAGCCAATTATATTTTTAGAAGATGAAGAATATAAAAATATTAATAAAGATAAAATATCAACATTAAGACCTGTTTTTAGTAAAGATGGTACAGTAACAGCAGCAAATGCTTCTACTTTAAATGATGGTGCTGCTGCATTGGTTTTAATGAGTATTGATAAAGCAAAAGAATTAAACTTAAAACCTTTAGCTAAAATTAGAGGCTATGCCGATGCTGCTCAGGAACCAAAATGGTTTACCACTGCACCTGCAAAAGCGTTACCTAAAGCATATAGTAAAGCAGGATTAAAGCAAGAAGATGTTGATTATTTTGAATTAAACGAAGCTTTTTCCGTTGTTGGTTTGGCAAATATTAAATTATTAGGTTTGGATGCTAATAAAGTAAATGTAAACGGTGGAGCTGTTTCCTTAGGGCATCCATTAGGTATGTCTGGTGCACGAATTGTGATTGCACTTACTTCAATATTAAAACAGAATAATGCTAAAATTGGTGCTGCTGGAATATGTAATGGAGGTGGTGGAGCAAGCGCAATTATAATTGAACGAATGTAATTTTAGTTTATGCAATACGGTATATGTAATTTAAGTATTATTCCTGTTAGAATTGAGCAAAATGACGCTTCAGAAATGGTTACACAATTGCTTTTTGGTGAACATTTTAAGGTTTTAGAAGCTCAAAAAAAATGGAGCAAAATTAGAAATGCTTTTGATAATTATGAAGGCTGGATTGACAATAAACAATACGAACAAATAACCGAAGAAACTTACAGTAACCTAGAAAACACTACAATTTCTTTAGCTGCTGATTTAATTGATTTTGCAACTGATGAAAATAACCAATTTTCTACTGTATGTATTGGTTCTAACCTTCCTTTTTATAACAACCAAAATCTTATTTTAAACACTACTAAATTTCATTATGAGGGAGAAATCTTTACTAAAAAACTATCCAAAGAATCTATAATAGAAATTGCCTACAAGTTTTTAAACACACCTTATTTATGGGGTGGAAAAACCCCTTTTGGAATTGATTGTTCTGGGTTTACACAAATGGTTTATAAGTTATGTGGTTATAAATTATTAAGAGACGCATCTCAACAAGCAACTCAGGGTGAAGTATTAAGCTTTATTGAAGAAAGTGAACCAGGAGATTTAGCTTTTTTTGATAATAATGAGGGTATTATTACTCATGTAGGTATTATTATGAAAGACAATTATATAATTCACGCACATGGAAAAGTTAGAATTGATATGATTGACCATAGTGGTATTTTTAATTTAGATAACCAAAAACATACCCATAAATTAAGGGTAATCAAAAAAATAATCTAAAAAAAAACCTCTCGAAATCGAGAGGTTTTTTTTTAGATTATTTTCAAATCTTATTGCTTTAATTGCTCATAAACAGCTTTTATAGTATCTAACTTATCTGTCATTTCAAGGTTTTCATATAAGCCCATTAATGTTTGAATTATACTTAAGTTTTCACTACTAATCTCATAAGCTTTCTCATAATAAGGAAGTGCTTCCTTATAAATTTCAAATTGTTGTGCTTGTAATTTATCGTACTTATCAAAATCAGATAAACTCTTATTCATCTCTTCAATTATTGGACCTGCTTTTTCTATAATTGCTGCTCCAATATTATTATAAGCATCTGCATAATCAGGCTTTAATTCTATTGCTTTTTCAAAATTAGCTATTGCTTCATCAATATTTCCCTGATTCATATTCATTACTCCAACGTTGTAATATAATGTTGGCTCAGTTGGGTTTAAATTAATTGCTTCTTCTAATTTTTCTTTAAATTTAGCATTATCACCAGCTCTATAATAAAGGTTAGCTTCATCAATTAATAAAGAATAACTGTTTGGAAACTCTTCTCTTCCTTTAGCAATTACTTCTAAAGCTTTTTCTGGATTTTCAAGCATTGCATAATTATTTGAAAGGTTTTTAAAGATCATTTCACGTCTAGAATCTTTAATTTCTTCTCTTCCATTTTCAACAATACCTAATTTAACTTGTAAATCCATTGTTTTTTTATCTGGATATGTAACTTCTTTACCATCATCTTTATTATTAGCTACGTAAATTGTTGAAATTCCTGTATAATTTAAATCTAATAATTTTTCATACGTATTTTTAGAAGTTTCATAGTCTTGTCCGTAAAAATAAATCAATGCTGCATTATCTAAGAAAGTAGTGTCTTTAGGGCTTAAAGCATATACTTGAGAAAATCCTTTAGCTGCTTTAATATAATCTGCAGGTTCTTTAGTTTGAACTGCTGTTTCATAATCACTTGAAGCCTTTGCTGCAGTATTTTGAATTAAAGTATTAATTAAACCTCCTACTTCATTCGTATATTTAGGTTTATTTGATTCTTTTTCAAAATCTAATAATTCATTAAAAGCTACACCTACTTCTTCAACATTTTCATTTGCTCCATTTTGATATAAAGCCATTCCTTTTAAATAATAAAATTTAGCTTTTGTTTTTTGGTCTGCACCTCCAATTAAACTTTCAGCTTGGTTAAGCGCGGCTATTGCAGATGAAAAATCACTACTTTTAATGGCTTTTTCTGCAGTTTTTAATTCATCCTTTTGTCCGAACACTGTCATACTAATTAAAAAAGCAGACAGAATTAATAATTGTTTTCTCATTTTAATTGATTTATTCTTAAATTATTCTTGATTTGTATTCTCTTCATTATTATTTTCAATTTCCGTGCCATTTTCATTTTCATCAATTTCTTCGTCTTCTTCGTGCATCACTTTTGCAACTGCTGCAATAGAATCATTATCTTTAATATTAATTAATTTAACACCTTGTGTTGCACGTCCCATAACACGTAAATCTGAAACTGCCAATCTAATTGTAATACCTGATTTATTTATAATCATTAAATCATCTTCATCAGTTACATTTTTAATTGCTACTAAATTTCCGGTTTTTTCGGTTACATTAATTGTTTTAACACCTTTACCTCCACGGTTTGTTATTCTATAATCTTCTAAACTTGACCTTTTACCATAACCATTTTCTGAAACAACAAGTATATTGCTATCTAAATCATTTACAGCAATCATTCCAATAACTTCATCTTTTTTATTTGATAAAGTGATCCCACGCACACCAGAAGCATTCCTACCCATTGGACGTGTTTTGCCTTCTTCAAATCTAATTGATTTACCTGATTTTAAGGCAAGCATAACTTGGCTATCACCGGTTGTTAATTTTGCTTCTAATAATTCATCACCTTCTTTTATGGTAATGGCATTTATACCGTTAGTTCTTGGACGAGAATATTGCTCTAAAGAAGTCTTTTTAACTTGACCTTTTTTAGTTGCCATTATCACATAATGGTTATTTACATATTCTTCATTTTTAAGATCTTCTGTAACTAAAAATGCTTTTACTTTATCATCTTGTTCCAGGTTAATTAAATTGACAAGCGCTCTTCCTTTTGAAGTTTTACTACCTTCTGGAATTTCATAAACTCGCATCCAAAATACTTTTCCTTTTTGAGTAAAAAACAACATATATTGGTGATTGGTTCCAATAAATAAATGTTCTAAGAAATCTTCATTTCTGGTAGCCACTCCTTTTTGTCCTCTACCACCTCTATTTTGAACTTTATACTCATCTAAATTAGTACGTTTAACATAACCTGCATGAGAAATTGTAACAACAACATTAGAATTTGGAATCATATCTTCAATAGATAAATCTCCACCGGCATATTCAATTACCGATCTTCTATCATCACCATATTTGTCTCTAATTGCTATAAGTTCTTCTTTAATTATATTATAACGTCTTACTTCATCGGATAAAATATCTTTTAAATCTGCTATTAATTTAACAATCTCATCATACTCTGCACGTAATTTATCTTGCTCTAAACCAGTTAATTGACGTAAACGCATTTCAACAATTGCTTTGGCTTGAATTTCGGTAAGCTCAAAACGAGTCATTAAACTTTCACGTGCTTCATCAGCATTTGAAGAGGCTCTAATTATTTTTATTACCTCATCAATATTGTCACTTGCAATAATTAAACCTTCTAAAATATGAGCTCTAGCCTCTGCTTTTTTAAGTTCAAATTCTGTTCTTCTAACAATTACTTCATGTCTGTGTTCAACAAAATAATGAATTAATTGTTTTAGGTTTAATTGTTCTGGACGCCCATTAACTAAGGCAATATTATTAACGCTAAACGATGTTTGAAGCGCAGTATATTTATATAATTTATTTAAAACAATGTTTGGAATTGCATCACGCTTTAAAATATAAACAACACGCATTCCATTTCTATCAGATTCATCTCTAATATTGGCAATACCTTCTAATTTTTTTTCGTTAACTAAGTCAGCAGTTTTTTTAATCATATCTGCTTTGTTAACCTGATATGGAATCTCGGTAACAATTATACATTCTCTGCCTTGAACTTCTTCAATAACAGCTTTAGCACGCATTACTATTCTTCCCCTACCAGTTTCAAATGCATCTTTTACACCTTCATAACCATAAATAATTCCTCCAGTTGGAAAATCTGGAGCTTTTATATATTGCATTAATTCAGAAATTTCAATTTCTCTGTTATCAATATATGCTAGTGTTCCATCAATTACCTCTGTTAAATTATGAGGTGCCATATTTGTAGCCATACCCACTGCAATACCAGAAGCTCCATTAACTAACAAATTTGGAATTCTAGTTGGTAAAACTGTAGGTTCGTTTAAAGTATCATCAAAGTTTAGTTTATGATCAACTGTATCCTTTTCAATATCAGAAAGCATTTCTTCAGATATTTTTTGCATACGCACCTCAGTATAACGCATTGCTGCAGGACTATCACCATCAACAGAACCAAAGTTACCTTGTCCATCAACCATCATATAACGTACACTCCAGTCTTGTGCCATTCTAACCATAGAATCGTACACTGAAGTATCTCCATGCGGATGATACTTACCCAATACTTCCCCAACTACTCTTGCTGATTTTTTATAGGATCCTGTTGCTTTTATACCTAATTCGTGCATCCCATACAAAACTCTTCTGTGTACAGGTTTTAAACCATCTCGTACATCTGGTAATGCTCTTGAAACAATTACTGACATTGAATAATCAATGTAAGCAGATTTCATTTCATCTTCAATATTTATTGGTATCAGTTTTTCTCCGTCTGCCATATGTTTTTTAATTTATTTTAGTGTCATATTTTAACAAAGCAATATACAATTTTTCACTTTTTTACAACCAATTTGTCAGGTTGTTTTTATATTTTTTATTAACAATAAACCCTATATAATTATACAGTTTAACACACTGAATATCAATACTTAAATCACTAAAAAAAACACTTTTTTATCAAATAATTAAAAAGTGGTGTTGTTTTTGCACTAAAAAAAGAAAAAAATCAGTTAATTTTACAATATAAACATAATACAATGGACGATAATTTTTCACCAAAAGTTAAAGATGTAATTGCATACAGCAAGGAAGAAGCATTACGTTTAGGACACGATTTTATAGGAACTGAACACTTAATGTTAGGTCTTATTAGAAAGGGGACTGGAAAAGCTATAGACATTTTAAATTCATTAGATATTAATCTTGATCATTTACGAAAAAAAATTGAAGGATTAAGCCCTATAAATTCCGTAATTGAAACTTCTTCTAATGAAAAGAAAAGCTTACGCTTAACAAGACAAGCTGAAAAAGCTTTAAAAACAACTTTTTTAGAAGCTAAATTATATCAAAGTGAATCCGTAAATACTGCACATTTACTTTTGTGTATTTTACGAAATGAAAATGACCCAACAACCAAGTTGTTACACAATTTTGACGCCACTTATGAAGACGTTAAAACTGTTTACAAACAATTATTTTTAAATGAAGAAATAAATTTACCAAGCGCTGAAAACAAATCTGATGATGATTTTGATACTCCAAAATCCAATCCGTTTGAACAGCCAAAAGGAGAGCAAACTCCTCAAAAGAAATCAAAAACACCTGTTTTAGATAATTTTGGACGTGATTTAACGCGTTTAGCTGAAGAAGGTGCCTTAGATCCTGTTGTTGGAAGAAAAAAAGAAATAGAGCGCGTATCTCAAATTTTAAGCCGTAGAAAAAAGAACAATCCAATGTTAATTGGTGAACCAGGTGTTGGTAAATCTGCAATTGCAGAAGGTTTGGCTTTACGTATTATTCAGCGAAAAGTATCTCGAATCTTATTTAACAAACGAATTGTTTCTTTAGATTTAGCAAGTTTGGTTGCAGGAACAAAATACAGGGGCCAGTTTGAAGAACGTATGAAAGCTTTAATGAATGAATTAGAAAAAAATGATGATATTATTTTATTTATTGATGAAATTCATACCATAGTAGGTGCTGGTGGAGCAACGGGCTCATTAGACGCTTCAAATATGTTAAAACCTGCTTTAGCACGCGGAGAAATTCAATGTATTGGAGCTACAACTTTAGATGAGTTCAGAACCAATATTGAAAAAGATGGCGCTTTAGAAAGAAGATTTCAAAAAGTAATTGTTGAGCCTACTTCTGTTGAAGAAACCATTCAAATTTTAAATAATATAAAAGATAAATATGAGGATCATCATATGGTTACATACACAGATGATGCTATTAAAGCTTGTGTAAAATTAACCAATAGGTATATGACAGATCGTTTTCTTCCAGATAAAGCAATTGATGCTATGGATGAAGCCGGATCTCGAATTCATATTACAAATATTGTGGTTCCAAAAGAGGTACTTCAACTTGAAAAAGAATTAGAAAAAATTAAAAGCGATAAAACTGCTGCTGTAAATGGACAAAAATATGAAGAAGCTGCAAGATTACGCGATGATGAAAAACGCTTAGAAAATTCTTTACAAATTGAACAAAAAAAATGGGAAGAAGCTTCTAAATTAAACCGCGAAGTTGTTACCGAAGATAATGTTGCTGAAGTTGTTTCTATGATGACAGGTATTCCTGTAAATAGAGTTGCTGAAGCAGAAAGCCATAGATTGCATGACCTTCCAAATTTAATTAAAGGAAAAGTTATTGGTCAGGATGAAGCTGTTTCAAAGGTTGTAAAAGCCATTCAACGTAATCGTGTTGGACTTAAAGATCCAAATAAGCCAATTGGTTCATTTATCTTTTTAGGTCAAACAGGAGTTGGTAAAACTCAGCTAGCCAAAGTGTTGGCAACCGAATTATTTGATAGCGAAGATGCACTTGTAAGAATTGATATGAGTGAGTATATGGAAAAATTTGCCATTTCGAGATTAATTGGTGCACCTCCGGGTTATGTAGGCTATGAAGAAGGTGGGCAATTGACTGAAAAAATAAGACGTAAGCCTTATGCTGTTGTTTTATTAGACGAGATAGAAAAAGCACATCCTGATGTGTTTAATATGTTGCTTCAAATTTTAGATGATGGTCATATTACTGATAGTCTTGGCAGAAAAATTGACTTTAGAAATACAATTATCATAATGACATCTAACATTGGTTCTCGTCAGTTAAAAGACTTTGGAGCTGGTGTTGGTTTTGGAACCGCTTCTAAAAAAGAACAAGCAGATGAAAACGCTAAAAAAGTAATTGAAAATGCACTTAAAAAATCTTTTGCTCCTGAATTTTTAAACAGAATTGATGATGTAATTGTATTTAATGCTTTAGAACGCGAAGATATTCACTCAATTATTGATATTGAATTAAAAAAATTAGTTAATCGTATTGAAGATTTAGGTTACAATCTTAAATTAACAGATGAAGCTAAAGACTATATTGCAGATAAAGGATTTGATAAGCAATATGGCGCAAGACCTTTAAAACGTGCAATTCAAAAATATATTGAAGATGCCTTAGCTGAAGAAATAGTAAATTCTAAATTAACTGAAGGCGATACTATTTTTATGGATTTAAACAAAGATAAATCTGAATTAACAATTAAAATTACTAAAGGCAAAAAAAAGGTTGAGGAATAACCCTAATCTTTTTTGTAGCAACATAATTTATCCAGATATTTTTGAAAATATCTGGATTTTTTTTTGTGATATTTAATAAGTAATTATTTAGTAAATTTATTGAAGTAATTTTAATTATATAATTATGAAATCTTCAACAAAATTTTGGTTATCTATTTTTACTTTTTTACCAATTGTATTTTTAGTACTCCTTTTTATTTTCTTTTTCACTGTTTTCTTTGAGAATATTATGGAATTAGAACATAATCATGGTGAAATCCCAATAGCATTTTTACAATCTTTAACTTGGTTTATTCTGTTGATTGTTTTTATGGCAATTATAAGTTTAGGAATAAAAATTTACTATATCGTACATACCAATAACAATCCAGAAAACGATACAAATAAAAAAGTGATGTGGACTTTGATTCTTATTTTTACAGGAATTATTGGAAGTATTATTTATTATTTTGTTGAAATTATTCCTTTAAAGACTATTAAATAATTAATTCTTAGCTAACAATCCTTTTAAAAAGCCTAATCCGTAACCGGCAAATTGTATTAAAGTTGTTAATATACTTACAATAGCTACATTTATATTTTTGTTTTTTATAAATGAGTGAATGAGTATTATTATAAAATAAGTTGCAAAAAACAAGGCGAATACTTTAATTTTAAAAATTAACATCATTATTATTGAAAAAGCCAATCCTAAAATAAATAAAGAAGGAAACCAGTAAGTTAATTTAGCTGTTTCAGGATATTTTCTATTTAAAAAAGGTCTGCCTTTTCCAAACGCAAAAGTTTGTTTAAAAAATTGTTGAAATGTGGACCTTCTTTTATGGTATACAAAAGCGTTTTCAATAAATTGGGTTTCAAAATTATGTTCCCATAAACGAAACGTTAAATCAATATCTTCACCAATTTTCATTTTACTAAAACCTTTGCTAACCTCAAAAGCTTTCTTAGAAATTCCTAAATTAAAACTTCTAGGTTGAAATTTATCCACTGCTTTTTTACTACCGCGAATTCCTCCAGTAGTAAAAAAGGAAGTCATACTATAATTAATTGCTTTTTGAATTGTTGTAAAAGATTGGTGCGCAGCATCTGCCCCTCCAAAAGCATCGGTATAATTTTCTTGAAGTGCCTTTTCAACTTCAACTAAATAATTTGGTGGAATAATACAATCCGAATCAAAAATAATAAAGTAATTTCCTGAAGCTTGTTGCATTCCAAAATTTCGGCTAGCTCCTGCTCCACTATTTTCTTTGAAGAAATATTTTAAATTTAATTTTTCGGAATATTTTTTTAGAATTTTATCGGCTTTTATAGTGGAACCATCTTCAACTACAATAACTTCAAAACTTTTTTGAAAAGTTTGCTTTGTTAAACTCTGCAACAATTCATCAATTTCTTGAGGACGATTATAAACAGGAATAATAATTGAAAATTGGTACTCCACCAGTTAGCTTTTTAAGAAATTCAAATTTACAGTTTTTAATACAACTAAAAAGAAAAACCTACTTTGAAAATTTAAAGTAGGTTTTAGAACAGTTAATTTAAATTTAAATTAAGCTAAAGAAGTTTCCTCCAAAATTTCAGTTTGAACCAACTTGTACAAGCTTAAGTTTTCAATATCAAAATTTGATATATAATCAGACTTTTCTTTATTTTCTGAACTCGCTAAATTGATAAATAATTTGGCAGATTTACTAAATTTCTCATCACGTTGACTATTTAAAACCAATAAATAACCCATAATTATATTACCAGCCATTTCAACCAATCTTCTAGAATGAAAATCTAATAATTCCGTATTATGTGTTTCAATAACTTTTTGGGAAACTTGCTCATAATTAGCTGTCATTTCCTGAAGTTTTGCTTGTAAAAATTTATTCTCTTCAGAAATTTTAGCATCGTAATTTTTTATTTGCTCCAAAAATACGCCAGTTGTTACTCCTTTTATAGCTGCAACTGCTTGTAATTGTGTTGTTCCTTCATAAATTGAAGTTATTCTGGCATCTCTATAGATTCGTTCAATAGGAAAATCTTTCATAAAACCAGTTCCTCCGTGAATTTGTAAAGAATCATACGCAATTACATTACAAGCTTCACTAGCAGTTAGTTTTAAAAGTGGCGTAAAAACATTGGCTAATTTTGCATAACCTTTCATTTCCATACGTTCTTCTTTTTCTAAAGAACGTTCTTGCATTACATCTTCATAAACTTTTGTAACATCTACAAACCGTGTTGTTTCATACAATAATGAACGTAAAGCATCAATACGCACACGCATATTGGTAATCATTTCATAAACTGCCGGAAAATTCACAATTACTTTTCCAAATTGCGCTCTTTCTTCAGCATACTTTAAAGCTTCTCTATAAGCAGCATCTGCAATACCAACTGATTGTGCTCCTACACCTAAACGTGCAGAATTCATTAAAGCCATTACATATTTTATTAAACCAAATCGCTCCTTACCAACCAGTTCTGCAGGTGCATTTTTAAACACCAATTCACATGTTGGAGAACCTTTAATTCCTAATTTTTTTTCTAAATGACGTACTTCAACAGCGTGATCATTTCTATCATAAATAAACATTGAGAGTCCTCTAGCATCAGTAGTTCCTTCTTCAGAACGTGCCAACACCAACGAAATGTCTGCATCACCATTGGTAATAAAACGCTTAACACCGTTTAAATACCATTTTTTATCTTCTTCATTAAATGTTGCTTTTAATTTTACAGATTGCAAATCGGAACCTGCATCTGGCTCTGTTAAAACCATTGCAGCAGTAGCACCATCTCTATTAAAACGAGGTAAATATTTTTCTCGTTGTGCTTCACTACCAAATTCATAAATAGTTTCTGCACAATCTTGCAATCCCCAAATATTAGCAAAGCCAGCATCGGCTCTTGCAACCATTTCAGCAGCCATTACATAAGGCAGCAAAGGAAAATTTAATCCATCATACTTTCTTGGCAAGGACATACCAATTAAACCTGCATCGTGCAATGCTTTGTAATCTGCAGTAGTTCCTTTTGCATAAACTACTTCATTGTTTTCAATATGAGGACCTTCAATATCAACACCTTCAGCATTTTTTGCAATAGTATCGGCACAAATTTCACCAACAATTTCTAATATTTTTTCATAAGTATCAATTGCATCTTCGTGATTTAAAGGAGCATATTCATATTTTTCTGATTCTGAAAAATTTCGTTCTTTTAATGCAACTATCTTTTTTACTATAGGATGCTCTAAATGAAACCTGAAATCTGGAGTATCTTTAAAAAAATTATCCATTTTGTATATTTTATATTATTAAGTGACGCTCTAAAAAATAAAAATTTAGTCAACCTGAATTTATTTCAGGATCTCATTAAAAGAATTGAAAACATGGTGAGATTCTGAAACAAGTTCAGAGTGACGATTTATATACATTTTAGATAATCTCATTAATTTAGTTATTATTCTATTTAGCGTTCTGTTTGTAATATTTAATCATTTTTGGAACAACTACGCCCAAATCTCCGTGTATTACATAATCTGCTAATTTATTTATTGGGGCTTCCGGATCATTATTTATTGAAATAATCATTGAAGCATCCTGCATTCCTGCAGTGTGTTGAATGGCACCTGAAATACCAGCAGCTATATATAATTTTGGACGAACAGTAGTTCCGGTTTGTCCAATTTGACGGTCGTGCTCAATAAAACCTGCATCAACAGCCGCCCTTGAACCGCCAACTTCACCACCTAACAATTCAGCCAATTCAATTAAGTAATCAAAATTTTCTTTAGAACCAACACCATAACCACCCGCAACAATAATTGGAGCATCTTTTAGGTTTACACCAGATTCTTTAATTTCACGATCAATAATTTCAACTACAAAATCTTCTTTATTTAAAATTGAATTTACATCAACTTCAACTATTTCTGTACTATAGTGTTCATCAAAAATTTCTTTTTTCATAACGCCTTCACGTACCGTTGCCATTTGTGGGTGCATATCCCAATTGATGATATTTGCCATAATACTTCCACCAAAAGCAGGACGAATAGCGTATAATAAATCTTTATATTCTTTCTTTTCCTTTTTTACAAAATGATCTCCAATATCTAAAATAGTACAATCCGCAGTTAGCCCACAATTTAATTTTGAAGCTAATCTTGGCGCTAAATCTCTTCCAACTGAAGTTGCTCCAAATAACACAATTTGTGGATCTTCTTCGTTTAAAATATATGAAGCCAATGCCGCATGTGGTAATGTTTGATAAGGCTCTAACTTTAAACCATTTCCAACAAATAACTTATCAACACCATAAGGTGCTATTTGACTTTCAATACCATTTAAATTTGCACCAAAAATCATGGCTTCTAGCGGACTTCCTAATTTTTCAGCCAATCGCTTTCCTGCTGACAATAATTCCTGACTTATATCTGCTACTTTTTGATTTTCAACTTCGCAATAGACTAATACGCTTTTCTTTTTTTCCATTTTTAAAGTTTTAAATTACCCTATAGTATGGTGTTCAATTAATTCTTTTATCATCATTTCAATATCGGCATCAGATTCTGATAAAATTTTTGCTTCATTTGCTGTTAAAACAATGTTTTCTACGCTTTTAACTTTAGTTGGAGAACCATTTAAGCCAATTTTTTCCAAATTAGCTTCAATATCTTCAACACTCCACTCTGGTATTGTTAAATAGGGCCTTTTTTCATGAAGCAAAAGCAACATTTCATCAGCTGAGCGCAACTCGGTTTTAGTTCGTGCATATTTGTATTGCATTACTTTTTTTGCGTGTCGTGATCTACAAGCTGGTGAAGAACCATGAACAGTCATTAAACAAGGATAAGGTGCGGCAACAGTTTCTATACCTTTAGACAAACGTCTTCTTGCAACTATTTTATCATCATTAATTTCTAAAATTTCTTCAACATAGGTAACTTGCGGAATGTTTAATTTATCGGCACATTGTGGTCCAACTTGAGCGGTATCTCCATCAATAGCTTGTCTTCCACCCAAAACTAAATCGTAGGGTGCTAACTTTTTAATTCCTTTAACTAAAGTATAACTAGTTGCAAGTGTATCAGCACCACCAAATCTTCTATCAGAGATCATAACACCATAATCTGCACCTCTATAATAGCCTTCACGAATAATGTCTGCAGCCTTTTGAGGTCCCATTGTTAATAATGTTACCGTTGTTCCTGGAATTCTATCTTTAATGTTTAATGCTAATTCTAATGCGTGTAAATCGTCTGGATTAAAAACCGTAGAAAGTTTACCTCTATTTACAGTACCATCTGGTTTCATGGCATCTGGACCCACATGACGTGTGTCCGGCACTTGCTTTGCAAGTACTACAATTTTAAGTGGTCTCATAGAATAATATTACTTGTATATTTTTGATTCTTTCAAAATTAAAGCAAATTTTTCATGAAAACGATGACAATACTCATACTTCTAAAATTTATATTTTTAGTTGAGGCAATAATTTTAAACAATAAAAAAAGCGATGATTTTAAAATCATCGCTTTTTTTATTATTCTATAAATTTTTAACTTTCTATTTAATGTTCTTTTTTGGTTCTTCAACAACTTCCTCTGGTTGATAATCTTTCATAAAATCTTCCATAATAGCTGTGCTTACCCCCATATTAGAAAAACCACCATCGTGAAATAAGTTTTGAAGTGTAACTTTTTTGGTTAAATCCGAAAACATTGAAATAGTATAATCAGCACATTCCAATGCAGTAGCATTTCCTAGAGGTGACATTTTTTCAGCGTAAGCAATAAAACCATCAAAACCTTTAACACCACTACCTGCAGTAGTTGGAGTTGGAGATTGCGAAATTGTATTTACTCTTACCTTTTTATCACGACCAAAGAAATAACCAAAACTACGTGCAACAGATTCTAAATAGGCTTTATTGTCTGCCATATCATTATAATCTGGAAAAACACGTTGTGCAGCCATATATGATAAAGCTACAATACTTCCCCACTCATTCATTGCATCTTTTTTGTATAACATACTCATAACTCTATGAAAAGATAAAGCAGATACATCAAAACCTGTTTTTGTGAAATTATAATCTTGATTCGTATAGTGATTTCCTCTTCTAACATTTACAGACATTCCAATTGAATGTAGAACAAAATCAATTTTTCCACCTAAAATTTCCATAGATTTATCAATTAAGTCTTCTAAATCCATCATAGATGTAGCATCTGCAGGTATTACTTGTGATCCTGTTTTTTCAGCTAATTCTGAAATAGTTCCTAAACGCAATGCAACGGGTGCATTGGTTAAAACAAATGTTGCTCCCTCTTCATGAGCTCTTTCAGCAACTTTCCAGGCAATAGATTTTGAATCTAATGCTCCAAAAATTATCCCTTTTTTACCTTTTAATAAATTATACATAATTTTAAGTTTGTTTTCGATTTTTATTTAATTGGGTGCAAATATAGTGAATTCCTAATTTAAGAGTTGTTTTGCGTGTTCAATGGCTGTTTTTGAAATATTTTTCCCACTTAACATTTCTGCAATTTCCTCAATTCGCTCATTTTCATTTAATTGCATTAATTTTGTTTCAATGTTGTTATTAATATCTTGTTTATATACTTTATAATGTTGTTGACCTTTAGCTGCAATTTGAGGTAAATGTGTTATGGTAATAACTTGCATATTACTACTCATTTCATGCATAATATCAGCCATTTTTTGTGAAACATCTCCAGAAACACCTGTATCAATTTCATCAAAAATAATAGTAGGCAATTTTGAATACTCTGAAAGAATTGCTTTAACGGCTAACATTATTCGAGATAACTCACCACCTGATGCTATTTTTTTAAGTTCCCCAAAATTAACTCCTTTATTGGCTGAAATTAACAAATGTAATTCGTCTTTTCCATTAGAAAAATAACTTTTTGTATGCTTAATATTAAATTTAAAACGGGTATTTTCCATTCCTAAATTAGAAAGGATTGTTTCTAACTTTTTAATTAAAACTGGAATTGCTTTTTCCCGCTCCTTAAATATAGTTTGTGCTAATAAATCAATTTTATCAGCCACTTCATTAACTTCCTTTTCTTTGGCTTTAATTTGTGCCGAAGAATTTTCTACTGCATCCACTTTAACAGAAAGGTCTTCTTTAATAACTAATAATTCATCAATTGAAGTTACATTATGTTTCTTTTGCAAATTGTAAACTAATTGCAACCTGTTATTTAATTTTTCTAATTCCGAAGGATCGAATTCAATATTTTCATTTAAATTTTCAATTTCATTAGCAATATCGTCTAATTCAATTTTTAAACTTAAAACACGTTCATACAATTCCTTATACTCACTAGCAAATGTTTTAATTTTATTTAAACTATATGTAAAAGTAACCAATAACGCTTGTAAACCAATTTCTTCATTTACTGCTAAATCCTGTGCTTCAGTTAGGTTTAATTTAATTTCTTCAATATTATTTTCTTTATCTAGCTGCTGTTCTAAAATAGCTTGTTCATTACTTTTAAAACTTGCTTTTTCCAACTCTTCATATAAATGCAAATTATATTCGTATTGTTCTTGAGCAATTACTTGATTTTTTTTAAGTTCTTTTAATTCTTTGTTTAATTTATTAAATAATTGTAAACCTCTTTTATACGATTCAATTTTAGCATTGTTATTTACTAAAGCATCTAGAATTTGAAATTGAAAATTAACATCCGATAATTGCAACGTTTGATGTTGAGAATGTACATCAATCAACTTTTCACTTAAGCTTTGTAAATTTTGTAATGTTGTTGGTGTATCATTTATAAACGCACGTGATTTTCCGCTAGGAAGAATTTCACGCCTTATTATAGTTTCATTTTCAAAATCAATATCATTTTCATTAAAAAAACTTTCTAAATGATAATTTGCAATTGAAAATTGAGCTTCAATTACACATTTATTAGTCGTGTCTTTTAATGTAGAAGAATCAGCTCGCTTGCCCAAAACTAATCCTAAAGCACCTAAAAGAATGGATTTACCTGCACCAGTTTCTCCTGTAATTATAGATAAATTATCTTGAAAACTGACAGATAAACTTTCAATTAAAGCGTAATTTTTTATGGAAAGATTTATTAGCATTCTTTAAGTTTGAAATTAAGAATTTACTTTATTGCTTCCCATTTAGAAGCGTTTATAGGGGAAATTCTCAATAAGTCATCTTTTAATTTAGAAGTATCAAATCTTGGACCGTCAGAAAAAACATCTACAATTTCATCGGCTTTTGAATCCATAAAAATTCTTAATAAAAAAGCGTTAGGTCTAGAATCATAAATAGCTTTTAAAGTTAAAACTGACTCATATATAGCTTGTTTTGCCATTTTTTTATCCTTGCTCATCATATCTAATCCATTGAAATGATAATCAAACATTGCTTTTCTAAACATACTATATGTTGGTGATAAAAGATTATCAATTAACGTAAATCGTGTTTTAGAACCATCATTTTGATTCCACCCAGCATAACCACTTTGCTGAGATAAAACAACTATATCTTGTGCTTTTGTAAAATAAGGAGTACCTGCATTTAATGCAAATGAATCGGCATCCATACCTAAAATAATATGCACATAAAAACTTATTACTGAAACTAAATTAGATTCAAATGAGTTTGCATTATATTGTAAAGGTTCAAATTCTGTATATTGAAATGAAAAATTATCATCTTTAAAATTAAAAACTGGTGTCTCGTATGTGGAATTGTAAACAGGACGCGAAGATTGTATTTGAATATGACCTTTAAAATCTGTTCCTGTTTGTTCCAAAACTGTAATTGTTAAATTACAATTAATTAATTCTTGTGGCTTATAATTAAAATTAGTCCAACGCTTTTGATTTACAAATTCATTTAATGAAGTTTCTAAGGTTGAAAATATTTGTTTATTTGAACCGGGAATTTTATCTGCATTAACTGTTATTGTGCAATTTAATTCCTGACCATTTAAATGAATAGCGGTAACTAATATTAAAAGCAATTGAATTATTTTACGCATAAATACTGTTCAAAATTTCATTAAAAATATCCTGAGCCACTTTAGCTTTAGATTTTAGTCCAAATTCCGAAATTTTTTCGAATTTATCAATAATTGTAACTTTATTTGTTGTTTTTTTAAATCCGGCACCTTTATCTTGTAGTGAATTTAGTACAATTAAATCTAAATTTTTAGAAATAAGTTTCTTTTTAGCATTTTTAATTTCATCGTTTGTTTCTAACGCAAAGCCAACTAAAAACTGCTGTTTTTTAATTTTACCTAATGAAGCTAAAATATCATGAGTTTTTACCAATTCAATAGACATTGAATCTGATGCTTTTTTTATTTTTTGATTGGCAATACTTTTTGGCTTGTAATCTGCTACTGCTGCCGATAAAATTGCAATATTTACAGTATTGTATATTTTATGAACTTCATTATACATTTCTTCAGCACTTACAACATCAATTCTTTGTATTAAAGAATTAGAGACTATTTCATTTGAAGGTCCAGAAATTAAAAAAACTTCTGCGCCTAAATTGGCAGCTTCTTTTGCTAATTCAAAACCCATTTTACCTGAAGAATGATTTCCTATAAAACGAACCGGATCAATAGCTTCGTATGTTGGACCAGCGGTTATTAATACTTTTTTATTGAAAAGTGGCAATCCTTTAACAATATCTTTTTCAATAAAGGAAACAATATTTTCAGGTTCTTCCATGCGTCCCTCACCTTCTAAACCACTTGCTAAAAATCCTGTTGAAGGAGGAATAAACACATTTCCAAAACTTTGTAAGCTTTCTATACTTTTTTTTGTTGAGGGGTGTTTATACATATCTAAATCCATAGCAGGAGCAAAATAAACCTTACATTTTGCTGATAAGTAAGTAGCTAGTAATAGATTATCACAAACTCCATTTGCCATTTTAGACAATGTATTTGCTGTTGCAGGTGCAACAACCATATAATCTGCCCAAAGCCCTAAATCAACATGGCTGTTCCATTCTTCATTTTCTTCATCTTTATCAAAAAAGGTAGAATAAACAGGGTTTTGGGAAAGTGTAGATAATGTTAACGGTGTAACAAAATCTTTAGAAGCAGGTGTCATAACAACTTTAACGTGTGCACCTGCCTTAATAAAAAGTCGCACTAAATGTGCCGTTTTATAAGCAGCAATACCGGCTGTAACGCCTAAAAGTATATTTTTACCGCTTAAAATAGACATATTATTCTTGTGTGTCTACTTCAGGATTTCTATAATAAATTTTACCTTCTAACCATTCTTCTACAGCAATTGCAGTTGGTTTTGGTAATTTTTCATAAAATTTAGAAACTTCAATTTGCTCTTTATTTTCAAAAACCTCATCTAAACTATCAGTATAAGTAGCAAACTCTTCTAATTTTTCAATTAGTTCACTTTTTAAATCACCACTAATTTGTTCGGCTCTTTTTGCTATAATTGTAATAGCCTCATAAATATTGTTTGTTGGAGCTTCAATTTTGTTCTTATCATAAGTAACTGTTGTTGAAGCTGCTTTTGTGTTTTTATAATCCATTTGTTTCCGTTTTAAATGCTAATAAAGAGTTTAACTCCTCGTCTAAGTTTTTTACTAATTTTTCTGTTTCCTCTAAATATTCTGATTTTGGAAAACTTCTTTTAAACCTTTCTTGTGCTTTTTTTGCTTCGTTAAGTCTAGTTTCTTTTTTCAAAATATAACTATTTATTCCTAATTCATAAGCCGATTTAAACTTTAAATACATTGCTTCCTCTTTAAAAGAAGTACCTAAAAATTCAGCTAATAAATTATCAAATGCAACAATTGCTGCAATATAGTATTCTCTATGATAATAGTTTTTTGCTATTTCAAAAGATTTTTTCTCTAACTTATATGTAAGTTCTTTAATATTTTTATTTGCTTCTGCTGCATTCTCAGATTCTGGATAATTATATAAAAAGTTCTGTAAAGCTGTAATAGCTTCCTTTGTATCTTTTTGATCTAAACTATAAACCGGTGATGCCAAAAAATGACTATGTGCTGAAAGATATGCAGATTCTTCTAATTTTGAACTTTTTGGATAGTTTTTTACAAACTTATCAAAATAATATGCCGCTAATGTGTACTGTTTTGTATTATAATGAGATTGAGCAACCATAAATTGAATACGCTCCATTTGAGGTTTTCCCCTGTAAGATGGAGTAATTTTTTCAAATAATTGTATGGCTTTATTATACTTTTGATCTTCATATAATTTTGAAGCCATTGTATATTGTTCTTCAACCTTACCTTTATTTAATACTTTTTGATATTCACCACAAGATGTAACACCAACAGTAACTAATAAAATGAGTATATAAATTTTATTTTTAAGCATTTGGCAAAATTAGTTATTTATTATGGATTATTAAAATGATTTTTTATTCAATAGTAAACCACAAAAATAACTTGCTTTTACAATAAATATTGCTCAACAATCTTAATTGTTTGTTAATTATTATGCGCTTGGTGGAGCAATAGAACTAACTACTGTTAACTGTTTAATATCATTATCAAACAAATACAAACCTCCTTTGTCGTCACCAATTAAGTTAATTTTATCTAAAATAGTTCTTGCTTGTGCTTCTTCTTCAATTTGTTCAGCAACATACCATTGTAAAAAGTTATGTGTTGCATAATCCTTCTCTTCTAAAGTAATATGAACCAAATCATTAATAGTTTGAGAAACAAAAACTTCATGTTTAAATAAGGTTTCAAACATTTGTTTAATTGAACCAAACTCTAATTCAGGCTCACTTAACTCAGAAACTTTTGCATGTCCGCCACGTTCATTTATATATTTAAACATTTTTAGCATATGCTGGCGTTCTTCGTCTGAAGCATCGTACATAAATTGAGAAACTCCTTCCAAACCTTGATTTTCAGCATAAGAAGCCATTGCTAAATAAATTTGTGAAGATTCTGCTTCAATTCTAATTTGCTTATTTAAAGCAGCTTGCATATTTTCTGATAACATAATTTTATTTTTTAATTTTCACTTAGTTTAAATACGGAGTAAAATTACTAATAATTATCAATAAAGTTATTTATTTTTTGCTGTAAAATTTCAGTTGCATTTACTAAAGGCAAACGAACGTTTGCTGAACAAATATTAACCTTTTGCAATAATGCTTTTATTCCAGCAGGGTTACATTCTTCAAAAATATAATCTATACTATCCATTATTTTATAATGCAACTTGTTTGCCTCAATAACATCCTTCTTTAAACCTAACTGAATCATTTCAGAAAAATCTTTTGGTAAACCTTGTCCAATAACAGATATTACACCCGAACCACCGGCTAAAGTCATTGGTAAAGCAATCATATCATCACCTGAAATAACCATAAAATTTGTTGGTTTATTCTTAATTATACGCATAGCTTGCACTAAATCTCCCGCAGCTTCTTTAACAGCAACAATATTTTCGAAATCGTTTGCTAACCTTAAAACGGTTGCTGGTTCCATATTTTTACCTGTTCTACCTGGCACATTATAAACTATTACAGGTTTTGGACTCGCCTCAGAAATTGCTTTAAAATGTTGGTATATTCCTTCTTGTGTTGGTTTATTATAATATGGCGAAACTGATAGTATAGCTGAAAACACGCTTAAATCTGTAGTTTTAATTTCATTAATAACAGCCATCGTATTATTTCCTCCTATTCCTAAAACTAAAGGCAATCTACCATTATTTACTTTTATAATAGTTTGTTTTACTTTTTCTTTTTCTTCATTTGTTAAGGTTGCAGGTTCACCAGTTGTTCCTAAAACCACCAAATAATTTACGCCATTATCAATTTGAAAGTTAACCAAACGTTCCAACCCTTCAAAATCGACAGATTTATCATTTTTAAAAGGCGTTACTAATGCTACTCCAGTCCCTAACAATTCCTTCATTATATTTTATTTAAAATCACTAAATATTTTTTTAACTCTATATTAAATAAGCTTATGTTTTCTGATTCACAGTCTATTATCAAATCGTACAACCGATTATCAAAAATAGCAAATCCTACTCTAAAAGCCTCTTTGCAATGCAATATTAATAGGTTGTTGTATAAATTATCAATTTTGCTGTAGTTAATTAACAAATCATATTTTTTTGTTAAAATACTTTTTAACGCTTGCGATTTAATTTTACCAAACCATCCAAAATCTTTTGGAGTGAAAATATTTTTATCAATAGTTTCTTTTTTTACTTTTGATTGAAAAACTACAAGTTCAATATTATGTAATGTATTTCCAAAATTATTTTTCAAGTTCTCCAAAATAATTTCTTTATCAGAAATATTATCTAATAAAACTAATATGTTTTTTACTTTTTCTGAAGTACTTTTATTTGAATTATCTACAAATTCTTTTATTTTTTTGTTGAAAAATATTTGATTGCTTTTTCGTTTAATTCCTGTAAAAATCATCTATATTTACGGTTGAGTGACAAAATTAATTAAAATCGTTAGTATTTTAACAATGAAAAAAATTATTATTTCCCTTTTTACAATTTTAGCACTATTTAGTTGTAAAAATGAACCACAAAACTTAGTTAAAATTCAAGGAAAATTACTTCCTGTTTCTGAAGAAATAACCTCTAAAAAAGAAATTACAGATTTTATTCAACCCTATAAACAAAAAGTTGAAAGTGAAATGAATACTGTTTTAAGTTTTACTGAAATAGATTTAGTAAGAACTGATGGTGAATTAGAAAGTAGCCTTGGAAATTTAATGGCCGATTTATGTTTTAAACGAGCAAATCCTGTTTTTAATTCTAGAACTGGCAAAAATATTGATTTTGCACTATTTAATTATGGTGGAATAAGAGCTGGAATTACTAAAGGTGATATAAAAACAGAAAACGCTTTTCAATTAATGCCTTTTGAAAATAGTTTGGTTGTTGTTGAACTTACGGCTGATAAAATTAAAGAACTCGTAAATTATTTAATTGCTGAACAAAGAGCGCATCCAGTATCTAAACAGTTTAATTTAAAAATCTCAAAAAATGGATACGATTTAAACATAAATAACAAACCATTTGATAACTCTAAAACCTATTATGTTTTAACATCTGATTATTTGCAAAATGGTGGAGATAATATGATTTTTTTAAAAAATCCTGTTAATATTGAGAATCTAGATTATAAAGTAAGGAACGCCATAATTGATTTTTTTAAAGAAACGGATACTGTAAAAGTAACTTTAGATGGAAGATTTAAAACTGAAAAATAAGATTATGAAAAGGAGAAATTTTATACAACAATCATCAGCTGCAGCAGCATTCTTAACTTTAGGAGGTTTATCTTTAGAATCTTTCGCAAAAAAAACAACCAAGCATATTACCATTTTACACACTAATGATGTACACAGCCATATAGAGCCATTTCCAGCTGACCATTATAAAAGTCCAAATCTAGGAGGTGTTGCCAGAAGAGCTACGTTAGTTGAAAACATTCGAAAAGAAAATCCAAACACACTTTTATTAGATGCCGGAGATATTTTTCAAGGCACCCCCTATTTTAATTTTTATGGTGGTGAATTGGAATTTAAGTTAATGAGTATGCTTAAATATGATGCCGCAACAATAGGAAATCACGATTTTGATAATGGAATTGACGGATTGTACGCGCAATTGCCACATGCGCAATTCGATTTTCTATCTGCCAACTACGATTTTAAAAATACCGTTTTAAATACCCATGTAAAACCTTATAAAATTTTTATAAAAGACGGAATTAAAATCGGAGTTTTTGGGTTAGGAATAAAACTTACCGGATTGGTAGACCCAAGAATGTTTAAAGAGACTAATTATTTAGACCCTGTTGAAATTGCCCAAGACATGAGTCGGATTTTAAAAGAAAATGAAAAATGTGACTTGGTAATTTGCCTATCTCATTTAGGTTACAATTATAAAACAGATAAAATTGGAGATTTAGAACTGGCTTCAAAAACAAAAAACATTGATTTAATTATTGGTGGGCATACACACACATTTTTACCTAAACCAACAATTACAAAAAACAGTGTTGGAGAAAATGTGTTGGTAAACCAAGTTGGCTGTTATGGTTTAAATGTTGGAAGAATAGATTTTTATTTTGATAGTGATAAAAATGTTGCAAGTAAAGGAAAAAGTATAATTGTTTAAATAGATTAAAAGAAACCTCATGAGAATTGAAACTGGATTAAAACTAGGCTTTAAAGATGTTATGATAAGACCAAAACGGTCTACTTTAAGTTCTAGATCCCAAGTAACTTTAGATAGAAATTTTACATTTTTACATAGCAAATACAAATGGAATGGAGTACCAATAATGGCTGCCAATATGGATACAGTTGGTACTTTTGAAATGGTAAAAGCATTGGCAAAACATAAAATATTTACAGCTATTCATAAACATTATACTATAAAAGAATGGAATGATTTTATGAATTCCGTAAATTCTGAACTTACCGATTATTTTGCAGTAAGTACTGGAACTGGAACTCCGGACTCAAAAAAACTGGCAACTATAATGGAAAATCATCCTGAAATAAAATTTATTTGTATTGATGTTGCCAACGGGTATTCTGAACATTTTGTAAATTTTGTAAAACAAACTCGTAAAAAATATCCCGATAAAGTTATTATGGCTGGTAACGTAGTTACTGGTGAAATGGTAGAGGAATTATTGTTAGCAGGTGCAGATATTATTAAAGTTGGTATTGGTCCAGGTTCGGTATGTACAACGCGTGTAAAAACCGGTGTTGGCTATCCACAACTTTCTGCAATTATTGAATGTGCAGATGCTGCTCATGGATTAGGTGGACAAATTGTTTCAGATGGGGGATGTAAAATTCCTGGAGATATTGCTAAAGCATTTGGTGGCGGTGCAGATTTTGTAATGTTAGGTGGAATGCTTGCCGGACATACAGAAAGCGGTGGAAAAACTATTGAAATTAATGGTGGGAAATACAAGCAATTTTATGGAATGAGCTCAGAAACTGCTATGAATAAACACGTTGGTGGAGTTGCAGAATATAGAGCCTCAGAAGGTAAAACTGTTGAAATACCTTATAGAGGTGCTGTTGAAAATACTGTACAAGATTTTCTTGGTGGTTTACGCTCAACATGTACATATGTAGGTGCAAGCAAATTAAAAGAACTTACAAAGAGAACTACTTTTATTAGGGTTCAGGAACAACATAACGAGATTTTTTCGAAGTAAAGAAACTCTAAACTTGTAATATTTAAAAACTTTTTCGTCTAAACCAGAAAGTTTTTAAATTATGAATACCAAACTATTTCTCATTATCAGAATAATTATTGCATTAATTCTGATTCAAACACTATTCTTTAAATTTACAGCACATCCTGATAGTGTTTTTATTTTTTCAAAAGTTGGTTTAGAACCTTATGGAAGAATATTAATAGGTGTTTTGGAATTAATTGCAGCAATTTTAATTTTAATACCTAAAAGTATTTGGGTAGGAGCTTTATTATCTCTTGGAGTAATAAGTGGTGCTGTAATTATGCATTTAACTAAACTTGGTATTGATGTGAATAACGATGGTGGCAAATTGTTTTATATGGCTATTGTTGTATTAATTTCAAGTGTTCTTGTTTTATGGAATGAACGTAAGAAAATTCCAGTAATTGGAAATAAGTTTTAGTTATTTCCTTTTTCTTCCAATACCATTGAACGGTAAATTAGATACTGTGCAATTATATAAGTTATCATTATAGTAATTTCAAACAAATGTGTTGCATTATAAAATTTATTAATTGCTAAAACTGAATCTGAAATCATAAATACTATAGCTCCAACTAACATTAAAAACGATTTTTTAGTTTTTCTGTTTTGAAAATCAATTAAGGAAACTGTTCCAAAAGTTGAAATTGTTAAACCATAAATAATTACAGGTATCAACATTTCATTTAATGCGTCTTTTAAACCAAAAATCAGTATCAAAAAAACCAATGAAAATGGAATTACTGATGAAATTATTTTCAAAAAAGAAGTTTTTTGAATGCGTCTTAAAACTATACTTATAAATATAAAATGTGTTATTAAAAAAGAAACTAAACCCATAATAAATAAAGTTTGCCCCGAGTAAAGTAAAAACACATCTCCAAAAAATGAAAAAATTAAAGCTAATAAATACCATTTATTTATAACAAATACACTACTTGAATACAAAAACAATAAAGACAATAAAATAAAAGGTTTAAAAATAAAAATAAGATCAGGCACCTTAAAAATAATTCCAACTATATCTAAAATTGAAACAAGTACAAATACTAAAAAGGCTATTTTTTTTATCATTTTAATTAGCAATTAATTCCAAGTAGGCAAGATACAACTTTTGTTTAATTTTTTTAATAATGGATTTATTCCATCAATTAAACTTTGTTGCATTACTTTAGAATCTTCGCTATGGCATTGCAAACAAGCCCCAACTAGCAATAATTGTTGCTGTTCCTTAACCATAAACGGCCTAAAATCTGTTCTTGTTGAATTTACTATGCCTTTTTTTGTTTGTTTCAAAAAAGGTATCCACGCGTCTTCCGGTAAATTATCATAAGTATTTTTCGCATATTCTGGAGTAAATATCCATACCCCTTTTCCATTTTTTATTTCATAATCCAAATCACCTTTTCCATAACCTAAAGTTGCAGAATTTGTATGACAACTTTTACAATCTCTTACTTCTTTAACAGTTGTATGTGGAGAATTTGGCGCATACAACCTATGAAAAGAAACATCTTCACCTAAGTCTTTTCCAGCATAACTACCTTTATCTATAGTTAAAATCATTCCAGGTACTGCTGGCTCAATATATTTTCCTTCTGAATTTTCTCGAACTCCCATTGCGGGTAACGATGAAGAAAACTCTGCAACAAATTCTTTCCATTGCCCCTTTCCATATTTTTTATCTAACAAATCAAAGGCTCTTGGTTCATCTTTATCAAATTCATTATGACAACCTATACAACGTGATGTCCAAGAAGAGTGACACGTTGAACAACTCACATTTTTATGGGCATTATCTCTGGAGCAAACTTGTGACTGTGGTTTAAGTTCGTGAATTTTACCATCTTTTTTACCAATTAAAAACGCTTTTCCTAAAGAATCTATAAAAGTATTCACCAAAGGATGCTTATCTTTTTCAACTGCAATAATCTGTTTATCAGTGTGTTTATAATCTCTATGTAAAAAAACCAATAAACTTTCTGCATCTAAAGAATCATACGGTATTGTATTAGGTTTTTCTTTAAAATGACAATCCGCACACTGTAATTTTACAGCTTGCTCTTCGTGTGTATATTGTTTTCCATCACCCATAACTTCATGTGAAGAGTGACAATCTACACACAACATCCCTTTTGTATGATGTAAATCTTCTTCAATATATTTATATACCCTTTTGTCTTCTAAAACTCTAAAACCATCTTTATTAACAACTTCGCTTTCATCTAGCATAGTTTCCTGCCAACCTTCATAATTGGTTGAAATTCTACTCGACCTGCTATGGCAACCAAAACAATGTTCATTTTTAACAAAAATATTGGTTGCAGGATGAAATTCAGGCAATTCCTTTTTATTAGATTCTAAATAAGTATTAAGTTCCTTTTTTGCTTCTTCAGAATAATTTAAATGACATGCATTACAACCTCCACCTCTACTTAACTGTGTTATTGGTCCAAATTCATTTTTTTGAGCACCTAAATGACAATTTGCACATAAATCTCTTAAATGTTTATCTGATGCAGAATTTTGTATTTGTTGAATATGATATTGATAATTTGGAGAATCCGCTTCACCAAAAACATACTTATCTATGGCAACAATCCCACTATTTGTAGTCATTAATGAATTTTCAATTTTATGCAACTCATTTGGGTGACATTTTCCACAAGTTTTTGAAGCATCAGATAAATTTCCTGGAATTAAAACCATTCCTTTATGTGATTCATCTTTATCTGTTGAAGCTGTATTTCCTAAATGGCAACTTGCACAACCTATAAATTCTGGATTATGATATGCTGAATATCCTTTTGTATTTTGATGACATTGCAAACAAGATTCTTTTGTAACTGATTCAATTTTAGAATATTCAGTCTCTTTCTCTAAAATCATTTGTTCATGCTGTCTATTTCTAAGAAAAAACAATAATGTAATTCCTATAAAAATTATTAAAACAAACCAGGTTTTCGCTTTTTTTGATCTCATAAAAAAATGTTATTACAAATTTACAATAAATTAAGTTTCCTATCTACATCATACTAAACATGTAAAGGTCTGATATACAAATCCTAATTAATTTAATGTCACATTAGTTACAAATAAAAAATTGATTATCAATTAATTATGTAACCATTGTTACTATCTCAATGTTGCTTTTATGACTTTTGTCATATTCTAAAATTCAATCTGTAAATACCTTTACACCTGAAAAAATAATTAAACTTATGACTACTTCAAGAAGAAAATTTATAAAAATTTCTGCATTAGGTTTGGGTGGTGTTGCTGCAACAACAAGTGCACTAAATATGTTTGGAGCAAATTCATATTTAGACACACTTGTAAAAGAGAATGTTGCTAAAACATTTAAAAGAACACCAACATATTGCGAAGTTTGTTTTTGGAAGTGTGCCGCTTGGACATATACCGATGAAGAAGGTGCAATTAAAAAAATTATTGGAAATGAGAATGATCCACATTGTTATGGACGTTTGTGTCCTAGAGGAACAGGTGGAGTTGGTATGTATAATGATGATGACCGCTTAAAAACTCCTTTAATTAGAACAACTGTAAATGGTGAACAAACATTTAGAGAAGCTAGCTGGGAAGAAGCACTAGATTTAATTGCTTTAAAATTTAAAAACATTAAAGAAACTTACGGTCCAGAAGCTTTTGCACTTATTAAACATGGTGCTCCAGGTGCACATTTAGAACATTTATTTAAAGCTTATGGCTCCGATACTATTGCTGAACCTGCTTATGCACAATGTAGAGGTCCGCGTGAAACAGGGTTTGCTTTAACTTTTGGATCTTGGGTAGGTTCTCCAGAACCAACCGATATTAGAGATACAAAATGTTTAGTACTAATTGGTTCACACATTGGTGAAAACATGCACAATTCTCAAGTTCAGGAAATGTCTGATGCAATTGATAATGGAGCAACAATTATTACCGTTGACCCTCGTTTTTCTACCGCAGCTAGTAAATCTAAATTCTGGTTACCAATTAAACCAGCTACAGATATTGCATTAATGCTTGCTTGGATGAATGTACTAATTGAAGAAGATATTTATGATAAAGAATATATTGCAAAATATGCAAATGGTTTTAATGAATTAAAAGAACATGTAAGTCAATTCACTCCTGAATGGGCCTATGGTATTACAGGAATTAAACCAAATGAAATTAGGGAAACTGCTAGAACAATGGCAAATGCAGCACCTTCAGTTATTATACATCCAGGACGCCACGTTGTATGGTACGGAGATGATTCTCAAAGAGCACGAACTATGGCAATGTTAAATGCCTTATTAGGTTCTTGGGGGCGCAGAGGTGGTTTCTACTTTAAAGAAAGTATAAAAGTACCTAAGTTTCCACACCCTCCTTATCACCACCCAAAATGGGGTTGGAAAGAAATTGGAGAAAAATACCCGTTAGCACAAATGGGTATTACTACTGAAGTTTTAAAAGCTGCTATACCAAGTGAAGACAATAAATATCCTGTAAAAGCAATGATGGTTGCAGGTACTAATATTACCAAATCAATTCCTAATAAAAAATTATTGGAAGAAGCTATTGAAGCTTTAGAATTTATGGTAGTTATTGATACTATGCCAATGGATGTTACAGGTTACGCCGATGTAGTATTGCCTGAATGTACTTATTTAGAACGTTATGATGGTATTAGATCTGCTACCAACAGAGAACCTTCAATTGCTGTAAGAGTTCCTGCTGTTGAACCTAAATATGATTCTAAACCAGTTTGGTGGATGGCCAAACAAATTGGTGAACGCCTTGGATTAGGAGAATATTTTAACTACAACGACTTTAAAGAAGTAATAGATTGGCAATTAAAACAAATGGGAAGCTCTTTAGAGGAAATGGAAAAAATAGGTGTTAAAAATTTCACTCGTAAATCTGGCCCTCTTTACATTAATGAAGATGAAACTTATGTTTTCCCAACAATAAGTGGTAAAATTGAGTTATACTCTCAAGAATTAAAAGATTTAGGTTTTGATGCAATGCCAAATTACACAAAACATCCAGAACCACCTCAAGGTTTTTATAGATTAAATTACGGTAGAGCACCTATGCACACGTTTAGTAGAACTGCAAATAATCCTAATTTAAATGATTTAAAGAAAGAAAATGATCTTTGGGTAAACCCAAAAGTTGCGAGAATTCTTGGTATAAAAACCGGACAAGCAGTTTGGTTAAGAAATCAAGATGATGTTATTTCTAGTTTTTCTATAAAAGTTAGAGTTACTGAAAGAGTTCGTTGGGATTCTGTATATATGGTTCACGGATTTGGTCATAAAGAAAAAAGATTAACTCGTGCCTTTGGTAAAGGTATCAACGATACGGAATTAATTTCAAAAGTAGCAATAGACCCAATTATGGGAGGAACAGGAATGAGAGGAAATTTTGTTGAAATTATAACTAAGAACCCACATAAAAATATTGAGATATGAGATATGCAATGGTTATAGACACATTAAAATGTGTTGGTTGTAGCGACTGCGTAGTTGCTTGTCAAACAGAAAACGATGTCCCAGTTGGATATTGTAGAGATTGGATTACCGAAACTGTAAATGGTGCATATCCAAGTATTGAATTAGAACTAAAATCAGAACGTTGCAACCATTGTGATAATGCTCCTTGTGTACGTTGTTGTCCTACAGGTGCAAGTCATCAATTAGACAATGGAATTGTACTAGTTACCGGCGATGAATGTATTGGTTGTGGTGCTTGTATTGAATCTTGTCCGTATGATGCCAGATACCAACACCCAGATGGATATGTTGATAAATGTACATTTTGTCATCACCGTTTAGAAAAAGGACAGCTTCCTGCGTGTGTTTCAGTATGTCCAACTAAGTGTATGTATTTTGGTGATTTAGACAATCCAAACAGTGAAGTTTCTCAATTATTGAAAAACAGAAAATATAAAACCTTAGCTCCTGAAGCAGGAACAAAACCTCAAGTTTATTATTTAATATAAAAATTAGATTATGCAAGAAGAATTATTTACAAGTGGAAGAAACATACCACATATAGATCCTTCATTAGAAATATGGCACTGGCCAATATCAGTATATTTATTTTTAGGAGGATTGGCAGCTGGGCTATTATTTTTTGCCGGTATAGTAACAGTTTTAGGTAAAGATAAAGAATATCCTGCAGCTGTAAAATTTGCTTCAATTGTTTCTCCAATAGCCTTAACATTAGGTTTACTAGCTTTATTTTATGATTTAACTCATAAATTATATTTCTGGAGATTATATACAACAATTAGAATTGAATCTCCAATGAGTTGGGGTGCTTGGGTATTATTAATAATTACACCTATATCATTTTTATGGGTAATTAGTTATTATTCTGAATTATTCCCAAAATGGAAATTAAATTTCAAATTTTTTGATGATTTTGAAAATTTCTTAAAAAAACAAAGAAAAAATATGGCAATTGCTTTAATACCATTGTCAATTATTTTAGGAGTTTATACTGGTATATTATTATCTGCATTTAATGCAAGACCTTTATGGAACAATGCTATTTTAGGCCCTTTATTTTTAACATCTGGATTATCAACTGGTGCTGCAACAATTATTTTGTTAGCAAAAAGTAAAAAAGAAAGACATTTATTTAGCAAAATAGATTTAGCTTTAATTGTACTTGAATTAGGTTTAATTGTTCATATGCTTATGGGAATGTACGCTGGTTCTGAAGTTCAACTTGAAGCCATGCAATTACTTGTTGGTGGAGAATTCACTTTAATGTTTTTTGGTTTTGTAATAATTTTAGGGTTAATAATTCCTGCAATATTAGAATTAACTGAAATTATTGGCTATAAAGTACCCGTTGCAATTCCGGCAATATTAATATTAATTGGCGGGTTAGTTTTTAGATTTGTAATGGTTGAAGCAGGACAAATAACAAGATACCTATATTAAAATAGAAAAAATGAAAATAGACAATCAAAAAAATAGACACGTTTATTGGAATCCTTACTTTGGTGGGTTTCTTTTAGGGATAATAATCTTGTTCACCTTTTATATGACAGGAAGAGGTTTAGGAGCAAGTGGTGCAATGAAAAGTAGTGTTGTTGCAATTGTTGATACAGTTACTCCCGAACATGCTGAAGCTAATGCGTATTATAGCAAATTTATAAAAGATAACGAATCTCCAATGAATACTTGGCTGGTTTTTGAAGCCTTAGGAGTTTTAATTGGAGCCTTTATTTCTGGTGGATTATCAGGTAGAATTGGCTGGAGAACCCAACATTCACCTAAAATTACAAGCAAACGTAGATTAGCATTTGCTTTGGGTGGCGGTATACTATTTGGTTTAGGAGCTCAAATAGCACGAGGGTGCACCAGTGGTGCAGCACTTAGTGGTATGGCTGTTTTATCAACTGGTGGATTTATTACAATGCTCGCCATTTTTGGAACTGGTTATTTAGTAGCGTATTTCTTTAGAAAAAATTGGATTTAATTATTAAAAAATAAAAATATATGGGACCTTTAATTCCTAACGGTGTAATTCCTTATGAGTGGAACAGCATAATTGCCATAATAATTGGTATTGCTTTCGGATTTGTTTTAGAAGCTTCTGGTTTTTCTTCTTCAAGAAAATTAGCAGGCGTATTTTATGGATATGATTTTGCAGTACTTAAAGTATTTTTTACCGCAGCTTTAGTAGCCTTAATTGGTATTTTATATATGGATTATTTAGGCTATATAGATATGAGTAAATTATATGTTCATCCAACTTATTTATGGGGAGCAATTATTGGTGGTGCTGTAATGGGAATTGGATTTGTAGCCGGTGGTTTTTGCCCTGGAACAAGTTTATGTGCAGTTGCCATTGGTAAAATTGATGCGATAATTTATGTAATTGGTATTATGATTGGTGTATTTATTTTTTCAGAATTATACATATTATTTCAACCAATTTACGAAGGATATTTTGAAGGTAATATTACCTTAATGGATTCTTTAGGTGTTAACCGTTATTGGTTTGTATTTATATTTACCATAATAGCAATTATAGCATTTATAGTTTCAGACATTATTCGTAAAAAACAAAAAAAAATATTTTATTAATTATTAATTAAAGAAACATGGTTAATAGAAAATTAGCAAAATTATCAAAATTCAGGTATGCAGTATTAGCAGCAATATTACTAATATTATCTGCCGGATTGGTATTATTACCTAAATATGAAAAACATGAAGGTATAAACCCTGAAGAACTTTTAAGTAATGCTATTAGTCCTGAAAGGTATATTACTTCAGATCAATTAGCAAACAGAATTATAAATCAAGATCCTTCGTTACTATTAATTGACGTTCGTACTGCTGAACATTATAATAATTACAGTTTACTAAACGCTATTAATATTCCTTTAAAAAATTTATTAGATGAAGAATCTAAAGCATATTTATACCAAGATGCTTATGATATAGTACTGTATTCAAACGATAACTTTTATGCAGATCAGGCATGGGTTTTATGTAACAGATTGGAATATAAAAACTTATACGTTCTAAAAGGTGGTATTAACAATTGGTTTAACACTATAATTAACCCACCTAAACCAACGGAAAATATGCCTGCTGAAGATTTTGAATTATTTTCAAACAGAAAAGCTGCAAGCATGTTTTTTGGAGTTGCATATCCTGAACAAGCTAAAAAGAAACCTGTAGAGGTAAAAAAAGTAATTCCAAAAAAAATAATACCTGTTAAAAAGAAAAAGAAAATGCCCGTTGAAGGTGGATGTTAAAATTTTAATAAACTAACTAATCAATATGAAATGAGCATACCTAAATATTCAATATATAGTATGTGAATTCCATCTGACAAACAAAATAAATAAAAATAAACAGATGAAAGAATTAGAAAAAACAAAAAGAATATCAATTGCTTCAGTGTTATTCATTTTAGTTATAATTATTGGGCTCTTAGCTTATAAAAGACCAAAGCATTTGTATAGCGAAAATACCATAAGTACACTTGAAAAAATTTCAACAAACGAATATTTTGTTACTTTAAATGATATAAATACACCAGATAATGTATTAGTTGATATTAGAAATCAGTTTGAATATGAAAAAGGACATTTAGAAAATGCTATTAATATTTATGCTCCTGAAATATTAACAGATGAAAATTCTGAGATATTCGAAAAATTAAAAACTGATAATAAAACAATAATTTTGTATGGTAATACTCCTAGTGATGTTGTTTCGCCATATATGATTTTATATCAATTAGGAATAGATAATATTAAAATACTATCTTCAGAAATAACATATTTTGAAAACAATTTAATTTCTAAAGATGTAGCGATTGAAAAATACCAAAATGATGTGAATGCATTTATACAAGAATCAATAAAAAAAGCAGCAATTGAGGTAAAACCAAAACCTGATATTGTTAAAACTCCTAAAAAAATTATACCAATTAAAAAGAAGAAAAAAATGCCTGTTGAAGGCGGTTGTTAGTTTTAATTATTGTAAAGCTGCTTTAGAAATAAAGCAGCTTTTTTTTGTTCTTTTTTTATTCATAAACTTCTTTTTTGAACTATAATTTTAAAAATAATTTGATCATTTAAAATAAAAAAATCCTTCAAATTATATCGCTCAAAAAACCCACATATCACAAGCTTGCAAACAAACACTTATTTATCTATAAATCAATCACTTATATATGTAACATAAGTAACTAAAGAGAACAATTATATATAAGTATTTAATGATAAAAGTCATAAAAAGAAAACGTTTTCGTAGGTAATTTTGATGTAACAATTAGTACATATTTATAAATTAAAATTTCTTATAGAATGAAAAAAATAACATCCTATTTAGTGGTTCTTTTTATAGCTACAACTATACTGAGTAGTTTTAAAAAAAATGAACAATCTATTCAAACTGAACCTTCAGAGTTTGAATTATTAGTTAAATATTTAGAAGAAAATGGAAACTTTATTAATAGTGATTTAGCACCTGCTATAATTTTGGCATCCGAAATTAAAGACAATGTTAAAAACGACAAATATTTAGTTTTAGATATTAGAAGTGAAAGTTGGTTTGAGTATGGACATATTAAAAATGCTAAAAACGCTGTAGGTCCTGAACTACTAAATTATTTTGAAAACGAAATTGATCCTTCAAATTTTGATAAAATAACAATTGTGTGTTATTCTGGTCAATCTGCCGCATATTATGCTAGTTTATTACGAATTGCCGGCTATAATAATGTATATAGTTTAAAATGGGGAATGAGCTCTTGGGCAGATGAGTTTGCACAAAATATTTGGGTTAAAAACTCAACAAATACATATGCTGACCAATTAGAAACTACCGTAAATACAATGCCTGAAAAAGGAGACATTCCAATTATTGAAACGGGGAAAATTGAAGGAAAAGAAATATTAAAAGAACGTATTAAAGAAGCTTTTGCAAAGCCTTATAAAGAGTATATTGTTAAGGCTGAAACTGTATTTGAAAACCCATCAGACTATTTTATAGTTAATTATATGGACGAAGAAAAATACAATTTTGGACATATTCCAGGAGCGGTTCAATACCAACCAAAAACATTAGCAACTTCAACAAATCTAAATACTTTACCTACAAATAAAAAAGTATTAGTTAACTGTTTAACCGGACAAAATGCAGCATATACTGTAGCATATCTTAATGTTTTAGGTTATGATGTAGCAAATTTAGGCTACGGATCTAATAGTTATATGAATACTGTTTTAACTGAAAAAGGTTGGGAAGGTTTTAATTCAGAAGAAATACAAAATTATCCTGTTGTAGAATAATCAAAGCCGAAAGGCAAACTATATAAACATAAACAAACAAATCATGAAAAAATTATCAATATTTTTTATTGCTCTTTTCTTAGTACCTACACTTTTTTTAACATCATGTGATAAAGGTGACGACACTCTAATAGATGCAACTCCTTCATTTACTTTAATGAAAGATTATGTAATTAATAATAATTTAGATATTAATAAAATAATTACCAATGCAGACGGTGAAAAATTTGTTGCTGGTCCACCAGCAACTGCTGCAGATGTACCTGCTTATATTGCAAAATACACTATTTTAGATATTAGAAGTTCCGACGCTTTTAAAGCTGGACATATTGAAGGTGCAAAAAATATAACTTTTGCTAATATTTTAACTGAAGCTGCTGCTGCAAGTAAACCAATATTAATGGTTTGTTATACTGGACAAACTGCTTGTTATGCAACCGCATTAATGCGTATGTACGGATATTCTCATACACAAGCGTTAAAATGGGGTATGTCTGGATGGAACGCAACCACAGCTGGACCTTGGAATGGAAAAATTGGTGCAAACGAAGCTGATGGACATGCAAATTGGACTTACGGAGGCGCTCCAACAAATAATGTATTTACTGATCCTGTAATCTCAACTTTATCAACTGACGGTTCAATTATATTTAAATCTCGTGTAGAAGCAGCTGTTGCTGCAGGTTTTAAAACTGCAACAGGTACAGATGTATTAAGCAACCCTACTAATTATTTTATAAACAACTATTTTTCTGAAGCAGATTATAGTGCTTTTGGACATATAAACGGTGCAAATAGAATTTTACCGTTAACATTAGCAGATAACAGCTACAAAGGTATAGACCCTAATGCAAAAGTTGTTACTTATTGTTATACCGGACAAACATCAGCAATTGTTACTGCATGTTTAAATGTTTTAGGTTATGACGCTTATAGTTTAACATTTGGTATGAATGGAATGTTTAATACAAATACAGCTTGGGCTTCAAACCAATGGGGTGCAGATAGCAAACCAAAAGATTTACCACTAATTTCAGATAACTAATAATACTATTTAAACTTAAGCCCTAAAAACTTATAAAACTCTCTAATTAAAGTATTATAGATGTTTTATAAACCAATAAGTAACAGTTTTTAGGGCTTTTAAAAAATTTTAATATGAGAACAAAAATAATTATCCTATTTGCAATAATATTTGCACTTCAATTTAATACAACTTATGCTCAAGGGTGTGAAGATGATGCCGGAACAACAGCAACTGCATCAGGAGTTCCTTCAACTAGTAGCTCAACATTTTTTGGGTATATTCAACCAGAATATGATACACATTTTACCGATCCAAGCTCAAACACTTTTAAATTTAAAAGAGCTCGTTTTGGGGTTCGTGGTAGAGTAAACAGATCTTTCTCTTACTATGTAATGTTAGAAACTAGTGATTTTATTGCTTCAGATGGTAATGTTTATTTAATGGACGCTTTTGTTACTTTTGACAAACACGAATGGACTAAATTTTCTGTTGGTTCTTTTAAACAACCTTTTGGTTTAGAAGTAACTACAGCTTGCCATAGTTTAACCACTATAGACCGTTCAATTGTTTCAGATCAATTGGTAGCTCCACAAAGAGATTTAGGTTTAATGATGTTAGGTGGAACAAGTAAAACTAAATTCAGATATTCTGTAGCTTTAATGAATGGTACTGGACTAGGGTTAAAAGACAACAATACTAAAAAAGATTTTATTGGTAGAGCTTCTTATAAAGTACTCGATTTTATGACTGTTGGTGGTAGTTTTAGATATGGTTACCCAAACAACAATGATAAAGACAGAAAAACTTATGGCGCTGAGGTTGTATTAACATACAATGCACTTAAAGTTCAAGGAGAATACATCCATGATGAAGGTGATTATAACAGAGCTGCAGAAGGTGGTTGTGGATCTGTTCCTTTAGAATTAGGTGATACAAGAGCTGGAGCTTATGTTATGGCAACCTATGATGTAAGTGAAAAATTTCAACCAGTGTTTAAATACGAATATTTTGATCAAGACTTAGATATTAAAAAAATAGGTTATCAGGAAATGATGACAATTGGTGCAAATTATTTTATAAATAAAAACACCAGGCTACAAGTAAATTATCAAAATAAAATTGAAACCGGGTTAAGTGTAGATAACGATGCCCTTTTAATGCAATTACAAGTTAAATTTTAAGAACAGAATACTTTAATTTAATTAAAAAACTCCTGATGAAAATCAGGAGTTTTTTTATTCATATTGTGTAAATTTGTTATTCGAGCATTTAAATTACAAAATTATGACGAATGATAAAGTTGTTTTACGAGAAAAATTAAATGATTATTACTCATTAATTTTTGAAGATGAATTAATTAATGAAATTATTGATGTTGGAATTTTACAAACTATTAAAAGTAACGAACTTTTAATAGACATAGGTGATAAAATGACACATGTTCCCTTAATTTTACAAGGTGCCGTAAAAATAATTCGAGAAGATAATAATGGAGACGAAATTGCTTTATACTTTTTAGAAAAAGGAGATACCTGCGCAATTTCTTTTATAAACTGTATCAATCAAACTAAAAGTATGTTTAGAGGTGTTACAGAAAAAGAGACAGAAGGAATCTTTATCCCTGTTAGTAAAATTGATGAATGGCTTATAAAATATAAATCTTGGAGACATTTTATTATTGATTCTTACCATATGCGGTTAATAGAAATGGTTGAATCTATTGATAGTTTAGCTTTTATGAAATTGGATGACAGGTTGCATAAATATTTAACAGACAAGGTTAAAATAATGAAAGACAACACTTTAATTATTACTCATCAAGAAATTGCTGATGATATTAATACGTCTCGGGTTGTTGTATCCAGATTACTTAAAATTCTTGAAAAAGAGGGTAAAATTAAAATTAGACGTAACAGAATTATAATTGACCATATATAATTTTAGTTTAAAATTTTAAGCTCAATTAATCATTTCTAAATAATCGTTTTCAGAAATAATTGGAATTCCTAAGGTTTCAGCTTTTTGAAGCTTGCTTGGTCCCATATTATCACCTGCAATAATATAACTTGTTTTTTTAGAAATTGAACTTGCTACCTTACCTCCATTATCTTCAATAGATTTTTTTAAATCGTTTCTATTAAAAATTGTAAATACACCCGAAACTACAAATATCTCACCTTGTAGTTTATCTGTTTTTCCTTCTTGTGATTCTGCAGATAATTCTAATTGTACACCGTAATTTTTTAATCTTTCAATTAAAATTATATTAATTTCATTACTAAAAAAGTCTAAAACACTTTGAGCTATTTTCTCTCCAATTTCATCAACATTAATTAAATCATCAAAAGTTGCTTTTTTTAATGCGTCAATATTTTTATAGTGTTTTGCTAATTTTTTAGCAACTGTTTCACCTACAAATCTTATTCCAATTGCAAATAACACTTTTTCAAAAGGTATTTCCTTTGATTTTTCAATTCCCGCAATTATATTTTGCGCAGATTTTTCGGCCATTCTTTCCAACGGGATAATTTGAGCTTCAGTTAATTCGTATAAATCCGCATAATTACTAATCAATCCTTCTTTAAACAACAATTCAATAGTTTCTGCTCCCAAGCCATCAATATTCATTGCTTTTCTACTAATAAAATGCTGAATTCTACCCGTTATTTGTGTTGGACAACCATATTCATTTGGACAATAATGTTTTGCATCACCCTCATTTCTAATCAATTCCGTATTACAGTCAGGGCAATGTGTAATGTACTCTGTAGGCTGAGAATTTAAAGGTCTTTTTGTTAAATCAACCCCAACAATTTTAGGAATAATTTCACCTCCTTTTTCAACAAAAACAGTATCACCTATCCTAACATCTAACTTTTTAATTTGATCTGCATTGTGTAAAGAAGCTCTTTTTACAATAGTTCCTGCAAGTTGAACGGGTTCTAAATTTGCTACAGGTGTAATAGCTCCTGTTCTACCGACTTGATACGTTATTTCTTTTAAAATAGTGCTTTCCTGTTCAGCTTTATATTTATAAGCAATTGCCCATCTTGGTGCTTTTGCAGTATAGCCTAACTCATCCTGCTGTTCCAAAGAATTAACTTTAACAACCACGCCATCAGTTTCATAAGGTAAATCAAAACGCTTTGTATCCCATTTTTCAATAAACATTAAAACTTCGTCAATGGTTTTACAAACCTCCATAGTTTTTGGAACTTTAAAACCTAATTGCCTTGCGTTTTCAAGAGCTTCAAAATGTGTTTTATTTGGATTGTTAGTTGCTAAAACATGATACAGCAAACAATCTAAAGGTCTTTTAGAAACTTCAGCACTATCTTGTAATTTTAAACTTCCACTTGCTGTATTTCTAGGATTACTATATGGATCTTCACCGGCCTCTACTCTTTCTGTATTCATTTTATTAAATCCAGCTAAAGGCAAAATAATTTCACCCCTAATTTCAAAACTTTTAATAAAATTCCCTTTTAAAACCAACGGAATGGATTTTATGGTTTTTATATTGGTTGTAACATCATCACCCTGAAAACCATCACCCCTAGTTACTGCACTCACTAAAATACCATTTTCGTATGATAAATTAATAGAAGCTCCATCGTATTTGAGTTCGCAGGAATATTGAATATTATCCGTTTCTAAAATCTTTTTTATACGTTTTTCCCACTCTAAAATATCTTCTTTCGAATATGAATTATCTAAAGAATACATTCTATTTTTATGAACTACAGTATTAAAACTTTTAGTGATTTCACCACCAACTCTCTGTGTTGGAGAATTTGGATCAAAAAATTGAGGATTTTCAGCTTCTAATTTTTCTAATTCTTTCAATTTTAAATCAAACTCATAATCAGAAATCACAGGACTATCCAATACATAATAATTATAATTATGCATTCGTAATTCATCTCTTAGCTCATTTATTTTTTGTTCAATGGAAACTGGCATATATCACTTTTTACTGGGCTAAAAGTAATCATATTTTTTATAATTTTTAACTTTTAAATAAGGTGATTATCTTCCAAATTTACAAGCATAAATGTAACTAAGGTTACATATTAAAATGATTAATATCATATTAATCATTATGCAACTATAGTAACTTTACTGTGTAATTAAAGATACACAAATAACAATTTACACATATAAATAGTTACATATGAAAAACTTACTAATTTTAGGCGCTGGTACTTCAGGAACAATGATGGCAAATCACTTAAGGTCTAAACTCTACCTTAATGAATGGAAAATTACTATTGTTGATCAGTATAAAACTCATTACTATCAACCTGGTTTTTTATTTTTACCTTTTGATACTTATACAGAAAAGCAAGTAAAAAAAGTTGGAAAGAAATTTATACCTAAAGATGTAATTTACATTCAAAAGAAAATTGAACAAATTTTCCCAGAAGAAAATAAAGTACAACTGGAAGATGAAACTTTAGACTATGATGTGCTTATTGTTGCAACAGGATCTAAAATTGCTCCTGAAGAAACTGAAGGATTAGTTGGTCCTCTTTGGAAAAAAGACATCTTTGATTTTTACACTTTTGAAGGATCTTTAGCTTTGCGAAATAAACTTAGAGATTGGGAAGGTGGAAAATTAGTAGTTCATATTACTGAAATGCCAATAAAATGTCCTGTTGCACCTCTAGAATTTGCATTTTTAGCAGATTCATATTTTAGAGAAAAAGGAATGAGAGACAAGGTTGAAATTACTTATGTTACTCCACTAACAGGTGCTTTTACAAAACCAACTTGTTCTACCGCCCTATCATATCTTTTAAAAGAAAAAGGGATTCACATGGAATCTGATTTTGCAATAGAACACGTAGATAATGATACAAAGGAAATTGTAGATTATGAAGATAGAAGAATTCCTTTTGATTTACTTGTAACAATCCCAACAAATATGGGTGATGAAGTTATTGAAAAATCCGGTTTAGGAGATGATTTAAATTTTATACCAACAGATCATAATACGTTACAATCTTTAGCACATGAAAATATTTTTGTAATTGGTGATGCAACTAATGTTCCAGCTTCAAAAGCAGGTTCAGTAGCACATTTTGAGGCTGAAACTTTAACTGATAATATACTTTTATATATTGATGGATATCCATTAAAAAAAGAATTTGATGGGCACGCAAACTGCTTTATTGAAACTGGGAATAAGAAAGCCTTATTAATTGATTTTAATTACGTAACAGAACCAGTTCATGGTACTTTTCCATTCTCAAAAATTGGCCCCCTAAAATTATTAAAAGAAAGTGTTTTCAACCACTGGGGAAAATTAGCATTTAGATGGATTTACTGGAATATGTTATTAAAGGGAATTCCAATTCCTTTTGTACATAGAAATATGAGCTTTAAAGGTAAAGTTTTTGATATAAAACCAGAAAATAAATAATTATAAACTAAATAAAACAACTTAATATTATGTCAGTAAAAACAATAGCAGGAGTAGCTGTAAACGTCTCAGAAGATGGTTACTTAGAAGATATGACTCAATGGAACGAAGAAATAGCAAAAGAAATAGCAAAAGAAATTGGAATAGAATTAACACCAAAACACTTTGAAGTAATTAAGTATTTACGCGAAAAAACTGAGGCTAAAGAAGCTTTAACAATTAGAAAAGTTGGAAAATCAGGTATTGTTGATATTAAAGAATTGTATAAATTGTTTCCAAAGGGACCATTGAAATTCTCATCAAAAATTGCAGGAATTCCAAAACCAACTAGCTGTATATAAAGCACTAAACTAGTTTAATTTATAAAATATTAAAATTTAAAAAAATGAGTACTGAAAAAAAACCTTTAGAAAAAGTTTGCTTAATATGTGCCAAAGGAAGTTTAGAAGACGTTTATGCTAGTTTAGTAATGGCTAATGGAGCGGTTATGGAAGGTATTGAAACCAAATTGTTTTTTACTTTTTTTGGTTTAGACGGAATTACTAAAAAAGCAATGAACCATTTACATACTGCAACAACTGGTAACCCAGCAATGCGTATGCCAGGCGGATTGCCTTTTCCAACAATGTTAGGTGGACTTCCAGGTGTTGAATCTGCGGTTTCAAGTATGATGCGTAAACAAATGGAAGCATTAGATATGCCTCCTGTAGATGAATTTTTAGAAATGATAACTGCCGGTGGTGGTGAAATTTTTGCGTGTAAATTAGCAGTTGATATGTTTAAACTTGAAAAAGAAGATTTATCAGACGAAGTATCTGATATTATAACAATTGGTGAATTTTATGAAATGTGTGATGGTGACAGAACACAAATTATATTTACTTAAAAAAGATTTAAATAAAAAAAAAGCTGAAACAAAATGTTTCAGCTTTTTTTTTAAACTCTAAACTTTTTAAACCTACCCAAGGCAATTAATAAAAGCCCTAAAATTGTTACTATTCCTCCTGCTAATGCAATAACCGGAGGAAATTGATTAAAATAAAGATACGACCCCAACAAAACAAACAGCCCTTTTGTACTTGCAATAATAGCTCTTCTAGAAAGTGGAATATATTGTAATGCTAAATACCCGGAAATAACTGTTAAAAAAGGTCCCAAAAGAGAACCTATAAAAATATTTCTAACCGCCCTGGTTGAAATAACTAATGAATCATTCAAAAAATTTAAAGCTAAAATTGAAAAAATTAAAAGGAATAAACTCCTATTAACAGTTAAGATAATTGGGTTTATTTTTTTTATCTTTTTTTTAATAATTACAGCACTAATTGCTGCAAAAGAACTTGAGTAAAGTACGTATTGAGAGCCATTAATAAACATATTTTTAAAATTTGTATTTGGTTTATAGCTAATAATAAAAGCTCCTAACAAAGCCAAAATCATTCCAACAAATTCGATTTTAGAAAAACGCTCCTGAAGTAATATAAAACTTAATATTATTATAAATACTGGAGAAATATTTCCGATAAAAGAAACAATTGTTGGGTTTGAGATAGTATGTATTGCTTTAAAAAAATAATAGGTTCCTATAACTTCAATAAAACCTAAGAAAATTAAAACTAAATAACATGTACCAGAAAGTTCTTTAAAAGACTTAAATACATTTTTATATATACCATAAATTAAAATCCAAATTAAACCAAATGAAAACCAATAAACTCCAAATTGAGCTAAACTAACTTCTGTTAAAGCAGCTTTACTAAAAATATATACATTGGAAACTGCAATTACGGAAATCAACGCCCATAAAAATCCTTTAACTGAATTTGAAATTTTCATTTAATAAAGTTAAAACTATAACCGTTGGTATAGTGCTACTTATGTTGCTGAAAATATTAAAAATATCTATAAATAAAAAAACCTCTCAAATTAATGAAAGGCTTTAATAAAAATCAACCAAACAATTATCTAAATATATAACGTTCTAATTCCCCTTCTAAATTAAGCATTTCTATTCGGAGAACTTCCCCTTCAGTTTTTGTGGAAATCACTTCATTAACATCATCTACAGAATAAACCTTTCTACCATTAATTGAGGTAATTATATACCCCTTTTTAATATTATACGATAACAATTCTTTATTAGTAATACCCGTAATTTTTACTCCGTTTTCAATTTTAAGTTTTTTCAATTCTTTTGCATCTAAATTCTTCAATTCTAAACCTAGTGAATTTACTACAGTAATTTCGTTTTTACTTAAAACTACATTGGTTGTCATTTCTTTACCATTTCTAACAAACAAAACTTTAATAGTATCTCCCGGTCTTTTTGTATTTAAAAATCCTGTTAAATCGGCAAACGATGTAATTTTAACTCCATCAACATTTATAATTACATCATCTTTTTGCAAACCAGCTATATCAGCTCCAGATTTTTCAATAACACTTGCAATATAAAACCCTTCTGACAAATCTAAATCTAAATTTTCAGCAACTTTTCCGTTTAACTCACCTCCCTGAACACCTAAAATAGCCTTTTGAACATTTCCGAATTCCATTAAATCTTCAATAACTTTTTTAGCAATATTAGAAGGAACCGCAAAAGAATACCCAATAAAAGAGCCCGTTCTAGTAGATATTGCTGTATTAATTCCTATTAACTCTCCTCTAATATTTACTAACGCTCCACCACTATTTCCAGGGTTTACAGCAGCATCTGTTTGTATAAACGAATCTGTAATTCCTCCATTACCTTCTAAATCCCTTCCTTTAGCACTTATTATTCCTGCAGTTACAGTTGAAGTTAAATTATAAGGATTCCCAACTGCCAAAACCCATTCTCCAACCTTAATATTATCAGAGTTTGCAAATGTTATATATGGTAATTTTTTCTCATCAATTTTAAGCAGTGCAATATCATTAATAGCGTCAGTACCAACTAGATTAGCTTTATAAACCTTTTTATTATTTAAAGTTACATCAATATCTGTTGCGCCTTTAACAACATGATTATTTGTAATTATATAACCATCAGAAGAAAAAATAACTCCGCTTCCTGTTCCTATCTGTGAATATTGTTTTGTTCCACTCCCCTGCCCATAAAAGAACTCTGCAAAAGGATCCCTAATTGTTTTATAAGAAGTATTTTTTACATGAACAACAGCATTTAATGTTTTCTCTGCTGCAACTGTAAAATCTGTATTTTCTATGGATGCTCCAACTAAATTTGTATAATTTGCTGCAACTGTAACAGGTTTAGATTCTGTAGCTTTTTCAATTACTACTTGCGGCTTTTCTATAAATAATTTATAAGCACCTAAAGTTAATGTGCCTCCTAAAGCCGAAAAAAGGACAATACTTATTATTTTTTTCATTGTATATATTTTTTTAATTAACACTCAAAATTATAATATTATTATATTCAAAAAAATGCTTTAACGCTTTATTAACGCTCATTTAACCAATTTTAACATTTAGTGATTTTACATTAAATTTTTATAAAAAAAACTATTCTGAATTTACTACATTTGCACTAATGAGTTTACACTTTTACAAATATCAGGGTACTGGAAATGATTTTATTATGATAGATAATAGAAGCCTTTCTTTTAAAAAAACAAACACAGATTTAATTAATAAATTGTGCGATAGACGTTTTGGAATAGGTGCTGATGGCTTAATTTTACTTGAACCTTCTGAATTAGCAGATTTTAAAATGATTTATTTTAATGCCGATGGAAATGAAGGTAGTATGTGTGGTAATGGAGGAAGATGTATTGTTGCTTTTGCAAAACAATTAAATATTATTAAAAATGAAACCACTTTTGATGCTGTTGATGGATTGCATTATGCGACTATAAAAGAAGGTATTGTTAGTCTTAAAATGATTAACGTAAAATCAATTGAAAACTCAAATTCACATTCATTTTTAAATACTGGATCTCCACACCATATAAGTTTTTCTGAAAATATTGATAAAATAAATGTAAAAGAATTAGGCGCTGAAATTAGGTATGGAGCCCCGTATTTTAATGAAGGTACCAATGTTAATTTTGCTGAAAAAATAAGTGACAATTCTTTTAAAGTTAGAACCTATGAACGTGGAGTTGAAGATGAAACTTTAGCCTGTGGAACTGGTGTTACAGCTGTAGCAATTGCAGCCCATAATACACGTTTAACCAACAACAATTCCATTAATATTAAGGTGTTAGGCGGTGATTTAGAAGTTTCCTTTGATAAAGAAAATGACACTTATAAAAATGTGTTTTTAAAAGGACCCGCTATGTTTGTTTTTGAAGGATATATTTCGATTTAATGGCTACATTAATTGGTGAAAATATTATATTACGTGCTTTAGAACCTGAAGATTTAAACTTTTTATTTTCTACTGAAAACAACGAAAGTTTTTGGGAAATTAGTAATACACAACTACCTTTTTCAAAATACATTCTTAAAAAATATATTGAAAACGCACATCAGGATATTTATGAAGCGAAACAATACAGATTTGTAATTTGTAATTATAACAACAATCCTGTTGGTATGATAGATTTATTTAATTTTAACCCTCAGCATAACAGAGTTGGAGTTGGTATTTTATTATTACCTGAATATCAAAATAATGGGTTTGGTTTTGAAGCCTTAAAACTAATAATTGAATATGCTTTTATGCATTTAAACGTGCACCAACTATTTGCAAATATCACTTCTGATAACCTTAAAAGTATTTCTCTTTTTGAAAAATTCAATTTTAAACAAGTTGGAATTAAAAAAGATTGGATTTTTTCAAATTCAACTTATAAAGATGAAATCTTATATCAATTAATTAAACCTTAATATGAATTTAAAAAAACTTATTCTTTTAATTATCAGCTTATTATTTATAATAGCAGGTGTATTAGCTTTTAATTTTTACAATAAAATTTATAAAGCAAATACTGTTAAAGAAGGTTTTTTATATATTCCTACAAATACAACTTTTAACGAAGTAGAAAATTTAGTTCGCCCTTATTTAAAAAGAGTAAAACCTTTTGTATGGGTGGCAACTAAAAAGAACTATCCAAATACAATAAAACCTGGAAAGTACCTTATTTCAGAAGGAATGAATAATAATGAATTAGTAAATTTATTAAGAAGTGGTAAACAAACTCCAGTTAAATTATCATTTAACAATCAGGAGACTTTTGAAAAATTAGCAGGTAGAATTTCTCAACAAATAGAGGCTGATTCAATTTCTTTATTAAAAAGTTTTACTGATTTGCAATTTATTCAACAAAATGGTTTCAACCAATATACAGCAATTGGAATGTATATTCCGAATACATATGAGTTTTTTTGGAATACTTCAGCTGATGCATTTAGAAAAAAAATGCTGCGAGAATACAATGCCTTTTGGAACAACACAAGATTGGAAAAAGCAAAAAATCAACGTCTAAGTCCAAATGAAGTTATTACTTTAGCCTCAATTGTACAAAAAGAAACTGCGGTGGTTAGTGAAAGACCTATTGTTGCGGGGTTGTATTTAAATAGACTACATAATAAATGGCCATTACAAGCTGATCCAACAGTAATTTTTGCCCTAAAAAGTAAATTAGGAGAAGATACTCTTATTAAAAGAGTGTTAAAAAAGGATTTACAAATTGACTCACCTTATAACACTTATAAAAATATTGGATTACCACCTGGACCTATTACAATGCCCGACCTAACTTCGGTAGAAGCTGTTTTAAATGCTAAAAAACATGACTACTACTATATGTGTGCAAGTGTTACAAATATTGGTCAACACGAATTCGCGAAAACGTTATCGCAACACAACAAAAATGCCGTTAAGTACCAAAATTGGTTAAACAAACAAGGCGTAAATAGGTAAAACTACAAGCACTCAATATATTATTTTTATATATTTTTTAACAAATAATTATTTTTAAATAATTATTTTTAGTTATTATCACAATTTTAAAAGTTTTGTTAAATATTTCTTAATTAAAATATTTTTACATAAATTTGTTGCTTAATATAAAATATATTATACCTTTGCACCCCGAAATTTGAAAGGAACTAAAGCCTTTAAATTATGAGAAAAGTAATAATATTTTTAAGTTTACTACTTGTTGTCGTTATAATTTCAGCATTTTCTGAAGACACAAACAACACGAACAACTCAACCAATTTTACCGAATCAATTAACTTTGTACCTACTGAACAGGAAGTTATTTCTAAAGAATATAACATTCCATTTATTGGTAATTCATTTAACGGTTTTAGAGATGCCATAGCATTTAAAGAATCACAAGGAAGATATCACGTTGTTAACACATTAGGCTATTTAGGCAAATATCAATTTGGGAAATCAACTTTAAAAAGGTTTAAAATACACAACACACAAGAATTTTTAAATACACCCGAACTACAAGAAGAAGCTTTTTTAGCACTATGTTCTTTAAACAAGTGGATTTTAAGAAAAGACATTAAAAGAAGTGTGGGTAAAAAAATTAATGGTGTTGAAATTACTGAATCTGGAATTTTAGCTGCTGCACATTTAGCTGGAGCAGGAAATGTAAAAAAATACTTAAGAAGTTATGGTGAATACACATTTAAAGATGCTTATGGTTCATCAATTCAACATTATATAAGAGAGTTTTCTGGCTATAATACTTCATTTATTATAGCAAATAGAAAGCCTGTTGTTTAAAAAAAGATTACTTAAAATAAAAAAAGAGCTTAAATAATTATTTAAGCTCTTTTTTTATTCTTTATGAATTATAAATATTGTAGGTTTTTTATGCAAATCAGGATGTTCATTTTTCCAATCTTTTACTTCAAGAGTTCTAATATATTCGTCCTCTAAAGTTATGTTACATGCAATACAAAGCTTTGCTGTAGGTGTTAATGTACTTTTTAAATCAGTAAACATTTTTTCATTTCTATAAGGAGTTTCAATAAATATTTGAGATTGATTTTTTTCTTTTGAAAGTTTTTCTAAACTTTTTATTGTTTTTTTTCTTTCAGAAGTGTCAATTGGTAAATACCCATTAAATGTAAAGTGCTGACCGTTAAAACCTGAAGCCATCATAGCCAAAATAATTGAAGAAGGTCCTACTAAAGGAATTACTCTAATTCCTTTTTCATGTGCTAATTTTACAATTTCAGCACCAGGATCTGCGATTGCTGGAACACCAGCCTCAGAAAGTAAGCCAACAGAAACGCCTGTTTCACAAATATCTAAATAACTCCTAACCTCCAGTTGATCTGCATATTTATCTAACTTTAAAATAGTTAAAGAAGGTTGAGACTTTCTTGGAGTAATTCTCTTTATAAATTTTCGAGCTGTTTTTTCATTTTCAACAATAAAACAATCTAATTCTTCTATTATTTTTTTTACAGATAAAGGAAGTACTTCTAATGGCTCATTATCTCCTAAAGTAGTTGGTATTAAATATAATTTACCCTTTTGACTATCCATTCGAATTTATTTTTTTTGCAATCTCATCACAAGCCTCATCTAACATTTTAAATACATTTTTAAAACCGAAATCCCCACCGTAATACGGATCTGGAACATCTAAATTTTCATTTGGAAAAACTTCATTTAAAATTAATTTAACTTTTAGTTTATCTGCCTCATTTCTAGCTAAAGAAATTACATTAGAATAATTAGAATTATCCATCACATAAATAAAATCAAACAAATCAAAATCTTCAACAGTAAACTTTCTTGCTTTTTGGTCAGAAATATCAATACCATTTGTTTTTGCTATTGAAATAGAGCGTTTATCAGGCTTTTCACCAACATGATATGCACCCGTTCCAGCAGAATCTACAAAAGTTTTAAAGCTAAAAATTTTCGACTTTAATATTCCTTCCGCTAATGGTGAACGACAAATATTGCCGAGACAAACCATTAATACTTTAGTCATTTATTTAATTTAAAATGTAAGTTTTTTTGTTAACTCATCCACATACCTTCTAAACTGCTTGTCAGTTTCTGTTAAATTATCAACAGTTTTACAAGCGTGCAGTACCGTAGCATGGTCTCTTTTACCGATTTGAGACCCAATACTTGCCAATGAAGCTTTAGTCATTCTTTTTGCAAAATACATTGCTAATTGACGCGCTTGAACAATGTGCCTTTTACGTGTTTTGGATTGCAAAGTTGCCACATCCAATTCAAAATAATTAGAAACAATTTTCTGAATATAATCTATAGAAACTTCACGCTTAGTATTTTTAACAAACTTATCTACAATTTGCTTAGTTAAGGAAAGTGTAAATTCTTTTCTATTAAAAGAAGCTTGCGCAATCATAGAAATTAAGACACCTTCTAATTCACGTACATTCGATTTTATGTGCTTGGCAATATATTCAACAATTTCAGTAGGCATTTCCACACCATCTCTAAATAATTTATTTTCTAAAATAGAAACTCTTGTTTCATAATCAGGAGCTTGAAGCTCAGCTGACAATCCCCACTTAAATCTAGACAACAAACGTTGTTCAATATCCTGCATATCAACAGGAGCTTTGTCTGAAGTTAAAATTACTTGTTTCCCATTTTGATGCAAATGGTTAAAAATATGAAAGAATACATCTTGGGTTCCTGTTTTACCAGACAAAAATTGAACATCATCAATAATCAAAGCATCAATCATTTGATAAAAATGAATAAAATCATTTCGTGTATTCCCTTTTACAGAATCAATATATTGCTGTGTAAATTTTTCTGAAGAAATATATAATACCGTTTTGTCTGGATATTTATCTTTAATTTCAACACCTATCGCGTGTGCAATATGCGTTTTTCCCAATCCAACTCCTCCATAAATTAATAAAGGATTAAAAGAAGTCCCTCCAGGTTTATTAGCAACAGCCATACCAGCTGAACGCGCTAAACGGTTGGAATCTCCTTCAACAAAACTTTCAAAATTGTAATTTGGATTAAGTTGAGATTCAATTTTTACTTTTTGAATTCCTGGAATAATAAACGGATTTTTTAATTCACGCTTATTAAAATCAATTGGAACTGTAACACCTTGAGATTTTATAGGGTTTCTATTTGAACTTGGAAATTTTACAGTATGCGGATTATTACTACTGTAGTTATTTTCCATCCTAACATCATAAATCAACTTTGCATCATCACCAAGTTGTTTTACCAAAGCAACTCTTAATAACTTAATATAATGCTCTTCCAACCATTCGTAGAAAAATTTACTAGGAACTTGAATAGTTAATGCCTCACCTGATAACTTTATTGGTTTAATAGGCTCAAACCAAGTTTTATACGCTTGTTGCTTAATATTATCTTGAATAAAAGATAAACATTCCGTCCAAACTGATGATGCAGTTTTACTCATTGGTATTCTAAATAGTATTTAAAGTTAATTAGTTGCTCAAAAAAAGAGTAAACTATGGTTATTCTTTGGTTGTACAAAAATGTGAATATTTTTTAGCATAAAAAAATAAAATATCTATTGATTATTAATTTTTTTTTACGTAAATAACATCTCATAAATATACAAAATGATTTCAGATAAAATTGAATTTAGAGTAAGGTATGGTGAAACCGACCAAATGAGTTACGCATATCATGGTAATTATGCTCAATACTTTGAAATGGGAAGAATAGAATGGCTAAGGAAATTAGGGGTTTCATACAAAAAAATGGAAGAAACTGGCATTATGTTACCTGTAATTAATCTAAATATAAATTACTTAAAACCTGCAAAATACGATGATTTATTAACGTTAAAAACAACTTTATCTAAACTTCCAAGTGCTCGGATTCAATTTGATTACGAAATACATAATGAAAAAGGTGAACTTTTAACTACCGCAACAACAACTTTGGTGTTTGTAAACATGAAAACAAACAGACCAACACGTGCACCAGAATATTTATTGAATAAACTAAAAGAAAGCAATATTAAATTTGTTTAATTTTTAAACATCTTAAATCTTCAAAATACTTTTTAACTTTTTTGGCATTCTTTTTTCTTACTGAAATTAGAAAATCACAATTCAATTCCATTTTTTGATTCAAAATATCTAAATTATTTTCTTTAATAATTCGCATCACTTTATTCATGTGTTGATATTCAAAAATCAATTGAAATTCAATATTAATAGTTTTTTCAACTATTACAGCTTCATCTAAAATTATTTTAGCAGCAGTTTTATAAGCAGTAATTAAGCCTCCAACACCTAATTTAGTTCCTCCAAAATAACGAACCACCACCACTAAAACATTTGTAAGTTCGTTGGATAAAATTTGACCGTAAATTGGTTGTCCGGCAGAATTATTAGGTTCACCATCATCATTAACTCTATAACGCACTTCCTCAATACCTAATTGCCATGCATAACACCAATGCCTTGCTGTATGATGTTTCTTTTTTAGCTCACCAATTAATTCTTTAACATCTTCTTCTGAAGAAATTGGAAAAACAAAACCTATAAATTTGCTTCCTTTTTCTTTATACAAAGTATCACCTTTAGCAATTTCAATGGTTTTATATGTATCTTTTTCTGCGATATTCAAAATTTTAAGTTACAAATATATCAAAAGCATTTTTTTTATTTTCCATTTTAAAATGAATATATTTGAATATAAAATTAATCTCTAATGAAAAAACTAAACTTATTATTAGTTGCACTTCTTTTAATTGTTTCTTGTAAAGAAAAAACTACCAAAGAAGATATTGAAACTAAAAGAGAACCAAATTCATTTGCCATTGTAATTCACGGAGGAGCTGGAGGAATTAAACGTGAATATTTTACAGAAGAACAACAAGAAGCTTATGCACAAAAATTACAAGAAGCTATAGATGCTGGTTATGCTGTTTTAGAAAAAGGTGGGATTTCACTTGATGCCGTTCAGGCTGCAATAAATGTAATGGAAGATTCTCCACTATTTAATGCCGGAAAAGGTGCTGTATATAATAGTGAAGGAAATCAGGAAATGGATGCTGCAATAATGGACGGAAAAACATTAAACGCTGGAGCAATTGCTGGTGTTAACCATATTAAAAATCCTATTCTAGCGGCTAGAATTGTGATGGATAGTTCATCTCATGTATTACTTTCAGGAAAAGGTGCTGAAATTATGGCAAAATCCTTCGGTATTGAGATGGTTGACAGTTCTTACTTTTTTACAGAAAAAAGAATGAATCAGCTTAAAAAAATACAAGGAAAAGAAAAAACAGAACTTGATCATACTGCTTTTTTAATAAAAAACGAATTAATTGACGATCATAAATATGGTACTGTTGGTGCAGTTGCTATGGATAAAACTGGAAATATTGCAGCAGGAACTTCTACTGGAGGCATGACCAATAAAAAATATGGACGAGTGGGCGATGTTCCAATTATAGGTGCCGGTACGTATGCTAATAATTTAACTTGTGGAATTTCAGCTACAGGAACTGGAGAATTTTTTATTAGAACAGTTGCTTCTCACGAAGTTTCAAGCTTAATTAAATACAAAAACTTTACACCAGCTGAAGCCTTAAACGACGTTTTATTCAATCAAATAGGACCTTTAGGTGGAGAAGGTGGAATGATTTTATTAGACAAAAATGGCGATGTATATTGGGATTTTAATTCTACAGGAATGTTTAGAGCCTATAAAAAATCTGACGGAACATCAAAAGTTGAAATGTTTGAAAAAACAGAGTAGCTACTTATTTTTATAAATAAACAAAGTATCATTTGAAATTTTTCTAATTTCTGATGATACTTTTTGTAATTCTGGTGCTTTTATTCCTTTTTTAAAATTAATAGCTCCTACAAAAACAAAGGCCTCATCCCATAAATTAGCATTAATAAAACTTTGTAAAGTTTGCGCTCCACCTTCAACAATAACAGATTGAATTTCATATTTATATAAAACTTCACAAACTTGGGTTGGTACATTTTTACTAAAATCTATTTTTTCAAAAAACAATTTTTTAGTCAAATCTTTATCATTTTTAACTTCATTTAAAATAATGGTTTTAACACTTCCATCATATAAATTATAAGAAACAGGAATTTTCAATTTTCTATCTAAAACTACCCTCACTGGATTTTCACCTTCCCAACTTCTAACCGTTAAACTAGGATTATCATTTAACGCAGTTTTTGTTCCAACAAAAATAGCTTGTTCATCAGCTCTCATTTTATGCACGTACTGTTGGGAATATTGGTTAGATATCCAATTAGGCGAAATATCAGCTGGTTCACTCCTATTTTTATCTATAAATCCATCATTAGTTTCAGCCCATTTTAAAACAATAAAAGGCCGCTTTAATTTATGAAATGTAAAAAATCGTTTATTTAAATTATAGCATTCATTTTGTAACACTCCAACAATTACATCACATCCATTTTGTTGTAAATGTAAAACACCTCTTCCGCTAACTTTACTGTTACTGTCTATGATTCCAATAACTGCTTTTTTAATGCCACTTTCTACAATTAAATTGGCACAAGGTGGCGTTTTTCCATAATGAGAACAAGGCTCTAAACTCACATAAATAGTTGCTTTTTTTAATAATGATTTATCTTTAACTGAGTTAATAGCATTTACCTCAGCATGTGGTTCACCTGCTTTTTTATGCCAACCTTCACCAATAATAGTTTCATTATAAACAATTACACAACCAACCATAGGATTCGGATAGGTAGCTCCCAAACCATTTTTAGCTAATTGAATGCAGCGTTTTATATATTTTTCATGTAAATTCACGGCGTAAAAATAGTATTTTAAAATGACTCTTAACAACTTTAAAATCAGAGAAATTATACCTGAAGATAATGCAAAAATAGCTAAAGCAATTCGTGATGTTTTAATTGAATATGGTGTTCCCAAAGTAGGAACAGCCTATGCCGATACCATTTTAGATACGTTGTTTGAAGCTTATAATTTTGAAAAATCTGTCTATTTTATAATTGAAAAAGATGGTGAAATTTTCGGAGGAGCAGGCATTAAACAATTAGACAATTACACAGGAAAAGTATGTGAATTGCAAAAAATGTATTTTTTACCTGAAGCAAGAGGAATTGGATTAGGAAGCAAAATGATGCAAACCTGTTTGCAAAAAGCAAGAGATTTTGGTTTTGAAAAATGCTATTTAGAAACCTTACCTTATATGCAGGATGCCAGAAAACTTTATAGGAAAGTAGGTTTTAAAGATTTGGATGCACCTATGGGAGATACAGGTCATTATTCATGTAATTTATGGATGCTTAAAGATTTATAATGCAACTTCTAGAATTTAAAAACATTTTTTTTAAAGAACTTTCTGATGTGTATCCACAAACTGAAATTCAATCGTTTTTTAATATTTTAATTGAATTTAAGTTGAATTTAAGTAGAATTGAAGTTGCCCTTCAACCCGATTTTAATATTGATAAAAATGAATTAGACTTTCTGCAAAAAGCATTGTTAAATTTAAAAAAACAAATTCCAATCCAATATATTATAGGTGAAACAGAATTTTATGGATTGCCTTTTATTGTTAACAAAAATGTATTAATTCCCCGTCCAGAAACTGAGGAACTTGTAAGTTGGATTCTCACTTCGACTCCGCTCAGCGATCAAATAAAAATTTTAGACATTGGAACCGGAAGTGGTTGTATTCCAATTTCCTTGGCTAAAAATTTACCAAATGCTGAAATTTATGCACTTGATATTTCTAAAGAAGCGTTAAAAATTGCAAAAAAAAATGCTTTAAAAAATAATGTCACCATACATTTTATTGAAGCTGATATACTTACTTTAAATGAATTACCTCAATATTTTGATATTATAATTAGCAATCCACCATATGTTCGCGAATTGGAAAAAGAACAAATGCACCAAAATGTACTGGCAAACGAACCTCATTTAGCATTGTTTGTAGAAAATGAAAATCCGTTGTTATTTTATGATAAAATTGCTGAATTAGCAAAAAAATACCTTACAAAAAATGGTAAATTATTTTTTGAAATCAATCAATATTTGGGAAATGAAACTATTGAACTTTTACAATCAAAAGGCTTTAAAAACATACAATTAAAAAAAGATATTTTTGAAGTTGATAGAATGGTAAAAGCAACTATTTAAGGTTGAGTTTTTAGTTGTTAGTTACAAATTTTAACCTTAACTCTTTAAACCTTTATGTCTTAGGTTTTTTAAACTTTAAAAACTTTCTAAAAATTAACTTAAAAACTATCTTTGCACTATGCGAATTGATATTATTACCGTTTCACCAGAATTAATTAAAAGTCCGTTTGAATATTCAATTATTAAACGAGCTATTGATAAAAAATTGGTTGAAGTTCACTTTCACGACTTAAGAACCTATGCTTTAAACGATTACGGAAAAATTGATGATTATCAATTTGGAGGAGGAGCCGGTATGGTTTTAATGATTGAACCTATAGATAAATGTATTTCTAAATTAAAATTGGAGCGTAATTATGATGAAATAATTTATATGACACCTGACGCACCAACATTAAATCAACAAACTGCCAACACTTTATCACTAAAAGAAAATATAATTATTCTTTGTGGGCATTACAAAGGTGTAGATCAGCGTGTACGTGATATGCTTATTACCAAAGAAATTTCCATTGGAGATTATGTCTTAAGTGGAGGTGAATTAGGTGCTGCAGTTTTATGTGACGCAGTTATTAGATTAATTCCAGGCGTTTTAGGAGATGAAACTTCTGCATTAACTGATAGTTTTCAAGACGATTTATTGTCGCCTCCAGTTTACACTAGACCCTCTGAATACAAAGGACTTAAAGCACCAGAAATACTTTTATCTGGTAATTTTCCAAAGATTGAAGAATGGCGTAATGAAAAAGCATTGGAAAGAACAAAAAAAATTAGACCCGATTTGTTGGAAGACTAAACTTTTTTATTAAATTTGCACTCTCAAAATTAACCTCTGACGAAAATCGTGAATGTTGATTTATGAAAAACCATTAAAAAACTTAAAATGGAAAGTTTAGTAAAATTTGTACAAGACGAGTATGTAACTAAAAATGAATTCCCTCAATTTCAAGCTGGAGATTCTATTACAGTTTATTATGAAATTAAAGAAGGACAAAAAACTCGTACACAGTTCTTTAAAGGAACCGTTATTCAAAGAAGAGGAACTGGAGCTTCAGAAACATTTACAATTAGAAAAATGTCTGGAACAGTTGGTGTAGAACGTATTTTTCCTGTAAATTTACCAGCCATTCAAAAAATTGAAGTTAACAAACACGGTAGAGTTCGTAGAGCACGTATTTTCTACTTTAGAGGTTTAACTGGTAAAAAAGCAAGAATTGCAGAAAAGAGACGATAATAAGTCTTTTTTTAATAAAATTACAAAACCCGTTTCAAAAATGAAACGGTTTTTTTGTTATTAACAAATGTTCATAACCCGAGTTCATATCTTGTTGATATTAAATCAACTATAAATTTGCATATTTAAAATTTAGCTGCTTATTTTACAAAAGAATTAAACGAAAGAATATGTCTGCAACATTTAAGATGTAACTTTTTAAAGTTAAGACAATTTTTAAGTGAAATTCGAAATGTTCTTGAACAGCGTTTTTAAAATCTAAACTTTAAAAGAGTAATGTGCCCAAGTATTTAGCATGAATAAACGGATACAAGGTTTTAAAGACATTTTTAAAATAACACTTTAAAGCAAGTAATTTAATGTAAATTACAACAAAGTTTTAGGAGTTATTTTAAAAGAAACAACTGGTTTAATAAGGGGGTTAATTTGTAAGAAAAAAGACTCTTTTAACTGATACAATTAATTATGTGGTTTTTGTAAAAAAATTGCAAAACGGTTAAAAACTATCATTAAAAACTTATTAAAAGAAGTATTTCAGCAAAAAGCCATAATAATGAGAAATCAATATTATGGCTTTTGTTTTATTCCCATTATCATTCTACTAATTTAAAGTTGCTTATTTTAAGTAAAATCCAAAATAATTACCTTATTTATAACGTTTTCGAAAGGGATTTTATTCCAATATTTATTACATTTGCACATTCGAAATTTTAAAATAAATTCAAACACTCTAAATTATCTTAATTAAGCTAATTACAGTTTTAAAACCTACAATATATTATGAGTAAAACATCTAAAATATTTTATACTAAAACAGATGAAGCTCCTGCTTTAGCCACCTATTCTTTTTTACCAATTGTAAAAGCATTTGTAAAACCATCAAATATTGAGATAGAAACTAAAGATATTTCACTAGCAAGTAGAATTTTAGCAGTATTTCCAGAGTATCTAACACCAGAACAAAAAGTTGAAGACGCATTGTCTGAGTTGGGTGAACTAGCAAAAGATCCAGAAGCTAATATTATTAAACTACCTAATATTTCTGCTTCCGTACCTCAGTTAAAAGCTGCAATAAATGAATTGCAATCTTTAGGGTTTGCTATTCCTAATTATCCAGAAGAAGTTACAACTCCTGAAGAAAAAAGCATTCAGGATAGATATAATAAAATAAAAGGTTCTGCTGTGAACCCAGTTTTACGTGAAGGAAATTCTGATCGTAGAGCACCAAAAGCAGTAAAAAATTATGCCAAGAAAAATCCACATTCAATGGGTGCTTGGTCTAAAGATTCTAAAACACACGTAGCTACAATGGATCACGGTGATTTTAGAACCAATGAAAAATCTATAACTGTTTCAAAAGCAGGAACTATAAATATTGAATTTGTTGATAAAAATGGTTCAGTTACAATTTTAAAAGAAAAATTGGCATTATTAGAAGGTGAAATAATTGATGCTACCGTTATGAATAAAAAAGCACTTCTAAATTTTTTAGAGGAGCAAATTAAAGATGCTAAAAATAAAAATGTCTTGTTTTCTTTACATATGAAAGCAACAATGATGAAAGTATCTGATCCAATTATTTTTGGACATGCAGTTACTACTTTCTTTAAAGATGTTTTTGATAAATATGGACCAATTTTAGATGAAATTGGTGTAGATGTAAATAATGGATTTGGTGATTTATTAAACAAAATTGAGAGATTACCAGAAAATGAAAGAACTAAAATTGAAGCAGCCATTAAATCTTGTTTTGAAAATGGACCTTCACTTGCAATGGTTAATTCAGATAAAGGAATTACAAACTTACATGTACCAAGTGATGTAATTATTGATGCTTCAATGCCTGCAATGATTCGTACTTCTGGTCAAATGTGGAATGCTGAAGGAAAACAACAAGACACCAAAGCTGTTATTCCAGATAGTAGTTATGCCAGTATTTACCAAGCAACAATAGATTTCTGTAAAGAGAATGGAGCGTTTGATCCTACAACTATGGGAACAGTTCCAAACGTAGGTTTAATGGCTCAAAAAGCTGAAGAATATGGATCGCACGACAAAACTTTTGAAATTAAAGGTGATGGTAAAGTTCAGGTAATTGATGAAGCTGGAAACATTTTAATTGAGCACAATGTAGAAAATGGAGATATTTGGAGAATGTGCCAGGTAAAAGATGCCCCTATTCAAGATTGGGTGAAATTGGCTGTAAAAAGAGCTAAGGCTTCAAATACACCTGCTGTTTTTTGGCTTGATAAAAATAGAGCTCATGATGCACAACTAATAGAAAAGGTAAATAAATATTTACCAAATTACGATACAACCGGGTTGGATATTAAAATAATGCCTCCTTATGAAGCTACATTATTTACTCTAAAAAGATTAAAAGCCGGATTAGACACAATTTCTGTTACTGGTAATGTATTACGTGACTTTTTAACGGATTTATTTCCAATTTTAGAGGTTGGTACAAGTGCAAAAATGTTATCAATAGTTCCTTTAATGAATGGTGGTGGATTATTTGAAACAGGTGCTGGAGGTTCTGCACCAAAACATGTTCAGCAATTTATTGAGGAAGGACACTTACGATGGGATTCTTTAGGTGAATTTTTAGCACTAGCAGTCTCTTTAGAACATTTAGGAGAAACAAATAATAATTCAAAAGCTTTAATTCTAGCAGAAACATTAGATGATGCTACAGATAAATTTTTAGATAATAGAAAATCTCCTTCAAGAGTAGCTGGTGAGTTGGATAACAGAGGAAGTCATTTTTATTTAGCATTATATTGGGCACAAGCATTAGCAGCACAAAATAAAGATATAGAGTTAAAGGATTTATTCACTAAAGTTTCCAAAGAATTAGAAAACAACGAAGAAACTATTATTAACGAACTTAATAATGCACAAGGATCGCATGTAAATATTGGTGGATATTACCAACCAAATGAAACTTTAATAACAAATGCAATGCGACCAAGCAAAACATTTAACCATATTATTGAATCTATTTCTCAGGCAAAACAATTAGTATAATTTAAGTTCACTTAAAAAATACAATAATTTTATTGTTAAATAAATTAAATATTAAGCTTCAACTAAAATTAGTTGAAGCTTTTTTTTACATTTGAAATATGGCTTTTACAAAAACAACAGAACAAGCATCAAATTACAACCATTTAGAAAAAATGACTGTTTTTGAACTTTTGAATAATATAAATTCAGAAGATAAAACTATCCCTACAGCCGTAAATAAAGTGATTCCAACAATTGAAAAACTTGTGATTTCAATTGTTGAAAGAATGAAAAAAGGTGGGCGCCTTTTTTATGTTGGTGCCGGAACAAGCGGTAGATTAGGAATTTTAGATGCCTCCGAATGCCCACCAACATTTGGTGTGCCTCATACTATGGTTATTGGCATTATTGCCGGAGGAGATTCTGCCATTAGAAAAGCAGTAGAATTTGCCGAAGATTCTACAACACAATGCTGGAATGATTTAATAGAATATAATATAAACAGTAACGATACCGTAATAGGAATTGCCGCTTCAGGAACAACCCCTTATGTAATTAGTGGTTTAGAAAAGTGCAATGAAAAAGGCATTTTAACCGGATGCATTACTTGTAACTTGGGAAGCCCTTTAAGTAAGGTTTCACAGAATCCTATTGAAGTTGTTGTTGGGCCAGAATTTGTAACAGGAAGCTCGAGAATGAAAGCAGGAACAGCCCAAAAACTAGTTTTAAATATGATTTCAACAAGTGTTATGATTCAACTTGGAAAAATTAAAGGAAACAAAATGATTGATATGCAATTATCTAACAATAAATTAGTTGATAGAGGTACCAAAATGATAATGGATGAATTAAATATTTCAGAAAAAGAAGCCTATATGTTACTTTTAAAGCATCAAAGTGTTCGAAAGGCCATAAACAATTTTAATAATGGGAACTAATAAAAAAGAGCTAATTAGAGGCTTAAAATATGAATTAGCAGCTTTGCCTTTGTTATTAATTGCTCCAATTTTAATTACTATAGGATTTAAAGCTATAAAACTACAAAACAATTATTTATGGATTGTTGTTGGAATTACTTTAGCAATTTCAGCAATTATACTTGGTTTTTTAGGAATTAGAATTATTTTGAATGCGTTTTTTAACTCAAAATAAATGAAGATTTCAAAGTTGAAAAATGTATTAAATTGGGAATATTGGCCCTCCTATATGTTTTATGTTCCTGTTTTACCATATGCCTGTTATTTAGCAATAAAATCAAGAAGTTTTGGTTTCTTTTCTGCAGTAAATCCTGCAATTGAAGGATCTGGAAATGGTTTGGAATCAAAATTTAAAACAATTGCGTTATTGCCTTCAAAGTACAAACCTAAAAGTATTTTTATTCCTAAAAATAAATCTTTTAATAATATTCTTACCGAAATAAAAACAGCAGCTATTGAATTTCCATTAATAATTAAACCAGATATTGGATTTAGAGGCTTATTGGTTAAAAAGATAAATTCGAAAGTTGAACTTAACGAATATTTAAAAAAATATAATTCTATAAACTTAATTATTCAAGAATTTATTGATTATAAAAATGAATGTGGTATTTTTTATTATAGAATTCCTGGTGAAAAAAATGGAGAAATTACATCGGTTACATTAAAAAAGTACTTAACCGTTTTAGGTGATGGTAAATCAACACTTTTAACCTTAATTAAAACGAACGAAAGAGCTAAAAAATACTTGAATTTAGTTTTAGAATTAAATAAGGAAAAGCAACATGAAATTCCTAATAATAAAGAAGAAGTAATTTTAAATATAATAGGAAATCATTCAAAAGGAACACAGTTTTTAAATGGCAATCATTTAATTAGCAATAAGTTAAATTGTATTTTAGATGAATTAAATTCAGAAATCAAAGGCTGGTATTATGGTAGAATTGATGTTAAATACAATACCTTTGAAGAATTATTAGAAGGCAAAAACTTAAAGATTTTGGAGATTAATGGTGTAATATCCGAACCAACACATATATATGATGCCGATAATGGAAGCTATTTAAAAGCATTAAAATCCATAAAAAAACATTGGAAAATAATCTATAATATTGGAGTTAAAAACAATACATTAAATAATATTGAATTTACTAATTTTGAATATTTAATAACTGTTTACTTTAGGTATAAAAAGTATTTAAAAGAAATTAAAAAGTTAAGTGCTAATTGATATTCTTTAATTTTGGAGTTGTAGGATTAAACCCAAAATCGTCATCTGGTAATTCTATACCTAATTGTGAAATTACATAACCTACACTTGCAAAATGATGAATTGCGTGGCTATGAGCTTGGATTAAAACACCTGCTAACGTATAATTAGCAGTAATTATACCCAAACCTAAATCATCTGAAACCTTAATAATTTTATTAAAATCCTGATTTTTTAACGAATTTAGTTTTAATAAAGTTTCATTAAAATACTCTAAACCATATTTAGTATAATTTTCTGATTGCAAGTTTCGTTTTCTATTAATCAAATTTATTTCATTCACTGGTAAACCTTCAAAAATACAGTCAAAAACATCTAAAATATGCCGCATATGACTTCCAATACTTGAGTAATATGGCGCTATTGATGTATTGCTGTAATCTTCATCTGAAATATATTGCAAAAGTTGAATACCTCTTTGTAAATTTTTCTCAATAGCTGTAATCATAATTTCACTTAATAATTTAGGTTTTGTAAATATAAAAATAAATTTATGGTAAAATCTTTATCAATGTAAAAATTGCTAAAAACAAAAACAATAAACTCAATATAAAATTGATGTTTTTAGCTATAAATGAAACTTTACCATTAATAATATTTGCAAAAATCATATAGGTATAGAAAATTAAAAAAGAGCCTAAACTTGCGCCAAAAACAAATAATATAATATAAGGTTGTTCTATAATTATTTTGCTTTTAGATGATAAATAAATACTAATTCCTAAATAAAATGGAATAGCCAACATATTAATTGATGACATTAAAATTCCTTTGATAAAAAAATTACCTTTTTTATTGGTCGTTTTAGGTTTTAAATCCTTTCGGGAAAGCATAAAGAAAAAAACAGCAAGTGCAAAAAAAATAAATATTGCAGCTATTTTTAAATTGGCTATAACCTTTGGATTTTTAGTAAAATAATCAGCAAAATACAATGCAATTCCTGCCTGAAAAAACACAACCAAAGAAGCTCCAATTGAGAATTTTAAGGCTTCATACTTACCAGTATTCATACTTATTTTAAGAGCTGTCATATTTAACATTCCGGGAGAAATTAAACCCAAATATGCCATTAAAATACCGTAAAAGATATGATAGAAATAATCCATTTAAGAATCTTAAATTACTTTTTTAAAAGGCGAATATATTAATTATAAATGAGTTTTAATTGTAATATTAATTACAAAAAAGAAATAAATTAAGCATAAATAGAAATTTCCACAAATAACATATATTATTGTTTATCAATATATTAAACTCTAAAAATAGATACTGTAAGTATACACAAATTATTAAAATCCTTTTTTTGGCACGCTCTTTGAAAATTTCAACATAAGTGTAAGCCGAAAAACTTAAAGAGTAGGTATAACCTTTTAAAACCATTAATTATGAAAAAAGGATTACTATTTATTATGACAATGATTATGATGGTTTCTACCGCTGAAGCCAAAATAATTGATCACAGAGATGACAAATTATGTGCCAAGCGAACAACAAAGGTGCAACCAATAGTTTTTGTTGAAAAAGGAGTTAAATTTTCAATATTACCTAATGGAAAATTTAAATTCAAAAAATTAAATTCTAAAAATTCTTTAAGAGCAAAAAACCTTCATTGGAAAAACCAAAGAGGTTTAAATGCCTTAAGAGACCGTAAAGGAAGAATTGTTAAAGTAGGAAAGGTGAATATCTTTTACAGTAGAAATAACAAAATTACCCAAATAGGTTCAGTTGATTTAACCTATAAACACGGGCGATTAAAAAAAGTTGGTAACTTATATATTTTGCAAAGACCAAATGGTAATTTTAAATACATTGGTCACGTTAAAAAGTACAATAAACGTTATATGCTAAAAAGACCAATAATTTGGTCGTAAATAACAATTATTAAATAAAAAAGCTTACAAATTGTGGGCTTTTTTATTTTAGAAATATTTAGAAACTAGGCTATTTAAATCTTTAGAAATATGTAATTTATTTATAATAAATAAGTATATAACTGTAATAAGCACACCTTTTATAGCTATATTAATTAAGGGAAAGAATTCAAAATTCCAAAAATAAAACAGAAAAAAAACAGCAGAAACTATCAACACTATTTTTACAGTATTTGTACTAAATGGTTGTATATTTAATTTTGACTTTATATAAAAAATTTTAATAGAACTATATGTTAAAACCACAATAAGTGTTGCTAAAGCAGCTCCATTTATTCCTACCAAGCTAATAAGCCAACGGTTTAAAATTATAACAGTTAAAGCCATTGCTAAGGACATATAAAAAAATATTTTATAGTATTTAGAATTCATTAAAATCGCATTTCCAGTACCTAAAGCCAATTCCATTAACTTTGCAATTGAGATAATTAAAACAATCCAAATACCTTTTGTATACTGAGGTTTGTTTATTAATTCATATAAATCTGTAATATTTAAGTTAATTAATAAAAACAACAACCCTCCTACTACTAATAAATTAATTGAAGTTTGTTTGTACAATTTTTCAACTTCAGGAATATTATTATTATTCATTTCTTTAGCTGTAATTGGACTTGTAATTTGTTGCATTGCCCTAGTTGGAATTGCCACTACACTTGCAATATATATACCCACTGAATAATAAGCCACTTCTGCAATTTTTTCTATTTGTGGAATCATAAACTTATCAATTTCCAATAAAATTCCTGAAGCTGAACCTGCAATAATAATATAAAATGAAAAAGATAGTAGTTCCTTTAAATTAGAAGGTATTTTAAATACCAATTTTGGCATGTAAATGTATAAGGCATATAGTTTCATTATTAGTGTTCTAACTCCATAAACAATAACTATTGCATAAATAAATTGCTCATTTGTTATCCAATTAAAATACACAGCTACTAATAAAAAAGAAGTGCAAATACGTGTAAATATTTCTTTAATAAAATTTCCAAAAACAGAGTTAAACTGTACTTTAGTCCAAGAATAAAATACTTCAAAATAACCCATAAAAATGGCAACAATAAAAATTAAATAAGAGTAACTTTTAATTAATGGGTTTTCTGCTGATAGCCAGTTTGAAATAAATTCATACAAAAAAACACCTACAAAAGCTAAAGGAATAATAACTACTAAAGGCAAAACTAGGGTTGCTATTAAAAAACCATCTTTTTCAATCTTAGTTTTATATGAAGAATAATATTTTATAATGGTTTGGTGGATTCCAAAAACCAATAAAGGCATAATAATATTAGCCGTGGAAAGTAAAAAAGTAATTAATCCAAAATAATCTTCGTGTAAAAAATTGGTAAATAAAAACAGTACATTAATTCCTCCAATAGCAAAACCTAAAAAAAGGATTAAGGTGTTATTAAAAGACTGTTTTAAAACAATTCCCATTATAATAATTTAAAAATTTCATCATACATCTTCTCCCCTACATTATTTCCATATAAATTTATTGAAAAATCAACTGTTGAGTTTTGAAAACCTTTAAAAGAATCAACCATTTTTTGTGAATCACTTCCAACGATTTTTGCAAATCCATTTGAAACCAACTCAACCCATTCAGTTTCTTCACGTGCAATTATGCAATGTTTTTTATTGAAAAAAGCCTCTTTTTGAAGTCCGCCACTATCAGTTATTACCAAATTACAATTTTTCAGTAACTCTAACATATCAAAATAGCCAACAGGGTTAATTATTTTCAGGTTATAAAAAAGTTTATTTTTTTCTAAAATTGCCTTTGTTCTTGGATGCAAAGGAAGTATAACTTGTTTTACTTTACTTATAGCCTCCAAACCTTGAAATATAGATTTCAAATTTTCTAAATCATCTGTATTTTCTTGACGGTGAATAGTGGCTAAAACAAATGCATCCTTTTGAAGATTTAAGTTATTAATAATTGAAGACTTTTCTCCGGATACTTTGCTGTAATATTCAACAGCATCTTTCATAATATCACCACTTTTCTTAATTTTACAAGGAATATTTTCAAAGCCTTCATTTTGTAAATTTTCAACTGCAGTATCAGTTGGACACAATAATAAATCGGAAATTCTATCGGTTAAAATTCGATTAACTTCCTCTGGCATTTTCATATTAAAAGAACGCAAACCAGCTTCAACATGAGCAACTTTTATGTCCATTTTTTTAGCTGCCAAAGCTCCTGCCAATGTTGAATTTGTATCACCATAAACCACAACCAGATCGGGTTTTTCATTTAAGAGAACCTCCTCAATCTTAATCAACATTTGACCTGTCATTGCTCCGTGACTTAACCCATTTATTGCCAAATTGTATTTTGGCTTGGGTATATCCATTTCATTAAAAAATATGTCACTCATATTTGCATCGTAATGTTGCCCTGTATGTATAATAATTTCTTCAATACCTTTGTGTTTAGAAATTACTCTACTTAAAACAGCTGCTTTTACAAACTGAGGTCTTGCACCTAATATGGTTACAATTTTTTTCATTCAATCATTTCGTTTAATAGTTCCGATACTTTTTTTGTCAACTCTTTTCTGTGAAACTGTTCAATATTATTTGATTCAACAACTAAATCCTTTAACTTATATTTTGAATACAAATCTAATATAGCTCTTTTTAATTCATTCTTTTCGTTAAAATCAACAACAATTCCAGCATTTGTATTTTTCAATATTTCAGCCAAATCTCCATTTTTTGGAGCAATTGCTAATATTGGACGTTTAGCCATTAAATATTCAAAAATTTTACCTGTAATAATCCCTTTTGCACTTGGCACATTATTTACAATCAATAATAAAACTTGTGATTTTTTTTGATAATTAACAACCTCTTTATGTGAAACATAACTTATTAACTGAATATTATTTTTAAGGTTTTTTTCTGAAATAGCTCTTAAAACAGATTCATCAACTTTACCTATTAACTTTAATTTAAAATCTTTCACAAACTCTTCATTTTCAATACAAATATCAGCTAAAACATCCCACAACATTTTTGGGTTTCTATCCGCATTCATCAACCCAATGTGGGTAATTGTAAATTTTGAGTCTAATTCAGTTTCAGTAGTTGTTATTTCTCCATCAAATCCATTTGTTACAGTTACCACATTATTACTAAAATTGGCATAACTTTCATACATTGTATTACCTACAACCAATACTTTATCGGCATTTTTTAAAACTTCCTGTTCTAAATAGTGGTGTTTTTTAATAGCTTTTTTAGACAGCGGCAATTGATGAAAATAATCAATTTCTGTCCAAGGGTCTCTAAAATCTGCCATCCATTTTATACCCAATTGCTGTTTTAACTTTAGGCCAATTAAATGCATACTATGTGGCGGACCTGTAGTAATTATGGCGTCAATTTTATTTTCAGATAAATAACGCTTCAAAAATTTTACTGAAGGCACTATCCAAAATTTTCGAGCATCTGGTATAAAATAATTTGCCCTAATATATTGTAATATTTTTCCAAAAAAAGTAGGATTTGGATTTAAAAAACCAGCACTTTCATTTTTCTTTTTCCCTAAAAATGAAAGCAAATTATTTGGTTCCCAAATAGGTTGTCTTAAAATTTCAATTCCTTTTGGAATTTCACTTTCTAAGCTTTCATCTAAAATTGGATAATTGGGGTTCTCAACAGTATAAACAATAGGTTCAATTCCAAAATCTCGAAAATATTTTACAAATTTCAACCAACGTTGCACTCCCGAACCTCCAGCTGGTGGCCAATAATATGTTATAACTAAAACTTTCAAATACTTGTTATTTTATTTATAAAAAATTTAAAATCCGCTATTGCTTCTTTATGAATTTTAGGAACTATTAATTTTAAATCGTTTCTAATTTTATCAGAATTATCAATAAAATTATTAAATGCAATTCGTGCTTTTTCTGGGTCTTCATTATAATCAATAGAATAATCTGAAAGCCCTAAATACTCGAAACACTCCTTCCCTTTCACCTCATAGCTGATGTTAAACGCTGGAATATTTTTTGTTAAAGAAGTAATACACATATGCAATCTTGTACCAACAACAAACTCATATTCTTCTAATTTTTTATAAAAATCATTGAATAAAAAGTAATCATTTAAAACTGAAACTTTATTTTGATATGCTGGTTCTAAACAATCATAAATTTCTTGTGCTAGTTTAGAATCATCCTTATATATTTTTAATCCCTGGCAGGTTGATAAAAAATCGATAGTACATCCCTTATTAATACACGTTTTCACAAACTCAATAATTATATTTTTAAAGGAGGTTTTATTTCGAGCGTCATAGTTCCATTCTCTTACAGAAATTGCCACTTTTTTAGATGTTGCTTTTTCAATATTTTGATGCTCTAATAAAAATGCGGCATCTTTTGTTAATTTGAATTTATTTTTAGCAATGTTTAAATCGTTTAAAATTTTAAACGAATAGTTATCTCTAACATATAATAAATCTATTGAATGCTTCATTAATTTCTTAAAAAAGATAGCATCTTTAGCATTTAAAGGTCCAATAGATTGGGAATAAATAGCTGTTTTCTTTCCAAAAAACTTAGCTATTTTATAAATTGACAAACTATTTTTAATTGTATAATTTGAATTAATATACCCACCAGGAGTTCCAATAATTACATCTGCTTTTCTATAAGCTTTTGAAAAAATAAATAAAACTGGAAGTATAATGGGCTTTAAAAATGGCAATTTCATAAAAATTTTATGTTGGCCCAGTTCTTTTACAAAAGGTATTTGAGGGTACAATTCTTTTGCCATTTTATAATAATAAGTCGCAATTTGCACTTGAAAACCAGCCTTAATAATTTGCGTATATAACGAATAAAACAATGCCACATCACCATTATTTAAAGGCACTACGTTATTAATTAATATATTTATCTTTTTGGATTTTCCTTGCACTTTTATAATTTTAAGAAATTGCTCTAATATTAAAAATAAATGAACTACAAAGCTTTAAACATTATCTAAAACTCATTGGCTAATTTATAACTTTTCAGTAAATTCGTGACTAGATAAAATACTATATTTATTATTTATTTCAACAATAGAACATCTACTAAATGACCAATCAACAAAAGGAAAAAGATGCCGTTTTAATGTTATATGTTTTATATGCTACATTTGTAAGAAGGGATGTTGAAATTTTAGAAAAGCGGTATAAAGTAGATTTATATCAATTTAATACTTCAAAGAAATTTTATCTTTTTTATGCATTTATAAAACAGTTTTTCTTTTTACTTTTTAAGTTACATACGTACAAAGCTATAGTTATTCAATCATCTGGATATCTTTCGTTTTTACCTGTTATTTTTGGCAAAATAGTAAAAAAACCAATTATAATTATAGCTATTGGTACTGATTGTGCTAAACTTCCAGAAATTAATTATGGTGCACACACTAAAAAAATATTAGCTTGGTTTACTAATTTTTCATTTAAAAATGCTTCATTAATATTACCCGTTCATAAAAGTTTAGAGAAAAGTTATTACAGTTATAAAAAAGTAAAATTCCCAAATCAAGGAATTAGATCTTTCAATAAGAAAATTAAAACTGAAATTATTGAAATGGTGAACGGTTATGATACCAAAAAATGGCAAAATAAAAATTCAGAACGCATTAAAAACTCATTTTTATCCGTCACTTTTGCAATTGATGAAATAGGTTTTTATAGAAAAGGTATCGACTTAATAATTGAAGCTGCGAAGCTTTTTCCAGATTACTATTTTACAATTGTCGGCAAAGTTTATTTAAAAGAAAAATGTCCTGAAAATGTACATTTAATTAACAATGTAGATCAAAAAGAGTTGCTAGAAATTTATAATAAACACACCTATTATTTTCAGCTTTCTATGTTTGAAGGTTTTCCAAATGCATTGTGCGAAGCAATGCTTTGTGGCTGTATTCCAATTGGAAGTAATGTTGCCGGAATTCCAGATATTATTGGGGATAACGGTTATATTTTGAAGCAAAAAAACGTTGATTTATTGAAAGAATTGATTGAAAATTTATCAAATAATAAGTTAACCCCAAATGATGCAAGAACTCAAATTACTGCTAATTTTCCTTTAAAAAGAAGAGAAAATGAGTTTTTGAGTCATCTTAAAAATCAATAATCTAACTTATTTTTTTTTCTTTTTTTCAACAAAAAACCAGCCAATTGGAATTAATAAAAGTAAGAAATACGAAATTAAGGTAATTGTATTTCCTTTTTTAATTACTGCTGGTTCAAATTTAAATTCAATTTTATGAGTTCCTGCTGGAATTTCCATTCCTCGTAAAACATAATTAACTCTAAAATGTGGTGTTAACTTCCCATCAACATATGCATTCCAACCATTTTTGTAATACATTTCTGAAAATACAGCAAACTGATTTTGAGCTGAATTTGATTCATAAACCAACTCATTAGCTTTGTATAAAGTCAGTTTAATAGTGGCGGTTGAATCTAAAGGGTATTGTGTTTTAAAATCACTTGAAATAATGCTAGATTCAATTACAGCTGAAGTTTTTGTATTTAAACTATCTAAAGCTGTGATTTCTTCATTTGCATTTGCAACAACAGCTATTTTACTTACAAACCAAGCATTTCCATTGGCACCTTCATTTAATTCGTACCCAACTTCACCTTCTTCATTAGCACCAATTAAATATTTGGTGTTTAGCATATTTAAAACTTCTCCATTTCCTTTAGAAATATGAAAATCGTACAATTCCTGATAACGCCTTGGTTTTGCCGCGTGGTAGCCTCCTATAGAATTATGAAAATACGAAGTTGTTCCATCTGCCATTATGTTTTTTGTAAAATTAGCTACACGATAATAACTTTTATCGTTCATAATTTCTTTATCAATTGATGAAGCTTGAAACGGCTTGTCAACTTTTCTTGCAGCTACAAAAAAGTCATTATTTACATATCTTTTATCAACATTCACAAGGTCAAAAAGTAGGATAACTACAAATCCAATTAAAACTACATTTTTATTTATTTTTTCCTTTAAAAATAACCAAATTACACTTGCAACAATTAAAACAATAACTAATGAACGAACACTATCGTTAAAGAACAACGTTCTTCTATCTGCTGTAATTGCATCTAAAAACCCTGAGATCTGTTCATCAATTTGAACATCTATTGGTGTTTCAAAAGAAAACAATCCTGTTCCTCCAATTGTAAAAATAAGTGCCAAACCACCAATAATTAATGTTGTATATTTTAATGCATTTAACTTAACTTCTTTTTTTATTTCAGAAGAAAAAAGCTTCGAAACACCTATAATTGCTAACAATGGAATAGTAAGTTCTGCTATAACTTGTATGGATGATACTGCTCTAAATTTGTTATATAATGGCACATAATTAATAAAGAAATCTGTTAACACCGGAAAATTCTTTCCCCAACTCATTAAAATTGAAAAAATAGTAGCCGCTACCAACCAGTTTTTTAATGTACCTTTTACTAAAAATAAAGCCAATACAAACAAGAAAATAAAAAATGCTCCAATATATGCTGGTGCCGCAACAATTGGCTGATTACCCCAATACATTGATGAAATACGCATTAAATAGTTAGCATCTTTTGGGTCTAATCCTTTATTTACAGCATTTTGTAAAAAACTTTGAAGTTCGCTATTTTCAACTTCTTCATGACTTGTTCCTCCCATAAATCTTGGAATAAACAAATTAAAAGTTTCAGCAATTCCGTAACTATATTCTGTAATATAATCTTTAGATAAGCCAGAAGTTGCTTCTTTAAAAGATCCATCAGCATTTATGGTTAATTCGCTTTTACCACGTGTACTTTCTTTAGAATATTCACTTGTAGCCATTAAGTGTGTTGCATTTGTACCAACAGCTAAAATTACTGCGACCACTAAAATTCCAACACTTTTAATAAAATGAGGAAGTTCTTTTTGTTTAATTGATTCTACTAACTGAACAATACCAAAAATTATTACCAAAAACAGTAAATAATAGGTCATTTGAATATGACTGGCGCTTAATTCCAAAGCCATTGCCAAAGCTGTTAATACAAAACCAAGAATGTATTTTCTTTGAAATACCAACAATATGCCCGACAATACTAGTGGAAAATAGGCTATTGCATGTGCTTTTGCATTATGCCCAACCCCTAAAATAATTACTAAATAAGTTGAAAGTCCAAAACCCAAAGAACCTATAATTGCAAGCTTCCATTCAACTTTTAAGACTAATAAAAGTATAAAAAAACTTAAAAAATATAGAAATAAATAATCGGCCGGTCTCGGTAAAAACCTTATAAGATTATCTAATTTATTTATAAAATCGTAGGAATAATATGCACTTACTGCGTAAGCTGGCATTCCTCCAAAAGTAGCATTGGTCCAATAAGGTTCAGTTTTATTTTCTTTTCTAAAATCAACAATTTCTTTTGATGAACCTTTAAACTGTGTAATATCACTTTGTTGAATTTTTTTACCTTCTAAAACTGGAGAAAAATAGGCAACTGAAACTAACATAAACGTTACAATTGCAATTAAATAAGGTGCTACTTTTTTTATTGAAAAATTCATATAAATTAATCCTTTACTTCTTCATAATCTACATAGTCACCCACATCTTTATTACTTTCTTTAGGTTCAACAGGTTTTTTTGCTATTACAGTTTCCCCTACTTTACCAGCTGTTTCTTCGTATTTATTTTGTTGTTGCTCTTTATATTTCTTTTCAACATTATTAATCACTTTTTTCAAGAAAATAGGTGCTATATACCTACTAAAAAACTTGAACGCGTAATAAATAATAACAAGAATCGCTATTGTTCTTAATAATCCCATTTAATACGTTTTTTATATAATTTTCAAAAATAACAATTTGCCAGTAACTAAAACGTTTATTTATATAAAATCTTATATTTGACAATCTAACAAAACTAAATTATGAAAAGAGTTTTTCTACTTGTTTTAGCAATTTTTACCATACAAATAGCTTCATCTCAATACACAGAAATTATAAACTCTAAGCGTCCGGGTTTTTCAGACAGTCCTTATAGTGTTGGTACAAATATATATCAATTTGAAACTGGTTTTTTTTATAATAACAGTGATAACCCATTATACACTTCTCCTTCAAATACTTATGGTGGTGAGTTACTTTTTAGATATGGAAAATTTTCTGAAAAATTGGAATTTGATTTAAATTTAGCTTATCAAATTGATGAATTATCACATCATCCTAATGGGCATATAAACGGAATTAGTGACTTAACCATTGGAGCAAAATATTTATTAAGACAACAAGAATTTACTGATAAATCTAAAGAAATAAGAAGTTATAAACGCAGAATGGCTTTTGATTGGAAACGGTTAATCCCATCTATTGGAGTATACGCCGGTGTTCACACAAAATTTGTTAGTAAAGATTATAAAGAAGATGATATTAGCTATAAACTAGCTTTATTATTGCAAAATGATTTTACTGACAGATTAGTAGTTTTAACCAATTTAATTGCAGATAAATACACTACAGATGATGAGTTCTACAAGTATATTGTTACTATGACTTATGCAATTAATGAACAATGGTCTTTTTTTATTGAAAACCAAGGAAGATACCAAGAAACATTTGCTCCCAAATATCAATTTGGAACAGGTTTAGCATATTTAATTAATGAAAACCTTCAAATTGATGCTTCTGCAAGAACCAATTTTTTTGATGATTATTCATATTATTACTTTTCATCAGGTGTAGCCTGGAGATTGGATAGGCATTATGATACTTTTATAATGAAAGACGCTCCAAACCAAACAACTGGAAAAAAGAAAAAAAGAAAAGGTTTTTTTGGTAGATTATTTGGTAATTTATTTCATAAAAAAAGAAAATAATTACATCTTACACCTATGATTACAATTAAAGAAATGACCTCAAAAAAGGAACTAAAAATATTTATTAAGTTCCCTTTTAAACTTTATAAAAACAATAATTTTTGGGTACCTCCAATTATTAATGACGAAGTGGAGACTTTCGACAAGAATATAAATCCAGTTTTTAAACACGCTGAAGCTCTTTTTTTTGTGGCAATAAAAAACAATGAAGTTGTTGGTAGAGTTGCTGCCATTATAAATTATACCGAATTAAATAAGCAAAAAGTTAATAAAATGCGATTTGGTTGGTTCGATTTTATAGATGATATTGAAGTTTCAAAAATGCTGCTAAAAAAGGTTGAAGAAATTGGAAATCAGCATCATTTAGAATTTATGGAGGGTCCTGTTGGATTTTCTAATCTTGATAAAGTTGGTGTTTTAACCGAAGGGTTTAATCATATTGGAACTATGATTACTTGGTACAATTATCCATATTATAAAACGCATTTTGAAAAACTAGGTTTTAAAGTAGAAAAGGAATATTTAGAAAATAAATTTCCATTTAAAAATGTAATTTCAGCACCTTTACAAAGAGTTAGTAAAATTATAGAAGAGCGTTACAGTTTAATTCCTTTAAATTTTACAAAAACAAAAAACATTATGCCTTATGTAGATAAGATGTTCGATTTGTTTAATAAAAGTTATGCTGCACTCCCTTCGTTTGTTCCAATATCTGAAATTGAAATTGCCTATTTTAAAAAGAAATACATTTCATTTATTAATCCTGAATATATAAAATTTGTGATTGATAAAGATGATAATATGGTTGCTTTTGCAATTACAATGCCTTCATTTTCTAAAGCATTACAAAAAGCAAAAGGAAAGTTATTACCTTTTGGATTGTTTCATTTATTAAAAGCTAAAAAAGAAAGTAAAGATGTAATTTTCTATTTAATTGGTGTGCATCCAGACTATCAAAACAAAGGAATTCACGCACTTATTTTTAATGAATACCAAAAATCTTTTGAAAAAAGAGGAATCATTAACTGTATTAGAACTCCTGAACTTGCAACTAACACAAAAATTGCTGCAGTTTGGAAAAATTTTAGTCCGGTTACATACAAAAAACGTTGTACTTATAGAAAGGATATTTAAATGCAATTATTTTACAATTCAAATATAAATTCAAAAACTGAACAATTTTCGTTTGATAAAACTGAGAGCAGACATATTGTACGCGTATTACGTAAAAAAGAAGGAGATACTATTTTTATTACAAATGGATTAGGAACACTTTTTACTTCTAAAATAGTAATTGCAAACGATAAAAGATGTTTGGTGAAAATTACCAATAGTGAAGACAAACCCAAACCTTGGAACTATTATTTGCACATTGCCATTGCACCTACTAAATTAAATGATCGTTTTGAATGGTTTTTAGAAAAAGCTACAGAAATTGGAATTGATGAAATAACTCCAATTATTTGTGACCATTCAGAAAGGAAAATATTGAAATTAGATAGAATGGAAAAGATAGTACATGCTGCAGCAAAGCAATCCTTAAAATTTCATTTTCCGAAGTTAAATGAACCCGTAACATTCAATCAGTTTATAAAATCTGATTTTAAAGGTCTGTTATTTATTGCACATTGTGAAGATACTGATAAAAAATCATTAAAATCACAGTTAAAACCTACATCAAATACAACCATACTTATTGGTCCAGAAGGCGATTTTTCAACTAAAGAAATTGAACAAAGTTTGGAACATAAATTTATTCCTGTATCTTTGGGAGAAAGCCGGTTACGTACAGAAACTGCTGGTATTGTAGCAGCACATAGCGTAGCGTTTGTTAATGAGTAGTTGAATGAGAATTTTTCAAATAACACAAATTTTATTCCATTCTCAAAAGTTGAAAGTACTACTTTTTACTTTTGCCTTTTCCCTGTTACCTTTTACCGCTGTTTATACCCAACAAGTAGCTATTTTAAAGTATAATGGTGGTGGCGATTGGTATGCAAACCCAACAGCATTGCCAAACTTAATTGAATTTAGTAATAATGCCATACATACTTCTATAAAAACCAATCCCGAAACTGTGGAAGCAAACAGTTTGGATGTTTTTAATTATCCAATTCTTTTTATGACCGGACATGGAAATGTAATTTTTTCAGAAGATGCCATTAATAATCTAAAAACCTATTTAATTTCTGGAGGTTTTTTGCATATTTCTGATAATTATGGACTCGATAAATTTGTGAGAAGAGAAATTAAAAGAATTTTTCCTACTTTAGATTTTCAGGAAATTCCGTTTAATCACCCAATTTACCATCAAACATTTGATTTTAATGAAGGTGTACCAAAAATTCATGAACACGATAATAAACCTCCACAAGGTTTTGGATTATTTTATGAAGGAAGATTGGTTTGTTTTTATGATTATGAATCAGATTTAAGTGATGGTTGGGAAGATGAAGAGGTACATAACGATTCCTATGAAATTAGAGAAAAAGCATTAAAAATGGGTGCAAATATTATTGAATACGCATTTAAAAACTAATATGATAGAAAACTTAGATACCCTAGAAATAAATTTTGACACCGAAGGACTTTGGGTTTTAAACATCACTTTAGCAATTATAATGTTTGGAGTTTCTCTTGGAATTACAATGGACGATTTTAGACGTTTATTTAAAAATCCAAAAATATTATTAACAGGTATAATTTCTCAATTTATAATATTACCATTTGTAACTTTTATTTTTATAAAATTAGTAAACCCTATGCCAAGTATTGCTTTAGGTATGATGATGGTTGCTGCCTGTCCTGGTGGGAATATTTCAAATTTTATGACTCAAATGGCAAAAGGAAATGCTGCTTTATCAGTTAGTTTAACTGCATTTGCAACATTGGTTTCATTAGTTATGACTCCATTTAATCTTGAATTTTATGGTAATTTATACGCTCCTACGGCTGAAATTCTACAAAGAGTTCAACTAAACCCTTGGACGTTAGTTGAGCTTGTTACACTTATTTTAGGTGTTCCATTACTTTTAGGCATGTGGGTTCGAAACCGAAAACCAATTTGGGCAACCAAACTTTCAAAAGTTTTAAAACCACTCTCATTAATTATATTTATGATATTTATAATTATTGCCTTTTATGACAATTTTGATATTTTTATAAACTATGTACATTATGTATTAATTTTGGTTATTGCTCACAATGTTTTAGCATTACTAACTGGTTTTTATTTTGCAAAAGCAATGAAACTTTCATACAAAGATCAAAAAACACTTTCAATAGAAACCGGAATTCAAAACTCTGGATTAGGTTTGCTACTTATATTTAGTTTTTTTAATGGTTTAGGAGGTATGGCTTTATTAGTTGCCTTTTGGGCCATTTGGGATATTTTTTCAGGTGTAGCACTTGCTAGTTATTGGTCTAAACAAAAAATTAAAGGATAAAACTTTGAAGCATTTTTGGTATAATACTGTAAAAATTATTGTAAGCATAGGCCTTTTCTTTACTCATAAAAAAATTAAAGTTTATGGTAAAGAAAATATTCCCAAAAAAGGTCCCATACTATTTATTGGAAATCATCAAAATGCATTATTAGATGCTATTTTAATACCAACAACTACAGATAGAAATATTCATTTTTTAACTAGAGCCAGTGCTTTTAAAAACAAACTAGCTGATAAAATTTTAAGGTCACTAAATATGATTCCTGTTTATAGAATTAGGGATGGAATTAACAGTGTTGAGAAAAATATTGCTGTTTTTGAACAATGTTTTGAAATTTTAAAAAAAGAAAAAGCAATTCAAATATTTGCAGAAGGTGAACACCACAAATACAGACATATAATACCTTTAAAAAAAGGTTTTGCTCGCATTATTTTAGGAACTTTACAAAAATATCCTGATTTAAATATTCAAATTATTCCGGTGGGAATTAACTACGATTCTCATTTAAATTTTCCTTCCAGTGTTTCTATTTATTACGGAAAACCAATTCAGGCAAATGCTTATATTAATGTTGACAATCCAGATTTAAAATTCAAAACTATTTTAAATAAAGTGGCTTCAGAATTAAAAGAACTAACAACCCATATTGATAATCTTGAAAAACACGATGAAATTATTGATAAATTAAAAGCTGTTAGAGCCAATTTTTTAGATCCAATTGAAACTAATAAAATGCTAAAAAAGTTAGATTCATTTTCTCAAAAAAAATTAAAAGAAGAAAAGGAAATAAACTGGTTTACTCCTATTCACCTATTTACTAAAATAAATAGCATTTTCCCGCTATTAATATGGAAAAAATTAAAGCCAAAAATTAAAGATATTATTTTTACAAATACCTATAGATTTGCACTGATTCTTACAATATTTCCTCTTTTTTATTTAATTCAGTCTGGGGTAATTAGTTATTTTTTAAACTATAAAGTTGGCTTAATTTATTTAGGAATATGTATTATTACAGGACTTATAACTTCAAAAACAATGAAAGTTACTCAATAAGCGCATCTTGTATAAATTGCTGAATTTCAGTTCTAATATTATATTTTATCAATCCTGTATTTTCCATAGTTGGATATACCCTATTAGATAAAAATACATATACAATTTCTGATTCTGGATCTGCCCAACAAAACGTACCAGTAAAACCACTATGCCCAAAACTAGCATCTGAAACACAGCCACAAGTCGCTTTTTCTACTTCCTTTATTTGAGGTTTGTCAAATCCAATCCCTTTTCTAACACTGTCATTGGCATAATAACGATGATTAAATTTATCTATAGTTTTAGACTTAAAATATCGTTTTCCACCATAAAAACCCTTTTGAAGATACATCTGCATTATTTTAGCAACATCATTTGCATTTGAAAATAAACCCGCATGTCCACCAATTCCACCTTGCATTGCAGCACCCATATCGTGCACGTAACCTTGCACTAACTGGTTTCTATAATAATCATCCTTTTCTGTTGGTACAATTTTAGTTTTTGGAAATTTATGAAGTGGTAAATAGCCTGTATTGTTTGCTCCTAAAGTTTTGTAAAATCGCTCTTGAGTCAAGTCATCTAAATTCTTTTTATAATAATTTTCAATAAAATCTTTAAATAAGAAAAAAGATAAGTCGCTATATTTATAACCTATATTTAACCGTTGCTCAGCATTTGCAATTCTATCAAATATTGAATCTTTATAATCTTTTGTTAAATACAAATTTTTGGCAACTTCAATGGGAAACTTCTTTGACCCTTTATCTCGGTAATACGCATTAGAAGGTTTTTTTGTAACGCTGTCCAACGTGCTAATATAAAAAGGAATCCAAGCTTTTAACCTTCCATAATGAGACAATACTTCTTTTACAGTTAATGAATCTTTATTCGTGTTTTTCAACTTTGGTAGTAAACTACCTAAAGTACTTTCCAATTGTAAAGTTCCCTTTTCTTCTAACTCCATAATTAATGGCAATGAAGCCAATATTTTTGTCATTGAAGCAATATCATAAATATCATTATTTTTAACAGGAACTGTATCTTCATCTGTATGATATCCAAAACTTTTATTATAAACCACTTTACCTTTTCTGGCCACTAAAACTTGTAACCCAGGTGCCATTTTATCCTTAATAACAACACTTGCAATTGAATCAATTCTTTTTAACTTTTCACTACTTAATCCAACATCTTCAGGAATAGAATAAGCCAATCTTTTTAATGAAGTTGACATTAAACCGTGTCCTTCAGAAAAAACATTTTTAATTGAAACAGGTAATTTTCCTTTTGTTTCAAGAGCTCCAAAAATCATTTGTGCAGAAATTTCCTGAGCTAATTTACTATTTTGATATGATAAAAGGAGTCCGTTTATATTTTCAAAAGTTTTAATTTGTAATAAACTATAAGGACTGGCAAAAACATCTAAAATTACCGTATTTGTTCTTGCAATTTCTTGCAACCAAACAAGTTCATTATCTTTAAACTTAAAACTTTTCCAAGGATTACTGTTAGATTTATGATACCCAATAATAATTAAATTATATCGCTTTAATTTTGAAATTAATTCATCTAAATTATTAGCCGAAACCTCATCAACATTTGTATAATTTTTTAGCATTTCAACAAAGTCATTGTTTTCAGCATCCCCTAATTTAACATAAGCTATCTTTTTTTTATCTAAATTTTGAATAGGAAAAACAAGTGATTCATTTTTTAAAAGCGTGATAGAATTTTCAACTAATTTTCTATGTAATAATTCATCTTTTATTGAGTTTAAATCTTCATTTAAGTTTTCTAATTCAATAAATTGAAAATTATTTAAACCTGCCCAATATTTAGCTTTTAATATTTTTTTTACTGAATAATTTAAACGCTCTTCTGTAAAAACCTTTTCGGATAATGCATTTTTAATTTTTGCTATTGCTACTGGAACATTTTCTGGAATTAATAACATATCATTTCCTGCTAAAAATGCAGCTAAATCAACATCTCCAGGTTGGGCATAATTAGCTGCACCTTTCATATTTAAGGCATCTGTTAAAATTAACCCTTGAAAGCCCATTTTTTCTTTTAATAAACCTGTAATTACTTTTTCAGACAATGATGTAGGTAATTCAGCATCTGGTTCTAAAGCTTTAACGCTTAAATGAGCAACCATAACACTTGTTAAATTATTTTGAAATAACTTTTTGTATGGATACAATTCTATTGAATCTAGTCTTTCAATGTCAAAATCTAAAACCGGCAATAATTTATGAGAATCGGAAGCCGTATCTCCATGACCTGGAAAATGTTTTGCATTTGCCAACACATATTGACTTTGCATTCCTTGCACAAAAGCCAAGGCTTTATCTGTAACATTATCTCTATTTTCTCCAAAAGATCGATTTCCAATTATTGGATTTTCTGGATTTGTATTTACATCAACAACAGGTGCAAAATTAATATGAATCCCCAATCGTTTACAATGTTTACCTACCTGAACTCCAAAAGCAGTTATTAAGGAATTATCTTTAATTGCCCCAAGTGTCATATTCCAAGGAAAACGGTAGGTATTTTTTAAACGCATGTCCAACCCCCATTCACCATCAAAACCTATAAGTAATGGTATTTTAGAAACCGACTGGTATTTATTATTTAATGCTGCTTGTTTTTCAGGGGTTCCCTGCATAAAAATTAAACCGCCAATATGGTGTTTTTCAACTAGGCTTTTAATAAATGTTTCGTGTTTCTCATCTTTATTTGAATAGGCTTGTACCATAAATAACTGACCGATTTTTTCATCAATGGTCATATTATTTATTAAAGTATCAACCCATTTGTTTTGCGCTAAAGTATCTTTCGTTTTTAATGGATCAAATTGTTGTGCCTTTAAAAAGAAAACATTCAACAACAGTAATAATAAAAGATTTTTTTTAATCATATTATAAATTAGATAACAACACTGGTGAAATTATTGCGCCAAAAATCGCTTATGCCAGCTTCTATCGGCTGTTACTTCCCAATTGTACTCAAAATCTTCTTTTGTATTTACCATATTATTAAAAACTATGGTGTTTGAAGTAATTTTTTCTTGTTTAGCATATTTTTGAAATTCGGCCATACTAACAATATTTATATTGCTATTATCTTTAAACGAAATATTTAATTTATTTGTTAAATCAACCGAAAATTCTTGCTCAATATTTTTAATTAAATTTACTGAAGCATCTATTGAACAACCTGAAACATCATTAAAATTTTCATCAACTGCCAAAATTATAAATTGGTTGTATTTTATTTTATATGAACCTTTTAAATCTTCTCCGTGGCGTTGCCAATTAGACACAAAACTTTCTATTTTAATTTTAATTTTGGCTATTTCATTTTCAGAAAACTCACGATTAGATTGGTATATCCAAACTCTTGATGAATTTTCTAATTTTTCAAAACTGACTAACATATTTAAAATTTTTGATTGAATTTATTTTGTAAATCTTCTAAGGTATTTTCTTTTTTATTAAAAAATGTTTTCTCTTTAATTTCAGTTAAAACTTTCTTGGTATATAGTGGAAAATCAGCATTTTGAATCCAAGAAAAATAACCTTTATCTTTTTTTAATATTTCAGCAACTTTCTGACCTTTATATTTTCCAAATGTAAAAATTTCTTCATCTTCATCATTAAACATTATAAAACCTGCAAAATCAGCTCTTTTATTATGTGTTGAATATTCATTTAAAAAATTAATGTCGTTTTCTAAATCATCATATTTTTCTAATTGTGCTTTTAATATTTCATAAGTTGCAAGTGTATCTGCTTCAGCAGAATGCGCATTTTCTAAATCTTTATCACAATAAAATTTATAACCGGCACTTAAAGTTCTTTCTTCTTTTTTATGAAAAATAACCTGAACGTCAACTGCTACCCTATCCTTCATATCAAAATTTACTTTAGCTCTAAGCATTTCTTCTGCTAACAAAGGAATATCAAATCTGTTTGAATTAAAACCTGCTAAATCACAACCTTCAATTAATTTACTCACTTCAGATGCTAATTCATTAAAAGTAGGCTCTGTTACAACTCTTTCATTTGTAATGCCATGAATATCTGAAGCTTCTTTTGGTATTTCCATTTCTGGATTTACCAACCAGGTTTTACTTTCTTTATTTCCATTTGGATATACTTTTAATATTGAAATTTCTACAATTCTATCTTTTGCAATATTAATTCCTGTTGTTTCTAAATCGAAAAAAATGATGGGTTTTGTTAAGTTTAATTCCATAGGTTAATTCTTTTTTTTGAATTGTAAATATACAATTTGTAATTTACGATTTTAGGAATATACTAATTGATTTCTTAAATATTTTAACATAAATTTTAAGAATTAAAAATTTCAAAAAGTTAAGTTTGAAAAATTATTTATTTGAAGTTAATTTTTAATTTCTATTTGTGAATCTGAGTCTTTTGAAGGCTTGCCATACTAAATTTAACTTACAAAAAATTAATTATTCAACTTCAAGTTGTTTCTTATAGTTTTCAATTTCAATTTTATATTTCTCAGGCAATTCAGGTTCCATAAAATTATACTGCTCCAAAGTATTTAAAATAGTTTGTGCAACTATTAAACGTGCGGTTGCTTTATCATCAGCAGGAATTACAAACCATGGTGCATTTTCTGTTGAAGTTTTGTTTAATAAATCTTCATAACAAAACTGGTACTTATCCCAAAGTTTACGTTCTTTTAAATCTCCTGGTGAAAATTTCCAGTTCTTTTCCTTTAATCGTAACCGGCGTAATAACCTGTTTTTTTGCTCTTCTTTAGAAAGATTTAAAAAGAATTTTAAAATAATAGTTCCATTATTAGCAATGTTTTTTTCGAAATTTTTAATTTCTTCCATTCGGTTATTGTAAAAATCAGCATTTAAATCGGCTACACTTTTTACTGAAGGAATATTTTCACCAAAAATATATTCCGGATGTACACGAGTAACCAACACATTTTCATAATGTGTTCTATTAAAAACACCAATTTTTCCTTTTGCTGGTAATGCAATATAATGACGCCACAAATAATCGTGTTTTAATTCTAATTCAGTAGGAACTTTAAAGCTATGCACCTCAACACCTTGAGTATTTACATTTTTAAAAACTTCTTTTATTAAACTGTCTTTCCCAGAAGTATCCATTCCTTGCAAACAAATTAACACTGCATACTTGCCTTCTGCATACATAGTATCTTGCAGTTTGCTAATTTCTTTACGTATCTTTTTCAACTTTTTTCTAGCTTTTTCATCAACCTCTTTTGTTGTAAAATCGCTTAAGTTTATTTGTGCTGTTACTTTGTAGTTGTCCATTTTAAAAATATTTAGCTAAATATATAAAAATTAAGGAAACAAAAAATCCCAAGCTTTCACTTGGGATTTTCATTTGATTTAATTAGTAGTTATTATTTTAAGAATCGATGGATCCTAAAACTCTTTTCATAAAAGTATTTAATGCTTCCTTTTTGGGCATACCTTCCTTTACCATTTTATCAACTTCAATTGCTCCATATAAATTAGAAATAATTTCACCAATTACATCCAACTCTTCATCTTTTAGTGAAGGAACTTCCGTTAAAGCTTCCAAAGTTTCAATGGTTTCAATCACATAATCCTGATCGTTTTCTTCAATAAAATTAGTTAAATGTTTAATTACTGGTAACTTCATCTACTAAATCTTTTAAAATTTCAAATTTATTTGTTTGCACTTGATTTACAAAAGTTCCGCCTTTAAAAGTTGCAAATGTTGGTAAATTATCTACTGTTGCTAATTTTCGAGTATTAGGAAACTTTTCAGCATCTGCAAGTACAAAAACAGCATCTGGATTTTCTGTAGCTAGTTTTTTAAACTTAGGTTTCATAATTCTACAGTTACCACACCAAGTAGCAGCATATTGTACAACTACAGTTTTATTATCGGCTACGATTTGTTCTAAATTATCTTCTGTTAATTCTTGAAACATAATTTTTTTTTTAATGTGAAGCTAAATATTCAGCTGTCCCTTTTCTATCAGCTTTCATTGCATCTTTTCCTTCTTCCCAGTTTGCTGGACAAACTTCTCCTTTTTCTTGTACGTGAGTTAAAGCATCAATAAGACGTAAATACTCGTTAACATTTCTACCTAAAGGCATATTATTAATACTCTCGTGTTGTACTAAACCATCTTCATCAATTAAATATGTAGCTCTATAAGATACATTATCTCCTACCACTTGAACTGTTCCAGTTGCTTCATCATAAGTTTCATCAGTTATATCTAAAATACCTAATATACTTGATAAGTTACGATTGCTATCTGCTAAAATTGGGTAAGTAACACCTTCTATACCACCATTATCTTTTGATGTATTCAACCAAGCAAAGTGTACTTCAGGAGTATCACAAGAAGCTCCAATTACAACGGTATTTCTTTTTTCAAATTCACCTAATGCTGCTTGAAAAGCGTGTAATTCAGTTGGGCAAACAAATGTAAAATCTTTTGGATACCAAAATAATAATACTTTCTTTTTGTTATTTACTGCTTCTTCTAATACATTTACTTTAAATGTATCACCCATTTCATTCATTGCATCTACATTTAAATCTGGAAATTTTTTACCTACTGCTGTTGCCATTTTTTATTTTATTTATTTATTAGTATTCTTTTTAAACACTACAAATATAGTATGTAAATACATTATAAATAAAAAATCCTATGCTAATTATTTATATCAACATAGAATTTATTTATAATTTTACTACTAAGCAATCAATTTTAACTATTTACTAGCAAAAAGCTTTACATCATTTTCAGAAACTTCTTTTTCACCTAAAATTATTAATCTTTCAACTACATTTCTAAGCTCACGAATATTACCTGTCCAATCGTACTCTTGCAGTAATTTAACAGCTTCATCTGAAAAAGATTTTACGGCATTACCCTGTTCTTGTGCTACTTGTTCTGCGAAGAAATTTATTAACAAAGGAATATCTTCTCGCCTATCATTTAAAGCAGGAACTTCAATTAATATAACTGCAAGCCTATGGTATAAATCTTCTCTAAACCTTCCTTCATCAATTTCTTTTTTCAAATTTTTATTAGTAGCTGCTATTACTCTAACATTTACTTTTATGTCTTTATCACTACCTACTCTTGAGATTTTATTTTCTTGTAAAGCTCTTAATACCTTTGCTTGAGCTGAAAGACTCATGTCTCCTATTTCGTCTAAAAAAATAGTTCCACCATTAGCAGCTTCAAATTTACCTGCTCTATCTTTATTTGCACCTGTAAAAGAACCTTTAACATGTCCAAATAATTCACTTTCAATTAATTCTGAAGGTATTGCTGCACAATTAACCTCAACCATTGGTGCTTTTGTCCTATCACTTTTTTCGTGTAACCAATGTGCAACTAGTTCTTTACCGGTTCCGTTTGGTCCCGTAATTAATACACGAGCATCTGTTGGTGCTACTTTTTCAATCATGTTTTTTATATGAGATATAGCATCACTATTACCTATCATCTCATATTTTTTACTTACTTTTTTCTTTAAAAGTTTGTTTTCAACAACCAATTCTTTTCTGTCCAGCGCATTTCTAACAGTATTAAGTAAACGATTTAAATCTGGTGGTTTTGAAATATAATCAAAAGCACCTAAACGCATAGTGTTTACAGCTGTGTCTAAATCTCCGTGCCCAGAAATCATAACCATTGGTATTTCTGGTTTTATTTTTTTTACTTTTTCAAGTACTTCTACACCATCCATTTTTGGCATTTTTATATCACAAAGTACCAAATCAAAATCTGATTTTGTAATCATTTCAACACCAACCAAACCATCTTCTGCTTCTTCAACTTGATAGGTATCGTTTTCTTCTGAAATTATTTTTTTTAATACTCTGCGAATTGCAGCTTCATCTTCAATTATTAATATTTTTGGCATTTTTTTTATTTTTTATTGAATGTACAAGAATTAAGCCAACTTTTAAATTACTGTTTGTTTTGAAATAAATGCACGTCTCTCTGAGGAAATGGAATTGAAATGTTATTTTTTCTAAATAATGCATCAATTTCAAAACGAATATCACTTTTTGGTACACCCGCTTCAAAACTATTATTTAACGTAAAAACCAGTTTAAAATCTAATGAACTTTCTCCAAAATTTATAAATAAAACTGTAGGTTCTGGTACTTTTAAAACCAAGGGATGATCATTTGCAGCTTGTAATAACAATTTTTTTACCAATTGAACATCACTTCCATAAGCAACACCAACCAAAACGTTTTCTCTAGTTTCAGTTCCGTTTTCTGTCCAGTTATACAAACTATTAGTTAAATATAAATGGTTGGGTATAACTAGCACTTTATTGTCTATAGTTACTGCTCTTGTAGTACGCAATTTAATTTCTTCAACCCTACCCACTTTTCCATCCAATTCAATAATATCTCCTACATGAACCGATTGATCAATTAGGATAAAAACACCTGAAATTATATCTTGAAATAATGTTTGTAATGCCAAACCTACACCTACTAATAAGGCCGCAGATGCTGCAAAAATTGCTGTTACATTAACTCCTATATTATGAAATGTAGTTAAAATAATAACAACATAAATAAACCATTTACTATATGAAAATAATGAAACAAATTTTATTTTATCTTCATTTGGCAATTTTCTGGTTATTAATTTTCTAGCTAATTTTAGAATTAAAGATGTAATAAACAATGCCGCAATAACAACTAAAATTGCCTTAATACTAATATGTACATCTTTACTAAAAGTAAAATCGTAATTTAAAAAATCAATAAACTTTTCCATAAAAATAATTTAAAATGAATAGGTTATATTTAATATTTCAACCATTTATAAAGTTCTTTATAGGTTGGCTTCTTCCCGTACATTAAAATACCAACTCTATAAATTTTGGCTGCAAACCAAACTATTGCTATAAAGGTAATAATTAAAAGCAGCATTGATGTTAGTATTTGCCACCAAGGAACTCCAAAAGGAATCCGCATTAACATTACAATTGGAGATGTTAATGGAAACAATGAGAATCCTAATGCAATTGGACCGTGTGGGTTTTCAATAACTGAAAAACCAACATAAATTGCTATTATTAAAGGCATTAAAACTGGCATCATAAATTGTTGCGTATCCGTTTCACTATCAACAGCTGCACCTATTGCAGCATAAATTGAACTGTAAATTAAATAACCTCCAATAAAATAAATAATAAATGAGAAAAACATAGTTAAAATTGGCAGGTTTTTTATCTCTTGTAATGCCAATTGTAACTCACTAGCAGATGACGACTGTACTTGCTGAATCATTTCCGGATTCATTTGCCCCATTGCTGATCCTGAGCTTGCAGCTTCAATACCAAAAATATATGTAATTGCAAATAGTAATAAACCTGCCGAAATCATCCAAATAATAAATTGTAAAACCCCCGCTAAAGCATTTCCTAATATTTTACCTAGCATTAATTGAAATGGTTTTACAGATGAAATTATTATTTCAATTATTCTACTTGTTTTTTCTTCAATTACACTCCGCATTACTGATGTGCCATAAATTATTATAAACATAAAAATAAGATACCCAAATCCTCCGCCTGTTACCATTCGCAAAACACTTCCAATTTTTGAAGATTTTTCTCCAATAAAATTCTCTGTTTCTATTTGAACTGTAGTTTCTGTTGCTTTTATTTTATCAACATCAAAATGAAGTTGTTCAATTTTAAGGTTCCTTATCTTTTTTTCTAATTTATTTTCAATACTACTTAATAAGTTTAAACTTGGCGTATCTTCTGAATAAAAGGCAATTCCTTTAGATAGATTTACTAAACTGTCGCTTTTAGGAATGTATAAAACTCCATAATAATGTCCTTCAGTTTGTTTACGAGCTTCCTCTATTCCTAAAGCAGTAAGATCTATATATTTTGTAGAATTTGAATCTGTAAATACTGATGCTAATAAATTAGATTCATCTACAAATGCAACTGTTCTAACTTCTTCACTATTTTTTTGATTTAAAAATATAATTAACATCATAAGCCCAACCATTAACAGCGGACTTAAAACAGTCATTACTATAAATGACTTGTTTTTAACTTTTGCTAAAAACTCTCTTTTTATTATTAATTTTAATTTATCCATTGTTTGCTACGGCTTTTAAAAATATATCGTTTGCACTTGGAATAATTTCGGTAAAATGATTTAATTGTGCTTTATTGTTTAAAAACCGAATTAAGTCTTTTGAAGTATCTCCATTATTTAATGTAACAATTAGTCTTAATTCATCATCTAATTGCGGATTAACTGATTTTTCAGTTTTATAATGTTCATTTAATTTGTTTAACAATTGTTCTTTTTCAGTTGAAATTAACCCAACTTCAAATTGATTGGTTTTAAATTCCTGCTTTATTTCGCTTAATTTACCATCTAAAATTTTATTAGATTTATTAATAAGTGCAATATAATCGCATAATTCTTCTACCGATTCCATCCTGTGGGTTGAAAATATAATACTGGCACCATCATCACGTAATTTTAAAATTTCGTCTTTAATTAAATTCGCATTTATTGGGTCGAAACCACTAAAAGGCTCATCAAAAATTAATAATTTAGGAGCATGCATTACAGTTACAATAAACTGTACTTTTTGCGCCATACCTTTTGAAAGTTCTTGAATTTTTTTATCCCACCAATCACTAATCTCAAATTTTTCAAACCAATATTTTAATTTCTTTTTTGCATCTGATTTAGACAATCCTTTTAATTGTGCTAAATACAATGCTTGTTCACCAACCTTCATACTTTTATACAATCCTCTTTCTTCAGGCAAATATCCAATTTGATGCACATGCTGTGGCTTAAGCGGTTCTCCATCTAAAAAAATGTTTCCACTATCTTGTAAAGTAATTTGATTTATTATTCTAATTAGCGAGGTTTTTCCAGCTCCATTTGGACCTAATAATCCAAATACACTCCCTTTTGGAACTGAAATTGAAACGTTGTTTAATGCTGTAAAATTACCGTAGTTTTTACATACATTTTCAACCGTTAAAATTGTATTCATTCTTTTGTTTTTGATTCGACAAACGAAAGTAAAATTAATTTAATTGAAATTGGTTAAACTCTTCATAAAATTAATGAAGTTTGTCTATATATTTACGTTGAATGGTTTTCAAAAATTCAATTGTAGCCTTTGGTTTTACAATACGCAACATTTCGGTAATACCACCATTTGTATAAAAAATACCCTTTGCAATATCGTAGTTTTTGTCTGAAATATTGTTTTTTATTTCAAATGTATAAGTTCTAAATTCATCCCAAGTCATTAGTTCCGGTACTTCTACATAATAAACATCATCCTCATCTTTAGATTCATAAATACCAGCCTCCAATTCATTAATATTGAAAAATTTATTAATTCTTATTAAAGCATCTGTATCTTTAAACTTTTCGCTTTTTGCAAATTCAAAACCGGCATCTTGATAATACTGTTGAATTTGTTTTATTTCATGATATCTATTTATTCCTTTAATTCTAATTCCATTTAATTTTCTTGAATTAATAGTTACTTCACACTTAGCTCCAGATAATTTTAAATCATATTTTTCATTAATTCTCCTTGTAGCCCTTAAAATTTTTTCGAAGGAATTAGGTTCTTTGGTTACAAAAATTATTGATGTTGGTTTTTCTACCTCTGTAAATCTTCCATAATAATTTTTATAAGGATTAGGAACATTGATTACAAAAGTTTTTGGAATTTTATTTTCATCAACTGTATCAATATTTTCTTGAATATTTATTTTTCCAATAAGTTCTTTTGTAGCCATAATTTTAGGTTAATGATTCGTTTTTTAAACTTATCCTTTTTTTTTTTAATAACCAAAAAAATTACGGTCAAAACTATTTTTTATTAATTTATTATGCGTGCATAGTATTTTTTTATATATTTGGTAAATGCAAAAAGAACAAACAATAGACCATGCATTAAGAGCCACTTGGCAAGCGGTTGCAAAAATGTATAATGAACAAGCAGTAAAACACGATAGTACAATGGCAATGGCTTTTGTATTACTAAATATAGACTCTAAAAATGGAACACCATCTACAGCTTTAGGCCCACAAATGGGAATGGAACCAACAAGTCTTTCTCGCATTTTAAAAAGCATGGAAGAAAAAGGAGCTATTTATAGAGAAAAAAACCCCGATGATGGAAGAAGTGTACTTATTAAATTAACTGATTTTGGAATTGAAAAAAGGGATATTTCACGCCAACATGTTATTCAATTTAACGAAACAGTTAAAAATCATATTTCAGAAGAAAAAATAAAACATTTTTTTGAAGTTACTGAAACTATAAACAAATTAATTGCTAATAAAACAATTTTTGAATATGAACCTACTAAATAAAAATATATAATAATGAAAAGACCAATAAAAAAAGTAGCAGTAATAGGTTCCGGAATTATGGGATCTGGTATTGCATGTCATTTCGCAAATATTGGTGTAGAAGTTTTATTGCTTGATATTATTCCTCGTGAATTAACAGATATTGAAAAAGCAAAAGGACTTACACTAGAACACAAAGTTGTTAGAAACAGGTTGGTTAATGACAGTTTAAAAGCTTCGCTAAAATCTAAACCATCACCTATTTACAACCAAAAATTTGCTGATAGAATTTCTACTGGAAATTTAGATGACGATTTGCACAAAATTAAAGATGTAGATTGGGTACTAGAAGTTGTTGTTGAAAGATTAGATATTAAACAATCCGTTTTTGAAAAAATTGAGAAATACCGTAAACCAGGTACTTTAATAACTTCAAACACTTCAGGAATTCCCATTAGTTATATGAATAAAGGAAGAAGTGACGATTTTCAAAAACATTTTGCTGTAACTCACTTTTTTAATCCACCACGGTATTTAAAATTATTTGAAGTGGTTCCAGGTCCTAATTGTAAACAAGAAGTTACGGACTTTTTAATGATGTATGGTGAAAAATTCTTAGGAAAAACTTCGGTTTTAGCTAAAGATACTCCTGCTTTTATTGGAAACAGAGTTGGAATTTTTGGTATTATGAGTTTGTTCCACCAAGTAAAAGAACTAGGTTTAACTGTTGAAGAAGTTGACAAATTAACCGGTCCAGTTATTGGTCGTCCAAAATCAGCAACATTTAGAACTGTTGATGTAGTTGGTTTAGATACTTTGGTGCATGTAGCAAATGGTATTTACGAAAATTGTCCTGATGATGAGGCTCATGAATTATTTAAACTGCCTTCTTTCATTGAAAAAATGATGGAAAACAAATGGCTAGGAAGCAAAACAGGACAAGGTTTTTACAAAAAAGTAGTTGAAAATGGAAAAAAATCTATTCAATCTCTAGATTTAAATACTTTAGAATACCGTCCAAATAAAAGAGCCAAATTTACAACTTTGGAAATGACTAAAACTATCGATAAAGTTATTGATCGTTTTAAAATATTAGTGAAAGGAAAAGACAAAGCTGGTGAATTCTACAGAAAGAATTTTGCAGCTATGTTTGGTTACGTTCAAAATAGAATTCCTGAAATTTCCGATGAATTGTATCGTTTAGATGATGCTATGAAAGCTGGTTTTGGATGGGAACACGGACCTTTCCAAATTTGGGATGCTATTGGTGTTGAAAAAGGGATTGAACTAATGCAAGCAGAAAACATTCCTGTTGCTTCTTGGGTAACTGAAATGGTTACAAGTGGAAATAAATCTTTTTATTCTGTAAAAGATGGAGCTAAATATTATTATGCAATTCCATCAAAAAAACAAGAAAAAATTCCTGGACAAGATAGTTTTATCATTCTTGATAATATTAGAGAAGCAAAAACAATTTGGTCTAATGCAGGCGCTTCTATTCAACATTTAGGAGATGGTGTTTTAAATGTAGAATTCCAATCTAAAATGAATACTTTAGGAGGTGAAGTTTTACAAGCCATAAATAAAGGAATTGATTTAGCCGAATCTGAATATGATGCAGTAATTTTAGGAAATCAAGCAGCTAATTTTTCTGTTGGTGCAAATTTAGCAATGGCATTTATGATGGCTGTTGAACAAGAATATGATGAACTAAACTACTCCGTTAAATATTTCCAAGATACAGTAATGCGTTTGCGCTATTCTTCTTGTCCTACTATTATTGCTCCTCACGGTTATACATTTGGTGGAGCCTGTGAAATGAGTATGCATGCTGACAAAGTTGTTGCAGCTGCAGAGACCTATATTGGTTTGGTTGAATTTGGTGTTGGAATTATCCCTGGGGGTGCTGGTTCAAAAGAAATGGCTTTAAGAGCTTCTGAGGGGTTATTAAAAGATGACGTTAAATTAAATAAACTTCGTGATTATTTTATAAACGTTGCTATGGCAAAAGTTGCCACTTCTGCACATGAAGCTTACGACTTAGGATTTCTAAAAGAATATAAAGATATTGTTGTTGTAAATAAAGACCGTCAAATTGCTACAGCTAAACGACATGCAATTCAATTATTAGAAGATGGCTATACACAACCTGTTCCCAAAAAAGCGTTGGTTTATGGTCAGCAAGCATTAGGTATGTTTTTAGTTGGTACTGATAGTTTAGAAAAAGGACACTACGCTTCTGAACACGATAAAAAAATAGCCAATAAATTAGGTTATGTTATGGCAGGTGGAGATTTATCTGAACCAACTTATGTTTCAGAAGATTACTTACTAAATCTTGAACGTGAAGCGTTTATGAGTTTAATGACCGAACGTAAAACTTTAGAGCGTATTGAGCATATGTTAAAAACAGGAAAACCATTACGTAATTAGAGTTTGAAAGTTAAAAGTTTAAAAGTCGAAAGTTTTTTGATTTTTGTAACTGACAACTAAAAACCAACAACTAAAAACTAAAATACATGAAAACAGCATATATAGTACAAGGATATAGAACAGCGGTTGGAAAAGCTCCAAGAGGTGTTTTTAGGTTTAAAAGACCTGATGAGTTAGCCGCTGAAACAATAGAACATTTATTAAAAGATGTTCCTCAATTAGATAAACATAGAATTGATGATGTAATTGTTGGAAACGCCATGCCTGAAGCTGAACAAGGTTTAAACATGGGAAGATTAATTTCGTTAATGGGATTAAAAATTGAGGATGTTCCCGGTATGACAGTGAACCGTTATTGTGCATCAGGACTAGAAACAGTTAGTATTGCAGTAGCTAAAATTCAATCAGGAATGGCTGATTGCATTATTGCAGGTGGTGTGGAAAGTATGAGTTATATTCCTATGGGAGGTTACCGTCCAGTTCCAAATTATAAATCTGCAAAAGAAGGCCATGAAGATTATTATTGGGGAATGGGATTAACTGCTGAAGCGGTTGCAAAACAATTTAAAGTTTCTCGTGAAGATCAAGATGAATTTTCTTTTAAATCGCATATGAAAGCTTTAAATGCGCAAGCCGAAGGAAAGTTTAATGATGACATTGTTCCAATTACCGTTGAAAATATTTTTTTAGATGAAAACGGTAAAAAACAAACTAAAAATTATACAGTTTCTTCTGATGAAGGACCAAGAAAAGGAACTTCAATTGAAGCTTTGGCTAAATTACGACCTGTTTTTGCAGCTGATGGAAGTGTAACAGCTGGCAATTCATCTCAAATGAGTGATGGAGCTTCATTTTTATTAGTAATGAGTGAAGAAATGGTAAAAGAATTAAATATTGAACCAATTGCTCGTATGGTTTCTTTTGCTGCCGTTGGCGTTGAGCCTAGAATTATGGGAATTGGTCCTGTAAAAGCGATTCCGAAGGCATTAAAACAAGCAAATCTTACTTTAAACGATATTGATTTAATTGAATTAAATGAGGCATTCGCCTCTCAATCATTAGCTGTGATGCGTGAATTAAATATCAATCAAGATATTGTAAATGTTAATGGTGGTGCTATTGCATTAGGTCATCCGCTTGGTTGTACCGGAGCAAAACTTTCGGTACAATTATTTAACGAAATGCGCAGACGAAAAAACAAATATGGTATTGTTACCATGTGTGTTGGTACAGGACAAGGTGCCGCAGGAGTTTACGAGTTATTAAAATAAAATTAAAATCTAAAAAATAAAAATGGTAACAATAAAAGGAGGAGAATTCCTAGTAAAAGAAATTAAATCTGAAGATATTTTTGTTTCAGAAGAATTTAATGAAGAACAAAAAATGATGAAAGATGCGGTTATAGAATTTATAGACCGTGAAGTTTGGCCAAATAAAGAACGTTTCGAAAATAAAGATTATGCTTTAACTGAAGAAGTTATGCGTAAAGCAGGAGAAATGGGATTTTTAGGCGTTTCAATTCCTGAACAATATGGAGGAATTGGAATGGGATTTGTTTCAACCATGTTAGTTACTGATTATATTTCATCGGCAACGGGTTCTGTTGGAACTGCATTTGGTGCACATACTGGAATTGGAACAATGCCAATATTTTTATATGGAACTGAAGAACAAAAGCAAAAATATTTACCTTTTTTAACATCTGGTGAAAAATTTGGTGCTTATTGTTTAACAGAACCTGGAGCTGGTAGTGATGCTAATTCCGGTAAAACAACTGCGGAATTAACTTCTGATGGAAAACATTATAAAATTAACGGACAAAAAATGTGGATTTCAAACGCAGGTTTTGCCGAAATTTTTATCGTTTTTGCTCGTATTGAAGATGATAAAAATATTACCGCATTTATAATGGAATTTGATAAAAATAATCCAAATGGGGTTACTTTAGGTGAAGAAGAACATAAATTAGGTATTACTTCTTCATCAACGCGACAAGTGTTTTTTAGTGATACTTTAATTCCTGTTGAAAATATGCTTTCTGAAAGAGGGAAAGGTTTTAAAATTGCCTTAAATTCTCTAAATGTTGGTCGTATTAAATTAGGTGCGGCTTGTTTAGACGCAAGCAGAAGAATTATTACTGAATCTGTAACTTATGGAAATGAACGTAAACAATTTAAAACCGCCATTTCTAATTTTGGAGCAATTCAAAAAAAATACGCTGAAATGAGTGCTAAAACATTCACTTTAGATGCTGCTTGTTATAGAGCTGCAAAAGACATTCAAAATATGATTGATGCAGGTTTAGAAGCAGGAAAATCGCATCAAGATGCTGAATTAGATGCTTTTCAAGAATATGCAATAGAATGCGCCATAATTAAAGTCTTTGGTTCTGAAGTTTCTCAATTTGTTTCGGATGAAGGTATCCAAATTTTTGGAGGTATGGGATTTTCAAAAGACACACCAATGGAAAGTGCCTGGAGAGACGCAAGAATTACCAGAATCTATGAAGGTACAAATGAAATAAACAGACTTTTAACTGTTGGAATGTTGCTTAAAAAAGCAATGAAAGCTGAAATTGACTTATTAACTCCTGCAATGGAAGTTGGAAATAGTTTAATGGGAATTCCATCTTTTGATACTCCAGATTTTTCAGAATTATTATCAGAGGAAAAAGCTATGGTTGCTAAATTGAAAAAAGCATTTTTAATGATTTCTGGAAAAGCAGTCCAAACTTATGGTATGGAATTAGAAAGCCATCAACAATTAATTTTAGCTGCTGCTGAAGTTATGATTGAAATTTACATGGCTGAATCGGCTATTTTAAAAGCTGAAAAAGTTGCAAAATTAACTTCAGAAACAGATGCTGAATGTCAAATTGCGATGGCACAATTAAACTTGTTTAATGCTGTTGAAAAATCGGCAACAATGGGAAAAGAAGCCATTATCTACTTTTCAGAAGGTGATGAACAACGTATGATGCTTATGGGATTAAAACGATTTACAAAGTATGTAAACAATCCAAACCCAATAGCTTTAAGAAAAATAATTGCAGAAAAAGTAATTGCTGAAAACAAATATTGCTTTTAAAACACTTTAAAAATTTAATATTCAATCAATTTAATTACAATTGGAAAGCTGCAACAAAATAGTTGCAGCTTTTTTTTATTTTTTCAATTTTTGGAACTATTTTTTGTAACTTTATAACAGCGTTGAGTTAACTCTTTCGCCCCCAATTGTTAAATCATTAAATTCTTCAATTATGAAAAAAAACATTGGAATCTGGATAGATACAAAACAAGCCATAATTATTAAATTGTCACAAAACAACCATCATTCAATTAAAAAAATTGAATCAAATATTGAAACTCGAGAACGGGTTGAAGGTGAAACAAAAAAATATGGAAGATTTGGAGGGCAATATACAACCTATGAAAAAAATAGGTTAAACAAAAAAAATGAACAAATTAATCATTTTTTAAAAGAGCTTCTTAAAGAAATTGAAAATTGTGATGCTGTTGTAATTTTTGGCCCTTCAAAAATGAAAAAGTTATTTGCAAAAGAAATTAGAAATAATATGCAATTTTCTAAAAAACTATTAGGTGTTCATAATTCCGAATTAATTACTGAAAATCAAATGGTTGCTTGGGTTAATGAATATTACAACAGTTAATTTGGGTTTATACTAGCAGCCTCTTTTTGTAAACTATAATTTGGCATAATATTGGAATATATTAATTTAATAGTATATTTATAAATAACATTATTAAATTAATAATATGAAATTAAGAATCTCTTTAATAGTACTTTTTGCTTTTATAAGTGGAATTATAACTGCTCAGAAAGCAAATTTAGACGAATTAAAAACCTTAACTGGTATTTTAAAAATTCAACCCATTTTACACGGAAGTTTAGTATTAACACATAATAATAAAACTATCTATGTTGATCCGTATGGAGGAGGAAAATTATATGAAGACCAAAAACCTCCTGATATAATTCTTATAACTGATATTCATGGCGATCATTTAAACCAGGAAACATTAGATGCTATTGATACTTCAAAAAGTATTTTTATTGTTCCACAAGCAGCTGCAGATAATTTACCAGAGAAATACAATTCGCAATTGGTAATTTTAAATAACGGACAAGGAGTTCACAGAATGGATTATTTTATACAAGCAATTCCTATGTATAATTTACCTGAAGAAGAAAATGCTAAACACCCTAAAGGAAGAGGTAACGGCTATATTTTAAATATTGATGACAAACGAATTTATATTTCTGGCGATACTGAAGATATTACAGAAATGAGAATGCTTAGAAATATTGATGTTGCTTTTTTATGTATGAATTTACCATATACAATGGACATACACCAAGCTGCAAGTGCCGTATTAGACTTTAAACCTAAAATTGTTTATCCATATCATTACAGAGGAACTGAGGGTTTAAGTGATATTACTGAATTTAAAAAACTTGTAAATACTGAAAATCCAAACATTGGAGTTAGATTAAGAAATTGGTACCAAACGAGCAATTAGTTTGTGTAAATTTAGCACCTAAATTTGTTAAATCCTTTTATTAAAATTACTTAAAAAGTGGTGGTTTTTTTATTACTTTAGTTATTAATTTTATTTGTAATAAAAAATATTCTATGCACACTTCAATTAAATTTATTTGTATTCTAATTATTCTATTCACTTTTAACAGCTGCTCTAATAAAAATCAAGTTTTAGATGCTGAAAACTCAATTAATTCAAAAGATTTAGAAAAACACATTATTGCATTATCTTCCGATGAATTTCAAGGTAGAAAACCTTTTACAATTGGCGAAGAAAAAGCAACACAATATTTAGCAAATGCATTTAAAGAAATGGGAATAGTAGGTGCTTTTGATGGCAACTATTTTCAAAATGTACCCGCAGTAGAACTACAATATTCACCGGATAAAAATATTACCATAAATACTATAAATGGTGATTTAAATTTAGAACTTACTAAAGATTTTATTGCTAAAACTCCACATATAAAAGATTCAGTTGCAATAAAAAATGCTGAAATTGTTTTTGCAGGTTATGGAATTGTAGCTCCAGAATATGGTTGGGATGATTATAAAAATATTGATGCAAAAGATAAGATTGTCTTAGTTTTAGTAAATGATCCAGGTTTTGCAACTCAAAATAATGACTTATTTAGAGGAAATGCAATGACTTATTATGGCAGATGGGCCTATAAATATGAAGAAGCTGCCAGACAAGGTGCAAAAGGAATTCTTGTAATTCATTCTACAAAACCAGCAGGCTACGGCTGGCAAGTACTAACAAATACATCTGGTTTTGGTATATCTATACAAGCTGAAAATGGAAATGAAAATAAATGTGCGTTGGAAGGATGGATTACCGATGAAGCTGCAAAAAAATTATTCGAAAAATCTGAATTAAATTTTGAGGAACTAACAAAACAAGCTGAAACTCCCGATTTTAAAGCAGTAAGCTTAAATTGTGACTTAAATTTAACCATCAAAACACAATTAAAATTTCAAAACAGTAAAAATGTTGCAGGAATTATAAAAGGAACAAAACATCCAGAAGAATGCGTTGTTTATAGTGCACATTGGGATCATTTTGGAATAGGCCCTGTTCATAATGGGGATTCCATTTATAATGGAGCAATGGACAATGGGACGGCATTGGCAGCTTTTTTAGAAACTGCAAAAGCTTTTTCAAAATTGGAACAAAAACCAGAACGATCAGTTGTGTTTATTTCTGTTACAGCTGAAGAAACTGGTTTAATAGGTTCAAAATTTTACGCTAAAAATGGGCTTTTTCCACCTGAAAAAACAATTGCAAACTTAAATTACGAATTGTTATTACCTATGGGAAAAATGAAGGATGTTACAATTACAGGTTTTGGACAATCGGAATTAGATATGTATGTTGAACAAGCAGCAAAAGAACAAGATCGCTATATAATTGAAGAACCTTTTCCTGAAAATGGTATGTATTTTAGATCAGATCATTTTAGTTTTGCTCAGGTTGGTATTCCTTCTTTGTTTATAAAAGGATGGCAAGATAGCAGAGCACATGGTAAAGAATGGGCAAAAGAACAAATTAATAATTATTGGAGAAATGCGTACCATAAACCAGCTGATGAATATGATCCAACTAAGGCGGATTTATCTGGAATTGTTGAGGACTCCAAACTATTTTTTAAAATTGGATATAAGTTAGCTAATGAAACAAGCTATCCAAACTGGAATGAAAAATCAGAATTTAGAGCAATAAGAGAAAAATCTATGCAACATTAATTTTATTTAAAATCGTTTTTCCAATTGCACATTGTAAACATAATTTTTTATTGCAATATTCATTTTTTAATTGAAGTAAAGCCTGAGTTTTAAATGCATTTGAGCTTTTTAGTTTTAGTTCTTCAAACTTTGAGATTATAGTATTTTTTTCAGGTTTAATTTGTTCTATTATTGCAAAAATTGAGCTAAAATCATCACTTCCTAAACTTTTTAAATGCACAAATTTTAAAGGTAATATTGTATTTATCAATAATAAATCAATAAAAGGTTTTGTTAGTTTTTTTGTACTCTCCTTAGATGCCGTTTCAAAAGTATAGTGTGCTTCCCAAAATGGGAACGTTTTAACTTCAAACAAACTGTAAAAACCTTCAAGTGTATTTGTTTCAATAATTTTAGAAAATATATTTTGATATCTATTATATAAAAATGCCAATTGAGACAATCTAATTGTAGGAAAATTATTTGGTCGTAATCTAAAAAACTGAACTTGTCCTTTTGAAATGGGTTTTAAATTAAACTTAATTTTTAAATACTCATATTCACTTTTTAAATTATTGAAATAAACTGATTCATACTTTGAAGAAAGTAATCCTGCTTGCCCAAAAAACAAAGCCTCTAACTGAGATGCATTAGTTGAAACCTTTCTAACAATTGAAAAATCGAAGGAGCTTGCAAAATTCATAAAAGCCTCTGAATTAACTTTTAAACCAAAACCTTTTGCTAACAAAATAAATAAAGTTTGTTCCCAATTATTTACTGTATTCAATAAAATTTGTTTAACAAATTGAGATTTTTGCTCTAATCTTTCAAAATATAGTCTTTCCAGCCAATTTTCAATAATAAAAGAATCAATACGTTTTATATCATTTTCACAATTTATCCATTTTTTATCTTCACTAAAAAGTTGATTATAATTATCTAATAATTCATTTGAAATATAATTTTTCAATGCTAATGTTACAATTTTATCATTATTCTTTCTAAATATTTCAACATCGTGTTCCCAAACAACATGAAGAATTACAGAATCGTAATTTTCATCAATTTCGTGATTGTGGTTATACCAATCAGATGATTTAACATGAATTTCAACATTGCCTGCCCAAACTTGTTTGTTTATCTCAATTTTAGCATTAAAAAAGTCAGGACCAGTATTTAAATTATGAGTTCCGTTAGAAATAATATTAATACTTTCTCCAAAAGTAGAAACAAGATTTTTTGATGAAAACAATTTTAGTTTCCATATAAAGTGAAGTAAATTTTCTTTCATAGCAACAATAAAACTTTATAAAAGTAAAAATTAACTTTTACTTATAAAAATAGGATGCCAATGTTACTTAATTTTAAAGTTATTTAAAGTAAATTTGTAATACAAAATTTATTAAAAATGAACATAATTAATAGTTTAGCGTGGAGATATGCAACAAAGAAGTTCGATCCAGCTAAAAAACTATCAAATCAGCAAATAGATACATTAAAACAAGCTTTTAATTTAACAGCAACTTCTTTTGGGCTTCAGCCAGTAAAAATGATTGTAATTAATAACAAAGAATTACAAGAAAAATTTATTGAACATTCCTATTATCAACGTCAGGTTGCAGATGCTTCTCATTTACTTGTTTTATGTATTGAAAAAGATACAACAACTGAAGATATCAATAATTATTTTGATTTAGAAAAAAAAGTGAGAGGTGTTGATGAAGCTACTATTTCTTCATTTCGAAATCAATTAATTGAGATGTACAAAAACAAATCTATTGAAGAAAGACAGCTTTCAGCTATTTATCAAGCTTATATAATTTTAGGAAATTTAATGACTGTTTGTGCAGTTGAAAAAATTGATGCTTGCCCGTTGGAAGGCTTTATCCCTGAAAAAATTGATACCCTTTTAAATTTAGAAAAACAAAATTTAAAGTCTGTTTTACTGCTTCCGGTTGGATATAGAGCTGAAGATGACATTATGAGCAAAATGAAAAAAGTTAGAAAACCCTTAAATGAAACAATAATAGAAATAACAAATTAATACCAAAATAAATACTAATTATGAGTAATGATATTAGAACACTTGAACCCAAAGCACTTTGGAATAATTTTGCAGATTTAAATGCGGTCCCAAGAGGCTCCAAAAAAGAAGAGCGCGTGATACAATTTATGGTTGATTTTGGGAAAAAGTTAAACCTTGAAACCATTGTTGATCCTGTTGGAAACGTAATTATAAAAAAACCTGCTTCAAAAGGTATGGAGAATCGTAAAACTGTTGTAATGCAATCGCATTTAGACATGGTTCACCAAAAAAATTCAGATACAATTTTTGATTTTGATACTGAAGGTATAAAAATGAAAATTGTAGGTGATTGGGTGAAAGCTGAAGGCACCACACTAGGTGCAGATAATGGTTTAGGAGTTGCAGCAATTATGAGTGTTTTAGCATCTAAAGATATTAAACATCCGGCTATTGAAGCTTTATTTACAATTGATGAAGAAACTGGAATGACTGGTGCAATGGGATTACAAGCTGGTTATTTAAATGGAGAAATACTTTTAAATTTAGATACCGAAGAAGATGACGAAATTGATATAGGTTGTGCAGGCGGAATAGATATTACAGCCGAAAATGCTTATAATGAAGTACATACTCCGTCAAATAGTTATGGATACTCAATTGCTGTTACCGGATTAAATGGAGGGCATTCAGGAATGGATATTCATAAAGGTTTGGGAAATGCAAATAAAATTATGAATCGTATTTTATACGAAGTACAAGATGCAATTAGAATCTCTGAAATAAATGGAGGAAGTTTACGAAATGCAATTCCAAGAGAAAGTTTTGCAATAATTTCTGTATATAATTCACAAAAAGATATTTTTACAAAAACTATTAAAAAAATTATTAAAGAAATAAAAACAGAATTTAAAACAGTTGACCCTAATTTAGAGATTGAGTTTAAAGAAATTGAAGCTCCTAAAAAAGTAATGACATCTATTAGTCAAACTACATTACTTAAAACTTTATATGCAGCTCACAATGGTGTTTATAGAATGAGCCATGACATGGCTGATTTAGTTGAAACATCTAATAATGTTGCAAAAGTTATTGTTAAAGATGAACTAATTAAAATTCTTTGCCTAACAAGATCTTCTGTAGAGTCTTCAAAAAAAGATTTAGCAAACGCCTTAAAATCAACCTTTGAAATGGCGGGTTATAATGTTTCATTATCAGGTTCTTACCCAGGATGGAAACCTGATGTAGCATCACCAATTTTAAAGGTGTTAACAGAAAATTACGAAAAACTTTTTAATGAAAAAGCAAGTGTAGTTGCCTGTCATGCTGGGTTAGAATGTGGTATTTTAGGTACTAATTATCCTGAAATGGATATGATTTCATTTGGTCCAACAATACAAGGTGCTCATTCACCAGACGAACGAGCAAATATAAAATCTTCACAAAAATTTTGGAAGTTTTTATTAACAATTTTAGAAAATATTCCTCTAAAAAAATAACACTTCAAAAAATGATTTTATTTACCCTAAATAATTCATAATTAATATATTGAGCGTAGTTTAAGTTTATTTTACTTCAAGAACCTAACTTCTAAACTGCGCTCAAAATTAACAACTTAAAATATTTTAAAAAATCATATAGTTTTTAAGTCTTTGTTAACAATATTCCCTTTTAAAAACCATAAATAATTGTATTTTTACAACTTATAAATAATTGGATATTCTTTTTATGGGAAAAATTATTGCAATCGCCAATCAAAAAGGTGGAGTTGGTAAAACTACTACTACTGTAAATTTAGCTGCTGCTTTGGGTGTATTAGAAAAAAAAGTATTGCTAATAGATGCCGACCCACAGGCAAATGCTTCATCAGGACTTGGTATTGTTGTTGAAGAAGTTGAAATTGGAACTTATCAATTATTAGAACACGCAGCTTCAGCCAAAGAAGCTATTGTTGCAACAAATTCTCCAAATGTTGATATAATTCCTGCACATATTGATTTAGTTGCAATAGAAATTGAATTGGTTGATAAAGACAACCGTGAATATATGTTAAAAGAAGTTTTAAATGACATAAAAAATGAGTATGATTATATTCTTATAGATTGTGCACCATCATTAGGCTTAATTACTTTAAATGCATTAGTGGCAGCTGATTCAGTTATAATTCCAATTCAATGTGAATATTTTGCTTTAGAAGGATTAGGAAAATTACTAAATACTGTAAAAAGTATTCAAAAATTACACAATCCTAATTTAGATATTGAAGGCTTATTATTAACTATGTACGACTCTCGTTTAAGATTATCCAATCAAGTAGTTGAAGAAGTTAAAAAACATTTTCAAGACATGGTTTTTAAAACTATAATTCAAAGAAATGTAAGATTAAGCGAAGCCCCTAGCTATGGCGAAAGCATTATTGCTTATGATGCAACAAGTAGAGGTGCTGTAAATTATATTAACTTAGCCAACGAAATAATAAAACTACAAGTTAAATAAGTATGGCAAAAGCAACTAAAAAACAAGCACTTGGAAGAGGTTTATCTGCCTTACTAAAAGATAATAGTTCAGATATTAATTCTGCAAATGACAAAAATGCAGATAAAGTTGTAGGTAGTATAATTGAAATAGAATTAGAATTAATTGATATAAATCCTTATCAACCAAGAAGTTATTTTAATGAAGAAGCTTTAAGAGAGTTAGCTAGTTCAATAAAAGAGTTAGGAGTTATTCAACCAATAACAGTTAGAAAGTTAGACGGTAATAAATTTCAATTAGTATCTGGTGAACGTAGATTTAGGGCTTCAAAATTAATTGGTAATAAAACAATACCTGCATATATTAGATTGGCAAACGATCAAGAAATGCTTGAGATGGCTTTGGTTGAAAATATTCAACGTAAAGATTTAGACCCAATTGAAGTTGCATTATCTTACCAACGTTTAATTGATGAAATTGATTTAACTCAAGAAGAAATGAGTCAAAGAGTTGGCAAAAAACGTTCAACAATTACCAATTATTTACGTTTGTTAAAACTTGATCCAATAATTCAAACAGGAATGCGTGACACTTTTATTTCAATGGGACATGGTAGAGCGCTTATTAATGTTGAAAATACAGAAGACCAACTTAGTATTTACGAAAAAATAGTTCAGCAAAAATTATCTGTAAGACAAACTGAACAACTTGTAAAACAATTTAAAAGTGGTGCTAATCCCGTACTAAAATCACCAGCAAAAAAAATTACAACGCCAAAATATGTAAACAAAGGATTAAAAACTTTTAGTGAATACTTTGGACATAAAATTGACGTTAAATTATCTGGAGATGACAAAGGAAAAATCATTATCCCTTTTCATTCTGAAGAAGATTTTAACCGTATAAAAAAATTACTTGAATAGTGTTTCAGAAAAAAAATTATATTTTAATAACAGTAATTTTATTTGCTACTTTTAAAAGTTTTTCACAAGAAGATTTAATAATAAAAGCACAAGATTCTACCTTTATGAGTCCTGTTGAATTTGATATGCTTTCTCCGGCAAAGGCTGCATTTTATTCTGCAATTTTACCAGGTTTAGGACAAGCATATAATAAAAAATACTGGAAAATTCCTTTAATTTATGGAGCTCTTGGAGGTGGTATTTATTTTTACGATTTTAATAATACACGCTATAATAGAGCCCGGACAGCTTTTAAATTAAGTCTTGATGGAAAACCACACGAATTTGATGGGGAAAATGGAAATATTTTTTTATCTGAAGATGCATTAATCCGTGCTCAAAAAACATACAAAAAAGATCGTGATTTATCTATTTTAGTAACTGTTGCCTTGTATGTTTTACAAGTGCTTGAAGCAAGTACTAATGCACATTTATTACAACATAACGTAGATGATAATTTAACTTTATCTCCACAAATAATTAAAGATGTTACTAATAATAAATCTGTTATGGTAGCATCACTAAATTTTAAATTTTAACAATGAAAATAGCGCTATTAGGTTATGGAAGAATGGGTAAAACAATTGAACAAATTGCTTTACAAAGAGGACATGAAGTTGTTTTAAAAGTAGATGAACACACTAAAAATTATGATATAAAAACTGCTGATATTGTCATAGATTTTAGTATACCCGCGGTAGCTTTTAACAATATTTCAAATTGTTTAAATAATAATGTTCCGGTTGTAAGCGGTACTACAGGATGGCTTGATAAATTTAATATTGCAGCTGAACTCTGCAAACAAAATAATGGTGCTTTTATATATGCTTCAAATTTTAGTTTGGGCGTAAATATCTTTTTTGAACTGAATGAATATTTAGCAAAAATGATGAGAAACTTAAATGAGTATCAAATTTCTATGGAAGAAATTCATCATACAAAAAAATTAGATGCTCCAAGTGGCACAGCAATTACTTTAGCAGAAGGTATTATTAAAAATTCTGACAAAAAAAGTTGGGCGTTAAATGTAACAAATAAAGAAACTGAAATACCAATAATTGCAAAACGTATAAATGATGTTCCTGGAACACATTCCGTTACATATAATTCATCTATAGATACAATTGACATTAAGCATACTGCTCATAGCAGAGATGGTTTTGCTTTGGGAGCAGTTGTTGCTGCAGAATGGTTAGTTGGAAAAACGGGAGTTTTTACAATGAAAGATGTTTTAGGTATTTAATAAAAAATTACTAATTATGACAATGATTCAATGGTTTATATTTTTTTTAATTGTTCAGATAATTCACTTTCTTGGAACTTGGAAACTATATAAAAAAGCTGGCAGAAAAACTTGGGAAGCAATTGTTCCTATTTACAATGCAGTAATCTTAATGAAAATAATAAACCGACCTGTTTGGTGGGTTGTTTTATTATTTATACCAATAATAAATTTACTAATGTTTCCAGTTGTTTGGGTAGAAACTATTAGAAGTTTTGGAAAGTATAAATCTTTAGATTCAATATTGGTAGTTTTAACTTTAGGTTTTTATATTTATTACTTAAACTATATTGAAAATGTTAATTATCTTGAAGACAGAAGTTTAAAATCGAGAACAGAATTAGGCGAATGGGTAAGTTCTATTGTATTTGCTATTGTTGCAGCTACCTTGGTGCATACCTATTTTATGCAACCTTATACAATACCAACATCTTCATTAGAAAAATCTTTACTGGTTGGAGATTTTCTATTTGTTAGTAAGTTTCATTATGGTGCAAGAACCCCTATGACAACTATTGCTGCTCCAATGGTACACGATTCCCTACCTTTTATTAAAGCAAAATCTTATTTAAACAAACCTCAATTACCGTATTTTAGAATTCCTGGTTTTCAAAAAATTAAGCGTAATGAAATTGTTGTTTTTAGTTGGCCAGTAGATACAGTTCGTTTCTTCTTTGATAAATCAAAAATTCATATAGATAAACCTATTGATAAAAAATCTAACTACGTAAAACGTTGTGTTGGTATTCCTGGTGATTCCTTAGAAATTAGAGATGGTTATATTTTTATAAATGGTAAGCAAACAGTTTTACCAGATCGAGCAAAACCACAATATATGCACAAAGTTGTTACTAATGGACAACAATTAAGTGCAGCAGCTTTAAAAAGATATGATATCACCGAAGGAAGATTAGAAGGTGACTATTATATTTTAAATTTAACCGATGAAAATGCAGCAAGGTTAAAAAATAATCCACTAGTTAAGAGTATTAGTAAAGAACTTACACCAAGTGGAAATTATAACTCTAGAGTATTTCCACATAACAAACAATACCCATGGTCTGATGATAACTATGGTCCAATTTACATTCCAGAAGCTGGAAAAACTGTTGAATTAAACTCAAAATCATTACCTTTTTATAAAAGAATTATTGAAGTTTATGAAAAAAATGATTTAACAATAAATGGTGATGAAATTTATATTAATGGAGAATTAGCAACAAGTTATACTTTTAAACAAGATTATTATTGGATGATGGGTGATAATCGCCATAATTCTGAAGATGCACGTTACTGGGGTTATGTTCCTTTTAACCATGTTGTTGGTAAGCCTGTTTTTATTTGGTTCAGTTGGGATACTAACGGACAAGGTCTGGCTGATAAAATAAGATGGGATCGTTTATTTACTACGGTGCATGGAAGTGGAAAACCTGTTTCTTATTTGTATTATTTTTTAGGAGTTTTAGTGCTTTGGTTTGGTTTTAGCACCTACCGAAAACGCAAAAAAGAGGAAGGGTAAATTATTAAAAGTCTTTTTATTTAAGGCTTTAAAGTCGTAATTATGATTTTAATTCAACCTACTTATTTTTCGCCTATAATTCAATATGTTGCAATTGCAAATTCAAAAGAAATTGTATTTGAAGTTGAAGATAATTTTCAAAAGCAAACCTATAGAAATCGCTGTTATATTTATACTGCTGAAGGAAAACAATTGCTAAACGTTCCAATTCAACACACAAAAGGAACTAAGCAAAAAACAAAAGATGTTAAAATTGATTATAAAGACAATTGGAATAAGCAGCACTTAAAAAGTTTAAAAACAGCTTATAATTCTTCACCTTTTTTTGAATATTATATTGATGATTTAATTCCTGTTTTTGAAAAAAAATACACGTTTTTATTAGATTTAAACCTAACATGTCATGAAATTATTATGGATGCTTTACAGTTAGAAGTTCCATTTACAAAAACTACGGAATTTTATAAAAATACTAATATAAATGACTTCCGACATTTAGCGATTGCAAAAGGAACACAAAACTACAATTTGTCAAGATATATTCAGGTTTTTGAGGAAAACCATGGTTTTATTCCAAACTTAAGCATCTTAGATTTAATTTTTATGGAAGGTCCGAATGCTTTAAATTATTTGGAAAGTCAAAAAGTAACATTTTAACCTTGGAAATTTTACGTTTTTTAACACATTATGGAATGCATTTTTTAATTCCAGGTATTATTGCTTATTTTTTTTTCAAAGATAACTGGAAAATGGTATGGCTAACTTTTATACTAACAATGTTTGTAGATATAGATCATTTAGTTGCCTCACCAATATTCGACTCGAATAGGTGTAGCATTAATTACCATTTACTTCACTCCTATTATGCCATATTTCTTTATTTTTTATTATTAATTCCATCTAAAACTAGAATCGTAGGCATAGGATTACTTTTTCATATGCTAACTGATTTTACTGATTGCTTTTGGTTGTAATTTTTTATGATTTGGAATCTTTTTTTACGATTTGATAATTAACAATAAATAATTAGTTTATAACTTTAATAAACTATTTAATACCCCATTTCATCTAAGTTTAATTCAAATTTAAACAATGATTAAGAAATGTTTATTACTACTTTTTGGAATTATATATATACTGGGTGCAGTATTTATGTTGTATTTTTTTAACAATTATAATTCTATTGAAATTCCAAAAAATTTACATCTAAAAAATGGTGATTTAATTTTACGTTGTGGAAAATCAACAGAAAGTTATGCTGTAATTTTGGCCGATTCAAAAACCGAATTTTCACACATTGGCATTATAAGTATAGAAAACCAAGTTCCATTTGTAATTCATGCTGTACCACATAAGAATCACCTTATAAAAAAAGATAAATTAAACGTTTTTTTAAGTTCAAAAAATGCATCAAAATATGCTGTTTACAGAGCAAATTTTAATGAAGAAGCAATGCAAAAAGTTACAATTGAAGCACAGCTTTTTTATGATAAAAAATGCACTTTTGATACTCATTTTAATTTAACAACAAACACAAAACTGTATTGTACCGAGCTAATTTTTAAAGCATTTAAAAATGCTGGAATCCCATTAAAAATACAACCAAAAGAATTTAATTACATCATTGGAAAACAACCAATTATACTTCCTTCCGAATTTACAAAAGCCCCTATTTTTAACAAAATTATTTAACTATTTAAAACAAATTTATTATGAAAAAATCAGCAATTTACTTAGTCATTTTAACAGTATTTTCATTTATTGGATTTTATTCTTGTAGTGGAACTAGCTCAAATTCACCTGGAAAAGCAGTGATTTCACTTTATGAAAAAATGAAAAGTCAAGATTTTGAAAAAGTTGCCAAAATGTATGTTACAAAAGACGGCGAACAATTATCTGAAGATGAAGCAAAAAAAATAGAAGGATTAATTGGAATGGGATCTAAAGAATATGAAAAAAAAGGTGGTTTAGATACAATTTCCATTGATGAAGAAAAAATTAATGAAGACGGATCATCTGCCAAAGTAGACTTTACAGTTCATTATAAAAATGGTGATACTGATAAAGAACATATGTCATTAATAAAGGTAAATGGCGATTGGTTTATACAAGTAACAAATTTTTAAAGTGATGAAAAAGTTTTTTTTATTCACAACATTTGTATTTTTTCTGTTTAATTTTAAAATAGCTGCTCAAGAATATACGACCATTGAAATTTTAAATCTTGAACCCGAAATTGCTAGAAATGCTATCAATCAAACTTTTAAAGATTTAAAATTACCACCTATGCATCTTTGGAAAAATGAAACCTCTACCGAAAGCAGTTTTTATACATACACCTCATTAATGGTGAAAAATAGGTTTGTTTTTAAAGTGGATGTTGAACAAAATAAATTAACTATCTCAATTATAAATAGGCAATATTACACCAATAATCATTGGGCTGATAGTCCATTACCAATGTCTAAAAAACAAGCTGCTAAAATTTTAGATCCCATAAAGATAAAAGTTTTAGCACTAACAAAAACAAGTTAAATACAAAATAAACCTCAGCAATGCTGGGGTTTGTTATTTTTAAATATGAAAACAAAAATAATAGCAACTATATTTCTTGTTCTATTAAATAACATTTCAAATAGTCAGGAAATAAAAAACACGAATTATATTTCAGGTGAAATTAAAGTTCCAATTATTGTAGATCAAATTCTTATTGAAGATCATTTTTTGGATGACAGAAGAGATTCTAATACAAGAAATGAAAATGTTTCATTTGACATTTATACACAATTAAATAATATTCCAATTTATTTTTACGGAAAACAAACTTTTAGAGGTAAGTATATTGAAGAAGTATATGATCTTATTACGGAAATAAATGTAACTGGATCCATAAATTCTGAAACCAATCTAGGCACTATTACAGTTCAACAAAAAGAAACTAAAAATGTAAAAGCCCACCCTATGAATGTATGCGATTATGATTATGAGTATAGTTTCAATTATGAATATATAGATTTAAAGGTAATTAAAGGTATTGAATTTGGCAATCAAAAAGATAAAAATGTATCCTATTTATTTAAACCGAATGAAAATACAAAATTAACAGTAAGCAATTATAAATATATTGAAGACACTAAATGCTCTAACCGAAATTACTCTAAAGAATTTGTTTTCAAAAACATAAAAGAAGAATATTTGAAAGAAAAATTAAATAGCCATTGGTCATATTTTACTTTTACAATACACTGGAATGGAAAAACTATTAAAGATTTAATAAAAGAGTCTATTTCTATAACTAAAATAAGAGATGAAGACCCAAATTGGGAACCACCTTCAACACCCTATTTAAGAGAAGGGATAAAAGCAGAACCCAATAGTATAGCAATTTATCCCACATCTATCAAAATTGTAAACGTAAATAATCCGAAATTTAAAGGCTTGGAGAAAGGCTTTCCTGCTTTACTTATTGCTGATTTAAGCAAAGTACCTAATTTAAAAGTTTTGGAACGTCAAAAAATAAATGAAATACTTCAAGAAATTGATTTAAGCGAATCGGGATTAGTTAAAGAAGATTCAAAAGTAGAAAATAATTTAATGAAAGAAGAAATGGCTGTGATAGTGAAATTAGAAATAGATGCTGGAAAATTAACATTTAATACTAAATTTTATGTTCAAAGTAAAAATAAGGAAATAACCTTAAGTACAGCTAACTTGCCGCTTAAAGAAATTTTTGGAATACAAAAATCTTTAACTAAATTAATTATAGAAGAGGCTAATAATCAATTTAATATGAATACAGATCCAGAAATAATATTTAGAAAATAATTGTTCAACTAAAAATCCCAGCAAAATTGCTGGGATTTTTAAATTTATTATCTCACTAATTTTTTATACTTAATTCGTTTTGGCATTAAATCTCCACCCAAACGTTTTTTCTTATTTTCTTCGTAATCTGAGAATGAACCTTCAAAGAAATATACCTGAGAATCTCCTTCAAAAGCCAAAATATGTGTACAAATTCTATCTAAAAACCAACGGTCGTGACTAATAACTACAGCACATCCAGCAAAATTTTCTAAACCTTCTTCCAAAGCACGTAATGTATTCACATCTAAATCATTGGTTGGCTCATCAAGTAATAACACGTTTCCTTCTTCACGCAAGGTCATAGCTAAATGCAAACGGTTACGTTCTCCACCAGATAAAGTTGCTACTTTTTTATTTTGATCACTTCCTGAAAAATTAAAACGACTTAAATACGCGCGAGAATTTACTTGTTTTCCTCCCATCATAATTAGTTCTTGTTCGTCAGAAAAGTTTTGCCAAATGGTTTTTTCCGGGTCTATATTAGAATGGCTTTGATCTACATATGCAATTTTTGCAGTTTCACCTACTATAAATTCCCCCTTGTCAGGCTCTAATTCATTCATAATCATTTTAAAAATAGTGGTTTTACCAGCTCCATTTGGACCAATAATTCCAACAATTCCTGCTTGAGGTAAATTAAAATTTAAATCTTCATATAATAATTTATCTCCAAATGCTTTTGAAACTCCTTTTGCTTCAATAACATTTGTTCCTAAACGAGGACCGTTTGGAATATAAATTTCCAATTTTTCATCTAATTGATTTTGATCCTGACTCATTAATTTGTCATAATTCTTCAAACGCGCTTTTTGTTTTGTTTGGCGCCCTTTTGCTCCCTGACGAACCCATTCCAACTCTCGTTCTAAAGTTTTTTGACGTTTAGATGCTTGTTTAGATTCTTGAGCCAAACGTTTCGATTTTTGATCTAACCAAGAAGAATAATTTCCTTTCCAAGGAATTCCTTCTCCTCGATCCAATTCTAAAATCCAACCAGCAACATTATCCAAGAAATACCTATCGTGAGTTACTGCAATTACGGTTCCTTTATATTGTTGTAAATGATGTTCTAACCAATGTACAGATTCTGCATCTAAATGGTTTGTTGGCTCATCTAACAATAAAACATCTGGTTCCTGCAATAACAATCTGCATAATGCTACTCTTCTTCGTTCACCACCAGATAAATGTTTAATTGGAGTATCGCCATCTGGAGTTCGCAAGGCATCCATAGCTATTTCCAATTTTGTGTCTAACTCCCAAGCATTTGCAGCATCAATTTTATCCTGTAGAATAGCCTGTTGAGCCATTAATTTATCCATTTTATCAGCATTAGAATACACTTCTTCTAAACCGAACATATCGTTTATTTTATTGTATTCATCTAAAATTGCTACTGTTTCTGCAACACCTTCTTTTACAATATCTATTACAGTTTTAGAATCATCTAATTGAGGCTCCTGGGATAAAAATCCAACTGAATAACCTGGCGCAAAAACAACATCACCTTGATAATTTTTTTCAATTCCAGCAATAATCTTCAACAAAGTAGATTTACCAGAACCATTTAAACCTAAAATTCCAATTTTAGCTCCGTAAAAAAAGCTTAAATAAATATCTTTTAAAACAGGTTTATTTGCTCCTTGATAGGTTTTACTTAAACCCGACATTGAAAAGATTACCTTCTTATCATCTGACATATTATATTATTTTTTAATGTTTATTGTAGTAGTTTTAATACTTGGTATTTGGTAGCCTGTATTAAGTAATTGAACTTTTCACTTTCTAACTCGAAATAAATGAGATTGACACAGTCGTATTTTCGATTTCATTTCAAACACTTTCTCGCAAAAACGTTGTAATTCAAACTTTATAACGAAGTCCTAAACCCTCCCTTTTAGAGCATTAAATACCCAAGCAATTGCAAAAAATCCAATTCCAACTGAAGCAAATCCCCAACCTGCAACATCATCATACCTAAATGCACCAAGTGCAATAAGTGCTAATCCAACTATTATCATTATTGCTGTAGCCCAAGCTAATACTGTATTTTTATTCATTTTCTATATTTAGTTTTTGTTAATTACCTTGAAAAGATATTTGTAGCTTACAAATATCGTAAAATAAAAATGAAAACCATAAAAAAACACCCATATACATATGAGTGTTTAAAATTTTATAGACAAAAAAAGTATTAAAACTTCATAGGTACTTCAATAAATAATAATTCTGTATTTTTAGTTGCAAATACCTCAAATTTATTAGTTTGTTCAATTCCAATTGCGTCTCTTTTATTTAAAATTGCATTTTGAATTAAAATCTCACCTTCAATAACCATAACATATACTCCATGATTTTCTGACTTTAATTTATAGTTAAATTTTGAGTTTTCACTTAAATCTATTCTTGAAATTTGAGCATCTTGGTGAATTTTTAAACTTCCATTATCCGCTTCATCAATTGAAGAAACCAACACTTGGAGTTTATTTTTACGAGCCGAAACTTCAAACTTTTTTTGATCATATCTTGGTTGAACTTGCTGTTTGTTAGGAATAATCCAAATTTGAAATAAATTTATAAATTCAGTCGGAGAATTATTCATTTCAGAATGTTGCACACCTGTACCTGCTGACATTATTTGTACTTCACCGGTTTGAATCGGAATACATTTATTACTCATAGAGTCCCTATGTTTTAATGAACCTTGTAATGGAATTGTAATTATTTCCATATTATCATGTGGATGCGTTCCAAACCCCATTCCAGCATCAATTATATCGTCATTTAAAACGCGTAACGCTCCAAAATTAACTTTTTCAGGATTGTAGTAATTGGAAAAACTAAATGAATAATTAGCTTTTAACCATCCATAATCTGCAGTTCCACGTTCGCTAGCTTTATATATTTTTGTTTTCATTTTATCGTAATTTATCTAATAAATTATTTAATTGTTTTGCTTCATCTTCAGAAATTTTATCCATAAAACTATGCATTTCATCAATTTTAATTTCATCTAATAGTTCTAAACCTTTTTTTGTAATTTTTACATATACAACACGCCTATCATTTTCACATCGTACCCGATCAATTAGATTTTTATCACATAATTTATCCATTAAACGTGTAGAATTTGGCGATTTTTGTATCATTCTATCTTTCACCGTTTTAACTGTGATTGCATCTTTTGCTCCTCGTAATATTCTTAAAATATTATATTGTTGTTCCGAAATATTAAAAGGTTTCAAAAGTGCATTTCCTATATTATCAAAATAATTAGCTGTAAACTTTATATTTAACAATGCTTTTATTCGTTCATTTGGAAATTTTGAATTTATATCTTTTGAAAAATCAGCCATAACTATATTACTTTTTGAAAATCTTCAACAAGCTTAAAATGATGCTTTTGCAAATCTTCATTAACTATTTTACCGTTTTTAAAATTATCATTAAAAAATGGAAATGACATACTTCCAACAATTTTTGCACCCATATATGGAAATCTCCCCAAAGCAATTTCAAGCATTGTAATTCCTCCGCGCTCTCCTGGTGCAGCTGTTAAAAGTAACATTGGCTTATCTCTCCAAACCTTACCATTTACTCGTGAAAGCCAGTCAAAAGCATTTTTAAATGCAGTAGAATATGCTCCATTATGTTCCGCTAAAGAAACCACAAAACCATCTGCAGCGTTAAATAATTTATTTAAAGTAACTAAATCTTCTGAAAAACCTTGCTCATTTTCAACATCAATTGAAAACATTGGCAAATTATAATCGTTTAAATCAATTTTAATCAATTCAACATTTTTCATTAATTCACCAGTATATTCAGCGAAAATTTTATTAATTGAATTTATACTATTACTACCTCCTATTGTAATTATTTTCTTCATTGTTTTATTTTTTTAGTTCTAAATATTTGGCAAATATATATAAAATAATTTTATTTACCTAGGTAGTTATTGTTTAGGTATATATTTAACATTAATTAACATTCATTTTGTACTTTAGCATAGATTAAATTAAAAGTAAAATGGATATCAACTTCAATAAAAACGAAGATTTTAATAAGCTACAAATAGCATCATTAAGAAAAAAACTATTAAAAGTTTATAAAGGTGGTGGAGATTCTAAAATTGAAAAACATAAAGCAAAAGGGAAACTAACTGCCAGAGAACGTATTGATTACCTTTTTGATAAAAAAAGTAAGTCGATTGAAATTGGCGCTTTGGCTGGAGATGAAATGTATAAAGAACATGATGGCTGTCCTTCTGGTGGAGTTGTTGTTAAAATTGGATATATTTCAAAAAAGCAATGTATTGTAGTTGCAAATGACGCAACTGTAAAAGCTGGAGCATGGTTTCCAATTACTGGTAAAAAGAATTTAAGAGCTCAAGAAATTGCTATAGAAAATAAATTACCAATAATTTATTTGGTTGATAGTGCCGGAGTGTATTTACCAATGCAAGATGAAATTTTTCCTGATAAAGAACATTTTGGTCGTATTTTTAGAAACAATGCAGTAATGAGTAGTATGGGAATTACTCAAATTTCTGCAATTATGGGAAGTTGTGTTGCAGGTGGAGCATATTTACCTATTATGAGCGACGAAGCAATGATTGTAGATAAAACTGGTAGTATATTTTTGGCAGGTAGTTATTTAGTAAAAGCAGCAATAGGTGAAAGTATTGATAACGAAACCTTAGGTGGAGCAACTACACATTGCGAAATTAGTGGTGTTACCGATTATAAAGCTGAAGATGATTTTGATGCTTTAAATAAAATTAAAAAAATTATTGATAAAATTGGTGATTATGATAAAGCTGGTTTTAACAGAGCTGAACCTAAACAACCAACTGAAAATCCTGAAGAAATATTAGGAATTTTACCAAAAAACAGAACAGATCAATATGAAATACGTGGCATAATTGAACGTATTGTTGATAATTCTGAATTTGAAGAATATAAAAAAGACTATGGAAAAACCATCGTTTGTGCCTATGCACGTATTGATGGATGGGCTGTTGGTATTGTTGCCAATCAGCGTAAAGTAGTTAAAAATGGAAAAAAAGAAATGCAGTTTGGTGGGGTTATTTACTCCGATTCTGCCGATAAAGCAACTCGCTTTATAGCCAATTGTAATCAGAAAAAAATACCATTGGTTTTTTTACAAGACGTTACCGGTTTTATGGTTGGTAGTAAAAGTGAACATGGGGGTATTATAAAAGATGGTGCTAAAATGGTAAATGCTGTTAGCAATTCAGTAGTACCAAAATTTACCATTATTATTGGAAATTCTTATGGTGCAGGAAATTACGCAATGTGCGGAAAAGCTTATGACCCAAGATTAATTGTAGCCTGGCCTTCGGCAAGATTGGCTGTAATGGGTGGTGAGCAAGCTGCAAAAGTATTGTTACAAATTGAAACTGCTTCATTTAAAAAACAAGGTGAAAAAATTTCACAAGAAAAAGAGCAAGAAATATTAGAATCTATTAAAAAAAGATACGATGCACAAACCTCACCTTATTATGCAGCTGCACATTTATGGACAGATGCAATTATTAACCCTTTAGACACAAGAAAATGGATAAGTATTGGAATTGAAGCTGCTAACCACGCCCCTATTGAAAAGCAATTTAATTTAGGTGTTATTCAGGTTTAATACAAGCATCTTTTTTATACTTATAAATTAAATATTTTCTAATTTGTAGTACCTGAAGCCCAGTTAACAGCTTCAATAATATGTTTTTCATATAACGGGTTGTCAAAAATATCGTTCGTATGCCCCATACCGGTATAAAAAACTCTACCTCCATCATAAAAATGATACCAAGCTATAGGATGTTTATTATTCATTGTACCACCATCATAAGAATTCTCATCTAAACTCATTAAAACATTGACGTGTGACAAAACCGGAGCATTAAAATTATACCATTCATCAACAACCTTAAAAGTGGTGTTAAAATGTTTTATTGAAGGATGTTTTGAAGTATGATTAACGTGTAAAGTTGCTTGTTGTATTTTTGGGTGACTTTTAAATTGAGCACCTATCATTTGATAGTACCAAGGCCAATTGTATTCGGTATCGCTCGCCGAATGAATACCAACAAAACCACCACCTTTATTTATATATTTTTTAATTGCCTTTTTAGAAGATTCATCTAAAATATCACCGGTTGTACTTAAAAACACCAAGACATCTGTAAATGCTAAATTTTCATCTGAAAAAAAAGAGGTTTCTTCAGAAAATACAATATCCCAATTTGAAGTTTTGGCCCATTTTTTAAAATGTGCTATACCTGTTTCTATAGATTCATGTCTAAAACCTGCTGTTTTAGAAAACACAGCAACGTTTATATTTTTTTGAGCGTACAATTCAGAAAAAGTAACGATTAAAATACAGATTGTTAAAATTATTTTTTTCATTATACCTTTTTATTATTGAAATATACACAAAATAAATTGTTATGAAATCAAAGTTTAAAATCAACTTCAAAAAATTGGAAAAAAGTGTGGTTATATTTACATTTGCAACACTTAAAATATATGTAAATTATGGGAAGAGCGTTTGAATTTAGAAAAGCACGAAAAATGAAGCGTTGGTCTGCAATGGCAAAAACATTTACCCGAATTGGTAAAGATATTGTAATGGCCGTTAAAGAAGGCGGTCCAAATACTGAAACCAATGCACGTTTAAGAGCTGTAATTCAAAATGCGAAGGCTGCAAATATGCCTAAAGACAATGTTGAACGCGCCATAAAAAAAGCGAGCGATAAAGATACTGCTAATTATAAAGAAGTGTTATTTGAAGGATATGCTCCACACGGTGTAGCAGTAGTTGTTGAAACTGCAACCGACAATAATAACAGGTCTGTTGCCAATGTAAGAGCTGCTTTTAACAAATGTGATGGAAATATGGGAACTTCAGGCTCTGTTGTTTTTATGTTTGACCATACTTGTAATTTTAGAGTAAAAACTGAAGACTTAAAAATGGATTTGGAAGAGTTTGAATTAGAATTGATTGATTTTGAAGTTGAAGAAGTTTTTGAAGATGAAGATGGTATTTTAATTTATGCACCTTTTGAACAATTTGGCGCTATTCAAAAATATTTGGAAGAAAATAATTTAGAAATCCTTTCGTCAGGTTTTGAACGCATACCAACAACAACAGTTAAGTTAAATGAAGAACAACAAGCTGATGTTGAAAAATTATTAGAACGTTTGGAAGAAGATGATGATGTGCAAAACGTATATCATAGTATGGAAATGTAATTAATTATGTTATTAGCTGGTAAAAAGACTTCTGAATTAAAATTTGAAACACCAAAGGAAATTTTATGCCCAAACTGTAATGAAAAAAATACAACTAAAGTTTCTATAATTGGAACTTACAAGCATATATTTCAAATTCCATTTATTTCTGGAGGTAAATCTGGAAAATCAGTTTGTAAAAATTGTAACCATTCTTATAATTTAAAAAAAATGCCTAATACTATAAAATTAGCATATTATGAATTAAAAGAGACGACTAAAACACCTATTTGGTTTTATGCTGGATTAATTGGAATTAAAACTTTAGTTCTTATTAAAATTTTTAGTCGATACTTTTAATCATCTTCAATGTTTCAATTCTATTAATTTTTTGAGTGGGAGTATCCATAAATTTAGGAAGAAAATAGATTTCTCTAGGTTTTTCAAATTTTGTGAGTGATTTTAAATTACTCACTTCGTTCAGAACAAGATTATTGTTATTTCCTTCAACAACTAAAACTAATTGTTCACCCAAAATTGGATCAAACATTCCTGCAACAAAAAACCGATTATTAATTATTTCTGACAATTTTTCTTCTATTTTTTCAGGAATTAATTTTATTCCTCCAGAATTAATAATGTTATCAAACCTACCCAACCATTTAAATTCAGATTCTGAAATAAGCTCAACCAAATCATTTGTTGCGATAATTTCATTAGCTATTTTTGGCGCATTTATTACTAAACAACCTCTGTTATCTGTTGAAATTTTAATATTTGGAAGTGTTTTATAATGAGATGCTGAAACAAGTTCAGCATGACGAAAATTAACGCCATTCTCAGCTTGGCTGGGAATCTTAATTTTTGCATCTAAACAAAAATCAAAATTATTCAATTTTTTAATTGCAATATGTGTCACTGTTTCTGTCATACCATACGTTGCAAAAATTTCGGTTTTTATATCTTGAATTTTAGCCCATAATTCACTAGAAACTACGCCTCCTCCAATTATTATTTTTTTTACCTTTTGTAAATCTACTAATGAACTATTAACCTGTAAAGGAACCATTGCTGAAAAATCATATTCTTTTTCAGTATTTTTTAATGGTGATGCTGTTGGATCTACAACATCTAAATGCCAACCCAATGTTAACGCTCTCACTAACATCATTTTACCTGCAATAAAATTAACCGACATACATAACAAAGCTTTTGTACAATCATATAGTTCAAAAAAATCACCTGTAGCTTTTGCACTATTTATCATGTGCTCTTTTTGAAGCTGAATTATTTTAGGTACACCCGTAGAACCAGAAGTTTTAACTTTAATAAAGTTATTATTATTAAACCATTCCATTAGAAATGAATGCATTTCAATAGAAATTGTTCCTGAAAAATCAATCAAATCCCCTACTTTAGAAAATGATTTTCCCTGTAATTTAAATGTTTTATGAATTTTATTTTCCACTTTCTACTAAGCTATAAATTCATTTTCATTAAATTCAGCTGGTTTCATAATATTACCAAATAATTTTCCTTTCCAGTCTTTCCATCCATATTTTTTTGAAAAAATAAATAAAACCAACGGATATAAAACTAAAACCGGTACAAACATTTCCCAACCGATAGAAGGTTCAGAAGTATCAATTAACAGTGCATCTGTTTGAAAAACTGTCCAATTAGCAGTAACAAGTACCGCAGCAATAATATTATTTGCTGCGTGAAAACCAAAAGCTAACTCGGTTCCTTCATCCATTAAAGTAAAAATTCCCAATACTAAACCAGTTCCAATATAATAGACCATACTTATCCATCCTAATTTTTCAACCTCAGGATTTAATCCATGTAACAAACCAAAAATTACTGAAGTTAAGATTAATGCAACAAACGATTTTTTGAACCATGTACCAAAACCTTGCATTAAATATCCTCTAAATAATACTTCTTCCATAGTAGTTTGAATTGGTAAAAACAAGAAAGAAACCAATACCAAAATTGTAAATTGAACTGGTTTAAAATTCCAAACATAATTTTCTGGCTCTGTAAAATAACCAATTGCAATTATTATAACTCCAATAATTGCCCAAATTGAAAAAGCGTAAAAAAAACGACTCCAATCTATTTTATTACGACTTGTTATAACGGAAATAACGTTGCGTTTATGTATAAATTTTACACCTAATAACAGCGCAATTAAACCACCTAAAAAAGTTAAAATCATTAAAAACAAATACAAGTTTGAGTCAATTCCTAACGATGTAAAATTATCATTTGCAGCAGAAGTAAAAGTTTCCAAATCACCTGCATAATAAAAAGCAGTAACAATTAAAGGTAAAACCCCTAAAAATTGCCAACCAATAAACAATAAGAATATTGTTATAAAATAAGTCCACCATTCGTTATTTCCTTTATATGCTTGTTGTATAAATTTCATGCTCTTTTTAGTATAAGATTCTGAATCAAGTTCAGAATGACGTTATAAATTAAATGTCCATTTTTTAAATTTATTATAATGCAAATGTCCATTTTTCACTTCTAAAGGACTGTTAAAATTATTGGTAAATAAACTACCAGTTCCCAATCCCTGTGGCATTTTATTTCCTAAAATATATGTCCACTGTGCAATGGCATTTAACCCAATATTACTTTCTAAAGCAGATGTAATCCACCAGCCAATTTGTTTTGTTTCAGCTATATTTATCCATGCTTCACTGCCCCTAAAACCACCTATTAAACTTGGTTTTAAAATAATGTACTGCGGATTTATTATTTGTAACAATTCTTTCTTTTTTGTTACATTAAAAACGCCAATTAATTCTTCATCCAAAGCAATTGGTAAAGGAGTTTTTGAGCATAATTCAGCCATTTCATTAATTTGACCTTGCTTAATTGGCTGTTCTATGGAATGAATTTCAAAATCGGAAAGGCGTTTCAATTTTTCTAATGCTTCAGGAAACTTAAAAGCTCCATTTGCATCTACACGTAATTCAATTTCTTTTGAAGAAAAATTAGTTCTAATACTTTTTAATAACTTAATTTCAGTTTCAAAATCAATAGCTCCAATTTTCATTTTTATTGTTGTAAAACCAGAAGCCAATTTATCTTCAATTTGCTTTTTCATAAAAGATTCACTTCCCATCCAAATTAAACCATTAATATTAATAGCATCCTTTGATTTAGTGAATTTTGAAGGAAATAATTCAAATATATTTTCACTTTTTAAAGATAAAACAGCCTGTTCTAACCCAAATTGAATTGAAGGAAATTCAGTTAACTCGGCTAATAATTCGTCAATATTTTTATTAATATGTTCACAAACCCATTGTAATTTATTTTCATAATCCGGTCTGTCATCAACACTTAAACCTTTAAACAAACCGCATTCACCAATACCAATTTTATTACCGTTGTAAATTTTTAAAAAGTAGGTTTCTTTTGTATGCAATACACCACGTGATGTTCCGCTAGCTTGTTTGAAATTCAATATATATTTTTGGTAAACTGCTTTCATTTATTTAAAAATTGAAAGGTACAAATATTTAAAAATTTATTTTATATTAGGCTATAATAATATTATTTATGGAAATCCCTGAAATACCAAATCTAATTTACTATGCAATTCCATTTTTTATTGTAACTGTTATTTTTGAAGGAATTGTTATTTTTAAAAAGAAACCTGAAAAATACAATCTTAAAGATACTTTTGCATCATTATCAATGGGAATTGGAAATGTGATTGTAAATTTACTGAGCAAGTTATTGGTTGTTTTTATTTTTGCTTTTTTATATGAAAATTATAGAATTACAACAATTCCTTTTATATGGTGGGCTTGGTTACTAATTTTATTTGCAGATGATTTTTGTTATTACTGGTCGCATAGAATTGGGCATGAAAGCAGATTCTTTTGGGCTTCTCATATTGTGCACCATTCATCACAAAAATACAATTTAAGCACTGCGCTAAGACAGACCTGGACTGGAGGTTTTTTTAGTTTTATATTTTATATTTCACTTCCAATCTTAGGTTTTCACCCACTTATGATATTTACACAAATGAGTATTAGTTTAATTTATCAATATTGGATTCATACCGAATTAATTGATAAAATGCCTCGTTGGTTTGAAGCTATTTTTAATACACCATCACATCATAGAGTTCATCATGGAAGCAATCCAATATATTTAGATAGAAACCACGCTGGTATATTTATAATTTGGGATAAACTTTTTGGAACATTTCAACCAGAATTAAAAGAAGAAAAAGTAGTGTATGGTTTAACTTCAAACATTACTACATTTAATCCAGTAAAAATTGCATTTCATGAATGGATTGCTGTTTTTAAAGATGCTTTCACTGCAAAAACAACTTTTATAAATAAATTAAACTATTTTATAAAGCCACCAGGTTGGAAACATGATGGAAACGGCTTGCTCTCAAACGATTTAAGAAAAGAATGGTTAAAAAATAATAAAAGTAATTAACTATTATATTTTCAAGTTCCCTCCAATTTGTAATAAAAATAATTCTTTTTTAGCTTTCGCAAATGCTTCAAAAGCACTTTTATGATCAATTTTAATATATCCAAATGTATCATAATGGTATCCTAAAACCTTGTTACAACTTAAAAATCTACTTGCTTTAATTGCTTCATCTATACCCATTGTAAAATTATCACCAACAGGCAAAACTGCTAAATCCAATTCTCCAATTACCTCTGGAATTAATTTCATATCGTATGTTAATGCTGTATCTCCAGCAATATATAACCTATGATGATTTGTTTCAATTACAAATCCTCCTGGCTGGCCTCCGTAACTTCCATCAGGAAATGAACTTGAATGTATTGCATTTGTATAATGAACCGTTCCAAAATCGAAATTCCATTTTCCCCCATGATTCATAGGATGACCTGAAATTCCTTTATTTTCAAAATATGTTACAATTTCAAAATTAGAAATTACTTTGGCACCAGTTCGTTTCGCAATTGCTTCCACATCTAAAATATGATCTTGATGTGCATGGGTTACTAAAATATAATCGGCTTGTAATTTATTAATATCAATATCTTTAGCTAATTCATTTCCAGTAATAAATGGGTCAATTAATAAAGTTTTGTCTTTCGTTTCTATGCTTAAACTTGCGTGTCCTAAATACGTTATTTTCATTTTGTAGTTTTTGTGTTGGTTGGTTTACTGCAATTTAAAAAATATATTCCATAAAAAAGAACCACAGAAAAATTAATTTCTGTGATTCCAAACAAACAAATAAGTATAGTCTAATATTATAAAAATAACTAAAACTTATACTTGAGATAGGTAGTGAAATTTCTACCTGGTTCATAAATTTTTCCTGAAAGTGTGTTTGAGTTTTGATAGGAAAAATTAAGATGTTCATAATAGGTTTTATCAAAAATATTTAATATTGCAAAACCAATTGAGAACCCTTTTATTGGTTCTAAACCAGCTCTAAAATCTAAAGTTCCAAAACCTGGACTTTCTTCCTCCATAAATGAGGTTGAAACTCTTGTTTGACTAGCAACTAATCTTGAAGTAAGAGCAGCCCAAAATAAATCATTTTCAAATTTTGCACCTAAGTTTGCCATAAAAGGAGGTATATGTGCCAACGGTTCATCTAAATCTTTGTTTTGAGCTTTAGTATAAGAAACATCAGATGTAAAAGTTAATTTATCAGTCGCTTTTACATTAAAGCTAAATTCAAAACCTGTTTGTGTAGCTTCATCTAAGTTTATAAACTGCTTTGCGTAAACTGGTGGCGTTGTAGGCATAAATTTTCGAGGAATATTGGTATTTACCTCAGCGGAAATATAATTTTCTAAGAAAGAATGGAATACGCTTGCTCCAATTTCAATTGACTTAAATTTCTTAATAAAAGACAATTCAATTTGATTATTAACCTCTGGTTTTAAATTTGGGTTTCCAACATATTCATAAGGGTCAACTCCTACATTAAAATGATTTATATAACGCTCAATCATTGAAGCTGTTCTAACACCTCTACCAATTGCAAGCTGCGTTTGAAAACCATTTTTTTGATATTTAACCGAGACATTTGCACTTAAATTAACTTCTGTTTCATCATCAATTGTTCCTCCATAAAAAGTCTCAAAATCTGGAGATGGATCGTTTAAAGATGTTGATATGAAATCGGCTCTAACACCTGTTGTTAAAGTTGCATTCTCTGAAATATTGTGGTTCCCTTCTGCAAAAATGCCTAAATCATTTAGTACTGCATCTTGCCAAATTTTATCAACAAATGTTTTAGGAGTTGGTAAAACATTACCATTCATTATTTTTACAATTCTGGTTCTATCACCTTTTCTATCAATTAAATTTGCATCAATTCCAGTAAAAATTCTTGTATTTTCTGATGGAACCAAAACCAATTCTGCTTTACCACCATACACCCAAGATTCTACAGGAGAACTGGCATCTGTCATCATAAAACTTGGTCGTCCTTCATTGGTCATTAAATGATCTACATAAGAGTGAAATGCTTTTACAGAAAAACTAGCTATTTTTTCAGAAATAGCATTCATTTTATAGTCTATCCCAGCTAAAAAACTATCATCGTATGGTGAATCCATTGGTAAACCAGCATGCATAATATCTCTTCCAAAAGATTGTCTCCAGGAAAATTGTAATCGTTGTTTTTCAGTAGGATTAATACCCACTTTTAATGAATAGTCTGTTGTTTTAAATGATGAAGGAACTTCAGTTCCATCTCCATCTTTATATTCACCAAAATCACGGTAAGAACCATTTAAATGAACGTCGAACTTATCTGTAACATATAAAGCCGAAACTCCAGTAACTAAATTTCCTCCGTTAGATTCGTAACCACCTTCAATACTGCCATGAAATCCTTGTTGGTTTTTTGTAGGGTTTTTTGAAACTAAATTTATAATTCCACCAAAATTTTGTCCAAATCGCACTGTAAACGGTCCTTTTATAATTTCAATTTTTTCAATTTCTTCAGGAATTACGTGGGTTGTAATAGGATCCATTCTATTCGGACACGCATTTAACACTTTCATTCCTCCATCATATTGTACATTTAATTGTTCATATTTAAATGCTCTAAATACAGGTTCTGAAGCATACGCTCCTTTTTTAGTAATTCCAAATCCTTTAATATCTTTAAATAAATGCCCAACACTTCTTGGTTGGCTTATTCTTTTTTCAGTATCATTTATTACAACTGATTGGGAAATATCCAGTAATGGATTTGCGGTAACAAGTATTTCATTTAACTCTATTTGAGAAGGTTCTAATTGTATATAAGTTTTATTTTGTAATGTAGTTATTACAGTATTAAAATTTATATGTGAAACTTCAATTTTATCTTCAATATTTCCTTTTATTGAAAATTCGCCATTGCTATTTGATGTTGCAATTTCATTATTTATTAAATTTCTTATGGATGCAAACTCAATGGGATTATTAGAACCTTTAGCTATTATTTTTCCATTTATAATTGCAGTTTGAGCGTAAGAGCTCACACTAATAAGCATTACTAAAAAGTACTTTAGTATTTTATTTATCATTATACTATAATTAATTTATGTTTTCTTTTAATATTTAAGCCAATACTGTAAACAAATTCAATAGATAAAATTGAATGGTTTATTTAATTAGAAAAATATCATCTTTTTTAAGTTAGTTTATTACGCATGTAACACACCCTAATTGCTATTAATAGTAATTAGTTGTAAAATATAATTTATAGGTAAGCGTAATTATAAAGTTATAAAACCAGCTTTGGTGGTGGTTTTAATATTGAAGTGTAATAATCTGATGAAATTTGATTAATACCAAAAACCTGGTTTAAATATTCAGTATTAATATTACTAATTTTATATCCGTATTGGTCTATAGGTGAAACTGGATAATCTTCTAAATTAATTTGTGGAATTGTTGATTTGTGCTCATGATTATCATGGTTTACCTCTTTTAGTTGTTTTTCTAAATAACACTTTCCGTTACATTCTAAATAAGGTTTATCTCTATTCTCACAAAGTACTGTTGCAATATAATCGTAATTGGCATAGTACTCTATTATTGGAAGAACAGGACGAACCATTGCCAACAAATAAAGAAGGTAAAAAAAGATGCCTAAAAACTGATTTTTCATTGCTTAGCTAACATATAAGAAGGCAAATATATAATCTCAAATATAATTTAATGTTATATTTATCACTTAACATTTGTTTAACTCAAAATTAAGCCTAAGCCAAACAAAATAGAAAATAAAAACGTACTAATTGCTAACTTTTTTAATTCTGGATCTAGCAATTTTGGAACTTCATTTTTATAAACTACCATAAAGTGCTTTGCAATAGGAATATATGCTAAAACAAATAAAAATTGATAGGGTGATTTGTAATATATCATTACATATAAAAAAGCAAATAAAAATGCAGCAATTAGCAAATAGTAGTGGTAATATTTTGCAAATTCACTTCCAATTTTAACAACTAATGTTTTTTTACCTGCTTTTACGTCTGATGCTCTATCACGCATATTATTTAAATTCAAAACCCCAATACTTAAAAACCCTACGGAAAATGCAGGAAGAAAAATAGTGAAGTCTAATTGCTTTGTAAATAAATAATAACTTCCACATACACTTACTAATCCAAAAAAAATAAAGACAAAAAAATCTCCAAAACCACTATAGCCATAGGCTTTTTTACCCATTGTATATTTAATGGCAGCAACAATACTCATTAAACCAAGAATAAAAAATATGAATAGATTTAGAAAATCCTCTTTTCCAAATGCGGTATATATTAATAAAACTGCAAGTACAAAAGTTACTCCAACGGAAATTTTAATTGCACTTAACATTTGATTGGGAGATATAGCACCGCTTTGTAAAGCTCTTTCAGGTCCAACTCTATCTAAATTATCGGTTCCTTTTACACCATCACCATAATCATTCGCAAAATTGGAAATAATTTGAAAACCAATTGTAGTTAAAAGTGCTAAAACGCATATTAATAAATTGAAATTTCCCTGAGAAGCCGCAATAAAACTACCTACAATAATTCCTGAAACAGAAAGTGGTAATGTTCTTAAACGTGCTGCTTTTATGTAGTGTTTAATCATATAATACTATTCAAAAAAGTTTTATATAATTATAAGTCTTCGGCATTTGCAATTAACTCTGCAATATCCAATACTTCAATTTCTTCTTCTTTATTTGTAGCTTTTACACCATCAGTAATCATTGTATTACAAAACGGACAGCCAGTTGCAATAATATTTGGAGATACTTTAATAGCATCTTCAGTACGCTCAACATTAATATCTTTATCTCCTTTTTCAGGTTCTTTAAACATTTGAGCTCCACCGGCACCACAACATAAACCGTTAGATTTACAACGTTTCATTTCAACCAATTCAACATCTAATTTTTGAATTAATTCTCTTGGAGCTTCATACACTTCATTTGCACGACCTAAATAACAAGGATCGTGGAATGTTATTTTTTTTCCTTTAAATTTTCCTCCTTCAATAGAAAGCCGTCCATCATCCAATAAAGATTTTAACAATTCTGTATGATGAACAACTTCATATGTACCTCCTAGTTGAGGATATTCATTTTTAAGTGTATTAAAACAATGTGGACAAGCTGTTACTATTTTTTTTATTTCATACGCATTTAGCACTTCTATGTTTGTCATTGCCTGCATTTGAAATAAGAACTCGTTTCCTGCTCTTTTAGCAGGATCACCAGAACAGCTTTCCTCCGTACCTAAAACCGCAAATTCAACATTAGCCTTGTTTAAAATTTTCACAAATGCTTTTGTTATTTTTTTTGCTCTATCGTCAAAACTTCCAGCACATCCAACCCAAAATAATACTTCCGGTTGTTTTCCTTGTGCCATCATTTCTGCCATTGTTGGTACATTCATATTAATATGTTTTAAATTTTATTCGTGTTTTCCGTCATCAAAAACTTCAATAGTAACTTCTTTTTCTACTAAATCAGTAAAATGACCTCTATAACGAGTTGCTTTAACTAAGTGATTATCAATCCAGTGATAATTACCTCCTCTAGGTTTTCCCATTAACAAGCTATGGTATTTAAAGCCATGTTTGTTCAACCACATTTCAGTAACTTCTCTATGTGCTTCCGTTCTTGAAGTAAAGAAACAAATTATATGTCCTTCATCATACCATTTATTTAATGTTGCTAATGCATCTGGAAAAGGTTCGCAAGTTCCCATTCTTTCTGGTTCTTCATTTGGAACATCTTCTGTTACAGTACCATCAATATCAATTAAATAATTTTTAATTCCTTCAGGTAAAATAGGACTAATATGTAGCCCATCTTCTACTTTATCATGTAGTAGTTTTTCAACATCTTCTTTTTTCATTTTGTGTGTTTTTGATTTTTATAGTTATGTTATTCGTCTTTCCAATTTAATCTATCCATTTGGTTGTACTGCCAAGGTGCACCGTTATTTTCAATATTTGTCATCATCATATTTAATTCTTGTGATGCAGCGGATTGTTCCATTACCAAATACCTTCGTAAATCAATAATTATTGATAACGGATCTATATTTACAGGACATTCCTCAACACAAGCATTGCAACTTGTGCAAGCCCAAATTTCTTCTGGTGTTATATAATCATTTAGAAGTTGTTTACCATCTTCCACAAATTCACCATTTTTATTTATGTTTTTTCCAACCTCCTCTAACCTATCACGCGTTTTCATCATAATAGCTCTTGGAGAAAGTTCTTTTCCTGTAATGTTTGCAGGGCATGAAGATGTGCATCTACCACATTCAGTACAAGTATAAGCATTCATTAATTGCACCCAATTTAAATCTGTAACATCACTTGCTCCAAATTTTTCAGGAACTTCATCTTCACTTCCTTCTGGTGCTGCTGCAAAAGGATCTGCAGTTGGATCTAACATCATTTTCACCTCATTGGTTACAGCTTCTAAATTATTTAATTGTCCTTTCGGATTTAAATTAGCAAAATAAGTATTTGGAAAAGCTAATAAAATATGAAGGTGTTTAGAATAATACAAATAATTTAGAAAAATTAAAATTCCTGCAATATGCAACCACCAAGCTGTACGTTCTATAATATAAAGCGTAGTTACATTAAAATTTTCAAATAAGGGAACTAAAAACTGACTGATTGGATTTCCAGAATCTCCTTGTTGAAATGGTACATCAGTAGCATTCATTATTAAAAATAATGACATTAAAACCATTTCAAAATATAAAATATACAAAGCATCATTTTTTGGAAAACCTTTCATTTCTTTATTCCAAAAACGAGGAATTCTTAAAACCATTCTTCTAATCCAAAAAACTGAAACGGATATTAATACTAATAAGGCTAAAATTTCGAAAGTACCTATTAAAATAGCATAAGTTCCTCCTAAAAAAGATAAGACTCTATGTGTGCCAAATAAACCGTCAATAATTATTTCTATTACTTCAATATTTATAATAATAAAACCTAAATATACTATTATATGTAATAATGCTGAAATTGGCCTTTTAACCATTTTGCTTTGTCCAAAGGCAATAAAGGCCATATTTTGCCAACGTGCATTTGAATTATCAGATCTATCTACTTTTTTACCAAGTTTTATATTTCGAATTATCTTTTGAATGTTTTTAACAAAAAAACCAACTCCTAAAATCAGCAGTATTAAAAATGCGATGTTGTCAATATAATTCATACTTAATTTTTATTGATAATTCAATTGTTTTAATTAAACTATCTTTTTTGGTAAAAGTTCAAAATTTTCACTTTTTACATTTTAAGGTTGGCAATTTAAAATAAATTAACACCTTAACATATTTAATGTAAAATAATTTACAAAATGATTAAGATTGTAAATATATTATTTTCTGTTTTAAATTTTATTTTTCTTCTTCAGGATTATAACCTTTGTCCTTTTTCCCAAATAATGAGAAATGCACAAAACGTTTTGGATGTAATTTCATTTCGTTTAATAATTCTTCTAATTCTTTAGATGCATTTGTTAAATTATTATACATTTCTTCATCCTTTAATAACTTTCCTAAAGATCCTTCTCCACTTTCAATACCTGCTAAAACATTATTTAAGTTACTTACAGTTTCTTCAATATTTTTAATGGTAACACCTAAATTTGCATTAACTAAGGTGTCTGAAAGTTTTGATAAATTAGCTGTCATTAATTCTGTATTTTCTAATGTTTTAGCCAATTTTTCGTCATTATTTTTTATTAGTTCATTTACTGATTCTGAAGCGGATTTAAAGTTAGAAATGGTAGCATTTAATTGTGATATACTTAATTTTAAATTTTGTCTGCTTTTAACATCTAAAATATCCGTTAAACCTGTCATTAATGAATCTGCACTTACAATTACATTTTCAACTTTAGCCTGTAGTGGATTTAATTTTTCTGTAACTGAAGAAAAAATATCAGACTCTATTTCGCCTTTTAAAAAATCACCAGGAATAGCTAATTCACCTTCATATGAAGGAACAATTGCCAAAGATTTCCCTCCCATTAAACTTGCACTGTAAATTTTAGCAACACTGTTTTTAGAAAATTCAAAATCATTTTCAATACTAAATTCTACAATTAATCGCCCCCGTTTATCTTCATTTTTATTAAATTTAATATTAATAACCTTTCCTACTTCAACACCATTAATTGTAACTACACTTGCCGTATTTAATCCTTGCACATTACTATATTCAGTAAAATATGTTTTTAATGGGCCATCAAATAAATTTATGCCTTTCATAAAATTATAACCCCATATAAATAAAGCAATTACAGCAACAGCAACAACACCTGTTTTTAATTCTCTTGAAATTTTCAAAATAGTATAATTTTTTAAAGCAATATTACTAATAATTTTTGTGAGTAAATGGCAAAAATACTATGATTTTTTTAAAACATCTTGAACCGATATTTTTTCACCATTTTTAAATGCAACAATAAATGCTGAAGTATAGCCTTTTGTTTTAGCCAAGCTTTGCAATTCTTTAATTTTTGAATAATTAGATGTATTCCCTAAATAATATTTATAACTATTACCAACTTTAACTCTATCAATGTTTTTAAGCCCTTTAAAATTGTAGGGTTTTGTATCTAATTTTCTAGATCCTGAAGCTATTTGTACCTTAAACAGTACATTATTAAAAGTTTCTTCAGTAACAATTGTATTTTTATCTACCACACTGTTATTTAAAACAGCAAGATCCTCATTTTTAACACTATTTAAATTAAGCTGTTTTATATATTTAACTATTCCATTATATATAGATTCAGAAAATTTATGTTGACCTTGTTTAGAACCTAAGTAGGTACCTTCTTTAATATTTGTTATAAATCCAGTTTCAATTAATATACTTGGCATATAAGTTTGATGTAAAACAACAAATACATTTTGCTTAACACCTCTATCTTTTCTCTTCAATTTATTTGAAAATCCTTCTTGAATAATACTTGCTAATTGAATACTTTGGTCTAAATATTCTTCTTGCATTAATGTAAGGCCTATAACTGATTCCGGTGAATTTGGATCGAAACCTTTATAGTTTTTTTCGTAATTATCTTCCAATAAAATTACAGAGTTTTCTGCTTTAGCAACTTCAAAATTCTTATTATTTGCATTTGTTCCCAACACCCAAGTTTCGGCACCTGAGGCTTGGGTATTATGTGCATTACAATGAACTGATACAAACAAATCTGCATCTGCTTTATTTGCTATTCTTCCTCGTTCCCATAAATCAATAAAAACATCCGTTTTTCGTGTGTAAATAACTTTTATATTTTCTTGATTTGACAATAATTTACCTACCTGCAATACAATATTTAATGCAATATCCTTTTCTTTAACTTTTTTATACCCCACTTTACCAGGATCCTTACCACCATGCCCTGCATCTAAAACAACAACAAAATCATTTTTTTGAGCAAAAACAGTAGTATTCTTAAAAAGAATAGTAATAAAAAATACGAAAATCAGTACGAATTTCGTTGTAATTTTAATTTTATAAAAGAGTAGTGAGTTCATCAATAATTTTAATTATTTTTGGCATCTGTTATTTGGTGATACAATTATTGAGCCATACATTTACAAGCAATCAAAATTTGGTTGAATGCTTAAAAGCTAAATTAAAAAAACTTATGCTTTCAACCCAATAAATATAATGATTTTACAAATATTTTAATTATTAAAACGAACATTTTCAAAATATATGCGCTCTTTTTTTTGATACTAGCTTTTAGCTTTGTCAATACTTCTGTTTATTCTCAAGAAATAAAGCAATTTTCTTCAGACACAATTCCTGTAATTAAAAAGGATACTATTGTTATTCCTCTAAAAGATACTCTTAATATAAAACCAATTGATTCTTTACTTATAAAACCAAAAGACTCCATTAAAAAACCGAAAGAATTACTGGAAGGAATTGTTGAACACAGTGCCGATAGTTTAATTAGACAGGATATAAAAAACAATAAAATTCAACTATTTAATAATGCACATATACATTATAAAGATATTGATATTACTGCTGGTTATATTGAAATAAATAATAATACAAGTACTGTTATTGCAAAAGGAATTAAAGATAGTATAGGAAATTATTCTCAATTACCTGTTTTTAAACAAGGAGGTCAAGAATCTACTCAGGATACAATTAGTTTTAATTTTAAATCTGAAAAAGCTAAAATTTGGAATTTAAAAACTGAGCAACAAGGAATAATAATATTAGGTGAGGTTAGTAAAAAACATAATGATTCTGTTATTTTTATTGAAAATATACGCCTAACAACATCAGATAAGGAAAATCCAGATTACTATATTAAAATTCCAAAAGCAAAATTTATTAAAGACAAGAAATTAGTTGCCGGAACAAGTCAATTGGTATTAGCTGATGTACCAACACCTGTAGTTTTACCTTTTGCATACATTCCTTTAACAAAAGGAAGAACTTCCGGTTTTTTAATGCCTACTTGGGGAGATAATAACAGGCAAGGTTATTTTTTACAAAATGGAGGTTACTATTTTGTAATAAATGATAATTTTGATTTAGCAGTTTTAGGAGATATTTATACAAACGGAAGTTGGGGTTTACGAGCAGAATCTGGCTATGCAAAAAGGTATAAATTTTCCGGAAATATTAATATTAGATATGAAAATTTAATAAACAGCTTAAAAGGATTTGATGATTATTCAAAAGCATCAAATTACAATATCAGATGGAGTCATTCACAAGACTCAAAGGCAAGCCCTAACTCGCGTTTTTCAGCTTCTGTAAATATGGGAAGCAGTAAATATTATAAACAATCTAATAATGAATATAACACTAATTCATTCTTAAACAACAATTTAAGTTCTTCCGTTTCTTTTTATAAAAATTTTGTTGGTACCCCATTTAATGTGTCTTTATCTATGACACATTCTCAAAACACCAATACTGAAGAAATTACCATGACCTTGCCTTCTTTACAATTAAATATGGATCGAATTTATCCGTTTACCGGAAAAAATGGTGTAAAAAAGAATGCAATTCAGAAAACAGGATTAACCTATTCTATGAAAGGTGACAATAGAATAAATACCACCGATGAATTTTTCTTTAAAAAACAAATGTTTGATGAAGCAAAGTCTGGTATTCAGCACAATATTTCAATGAATACCAACATGAAAGCTTTAAAATATTTTACAATTTCGCCCAGCATAACTTATAAAGATGTATGGTATTTTGATCGTATTAGCAAAAAATTTGATGATGTGCAAAATGCCGTAGTTACAGATACCATAAGTAGTTTTAGTCGATTTAATGAATATTCAACTTCTGTTTCATTGGGAACTACATTTTATGGAATGTTTAAGTTTAAAAAAGGAAATATTGAAGCCATTCGTCATGTTGTAAGACCAAGTATTTCCTATAGTTACAGACCCGATTTTAGTTATTTTAATGAAGAATATCAAAAAAGTGCTGAAGAACCAGATGAGTTTATTGAATACTCTCCTTTTTCTAATGGAATTTTTGGAAAACCAGGATCTGGACTTTCCAATAGTTTAAACTTAACGCTTAATAATAATTTAGAAGCCAAAATTAGAAAGAAAGATTCTGCAGATAGCGAAACAGAAGCCAAAAAAATTATTTTATTAAATAATTTAAACTTTTCAACCAGTTATAATATGGCTGCGGATTCTTTAAAATGGAGCCCTGTGGGTGTTAATGCTGGAACTAAATTATTTAACAATAAACTAAGCGTAAATGTTAGAGCAACCTTAGATCCTTATGCTTTAGATGTTAATGGAAAAAAAATAAATACATTTAACTATAATAATGGTGGTAGTTTATTTAGACTAACAAATGCAGGACTTACTTTAAATTATTCTTTATCGAGTAAAAAAGATGACGGTAAAAAATCTGAAAAAGATCAAAAAGCTGAAGATAATAACTCCGATGGTGTATTTGGAGAAAACTTAACTGCTACAAACCAGCAAACTCCAAATCAGGAAAAAAAAGCTAACGTAAAAGAAGCAAAACTTTATCAGTCTAAAATTCCCTGGACATTAAAAATTGCTTATAGCTTAAATTACGCCAATGCAAACAGGCAAAAAGAAATTTCATCTAATTCTATAATGTTTTCTGGTGATGTTGAAATAACTCCAAAATGGGGACTTGGATTTTCATCTGGTTACGATGTTAAAAATGAAGGTTTTACTTACACACAACTTCGTTTTTCAAGAGATCTTGATAGTTGGAAACTGAATTTTAACTGGGTTCCTTTTGGAGACAGACAAACCTATTACTTTTTTATTGGTGTAAAATCATCTATGCTTAGTGATTTAAAATATGATAAAAGACAAGTGCCTGATAAACAATTATTTTAAAACCTTTTAAAATGAAAAAAATTATTAACACAAACAATGCCCCAGCTCCAATTGGTCCTTATAATCAGGCTGTTTTAGTTGGAAACAATTTATTTACTTCTGGGCAAATTGCTATAAACCCAACAACTGGAGCATTAGTGCTGGATACTATTGAAAATGAAACAAAACAAGTAATGGAAAATATGAAAGCAGTTTTAGCTGAAGCTGAAATGACTTTTGAAAACGTTGTAAAATCAACTATTTTTATTACAAATATGAATGACTTCACTAAAATAAATGCCGTATATGGCAGCTATTTTAATAGTGAAACTGCTCCAGCACGAGAAACTGTAGAAGTTGCCAACTTACCAAAATTTGTACATGTAGAAATTTCTATGATTGCTATAAAATAATACCTAAATAGATTTTATTAAAAGTTCTGCAGTAGCAGGGTTTGTAGCTAATGGAACATCATGAACATCACACAAACGCATTAACATTGCAATATCTGGTTCATGAGGATGCATCCCTAGTGGATCTCTAAAAAAGAAAACCATATCCGTTTTCCCTTCTGCTACACGTGCAGCAATTTGGGCGTCACCTCCATAGGGTCCTGAAAGGAATTTTTCAACTTTAAACCCAGCCTTTTCGGCATTTTTACCAGTTGTTCCGGTAGAAATTAAAGTAATTTTTTTTGATATTAACAGTGCTTTAAAGTCCATTAAAAACTGAACCATTTCTGTTTTTTTGCCATCGTGAGCAATAATTGCTATTTCCATAATTCCTATTTTTTTAAACTTCTACAAATATAAATTATCTAGTTTATTTAAAGTGATGCAGAATATTCTATTAAATCTACTATTTTAGTCGCATAACCAAACTCATTATCATACCAAGCAATAATTTTAAAGAAATGATTGTTTAATTCCATTCCTGCATTGGCATCAAAAACTGAGGTTCTTGGTTCAGAAACAAAATCTTGCGAAACTACCTCATCTTCAGTATATCCTAAAATTCCTTTAAGTTCATTTTCTGAAGCATATTTCATCACTTTTTTTATATCACTATAACAGGTTGTATTTTTTAAATGTACCGTAAAATCTACTAAAGATACATCCACTATTGGCACTCTCACTGCCATTGCCAAAACTTTCCCTTTCATTTCAGGTATTATTTTGGATATTGCTTCTGAAGCACTTGTTGAAGTAGGTATCATATTATTTAATGCTGCTCTACCTCTACGCCAGTTTTTGGCATAACCATCTACAGTATTTTGACTAGAAGTTGTAGAATGTACCGTTGTAACCAACCCTTCAATTATTCCGAAGTTGTCATTTAAAACTTTTACTATTGGAGCTAAACAATTTGTGGTACAAGATGCATTTGAAAATATTATATCGTCTTTTTTTAATTGCTTGTTATTAACACCCATTATAAACATTGGTGCATCTTTTGAAGGTGCAGAGATTACTACTTTTTTAGCACCGCCTTTCAAGTGCAAAGCAGCTTCGTTTTTAGTTGTATAATATCCGGTAGATTCAATTACAAAATCTACATCTAAAACTCCCCAATTTATGTTTTCCGGATTTTTTTCTGAAGTAATTCTAATTGGTTTACCATTTATTATTAAAACATCTTTTTCAACTTTAACAGTTCCTTTAAATCTTCCGTGAACTGAGTCAAATTTTAATAAATATGCTAACTGATTTATGTCCAATAAATCATTTATTGCAACAACTTCAATATTTATTCTATTTAAAATCGACCTTAGGGCAATCCTTCCAATTCTCCCAAATCCATTTATTCCAACTTTTATCATTTACAATTTTTCTTATAGAAAATATAATTTCTAACAATTAAATAGACATAATATCACTTACTCTTAACAACTCCTTGTTAATATGATGTTTCCCTTTAACGGCATGGTCCAATTCTGTTGTTTCAACTTTATTATTTAACAAGCCAACCATTAAATTTGTTTGGCCATCTAACAATAACTCAACAGCTTTTACACCTAATCGTGTTGCCAAAACACGATCAAAACAACTTGGTGAACCACCTCGCTGCATATGTCCTAGTACCGAAACTCTAACTTCGTATTGTGGTAAGTTTTCTTCTACATAATCGGCTAATTCAAACACATTTTTACCAATTTTATCTCCCTCCGAAACTACTACAATACTAGATGATTTTCCTGATCGTTTACTTCTTTTTAATGCTTCTAACAATCTTTCCAACCCTAAATCTTCTTCAGGTATTAAAATTTCTTCAGCTCCTGCACCAACTCCTGCATTTAAAGCAATAAAACCGGCATCTCTACCCATTACTTCAACAAAAAACAACCTGTTATGAGAACTTGCCGTATCTCTAATTTTATCAATAACATCAACCACGGTATTTAAAGCGGTATCATATCCAATTGTAAAATTTGTTCCATAAATATCATTATCAATTGTACCAGGAATACCAATACAAGGAAAATGGTATTCTTCATTAAAAATCATTCCACCGGTAAAAGTACCATCTCCACCTATTAAAACAAGTGCATCAATTTCAGCTTTTTTAATTTCTTTATATGCCTTTGCTCTACCTTCTTTTGTTCTAAATTCAGAAGATCTTGCTGATTTTAAAATAGTTCCTCCCCTGTTAATAATATTACTTACATGCCTTGGTGACAGTATTTTAAAATCGCCTTCAATTAAACCTTGGTAACCTCTGTAAGCACCTACACATTCAATATTATAATAAGCACAAGCTCTAACAACTGCTCTAATAGCAGCGTTCATTCCAGGGGCATCTCCTCCAGAAGTTATCACCCCAATTTTTTCAATTTTTTTTCCCATAATGAAAAGCTAATTTATAATTATATTTCAATTGAATTTATTTTTGTTTTAGTTTTTTGAATTCCATAAAAGTTATTTCATTCATTTTATTAAAATTTTCACTTATTTCATCAACTAATTTAAACTGATTTTTTGCTCTATCTAAATTATGAAATTTATATGCAGTTTTATAATAGACATCATTATTTAAAAAATCGGTTAGCATACGTAATCCCATAATAAATGTAATTGTTTTTGCTGCCAGTGCTAAGTTTTGCACATCTAAAAGTGTTAATTCTTTGTGCGTTTTTTCTAAAAACCCTTTTGTAAAATCCTTAAAAAATTTGATATTAAATAAAACTTTATTTAAATCGGTTTCATCTTCATTTGAAGTATTACAAATGGTTCTTACGGCATCCCCAAAATCGTAATGTATAATCCCCGGCATAACCGTATCTGTATCAATTACACATAATCCTTTATTCGCTTCACTAAATAAGGCATTTGATATTTTTGTATCGTTATGTGTTATTCTCAATGGAATTTTCCCTGTGGCTATTAAATTTTGAAGTATATGCATTTCATTTTTTAATGTATATACTTTTTTAATTTCTATACTAGCCAGTTCTATACGATTTTTAGAGGCATTTTTCAATGCTTCGTAAAATTGTTTATAACGAAAAGACATTTTATGAAAATCAGGAATAATTTCAACTATTTCATTTACATTTAAACCATTTGTTAAATTTAAAAACTCGCCAAATAATTTTCCGCCTTCGAAAGCAATTTCTTTTGATTCAACTTTTTCAAAAGTTTTACTGTTTTTTATATAAATAGATAAATTCCAAAAATCTCCATCTTTATCCTCATAATATGGTAAATTATTTAGTGTTTTTATAAAACTTAAAACGTGTTGTGACTTATGATTACTTGTTAAATTAATTTGCGTCTTAATATATTCGCTAACCTTAACTTTGTTTAAAATAACCTGTTTGGCATTTTTAAAAACATAGCTGTTTAAACGTTGAAGCACAAAATCATGCGCTCCTTTTGTTTTAATTAAAAAGGTATCGTTAATATGTCCAGAAGATAATTCTGAAAAAGAATCTAACTTAGACAAATGATTGAAATGATTAAATACGGTAATTATATTTTCCGTACTTAAGACCATAAATGTGTTGGATAAACTCCCGATTTCTTTAATTTTTGAATTTCAGAAGTAACAAATTCTTTATCTTCTTTATAAGTAACTCCAAACCATCTCGCATTGGATTTTAATACTTTCATAGTTGCAGTTTTATTTATAATACAAGTATTTACAACCGATGGAATAAAAAACTCAGCTTTTGCTTCTTTATAATTATGTTTTAAAAAATCTTCAAACATAGATTCAGAAACTTCAAAATATTTAGGTGTAAAACCAAAAAAGTTCATTGCGACAACTGTATCTTCAGAAATTGGCTTTAATTGCTCATTTTCATCTTTATACATTAATTGTCCATCAATTTTTTCAATGTGTGTACGTTCAGTAACTTGTGTTAAAAAATTATTGCTATCTACCATACATTCACCTCTTGAAACAAAGCCATATTCTGAAATTGTATTTTTTAATACATAGCCCATCATATTAAAATTTGTAGAATTTTCATCAGTATTTCTTAATGCCTCAGCCACACCTTCAAACGCCTCTCTTCCGTAAAAATCGTCTGCATTAATTACTGCAAAATTACCTTCTACAGCATCTTTTGCCATTAATAAAGCGTGTCCAGTTCCCCAAGGCTTTTGACGATTATTATCTTTATATTTTTCTGGAATTTTATCCAATTCTTGAAATACATACTCGACTTCAATTTTACCTTCAAGTTTTGGATTAAAAAATGCTTTAAAATCGTCTTCAATATTTTTTCTAATAATAAAAACTACTTTTCCAAAACCCGCCTGAATTGCGTCGTAAATTGAGAAATCTAAAATAGTATCTCCTTGTTCTGAAAATGTATCTAATTGTTTTAACCCACCATACCTACTTCCTACTCCTGCTGCTAAAACTACTAATGTTGGTTTGTTCATGCTTTTTATTTTAATTTTTAAAATTAATTAAATCTTTAGTTTTATTTAACTTTTCAATTGCTTTTTTTGAATTTAAAGTATCACTTACTTTTTGTTTTTTTAAACCTAGTTTTTCTAATAATTCTTTACCATTATCAAAATCAATTTGATAATTCATACCTACTCCTTGTGTATAACCTTCTTCCTCCTCAGTATATTGAATTTCATTTTGACGGTTAAATATTGATGATCTTAAGGTTCCTTCTTCATTCATTAAAAAATCTATTGTTACTTCGCCAATTATACTTGTTTGCTCTTTTGAACCTATTGGAACACTGGCTTTTCCGTTTATTAAAATTCTTTCATTTATCTGATAATCAAAGTCCAAACCTAATTGATCATTAATATTTAAATTATCTATTCTATTTCTTTCACCAAAAGTATATACAGGTTTTAATTTAAATTTATTATTTCCTTTATTAACTATATTATCAAATGCATTTGAAAGCAAATCGGAAGTTGTTCCATAAACCAATCCACTACTATTTACACTTAAATCACTTTCGTTATAAAAACTTCCAGTTGCAAGTAATGCCATGAAATGTATTGTTTTGCTATTTGTGTCGTTATTATTTAATTTAAAAGCAAGCTCGGATGCAACAGTTGAACTTGAATTTGGAATTTCAATATCAAATTCGCGCTGAGAGTTGAATAATTCACCTGAAAAACGTGTTATTAAGTCAATCGGAATTTTTCTGTTTGTTGTAATGTTTTCTAATAAAGATTTTGGGTTTGCCGATACTCTATAAACTGCTTCAATATTTATATCTGCCGTAAAAGGATCGCCACTCCAGGATATACTTCCTCCTTTTTTTACATTAAATGGTTTGTTTATAATACCTCCGTATTTAAAATTGTAAATACCATTATCTACAATAAAATCTCCGTACATATCAAATTTATCTTTTGTGTCCAACTCTAGCTGTAAATTTCCGGCACCACTTCCTTTTAAGTAACTTCCTGTAGCCTTGTCCAACACCATTTCTACAATAGCTTCTTTGGTAACTTCTATATTAAAGTTTAGTGAAAGTCCTTTCAATTTTTCAGAAATTAATTCTTTTCTAGACTTTACACTTTCTTCATTTTTCTCGTTTCCAACAAACCTAATTAATTGATTTGTTTCCACGGTTTTAACATCACTTATTGGAATTACAAAATGCGTTCCTTTATTAGTTTTACCGTTTACATCAATTACCAGTTTATCAGTTGGTCCTTTTATAGTTGCATTTCCTGCCAAGTAACCAGTTCCATAATATAAAGAAGTTTCTTCTTCCTCTGTATTTAGTACTAACAAGTTTTGTGTAATTAAACTTAAATCCAATTTCCAATTATCAAAATATTTATGAGAAATAGTTCCAGTTAAATTTCCTTTTGTTGCTTTTAAACTATCGTTTATTAATACATCTTCCAAATTAAAAGTTTGATTGTTTAAAGTAATAACACTAGTACCTACAAAATCGTAATCTACATTTAAATACGGAAAATAGAGCCCAGCTCCATCCAGGTACAATTCACCTGTCATAGTTGGATTATTTAAAAGTCCCGTTAAATTAACATTTCCATAAGCAAATCCTCTAATATTATTAAATACATCTTCGCCTAACGGACTAAAAGCATCTAATTTAAATTCTTCAAAATCTACTATTATGTCTAAAGTTGGCTTTACGGGTGTAAAATCTAAATCACCTTTTGCTGAAAAGTTAATATTTCCATCTCTTTTTAAAGAGATATCAACTCCGTAATTTTTAACTGAATTTTTTCCTTCAATAGCCAATTTTAAATCTCCCTGATGTGAATTATTAACATTAAAATTTGAAACCATTAAATTTGCAGTTGGTTTTACCTGGTTATTCAGTTGATTGTAATTTAAAGTCCCATTTATAATTCCTTTCAATTTCAAGCTATCAATATCGGGAGTAATGCTTGAAAGTTTAACATTATTAAATTTAAAATTTAAATCTTTTGAAATGGTATCTTTTAATGTGCCATAAAATTCTATTTGTTCTTTTTTTGAAGCAATTAAAAACTGCTCTACATTATAAATTTTGGTTTTACTATCAAATACCACTTTGTTTTTTAAGTTGTCCTCTGGATTAATAATCCATTTATTATTTTTAAAGGTGAAATTAGATTTTTGCAATCCAAAAACAGATTTATTTTCACTATTAAAAGTATGATAAAATGATAAATCAAATTTTTCAGTTTTATCAATTCCGCCATCAAATTCTGTTCTAAAATATAGGGTATCGCTTAAAGTTATATTTACCAAATGTAATTTTGAAATAGTGTAATATTTCGAATTTATTTCATCAATTGTTAATTGGGTATTAAATAGTGGATTTTTATTATCAACCTGTAAATTTAACTCGTTTATTGTATTTGTAAATGCTTCAATTTTTGGTGATTTAACATTCAGTTTAAACAAATTATCATCTGAACTAATATCACCTCTAATTGTAGTGGTTGGTGATAATATAACCTCAGGATAAAAAACCTCTACAATTTTATTATGAATATTAAATCTAAAATCTAAATTTTGATTTGGGGTTACATTAAATGGTTTATAATTTGAATAAATACTACCAATAGAATTTTGTGCTAATTTCCCCAACTCATTAAATTTAAACTTCCCAATTATTCGACCGGTTAATATTTCTGGAGAATTTATTGTTATTGTTCTTATACTATCTTTAAAAGAAGAAGTAATATTAAAATCTTTGAAAAAGTAATTTCCTTTTTGATTTACATATAAAGAGTTTTTAAAATCTACTGTACCTACTAAATCATCAAAAGAATTTCCTTTAACATTAATATCAATATTTCCTTTAATTTTTGAAATACTATCTCTTTTAAAAAGATTTATGGTATTTAAATCGCAATAATCAACAGTTGTTTTAAAATCGAATGAATAAATATCTTTAGATAAATCTGCTAAACCGTTAAAATTAAGTTTAATATTATCATCATTTACTTCCATTTCCCCATCAAAATGTTTGTTTTTAAACACACCATTTAAACTAATACCTTTATAAGTATAATTTTTGTATTGATGTTTAGATACCTTGCCTTTAACTGAAGTATTTAAGTTTTCTAATGTAAAACCTTTCCCTTTAATATCAGCTTCCATAGATAATTTACCAACCAAACTATCTTTCATTACTTCACCCAATTTAAAATCAACTAACTCAATATGTCCTGTATAAGAGGCATTGTCTATATCACTAATATCAGTTAAAATTAAATCGGAAATTGAAGTTCCTAAATCGGTGTTTAACGTAAGTTTAGCATCAATTAAATTTTGAGTAATGTAAGTATTGCCACTTAAAGTAAACCTGCCTAACATTTCAAATGTAGAAGGTAATGTTTTCCCTAAAACTTCAGGTAATACCACTTTTAAATGGCTATAATCTGAAGTTAAATTTTTAAAATTACCATTCATAGAAAATCCGTTTTCTTGATTAAAAACGTTTTTAAAGTTCAAATCTCCATTAATAATAGCATTTTTATCAGTTATTAAACTTAAATCATTTGCTACAAAATCATTCAGTTTTCCAGATATTACAGTAGAGAAATGCAACACATCGTTAGTACCAAACTCTTGATAAAAATTTTTCAAATCTAAAAGTGATACATCAGCCTGTTTTACATTGGCATTAAAGGAAACCAAGTTGTTAAAGTCAGAAAAATCTTCTCTATCATAAGTAAATTTAATATCAGCTAAAATTTTTGATGATTTTGTTTTAAGCGCTGTATTTTCAAAATTCATAAATGATTTAGTGTATGTAAAATCACTTGATAAACTCTCAACCTTTAAATCGTGATTTTCAACAAAACTGAATCCTCTAATTTTTACAGAAACATTTGGACCAGCTACTTTAAAATTAGTACCATTTCCATAAATTTTATTAAAAAATAATGGATTTTCATTTTCACTATTTTCATCAGAAATTAATACATAACCATTTTCTAGTTTCAACTTATCTGCAGTCATTAAAAAACTAGATGGTTTGTCACTTACTGTTCCATCATCAAATTTATCTACAAAAACCGTTAAAGCATCGTCTTTTTCGTTTTCATAGGTTTTAATATTTAAAATGAAATCTTGCAATAATATTTGACCAAATTCTAATTTATTCTTTAAAATTTTTCTATAACTAAGTATTGAAGTTGATAAATTTTCAGCATAAATTAACGTATCTAAATGATGGTCTCTAATAAAAACTTCTTTAAGTTTTACGTCTCCAAGGTAAGCTAAATCAACTTTTCCAACATTAATATCAACATTATAGGAGTTCCGTAAATAGCTGGTTGCAGCTTTTCCCAGTTTAGTTTGCACCGCAGGAATAGCAAATAAAATACTTGTTACTACTAAAAGAAGTAGTAAGGCAAGTAAAATTTTGACAACTATTTTTTTAAATCGTTTGATAAGCGCTAAATTTGCATTTTAACGGCAATTTTCGTGCCTTTATTTGTTATTAAATGATTAAAAATAAACCAATTTATATACTTGGTATTGAATCGTCTTGTGATGACACAAGTGCCGCTGTAATTTGCAACGGAAAAATACTATCAAATGTTGTGGCAAATCAAGAAATACATACCAAATATGGTGGTGTTGTTCCTGAATTAGCCTCACGTGCACATCAACAAAATATTGTTCCTGTAATACAACAGGCAATTCAACAAGCAAATATCGACAAAAAAGACTTAAATGCCATAGCTTTTACACGCGGACCTGGATTAATGGGTTCATTATTGGTTGGAACCTCTTTTGCCAAATCACTTTCGTTGGCTTTAGACATTCCTTTAATAGCTGTAAATCATATGCAGGGACACGTTTTAGCACATTTTATTGAAGAAGAAAATCAACAAATACCTCCATTTCCTTTTATATGTTTAACCATAAGTGGCGGACATACTCAAATTGTAAAAATTACCAACCATTTTAATATGGAAGTTTTAGGTGAAACATTAGATGATGCCGTTGGTGAAGCTTTTGACAAATCTGCAAAAATTTTAGGATTACCATATCCGGGAGGACCATTAATTGATAAATACGCTCAACTTGGAAACCCAAAAGCTTTTAAATTTACCAAACCCAGAGTTAATGATTTAAATTTTAGTTTTAGCGGATTAAAAACAGGAATTTTATATTTTATTCAGAAAAAAGTAAAAGAGAACTCCAATTTTATTCAAGAAAACTTAAATGACATTTGTGCTTCTATTCAACATACAATTGTTGAAATTTTATTTGAAAAACTAAAAAAAACAGTTCAACAAACTGGCATAAAACATATTGCAATTGCTGGTGGCGTAAGTGCAAATTCTGAAATTAGAAAAGTATTAAAAGGTACAGAAGAAAAATTTGGTTGGAAAACTTATATCCCAAAATTTGAATATACTACAGACAATGCTGCAATGATTGCAATTGTTGGGTATTTAAAATATTTAGAAAATAATTTTTCTGAAGAATCTACTTCTGCTACTGCCAGGTTAAAAGTTAGTGAAAATTAAAAAGTCAAATTTACATCAACCTGCATTTATTTCAGGTTCTCATATTGAGTGATTATCCGTAAATGAGATTCTGAAATAAATTCAGAATGACGGGTTTCAGAGTTTTAAAGGACCTTTTTATTAATACTCAGCATTTACATCCCAAGCTTCTAAATTTTCTTTAATAGATTTAATAAACATTCCTCCTAAAGCACCGTTTACAACTCTATGGTCGTAAGAATGTGAAATAAACATTTTATGTCTAATTCCAATAAAATCACCTTCTGAAGTTTCAATAACCGCAGGCACTTTTCTCACAGCACCTAATGCTAAAATTGCAACTTGAGGCTGATTAATAATTGGAGTACCAAAAACACTTCCAAAACTACCTACATTTGTAACAGTATAAGTACCACCTTTAATATCATCTGGATTTAATTTTCCATTTCTAGCTCTATTCGCTAAATCATTCACAGCCTTAGTCATTCCTACTAAATTTAATTGGTCTGCATTTTTTATTACAGGTACAATTAAATTTCCATCAGCCAAAGCAGCAGCCATTCCTAAATTAATAGCTTTTCTTTTAATTATTTTATTATCCCCATCAACAGAAATATTAATCATTGGAAATTCTTTAATAGCTTTTGCAACGGCATGCATAAAAATTGGAGTAAATGTTATTTTTTCACCTTCACGAGCAAAGAACTGATCTTTAACTTTATCTCTCCATTTAACAATATTGGTGACATCAACTTCTATAAAAGATTGAACATGTGCAGAAGTTTGAACAGATTGTACCATATGGTGTGCAACCAATTTACCCATTCTACTCATTTCAATAATTTCATCAGCACCATTTACAGAAATTGGAGCTGTGCTTTTTACAACTTTATTTTTTTCAACTTTAGGCTGTTCCACTTGAGCTTCAACAACTTCTTTCTTTGAAATTTTAGCATCTGTTTTATTGCTTTCCAAATAGGCCAAAATATCGTTTTTTGTAACTCTTTTATCTTTCCCTGTACCAATTATAGATTCTAATTGTTCCATTGAAATACCTTCAGTTTCAGCAATATTTCTTACCAGTGGAGAATAAAATTTTCCCGACGCAGAAACTTTTTCAATACTAGAAGAGGCAATTGTTTCATTCACTTCATTTTCAATTTCGCTACTAATAGCTTCACTTTTAATTTCAGAAATAGTTTCAACACTCGTACTTTCACCACTTTCAAGAGTTTCAATAATTGCTATGGTTTCACCTACTTTAACAACCGCATCTGGCTCAAACAATATTTCAACAAGAGTTCCTTCAACTTCACTAGGCACTTCAGAATCTACTTTATCTGTAGCAATTTCAACAATTGCCTCATCTAATTCAACCCTTTCACCAACATGTTTTAACCAAGAAGTTATTGTTGCTTCCGCAACACTTTCACCCATTTTTGGAAGTTTTACTTCAAATTTTGCCATTGTGATTTTTTTAAGTTTCGCAAATTTACAAAAAATATGGCCTATTATTAAATATAGCCACTTTTATATTATAAAAATCAAGTACAGTTATTTATTATTTTCATAACATCAATACCTAATAAACCATTCAAATTATATATTCTTTTAATTAAATTCGAAATAAATACAAATTCTTTAATTAGACTACTTCAAAAAAAGGACTACTCCTTAAATTTTGTAACAAAAATTACAGTGCTATGTAACAAGTATTGCCGAAAAATTCAATTAAATTACTTTAAACGATTCTAAATAAGACCTATATTGCTGATTTTCAGTATTATAAATTTTTAAAAACTATGACTTAAGTCATAATATTACTTTTATGTTGTTCTTAAATTTATAAAAGATTTAAAACAAACAAATATCTAATATTATGAAAAATTTAAAATTAATAGGATTCTTGATGATTTTGGCATCAAGTTTAATGTTTATTCAATGTACTAGCGACCCTATTGCAGGACCACAAGGTTTAGCAGGTGCCGATGGTATAGATGGTATTGACGGCGTTAACGGTGTTGATGGTGTTGATGGTGTTGATAGTACTGCTTCATGTGTTGCTTGCCACTCTGATAGCCACAGAGATCCGATTGAAGCATCATATAAATTATCTCTTCACGCAATGGATCCTTTACATACAGACCGTGGTACTGGAGACCAAATTAACACATCAGATTACACTAATAGACAATCATGTGCACAATGTCATACAAGTGAAGGCTATATAGATTATGTTAGTGGTTTCCCAATTGCTTCAGGTGATGGATATCCTGATGATTTAGCTTATGCTTATGGTAAGCAAACAATTTCTTGTAATACTTGTCATAATAGTCATAGTTCATTTGACTTCGATACTGATGGTCAAGATTTTGCTTTAAGAAATTTTGATCCAGTTACCTTAATTATTGATGGTGTTACAACTATTGATATGGGAACAAGTAACAATTGTGCTACTTGTCATCAACCAAGACAAGTTGATTTTCCAGCAGGTATAGAGGATGTTACAATTACAAGTTCTAGATATGGACCTCACCATGGACCACAATCTACAGTTGTAGAAGGTATTTTTGGTGCAAATATAGCAGGTTCAGTAGGTTACCCAGGTGTTGGAACATCTACACATAGAACTGGCGCTTCTTGTGTAAGTTGTCATATGGGTGAAACAACTGACGGAACAGATGGTTTACACTCTTGGCATCCAACAGAAAACACTTGTCTTAATTGCCATGTGAATGGAGCTCCAACAGAAGTTAGTGGATATGCTGAAGATTTCCAAACATTACATGATTTATTAGTTGCAGCAGGTTCTTTAACCGAAAGTGGTAGCACTGTACCTGGTACTTTTTCTGCAGCAGTTGGACAAGCAACTTGGAATTACAAAACATTAGAAGAAGATAAAAGTAATGGTATACATAACCCTGGCTATGCTAAAGCATTACTTAAAAATTCAATTGAAGCATTACAATAATTGTTAGATATTTTTTTAGAGTTCAGGAGTATATTTTATTCCTGAACTTTATAAAACTAACGCTGAATTGTGTGTTTAGATTAACTTAAAATTTCATTTTTAGAAATTTAAAAAGTAGAAGTTAATTAACATTAAAAATCAAACAAATGAAAAAACTATTGCAAATAGTTCTAATTAGCAGCTTAAGTTTATTGTGCTTCTCTTGTTATTATGATGAAATTCCTGAAGGATTAGATACCGTTATAACTGATGATGATGTACCTGAAATACCAGACACTCAAGTAGTTTCATTTAGTACTGAAATTCAACCAATATTAAATCAATGTACAGGGTGCCATGCAGCTAATATTAATCCAGATTTAAGAGAAGGAAATTCTTACAATGCACTTGTTCCAACATATGTTACAGCAGATGATGCAGATAACAGTAGATTTTACAAATATTTACCTGGAAAAGGGCATCATGATGTAGGAATAACGTTAAGCGTAGATGAAATTGCATTAATAAAAGCTTGGATAAACCAAGGTGCTAAGGACAACTAATATATAAGACATTAAACATGAAAAATTATAAAATTATACTTTTTGTTCTTTTTATTCTTCCTTTTGTAACATTTGCACAAGAAGATGAGAAAAAAGATGAAAAAGTAAAAGAAAAAGTTGAAAGACCTGCGTTTGAAAGTTCATTTATTGTTGATAATCCAACTAATGTTTTGTTTAGTAAAAATTCCTTAGAGGTAACTATGCAACACAGATTTGGTACTATTAATGGTGGAACTAACGATATGGCTGGTTTTTGGGCGCCTTCTAATATTAGAATTGGGCTTACTTATGCGATCCATGAAAGATTAACAATTGGTTATGGAACAACTAAATTTAATCGTTTACAAGATTTTAACTGGAAAGTTGCTTTATTAAGACAAACACGCTCAGGTAGTATGCCATTTAGCGTATCTTATTATGGTAATTTTACAATAGATGCTAGATCTAAAGAAAATTTCAATATGATTCAAGATAGGTACTCTTATTTTAATCAATTAATTATTGCTAAAAGATTTAGTCCAAATGTATCTTTACAAATAGCACCAAGTGTATCTCATTATAATCTAGTAGATGGAGATACAATGAAAAATGATATGGTTGCTGTTTCTTTTGGAGGACGATTTAAAGTAAGTCCACAAACATCTATTTTATTAGATTATAGTCAACCAATAACAAAATTTGAAAGTGATCCAAAACCAGGAGTTAGTATTGGTGCTGAGTTTGCAACTTCAGCCCACGCATTCCAAATTTTCTTAACAAATTACAATGGTTTGGTATCTCAGAAAAACTATATGTATAACCAAAACGATTTCTTTAATGGTGATTTCCTAATTGGATTTAACATTACAAGAATCTACAATTTTTAACTATTAAAATCCATTAAAACAGACTAAAAGTTTAAATAAATCACCCCAAAAGATTTTTCCAAACTTTGTTAGTCTGTTTTTTAATGTTAAAAATATTTTTTGAATTACTTTATCAAACCTAAAAAAATCACTTAAGCTAAATTAAAGACTGATTTTTTCTGGGTTTTATTCGAAAAAAACTTATAGTATCTTTTAAAATCACTGACATAAATCATAGTACAATAATTACTATGTAACTAACTTTACATAAGAAAATTTAACATAATTTCTAGTATAGATTTTTAATATTATGGAAAATAAAAAAACTGAAAAAGGAGGCACAAACAGACGTAATTTCTTGAAATTAGGATTAATGTCTAGTGTAACAGCTGTTGCAGGAGCATCACTAATATCAAACTTAGCAATTCAAGATGAAGAAGTAGCCGAATCTGGCGAAAAAATGAGGTTGTTAACCCCCGATGGAAAAATAGTTGAAGTAGATGCCTCTAATGTAAATAAATATCCTGAGGCACTAATAACTCCAGAAGAATCTAGAAAAGGAATACCTAATCGAAAATTTGTAATGGTTATTGATTTGGCAAAATGTAAAAATGCCAGAAAATGTGTTGAAGGTTGTCAAAAAGCTCACAAACTAGATTATAATGAAGAGTTTATGAAAGTTCAGTTGATACAAGACAATCCTGAAGCTTCTCCATATTGGTTACCAAAACCTTGTTTTCATTGTGATGAACCACCTTGTGTAACTGTTTGCCCAACCGGAGCAACATTTAAACGTGAAGATGGTATTGTATTAGTAGACAATGATCGTTGCATTGGTTGTAAATTCTGTATTACAAGTTGCCCATATTCTGCTCGTCAATTTAATTGGGGGCATAAAGAAAAATTTGATGATAAATCACAACCTTATTCTCCAGAAACAAGTGTTCCGGCAGCAGAAGGTACTGTTATGAAATGTGATTTTTGTCCAGATATGTTACGTCAAGGTAAATTACCACATTGTGCACAATCTTGCCCAATGGGTGTTATTTATTTTGGTGATAAAAATGAAGATATTGTAACAAATGGTGAAGAAACAGTTCGTTTCTCACAATTAATTAAAGACCGAGGTGGTTATCGCCATTTAGAACATTTAGGTACAAAACCTAATGTATATTATTTACCAGCAGTAAACAGACAATTCCCATTAGAACGTGGATTTAATGTTGAAGAAGATATAATTGAACGCTATAAAGATGTACCATTTGTTCAAGATTTAAAAAAACAAGGTAAAATTTAATTTCAAAACTCTTAATTATGAATATAGAAAATAGAAAAAGAGAATTGGCTAAAGAATTTTCTCCTATGTTAGAAAAAACTACCAAAACTTCTAAAATTTGGATTGGATTTTTAATCGCTGTAATTTTAGTTGGAGTATATGCCTTTTTTGTTCAATTATTTAAAGGCCATATTGTTACTGGAATGAGAGACAATGTAGTATGGGGTATTTATATTATAAATTTTATATTTTTCGTATGCCTAAGCTATTCAGGAGCTTTTATTTCAGGTATTCTACACTTTTTTAAAACACCTTGGAAAAATTCAGTTTCAAGAATTGTTGAAATAATTACGGTCTTGTCTTTAATTATAGGACCTATATTTATTTTATTGTGTATTGGACGATTAGATAGACTTCATTATTTATTTATTTACCCAAGAATTCAATCTCCAATTACTTGGGATATTATAGCTATTATGACCGATTTAATAGGTTGTTTCATCTATTTATACCTAACATTTATTCCTGATTTTGCAATTTTACGTGACAATAGTGAAAACGCTTCAAAATGGAGACAAAAAGTTTATAAATTTTTAGCAATTGGTTACCAAGATACAACAACACAAAGAGAAAAGCTTCATAAAATAACACGTACAATGTCAGCAATGGTTATTGCTTTGGCAATTGTTGCTTACTCTGTGCTTGCTTGGATTTTTAGCTTAACGCTACAACCAGGATGGAACAGTTCCATTTTTGCACCATATTTTATAATTGCGGGCTTATATTCTGGTATAGGGGTAATAATAATTGCAATGTATCTTATTAGAAAATATTACCATTTAGAACATTATATCAGAAAAGTACATTTTATTGGAGCTGGAATCATTCTATTAGTAGTTTCATTATTATTTGGATATTTTACTTTTAGCGAATATTTTTCACGCTGGTTCAGTCATAAAATACATGATACCAATCTTTTAAATACATTATTTACAAGATATTTTTGGGTGTTTATTTTCGCTAATTACATTGGTGTATTAGTTCCGATCGTAATCTTATTCTTTAAAAAATTTAGAACTATAAAATCTATCACCTTTGCAGCTATTGTTGCTGTTATTGGATTATGGTTTAACCGTTATTTAATAGTTGTTCCAACTTTAGAAACACCTTATTTACCAATTCAAGATACAAGAGAAGAATTTGTTCATTATACTGCAACCTGGATTGAGTGGGCTTTAAGTTTTGCAGGGGTTGCAGCATTTATTTTATTCTTTATTTTAATTATGAAATTAGTGCCTGTTATTCCAATGTCAGGAATTATAGATAACGAACGTGAACAAAAAATGAGTAAAAAATCTTTTAAAAAAATTGTAACTGAGTAATTTAATAAAGTTAGAAATTATGAAAAGTATAAACTACAAATACACCATTATTACTTCACTTCTTATTGCTTTTTTATTCAGTTTTAATGGCTTTTCACAAGAAGATGAAGCAACTGATGCAAGCAGCTATAAAATGAGATTTAATTTTAAGACTGTTAAACAGTACGATAATTCTCGTTTGCTTGAGGTAAGTTTTATTGGGCAAAACAAAAAAGATAGAAAAGATAAAATTCCTGTTTTTGATGCAGTAATTAAATTTTATAATAATGATAATTTATTAGGAGAATCAAAAACTTCTGATGAAGGTATTGCTCAGTTTGCGGTTCCGGGAAATCAAATTTATATTACTGATGAAGATGGATACATTAATCTTACAGCTAAATTTGAAGGATCTGACGGTTTAGATGAAGAGGAGGAAGAAATTCAAGTAAAGGATTTATTCTTAGAATTAAATTTAGAAGAAATTGATAGTGTTAAAACTGTTTTAGTAAAAGCTTTTACGATAGATAGTTTAGGAGTTGAAATTCCTCTGGAAGAAGCTGATTTAATAATTTCTGTTGGTGGAATGATTTCCAAAATGAAATTAGAGGAAGGTACTATTGAAGACGGTGAATTTGAATTTGAATTCCCTACAGATATACCTGGTGATGTAAATGGTGACATTCTGGTATATTCAATTATTACAGATAATGATGATTTTGGAAATGTAATTCAACAAAAAACTGTAAATTGGGGTAACATAAAAACTAAAATTGTAAAAGAAGATAATAAATTATGGTCTGAAGCAGCTCCAATATGGATGTATATTGTTTTAACAATTTTATTGGTTGGGGTTTGGGCTAATTATTTATATACAGCTATAAATTTATTTAAAATTAAAAAAGAAGGGAAGGAAATTGAATTAAAAGAAACAGAATTAAACACAGAACATTAAACAAATTAAAATTATCAAATTAATTACTTTTGTGGTATCTTTTTTGATATTATTATTATAACAAACAAAAAAAACTAAAAATGAAAACACTTAAAACATTAATGATTATTGGGATTATAACTATAGGCCTTTTTGCATTTAAATCTATTGATCAAGATGAATGGAAAGTACCAGCTAAATATGAAAAAATGACAAACCCAGAAGAAGCTAGTAAAGAAAATGTAGCTATTGGAAAATCTATGTATTCTAAACATTGTAAATCTTGTCATGGTAGTAAAGGTTATGGAGACGGACCAAAAGCTGATGAAGTTGATGGAGATTTAGGAGATTTTTCTACTGAAGAATTCCAAGCTCAATCTGATGGGGCATTATTTTACAAAAGTTACATAGGACGTAATGATATGCCAAACTTCGAAAAGAAAATGAGCGAAGAAGACATGTGGCTTACAATTCATTATATGAGAACTTTAGCTGAATAGCATAATCAAATATTTGAAATAAAAAAACAGAACAATTTAAATTGTTCTGTTTTTTTTTACTTTAAATTTAAATATATATCCCATTAATTTATTCCAAAAATATACTTTTTTATCCCTCTTTCCTGTTAAATAAATAACAACTAAAAAATAAAAAAATCGATTTTTTTTTCAATATAAATTCAAATAATACAACTTCATAAATGTAACTAATGTGACATAAAAAATTATTTCACAATAAACAACAATTACAATTACTTGTTTTTCAGTTACTTACGTTTTTAGGCGTATGATTTTTATCATACATTTTCAGAGATATTATTTTTAACTTACTATATCTTAATAAATTAACTCTTAAATATTCTAAATAATGAAGAGTCTGCCTACTAAAACATTATCTATTTCCAGAAGACGATTGTTACCATTATTAGGCAGTGTTTTTTTAATTCCATTTTTTGGTTTTAAAAACTCCCCAGAAAAATCTTCTATGCTAATAATAAATAATGAAGAATATAAAACATTGCTAAAACCAGATGGAACAATTGTAAAAATTAAGGCTAGCTCTCTAAAAAATGCTAAAATAATTAAAAAAAATATTTCAAATAAATCATTTCTTAATTGGCTTGGTAAAAAAATTTAATTCAATCTTCAAAAATTATGGGAAATATTAATAAAAACTCAAGACGTAAATTTATTGAAAAAGGATTAAAATTAGGATTAGTAACTGCCGTAAGTGGATTTGGGATATCAAAAATTGTTTCTAAAACTATTGCGAAAACAAGTATTCCTCCTAGTAATAAAATTGAATTAATGACTACAGATGGAACATTAATTCAGGTAGATTCATCTGAAGTTGTGGAAATGAATCATTCAAAAAAACTAGATGATTATAACGTGAGAGAAGGAATGCCTGACAGAAAATTTGTTATGGTAATTGATTTAGCAAAGTGTAAAAATGCTTTAAAATGCCAAAAAGCATGTAACAAACATCATTATATTACTGGAGATCATGCTTGGCTTAAAGTGTATAAAATGCAAGAAGATGTAGATACGGCTCCATACTGGATGCCAACTACATGTATGCATTGCGATCACCCAGCTTGTGTTACGGTTTGTCCTGTTGATGCTACTTTTAAAAGAAGAGATGGCTTGGTATTAATTGATAATGAACGTTGTATTGGTTGTCGTTTCTGTATGGCCGCCTGTCCATATTCTACACGTGTATTCAATTGGAGCGAACCAAATCAAGGTGAAATATCTATGCTCATGGAAATGGAACATCAAACCCACAACACTGCAGAATTTGCTGGATTACCTAGTGTTAAAGGAACTGTTGACAAATGTGATTTTTGTCCACATGCTATAAAACAAAATGAACTGCCACATTGCGTTACAGCTTGCCCAAACGGTGTTTTTTATTTTGGTGACAAATATGAAGATACAGTTACAAATGGTTCTGAATCTTTACGCTTAAGTAAATTATTAAAAGATAAAGATGGCTATAGATTAATGGAAAGCTTAGGTACAAAACCAAGTGTATATTACTTACCTCCTGTGGATAGATTGGTAGATTTTGAAGAAGGTTTAGAGCATTATACTGATTTTAGATCTGTTGATAAACCTGAATGATTATGAAATATTCTGATAAATTAATTAAGGATTTAGCACCTCAAAAATTTGGTAAATTAGGTGTTATTTGGACTTGGACACTTATTGTAATCAGTGTAATTGGCATTATTGCATATATTGATCAGGTAATTAAAGGACAAGTAGTAACTAACATGAATGACTATGCCTTGTGGGGAATATATATTTCAAACTTTGTATTTTTTGTGGCAACAAGTTTTGTTGGCTCCGTTACTGTAGCTGTACTGAGATTAACCAATAATTCTTGGAGAACACCTATTGTTAGAATTGCTGAAATAATTTCTGTTGCAGCAATAATTATGGCCGGTATTACTATTATGATTGATATGGGTAGGCCTGATAGGTTATTAAGTCTGTTTATTCATGGAAGAATGCAATCCCCAATTATTTGGGATGTTATTATCATTCCTACGTATATTATAATTAGCTTATTATTGTTATATTTTCCGCTTCTTCCAGATTTAGCCATACTAAAAAAACACTTCAAAGAAAAACAACCTACATTAAGCAAATGGTATGGAAAATTATCTTTGAATTGGACAGGAAGCGCTGCTCAAAAAAGGATTCAACTTAAATCTATTCATGTACTTATAATATTAATTATACCTGCAGGTTTTATTTTACAAACAATTGATGCTTGGTTATTTTCTACATTATTTAGAGTAGGTTGGGATAGCACTAATATGGGAGCTTACTTTATTTCAGGAGCCTCAGTTGCTGGTGTTGGAGCACTTGTAGCAGTAATTTATGTAATTAGAAAAGCATATAAATTAGAGAATTATATAACAGATTTTCATTTTGACAAATTGGGGAAATTTCTAGTATTAACCTGCCTAATTTATCTGTACTTTAATATTAATGAATATTTAATACCTGAATTTACTTCAAAAAAAGAAGAAATTACCCATATAAATGTTTTGGTTTCCGGTGAATATGCACCGTTATTCTGGTTTGTTATAATTGGAGGTTTAATGATACCAATTATCGTTTTATTATTTAAAAAAGGAAGAAAACCTCTACCAATGTTTTTAATGGGTGTACTTGTAGTTGTTGGTTCATGGTGGAAACGATATCTTATAGTTACTCCAACATTATTACATCCCTTTTTACCAATACAAGGAGTACCTGAATCATGGCATCATTATTTTCCAAGTTTACACGAATGGCTTATAACAAGTGCAACATTAGCAATGTGTCTACTAATTATTACTATATTAATAAGGTATTTACCAATTATACCAATTCAAAAAACAGCTGATGAACAAGAAATATTAGATAATAACAAAAATACAATATCATGAAAAATCAATTTAACATACGTAAACTTTTTCTGATATTACCATTAATATTTACATACAGCTTAGTTTTTCAACAGTTAAATGCACAAAATGATAAAAAAAACAGCATTAGAATAAGTGTAAATTATGTGAAAATAATGAATGAAAAAGTGTTTTTTGAAATTAAAACAACTTCAAAAATCAATAAAAAAACAATTGGTGTTCCTAACCTTGATTTAACTGTTTACAATGAATTCGATAATACATCAATCTTATTAAGTCGTTTAACCACAGATATGGATGGTAAAAGTATATATCATTTAGAAAATTTAAATTCTATTCAAACTGATTCAACTAATTTATATACTATAAAAATTTATTTTGAAGGAAATGAATCATTTAAAAAAACACATAAAATTATTAGCTTAAAAGATGCCGATATTAATGCAAAATTAATTACAAAAGATAGTGTAAATTATATAATTGCAACCTTAAGAGATAAAGCAACTAACAAACCCATTGAATCCGAACCACTTACCATTCAAGTACAAAGACTATTTAGACCTTTTGAACTTGGAAAAAAATTAAATTTCACAGATGAAAACGGAACTATTAATATTCCAATAGAAAATAAAATACCTGCTGTTGACGGAATTTTAACATTTGAAGTTGTCCTTAAAGAACATGATGATTATGGAACTGTTAAAGCATTAATTAAAGCTCCTATTGGTGTTCCAATTGTTGAAGAATCAACTTTTAATGAAAGAACCATGTGGTCACCTAGAAATAAAACTCCAATATTTTTATTAATAATTCCTAATCTATTAACATTTGGTATGTGGAGTATTATAATTTATTTAATTGTAAACCTTTTTAAAATACTTAAATCTTCAACTTAAAATAAAATTTTATTTTTAAGTTGAGAAAACTTTGGAACCAAATTTATTATGCCTTGAAGATTAAATAAACATAAAAAAGCCGAACAAAAAATTGTTAGGCTTTTTTATGTTTATTTTAAAAATTTTTAAATAGTCATTGAAAACACCCTGGTATCTGGTTTATTTTCAATTAAACGTAAATCAAAAGCCATACAAATATTTCTTACAAACATTCTTCCCTCTTCTTTTACTGTTATTTTGTTGTCAGAAACTTCAACTAAACCATCTTCAATAATTTCTTGTAATCTTGCAACAATTTCATTTTTAACTTTAGTATCTAATCCTATTTTCCACTCAGTTTCAAGATTACACATTAGGTTTAAAATATGTTTTCTAATAATTAAATCGGTTTCAGTTAATAAATGCCCTCTAAAAATTGGAATAATTCCATTATTTACCTTTTCGGTATAGTCATCCACATCTTTTTCATTTTGAGCAAATGCATACCAGGAATCACTAATAGATGACATTCCTAAACCAATCATTAACTCTGTTTTCCCTGCAGTATAACCCATGAAATTACGGTGTAATTTTTTAGCTTCCATAGCTTTATGCAAAGAATCTGAAGGTAGTGCAAAATGATCCATCCCTATTTCAACATACCCATTATCAAAAAATAATTGTTTTCCTAACTCATATAAATGGCGCTTTTCACTGTCTTTTGGCAAATCTCCTTCATCAAAACCTCTTTGTCCGACCCCTTTTATCCATGGCACATGTGCGTAGCTATAATAAGCAATTCTATCTGGTTTTAACGCAATTGTATTTTTAATTGTATTTCTAATACTTTCCTCCGTTTGAAAAGGCAACCCAAAAATTAAATCGTGACTAATAGAGTCATAACCTATTCTTTTAGATAAATCGTGTATTTTTTTTACCTGTTCAAAACTTTGAACCCTATGAATTGCTTTTTGAACAATAGGATCATAATCCTGTATTCCAAAACTATTTCTTCTAGAACCTAAATCGTACAATGTTTGCAGTTGTTCTTCCGAGGTGTGATTTGGATGTCCCTCATAACTGAAATCAAAAACATCAAATTTATCAGCTCTCTTAAAAATTCCATTTATAAGTTTTCTTAAATTTTCTGATGAAAAAAATGTTGGAGTTCCTCCTCCTAAATGAATTTCTCTAATTTTTGGTCTTTCTACCAATAAATCACAATATAAATCCCATTCTTTTAAAACTGTATCAATATATGGCTGTTCAACTTCGTGGCGTTTTGTAATTTTTTTATGACAAGCACAAAACGTACATAAACTTTCACAAAAAGGCAGATGAATATATAGACTAATTCCCTCATTATCATTACTCTCATCAAAAGATTTTTTCACTGTTTGTTTCCAATCTTCTAAAGCTATTCCTTCTTTATCCCAAAAAGGGACTGTTGGGTAACTTGTATACCTTGGTCCTGGAATATTATATTTTTGAATTAAATTTTTCATTATGATTTGTATTCCTTAACAGCATCAATAAATGCTTTAGCATTATCTAAAGGTATATGTGGTAAAATTCCATGACCTAAATTTACAATGTATTTATCTTTTCCAAAATCATCAATCATTTGATGTACCATTTTTTTGATAACTTTTGGAGGAGATAATAAACGCACAGGATCAAAATTACCTTGTAATGTTATTTTATTTCCAGTTAACTTACGAGCCATTTGAGGCGTAATTGTCCAGTCAACACCCAAAGCTGCCGCATTTGATTTTGCCATAGCTTCCAATGCAAACCAACATCCTTTACCAAAAGCAATTACAGGAGCATCATCTTTTAAAGCTTCAATAATTTGATTGATATATTTCCAAGAAAACTCCTGATAATCAACAGGTGATAACATTCCACCCCAGGAATCAAATATTTGAACAGCATCAACTCCAGACTTTACTTTTTCTTTTAAATAAGCAATTGTAGTATCTGTTATTTTTTGTAATAAAGTATGAGCTGCAATTGGCTGTGTAAAACAAAATTCTTTTGCTTTATCAAAAGTTTTAGAACCTTGACCTTGTACACAATAACATAAAATAGTCCATGGTGAGCCTGCAAAACCAATTAATGGAATATCATCATTTAATAGTTGCTTTGTCATTTTAATGGCTTCCATTACATAACCTAATTCCACTGTTACATCTGGTACAATTACATTATCAACATCTTTTTGAGAACGAATTGGATTTGGCAACCACGGCCCTACTCCTGCTTTCATTTCAACCTCAATATTCATTGCCTGAGGAATCACTAAAATATCTGAAAATAAAATAGCAGCATCCATTCCATATCTGCGAATAGGTTGTACTGTAATTTCAGAAGCTAATTCAGGAGTTCTACAACGTGTAAAGAAGTCGTATTTTTCTCTAATAGCAATAAATTCTGGTAAATATCGTCCAGCCTGACGCATCATCCAAACTGGTGGACGTTCAACTGTTTCACCTTTTAAAGCTCTTAAATATAAATCGTTTTTAATCATTTTTTTATAGTGTCTAATATTTAGTCGGGTAGTTGAAACTTTTTAATAAACCCAATTCAATCTTTTATTATTTATGTTTTTTGGCTACTGCCTTCATTGCAACTTTTATAGCTGCTCTAACTTTATAAATATCTCTTTTTGACATTGCAGTTGCTAAAAACCAAGCTTCAAATTGAGATGGAGGTAAAAACACACCATTTTCCATCATCTTCCAAAAGAATGTTTTAAACTTTTTAGTATCACAACTTTGGGCGGATTTAAAATCAACTACTTTTTCTTTTGTGAAAAATGGATTAATCATAGACCCAAATCTGTTTACCTGTAAATCTATCCCATTTTCTTTTGCTGCAGCTTTCATTTCTCGCTCTAAAAATGCAGCTGTTTTTTCAAAGTCTTTATACTTATCTTGCTTTTTTAACTCTTTTAGAGTTGCAATTCCACAAGCCATAGCTATAGGATTACCAGATAATGTTCCTGCTTGATACATAGGTCCGAGAGGAGCAACCATTTCCATTATTTCATTTCGTGCCCCATAAGCACCTACAGGAAAACCACCTCCAATAACTTTACCTAAACAAGTTATGTCTGCTTCAATACCTAATAATTCCTGAGCACCTCCAAATTTTGATCTAAACCCAGTCATTACTTCATCCATAATTAAAAGTACACCACTCGCTTTGGTTAAATCTCTTAACTCTTCAATAAATTCTTTAGTCGGTAATACTACTCCCATATTACCGGCAATTGGTTCAATAATTACAGCTGCAATATCTTTATGTTTTGCCAAATGTGCTTCAACACTATCTATATTATTGTATTCTGCAATTAATGTGTTTTTTACAGCTTCATCCGGAACTCCGGCACTACCAGGCAAACTTAAAGTAGCCAATCCGGATCCTGCAGCCACCAATAATGCATCTGAATGCCCATGATAACAACCTGAAAATTTTATGATTTTATTTTTCCCGGTAAAAGCTCTTGCTAAACGAATTGCACTTAAAACCGCTTCTGTACCAGAATTAACAAAACGTACTTTATCCATTCCTGGAAAAGCATCACAAACTATTTTAGCTAAAATAATTTCTCCTTTTGTAGAAGCTCCAAATGTATATCCGTTTTTTAAGTATTTTTTAATAGTTTTTTCTACTACAGCATTTCTATGGCCTAAAATCATTGGTCCGTAAGACAATACCATGTCTACATATTCATTTCCATCAACATCAATAATTTTACTTCCTTTGGCTCTATCAATAAATATAGGAACTCCACCAACTGACTTAAATGCTCTAACTGGAGAATTAACAGCTCCAACTAAATGTTGTTTTCCTTTAGTGTATAATTCTATTGATTTTTCTAGTTTCATTTTAATTCTTTTATTGGTGTTTGAATGGAGTCGAAATCAATTTCAAAAAAAGATTATCACTTTGACTCCATTCAGTGACATCTTCAACTTTACTGGGTAACCTTTTATTTTTTCAACAGTATTTTTGCAACATCTTTGGCAAAGTAGGTAATAATAATATCAGCTCCTGCTCTTTTCATTGAAAGTAAAGCTTCCATCATTACACGTTCTTCATCAATCCAACCTTTTGCTGCAGCTGCTTTAATCATAGCATATTCGCCACTTACATTGTAACAAGCAATTGGTCGATCAAAATTATTTTTTAAATCCCGAATAATATCTAAATAAGATAATGCTGGTTTAACCATTAAAATATCTGCACCTTCTTGATCATCAAAAGTTGCTTCACGCATACCTTCATCTCTGTTTGATGGATCCATTTGATAAGTTCTTCTATCTCCAAATGTTGGAGCAGAATCTGCAGCATCTCTAAATGGTCCGTAAAAAGCTGAAGAATACTTTACAGCATAAGACATAATTGGAAGGTTTGGAAAACCTGTATTATCTAATGCTTCTCTAATAGTAGCAATCATTCCATCCATCATTCCTGAAGGTGCTACCATATCTACACCTGCTTTTGCATGTGAAATAACTTGTTTTGCTATATTTGGTAGGGTTGCGTCATTATCCACATCATTATCATGTATTATTCCACAATGTCCGTGACTTGTATATTCACAAAAACAAACGTCAGTAATTACATATAAACCTGGATAATTCTTTTTTATAAAACGAACCGCTTTTTGCATAATTCCATCGTCATTCCAAGTTTCTGAACCTACCTCATCTTTTTTCGATGGAATTCCAAAAAGTAATACAGCAGGAATATCTAACGCTACAACTTCGTCTAATTCCTTTGAAATTGTATCTAATGAAAAACGTTTTATCCCAGGCATAGAAACAATTTCTGTTTCTATATTTTCACCTTCTTCAATAAATAAAGGGTAAATTAAATCGTCTATAGTTAATTTATTTTCTCTAACTAATCTGCGAATATTTTCGGTTTTACGAAGACGTCTAGTTCTATTCATACCTATTACTATTTATTTTCTTCAAAAAATTTATTTACTGATTCTAAAACACTTTCTACTGTAGACAATTTTGAGGTTTCAACATTTTTAAAGTGTTTTTTAGCTTCTGTTGCAGTAGTTTCTCCAATACAAAATGCTACAATTTCATTATTGGTATTTTCTTTTAAATAGCTTTCAATTCCCGAAGGACTATAAAAAAGAATCCCCTTATACTTTTCCTCAATAACTTTTGGAGTTAGTTGTGTTTGATAACATATAACCTCATTTACCTCAATTTCGTTATTTGTTAAAGTTTCTGGCAAAGCATCTCTTCTTTTATTTCCACAGAAAAAAGTAACATTTTTAGTATCTAAATTATCAACTAAATAATTAGCTAGTTTTTCAGCATCATTTTCAACTTGTGACACTTTTCCAATTTTCTTTTCAATAAGTCGTTTTGTTCTTCTTCCAACACAATAAATATTTTCAAAATTTAGTTCCATTGGACTAAAGTTATTCAATAAAGCTTCTACAGCATTTTGACTTGTAAATACTGCATTTTCAATTGGTTTTTTAACAATAACTGGCTTTAAACGGTTATTTCTAATAGTAATAAAATCGCTACTTGCTACACCAATTTTGGAATTTAAAATACTTGTTTGCTGGTGCGATAGACTTTTTGTAGAGTAAACGAGTGTAGACTTTTCAATATCTTGTACTTCTCGCATTAACTTTTTACCACCTCTTTCTAAAATGTAATTTGCTCCGTATTCACCTAAATCCGATGCATTGTTTATTGGTACTTCCTTGGAAAATTCCATTTTATTTTTACCATCGGGACTAAATAAAACACCTTTAAATTTTATTTCTTCATCCCAAATCATTGCTAAAGCACCAATTGGTGCAGTACAGCCACCTTCTAAAACCCGTAAAAAATCACGTTCAATTTTAACACAAGTTGCAGTTTGCTCGTCATTTATCTCTTTACAAATTTCAATAAGATCTTCTCTATTTTCTAAGGCAGCAATCATAACAGCACCTTGTGCAGGAGCAGGAATCATCCAATCTAATTTAATATGCTTTTCCTTTTCTGGTAATAATTTTAATCTTTTTAAACCTGCTGCGGCAAAAATTGCACCATCCCAATCATTATCTTCTAACTTTTTTAAGCGTGTATTTACGTTTCCACGTAATCCTGTAATTTTATGATGCGGGTAACGATATAACCATTGTGCTTTTCTGCGTAAACTTCCAGTTGCAATTATAGCTGAATCATTTGCGAAAAAATTCTCATCCTCTTTAATTACTAACACATCATTAAAATCACCTCTTTTCAAAACGGCTGTTTGCACAATTCCTGTCGGTAATTTTGTAGGAACATCTTTAAAAGAATGCACTGCAATATCAATTTTACCATTCAGCAATGCGATGTCTAAATTTTTAGTAAAAACTCCAGTAATTCCAAGTTCATAGAGTGGTTTATCTAAAACAACATCTCCAAGGGAATCTATTTTTACAATTTCAGTTTCATGTCCGAAATGTCCTAATTGTTCTGCAACTGTATTGGCTTGCCAAAGTGCTAATTCACTAGAGCGAGTACCAATTCTAATAATTTTATCCATTCTAAATTTCGGTTTTTTCTGAGTAGAATATTTTGCTTATTACATTTATACTTTGATCAACCGAAGTTTCTTCATCTTTTAAATGCTTAACAAATTGTGTAGTTATTTTTTGAATCATTCTATTGGTAACAAATTCTGCATGTTCAATATTAAAATCTTTTATTTTTTTTGAATGAAAATCAATTTCATCATGCTGAATTGCTTGTAAAGATTCTTTTAAAGCATTAACGGCTGGCACATATTTTCTATGCGAAATCCAATCGTTAAATTCTGATTTATATTTTTCTATTATTTTTTCCGCTAAAGGAATTTGCTCTTTTCTTGTTTCAATAGTTTTATCAGTAATTTTCGAAAGTTCATCAACATTAATCAATGTTATCCCTTCCAAAGATTTTACACTTACATCAACATTCTCCGGCATAGATAAATCTATAATTAACAACTCCTTACCTTCTTTTAAATGTGCTTTGGTAACTGTTGGTGTATTGGCTCCGGTTGATACTATTAAAATATCTGTTTTATGAATTTCTTCAGTTAAATTTGAAAAATCAACTACAGAAACTATGTTATGTTCTTGTTCAAAATCAATAGCTTTTTCAAGTGTTCTATTAACTAAAGTAATATTTTTATTTGAAGTATATTCCAATACATTTTTACATGTATTTTTTCCTATTTCACCCAAACCGTAAATAAGAATTTTCTTATCGTTATAGTTTTCAATAGAATCTACTATATATTGTATAGCTGCATAAGAAACTGAAGTTGTACCAGAACTTAATTTAGTATTGTTTTTTACACTTTTACTTGCTTGTAAAACCAAATTCATTAAACGCTCTAAATAAGCATTTGTAGTACCTAACTTTTTAGCCAATTTAAAAGACTGTCTTAATTGCCCAACTATTTCATAATCGCCTAATATTTGACTATCCAAACCTGTTGCAATATTAAATAAATGGTTTACTGCATCATTATTTTTATAAACGTTAGAAACATTTATAAATTCCTCCACACTACCTTTTGAATATTTAATAAGTAGGCTAATTAGCTCGAAAGGGTGTTTTGCAAAACCAGTTATTTCAGTTCTATTACAAGTAGATAAAACAAAAATTCCATCAATCCCTTTTTCCTTAGCCTCTAACAATAAAAGTTTTTGATTTTCTTTAGTTAAACTAAAAGCACCACGTACCTTTACATCCGCTTTTTTATAACTTAAACCTACATTATAAAATTTAGCAGGTAAATTTTCTTGACTCATAAAATTAGTATTACCAATAAGTATCGACAAAAGTACAATTATATTATAGTTCAAAACGTCGCTAAAAGTACTATTATTGTCGACATAAGTTACATATGTTAATTTAGAACATTTCTAAATAAGCTGTTTTTTATATAAATTATGACATATGTCAGTAAACATAAGGGTTTTAAAATATGACATTTGTCATATTTATTCTTAAAAAAAACATTATATTGTATTTCTTTTTATTGTATTTTTGTAGATATTTTTACGATTAGTTATAAAAAACATCTGATGAAATTTAGTTTAAAAAGCCACAAATATATCGACAAAAGTACTCATATTCTTTTTAATGAGGCAAACACTTTTAAAGTATTTTATTTCAACAACTTATCAGAAGAAACACTGTTACTACAACAGGCTTTAACAAATAATTATATCCAATTATTTTTTTGCACCAATCAACAATGTTCCGTTGCCTTTAATATGAAACATTGTGCAATAAATTTGACAGAGGGGAATTCTAGCATGGCTTATTTTAAGGATGAACAAATGAATCTTCTTTTTAATTTACCTATAAATTCAGAATTAATAGTTGTATTAATTTCTATTGAATATTTTCATTCACTTTTTTCAATAGATGGTACTGTTTTATATAATTATAACAGCCTAAAAGGAGAAAACCCTATTATTGAGCCAAAAGAAATTAGTTCATCTATTAAATTAATTTTAAATCAATTAATTACAAAACAAACAAATCAAATCCTAAGACCAATTTATATAAAAGGTAAAGTTTACGAATTATTGAGTTATTATTTCAGTTCAGCATCTGAAAACGAAACTGAAAATTGCCCGTATATTTCAAGTGAAGAAACAGTGAGTAAAATAAAACACGCTAAAGATATTATTATTGAAAAAATGGCCAACCCTCCCTCACTTTATGAATTATCAAAAGAAGTTGGACTAAATATTAAAAAATTAAAAACTGATTTTAAGGAGTTTTATGGATTTCCTGTATTTACATTTTTATTAAACTATAAAATGGAATTGGCCAAAACTTTATTACAGGAGCAACAATTAAATGTAAATGAAATAGCATCTCAATTAGGATACAGCACATCCAGTCATTTTATTGCTGCTTTTAAAAGAAAATATAAAATCACACCAAAACAATTTGCAAAATCACAATAAAACACATATTAAAATCAACAAATGAAAGGAGCTTTATTAGTTAATTTAGGATCACCAAACAGTACTTCAGTAAAAGATGTTAAAAATTATTTAGATGAATTTTTAATGGATAAACGCGTAATAGATACACCATACCTTATACGTGCTTTTGTGGTAAAAGGAATAATTTTGAATACACGTCCAAAAAAATCAGCTGAAGCTTACAAAAAAATTTGGTGGCCAGAGGGCTCTCCACTTATAGTTTTGTCGGAAAGGTTGCATAAAAAAGTTCAGAAAAATTCAACTATTCCTGTAGAATTAGCAATGCGCTATGGAAACCCTTCCATAAAAAGCGGTATTGAAAAATTAGCAGCGAAGGGAGTTACAGAAATTTTTTTAATTCCGTTATATCCTCAATTTGCAATGGCTACAACAGAAACTATTACCGTTTTAGCATCTAAAATTGTTGAAAAAGATTTTCCTAGCATAAAAATAACCGATGTTCCTGCTTTTTACAATGAACCTGATTATATTGAAGTTTTAAGCAACAGTATCCAACAACATTTGGAATTAATAAAACCTGACCATTTACTTTTTTCATATCACGGAGTTCCTGAACGTCACATTAAAAAATCTGATATCACTAAATCGCATTGTAAAATAGATGGCAGTTGTTGTAACACACCTTCTCCAGCACACGAATTTTGTTATAGACATCAATGCTATCAAACAACAAAAAATGTAGCGGAAAAATTAAATTTAAAAGAAGGAAGCTATAGCACATCATTCCAATCGCGTTTAGGTCGTGATCCTTGGCTACAGCCTTATACGGATCAAACCATTGATGATTTTGCTAAAAACGGAATTAAAAACCTAGCAGTTGTAACACCTGCATTTGTATCGGATTGTTTAGAAACTTTAGAAGAAATAGGTATGGAAGCAAAACATTCTTTTGAAGAAAATGGTGGTGAAAATTTTTCAACAATCCCTTGTCTTAACGATAACGAAGAATGGGCAAATACACTTTGTAATTGGATTAATAATTGGGCAAAATAATTTTTATGGAATATTTATACATAAAATCACTTCATATAATTTTTATTACTACTTGGTTTGCCGGTTTATTTTACATAATCAGATTGTTTATTTATTACAAAGAAGCAGAAGAAAAACCTGAAATTGAAAAACAAATATTACTAAAACAATACAAATTAATGATAAAAAGGCTGTGGTATATTATTACATGGCCTTCTGCAGTTTTAGCAACACTATTCGCTATTTGGCTCTTAATACTACAACCAGCCTGGCTACAAATGGGTTGGATGCAAATAAAATTAGGATTTGTTGCAGCCTTAATTGCATACCATGCAACTTGCCAAATAATGTACAATCAAATAGAAAAAGGATATTTAAAATACTCTTCGTTTGCTTTAAGAATTTGGAATGAAGTCGCTACAATTATTTTATTTGCCTGTGTATTTTTGGTAGTTTTAAAAAATGCCTTTGGATGGATTTTTGGAACTGTTGGAATTATTGGAGTTTCAATTTTTTTAATGTTAGGAATTAAACTATACAAAAACCTTCGAAATAAAAAGAGTTGGGAAAAATAACCTAAAAGCATCCATTTTTATTTTAATGAATGATTAAAAATTATAACATTTTCAAAAACCTATATCTAAACTGATTTCAATCATTCCTACAAGTCAGCTGCTTGATTAAAGTCATTTGAAAACTTAAAAGTCAGGTTTAATTTTATGTCATAACGATTAAATTCTAATGTCATGAAAAAATTAATAGTATTTTTGACAACCGCTTTTATTGTATTAAGTTTTAATGCTTGCAGTAACGACAATAATGATACGAATGAAAATAATCCCGATGCTATAATTGGAAAATGGAGAGTTAACCAATTATTAATAAAAGTAGATGATCAGTATGAAGATGATTTACTTACAGAATGCGACAAAAAATCAACCATTGATTTTTTTGAAAATGGCACATATCAATTAAAAGTTTTTGAATTTAACGACGATGAAAGTATTTGTGTTGCTCAAGAAATTATTAATGGAACTTGGGAAAATTCTGACAATAATTCATACAGTATCTCCGATTTTGAAATTCCAGAAATGACACTCTCTTTAGAAGTTAAAGTTACTTTTGAGAGTAATAAAATGATATTAGAATTATCTGGAACAATTAACTTTGAAGATGAAGAAATTGACATTTGGTTAAAAATGATTTTCATAGATAATAATGATTATGTTCCTGATAACATTATTGGTAAATGGCAGTTAGATCAAGAATTTGAAGATGCTATTGAAGTAGAATTAACCGAATGTGAAAAATCAATGACACTTGAATTATTTGAAGATGGTATTTATGAAGAAAAAGATTTTTATGATGAAGGATCAGAATGTATAGCTGTAGAAATTAAAAAAGGCACTTGGAAAAATTTAGGAGACGATATGTACGAAATAACAGGCATTGACATTCCTGAAGTTAAAGTAACTTTTGAAAGTGACACTACTAAAATGATTGTAGAATTCTCCAAAACTGTTGATGAGGTTACGCATACACAAAAATTAATTTTCCTAAAAGTCTAAATTCCTAATTAGTCAAATTTTTATTTTATTATAAGTTTATATTATAAATTATATAGAAGTTATTTTTATAGATTTTTAAATTTTTATAAAAAAGACGTGAAGTTATTGTTTAACAATACTGCACTATTAGTTAAAGTTAGTTTCATATTTCATAATAATTAACTCAAATTAAGCTCATAAAATTCAACATATAAACAATTTCATTAAACATTCAAAAAACTGTATATCAGCGTATTAAATGTTACAAAATGATTTTAATCATTTATTACCCGAAAACGTTTTCGTAATTTTAGCCTGTTATAAATACATAATTTATAAAGTTGAAATTTATGAAAAAACTTCTATTAGGAAATGAGGCTTTAGCTCAAGGTGCTATTGATGCCGGAATATCAGGTGTTTATGCTTATCCAGGTACTCCATCAACAGAAATTACAGAATATATACAACGCTCCAAAATAGCAAAAGAATTGAACATTCACTCTAAATGGTCCGTTAATGAAAAAACTGCCATGGAAGCCGCTTTAGGAATGTCTTATGCAGGAAAAAGAGCAATGACAGTTATGAAGCATGTTGGTTTAAATGTAGCCGCTGATGTTTTTATGAATATGGCAGTATCTGGAATAAATGGTGGGTTGGTTGTAGTTGTAGCCGACGACCCTTCAATGCACTCCTCACAAAACGAACAAGACTCTAGAAATTATGGGAAATTTGCAATGATTCCTATTTTCGAACCCTCAAACCAACAGGAAGTTTACGATATTACCAGGTATGCTTTTTATTTATCTGAACAATTAGGGCTACCAATTATGATTAGAATGGTTACGCGACTTTCACATTCCAGAGCTGGAATTGAAATCAGTAAAAGAAAAGCTCAAAACAGTATTCATTTACCAAAAAATCCACACCAATTTCAATTGATACCAATGCATGCAAGAAATAGGTATCAACATTTAGTGGCTATTCAAAGTGATAACAGAGAAAGTTCAGAAAACAGCTATTTTAATAAATTTATTGACGGCCCAAATACTTCAATGGGAATTATAGCGGCTGGTATTGCATACAATTATTTAATGGAAAATTTCGAAGATGATAGCTGCCCATTCCCTATCCTTAAAATTTCACAATATCCTTTACCAAAAAAACAGGTGAAAAAATTATTTAATAAATGTAAAAAAATATTGGTTTTAGAAGACGGAGCACCATTTATTGAAGAATTAGTATCGGATTATTTTGGTGAAAGTAAAAAAGTAATGGGGCGTTTAACAGGACACTTAAATAGAGTTGGCGAACTAAATCCTGATAATATAGCTGAAGCTTTGGGATTTGAAAGAACTATTAGTGAAAAAATTCCGAAAATAGTTTCAGGAAGACCTCCTGAATTATGTGTTGGCTGTGCACATAGAGATTTATTTGAAGCCATAAATCAATTAAAAACTGAAAACACAGCGCAACAGGTTTTTGGAGATATTGGTTGCTATGCACTTGGTGTGTTGCCTCCATACCAAAGTATAAATACTTTAATTGATATGGGAGCTTCTATAACTATGGCAAAAGGTGCTTCAGATGCTGGAATACATCCTTCAATTGCTATTATTGGAGATTCAACTTTTACACATTCTGGTATGACAGGCTTATTAGATGCTGTTATAGAAAACACACCTATTACAGTTATTATTTCAGATAATTCTGCAGTTGCAATGACAGGCGCTCAGGATTCTTCTGCTTCCGGAAGATTAGTAACTATTTGTAAAGGAATTGGAGTTGAAAAAGAACATTTAAAAATAATAACTCCGCTTCATAAAAATTTAGATGAAAATATTGATATAATCAGGCAGGAAATTAATTATAAAGGAATTTCAGTTGTTATAGCACAACGTCCTTGCGTTCAATTGCCTAAAGAGAAAAAAGATCAATTAAAAAAACTACAACAAGTATCTATAAATTAAAAAACAATGAAAACAAATATAATTTTAGCAGGAGTTGGTGGACAAGGAATTTTAACAATTGCTGCTGTTTTAGATACTGCAGCTTTAAACAGTAATTTAAATATTAAACAATCTGAAGTCCACGGAATGAGTCAACGAGGTGGCGCAGTACAAAGTCATGTTCGAATTTCAGATAAAGAAATTTTCTCTGATTTAATTCCTGAAGGAAAAGCAGATATGATTATCTCAGTTGAACCAATGGAATTATTACGCTATTTACCTTATTTAAAAAAAGGTGGTTTTTTAATAACAGATTCAAACCCATTTGAAAATATTACTAATTACCCTGAATTAGAAACACTATATAAAGAAATAAAAACACATAAAAATACTATTTTAATAGATGCTAAAGGAATTGCAAAAGAAATTGGAAATTCTAAAGCTACCAATATTGTATTATTAGGAGCTGCTGCTTCACTACTTCCATTAAGTGATGAAAGTTTACAAAAAGCTATTAAAATGCTGTTTCAACGAAAAGGAGAACGCATCGTTATAAAAAACATAGAAGCTTATGAAAAAGGAAAAGAAATTGCTTCTGAAATGGTTTCTTAAAACAAAACAATAAATGTTACACGAAAAATTAACAAACCCAAAAAGTATTGCAATTGTTGGCGCTTCAAATAACGTTCACACACCTGGAGGACGTGTTCTAAAAAATATAATTGAACACAATTTTAAAGGTAAACTTATTGCTGTTAACCCAAAAGAAAATAAAATTCAGGGTATTAAATGCTATCAAAATATTAATGATGTTCCTAAAGTTGATGTAGCAATTATAGCAATTGCAGCTAAATTTACTTTAGAAACAATAAAAGTATTAGCACAACAAAAAAACACGAAAGGTTTTATAATTTTCTCTGCAGGATTTAGTGAAAAAGATGCAGCAGGTAAAAAGTTAGAACAAGACATTGTTGAAGAAATTAATGCTGTTGGAGGTACACTTCTAGGACCAAATAATATTGGATTAATCAATCAAAATTATGCAGGTGTTTTTACTACTCCTATTCCTAAATTAGATAAAAAAGGTGTCGATTTTATTTCGGGATCTGGTGCAACAGCTGTTTTTATTATTGAAGCAGCAATGTCAACTGGCTTAACATTTTCAAGTGTTTATTCCGTTGGAAATTCGGCTCAAATTGGAGTTGAAGAAGTTTTAGAACATTTAGACGAAACATTTAATAAAAATACTAGTTCCAAAGTAAAACTATTATATATTGAAAGTATTGAAAATCCTCAAAAACTATTAAAACACGCTTCTTCCTTAATCCAGAAAGGCTGTAAAATTGCAGCCATAAAAGCAGGAAGTTCTTCAGCAGGAAGTAGGGCCGCAAGCTCACATACAGGTGCTTTGGCAAATTCAGATACGGCAGTTGATGCATTATTTAAAAAAGCTGGAATTGTGCGTTGTTTTGGTAGAAATGAATTAATTACAGTTGCATCTATATTTATGTATCCTGAATTAAAAGGTAAAAACATTGCAATTATTACACATGCTGGTGGACCTGCAGTAATGTTAACGGATACTCTATCTAAAAATGGACTCAATGTTCCTGAAATTAAAGGGCAAAAGAGTGATGAATTGCTAAATAAATTATTTTTAGGTTCTTCCGTTTCTAATCCAATTGATTTTTTGGCAACTGGAAATGCTGAACAATTAGAAACTATTATAGATTATTGCGAACATGATTTTTCGGAAATTGATGCAATGGTAGTTATTTTTGGAAGCCCAGGTTTATTTGAAGTATTTGATGTTTATGATGTACTTCACAAAAAAATACAAACATGCAAAAAACCAATATTTCCAATTTTACCTTCAGTTGTGAATGTTAAAAATGAAATTGATTATTTTATTTCAAAAGGAAATATAAATTTTACTGACGAAGTTTTGTTTGGAAATGCCTTAGGAAAAGTAAATAATACTCCAAAACCAAGATTAGGTAAAAATTCAAAATCAACAATTAATTCAACTAAAATTAGAACAATACTTGATATTGCAGAAAATGGTTATTTGCAACCTCAACAAGTAAAAGAATTATTGTTAGCTGCTAAAATTCCAATGGTAAATGAAGCTGTTTGCACAACTAAACAAACTTGTGTAAAAACCGCTACAGAATTTGGTTTTCCAGTGGTTCTAAAAGTTGTTGGACCTATTCATAAAAGTGATGTTGGAGGAATTGTTTTAAATATTACGTCTGAAGAGAAATTGATAGCATCATTTAATACTATCATGAAAATTAAAGGTGCAACTTCCGTTTTAATTCAACCGATGAAAAAAGGAATTGAATTATTTATAGGAGCAAAAAAAGAAGGCAATTTTGGTCATTTAATTTTATGTGGCTTAGGAGGTATTTATATTGAAGTTTTAAAAGATATTGAGTCTGCATTAGCTCCAGTTTCAAAAAACGAAGCAATTGAAATGATTCATAATTTAAAATCGCATAAAATAATTGAAGGAATTAGAAATCAAAAAGGTGTTGACGAAACTAAATTTGCTGAAATTATTGAAAAAATTTCAAATTTAGTAACTATAGCTCCTGAAATTGCTGAGTTAGATTTAAATCCGCTTTTAGGAAATGAAAAAGAAATTTTTGCGGTTGATGCGAGAATAAGAATTGAGAAAAATTAATTATTCAATAATTTCAATTTGCCCACGAACATTTGGGCAGGTGCTCCCAATTAAGAAATTAGTTGTTTTTGGATGAATTTTAAATACGACTTTTTCATTTTTTAATTCTTGAAAATGTTCAATAATTTTTTTATTTGAAATTCTTGAATTATCAAATACAATAGCATCAATTTTATTGTTTTTTATAATTTTTTTTATTTCAGAAAAATCATCTAAAATAGACTCTTTTATCACTAAATATTTTTTATCTAAATATTCAACAATTAATTCATCATCTCCCAAATACAACAAATTAAATATTGGTTTTCTCGTTTTTTTTACATTATTAAATTTAAAATATTTTAATAAATACCAAAACTCAATACCAATTCGCATAATAAAATCATAAATTAAATTTAATTTAAAATGCTTTTTATAAAATATTTTCATCGCATCATGAAAATATTTTAAATATTTACTGTTTTTGTCGGTACTTTCGCCTTTAAAATGAATTATTTGCGTGCTTGCAAAGTAGTAATTCTGATATCCTTTATGCAGTAGCTTCATACTTAAATCTATGTCTTCACCGTACATAAAATAAGCTTCGCTAAAACCCCCAACCTCTTCAAAAACAATACGTTTCATAAACATAAATGCACCCGATGCAATATCTATTATACCAGATTCATTTTCGTCTAAATGTGTTGCATAATATTTACCGGTACGCTTACTTGAAATACCAAAAAGTTTATTAAATGAGGTACTTGGAGTTGGAATTCCTCTTTTACTTTCAGGAGCAAATTTTCCAGATCCATCAATTAATTTAACTCCTAAAACTCCTAAATTTTGTTTCGCTCTTGCAAAAAAAATAATTTTATCAAGCGTATCTTCAGCAATTATAGTATCTGGATTTAAAACTAAAATATATGCACCTTTCGCAATTTTAACACCTTGGTTATTTGCTTTTGAAAAACCTATATTTTCTTTATTTTCAACTAATTTAACTTCAGGATATTTTTCTTTAATTACTGAACACGAGTTATCTTCAGAATTATTATCAACTACAATAATTTCAACATTTAAATTAGTAGCAGCTTCTTTTACACTTAAAATACACTGCTCCAAAAAATACTGAACATTATAATTAACAATTACAACTGATATATCCATAAAAGTTATAGGGAATTTTCAAATGGAATTCTATTTATAATACTTCTTCCAAGTGTAACTTCATCTGCATATTCCAATTCATCACCTACGGCTATACCCCGTGCAATTGTTGAGGTTTTAATGGTATATTTCTCTAATTGCTTAAAAATATAAAAATTAGTAGTATCACCTTCAATAGTAGAACTTAAAGCAAAAATTACTTCTTTAACAGCACCAATTTTAATCTTTTCAATTAAACTATCTATGGTTAAATTTTGTGGACCAATACCTTCAATTGGAGAAATTTTACCTCCTAAAACGTGGTACAAGCCTTTAAATTGAGCTGTGTTTTCTATAGCCATTACATCTCGCACATCTTCAACAACACAAATAATTTCATTATTTCGTGATGGATTTGCACATATTTCACAAACTTCAACATCAGAAATATTATGACATTTTTTGCATAATTTAATTTCATCAACTAAATTATTTAAAGCTTTTGACAATTGGTGCGTGTGGTTAGCTGGCTGCTTTAATAAGTGTAAAACCAACCTTAAAGCTGTCCTTTTTCCAATTCCTGGTAATTGAGACACCTCGTTAACTGCATTTTCCAAAAGTTTAGAAGAAAAATTCATTTCGCAAATGTACAATTAGCAAACGATATTCTCAATAATTTTAGTTTCTTTGTTATTATAAAACTGATACCTTTAGTTAATGCAACCAATTTACATACTTTCATTAATTGCCATTTATTTTTGTGTACTACTAACAATAGCATATTTTACAGGTAAAAACGATAGTAACGATACCTTTTTTAAAGCCAATAAAAAATCGCCTTGGTATGTTGTTGCTTTTGGTATGATTGGTGCATCACTTTCTGGTGTTACGTTTATCTCTGTTCCTGGTTGGGTACAAAGTTCTCAGTTTAGCTATATGCAAATTGTTATTGGTTACCTCTTTGGATATTTTGTAATTGCTTATGTACTAATACCAATTTATTACAATTTAAAAGTAACGTCAATTTATGAATTTTTAAAGCATAGATTTGGACCTGTAACTCATAAAACTGGTGCTTTTTTCTTTTTTATATCTCGTGTTTTAGGTTCTTCTTTCAGGTTGTTTTTAGTAGCTTCTGTTTTACAATATTTTATATTTGATGCTTGGCATATTCCGTTTGAACTTACCGTTATTTTTTCAATTTTATTAATTTGGATTTATACTTTTAAAGGTGGTATTAAAACTATTGTTTGGACCGATACTTTACAAACATTGTTTATGTTAATAGCTGTTTTCGCAACCATTTTTATTATTATTAATAAATTAAATTGGTCTGTTGCAGATATTTTTGCTTCTTCTGAATTTGATAAGTTCAGTAAAATTATTTTTACTGATGATTTTAATGATAAAAAACACCTAATAAAATCGTTTTTGGGAGGAATGTTTATAGCAATTGCCATGACTGGCTTAGATCAAGATATGATGCAAAAAAACCTGACTTGTAAAAACACTAAAGAAGCACAATGGAATGTTATTTCACTCGGGCTTGTTTTAATAGCGGTAAATTTTGTTTTTTTAACATTAGGTGCATTATTATTTATTTATGCAGAAAAATTTGGTATTGCAATTCCAACGTCAGATGGCACTATAAAAACCGATTTACTGTATCCTGAAATTGCTTTAAATGGCGATTTGGGAATTACTATTGGAATTGTATTTGTTTTGGGTTTAATTGCTGCAGCATATTCAAGTGCGGATAGTGCGCTTACTTCTTTAACAACATCATTTTGTATCGATTTTTTAGATATTGAAAATAAGGAACAATCTAAACAAAAAGCAATTCGTAAAAAAACACATATTGCAATTTCAATATTATTAGTAATTGTAATTGTAATATTTAAATATGTATTAAAAGAAAATGTTATAAGTAGTGTTTTACAAGTTGCATCTTACACCTATGGTCCACTTTTAGGATTGTTTGCCTTCGGAATTTTTACAAAAATTAATATTAAAGACAAATTTGTATGGTTAATTGCCTTAATGGCGGTTGTATTAACCTACTTTTTAAATAGTTATTCAGCAATATTATTTAATGGCTATATATTTGGTTATGAGTTATTAATAGTAAATGGCTTCATTACTTTTATTGGTTTATTAACAATTAAAAAAACGAATTCGTAATTTTATTTTAAATGAATTTTATCCTATTAAAGAATTCTTAATTTTGTTTTATGGAAAACGATTTAAGTAATTACAGAAGAAATTATCAAAAAATTGAACTTTCAATGAAAGATATTTCTGACAATCCAATGGAATTATTTCAAAAATGGTTCTATGAAGTTGAAGAATTTGGTAGTGATGTTGAATCAAATGCCATGACAATTTCAACTATAGGTGAAGATGGTTTTCCAAAAAGCCGTGCAGTATTGTTAAAAAAATATACCTGGGAAGGTTTTATATTTTATACAAACTATAACAGTGAAAAAGGGAAGTCGATAGCAAAAAACCCAAATGTTTGCTTGTCCTTTTTATGGCATAATATTGAACGTCAAGTAATTATTAAAGGTGTGGCTGAAAAAATAGCAGAAAACTTATCAGATGGTTATTTTGAATCTAGACCCGATGGAAGTAAATTAGGTGCTTGGGCATCAAACCAAAGTGAACCTGTACCATCACGTAAATTTTTAGACGACCGTTTACTTCAATTTGAAAAACAATTTAAAAACACTGAAATTCCAAGACCAAAACATTGGGGAGGCTATATTGTAAAACCTATAAGTATTGAATTTTGGCAAGGAAGACCTAATAGAATGCATGATAGAATCAGATATACTTTACAAGAAGATTTTGATTGGAAAATTGAACGATTAGCTCCATAATTTTTATATTTGAAATTCAACAAACTAAAATGAAAACACTTTATATTGTTAGACACGCAAAATCATCTTGGGAATACGAAGACATAAAAGATATTGACCGTCCTTTAAAAAAAAGAGGCATTAATGATGCTTATCTCATTTCAAACGTGTTACATAAAAAAATTGCAACACCCGATGTTTTTATATCAAGTTGTGCAAATAGAGCTTTACATACCGGAATGATATTTAGTTACACTTTTAACTATCCATTAGCAAATCTTAAAATAAGTAAATCACTATATAATTTTAGTGATGGTTATTTAATTAAAACAGTAAAAGCATTAGATGATGGTTTTGATTCTGCAATAATTTTTAGTCACGACCACGGAATTAGCACCTTTGTAAATAAATTTGGAAGTTTACAATTAGACCATGTTCCAACTTGTGGAGTAGTAGGAATTAAATTTGATACCAACCACTGGAAAAATATTAAAGCTGGAAATACCTTTTTAACCGAGTTTCCTAAAAACTTTAAATAATATTATTTTGAAAATTGAAAAACTTGCTGGGATAGATGTTGGCTCTAATGCTATACGTTTATTAGTAGCTAACGTAATTACTGAAAATCATGGGGCAAATCCAAGTTTTAAAAAATCTGCATTAGTTCGTGTACCAATTCGTTTAGGAACGGATACTTTTATAAAAGGTATTATTTCAGAAGAAAACAAATTAAGAATGATTAAAGCTATGGAAGCTTTTAAACTTCTTATGGATATTCATGGTGTTCAAAATTATTATGCCTGCGCTACCTCTGCAATGCGAGAAGCCAAAAATGGAATTGAAATTGCAAATGAAATTTTTGAAAATACAGGTGTAAAAATTAATTTAATTGATGGTAAAAAAGAAGCTTCCATTATTTTTTCAACAGATTTATTCAACATTATTGAAAACAATAAATCTTATGTTTATGTTGATGTTGGAGGTGGAAGCACAGAAATTACAATTTTTTCAAACGGAAAAATTATAAATTCAAAATCTTTTAAAATAGGTACGGTACGTTTACTAAATAAGCAAAAATCTTTTAAAGATGTATGGGAAAATATGGAAGTTTGGATAACAGCCAATACACAAAATTTAAATAAACCTATTTTAATTGGTTCTGGTGGAAATATTAATAAAATATTTAAACTTTCAGGAAAACTAATTGGAAAACCTCTTTCATATATTTATATGAAAGCTCAATACCAATTTCTAAAACATTTAACCTTTGAAGAGCGTATTTCGGAATTAGATTTAAATCCCGATAGAGCTGATGTTATTATCCCAGCCACAAAAATATACTTATCTGCAATGAAATGGAGCAAGGCAAAAAAAATATATGTTCCTAAAATAGGACTTGCTGACGGAATAGTTAAAAGCTTATATTACAATAATTTATAAATTATTGTAATATAAGCTTTTAAGATAATGCCATATTTATAATTTCACAAATTCCGCTACTAATTTACCCACAGTCTTTTCAGCAATTTTTGCATTTTTCTGTACTTCTTCATGAGAAACCGCTTCAACAATACCCTCAACTCCCAAATCTGTTATAACAGAAATACCAAAGCATTCCATCCCCATATGTTTGGCAACAATTACTTCGGGCACAGTTGACATTCCAACGGCATCAGCTCCCAAAATTTTGACCATTTTATATTCTGCAGGTGTTTCAAAAGTTGGTCCTTGCAACGCTAAATAAATCCCTTTATGTATGGAAATATTTAAAGTACTGGCAACCTTATCCATTTTAGCGATCATTTTTTTACTGTAAGCTTCGTGCATATCAACAAAACGAGGTCCAAAACGATCTTCATTTTTTCCATGTAATGGATGCACAGGCATTAAATTAATATGATCCGTAATTAGCATAATATCTCCTACTTTAAAATTAGGATTTACACCTCCAGAGGCATTTGAAACAATTAATTTTTCAACACCTAAAAATTTCATAACTCTAACAGGAAAAACCGTCTGTTCCATTGACCAACCTTCATAAAAATGAAAACGTCCTTTCATAGCAATTACAGTTTTACCACTCAGTTTTCCAAAAATTAATTCTCCCGAATGTCCAGCAACAGTTGATACTGGGAAATTTGGAATTTCGGCATAAGAAATTGTAAGTTTTATATTAATTTTTTCTACTAAATTACCTAAACCAGTTCCTAAAATTATTCCATAATCTGGTGATGTAATTCCTTTATTTTGTAAAAATTTAACTGTTTCTTGAACTTTGTTCCACATAGTTTTTTATAATATTATCAAAATCATTTTTATGATTTATGAATTTTGTTTTTATTGATATATAATTCAAATTTTTAAACTTGTCAAAGATACGAACATAATCTTTCTCTGTTGTTAAAAGAATTTTATTATTAGTTTTTAACAATTCAAACCTCTTATTTATTTCACCTATATCTTTTGAGTTAAAATGATAATGGTCAGGGTATTTTAAATGTTCAAACTTGATATTTTTCTCTTTTAAATATTTTAATAAAGGCTTCGGTTTTGCTATTCCAGTAATTAATAAAACTTCTGCACTTTCCAGTTCTGATAAATTAACTTTTAAAGTACCCTGAAGTTCATTTTCATAATCAATTGTTGTAAAAAATACTGTTTGATATAATGAAGGATTTAATTTTTTGGTAATTTCAAATTGCTCATCTTCAGAAAGAGTTTCGGGACATTTTGTTACAATAATTAAATTAGCTCTACCAGCACCTGATACTTTTTCTCTTAAATTTCCAGTAGGCAACATTGTATCATTAACATACAAATCGTTATAAGGCGTTAACAAAATATTAAAACCTCCTGCTACTTTTCTATGCTGAAATGCATCATCCAGTAAAATTAATTGTGGTGGGTTAACCAGCTCTTGTAATTGTTGAATTGCATTTGTTCTATCTGCATCAACACAAACAATAATATCTTTAAATTTCTGATAATATTGAAATGGTTCATCCCCAATTAATTCTGCAGAAGCATTTTCATTGGCAATTATAAACCCTTTACTTTTTCTCTTATAACCTCTACTTAAAACTGCAACTTTATAATCGTTTTGTAATAATCTTATTAAATATTCAATTTGTGGCGTTTTTCCAGTACCTCCAATGCTTAAATTTCCAACCACTATAGTGGGAATATTAAATTCTGTAGCTTTTAAAATATTTTTATTGTATAAATAATTACGCACACTTGTAATTACTCCATACAATACTGAAAATGGATATAATATTTTTCTTAATAACTTCACTAAAAGCGAAAATACAAAACAAATTATAATATTTATGCCTAAAAACTTTAACTTTATAGTCTAAAATTTATCTTTGTTTTTAACAATACCAATTAAATTATGACGATTAGAGATATAACTACCTGTATTGAAGAAATTGCACCATTAAATTATGCTGAAGGTTTTGATAATGTAGGTTTATTAATTGGAGATTACACTACAAAAGTATCTGGAGTTATAGTTACACTTGACACGTTAGAAAATATAGTTGATGAAGCCATTGAAAAACACTGCAATTTAATTGTGAGTTTTCATCCAATTATTTTTTCAGGATTAAAAAAACTAAATGGAAAAAATTACGTAGAACGTGTAATATTAAAAGCCATTAAAAATGATATTGCAATTTATGCAATGCATACTGCATTAGATAACTCATTTCAAGGTGTAAATGCCAAAATATGTGATGTTTTAGGTATTGAAAACAAAAAAATATTAATTCCACAAAAAAATACCATAAAAAAACTAACTACTTACGCTCCAAAAGATAATGCTGAAGAAGTTAGAACAGCACTTTTTAAAGCTGGTGCAGGTAACATTGGAAATTATGATAATTGCAGCTATAATACCCAAGGATTTGGAACATATAGAGGGAATGAAGATTCAAACCCAACTATTGGTAAAAAAGGTGAGTTACACACCGAAGAAGAAACCTTTATAAGTGTGATTTTTGAAAAACATAAAGAAAAAAATATTTTAAATACGCTGTTTAAAACGCATCCTTATGAAGAAGTTGCCTATGATATTGTTCCTTTAGACAATGTAAATCAAGAAATTGGTATTGGAATGGTTGGTGAATTAGCTGAAGAAATGGAAGAAGTCACTTTTCTTAATTTACTAAAAAATACTATGAACGCAAAAGGCATTAGACATTCAAAATTACTTAACAAACCTATAAAAAAAGTAGCTGTTTTAGGAGGTTCAGGAAGTTTTGCCATTGAAAATGCTATAAACGCAAATGCAGATATTTATATAACATCAGATATTAAATATCACGAATTCTACAAGGCTGAAAATAAACTAATTATTGCAGATATTGGGCATTACGAAAGTGAACAATTCACAAAAAATCTTTTAGTTGAGATTCTTACAAAAAAATTTCCTAATTTTGCAATCATTTTATCGCAAAAAAACACGAATCCAATTTATTACTTATAATATGGCTAAAAAGAAAGAAGTTACTGTTGAAGAAAAATTAAGAGCACTTTACGACTTACAATTAATTGATTCAAGAGTTGATGAAATTAAAAATGTAAGAGGAGAATTACCTTTAGAAATTGAAGATTTAGAAGATGAAATTGTTGGTTTAAATAAAAGACTAACTAATTTAGATGATGATGTAACTAGCTTAAAAAATGAAATTTCTGCCAAAAAGCTAGTAATAGAAGAAGCTAAAGGTTTAGTAAAAAAATACAACGAACAACAAAAAAAAGTACGTAACAATAGAGAGTTCAATTCTTTAACTAAAGAAACTGAATATCAAGAGCTTGAAATTGAATTAGCTGAAAAAAGAATTAAAGAATTTAAAGCTAAAATTGAGCAAAAAAATGAAGTTATTGCAGCTACCAAAGAAAATATTGCAAAACAAGAAGATTTATTAAAACATAAATCTGCTGAGTTAAACGATATTATGGGTGATACTGTAAAAGAAGAAGAGCTATTACTTAAAAAATCTGATGAATATGCTGATTTAATAGACGACCATTTATTAAAAGCATATAAAAGAATCCGTTCTACGGTTAAAAATGGTTTAGCGGTAGTTTCTATTGAAAGAGGTGCTTCGGGAGGTTCATTTTTTACAATTCCACCACAAAGACAAGTTGAAATTGCAAGTCGTAAAAAAATTATTACTGATGAGCATAGTGGTAGAATTTTAGTTGATGGGGCTTTAGCTGAAGAAGAAAAAGAAAAAATTGATAAACTATTAAGTTAGTGTTAGTTTAATATTTATAAAATCTAAAAAAAACCTACTTTAATATTAAAGAAGGTTTTTTTTATTGTGTCTCCCTAATATAGAATTACACAAAAAATTTAATAATAAATAAAATTGCTATAATTACCATAATTGGTTTCAGCTCCTTATATCTTCCTGTTAGTAATTTTAATAATACAAAAGATAGCATTCCAAAAACAATTCCTTCAGCTATACTATAAGTTAAAGGCATCATTATAATTGTAAAAAAGGCAGGGATTGCTTCAGTAAAATCGGTTAAATCAATTTTCATAATTGGAGAAATCATAAATAACCCAACTATAATTAATGCTGGTGCAGTTGCAGCAGCAGGAATTATCATAAAAATTGGTGCAAAAAACAATGCTAATGCAAACATTCCTGCAACAGTTAAGGCTGTCATACCTGTTTTACCACCTTCAGCAACACCAGCAGCACTTTCCACATAAGTTGTTACAGTTGAAGTCCCTAAAATTGCTCCAACAAAAGTTCCAATTGAATCTGCAAATAAAGCCTGTTTTACTCTAGGAACATTTCCATTTTTATCTAACATTCCAGATTTTGAAGAAACTCCTACCAAAGTTCCAACAGTATCAAACATATCAACAAATAAAAATGTGAATAAAACAATTAACATATCTATTGTAAATACTTGAGAAAAATCGAATTTAAAAAATATTGGCTCAATTGATGGTGGTAAACTTACAACACTAAAATTTTCAGGAATTACAGTAACACCAACAAATAAACCTATAATAGTTGAAACTAAAATACCTATTAAAATTGCTCCTTTTATTTTTTTTGTTAAAAGTACTCCAATAATTAAAACACCTGCTAATCCAACTAAAACCGCAGGATTTTTCATATCTCCTAAACTTACTAAAGTAGCCGGATTATCTACAATTAAACCTGTTCCTTTTAATCCAATAAAAGCTATAAACAAACCAATACCTACTGAAACTGCATGCTTTAAATTTAATGGTATTGAGTTAACTATAAGTTCTCTAATATTAAATGCAGTTAAAATTATAAAAATTATACCTTCTAAAAATACTGCTGTTAAAGCAAACTCCCAGGTATATCCCATACCAAGAACTACTGTAAATGCAAAAAATGCATTTAAACCCATTCCTGGAGCTAATGCAAATGGTAATTTAGCTACTAATGCCATTACTAAGGTTGCAATTACTGCTGATAATGCAGTTGCTGTAAATACAGCATCTTTATCCATTCCTGCTGCACTTAATATACTTGGATTTACAGCTAAAATGTAAACCATAGTCATAAAAGTAGTTATCCCCGCAACAATTTCCGTTTTTAATGTTGATTTATTTTCTGTTATTTTAAAAAACTTGTTTAACATAATTTATATTTTAAATGTTCCATTTAATTGCTAAAGTTGGTCTACCTTTAATTGTATCATTTCCTCCCGCAAAATTTGAAGATAATTCAAGCTCTCCCCCAACTGAAAAAGTTTTATTTAAATGATACCATAGCTGAGGTTCAGCTAAAAATACTGTATTGTCAGACAATCCATTTTCCGTCCATAAATCAGCAAAACCAGAGAATGTTAGTTTATTTTCAATTAAATTAACATACCAAGTTCCAGTAATTTGGAAATTTCCTTCATCAGCATTTTTTATTGCTTTGTAACCGGCATATGTTGAAAATCCCCATTTGGCATTTCCTTTACTGTAATTTGCACCAAATATCCAGGCATCGTTGATCGTGTATCCTCCTTGAGAAGATTCGGGACCAAATGTTCCCAAACCTCCATTGTATTCAACATGTAAACCTACTGGCATTTTAGCTGTTTTTAAAACACGTGCAATTTCATAGTATCCACCACTTATTCCTGAACTTGCATTGTAGTCAAAATCCACAAAAGTAAATGTGTTACCATATTTATCTACTTTAAAAAGTTCAAATGTTGTGGTGAAGTGATCTCTTTCAAAATCTCGGTGTAGTTGAAAATTTTGGGCAGTAACAGAAACTGTTACAATAATTGTAAAAAGGGTGATTAGTTTTTTCATGGTTATTGATTGTAAAATTAATTGACAAAATTAATTTAAATAATACTATTTAGTCTTATATAATTAATTCAATTATTAACAGGTAATTAACTATTTAGAATTAAAATAAGTAGCGTCCATTTAAAAAAACATTTACACTCAATAGTTTATAAATTTAAAAATTCTTAAAGAAAGAGTGATTTTAAAATTTTATAATCATTCATTTTATTTTAAAATCATAATCATTCAATTGATTTTACAAAATTGTTTTTATTCAATAATTCGAAAAAAATAACACTAATTATATTGGTTTTCAACGCGTTGTGTTGTAGCTTTATGTAACAATTATTTCTAATTTTTTTATTATGAAAAGGACTGGGTTATTATCACGCCTATGGGAATTTCAAAATAATTATGGCTACATATCAGAAAATGCTATTACTGAAATTGCCCAAGAATTAAATGTATCAAAAATTGAAATTGAAGGAGTTATTTCTTTCTACCATTTCTTCCACTTAAAACCTACAGGAAAATACATTATTTATTTAAACAACAGTATTATTTCTGAATTTAAAGGATTTTCAAAAGTTAAAGCTGCTTTTGAAAAAGAAACTGGTTGCACTTTTGGAGCTTACTGTAAAGATCCATTGTTTTCGCTTTTCGAAACCTCGTGTATTGGTTTAAGTGATCAAGAACCAGCAGCTTTAATTAATTTTAAACCTTTTACAGATTTAACACCCGACAAAGTAAAATTAATTATTCAGCAATTAAAAAGCGGTGTGTATCCTGAACAAATAGCGAACAACCCAAAAAGCAAAATTCAGTACACTCCTGAAGAATCTAAAACAGTTTTTTTTAGAAAATACCTTTTAGGCAATTCATTAAAAAAACTTAAAACAAAGAATCCAGAAGCCATTTTAAAAACTATTAGTAATTCCGAACTTGAAGGACATGGAGGTGCATTTTTTCCAACCGCCCTAAAATGGAAATCTTGTAAAGAAAGTAGCGATAACAAAAAGTATGTAATTTGTAACGCTGATGAAGGTGAACCTGGAACTTTTAAAGATAAAGCTTTACTAAACAATCTCCCAGGTTTAGTTATTGAAGGTATGATAATAGCTGCTTATGTTACAGGAGCATCAAATGGATTCATTTATTTAAGAGCAGAGTATAAATACCTCCTTAAAAAATTAGAAAACACATTATTAGAATTTAAACAAAAAAATTATTTAGGTAAAAATATTAATGGTATCAAAAACTTTAATTTCAAAATAAAAATTATAGTTGGTGCTGGAGCATATGTTTGCGGTGCTGAAACTGCACTCATTGAATCTATGGAAGGCAAACGTGGCGAACCAAGAATTCGTAAATATTTCCCTACCGATTTCGGTTATTTGGGCAAATCAACTATTGTAAATAATGTTGAAACTTTTGCAAAAGCAGCCAGAATAATTGAGTTAGGCGCAAAATATATTTCATCTATTGGAACAAAAAAAAGTAATGGTACAAAACTATTAAGTATTTCAGGTGATGTTGCCAAACCAGGTATCTATGAAATTGAATGGGGAATTACCATAAATGAGTTATTACAATTGTGTCAGGCAACATCACCTCACTTTATTCAAATTAGCGGACCGTCTGGAATATGTATTAACAATACCGAATTTAATCGTAAAATATGTAAAGAGGATTTAATTTGTGGTGGATCTGTTATGATATTTAATAATTTTAGAAGTATAACTCGAATTATTGAAAATTATGTCAAATTCTTTAAAGAAGAATCTTGTGGTACATGCACACCATGTAGGGCTGGAAACCAAATTTTACATGAAAAAATAAAAAAAATAAAAAGAGGAATTTGTACTACAAAAGACTTAAATGAGATTAAAGAATGGGGTAAAATAATGCAGTTAACAAGCAGGTGTGGTTTAGGACAATTTGCTGCAAATAGTTTTATGATGGCTATAGATAAATTTGAAGATTATTTTAATCTAAAAGTAGCTAAATGTGATGACAATTGTAAAATTGAATTTGATATGCAAAGTGCAGTATATGATTATGATAATTTAATTAAAAACACCCAATTTGAATTAACCGAGTAAAATTTATTACATTTTTAATAATTTTAAATCCACATATAATACATACTTTAAATTATCAATTAAAATAAACCCTATTTTTTACGAATTTATTAAATTAATTATTTAACAAATCCCTTGATTTCATAAAATCTATTAAGGCAAAATCTAAAATTGTTAAAGATATTTAAACCCATTTAAAAAAACTTTTAATTATAAATAAATCGTTCCAACACATTGAAAATCCAATATTTAAATATGGCTTTATTCGTAACTTTAGTTATAACAAAATAATAATAACTTTTATTATGGATAGAACTCAGCTATTAAATAAACTTTGGGAATATCAACAACAGTTTGGCTATATTTCAAACCAAGCCATTTTAGAAATATCAAAACTCTTAAACGTTTCAAATATTGAAATAGAAAGCGTTATTTCATTTTATCATTTTTTTCACAAAACCCCAACAGGAAAACATCTTATTTACTTAAATAATAGTATAATATCTGAATTTAAAGGTTTTGATGAAGTTAAAACTACCTTTGAAAAAGAAACTGGATGTACTTTTAACGAGCCAGGAAATAATGAATTTACTTTATTAGAAACTTCGTGTATTGGTTTAAATGATCAAGAACCTGCTGCGCTCATAAATTTTCAACCGTTTACTGATTTAACTCCAAAAAAAGTCAAATTAATTATTCAAAAAATTAAAAATGGTGAAAATGTTAAAGATTTTTGTAGTAAAACTATTAGCAAAATAAGATTTACTCCTAAAAATGATAAAACAGTTATTTTTAGAAATTACAGAATGGGAGAAAGTTTACAGCAAATGCAAAAATTTTCACCTCAACAAATTATAGCTAAAATATCAAAATCAAAAGTTCAGGGATGCGGCGGAGCATTTTTTCCAACTGGTTATAAATGGCAATCTTGCAGAAATAATGAAGATGACGCAAAATACATAATTTGTAATGCAGACGAGGGTGAACCAGGAACATTTAAAGACCGAGCTTTACTTCAACATTTACCTGGTTTATTATTTGAAGGAATGACTATTGCTGGTTATGCAACCGGAGCTAAAGAAGGAATAATATATTTACGCGCCGAGTACTTTTTTATTTTACCGGAATTAGAAGCCTTATTACAAGAATTTAGAAACAAAAACTATTTAGGTAAAAACATATTAGGTATAAACAATTTTGAATTTAATATTCGTATTCAAATGGGTGCCGGCTCTTATGTTTGTGGTGCAGCATCAGCGTTAATTGAATCTTTAGAAGGTAGAAGAGGTGAACCTCCTGTACGTACACATTCTGCAACTAAACACGGTTATTTACAAAAACCAACAGTAGTAAATAACGTAGAAACACTCTGTTACGCAGCAAGAATAATTGAATTAGGCGAAGATTTCTTTTTAAATATTGGCACTCCAGAATCTCCAGGAACCAAATTAATTAGTATTTCGGGTGATGTTGCAAAACCCGGTATTTATGAAATTGAATATGGAACATCCATAAGAGATTTACTGGGTATAGAAATGAGCCAGGCTACTTCACCATATTTTGTTCAAGTCAGTGGTCCTTCAGGTGAATGTATTAATAATACTGAGTTTGATAGAAAAATTTGCAGAGAAGATATTTTATGTGGTGGTGCTTTTATGGTATTTAATCGAAACCGGGATATTTTACAGGTACTTAGAAATTTTATGGAATTCTTTAAAGAAGAATCTTGTGGTGTTTGTACACCTTGCCGAGCCGGTAATTATATTTTAACTGAAAAAATAAAAAAAATTCAACGCGGTTTATGTGCTCAGGAAGATGTAGATGAAATGAAGCAATGGGGTAAAATTATAAAACTTACAAGCCGCTGTGGATTAGGTAAATCATCGGCAAATACAGTTACAATGGCAGTTGATAAGTTTAAAGATTATTTTAATGTAAAAATTGCACCTTCAAACTTTAATAAAACTGTTGAGTTTGATATGGAAGATGCAATACATGAATTTGATAGCATAATTAAAGAAACACAATTATAGTTTGAAAACCAATTAAAATGGAAAATATATCATTTAAAATTGACGGAAGAGTTTGTTCCGCCGAAAAAGGTCAAAATCTAATTGAAGCTGCCAAACAGAATGGAATTTTTATTCCTACACTTTGCCATTTCAAACATCTAAATCCGTTAGGAACCTGTAGGGTTTGTACTGTAAAAAACAACGGAAGAACAATTGCTGGTTGTACTGTTAATGTTGAAGAAGGAATAGACATTGAAGTAAACACGCCTGAATTATTAGATGCTCGCAAAGCTATTTTAGAAATGATGTTTGTTGAAGGTAATCACTTCTGCCCTTCTTGCGAAAAAAGTGGCGATTGTCAAATGCAAAATTTAGGTTATGAAACCGGAATTAGATTTACACGTTTTCCTCATTTATTTGTTGATAGAATTGTAGATGCTCGACCTGAACGTATTGTTGTAAATCAAAATCGCTGTATTAAATGTAAACGTTGTATTGAAGAAGTAAGAACAAATGATGGCCACAGAGTTTTTAACTTTACACATAGAGGCAACAATACTGTTGTAGGAATTGATTATGAGCAAGAAGCAAAACTTTCAGAAACTCAGGCAGAACACGCTATGCATATTTGTCCAACAGGTTCAATTTTAGTAAAAGGAAAAACTTTTGGAAAACCATTTGGAGATAGGCAATTTGATTTTGGACCAGAAGGCAAAATGATTCCTTTAAAAGAAGTTAAAAAACACAAAACAACCAATAAGAAAAAACGCATAGCAACAACATCTTTAGCGGGCTGTTTTGGTTGCCATATGTCTATGTTAGATGTTGATTTAGGTCTGTTAGATTTGTTAGAGGTGGTAGAATTCAATAAATCTCCTATAACAGATATAAAAACTTTTACCGAACGATGTGATATTGGTTTAATTGAAGGTGGTTGCTGTAATACACATAATATAGAAGTACTGCGTGAATTCAGAAAAAACTGTGACATTTTGGTTTCTGTTGGTGAATGTGCCATTTGGGGAGGTTTACCTGCAATTAGAAACACTGTTCCGTTAGAAGATTGCTTAAAAGAAGCATATCTAAACTCTATGACTAGTGAAAAAGGAGAAACAATAATTCCAAACCACGAAGATATTCCGAAGATTCTTAACAAGGTATATTCTAACAGAGAAGTTGTAGAAATAGATTATCACATTCCGGGTTGTCCGCCAAATGCAAACCATATTTGGAATGTTGTAAAACACATCTTGTTTGAAGAAGAATATTCAATTGCTTATCCCGAATTTAAATACGATTAATGGCTTAAACCTTATAAAATGAGTACAAAAAAAATAATAATAGAACCTGTTACAAGAGTTGAAGGGCACGGTAAAGTAACTATAAAAATGGATGAAAACGGCAAGGTTGAAGATGCATTTTTACACATTGTAGAATTTAGAGGTTTCGAAAAATTTATTCAAGGCCATCCTTATTGGGAGGCACCTGTTTTAGTGCAAAGATTATGTGGAATTTGTCCTGTTAGTCACCACATTGCAGCAGCAAAAGCTATAGATCAATTAGTTGGTGTAGATCCTGAAAATTTAACTCCAACTGCTACTAAACTTCGAAGATTACTTCATTACGGACAAGTTTTTCAATCACATTCATTACACTTTTTCTATTTAGCTTCACCTGATATTTTATTTGGAATAAATGCCCCTGCAGAAAAAAGGAATATTGTTGCTGTAGCTAATGAAAATCAAGAACTCGCAAAAAAAGGAATTTTAATGCGAAAGTTCGGACAAGAAATAATAAAAGCCTTGGCTGGTAAAAAAATTCACGGAATTTTAGCCGTTCCTGGTGGTGTTCATAAAACATTTACTAAAGAAGAAAAAGAGTATTTCTTAGACGGAAAACAAATTCCTAATATTGATACTATGATAGCTTGGTCTAAAGAAGTTATAGACTTTATGAAAAACTATCATACTGAAAATGCAGCTTGGATTGATAATTTTGCTTCATATCCTTCAAATCATTTAGGGTTGGTAGATAAAGAAACTGGTGCACTTGAGCTTTATGACGGTAGACTTAGATCTGTTGATTTTGAAGGAAATGAGTTGTTGAATATTGAAGATATTGAATATCGTTATCATTTTAAAGAAGCCGTTGAACCTTGGTCCTATCTTAAATTTCCATACATGACAAAATATGGTAGAAAAGAAGGCTGGAATAGAGTTGGACCATTAGCGCGTATGAATACCTGTTCCAATATCACTACTCCTTTTGCTGAAATTGAACGACAAATTTTCAAGGCTTATACCCAAAACAAACCCAATAATATGACAATGCATACACATTGGGCTCGTTTAATTGAAATGTTGCATTGCGCTGAATTAATAAAAGAATTATTGTTAGATGATGATTTAATGGGTACAGATTTAGTTTCAAAAGGGACACCAAGAAATAAAGGTATTGGAATTATTGAGGCTCCAAGAGGAACTTTAATACATGAATATCATACTGATGATAAAGGCTTAATAACAAAATGTAATTTAATAGTTTCAACAACACATAACAATGAAGCTATGAACCGTGGCGTAAGAGCTGTTGCCAACGAAGTTTTAAGTGAAAAACCTGAGATTACAGAACCAATGCTAAATCAGGTTGAAATGGCGATTAGAGCATACGATCCTTGCCTAAGTTGCGCTACACACGCACTCGGACAAATGCCTTTAATAGTTCAATTAGAAGATAAACATGGAAACTTAATTGATGAAAAAATTAGATAAAACACTCATTATAGGAATAGGAAATAACACCCGCCAAGACGATGGGCTTGGTTGGTGTTTTTTAGATAACTTAGAAAAAGAAGGTTTTAATTCAGATAATTTATTATACAAGTATCAATTAATGGTTGAAGATGCTGAATTAATTGGAGAATATGAAACTGTTATTTTTGTTGATGCTTGTAAAACTGAACTTAAAGAAGGATTTAAGCTGGAACAACTATTTTCTGCTGAACAAGTTTCTTTTTCAACACATGCAGTTCCTCCAAATCAAATCTTAAACTTATGTGAAACTATTTACAATAAAAAACCTAAAGCATATATAATTAAAATTCAGGGCTTTAATTGGGATATTGAAATTGGATTAAGTAAAAAAGCATCATTAAACTTAAATAAGGCTCTCTTAAATTTTACTAAAAAATCTTTTAGTTAACAATCAAATTATCAATAAAAATGAATTAAATTTACATCAATATATTCGCACGCTACCACTTATTTTTTAAATTAATAATGCAAAAAGAATTTATTCCTAAATTATTTTTACTTCTAAAACAAGGGATCTCTAGGGAAACATTTAGTAAAGATATTATTTCAGGTATTATAGTTGGAATTGTTGCGCTTCCTTTGGCAATAGCTTTTGCAATAGCATCAGGTGTTTCTCCAGAAAAAGGAATCTTAACTGCTGTAATTGCTGGGCTGATAATTTCAGCTTTTGGTGGTAGTAGAGTTCAAATTGGAGGTCCAACTGGGGCTTTTATTGTAATTGTTTATGGTATTGTACAGCAATACGGTATAGATGGCTTAACTATTGCTACTTTTATGGCTGGGTTCATAATTATTGGAATGGGACTTGCTCGTTTAGGAAATTTTTTAAAATTTATACCCTACTCACTTATTGTAGGTTTTACAAGCGGAATTGCTTTAATCATCTTTTCATCACAAGTAAATGATTTTTTAGGGCTTCATATTTCGGATATTCCTGCTGATTTTATAGATAAATGGATCATTTATTTTAATAACGTTGGTAAAGTTAACTGGTACGCTATTTCAATTGCATTTGGTACTGTATTAATAACCTTATATTTTCAAAATTTAATAAAAAAAATACCCGGATCTATTATTGCAATTTTGTTATCAACCATTATTGTTCAAGTTTTTAAAATTCCTGTTGATACAATTGAGAGTAATTTTGGAGAAATACCTAATACTATTAGCTTACCATCTATACCTCATGTTGACTTTAATACAATTAAAGCTCTTATTCAACCAGCTTTTGCAATTGCTTTATTAGGCAGTATAGAGTCTTTACTTTCTGCCGTTGTTTCAGATTCAATGATTGGAGGAAAACATCGCTCAAATATAGAATTAATAGCCCAAGGAACTGCTAATATGGTAAGTGCTTTATTTGGAGGTATCCCTGCCACAGGAGCTATAGCAAGAACAGCTACAAACGTAAAAAATGGAGGAAGGACTCCTATTGCAGGAATAACTCATGCATTTGTTTTATTAGCAATTATGCTTTTATTTGCTCCATATGCAAAACTTATCCCAATGTCTTGTTTAGCGGGGATTTTAGTTGTTGTGGCTTATCATATGAGTGAATGGCGACAATTTAAATCCATTTTAAAAGGCAATAAAATGGATATTATAATTTTACTTACTACCTTTTTTCTAACAGTTATTTTCGATTTAATAATTGCTATTGAAATTGGAATTGTACTTGCTAGTTTCATGTTCATGAAAAGAATGAGTGAATCTATTCATATAAAAAATATTTCTTCTGAATTTAATGAAAGTGAACATCTTTTTGATGACGAATTATCCGATTTACCAAATGAAATACAGCTTTACGAGATTAATGGCCCCCTCTTTTTTGGTGCAGCTCGTCAATTTCAGGAAACAATTACTAATAACAAAAGAGATTGTAAAGTAATTATTTTAAGAATGCGTTATGTTCCAATAATTGATGCTACAGGTTTTCAAAGTTTGAAAGAAATTATAAAAACTTACAAATCTGAAGGTATTCTAGTAATACTATCTGGAATTCATTTAGACTTAAAAAATAGTTTTAGAAAAAATGGTATTTATGATCTTATTGAAAGAAAGTATATTGTAACAAATATTAAATCCGCAATTTCAAAAGCAAAAAAATATTTAAATCCAGATTTATAATTAATGTATTATTTCAATAAGATAAGTATAGGCATCCAAATTTGAGCTTCAGTACTTCTCGAATATGTATATCTAATTCCCAAAAGCGGTTAACACTAATTTTCTAAAACCGCCATAATCTCTATGTTCACATAAATAAATGCCTTGCCAAATACCCATATTTAATTTACCATTAGTAATAGGAATTTGAATTGAAGCACCTAATATTGAGGATTTTAAATGTGCTGGCATATCATCTGAACCTTCATACGTATGAATATAATATGGCATATTTTCTGGTATCATTTTATTAAAATGACTTTCAAAATCTGATCTTACTGTAGCATCGGCATTTTCGTTAATTGTTAAACTTGCAGAAGTATGTTTCATAAAAACTTGCAATTGCCCAATTGAAATCTTCTTTATTTCTGGTATTGAATTAATAATTTCGGAGGTTATTAAATGAAAACCTCTCTTAAACGGGTTTAATTTTATTTCTTTCTGATAAAAATTCATTTCAAACTATTTTAATACAAAATTTACAATTTCATCAGCAATTGCTAAACAAGATGTCGCTGCTGGAGATGGAGCATTTATGACATGGATATTATTATAATGCTTCTCAATTTTAAAATCATCAACCATATTGCCAAAATAATCAATAGCTTGTGCCCTCACTCCTGCCCTTACAGGTTGCACATCATTAACAGAAATACTTGGCATCATTTTTTGAAGTTCTTTCACAAATAACCGCTTAGAAAATGCTCTTTTATATTCATCAATTCCTTTTCTCCAATGTTTTCCAAATAATTTCCACGTTCCTTTAAATGCAAATGCTTCAAAAGTGTCTTTTAAACTAAAACTTGTTTTGTTATAACCTTCTCTTTTAAACGTAAATACTGCATTTGGTCCACATTCAATTCCACCATCAATCATTCTTGTAAAATGAACTCCTAAAAATGGAAATTTTGGATCTGGAACTGGGTATACCAAATTTTTAATTTTATGAAGTGCCTCAGGTTTTAACTCATAATAATCACCTCTAAAACCAACAATTTGCATATCTAATTTCAAATTATCCTTTTTAGCAACTCTATCAGATTGTAATCCTGTACAAAATATTATTTTTGAAGCGTTAAAATTCCCTATATTGGTTTTTAAAGTAGAAACTTCTTTATGTGAATCTATTTTTTTTACTTCGCACGATAAAAACAACTTACTATTTGAATTTATTTCAACTATTTTATTTACAAAAGTTGTACATAAGCCCACATAATCTATAATTCCAGCAGTTGGTACCCAAATTGCTTTTACACCTTCAATAAATGGTTCTTTTTTTTTAATTTCTTCTGAATTTAAATAGCAAATACCTGCAGTTTTATTTTTAATTCCTCGTTTATAAATGGTTTCTAAAACTGGTATTTCCTTTGTTGAAGTAGCAACAATAATTTTACCACAAATATCATGCAAAACATCGTTTTTTTTAGCAAACTCGACAAGCTGATTTAGACCATTGTAACAATTTTTAGCCTTATAAGATTCTGGTTTGTAATAAATACCAGAATGCATTACACCTGAATTTCTTCCTGTTTGATGTTTTCCAATTTTAATTTCTTTTTCTAAAATTGCTATTGAATTTTCAGGGAATTTTAATTGTAATTTATATGCTGTAGCCAATCCAACAACGCCTCCACCAACAATTATAAAGTCATAATTATTTAACATATTTAGTTTTTTTCATAAAACTTAAAGCAATAAATCCGGCAATAAAAAATACAGCTAAAATAAGAATGAATAAGCGCAATGAATTAGTAAATGATGTTACAACACCTGCAATTGCCATTCCAACAACAATTGCTATTTTTTCAGTTACATCATAAAAACTAAAATAGGTTGCATGGTCTTGAGTATTATCTGGAATTAGTTTTGAATACGTTGAGCGCGAAAGTGTTTGAATAGCTCCAAAAACCAACCCAATAAAACCTCCTAAAGCATAAAATTTTAAATAAACACTTGGATCATCTTTATGCAAGGTATATGCTCCAAAACAAGCAAATGCCCAAATAACAACTGTTATTTTTAATGCCTTTATATTTCCTATTTTTTTTGACAATCGTGAAAATAAAAATGCACCTAATATTCCAACTAATTGAATTAATAAAATGGTAATAATTAAGTTTTGATCTTCTAAACCTAAATCTTTAGTTCCAAAGGTAGAAGCTAATAATATTACTGCCTGAACTCCAATACTATATAAAAAAAATGAAATTAATAATATTTTTAATTGTCCTTGCGTTTTTATTTCTTTTAAAACAAGTTGTAACTCTCTATAACCTTTAAAGATAAAGTTTTTTTCAGGCTTTCTTTTAAAAGGATTATTTGGTAAACGACTAAATGTTATTTGAGCAAAACCAAACCACCAAATACCAACTGATAAAAAAGATATTCTTGCTGGTAATGTTGAATCAGTAATACCATAAAGTTCAGGTTTCATAACCATTGATAAGTTAAATGCAAGCAACAAAACCGACCCTGCATATCCTAACATAAATCCTTTTGCGCTAACTCTATCGTGATCTTCAGGGTCAGCTACTTCAGGTAAATAAGCATTGTAAAAAACAATACTTCCCCAAAATCCAATACTAGCTAACATTGAAAAAATGATTCCAACCCATATATTTTCCTTTCCTGTAAAAAAGAAAAGAGACATCACCGAAATAGATCCTAATAAACAGAAAAATTGCATAAACCGTTTCTTGTTTCCTGTATAATCTGCAATTGCAGAAAGAATTGGTGATAAAAAAGCAACTATTAAGAAGGACAGGCCTAAAGCATAAGAGTATAAAGTTGTATTATGCCAATGTGTACCTAAAAATTGTACATTTCCACCTTCATTTGTTACGGCTTCATAATACATTGGAAAAACCGTAGTACTAATTACTAATGAATAAACTGAATTAGCCCAATCATAAAATGCCCAGCCATTTATTAATTTTTTATCTCCTTTTTTTAACATAAACTTTATAAATAAAAACCGCCCTTTTTATTAAAGAACGGTTTACAATATACTAATAAATTAATTATTTTTTTTTAATTTGAAATAATCTAATTTACCGTGGTGGAAGCACTATATTTTTCAGCTAACTTAATAGCTTCAGGTAAAAATGCTTTTAAATTCTGAATTCTTGTTTGATTTGATGGATGTGTACTCATAAACTCTGGAGGAGCTTGATTAGCACCAGCTCTTTCACTCATTCTAATCCATACATTTACAGCTTCTTCGGGTTTATAACCTGCCATAATCATAAATACCATACCTAATTTATCTGCCTCAGTTTCGTGACTTCTACTAAACGGTAACATTATTCCAAATTGAGCTCCCAAACCAAAAGCTGTATTCCATATTTGCTGTGCTTTCGGATCTTTTTTAGCAGTTCCCAAAGCAACAGCTGTACCTCCTAATTGTAATAAAGAACCTGTAGACATTCTTTCTTGCCCATGTTTTGCAAATGCATGTGCTACTTCGTGCCCCATAACTGCGGCAATCCCATCTGTATTATCACAAATTGGTAAAATACCAGTATAAAAAACTACTTTACCTCCAGGCATACACCAAGCATTAACAGTTGGATCATCAATTAAATTAAATTCCCAACGATAACTATTTGCTTCACTAACCATATTATTTGATCTCATAAATTGATCAACAGCTTTTGATATTCTCATTCCAACAGACTGAATTTCATTAGTCATACCAACATCAGCAGAAATTTTATTTTCAGCTAAAAAACTTTCATATTGGGCAAAACTTGCCGGTAATATTTCAGCATCACTAACAAAATTAACACGTTTTCTACCTGTTATTGGAACTGTACTACAGCTAATTACAAATAATAACACTAATGTTAAGGAAATTACTTTTTTCATTTTTCAGATTTTTTTTAATTGATATTCTTCGCTTAAAGTAACAAATTCTATCTTTATAGTCAAATTAAATATTTTTTATGAAGAGTAATAACCCCTCCAAATCAAAATTAACAAATAATGTTCCAAAAATACCAGCTTCAATTATACATATAGGAAAATTTCTACAATTATTTATGCCACCGTTGGCAACTAAATACGCTATTCGGCTTTTTGCAACTCCTATAAAATATAAAACACCTGAACGTGAAAAAATGATGGCAAAAAGTGCTCAAAAGGAAATGGTTTTAATTCCAAATCTTAATAAAGAAGTTATGGTTTACAGTTATGGATACTCTAAAAGAAAAGTACTTTTAATACATGGCTGGTCTGGAAGAGGTACCCAACTATATAAAATTGCTGATAAACTTTTAGAAAACGGATTTATGACTATTAGTTTTGATGCTCCTGCGCATGGTAAATCAACTGGTAAAACAACCATGATGACCGAATTTATTGCAACGGCATTATTTTTAGAAGAAAAATATGGTCCTTTTGAAATTGCTATTGGGCATTCGTTAGGAGGAATGTCAACTTTAAATAGTGTAAAACAAGGTTTAAAAATTAATAAAGCTATAACAATTGGAGCAGGTGATATAATAACCGATATTCTTACAAATTTTGTTAATAAACTGGAATTTAAGCAAACAATGATTTTAAAAATGAAGCGTTTCTTTTTAAAAAAATTTGGTGAAGATATTGATAACTATTCGGCAAGTATAGCTTCAAAAGATGTAAAAATACCAGTTTTGGTAATTCATGATACAGAAGATAAAGAAGTGAGTGTAAGGTGTGGTTATAATATTCGTCAAAACTTGGAGCAAGGTGAAATTTTAATTACAAATGGTCTAGGTCATACACGTATTTTAAAAGATAACAAAGTTATAAATAGAATTATTGAATTTATAAAAAGAGATACTTAAAATGAATCGATTTTACATAATATTAATTGCTAGTTTATTAATTTCAACAACTAGTTGTTCACAACAAAAAAAGAACGAAAAAATGACTAAAAAAGTGATAAAAACAGAGGAAGAATGGAAACAAATATTAACTCCGCAGGAATATTTTGTTTTACGTGAAAAAGGTACAGATCGTCCAAGTGAAGGCGGTTTAACATCCCATTTTGAGAAAGGAACTTATCACTGTGCCGCTTGTGACACACAATTATTTGAATCAAACAGTAAATTTGAATCTCATTGTGGTTGGCCTTCTTTCGATGATGCAATTAAAGGTACTGTAGAATTTGTTTTAGATAAAAGTCACGGTATGATTAGAACTGAAATAATTTGCGCTGCTTGTGGTGGCCATTTAGGTCATGTTTTTAATGATGGCCCGAAAGAGACTACTGGTCAACGTTATTGTGTTAACACAACTTCAATAAAATTTGTTAAAGGAGAAACTAAAAAATAATATTTTCTAATTTAGAAAAAAATATTTAAAATGCACGAGTAATATAAAAACAAAAAGCACAGGTTTTAGCTGTGCTTTTCACTTATTTTAATACTGTTTTAATTATTTACTCCTATTCTCCATACTTGTGAATTAATAGTTTCTGTTGAAGCCTCCCAATCTTTTAAAGCATTGTCCCAACTGCCTTCGCCATAAATTTCTTCAAAATGTTTTTTTATACCTCCATCATCTTCATCCATTTCTGACCAAGTATCAAATGCCCAAACTATAGCAACATCTCTTCCATTTCCTTCAGTAAATTGATTATAATAAATACTAAAGTTTCCTGCTGCCTTTTTCTCATATGCAGCTTTAACTTTTTCTATAAATTCTTTAAATTTATAATTCTGCCCTCTTTTCACATTCACAAACCATATATTTTCAAATTTTGGTGCATCAGATGTGTCTCCACGGTAAGACAGTTTGTTATTATATCTCCAAAACTCATTTCTTCCATATTTTGCAACTTTTGGAGATACGTTTTTGTCCCAATCATTTGCGTGTGCACCTTCTGTAGGTCTGTTATCCAAATCTGAAAAAGTACAAGGACCCATAATCCAAACGTACCAACCTGTTTCTTTTCCGGTTAAAATTAAATCTAAAGATGCTTTAAAAACTCCTTCTTTATGAAATTTTTCATTGTGTGCTTTAACAGCGTCTTCAAAAGCTTTTTCCATTCCTATTTTGGGAAGCATATAGGTAATTTCAGCCATTCCATAGGATTCTTTTTCTTCCTGAGCATTTACAGTAAATGTAGTTACCATTAATACAAATACAAGCGTTGCAATAAAATTTGTTTTTGTTCTCATAGTTAAAATATTTATTAGTTAGTAAATTAAATATATATCAAATTATTTGATATCGAATTAATAATTGGGGAAGTAAATTGGAGTTAAAAGAAATAAAGTTTCAAATTTTTACTTATGTAACTTTAGTTGCTTTATAAGTCTAATATAGTAATTATTAATTATTTACAAAATATATTTCAAAAAAAATATGAATTATGGACAAATAGTTTCATGTATTATTCAATAAAAAACCTCTAACTTTTCATAAAAATTAGAGGCTATCTTAAAACAAATTTCTGATGTGTTAATCTATATAAACAGGCTTTGGAATTTCAATTTTATCGCTATGCATTTGCCATAATTTAAATCCTCCGGCAACATTTACTACAGAATTTAAACCATTGTGTTTTAAAATTGATTCAGCCAAATAACCTCGCAAACCTTTTTGACAAAAAATAATTATTGGTTTTTGCTTTGTTTTTATGGAATTTAAATACATTCTAATACTATCTAATGGATAATTAATTGCTCCTGGAATTGTTCCATTTTCATATTCAGCTACTGTTCTAACATCAATTAATGTATAATCCGAAGCATTATTTTTAGTTAAATAATTTTCTAATTCTTCTACAGATACCTGGGTACTTTTATTATTTAATATATTTTCTGCAACAAAACTTGTAACTACAACTGGATCTTTTGCTGGAGAAAAAGGCGGTGCATACGCCAAATCTAATTGTGCTAAATCAGATATTTTTAGTTTTGCATATATAGCGGTACTTAAAACATCTACTCTTTTGTCAACACCTACTTCACCAAATAATTCTGCTCCTAAAATTTCATCCGTTTCTTCGTCATAATAAATCTCAGTAATCAAATCTTTCTGACCAGGATAGTATCCTGGAGTTGCTCCAGCAATTGTTAAAACGGTTTTATAAGGAATACCCATCTGGCTTAAAGCTTTCGGATTTAAACCCGTTCTAGCCAATGTATAATCAAATACTTTTACAATGGCAGTTTTATAAGCACCCTTAAATTGAATATTTTTTCCAACTGCATTGGCTCCAGCTGCTCTACCAGCTTTGTTTGAATGTGTTCCTAAAGGAAAATAATCAAATTCATTCGTTTGCAAGTTTTTTATAGCTACATTATCTCCTGCGGCATACACATCTTTAATTGATGTTTCCATTTTCTCATTCACAATTAAAGCACCGTTTCCAATATGTTGAGCTCCATTTTGAAGTAATAAATCTGTATTAGGTTTTATACCAACACTTAAAATAACAAAATCAGTTTTTACAGATTTACCATTTTTAATTTTTACAGCACTTATTTTCCAGTTTTCATCCAATTCAAATTCAGAAACCAAACCCGAAGTAATTACTTCAATACCTTTTTCATTTAAAACTGTTTCTGCAAAATTCCCAAACTTTAATTGCCACATATTTAAAATTTGGTTATCACCTTCTATTAACGTAACATCTTTTCCTGCCTCACGTAAATTTTCAGCAACTTCAATACCTATTAAACCTGCTCCAATAACAGTAATGTGTTTTGATGTAGAAGCTAATCCTTCTTTGGTTATTTTATCAAAATCTACCATGGATCTACAAGTAGACCAATTTGTAGCTTTTTCAATATTTTTTATTGGAGGTACAATTGATTTTGCTCCAGTTGCAAAAACCAAAGTATCATAACCATAATCTCCAGTTTTTGAGTATACTATTTTATTTTCCGTATCAATTTTAATAATTCCTTCATTCAAACGAACATCAATATTAAACCGTGTTTTTAACAATTTAGGCTCAACCACTATTAAATTACTTCTATCTTCAATTACACCTGAAAAAGCGTAAGGCATCCCACAAGTTGCATAACTAATATTCGCTCCTTTTTCAAACAATATTATTTCTGCGTTTTCATCTTCTCTTCTAGCTTTTGCAGCTGCTGATGGTCCTGCTGATAAACCGCCTATTACTATTATTTTTTTCATTTTTATTATTAATTTTTATGCAAATTTTAGATATTTTTATTACATACAGCGTAATTAAAATCACTATTTCGTTTGCGTAATTCAAGTTACCTTTTATGTTATAAATAATACTTCAAAAATAGTAATCGCAATAAATTAACGCAGTTTATCAAGCATTTAAAGATTCATATAAATTCAATTAAAAAGTTATTTTATTTTAAAAATAATTAATATGAAAGAGCTAAGATAAAATGGCTTTTATTCAAATTATTTCTTATCCATTTTTATTATCTTTGCAATTCTAAAAATTGAAGCAAGAATATGTTTAATAATTTAAGTGATAAGTTAGATAAAGCTCTTCATGTACTAAAAGGACATGGAAAAATTACAGAAGTAAATGTTGCTGAAACTTTAAAAGAAGTTAGAAGAGCACTTTTAGATGCCGATGTTAACTTTAAAATAGCTAAAAATTTTACAAATACTGTTAAAGAAAAAGCCTTAGGTCAAGATGTACTTACATCTTTAAATCCAGGGCAATTAATGGTAAAAATTGTTAAGGATGAATTAACCTCTTTAATGGGGGGTGAAACTGTTGGTATAAACCTTTCAGGAACACCAACGGTTATTTTAATGTCTGGTTTACAAGGTTCAGGTAAAACAACTTTTTCTGGAAAACTTGCAAATTATTTAAAAACCAAAAAGAATAAGAATGTATTATTAGTTGGTTGTGATGTTTACAGACCAGCCGCCATAAATCAGTTACAAGTTGTTGGAGAACAAATAGGTGTTGAAGTTTATGCTGAAGTAGGCAATCAAAACCCTGTTGAAATTTCATTAAATGCATTAAAGCATGCTAAAGAAACAGGAAAAAATGTTGTAATTATTGATACCGCAGGTCGTTTAGCTGTTGATGAAGCAATGATGACCGAAATATCTAATATTCATAAAGCTGTTAACCCACACGAAACATTGTTTGTTGTAGATTCTATGACTGGGCAAGATGCTGTGAATACCGCAAAAGCTTTTAATGATATTTTAAATTTTGAAGGTGTTGTTCTTACAAAATTAGATGGTGATACACGTGGTGGTGCAGCTTTATCAATTAAATCTGTTGTTAATAAACCAATTAAATTTATTGGTACAGGTGAAAAAATGGAAGCAATTGATGTTTTCCATCCTGATCGTATGGCCGATAGAATTTTGGGAATGGGTGATGTTGTTTCTTTAGTTGAACGTGCCCAAGAACAATATGATGAAGAAGAGGCTCGTAAAATCCAAAAGAAAATTGCCAAAGATCAATTTGGTTTTGATGATTTCTTGAAACAAATTCAACAAATCAAAAAAATGGGTAATATGAAGGATTTAATGGGGATGATTCCTGGTGCCGGAAAAATGATGAAAGATGTTGATATTGATGATGATGCTTTTAAAGGTATTGAAGCTATGATACATTCAATGACTCCATTAGAAAGAACTGAACCAAAAACTATAAATGCTTCTAGAAAAAAGAGAATTGCAAAAGGTTCTGGAACAAGTATACAAGAAGTAAATCAATTGCTGAAACAATTTACCCAAATGAGTAAAATGATGAAAATGATGCAAGGTGGTGGTGGCAGACAAATGATGCAAATGATGAAAGGAATGGGAAAATAAAATTTAAAGCAAACTGAATATGTTTGCTTTTTTTATAACAAAAAACTACAAAAAATGATACTTTTAGACGGAAAAAAAACATCAGCAGATTTAAAACTTGAAATTGCAGCATCTGTTAAAAAGATAAAAGAAGAAGGTAAAAAAACGCCCCATTTAGCTGCAATTTTAGTAGGAACTGATGGTGCAAGTATGACCTATGTAAATGCAAAAGTAAAAGCTTGTGAATTAGTGGGATTTAATTCTACTTTAGTTGACCTGCCTGAAGAAACTTCTGAGGAGACATTATTAAAAGAAATTGAAAATTTAAATAATAATGATGATATTGATGGTTTTATTGTACAATTACCATTACCAAAACACATTGATGAGCAAAAAGTATTAATGGCTGTAAATCCTGATAAAGATGTAGATGGATTTCATCCAACAAATGTTGGAAGAATGACATTAGATTTACCATCGTTTTTACCTGCAACTCCATTTGGAATATTAGAATTATTAGAACGCTATAAAGTTGAAACTTCCGGAAAACATGTTGTTGTTATTGGAAGAAGTCATATTGTTGGTCGCCCAATGAGTATTTTAATGAGTCAAAAACGTAAAGCTGGAAATGCAACTGTTACTGTTGCTCATAGTAGAACTAAAAATTTAAAAGAATTTACTTTACAGGCTGATATTATTATAGCTGCTTTGGGTATTCCAGAATTTTTAACCGGAGATATGGTAAAAGAAGGTGTTACAATTATTGATGTTGGAATTACCAGAGTTGAGGATGTAACCAAAAAAAGAGGGTACCGGTTAGCTGGTGATGTACATTTTGAAAGTGTAAGTCCAAAATCAGCTTATATTACTCCTGTTCCTGGTGGTGTTGGGCCAATGACTATAGCTATGTTAATGAAAAACACTTTAATAGCATGTGAACTTAAAAGTTAACTAATAAATAAATAAATAAAAACATACTAAAAGCCTTTATTTAAATAAAGGCTTTTTTATTATTCTCTATTTACCAAATCAATAGAAAAAGCTGGTAAACAAATTGCTAAATATTCACACTCAGTTTCAAAAGGGTTTGAATACTGAATTCTTGCCCCTTTATTAATTTTAATAGATTGACCAGCTTCTAAAACAATAAGCTCTCCTTCAATATTAAACTGCTTTTTCCCTTTAATAATATAAGTATACTCATCAAAATTCGGAGTTTGAAATGGCTCACTCCAATAAGGTGGTGCTACCATATGTGCCACACTTATTTCCGATTTAATACTTGCATTTCCAAAATGTTCCTCAATTAATTTACCATCATCAGTTGGAACAACAAATGGAGTTTTTTGTATTTTATATTTTTTCATAAATAATAATTCTAAATTAATTCTTTTATTAAACTACTAAAATACTAAATATAAATGTCAATATAAATCAATTAAAAGTTGTAAATTAGTTATGATATTTCACCTCTAATAATTCTAATTAATTAAACTAATTAATATGAAACTTACATTTTTAGGTGGTGCTGGAACTGTAACCGGTTCAAAAATTTTACTTGAAGTAAATTATAAAAAAATTCTAATCGATTGTGGTTTATTTCAAGGTCTTAAAGAACTACGTTTAAAAAACTGGGAAACGCTTCCTATAAACCATAATGAACTTGACTTAGTTTTGTTAACTCATGCACATTTAGACCATTCAGGTTACATACCACTTTTAATAAAAAATGGATACAAAGGAAAAATTTATTGTACAAAGGCTACAAAAGATTTAACTGAAATTATTTTATTAGATAGTGGTAAAATTCAAGAGGAAGACGCAAAACGAGCAAATATTCATGCATATACAAAACATAGCCCTGCTGAAGCCTTATATGGTGTAAATGATGCAAAAAAAGCAATAACACATTTCAAAACTTTTGAATCTAACATATGGCATAAATTTAACGATGAAATAGCGTTTAAATTTATAAACAGCGGTCATATTTTAGGAAGTGTATTTGTATTAGTAAAAGTAAATGAAAAAATCATTACATTTTCTGGAGATATTGGCAGAACCGAACCAATTCTATTACCTAAATTTGAATACATAGAAAATACTGATTATTTGGTAGTTGAATCTACTTATGGAAATCGAATACATAAAGAAATTTCAATTTCTGATGAACTTCTAAAATATATAAACCAAACATACATCAAAAAAGGAATATTAATAATTCCTACTTTCTCAGTAGAAAGAGCCCAAGAAATTATATATTTATTAAGTATTTTAAAACGTGAAAAATCACTACCAAACATTCCAATTTATTTAGATAGTCCAATGGGAGTAAATGCTACTGAAGTTTATTTTAAATATCAAAAAATACACAAATTAACTCAGGAGGATATAAATAGTATGTTAAAAACTGTTCATTTGGTTAGCAATGTAAATGCGTCAAAAGCTGTTGTTAATGATAATTCTCCAAAAATTGTACTAGCAGGTAGCGGTATGATTACTGGTGGTAGAGTATTACATTATTTAGATAAATTTATTTCCGATAAAAAAAATAGTGTTTTAATTGTTGGCTTCCAAGCTGAAGGCACCAGGGGAAGAGCTTTATTATCGGGTGATTCTGAAATAAAATTCTTTGGAAAATATCATAAAATAAATGCTGAAATTTTTAAAATAAATGCCTTTTCTGGTCATGCAGATCAAAATGAAATTATGGATTGGTTAAAACATTTTAAATCACCTCCAATCTTAACTTTTATAAATCACGGGGAACCACACCAAAGTCAGGCTTTAAAAGTTAAAATAAGAACAGATTTAAATTGGAAATGCACTGTTGCTCAAATGAATAAAGAGTATTATTTGGATTAATTAAACCAAATTGTGAAGTATTTTATTCTTGCAATATCTGGTATTTGATCTATTGAAATTTCTTCTCTACTAAAACTATTTAAACCTAATTCCTTTTTATCAATTGAAATTGTGGCATTTAATTCATCAATAAAAAGTGTTGCCGAAGTTAATGTAGTTTCAACTTTATCTACCAAATAATGTTCATTTATTTCCTTAAACGTTGATTGTAAAGAAATTCCCTTTTCTGTTTTATAATTTGAATCAAAAATTTGAATACTTTTTATTTTAGACAATGAATCATTTTGAGAAGTTGGAACAATTTCTAACATTTTTTTTCCTTCTTTAGAAAAAACAAGAAACTCCTCGGTATCCACAGTGAACAATTTGTCTTTTAAAATATTATCGGTAATATTTGAGGATATGGAATCTTTCTTAAAAATCGAGTTTAATTCTTGAATTGTGGTTTGTTTATTTAAATAACCCACAGCACCTTTTTCAATAAGGAATTGGTTTTCCTTTCCACATTGTATAAATATTAAAGCAATTAATACAATGAAACATTTTTTTAACAATGACATAAATAAATTACAATTTTTATATAGTTTTAATATTAACGAAACAAATTAATTTTTATTTGAAAATTACATAACTCGCTTTAAAATACCCAAAACTCCTCTTATAAAAGTAGCACTTGTTACTACTTTCAAAATTGGGTTCATTCTAGTATTTTTACTAGACCTAGTTGATCTTGTTGATTTTGAAGCTTCTTTTTTCTTTTTGGCTACTTCTTCCTTTTCATTAATTGTCTCAATTTTTTCATTCAGAATTTCATAAGCACTATCTCTATCAATATTTTCATTGTATTTATAATACAATCGCGAATTATCAATTAATTGTTTTAACTCTTTATCAGATAGCACATCCATTCTACTCATAGGAGCACGCATCATTGTAGCAGCCAAAGGTGTTGGAATACCTTTTTCATTTAAGGCTGAAACAAATGCCTCACCAATACCTAACTGGGTTAATGCTTCATCAATATCATAATATTTAGAATCTGGGTAATTTTCCGAAGCTAATTTAATAGCTTTTCTATCTTTTGCTGTAAATGCACGCAACGCATGCTGAACTTTTAGCCCTAATTGTGCCAATACATCTTCAGGAACATCTTTTGGGTTTTGAGTTACAAAAAATAGCCCAATTCCTTTAGATCTAATTAATTTTACAATACTTTCAATTTGAGATAATAATGCTTTTGAAGCTTCTTTAAAAATTAAATGAGCTTCATCAATAAATATTACTAATTCAGGTTTACCACTGTCTCCCTGTTCAGGAAAAGTAGAATAAACTTCTGCTAATAATTGTAACATAAAAGTTGAAAACATTTTAGGTCGATCTTGTATATCTGTTAACCTTAAAATAGATATAATCCCTTTCCCTTCTTCATTTGTTCTTACTAAATCTTTTACATCAAAAGAACGTTCTCCAAAAAATAATTCACCTCCTTGTTGTTCCAACTCAACTAATTTTCTCAAAATTGCACCGGTACTCATTGTTGAAATTCTTCCGTATTCTGCTTGAATTTCATCCTTACCTTCTTCAGTTGAATATTGTAATATTTTTTTAAAATCTTTTAAATCTAATAATGGAAGTTTATTATCATCACAATATTTAAAAATAACAGAAACAATTCCACTTTGAGCTTCTGTTAAATCTAAAATTCTTGACAATAAAACTGGTCCAAATTCTGAAATTGTTGCACGTAATCTAACTCCTTCTTGCTCAGAAATTGATAAAACTTCAACCGGAAATTTTTTAGCTTCAAAAGGCAACCCAATTGCAGCATGCCTTTCATCAATTTTTGGGTGACCAGGACTAGGTTGTGCTAAACCGCTTAAATCACCTTTAATATCCATAAGCAAAACTGGAATTCCTTTTTCAGATAAATTTTCAGCCATTACTTGTAACGACTTCGTTTTACCTGTACCGGTAGCCCCAGCTATTAACCCGTGTCTGTTTAAGGTTTTTAATGGAACTTTTACAAAAGCATCTTTTATCGTTTCTCCATCTAACATTGCTGAACCAAAAGTTATATAATCGCCTTTGGTTTTATATCCTTCAGTAATATCAATAAAAAATTCTTCTTTTTTTCCCATTATTAAATATTTTCGATAAAAATAAGATATAAAAATCAAATTAAAAATTTCAATAGAAATTATATTCTATTTATTTATTATCAGCGCGAATGTCTATATTTGCACAATGATTGAAGAGCACATACAACAACAAATTAATAAAGGTGAAATGTTACCTTTAATGGAAGATTTTTACACAATTCAAGGTGAAGGCTTTCATACTGGAAAAGCAGCTTATTTTATTAGAATTGGTGGTTGTGATGTTGGTTGCCATTGGTGTGATGTAAAAGAAAGTTGGAATGCAGATTTACACCCTCCAACCAGTACAGATGTTATTGTAGAAAATGCCATAAAATTTGCCAATACAGTTGTTATTACAGGTGGAGAACCTTTAATGTGGAGTTTAGATTATATAACAAAAAAACTTCAATTAAATAACATAAAAACACATATTGAAACTTCAGGTGCATATAAATTAACTGGTACGTGGGATTGGATTTGTCTTTCTCCAAAAAAAACTAAGTTACCTCTTGAAGAAATCTATTTAAAAACAAACGAACTTAAGGTAATTGTTTACAATAAAAATGATTTTAAATTTGCTGAAGAACAAGCTAAAAAAGTTTCTGAAAATTGCGAATTATTTTTACAACCAGAGTGGAGTAATAAAGAAAAAATGACACCTTTAATTGTTGATTATGTTATGAAAAATCCAAAATGGAAAATCTCATTACAAACTCATAAGTATATAAATATTCCTTAAGATTCTTTAATTCTTTTTTTAACAATTTTATATATTTCACTAAATTGCTGATCTAAAGTTAAATTTGAATTATCAATTTCAATTGCATCATTTGCTTTAATTAAAGGAGAATCATCACGGGTAGAATCAATATGATCTCTATATTCAACATTTTTTAGTATTTCTTCAAATGTAACTTTATCACCTCTTTTTATCAATTCATCAAACCTTCGTTGTGCTCTTTTTTCAGCTGATGCATTCATAAAAAGTTTTAATTCCGCATTTGGAAAAACTACAGTTCCAATATCTCTACCATCCATTACAACACCTTTTTTTTTTCCCATTTGTTGCTGTTGCTCAACTAACTTTCGTCTTACTTCAGATATTTCAGCAATTCTACTAACAAATTTGGAAACATCTAAGGTTCTAATTTCATTTTCAACATTTTCATTATTTAAATAAATTTCACCATAACCAAGTTTTTCATTAAACTTAAAACTTAAATCAATATTATCTAAATCATTTATTAAGTCATCCTTTTTTAAATAATCCTCGGTAATAAATTTATTTCTCATTGCATATAGAGTAACAGCTCTATACATCGCACCAGTATCAACATAAACATACTTTAATTTATGCGCTAATTGCTTTGCAATAGTACTTTTACCTGTAGAAGAAAAGCCATCAATGGCAATCGTAATTTTTTTCAATTTTATATATATTTATTGTACAAAGAAAATAGAAATATAAATAATATAGTAATATTTCAGGCATTTTTTATGAAGTACTTTCAACAACCTTCAATTTAACTATATCTAATTTATTGTTTTGTATTAGAATATTTTTTTAAATTTTTATTTAACTGATCTATCTTTCTATCTACTAAATAATGTACTGAGTTTTTTGAAAAAGATTTGTTTTTTAATAATTTACCTGCAGGATGTCCTAAAAGAATTTCAATACCTTCATTAATATTGGAAACGGACCATACATGAAATTCTTTTTCTTTAACCGCATTTACAATTTCTTGTTTAAGCATTAGGTTTTGCTCATTACTTTTAGGAATTATTACACCTTGTTCTCCAGTTAAACCAACTTGCTTACACACTTCAAAAAAACCTTCAATCTTCTCATTTATTGCACCAACAGGTTGAACTTCACCTTTCTGATTAATAGAACCAGTTACCGCAATACCTTGTTTTATAGGTAGTTCTGAAAGGCTAGATAAAATGGCATACAATTCTGCACTTGAAGCACTATCTCCCTCAATTTCAGAATAGCTTTGTTCAAAAACCAAACTTGCAAAAAGGCTTATTGGTTTATTTTGAGCATATTTTTCGAGCAAATATCCTTGTAAAATTAAGACGCCTTTAGTGTGAATTGGTCCTGCAAGTTTAGCCTCCCGTTCAATATCAATTAACCCTTCTTCACCTGAAGCTATACAAGCAGTTATTTTATTTGGTTTTCCAAAAATAATATCTCCTAAATCTAAAACTGATAAACCGTTAATTTGACCAATTTTTGATCCGCTAAGTGGAATCATTAACTGATTTTGTTTAATCATTTCATTAATTTTTTCCTGTATAAGGTTAGATCTAAAATACTTGGCATCTATAGCCTTATTTATATATTTTAAATTAATTTTATCTTTCGATTCTAACTTTGCATAATGTTGTGCCTCAATTAAAATGTTACTAATCTCTCCAAATTTTAAAGACAGTTTATTTTGGTCATGAACCATTCTAGATGCCTGTTCAATTACACAAGCAATAGCTTTTTCATCTATTGGAAATAATTCGTTTTCTTGTTCAATTTTGTAAATAACACCAGCAAAATCCTTTATATTTTGAGTAGAGTATTCCATAGAAGTATCAAATTCTGCTTTAACTTTAAATAGTTCTTTAAAATCTTCATCGATTTGATACAATAGATAATACAATCTAGGAGAACCTATTAAAATTATTTGAATATTAAGTGGAATAGGATCTGGTTTTAAACTTTTAGTACTTAAAAAACCATAAAGTTCGCTAATGTCTTCAATCACTATTTCATTATTTTTTAAGGCTCTTTTTAAACTCTCGTATGAAAAATAATTTAAAAGAAGTTCTTTTAGAGGAATAATTAAATAACCTCCGTTTGCTTTATGTAAAGCACCACCCCGTATAAGCGTAAAATTAGTAATGTAGGTACCCATATCTGATTCGCGCTCAACTTTTCCAAAAAGATTATTATAGGTTGGATTTAACTCCATTACAATTGGAGCTCCTTTTAAATCAGAATTATCAGAAATAACATTAACCTGATATTTCAAAAAACGTTTATTATCGTTTAATGCAATTTTTCCTTTTAAACCTGAACCATCTAAAAATTCACTCAAATTATTAATAATATCACTTTTAACATCATTTAAAAAATAAATTACATCATTAAATTTTTTGTATTTATTTAAAAAATCTTGTAATAAAGTTTCAATAGCATACAGAGCAACATTTTCCTCTAATTGGAATAAAGAAGCTTTACTTTCTTTTTCCAAATCAAGATTTTTTCTTAATAAAACAAATAACTCCTTTTTAAATTGTTTCTGTTTTTTAAGTAATTCCTCTTGCTTATTTTTATCGAGTTTTTGAAATTTTTTATCAATAATTGGTTCTCCTTTTTCATCTATTGGTATTACTATAATTTCTATTGGAGTTCTTCTTATTGCAAAATTATTATCCTTTGCTTTTTGGTATATATTTTTAAATAATTTAGCTTCCTTTTGCTTAAATGTATCAATTATTTTTTCTCTTTTATCAGCATATTCCTTACTCTCAAAGGCTTTTAATAAAGCTTTCTTAACTTCATCAATTAGCAATGATATTTCTTTTTTAAAAATTTCCCCTCCTCCTTGGGGTAAGGTAATTTTTTTTGGACAATATGGATCTTTAAAATTGTTAACATAACATAAATCGCCTGGTGATTTTTCTAACTTAGCTTTTTCATCTAAAAAATAATTAACAGCTCTAAGTTTACCACTACTCGGGTATCCTGAAACATAAATATTAAATCCACCACTTTTATTTCCAATACCAAATTCTAATGCTTTTAAAGCTCTTTGTTGGCCTATCAATGGTTTTTTTTGATATTCTTCTCTTATTTGACTCCAATTTAATGTAGAAGAATCTAAAACTTTCCTTAATTTTTCAGGAGTTAATTCCTTTTCCATATTATTATCATTAGTTATCAATTAAGAAATTACATAAACCAATTAACAATAAAAATGATAACGATCAGTAAATGATATTTTTTATAAAAAGAAAAAGTGGAATTAATTAGTTTTATAAATCCTAATTTAAATCTATACTTAAGCTAAAAGTACTTGCATTTGATGCTGGGTGATATTTAGAAAATGCATAATTAAATTTCATTTTTTTCATTTTTAAACCAAAACCAGCAGTAAATCCAGAAAAAGTTCTTTCATCAACTAGCATTAATTCTTTAGAACGCCTAAAATTATATCCCAACCTTATATTAAATGCGTTTTCTGAAAACAATTCAGCACCAATTGATAAATGTCTAAAAGCATTATCAAAAAAAGTTATATTTTCCTCTGTTGCATTACCGTCAATATCAATAATTTCATTTGAAGGATTACTGACTGCAATATTCCATTTTTGTAAATTATCAAGTGTTAAATGCCATGTAATTGGAACATTCTCCAATTTATATGATGCTCCAAATTCTATTTGAGTTGGTAAATTTTCTCTTACTTCATCATAAGCACTCACTTGGTATCCAATATTTCTAATAACTAGCGTAAAAACATATGGCTGAATTTCATTAAAATAAATAAAACCCATATCGGCTCCTACTCCAAATGAAGAATAATTTTCAATCACTGAATTTATAAATTTAATATTGCTTCCAATATAAAAATCTGAATTTTGAAAATTATAAGAGTACCCAACTGAAAAAGATAGGTCATATGCTCTAAAATTACCAGTTTCAATTCCATCCTCATCAGCACCAATAAAATTTCCATAATTTAAATAGTTAATTGAAGTATGAATTGTACCAACTTTCTCATTAACAGTATATGCGTAAGAAGCAGTTCCCAAACTTAAATCCGCCAAATAATTCATATAACTTACAGACAATTGGTTGTGTAAATTTTTATTAATTGTTGAAGGATTCCAAATTGGTTGATTAACATCATCCATCAATGTTAAAACTTTACCACCTAAAGCTGCTTGCCTAGCAGATCCAGTTAAATTAATAAAATTATATATACTCTCACCTCCTACTTGAGAAAATAAATTAAATGAAATTAGAAATAAAAGGAAAATAATTTTTTTCATATTTTAAAATACAAAATAAAACTAATTAATGTTTAAAACATTAATTTTTCGAATTAATTTTATCATTATTCACAATAAATAAAATTAATATTTTATATTTTTTTGAATTAATCTTCATTTAAAGATGCAAAACATTTTTTCGCCCTAGTTATTCAGTAACTACTTCAAGATAAGAATCGCTTAATTATTTATATAATTCATTTTAGATAAGAGCAAAAAAAAACCTTCAACAATTAAGTTGAAGGTTTTTCAAAAGAAAGGCGGTGACATACTCTCCCACCTAGTGGC
>NZ_QTTQ01000011.1:0-491783 GCF_003384935.1 Lutibacter oceani
TTTTTCACCAACACCTTTCCTTATTAGCGGATGCAAATGTAATACCTTTTTTACCCCTTTAACAAACTTTTTTGTGCCTTTTTTTTAATTATTTTCACCTGTAAACTTTATACAGCTGAAATTGTGTTATTTACATCAATAATTATTTATTAAAAAAACACCTAAGAAGTTATTATGTTTTATTTCAAAAGAAAGCATTAGGCAATACATGTATATGGTGTAGTGAAATTTACAAAATAAATACAATTGCTTCAATTATGGATTGAAAACTTATTGCGCATATGATAGTTTTCTAATATCTTTGCAATCTCAATAAAAAAATATGATTCAAATAACGTTACCTGACGGTTCAATTAAGGAATTTAAAAAAGGAAGCACACCAATGGATGTTGCTAAAAACATAAGTGAAGGATTTGCCAGAAATGTAATTTCTGCTGAATTTAACAATAATACTGTTGAAACCTCTACTCCTCTAACACAAGACGGAACCTTAATTCTTTATACATTTAATGATATAGATGGAAAAAAAGCATTTTGGCATTCATCTGCACATGTTTTAGCTCAAGCAATTCAACATTTATACCCAAAAGTTAAGTTAACTATTGGTCCTGCAATTGAAAACGGGTTTTATTATGATATTGATTTTGGAGATAATGTAGTCTCTGAAAAAGATTTCCCAACAATTGAAAAGAAATTTTTAGAGTTAGCTAGAGGTAAACATGAGTTTAAAATGCGTGAAGTTAGTAAGGCTGATGCTTTAACTAAATATAAAGCAGAAGGAAATCAATATAAAGTTGAGTTGATTGAAAATCTAACGGATGGTGAAATAACTTTTTGTGATCATTCAGATTTTACAGATTTATGCCGTGGTGGACATATACCAAATACTGGAATTATAAAAGCTGTAAAAGTTATGAGTGCTGCCGGTGCATATTGGAGAGGTGATGAAAAAAACAACCAACTTACACGTATATATGGTATTTCATTTCCAAAGCAAAAAATGCTTACAGAGTATTTAGAATTATTAGAAGAAGCTAAAAAACGTGATCACAGAAAGCTTGGAAAAGAATTGGAATTATTTGCTTTTTCTTCAAAAGTTGGACAAGGATTACCTCTCTGGTTACCAAAAGGAGCTGCTTTAAGAGATCGATTAGAGAATTTCTTGAAGAAAGCACAGAAAAAAGCAGGGTACGAAATGGTTATGACTCCACATATTGGTCAAAAAGAATTATATGTTACATCTGGTCATTATGAAAAATATGGTGAAGACAGTTTTCAACCTATTCACACTCCAAAAGAAGGTGAAGAATTTTTATTAAAACCAATGAACTGCCCTCATCATTGTGAAATTTTTAATCATAAACCTTATTCTTATAAGGAATTACCTAAAAGATTTGCAGAATTTGGTACAGTTTACAGATATGAACAAAGTGGTGAACTACATGGCTTAACCCGTGTAAGAGGTTTTACACAGGACGATGCCCATATTTTTTGTACTCCAGATCAATTAGATAAAGAATTTAAAGATGTTATTGATTTAGTACTTTATGTTTTTAAATCGTTAAGTTTTGAAAATTTTACTGCCCAGGTATCTTTACGTGATAAAGAAAACAAAGATAAATACATTGGAAGTGATGAGAACTGGGAAAAAGCAGAAAATGCCATAATAAACGCCACAAAAGAAAAAGGATTAGATTATGTAATTGAATACGGCGAAGCTGCTTTTTATGGGCCGAAACTAGACTTTATGGTTAAAGATGCATTAGGAAGAAGCTGGCAATTAGGAACTATTCAAGTTGATTATAATTTACCTGAAAGGTTTGAATTAAGTTACAAAGGTTCGGACAATCAATTGCACAGACCTGTAATGATTCATAGAGCTCCATTTGGCTCAATGGAACGTTTTATTGCTGTTTTATTAGAGCATACTGGAGGAAAATTTCCACTTTGGTTAACTCCAGAACAAGTTATTATTCTTCCTATCAGTGAGAAATACCAAAAATATGCAGAAAAAGTTTTACATTTGCTAGAAAATTCCGAAATTCGCGCCCTTGTAGATGATAGAAACGAAAAAACAGGAAGAAAAATCAGAGATGCCGAATTAAATAAAATTCCGTTTATGATTATTGTAGGTGAACAGGAAGAAAATAATGGTACGGTTTCTGTAAGAAAACAAGGTGAAGGAGATATTGGAACATTATCAATTAACGAATTTATTTCGTTTATAAATAAAGAAATTAATAGTACATTAGAACAATTTTAGTTTAATTTAAATTTTACAGCTATAGCAATTAAAAGAAGATCAGGGGGAAGAAAGCCTTGGAGAGTAGTTAAAGAAGATCAACATAGGATTAATGAGAAAATCACGTATGTTGATGAAGTACGTTTAGTAGGTGATAACGTTGAAATTGGTGTTTACCCAATTTCAAAAGCGAGGGAACTTGCAAGAGAACAAGAACTAGATTTGGTTGAAATTTCACCCAAAGCAGTACCGCCTGTTTGTAAAATTATAGATTACAAGAAATTTCTTTATGAACAAAAGAAGCGTGAAAAAGCTCAAAAGTCAAAAGCTTCTAAGGTTGTTGTAAAAGAAATTAGATTTGGCCCTAATACAGATGAGCATGATTTTGAATTTAAAAAGAAACATGCAATTAAATTTTTACAGGATGGTGCCAAATTAAAAGCTTTTGTATTTTTCAAAGGACGATCAATTATTTATAAAGATCAAGGTCATATCTTATTATTAAGATTAGCCACAGAATTAGAAGAATACGGAAAAGTAGAGCAGATGCCTAAATTAGAAGGTAAACGTATGATAATGTACTTAGCTCCAAAAAAGAAATAACATTTCAACTTCTGTTAAGTAAACCTATTTAAAGGTTGCTTTTGAAATTGAAAAAAGATAAATAAGCAAGATAAAAAAGTAGAAGAAAGATGCCTAAAATGAAAACAAAATCTAGTGCTAAGAAGCGTTTTAAGCTTACTGGTTCTGGAAAAATTAAAAGAAAACACGCTTTTAAAAGTCATATTTTGACTAAAAAAAGTAAAAAACGTAAATTAAAGTTAACTCATACTGGTTTAGTACATAAATCAGATGAAGCTAGCATTTTACAACAGTTAACTTTAAAATAATAAAGTTACAGGGAATTTAATTATTAACCTTGGAGTAGTGCAATTACAAGTATAAATTAATTTTATCGCCTACTACAAAAAACAAATTGAAATTATGCCAAGATCAGTAAATTCAGTTGCTTCAAGAGCTAAAAGAAAAAAGATATTGAAGCAAGCAAAAGGTTACTTTGGACGTAGAAAAAACGTTTATACAGTAGCAAAAAATGCGGTTGAAAAAGGAATGTTATATTCTTACAGAGACCGTAAAAACAAAAAGAGAACTTTCCGCGCTTTATGGATTCAACGTATTAACGCTGGAGCTCGTCAGTATGGAATGTCTTACTCACAGTTTATGGGGAAAATTAAAGCTAATAATATTGAATTGAATCGTAAGGTTCTTGCAGATTTAGCGATGAACAACCCAGAAGCTTTTAAGGCAGTTGTAGATTCAGTAAAATAGATTTTTAATTTCTTGCTTATATATAAAAAACCCAATCTTAAGATTGGGTTTTTTTATTTTAACTCATTTATTTTTCAATCTCTCTTAAGCTTTCCATTTTTTTAAGTTCTAGAAAACCTTTCACATCTTCAAAGTGTTCTTTCACACGTTTATGTCCAAATTCAAAAACTTTTTCAGCTAAGCCATCTAAAAAGTCGCGATCGTGCGAAACTAATATTAAAGTACCATCAAAATCTTTTAATGCATCTTTAATTATGTCCTTCGTTCTCATATCCAAATGATTTGTTGGCTCATCTAAAATTAAAACATTAACTGGTTCCAACAATAATTTTATCATTGCTAAACGCGTTTTCTCACCTCCGGAGAGCACCTTTACCTTTTTAGTTGTATTATCTCCTCCAAACATAAAGGCCCCTAATAAATCCTTAATTTTAGTTCTAATATCTCCAACAGCAATTTGGTCTATTGTTTCAAAAACTGTTAAATCCTCATCCAGCAATGATGCTTGATTTTGTGCAAAATATCCAATCTTAACATTATGTCCCACTTCCAATTTACCTTCAAAATCTATTTCACCCATAATAGCTTTTATCATCGTGGATTTTCCCTCTCCATTTTTTCCTATAAAAGCTACTTTTTGTCCACGTTCAATAACTAAATTAGCATTTTTAAAAACCACATGTTCATTATAGCTTTTGGACAACTCATTAACAACAACTGGATATTGGCCGCTTCGTGAAGATGGCGGAAACTTTAACCGTAAAGCAGATGAATCTATTTCATCTACTTCAACCAATGGCAGTTTTTCCAACATTCTAACACGAGATTGTACTTGATTGGTTTTTGAGTAGGTTCCTTTAAAACGCTCTATAAACTCCATATTTTCAGCAATCATTTTTTGTTGTTCATCATAGGCTTTTTGCTGATGGACACGTCTATCTTTTCTTAATTCTAAATACTGGGAATAATTGGCTTTATAATCATAAATTCTTCCCATAGTAACTTCTATTGTTCTATTGGTAATGTTATCTACAAATGCCCTATCGTGTGAAATTACAATTACAGCTTTAGCTGAGTTAATTAAAAAATCTTCCAACCATTGCACACTTTCAATATCAATATGGTTTGTTGGTTCATCCAATAAAATTAAATCTGGTTTTTGAAGTAAAATTTTTGCGAGTTCAATTCGCATACGCCAACCACCTGAAAATTCAGAAGTAGGCCTGTTAAAATCATCACGCTCAAAACCTAATCCTTTCAATATTTTTTCAACTTCGGCCTCATAATTAACTTCTTCAATAGCATAGTATTTTTCGCTCAATTCAGAAACACGTTCAATTAAGTTCATGTAAGCTTCACTTTCATAATCAGTTCTTACAGTTAATTCCTCATTAATTGAATCAATTTCTGCTTTCATTTTAGTTATTTCTGCAAATGCTTTAGAAGTTTCTTCAAAAACCGTTGCATTATCCTTTGCCAATAAATGTTGTGGCAGGTAAGCTATTTTAGCCTCTTTAGGTGCCGAAATATTTCCTGAGCTAGGTTTGTTAACGCCAGCTACAATTTTTAATAAGGTAGATTTTCCAGCACCATTTTTTCCCATTAAGGCAATTTTATCATTTTCATTTATTGAAAAAGAAACATTTTCAAATAATGTTGTACCTCCAAAATGTACTGAAATATCATTAACTGTAATCATTTTTTAAATTTTTATTTTTTTGAAAGCTGCAAATATACGTGAATGTTTTATTTTTTATTAAAAAACAATTCTTAAGTGTTAAAAACAAAAAAGCAAGAACTTAAAATTCTTGCTTTTCAAAATATTATTTTTATGTATTCTTATAAAACTTCTCCAAGTTCTTTTAATTTCTCAGTATTTTCAGCAAGTTTTAATTCTTCAATAATTTTATGAATATCACCATTAATTACGTTTTGTAAATCGTATAAGGTTAATCCAATTCTGTGTTCGGTTACACGACCTTGCGGATAGTTGTATGTTCTAATTTTTGCTGAACGATCTCCACTTGCTACCAGCGAATTTCTTTTAGCAGAATCTTCAGCCAATTTTTTCTCTAATTCCTGCTCATACAAACGAGAACGCAAAACTTTCATTGCTTTTTCTTTGTTTTTATGCTGCGATTTTTGATCTTGACATTGTGCTACCAAGCCTGTAGGAACGTGTGTTAGACGCACCGCAGAATAGGTAGTATTTACAGATTGACCACCAGGTCCAGATGAACAAAAATAATCTACACGAATATCGCTTGGTTTTAATTCTACATCAAATTCTTCAGCCTCTGGCAATACCATAACTGTAGCTGCAGAAGTATGTACACGACCTTGAGTTTCAGTTTGTGGTACACGCTGTACACGATGCACACCTGATTCAAATTTCATATCTCCATAAACATCTTCACCGGTAACACTAAAAATAATTTCTTTAAAACCACCTGATGTTCCTTCACTAATATCTTCAACTTCAGTTTTCCACCCTTTGTCTGAACAATATTTTGTATACATTCTATATAAATCTCCAGCAAAAATACTTGCTTCATCACCACCAGTACCTGCCCTAATCTCAACAATTACATTTTTAGCATCTTCTGGATCTTTTGGAATAAGCATAAACTTAATATCATCTTCCAATATTGGTAAACGAGCTGTAGCTTCTTCCAATTCCATTTTGGCCATTTCTGTCATTTCTGCATCCGATCCGTCTGCTATAATTTCTTTAGCTTCTTCAATATTTTTTAACAACCCTTCATACTCTTCAGCAATTTTCATTACTGCACTTAAATCTTTATACTCTTTATTTATTTGAATATAACGTTTTTGATCTGAAATAATATCCGGTTGGATAATTAAATCAGAAACCTCATCAAATCGTTGTTTTACTATTCTTAACTTATCTAACATTTACTTTTTAATTGGATTGCAAATTTACAAATTTTAAACGATATAACTTTTAATAATTAAAAGTTCCATATTCACTCTTTATAGTCAATTTTTTAGATTCTGAGGCTTCTACCCTACCGATTATTTTAGCATCTACATGAAAACTTTTAGAGATTTCAATAATATCATTAGCCGTTTCAGCTGAAACGTAAATTTCCATTCTGTGACCACAATTAAAAACCTGGTACATTTCTTTCCAATCGGTTTTACTTTGCTCTTGGATTAATTTAAATAAAGGCGGAACTGTAAATAAGTTATCTTTTATTATATGTAAATTCTCTACAAAATGAAGAATTTTTGTTTGTGCTCCTCCACTGCAATGCACCATTCCGTGAATTTCTTTTGAAGTAAATTTCTCTAAAATTTCCTTAATAATTGGCGCATAAGTTCTTGTAGGTGAAAGTACTAATTTACCAGCATCAATTGGTGAATTTGTAACTTTATCTGTTAATTTCATTGCTCCTGAATAAACTAACTCACTTGGTACAGAATCATCAAAACTTTCAGGATATTTCTCGGCTAAATATTTATGAAACACATCGTGACGTGCAGATGTTAATCCATTTGAACCCATTCCTCCATTATACTCTTTTTCATAAGTTGCCTGTCCAAAAGATTCTAAACCAACAATTACATCACCTGGTTTAATATTGGCATTGTCAATAACATTAGAACGTTTCATTCTTGCAGTTACGGTAGAATCTACAATTATTGTTCTTACCAAATCACCCACATCAGCAGTTTCTCCACCTGTAGAATGAATTTCAACACCAAAACTTTTTAAATCTTGTAATAATTCTTCTGTTCCATTAATTATTTCAGAAATAACTTCGCCTGGAATTAAATTTTTATTTCGTCCAATTGTTGAAGACAACATAATGTTATCGGTTGCACCAACACATAATAAATCATCAATATTCATTATTAATGCATCCTGAGCAATTCCTTTCCAAACAGAAATATCGCCAGTTTCTTTCCAATACATATAAGCTAAAGACGATTTTGTACCGGCACCATCTGCATGCATTATTAAACAATAATTATTATCTCCAGTTAAATAATCTGGAACAATTTTACAAAATGCCTTCGGAAATAATCCTTTATCTACATTTTTAATAGCGTTATGTACATCTTCTTTTGAAGCTGAAACTCCACGCATACTGTATCTCTTACTTATTTCTGAACTCATTTTTGCTTAATTATGTTGCACTGCAAAAGTAATTTTTCTTTTTTAATAAATAAAACATAAAAAAAACCGAATTGTTAATATTCGGTTTTTCTTTAATTTTAATATCTTTTATTCCCAATCTGGCATAATTGCATCATAAAACAACTGTTTCCTTTCTTCACTTCCATCAATTTTTAAAGAATAAATTGTTTTTGTTGAAATTCCATCATTTGAAGTGTTTACAAAAATAATTTCAGCTTCATTAGGTGAAAATCTTGGATCTAAATCTAAAGTTCCAGGTTGCTTACCTGTTGAAATTATTGAAGCTATTTCAGTCTCAAATTCATATAAAAAAACATATGTATCTAATTGTCTATTATCTGAATTTTCATATTCAGAAATATCATATGTATATAACAACAATTTGTTGTTAATTGAAATATTAAGACCACCAGCAGCACCTTTAACATCTGAAAGAATTGTATCTAAAATATTTCCAGCAAGATCAATTGTATAAATTGAGACATTAAACCCCGTAATATCATTAGTTTTAATAGCAATTATACTTTCATCATTACTCCAATCACACTCCGTTATAAAACTACCATCAATTGTTTTATAAATTTGTTGAAGCCCACTCCCATCTTTGTTTATTAAATACAATTTATCATAGTGTGGATAAATTAATCTATCTCCGTTTGATGACCAAGAGTAATCAATTTCATTAAAATTATATCCCGAAACAGAAACAGCAGAAGTAACTTGTTTTACATTAGAGCCATCTTGATTCATAGTAAATAGGTGCGTTTCATTGTTTATAGTTCTTAAAAAAGCTATAATATTTGCAGCTTGATTTTTTCTTGGTCTCCAACTATTTTGAGCTTCAGAAGTTAACTGAACTTCATTAATTGGCATCGCTTCAATCTCATCAAAATTGGATGAATAAATTATATGGTTATTATTAGAACTATTTTTTACATAAAAATATCTATTTTCTGGATTCACTTTAGTTTTAAATGAACTTACAGAACTTAAAACCTCTTCATTTATATCATCAGTTGCAGCTATTTGCCAAAAATATTTTATACCATATTTTAAATCTGAAACCACATATGTAGTATCTATAATATTCTCAATTTTAATAATATCATTATTCAAATCATTTTTAATTTCTAACCTAAATGAAATTGGGTCTTCCTCAGGATCTATTGAGCTCCAAATTAATTCTACTGAAAGTTCTAAATTTTCACTTCCATCTAACGGTGAACTTAATGTTGGAGATGATGGTGGTCTGTTTAAAGCCGTTTCATTATCTAATTCAAATATTACATTTACTTCAACATCTGCAGTTACTGTTGCTGCCTCAAAACCAGTTAAATAACTATCTTTTTTTGCACTAATAGAATAATCACCTACTTCAATATTTTGCAATGTAAAATAGCCATCAGAGTCTGAAAAAACAGCATTGTTTGAAGGACTTAGAGTAATTTTTGCATTTTCTATAGGTTCAAAACTTTTAGCTTCTACTACTCTACCAGTAATTGTACCTAAGCCAACCAAATCTACCGTGTCTTCAGTACAATTCACTAATAAACTAATGACTAATATTCCTAATGTTTTAAAAAAATCTTTCATCTTTCTTTGTTTTATTATTCAAAAATTACTGATTTAACACTTTCAAAAGGTTTCCCTATATAAAAATTTAAACCTACTCCTAATCGCCAATAATAATCATCTCTTTTTCCATTTTCAAATCCATCTAACTTATCATTAAATAAAATATTTTGCTCTCCAAAAAGTTTGATTCCAAATGTTTTTATTGGCAAAAATTCAATCCCAATTCCATACTGAAATTTAAAATATGGATTATTAAAATCAATATCAGATACTCCTCCAATACCTGTATACATAAAAGGAGTTAAATTTTCATAAGGCAAAATGTTGTATTCCAAATTAATATCGAATGAGCCAAAATCTTCTTTAAAAGCTTTTTCGTTTTCTAATTGAAAATACCCAATTCCAAAATTTAAATTTAATGCTGGATTTTTAAAATAGAATTTATGACCAAACGCACCTCCTAATTTCCCAATAGAATTTGAATAATCACCGGCTATATGATAAGTTCCTCCAGAAACACTAACTGCACTTTTACCTCTTTTATCTTCTAATTTTCTGTCAAGTAGCGCAGTAGATTCTGCCTCTTGTTTTTCTTTTAAATATTTTTCTTTAACTGAGTTAACCACTTCTTCAGCTCCTTGTGGAACCCAAAGTCCGTCAACAATACCTTCAACAATTAATGTTTCAACAGCTTTATCGATTGCCTCCTTTACAGCTAATTGAGTTGGCTCATTCCTTGTAACTCCTGTTTCTACTTCCAGTAATCTTTTTAAAGAAACATATCTAAATAAATTTGCTGAAATTCCTTGAGATAAAATGGTTTTAGAAGTATAAACCGTTTTTAAAATTTGTCCGTTTGATGTTGAAACTGCTCTTAAATATACTGTAATTCTATCTTGTCTGTATTGTGCAGAACCTCCGGCACCAAAATATCGTGCTCCTGAACCTCCAGTAATTATATTTGAATCGTAAGAAACTACACCACCTTCTAAAAGAATACCTGCAAACAATAATGGTGGAATAGTTGTAGTTTTATCTACATTATCTTTACTATACTCTTGTCTGGTTGATCTAATTATTTGCCGTTCATTTAATAAATTACTAACGTTTTCACGCTCTATTGGAGTAAACCATTTAGAGTCTTCTAATGATTTTAATAAAATTGATGTTCCTCCTTGTGTAATAGCAGTACTCCAACTTGATCCGTTTTCTACCAATTTATATTGTCCTGTTTGATCTCTAAATTTATAAACACCTACAACTAAAGGTGTAACAGGTATAACACCATCTAAAATTTTATTATTGGTAGTATTCTCACCCAATCTGGCTTTAGAAGTTTTTAGTGGTTGATTAAAATAAGCACCACAACTAAAAAATAAAAACAAAAATGGGATGACTATATAAATATTTTTTTTGTTCATAATTATGTTTAATTATTTGGAATATTAATTTGAGTTTGATCTCCTGTTGTAGTATCTAAAATATTAATAAACAAACCTCCAGTTGTAGGGGTTATATCTACAACTAAACTTCCAAAAACATAAGTTCCTACTGTTAAACCAGCATTTCCAAATTCTTGCTGAAATAAATCTTGAGAAAGTGAATTTAATAACTGCCTATTTAATGTTTCTGTAAAACTCTCAAGTTCTGTTTGTTCCTCAAAACTATAAGCGTTTTCATCGGTAAATTTATTTTGGGCTTCTGCAGAACTTAGCATCCACTGATAATTAAATGTATCTCCACCAAAAACAGGATTTATTGGTTTATAAACTAACTGTTGTGAATGCATCAAAAAAGAAATTCCAGATGCAATAAAAAATAGAAGTATTTTTATTTTTTTCATAATAACCTAGATTTACAGAAATTATATTTTTTTATTCTTGTATATTAATTTTCTTTGATTTGAGTACATTCCAATATAGCGTAATGCCTCATTAGCAGCAGCTTGTATATATTCATCATCTGGCCTAGTCATAAATTCAAAAATAGTTCTATCATCTATAACAATAGAAATTTTACTTCCAACACCAATACTTGGCTTTTCTGAGATATTAATAATGAAATTATATTTAGATCCAGAAGTAGTAATTTTTTGATAAAAATAATCGTAAAAGTCTTTTCCTAATTTTGTTTTAACATCTTCAATTACCAACCCATTTATTTCAATATCACCTTCATTTACATCTTTTTTTATTTCAACAGCTTCAGCAGATTGAATTATAGTTGAGTCTTTTGATATTAATTCATCATTTTTTTTTATAAATAAAAAGACTTTACAAATTTCTCCTTTTTGAACGTTTATTTTCAGCTTAGAAAGTTCTTTTTCTTCATTTGGATTTAATGAGAATTCGCCTGATTGACTGTTTTTAGAATAATTGCCCTCTATCCCTTTTTTTAATGAAAATAATAAGTAAGACAAACCTTCTTTATAAGTTACGTCTTCATTTTGTGCAATCCCTTTAATATCAATTAAATTATCTGCTGTTTGCGTAATTATCTTAGCTTTTATATTTTCCTGAGCATAAACAAACATTCCATTTAATAGAATTATAAATATTAGTATACTTATTTTAAATTTTTTCATAACAAAAATTAATAGTTTGTTATTGTAATTGTTTTAAAATCAGATCTTTGAACAATTTTTAAATTATTAATAATTGTATTCTCTCCTAAAACTTGAATTAAATTATAATTTCCATATTGCTGTATCTCAAAATTTGAATCCTTTTTACCATAGTAACTAATAAATTCATAGTTATTATGATTCCCTATTTGATTTATATTTTGAATGTTAGAATTTGCTTTAACATTTATATAATTATTAGTTCCTATTTGAGATATATTTAGAAGTTTATTTTTTGAAATAGAGTAATTTAAAGCTGCTTCAATTTTTAAATCATTATAAATAATTGGTGCTTTTTCAGTAATTGTATTTTTAAAATATTGATGAATTATAAATGTATTTTCATCAGTAATCTGAGCATATAGTTTTACTGAAAAAAAGGATAGTAAACAAACAAATAATATTTTATAAGTTGTTTTCATTAAGCACATTTTTAAAAAAGGAGGGAGTTTATCCCCCCTTTTTTGAGAGTATTAACTAAAATTATTTATTAGTGTTCTCCACCTCCACAATTTCCGCCTTCATTTCCTCCACCACCATTTTGGCGAACATTAGCATAATTTCCAAAACCAGATTGGAATACTACACTATTGTTTTGAGAACCATGTTGATTTACAAAAGAATTATTATAAGAACCAACTTGTAAAGTGCCACTCCAATTTAAATGACCTCTTTGCTCAGTTCTAGCTTCATTATCATTTCCAAATTGTAATGTTCCACTCCAACCATCATGTCCATGTTGCTCTGTGTAAGCTTCATTATCTGCTCCAAATTGTGATGTCCAAGATTCATTTGAGTTTCCTGTTTGAAAAGTTGTTTGTTCATTACCATCACCTATTTGTAACACATAGCTTTCATTAGCTTTACTATTTTGTGTAGTTGTTGATTTGTTATCGTCACCAAATTGAGCTGTGGTACTAAAACTTCCATTTCCAGCTTGATTTGTTGTGGCTTCATTACCTTCTCCAACTTGTAATGTGTAACTTAAAACATTGTGTCCTACTTGGTTCGTAGTAGAAGAGTTATCTTTTCCAAATTGAGCTGTATATGCATCATTACCATTTCCTTTTTGATCGGTAACTTGAGTATTTCCATAGCCCTTTTGATATACATAACTTTGGTGAGCTTCTGTTTCTTCTTCACCTTCTCCACCTTTTTGAGAAGTTGTTGATGTGTTTTTATTCCCATATTGAAACTCATAAGCTTCATGACCTGTTCCACGTTGGTCAACTGAAGAACTGTTTCCATTACCAAATTGATGTTGAACTACATAATTTTCTTTACCGTGTTGTTCAGCAAAAGCACTGTTCCAATTACCTCTTTGCACTTGATACGCTTCATTTCCATTTCCTCTTTGAATTATTTCAGCTCTACTACCTACATCAAAAAACCAAAAATAATAAGAATCTGCTTGATCTTGAATTGCTAAGTTTTCTTTTCCATTTTGATCAATTATAGCTAAATTACCAACATCTCTTTGTTTTTGACGAGCCATGTTTCCATTTCCTTCTTGTGTTGCTTCAGCTCTATTAAACTCACCTATTTGATCAATAATAACATCATTTAAATGTCCCTTTTGACTTACAATTGCAGCGTTAAACCAACCCAATTGATCAATGTCTGACATATTGGTATTACCATGTTGTTCAACCGTTGCCGCATTCATAGTACCTTGTGAATTTACATCACTTTGATTTGATTGTGCGTAAATTAATGTTGAAGCCATTAAAAAAACCACAAGCCCTAAAATTAATTTTTTTTTCATAATAAAAATTTTTATATTAATATATTAAACATCTTTATTAAATTATTTATAGAGCGAATCAACTATTTAAGAAATAATTATAATACAATTTCTTAAAAAACTCTATAATTAATAAAGGATTCAAACTAAAATGTAGGGTTTAAACTAGGGTAACTAAAGGGTGAGTGACAATTTTTTATGCTTTGATAATTAAAAAAATATTATATTTAATTATTACTACTAATTTACAGATTACATTAACGTTTTCAAAAAAAAATCTAAGAAAAAATATAATTTATAATCATTCTTTACAGGTACTTTGGTTACATAAAAAATAATAAAAAAACTAAATAATACGGTTTAAAAAATTTAAAAACAAAAAATCCTGCAATTTGCAGGATTTTAGTTTGGTCTTCTATCTGGTAAACAGAAGTTCTCTATACTTTGTCAATGGCCAAATTTCATCATCAACCATTATTTCTAGCTTATCACAATAGTACCTGATTTCTTCTAAAAAAGGTTTTACATTTTTGCAATAATCATTTGCCTTTGCTTCAAAATTAGTCAATTTATTTGCCTTTTTTCTGGCATCAATCATTTCATCAATTTTAATGTGGATTACTTCAATATTTTCCGAAATACGCTTTATAAGCTTAATTTGCTCCCCAGCGTGCTTTTCAAAATCTTTTCCAAATATTTCTTTTAAACCTGTAACATTTTTAATTAACATATTTTGATAACGTACCGCTGTTGGCACCACATGATTTCCAGCAATATCACCTAAAACTCTAGATTCTATTTGAATACGCATTGTATAATCTTCCATTTCAATTTCATAACGAGCTTCAGTTTCTTTTTTACTCATTACCTTCATTTCTTCAAATAAAGCAATCGTTTTTTTAGAAATTTTTGCTTTTAAAGCTTCCGGTGTAGTTTTATTATTACTTAAACCTCTTTTTTTAGCTTCTTTTTCCCATTCTAAACCATAACCATTTCCTTCAAATAAAATATTTTTAGAGGATTTAATATATTCTCTTAGCACATTAAAAATAGCTTCATCCTTTTTTAAATCTTTTTCTTCAATTAATGCATCAACTTCAATTTTAAAATCTTTTAATTGTTTTGCAACAATCGTATTTAGAACAGTCATTGGATTTGCACAATTTGCAGTAGAACCTACAGCTCTAAACTCAAACTTATTACCTGTAAATGCAAAAGGTGAAGTTCTATTTCTATCTGTATTATCTAACAAAACATCCGGAATTTTACCAACAACATTTAATTTAAGGTCTGTTTTTTCTTCTGGAGACAGTTTGCCATTTGTTACTCCTTCTAACTCTTCTAAAACATTGGTTAATTGTTGCCCTATAAAAATGGACATAATTGCTGGTGGTGCTTCATTAGCACCAAGCCTATGGTCGTTACTTGCAGATGCAATTGATGCTCTTAATAATTCTTCATTATTATAAACCGCTTTAATTGTATTGATAAAAAAAGTTAAAAACTGAAGATTGCTCATTGGAGTTTTTCCAGGTGATAATAAATTTACTCCAGCATCATTAGATAATGACCAATTATTGTGTTTTCCTGAACCATTAACTCCTGCAAAAGGTTTTTCATGCAATAAAACTTTAAAATCATGACGAAGAGCCACACGCCCCATTACATCCATTAGTAAAGAATTATGATCAACCGCTAAATTAGCTTCTTCATAAATTGGAGCTAACTCAAACTGGTTTGGTGCAACTTCGTTGTGCCTAGTTTTAACAGGAATTCCTAAATACATGCACTCTGTTTCTAAATCACGCATAAAATTAAAAGCTCTACTCGGAATAGATCCAAAATAGTGATCATCTAATTGTTGCCCTTTGGCTGGAGAATGGCCTAATAAAGTTCTTCCTGTTAATATAATATCCGGTCTACTTCCAGCCAAGGCTTTGTCAACTAAAAAATACTCTTGTTCCCACCCAAGCGAAGAAGTAACCTTTTTAACATTTTTATCAAAATATTTACAAACTGCGGTTGCCGCATCATCAACTGCGTGCAGCGCTCTTAACAATGGTGTTTTATAATCTAAAGCTTCCCCTGTATATGAAACAAATATTGTTGGAATACATAAAGTTGTGCCATATATAAATGCTGCAGAGGTAGGATCCCAGGCCGTATAACCACGTGCTTCAAATGTGTTTCTAATTCCTCCATGTGGAAAACTTGATGCATCGGGCTCTTGCTGAACAAGTTGACTACCACCAAATTTCTCAATTGCCATTCCATTCTCTATAGTTTCAAAAAACGCATCATGTTTTTCTGCTGTTGCCCCTGTTAGTGGCTGAAACCAATGCGTATAATGAGTAACCCCTTTAGATAAGGCCCATTCTTTCATTGATGCAGATACCTGACTTGCTATTTTGCGATCAATTTTTTTTCCAAGTTTAATGGCACTCATTACTCCTTTATAAGCATCTGAAGTTAAATATTGGCGCATTGTGCCTTCATTAAAAACATTTTCTCCAAATATTTCAGAGCGTTTTTTAGCTTCTTTTATTTCTATAGGCTTTCTGCTTTGAGCAAGTTGAATTGCTTTAAATCTTAATGTTGCCATACTGTTTTTTAAATTTTAACACGAAGATACAAGAATTTTTAAAATATTTTTTTATAAATACTCAACAAATTTCGACTAATTATTTTATTATTTTTTATTTACCCCTATTAAAAATAGGGTATCTATAAAAATTATATTCATTATTTATTTTTACCCCCTTATATTTTTATTGTACAGTTTAAATAATTATTTTTGTGCAAATTATTTTGAAAACATAAAATTTATTTAACAATATGGCAAAAATAAAATTAGAGTATATCTGGTTAGACGGGTACTTACCAACTCAAAATTTAAGAAGTAAAACTAAAGTTGAAGAACACGAAAATTTTAAAGGAACTTTAGATGAAATAGGACTTTGGTCTTTTGATGGCTCTTCTACAAAACAAGCTGAAGGAGGATCTTCTGACTGCGTTTTAAAACCAGTTGCCATTTATCCAGATCCAGATAGGATAAATGGATATTTAGTAATGACAGAAGTTTTAAATACTGATGGAACTCCACACCCTTCAAACGGTAGAGCTACTATTGATGATGATAATGATGATTTCTGGTTTGGATTTGAGCAAGAGTACTTTATTATGGATGTTAAAACAGAATTACCTTTAGGTTTTCCAAGGGGTGGTTATCCAAAACCTCAAGGGATGTATTACTGTTCTGTTGGTGGTTTAAATACTCACGGGCGTGACTTAGTTGAAGAACATGCTGATGCTTGTATTAAAGCAGGTTTAAACTTTGAAGGAATTAACCAAGAAGTTGCTTGTGGACAATGGGAATACCAATTATTTGCAAAAGGAGCTAAAAAAGCTGGTGATGAAATTTGGATTTCTAGATATTTATTGGACAGGTTAACTGAAAAACATAATTACTATATTGAATACCACCCAAAACCACTTGGTGATACTGATTGGAATGGTTCTGGCATGCACGCAAACTTCTCAAACACTACTTTAAGAACTTGTGGATCTAGAGAAACTTATGAAAAAATTTGTGAAGCTTTCCGTCCAGTAACTAAAGAGCACATTGAAGTTTATGGAGCTTTTAACGATCAACGTTTAACAGGTAAACACGAAACGCAATCTATCTCTGATTTCTCTTATGGAATTTCTGATAGAGGAGCTTCAATTAGAATTCCTATTATGGTTGTTCAAAAAGGTTGGAAAGGTTGGCTAGAAGATCGTCGTCCAGCTTCAAACGCAGATCCATATAAGGTTGCTGCAAGAATTATTAAAACTGTAAAATCGGCTAAAATTTAATTTTAACCTATTTATAAAAATAAAAAAAACACTGCAAATGCAGTGTTTTTTTTATCCTTTTTTATCCTTTTTTTATGAAATTATCATTTTATAAATAAATACACCATATAATACAATAAGTATTAAGCCTTCTTTCCAGCTTAATTTCATTTTAACTGGTGCAAAAACCAAAGGAAAAACTAATAATGAAAAACCAAGCATCCAATAAATATCACTTGAAAGTAATCCTTGATCTGTAACTTTTATTGGTGTAATTATTGAAGTTAGTCCCAAAACTGCTAAAATATTAAATACATTAGATCCAATTAAATTTCCTAAAGAAATTGCCTTTTCCTTTTTTAATACTGCAATAACTGAAGCCGCTAGTTCAGGTATAGATGTTCCAACAGAAACAATTGTAATTCCAATAATACGCTCACTTACATTAAATTTTGTAGCCATACCAACTGCTCCATCTATTAACAATTCTGAACCTCCCCAAAGTGCCACACCTCCTATAACTAAATACAAAAAATCTTTATATAAAGGCAATTCAACATCGTCCTCAGGTAATTCATCAACAACTGCAGGTTTTTGAAATCGCAATAAATAAATCAAAAATACAATTAACATAGAAAATAGAATAATCCCTTCATTTCTCACCAACACACCATCAAAAGCAATAAAAACATATAATAACAATGAAGAAATTATCATTACTGGCCAATCAGTTTTATAAAAACTTTTTTCTACACTAATAGTAGAAATTAAAATAGTAATTGCCAATACCAAACCTAAATTTGCAATATTTGAACCAATAACATTTCCTAAAGCAATATCTGCGTGGTCATTTAAGGCTGATTTTATACTAACAATAAGCTCAGGAGCAGATGTGGCAAAAGAAACAACTGTCATACCAATTACAATTTTTGGTATTAATAAACGTAGTGAAAACCCAACAGCGGCCTTTAGTAACCAATTTCCACCTAAAATCAACAACACCAATCCAACTATCACAAACAGTAAATTCATATAAATTCTTTTTTGCAAATATAGTAGAATTAAAATCTTATTAGTACTGCATTTAATATTTGAGAAACTTAATATTTTGTTAAATAACTATTTTTATAGTTGATTAACTAACTTAATAGTTTATATTTGTTTAAAATATTTCAATAAATGGAAAAATTAACGAGTAAAGAAGAAGAAATAATGCACGTTTTATGGAAGCTTAAAAAGGCTTTTGTAAAAGAGGTTGTTGCAGATTTACCCAAACCTAAACCACATTACAACACTGTTTCAACAGTAATTAGAAAAATGGAAGATAAGGGCTTTGTAAAACATGAAGCTTTTGGAAACACACATAGATACTACCCGAATATTTCAAAAGAAGATTACCGAAAAAAATATTTTTCAACAGTTATAAACAATTACTTCGAAAATTCATACAAAAATGTAGTTTCATTTTTCGCAAAAGAAGAAAAAATAAGCGTTGATGAGTTAAAAGAAATTATAAAGATTATTGAAAATAAAGAAAAACAATAATTATGGACTATTTATTAAAGGCAAGTGGTTTAGTAATAATACTTTTTTTATTTTATTACTTTTTTCTAAAAAATGAAACGTTTTTTAAATCTATTAGAAGTTACTTTTTAATTGGTTTAATAATTGTTGTTTCAATTCCTTTAGTTGAAATACCAATATATGTAGAACAAACTGTTTCCCAGTTTAAAGCAGTTAATTTTACAGAAATTTCTTCAACTCAATTAATTTCACAAGAATCTTTTAATTGGTTACAATTAATTACAATTGCATACTTAATAGGTGCTGTATTTTTTTGCTTAAAATTTTTTATTCAACTAATTTCGTTAGGTTATTTACTATCAAAGCACGAGTTTATAAAACAAGGCAACTATTATTTTGTTGAAACTTTAAAAAATATTTCTCCATTTTCATTTTTTAATATAATTATTTACAATAAAAACCAATTTTCTATTGATGAACTTGAGCAAATTATTAATCACGAAAAAGCTCATGTGTTACAATGGCATTCTGTTGACACAATTTTGGCTCATTTATTAGTAATTACATTATGGTTTAACCCGTTTGTATGGTTATATAAAAAGGCTGTTCAGCAAAATTTAGAATTTTTAGCTGATGCGTATGCTCTTGAAATGGCTCAAAACCAAAAACTTTACAAACTCACTTTATTAAAAACCTGTAGTTCTAATTTTTGTACAGAAATAACAAATAATTTTTACAATTCACTAATAAAAAAACGAATAGATATGTTACACAAAAAGCGATCAAAAAATAAAAGTCAATGGAAATATGCATTGTTATTACCTTTAATTACTGCATTTATAATAACATTTAATACAAAAACAATAGCACAAGAAAAGAAACTAGTTGAAATTGAAGAGGTTGACAATTTAAAAGTAGAATTACTTATAGATAAAAATTCAACAAACGAAACTTTAAAAGAAGAAACAGATTTTTTCAAAAAAGAATTTAATATAGTTTTAAATTTTAAAGGAATTAAAAGAAATTCAGATAATGAAATTACTGCAATTAAAATAAATACAAAAGGAGATAACATAAAAGCAATGTTTGAAAATAAAGGAAATGAACCTATAAAACCAATAAAAATCTCCTATGATTCTAATGCTAATTCTGTTTCAATTGGTAATGTAAAAGAATTACATGATAAACATTATTCCAATAATATTCATATAATAAGTGATACTAAAATTGATAAACCAGATGCTAAAGGCAAAAATTACATATTTGTCACATCAGATGGAGATAAAAAAACTTGGACTTCAAAAGGTGATAAAAAAGAAAATATTGTTTTTTTCTCAAATAACGGTAATGATTCTATCGTTAAAAAAGAAACAATTATTTTAAAAGGTGACCACGAAAATGTTTGGATACAAGAAAATGATGAAAACGAAAAAATTACAATTAATATTAATGACGAGGTAGAAGATGGCGAAAACATTTTTGTTCTGAAAGAAAATGGTGAAAAAGGAAAATTACATAAGGTAAAAATTAAAAAAGGAAAATTTATTTCCGATGGTGGAGTAATAATTAAAAACAATAATAAGTTTTCAGATGACTCTTATGTAAAAGAAAAAAACATAATGGTTTTTAGTTCTGATAAAGAAAAACCTATTATCTACATTAATGGTAATTTATCAACAAATGAAGCTCTAAAAGAGTTAGACCCAAATATTATTGAAAAAATGGAAGTTTTAAAAGGTGATAATGCAATTAAAGAATATGGCGAAAAAGCAAAAAATGGAGTTATATTAATTACTACAAAAAAGAAATAATTATTTTAAATAAGCTTTTAATAAAACACACTTTTTCTAAATTGGGAAAGTGTGTTTTATTTTTTATAAAATAATGAAAACCCATATTTTATCCAATCTAGAGCATACTTTCTCCTTTACTTTTCAAAAGTAATTTAAAAAACACTATTGTTTTATTACAAATTTTAAGTTTTGCTATGTTTATTATTACTTTTCAAAATTATAATATAGCATAAAACTTACATCAACAAATTAATATTATAAATTAGCTTACGATTAAAAATCAAATTAATTAATATGGCTCTAAATTTTTGCAAGTAATTTATTAAATACCATACCTTCTTTTAAGAATTAATTCTCACACTATTTATTAACCTTAAAAACAATTAGTATGACATCAATTTTTGCATTATTAACTGCACTAATATTAACTATTATTAATTATTTTTTCTAAACCCTAATTAACTTTTCCATTCGGTTTTTGGATTATTAACATTACTAATTTAAAATGTCAAATATCAAATCAGCTCTAAACATTTCCTACTTTTTTGTGGGATTTGTTTTTTATGTATTTTTACAAAATGAAAAAAAAGTTATTTAAATTATTAGCAAAATTAAATAAGATAATTTTTCCAAGTTTTTCTAAAAGTAAACTTGAAATTAGCAAAGCCAAAAAATGGCAAATGGCTATTATTGGATGGCGTTATTTTGTTACAAAAAATAGTTTGTAAATTATAAAAAAATAGTATATTTGCACCCTCAAAACGGCCTCGTGGCGCAACTGAATAGCGCACTTGATTACGGCTCAAGAGGTTACAGGTTTGAATCCTGTCGAGGTCACTAATGTTTTTAACATTTCAAACCAAATCCTTGTAAACATTATGTTTTATAAGGATTTTTTTTTTTAGACCAACATATAAATTGATTTAATTTAATATATTTGGTCAACAAATCGGTCAACAAAAATTTGCGCGGTCAACATTGTTGACCAGATGACCAAAAAACCATAGTTGATTTGACTTTCGTCTTGAATAAAGTTTAACTTAAAAAAGACGACAACTATGAAAACATCGACAACTTTTTCAATCCTTATTTGGATTAACGCTTCGCGTGCAAAAAACAATCAAGCTGAATTATACGCAAGAATTACGGTAAATCAAAAACGAGCGAATATTAGTTTAAAGAGGAAAATTAATATTGATTCCTGGGATAAATCAAAATCCAAGCTAAAAGGAAACAGTGAATATGCAAGAAATCAAAACCAATTTATTGAACAAATTAAAGCCAAACTACACAAAATTCATATTGATTTATTCAATCAAGAAAAGCTAATCACAGCTCAATTAATAAAAGCTACATTCTTAGGTGAAGGAGAGAAAAACAAATCTCTAAATGAAATCATTACTTACCATTCAAAAATAATTAATAATACCTTAGCTTCAGGAACAATTAGAAATTTTGGAATTACTGAAAACTACATTTCTAAGTTTTTAGAACAAAAAAGAAAAACCACCGACATTTACTTAAATGAATTGAATTATAAATTTATTTGTGATTTTGAAAGCTTCCTTAATAGTTATTGGCCAAAAGGACACCCAAAAGCAATGGGACATAATACTGTTATGAAGCATCTCCAACGTCTTCGAAAAATAGTAACCCTCGCCTACCACTTAGAATGGTTACATAAAGACCCATTTATAAGGTGGAAACCTACTTTTGAAAAAACGAATAGAGAATTTCTTTCAGACTGTGAATTATCAAATATAGAATCTCACGAATTCATTTCAGAACGATTGGAAAGAGTTCGCGATTTATTTGTGTTTAGTTGCTACACTGGTATTAGTTATAGCGATATAATGAATCTAACCAAAGGTCATATTCACTTAGGCATTGATGGTAATAATTGGATTATTACTAAACGTCAAAAAACAAACATAATAGTTAAAGTTCCAATACTTGAAAAAGCACAATATCTCATTGATAAGTATAGTACACATCCAATTACAAAAGTAACAGGAACACTCTTTCCAATAATTACGAATGAAAAATTAAACTCATATTTAAAGGAAGTAGCTAATTTTTCTGGTATCAAAAAGAATCTAACATTTCATATGGCACGTCATACTTTTGCAACTACCGTAACCTTAACAAACGGTGTTCCAATAGAAACCGTATCAAAAATGTTAGGCCATACAAAACTGGCAACTACTCAAATTTATGCACGTGTTATTGAACGAAAAGTAAGTGAAGATATGAACAATCTTAAGGTATTATTAGCTAATAAATCCAATCAAACAAAGGGAAAAGAAAACCAAAAATCAATTAGTTAGCTATAATTTAATGATTTTTAGTATTTTGGCTTTTTAAATTAGCAACTGAAAAATCTATGAAAGAAATTAATACACTTATAGAAAACTATAAGTTTAAAATTACTATTGTAAAAAAGTCAAACCAGGGTGAGTTAAAAAAAATCAGTGAAAGTATTAAAATTACAAGAGAATTTTTAAATCAACTAAGAGTTTATATCAGAAAAAATGATTTCACTTCGAAAGAAGATGAAATCATTTTTTTTAAATATCAAAAACCAATAATACTTGGGCAATTAATGTATTTATCTGCTAAAAATACATTTCTAATTGAAAAACCAACTACAAGTATTTCACATAAAAGAAATTTCATTAAAAAGTCTTTGAAAAAAATCGAAGCTAAGAAAAAGCGAAATTTAGAATTTTTTAAATATTACACTCATAATGGCTCTAGTTTAGATGATAAATATTTTATACGAGGCAACAGCCAACTTGAATTATTTAGCAATGTTTTTCTTTTAGACAAAGATCCCATTTTTTCAACAAGTCACGATATAAAAGCAGCTGAAGTTATTGCCTATGATTTAATTACAAAATTTTATGCAAAAGAAATTTTAAGATTAAAACAAGAAGAAAATAATAGCAAAGTTAAAATTGTAAAGCCTCCAATTCTAAATGATTTATCCTGGACAGGTTCTAAAACCGAATTAGTAGAACTGTTATACGGTCTTAATGCTGCAGGAGCTATCAGAAATGGTCAAGCAGAGATGAAAAAATTAGTGGAGGTGTGCAAAGAACTGTTCGGAATAGATTTAGGTAATATTTACAAAACTTATAGTGAAATAAAGTTACGAGAAAATGAACCAACAAAATTTCTAGATTTAATGAAGAACAGACTTCTTCAAAAAATGCAAATTGAATAGTATAAAAACATACTAGACTGACAATCAGTAAATAACTAAAATACAGTTGTTCTTTTTTTTCGGTAGTTGAACCCGACTACCGAAAACGTAATTTTTGTCGTTTTTACATCAAAAAACAGCATATTTTAACCAAAATTATGCTGTTTTATCTTTATTTATAAATCTCAATTCAAAAAAAAAGGACTCTTTAAAATTATTTTTTAGGTAAAACATTAATTATCAATATTTAAGAGTTTTCTAAATGTTAAAATTTATCGGTAGTTGAACCCGACTACCGAAGAATTCCCAAAAAAAGGTTTCAGCTTTGTAGCACGAAAGTCAAATCGCTATAAACTAATTATTAATTTAAAAAATGCTGAAACTATGCCAACACAAATTATTACAACCGATGATTTAAGAGAATTCAAAATTGAATTACTAGAAGACATTAAAAGTTTACTTCAAAAAAATACTGCTGTTCCACAAAAGAAATATTTAAAATCAGCAGAAATGATGAAACTTTTAAAAGTAAGTCAAGGAACACTTCAAACTTTAAGAATTAATGGAACACTACCCTACACTAAAATTGGAGGAATCATTTTCTATGATGCAGATGAAATTTCAAAAGTAATGAAAGAAAACAGCATTCATAATAAATTTTAACTTACGTCATTCCGCACGGTTGCTGAGCCTATCGAAGTATGATGCGGAATCTCATTCTATAAAACTATGAATTACATCAAACACCTCAACGGTGTATTGCATCAATTTTCAAAAGATACACGTTTAAATCCAACTCATATAAGTCTATACATTGCCTTATTTCAGTTTTGGAATTACAACCGATTTCCTAATGAATTTTATATAAACCGTGAAGAAATAATGAAATTTTCTAAAATTGGATCTAATACCACATATCACCGTTGTATAAAAGAGTTAAGTCATTGGAGATACATCCTTTACAGTCCATCACACAACCCATTTAAAGGCAGTAAAGTGAAGTTGTTTAATTTCAGTACAAGCGATAAGCAAGCCGTGTATTTAGACTCTACCATAAACGGACAAGCACTGGTATCTTATATAAACATTAATAAACATACTATAAACTTTATTAAACTAGAGGCAATCGCAAAAGAAAAATTGATTTTAGATTTTTTTAAAAAAGAAAATTATCCAGAATTGGAAGCCAAAAAATTTTTCAATCATTATCAGGGAATTGGTTGGAAAGTTGGTGGAAAAGCAAAAATGGTAGATTGGCAAGCTACGGCCAGAAGTTGGATGCTAAAAGCTGAAGAAATGAATTTGTCAGTTCGAGCGCAGTCGAGAACAAAGAATGAAAACAATTTACCACTTAACCAAAATCAAGACAACCTCCACACCAACCAAAACAAAAATTACGATGAACCACTTTAAAAAATCCAATTTAAGAAACCCGACCTATTTGAATTTCTGTAGAAATTCAAAATTGTGAAGCGTTTGAGCAAGCCAAAGAGCGCAGCGGTCTGGTGGCGAAAGCGTAACAATTGTAGAATTTAAAGAAATTAAAATCAGTCTTGATTTTTTGTTTCGTTTTGCATCAAGGCAAAATGATAAGAACACCAAGGAAACCTAAAAATAAGCTTTTATACTTCAAATAAATTCAGAAATCATAAAAACCAACAGCTATGAACCCAACACCTCACATAAAAACCGAAGGAACCTCAAAATTCCAAATCGGTGAAATCAAAAACAACGTAATTCACTACGACTTCGAAAAAATAAAAACCTACCTCAACATAAAAGGGCATTTACTATTTGGTAAAAACTTCAGAATCTACAAAGAAGACGAACCTCTGTTATTCAAACTTTGCTGTTACTACATTCAAGATCATTACAGCTGTGCTCAAATGGGAATCGACGCCAACAAAGGAATTTTATTAACAGGTCCCGTAGGATGTGGAAAAACATCTTTGATGAAATTATTAACACACTTAGCACCACATAAAACAAACTATGAAATTATTCCAACACGAAACATCGTATTTAATTTTAATGCAAGAGGGTACGATGTTCTAGAAAAATATAATCAAAATCATAACTATTGTTTTGACGATTTAGGGGTAGAACCAACAGGTTCTCATTATACAAAAGAATGCAACGTACTAGGAGAAATCCTCCTCTCTCGTTATGACTTATTCTGTCACCCCGAGCGGAGTCGAAGGGTCTTAACACATATAACTACAAATTTGAATGCCCTAGAAATTGAAAAACTCTACGGAAATAGAGTTCGTAGTAGGATGCGGAAAATGTTCAACCTTATAAGTTTTGATGAAAATTCAATAGACAAAAGAATTTAGGTTATTAATAAAATATTTAACAACCTATTTTAAAAGAGAAATAACAACATCTTGAAAATATTACCACAAACGATTGATTATCTGACGTTTATGTTTTTTAAATAAGCGGTTGTAATCTAAATTTAACAACTTTTTAATAAAAAACAATATTATTTGTCTATATTTGTACCTTGAAATGAAACAGATTTTCAACAAAATATTAGCAATTTTAATGTCATTCGTGGTCCTTTTCTCCACAATGTCATTTACTATAAGTGAGCACTATTGTGGTGATTACTTAGTAGATAGCGCTGTATTTTCTAAAGCTGAATCTTGTGAAATGGAGATGGAAATGGATATGTCATCATCTACAGAAGATTGTAATTTCGAAAAAGAAGATTGTTGTAAAGATATAAATAAGATTGTTGAAGGTCAAAATGAGTTGAATATTCAAGTTGTTAATTTAGACTTTGAACAACAATCATTTATTGCTTCTTTTATTTATTCTTACATTAACTTATTTGAAGGATTAGACAAAAATGTTGTTCCTTTTAAAAATTATTCACCTCCACTTATTGTCAAGGACATCCAAGTTCTTGACCAAGTATTTTTAATTTGATTATATAGTATTGAGTTTTAGCAAATTTTTATTTGTTAAGGCATAGTTGTGTTTAAATCAGAAATGATTTAGACCAAGTTAACGTATGTTTTAGGTTTTTTAACGAAATCTAAAATGTTATTTAAAACATATCAATACATATAAAAATGTTAAATAAAAGTATTAAATTTTTAATAGAAAATAAATTAGTAGCTGTATTATTATTGTTGCTTTTTATTGGATGGGGAGTTTCAACAGCTCCATTTGATTGGAATACCGGAAGTATTCCAAGAAACCCAGTGGCAGTTGATGCCATTCCAGATATTGGAGAAAATCAACAAATCGTTTTCACCAAATGGAGCGGAAGATCTCCACAAGATATTGAAGATCAAATTACCTACCCACTTACAACCTCCTTATTGGGAATTCCAGGTGTTAAAACAATTAGAAGTTCTTCTATGTTTGGTTTTTCCAGTATTTATATCATTTTTGAAGAAGATATTGAGTTTTACTGGAGTCGTAGTCGAATTTTAGAAAAATTAAACTCTCTTCCAAGTGGATTACTTCCAAACGATGTTCAACCAGCATTAGGTCCAGACGCAACTGGTTTGGGACAAATTTACTGGTACACTTTAGAAGGAAGAGATGAACAAGGAAATGTAACTGGTGGCTGGGATTTACACGAATTACGAAGCATACAAGATTATTATGTGAAATATGCGCTTTCTTCGGCTTCGGGAGTTTCTGAAGTTGCTTCTATTGGTGGTTACGTGCAAGAATATCAAATAGATGTAGATCCAGATATTTTGAAGGAATACAACATTTCACTAGAACAAGTAGTAAATGCTGCACGTAATACCAATAAAGATATTGGAGCAAAAACCATTGAAATCAATCAGGCTGAATATTTAGTGCGTGGATTGGGTTATATAAAATCTGTTGAAGATATTGAAAATGCAGTAGTGACTTCCAAAGATTTCACTTCCATATTAATTAAAGATATTGCAAAAGTATCTTTAGGCCCTGCAGAACGAAGAGGAATATTAGATAAAGAAGGAGCCGAAGTTGTTGGTGGTGTTGTGGTTGCACGCTATGGTGCAAATCCAATGGAAGTTATTACCAATGTAAAAAAACAAATAGCTGATATAAGCACAGGTTTACCTTCAAAAGTGTTAAAAGATGGTCGTACATCACAAGTTACTATTGTTCCTTTTTACGATAGAACCGAACTAATTCAGGAAACATTAAACACTTTAGATGAAGCATTAACCTTAGAGATTTTAATTACCATTTTGGTAATTATTGTAATGGTTTTTAACCTTAGGGCTTCCGTTTTAATTTCTGGATTATTGCCCATTGCAGTTTTAATGGTTTTTATTTCAATGAAATTATTTAATGTTGATGCTAACATTGTAGCGCTGTCAGGTATTGCGATTGCAATTGGGACAATGGTAGATGTTGGGGTCATCTTATCTGAAAATGTTATAAGGCATATGGATGAGGATAAAGACAATTTACCTATAAATAAAGTTGTATATAATGCAACTGCTGAAGTATCAGGTGCGATTATTACTGCAGTAATGACCACTATTATAAGTTTTGTTCCAGTATTTACTATGATAGGTGCTGAAGGTAAACTATTTCGACCATTGGCTTTTACAAAAACAATGGCGTTAACTTCAGCTTTAATTGTAGCTTTATTTTTAATTCCACCTTTTGCAGCTTGGTTGTTTGGATGGAAACCATCTTTGAAAAAAGGAAAATATATTGGTAGTATCGGATTAATTATAGCCGGTATTGTTGGTGTTGTTGGAGGTTATTATGTAGCATTCTTATTAATAGCTTTCGGCGTTTCTAGTATTTTAAAAATAAAAGAAATTCTTACCGAAGAAAAAGCAAACTACTTAAATATTACAATATCGGCCATAACTATTATTGCATTACTAAGTGTGTATTGGAGACCTTTAGGAGTTGATAATTCTATATTCACAAATCTAGTTTTTGTAGGCGTAATTTGTTTTGGATTGCTTGGTATTTTTACATTGTTTAGAAGAAGTTATGTAAAAATTTTAAACTGGGCTTTAAATAACAAAATTTTGTTTTTAAGCGTTCCAACCATCATTATTGTATTTGGTGTAAGTGTATGGAAAAATACAGGAAAAGAATTTATGCCGGCATTAAATGAAGGTTCATTTTTATTAATGCCAACTTCTATGCCACATTCTGGAATTGCAGAAAACAAACGTATTTTGCAACAATTAGATATGGCTGTGGCAACCATTCCAGAAATTAAAACAGTGGTTGGTAAATCGGGTAGAATAGAAAGTGCCTTAGATCCAGCACCATTATCTATGTATGAGAATGTAATAATTTATAAGCCAGAATATAAATTAGATGAAGATGGAAAACGGATTAAGTTTAAAGTTAATGAAAATGATTTGTTTGAAACTAAAGCAGGAAACTTCATTCCTTCTGGAACCAAAACTGAAACCACCAATTTAATTGAAGATTCAGATGGTGAATATTATAGAAACTGGCGTAAACAAATAAAATCTGCTGATGATATCTGGAATGAAATAGTTCGGGTTACAAAATTACCTGGTGTTACTTCAGCTCCTAAATTACAACCAATAGAAACTCGTTTGGTGATGCTTCAAACAGGAATGCGGGCACCTATGGGAATTAAAGTAAAAGGTCAAAATTTAGCACAAATCGAAGCTTTTGGTTTAGAGTTGGAAAATGTTTTAAAGCAAGTTCCAGGTGTTAAAAAAGAAGCTGTTTTTGCTGATAGAATCGTAGGAAAACCGTATTTGTTATTTGATATTGATCGAGAAAAATTAGCGCGTTATGGTTTGTCTATTAACAAAGTACAAAGTATTTTGGAAGTTGCAATTGGTGGTAAATTATTAACTCAAACAGTAGAAGGAAGAGAACGTTATGGAGTTAGAGTGCGTTATCCGAGAGAAAAACGTACTAGTCCTGAAGATTTAAAGAAAATTTATGTACCTACACCTGGTGGAAATCCAATTCCATTAGCAGAATTAGTCACAATTAAATATGAGCAAGGTCCACAAGTAATTAAAAGTGAAGATACTTTTTTAGTGGGCTATGTATTATTTGATAAGATGGATGGTGAAGCTGAAGTTACCGTAGTAGAAAAAGCTCAAGCTGCCATTCAAGGGCAAATAGACAGAGGAGAATTGGTAATTCCAAAAGGGATTAATTACCAGTTTACAGGAACTTATGAAAACCAGTTAAGGGCAGAAAAAACCTTATCGGTTGTTGTTCCTTTAGCCTTGGCAATAATCTTTTTAATCTTGTATTTCCAATTTCGTTCTGTAACAACTTCATTAATGGTGTTTACAGGAATCGCCGTAGCTTTTGCGGGTGGTTTTATGATGATTTGGTTATATGGTGAAGCTTGGTTTTTGAACTTTGATGTCTTTGGCGTAAACCTTCGTCAACTTTTTCAAATGCACCCTATTAATTTAAGTGTAGCTGTTTGGGTTGGTTTTATTGCCTTGTTCGGAATTGCAACCGATGATGGAGTGGTGATGGCAACCTATTTAACTCAAACTTTTGAAAGAAATGAACCAACTACGAAACAAGAAATAAGAGCTTCTATAATTGAAGCTGGTGAAAAAAGAATTCGTCCTTGTTTAATGACAACTGCAACAACAATGCTTGCATTGTTACCAGTATTAACATCTACAGGAAGAGGATCAGATATTATGATCCCAATGGCAATTCCAAGTTTTGGAGGAATGTTAATTGCGCTTATTACTTTGTTTGTAGTGCCTGTATTATTCAGTTTTAAAAAAGAAATTTCATTAAAAAAAATAACAAATGAAAATTAATTTAATAGTTATGATTGCGTTTCTACTAACCCTAACGGTAAAAGCTCAATCGTTAAACGACTACTTACAAATAGCTTCAGAAAATAATCCTGAATTAAAAGCTATTCAATATAAATACGAAAGTGCTTTAGAAAAAGTTGTTGAAGTAGGAAGCCTACCAAATACAACCATTTCAGTTGGCTATTTTGCGCAAGAGGTAGAAACAAGAGTTGGGGCTCAAAAAGCAAAAATTTCGGCAAGTCAAATGTTACCTTGGTTTGGAACTTTAAATGCAAAACAGGAAAGTGCACAATTTAATGCTGCTGCACAATTAAACAATTATGAATTTGCAAAAAGGAAATTGTTTTTAGATGTGAAAACTACCTATTTTGAATTGTTTGAACTCAACCAAAAAGAGCAATTGCTTGTTGAAAATATAGAAATTCTAAAAACTTTTGAAAGTTTGGCATTGAATGAGTTGGAAAACAATCGTTCAACTATGGTAGATGTTCTTAAGATTAGAATGGAAAAAAACGAACTTTTAAATCAATTAAGTACGGTTCAAGAAAATTTGAGTGCTAAAAAAATTGCATTTAATTTATTGCTCAACAGGGATGAAAAAAGTACTGTTTTAGTTGTTGAAAATGTAAATATTATATATTCAGAAGATTTTAATAAAGAACAAATTTCAGATAATCCAAAATTGTTACAATTGGAAAATTTGAAAAATGCCTCAGAAAAATCGGAATTGGCAACTAAAAAAGAAGGCTTACCAACCATTGGTATTGGTTTAGACTATGGTTTTATTGAAAATAGAGCTGTTGAAAACCTTGCTGATAACGGAAAAGATATTGTGATGCCAATGGTAACTGTTTCTTTTCCATTGTTTTCAAAAAAATACAGTTCTAAACAAAAGCAATTACAATTAGAGCAAAAAGCAATTGAAACAACTAAAGTAAATACCTACAATCAATTGCAAACCGTTTTTGAAAATGCAAAAAGTAAACTTTCTAATTCAAAAGTTTCAATTGCAACACAAATAAAAAATATTAATGAGGCAGAAAGTGCAAAAAAAGTATTGTTAGCTGCTTATGAAACTTCAAAAATTGATTTTGAACAATTACTTGAAATTCAGCAATTACAATTAAAATTTCAATTAAAAAAAGTGATTTCAGAAAAAGAGTATGAAATTCAAAAATCAACATTAGAATTTTTAACAAAAGATAACTAAGATGAAAAAATATATAATTTACATAGGAATATTAACAGCTGGTCTAATTTTAGGATGGTTGTTATTTGGAAATTCTTCAAACTCTGAAGAAAAACACAATCACGAATCTTCTCAAACGGAAAATCAACAATGGACGTGCTCAATGCATCCACAAATTATGCAGCCAGAACCAGGTGATTGCCCAATTTGTGGAATGGATTTAATTCCTGCTGAAACTTCAGCAGATGGATTAGAAAAAAATGAGTTTAAAATGAGTAATAACGCTTTAGCTTTAGCTAATATTGAAACTACCATAATTAGTAATACCACAAATTCAGCAGGTAGTTTAACGCTTTCAGGAAAAATTAATGAAAATGAAAAAACAAATGCTATACAAACTGCACATTTTGGTGGTAGAATTGAAAAGCTATTTGTTAATACTACAGGAGAAAAGGTGAATCAAGGACAACAATTAGCACTCATTTATTCCCCTGAATTGGTTACAGCACAAAAAGAATTACTAACGGCCATAGAATCAAAAACAAAGGATTTGACACTGTACAAAGCTGTTAGAAATAAATTAAAATTATGGAAACTTTCTGAAAGTCAGATTAATAAAATTGAAGAATCTAAAGCAATTATTACCAACTTTCCAGTGTATGCAAATGTTAGTGGAATAGTTACTAAAAAAATGGTTGAAGAAGGTAATTATGTTAAGGAAGGTCAAAGCTTACTTATGATTTCAAATTTAACTACAGTTTGGGCAGATTTTGATGCTTATGAAAAGCAACTTTCAACCATAAAAAAAGGGGATGACATTACAATTACAACCAACACAAACCCAAACAAAGAGCTGAAAGCGAAAATTTCATTTATAGATCCAGTTCTAAATACTTCAACTAGAACAGTTGTGGTTAGAGCAGAATTAAATAATCGAAATGGAGAATTAAAACCTGGAATGTTTGTCAAAGGGGTGTTAGCTTCAAGTAATGTAAAAAGCAATAAAAAAACTATAATATCTGTGCCTAAATCTTCTGTTTTATGGACCGGAAAACGCTCTGTAGTTTATGTTAAAAAACAAGGTGATGAACCAATTTTTGAGTTACGAGAAGTTACTTTAGGAAACGAAATTGGTGAACATTATGAAATTTTAAATGGTTTATCTGAAAATGAAGAAATTGTTACCAACGGAACTTTTACTGTAGATGCCGCTGCACAACTTCAAGGGAAAAAAAGTATGATGAGTCCAGAAGGAGGAATAGTAGTTACTGGTCACGAAAATCATATAGGAATGCAAGATACTGGAAATGACCAAAATGGAGAAGCAGAAGTAGTTAATCGAATTAAAGTTGATTCCAAGTTTCAAGATCAATTAAGCAACTTATTTACCAGTTATTTAGCAATAAAAGATGCTTTGGTTAATGATAATACTAAACTTACACAAACCTCCGCAATAACTTTTATTGATAATCTTGAAAAGATGGATATGAAGCTTTTAAAAGATAGTAAATCTCATAATGTATGGATGCCAATTCTAGAAGTACTTAAATCCTCTTCAAACAAAATTTCAAGCACAACTGAAATTAAAATTCAAAGAGAGTATTTTGTGTCGTTATCTAATAATATAATTAAATCAATTGAAACATTTGGAGTAAATAGAAAAGTGCTTAAACAATTTTGTCCAATGGCTAATAATGATAAAGGAGCTTTTTGGTTAAGCTTGGATGAAGAAATTAAGAACCCTTATTTTGGACAAGCAATGCTTAAATGTGGTAGTACAGAAGCTACAATCAAATAACGAGAATTTTAAACTACCTTTCAATTATTTGATGGGTAGTTTTAAAATAGTTTAATTAAAAAACTCATGATAATGGAACAAAAAAATATAGTTACCGTAAAAAATATGGTATGCGATCGTTGTATCAAAGTGATTAAAGATGAGTTGATTAAAAATAATATAATGTTTGAACTAATTGAATTAGGCAAAATTCATTTCGAAATTAACCTTTCAACAAATGAATTAAAAACGCTTAAGACAATTTTAGAGAAAGAAGGTTTTGAAATAGTTGAAGAATCAGATTTAAAAATAGTAAATCAAATTAAAACATTAATTATTGAGAATATCTTTCACAAAAGGCACAAATTGTTCAATGAAAATTATTCAACATTCCTATCTTCAAATTTAAAAATAGAATATGGTCAGTTAAGTAGGATATTTTCTGAATTAGAAAAACGAACAATTGAAAACTACATTATTCAACAGAAAATAGAAAGAGTGAAAGAATTAATTTTTTACAATGAGCTAACGATAAGTCAAATTTCATATGAATTAAATTATAGCAGTCCTCAACATCTATCTCGTCAATTTAAAAAAATTACAGGAATCACGCCTACACAGTATAAAAATATAGGATCTCGAGGGAAATTAGATACAATTTAAACATAATTATGCACAACTAAATTATGAAATCTATAGACCTTTATAGTATATAAATAAACAAAAAATAAACAAAAAATAAACAAAAAATAAACAAAAAATGAAAACAAAAATTTTAATAATGGTATTTGCAATTGGATTGTTTGGAATATCAACAATGAATGCTCAAATGGATCATTCTAAAATGAAAAAAGATTCAACAAAAATGAAAATGGATCATTCTAAAATGGATCATTCTAAAATGATGGTGAAAAATGTTTATACCTGTCCAATGCACGCAGATGTTAAAATGGAAAAACCAGGTGATTGCCCTAAATGCGGAATGAAACTTAAAAAAATGGAAATGAAAATGGATCATTCTAAAATGAAAACTTCTTATACTTGTTCAATGCATCCAGAAATAAATTCAGAAAAACCAGGAAAATGTCCTAAATGTAAAATGGATCTTATTGAGAAGAAAACAGAAATAAAGAAAACAGAAAAAGACCATAAAGAGCACAAACATTAGTAAAAGTCCTGACGCTAAGAAAAAGGAGTGTAAAAATATATTGATTTATTTGATTGATTTTTTCTTAAATATATAATTCCTTTTTCTTGCCCAGGCACAATTTAAATTCATAAAATTATGAAAACAAAAATATTAATTATAGGTTTATTTCTTATTGGCTTTATAATAAGTAGTTGCAATAATCAAACAAAACAAAAGGAAGTAACAAAAGGAGAAAATAAAATTGAGGTTTCTGAAGAAACACTTTCAAATGCTGCAGAGGTTGCTAAAATTGAGTCGAAAAAAGTATGTTATGTAAATAACAAATATATGGGGATAGATCAAATTCCAGTTGAATTTGAAAATAAGACCTATTATGGATGTTGCGAAGGATGTGTAGTGAAATTAAAAACAATGAGAGAAACTCGTTACGCTAAAGACCCTTTCACAGGAAATGAAGTTGATAAAGCAATGGCTTTTATTGTTTTGAGTCCTACTGGAAATAACGACGTTCTTTATTTTGAATCTCTACAAACCTATAAAGATTTTATAAAATCTTAAACCCTCTCATTGGTTTTTATTTAGTTCTGAACAAAAGAAAGGGGAATACTATTTTATCTTTTTAAAATTTGTTTCATAGCGGTATTCCTTTTTCTGTTCAGAAATTTTTATAGATTCTTTACCTCTTCAACTCAAGACATTTTTAACTACTACTATAAAATTATATAAAAATGAAGCACACATACCATATTTCCGGAATGACTTGCAGTGGTTGCAAAATCAATGTTGAAACAGTTTTGAATAATTTAAGGGAAATAACAAAAGTAACTGCTGATTTAAAAGAAGGTGAAGTTGTTATTGAAATGACATCACATATTTCATTGGAAAAATTACAAGAAACATTGTTAAAAGCAGGTTTACACTATACAATTTCAAATGTTGGAGATACCAATGCATCTCAGAAAAATCAGAAACCCAATCATCTCAATCAACCTAAAGAGGGTAATGGAATTTTTTATTGTCCAATGCAGTGTGAGGGTGACAAAACGTATGATAAACAAGGTAGCTGCCCTAAATGTGGAATGGACTTAGTTGAGCAACCAAAATTAATTCAAGCAACTAAATATACCTGTCCAATGCACCCTGAAGTAATTCAAGATTCACCAGGTTCCTGCCCTAAATGCGGAATGGATTTAGTTCCAATGGAACCGGATGAAAGTGAAGAATTAAAAACGTATAGATCCTTAGCTAAAAAGATGAAAATTTCAGCTTTTTTAGCAATTCCAGTACTTTTAATTTCAATGTTAGCACATTTACCTGAAAATCCATTGTTACAAATTACATCACAATATAACTGGGATTGGGTTCAATTTATATTAACAATCCCTATTGTATTTTATACCTGTTGGATGTTTTTTGTGCGTTGCTGGAAATCAATAATCACTTGGAATTTAAATATGTTTACTTTAGTTGGTATTGGAACGGGTGCTGCATTTCTGTTTAGTATAGTTGGTTTATTATTTCCTGAGGTTTTTCCAAACGAATTTAAAGGCTCATCGGGTGATGTAAGTATGTATTTTGAAGCTACAGCGGTTATTCTTTCTTTAGTTTTACTTGGACAATTGTTGGAGGCAAAGGCGCATAGCCAAACAAGTGGTGCCATTAAAGAACTACTGAAACTAGCACCTTCTGAGGCAACTTTAGTTGTTGATGGTGAAGATAAAGTTGTTGCTATTCACACAATTAGAAAAAACGATCTATTACGTGTGAAACCTGGGGAAAAAATACCCGTTGATGGTGTTATTTCAGAAGGAAATAGCAGTATAGATGAATCTATGATAACTGGTGAACCTATCCCAGTCGATAAAAAAGAAGGCGATACCGTAAGTTCAGGAACAATTAATGGTACTAAATCATTTGTAATGAAAGCTGTTAAAGTTGGCTCTGAAACGCTCTTAGCTCAAATAATACAAATGGTAAGTGATGCTAGTAGATCAAGAGCGCCAATTCAAAAATTAGCCGACACCATCTCAAAATACTTTGTGCCTGTTGTAGTCCTTATATCAATAATTACTTTTATTATTTGGGCTAATTTTGGACCAGATCCTGCATTGGTTTATGCTTTTGTAAATGCAGTAGCAGTGTTAATTATTGCGTGTCCTTGTGCCTTGGGTTTAGCAACACCAATGTCTGTTATGGTAGGAGTTGGTAAAGGTGCTCAAAATGGTATTTTAATTAAAAATGCTGAAGCTTTAGAATTAATGAATAAAGTAAATGTATTAATCACCGATAAAACAGGAACTTTAACTGAAGGAAAACCATCAGTTGAAAAAGTATTTGCTATTGAAGGTGAAGCAACTGATTTAGTATGTAAAATTGGCTCGTTAAATCAATATAGCGAACATCCTTTAGCAAAGGCTATAGTTGAATATACCAAAAAAAATGAACTCAAATTTTCAAAAGTTTCAAATTTTGAAGCAATAACAGGAATGGGAATTATAGGTACTGTTAACGAAGCTAAAGTTGCTGTAGGTAATGAAAAGTTAATGATAAAACTAAATACAACAGTACCATCAACTTTAAAAAAGGAAATATTAGTTGAACAAAAATTAGGTAAAACGGTCTCATACATTGCTGTTAATAATATTGCATTGGGTTATGTAAGTATTTCTGATGCTATAAAAACAACCAGCAAAGAAGCAGTAAATGAACTAATGAAGAAAGGTGTTGATGTTATTATGCTAACTGGGGATAATGCAAATACAGCAAAAGCAGTGGCAGATGAATTACACCTAAGTAATTTCAAAGCAAGCTGTTTACCCGAAGATAAATTAGAGTTTATTAAAAAATTACAAGCAGAAGGAAAAATTGTAGCAATGGCAGGTGACGGAATTAACGACGCTCCTGCGCTAGCTCAAGCCAATGTTGGTATTGCTATGGGAACAGGTACCGATGTTGCTATTGAAAGTTCTGAAATTACTTTAATCAAAGGCGACTTAAAAGGAATTGTGAAAGCTAAAAATTTGAGTCAAGAAGTAATGAAAAACATTAAACAAAACTTGTTCTTTTCTTTTGCGTACAATGTGCTTGGTGTACCTGTAGCTGCTGGATTATTATTCCCAGTATTTGGTATTTTACTTTCGCCAATTATTGCAGCATTGGCAATGAGTTTTAGCTCTGTTTCAGTAATAGTTAATTCACTAAGGTTAAGAACCGCAAAACTCTAAACAATTTTAAGTTTACCGAAATAAGTTTTGATAGCAGTTAGTGCAAATAGAAATAAAGTAGCTAAAAACAAAACCATCCTAATTCATATCATTTTAGGTGTAGTTGTTTTTTATTTCATTTTTCACCCTATAACTATGGTTTTATATTGGTACGAATTTAACAAGGAACCTATTACAACAAAATCATTTTTTGAAGTTTTAAGTCATAGAACACTCCACTCTTTTTCATATAAAATGTTAAATATGTCACTGGCATTCATAATAATGGGAGGTGCTATTGGAGCTGTATTTGGAATGTATCGTATTAAAACTAAAAAACTAAACAAACATTTAAGTCTACTAAAAAAAGATTTAATTAATTTAATAAATCAAGGAGAAAACCAATTTCTAGAGTTTAAATCATCTATTCGTTTTGATTATCAGCTAAAAAAAGTGAATGTTGATCTTGAAACGGTAATTGCAAAAACCATTGTTGGTTTTATGAATGCAAAAGGTGGTAAATTAATTATTGGTATTAATGACAAAGGTCAAGTATTAGGTTTAGAAAATGATTATAATACACTAAAATTAAAAAATATAGATGGTTTTGAGCAAAAAATATATCAAATCATTTCAAAATTTATAGGGAAAGAATACTGTGCTTATATAACTGTGTTTTTTCAGGAAATTGAAAAAAATTCTATTTGTATTGTCGATGTCGAAAAAACTAAAGAACCTGCCTATGTTATAACAGGTTCAAATACTACTTTTTATTTAAGAACAGGTAATTCAACAAGACCACTTAGTATAAAAGAAGCCATCCATTTTATAAATATGGAGAGAGAAATTTAAAAGAAAAATAATTTAAATACTAATTTTAAAATCAAAACAAATGAAAAAAACAATCTACGTAATAGCATTTTCAATATTATTTTTAAGTGCTTGTAAAAACGACAAAAAACAAACCGAATCACATGATGCCTCAATGGAAGAAACTAACATGCATCAGCAAGACGAGCATAGTTCAATGGATAACTCGTCAATGCAAGGAGATCTAAAAAGTACAACCGAAAAAAATAGCAGTAGTTCTGAAATAATAGATGCGTATTTACAGTTAAAAAATGCATTAACCGAAGATAGCAAAGACAAAGCTGCTGAAGCAGGAAATAAAATACTTACTGCTTTTTCAAATTTTGATATGACCAAATTGTCTGATGAACAACACATGACCTATATGGAAATTATGGAAAACTCGAAAGAACATGCGGAACATATTATTAAAAGTCCAATTGATCACCAACGGGAACATTTTGAAGAATTAAGTAAAGATGTTAACGACCTAATAGAATTAATTGGCACAGATAAAACATTATATGTAGATTTTTGTCCTATGTACAATAACAATAAAGGAGCAATGTGGTTAAGTGAAACTGAAACAATTAAAAATCCATATTTGGGGACTAAAATGCCAACCTGTGGAAAAATGCAAAAGAAAATTAATTAGTGAAGACTATTAAAAAAATAATGTTTGTTGGATTGATTGTTTTTGTGGGTATCCAATTGGTGCCCACAAAACGCAATCAGAGCTCTGATGTTTTAGAAACTGATTTCAATGAGGTTTTTAAGGTATCTAATAATCTACAGTCAATTATAAAAAACTCCTGTTACGACTGTCATAGCAACAATACCAATTATCCTTGGTACAATAAAATACAACCTGTTAGTTGGTTTTTAGAAAAACACATAAACGAAGGTAAGAAAGAACTCAACTTTAGCACTTTTGGTGACTATTCGAAACGTAAACAAAAAAGTAAATTAAAATCAATAATCAATCAAATTAGAGATGATAAAATGCCTTTAAAATCCTATACCTTAATACATCGTAATACTAAATTAAATGAGTTACAAAAAAAGGAAGTTATTGAATGGTTCACAAAATTAAAAGATAGTGTATAAATGAAAAAAAAGATTAGAAAAATTCACAGATATTTAGGGATATTTATAGGGTTACAATTTATAATGTGGACAGTAAGTGGTTTGTATTTTAGTTGGACCGATATTGACCAAATACACGGCGATAATTTTAGAAATCTTAACTACAAACCAAAGTCATTTAACAAGTTAATCAGCCCTTCAAAATTAAATATAGTATCAGGTGTAAATTCAATTGAATTAAAAGAAATTGATAACCAACCGTTTTATTGGATAAATAAAAATAGCTTATATAATGCTACAACAGGTCATCTTAAAAATGGTATTACTGTGAATGAGGCATTATCCATTGCAAAAAAGCATATGTTAAAAAAGCTAATTGTTAAAGATATAAAGTTAATAACACAAACTGATAAACACCACGAATATAGAGAAAAACTATTACCTGCTTATGTAATTTCATACAACCACAAAGAAAACATAAAAGCGTATGTTTCGATTAGTGATGGAAGTTTTCAAACAGTTCGTCATAGAAATTGGAGATGGTTTGATTTTTTGTGGATGACACATACTATGGATTATCAAGGAAGAGATAATTTTAATACCATTGTTTTAAGAGTGTTTTCTTTATTAGGACTTTTAACCGTTTTAAGTGGTTTCGTTTTATGGTTTACATCTTCTAAAACTATTAGAAAATTAATAAAAAACAAAAAATGAATAAATTAAATATAATCTTATTTCTGTTACTTTTTACGGTGATAAAAAGTAGTGGGCAAAATATAATTAACACCAATGTTGTTGTCTTAAAAGACTTTAAAATAACAATGGTTCTGGAATCGTATTCTTGTGATATACATCCCAACAAATTAGCATATGAAAATGGTAATTGTATTGTATGTGGTAAAGAATTAATTAGAAATAAAAAAATCAAATTCAATCTAATTGATAATACCTTGGACTTATCTCAGCTAACAGGTAGAATAATTGTAATTTTTAAAGACGGAACACAAAAGGTTAGTAAATTAAATATTGAAGATGATTTTTTATGGGTAAAATTAGGAATCAATAGCCTTAATAATTTTCAACAAGCAGTGTTGAAACTTAAAAACAATAATAAAAAATATAAAGTCATTTTTGGAAATCAAATAGTGCATCAAGGTCATCATCATTAAAAATAATTTAAACTTATAATAATTACAAAAGGTAATTCATATAAAATATAAAATATGCTAAAGTTGTTTAAAACTTTAAAAATTAATTTAACAATATTCCAAAAATTATTGATTGGAATAATAGCATTACTTATTCTTAATATTATAGTTGCTTATGTTGGAATTATAAGTGCAAATAAACTTGAAAAAACATCTAATATTTTATTAAAGGAATCTAATAAAAATAGCAATCTTCAAAACTTAAAATTAAATTTTAATGAACTCTTAATGCCGGCAAATGATTATCTTATTCACGGTAATAAAGTTGAAATTTTAAACTTCAAAAAGCTAGATGATATTGTAAAAATTCAACTTAAAAAATCAATAAGTTTTGAAGACAATCATTTTAATGAACATTTTTTAGAAGAAATTGAAGACATTTTGTTTGAGGTTGAAAAGTTAAGTAATTCCATATTTGAACTGGAAGAGCCTATTGGTAACAATGAAGGAGCTATTATGATGGAAGTTATGGATGGAATTGTTTTAGATGCACAAAAAAAGATTGATGTTTTAATAGCCTCATCATCTTCATTAGTTAGTACTTACACATCCAATAACCAAATTACAAATACTACTGCAACTAGAATAATTATTAGTGTATTATGTATAATAATTATTTTTTTATTAGTTGGTGGCTACTATTATGTGAAAGAAATTACAAGACCAATAAAAAATTTAACATCAATTGCTCAAAAAGTAACTTCAGTAAATTCAAAATCAGAATTTAAAAAAATACCAACTCAAAATGATGAAATTGATAACTTTTCAAATTTATTTAACAATATGATTCGTGTTTTATCTGATAATACAGTTTCTAAAGACTATATGAATAGTGTTCTTAATAAAATAAAAGAATCATTGATAATTACTAATCTTGAGGAAAAATTATCATTGTCAATAAATCTACATTAGAACTGCTAAAATATGCTGAAAACGAACTTATTGGAAAATCAATTAATAAGGTTCTTTTAGGTGAAAAAAAAATTGAACCTATAACAACAGAAAATGAAGCTGTTCAAAATATTTTTAATACATATTTTTCAAAATCAAATGAAGCCATTCCAGTTGCCTTTTCTAAATCATTTATTTTAGATACTAATAATCAGAAAACAGGAATTTTATATTTAGCCTATAATCAATCAGAAAGAATTGATAAAAAGACTGATCTAAAAAACAAAACTTTATTCGGCTACGGTAAAATAAAAATTAATGAAAAAACCCCTTTAACCAATCGAGAAATAGAAATAATAAAGCTTATAGTTAAAGATTACAGTAGCCAAGAAATAGCAGATAAACTTTTTATAAGTATAAGAACAGTTGAAACACATAGAAAAAACATTATGGTAAAATTACATGCAAAAAGCACCATTGGTTTAGTTCACTATGCGATTCAAAACAATCTAACATAACCCTCCTTTTCCTTTTTTACACCCAAACTTCTATCGCTTTCTAAAATTGACTTATTACTTCATTTTGAAGTCAATTCAAAAGTAGGGGTTATTTGGTATTTTTTATATACATCAATTTATGGGGGTAAATGGGTATAATATTAGTCTATGCAAAATATAACTTTAACAATAATAATAATAACCATATCAAAATATGAAAACAAAAAAAAAAATAATAGTTGTATTGGTTCTGTTTGTTGGATTTGTAAACGCAAAAGCTCAATCTACTTGGGTAGCACCAAAAAATGCTGATGTAATTTCAAATCCTTTAAAAAACGATCAAACAGCAATTAAAAAAGGAAAAACACTTTATATGCAATTGTGTGCTGTATGTCATGGTGATAAAGGTAAAGGAGATGGAGTAGCAAGTGTAGCCTTAAACCCAAAACCTGCAAATTTTATGATAGATAAATTTCACAAACAAACTGATGGGGCTGTTTTTTGGAAACTTACGGAAGGTAAACCTCCAATGGCTTCTTATAAAGAATCTCTAACGGAAACTCAACGTTGGCAATTAGTAATTTATTTAAAATCACTTAAAAAATAAAAATATGAAACGAATTATTTTACCATTAATAGCGATGTTTTTTGTAAGCAATTTAGTTGCTCAACAAGATTCAAAACCTAGTAAAACTCAATTTATGATAAGAGGTTATGGGAGTGCTGGATTTCAAGCGCTTAATGATGAGGGAGAAAAAGAATCATCATTCAACAATGGTACTTTTGCGCCAATTATCTTATTCAAGTTTTCAGACAAATTTATGTTTGAAACTGAAATGGAATTTGCCTATGAAAATGGGGAGCTTGAAACAGCATTAGAATATGCAAACGCAATGTATACTGTAAATAAATATATAACTATTAGAGCTGGTAAGTTTCTATTACCATATGGTACATTTATGGAACGTCTTCATCCATCTTGGATTAATAAACTGTCTTCTGTTCCTTTAGGTTTTGGTCACGATGGTATAGCGCCTTCTTCAGGAGTAGGTGTGGAATTAAGAGGGGCATTTATATTAAATGGTTCCAGATTTAATTATGCATTATATTCAACCAATGGTCCAACTCTTAATGATGGTAATGATGAGCCAGAAGAAGCAGGAATTTTACATTTTGATAATTATGAAGATAATAATAAAAATAAATCAGTCGGTGGAAGAATTGGATTTTTACCTTTCACTGACTCTTCAACAGAAGTTGGATTTTCATTTTTAAATGCAAAAGTCGGAGATAAAGACTCCAATTATAAAGATGTTTCATCTAATTTAATTGCATATGATTTTTCATTTGTAAAAAAAGTAAATTCTCTTGGAGGAATTATAGATATTAAAGCACAATACAATACATCTGTTACAGATGATGCTATTTATATTGAGGTGCACGAAGATGGAGATGAAGAAGAGTATACTTTTGAAAATTCTAGCGATTCATTTTATGCTCAATTAAGTTACAAGCCTACAATGTCGGCAAGTAATTTCTTAAAAAATATTGAATTAGTTGGGCGTTATTCTGAATTAAATACACCTGAAGGTGCAGAATGGGAATCTAATGTAAACCAAACTGCTTTTGGTGTAAATTATTGGCTGAGTTGGAGATCAGCAATAAAAGTAAATTATCAAATTGCAGATGGCACAGGTGGTCACGGTGGTGGAAGAATAGATAACAAAATATTTACAATACAGTGGGCATTTGGCATATAATTAATATAAAACTGAAAATTATGAAAACATTTAAAATAGTATCGATTATAGGATTTATTGGTTTTGCAACTATCTCTTGCTCGCCTGAAAGAGCTACCATAGTTCAAGGTAAATCTGGTGTTCAATTATGGAGTGAAACTTGTATGAGGTGCCATAATACACCATCTCCAGCAGATTTTAATGATGCGGATTGGTCAACAATTGAAATGCATATGAGAGTGAGAGCAAATTTAACAGCTGATGAATCAAAAAAAATATTTGATTTTTTAAGATCAGCTAATTAATAACCTCCTAATACAAGAATAGAAGTGAACTTAAAAATGTTCTTTAACACTCTTTTTAAAAAAGTTAGTTAATTATTAATAAAAAAAATCATGAAAAAAAATAATTTAGTAAGATACCTAATGATACTTTCATTTGGTATAATTTTAGTTGCTTGCTCTAAGAATGATGAAATACCAAATACCCATATCATAGGTGCATATACTGGAACCTTAACAACAAATCTGGAAAATTTACAAGGCTCTCAAATTAACTCAAAATCGGCTACTGCAATAGTTACTTCTGTTGGAAAACAAATTGAAGTTTATTGTTATAATGATGATTTTAATATAACAGTTTTAGTAAATATTTATGAGAATGGTGATTATATGATGACTTGCTTGTCTGGTCAAGAATTTGAAAATATGTATGGACATAGTTTAAGTCAGGAGAATATGGTTGGCTATATGCAAAATAACAACTTGCAATGGATGCAACATCTAGATTTAGAGCATATTGAAAGTGACATACATAATGGCTTTTTTAATATGTTGGACAATAGTTTTAAATACACATTTTTAATTGATGATATGGAATATCATTTTGAAGGTGTAAGAGAATTTATAACTGAAGAAGTTGGTTTCTAATAATTTTTAAAACCTTCAGATGTAGTATAAAAACTCTGAAGGCATTTATGTTTATATAAAAAAGTTGCAAACATCTAAATACTAGAACTTTAATAAGTATATTTTTTTATTTTAATACAAAATAACTTCGTGAAAAAATTGAAAAAAATAACTAGTTATGTAACTTAAGTAACATATAGGGTTGCCACATTCGCGTATTTTTGATAGTATAAATTAGTACATAAAATTGAAAAAAATACCACTCAAAATATCGGCAATTTTAATGACAACCTTAGTGTTGTTTTCTTCTTCTTTTGTATTAATTGATCAACATTATTGTCAGGGTAAACTTAAGAGTTTTTCAGTTTTCGGTAATGCAAAAGAATGTGAGATGGATATGTCAATTTGTAAATTGGAAAACCATAATACATCCTTTTCTAAATCGAGTTGTTGTGCAAACGTTCTGGAATTAAAGCAAGGTTCAATATTTGAAAAAAATCTTGATTCAAATTTTAGCATTCAAACTTCCTTTTTCAATTCAAATAATTATTTTAATTTATTCGAAAAATTAGTAGGTCATACAAATAAAAGAAGTAAATATCATAACTACTCCCCTCCTTTAATTTTTAAAGATGTATTAATTTTTATACAATGCTTTAGAATTTGATTTAAAGTAGTAGTGTTGAGACGCAACACTAATATATAATTCAAACCATTTTAAGTAACTCAAAGTAAGCGTTTTTATAAATGCTATAGTTACTTTTAAATAAGCAATAAATATAGTATAAATAATTAAAAAATAATAAAATGAAAATAAATAAAAATATAGGAATAGCAAGTATTTTAGTAATAGCAATAGGATTGTTGTTTACAGCTTGTGATAAAAATGATGATGTAGCTTATAATGATGTTGTAGGCGTTTATAAAGGTACATTAACTACCAATATAGCTGGTAAATCAAGTAGTTCAAAAGTAAATAATATTGCAACAGCTGAAGTAACTATGGTAGGTGATCAAATTGAAGTTCATTGTTTTAACGATGATTTTGATACCACAATTATGTTAAATCTTTTTGAAGATGGCAACATGATGAACACATGTTTAACTGGTTCCGATTTTGAAAACATGTATGGTCATATGATGGGGCAAGGGAATATGAATGGAAATATGTCAAATATGGGTTCACAATGGATGCAACATTTAAACAATGAACATCAAGATGGTGATGAACATTTTGGAGGTTTTAATATGCAAAACCACTCTTTTGAATATACGTTCAAAATGGAAAATGGAGAATTTCATTTTCAGGGACAAAAAAAATAAATTGATCATTATAACAACATAAAAATATTTTAAAGCCTTCATTTAATATTTCTGAAGGCTTTCTTATTTTATAATAATTAATAAGGAGTTGTTTTTTTGCACTACCATTGCATCAATTTATTTGTATATTTAAAAAGCAATAAATTAAGTAGGTCAAAAAACAAAATTTATGAAAATCATATTAAAATCAGAAATCACTTGTCCAAACTGTGGACATAAAAAAGAGGAAACAATGCCAACAGATGCTTGTCAATTCTTTTACGAATGTGAAAATTGTAAAAGCGTTCTAAAACCAAATGAAGGAGATTGCTGTATATATTGTACTTATGGAACAGTCGCTTGCCCATCTATTCAAGAAAAAAAAGGTTGCTGTTAACCTTTTTTAAATAAAATTAAAACGCTGCTAAAAAAACTTTGCAACCCTATTGCATTTATTAAATTGTTATATTTGCTTCCTTAATGAAAGTATTAGTAATCATATTATCTATTTATTCTATAGCCTTAACAGCAATACATTGTGATGATGAAGCTGTTTTTGGGTCTGAGCAATTAGCTTCAATTACTCAAAATAATGATGATAACGGTGATAATACGATGGATTTATGCTCTCCTTTTTGTATTTGCGCATGTTGTTCTATTAGTATCACAAAACCAACGCCACCTGTTGAGAAAGAGCTTTATATTACAATAGCTTCAAAAGCAGTTATTGGCATACAAGAAACATTCTTCTTAAATAATTTTTCTAACAAAATAGATCAGCCCCCTCAAGTTTAGTTTATAAATACGTTTTTAAGCACCTGCATTTTTGTTGGTGATTACACATTTTTATAACTTAAACATATCATAAAATGATCGATAAAATCATTCGCTTTTCTATTAACAATAAATTCATTGTTGGCTTATTTATTTTGGTACTTATTGGTGCTGGAATACATTCAATGATGACCATAAAATTGGGTTCTGTACCCGATATTACCAACAATCAAGTACAAGTAATTACTGTTGCTCCCAATTTGGGAACAGAAGATATTGAACAATTTGTTACCTATCCTATTGAGTTGGCTGTTGCTAATTTACCAAGTGTTACAGAGTTGCGTTCTGTATCTCGTTTTGGCCTTTCAGTAGTAACCATTGTATTTAAAGATGAAATGGGAACTTATTTACCCCGCCAATTGGTTCAAGAAAAATTAGCTGAAATACAAGAAGATATACCGGCAGGTTTTGGAAAGCCATTTATGGCGCCAATCGCTACTGGTTTGGGAGAAATTTACCAATACTCATTGGTGCCAAAGGAGGGATTTGAACATAAATATTCGCCTTCAGATTTACGAACTATTCAAGATTGGATTGTTAAGCGGCAAATGGCATTAGTACCAGGAGTAGTTGAAATCAATTCTTTTGGAGGTAATGTTAAACAATACGAAATAGCATTAAATCCCAATCGACTGAACAGTATGGGAATTAGTATTAGTGAGGTTTTTGAAGCTCTTGAGGCTAACAACTCCAATACAGGTGGTGCTTACATCGAAAAAAATCATCAGGCCAACTTTATTCGTGGAGAAGGCTTAGCAAGAACTTTAGAAGACATTGAAAATATTGTTATAGAAAACAATGAAAACACACCCATTTTAATAAAAGATGTGGCTGATGCCGTTCGTTTTGGGTCTGCAGTTCGTTATGGCGCTTTCACTGAAGACGGCCAGGAAGCTGTTGGTGGTCAAGTACTAATGCTAAAAGGAGAGAATCCGAATGAAGTGATTAAAAATGTTCAAAAACGTATTGAAAATATTCAAAAATCACTACCAGAAGGTCTTGAAATAAAACCCTTTTTAGATAGAAGTGATTTAATTGCACGTACTACAAGCACCGTTTCAAAAAACTTAATTGAAGGGGCATTGATTGTTGTATTTGTATTGGTTTTATTGTTGGGAAGTTTACGAGGAGGTTTACTAACGGCATCTATTATTCCTTTATCCTTATTGTTCGCTTTTATTTTGATGAAAGCAACAGGGGTTTGGGCAAATTTAATGTCTTTAGGTGCTATTGATTTTGGAATTATAGTGGATGGGGCTGTTATTATAGTTGAAGGAACTGTGCATCATATAGAGCAACGAATCAAAAAGAATAAAGCCGATTTTACGTCTCAAGAAATGGACGAACTTACTTATAAATCGAGTAGTATGATGATGAACTCGGCTTTTTTTGGCCAACTAATTATCCTTATCGTTTTTACACCTATTTTATTCTTAACTGGTGTAGAGGGTAAAATGTTTACCCCTATGGCATACACCTTTGGATTTGCTGTTTTAGGCGCTTTATTATTATGCTTAACCTATGTACCTGTAATGGCGTCATTATTTTTAAAGCCAACCTCACAGAAAAAACGAAATTGGTTCTCCAAACTTGAAGATTGGTTAACCAAAATTAGTGGTAAAATGATGACAGGCATTTTTAAAGTATATAAACCTTTAATTCAAGGTGCTTTAAAGTTCAGAAAAATGGTACTTGCTATGGCTGTGTTTTTATTTGTAATTGCGGCTTTTGTGTTTGCAAGAATGGGAGGAGAATTTATTCCAAAATTAGATGAAGGGGATATTGCAATGCAAATTTTCATGAAACCCGGTAGTTCGCTGTCAGAATCCATAAAAGTGTCAGAAGAAGCGGAAAATATCATCAATGCTAATTTCCCTGATGAAGTTAAAACAATGGTTGGCAGAATCGGAGTATCAGAAATACCAACAGACCCAATGCCTATGGATATTGTGGATACGTTTATCATTCTTGAAAAAGATAAGAGTAAATGGAACTCAGCAGCAACCAAAGAAGAATTAATTGAAAAAATGGAAGTTAAGTTGAAAGCTATTGTAGGTGCCAATTTTCTGTTTACACAACCAGTTGAATTACGATTTAATGAATTGCTTACAGGTGTTCGTGAAGATGTTGCTATTAAATTATATGGTAACGATTTGGATGTACTTGCAATTAAAGCGGAAGAAATGGCTAAAATTATCCAAACGGTTGATGGTGCAGAAGGTGTACGTGCAGAAGCTACTCAAGGTTTGCCACAAATTACAGTGAATTATCAAAGAGCAAAATTGGCTAAATATGGTTTGTCCATTGATAAATTAAACCAATATGTGAGCACTGCATTTGCAGGCGCAGATGCAGGAATCATTTTTGAAGGTGAAAAACGCTTCGATTTGGTAGTTCGTTTTTCAGATAATTATAGACAAAGCATTGATGATTTAAAAAACCTATTTGTGGATTTGCCAAATGGTGGTTCACAAATTCCTTTAAATGAATTAGCTGACATTAGTTACAAACCTGGTCCTATGCAAATTTCTCGTGATAATACCTATCGAAGAGTTTCTGTGGGTGTTAATGTAAAAGGTCGAGATGTGGAATCTATGGTAGAGGAAGTACAGAAAAGATTAGATGCTGAATTAGATCTGCCTGATGGCTATTTTATTGAATATGGCGGCTCTTTTGAAAATTTGAAGCGCGCTAAAGAACGCTTAACCATTGTAGTGCCTATTGCCCTATTTCTGATATTCATATTGCTTTATTTCGCCTTAAACTCTGTAAAACAAGCAACAATGATTTATATGGCGGTGCCATTGGCGGCTATTGGCGGAATTTTTAGCCTGTTTTTACGTGGTATGCCATTTAGCATCTCGGCAGGTGTTGGTTTTGTGGTGTTGTTTGGTGTAGCTGTATTAAATGGTTTAGTGCTGGTAAGTAGGTTTAACAGCTTAAAATTAGAAGGAATGACAAATTTAAAAGATCGTATTTTATTGGGAACCGAAGAACGTTTGCGCCCCATATTATTAACGGCTTTTGCAGCAATTATGGGCTTTATGCCAATGGCAATATCTGCATCTGCAGGTGCTGAAGTGCAAAGACCTTTAGCCACCGTTGTTATTGGCGGTTTAATTTCATCAACCCTATTAACACTATTGGTGGTTCCCGTGTTATATTATTTTGTTGAAAAGCGTTCACAAAAAAGAATAGATAAAAAAACAAGTACAATGAATACCTCAATTTTATCGATAATACTACTGGTTTTCTTTTCTTTCATAGGAATAAATTCAGCAATTGCCCAAGAACAGCCTCAACATTTAACAATAGAGGAAGCTGTTGCCATTGCGTTTGAAAATAATCCAACCATAAAAGCGGCCAATCTGGAAATTGAAAAGCAAGAAAGTTTAAAAAAATCGGCTTTCGATTTAGATAAAACAGCAATTTCATATACAAAAGGGCAACTAAATGGGTTGCAAACCGATTATGAAATCAGCGTGAATCAAGATTTTAAATTTCCAACTGTTTATGGCACACAATCAAAATTACAGAAAGAACGGATTGCATTAAGCGAAGTTTCTTTGGCTCTCGAAAAAAATAGGTTGGAACGGAATGTGAGAGCGGCTTATATGGAGTTGTGGTTTGCTAAAAGTAAATTTATTTTAATTTCAAATTTAGAAAAAGAGTTTCAAAGTTTTGCCATTATTGCCGAAAAAAGATTTGAATCTGGTGAAACAAATTTAATAGAGAAAATGTCTGCTGAAGGGAAACGGGAAGAAATAAACCTCTTAAAATCTGAAGCAAGTTTAGATGTAGATAATTTAAGAAGGCAATTGCAATTAATCCTTAATATAACAGATACTTTAACAATTTCAGATAGTACCTTGCAAAAAACCTCTTTTATTTCGGAAGAATCAGGTGACAATAGTCCAATTTTAAAAGTTCAGGAACAATTTGTTGCTGTTTCAGAAAGAGAATATAAATTAGAAAAGGCACAGTTTTTACCCGATTTATCTGCCGGTTATTTCAATCAGCAAATAGAAGGTGTAGAAAACTTTACCGGGTTTCAGGTAGGTGTAAAAGTCCCTTTGTTCTTTTGGTCTCAAAAAGGAAAAACACAAGCCGCCAAGAAAAATACTGAAATAGCCCAAATGAATTTTGAACAAACTAAATTAGATATTAACTCGGTATTACAGGCTAATATCCAAGAATATGAAAAACATAAGGCATCATTATTATATTATGAAACCAAAGGCTTGCAATTGGCCGATAAACTTTTTTCTTCAGCCAATACAGCCTATAAAGAAGGCGAAGTTGGTTATGTAGAATATATCACAACTTTAGAGCAAGCAGTACAAATTAAAAGGGATTATTTGGATAGGCTAAATCTGTACAATCAAACCGTGAATGAAATCAATTATCTAACAGGAAAATATAATTAACAGATGAAAAATATATTAAAAACAAGCACCATTTTACTACTTCTTATTATTGTTTTAGGGAGTTGCCAAGATAAGACTACCCAACAAAATGAAGAACATAATGAAGAAGGTGGCGAACAAGAAGAAACTTCTAATATAGTTGCATTGCAACTAAAACAATTAGAAGTAATGAACATAGAATTAGGCACAACCAAACAAGTTAATTTAGGTTCCTCATTAAAAGTGAATGGGCAATTAGAATTACCTCCTCAAAATATGGCAAGTGTAAGTGCTATTGTTGGTGGCCGCGTTCAAAGCATTGCCGTTATTGAAGGCAATTATGTAAAAAAAGGGCAAGTTCTTGCCCAGTTAAACAACCCTGAATTTATCACAATGCAGCGCGAATATCTTTCGGCAAAAAGCAATATTTCATTTTTAGAGCAAGATTATCAACGTAAAAAAGCGCTTTTAAAAGATGGAATTACTTCGGCAAAATCATTTCAGCAAGCAGAAGCTGCATACAATGAAGGAAAATCGGCATTGAATGCTGCAAAATCAACTTTACAGTTAATGGGAATAAATATTTCGGCTTTAGAAAATGGAAAAATAACAACTACTGTTCCTGTAGTTTCTCCCATAAAAGGATCTGTTCAAAACATTCAAATTAATATTGGAAAATTCGTGGGTCCAGAGCAAGAAATGTTTGAAATTGTTGATAATGAGTATCTATATTTAGGCTTAAAAGTGTTTGAAAAAGATGTAGACAATGCTAAAGTAGGGCAAAAAATAGCCTTTACATTAACAACACGGCCTGATAAAATTTATGAAGCTGAAATTTTTGCCTTGGGTAAAGCTTTTGATATGGATACTCGGGCTGTAAAAGTACACGCTAAAATAATTGGAACACACGATGGTTTGTTAATGGGAATGTTTGTGGAAGCCAGAATCACTACATCAAGTAAAGTAGTGAATGCGTTGCCAAATGAAGCCTTTGTAAGTGAAAAAGGATTGGATTATGTTTTTGTCCAAAAGAACAAAACTGACAATAAAATTGAATTTGAAAAAATAAAGGTCAATAAAGGTATTTCCGATTTAGGTTTTTCTGAAGTTTTGTTTATTGAAAAAATTCCGGAAAACACAATTATTGTATTAAAAGGAGCCTATTACTTGAATTCTGAAATGCAGAAAAGTGAATTCGGCGATGATGATTAATAAATCAATATAAAATTAGAAAAGATGAAATAAGCGTAATCAGTATTTCAAGACCAACCGAAATGACTATTTGCTTATTACATCTGACATTAAAAAAACATTAAATATAACCAGATGAAAGAAATTAAAGCATTTATAAAACCAATTAAATTAGAGAACGTAGTGGAAGCCCTTAAAGAAAACGGCTTCGAAAGCGTAACATTATCAGAATGTGAAGGCACAGGAACTTATAAACGTGAGGACTCATTGCCTTCGTTAAAATTTCACTTTGCGGACAGTAAAATGATTAAACTTGAATTGGTTTGCCAAAATGAAGAAGCCGAACAAGCTTGCCAGCTCATTTGTAAAAATGCCGCTACACCGTATCCTGCAGATGGGATTATTTATGTATCAGACATTAATGATGCGTACAGAATTAAAACAGGCAAATCCATAAAAAGATTTAATATTTAGCACTATGCAAGATTTGGAAAAAATATTGGAGAATAAGAATGTAAAACCAACTGCTATGCGCTTGTTGGTTTTACAACTTCTCAGAAATAAAAATGCAGCAGTTAGTTTAACGGACTTAGAAGATCATTTTATAAAATCAGACAGAACTACAATATACCGTACTTTAAAAACCTTTGTAAAAAACGAAATTGCACATAAAATTGTTGATGGCACCGGAATTACAAAATATGCGTTGTGTGAAGAAAATTGCCATTGTGAAATAGAAACGGATTTGCATGTACATTTTCACTGTAAAATTTGTAATGAAACTATTTGTTTTCCCAAAAATAAAATTCCTTATATAAAGTTACCTGATGGTTATGAGGCAGATAATGTTAGTTTAACGGTTACAGGTATTTGTGATAAATGCAACACATAAATGCACTTCCGTTGCACTATAAATAGAAGTACTTTTATTGAATATTAATTCGTAAATAAGTACAATATGAAAACAAAAATGAATATAGGTTTCGGTTTATTATTAACCATATTAATTATGTTAGCGTATGGTTTTCAAAGCAATAATTCTAAAATTGCTACAAACAATTATCAGCCTATTAAAAAAGAGCTAAAGATAACAGGTAGTGAACTATTTCAAAATAACTGTGCTGTTTGTCACGGCTCTGAACGGCAAGGAAACTTACCGACTTTTCCTTCTTTAGTAGATATCAATCAAAAGTTGAGTAAAGATCATATAAGTGAACTGCTTAAAACAGGAAGGAATATAATGCCTAATTTCTCTCATTTATCTGATTCAGAAAGAAAAGCCATTGTAGGTTTTTTATACGGTGAATCAACTGAGTCAGCTATTGTAACTGAAGTTTCTTCTATAGAACAAGGTAAAAATCTTTTTGTGGCAAATTGTGCACAATGCCACGAACCAGATGTAGAAAATTCAAATTCACCAAAACAAATGCAATGGGGAATGAAGCCTCCTCTACTTAATGGAGTTAATAATTGGGTTAATATTTCCCAATTTAAACAAATATTAAATATGGGGCCTTGTTATATGCCTTCATTTGAGGCTATGGAAAATAAAAATAAAGAAGATATCTATGCCTATTTAAGTACTCTGAAAAGTAGTGCTCAAAACTCTAACTACAGAATGCGAAGAGGCTGTGGTTGTGGTATGGGGATGAGATAAATAATATTGAATATACAGTGTAGAAGTTATTTGCTTTAAAACATAAAATAATTAATACTAAAATTTAAAAATCATGTGGTACGAATGTAACAACGATTGGCATTATTTTGGAATGCACGGATTCTGGTGGCTCTTTTGGGTTGTCATATTAATAGTAATCTTTTTGGTGTTAAAACCATATTTGATTAATAAGAAAGGAAAAGATTCTTCTTTGGAAATTTTAAGACGTAAATACGCTTCAGGAGATATCTCTACAGAAGAGTTTGAAGAAAGAAAAAGAATGCTAGAAGCGGAGTAAGGGTTCAGTCGGAATCAAAGAGGAAATTTATAAAGTGAATCTATTAATACCAAATAAAAAATAATTATGAACTATTATTTCAATAAAATCATTTCTGGAAATTTTGATCAGATAGTTGAAAAAGTCACTGAAGAGCTAAAAAAAGAAGGTTTTGGTATATTAACTGAAATAGACATTAAAGCTACGTTAAAGAAAAAGCTCGATGTAGATTTCTATAATTACAGAATCTTGGGTGCTTGCAACCCCCAGTTTGCATATAAAGCACTTCTGTCAGAAGATAAAATTGGTACAATGTTGCCTTGTAATGTTATTGTTCAGGAAAAAGAAGCGGGTAAAATTGAAGTTTCTGCGGTTGACCCCGCTGCTTCTATGAGTGCAGTAGAGAATGAAACATTGAGTGAAGTAGCTTCTCAGGTAAGAGATAAATTAAAAAGGGTTATCGATAATATTTAATATCTAAGACCATGGAGAAATTAAAAGTAATCATAATGTTCATGGCAGGTATTTTAGCTTCTGTTACCATTGGTCAAACTGTTTTAAAGTATTCGGAATCGTTTCCTCTGGTTTGGTTTGGAATAACTATAACAAAAACACTCAACTCGGTTTTAATAATTGTTCCTGGATTGATTTCTCTAATAATTATTTATTTGGTTTGGTTTAGAAAATCAAAAGTAAAAATTGAATAATAATTTTGATGAAATGTTACAAATATTTACAGGCGGCAACTAGAAAAACATTCTGATTTATATGCCAAAAAATTTAGAAAATATGCGAAAAGTAAGAATTAATAAACAGTTAAAATGCGATGCAACATACCATATAGATGAATGTATGGAGTTTAGGGAACAAATAATTAAGGAAATTAAACCTCTAATTATGGCAAACGTGAATGGTTTTCAAATAGGCTTATGTGATAATGACAAATTTATAGAGTTACTAAATAATGAAATTAAACAAGCCGAACTTTGTTTAGATGGTAAACCAAATAAATTTATTGACTTTATGCTTTGCACTTAGTTTGATGCAAGTGTTTGATAGAATGAAATCCAATAACGATTTATAAAAATATGAAACTGGTATAAAAAGGTTGGGATGGCTAGTATAAAAGATTTACCAGTTAGTAAATTTTTTTGAAGCTGAACTTAAAGAAATACCAAACGAGAAAAACCAATTGAAAAATTTAATAATTAATTAATAAACATTAAAACTTAAAATCATGAAAAATTCATTTAAACTAGAAGTTTTGAAAACAAACAAAATTCTCACAACAGAAGAACAAAGTAAATTTCGTTTGAAATTTAAACCTTTTTTGAACATAGAAGGAGTTATTAGTCTATGTCTTGAGGAAGAGCATCTATACATAGAATACGACCCAATATTTTTTAATTTAGATTCGTTTAAAGAAATTTTAACAGCTGTTGGATTTCCCTTGGAACTTGAGAATATTAAATTAGCATCATCGAATTTGATGAGTTAACCGAATTCAACTCTCATATTCGTAATAAGTCAGAAGTAATGAAACTGATTATAACATATTTAAGACAAAGAAGAATGCACTTTCGTTGCATTCTCTATTTACTTATTTTTGAAGCCAAATAATAGATGAAATATGAAAGAAGAGTGTAAAGAGGGTTCAGTTTGTAATATAGATTTTAGTAAAGAATCTATTAAATCAAATAAATCTATAAAAATAAATAAAGAATATATTCTTCCTATAACAGCTGCATGTTTATTGATAATAGGTATTGTTCTTGATTATTGTGATTTCAATTATTTTAAAGCTCCTGTTCCATTAATTTGGTTTGGTATTATCTATATCCTTATTGGTGGCCCCGTTATCTTAAAGGCTCTAAAACTAATAGTCAAAAGGGATATTTATAATGAGTTTGTCTTAATGTCCATAGCAACCCTTGGCGCATTTTTAATAGGTTCGTATGAAGAAGGTGTAGCTGTTATGCTATTCTATGTTGTTGGAGAATTATTTCAGGAAGCAGCAGTAAATAAAGCCAAACGTTCTATTGAATCCTTGTTAAAAGTACAGGTTGAAGAAGTAACAGTGCTAGAAAATGATAAAGCTATCGTAAAACATCCAAGAGAAGTTGAAATAGGTCAAGAAATTCAAGTTAAACCTGGAGAGAAAATTGCCTTAGATGGTGAATTAATTTCAAATGATGCCGTTTTAAATACAGCTGCATTAACAGGAGAATCTGCACCAGACACAAAAATGAAAGGAGAAAAGGTACTGGCTGGGATGATTAATACTTCTAAAGTAATAACGATAAAAGTTACCAGTAAATTCGAAGACACTAAACTCTCCAAAATATTAAAATTAGTACAGGAAGCAGTAGGTAGAAAAGCTAAAACACAACTATTAGTGAGTCGCTTAGCTAAAATATACACCCCTATTGTGTTTTGGTTAGCCATAGCTTTGATTATAATTCCCTATTTTTTTCTTGGAGATGCCTATATTTTTCAAATGTGGTTTCAAAGAGCATTAATCTTTTTGGTAATTTCTTGTCCGTGTGCATTGGTAATTTCAATTCCATTGGGTTATTTTGGAGGTATTGGAGCAGCTTCACACAATGGTATATTATTTAAAGGTTCTAACTTTTTGGACTTAATGACCAAAATTGATACGGTTGTTATGGATAAAACTGGTACACTTACCAAAGGGGTTTTTGAAGTGCAAGAAATAGTTGCCTCAAATTTTGATAAAGAATTATTAGTTGAATTAACTTCCGTTTTAGAAGCAAATTCCACCCATCCTATAGCAGAAGCCATTGTAAAATATGCGAAAATTGATAAAACTTCCTTTAAAGCAACCAAGGTTGAAGAAATTTCTGGTTATGGTATGAAAGGGCAAGTTGGAGAGTATGAGGTGTTAGCTGGTAATACTAAATTGTTAGAAAAATTTAATATTTCATATAATTCACAGTTAAATTCTAACACTGAAACCATTGTTGTTATTGCCATAAATAAAAAGTATGCCGGTTATATTACAATTGCAGACGCCCTTAAAGATGATGCTGAAAGAGCAATAGTAGAACTACACTCAATTAAAGGGATAACTGAAATTGTGATGCTCTCAGGTGATAAACAAGCCGTTGTTGATAAAATTGCCAAACAATTAGGAATTGATAAAGCAATCGGTGAATTATTGCCGGAAGATAAAATAACAGCAGTCGAAAAATTAAAAGCAGCAGGAAGAATCATTGCTTTTGTAGGTGATGGAATAAACGATGCTCCAGTAATTACAATTGCCGATGTAGGGTTGGCTATGGGTGGTTTAGGTAGTGATGCCGCTATTGAAACAGCCGATGTAATAATACAAACTGATCAACCTTCAAAAATTGCAACAGCCATTAAAATAAGCAATGCAACTACTAAAATTATATGGCAAAATATTGGTTTGGCGTTGGGTGTAAAAATTTTGGTATTAGTTTTAGGCGCTTTAGGAATGGCAACTTTATGGGAAGCTGTAATTGCTGATGTTGGTGTAGCTTTATTGGCTATTTTAAATGCTGTTAGGATTCAAAGAATGAAGTGGGAATAAATAAATCATTTTACTTTTAGAGCATAAATATGCCTGCAAATTATAAAGGAAAACGGAATAAAAAATGATAGAAAAAATATTTTTAGGGTTCATACTTGTATTTTTTATTCTTGCTTTTGCAATTAGAAATATAAAGACATATTTAGCTACAAAACAATCCATAAGAGGGAAATCATTTAAATTATCAATGTCGATTATCATTTCAACAATTATGTATGTATTAATAATGCTCCGTTTAACTTTACTTAAACCAAAATGGATTATTGAAATTGAAATATTGAATTACCACTCATTAAAATCAATTGGCTATATTGTTGTTTTTGTTGGTTTTATTTCTGGAATTTTTGCGTTAATTGCAATGAAAAGTTCTTGGAGAGTAGGCATTAAATATAATCAAAAAACCAAATTGATTACAACTGGGATATATAGCATTAGCCGAAACCCTTATTTTTTATCGTATAATATTCTTTTTTTAGGATACATTTTAATTTTCCCTTCAAGTATCTTAATCGTTTTATATGTTCTACTCGTAATCATTTTTCATAAAATGATTTTGGATGAAGAGGAGTATTTACTATCAAAGCACAATGAAAAATATATAGAATACAAAAGAAAGGTAAATAGATATTTAACACTTAACTTAAAATAATTGAGGATTAATTCTAATTCGTAAGATAGTATGTTTTAGATCTGAAAAAACCATCTCCAGCAGTATTCCATTCCGTTACCACTACATTCCATACAGCTTCCAATTCCGCGCAGTAAGAGCTTTAAAAAAAGCACTTACTTTTTGCCTTTGCGCTTTTAAATCCGTTTCCATTAGAATAGTCCCAATAAGCTAGAAACATCCGTGCAGGTAATAAGGTGTTCGTCAATTGCTTAATTTTGTTTCATAAAATATACCTTCAAGTTTTTTTTTGGTAGCCAATAAACTATCAATTCATTTCAACATTCACAACCTCAACAATAGTCAAAATAAAACTTGCAGGTACCGTAAGTAGTACCACTGCGGTGACACATCCTCGTTGGCACTACTTACTTATTTTATTGCACACATTCCACGCATTCCTCACCCACAGCTATCTTTTGTACCCAAACCCTTTAATGTTTTGCTACGCAAGTCATTTTATTGGGTACAACCGCTGTTTCATAATTTTGGCTCGCCTGCTGCTCACTCCGGGCTAATCGGGTTGTCACAGTTTTTGCAGTACTTACTTCAGAATAAGTAAATCCATTTTGCATATAATTTAACCACTCCTTAGCACTCGCGATTAAACCATATTGCAAACGCTCACAAGAGCAAGATATTCCGTTCATCATTTCTCGTTTTGGCACTTCGCTAATTCAATAAAATTAATAATTAGCACCCTATCAAACCAACAACTTAAAACAAGCAGCAAATAACCAAAAGCGATGTACACAATACGCTACATTCTTCACTTCATATCTTGCACTTGCCTTTCCCTCATCATACATTTGAATTCAAAAAAAAGTAAGCAAAAACAGCGCCAACCCTGCGTGTGCCACGTAGTTGTTGCACGCACTTATGCCGAAGGCAACGTACTTTTGCCCCAACACCCTTCGTTCAACTCGCCAGGCGGCTCGCCTAAATGCTACCGCATTTTTGCTCTCGATTACCTGCAAAACAAACTTTTTATTATTTTTGTAGTGTTATTTCAGTATTGGAGTTATAATCTCTTGTAATGGGTAACATAAACCAAAGCGTAATTCCTGTTGGACTGTATCCCTCAAGGCAATGGCTTTGGTTTTTTATTATTTAAAAATGTAATAGTATTGAAGTGTCTTCCTGTAAAATAGTTGCTGTATTACTATCAATCCTGCTATTAAATAAATCTTTGCTTACTGCAAAAGCTTCAATTTTAGTATCATCAAAAGGAATATTTAACAACTCTTTTACCTCATTTTCAGAAAGTGAACCATTCATCCAATCAGTTTCTAGATGTTGAGATAAAATAACTGGTTGTCGTAATTTTTTATTATGAATTTTTGCAAACAAAGGACTAGCAGTTTTTGTTAAAATAGTATAAGTAACAATGTTTTCAACAACAGTGTATATTCCAGCCAAACCCATTAAATCATCATCTTTTTGCTTAATATGAATCGGATATTTTTGTTTATTGTATTCGTGTGGTTCAAAAAAACCACTGACAGGAATAATACAACGTTTGGTAAACGCTGATTTCTCATACAACCAATAATCAAATAACTTTTCACTTCGTGCATTCAACCCACTCCCATATTTTAATTGTTGCTTGTAGTATTCTTTAATCTCACTTACCTTTTTAGCAGGTGGCACAATTCCCCAAGTTGCAGGGATTAAATGTGTAGCTTTTTGTTGTGGTATAATTAACGAATTTAAATGCTCAAATCCATTATTATGAAAATGTGGTGTATCATAGGTTTCTCTTAAAGCGTCATCAATGAGTTGAACCTTAAACCTATTCTCAACTTTTTTTACTTTTTTTGTATGTGAGGTATGGAAGCACATATTAATAAATATTAATAATTTCAGTAAGCTTTGTGGTATATCTAGGTGATAATCGTTCTTGTTTCATTTTCCAAGTTCTACCAATATCTTGTGAGCCAAATTTTACTTTGGTTTGCCCAATACTTTTATTCAAACTATCAATAGTTTTCATTAAGGGTATATGCTTCGGATTTTCTTTAGTAAACAACGTAAATTGTTTGGTGTTTTCAGGAGTAATTCCCATTACGATAACTCCTGCTTTTTTATAATGATACCCCTCTTTAAAAATATGCTCCAACCCTTGTACTGCATATTTTATAATATCAATACTTGAATTGGTTGGATACTGTGTTTTTACAACAATATTCTTTCCATATTGTGGTAAATCCTTTCTGTGCCAATTGCTATGTAAAAAAACCATCACCACATTGCAGCAACTTCCTTGTTTACGTAGCTTTTCAGCACAGCTTACAGCAAAGGTACTCACACGTTCTTTAATGCTTTCCAAGTCAGTATGCATTCCTTCAAAAGTTCTGGTAGTTGCTATTGCTTTTTTCTTTTGAAACACTTCCAATCCTAAAGTTTCTTTGCCCTCTAATTCGTGTTTTAAACGCAATCCTACAACACTCATTTGTTTACGTACCCAATCATCGTGTAAATTTACAAACTGATAAGCTTTTAGTATATTTTTAGCTTGTAGCCTTTTAGAATGTTTTCTGCCAATACCCCAAACATCTTCAACAGCTAACCACTTTAAAGCCTTTATTCTTTTTTCTTCAGAATCAATAATATAAACACCTTTCGTTTCTTTTGGAAATTTTTTTGCAATTCTATTGGCAACTTTTGAGAGTGCTTTTGTGGGTGCAATTCCTATACTAATAGGTATTCCTGTACCTTTATCAACAGTCTTTTTTATAGATTCAGCATAAGATTGTAAATCAAAATGCTTAAAACCTTTAAATTGAAGAAAAGCCTCATCTATGCTATAAATTTCAATATCAGGTGTATAAGTAGCTAGTAAACTCATAACTCTATGACTCATATCTCCATACAAGGCATAATTTGATGAAAATACGTGAATATTGTTTTTTTCAAACAACTCCTTAAATTTAAATGCAGGTGCTCCCATAGGTACTCCTAATGCTTTTGCTTCATTACTACGTGCAATAACACAACCATCATTATTGGATAAAACCACTATTGGCTCATTCCTTAAATTAGGTCGAAACACGCGTTCACACGATGCGTAAAAATTATTGCAATCAACTAAAGCATACATTTTTTATACATTTTTTATAACTGTAGTAACAATTCCCCAAATAATAAAATCATTATCCGCAGTGACTTTTATAGGTTGATACTTTTCATTTTCAGCTACCAACCAAATAATATCTTTTTCAATTTTTATGCGTTTTACGGTAAACTCTCCATCAATAAAACAGACAGCAATTTTATTATTTACAGGCTCTAAACTTTTGTCAATAATCAATAAATCCCCATTATTCAATCCGGCATTTATCATACTATCACCTTTTACTCTACCATAAAATGTAGTGCTAGGGTTTTTTACAAACTCTTTATTCAAATCAATGGCAGCATCTAAAAAATCATCCGCAGGACTTGGAAACCCTGCGCTAATACCACTTTCAACAAAAGGTAAACTTATGCTTGTTGAGGTATCCGCTGAATAAATTTCTAAGGTGCTTGTTTGATGTAATTTCAAAAGTTTCATTTTTTATGATTTGTTTTTACAAAATTAAGTTTTTATAAAACACATATTCCACAAACAGAGTGAAAGTAATTAACCATTTTTTTATACAACCTCCAAACGATAATACAATACAAAAAAAATAAAAAAAGACAGCAAAACTCGGTTGTTCCCTTCTCCAGCCGCACAACACCTTTCAAGGTCAAGCCCTTTGGGTTTTGAAAAAAATCTCCACCTCACAAATGTTCGTCTCCGTTTTTTTATAAAAACACAGGTCGTATTTTTCTCAAAAACCTTGACAGGCTACCCCTCACAACCAGTAACATTGCTTTCTTTTTTCTTTTTGTTTCAAAATTTATGTGTGCGGAACGCAGTGAAGCATAACTTTAATTGCGTACCTATGTCTAATTTTGAAATCAAAACCCACCAACCAGGAAGAGTCTACAACACACCCCACTTTTTTATCTTATCGAAAGGCTTAAACAGTGGCAGGCCGATGAACCAGCCTTGCCCCAACTGTTTTGTAATTACAACAGCTGCAGAACCAACCCGGGAATCCTTGTATTATTTATGCTTATCACTTAAAACAGGGCAATTCTTCAGTTATTATTTAAAAGGAAGTGTTATCCCTTTTATCAGTATTTCAGATGCTAAAAGAGTAATCAATGAAGCACTTCAAAACAACCAGGAACAACAATGGCTAATCAAAGTTGAAAAACTCAAAAAAATCAATGCTTTTGAAGAAAACCTTAAGCAGCAACTTTCAACAATCAAGCAATTAAAAATTGCGTTGTTGAGGTCTTAAAAATCAACCATAAAAGCCTGGCTTCCAGCTAGGCTTTTTATCAAAAACCAATAAAATGAAAATCATTATTGCAGGAAGTCGAACCTATACCGACTACAAAAAACTATCTGAAGTATGTGACCAGTTTCTCCAGGATCAAACCGATATTGAAATCGTTAGCGGTTCTTACTACAAAGGAGCTGACAAACTTGGTGAGCAATACGCAAAAGAGAGAGGTTATAAAATAACCCAATTTCCAGCCGACTGGAAAAGATTTGGAAGAGCTGCTGGACCAAAACGAAATGAACAAATGGCAAATTATGCTAACGCATTAATTGCCTTTTGGGATGGCGCCAGCAAAGGAACCAAACATATGATTGATTTAGCGAAAAGTACAGGTTTAAAAATTTATATAAGCCAAATTAATTCAAATGAAATCTAAATTCATTTTAAATTAACAACAACCATATTTTTTAAACTCTTTTTTATTAAATTAGTACATCGAAAAAATTGCTAATTTCAAAAATAAATAGAACAAATAAATACAAACATTTATCTTAATATTAAAAAAGATATACAGTCCAATTTGTTTGGATTTAATAAATTATTGGGAAGATAAAAAAAACTGCTAACTAACAACCAAAACACCTATGAAAGACAATACTTTAATGACTTATTCACTTCTTTCACATTTGAAAGAGACTAATGATTCAGACCATAGTAGTATAGTTGCAATTTTTTTTCCAATTGTTAAAAAAGCTATAGTTGAATTCGCAAATGAAAGCAAATGTACAAGTGTTAGAGGAAAAAATATTTCAGAGATTCAAGTGAAAATATCAGAGTATTTTGGTTTAGATATTCCAAGTGCAGTTTTAGATTTCATTTTATCTCAGATTAGTAAGGAAATATCGGACGAAAAGGTTTTTGCATATTATAACGACAAAGGCTTTGTTATTAATTCTTTTATATTTAGCGATATAGACGAAGAGATAGATTCAGAATATAATAATTTACAAATACTTAAAAATGATTTTGAACAATTCTGTCAATTACATAATTCTATTTCTAATTTTGATGAATTAATTAGATTTATTATATCTCAAAAAATCGATTTGTTTGCAGACAAAAACAGTACTGATTTTGATTTCAATTATATCATTCCGAAATATATTTCTAACAAATTTTCAGACACCAAAACATTTAAAATCATTAGTGATATTTATCTGGGGAGTTTAATGTCTTCATACCTTGAATTCAATATTAATAAACCTGTATCAAAGTCAGAATTACTAATCGATACTAATTTCTTTATTAGTCTAATCAATTTAAATACTCACGAGTCTTATATTACATGTAAACAACTTTTTGATATTTGTACAAAAATGGGTTTTAGGTTCTCGATTCTTTATAGTACAATTGAACAAGTAAAATTTTTACTAAGCTCTAGGATACAGGATTTTGCAAATAAAGACATTGGTCTGACAAACGAAGCAGATGTATTTGGAGCCTGCATAAGACGAAATATTGATAAAACACAATTGGAAAGAATAAAAGATAGTGTTGATTCTACAATTCAGAAATTTGGTTTTGATATTATTCATGCCACTAGAATTAAAGACTTAATTATCAAAGCGAAAAAAAGTGAAAAATATAAAGAGCTATTGGTAATAAGAAAAAATCAAAAATTAAGTGCATTAAATGACACTGTTGCATACTATTATGTATTGGGGAAACGTGGAAATAGTATTCAAGAATTTTCAGATGTAAAATGTTGGTTTTTGAACAATTCTTATCATAGTGATTACTATACAGGAATAGGTTTTAAATTGCATCAAAGATTTAAAATATCTGCAAATGAACTACTTTCACTTTTATGGTTAGCAAATCCAAGTCAGGATAGTATTAATGTAAGAACTTTGGCAAAAGGAGGATTATCAACATATATAGCAAAGTATAGGAAAAATAAAGTGCCAAGTATTAAGGTAATTCGAGACATTAATTCTAGAGCAAAATCAGCATTAGAGAATGGAGACATTGTTGAAAAAGATGTTTATGCAATAAGTATCAGAATGGCTGAGGGGCAATTAACAAATGGTGAAGCATCGGAATTAGCGGCAGCACCAGATGAGGACTTCATTGAAACTGTTAAAACCTTCTCAAAAAATGATGAAAAGATATTTGAAAAATTAAATCAGCAGCAAGAAGAGATTGAAAAACAGACAGTATTACTAAATAAATTAATGGAAAGTGAAGTCCTGAAAAAATTTGAAATTGCATCTAATAAATACATATCAAAGCTAGAGAAAGAAGTTGAATTAAATTTTGCTAAAAAAAGCATCAAGATAAATAATGTTGCTTGGTTATACTTGATTGGTCTTATTATTCTTATTGCATTATGGTTCATTAATTACAATTACAGTAACACAATTAATCCATTACTTGCAACTTTAATAGCTTTGGTATTATTTATCTCCTCCTTTTTCATAAGATTTGTAGAACATAAAACGGTATTGAAATGCATAAAATTTACATTTCTAAAAAGAAGTCGCTTAATCATAAAAAATGAAATCATAGAAGATTTGGAAAAAAATTACAGAATTATGAATACAGAACCTCATATTGAAGATTTTAGATGAAAGATAAACCCAGCCCACAACAAAGATGTATAAAATTTATGCTTTCATTTAAACTAAATTTAAAACGATAAACATTTAACAAACTATTTGCTTTAACCGAAAAATTTCCGATTTTCCAGTTGCTCAAATTTTATAAAAATCCATTAAACACTACATGTCTTAACAAAAAATGCCTGGCTAAAATAGCTAGGCATTTTTTATGATTTATTTTTAGAGGAATTTGAATCTGAAAACAATTTCCTCAGCACATAAGAAACAAAAAAACTTACAACTGCCCCAATAACAGCCATTACAACCGTAAAAACAACATCGTGTAAGCTGATATTAAAAATAGTAGAAAGAAAAGTACCTCCAACAATTCCGTAGCGTAATTGTATATCATTATTAGCCATTGTCTTCACTTTCATTGTCACTAACTACCGCCTGGCTTACAGCAGTCGCCACAGTTCCGGCAACTGTTAAATAGGTGGCAATGGTTATAATGGTTGCAGGCAATGCAATGGGAGCTGCAATAATAGCACCTCCAGCAGTTGCTAAAGCAATGCCAATGTTTCTCAATTTTCTAAAAAAAGATGGAGTTGGTTTTTGATAACGTTCTAGTAATTTCATAAGTTAGTTTTTAATAGTTAAGGTTACTTTTTCTTTTCGGTCAAATGCTTGGTAACAAACAGAAAGTATTTTCTGAAAAACAATCCGAGATTGTAATCCTTTGGCAATCCCTGTAAGTGAACTTACAGGAGCTATACAGCCTTGCAATTCTTTGTTAGCATCATTGGCAGGATGAATCAAAATCAAACTTCTTTTTGGTATATTTTGGAGTATTAAATGATGTTTAAACTTGTCAGAATACCGAGGTTTTAATTCATACACACCTTCAGGAATACAAGACACTCTTTTTGCATTTTCTTTCCAGGGCAGTTCAATACAAAAACCTACAAATTGGTTATTGATAAAAAGGGCACCGTTGGTACCCTCTTTAAAATACGTTCTATGTAAAACAAGTTCCACTATACCGTATCAACTTTTACAATTGACAATGCATTGTAGGAACCATTTTTCAACGGATACATAGCGCCATTTACCTCTTGGTAAAATTCAATTCCCAAAACCTGAATTACAGGTAATACTGAATTTGCAGATAAAGCTGCCATCAAATCAATTTGAGCAGTGTCGGAGCTGTCATAAGGCAATACAGCAGTTTCATCACTTTCAAAAACAGAAGTTTCAGCAGCGAAATCAATCTCAGCAGCACCCATAACAATTTTAAAATGAGTAGTCCCAGCTGGAGCAGCAACTCGAATCGTTGGAGCAAAAGGGGCAATACTCAATACAGCTTCTCCAGTAGGTCTTGCAAACACTTCTGTAAAAGGAGTAAATAATGTAGCTCCTAATTTTCCATTAAGATTGAATTCAAAACCTTTTAATAGTTCTAAATTTCCATCTTGAACAGTTCTTAAACCACGTTCATTTGTGGTGTCAGTTTTTACAATTTTCAAAAGATCAGTAGTTAATCTGCTAACCACTCTTTTATCTTTTGCATTCTGCAAAAGAATACGAATCGCATTTCTAACTAATTTTCCACCTTTACCAGCAGTTCCAAATTCAGAACCATTTTCACGCGTTCTTTGAAACGCTGGATCATTGGCAATTCTTGAGGCATCCACACCACCTTTTTCACGTGCAAGATGTCCGTCACTTGTTTTGTAAAAGGAAATACCTCCTATAGTTCCTTTTAATTTAATAATACCACTTTGTCTAGCCATAATTACTTAAAATTTTTAATTCTCAACAAATGAACCTATCTTTAAGTGAAAATTAAAAAACCAACAACCATCCATTCCGAAACATCCAATTTGTTCCGAATTAAACACAGATAAAGTATAGATACTGGTAGGATAAAGTATGGATAGAGTATGAAATGAAAATAATTAGAGCCTGCATATACCCAAAAGACATTCAATGCATCACTGGCAGAACTGAACGCTATGGTCGTAAATTGCTCAATGAAATAAAAGTGCATTTTGGGAAGGAATCACATCAATTTATTACTTCAGAAGAATTCGCAGAATACAGTGGCATCAACATTGACATTGTGAACGACTATTTACAGAAAGTATCATAACATTTGCTATGTTTTGGTGTTATTTGATGGTTTAAATTTTGTATATTTGTTATCAAGATTGAGAGTTTAAAACTCAACAATGGCTATCAAAATTTAGGTCAACAAATCGGTCAACATATAAATACAAGGCTCAGGAAAACCCAATGTTTACAAGGGAAATTCAAATAAGTTTGAATCCTGTCGAGGTCACAATACAACTTGCAAAAAGTTTCAAAACCGTGTTAATTATAAAATTATCACGGTTTTATTTTACTTAGACTTTTATATTAAATATTATCATTTTATATTTAAAGCTAATAAAACGCCATATTTTTTTAATACTCATAAAATTTGGTTGCAAAGCATAACAAACTATTTTCTATAAGCATTTTTAACGTTGCTATTTTGATTTTAATTTATCCATAGTTTATTAAAAAATGAAAAAATTGAAAGTAACCTTTTATAATTATTTAGTTATTAAAATTGTTAATTTTAAATTGTAAACGTATATTTAACACTTATTAAAGTTGCGTGTTAAAAAAGAATTTTTTAAATAGTAAATCTATGTATAAAAACAAACAAAAACTTTTAATAGCTGTTGATTGTATAATTTTTGGATTTGATTCTGAGCAAATAAAACTATTGCTATTTAAAAGAAAAGTGGAACCCTACAGCGGAAATTGGTCGTTAGTGGGAGCCTTTATAAACGAAAATTTAAGTTTAAATGAGGCAGCACAAGAAATTTTATTTGAATATACTGGATTAAAAGACATTTATCTTGAAGAACTACAGACGTATAGCAAAGTTGATAGAGATCCTGGTGAACGCGTAATTTCAGTAGCTTTTTTTAGCTTAACGAGAATTAATGAAATTGTTGAAGAAAGTGTTGAAAAATTTGATGCACATTGGTTTAATTTAGATGAAATTCCTGAACTTATTTTAGATCATAGAGAAATGGTTGATAATGCGATAACCAAACTAAGGCAAAAAGCACGATACCAACCAATAGGATTTGAATTACTCCCCGAAAAATTCACAATTCCACAATTACAACTATTGTACGAGTGTATTTATAATAAAAAACTGGATGACAGAAATTTTAGAAAAAAAATATTCTCCTATGACATCCTTACTAAAACCGATTTAAAAGATAAATCAACATCAAAAAAAGGTGCTTTCTTATATAAATTTAACAAGAAAAAATTCGACAGTTTTATAGCTAATGGCTATAACTTTGAATTATAAAAAGTTTCAATTAACATATTCATATTTATAAGTATTTTTTTATTAATTTTATTAAGCGTATATTTGACGTTTAATAATCGATATTAAGGTTCAAACCTTAAGAAATTAATTAAATTATGAATTCACATTTGGAAAATCATCCGCATAGAAGATTAAATATACTTACCGAAGAATGGGTATTAGTATCCCCACATCGTACTAAAAGACCTTGGCAAGGAAAAACTGAGTCTAACGAAAAAAAAGAACAAATTTCTTACGATCCGGAATGCTACCTATGCCCTACCAATTCAAGAATTAGCGGTACCAAAAACAATGATTATAAAAATACAAATGTTTTTACAAACGATTTTGGAGCACTTTTAAAAGATACTCCTGCTTTTAATTACAACAATGGACTTCTAAAAGCTGAAGGTGAAAGTGGTATTTGTAAAGTAATTTGTTTTTCGCCAAATCATTCTTTAACAATTCCTGATATGGATATTCCTTCTTTGGTAAAAGTTGTTGAAACTTGGCAATCTGAATTCCAAAAGTTAGGAACTGATAGTAATATTAATTATGTTCAAATATTTGAAAATAAAGGAAGTGTAATGGGGTGTAGCAATCCTCATCCTCACGGACAAATATGGGCACAAAAGTCTGTTCCAACTGAAATTATAAAAAAAACAGCTACGCAAAAGGCTTTTTACAAAAAAGAAGGGATTAGTTTATTGCAAAAATATATTGAACAAGAATTAAAAGATGGTACTAGAATTATTTCTGAAAATAAGAATTTTGTAACCCTAGTTCCTTTTTGGGCAGTTTGGCCTTATGAAGCTATGATAGTTCCTAAAAGACAGATGGCTACTATAAATGAATTAACAGCTGAGGAAAATGTTGATTTTGCACAACAATTAAAAACTTTAACCCAAAAATACGATAAGCTATTTAATACTTCATTTCCATATTCTTCTGGAATTCATCAGGCTCCAACAGACGGAAAATCGTACAAGGAATGGCATTGGCATATGAGTTTTTATCCGCCATTATTAAGATCGGCAACCGTGAAAAAATTTATGGTAGGGTATGAAATGTTTGCAATGCCTCAGAGAGATGTAACTGCAGAATTTGCTGCCCAACAATTAAAGTCATTATAACCTTTTCAATAGCTTTTCATTTAAAATAAAAAAATTATGAAAGATCTAAATTTCACAAATAAAGAATCAGATTTAATAATAAATTCGCCAGGTAGAATTAATATTATAGGTGAACATACCGATTATAATAATGGTTTTGTACTGCCAACTGCTATTGATAAAAAAATTGAATTTAAATTTAAAAAAAATAATACACCTTCAACTTGTAATGTTTTTAGTGCAAACTTTAACACTAGTTTTTCATTTGATTTAAACAATGTTAAACCGAGCAAAAAGCAATGGGAAAACTATATTTTAGGAGTTATTTATGAAATTCAACAGCTATCAAATAAGCTTGAAGGATTTGACTGTATACTGAATAGTGATATTCCGGTAGGTTCAGGAATAAGTTCTTCAGCAGCTTTGGAATGCGGATTAGCATTTGGTTTAAATGAGTTGTTTAAATTAAACTTCACAAAAATAACATTGGTTGAAATTGGTCAAAGAGCTGAACATAATTATGTTGGAACAAAATGTGGAATCATGGATCAGTTTGCTTCAGTAATGAGTAAAGCAGGTCATGTTATTTTATTAGATTGCCAATCGTTAGATTATGAATATGTTCCTATTCAAATAAAACCCTATAAAATAGTACTTCTAAACACTAATGTATCACATAATTTAGCAGATGGTGAGTACAATAAAAGAAGAAAAACCTGTGAGCAAGGTGTAGCAATTATTCAAAATAAATATCCAACTGTAAAATCTCTACGTGATGTATCTTCAGAAATGTTGGCTGAATATAAAAATGAATTTTCTGAAGAAATGTTTAATAGATGTAGCTATGTAATTGACGAAAAAATACGCGTTTTAAATACTGTTGAAGCATTAAAAAACAATGAACTTAAAGTAATGGGTAAAAATATGTATGATACGCATTCAGGATTGCAAAATTTATATGAAGTGAGTTGTCCTGAATTAGATTTCTTGGTCGACTTTTCAAAGAATTTTGACGAAGTTATTGGAGCGAGAATGATGGGTGGAGGTTTTGGGGGCTGTACAATTAATATTGTACATGAAAACGCTGTTGAGAAATTCACAGAAGCAGCATCAGAAGCCTATTTTAACAAATTCAATATTAAATTAACAGCTTTTGAAGCTAATCCAAGCGAAGGAACTTCTATTAAAAAATAACTTAATAATTAGCAAACAAGAAAAAGTAATTTTAAAACGAACTTAAATTTCAAATAAATAATTATTTTTTTTAGAAGTATGATAAAAGTCATAGAATATACTCTCAATTAACTATATTTTTGAACTATATTTCATTACTTACTTGAAATAAGTAATGTTTTTGATTTTTTTAGTTAGTAGTAAAAAAAAAAGAGAATTTGGCTTTCAAATTCTCTTTTTTTGTGTTCACTAATAATGTGTATCATTTAGTAAATAATGCTATTTACAATGTAACTACAGAATTTTCTTCTGCACCTAAACCACTATTCACATATTTATCCGCACTTTCGTCGTTTACCCACTTTTCTCCATCCAATAAATATTTAAATTGGAATTCATTTTCAGTAGGTAGGTCAATGGTTACTTTAAACGAACCATTTTTTAACTTTTTCATAATAATTGGTTCAGCAGTGTTCCAATTATTGAATTCTCCCAACAAATCAACTTTTTCAGCACCTAAAGCAGCTTCTTTTTCCATTAGAAAAGTTACTTTACAAACTGGCTTACTCTTTAAAAATTGTTTCTTTAAACTCATAATAATTTTAATTAATATTATACAACAAATTTAACTCATTTGTATGTAATGTTTTACAACTCTATTTTCATATTTATATTCTATATTATCCTATAAACATATTTTTTAAATTTAAGGTTAATTATATACAACTTATGTTTTTTTAGGAGTATCTAAAACCAAATTAAAATGAGTAAAATTACAACTTTAAAATTTTAAACTACTTTTATTTAATTCTCAATTAAAACTTATCTTTTTTAAAATATTCTTATTAAATACATACTATTTTATATTGAAAAAATATTTTTTGTAAAAAAATGACTTAAATCATCGTTTTATTAATTAAAAATGAAAAACTTTACAAGACAAAAAATATGAATTAGCAATTCAAGTTATAATAAGTATTATGGAAAACTCTTTTAATGTAAAAATTAATGACTCTTTTGAATTTAATTTAAAAGAGTATGATACTGAAAAATTAGATGTTTTAAGGCTATCAAAAACGAAATTTCACGTGATTAGTAACAACAAATCTTTCGTAATTGATCTTAAAAAATCTGATTTCAATCACAAAAATTATATTGTTAGTGTTAACTCTAACAGTTACAGTATAATTATTGATAATCAATTAGATACACTCATTAAACAAATGGGGTTTTCGGGTGGTACTTCAAAAAAAGTAAATGATATTAAGGCTCCAATGCCAGGTTTAATTTTAAGCGTAAACGTTAAAGAAGGTCAAGAAGTTGTGAAAGGAGAAACCTTACTAATTTTGGAAGCAATGAAAATGGAAAATGCTATTGGAGCTCCAAAAGATGGCTTTATAAAAACTATCAACATTAAAAAAGGCGGAACTGTTGAAAAGGGAGCACTTATGATTGAAATGGCTTAAAAATTATAACATGAAAAAAATATTAATAGCAAATAGAGGAGAAATTGCCATTAGAGTTATGAAAACTGCACGTAAAATGGGGATTAAAACAGTAGCGGTTTATTCTAAAGCAGATAGAAATGCTCCACATGTTAGGTTTGCAGATGAATCAGTTTGTATTGGCGAAGCTCCATCAAATAAATCATACCTGCGAGGTGACAAAATAATTAAGGAAGCTAAAAAGTTACAAGTAGATGGAATACATCCTGGTTATGGATTTTTAAGTGAAAATGCAAATTTTGCAGAATTATGCGAAAAAAATAATATCATTTTTATTGGTCCTAAATCTAAATCAATTAAAATGATGGGTGACAAATTAGCAGCTAAAGATGCTGTTAAAGATTACAATATCCCAATGGTTCCTGGAGTAGATAGAGCAGTAACAAATCCAACTGAAGCAGCAGAAATTGCAAAAGAAATAGGTTTCCCAATATTAATAAAAGCTGCAGCCGGTGGAGGAGGAAAAGGAATGCGAATTGTGGAAAAAGAAGCAACTGTTAAAGAGCAAATGGAACGAGCCATTAGTGAAGCAACTTCAGCCTTTGGAGATGGCTCCGTTTTTATCGAAAAATATATAACTTCACCACGCCATATAGAAATTCAAGTATTAGCTGATAGTCACGGAAATATACTTCACTTTTTTGAAAGAGAATGCAGCATACAACGCCGTCATCAAAAAGTGGTTGAAGAAGCACCTTCATCTATTTTAACACCTGAATTAAGAGAGCAAATGGGACAAGCCGCTATTAAAGTGGCTCAATCTTGTGATTATTTAGGTGCTGGTACCGTAGAATTCTTAGTTGATACTAAATTAAATTTCTATTTTTTAGAAATGAATACGAGGTTACAAGTAGAACATCCTGTAACTGAACTTATTTCTGGAGTAGATTTGGTTGAGCAGCAAATTAATATTGCGCGTGGCGAAGCTATTACATTAAAGCAAGAAAACCTTAAAATTAATGGTCACGCAATTGAATTACGGGTATATGCAGAAGATTCCATGAACGATTTTTTACCAAGTATAGGTACCTTAAATACTTATAAGATTCCTGTAGGTAAGGGAATTAGAGTTGATGATGGCTTTGAAGAAGGAATGGATATTCCAATTTATTACGACCCAATGTTATCTAAATTAATTACCTATGGAAAAACACGTGAAGAAGCAATTCAAAAAATGATTGAAGCTATTAATAACTATAAAATTGAAGGCGTTTCTACAACACTTCCTTTCGGAAAGTTTGTTTGCGAACATATAGCTTTTAGATCCGGTAATTTCGATACACATTTTGTAAAAAATTATTACACACCTGAAAATCTAAAAGAAGAACTAAATGAAGAAGCAAAATTAGCAGCCTTAATTGGTTTAAAAATATATCTTGAAGATCAAAAACAGCTTAAAATACCTATTAACTAACCACTTAAAATATTTGATATCATGGAAACTCAAATGGATACAAAAATTGAAAAATTAGATAAAAGAGTTGCATTGGCTCATTTAGGTGGTGGTGAAGAACGAATTAAAAAACAACACGCCAAAAAGAAGTTAACTGCACGTGAACGAATTAATTATTTATTAGACGAAGGTTCTTTTGAAGAAATGGGTGTTTTAGTTACGCACAGAACAACTGATTTTGGAATGGAGGATCAAATATTTTTTGGTGATGGTGTTGTAACTGGCTATGGAACAATTGAAGGAAGATTGGTATATGTTTTTGCTCAAGATTTCACCGTTTTTGGAGGAGCTTTGTCTGAAACTCATGCTGAAAAAATATGTAAAATAATGGATCAGGCCGTTAAGGTTGGTGCACCTTGTATTGGCTTAAACGATTCTGGTGGAGCGCGGATTCAAGAAGGTGTTAGATCATTAGGTGGTTATGCGGATATTTTTCATCGAAATGTACAATCTTCAGGAGTTATACCACAACTTTCCGCTATTATGGGACCTTGTGCTGGCGGCGCTGTTTATTCCCCTGCAATGACAGATTTCACTATTATGGTTGAAGATACAAGCTACATGTTTGTAACAGGACCTAATGTTGTAAAAACTGTAACTAATGAAGAAGTTACGGCAGAAGAATTAGGTGGAGCAAGTACACATTCATCAAAATCTGGAGTAGCACACTTAACTTCAGCAAACGACATCCAATGCTTAGATGATATAAAAAAATTGCTAAGTTATATGCCTCAAAACAATAAAGAAACTACTAAAAAATTTCCTTATGAATTAGGAGAAGAACTAAGACCTCATTTAATTAACCTAATTCCTGAAGATGCGCATAAACCTTATGATATGCATGATGTAATTAAGGGAATTATTGATGAAGATTCTTTATTTGAAATTCAAAAAGATTATGCTGAAAATATTATTGTAGGTTTTTCAAGATTGGCAGGACGAAGTATAGGTATTGTTGCCAATCAGCCAATGCAATTAGCTGGGTGTTTAGACACAAATAGTTCTATAAAAGCAGCCCGGTTTACACGCTTTTGTGATTGCTTTAACATTCCTTTATTAGTATTAGTTGATGTTCCTGGATTTTTACCTGGAACAGATCAAGAATGGAATGGTATTATAAAAAATGGAGCTAAATTATTGTATGCTCTAAGTGAGGCAACCGTTCCTAAAATTACCGTAATTACACGCAAAGCTTATGGTGGAGCATATGATGTTATGAACTCTAAACATATAGGTGCTGATATGAATTTTGCCTGGCCTACTGCCGAAATTGCAGTTATGGGTGCAAAAGGTGCTGCTGAAATTATTTTTAAAAATGAAATTAAATCGGCTGAAAATCCTGAAGAAAAATTGAAAGAAAAAGAGGCCGAATATGCTTTTAAATTTGCAGACCCATACAGGGCAGCTAGACGTGGTTTTATTGATGAAGTTATTTATCCTAAAAATACAAGAAGAAAGTTAATTAAAGCTTTTCAAATGTTAGAAGGCAAAGAAGTAAACACTCCAAAAAGAAAACACGGAAATATCCCTTTATAGTAATTATTTAAAAAAAGAAAAATCCCGATTTAATCGGGATTTTTTGTAAGGTTTATTTTAAATATCGTCTAAAATAACAAGAGTTATATCTTTTTCATTTTTTATTAAATAATGTTCTTTTTGGTTAAGTAACTCTTTGGAAAAGTCGGTATTTATATCGACTTTTTTAAACTATTTCAGCAGATAATCCTTTATTTAATAATTTTGAACAACGCGATTTCAAATCGTTATATTCACCTGTTTTAACAGTACACTTACCTTTATAATGCACTAATATTGTACATTGTTCCGCCTGTTCTAAAGTGTGTTCACAAACTTCAATTAAAGAATCAATAACAAAATCAAATGTGTTTACATCATCGTTAAACAGCACAATCTCAAATTGATTTGTTTCCTCCTCTAATGTTTCTACTTCCTCTTGTATTTTTCTTTTAGTACTCATTTTGCTAAAATAAAAAATTATTTATTATACTTCAAAGCTACCCAGTTATTTCGTTCAATAATTTTATCAATTTTAAAATTATATTTAGAAACTTCCGCATCAATAACTGGAATGTCTTCTTGATAAAAACCACTAAATAAAATTACTCCATCATCTTTTAAACAATTCATATATGATTCCATATCATTCAACAAAATATTTCTATTAATATTTGCTATAATTACATCGTATTTTTTGTTTAATAATAAAGCGGCATCTCCTTCAAAAACTGAAATATGTTTGCAATTATTACGCTCAACATTTTCAATTGAATTTAAATAACACCAATTATCAATATCAATTGCATCAATAGGCATTGCTCCTTTCATTTCAGCGAAAATTGCCAAAATTCCAGTTCCACAACCCATATCTAAAACCTTTTTATTAGACATATCCATATCTAATAAATGTTGTACCATCATATGAGTTGTTTCGTGGTGCCCAGTTCCAAAACTCATTTTTGGTTCAATTATAATATCATATTTTAAATTTGGATTTTCGTGAAATGGAGCTCTAATACTTACTAAATCATCTACCTGAATTGGATTGAAATTTTTTTCCCATTCACTATTCCAGTTTGTTTGTTCAATTACCTCTTCAACATAAGAAATTTTAAACTCATCAGAATTTAAAATCTGAATATCATTTAAAATACCTTCATTCCAATCGTTTTCTTGAATATAAGCTGTTACACCATCTTCATTTTCAACAAAACTTTCAAAGCCGGCAAAACCTAATTGGGCTATTAAAATTTCATTTCCAGGTTCCATAGGAGAAACCTTAAAAGTGTAACCAATATAATTTATCATAAATATGTTGTTTATAAATGCAAAAATACGGTTTCCTTTCAATTTGAAAGATAACCGTATCTTAATATTATTATAATTTATTTTTTAGAATGATTTCACTAATGAAATAAAACTATCAGCTTTTAAAGCTGCTCCTCCTATCAAACCTCCATCAACATCTTGTTTAGAAAATATTTCTTTGGCATTTCCAGGATTTACACTTCCTCCGTATAAAATTGAAACATTATCTGCAACTTCTTGGTTGTATTTATCTGCAACAATTTTTCTAATAAAAGCATGCATTTCCTGCGCTTGTTCTGGTGAAGCTGTTTCTCCAGTTCCAATTGCCCAAACTGGTTCATATGCTAAAACAATATTTTTCCAGGCTGTAGCTTCTAAATGAAATAATCCATTTTTAATTTGACTTTCTACTACATTAAAATGATTTCCAGCTTTTCTATCTTCTAAAACCTCTCCAAAACAGAAAATTACTTCTAAATCATTTGCCAAAGCTGCATCCACTTTTTCAGCTAAAATAGCATCCGTTTCACCAAAATATTCACGTCGTTCAGAATGCCCTAAAATAACTGTTTTTAAGCCTAAAGATGTCAACATTTCTGCAGAAATTTCTCCAGTATATGCGCCACTTTTTGCTTGGTGCATGTTTTGAGCAGCAACTTCAACAATTGAACTCTCAGTTACCTTAATTACTTCACTCAAATTTACAAATGTTGGTGCAATAATTACTCTTGTATTATTTAGACTTAAATCTTTTACATTGCTAACTATTTCATCAGCCAATTGAGTTGACTCTTGAACAGTTTTGTTCATTTTCCAGTTACCTGCAACTATTTGTTTTCTCATTATTATATATTTTACTTTATTTTGTTCTTTTTAATCTTACAAATTTACACTTTTAAGTTGAAAAAAGGCTTGAAAAAAAGGACTGTTTCCGCAATCGTTTTCGATTGATTTTCAACTAAAAGGCATTATTTTAAACGAATTCTTGGATCTAATAATCCATAAATAATATCAACCAAAATATTTATTAAAATAAACATAGAAGCTATTACTAAAACACTACCCATTATTATTGGTAAATCCAACGTATTTAACGCGTTTACAATTTCTTTTCCTAAACCATTCCAGTTAAAAATATACTCAACAAAAACTGCACCAGCTAACATAGATGCAAACCATCCAGACACTGCCGTAACAACAGGATTTAAGGCGTTTTTTAACGCATGTGTTTTAATAATTTTATACGTTGAAAGCCCCTTTGCTTTGGCTGTTCTAATATAATCCTGATTTAGAACTTCCAATAACGAATTTCGCATTAATTGTATTACTACTGCCAATGGCCTAATTCCTAAAACAATTGAAGGAAGTATCAAGTTTTTCCATTGAATGTATATTTTTTCGCCAAAATCATCCACTTCATACAAGCTACCTGTCATATTTAAATTTGTGTATTTATGCAAAACAAACCCAAAAAACCAAGCAAAAAGTATCGCTGAAAAAAACGAAGGAACACTCATACCTAATGTGCTAATTATTGATACAATCCTGTCAAAAAATGAATCTTTATACAATGCTGAAAGTATTCCAAAAAGTATTCCAATTAGTATTGCTAATGTTATTGATGAAACTGCAAGAATTGCGGTATTTGGGAGTGTTTCCGCAATTACATCTGAAACATTTTTATCATTCTTTTGAAATGATTTTCTTAAATAAGGATATTTTATAACCAACTCACTTTCACCAATATTAAATAAACTTGTAAACCTATATTTTTCTTTATTTAAAAATGTATAATTATCTGAATTTTTACTATGAATTGAAATTGGAGATAAATCATTTAAATAATATAAATATTGAGTAGTAATTGGCTGATCAAAACCATATTTTTTTCTAATATTTTGAAGTTGCTCTGTATCTTCTCTCTGATCTAACATCATTCGTGCAGGATCTCCGGGCAATACATTAAAAAGAAAAAATATAACCGTAATAACGCCAAACAGCGTAAGAATTCCGTAAAATGTTTTATTTACTATATAATTAAACAAAAGCTATTATTTAAAAAACAAATATAACTTAAAGTATTAAAATTACTACTTTTGCGTAATTCTTTATTTGAACTTATGAACAGACAAGAACTTATTTCACAAATTCAACAAAAAAAATCGTTTTTATGTATTGGTTTAGATGTTGATTTATCAAAAATCCCAACCCATTTATTAGCCGAAAAAGATCCCATTTTCGAATTCAACAAACAAATAATTGATGCCACACATCATTTGGCTGTTGCTTACAAACCAAATACTGCTTTTTATGAAGCTTATGGAATTAAAGGATGGCAAGCTTTAGAAAAAACAATAAATTATATGAATGTAAATTATCCAGAATTATTTACTATTGCTGATGCTAAACGTGGAGATATTGGGAACACATCAACAATGTATGCAAAAGCTTTTTTTGAAGATTTAAATTTTGATTCAGTTACTGTTGCACCATATATGGGAAGTGATTCTGTAGAACCTTTTTTAGCATTTGAAAATAAAAACACCATTCTTTTAGCATTAACTTCTAATAAAGGTGGCCTAGATTTTCAAGGATTAAAAACCGAAAATGAAGAGTTGTACAAAAGAGTTTTAAAAACTGCATTAACTTGGAAAAACTCTAATAATTTAATGTTTGTAGTTGGCGCTACCAAAGCTGAATATTTTTCGGAAATAAGAAAAATAATACCAAATCATTTTTTATTAGTTCCCGGAGTTGGTGCTCAAGGTGGTAATTTACAAGATGTTTGTAAATACGGATTAAACAAAGATTGTGGTTTACTTATAAATTCCTCCAGAGGAATTATTTACGCTGGAAATAATGAAAATTTCGCGAAAGCAGCTCAAAAAGAAGCAAAAAAACTACAACAAGAAATGGAAATTATTTTAAATGAAAATAGTTAAAGATCAGATTGGAAGGGAAATTACACTAAAACAAACTCCAAAAAGGATTGTTTCTTTAGTTCCATCACAAACTGAGTTATTATATGATTTAGCCTTAGAAAATGAACTAGTAGGAATTACCAAATTTTGCGTTCACCCCTTTCACTTAAAATCCACAAAAACTATAGTAGGAGGCACAAAAAAAGTTGATTTCGAAAAAATTAAGGCTTTAAATCCTGATTTTATTTTGGGCAATAAAGAAGAAAATTCCTATGATTTTTTACCTGAATTAGAAAAAATTGCTCCAACCTATTTTTCTGATGTAAACACTATTCAAAATTCCGTTGATTTAGTTTTAAGATTGGGTTCAATATTTAACCGAAGAACAGAAGCTGATAATTTGGTTCATAAAATCGAATTTAAATTAAATGATTTTAAACAATTTATAAAAGATAAACCAACAAGGAAAGTTGCCTATTTTATTTGGGCAAAACCTTGGATGGTTGCAGGTAATGAAACCTATATTAATGAAATGTTACAACTAAATAAGTTTGAAAACATTTATAAGAATATGAGTAGATACCCAAAAGTGGAAATTAACAAAATTAGACATGAAGGAGACCCTGATGTAATTATTTTATCTTCAGAACCTTTTCCGTTCAAAGATGAACACGCTTTGGAAATTGGAACTTTTACTAACAGATCTATAACCGTTTTTGGAGATGGTGAAATGTTTAGTTGGCCAGGTTCAAGAATGCTTTTAGCTTTTGATTATTTTAAAGAATTACATACAAAATTAGAAAGCCATTTTTAAAAATTAAGTCAGAAAAAACCGTCAACCTCAAACAAATTCAGTATGAATATAAGAAACTTAAAAAGCCTTCCAAATTAATTTGGAAGGCTTTTTTTATCAATTTAAAGTATTTCTATTAATCTTGTAAAGCAAAGACCTTCTTAAGCAAATCAGAAGTTCTACTGCTAACTTTTTCTCTAATTTCTTTTTCTTCAACTTCAACCATTATAAAAACACCTTTTAAAGCTTCGCCAGTAACATAATCTGTTAAATCAGGATTTACATCATTTGTTAATGGTAAGGCATTGTATTTTGTAATTAAATCAGTCCAGATTTTATCTGCTCCAACTTTTTGGAATGAATTCGCAATAATCGGATTAAATTTTTGATACAACGCTTCAGAAGTTGCAGCCTGTAAATATTGGGTTGCAGCATTTTTTTCGCCTAATAATATATTTTTAGCATCTGTAAACGACATTCCTTTAATTGCATCAACAAAAATAGGAATTGCTTCTCCAACTGCATCTTCAGCAGCCCTATTTAATACTTTTAAACCTTCATCAGCTAATTTAGACAACCCTACAGATCTTAAAACATTATCTACTTTTTGTAATTCTTCAGGAAGTAAAATTCGAGTTAACTCGTTTTTAAAAAAGCCGTCTTCAACTGCTAACTTTGTAACCTGATTAGTAATCCCATTGTTTAAAGCCTCTTTTAAACCTCCAACAATTTGATCATTAGTAACAACTCCATTTGGTAATTGGTTAATAACTTGTTGCAATTCTGAACAAGCAGAAAATTGAAAAATTACAGCAATTAATAGTATTCTTTTTAACATTTTTTAATTTCTTAAGTTAATCTTACTCTCACTTTTCTACTTTTCCAGTGTTTTTATTAAAACCAAAAGGACAGTGTTTACAACCATTTTTACAGCAATACCCTCTTTTTAAATGGTACTTTTCTGTAAAAACTCTGTACCCTTCTTCAGATAAATAAAAATCATCTGAATCCAATTCTGAAAAATTATTTTTATACATAGATTTCGCAAAAATAGCAATTTAAATGTTACCTTATTAACACAAATTAATTTCAAATACATTAAATTTATTGTTGATATAACATTTATTGGATGAAATTTATATTATAGTTTTTATCTATTTAAAAATAAAAACAATCGATTTTTATTATTTATTGATTTTGTCTAGTTTTGTTTTAAATAAACTTATTATGAAAAATAAAAAAACAGTAACAACAGCAGCCGGTGCTCCCGTTAAACATTATGAAGATACTCAAAGTGTAGGCGCTAGAGGTCCACTTTTATTACAAGATTACTTTTTACATGAAAAATTAGCTCACTTTAACAGAGAACGTATTCCTGAAAGAATTGTTCATGCAAAAGGATCTGGTGCTTATGGTAAATTTACAGTAACTCATGATATTTCAAAATTCTCACGAGCAAAATTATTTTCAAAAATCGGAAAAGAAACAAAAATATTTGTTCGTTTTTCTACAGTTGGTGGCGAAAAAGGTTCTGCTGATACAGAAAGAGATCCTAGAGGTTTTGCTGTAAAATTTTATACTGAAGATGGAAATTGGGATTTAGTAGGTAATAACACACCTGTTTTCTTTATTAAAGATCCTAAAAAATTCCCTGACTTTATTCATACTCAAAAAAGAGATCCTTATACAAATTGTAAATCACCAACAATGATGTGGGACTATTGGTCTTTAAATCCTGAAAGTTTACACCAGGTTTTAATTTTAATGTCTGATAGAGGTACTCCTCTGGGATATCGTTTTATGAATGGTTACGGAAGTCATACTTTTTCTTTGGTAAATGACAAAAATGAACGCGTTTATGTGAAGTTTCATTATAAAACTATGCAAGGAATTAAAACTTTTACAGATGCAGAAGCAACTGAAATGAAAGCAAAAGATCCTGATTTTTCTCAAAGAGATTTAGTTAAATCGATAGAACACGGACATTTTCCAAAATACGCTTTAAAAATTCAGGTAATGACTGATGAACAAGCTAAATCTTTTAAATGGAATCCTTTCGATTTAACAAAAGTTTGGCCACATGCAGAATATCCACTACAAGATGTTGGAATTTTAGAATTAAATGAAAATCCAGACAATTATTTTGCACATGTTGAACAAGCTGCTTTTGCTCCTTCTAATTTAGTTGATGGAATTGGTTTTTCACCTGATAAAATGTTACAAGGAAGAATTTTAGCATATCCAGATGCTCACAGATATAGAATAGGAGTTAACTATGATGCACTTCCTGTAAATAAGTGCCCTTATGCAACAAATAATTACCATAGAGATGGTGCAATGCGTTTTGATGACAACGGTGGAAGCGCACCAAATTATCGTCCAAATAGCTTTGATGAATTAATAGAAGATGACAATTATAAAGGCATTCCTTATGAACTTGATAGTAACGTGGCGGGATATTTTGATAGAAATGAAAATGATGATGACCATTTTACACAGCCAGGAAACCTATTTAAAATAATGACTCCAGAAGCAAAATTAAATACAATTAATAATATTGTAGGAGCAATGAGTGGTATTTCTGGCCCTAAAAAAGATGAAATTATTAATAGACAATTATGCCACTGGTTTAGAGCAAATGTTGACTTAGGAATGGGAATTGCAAAAGGTTTAGGTGTAGAAATAGATCCTAAATTATTAAAATAACTTAAGGTAAAACTTACTATAAATAAAAAACATTCTGATTTCTCAGAATGTTTTTTATTTATGAATAATTATTATTTTTTATTTCTCAGCACCTGGAGGATATTTTGCCATTATTTCAGCTACAAATGATTTAATTCTTTCTTCTTTTTTTGCAACATTACCAGAAGTTGTTAAACCTCCACTTCCAATTCCTTGCCAAACTAATTCTTTCTTTTCAGCATCAATTAAATCTACAAATAAAGTGCCTTCCGTATATTTTGAAATATGCATTCCATAATTTGGACCATAATACCAAGGATGCCATCCGAAATAAATAGAACTATTATTATAAACATCAACTTTTTGACGAGATTTTGTAAAAATATTAACCAATAAATCAGGGTTTTCAGATTTTGTAAAACCTTTAGCTAACAGTTCAGTTTCAACAGCTTTTAAAATTCTACGTTTATCTAAATCCGAAATCTCAACTTTATCAATCCCTTTTTTATAAAAAGCAAATGTTTTATAGTTAGAAAAATCTGTAGCTGTATCATAATCGGAAGTAACTCGAACCGAGCTGCAAGATGCTACTAAAAAAAGTAAGGCTAACGGGAGTAATTTAATGGCTTTCATTTTAAAAAAATTTTACTGTTAAAATAAATCTTGTAATAAAGAATCGTCTACTAAATTTGGTAATGTTACTTTCAATTTGGGTTCAACTTGCATTGCTCTTTTAATTGCAAAAATTGAACCTTTATTTCTTGCCCAATTTCGTCTTGCAATCCCATTATTAACATCCCAAAAAAGCATACTATTCAATCGCTTTTCTGCTTCTATACTACCATCAAGAACCATACCAAAACCACCATTTATAACTTCACCCCAACCTACTCCTCCTCCATTATGAATGGATACCCAAGTTGCGCCTCTAAAACTATCACCTATTACATTTTGTATTGCCATATCAGCTGTAAATTGCGACCCATCATAAATATTAGAAGTTTCTCTGTATGGAGAATCAGTTCCAGAAACATCATGATGGTCTCTTCCTAGTACAATTGGTGCAGAAATTTCATTATTTTTAATTGCATTATTGAACGCTTCTGCTATTTTTATTCTTCCTTCAGCATCAGCATATAATATCCGAGCTTGCGAACCAACTACTAATTTATTTTCTTGCGCACCTCTAATCCATTGGATATTATCAGACATTTGCTGCTGAATTTCTTTTGGTGAATGCTTTTTAATTTCCTCCAATACATCACAAGCAATGGTATCTGTTTTCTCTAAATCAGTAGGATTTGCACTAGTGCATACCCAGCGGAATGGACCAAAACCATAATCAAAACACATGGGTCCCATAATATCTTGTACATAACTCGGATATTTAAAGTCTATTCCGTTAGCAGCCATAATAGCTGCTCCTGCTCTACTTGCCTCTAATAAAAAAGCGTTTCCATAATCAAAAAAGTAAGTTCCTTTTGCTGTATGTTTATTAATTGCATCAGTTTGTCTTCTTAAACTTTCTTGCACTTTTTCCTTGAATAATGCGGGGTTTTCAGCCATCATTTTATTAGAATCTTCAAATGAAATTCCAACAGGGTAATAACCACCTGCCCAAGGGTTATGTAACGATGTTTGGTCAGAGCCTAAATCAACATATAAATCTTCTTCTGCAAATTTTTCCCAAACATCAACAATATTTCCTAAATAAGCAATTGATACAATTTCTTTGTTTTCTTTTGCTTTTTTAACGCGTTCAACTAATTCATTTAAATCAGTTATTTTTTCATCAACCCAACCTTGAGTTAAACGAATCTCTGTAATTTTCGGATTCACTTCGGCACATACTGTAATACAACCTGCTATATTTCCGGCTTTTGGTTGTGCACCACTCATACCTCCCAAACCTGAAGTCAAAAATAATTTCCCCGATAAATCTTCTTCATTTTTGGCAATTTTTCTCCCGGCATTTAATACCGTAATTGTTGTTCCATGTACAATTCCTTGTGGACCAATATACATATAACTTCCTGCAGTCATTTGACCATATTGGGTAACTCCCAAAGCATTGTATTTTTCCCAATCGTCCTGTTTACTGTAATTAGGAATCATCATACCGTTTGTAACCACAACTCTCGGTGCGTTTTTATGTGAAGGAAATAAACCCATTGGATGTCCCGAATAAACGGCTAACGTTTGATTTTCAGTCATTTCACTTAAATATTGCATCATTAATAAATATTGTGCCCAATTTTGAAAAACAGCTCCGTTACCACCATAAGTAATTAATTCATGTGGATGCTGAGCAACTTCATAATTCAAATTATTTTGAATCATATGCATAATTGCTTTTGCCTGCTCACATTTTCCCGGATACTCATTTATTGGTCGCGCATACATTTTGTAATCTGGACGAAAACGGTACATATAAATTCTACCATATTCTTTTAACTCTTCAGCAAATTCTTTTGCTAACTGTACATGGTGTTTAGGCTCAAAATAGCGTAAAGCATTTTTTATTGCCAATTCCTTTTCAGGTTTTGTTAAAATATCTTTACGTTTTGGCGCGTGATTTATAGTTGTATTATATGTTTTTTCTGAAGGTAATTCAGAAGGAATTCCTTGTTTTATTTGCTCTTGAAATGTCATAATATTGAATTTATAGTTTAGAATTTAATCGAAAATTAAAATTCTAAACTATGGATAACGAATATCAACTCTAAAGTGAGTTAACGCTATACATATTTTATATTTGAAGTGAAAAATATCCAAGATATTTATTTTAGTGTGTAACAAATATAATGTAATTTGGTTTGACTTTTTAATAAAGTTTGTTGTTATGATAATAATATTTAAATAGATGTTACCTAAAACAACAACAATGCTTATAAAAATATTAGTCTAGAAAGAAAGGCCTATCAAAACAAACAAAATTTAAATCACCTGAATAATAGAGAACAATTTGATTTTATTTCTTATTTTAATTAAAAACTACTGTTTTATTTTTAAACACCAACACCTTTCGTTTTGTGTGTAATTTAAGTGCTCTTGATAATACTATTTTCTCTAAATCTCTTCCTTTTAAAATAAAATCTTTAATTGAATGCGTATGTGAAATACGAGTAATATCCTGCTCAATAATTGGACCTTCATCTAAATCTTCAGTAACATAATGACTTGTTGCTCCAATAATTTTCACCCCACGTTTAAATGCTGAATGATATGGTTTTGCTCCCGGAAAAGCAGGTAAAAAAGAATGATGAATGTTTATAATCTGGTTTGGATATTCTTCAATTAATTTTGGAGAAATAATTTGCATATAACGTGCTAAAACAATAAAATCAATATTATGTTCTTTTAATAATTTTAATTGCGCTTCTTCAGCTTCATTTTTAGTTTCCCTAGTTACTTTTATACAATAATAAGGGATGTTGAAATTTTTTGCAATATGCTCCAAATCTGGATGATTGCTAATAATTAAAGGAATTTCCACCTCTAATTCATTAGCACTATACCTACTTAAAATATCATATAAACAGTGCTCATATTTTGAAACAAATACAGCCATTTTAGGCTTTAAATCTGAATCGTGTAAACGCCAAGTCATTTCAAATCTATCACCAATAACTTCACTAAAAACATTTTTAAAAACACGTAATGAAAACGATTCCTTTGAAAATTCACATTCCAATCGCATAAAAAACATATTATCTTCCCTATCAACATGTTGATCTATATATACAATATTACCATTTTGCTGATGTATAAAATTGGTAACAGAAGCAATTATACCTTTACTGTCTTTACAATTTATTAGAATTGTTATTCTTTTCATTACTAAAAATTTAAACGCCAAAATTATATAAAAAAGTCGCAGCTTGTACCGCAATTAAAATTGTTATCTATTTAATAATATTTGACTTCTATTTTTAAAAAATTCATAAATTGCACTCAAAATAAGAGTATATTTTACGAAATGAAAAAAATAGCGCCATACAAACCAATTAATAAAGTTAGAATTGTAACCGCAGCATCACTTTTTGATGGACACGATGCGGCAATAAATATCATGCGTAGAATTATTCAGGCTACTGGTGTTGAAGTAATTCATTTAGGTCATGACAGAAGTGTTGAAGAAGTTGTAAACTGTGCAATACAAGAAGATGCAAATGCAATAGCAATCACCTCTTATCAAGGTGGACATATGGAGTATTTTAAATATATGTTCGACTTATTGAAAGAAAAAGGTGCGTCACATATTAAACTATTTGGTGGCGGTGGCGGTGTAATTCTTCCTTCAGAAATTGAAAATTTAATGAATTATGGAATTACTCGTATTTATTCTCCCGATGACGGTAGAAGTATGGGCTTACAAGGAATGATAAATGATATGATTGAAAAATCTGATTTTCCAACAGGGGAAATTATTGATTTTGATATTACAGATTTAATAAAAAAAGACTCCTTACAATTAGCAAAGGCTATTTCTGCAGCTGAAAACTTTTCAGAAAAACATATTGAATTTATAAATGAAATAAGGGAACAAGCCAATAAATCTACAATTCCAGTTCTTGGTATTACTGGTACTGGAGGTTCTGGAAAATCATCTACTGTAGATGAATTGGTAAGAAGGTCTTTAATTGATTTTCCAGAAAAAACAATTGCAATAGTTTCTGTTGATCCTTCAAAACGCAAAACTGGTGGTGCTTTATTAGGTGATAGAATTAGAATGAATTCAATAAAAAATGAACGTGTTTATATGCGCTCTTTGGCTACCAGACAATCAAATTTAGCATTGTCAAAACATGTTAGTGATGCAGTTGCTGTTTTAAAAGTTGCAGGTTTTGATTTGGTTATTTTAGAAACTTCAGGAATTGGACAAAGTGATACTGAAATTTTAGACCATTCCGATGTTTCATTATATGTAATGACTCCAGAATATGGAGCTGCAACTCAGTTAGAAAAAATTGATATGATTGATTTTGCAGATGTTATTGCCTTAAATAAATTTGATAAAAGAGGCTCTTTAGACGCCTTACGTGACGTTAAAAAACAATACCAACGCAATCATAATTTATGGGAAAACGATCTAGAATCAATGCCTGTTTACGGTACAATTGCTTCACAATTTAACGACCCTGGAACCAATGAATTATACACAGTTCTTATTGAAAAGTTAAATAAAAAAACAGCAAATAATTTTAAAAGCACATTTATAATTGCTGATAAATTAAGTGAAAAGCAATTTATTATTCCACCAAACAGAACACGTTATTTATCGGAAATAACAGAAAACAACAGGTCTTATACAAAAGCAAGTTTTCAACAAAAAGAAGTTGCTCAAAAATTATATGGAATTTATAAAACCATTGAATCTGTATCAACTGTGAAACTGAGTCTGTCGAAGTTTGGAATAGAGGAAGAGAGTCTTCGACAAGCTCAGACTGACAATAATATCAACTTTTTAAAATTATTAATTTCAGAATTTGACCGGGTAAAAACGGATTTAAATCCACACAATTGGAACATCATTTTAAACTGGGAAACAAAAAAACAATCGTACAAAAATGAATTGTATTCCTATAAAGTACGAGATAAAGTTATAAATATTAAAACGCATAGCGAATCACTTTCTCATATTAAAATTCCAAAAATAGCCCTACCAAAATATGAAGCTTGGGGAGATTTGCTATTATGGAGTTTAGAAGAAAATGTTCCTGGAGAATTCCCATATACATCTGGGCTTTTTCCCTTCAAAAGAACAGGTGAAGATCCAACTAGGATGTTTGCAGGTGAAGGAGGTCCAGAACGCACCAACAGACGTTTTCATTATGTAAGTTTAGGCTTACCCGCAAAACGTTTGTCAACTGCTTTCGATTCGGTTACTTTATATGGAAATGATCCTGATATTCGTCCAGATATTTATGGTAAAATAGGAAATGCAGGTGTTTCTATTTGTTGTTTAGACGATGCAAAAAAACTATATTCAGGTTTTGATTTAACAAATCCTATGACATCTGTTTCAATGACAATTAATGGTCCAGCACCAATGATGCTTGGTTATTTTATGAATGCAGCCATTGATCAGGAATGTGAAAAATACATTATTGAAAATGATTTAACAGCCGAAATTGAAGCGAAAATTGCTTCAATTTACAAGAAAAAAGGTGTTGAACGTCCAAAATACCAAGGAGAACTTCCTGAAGGAAATAATGGTTTAGGCTTGCTACTTTTGGGTGTAACCGGTGATGAAGTTTTACCTTCAACAGTTTATCAAAATATTAAAAATAAAACTATTGCTAAAGTCCGTGGAACAGTACAAGCCGATATTTTAAAAGAAGATCAGGCCCAAAATACATGTATTTTTTCAACTGAATTTGCGTTACGTTTAATGGGTGATGTTCAGGAATATTTTATTACAAATAATGTACGAAATTTTTACTCAGTTTCAATTTCTGGGTATCATATTGCTGAAGCTGGTGCAAATCCAATTTCACAATTAGCGTTTACTTTAGCTAATGGTTTTACTTACGTGGAATACTATTTATCTAGAGGAATGGACATTAACAAATTTGGTCCAAACTTATCATTTTTCTTTTCAAACGGAGTAGATCCAGAATATGCAGTAATTGGACGCGTTGCTCGTAAAATTTGGGCAAAGGCACTAAAAAACAAGTACGGTGCAAACCCAAGAGCACAAATGTTAAAATATCATATTCAAACATCTGGTAGAAGTTTACATGCCCAAGAAATAGACTTTAATGATATAAGAACAACCTTGCAAGCCTTGTATGCTATTTACGATAATTGCAACAGTTTACACACCAATGCTTATGATGAAGCCATAACAACGCCAACCGAAGAAAGTGTTAGAAGAGCAATGGCTATTCAACTAATTATTAATAAAGAATTAGGATTAACCAAAAATGAAAATCCAATTCAGGGATCATTTATTATTGAAGAGTTAACAGATTTGGTTGAGGAAGCAATTTATGTTGAATTTGACAGGATTACCGAGCGTGGAGGCGTTTTAGGTGCCATGGAAACTATGTACCAACGTAGTAAAATTCAAGAAGAAAGCTTGTATTACGAAACCTTAAAACACAATGGTGATTTCCCAATTATTGGTGTAAATACATTTTTAAGCAGTAAAGGATCTCCTACAATTTTACCACAAGAAGTAATTAGAGCAACTGAAGAAGAAAAACAATATCAAATAACTGTTGTTGAAAATTTAAATAAAGGTAATTCTGAAAAAGTTGAAAAACAACTTGATTTATTAAAGCAAAAAGCCATTAATAATGAAAACATTTTTGAGCAATTAATGGAAGCTTGTAAAATTTGTTCAATTGGTCAAATTACGGAAGCTTTATTTGAAGTTGGCGGACAATATAGAAGGAATATGTAAATTTTAAGCAACTACAAACTCATTATAATAAAAAAAACTCCAAACTTTCGTTTGGAGTTTTTTATACACTTTTTTTAATTTTTATTTTTTTGGATGCACCAAATTCATTTCGTCAATTAGGTTTTGTGCACCTGCATATTTATCAATAATAAATAACACATAACGAATATCTACCATAATACTTCTAACAATATCTGCGTCAAAATATAAATCACTCATAGTTCCTTCCCAAGTTGTATCAAAAGCTAAACCTATCATATTTCCATAAGCATCAACAACCGGACTTCCAGAGTTACCACCGGTCATATGGTTAGTTGATAAAATATTTACAGGCATTTTGCCATCTTCACCATACTGTCCATAATCTTTAGCTTTATATAAATCTTGTAATTTTTGTGGTACATCAAACTCGTAATCACCTGGCACATATTTTTCCATTACACCTTTTAAATAAGTTTGAGTTGTATAATAAACTCCATCTTTTGGTTCATATCCCTGTACCATTCCGTAATTTACTCTTAACGTACTATTAGCATCTGGAAAAAAGCGTTTTTCTGGAAAAACTTCCATTAAAGCTGTCATATATTCTTTTTGAACAGCTTCAATTTGTAAATTTAACTCTTGAAATTTCGGTTCAATTTTAGTGTAAAAAACAGTGTGTAATTCTTTACCAAATTTATATGCACTGTCTTCATTTAACTTTTTTATTACCTCTTCTGCAGACCCACTCAATAATTCCGTTGCATTTTCTAATGAAGTTAATTTAGAAGTTGCATAAACTTCATTAGTTAAATTGGTAAAATCTGCATTTACCATATTAGAAGGCAAAAACTCTTTTGGAGATTTATTAGCATATAATTTAATCAATTTTTCAAAAACGGGCTTATCAACTTCAGCGCTGTAGTTCTTAAATTTACCTTCAAAACTATTTAAAACAGCATCTCTTCTATTTTCAAAAGAAGCTTCTCCACCTCTTAAAAAAGCCTGTTCTAATTGATAAGCACTAAAAGTAATATTTAGCAGCTCAACATTCCTATAAGCAACTTCAACCCAATAATCACGAGCTAATGCAACACTTTCAATTTCTTTGTATAATGTTTCAAAATCAGATAATAAGGTTTTATAACCTACTAAATCTTTTTCTTCAACTATTTTAGAAAATTCAGCTTCAAGTTCACGTTTCTTTTCAATAGCATTTGTTTGATGAATTCCTTGACTTTCACCAATCCATTTTTTCCAATAATTAGCAATAGAGGCAAATTTAGAAGCATATTGTATTTTAATTGCAGGGTCTTTACGCATATAAGTATCTACAATTTTTAAGGCATTGTCTCTTATTTCAATTTTTGCAGGATTCAATACATTTACAATTTGATCTACACCAACTGCAGGTAAATACTCATTTGTACGTCCTGGAAAACCAAACACCAATGTAAAATCATTCTCTTCAACACCATCTAAAGATATCGGTAAATAGTGAGCAGGTTTGTAAGGTTTATTGTCTTTTGAATAGGCTGCTGGTCTGTTATTTTCATCCGCATAAATTCTAAACATAGAAAAATCTCCAGTATGGCGTGGCCACATCCAGTTATCAGTATCTGCACCAAATTTTCCGATTGATGTTGGAGGTGCACCCACCAAACGAACATCTGTAAATTTTTCAGTTACAAATAATAAATATTGATTTCCTTTAAAAAAAGATCTTATATAAGAATCTTGCCACTCCTCTTTTTGAGCCCCTTTATTAACTTTTAGAATATTTTGATTGATTAATTTCATTTTTGAAGCCTCATCCATATCGTCAGACACACCTTCAAAAACTTGTTGTGTAACATCATCAATTCTTTTAATAAAAGTAGCGCTCAAACTTTCATTTGGTAATTCTTCATCATAACTCATTGCCCAAAAACCATCTTTTAAATAATCATGTTCAACCGATGAGTGTGACTGAATTACTCCATAACCACAATGGTGATTTGTTAATAACAATCCGTTTGGTGAAATAATTTCTGAAGTACAACCTCCACCAAAATGCGCAATTGCATCTTTTAAACTTGAATTGTTCACATCATAAATATCATTTACAGACATTTTCATTCCTAATTGTGCCATTTCCTGAGCATTCATTCCTTCTAATAATGAAGGAATCCACATTCCTCCCTGAATATCTCTTGTATCTTGTATAACTGTAGTTTCAACTTTTTGAACTATCTGTGTTGTTTCTTGTACCGTTTTACAAGAAATTGTTAAAAGTGCTATTAATAAATAGAGTTTTATATATTTCATGGTTTTATTGTTTATTTTCTATAATTATTGTTTTGGGTGTACTAAAGTCATTTCTTCAATTAATCTTTTTGCTCCTGCATATTTATCAACTATAAATAATACATAGCGAATATCAACCATTATATTTCTGCAAATATCTGGATCATAATTCATATCACTCATTGTTCCTTCCCATACTCTATCGAAATTAAGACCTATTAAATTACCATAAGCATCAATTGCCGGGCTACCTGAATTTCCTCCAGTTGTATGGTTTGTACCTATAAAACAAACTGGCATTTTACCATTTTCTGCATACTGACCATAATCTTTTGCCTTGTATAAATCTTGCAATTTTTGAGGCACATCAAATTCATAATCACCAGGAACATATTTTTCCATAACACCTTTTAAATAGGTTGTTGTGTTATAATAAATACCATCTTTAGGCTCGTAACCTCTAACTTGTCCGTAAGTAACACGAAGTGTGCTATTTGCATCAGGAAAGAAACGTTTATTAGGAAAAACTTCCATTAATGCTTTCATATATTTTTTTTGAACTGCTGCTAATTCCATATTTAATTGTTGAAATTTAGGCTCAATTTTGTTATAAAAAATAGTGTGAAATTCTTTACCAAACTCGTAAGCTTTATCCTCGTTCAACTTTTTAATTACTTCTTCGGCAGAACCCGTTAACATTTCTTGCGCTTCTTCTAAAGTTGTTAATTTAGAATTTGAATAAATCTCATTTGCTAACTCCTTAAAATTAACACCTTGCAAATTACTTGGTGAATAATTTTTAGGAGATTTTTGAGCATACAAAGCAACCAATTTTTCAAATACAGGTTTATCAACTTCGGCGCTGTAGTTTTTAAATTTGCTTTCGTAACTATTTAAAACAGCTTCTCTTCTACCTTCAAAAGCTTCCTCACCACCTCTTAAATAAGCTTGTTCTAATTGGTAGGCACTAAATGTAATATTTAACAATTCAACATTTCTGTAAGCGACTTCAACCCAATAATCACGTGCTAACGACACACTTTCAATTTCTTTGTATAATGTTTCAAAATCAGCTAATAATGTTGAATAACCAACCAAATCTTTCTCTGCTACTATATTAGAAAATTCAGTTTCTAAATCTCTTTTCTTTTGAATAGCATTCGACTTTTCAATCCCTTGATTTTCGCCAATCCATTTTTTCCAATAATTAGCAATTGAAGCAAATTTAGATGCATATTTAATTTTTATTGCAGGATCTTTACGCATATAAGTGTCTACAATTTTAAGAGCATTTTCTCTAACTTCAATTTTTGCCGGATTTAATACATTTACAATCTGATCTACTCCAACAGCTGGTAAATACTCATTTGTACGTCCTGGAAAACCAAAAACCAATGTAAAATCTTTTTCAGCAACACCGTCTAATGAAATTGGTAAATAATGATTTGGTTTATATGGAACATTTTCTTTTGAATAATCTGCTGGTTTGTTATTTGCATCTGCATAAATTCTAAACATTGAGAAATCTCCAGTATGGCGTGGCCACATCCAATTATCCGTGTCTGCACCAAACTTACCAATTGCCGAAGGTGGCGCACCAACCAATCTAACATCAGTGTACTTTTCTGTAACAAACAATATATATTGGTTTCCATCATAAAAGGACTTTATATTTGAATCTTGCCAGGTTTCTTTTTGAGCAGCTTTGTTTACTTTTAATATATTTTGATTGATTAGCTTCATTTTAGAAGCTTCATCCATTTCATTTGTAACTCCTTCAAAAACTTCAGAAGTTACATCGTCAATTCTTTTAATAAAAGTTACAGACATGTTTGGGTTTGCTAATTCTTCTTCGTAACTCATAGCCCAAAAACCATCTTTTAAATAATCGTGATCTACAGATGAATGCGATTGAATTGCTCCGTAACCACAATGGTGATTTGTTAACAACAATCCGTTTGGAGAAATTATTTCTGAAGTACAACCTCCATTAAAATGTACAATTGCATCTTTTAAACTTGAATTATTTACATCGTAAATATCCTTGGCAGTTAGTTTGCTTCCTAACTGTTGCATTTCTGTTTCATTTACTCCTTCCAACAAAGAAGGAAGCCACATTCCGCCTTGTATTTCACGTGTATCAACCACGCTTGGGGTTTCAATTTTTACTGTTTCAGTAGTTTCCTGAACCGTTTTACACGAAACGATTATTAAGGCTAATAATAAATAAAGTTTTATATATTTCATTTAAATAATTTTTTAACAAACAAAGATAAGATTCCTGTTGTATTATTTTTATGAAAAATATCATAAAAAGGGTTAAATTAGCCGAAATTCAAAATTTATATATGGATAACACACCCTTTTTTACACAAGACACAATTAGCTTCGGAATTTTAATGCTAACACTTGGTTTCGTTTTTTATACTTCATCAAGTGAAAACAAGCGTTGGAAAAAGTTTTATAAATACGTACCTGCATTACTTATGGCTTATTTATTACCTGCCATATTTACTTCTGCTGGAATTATTGCGCCAGAATGGGAAACAGTTAATGAAATTGGAGAAGTAACAAAACATAGTTCACAATTATATTATGTAGCCAGCAGGTTTTTATTACCAGCTGCTTTAATTTTAATGACATTAAGTATTGACTTGAAAGCTGTGTTTAATTTAGGTCCAAAAGCATTAATAATGTTTTTAACCGGCACTGTAGGAATTGTAATTGGGGGTCCAATTGCTATTATGCTAATTTCAGCTATTTCACCAGAAACTGTTGGTGGTGCTGGCCCAGATGCTGTTTGGAGAGGATTAGCTACCTTGGCAGGAAGTTGGATTGGTGGTGGAGCAAACCAAGCTGCAATGTTGGAAATTTACGAATACAACCCCAAGAAATACGGTGGAATGGTTTTAGTTGATATTGTAGTTGCTAATATTTGGATGGCAATTGTGTTAATTGGAATTGGAAAATCGAAAAAAATTGATAAATGGCTAAAATCTGACACTTCTGCTATTGAAAAATTAAAAGAAAAAGTTTCAACCTATTCTTCAAAAATTTCAAGAAACCCTTCTTTATCCGATTTAATAATAATTTTATCAATTGCATTTACAATTGTTGGTTTTTCTCATTTTGGTGCAAATGAAATTTCAAATTTTCTTTCATCTAATTTTGAAGCAGTTAGCGATAAAAGTTCTGCACTTTCTTCATTTGGATCTCAATTTTTTTGGATGATAAGTATTGCAACCATAATAGGTATAATTGCTTCTTTTACAAAACTAAAAACTTATGAAGGAGCGGGTGCAAGTAAAATAGGAAGTGTATTTATTTACATTTTAGTAGCAACCATTGGTATGAAAATGGATTTGAGTAAAATCTTAGAAAATCCAGGACTAATTTTAATTGGAATTGTTTGGATGACAATTCACGTAATTTTATTAGTTTCTGTTGCCAAACTTATTAAAGCTCCTTACTTTTTTCTTGCTGTTGGAAGCCAGGCTAACGTTGGTGGTGCTGCATCTGCGCCAGTTGTTGCTGCAGCGTTTCACCCTTCATTAGCAACTGTTGGTGTTTTGTTAGCTGTTTTTGGCTATGTGGTTGGAACATACGGTGCTATGCTTACTGCTGAATTAATGCGAATAGTTGCTCCTTAAATTTTATATTATTTAAAATAAAAATTAGATATTTGTCTGCCAAAACTTAATAAAATGAAAAAAATATTTAACAGTTTACTAATAATTACACTTTTAATTTCTTGTGGTAAAAGTAAAACTGGAAGCATGGTTGTAAATGGAAACATTGATGGCTTAAAAAAAGGAACTGTTTATTTGCAAAAATATAAAGATACTTTATTGGTTTCTGTTGATTCTGTTCAGTTAAATGGACTTAGTTCTTTTATTTTAGTTGACGAACTGGAAAGTCCTGAAATTTATTTTATTACGCTTGATAAAAAAGCAGATGAACGTATCACATTTTTTGGAGAAAAAGGAGAAATAACTGTAAATTCTAAACTTGAAAAATTTTCAACCTCTGCGAAAATTACAGGTTCAAAAAACCAGGAAAAGCTAGAAGAATATAATGATATGTACAGACAGTTTAATGGAAAACAGTTAGATTTTTTAAAGGAAAAATTTGAAGCTTCAAAAATTAATGATACTGCAGAACTTTCAAATATTGAAAAAAAAGAAGCTAATTTAATAAAACGCAAATATTACTTTACCACTAATTTTGCAATACAAAATGCGGATAAAGAAGTTGCTCCTTACATTGCATTAACAGAATTATATAATGCTAATATTAAATTATTGGATACTGTTAATAATTCATTAACCGACAATATTAAAGCTTCAAAATATGGAGTTGAATTAGAAAATTTTATTGAAAAAATTAAAAAAAACAACTAATTATTTAAACCTTTTACAAATTTAAAGCAACTCTATGGAGTTGCTTTTTCATTTTTACACTAAGCTTGTAACATTTTAATTATAAATGCTACTAATAATTGAAACCAACTCAAACTTGTGAATAAAGAACTTGAACATAAATTTATTTCTGAATTTCAAGAACATCAGAAAATAATTCATAAAGTATGTAGAATTTATACAAACAATCAGGAAGCGCACAACGATTTGTTTCAAGAAATTACAATTCAGCTTTGGAAAGCATACCCAAAGTTTAGAGGCGATTCCAAACTTAGTACTTGGATGTATAGAATTGGGTTAAATACTGCAATTACTTTATACAGAAAATCTAAACGAACTATAAAAACGCAGGATTTTGACACTGTTTTACATAGAATTAAATCTACTGATTATGACAATACAGAAGAAGAGCAACTAAAATTGATGTATAAAGCAATACATCAGTTATCAGATATTGACAAAGGTTTAATCTTTTTGTATTTAGAAGATAAAAACTATAAAGAAATATCCGAAACATTAGGTATTTCAGAAGTGAATGCACGCGTGAAGATGAATAGAATAAAGACGCGCTTAAAAACAATATTAAATCCGTAAACTATGGATGAATTAGATTTATTAAAAAAAGACTGGAAAAAGCAAGATGCTAGTTATCCGGAATTATCTTATAACGAGATATATAAATTAATACATAAAAAATCCTCTTCAATTGTAAAATGGATTTTTATAATATGTATTGTTGAACTTTTATTTTGGAGTGGTTTAAATTTATTAGTTCCTGAAAAATATTTGGAAATATATGATAAGTTTAATTTAAGAACTTTTTTATATGTTACGCAAGTAATACATTACTCTATTGTATTCATCTTTATTTATTTGTTTTATAAAAATTACAAAGCAATATCAGTTACTGAAACAACCAATTTATTAATGCAAAAAATAATTAAAACCCGTAAAACAGTTAACTATTACGTGTATTATAATATTGCGTTATATGTTTTATTATCAGTTATTGTAAATTTCATTATGTTTTCAAATCCTGAGACAATGATTGAAGCCCTTAACCCAAATAATAAAATTAATGTTTCTGGAGCTAAGTTTTTAAATATTATGCTAATAGCACAAATAATTGCATTAGTAGTTATTATTGGACTTTTATGGATTTATTACAGAATTATTTATGGAATTTTATTAAAACGTTTAAATAGAAATTACAAAGAATTGGAAACCTTAGAGTTTTAGGTGAAACTATATAAAACAAAAGATTCCTGTTAAAACAGGAATCTTTTGTTTTATTAAAAAATTTCTTATTTCTATTGCAAGCCTAATGCATCAATCCTTTGTTCAAAAATAACATCAACAGGTATATTAGCTTTACTCAATTTATCTAAATCACTTTGTAAATCTTCAGAAATAACACCTTTTTCAGTAACTAATTTAGCAACACCTTCATAATCTCCATTACCCTGTAAAGTCAAAATAAGATTCGACAAATCTTTCATTGCACCTTCCATTTTATCATAATTTACTTTATAAGTGCCATCTTCATTTTTAGTAAAAGCACCTTTTTCTTTAAAGAAATTAAAACGAATCATATTTGCTTTACCATGTGCACTAGAAGCACCAAAACGAACTGACCTAAAAATACTAGTCATAAAGGTGGTCATATAATCTTTCATATCACCATCTATTTCACCTTTTTTATGTAATTGTTGTACCATATACAACCCTAAAATATCGGCTTTTCCTTCTTCAAGAGCAGAAGCCAATTCTTTTAATGAATTTCTTACAGTGCCTTTATTATTTATAGTATTTTTTATTCCTAAACCGTGTGCAACTTCATGAAACATTGTATTTGCAAAAAATGCATCAAAAGTTATGTGTTTTCGCTGACTTTCATCAATTAAACTTTCTGAAATTGGCACTAAAATTTTATCAAACTTTGCACGCATTGCATTTTTTAACTGCAACCTTCTAGATCCATTTTTTAATTGAACTTCTTCATCATTTGGCAAGTTAATGGCTATAGTTTTACTTCCCGAGTTACAGTCACCTGCATAATAAACTACATCATACGCATTTAGTTCAGAATCTGTTCCCGGAGTCTCTTTCTTATAAGCCTCATCTACTGGTAAACCCACTTGTAATTCAGGTAAAAATTGTGCAAACTTCTCTAATTTTTTACTCCAAACCATATCCTTAATCAGCACATAACCTTCGTGTGATGCCTTATTACCAAACAACTGATCTTCATATGTTTCAATTGGACCAATAACAACATCTAACCTATTGGTTTTCATATCCATCCAAGCAAAATCACTCTGTTGGTATTTATCATCTAAGAATGCTTGTGAGCGTAATTCTAAATATTTTTTCAACCCTGTATCTTCAGCTAATTTAGATGCTTCTAACAATAAATCTGAAACTTCTTTTACCTGACTTTCAAATTGCTGATGGTACCAAACTGTTTTTAAAGTTCCATCCTCATTTCGTTTAACAAAAGTGTATAAACTTGATTTATTTTCATCATCAAAGCTTTCAAATTCTTCTTTAGTCATATCAGCAGGGTAGTAATTAGCTCCAGCTGGCTTTCCTCCAATTCCATCAACAAAAGGTGCATTTCCTGCTAATCTATCCCAAGGACCATAATTTATTTCAACAAATTTTTTGGTATCCTCATCTGTTATTGAAGCCATTAAAGATTCTCTATCTCCATAAGCTTCATACCAAAATAATTCATTCATTTTGTCTGCTGCTTTAATTAATATCGGCAACATTTTTCTTTCATTTTCTGTTAAAACACTTACATCTGATGTTAGCTTAAATGGTACATATTTATTTAAATTTTTACTCATATCAACCAAATTTTCTTCAACTGTAATTTGTTTTGTAGGCTTACGTGCTTCCTTATCTTCCTTACAAGAAAACAAAACTGTTAAAACCATTAATACTATTATTTTTTTCATGTTTATATATTATTGAATTTAATTTATAAAATTACAAAAAAATTAAGGATAAATGACGTTATAAAATAGCATCAAGAGTGAAAAAACATATTTCCTTTTGCTTCTTTAATTAAGTTTTTTTCATCCAGAGATAATTCTACCGGAGAAATATAACCGTCGTTTGATTCAGGTGATCTAGCATCCCCAAAATAAGTATTCACTTTTATTTTTAGTATATTTTGGTCTATACCCTTTGCCCCTGTAAAAGCTGCAATTTTAGAAATAATTTCTATAGGTTTTTCAACTATATCATTAAACGCAATTTTTAGCAATTTATCTGATTCAGGCAATTGCATAACAGTATTGTATGATTCCAAGTATGCTTGAAGAAACATTTTAGCTTCATCAAAACTATTAATCATTTGAATTCCTTTAGCTGATTTTATACAGGCTTCTATATCTCGATAAATATAAATTACCTTACTATCCGGCAAACAACCTCTGAATACATTTATATTTCCTCCGGTCCATCCTGGTTGCTTAACACCCCATACATTTCTGTTTTCTTTTTTTGCATATTCCTGAAAAAATTGAATATGTGAAAGAAAAGCCTTCTCCATAGATTCGAGGTAATCATCAACATTTGGTAACAGATCAGGAATCCACTGATTTAAATGACCGTTTAACATCGACTGGAGCAATGCATCCCTTTGATTTTTATCAATTGAAAGAAACAACTTTCTATGAGTTAATTGGTTGACTAAGAAAAAAATATCATTTGCAGCATTTTCACCGTAAATTAATGAGTTTGAAGCAGAATTTAATAATCTAACTAATAGTGTTGTACCCGAACGCTGACAAGGTGAAGTTATTAAGACAGGTGATATTTTATCCATAATGTAAAATGAAATAATTTACTCACAATATAAGAGGAATTATCTGTTTAACAAATCCAAATAAATATTTTAGCTTTATTAATTTGTATATATTCACAACCACAATATTTTTTATATTGCTACAACTAATTTAACAATTGAATTTATAGAATGATTATTTCTCATACTTTAAAAATAATTTTTATCCATGTTCAAAGAACAGGAGGTTCAACAATTATAAATCTGCTAAAAAATCAATTGGGTAATAATATTGAAATTTTATCACAACACGGAAACGCAAGAACTTCAGAAACTTACTTATTAGAAGAATATAAAGATTATTATACTTTTGGATTTACAAGAAATCCTTGGGAGAGAATTTTATCTTGGTATTCATTAATTCATAAAAACGATAAAAAAAGTCTAGCACAGGAAAGAAAAAGGTTTGAAATATTTATTGAATCTGATTATGCATCAGATTTTACCACTCAACAATTTCATTATAATACACTAGATTATTTTTCTAATAAAAAAGGAATATTAAAAGTAGATGAAATATTACGTTATGAAAATTTCGAAAATGAGATTCTAAAACTATTTAATAAACTGAATTTACCCTTAACAGAAATTCCAATAACCAACAATACAAACCTTAAAATATTTCAAGATTTTTACACAAAAAAAAGTAAAAATTTAATTGCCGAGAAATGCAAAAAGGATATTGAGTACTTTAACTATGTTTTTTAAACACATACAAAGAACCAAGCAAAAATTAATTCAATAATAAAACTTATAAAACTCTACATTTAGATTGAGTTTCTCAGCTAAAAAAATACTTAAAACCTATGATTAAAAAGAAAATAATTGCTGATATAAAAAATTTAACTTCCCCGTTAATTAAAAACTCATCCAATGATGATCTGATTAAAAAAAATCTAGATCAAATTCATATTCATTTTAAAAATATTACGGAAATTTCGGGATTCGATTTTAAAATTGAATATTTAGCAGCAATTCCTGCAGCAAAAGGGAAAGCACTTGGATTAAATCATGCGGCTCAATGCTTATTGGACTATAAGAGAACTGTAAAATTCTTAACTGCAATTATTTTAGCAATTCAAGAAAAGCAAAAAACACACCCAGGTGAGTTAATTAATGTGTTTTATGCTGGTTGTGGCCCTTATGCGCCATTTATAACTTTAGTGGCCTCTTTTTTTAAACCTGAAGAAATACAATTTAACTTACTTGAAATTAATAAAACCTCGCTTGAATCTGCTAAAAAATTAATTAACACATTAGAATTATCTGACTATGTTCAAGAATTTTATTTAGCTGATGCAGTAACATTTAAAATTCCTAATCCTGAAAAATTCCATATTCTTATAAGTGAAACATTAGATGCATTATTATATAGAGAATGTTATGTTCCTATATTATATAATCTATTGCCTCAATTCAACAAAAATATCATTTTAATACCTGAAAATGTGCTTATTAATCTGAATTTATTAACGCATTCAGAAAATTCTAAAGAGTTTTCTGAAAATAAAATGAATACTATTCTAAATGTACGAGAAGTTATTTTATCAAAAACGCATAATGGTACAATTCCCTCTCAACTATCAGATAAAAAATTTGATTTAAAGCTATTAGACCTGAATCATACCAAAAAAATTTTGTTAGATACCCAAGTTCAAATTTATAAGGATATTTTTCTTAACAGAAATGAATCATCATTAACAATTCCTTTTGAAATAAAATTAGAAGAAAATTCTGAAAATAATTTTATTGTTTTTACCTATTTTATGCAACCCAATATAGAATTAAGATACAATTTTCAATAATTAATAATTAGCCAAACATCTAAGCCAAAATTAGCTCAAAAATTCAAATACGTTTATTCAAAAGAATACTTAAAAAATTTTTTTTTGTTTAAACTACTACTACAATTTATTTATTTTTTTCCACATTTTATTACAAAAAAATAACCGTTAATATTTTTTATCATTCTTTTTTTATGAAAGTTATGTAACATTTATTACATTTACAATACTAACTAATTAAATCATTTATGAAAATTCACCCTTCCCGAAGGTTGTTTTTGCGCAATACCGCAATAGCAACCACAGGCGTAGCGCTACTTTCTTCAACTACATTTGCAAATACTTTAACTAGTAATAATTGCCCTTTTGATGGTTACAATCCTTATGCAGAAGAAAAGACAGATTTAAGAACTTCGTCATTGTTCGGAAAACATTTACATGTTAAAGGTGAAATTTTTGATACAACTGGCACTCATAAACTTTCTAATGCAACAGTTGAAGTTTGGCATTTATCTCCTAATTCAACAAAATATAAGCATAGAGCAAAATTAAAAACCAATACTTTTGGTGAATACCATTTTATAACGGATTTTCCGAATAAAGAAATTGGCAAGGGTTCAAGAATATACTTTAAAGTTTCTTATAAAAGCGCTACTTATTTCACAGAATTATTAGTAAATGATTTTGGAGCATATATAACAAGCAAGCATTGGGAAGAAAATAATCAATTAAATAGTAAGTTATTCCCAATAAAGAATTCCAATATTAATAACTCTGTTATAACATTTAATATATCTATTTAACTTAAAAAAAACACTATGTCATCACCATTACTAGGATCAGTTATTATGTTTGCAGGAAATTTTGCACCACGAGGGTGGGCATTTTGCGACGGACAATTATTAGCTATTAGCCAAAATACTGCACTTTTCTCAATATTAGGTACTACCTATGGAGGAGATGGAAGAACAACTTTTGCATTACCAGATTTAAGAGGTAGAGCACCTATTGGATCGAGAACTGGCCCTGGGTTATCACCTATCAATTTAGGGCAAAAATCTGGAACTGAAACTAATACTTTAAATACTACGCAATTACCAAGTCACACCCATATAGCGCAAGGAACAACAAAAGTATCTAATGCTGATGGAACAACAAATAACCCTGATGGTAAGGTTTTGGCTGTTGGAAAAGCAGTTGCAGACAGGACAACTAGTTATAATGCAAATATTTATGGCGATACAGCTAATGCAAACATGGCTTCTAATAATGTTACTGTTACTGTTGGAAGTACAGGTGGAAATTTACCCATAAATAATAGACCTCCTTTTTTAGCAGTTAATTATATTATTGCTCTGCAAGGAATTTTCCCATCTAGAAACTAATTTACAAACTCTTAAATTTTATACCATGTCAACACCATTAATGGGAACAATTCAAATTTTCGCAGGAAACTTTCCTCCTAGAGGATGGGCATTTTGCGATGGACAATTATTAGCAATTTCTGGTAATAGTGCCCTATTTTCAATCTTAGGCACCACTTATGGAGGAGATGGAAGAACAACTTTTGCATTACCCGATTTAAGAGGTAGAGAACTTATAGGTCCAAGACGAGGTCCTGGATTATCTGATTTTAGATTAGGACAAAGATCAGGAACAGAAACTAATACTTTAAATAATACGCAATTACCAAGTCATACTCATATAGCGCAAGGAACAACAAAAGTATCTAATACTGAGGGAACAACAAATAACCCCGATGGAAAGGTTTTAACTGTTGGAAAAGCAGTTGTTGATAGGACAACTAGTTATAATGCAAATATTTATGGCGATACAGCTAATACAAACATGGCAACAAATAATGTTGCTGTTACAGTTAGCAATACAGGTGGAAATTTACCAATAAATAATAGATCACCTTATTTAGCAGTTAATTATATAATTGCGATGGTAGGAATTTTCCCTTCAAGAAATTAAAATAAAAAATCTGGAATTTTAATTCTAGACTTTTTATTAATGTTATAAAATGACTATTTACACTTGTTTCTTTATAGAAAATTAAACTTGTGAATTTTTTTAAAAAGAATTGTTATTGTTTTAATCCCCCTATTTTCACAATAAATATTTATAATCAAACCAAATTATTATGAAAAACATTACTCATAGCGCATATTTTACTCATTTAATTTTTTTTTGTGAAAAGTTCTATTTTAATAGGATTAAAAAACTAACAAAGAAACCTATTAAAACATTAATTATACTCTCATTATTATTTGGCTTTAACTTACAGGCTCAAACAACCATAGATTTTGAAGGATTAGGTTATACAGATAATCAACAATTTGGAACATCAACCAATATAAGTATTTTTACGTTTGCAATTAATGCTTCTGGACCAGGTGACGATATCACATTCGATGATGGCACTGTTGTCGGAACAGGAACAGGATCTCTTTATGACGATAATATTGATATTGGGGGAATAACTAAATGGACTATTTCAAGAACTGATGGAAATGAATTTAAATTGGAGAGTATTGTAATTCTAGATTCTGGAATTGGTGCTTCTTCTAGCGGTACAATTAAAGCTTTTAAGAATAGTCTTCAAGTTGGTGCTACGGTTAATATTAACTTTGATGGTATTCAAAATTTAACAGCAAACACCGACTTCGAAAATATTGACGAAATTCAGATAGAAGCTGCAGATATTAATTTTTTTATTGATGATTTAGTATATAGCTCAGCAGTTGGAACCGTAATTGCTCCAACCGTATTAAGCACTGCAGCAACATTGGTAGGGTCAAATGATGCGACATTAAATGGAAATGTAATTGCAGACGGAGGAGCTACTATAACTGATAGAGGGTTTGTTTATGCGCTTACTTCAACTGATGCTACTCCAACTAGAGCAGAAGCAAATGGTACTACAATTATTGATGTTCCAGAAGGAGGAGTTACAACTGGAGTATTTAATCAAGCTATTTCTAGCTTAGTTTCTTCTAGTGAATATAGCTATATAGCTTATGCAACTAATAGTGTTGGTACTACTGAAAGTTCAGTACAAACCTTTACTACTGGTGTATCAATAGGAACAGGGCAAGCTATAATAGATTTTAACTCACTGGGGTATTTGGATAACGAACAGCTAACAACATCAACATCTGTAAGTATTTTTACTTTTGAAATTGACTCTTCAGGACCAGGTGATGACATCACATACGATAATGGTTCTGGTGCAGGAGGTACAGGATCAGGAGCCCTTTTTGATGATAATTTAGATGTAGGAGGCATAACCAAATGGACTATTTCAACTACAAATGGTGATAATTTTAAATTTGTAAGTATTTTAATTCAGGATGCTGGAGTTGGCGGATCAACTAGCGGCACAATTAAAGCATTTAAAAGTGGTGTTCAGGTTGGTTCTACAGTAAATATTAATTTCAATGGCAATCAAAATTTATCATCCAATTTAGATTTCCAAAATATTGATGAGATTCAAATAGAAGCTACAGATATTAATTTTTACATTGATGATTTAGTATATGAAATCCCAATGTTTACAGCTCCCGCCGATTTATGTCTTGATGCAGGTAACCAAGCAGGCTTAGGAGGTGGTGTTCCATCAGGTGGCGTTTATTCGGGTCCTGGTGTTACCGACGGTGGAAATGGAACAACCTATAGTTTTGATCCAGCCACAGCTGGAGTTGGAACACATACAATTACATATACTACAAGTGTTGGGGCAGCCAGTGACGATATAGAAGTATTTGCATTACCTATTGTAACTTTTACTGCCCTTGCAGATTTATGTTTAAATTCAGGTGTTCAAACAGGCCTTGGTGGAGGATCCGCTACTGGTGGTATTTATTCTGGAGCTGGTGTTACAGATAATGGAAATGGATTAACTTATAGTTTTGATCCTGTAGCAGCTGGTATTGGAACACACACAATAACTTATACATTTACAGATACTAATAGCTGCACAAACAGTGCTTCTGATACTGTTGAGGTGTTTGCATCACCTGTTGTAACTTTTACTGCTCTCGCAGATTTATGTATTGATGCTGGAACACAAACTGGCCTTGGTGGTGGAACTGTAACTGGTGGAGTATACAGCGGAGCTGGAGTAACAGACGATGGTAATGGATTAACTTATAGTTTTAATCCTGCAGCTGCAGGTGTTGGAACACATACAATAACTTATACTTTTACCGATGGAAACAGTTGTACAAATTCAGCTTCTGATAATGTTGAAGTATTTGCTTTGCCTACCGTTACATTTACTGCCTTAGCAGATCTTTGTGTTGATGCAGGAGTTCAAGCTGGTTTAGGTGGTGGAACTGCAACTGGTGGAGTATATTCAGGTACTGGAGTTACTGATGATGGCAACGGAATGACATATAGTTTTGATCCTGCAGCTGCAGGTGTTGGAACACATACAATAACTTATACTTTTACCGATGGAAACAGTTGTACAAATTCAGCTTCTGATAATGTTGAAGTATTTGCTTTGCCTACCGTTACATTTACAGCCTTAGCAGATCTTTGTGTTGATGCAGGAGTTCAAGCTGGTTTAGGTGGTGGAACTGCAACTGGTGGAGTATATTCAGGTGCTGGAGTTACTGATGATGGAAATGGAATGACTTATAGTTTTGACCCTGCCACAGCAGGTATTGGAATACATACAATAACTTATACATATACTAATAGTAATGGCTGTACAAATAGCGCATCTGATGATGTTGAAGTGTTTGCATTACCAACTGTTACTTTTACTGCACCAGCACCCGATGTATGCATTGAAGATGCTGTTGTAACAGGTTTGGGTGGTGGAATGCCAGTTGGTGGTGTTTATAACGGTACAGGAGTTACAGATGATGGAAATGGGACTACTTTTAGTTTTGACCCTACAGCGGCTGCTCCAACAGGAGGAAATATTACGGTAACCTATACTTTTTCTGATACCAATGGATGTACAAATAATGCAAATGATACTATTTTTGTAGATCCTGTTTGTTGTGAACTTATTGTAGATTGTGTAAATATTGTAGATACTCCATTATCTTGTAGAGCAGATTTACCTCCAGTAGATTTTGATTTACCAATTATAACTGATTCTTGTGGAGAAGTAACGCAATCAGCTTTAACAATTATCCCAGGAAATTCAGGATGTCCTGGAGATCCAGTAATAATTTCTAGAACATACTTTCTTAGAGATAAAAATGGAAATACAGCAGAGTGTAAACAAACCTTTACTGTTGAGAGTACAAATAACCCAACAGTTACACCTGCTTCAACTACGTATTCAGAAAACTTAGATGCTAACTGCGAATTCATAATACCAAATTATGCAGCCTTAGCAACTTCAACAGCTGATTGTGGAAATGCTACAATAACTCAAAGTCCTGTTGCGGGTACTGTTATAAGTGGTGTAATGGATACTACTATTACATTAACAGCTACAGATTTTTGTGGAAGAACTGCTATGGCTGATATTATACTTACAACCGTGGATGCAACACTTCCAACAGTAATTACAAAAAACATTACTGTTCAATTGAACACATCAGGAAATGCTAATATAAATGCAGCTGCTATTGACGATGGCTCAACTGATAATTGTGGTATTGCTTCATATGCCGTGAGTCCAAATGCTTTTACCTGTGCCAATATTGGAGAAAACACAGTTATTTTAACAATAACAGATATAAATGGGAATAGTAATTCTGAAGAAGCAATCGTTACTGTTGAAGACAACATACCACCAACAGTTCTTATTAATGATATAACGGTACAGTTAGATGCTGATGGAACTGCAACAATTACTGCAGAACAAATAGACAATGGGTCTTTTGATAATTGTGGCATCAAACTTATCAGTTTATTCCCTGTAAGTCAAAGTTTTGATTGTTCAAATATTGGTGAAAATCAGGTGAAATTTTTAGTTATTGACACTAGTAATAACGTTTCTGCTGCTTTTGCAACGGTTACTGTTGAAGATGTTATTGCACCAACTGTAATTACTCAAGATATTACGGTACAATTAGATTCAGATGGACTCGCAAGTATCACACCTGAGCAAATAGACAACGGTTCAACAGATAATTGTAGCATTGAAAGTTTAGTCTTGGATATTTCAACATTTGATTGTACTGCTGTTGGAGAAAACACGGTTACTTTAACTGTAACTGACGTGGATGGAAATAGTACAAGTGCAGATGCAGTGGTTACCGTTGAAGATTCCATTGCTCCAACTGTAATTACTCAAAATATTACAGTTGAATTAGACGCTAACGGAACTGCTTCAATAACTGCAGAAGATATAGATAATGGCTCTTCTGATAACTGTGAAATTGAATCTATCGAATTAGACATAACAACTTTTGATTGTACTAACGTTGGTGAAAATACAGTTACATTAACAGTAACAGATGTAAATGAAAATACTGCTTCTGGAAATGCAATAGTAACCGTTGAAGACACCATTGCTCCAACAGTAATTACTCAAGATATTACAGTTGAATTAGACGCAAACGGAACTGCTTCAATAACTACAGAAGATATTGACAACGGTTCAACTGATAATTGCAGCATTGAAAGTATAACGTTGGATATAACAACTTTTGATTGTACTGCTATTGGAGAAAATACAGTTATCTTAACAGTAACGGATGTAAATGGCAACACAGCTTCTGGAAATGCAACGGTTACTGTTGAAGATGCAACAGCTCCAACAGTAATTACGCAAAATATTACAGTTGAATTAGATGCTAATGGAACTGCTTCAATAACTACAGAAAACATTGACAATGGATCTTCTGACAATTGTGATATTGAATCGTTAGAATTAGACATAACAACTTTTGATTGTTCAACTATTGGAGAAAATACAGTTATATTAACAGTAACAGATGTAAATGGCAACACAGCTTCTGGAAATGCAATTGTAACTATTGAAGAAACTACTGCTCCAACTGTAAGCTGTGCAGCACCATTCACTTTACAATTGGATGAAACAGGAAGCGCAACAATTACTGTCGAGGATATTAATAATGGAAGTTCAGATAATTGTGGAATTGAATCTATGAGTATTGATGTTACTTCTTTTGATTGTTCTAATATTGGTGAAAACTCAGTTACTTTAACAGTAACGGATACAAGTGGAAATACAAGTACCTGCACAACTATAGTAACTATAGCAGAAACTACTGCTCCAATAGTAATTACACAGAATATAAGTGTAGAGTTAGATAGTAATGGAAATGCAACCATTAGTCCCGAAGATATAGATGATGGCAGTTTTGATGCCTGTGGAATTGCTTCTATGAGTTTAGATCAAACTACATTTAATTGTCCAACTTTAGATGCGCATACCGTAACCCTAACTGTTATTGATAATAATGGTAATACTGCTTCTGAAATAGCACTCGTAACTTTCACTTCAGATGATATGGATAGTGATGGTATTGCTGATATGTGTGATGATGATCTAGATGGAGATGGCGTTAACAATAACCTCGATAATTGTCCTACAGTTGCAAATACTAACCAAGCAGATTTAGACAGAAACGGAATTGGAGATGTTTGTGATCAAGGGGAATTAGAAATCCCTAAAGGGTTCTCCCCAAATGGAGATGGAACAAATGATGAGTTTATCATTGCCGGACTTCATAAATACCCGAATAACAGTATTCAAATCTATAACCGTTATGGAAATATGGTGTATGAATCCAACAATTATCAAAATTATTGGGATGGTGTTTCTTCTGGTAAAACCAGAAAATTACCTGCAGCACCTTACTTTTACGTGCTAAGCGTAAACGGAGGTAGCAAAATAGTTAAAGGATGGGTTTATATCAATTATTAAGAAAAAAATCATATGAAAAATATAGTTAAAAATATCGTATTTGTAATTGCCTTATGTACTACAATACAAAGTTTTGGACAACAAGATCCATTATATACACAATACTATAATAACTTTAGCTTAATCAATCCTGCCTACTCCGGTAGTCACGGATTGTTTACAGCTACGGCAAACATAAGAAGTCAGTGGGCTGGTGAAGCTGGTGGTCCTGAAACACAGACACTTTCGTTACACGGACCAACTGGTAAAAATGTTGGCTTAGGTTTATCTATAGTAAATGATGAAGTTTATGTGCTTAGTGAAACCCATGTATATGCAGATTTTTCATATTCAATTTATCCTACTGAAAATTCAACACTGGCTTTTGGTTTAAAAGCCGGAGGTAGTTTTTTAAATGTGGATTTACTAAAATTAGGAATTGAAAACGATAATTTATTCAGTGAAAACCTAAACGAATTTAATCCAAATATTGGGGCTGGTGCTTTTTATTATACAGATCGGTTTTATGCAAGTTTATCAACTGTAAATATTTTACAAACAAAACATTACAATAAAAACAATGCAGTTGTATCAAGTGCTACTGATGAAATGATTTTTTATCTATCATCGGGGTATGTATTTGATTTAGGAGAATCTTTTAAACTAAGACCTTCTTTTATGTTAAGAGGTGTTAATGGGAGTCCGTTATCAACAGATATTTCTGCAAGTATTTTATGGTTAGATAAATTAGAGTTTGGAATCTCACATAGAATTGATGAATCAATCTCTGGCCTTTTCCAACTAAGATTAACAGACAACCTAAAAATAGGCTATACCTACGATGCCATAACTTCGGAACTTTCTAATTACAATAATGGTTCACACGAATTTAGCATTATCTTAAATTTAGGAAAAGAATCTTCAAACAGAAAACCCCCTTTTTATTGGATGAAAAGTAAAAATTCTGAGGAGATTCAAAAAATTGAAGAACAAGACATCGAAAATTAAATTCTATATAAACTAAAAAGAGTCTCAAACAGAGGCTCTTTTTAGTTTATACACCAATAGATTATTCTTTTTTATTTATTCCATCAATTATTTGTTGAATTCTATTAAAATCAATATTATAATCAGCTGCTATGCTTTTTTTCTCTGGAAATTGTTCTATCATTACTGTTGTTGAAGGGAAAGCAAAATCTACTCCAATTTCAGCAGCCAACTTCAAAATAGCTAAATGTAAACTATGTTTTGAGGCTTGTTCGATATTCCAATCCAGCTGCACAAAATATACATTTAAAAGTATTAGTAAAGAAGAATCTCCAAAACCAGAAAATTCAACATTAAAAGCATCATCTCGCGTTTCTGGGTGTAATTCTATAATTTTACGAACTCCTTTTACAAAAGCATCTATAAGTTCAGGTGGCGTATCATAACGCAATCCTAAATTAGTTGTGTATCTTCTATATGCGCGTAAACCTTTGTTATTTACAACCATTTCAGACAATGCACTATTAGGAATTTGATAAACAGAGGTATCTGCTGCTCTTACAGTTGTTGATCTAAACCCAACAGTTTCTACCGTACCCACAACAGTTCCTGCCTCAATCCAATCACCAATATGGAATGGTTTATCAACAAAAATCATTACGGTTCCTATCAAGTTTTTTACCGTATCTTGAGATGCTAAAGCGACGGCTATACCTCCTATTGAAGCCCCTGCAATAACAGTAACTGGCTCAATTCCAAATAATGTAAGTAATTTAAGTAATCCTACAAAAATTACAATTCCTTTTAAAAAATTATGAAGTATTGGAACTAATTGATCATCCAATTTACCATGAGTAGATTCTGCATAATCAGCATAAATATCCATAACCACCTTCACTAGTTTTAAGAATACATAAATCCAAAAAACTGTAACCATAATATTTAAAGCTAAAAATATAAAAGTATTTATATCTAAAGGAAGCTCTAAGGAAGGTAATTCTTTTTTTAAAAACCAAATTAGTATTAATAAAACAATTGGACGTGTTAATTTTTTTAGTGCTAATTTAATTTTATCATTAGATTTATGAATAATCCAATATTGTACTTTTTGCAAAATTAAATACACAATCTTTTTTAGAATGTAAAATAAAGCAACACAGATAAGTGCTAAAATTAACAAACCTAAATATTGCCATAACTCTATTTTGAATAGTTTTTCATGTCCAAATTCCGGAATAATTTGTTGTAATTTTTCAGTATACCAAGGAAAAGTTCTTTTATAAAGTTCATTTATTTTACTAGTGGTTTCTGATGAATAATACCAGCTATCGCCTATTCTTTCAACATAAACTTCAGGCATTCTATATGGAAATAACACGTATCTATTCCCAATTTTATAATCTGTTGTATCAGAATAAAATTTATCTTTTGGTATCTTGGAAAAATCTACCTTCAAGCCTTTTCCATCTAAAATTTTCTTCAATTTAATAGCTGCATCTTCAGCATCTTTTCCTTCAAAACCATATATTGTTTGAGCAGCTTTTTCAGGTTCAAAAGAATCTGGTTGTAAGAAATATAAATGTGTGTAAATTGTTGAATTTGGATTACTAAGATCTACTTTTACTTTATTTTGGGCAATAAGAGTATATGAAAGTAATATGAAAAATAAAAGTATTTTTTTCATTTTAAAGTATTTTTTTAACTAAAAGACAAATTTATGACTTTAATTTTTAGCAATAAATGATAGCAACTGAATTATTATCTTTTTTTTCTTTTGCTGAATTTCTTTTTCTTTCTTGAATTAAAAGAAACTGTATCATTAAAAGTATCTTTTACTTTTTCAGCTTTATTTTTCCTCCAGGAATTTGTTGAAGGAAGCAATTTTTGAAGCAAATCTTGTCTACCAACTTTAGTAAGTGTATTTCTAATCCAAGCCTGATTTTCCCTTTTATACCAAAAGAAAAAACGGTGTTGCTCCTCCTTTTCATGTTTTGTTTTAGGTGTTTTAGTAGGCTTTAATGTATATGGATGATAACCGCTATAATAAATAACAGTAGCAACTGTCATTGGTGTGGGTGTAAAACCCTGAACTTGCTCCAACTGAAAACCCATATCTTTAGTTTCTGCAGCTAAATTTGCCATATCTTCCACCTCACAGGCTGGATGATTTGAAATAAAATATGGAATTAATTGTAAATTTAATTTTTTACGAATATTAATTTTATCAAAACGCTCTTTAAACTTATGAAAATATGTGAAGGAGGGCTTTCTCATTAATTTTAAAACTGGATCAGAGGTATGCTCTGGCGCTACTTTTAAACGACCTGAAACGTGTTTAGTCATCACCTCTTCTGTATAATCATCTAATTCCTTTGGATCGGCAAGTTTATTAAACTCTGGAACTAACATATCATGTCTAATTCCACTTCCAATAAAAGATTTTTTAATTTTTGGATGCCTATCAACTGCTTTATAAAGTTCTGTTAACGGTTTATGCGAAGTATCTAAATTATGACAAATTACAGGTGAAATACAAGAAGGTGAAACACATTTATCACAAATTTCCTGAACCTTACCTTTCATTTTATACATATTTGCCGAAGGGCCACCAATATCAGATAAATAACCTTTAAAATCTGGCATATTTGCAACCTGTTCTACTTCTTTTAAAATAGATTCCTGACTTCTGCTAGCAATAAATTTACCTTGGTGTGCTGAAATAGTACAAAAACTACAACCACCAAAACAACCTCTGTGAATATTAATAGAAAACTTAATCATTTCAAACGCAGGAATTGGTCCGCGCTTATTATATTTTGGATGTGGTAAACGGGTAAAAGGTAAATCGAAAGAAGCGTCAATTTCAGCTTCAGTCATAGTCTCATAAGGCGGGTTTATTACCAACTTTGAATCTCCAACATCCTGAAAAATTCGATCTGCAAATAATTTATTAGACTCCTGCTCAATAACTTTAAAATTAGAAGCAAACAGTTTTTTATCTTTCAAACAAACTTCATGTGAATGAATTGAAACATCATTCCAATTTTTATTTTTAGGAATTTCTTCTTTATTTTTCAACAAAAAAGCAGTTTGTTTTACAGTTGTTAAGCTTGAAAACGGTACACCTTTTTGCAATAGACTTACAATTTCACGCAAAGGTTGTTCTCCCATTCCATATACTAATAAATCTGCTTTAGAATCTTTTAAAATTGTTGGTTTTAAAGTATCGCTCCAATAATCGTAATGTGTAACTCTTCGCAAAGAGGCTTCAATTCCACCAATTAAAACAGGTATATTGGGAAATTTTTCTTTTAAAATATTACTATATACTGTAGTTGCATAATCGGGTCTAAAACCTTTGTCTCCATTTGGTGTGTAAGCATCGTTATCTCTTTTTCTTTTACTAGCAGTGTAATTACTAACCATTGGATCCATACAACCACCTGTAACTGCAAAAAACATTTTAGGAGCTCCAAGCTTTGTAAAGTCCTGTAAGTTATCATGTACACTTGGTTGTGGAACAATTGCAACTCGCAAACCATAACTTTCTAAAATTCTACCAACTACAGCATGTCCAAACGCTGGGTGATCTACATAGGCATCTCCGCTAAAAAGAATTACATCTAATTCCTCCCAACCCCTAAGTTTCACCTCTTTATTAGTAGTAGGTAACCAATCTGAAAGTTTATTCATTATCATATTTTGCAAAAATACACTAAATAAAACAATTCTAAATAAGACTTTTTAAAGAACCTCATTTAACCTATTAAAGTTAATAAATGTTAATGAGTGTTAATATATTAAACCTTTCAATTTCAGTTTAGTCAAAGAGGTATAAAACAAAATAAAACATTTAATATTATGAAAAAATTAATAGGATTAACAGCTATAGTTATATTATTTTCTTTAACTATTTCTGCACAAGGACAAAATCAAAGACAAGGTAAAAGAGCTGACTTTACTCCAGATCAAATGGCAACACTGCAAACCAAAAAAATGGCATTGCATTTAGATTTAAATGAAAACCAGCAAAAAGCTATTTATAATTTAAATAAAAAAAATGCTGAAGAACGTGAAGTGCTTAGAGCTGAATTTCAAAAAAACAAAGAACAAGGAACCCCTTTAACAAGTGATGAACGTTTTGCACGAGAAAATATAAGATTGGGAAGACAACTTGCTCATAAAAATGAACTAAAAAAGATTCTTACAGATGAGCAATTTGAAAAATGGGAAGCAACTAATAATTTCAATAAAAAAAGAGGAAATAAAAAAATAGGAGACAGACAAGGCATTAAAAAAGGAGATGCTTCAAGAAAGCAATACAAAAACAGAAGTTAGTTTAGTTAATAGTTTTTTAATGAAGTCGTAATTTTATTTGTATCCTAAAAAACAAAAGGGTATTCTAATAAAATAACTTCACAAAAAAACACGAAGGTTTAAACCTTCGTGTTTTTTTTATATTTTATAATTTTTATTTTAAAATCTATAATAAAGATTTTACATAACGTCTATGCATTCTTTTAAAAAGAATTAACTCTTTTCTAAGCATTCTTACAAAATCCTTACCGTTTATTTTTGTATTTTCTAATTTTAGGCAATTAGCATACAAACTATCAATAAAAAATTGAAGTGATTTAGCGTATTTTAATTTTATTATTGGATTTTGTTGAATTTCTGTTTCAGCAATTTTTGGAACTAACCCTAGAGAGTCCATAACCAAACTATTTGCAAATCTGTCTGATTCTTTTTTAGATAAATACATAGATTGTATATCCTTTTCATTTGTTATATACGCAGCTATATGACGCGATAAATGAAAAATTTCAATTGATTTTTGATAAATCAAAGACTGTTTTAAATTATATTCAGTAGAATCAAACATTTGTTAAAAAAAATTCAATCAAATTTACTCTGTATTTTAAATTTTTATATTTAATTTCTAAAGTTATTTTTAATATTAAATTAAAATTTTAATATTTTTATAGCTTTAAACTTTAAAAATGAAATTAGATACTATAAATTGGAAAATACTAACTTGTTTACAACAAAATGCAAGGCAATCAAATACAGAAATTGCACGTAAAGTTGGTGTAACTTCACCCGCTGTTGCTGAACGTATTCGAAAAATGGAAGATGCTGGAGTAATTGAAGGGTACCATGCAAAAGTTTCTCATTCTGAAACTGAACATCAATTAAAAGCTATTATTACCTTAAGAGCGTTTATGGGAAGATTAAAACCCTTTCTAGAAACCGTTAAAAATTTTGATGAAGTAGTTAATTGCTATAGAATTACTGGAAACGAAAATATTGTAATGGAGGTTGTATTAAAAAACCAAAAACATTTAGAAAAATTTATTGATAAATTAATTACATATGGTGAAACTCGCACACATATTGTACTCTCAAATGTTGTTGAAAACAATCCGATTATTAAAAGATTACCTGCTTAAAACTTTAAAATTCATTTAATTTCTGGGAACTGAAATTTTACTACCTAAAAAAAGTGCATTATAAAACAACCTGTTTGTACCATACCAAGCACCTCTAAAATTAGGATTATCAGCAAACATAATAACACGTCCTTTGCCCAAGGAGCTTACAATTAAGGATGCTGAGGGTTTTAATTTTTCTTCTAAATTTTTGTTTGAAATATAACCATCAATATGTGGGTTTTTAGTGTATTTAGCAATTGTTGAATATGCATTTTTACTTGGCGCTAAATAAACAGAATTATTTTTATAAACCGATAATTTATTTGAATGGTAACCAAAACCTAAAGGATGTGTTATGTCTAGTTCAACTTCAAAAATTGCACCCCCTAAACGTTCTCTTCCAATATTTTCAGAAGCATCTACATAAGGTAATCTTTCCACTAAAATTTCATTTTCATTTGTTTTAGGCAATTTTGTAAGATTCTCTTTTACTAATTTTTTATCTATTGCCCATTTACTTGCACCAGCAATGGTTATTAAGGTATTTCCATTAGAAATCCACTGCTTTAACTTACCTATTTGAAGTGAATCTAAATTATTATAATTTCCGGAGACCATTACTATTGTTGTATATTTTTCTAGAGAGGCTCTATTAAAATTATTCATTCTAATTTTAGTTATTGGCATATGAATTCTTGTATCAAGTAAATGCCAAACTTCTCCTGCTTCAGAAGAACTTACGCCTTCTCCAATAAACATTGCTACTTTTGGCTTTTCAATTGCCATTTGATTTCTACTTCCTAAATCAATACCTACATTACTAAAACCAGAATTTACTGTATATACAGGAACATTATATTTTTCTTTAGCATTTTTAACAATTTCAAAAACGGCATCACTCGATTTTTTTTGTTTACTAACAGGAATCATAATAGTTCCGTAATTAAACTTTTTTAAACCTTCAGTTGTCTTAATACTAAAAGGTTTAAAAGCTGAAGTAACTTTAATTCCTTGAGATTGCATAAAATATAAAGCTGCAGCCGCATTATAATCGTCCCAATCTAATAGGTAAGCATAAGAAGTTTTACTGATTTTTGGTGTAATTACCATATTTTCAGTACTGGTAATTTCTTCGCCCAATTTTACATTTTTTAACTCTTTTGAAGGCATATTATAAAAATTAGCTAAACTCCATGCTGAAGCATCATAAAAAACACTATCTCTATATTTATTATACGTTTCAAAAACAGTTTGTACCATTCTTTTTTGTGGTTGATTTACAGGAACAATAAATTTAGCGTCATTTTTAAATACTTTAATTTTATGAATCAACAACTTATCTATAAAATATTTCGTTCTGGTTTTATCAAAACTATCACCAAATTCATAAGCTACAGTACTATTTTTAGGTAATTTTAATTGTGTTGATTTAAAGAAATTTTGTTGATATTTTCTAAGATATTCTTTGTTTACAACCGCTGCTTTTATGGTTGAAAAACTAGAAATATATTGATTTCTAATTGTAAATGGAAAGGTTATTTTACCAAATTCAGTATCTTGTATATGACCTCTTGAACTTGCTTGCTCAAATAATAAAGCGAGTCCGCCTTGCAAATCTGGATACGAAGACCCGTATCCTGGATACGTACCATCAAATGCCTCTTTTGTAAAATAAAAAGAACCAACACTATCTAATGCCGAAGCAAAAAAAGTAGCAAAAAGGTTATTTAAATCTTCATAATTTTCCTTTGGCATGATAGGATTTTTTGATCCTATTGGCTTCATAGGCTCAAAAAAATAAGTGCTATTTGTACCCATTTCGTGAAAATCTGTCACAACATTTGGATACCATTTATGATACCAATTTAATTTTCCGCTACTTTCAGGATTAACTGCCAATAACCAATCTCTATTTAAATCGAACCAAAAATGATTGGTTCTTCCTCTTGGCCAAGCCTCATTATGTTCCGCATCCAAAGGATCAGACACTAAAGTGTTTGCTCTAAGTTGATTTACCCAATTTGTATGACGATCTCTACCATCAGGATTAATTGTTGGATCAATAAAAACTACTGCATTTTTCAAATAGTTTAATACTTCGGTATTATTTGAAGCTACTAAAGTATAAGCAACCAACATTGCAGCTTCTGAACTTGAAGGTTCATTGCCATGCACACCATAACCTAGATTTATAAAAATTGGAATTTCATTATAATTATTAGGTGATAAATTAGGGTTTGAAAATTTTAAATGCGATTCTTGAAGACTGCCTATATTTTGTAAATTTTCAGAAGAACTTATAGTAAGCATTATCAATTTTCTATGTTCATGTGTTTGACCATATATTTCAATTGAAGCTCTATCTGATAATTCAGCTAATTTATTAAAGTAGGCAACTATTAAATCGTAGCGCGTATGTTGTGCTCCTATTGGGTATCCTAAAAATGCTTCTGGTGAAGGTATTTCAGGGTTAAATGGTGCTTTGCTTTTTAAAAAATAATCTTGAGAAGCAACAGAAAATATTGTAAATACTATTAATATTACCGAAAAATACAGTTTTTTATAACCCATGAAAATTTGATTGAAGATTGAACTTTAAAATTAACAATTAAATATACTAATAAACATTAAAATTCTATTTATTTTATTGCTAAGTAATTATTGTAACACTAACCTTCCCTATCAATAATTGTTAGTGCCAATCTAATTTTAAAATACTCAATTTCGGCATTTAAATGCTCAAAATAAGGTTTTAAAGCTTGCGGGCTTTCTAATGTTGCTTTCGCCAGTCTCACTTTCTCTACTTCTTCTCTGCTTACAAAATCATAAATTTCAATGGCTTTTCCTTCTGTATATAACAATGCTAAATGTGAAAAAATAGTGGTAGATTTTAAATTACGTTTTTCAGCAATTTCATCAATCGTTAAACCTTCTTTATATAAATCAAAAGTTATTTTATGAGTATCTCTCTTTTTACGCGTTTTTATTTTCTCGTTTGAAAAAGCAATAATTTCAGCAATAAAATCTTCTCCATAAACTTCTAATTTACGCTGTCCTACCCCACTTATATCTAAAAGGTCAGCTTCACTCATTGGTCGTGCACGCTCCATTTCTTTTAAAGTTGCATCATTAAAAACCAAATATGCAGGTATATTTTCTGCCAATGCAATTTCCTGACGTAAATTTCGTAAACGTTCAAATAAACTATCCTTCTTCGGTTTTTTAGTTTTAGTAGTTTTTTCAACAACTGGCTGCTCTTTATACTCAATAGGTTTAGTTAAATTAACAACTTCATTTTCAAACAATACTTTTTTAGAAAAATCAGTTAAGTGCAATGCATTATTTTTATGAAATGCAATTTCGCAATATCCTTGATTAATTAACTGAATAATATATTGTTGCCAATCTCTCCAGGAAATCTCTTTTCCAACTCCGTGAGATTTTAATTTATCATAACCTTTATCTAAAATAGTTGCATTTTGTGCTCCACGCAAAACATCAATTACAGTTCCAATAGCTTCACTTTCTTTTAAACGAGTGATTACAGAGAGTGCTTTTTGAGCAATAATGGTTCCGTTAAAAAGTTGAGGAGGATTTTTGCAAACATCACAATTACCGCAGTTTTCAGCTAATAATTCACCAAAATAACTTAATAATATTTTTCTTCGGCAAGTAGTGGCTTCAGAAAATTGTTTTATGCGTTCTAATTTAGCAACCTGAACTTCCTCGTTACTAGCTCCATTCATGAATTTTCGAAGTTGAATAACATCCGAATAACTATGAAATAACAATGCGTTTGCTTTTAAACCATCTCTTCCACAACGACCAATTTCCTGATAATAGCCTTCAATATTTTTAGGCATATTATAATGAATTACCCAGCGTACATTAGATTTATCTATGCCCATTCCAAAGGCAATAGTTGCACATACAACTTGCGTTTTATCGTAAATAAAATCTTCTTGTGTTTTAGTACGTTCTGCAAAATTTAATCCAGCGTGATAAGCTGCTGCCTTTATACCTTGCTGTTTTAATTTATTAGCAATTTGTTCCGTTCCTTTTCTACTTAAGCAATAAATAATACCCGATTCCTTGGGTTGTTTTTCAATAAATTTAATGATTTGAGAAATCCGATCATTAGCAGGCCGAACTTCTAATTCAATATTTTTTCTGTCAAATGAAGCAATAAATTGTGTTGCCTTTGGTATATTTAATTGCTCTATGATATCTGCTCTTGTAGCTTTATCTGCAGTGGCAGTTAAAGCAATAATTGGTGTATTTGGTAAAGTGTTTTTTAAAAATCCTAATTGCTGATATGAAGGTCTGAAATCGTGTCCCCAGGATGAAATACAATGCGCTTCATCAATTGCGATACAGCTAATATATGTTTCATTTAAAATATTTTGTAAAAATGATAAACTTTCTGGTGCTACATATAACATTTTCAACTCTTTGCTATAAATTTTATCAAAAATTTCATCTTGCTCAAACTTTTCCTGACTGCTATTGTAAAAATCTGCCAAAATACCATTTGCTTTTAAGCCATCAACCTGATCTTTCATTAAAGCAATTAAAGGTGAAATAACCAACGTTAAACCATTAAACAACAAAGCAGGTAATTGAAAACAAATAGACTTTCCTCCACCTGTTGGCATTATAACTAAATTATCATTTTTAGTAAGTACTGATTCTACTATTTGCTCTTGTTGATCCCGAAAACTGTCGTATCCAAAATATGTTTTTAAAGTAGGAAGTAATTTATCTTTTGTTTCTTTTAACAGCATTAATTAATTTTTTCACAAAAATACATTTTATTAACAAATTAGTAGAAATTGAAATTATTTGTACAATTTTTAGCTTTATTTCAAAATACATATCAGATACGCTAATACATTTAACATATAATAATTTTAAAGCATTAATCTTAATCAACAAAGGAGTTTTAACATCATAGCAACCAAAAAAATAGTGAATTCCAAGTAAATCTTTCGTATTTTTGCAAACTTGAAGTTTAACTTAGAAAACTAATTAATAAAGACATGAGTAAAATAATGACAGTAGACGTTTTGTCTAGTATTAAAGGAGCACAACCATCAGAGGCTGTGAACAAACTATTTGATGTAATTAAAAATGCGCATCCAACTGATAATTCCTTAAATAATGTCAATTATAATTGTGTGTCAGTAAATAATTTAAGAGAAGATGTTGTTGTAGAGAGTTCGGCTATGGAAAAACAAATAATTTTAGAAAACTTTCCGAACAAAAAAAACGGTTATTTAGTAGTTGCTAAAGTTATAGAAGATTAAAAATGGAATCTCAAATAAAAAAAATACACCAACAATTGGTGTCGAAACAAATTACTTGTACAACTTTAGTGCAAGAAAAATTAGACTTACTTAAACAAAACAAATACAATTCAGTAAACTCATTATTAGATACTTTAGCTTTAAATTTAGCTTCTAAAGTAGATGCTAAAATTGCTAACAATGAAGAAATAGGATTGCTGGAAGGAATTCCTTTTGGAATTAAAGATGTTTATATGTTACAAGGAACTTATACAACTGCAAGTTCTAAATTATTAAAAAATTACAAATCCGCTTATACTGCAAGTGCAATTCAAAAATTGTTAGATGCAGGTGCAATTCCTATAGTAAAAGAAAATTGTGATAGTTTTGGTCACGGATCTTCCAGTGAAAACACCATTTTTGGAGCTGTAAAAAATGCCATAAACCCTGAACTTGTTGCTGGGGGTTCAAGTGGAGGTTCTGCCGTTAATGTTGCTAAAGAGTACACAGTTTTTTCAATTGGTGGAGATACTGGAGGTTCTATTCGTCAACCTGCTGGCTACAATCATATTTATGGTTTAAAACCTACTTATGGAAGAATTTCTAGATACGGTTTAATGGCATATGCCTCAAGTACGGATTGTGTTGGTCCTTTAGCTAAATCTGTTGAAGATATTCGTATTTTGTTGAATGTAATGAGTGGAAAAGATCCTAAAGATCAAACTTCTATTACTTCAACTGAAATTAGTGAAAAAGCTATTTTAAATAACAATATAAAAACAATTGGATATTTTAAAAACTTTATTGAAAGTGAAGCTATTGATCCAAAAATAAAAGCTGATTTTTTAACAAGTATTGAAAAGATAAAAGCAACAGGAATTAAGGTAAAAGCATTGGATTTCTTTAAATCTGATATTTTAGTTTCAACATATTATACATTGGCAATGGCCGAAACAGCTTCAAATTTATCGCGTTTAGATGGTACTAATTATGGAAACAGGATTGAAGCAGAAAATTTAATTGAAACATACGCTGTAACACGTTCTGAAAACTTTTCAGAAGAAACAAAACGTAGAATTGTTGGTGGTAATCAGGTTTTATCACAAGGTTTTTCTGATGAAATTTATTTAAAGGGATTGGCGTTAAGAGATCAGATTTCTGAAAATTTCAAAAAAGATTTTGAAGAAGTTGATATCATTTTATCACCAGTTACACCAAGCACTCCACCTAAAATTGGTGAAAGTTTAAAGGATCCACACGCTATGTATTTATCCGATGCATATACCGTTGGATTTAGTTTAGGGCAATTACCTACGTTAACAGTACCTCAAGGAACTGCAACGGGCTTGCAAATTACAGCTGCAAAAAACAATGATGAACTTGTATTGAAGTTTGCTAACTTCTTAAAAGAAACAATATAATGGAATTGGAACAATTAAATGCGGCCATAAAAGCCCACGATTTAGAATTGGTAATTGGATTGGAAACACACGTTCGATTAAATACCAAAACCAAGTTGTTTTGTTCTTGTCCAAATCAAGAAATTGAAACACCAAACACAAATATATGCTCAGTTTGTACTGGGCAAATGGGGGTTTTACCAGCTATAAATAAAGAAGCAATTACAAAAGCTATTTATTTTGGTAAAGCAGTAGATTCTTCATTTGAAAATGAAGTAATATCTTGGGATAGAAAACATTACGAATATCCAGACAACCCTAAAAATATTCAAATTACCCAGTTTCATAACCCAATAATTCCTGACGGACACGTTTCTTGTTACCGTAATGATGGTTCTCAATTTACAGTGAATTTAACGCAGGTTCATATTGAAGAAGATGCTGCTAAATTAATGCACGAGAAAAAGATTTCTTTGGTTGATTTTAACAAAGCTGGAGTGCCATTAATTGAGATTGTTACAGAACCTTGTATTCGTAATATTGAAGATGCTTCAACTTACGCACAATACATTCAACGTATTGTTCAAAATTTAGGAATTTCAGAAGCAAACCTTGAAAAAGGCGAATTTAAATCGGATGTTTCGGTGTCTTTACGTAAAAAAAGAAGCTACGATTTAAATCCACGTACCGAAATAAAAAACTTAAATTCGTTTAAGTTTATGGTTGATGCTTTAAAGGAAGAAATTGAAAAACAATTCAATTATTATGTTGAACATAAAGAGTTTAGACCAGACCAAACCACCGTTTTGTGGGATGCCGATTTAAAGCAAACCAAAACAATGCGTAAAAAAGAATTTGAAGCAGATTACCGTTTCATTTCTGAACCAGATTTACCTTTTGTTAGCATTAAAAACGAAATTAAAGCTATAAATGTAGATTCTAGCGCTTTACCTTTTGCTGTTGAAACTATTTTAATTAAAGGAGGTGTTTTACCACAAGATGCAAAATTTTTTACTGCAGATGCTGTCCGCTCTAAAGTATTTATGGATATAAATAAGGTGTTAAAAGATCCTTCATTTGTTGCAAAAACGTTAGTAAATAATATAAAACCTGAAGATTATGCAGCTATTAATAGCATTGAAAGTTTAATCGAAATTTTTCAATTATTTAAAGCTGAAAAAATCACAGCTGTTTTGGCTCAAAATGGAATTACTGAATATTTAAAAGACAGAACTTTTGATTATAAGCAGTATTTTGAAGAACATACCATTTCTGAAGAGCAAATTACAGCAGCTATTCAAACTGTTATTTCAGAAAATGAGGCGATTGCTAATGATATTAAATCTGGAAATCAAGGAAAAGCGGGTATTTTAGTTGGTAAAGTAATCGGAATTATTGGCAAAGGAGCTTCTGGAAAGGTAATTAGACAAGGAATTCTAGAAATACTTTCAGCTAAAAGTCAAAAGTTGAACGCTGGGAGTAGTGAGCAGTTAAAAGCAACTAGCGAACAGCAAAAAACGAAAGTTGAAGACGAAACGCTTCCACAAATTCCTATTATAATAAAAGACACTTATAGAACTCATAAAGCTTCAGAAATTTCAGAAAAAAACATTTCAGAAAAAATAACGTTGGCAGGTTGGGTTTCTAGTGTTAGAGATCACGGTGAATTAATTTTTATTGATTTACGTGATTCTAGTCAAGAAATATTTCAAGTACGTTTAAGTAGAGAGTCATTTCCTAATTTAGACGAATTGGTAAAATTAAAACCAGAAACTGTAATATCAGTTACTGGAGTAGTTGTACAGCGTAATGAAGACGATTATAACGCTGGTTTAAGAACTGGAAAAATAGAGTTAGAAACTTCAGAATTAGATATTTTAAACCTTTCTAAAACATTACCTTTTGAAATAAAAAGAGCTACTAAAACAAGTGAAACCATTCGTTTTCAATACAAGTTTTTAGACCATAGAAATGATGCGGTTAGAAGAGCCATTGTAAATCGCCACAAGGTAATTAAACTATTACGTGATATTTTAGATGAAGAAGAATTTTTAGAAATTGAAACTCCAATTTTAACTGCTGGAACCGATGAAGGAGCACGTGAGTTTATAGTTCCTACACGTAAACAACCAGGTTCTTTTTACACTTTACCACAAGCACCTCAGCAGTTTAAACAAATGCTAATGGTTAGTGGTTACGAAAAATATTTCCAAATTGCACGTTGTTTTAGAGACGAGGATTCCAGGGGAGATCGTCAACCGGAATTTACACAATTAGATATTGAAATGGCGTACGCTAGTATGCAGCAAATTATTGATTTAAACACAAAAATGTTTAATGAAATAGTGAAAAAAATATATGGTAAAAAGTGGATTTTACGTCCGTTTGAAATTCTTACTTACAAAGAAGCTATGGATAATTATGGTTGTGACCGACCAGATTTACGCTATGGCTTAAAAATGCAAGACATTACACACATTGTAAAAGACACACAATTTCAAGTATTTAGCAAACCTATTGAACAAGGAGGAATTGTAAAATGTATTAAGGTTTCTGCAAAAGAACAAGGAAATAATCGTATGTCTAAAGGTCAAATTGAAAACCTTACAGCAATTGCACAACAAAATGGTTTAGGCGGATTGGCATATATAATTGTTAATGAAAATGATTTACAATCGCCAATAATTAAATTTTTAGGTGCTGAAATTGCTGCTGGAATTATTAATGAAACAAATGCAGAAGTTGGTGATATTGTATTTTTCTCTGCTGCAGATTACGAAACTGCAAACAAAGCTTTAGATGCTGTTCGCCAAGAAATGGGTAAAATTTTAGGATTGATAAATCCAAAAGAATTATGTCCGGCTTGGGTGGTAGATTTCCCAATGTTTGAAAAAACCGATGAAGGCAGGTGGACATTTACACATAACCCGTTCTCTATGCCTGCAATTTACGATTTAGAAAAGCACATAAATGGAAAAGAAGACGAAATAGGAAGTATTATTGCACAACAATACGATCTTATTTTAAATGGTTACGAAATTGGTGGAGGATCTGTACGTGCTCATAAAGCTGAAATTTTAGAAGCAACTTATAGAAATATGGGGTATTCTAAAAACGAAATGATAAAAAGTGTTGGCGCTATGTACAAAGCGTTTCAATACGGAGCACCACCACACGGAGGAATTGCCTGGGGAATTGACCGTTTAATGATGATTTTAGAGAAAAAAGCATCTATTAGAGAAGTTATGGCTTTCCCTAAAACAGGCACCAGTGATGATTTACTTTTTGGAGCTCCATCTAAATTATCTGATAAAAAAGTTGAAGAACAAAATGTGAGGGTGATTAAATAATAATATTTAAAAGGGGACTAATTAGTTCCCTTTTAAATATTTCAATAATAAGTTATGCAACAATTTACATTATTATTTGCCAGCATTTTAGGAGGCTTCGCTGTAATATTCGGTGCTTTTGGAGCACACGCTTTAAAAAAGATATTAAATGAAGATCAATTAAAAAGCTTTGAAACTGGAGTTAAATACCAAATGTATCATGCAATTGTTTTACTATTAATCGGGTTTAATTTTAATTTAGAAACTACATCAGAAAAATACATGGTTTACAGTTTTATGTTAGGTATTATTTTATTTTCCTTTAGTATTTATGGACTTGTAATTTCTTCCGCCAAAAACAAAAAGTTACAGTTTTTAGGTCCAATTACACCTCTTGGTGGTTTGTTGTTGGTTTGTGGCTGGTGTTTACTTTGCTACTCTATTTTAAATATGTAGGTTTAAAGAAACTCATTAAACAAAAAGAATTTCACAGTTGTACCACCTTTGCAATGACATCACAAACAATTATTATTGCCATATTTTTTTCGTAGTTTTACTTTTAAACTAATTTATCTTTAATGAAAAACTCCACCTTAAAAGCAATTACTATTATATTGCTACTATTCCTTGTTTTTAGTTGTAAAAAAAACAATCCTTCTGAAGTTGCTTCAACAGAAACAAACTATGTTCAAGAAAATTACGATAAAACAGAAGTAAATATAACAATGCGAGATGGTGTTAAATTATTTACTTCCATTTACACACCAAAAGATAAAAGTAAAACCTACCCTATTTTATTACAACGTACACCTTATAGCGTAAGACCGTATGGTGAAAATAAATACAAAACCCGCATTGCTCCAAATAAGCATTTAATGAAAGAAGGAAATATAATTGTTTATCAAGATGTTCGTGGGCGCTGGATGAGTGAAGGCACTTATGATAATATGCGTGCTTACATTCCGAACAAAAAAGATAGCACTTTTGTTGATGAAAGTTCTGATACCTATGATACCACAGATTGGTTGGTAAAAAATGTTGATAATAATAATGGAAACGTTGGTACTTGGGGAATTTCATATCCTGGATTTTATAGTACGTATTCTACTATTGATGCGCATCCTGCATTAAAAGCAGCTTCCCCACAAGCGTGTATTGGAGATTTCTTTTTTGATGATTTCCACCATAACGGCGCTTATTTATTAAGCTATTTTAGAGCAACTTCATTATTTGGAACACCTAAAGACCAGCCAACAGATACTTCGTGGTATAAAATACCCGACTTAAATACAAAAGACCAATACCAGTTTTTTTTAGATGCTGGTCCGCTTAGTAATTTAGATCACTTTTTTGAATATGAAAAATTAGACAATCCTGCGTTAAAAAATAGTGATGCTACTGGTGATTTCTTTTGGAAAGAGTTAAAGGAACACCCAAATTACGATGCCGTTTGGCAAAGCAAGGGCATTATACAGCATTTAAAAAATGTTAAACCACATGTGGCAACTATGGTTGTTGGTGGTGAATTTGATGCTGAAGATTTATACGGACCTTTAGAAACTTATAAAACTATTGAAAAATACAATCCAGATAATTACAATACCTTGGTTTTTGGACCTTGGAGTCACGGACAATGGGCGAGCACAAAACCAATAAATAGTGTTGGAAATTATTATTTTGGTGATTCAATTTCAATAAAATTTCAAGAACAAATTGAAACAAAATTCTTCAATCATTTCTTAAAAGGTACAGGCGATAAAAATTCAGGCTTACCAGAAGCTTACGTGTACGATTCCGGTAAAAAAGAATGGGATTCATTCGAAAACTGGCCTCCAAAAAATTCAGAAAAACAAACTTTTTATTTAGCTGATAATCAAGAATTAACTTCTGAAAAAGGAAAAGAAATTGGTATTACTTTTATTAGTGATATTAAAAAACCTGTTCCTTATTCTGAAGATGTAAAAACCGTTTTCACTCCAAGAAAATATATGACCGATGACCAGCGTTTTGCTGCCAGAAGAAGTGATGTATTAGTTTTTGAAACTCAAATTTTAGAGGACGACTTTACTTTAGCTGGAGATATTTTGGCTAAATTACAAGTTGCAACTACTGGAACTGATGCCGACTGGATTGTTAAAATTATTGATGTTCATCCATCAGATACAGAAGAAAATAATGATGAAATGCAAAACCATTTAAAAATGAGTAACTATCACTTAATGGTACGTAGCGAGGTAATGCGCGGAAAATTTAGAAATAGCTTTACATTTCCAGAGCCTTTTGTCCCAAATAAAAAAACTGCTGTAAATATTAAATTACAAGATGTTCATCACACGTTTAAAAAAGGACATAAATTACAAATTCAAGTGCAGAGCACTTGGTTTCCTTTAATTGATTTAAATCCGCAAACGTATGTTGGCAATATTTTTAAAGCTAAAAAAGAAGACTTTAAAACACAAACACATACCGTTTTTACATCTTCAAATATTGAATTTACAGTATTGAAATAAAAAATATGACTATACGTTTTGTATAATAAAGACTATTTTAAGTCATGCTGAATTTATTTCATCATCTCGTAATATTTAAGAGTTAATAATTTATAAATAAACCGCTAAAACAAGTTCAGGTGATGAACTTTTTATAATTAAAAATTAAACCAATGAAGAAATCCTATTTATTTTTTAGCATAATTATAATTTCGGTAATTTCAATTTCATGCAAAGAAAAATCAACAGAAAAAACAGCGCTTCAAACTTCAAATAACGCAGCAGTATCTTTTAAGGTTGATACTATTGTTAACGGATTGGATGTGCCCTGGAGCATGGCTTTTTTACCTGATAGTTCAATGCTAATTACTGAACAAAAAGGGGATTTAGTTCATTTTAAAAATGGTATTAAAACCATGATTAAAAATGTTCCTGAGGTTTATTTTAATGGACAAGGTGGTTTATTAGATATTGAATTAGACCCTAAATATACAGAAAATGGTTGGTTGTATTTATCATACTCTTCAAATATTGAAAATGATAACAATGGAGGAAATACAACAATTATGAGAGCAAAATTAGAAGATTCCAGTTTGGTTGAAACTAAAGTTTTATACAAAGCCACACCAAACACAAAACGCAGTGCACATTTTGGTTCACGTATTGAATTTGATAGAGAAGGCTATTTGTATTTTTCAGTTGGTGATCGTTTTGATCGTGATGTTAATCCACAGGATATTACTAAAGATTGTGGCAAAATATATAGAATTAATAGTGATGGAACAATTCCAACAGACAACCCATTTTACAATACCGAAAATGCAAAAAAAGCAATTTATTCATATGGACATAGAAATCCACAAGGAATGGTATTACACCCTGAAACTGGGAAAATTTGGACGCATGAACACGGACCCCAAGGTGGTGATGAAATAAACATACTTAAAGCTGGAAAAAACTACGGTTGGCCAAAAGCTTCATATGGTATAAACTATAACGACACTAAATTTACAGATGACACTTCACTTCCCGGAATGGAAGATCCAATACATTATTGGGTTCCTTCAATTGCACCAAGCGGAATGATGTTTGTTACAAGTGATAAATATCCTGAATGGAAAGGAAATTTATTAGTTGGTTCCTTAAAATTTCAATATTTAAATAGATGTGTTTTAGAAAATGACAAGGTAATTAAAGAAGAAAAATTATTAGAAAACATTGGCAGAGTGCGTTATGTTCGCCAAGCACCTGACGGCTTTATTTATGTTGCTGTACAAAATATTGGAATTGTTCGTTTAACACCAAGTAAATAACACTCTTAAAGTAATATAATTATTATTACAAAAAATAAAAAAACATACATTAAAACAGCTGCTTTCCAAAATACATGTGCTTTTTTTAATTCCATAAAATAAAATGAAACTCCTAAAAATTTAAGAATAGACAAGCTTAAAATAATTATTGCTGTAAATGAAATACTCAAAGTTAAATTAGCTACTAAAGCGACACTTACTGTTAGTACAATTAGTACAATCCAAACCTTTAATAATATTTTTTTTTTCATTTTAAAAAATTAAATAAACTACTGGAAAAAGAAGTAACCAAATTAAATCGCACATATGCCAAAAGGCAGCACTTGACTCAAAATCTTCAACTGAATTTGAAGATTTTTGTTGTTTAAAACCAATATAAATATTAAACAAAATAACCAAGCCTACAATTACATGAATTACATGAAATAATGTTAACATCCAGTAAAATGAGAAAAAAGTATTGTAGCCAATTGTATAACCGCTTTCAATTTTAAAATAATACTCAACACTTTTTAAAACCAAAAATAAAATTCCTCCAAACATTGTCAATCGTAAAAAGTAAGTCGTTTTTTTGATATTATTTTTCTTAAAACTTTTAACAGAAATTGCCATAAAAAAGCCACTTGTTAATAAAAACACTGTATTAACCGCACCAAAAGTTGAGTTTAACAACAATCTGGAATTATGAAAAACTTCAGGTTCATATTTACTATAAAAAACCATTGCAATTAATGCCATCCCAAAAGTAAATAGTTCTAAAAAAATAATTATCCATAATAATATCCCTCCAGGCGGATAGTATAATTTATTTTTATTTACAGTTATGGTTTCCATTTAACTTTGATGTTTTATTTTTTCATACAGTTGAACCATTGATTTTAAAAGTTCCACTGGAGTTGTTAATATTTGATAGTGATTTTGCCCAAACATTTGGGGCAAATAGTATTTGGCTTGTGCTTCAATTGCTAAAGCATACGAATTTATATTTCGTTCATTCAACTCTCTCAGTGCCTGTTTCACATCATTTATTCCATATTTTCCTTCGTACTTATCGTAATCATTTGGTTTTCCATCTGAGAGTAAAATAACCCACTTATTTTTAGTATTTCTTTTGTCTAACATAGCACCAGAATGACGCAAAGCTGCTCCAATTCTTGTATAACCACTTGGCTCAATAGCACCAACTTTAAATTTTGCTTTATTCCAATCTTCATCAAAATCTTTAATTGTCATGTATGAAGAGTGGTTTCTGGTTTTAGAATGAAAACAATCAATAGAAAAATCAATATTAAATTCATTTAAAATTTCACCAAATAAAATTGAAACTTGTTTTTCAACATCAATCACTCTGTTCCCTGCTGCATAACCATCACTTGACAAACTAACATCTAACAGTAATAAAATAGATAAATCTTTCTCCTTTTTTCTTTTTGATATATATATATTTTCTGAAGGTGTATGTCCGGAATGTAAATCAACAAACAAATCTGTAATGGCATCAATGTCAAACTCTTCACCTTGAGATTGTCTGCGCTGTTGTTGAAATTTATTGTTGACTGTGGTTAACATTTTACGTAAACCAATCAGCGTTGACCGATGATCCTTTAATGTTTTTTTGTAATAATTAACATCGTTTTTTAATAGCGTTTTTGGGTATACTTTACAAAAATCTTCCTTATACTTTCGTTTGGAAAAATCCCATTCATCGTATTTTATATGATAACCTTTATTATCAATTTCTGCACTTTCTGAAACTGTTGTATTTTCAATAAAATCTGCTTGATAAACAGAGTGTGCAGTATCATCAACCCGAACCGTATATTTCATATTAACATCATCCAATGCGTTGGAATGATCATCTAATTCATCTTCTCCATCAAAATCTTTAAAATTCCCGCCAAATTCTTCTGCTGTTTCTACTTTTTCAAATTGATGTTGCAAAACTGCATCTTCTTGTTGTTTAATATCTACTTGAACGGAAATTATTTCTTCAACAGCATTGGATTTTAAAATTGTTTTGGGTTTATCTTCTTCTACTTTTTTTACATTCTCTGTAAAATTCTGTAATTTTTCTTCTGAAGATTCTTCGGGATTATTTCGCATCCATTTTCCGTAAATGAATGAAAAATCTTTAGGGATGTTATTTTTTTGCTTTTCTGAATAAAATTTAACTAATTTATTATGGTATTTTTTTGAAATAGGAAATTGCTCAAATAATAATTCCAAAACTTGAAATGAATTTTCTTCACTCTTTTGTTGAGACTCTAATAAATCGTGCTCTAAATTATCATTCCAATTTAAATTTAAATTCTTTTGAACCGATAAGTATAAAATTCTAAATAAATAAAATGAAATATTCTCTTCTTGTGAAGGAAACTCTACAAAATGGGTTGGAAGAAAATAGTTGTTATTTTTATAACCACCTTCTCTTTCCGCTTCATAAATTTCAATAGAACTCCCAGTAATTGCTCTTGATAATATAGTTAATCGTGGTTTAATATCTATTAACGAAACCGAATGTAAAATACCTTCTTGCTTTTTTTTATTTCTCTTTTTAAAGAAATATGCAAGTTTGGTAAATATGTATTCATCTGGTTCGAACATTATTAATAGTTGTTGGTTGTTGGGTTTTAGTTGATGGTTACTTGTTGTAAATTAATCACTTTAACTTCGCTCAGTGACCAGTTAAATTTTGACTTGATTAGATTGTGAGACATACTTCGACAAGCTCAGCATGACATCTTTAGGATGCTAATTTTTATATCATTAGATTACATAAATCTTTTAAAGCTTCAACTACATCTAAATCATCAGTTAAAGGTTCAACAATTGCAACTTCAACAGATAAACGTTTAGGCAATCCACTATGAATTAATTTAGCGGCATCAACTAATAAACGTGTTGAAACAGTTTCTGCCAAACCTAACTCAGTAAGATTTCTAATTTTGGTAGCAATATTTACTAGTTTTTTAGCAATCTCAAGTTGAATTCCTGTTTCATTTACCAAAATATCTGCTTCAATTATAGCATCAGGATAGGCAAAAGCAGCTGCAATAAATCGCTGACGTGTTGAAGGCTTTAACTCTTTAAATCCTTTTTGATAACCTGGATTAAAGGATGCAACCAGCATAAAATCATTATGTGCTTTTACAGTTTCACCTAACTTATCAATAAACAATTCTCGTCTATGATCTGTTAACGAGTGAATTGCCACAATAACATCAGGTCTTGCCTCAGCAATTTCATCTAAATAAATAATTGCTCCTTGTTTTAAAGCAGTTGTTAATGGCCCATCAGACCAAATAGTTTCTGCTCCTTTTATAATATATCTACCAACTAAATCAGTTGAAGAAGTCTCTTCATGACAAGAAATAGTAATTAATTTTTTATTCAATTTATAGGCCATATACTCAATAAATCTTGATTTTCCAGTTCCTGTTGGCCCTTTTAATAAAAAAGGAATTTTGTTTTTATAAGCGTGTTCAAAAACTTCAACTTCCTTCCCTACTTGATGATAATATGGTGCTATATTTTCCATAAATATTATTTTGTATATTAAAAAAACCAGCGCAATAAGCTATTTATAAACAGTATGGAATGTTAACAAAAATTTATTTGCGCTGGAAATCAATCTAAAAAACTAATACTAATTTTATTTATTAATATTTAAAGCTTCATCAGTTGGTTTACCATGCTTGTAAAAATCAATAATATAAAGTACAATACCTGTTGTAAACAATGTTGCACATAATATTAAAACAACAAAATGAATGCTAATTTCTTTTTGAACTGCCATAAACTCCATTCCAAACTTACGCTCTAAATATACTTGAGCAACACCTGCAACACCAAAGGCAACAGTCATTCCAATCATTCCAATATTTGCCAACCAAAAAGCTGCTCTTCCACGTGTACTTTCATATAATTTTCTACCTGTTAAATTTGGCAAACTGTAACTTATAATAGCCAAAACAATCATTGCATAAGCTCCCCAAAAAGCTAAATGTCCGTGCATTGCAGTTACTAAAGTACCGTGTGTATACAAATTTGTTTGAGGTAATGTATGCGCAAATCCTAATAATCCAGCTCCAACAAACGACACAATCGCAGAACCTAAAGTCCAATATAATGCTAATTTATTTGGGTGTTTTTTCTCACCCTTTCTATACATATTTACTGCAAATAATGCCATTGCTAAAAATGCTAAAGGTTCTAATGCTGAAAATATTCCGCCAACAATTAACCAAATTTTATTAACTCCTATATAGTAATAATGATGTCCTGTTCCTAAAACTCCAGACAAAAAAGTTAAACCTACAATTACATACAACCATTTTTCAATTACTTCTCTATCTACACCTGTAAGTTTTATTAATAAGAAAGATAAAATACCCCCCATAATTAATTCCCAAACACCTTCTACCCATAAATGAACAACCCACCAACGGAAAAATGAATCTGTTACCTGACTGTCAAACTGTAACATTCCTGGTAAATACAATAAAGCAGCAAATAATAACCCCATTGAAAGTACCAATGCTGTTGTAGTTCTTCTTTTCCCTTTGAATAAAGTAGTTAAAATAATTCCTAAAAAAAGCAAAACATTAACAACAACTAAATAATCCAAAGGTCTTGGAATTTCTAAAAACTTTCTACCTTCCCAGTAGTTAAAATGGTATCCAACTACTGCAATTACACCAACTAAAGCTAAACTGATTAGTTGGACATATGCCAATTTTACACTTACTAATTCTTTTTGTGCCTCTTCAGGAATAATGTAATAAGCGGCTCCCATAAAACCAGATAATAACCAAACAACTAATAGATTTGTATGCACAGCTCTAGCTGTATTAAAAGGTATTAAATCGTGTAAATTATCAAATCCTATACGGGCAAACCCCATTATAAAACCATAAGTTATTTGTAATACTAATAATAGCATTGAAAGGGCAAAAAACCAATATGCTACTTTTTGTGATTTATATTTCATAATTCTTAGTTTAGTTGTTAATTTTATCTTTTGCTAAAGGTGATACTATACGATCAAATCCATTTAAATCAATTTCTCCAATCCATTTAAAAAAAGCAATTACATCCATAGCTTCTTGCTCAGACATACCATAAGCCACCATTTTTCTGCCATTAGGTTGCCATGGTGCCTTTGACATTAAAATACCTTTGATTATTTCTTCGCCATTTTCATTGTATTTTAAATTTAATCTATCAACAACTTTTGTTAATTCTGGAGCATAATAAGCTCCTTCACCTAATATGGTATGACATCCCATACAATTATTAGACTCCCAAATTTCTTTACCTCTAACCACTTCTGCAGTAAGGTTTATATGGTTAGTTTGATCTGTACTTTCTGATAAAGAGTACACGGTGAGTCCTATAAAAATAAGAAACGTCACTAATGTTCCTCCTAAAAAGAAAGCTCTTGCTTGTTTTTTAGATAACATGTTTTACGAATTTAATTGGTTAATTTTCATTTATAAATATATTAAGACCTTTTTATCTTTTATATAAATACAAATTTATATAATTATGCATATATTAATATGATAAATGTCAGTATTTTATAATTTTATTTAGGAATTTATTTCTGTAGAAATATCTTTAATAGTTAGTTTTCTCCCTTTTGAAACAATTTCTTGGGAAAATTCCATAATATTTTTATCTCTAAATTTTCCAAGTATACTATTTTTAAAAGGTTCAACAATAAAATGTACAGGACAAGGATTTGTACCATCACATTCAGACAACCCCAAAAAACATTCATTAATTCTGTTTAAACCATCAATATTTTCAATAATATCAAGGACATTTTTCTTCTGATTTTTTTTTGTTAAATAAAAGCCTCCATTTGGGCCTTTTGTTGAAGAAATAATTTTTCCTTTTACCAATTGTTGAAATAATTTTGCTAAAAAAGGGCTTGGAACATCTATACTTTCTGCAATTACTTTAACACTAATTTTTCTATTCTCACTTGCATGTTCAGCTAAATAAAGAGTAGATAAAATTGCATACTTACTTGCGCGTGATAACATCATAAAACTAATTTTTCAATTTCATTTTGGTGAAATTAATAAAAAAAGAGTAAAAAGTATTATATTTTTTCAAATTTAACTGTAAAGTGTCTCATAATAGGTGCTTCATCAACAATATTGTAACCCGATTTAGCTTCATTTCTTGAATCGTAAATATTTTTTAGCGAAGCTGCTACATAATCCATGTGATTATTTGTATATGTTCGTCTGGGAATTGCCAAACGAACCAATTCTAGTTCAGGATACCTGTTCTCTCTAGTAACAGGATCTCTATCTGCCAAAACCGTACCTATTTCAACACCTCTAATTCCACCTACAACATACAGTTCTATTGCTAAAGCTTGAGCACGGTACTCTTCTCTTGGAATTGTTGGAACAAATTTATTAGCATCCAAAAATATGGCATGTCCACCAAATGGTTGTTGAACAGGCACACCAAAATCAACTAATTTTTGTCCTAAATAAGCAACCTGTTCTACCCTACTCTCTAAATAATTAAATTCAGTTGATTCGTTTAACCCAACAGCTAAAGCACCCATATCACGTCCATTCATTCCTCCATAAGTAATAAAACCTTCAAACATAATATTAAATACAGTTGCCTGTTTAAAAACTTCCTTATTATTTAGTGCAATAAAACCACCCATATTTACCAAACCATCTTTTTTAGCACTCATCGTCATTCCATCACCATATGAAAAAACTTCTTTCACAATTTCTTTAATCGTTTTATTTTCATAACCCTTTTCTCTTTTTTTTATGAAATAAGCATTTTCAGAAAAACGAGCAGCATCAAAATAAAGTGGAACACCATATTTTTTACAGAGTTCTGAAACTTCTTTTGTATTTTTTATTGAAACCGGCTGACCACCAGCACTATTACAAGTAATTGTTAAAATAACAAATGGAATTTTCTCTTTTGGATATTTTTTAAAAACTGTTTCCAGTTTATTTAAATCAATATTTCCTTTAAAAGGATGAATTACTGAAGTATCAAAAGCTTCATCAATTGTACAATCAACAGCAGTTGCTTTTCTAAACTCTATATGTCCTTTCGTGGTGTCAAAATGTGAATTTCCAGGTACAATATTCCCTTCTTTTACCATTGCAGAAAACAATACATTCTCTGCTGCTCTACCTTGGTGGGTTGGTAAAAAGTACTTGAATCCGGTAATTTTTTTAACTGTTTTTTTTAATTTTTTGAAGGATAAAGAACCTGCATAACTTTCATCACCAATCATCATTTCTGCCCATTGCTGGTCGCTCATAGCGCCTGTTCCTGAATCTGTTAACATATCTATAAATACATTATCAGAAGCTAAATTAAACAGGTTGTAATGTGCTTTTTTAATCCAATTTAATCGTTGTTCTTTTGTAGAACGTTTTAATTGTTCTACCATTTTAATTTTATATGGTTCTGCATATGGTAAATCCATAATAATATGATGTTTTAAATTTAAAATAAAGGTTGAAAGTAATAACTAATAAGTAGGACCTATTTAATAAAGCATTCTGGACGCTTTATATTTAAATAGATATTATTAAAGAAAAAAATGTTCATTAAAATAGTTATATCAACAAAATTACGAATTTTTCATTTTTAACAGTCAAAAATCCAAAATATTTGAAGATTTTTTAATGACAATAGTCATTAATTGTAATAAAAGTTACACTTAACTTTGTACCTACAATTTTAATTGAATTAATAAATGAATTATAGCATCGCTATATGACATTTATCATTATTTTTGCACAAGATTTATTTTTAATAATAAAACCATTGAAATGAACAAAATTCTTTCACTTATTTATTCTACCCGATTAATGGCAATTTTATTTTTAGTTTTTGCCATGGCTATGGGTGTTGCAACCTTTATAGAGAACGATTACGGTACCGAAACAGCAAAAGCTTTAGTTTATAATGCTTGGTGGTTTGAAGCAATCATGATTTTGTTTGCCATAAACTTTTTTGGTAATATTTTAAAATACAAATTATATAGAAAAGAAAAATTAGTTGTACTTGCTTTTCACCTAGCTTTCCTTTTAATAATAATTGGAGCAGGAATTACAAGGTATATTAGTTTTGAAGGTATAATGCCAATTAAAGAAGGTGCTGTTAGTAATAATTTTCTTTCAGAAAAAAATTACATTAGCATTATCATTAATGATGGTAACGAGCAAAAAACACCTGTACATCATCCAATTTTACTCTCTGCTTTAGGAAGTAATAACTATAGCTATAATACAGATTTTAAAGGAACCGATGTTTCAATTAAATTAACAGATTATATTCCAAATGCTTCAAATGTTTTTGAAGAAGTTGAATCAGGAGATAATTATTTACTAATAGTTGAATCAGGTGGTGGCGGAAGACACAACCATTACATAAAGCAAGGTTCATCTGAAGTGGTTCATGGTGTTTTAGTTGGATTTGATTCACCTGCTAATAATGTAATTGATTTTAAATCTGTTGATGGTAATTTAAAAATTAAATCTGCAGTTGAAGGTCAATTTTTTAGAATGGCAGATAATTTTGAAGGTACCATTGCAAAAGATTCTTTGCAAAACTTTTCACTTTTAGCAGTTCATTCAGTTGCAGGATTGCAATTTGTTGTTCCAAAAGGACCAATTAAAGGGGCATACAAAACGGTTTCCGGTGATAAAGATCAAAATTCTTTAGCTCAATTAGAGTTTGATGTAACCACAAATGGAGAAACAAAACATGTAAAACTTAGTGGTGGTAAATTTGCAATTCAACCACCAACACAATTTTCTGTTGGTAATTTAAATTTTAGAATGAGTTATGGTGCTATGCAAATGAAACTTCCATTTAGCATAAAATTAAATGATTTTCAACTTGATAAATATCCTGGTTCCGAAAGTGCAATGTCTTATGCAAGTGAAGTAACTGTTATTGACCCGAGTGAAACTTTTGATTTTAGAATTTTTATGAATCACATTCTAAATTATAAAGGTTATAAATTTTTTCAATCAAGTTATAATATTACTTCTGAATATGAAGAAACCCACCTATCTGTTAATCATGATTTTTGGGGTTCAACTATAACATATATTGGATATTTCTTGTTGTATGCTGGTTTAATTTTAATCTTATTTATGAAAAATACAAGATTTGATTTCCTTAGAAAAGGGCTTCAAAAAATAAGAAAAAAGAAAGCAACATTAACAGTACTTGTATTATTTTTAATTTCAAGTGTGGCGTTTTCACAACAGCACAATCATTCATTATCTGAAAAACAAATAGATTCAGCATTAATAGCCAATAAAATTGATGTATCTCATTCCGATTTATTTAGTAAACTAATTATTCAAGATGCTGGTGGTAGAATGAAACCTATTCATACCTATGCTTCAGAATTATTACGTAAAGTTAGTAAACACGATACTTACAAAGATATGAACGCCACTCAAGTGTTCTTATCAATTCAGCAAAATCCTAGGTTGTGGTTTCAAATACCAATTATTTATGTTGAGAAAGGAAATACAAAATTAAGGGATATTATTGGTATTCCACACGATCAAAAATATGCAACACTTGCAGACTTTTTTGATACAAAAGGAATGTATAAAATTGCTGAGCACCAACAAAAAGCTCAAAAAACCAATATAAAAAGTAAGTTTGAAAAAGATGTAATTAATGTTGACAGAAGAGTTAATTTATTTTATTCAGCAATTACAGGTGATGTTCTTAGAATTTTTCCTATCCCAAATGATATTAATAATACTTGGATTTCACATAACGACTTAAATAAGGCTAGTTATAAAGGTCAGGATTCTATTTTTGTTCGTCAACTTTTACCTGTTTATATTAAAACTTTGTCTGAATCAACTTCAACAAATGATTTTACAACTGCGAATCAACTTCTTAGCGGAATAACGGATTTTCAAAAGAAATATGGTAGTGCCGTTTACCCTTCTGAAGATAAAATTAATTTAGAAATTGCTTATAATAAATATGATGTTTTTAGAACCATTTATAGCTATTATATGTACATAGGAACCTTGATGTTCTTATTTGTAATTTTTCAAATTTTCAATGCCAATAAAGCAATTAATTACTTAATTAAAGGTAGTATTGCTATTATTATAGGTTTATTTTTGATGCATACCGGAGGTTTAATTGCACGTTGGATTGTAAGCGGAAATGCACCTTGGAGTAATGCTTACGAATCTATGATTTATGTAGGTTGGGCAACTATGCTCTTTGGGTTAATTTTTGGAAGAAAATCATCTATGACCATAGCAGCAACAGCATTTTTAACTGCATTTATTTTAATGGTTGCGCATTGGAACTGGATGGATCCTGAAATTGCAAACCTTCAACCTGTATTAAATTCATACTGGTTAATGATTCACGTTTCAATAATTGTAGCAAGTTATGGTCCTTTTGCATTAGGTATGATTTTAGGTTTAATTTCATTAATTCTTATGATTTTAACATCTTCAAAAAACAAAAACAAAATTGGCTTAATGATTAAAGAATTGACAATTATAAACGAAATGTCTTTAACTGTTGGTTTAATAATGTTAACTATTGGAAACTTTTTAGGTGGACAATGGGCTAATGAAAGTTGGGGACGTTATTGGGGGTGGGATCCAAAAGAAACTTGGGCTTTAATTAGTATTATGATTTATGCATTTGTATTGCATTTAAGATTAGTTCCAGGTTTAAGAAGCCGATTTGCTTTTAATGTTTTTTCAATAGCTGCATTTGCTTCAATTTTAATGACTTATTTTGGAGTTAATTTCTACCTTTCTGGTTTACATTCTTACGCTAGTGGAGATAAAGCAATTACACCAACTTTTGTGTATTATGCAGTTGGTGTAGTTTCAGTACTTTCAATAATTGCGTATATTCAATATAAAAAACATTATAAAAAATAATTAAAATCGTTGCAAAAACGTAACTTTGCAACCTATTAAAAAAATTATCAATGTTTAATAAATATATAAAATTAGTAATTGCAGGAGGTATTTTAGTTTGGTCAATTTTTCAATTTGTTGATGGAAACATCATGAATGGAATTTCATTAGTATTATTGGCAGGTATTTTTGTACTGTTTTATTTTAAAAATGAGTTTATTTTATTGGCTTTTCTACAATTAAGAAAACAAAATTTTGCGGGAGCAAGTAAATGGTTGTCATATATTAAAAATCCTAGTAGTGCTTTAATTAAAAAACAAGAAGGCTATTATAATTTTTTACAAGGAATTATGGTTTCACAAACAAACTTAACTCAAGCAGAGAAATTCTTTAAAAAGGCTATTAGTTTAGGTTTAAATATGAAGCATGATATTGCAATGGCTAAATTACAATTAGGAGGAATTGCAATGTCTAAAAGACGTAAACGTGAAGCTACAATGTTAATTAATGAAGCTAAAAAATTAGATACGCAAGGAGTTTTAACTGATCAAATTAAAATGATGAAAGATCAGCTTAAAAAAATATAAGTTTTAGTAAAGCATAAAAAAAGCGCAACTATGTTGCGCTTTTTTTATGCTTAATATTTTTTATTCATTAATAATAACAGGGTTTAGTTCTTTATTATATTGAACTATGTAAACACCATTATTCTCAAAACTTCCAAATAATTTTTTATTATAATTAAAAGTTCCTGAAATTCTTGATGATTTACCTGCCTTTAAACCACCCTCTAAACTTTCATCACTTGCCAAACGCACTAAAGTATCATAGGTAATATCAAAACCCCTTATCGCATATTTTGAAGGATACGTGTAATTTTTAGCTCGAAAATTATTATAAAAACTTTTCACATTTACATCTTCAATTATGATAAAATCTGTTGTTGGAAAAACAAAATTTAATTGCCCCAAGAAACTGTTTTCTATATTATCAAAATTTCTCCCTTTACTAGAAGCAAATAACTGAATATTATACTCTTCAATAGTAGCTTTTAAATTATTTACTGCAGCTGCTGTAGTAACAATTTCTTCACTAATTAAAAGTACCCAGTTATTTGAATCTTCTTCTAATTTTTCAATAAATTTTTCATTATCAATAAAACCTTTATTAGATTTAATCACAGAAACATTTTGAATAGAATCAAACGACTTTATTTTATTTACTATACGCCATAATTTACTTTGTGAAGCTTCATCCCCATCATTAATTACAATAATATTTTCCCCTTTATAATTTTTCTTCATATAATCCAACAATTTTTCCTCTAAGAAATTAGGAGAATTAGAATCTGATTTTATCAAGTTTGCAGCAGATAACCCATCTTGATCTTTAGAATATAATGGGGCAATAATAGGTACATTAATATTTTTAGATAACCAATATGCTTTATTGTAAAACAGAGGTCCAATAACTACATCTGTATTAGAAAAATCATTTCTATCAACAATTGTCTGTAACTTATAATTTGAATTTTGAGTGTCGAAATACCTTACATTTATTATTACACCTTTTCTTTTTAAAGAGTCTATTGCCATTTCAGCCCCCATATGAAAATCTGTAGCAATATTAAAAATAGAATTCCCTTTTAAAAGTGTACTTTCAGGGATAGAATCCACATATTTATTTAGCTCATATGGCAACATAATCGCTATATTCAGGGTCTTTTCAAGGTTTAAATTTTCAATAAACAAACCCGTTTCAGTTAGCACTTCATCCTCTAATATTTCCGAAGTATTAATTGGTTTTATCTTTAAAATCATTCCTAATTTAAGGCCTTCAGATAAACTTGGGTTTAACTCAAATAAATCACTTTCTGTAACTTCATATTTCTTAGTTAAATTGTAAACCGTATCATCTTTAACAACAGTATGTAAAATAAAATTAGCAGCATCATTAACATTATTTTCAGTTGTGCTCGGAATTTTAAGCTGCATCCCAATTTTTAATCCGTATTCTAGTTCAGGATTTGCCTTTTTTAAGGCATCAATTGAAATGTTAAACTTTTTTGAAATACCAAATAAGGTTTCTTTCGGCTGAACTATATAAAAGTAGTTATCTATTTCATTACCTTCAGTAACATTTTTTCCATAATTTTTATTAGGAACGATTATTACTGTATTTGGTCTCGGTTTTCTCCCAATATCAGGATTTAATTTTAGTAAATCTCTAGTAGAAATTTTATAATCTTTAGCAATACTTTTCATATTTTCACCTTTTTTAACAGTGTATGAAACGTATTTTTTTTGTTGTGCAACCAAATTAATAGTACACATTAATAAAATTACAAGTAAAAACTTTATTCTTTTCATTGAGGAAATTTAATTAAGGTAGGATTTTATTCCCACTCTATTGTTGCTGGTGGTTTAGAACTAATATCATATACTACTCTATTAACGCCTTTTACACCATTTATTATTTTATTTGATGTTTTTTGTAAAAACTCGTAAGGTAAATTAACCCAATCTGCCGTCATTCCATCAGTAGATTCTACAGCTCTTAATACAACAGCTTTTTCATAGGTCCTTTCGTCTCCCATTACGCCTACTGAATTTACAGGTAGTAACATTGCTCCAGCTTGCCATACACTATCGTACAAACCGTCATCTTTTAATCCTTGAACAAAAATATGATCCACTTCTTGCAACATTCTAACTTTTTCAGCCGTTATATCTCCTAAAATTCTAATACCTAAACCTGGCCCAGGAAAAGGGTGACGTCCTAATAATTCATCATCTATTCCCATTGATCTTCCAACCCTACGAACCTCATCTTTAAAAAGTGTATTTAATGGCTCAACAATTTTTAATTTCATAAAATCTGGTAATCCACCAACATTATGGTGCGATTTAATAGTTGCAGAAGGTCCACCAGTTGCAGAAACCGATTCAATAACATCTGGATAAATAGTTCCTTGTGCTAACCAACTTACATCTTGAATCCGATGTGCTTCATCATCAAAAACTTCTATAAAAACACGTCCTATAATTTTACGTTTACCTTCAGGGTCTGATTCTCCAGCCAATTCTTTCAAAAAACGTGCCGAAGCATCTACACCTTTTACATTCAACCCCATGTGCTTGTATTGCTCTAACACATTTTCAAATTCATTTTTACGTAACAAACCGTTATTTACAAAAATACAGTACAGGTTTTTCCCGATTGCTTTGCTTATTAAAGTTGCAGCAACCGTTGAATCAACACCTCCTGAAAGTCCAAGTACAACTTTATCATTCCCTAACTTTTCTTTTAATTCTGCAACCGTAGTTTCAACAAAAGAATCAGGTGTCCAAGTTTGTTGCAGACCAGCAATATTTACTAAAAAATTTTTTAAAATTGTTAAGCCATCTTTTGAATGGTATACTTCAGGATGAAATTGAATTCCATAAGTAGCTTCTCCTTTAATTTTAAAAGCAGCATTTTTAACATCGTGCGTACTTCCTATAAGTTCAAAATTACTTGGTAAATTTACAATGGTGTCACTATGACTCATCCAAACTTGACTACCTTCACTTACATTTTCAAAAAATAAATCGTCTTTTTTTATATAGGATAAATTTGCTCTACCATACTCTCGTGTATTAGATGCTCCAACTTTACCCCCAAAATTATGTGCCATAAATTGCGCTCCATAACAAACGCCTAATAGTGGAAGTTTTCCTTTTATTGCTGATAAATCTGGATGTGGTGCATCTTCAGCTCTTACCGAAAACGGACTACCTGATAAAATTACAGCTTTGTAATCTTCAACTTTAAAACTTTTACTGTTGTAAGGAAAAATTTCACAAAAAATGTTTAATTCCCTAACTCTTCGAGCAATCAACTGCGTGTATTGCGAACCGAAATCTAAAATAAGTACTTGATGTTGCATCCGCAAAAATAATATTTAAATAAATATACACTAAAGCTTTGAGATTTTTTTTTACCATTTTTAAAAATTTTTGCCAATTCTTGAACTCAAATAAATTAGATTTAAGACATTTTTTTAGAGTATCAATAATTACAGCAATTAAAAATTGTCAAATATTTGGTTTAAAGCCAATTTTAGCCATTTTAAGAGACTTTCAGGAAATTAAAAATTGTTAATAACTTCACAATTGGCACTTTCCAAATTAAGTTTTTAAACAGGCTTGAATGCTTATATTTGTATGTTAATGAATTTATAGAAATCACATATATTTTAAATATGAGCGAAGAAATAAAAAAGAATAGTTATTCAGCCGACAGTATTCAGGCTTTAGAAGGAATGGAGCATGTTCGTATGCGTCCATCAATGTATATTGGAGATGTTGGAATAAGAGGTTTACACCATTTAGTTTATGAAGTTGTAGACAATTCTATTGATGAAGCAATGGCAGGCCATTGTGATACCATAAATGTAATTATAAATGAAAATAATTCAATATCTGTAAAAGATAATGGTCGTGGTATTCCTGTAGGAATGCACAAAAAAGAAGGCGTTTCTGCATTGGAAGTAGTAATGACTAAAATTGGTGCTGGAGGAAAATTTGATAAGGATTCTTATAAAGTATCTGGAGGTTTACACGGTGTTGGTGTTTCTGTAGTAAATGCACTCTCTGACCATTTAAGAGCAACCGTTTATATAGATGGTAAAATTTGGGAGCAAGAATACGAACGTGGTAAAGCCTTGTACCCTGCAAAAATTATTGGTGATACCACTGAAAAAGGAACCATGGTTACTTTTACACCTGATAAATCAATTTTTGCCCAAACAACAGAATACAATTATGAAACATTAGCTACAAGATTACGTGAGCTTTCATTTTTAAATAAAGGTTTAACAATTACTTTAATAGATAAAAGAGTAACTGATGAAGAGGGAAATCATCCTTTAGAAAAATTTTACAGTGATGAAGGATTACCTGAATTTGTAAGATATTTAGATGCTACTCGTGAGCAGTTAACTCAAGGAATTATTTCAATGGAAGGCGAAAAAAATGGTATTCCAGTTGAAGTAGCAATGGTTTATAACACATCTTATACCGAGAATTTACATTCTTACGTAAACAATATAAACACACATGAAGGCGGAACTCATTTATCTGGCTTTAGAAGAGGACTTACAAATACACTTAAAAAGTATGCAGAGTCTTCTGGAATGTTGGATAAATTAAAATTTGATATTGCCGGAGATGATTTTAGAGAAGGTTTAACAGCAATTATCTCTGTTAAAGTTGCTGAACCTCAATTTGAGGGGCAAACAAAAACAAAATTAGGTAACCGTGAAGTAACTTCTGCTGTTAGTCAAGCAGTATCAGAAATGTTACAAGATTATTTGGAGGAAAACCCAAATGATGCCAGAACTATTGTTCAAAAAGTAGTACTAGCAGCAACAGCAAGACATGCAGCGCGTAAAGCCCGAGAAATGGTGCAACGTAAAACAGTTATGTCAATTGGTGGTTTACCGGGTAAATTAAGTGATTGTTCTGAAACAGATCCAGAAAAATGTGAAATTTTCCTTGTAGAGGGAGATTCCGCAGGTGGAACAGCTAAACAAGGGCGTGATAGAGCTTTTCAAGCAATTTTACCATTAAGAGGTAAAATTTTAAATGTTGAAAAAGCCATGCAGCATAAAGTTTTTGAAAATGAAGAAATAAAAAATATGTATACTGCATTGGGTGTTTCTATAGGTACAGAAGATGACCCGAGAGCTTTAAACCTTGATAAATTACGTTATAATAAAATTGTTATTATGTGTGATGCCGATGTTGATGGTAGCCACATTGCTACATTAATTCTTACATTTTTCTTTAGATATATGAAAGAATTAATTGAAAACGGACATATTTTTATTGCTACTCCTCCTTTATATTTAGTTAAAAAAGGTCAAAAAAGAGAATATGCCTGGAATGATGATCAACGAGATTTAATAGCACGCAATTTAGGTGGTGGAGTAAATATTCAAAGATATAAAGGTCTTGGGGAAATGAATGCTAATCAGCTTTGGGATACTACAATGAACCCAGAATTTAGAACATTACGTCAGGTAACAATTGATAATCTTACAGAAGCAGATAGAGTATTTTCTATGCTAATGGGAGATGAAGTTCCTCCACGAAGAGCATTTATAGAAAAAAATGCAAAATATGCAAATATTGATGTTTAATTTGAATTAAAAATTATTACATAATTTATTAATAAAAAAAAATCGGAGTTAATTAAAACTCCGATTTTTTTTTATTTCAGATATGTTCTAAAAAACTAAAATCTACAAATACTTAATAATCATCTGAACTTTCATCAGGAATGTCTTCCATATCACCAGTATCAGTATCATCATAAACATCATCAAAATTATCTTCATCTGCATCATAATCTTCCATTGTTTCCTCAAGCTTTAGGCTGATTTTTACCAGATAAATGGTATCTTCAGTACGTACTTCAACAGCTCTTATGGTTTCATCTTTGGCGTTCTTAAAAGTTATAATATCTCTATAACCGTAACCGCTCGGAAATTTTTCAACTAATAAATCTAAAATATCACTAGTTAATTTACTATAGTCTACAATTACTCTTTTCATAAGCTACATGTCTAACAAATATGCAAAAATTAAAGGTGCAACAATTGTTGCATCTGACTCAATGATAAATTTAGGAGTATTAATATCTAATTTTCCCCAAGTTATTTTTTCATTTGGAACTGCACCTGAATAAGACCCATAACTTGTTGTTGAATCGGAAATCTGACAAAAATAACTCCAAAATGGTGTATCAGTTCTTTCCATATCTTGATACAACATTGGCACTACGCAAATTGGAAAATCTCCTGCTATTCCACCACCAATTTGGAAAAACCCAATTCCATCCTTCGAATTTTGAGTATACCAATCTGCTAAGAAAGTCATATATTCAATTCCAGATTTCATGGTGCTAGCTTTTAACTCACCTTTTAATACATATGAAGCAAAAATATTTCCCATAGTACTGTCTTCCCAACCTGGAACAACCATTGGTAAATTAGCCTCTGCAGCTGCAATCATCCAGCTATTTTTTGGATCAATTTCGTGGTACTGATCTAATACTCCTGAAAGTACTAATTTGTACATAAACTCGTGTGGAAAAAAGCGTTCCCCAGCAGCTTCAGCATCTTTCCAAATTTTAAAAATATGCTCTTGTAAGCGTCTAAAAGCCTCTTCTTCCGGAATACATGTATCAGTAACTCTATTTAATCCTTTCTCTAATAAATCCCATTCATCTTGAGGTGTTAAATCTCTATAATTTGGAACTCTTTTATAGTGAGAATGCGCTACTAAATTCATAATATCTTCTTCAAGATTTGCTCCTGTGCAAGAAATTATCTGTACTTTATCCTGTCTAATTATTTCTGCAAAAATTTTGCCTAATTCTGCTGTGCTCATAGCTCCTGCTAAAGAAACCAACATTTTAGACCCTTTTGCTAATTGATTTTCATACTCTTTTGCAGCATCTACAACTGTTGCTGAATTAAAATGCAAATAGTATTTTTCAATAAATTGTGAAATTGCTCCTTTAGTACTCATTATCGTCGTCATCAAATTTAGAGGATTTATTATTTGGCTCCTGGTAACCTTTCATATCATCATAATCTTCGTCATCAGCATTATCAAATTTATAACTTAACATTTTATAGTATAATTTTGCTGCAAGAAAATCGGATGATTTTTCTTGTTCGTTCGGACAAAGTTCAACTATGTCAAAACCAACAACATTTTTTTCTTTAAATATTTTATGCAAAAACTCTAGTGTTTCATACCAAAATAATCCACCAGGTTCTGGTGTGCCAGTTGATGGCATTATTGATGGATCAAAAGCATCTAAATCAATTGTTAAAAACACATTATCTGTCATTAAATCAATGGCGTTTTCCATCCAATAATCATCTTGAGCCATTTCATGAGCAAAAAACACTTTTTCTTCATCCATAACAGTTTTTTCAATGGCATCCATACTTCTAATTCCAACCTGAATTAAATTAGTTGTTTGACTAGCTTCATAAACTGCACAAGCATGGTTACATGATGAACCTTCATATTCTTTTCTTAAATCTGCATGGGCATCAATTTGCACTACAGTTAAGCTATTAAAACATTCATTAAATGCTCTAATAGAACCGATTGAAATTGAATGTTCGCCTCCAAAGAGTGTAACAAATTTATTTTTTTTAATATATGATTTTGTTATTTTATGAACTGCATCAACCATACTTTCTGGTGAAGCATTTTCTGTAACAGCCTCAGCTAAATAAATACCGTTTTTATAAACTTCAGTATTTGTTTCAATATCATAAAGTTCCATGTTTTCTGAAGCTTGCAGAAAAGCTTCTGGTCCTTTATCGGCCCCTTTTTGCCAAGTGCTTGTTCCATCATAAGGAACTGGAATTAAAACTACTTTTGAAGTTTCAATTTTACTGTTTTGTTCAGGAATTCCTGCGTAAGTTTTTTTATTCATAACCTAATATTTTTAAAAAATCGCTTGCTGTTTGTTTTTCTTTAAAAACTTTGTATTCTAATTTTCCTTCGTTATTTTTTGAAATAATAATATGTTTTGGTTGTGGAATTAAACAGTGTTGTAGCCCTCCATAACCGCCTATTGTTTCTTGGTATGCTCCCGTATTAAAAAACCCAATATACAATGGTTTTTCCTCTTTATAAACAGGCATATAAATAGCATTAATATGCTGTTCAGAATTGTAATAATCATCGCTATCACAAGTTAAACCTCCTAATAAAACTCGCTCATAATTATCATTCCACCTATTTAGAGGCAACATTACAAAACGTTTATTTATTGCCCAACTATCTGGTAATGTAGTTATAAATGATGAGTTTATCATGTTCCAACGCTCTCTGTCATTTTGCTTTTTTTGATATAAAACTTTATACAAAGCACCTCCACTTTCACCTACGGTATAGCTTCCAAATTCTGTAAAAATATGTGGTACTTGAACTTCAGCATCATCACAAGCAATTTTAATTTGAGAAATAATTTCATCAATCATATACTCGTAATCATAATCAAAACCTAATGAGTTTTTAATTGGAAAACCTCCTCCAATATTTAAACTGTCTAAGCTTGGACAAATACGTTTTAAATTTATGTAAACTTTTAAACATTTACTTAATTCGTTCCAATAATATGCATTGTCTTTAATACCTGTGTTGATAAAGAAATGCAACATTTTAAGGTTTACTTTTTTGTTCTCTTTTATATCGCGTCTATAGAATTCAACTATGTTTTTATAACCAATTCCTAAACGAGAGGTATAAAATTCAAATTTTGGTTCTTCTTCAGAAGCAATTCTAATTCCAATATTTATTTTTTTACGAATTCCATTGGTAAGTAAATCAATTTCTTCATAATTATCAATAATTGGGATACAGTTTTTATGTCCACCAGTTATTAAACCTTGTATATTTTTTATGTATTCATCTCTTTTAAAACCATTACATAAAATATAGGTTTTATCAGTAATTTTACCGTTTCTTTTTAAGTTTTCAACAATATCAATATCAACAGCAGAAGAAGTTTCTATATGAATATCGTTATTTAAAGCTTCATCTAGTACGTGTTTAAAATGTGAACTTTTTGTACAATAACAATAATTATATTTTCCTTTATATTTATGCTTTCGCATAGATGTTTTAAACCAAGATTTAGCCTTTTGAATATTTTCGCTAATTTTTGGTAAATAAGTAAATTTTAAAGGTGTGCCAAATTCTTCTGCAAGTTTCATAGTATCTATATCATGAAAGTGCAAGTTTTTCTTCGAATCTATTTTAAATTCTTCTTGTGGAAAATCAAATGTTTGATTTATTAAATCAATATATTTAGTATTCATTTTTAGTATGTAATTAATATTTAAAAGATAAGTCTAAATTTAGACTAATAGACATTGTAAGTCAAAAGTTTATTTATACTCTTAATATTAAATTTAAATGATTACTACTCACAACCAAAAACTGATTGCAAGTTTTAAAAACGAAGCTTATAGAAGTTTTTAAATCTCTTAATTTTTCGTTGTACTTCCCAAGCACATTACAACTTAAAAACTTCTTATTGAATAAGTTGCAATCGAAAAAACAAATATTTTTCATTGTCACTAAAAAATAACGGGGCAAACATATATAAAAAAACAATACAATTTTAAAAAAAATAAAATTATCTTGTAAAAACTAATTCATTTTCTGTTGAAAGGTTTAAATCGAATGCATAACCTTCTGAATTAAAACCTTTTAAACCTTCAGCAGTTTCAATATTATTATCAATAATATAACGTACCATTAAACCTCTTGCTTTTTTTGCAAAAAAGCTAATCATCTTTAATTTTCCATCTTTATAATCTTTAAAAACTGGTGTAATTACTGATGTTTTTAACAATTTTGGTTTAATTACTTTAAAGTATTCATTACTTGCTAAATTCACAAAAACTTCATTATTTTCTAATTCAGAATTTAGTGCTTCAGTTACTTTACTGTCCCAAAACTGATATAAATTGTCTTTTCTTCCAACTTTTAATTTAGTTCCCATTTCTAAACGATATGGTTGCATTAAATCCAATGGTTTTAAAATACCATATTGTCCGGAAAGAATTCTTAATTTATTTTGAAGTTGCTCTAGTTTTTCTATTGGAAGTGAATATACATCGAGTCCATTATATACTTCACCATTAAATGCATATACTGCTTGACGAGCGTTTTCTAAAGAAAAAGGTAACTGCCAATCCTGATTACGTTGCCAATTTAATTCACTTAATTTTGGAGAAATACTCATTAATTTTGATAGTGCTTTCGGGGATTTCGTTTTTAAAACTTTGCTTAATTTTTCAGCTTCATTTAAAAAGATTCCTTGTGTAAATTGAGTTGTTGGAACTTTTGTTTCAAAATCTAATGTTTTTGCCGGCGATATTACTATTTTCATTATTTTGTAATTTCTTATTCTTAAATAATATAGTAAATTTAGTATTTAAATATATAAAATCGCAAATAATTTAATTCATTCTTACTATTTTATAATAATAAAAAATTATACAAGTTTATTTATATATTGCTGCATATTTTCAATCAAAATTCCAACATGCAAACCATCCATTAACGCATGATGTACTTCCACAGAAAAAGGTATTTTTTTAACAGTATCTTCATTGTAGTACTTCCCAAATACAATTTTTGGAATACCCTTACTGCCTTCATCTCCATTTCTTGCATGTTTAATAGAAGTGAAAGAAAACCAAGGTAGTGTTGAACAATGTATAATAGCAAGTTCATTTTCCTGCGGATTAAACTTTACACCTTTTTTATGATCTTTAATTACTTTTTTACCAACTTTATCAAACTCTAAAATTGATGATTGATATGGAAAATCACAAAACGAAAATGTATTATCATCATTTAAAATAGTAGATCCTATGTTAACCCTATCAAACTGATAAACTTTATCATTTTTTAAGCGCAATTTAAATTCTGATATTTCATTTATACTTTTTATAGCAACAAACAAGCAAGCGAGTGAAAACGATAAATTATGCTTTTTGCAAAAAGTATATAGGTTTGTTACATTTAAATTAACAGTAACATTAAAAAAAGGATCCTTGTAGGCTTTAAAAAAATTATATTGAGACTTTCGAGCCCAATTTTCAATATCAAATTCTTTCATTAATATTCTTTTAAAAACTGATGGTAATTAAGATCCGCAATGAAAATCTTCAAGAGTTTTATTTTCAAGTATTTTTAGGGTGTTATCTCTTACCTGAACCATAAGTCTATTTAAACTACAATTTTCTTCATTAACGCAATCATCACACTTTTCATAATAGTTTAAACTTACACAAGGTAACATTGCAATAGGGCCTTCTAATACCCTAATTACTGTTGAAATTTTTATTTCATTTGGTTTTTTCAATAGATAATAGCCACCTCCTTTACCTTTCTTTGAGGCTAAGATTCCATTTTTTTTAAGTGTAAGTAAAATGCTTTCTAAAAATTTTTTTGAAATATTCTCTGATTCTGAAATTTCAGAAATTAAAACAGGTACGTTTATTTCTTGTTTTGCTAAATAACTTAGAGCTTTTAAACCGTATTTTGTCTTCATTGAAAGCATATATAAAAATACAAATTATATATGAATAATTAATTCTTAGGTAAAAAAACTTCCGCCATCATACAACGGGCACTTCCACCTCCACAAGCTTCAATAGTATCTAATGAACTGTGTAGTATTTTACAATACTTTTCAATTTTTTTAATTTGTTCATTAGTTAAACATTGATAAGCAGCACTGGACATTACTAAATATTTTTCATTATTACTACCTAGTACCTGTAACATATTTCCAGCAAAATTATTTAACTGTTTTTCGGTAATTGAAATAATTTCTAATCCATCTTCTTTCAAATGCTTTATTACATTTTTACGTTCTTTTTTATCATCTATACTATCTAAACAGATTACTGAAAAAGATTCTGCCAAACACATCATTACGTTTGTATGATATATTGGTAGCCTTTTACCTTCAACTGTTTGATATGCAATAAACGAAACTGGAGTATATTCAAAATCTTCGCAAAATTCAATTAATAAATCTTCATCAGCCCGTGGAGAAATAGCACAATAAGCTTTTTTGTGTTGCCTATCTAAAGCTAAACTCCCAGTTGCTTCTAAAAATAAACCTTCTTCCTCAGCTGAACTATAATCAATAATATTATTGATTTTAAATCCATTTTCTTCAAGAATATCAAAAATATCTTCTCTTCTTTCACTTCTCCTATTTTCGGCAAACATTGGGTAAATTCCAATATCTCCATTTTCGTGAAAGGAAATCCAGTTGTTTGGAAAAATAGAATCTGGTGTATCTGATTCTTTAGTATCATTTACAACAATTACATTTACACCAATTTCACGCAGTTTATTTACAAAGTTATCAAACTCTTGAAGTGCTTTAAATTGTAAAGTTTCAGGAGTTAAATTCTCTATTACTTTTTGGTAGTAATTATTTATCGCAGTTTGTTCATTCATTCTGAACGAAACTGGGCGAATCATTAAAATTGTATTTGTAATTTGTTTCATAAATTAATCTCTAATTAAAGGCATTGTTGAACATCTTAATAATCCTTCTTGTTTTGAAATTTCAGCATAAGGAATCTCTTCAACAATAAATTCGTGCTTACGCAACCAGTTATTTAGCCTAGTAAAACTTTTTTCTGAAACAACCACTTTATTGGATATTGAAAACACATTTGAAAACATTTGATACATTTCATCTTTTGAAATATGAAATAAATTTTCCATTCCAAACAAATTAACCAAATACAAATAATCTGTTTCATTTTTAAATCCTTCCTTATGTATAATCGCCATATTTTTTCCAACTGGTTGAAAACAACAATCTAAATGCAATGCATTTTCTTTTGCATTTGTATTTGATTTTACTAAGTCAAATTCTTTAACAATTTTATTTGGAAATAAAGATTTTATAAAATTTACACCTTTCATATTTGTACGAGCTGTAATTATATCCTTATAATCATCTCCTTTATAAGTTCCAATAAAAATGTGATTGTTCCAAAGCATAACGTCACCTCCTTCAAAATGAACATCTTCAGAAGCTCTTATAATTTTATTAGGCTCAATTTGATCAATTATGTATTGAATTGCATCAATTTCCTTTTCCCTGTCTGGTAAAATATTAGATATTATTAATTTATCGTCGACCACAAAGGCAATATCTCTTGTGAAAATCTGATTGTAATCTTTTATAGTTTTTGGCCTATATACTTTTACTTCGTATTTTTCAAAAACTTTATTTAAAGCGTCCATTTCTAATATCATATCTCTTTCAGAAGGATATGTGCCTGCTTTAATATGTTCAATTGATTTAGGGTCATAAGCATCTTCAATTTTAGGAGTTGGTCCATTACTTTCTGCGATTCCTAAAACAACCGCTCTAAGACGTGAAGTTTCATCTTGAACATTAAGTTTTATCATATTCTAAAAATTTTGCGGTAAAAATAGTAAAACCCCATAAATTAATATGAGGTTTTAACAATAATTTAAAATATTATATTTTTTTATCTTTTACTTTCTTCTACAAATGGTCTTAAAGTTTCTCCTATGTAAATTTGTCTTGGTCTACTTATAGGCTCATTTCTTGAACGCATTTCCTTCCATTGAGCAATCCAACCTGGTAAACGACCTAATGCAAACATTGCAGTAAACATTGGTACTGGTATACCAAGTGCTCTATAAATAATTCCTGAATAAAAATCTACATTTGGATATAAGTTACGAGATTTAAAGTATTCATCACTAAGAGCTACCTGAGCTAATCCCCTTGCAATATCTAAAACAGGATCATCAATACCCAAATCATTTAAAACTTCTTCTGCAGCAACTTTAATAATATTAGCTCTTGGATCAAAGTTTTTATAAACTCTATGACCAAATCCCATTAAACGGAACGGATCATTTTTATCTTTTGCCTTCTCAATATATTTTTGATAATCACCACCATCAGCCTTTATATCTTCAAGCATTTCTATTACTGCCTGATTAGCACCACCGTGTAATGGTCCCCAAAGAGCTGAAATACCAGCAGAAATTGAAGCAAATAAACCTGCATGTGATGAACCAACAACCCTAACAGTTGAGGTAGAACAGTTTTGCTCATGATCTGCATGTAAAATAAGTAGTTTATCTAACGCATCTAGTACAACAGGATTCATTACAAATTTTTCATTTGGTAATTCAAACATCATTTTAATGAAATTTTCTACGTATCCTAATGAATTATCGCCATAAGCTAACGGTAAACCTTCTTCTTTTCTATATGCCCAAGCAACCAATACAGGAAACTTTCCTAAAATTTTACAAATTGCATTGTACATATCCTGTTCCGATTTCACATCAACACTTTTTGGATTAAAAGCTGTAAGTGCACTTGTTAAAGCAGACAAAACACCCATTGGATGAGCAGTCTTAGGAAAACCATCTAAAATCTTTTTTACATCTTCATCTACTAAAGATTTACTTTGAATGTCCTTATGAAATTTACTTTTTTCTTCTTTTGTTGGAAGTTCTCCAAATATTAATAAATAAATAACTTCTAAAAAATCAGATTTATCTGCTAATTCTTCAATTGAATATCCTCTATAACGTAAAATTCCTTTTTCACCATCTAAGAATGTAATAGCACTCTCACAAGAACTTGTATTCTTAAATCCGGGATCTAGAGTTGTAACTCCACCTGTAACACTTCTTAATGTTTTTATATCAATGGAAACTTCATTTTCGGCTCCTACAATAACTGGAAATTCGTATTTAATACCATTTACTTCTAAAATCGCAATATCTGACATATTTTTATTAAATTATTTTCTATTAAAGGTATCAAAAATACAAAATTTTGTAATGTTATAAAAATTTCTTTTCAGTCTTATTTAAAGAAAAAACCTCATTATTTTAATTTAAAAATAATGAGGTTTTAAGTGCTTATTTTAAAGTTAATTTGTTTTTTATATTTCAACTAAATTTTCTGTATCAATACCAACCATTTTTTCTAACATTTCAGTTGTTACAGATTTTGGTCTTTCTAGTGAATAGCCCAATGCTCTATCCCAAATTATGTTAGACAATACTCCAAATGACCTTCCTATAGAAAATAAAACCGTATAAAAGTCATATTGAGTTACACCATAATGCCATTGAACCACACCAGATTGTGCATCTACGTTAGGCCAAGGGTTTTTAGCTTTGCCATGTTCTCTTAATATATCTGGAACAACTTCATATAACGCATCAACATATTTAAATAAATCATCTTCTGGTAAGTGTTTTAAACAAAACTCACGTTGAACTGAATATCTAGGATCTGTTTTACGCAAAACTGCATGACCATAACCTGGAATTACTTGTCCACTGTTTAAGGTATCCCAAACATATTTTTTAAGTTCTTCTTTAGATGGTAATTTTCCTCCCATTTTATTTCTTAAACCTTGTAACCATCGTAAAACTTCCTGATTTGCCAATCCGTGTAATGGTCCAGCTAAACCATTAATCATTGCTGAAGTTGCATAATAAACATCTGAAAGAGAACTAGCAACTAAATGTCCTGTATGGGCACTTACATTTCCACTCTCATGGTCTGCATGAATTATAAAATACATTCTAGTTACATCATCATATGGTTTATCTTTGCCCATCATATATGCAAAATTTGCACCTAAATCAAGTGTTGGATCACAAAAACGATGACCTTTTTCAGGATGATACAGTTTATTATAAATATAGGCTCCAATTAAAGGTATTTTAGCTAATAAATTAGTTGCATCTTCATAAGTTGCATCCCAGTAATCCATTTTACTCATACCTTTTTTGTATTTTATATTAAAAAGAGACTCTCTTTCTAAACTCATAACTGCAGCTGAAAGTATTGCCATTGGATGACTTTCACTTGGAAATGCATCAATCACATTCTTAACATACTGAGGAACTGTTCTCCTATTATTAAAGTCTATAATTACATCATCAACTTCTTCTTGAGTAGGAATTTCTCCTGTAAGTAATAAATAATACAAACCTTCAACATAAGGCATTTCTGCTCCTTTAGATTTCGGTAGTTTTTCTAATACTTCAGGCAATGTATAACCTCTATATCTTATTCCTTCTAACGGATCTAAATATGATATATCTGTTACTAAACTTTTTATCCCTCTCATACCTCCCAAAGCCTGAGATACAGTAACTTGATCTATTACTTTATCTCCATATTCTTTTATCAGTTTAGTTGTTCTAGGTCTATGTTCTTTAATTTTTTTGTACAATTTTTCTTTTAGAGTACTCATAATATTTTACCTTTTTAATTTATTTCACAATAAATTTACAACTCAAACCATCATATAAAAGTGATATTTATCATATTTGCTTTAAATGTAACAATCGTTACGATTCTTTAAATCAGGTATTTACACATTAGATCAAAAAAAAAGACTGCCTAAAATGGCAGTCTTTTTTTTTGATTTAATGTTGCTTTATTAGATCTTGAAAGCTTTATCTTGTGGATAATAAGCTACGCTTCCTAACTCTTCTTCAATTCTTAATAATTGGTTATACTTTGCCATTCTATCAGAACGAGATGCTGAACCTGTTTTAATTTGACCACAATTTAATGCAACTGCTAAATCTGCAATAGTAGTATCTTCAGTTTCTCCCGAACGGTGTGACATTACAGAGGTATAACCTGCATTGTGAGCCATATTTACAGCTGCAATAGTTTCTGTTAAAGTTCCAATTTGGTTAACTTTAATTAAAATTGAATTAGCAATACCGTTTTCAATACCTTTTGCTAAACGCTCAACATTTGTAACAAATAAATCGTCACCAACCAATTGAACTTTATCTCCAATTAATTCAGTAAGATATTTAGTACCATCCCAGTCATTTTCATCCATACCATCTTCAATAGAAATAATTGGATATTTAGCTGCTAATTCGGCTAAATATTCAGCTTGCTCTTTTGATGTTCTAATTACACCTTTATCGCCTTCAAATTTGGTATAATCGTATTTACCATCAACATAAAATTCAGCAGAAGCACAGTCTAAAGCTAACTTAACTTCAGTTCCTGGTTTATAACCTGCGTTTTCAATTGCTTTTAATACAGTTTCAATAGCATCTTCTGTTCCATCAAAAGTTGGAGCAAAACCACCTTCATCTCCAACAGCAGTACTTAAACCACGATCGTGAATTAAATTTTTAAGGTTATGGAAAATTTCACTTCCCATTTTTATTGCTTCAGTAAAATCTTTAGCAGCAATAGGCATAATCATAAACTCTTGAAATGCAATTGGAGCATCTGAGTGAGAACCACCGTTAATAATATTCATCATTGGAACTGGCAATGTGTTTGCACTAACACCACCAACATAACGATATAATGGCATTTCTAATTCATTAGCTGCTGCTTTTGCAACTGCTAATGAAACACCTAAAATAGCATTTGCTCCTAATTTAGATTTATTTTTAGTACCATCTAATTCAATCATCATTTGATCGATATAGTTTTGTTCAAATACAGAAGTTCCTAAAAGTTCTTCAGCAATTATTTCATTTACATTTTTTACTGCATTAAGAACTCCTTTACCCATGTAATCTTTACCACCATCTCTTAGTTCCATTGCTTCGTGTTCTCCTGTAGAAGCTCCTGATGGAACTGCTGCTCTACCTAATACACCATTTTCTGTAACTACATCAACTTCTACAGTTGGATTTCCTCTTGAATCAAATATTTGACGTGCATGAACACTTAAAATTATACTCATTTTTCTATTATTTTATTAAGTTATTTTCTACTCCAAAGTTACGAATTTAAGATTAAAACCTATTTTATTCTAATCCTTTTATACGATAACGTTTTCGTTTTAATACAATTAAAAATAGCCATTAACTTACTAGTTTAATGGCTATTATATTTTATTTTTTTACTGCTTTTATATTATCTATAAATTGATCAAATAAATAGGATGAATCATGTGGACCAGGACTAGCTTCAGGGTGATATTGTACAGAAAAACAATTTTTATTTGTCATTTTCATACCTGCCAAAGTAGCATCATTTAAATGAACATGTGTTATTTCAAAGTTTGGATGATTTTCAACATCTTCTTTACTTACAACAAATCCGTGATTCTGTGATGTTACTTCCCCTTTACCAGTTAACATATTTTTTACTGGATGATTTATACCTCTATGCCCATTATGCATTTTATATGTTGAAATTCCGTTTGCTAAAGCAATAATTTGATGTCCCAAACAAATTCCAAATAAAGGTAAATCTCTTTTAATAATTTCCTTTGCAATTTCCTGAGCACCGATAAGAGGAGTTGGATCTCCAGGTCCATTTGATAAAAAGAAACCATCAGGATTAAAACTATTCATTGTTTCAAAAGTTGTATTGTATGGAAATACTTTTATATAACAACCTCTTTTAGCTAAATTCCTTAAAATATTCTTTTTAATACCTAAGTCTAATGCAGAAATTTTAAATGGTGCATTCTCCTCACCAAAAAAATAAGGCTCTTTTGTAGAAACTTTAGATGCTAATTCCAAACCTTTCATATCCGGAACAGCGTTTAGTTGTTTTTTAAGAGATTCAAGATCTGTATCGGTTGAAATAACAGCATTCATAGCCCCTTTATCCCTAATATATCGTACAACTGCTCTTGTATCAATATCTGAAATAGCCATGAGGTTTTGCTTTTCAAAGTAATTTTTAAGAGAATCTTGTGAATTTTCTCTTGAATAATTGAAGCTAAAGTTTTTACAAACTAATCCAGATATTTTTATTGAATCGGACTCAACTTCATTTTCATTTATCCCATAATTCCCAATATGTGCATTGGTTGTTAACATTAATTGACCAAAGTAAGATGGATCGGTAAATACTTCCTGATATCCTGTCATACCAGTATTATAACAGATTTCTCCGAATGCTGTTCCATCTGTCCCTACAGATTTTCCTTCAAAAATAGTTCCGTCAGCTAATAATAATATAGCCTTTTTTCGTTGTGTGTATTTCATTAATTAAAACAAATTTACGTTTTATATACTAAAATTATTAAATAATTTTATTTGAATTTCTTAGAATATATTTAAATATTTCTTTAATATCATCTTCTTTTTTATAAGATAATTTCTGATCCTTAACAAAATCTTTGAATTTTTCTTGCTCCTTTTCACCCTCAATTAATTCAACAATGCTTCGTTTATTAAAATCAAACTTTTGAAAGTTACCCTTAGATTTAATTAAGTATTTATAAACGAGCGATGTGAAAGATTTTCCTTCTGAAAGATTTAGACGATTTATGGCCCCTTTGTTAACTTTAATATCGTGTTTTTTCAACAAATAAACATCCTCTTTTTCAAATAAAACCTCATAAAAAACATCACCAAATTTTTTAAATAAATGTTTATTAATTTCAACAGAATCTAAAGACGAATTTTTAAAAGAAAATAATTTTTCTCTATCAATTCTACTATCGAATACGTTCCTTGTAACGTTAAAATTAATATTTGAAAGAGTATATGATTTTTTATTTAAGTATAAAACACCTTCATTATCCCAATTATTTGACATATAAATATCTTCACTTCTTTTATCGTTTAGTTCACCAATAAATTCAACTCCTTGATGAGTAACTAATCTACTTTCAATTTTTTTTATAGTAATTTGTTGAGAATATCCATTTATATATACAAAAAAAATTAAAATAAATAGTTTTGCAATTTTTTTCATAAATTATTTAACTTTTATATTTAAAAAAAAGGATAAACTAACAATTAGTTTATCCTTTATTTTTTATTAACGAAATATCATTAATTATTTATTACTTTTCTTCAGCTGTTCCTTCAGTTTCTGTTACTGCTGATTCAACTGCATCAACTTTTTTAGACCTACCTCTACGAGTGGTTTTCTTAGCTTTTTTACTATTTGGATTGTATGTTGTATTATAATCAACTAACTCAACCATAGCCATTGGAGCATTATCTCCTTGACGGTTTCCTAATTTTATGATACGTACATATCCTCCTGGTCTGTCTGCTACTTTTACTGAAACTTCTTTAAATAATTCTGTAACAGCATATTTATTTCTTAAATAACTAAATACAACTCTACGATTATGCGTAGTATCTTCTTTAGATTTTGTAATTAAAGGTTCAACAAATTGACGTAAAGCTTTTGCTTTTGCCACTGTTGTATTAATACGCTTGTGTTCAATTAATGAACAAGCCATATTAGCAAACATAGCCTTTCTGTGAGCAGTTTGTCTTCCTAAGTGATTAAATTTCTTTCCGTGTCTCATCTCTATATCTTATCTTAATTAAAACCAAGGTTTTAACTTAATCTTTATCTAATTTATATTTACTTAAATCCATTCCAAAGCTTAAACCTTTATTATGAACTAATTCATCTAATTCTGTTAAAGATTTTTTACCAAAGTTTCTAAACTTCATTAAGTCATTTTTATTAAATGATACTAAGTCTCCTAAAGTATCAACTTCTGCCGCTTTTAAACAATTTAGTGCTCTAACAGATAAATCCATATCAACTAATTTTGTTTTTAATAACTGACGCATATGTAAAGATTCTTCATCATAAGTTTCAGTTTGTGCTATTTCATCAGCCTCTAAAGTAATACGCTCATCAGAGAAAAGCATAAAGTGGTGAATCAATATTTTTGCTGCTTCGGTTAAAGCATCTTTAGGTGCAATAGAACCATCTGTTGTAATATCAAATACTAATTTTTCATAATCAGTTTTTTGTTCAACACGGAAATTTTCCACAGCATATTTTACATTTTTTATAGGTGTAAAAATTGAATCTGTAAAAATAGTTCCTAAAGCAACTCCAGATTTTTTATTTTCTTCTGCTGGTACAAAACCTCTTCCTTTTTCAATTGTAATTTCGAAATCTAAAGAAACAGATTTTTCCATATTACAAATAACTAAATCATGATTTAACACTTGAAAACCAGAAATATATTTTTGTAAATCTCCAGCAGTTAACTGCTCTTGATTTGAAATAGAAATATTTACAGTTTCCCTGTCTGAATCTTCAATTTGTTTCTTAAAACGTACTTGTTTTAAGTTTAAAATAATTTCAGTTACATCTTCTACAACACCTTTAATTGTAGAAAACTCGTGTTCAATACCTTCAATGCGAAGTGATGTTATTGCAAAACCTTCTAACGAAGATAAAAGCACTCTTCTTAAAGCATTTCCAACAGTTAAACCAAAACCTGGCTCTAACGGTCTAAATTCGAATCTACCACTAAAATCGGTAGAATCAATCATTATTACTTTATCGGGCTTTTGAAAATTTAAAATTGCCATAATTGAATTGGTATCTTTAAAATTATTTAGAATATAACTCTACTATTAATTGTTCCTTGATATTCTCTGGAATTTGAATTCTTTCAGGAACACTTACAAAATTACCTTGTTTTGTGTCTGAATTCCAAGTTAACCACTCATAAACATCATTTCTATTTGCTAAAGCATCTTCAATAGTAACTAACGACTTTGATTTTTCTCTAACTGCTACAACATCACCTGCTTTTAAAGAATATGATGGAATACTAACTAACTCTCCGTTAACAGTTATGTGGCGGTGAGAAACTAATTGACGAGCACCACTACGACTAGGAGAAATTCCTAACCTATATACAACATTATCTAAACGTGACTCACAAAGTTGTAGTAAAATTTCACCGGTTACACCAGTTGAAGCAGATGCTTTTTTAAATAAGTTTGAAAATTGTCTTTCTAATATACCGTAAGTATATTTCGCTTTTTGCTTTTCAGCTAATTGAATAGCGTATTCAGATTTTTTCCCTCTACGTCTATTGTTTCCATGTTGTCCTGGAGGATAGTTTCTTTTTTCAAAAGATTTATCTTCTCCAAAGATTGCTTCGCCAAATTTACGAGCAATTTTAGTTTTTGGTCCTGTATATCTTGCCATTTTTTTTTATTAAATGATAGGGATTATGAATTAAGGCTTATCCTTCGATAATCTAAAATCCTATCGGTTAAAAATTAATTAATTATACTCTTCTTCTTTTTGGAGGTCTACAACCATTATGTGGTAATGGAGTAACATCAATAATCTCTGAAACTTCAATTCCAAGATTGTGAATTGATCTAATTGCAGATTCTCTTCCGTTACCAGGTCCTTTAACATACACTTTTACTTTTCTCATCCCTGCTTCATGTGCAACTCTTGCACAATCTTCAGCAGCTAATTGAGCAGCATAAGGTGTATTTTTTTTAGAACCTCTAAATCCCATTTTCCCAGCTGATGACCAAGAAATTACATCACCTCTTTTATTAGTAAGTGATATAATAATATTGTTGAATGAAGCTGTGATGTGTGCTTCACCAACTGCCTCAACAATAACTTTACGTTTTTTAGTACTTGCTTTCGCCATATTTTTTAGTTTTTAGTTGTTAGCTTTTAGTTGTTAGAATCCTAAACATTTCTATTTCGAACAGATTCATCTAACTTCTAATTACTACTTTCTAACGCCTTTTATTATTTAGTTGCTTTTTTCTTATTAGCTACAGTTTTACGCTTACCTTTTCTGGTTCTAGAATTATTTTTAGTTCTTTGACCTCTTAATGGTAATCCTGATCTATGACGAATACCTCTATAACATCCAATATCCATTAATCGCTTAATGTTTAATTGAATTTCAGAACGTAATTCCCCTTCAATTGTTAAAGTACCAACAGCCTCACGAATATCGTGAATCTCTTCATCAGTCCAATCTTGAACTTTTGTACCCTCATCAACTTTTGCCGTAGCTAAAATTTCTTTAGCTTTACTTTTACCAATCCCAAAAATATATGTTAATGCAATAACACCTCTTTTATTTTTTGGAATATCAATACCTGCTATTCTTGCCATAACTATCCTTGTCTTTGTTTAAATCTAGGATTCTTTTTATTGATTACATATAATCTGCCTTTTCTTCGCACAATCTTGCACTCGGCACTTCTCTTTTTTACTGATGTTCTAACTTTCATCGGTTTATATCCTTTAATATCTGTAAGTAATTCTTGCTTTTGTTAAATCATAAGGACTCATTTCTAACTTTACCTTATCTCCTGGTAATAATTTAATATAATGCATTCGCATTTTTCCAGAAATATGTGCAGTTACAATATGTCCATTTTCCAACTCTACGCGAAACATTGCATTAGACAATGCTTCAGTAATTGTTCCATCCTGTTGTATTGCTGGTTGTTTTGCCATTATGATACTGATTTTCTTTTAGTTCCCTTTTTCATTAAACCATCATAATGACGATTTAATAAATGAGAATTTATTTGCTGAATAGTATCAATTGCTACACCAACCATAATAAGTAGCGATGTTCCTCCGTAAAATAAGGCCCAAGACTGAGTTAAACCAAATTTAACAACAATTGCAGGTAAAATTGCAACAATAGCTAAAAATAATGAACCTGGAAATGTAATTAAAGATAAAACCCTATCTAACATTTCTGCAGTGTCTTTTCCTGGTCTAATTCCAGGAATAAAACCTCCACTTCTTTTTAAATCATCAGCCATTTTATTTGTAGGAATTGTAATTGCAGTATAAAAATAACTAAAAATTATAATTAAAAATGCAAACAACAAATTGTACCATAAACCAAACATATTCGAAAACTCAATACCAACAGCTTTAATTGTATCATTTTCAGAACCAGCCATTAGTGCAGGAGCAAACATTATTGCCTGTGCAAAAATAATTGGCATTACCCCAGATGAATTTAATTTCAAAGGTAAATAATCTCTTGCACCAGCAATATTTTTTATGTTTCCAGCTACAGTTTTTCTAGCATATTGAACAGCTATTCTTCTTACAGCAGTTACTAAATAAACACATACTAAAATAACTAAGAACCATAAAATTACTTCAATTAAAATCATTATCATACCTCCATTAGAAGCTGTAATTTTAGAAACTGCTTCTTGCATAAACGATCCTGGAAAACGAGCAATAATACCAATCATAATTAATAATGATATACCATTACCAATTCCTTTGTCTGTTATTTTTTCTCCAAGCCACATTGCAAAAATTGTACCTGCAGTTAAAATTACCATAGAAGATAACCAAAACATACTTCCGCTAATATAAAATGCTGAAGAAGGAATTAATTGATAAATATTAGTAATATATGCAGGCCCTTGAACCATAGTAATTGCAATAGTCAACCAACGTGTAATTTGATTGATTTTTTTTCTACCACTTTCACCATCTTTTTGAAGCTTTTGTAAATATGGAACCGCAATTCCCATTAACTGAACAACAATAGATGCAGAGATATAAGGCATAATACCCAATGCTACGATTGATGCTTGAGCAAATGCTCCACCTGTAAACATATCAAGTAATCCTAATATTCCACCACCACTGGTTTGATTTTGCAATGCTGCTTGAGCAACTGTAATATCAATTCCAGGAAGAGGTACTTGTGCTGCAAAACGATAAATAGCCATAAATCCAAGTGTTAGAAGAATCTTATTTCTAAGTTCTTCTATAGTCCAAATGTCTTTAATGGTTTGAATAAATTTTTTCATCTATATCTATTTATTATAACGTTTCAGCTTTTCCCCCGACATTTTCAATGGCTGCTTTTGCAGTTGCTGTAAATTTATGTACCGTTACATTTAATGTTGCTTTTAACTCACCATTTCCAAGTATTTTAACTAGGTCATTTTTTCGAGCCAATCTATTTTCAATTAAAATATCAAGTGTTACTACATCTTTAATTTTACCATTATCAACCAATTCTTGAAGTTTATGTAGATTCACACCTACATACTCCTTACGATTCATATTAGTAAAACCAAATTTAGGTACACGTCTTTGTAAAGGCATTTGACCACCTTCAAAACCAACTTTTCTAGAATATCCAGAACGGGATTTAGCCCCTTTATGACCTCTTGTAGCAGTACCACCTTTTCCAGATCCTTGACCTCTACCTACACGCTTTCCTTGCGTTTTAACCGATCCTGCAGCAGGTTTTAAGTTATTTAATGTCATCTATATAAATGTTATTTAACTTCCTCAACAGAAATTAAGTGTTTAACTGTATTTACCATTCCAAGGATTGTTGGAGTAGCCTCATGTTCAACTACTTGATCAATCTTACGTAAACCAAGCGCCTCAAGAGTTCTTTTCTGATTTTGAGGACGTCTAATTTTACTTTTAACTTGTGTTACTTTTATTTTTGCCATCGCTCCTTTTTTTATCCTTTAAATACTTTTTCTAAAGAAATTCCTCTCTCTTTTGCAATCATACTCGCACTACGCAATTGTAATAAAGCATCAAAAGTTGCTTTAACTACGTTGTGAGGATTTGACGAGCCCTGCGATTTTGAAAGTACATCATGTACTCCAACAGAATCAAGTACCGCACGAACCGCACCACCAGCGATAACTCCTGTACCGTGTGAAGCTGGTTTCAAAAATACTTTTGCTCCTCCAAATTTACCTTTTTGTTCGTGAGGTAAAGTTTGCTTTATAATAGGAATTCTTACTAAATTTTTCTTTGCATCTTCAATTGCCTTTGCAATTGCAGAAGCTACATCTTTAGATTTACCTAATCCGTGACCAACAACACCATTTCCATCTCCAACTACAACAATAGCTGAAAATCCGAATGCTCTACCCCCTTTTGTTACTTTAGTAACTCTTTGTACACCAACTAAATGATCTTGTAGTTCTAACCCGCTAGGTTTTACTCTTTCTACGTTTTTGTATTTATGATACATATTTACTAAAATTTTAAACCTGCTTCTCTTGCAGCGTCTGCTAGAGCTTTAACTCTACCGTGATACAAAAATCCATTTCTATCAAATGATACAGTTTCTACACCTGATTTTATTGCTTTTTCAGCGATACTTTTACCAACTGATTTTGCAACTTCAGTTTTTGAACCTGTAGCTTCAATTTCTTTATCTCTTGATGATACAGATACTAAAGTTGTACCCGCATTGTCATCTACTAATTGAGCATAAATTTCTTTGTTACTTCTAAAAACAGATAACCTTGGTTGGGTTGCTGTACCGAAAACAATTTTTCTAATTCTATGCTTAATTCTAATTCTTCTTTCAAGCTTTGATAATGCCATAATATTATAACTTATTATGCAGATTTACCTGCTTTTCTTCTTAATATTTCTCCTACAAATTTAACTCCTTTTCCTTTGTATGGTTCAGGTTTACGCATTGAACGAATCTTTGCTGCAACTGCACCTACTAATTGTTTATCGAATGAAGTTAATTTTATGATTGGATTTTTTCCTTTTTCTGAAACTGTTTCTACCTTAATCTCTGGAGCAACATCTAAAATTATATTGTGAGAAAAACCTAAAGCCAAATCCAAAACTTGACCTTGGTTACTTGCTCTATATCCAACTCCTACTAATTCTAGTTCTTTAGTCCATCCTTGTGAAACTCCAGTAATCATATTATTTAATAAAGCTCTGTATAAACCATGTTTTGCTTTATGGCTTTTACTATCAGAAGGACGTTCTACTATAATAGAACCTTCCTCAACTTTTACAGTAATATCGTCTTTAATCTCTTGAGTTAACTCTCCCAACTTACCTTTCACAGTAACTACATTATCCTTTATATCAAATGTTATACCTTCAGGTAAGGTTATCGGGTTATTTCCTATTCTTGACATCTTGTTTAGTTCTTTATTAATATACGTAACATAAAACTTCTCCTCCAACATGCTCTTCACGAGCTTGTTTATTAGTCATAACACCCTTAGATGTTGAAACTATAGCTATTCCTAACCCATTCAATACACGAGGCATATCATTTGCGCCTACATATTTACGTAGACCTGGAGTACTAATACGTTGTAATTTTTTTATAACAGAAGCTTTAGTAGCTTTGTCATATTTTAAAGCAATCTTTATTGTTCCCTGAAAACCAGCATCTTCAAATTTATAACTTAAAATATAACCTTGATCAAATAAAATCTTTGTTATTTCTTTAGTAATTTTTGAAGCCGGAATTTCAACGACTCTGTGATTTGCCATAATTGCATTTCTAACTCTTGTTAGATAATCTGCGATTGGATCTGTAATCATATTTATTAATTTACGATTTCGGTTTTCCTTGCACTCTGCAAAGAACCTAAAACCAATTATTTAATTTTTTACCAACTAGCTTTTCTAATACCTGGTATTAATCCTTGATTTGCCATTTCACGAAAAGTTACACGTGAAATACCAAACTGTCTCATATACCCTTTTGGTCTTCCTGTTAGTTTACATCTATTATGCAAACGTACTGGTGATGCATTTTTTGGTAGTTTTTGTAATGCATCATAATCTCCAGCTTCTTTTAAAGCTTTACGTTTATCAGCATATTTATCAACTAACTTTTGTCTCTTAACCTCACGGGCTTTCATTGATTCTTTAGCCATACCTTAATTCTTTTTAAATGGTAAACCTAGTTCACTTAATAATGATTTTGCTTCTTTATCAGTTTGAGCAGATGTTACAAATGTAATATCCATACCACTAATTCTATTTACTTTATCAATATCAATTTCTGGGAAAATGATTTGTTCAGTAATTCCTAAATTGTAGTTTCCTCTACCATCAAAACCATTTGCTTTGATTCCGTTAAAGTCTCTTACACGAGGTAAAGATGCTGTTACCAATCTATCCAAAAATTCATACATTTTCTCACCTCTTAAAGTAACTTTAGCTCCAATTGGAACACCTTTACGAAGTTTAAAAGCTGCAACATCCTTTTTAGATACAGTTGATATTGCTTTTTGACCAGATATTTTGGTCAATTCATCAACGGCATAATCTATTAATTTCTTATCAGCTACAGCAGCACCTACACCCTTACTAATTACAATTTTTTGTAATTTAGGAACCTGCATAATGTTTTTGTAACTAAATTCTTCAGTAAGAGCTTTAACAACTCTACTATTATACTCTTCTTTAAGTCTTGGTATATAAGCCATAACTAAATTGCTTTATCAGATTTTTTAGAGAACCTAACTTTTTTCTCACCTTCTATTCTATAACCAACTTTTGTTACATCATCTCCTTCTAGTAACATTAAATTAGAAATATGTATAGAAGCTTCCTTTTTCACAATACCTCCTTGCGGATTTTGTGCACTAGGTTTAGAATGTTTAGATATCATATTAACACCTTCAACAATCGCTCTGTTTTTATTTGGAAAAATTGTAACAACTTTCCCTTCTTCACCTTTATGATCTCCTGCCATTACTCTAACAGTATCTCCTGATTTTATCTTTAATTTCATCTCTTAAATAATTTATTAAAGCACTTCAGGTGCTAATGATACAATTTTCATAAATTGTTTTTCACGAAGCTCTCTTGCTACAGGACCGAATACACGAGTCCCTTTCATTTCACCAGAAGTTCCATCTAACAATACACAAGCATTGTCATCAAAACGAATGTATGATCCGTCTTTTCTTCTAATTTCTTTCTTCGTTCTAACAACTACTGCTTTAGAAACTTGACCCTTTTTAACAGATCCATTTGGTGTTGCATCTTTAATACTAACAACAATTTTATCTCCAATAGAAGCATAACGTTTTTTAGTTCCTCCTAAAACTCTGATTACTAAAACCTCTTTAGCTCCAGTATTATCTGCGACTCTTAATCTTGATTCTGTCTGTAACATAATTATTTAGCTCTTTCTAGGATTTCTACTAATCTCCAACGTTTAGATTTACTCATTGGACGTGTTTCCATTATTCTAACAGTATCTCCAATATTGCAATCATTTTTCTCATCGTGAGCAACATATTTCTTAGTGCTTAACACGAATTTTCCGTACATAGGGTGTTTCACTTTTTTAACTTCAGCAACAACAATAGATTTCTCCATTTTATTACTCGAAACTACACCTATTCTCTCTTTTCTAAGATTTCTTTTTTCCATCTTTTACTACTGAATACAATTATTGTAATTCTCTTTTAGTTAATTCCGTAGCCACACGTGCTACAGTTCTTCTAAGTGCTCTCAATTGCAATGGAGTTTCCAAAGGCGAAATTGAATGAGCCATTTTAAGATCTGTATAGTTTTTCTTTAAACTTCCAAGTTTCTCTTGTAACTCTTCTGTTGATAATTCTATAATTTCAGATTGTTTCATTTTCTTAATCGGTTATTAAGCGTTATCAAAATCTCTAGCTACCACAAACTTAGTTTTCACAGGAAGTTTTTGTGCTGCTAAACGTAAAGCTTCTTTTGCTATATGAGCAGGTACACCACCTACCTCAAACATTATTCTACCAGGTTTAACCACGGCAACAAAATATTCTGGAGCACCTTTACCTTTACCCATACGTACTTCTAATGGTTTTTTAGTAATCGGCTTATCTGGAAATATTTTAATCCATAATTGTCCTTCCCTTTTCATATGACGAGTAGCTGCAATACGAGCTGCTTCAATTTGACGAGATGTAAGTAAGTTTTGTTCCAAAGATTTAATCCCAAACATTCCATTTGAAAGTTGGTGTCCTCTTTGAGAATTTCCGGTCATATTCCCTTTTGCCTTCTGTACTTTACGATATTTAACTCTCTTTGGCTGTAACATTGTACCTTCTAAATTTTAAAAATTTATTTTCTTCTACGAGTTTGTGGTCTTTTTGAATTTCCTCTCTCACCTTTTCCTTGTTGTTTTTTTGACAAACCAACTAATGGAGACAATTCTCTTTTTCCATAAACCTCGCCTTTCATAATCCATACTTTTACACCTAAACGGCCATAAGTAGTATGGGCTTCAACAAGCGCATAATCAATATCGGCTCTAAAGGTAGAAAGAGGGATCCTTCCATCTTTATAGTGTTCAGAACGTGCCATTTCAGCACCATTTAAACGACCTGAAATTTGAACTTTAATTCCTTCAGCATTCATACGCATTGTAGCTGCAATCGCCATTTTTATAGCTCTACGATATGAGATTCTATTCTCAATTTGACGTGCTATACTAGCAGCAACTAAACGTGCATCTAACTCCGGACGTTTAATTTCAAAAATGTTTATCTGAACTTCTTTACCAGTAATTTTTTTAAGTTCTTCTTTTAACTTGTCTACCTCTTGTCCACCTTTCCCAATAATAATACCAGGTCTAGCAGTAGTGATAGTAACGGTTACAAGTTTAAGTGTACGCTCAATAATTACAGTTGAAACACTTGCTTTTGATAATCGGGCATGTACATACCTTCTTATTTTATCATCTTCAGCTAATTTATCACCGTAGTTTCTTCCTCCATACCAGTTAGAATCCCATCCTCTGATAATTCCTAAACGATTTCCTATTGGATTTGTTTTTTGTCCCATTTCTACTTATGATTAATTGCTAACATTTTTACTTCCTAAGACTAAAGTTACATGATTAGAACGTTTTCTAATACGATGCGCACGACCTTGTGGTGCTGGTCTTAATCTTTTTAACATTCCTGCGCTGTCTACAAAAATTTCTTTTACAAATAGACCTGCATCTTCAATATTTGAATCTTCATTTTTAGATTGCCAGTTTGCAATTGCACTTAACAATAATTTTTCAAGATTAATTGAAGCTTCTTTAGAATTAAATTTTAAGATTTGAAGTGCTTTTTCAACCTCAACTCCTCTAACTAAATCTGCAACCAAACGCATTTTTCTTGGTGATGTAGGACAACCAGTAAGCTTAGCAAAAGCTAATTGCTTCTTCTCCTCTTTTATCTGCTGTGCTCTTATTTTTTTTCGAACTCCCATGATTACCTACTTATTTTTTTCCTTTATTTTTTGCACCTGCATGTCCTCTATAAGAACGTGTTGGTGAAAATTCTCCTAACTTATGACCTACCATATTCTCAGTTACATAAACTGGAACAAACTGACGTCCGTTATGAACAGCAATTGTTTGCCCAACAAAATCTGGAGTAATCATACTTGCTCTAGACCAAGTTTTAATTACTGCTTTATTTCCTGATTCAATTTTATCTTGTACTTTCTTCTCAAGTTTATGAAAAACGTAAGGTCCTTTTTTTAATGAACGTGCCATATATCAATTATTTTTTTCTACGTTCTATAATATATTTATTACTCGCCTTAGTCTTAGATCTAGTTTTGAAACCTTTAGCAGGTATACCATTTTTAGATCTTGGATGTCCTCCAGAAGACTTACCTTCACCACCACCCATTGGGTGATCTACAGGATTCATTACAACTGGTCTAACTCTTGGTCTTCTTCCTAACCAACGCGTTCTACCCGCTTTTCCTGAAACCAATAATTGGTGATCAGAGTTAGAAACAACTCCAATTGTAGCCATACAAGTAACAAGAATCATTCTTGTTTCACCTGATGGTAATTTAACAGTTGCATACTTCCCTTCTCTTGCCATTAATTGAGCAAACGAACCAGCACTACGAGCCAATACAGCTCCTTGTCCTGGATGTAATTCAATACAAGAAATAGTAGTTCCTAAAGGTATTTCACTTAACAACATAGTATTTCCAACATCAGGAGTAGCTCCTTGACCAGAAATAATAGTTTGACCAACTTTTAAACCATTTTGAGCAATTACATAACGTTTTTCACCATCTTTATATGATACCAACGCAATAAATGCTGTACGATTTGGATCGTATTCTATAGTTTTTATTGTAGCAGGAACACCGTTTTTATCTCTTTTAAAATCGATAATACGGTATTTTTGTTTATGACCTCCACCTAAATGGCGCATAGTCATTTTCCCTCCATTGTTTCGACCTCCAGATCTTTTTTTCGGAGCTAATAAACTTTTCTCCGGCTTATCAGTAGTAATGGTGTCGAACCCATTTACCACTCTAAAACGCTGACCTGGTGTTATTGGTTTTAATTTTCTAACTGACATTTTTATCTTTCTTAGATATTGCTATAAAAATCAATACTTTCTCCTTCAGCTAACTGAACTATTGCTTTTTTATAAGCTCCTTTCATTGCTTGTACAATTCCACTTTTAGTGTATTTTGTATTACGCTGAACTGGGTAATTCATAGTTTTAACACTTTCAATTGCAACACCGTAAGCTTGTTCTACAGCATTTTTAATTTCAAGTTTGTTAGCTCTTTTATTAACAACAAATGCATAACGATTAAATAATTCGCTATCATTTGTGGCTTTTTCCGTGATAATAGGTTTAATTAAAATATTCATATCTGTTACCTATTTACTTAAATTAGATTCAATTCCTTCTAAAGACCCTTCTGAAAGAATTACTTTATTTGCATTTAACAATTCGTAAGTACTTAACCCTGTGTTAATTACAGTTTTAACTCTTTTTAAATTACGCGATGACAAATATACATTATTATTTGACTCTGCCAACACAAATAACGATTTTTTGTTTTCTATACCAAAAGCATCTAAAACAGATGTAAAGTTTTTCGTTCTTGGAGTTTCAAAATTAAAGTCTTCTACAACAATAATATTGTTCTCTTTTGCTTGTATACTAAGCGCAGATTTACGAGCCAATCTCTTTAAATTTTTATTTAATTTAAAGGAATGATCTTGTGGTCTTGGTCCAAAAATACGTCCACCACCTCTAAATACAGGAGATTTAATACTACCTGCACGAGCTGTACCTGTACCTTTCTGTTTTTTAATTTTTCTAGTACTACCAGAAATTTCAGCACGCTCTTTAGCCTTGCTAGTTCCTTGTCTTTTATTAGCCAAAAATTGCTTTACATCTAAATATACAGCGTGATCGTTTGGCTCAATTCCAAATACAGCATCAGAAAGTTCAACTTTTCTTCCTGTATCTTTTCCTTGTATGTCTAAAACTGATACTTTCATTATTTCTGAATGATTACATAAGCGTTTTTATGACCAGGAACTGCTCCTTTAACCACAAGTAAGTTCTTTTCTGGAACTACTTTTAAAACTCTTAAATTTTGAACTGTTACTTTATTTCCTCCCATTCTACCTGCCATACGCATTCCTTTGAAAACTCTTGCAGGATACGATGCAGCACCAATTGAACCTGGAGCTCTTAAACGGTTATGCTGACCGTGAGTAGCTTGACCTACACCGGCAAAACCGTGACGTTTTACAACCCCTTGAAACCCTTTACCTTTTGAAGTTGCTGAAACATCAACAAATTCTCCTTCAGTAAAAAGATCAACTGTTATTTGATCACCTAAATTGTGTTCCTCATCAAAACCTTGAAATTCGATAACTTTTTTCTTGGCAACGGTTCCAGCTTTCTTAAAGTGACCATCTAAAGCTTTATTAGAGCTTTTTGCCTTCTTGTCATCGAAACCTAGTTGAAGAGCTTTGTAACCATCAACTTCTTCGGTTCTGACTTGGGTAACTACGCATGGACCTGCTTCGATTACTGTACAAGGAATATTTTTCCCATTTTCATCGAATAAGCTGGTCATTCCGATTTTTCTTCCTATTAACCCAGACATATTATTAATTATTAATTATTATTCTATTTTTATTTAACTAAAACAGGGTTGAAAATAATTCAACCCTGAATTTATTTTCTTTCCGTTTTTCCTTCGTCAATCGCTCCGGACATGTTATTGAAAGTTTTCTTTCAATATTTAAAGTACTTATACTTTAATTTCTACTTCTACTCCACTTGGTAATTCCAACTTCATTAAAGCATCAATAGTCTTTGAAGAAGAACTATATATGTCTAATAATCTTTTGTAAGAACTTAATTGGAATTGCTCTCTGGATTTTTTGTTTACGTGCGGTGAACGCAATACAGTAAAAATCTTTTTATGAGTTGGCAATGGAATTGGTCCGTTTACAACAGCTCCGGTGTTTTTTACCGTTTTAACGATTTTTTCAGCAGATTTATCTACTAAATTGTAATCGTACGATTTTAATTTTATTCTAATTTTTTGACTCATCGTGTATAATTTAGAGATTAACCTTTTGCTTTTTCTATGATTTCTTCAGAAATATTAGAAGGACATTGTTCATAATGTGAAAATTCCATTGAAGATGATGCCCTACCTGAAGATAATGTTCTTAAAGTAGTTACATACCCAAACATTTCTGATAATGGAACATTTGCTTTTACAACTTTTGCGCCAGCTCTATCATCCATTGCATTCACTTGCCCTCTTCTCCTATTTAAATCACCAACAATGTCACCCATATTTTCTTCTGGAGTAACAACGTCAATTTTCATTATTGGCTCAAGAATAACAGCTTTTGCAGCTTTTGCAGCGGCTTTATACCCCATTTTTGCAGCTAACTCAAATGATAATTGATCTGAATCCACAGCATGGAAAGAACCATCATATAAAGTAACCTTTAAGCTATCCATTTCATATCCTGCTAAAGGTCCATTTTTCATAGCTTCTTTAAATCCTTTTTCTACAGAAGGAATGAATTCCTTAGGAACATTCCCACCTTTAATTTCATTTACAAAAACTAAACCGGTTTCGCCTTCTGCTGCAGGTTCTAAAATAAATTTAATATCAGCAAATTTACCACGTCCACCTGATTGTTTTTTATAAACTTCACGGTGATCAGCTTTCATTGTTACCGCTTCTTTATATTCTACCTGTGGTTGACCTTCGTTTACTTCAACTTTAAACTCTCGCTTTAAACGATCAACAATAATCTCTAAGTGTAACTCACCCATTCCTGAGATAATTGTTTGACCAGATGCTTCATCCGTTTTAACAGTAAATGTTGGATCTTCTTCAGCAAGCTTACTTAAAGCCATACCTAACTTATCAACATCAGCTTTCGTTTTAGGCTCAACAGCAATACCAATTACAGGATCTGGAAAATCCATAGATTCTAAAACTATTGGATGTTTCTCATCACACATTGTATCACCAGTTTTGATGTCTTTAAACCCAACACCAGCACCAATATCACCAGCCTCGATATAATCAATTGCATTTTGCTTACTTGCGTGCATTTGATAAATACGTGAAATACGTTCTTTTTTACCAGAACGGCTATTTAATATATAAGAACCAGCATCTAAACGACCAGAGTATGCTCTAAAAAAAGCTAAACGACCAACATAAGGGTCTGTAGCAATTTTAAACGCTAAGGCTGCAAAAGGTTCCTTTACATTTGGCTTACGAATTTCTTCTTTTTCAGTATTTGGGTTTATTCCTATAACTCCCTCCTTATCAGTTGGTGAAGGCAAATATCTACAAACTGCATCCAATAAAAATTGAACTCCTTTATTTTTAAAAGCAGAACCACATACCATTGGAATAATAGACATATCCATTACCGCAGCACGCAATGCAGCGTGAATCTCATCTTCAGTAATAGAATCTTCATCTTCCATGTATTTTTCTAAAAGAGCTTCATCATAAGCAGCAACTTCTTCAATCAGTTTACCTCTTAATTCGTGAGCCTCTTCCTGTAATTCTTCTGGAATATCAACAACATCAAATGTAGCTCCCATTGTATGATCGTGAAAAATAATTGCACGATTTTTAACCAAATCTACAATACCTTTAAATTCATCTTCATCTCCAATATTAATAACAATAGGTACTGCATTAGAACCTAACATTTCTTTAACTTGTTGACAAACATTTAAAAAGTTTGCTCCTTGGCGATCCATTTTATTAACGAAACCAATTCTAGGAACTTTGTAGTTATCTGCTAATCTCCAGTTAGTTTCCGATTGTGGTTCAACACCATCTACTGCACTAAATAAGAAAACCAACCCATCCAAAACACGTAAGGAACGATTTACTTCAACAGTAAAATCAACGTGACCCGGAGTATCAATTATATTAAAGTGATATCCTTTTGCATCACTTGTTGGTTGTCCATTTTCAGTTGGAAATTGCCATTCACAAGTAGTTGCAGCAGAAGTAATTGTAATACCTCTTTCCTGCTCTTGCTCCATCCAGTCCATAGTTGCTGCACCATCATGTACTTCACCTATTTTATGTGAAACTCCCGTATAATAAAGAATACGCTCTGTACATGTAGTTTTACCAGCATCAATATGCGCTGCAATTCCAATATTTCTTGTATATTTTAAATCTCTTGCCATCTTCTATTTATTAAAATCTAAGGTGAGAGAATGCTTTGTTAGCATCAGCCATTTTGTGAACATCAACTCTTTTCTTAACTGCAGCACCTTCTTCTTTTGCAGCAGCTAAAACTTCAGCAGCTAAACGCTGAGCCATTGATTTTTCATTACGTTTTCTTGAATAAGAAATCAACCATTTAATAGCCATAGACACTTTACGGTCTGGTCTAATTTGCATTGGAATTTGAAAAGTAGCTCCACCAACACGACGGCTACGAACTTCTACTTGAGGCATTACATTACTTAATGCATCTTTCCAAATCTCTAATGATGATTTTTCTTCATCTTGTTTCTTTTGTTCTACGATATCTAAAGCATCGTAAAAAACTTTAAAAGCTACAGATTTTTTACCATCCCACATTAAGTTATTCACAAAACGTGTTACTAACTGATCGTTAAACTTTGGATCTGGTAAAAGAACTCTTTTTTTCGCCTTTCTTTTTCTCATGTCTTTACATTAAAGTTTTTAAATTACTTTTTAGGTGCTTTTGTACCATATTTAGAGCGACGTTGTGTTCTTCCGTCAACACCTGCAGTATCTAATGCTCCACGCACTATATGATACCTAACTCCTGGTAAATCTTTAACCCTTCCACCTCTAACTAATACTATCGAGTGCTCTTGTAAATTATGTCCTTCTCCTGGAATGTAAGCATTTACTTCATTACCATTTGTTAACCTAACCCTTGCTACTTTACGCATAGCTGAATTCGGTTTTTTTGGTGTTGTAGTGTAAACACGTGTACATACCCCTCTACGTTGAGGACATGAATTTAAAGCAGCCGATTTACTCTTCTTAGTTATTTTGGTTCTTCCTTTTCGTACTAATTGCGAAATTGTTGGCATACTAAAATATTATTATTTATTATTTTTATTCTCTTAGCTTATTTCTAAGAGTGCGCAAATGTACAAATAATTTCTTGTTAATCAAATATGTGTATATTTTATTTTTACTATTTGTTTTTACAGATATTTATAATGTATATTCACACTATAATTTTGAATGATTTGAAACCTAGTTTAAAGTTTACGTTATTACTACTTTCTTTTGTTTTATCTTGTATAAATAGCTATTCTCAAAACTTTGAGTTAAAAATTTATTCTAAAGACAGTATTAACAAATCTGTTATAGATACTATTGCTTACAAAACCTTGCATTTAAATAAAAAAAGTGTTTATAATGAAATAGACTCTGTATCAAATATTCTTTCTTTAAAAGGGTTTATAAATAATAGTTTCATTTTAGAAGAAAAAGATTCTTTAATTTTTTGTTCATTTAATTTAAACAGAAGAATAGATATTATTAGATTGTATTTTAATGATATTAACTTAGAAGAAAGCTTTCTTAAAACAATTTCAAAAAACATTCAAAAAAATTATTTTGAAATCCCAACTTCAAAAATTCAACTAACATTAAAACTTATTTCGTCCTATATAGAAAGTAAAGGTTATTCTTTCGTAAAAGTGTCCTTAAACAAATTATCACTTTCAAATAATATTATTACAGCCAAGCTTAATATAGATTTATCAAATAGAAGAACTGTTGATAAAGTAATAATAAAAGGTTATACCGATTTCCCTAAAAAATACCTAACAAGATATTTAGGCTTAAAAGAAAATACCATTTTTAAAACTAACCTATTAAAAGAAACTCAGGAAAATTTAAACACCATACCATTTATTACTCAAATAAAAAATCCGGAAGTCTTATTTACAAAAGACTCTACAACATTGTATTTATATTTGAAAAAGAAATCAATAAGTCAATTTGATGGTGTTATTGGTTTTTCAAATTCAAAAAATGATAATACATTAAAAGTTAATGGGTATATAAATTTATTTTTAAATAATATTTTTAACACTGGAGAAAGCATCCGCTTAAATTGGATAAACAATGGTAACGAAAAAACAACCTTAAATTTAAATGTTATTACACCATATATATATAGGAGTAAAATTAGCACAAGTGGTAGCTTTAATATTTACAAGCAGGATTCTTCTTATATTAATACAACAACTGAACTAAAAATAAAGTTCAATATGGATAGAAATCAATCTATCGGTAGTATATTTAATATTGAAAATTCAAATATTTCATCAACTTTAAACATCAATAATTTTCAATCATTTAAAAAAACTCTTTTTGGTCTTTCATATAATTACAGGCCTTTAATTTTAGAAGACAAAAATCATTTTTCTTTAGAAGTAGAATACTTAACTGGAAAAAAAAATACTAACCATCTAAAAAACAATAATAATAAAGCATATTTTTTTGTTCAATATTTATTCCATTTAAACCCTAAGAATAAAATTTTATTTAAAAGTACAGCCGAATTAATTAATACATCTGAAATTTCAGAAAATGAATTGTACAGAATAGGTGGCATAAATTCAATAAGAGGTTTTGAAGATCAAAGCATACTTGCTTCAAAATATACGGTAACTAACATTGAATATCAATTTCATACAAACGAAACAAATTATTTATACACAATTACTGACTTTGCTTATACCAATAACAACTATATAAAATCTTCAAATAATTTAATCGGTATAGGTTTAGGATATAATTTTAAAAATCAAAATACTAATATCAACATTAGTTACGCTTTAGGCAAAACAAAGATGGAAGTATTTAAATTTAATAATGCTAAACTTCATATAAAAGTTTCATATTATTTTTAAGAAAAGTTAAAGCATAAATATTATAATTTATAAACAACAACTAATATTAAAGTTATATATTAAAATATTGAATATTTTTTTATCTTTATATTTACTATACACAACCTTTCCTTTTGTATATAAGTCCTATTTTAACACATTATTAGAGCTTTTTAACATATTTTAAGATTTTAACACGAAAAAGTTTGGAATATTAACAAATTATTAAGATTTTTGGAACAATTAATTCAAATAATTATATAATGAAAACAAAGTTTAATGGTTTATTAACGCTAATATTAGCGTTGTTAGTGCAAATTACATTTGCGCAAGAGAAAACTGTTACAGGTAAAGTTTCCGATGCAAGCGGTCCATTACCAGGTGTAACAGTTGTAGTTAAAGGTACAAATACAGGTACACAAACCGATTTTGACGGTAATTATTCAATTAATGCTGCTACAGGTGCTGTTTTACAATACAGTTACCTTGGAATGCAAGATATTGAAAAAACAGTTGGTGCTTCTAACGTCATTAATGTCGTTATGAAAGAAAGTGCAGAGGCACTTGAAGAGGTTGTTGTAACTGCAGTTGGTATCAGTAGAAATGAAAAAGAATTAGGATACAATGTCCAATCTGTTGCTGCTGAAGATATCAATACAAGACCAAATGCTGATATTGTAAATTCATTAGCAGGTGCAACTTCTGGTGTACAAATTGTAAGTTCAGCTGGTGATGCTGGAGCTTCTACATTTATTACCATTAGGGGTTCCGCTTCTATTACAGGTAACAACCAACCATTATTTATTGTAAATGGTATGCCAATTATTTCTGGAGGTGGAAGCAGTGGTGTTGGTGGTGTTAACACTTCAAGTAGATCTATTGATATTAACCCTGATGATATTGAATCTCTTTCAGTATTAAAAGGTGGTGCTGCAACAGCACTTTATGGTGTACGTGCTGCGAATGGTGCAATTATTATTACTACAAAAAGTGGTAAAAACTTATCTAGCAAAAAAATTGAATTCCATACATCTTATGGAATTGATGAAGTTTCTCAACTTCCAGGTATGCAAAATACATATGCACAAGGAAATAACGGAGGTTGGATAGGTGGTTTTCAACGTTCTTGGGGTCCAAAAATTTCCGATTTAGAATATGATGGTGATGAAACTTACAAATGGGATCCAAATGGAAAATTAGTTCCTAAAGGAACAGGAAACGGTAATCCTGCTGTAGCTTACAATCCTTATGACTTTTTCCAAACTGGAACAGTAACTAATAACCGATTAAGTATTAGTAATGGTAGTGATACTGGAAGTTTTTTCTTCTCTATTTCAAATCTTGATCAAGAAGGAATTATTCCAAACAATCAATATGGAAGAACAACTGTAAGATTAAATGCTACTACTAAAGTTTCTGATAATATTAGTTTTGGTGCAGATTTAGCTTATACAAATTCTAGAGCCGTACAAATTCAAAAAGGTTCAAACGTTTCTGGTATTATGCTAGGTCTTTTAAGAACTCCTCCAACATTTGATAATAGTGCTGGATATGAATTCCCTGACGGAACACAAAGAAATTACCGTAATGGTGGTGGATATGACAATCCATATTGGACAGCGAACAATATAGCATTTGATGAAGATGTAAACAGATTCACAGGTAGTGTTAATTTCAATGTAAAATTTAATGACTTCTTTAATATTAGTTATAATGGTGGACTTGACTGGTATAACAGACGTTATATAGACCAATTTAAAATTGGATCTAGAGGTGCACCTACTGGGTATTTAGGAGAATATATGTATTATACAGGAATATTTAACTCAGATCTTTTATTTAATTTCCAAAAAGATATTACTGAAGATTTTAATGCTAAATTATCACTTGGTAACAACTTCTATTCTACATTTGGAAAATCTTTATTTGGAGATGCTGATGGTTTAGAAATTCCTGATTTCTACCAATTAAGTAATACCAGTACAAATACTACCTCAAGTGGTGAAAGTCAATTTAGAACAATGGCAGTATTTGCAGATTTACAATTAGGCTATAAAAATATGTTATTCTTAGGTTTAACAGGAAGAAATGACTGGTCAACTACAATGCCAGAAAATAATGATTCTGCATTTTACCCATCTGCAAGCTTAGGTTTTGTATTTACAGAATTAGAAGCATTTGATGATATTGACTTTTTAAGTTTTGGTAAATTAAGAGCTTCTGCTGCGCGTACTGCAAACATTGCAGGACCTTACAATACATCAAGTTATTACTATGGTGCATCAACAGCAGACGGATGGACAAATGGAGTTAATTTCCCTTACAACGGTGAAACAGGTTTCCAAGTTGGAACAGGTTTAGGAAATCCAGATCTAAAACATGAAACTCAAGATTCTTGGGAGATTGGTACAGATTTAAGATTATTCCAAAATAAATTAGGTATCGACTTTACTTATTTTGAAAATAAAAACTCTGATTTATTAATGTCAGTTCCTATTGCTTCTTCAACTGGATTTTCTTCAGTATTTTTAAATGCTGCATCAATGGAATCTAAAGGTATTGAAATTAGTGTTAATGCTACACCAATTAAAACTGAAAACTTCAAATGGGATATTACAGCTAACTATACGCAATTTACAAATATTGTAACTGCATTAGCTGAAGGTGTTGAAAACGTATTTTTAGGTGGTTTTACAGTTCCTCAAGTACGTGCAGTTGTTGGACAAGAATACAGAAGTATTTTTGGTAATGATTGGTATAGAGATGCTAATGGTAGAATTTTAATTAATGATGATCCAACTGATTCTTACAGAGATGGTTATCCAATGCCAAATGATGCACAAGGTATGGTTCCAATTGGAGATTTTAATGCTGATTGGACTGCAAACATAACAAATACAGTTTCTTACAAAAACTTTACATTATCAGCATTGCTAGATATTAAAGCAGGTGGTATGATGTATAATGGTACTGCATTTGCAATGAATTACATGGGTACATCTAAAAGAACAGAAAATAGAGAAGTATATTATACTCCAGAAGGAACAATCGATTTTGATTTAACTCCTGCAGAAAATATTGTTGTAATGGACGGTGTTTATGGTCACGTTGATGCAAATGGTAATGGTGTTTCTAGTGGTGTTGAAAATGTTACTCCGGTAGTACAGGATGAAGATTGGTTTGAAGGTAATGGTAGTAATTTTGGAGGTGGACCTTCTGTTGCTGCTATGGAACCTGCGGATTGGGTAAGATTAAGAAATATTACTTTATCTTATGACATCCCTAAATTCTCAGAAGTAGTAAAAGAAGCTCAAATATATTTTACTGGTAAAAATTTATGGATAAGCACTCCATACAGTGGTGTTGACCCAGAAACAAATTTAGGTGGAGCAACTAATGGACAAGGAATGGATTATTTCAATAACCCAGGTACAAAATCTTACTTGTTAGGTCTTAAAGTAACATTTTAATTAATAAAAATTCAATCATGAGAAATATAAAAATATTTAATATAAAAAGTTTAGTATTAGTGTTCTCACTAATGCTAATGGGAACTTCTTGTTCTGAGTGGATTGACCACGACTTAAATACAGATCCAGATGCCCCTGCAGATGTTCCTATGAACTTGCTTTTACCAGCAATTCAACAATCTATGGGATATAATTTAGTTGGTAACAATACCGTTAGAACAAACAATATCTGGATGCAACAATTTGATGGTACAGACCGTCAATCATTTACAGAAGCTCGATATGCTCTTAAACCTTCTGATGTAAATAATCCTTGGGGATCTATTTATACTGAAATGTTAATGAATACTAAATTATTAATTAATAAATCAAAAGCTGAAGGTAAAGAATCTCCTCATTATGAGGGAGTTGGTCAAGTTATGGTTGCTACAACTTTAGGAATAGCTACAGACCTATGGGGTGATATGCCTTTTAGTAAGGCGTTTAAAGGAACTGAAAACGTTTTACACCCAGCATATGATTCTCAAGAAAAAATCTATGATACCATTTTCACTATTTTAGATGATGCAATTGTAAATTTAAGTAGCACTAGTAATGTACTTGATGTATCAGGAGATGTAATATATGGTGGAAATGTTAGCAAATGGAAAAAAGCTGCTGCATCTATTAAAGCAAGACATGCTTTGCAACTTTCTGAAAAAAATGGAAGTGCTGCATATACACAAGCTTTAGCAGCTGTAGCTAATGGATTTACTTCAAATGCAGATGATATGTTAGTTCCTTGGGAAACTGCTAATAAAAATCCTATTTTCCAATTTATGGAACAAAGAGGTGATATTAGAATGGGAGCAACTTTAGTAAACATGTTGGCCGCAAATGATGATCCAAGATTACCTTTCTATGCCGCAAAAGATGGTGATGGTAATTATACTGGAAGTGAGGCAGGAAGTGAAAATACTGCTGCATCGCAACCGGGTTCTTATAATGCTGGCGCTGATGCTCCATCTGTATTAATGAGTTATTCAGAACTTAAATTTATTGAAGCTGAAGCTAAATTAATGTTAGGACAATCAGGCGCTCAAGAAGCTTACGAAGCTGCTGTTGCAGCATCAGTATTAAGAGTTACTGGTAGTGCTAATACTGCTTGGTTAGATGCTAACATAAATGGTGTAACTGCTACTTTAGAAGATATTATTGTTCAAAAATATATTGCAGGCTATTCTACAAATCAGCCGTATGCAGATTATAGAAGAACTGGATATCCTAACTTAAGTTTGGCAAATGGTGCTGTTACTGGCTCAATTCCTTCTAGATTCCCTTATGCACAAAGTGAACTAGATTATAATACTGAAAATGTACCATCTGTTGTTATTACAGATAAAGTATGGTGGGATCAATAATCTTTAAAAATTATAAAAAATGAAAAAAATATTAAAATATATTACATTCATGGCAGCAGCTGTTTTAGCTACTGTTTCATGTAACTATGATGACACGAATTTTGACCTGCTGCATAAAGATGTTGATTTAAATGCAACATATTATGTTCAATTTGATAATAACACTTTAGACGCTCAAGTAGGCAGAGATGAAAATGGGAATCCTATAAATGTGCAATCAACTATCCTAGTTACACTAATGGGATTACCTCAATCTCAGGATATAACTGCAACTATTTCACATAATTCAGCCAGTACTATGACATCAGACATGTACAGTTTATCAACAACTAGTGTTACAATTCCAGCAGGGAAGACTAGTGCGTCATTTGATTTTAGCACTATTGGTCAAAATATGCCAGAATGTGAATCTGTTAATTTAATTCTAGATTTGAATGCAGGTGACAATGTAACATCTAGCGATAATGGAAGCAAAGTTAATTTCAATATAAGAAAGATTTCTCCTTCTCCATTAGCAAACGGTGTTTCTGATCTTGCAGGTACTTGGGCAATAGGCGAAAGTTATACCAATGGTACTTATTATGATGAAGCTAGTTTTGGTGCTACATGGGACGGAACTAAATTGGTCGCTTCAGGTTTAGGTCAAGCTATGATTGATCTTTTCTGGGGTGAACCAGTTGTAGCTGGTGGTGATTTTGACATGATTGTTTCAGAAGATGGAACAGTTACTATTCCAAGACAATATATTTACACTACAATATATGCTGGTGCTAATTATGATTATGAAATTGAAGGCTCAGGTACTTGGGTTTCTCTTTGTGGTGAACCTCCTGTAATGAAGATCCAATATGATATTTATTATCCTGGTGACGCAGTTGGGCTTGCTGAGACATATGCTGGGTATTTTGGCGCCTCATATTTTGGTGGTGTTTTTACCTTAAAATAAATAATAAATTATAAGATTTTTAAACCACCGCAATTGCGGTGGTTTTTTTTTCTAAAAAACACTATCTATTTATAATGCCATTTAATTTTGTTTTTTGTGTTTTTTTTACGCAACTAAATATAACATTTAGAATCTAAAGATTAATTAACCTTTTTATGTGTTAAATATTTCTATAAAAAAATATATTAGCATACTTTTGAGGTTTTTAAAAATTTAATCTAAACAATTATACAATGAAAACAAAGTTAAATGGAATTTTAACGCTGATATTTGCGTTATTAGTGCAGATATCTTTTGCACAAGAAAAAACGATTTCAGGTACTGTAACAGATGATGGAGGTCCATTGCCTGGGGTAAATGTTATTGTCAAAGGTACTTCTAATGGTACACAAACAGATTTTGATGGAAATTATACCATTAAAGCAAATGTTGGAGATGCTCTAGTCTTTAGCTATGTGGGTATGAATACTCAAGAAAAAACCATAGGTGCTTCTAACACTATCAATGTAATACTAACAGGTTCTAACCTATTGGAAGAAGTTGTTGTTGTTGGTTATGGTACAAGTACAAAACAAGCTTTTACTGGATCAGCTATAACAGTTAAATCTGAAAACATAGAAGCAAAATCAGTATCAAACATTTCACAAGCATTAGCTGGTGAAGTTGCTGGTGTAAATGTTGTTAATGGTTCTGGGCAACCTGGTAGTGCAGCAACAATCAGAATTAGAGGTTTTGGAACCATAAATGGTAACAGTGATCCTTTATATGTTGTTGATGGTGTGCCATATCTTAACAGTATCAGTAACATAAACCCTGCAGATATTGAATCTACAACCGTATTAAAAGATGCAACTGCAACTTCAATTTATGGTTCTAGAGGTGCAAATGGGGTAATTGTTATTACAACTAAAAAAGGTAGGAGTGGAGTTTCTAGTGTTAATGTTGAAGTAAAAACAGGTACAAACATGAGACTTTTACCTGCTTATGAAGTAATTACATCTCAAGAAGAATATATTGGCCTATCTTGGGAAGCATTAAAAAACACTGGAGATTTTTTAGGAGTAGCAAATCCTGATACTTACGCAAATGATAATTTATTCTCTGGAGCTGGTATTCACCCAGATTATAATATGTGGAATATAACAAATGTTAGCGATTTAATTGACCCAGCAACAGGTCAAGTTAGATCAGGAGTTACAAGAAAATATACTCCAGAAGACTGGTCTGATTATGGATTTCAAAATTCAAATAGAACAGAAGCTAATTTAAGTATGAGTGGTGGTAATGAAAATACAACCTATTTTTCTTCTTTTGGTTATTTAAATGATGTAGGATACTTAGTGAATTCTGATTTTAAACGTTATTCAACAAGGTTAAACGTAACTCATAATCCAACTGAATGGTTAGAAGCAAATGCTAATATTGATTATTCTTATGCAACCCAAACAACAAATGGACAATCTGCAGACTCAGGAAGTATATTTTGGTATACTGATAATATTCCTTCAATTTACCCATTATTCTTACGTGATGCATCAGGTGCTATTGTAGAAGACCCTTATTATGGAGGTAATCAATATGACTATGGACAAAATAGAGGTTTTGGAGGATTAACAAATGCAATAGCGGATGCTAATTTTGATTTAAGTGAAAACTTACGTCACTCTGTAAATGGTAATTTTTCTTTTAAAATTAATTTTACTGAAGAACTAACTTTTACTGCAAAGTATGGTGCAAACTATTACAGTTATATGGCTAATAGTATAAACAATCCATTCTATGGTTCTGCAGCTGGTCAAGGAGGTAGTTTATTTAAACAACAAAGACAAGCTCTAACTCAAAACTTTTTACAAATGTTTAATTTCAATAAAAGTTTTGGAGATCATAACATATCAGCGTTATTAGCTCACGAGTCAAATGAGTGGAAAAGAGATCGTACCTATATTAGTAAGAATACTGTTGTAAATTTAATGAACGGTTTAGATAACCCTTCTAATTATATTAATAATGGTAGTGATCCTTCAGGATATACAGAAGAAACTGGATTAGAAAGTTATTTTGCCCAAGCTAATTACAACTATTTAGACAAGTACTATTTTTCAGGTACAATTAGAAGAGATGGTAGTTCTAGGTTTGCAACAGACAAATGGGGTACTTTCTGGTCTGCAGGAGCATCTTGGATTATGAGTAAAGAAGATTTTTTAGCTAATACTGATTTTATAAACTACCTAAAACTAAAAGCTAGTTATGGTATTCAAGGAGATCAAGCTGGTGTAGATTTTTACTCTGGACAAAATGGATATGACATAGATAATTTAGATGGTAACATATCTTTAATTGTTAGAGCTAGAGAAAATGCAAATTTAACATGGGAAGCAAGTAAAATGTATCAAGTAGGTACAGAATTTAGATTATTTGATGAAATAATAGATGGTTCTCTTGATTATTATATTAAAGATACTGAAGACTTAATATTTAGTGTACGTGTACCAATTTCTACTGGTGATGCAATTGATACCACAAATGATGGTTCTATTGTAAATAGAGGTTTCGAATTTGATTTAACTGGACACATCATTAATAAAGAAAACTATAAATTAGACTTATCTGTTAATGGAGAGATGTTAGATAATGAGATTACAAAAATGCCTTTTGATGCTCCTGAAGGAAGAGATAAAATTATTGACATTTTAGGAAACTTTGGTAGAGCAGAAGGACATAGTAGATATGACTATTATATGCCAGTATGGTTAGGTGTAAATGCTGCAAATGGAGACCCAATTTGGGAAACAAATTATGTTGATGCTAATTCAAATGGTGCATTTGATTCTGGTGAAGAGATACAAGATTTATATGAATATGTAGTTAGAAACCCAGAAACAGAGATAAAGCAAGGTGTTACAAGTGTATATCAAGAAGCAACAAATAAATTCGTAGGTAAATCAGCAATTCCTAAAGTTAGAGGTGCGTTTAGATTATCTGCTAAAATATTTGACTTCGACATAAGCTCTCAATTTGCTTATAGTTTAGGAGGATATGGATATGATGGTAACTATGCAAGTGTATTAGATAATGGACAGTCAGGTAGTAACAACTATCATATTGACATTACTAGTAGATGGCAAAATCCTGGAGACATTACAAATGTTCCAAGATTATATAGTAATCAGAATGTAAATGTTAACCGTTTATCTACTCGTTTTTTAACAAAATCTGATTTTTTAGCTTTAAATAATGTAAGGGTTGGTTATACTATACCGTCAAAACTTTTAAATAATACAGGCATTTCAAATTTAAATATATGGGCAGCAGCAGATAATCTGTTTCTTTTAAGTGCTAGAAAAGGTTTTAATCCTGCAACATCTTTAGTTGGGTCTTCTGCAAGATACTTATATAATCCTTTGTCTACATTTACACTTGGTGTTAATATAAAAATTTAAATAATTTAAAAAATAAAACAATGAAAATTAATTTATTAAAAATAGTATTTACTCTTGCAGTATTTGCAACATTTATTAGTTGTGAAAAAGAGTTTTTAGATACAAGCCCAACATCATTTATTAATTTAGATGATACTGGAGCTTCAGGAGAATTAAACCCTGAAATATTAGACGCAACTTTAAACGGTGTTTATTCAATGATGATCAATACTGGAACTGGTGGAACCACTTCCCATGAAGATTTTGGTCAAAAAGGATATGATATATTTACAGATTTTTTATCTGGAGATTTGGCTTTAACAGCAAATAACTATAACAGGTATGGTGATTTTGCGAATTTATTAGCTACTGTTGATTATACTGACAATGATAACTATACTCCTTGGAGATATTATTATAGAGTAATAAGATCTTCAAACCTAGTTATCAAGTCTTTAGGAGGTAATGATGTAGTACCTGAATCTATCAGTGGAAAACATTCATTAGGTCAAGCAAAAGCGCTAAGAGCTTACGCGTACTTTTACTTAACACAACTTTATGCTCCAGAATATGAAGCTAGTGCAACAGTTTTACCTTTGTATAAAGATGCTGACGATCCAATTCAAGCTCAGGCAACTATGCAAGAAGTATATGATTTTATGATAGAAGACTTATCTTCAGCAATTACATTATTAGATGGTTTTACTAGAACAAGTAAAACAAATATTAACGAAGATGTTGCAAAAGCATTATTGGCTTATGTGTACGCTTCAAAAGACGAGAGCGCATCAAACTTATTAGCTAAAGGTTTAGCTGACCAAGTTATTGCTTCTGGTTATCCATTAATGTCAAGCAGTGAAGTAGTTGGTGGATTTAATAGTCTTTCAACTCCAGGTTGGATCTGGGGATTTGATCTTACATTAGCTAATGGATTAGATTTAATTTCTTGGTGGGGACAAATGGATGTATTTACTTACAGTTATCAATGGGCTGGAGATAAAAAAGGTATTGATGATGGTTTATATGCTAAAATAGATGCTAATGACATTAGAAAAACTCAATTTGATCCTGCTAATAACCTACAACCACGTAACAAATTTTATAATGCAGCAAGACAAATTGGTGGTCAAAGAAACATCGAAGATGACTATATTTATATGAGAGTTGCTGAAATGTACCTTTTATCTGCTGAAATGGCTGCAAAAGAAAACCAAGATGGAGATGCAAGAACACGCTTAAATCAATTACTATCTCAAAGGTTTTCTGACGCATCAGATTACGCTTATGTAAATGGACTTTCTGGTAGCGATTTGTTAAATGAAGTAATCCTTCAAACAAGAATTGAATTATGGGGTGAAGGAAAAAGTTATTTATCTATGAAGAGAAATAAACAAATGATGACTAGAGGTTCTAATCATGTATTTCATGCAGGTTTGTCTATTCCTTATTCAGACCCTAGATTAACTTATGAAATTCCTCGTGCAGAAATTCAAAATAATCCATATATTGATTAGACAGTTTAAAATAAAATGAGTAAGCTTATAAACTTTTATAAGCTTACTCTAATTAACAAAAAACATAAATTATGAAAAAATATATATATTTATTTTTAGCCTCAATAGCTATCATCTCTTTGTCATCTTGTGAAGAAGATTCCACAAAAGCTTTAGATACATCCTTCGCGTCTTTTGTATCTAATTCTATGGATATTGGTGTTGAAGCTGGATCAGAAACTTCAGCAGAAGTTAAAATTTATACAACTAACATTACTGGTTCTGACAGAATTATTCCAGTTATGGTTGTAGCTGAAAGTACTAATGCAGAAGCAGGTGCTTATACTGTTCCTTCAACAGTAACAATTCCTGGTGGTTCAAATGTTGGTTCACTTAATATTGATATAAAAGATGTTGGATTAAGTGAAGATAAAGTTTTAGTTTTAAGATTACAGTCTACTGATGATATTAGTACTGGAGAAGCTTTAACAATAGGTTTATCTCAGCTTTGCCCTAATAATGGTATTAAATTAAAAATTAGTCTTTCTTTTGATGATTGGCCAGAAGAAGCAGCTTGGAGAATTTTAGATTCTTCTGGTAGTACAGTTTTAGCAAGTGCTGATCCTTTTAATTATGGTGGTTATGCAGGTGCGTCTGAACCAGTATCGATTAAAGAGTGTTTATCTTCTGGAACATACACTATAGAAATTTATGATCAATATGGAGATGGTGGAACTAGCTATAACATAACAGCTAACGGTATTCTTGTATGGAGTTTAGAAGGAGATGCATATGAAGGAAGCACGAGTGGAACTTTTACAATTTAAATTATTGTATTTAAATTTAAAACCACCTCTATCGAGGTGGTTTTTTTATTCAAACAATATAGCTACATTTGCAGCATGGAAAACGAAATTTCAAAAATATTTGGACTAAGAGCTGTTATAGAAGCAATTAATTCAGGTAAAACAATTAGTAAGGTATACTTACAAAAAGGCTTAAGTGGTCCTTTATTTTCAGAATTAAATACACTTATAAAAAAACATAATATATCAACTAGTTATGTACCTGTTGAAAAATTAAATAGGTTTTCTAAAAATAATAATCATCAGGGTGTAGCTGCCCAAATATCACCAATAGACTTTATTGAACTGGATACTTTAATAGCTTCAACTTTAGAAAAAACTACTACTCCACTGTTTTTATTATTAGATCAAATATCTGATGTTAGAAATTTTGGTGCCATTATTAGAACTGCAGAATGTACAGGTGTTAATGGAATTATAATACAAAAACAAGGTAACGCCCCAATTAGCGCAGATACTATAAAAACTTCAGCTGGTGCTGCTTTTAAAATGCCTATTTGTAAAGTAGATCATATTAAAGATGCCATTTTTCAATTACAAGCAGAAGAAATTCAAATTGTTGCTGCAACAGAAAAAACTGAAAATTTAATTTATAATGTAAATTTATCACTGCCTACTGCAATTATTATGGGTTCTGAGGATAGAGGAATTAACCCTTCTATTTTAAAAATAGTTGACCAAAAAGCAAAACTTCCTTTGTTAGGGGAAATTGGATCTTTAAATGTTTCTGTTGCTTGTGGTGCTTTTTTATATGAAACAACACGACAAAGAATTGCTAAGAATTAGTTGAATCTAACTCATTCTCCTCTTCCGTTGGTGGATTATAATTGCCGTTTTCATCAAAAAGCTTTTCAAATTCTTCATTTTTAGTAAACTGAAACTTTTCAGGTTGAGGCCCCATTTTTCTGTATAAATAAGAAAAAATAAATCCAACTAAAAATCCTGATAAGTGACCTTCCCATGAAATCCTTTCTTCAGTAGGAAAAATATACCAAACCATTCCTCCATATAAAAAAACAACAATTAAAGATAACGCAGTTAACCTATAATATTTTCTAAAAATACCACTAAAAAAAATAAAACTAACTAACAAATACACAATACCACTTGCACCAATATGATACGATGGACGTGCAATTATCCAAGTTAAAAGTCCTGATAATAAGAGCCCATATATTAAAATTTTATTAGCTATTTCTCTATAGAAATAGTATAAGCTAACAAGCATAACAAATAAAGGAATGGAATTATTAAATAAGTGTTTTGTACTGCTATGAATAAATGGTGATAAAAAAATTCCTCTTAAACCAATAATACTTTTTGGATAAACCCCATATTTATTAAAATTATAACCAAATTTAATTTCAATAAAATAAATTAACCATAATAAAAAAATTATTAAAAGTGGTATTGTAAAGATTCTTCTTGAATACTTAAAATTTTGCTGATCCATCGTATCTTAAAATATCAAATATAAGTCCAAAAATTATTAATCTGAAATATTGACAGTAACAATAAAATAGCATTTATTAATTTATTATTTTTACCTAATGAATGAGCCATTAGCTGAAAGAATTCGTCCTAAAACTTTAGATGACTATATTAGTCAACAACATTTGGTTGGTGAAAATGGAGCTTTAACCCAGCACATTAAGCGTGGTATTATTCCATCTCTTATTTTTTGGGGTCCTCCAGGAATTGGAAAAACCACTCTTGCTAATATTATAGCTCAAGAATCAAAAAGACCATTTTACACCTTAAGTGCAATAAGTTCAGGTGTAAAAGATGTAAGAGATGTTATTTCCAAAGCCAAACAAAGTGGAGGCTTGTTTACTACTAAAAACCCAATTTTATTTATTGATGAAATTCATAGATTTAGTAAATCTCAACAAGATTCATTATTAGGTGCTGTAGAAAAAGGTTGGGTAACTTTAATTGGTGCAACAACTGAAAATCCAAGTTTTGAAGTTATTCCTGCCCTCCTATCTCGTTGTCAGGTTTACATTTTAAATTCATTTAGCAAAAGTGATTTGGAAGAATTATTGGAACGTGCATTGCATGAAGATTCTTTTATTTCAAAAAAGAAAATTGAAATACAAGAAACAGAAGCTTTGCTAAAAATTTCAGGAGGTGATGCCCGAAAATTATTAAATATTTTTGAATTGGTCGTTAATTCAGAAGATGAGCCAATTAAAATTACCAATGATTTAGTACTTTCTAAAATTCAAAAAAATTCAGTTTTATACGACAAAACCGGTGAACAACATTACGATATTATTTCAGCTTTTATAAAATCAATTAGAGGAAGTGATCCGAACGGTGCTGTGTACTGGCTTGCCCGAATGATTGAAGGTGGTGAAGATGCTAAATTTATTGCAAGACGTTTACTTATTTTAGCTTCTGAAGATATTGGTAATGCCAACCCAACAGCATTAATAATGGCCAATAACACCTTTCAGGCAGTAAACACTATTGGATTTCCAGAATCACGTATAATTTTAAGTCAGTGTGCAGTATATTTGGCAAGTTCACCTAAAAGTAATGCTAGTTATGAAGCAATTGGAAAAGCGCAGGCGTTAGTTAAAGAAACTGGAGATTTATCTGTTCCATTACATTTAAGAAATGCACCTACAAAACTTATGAAAGAATTAGATTATGGTAAAGAGTATAAATATGCTCATAACTATGAAAATAATTTTGCAGAACAAGAATTTTTACCCGATGAAATAAAAAACACTAAATTATTTGATCCAGGAAATAATCCGAGGGAGAATAGTTTAAGAGAATTTTTAAAAAATAGATGGAAAAGCAAGTATAATTATTAGTTGTTGATTTTTAGATTTTAGTAAAACCACATAAAATTAACAGTTTTGTACCCTTGCTACTTTACAACATTATTGCGTTATTCTTTTATACACTTTTATACCATTACCCATATCTATATTTAAATCTCCATCAGCGTTAATTTCTAATAATTGTGGTTGTTTAAACGCCAGCCATTTTATAATATAAATAGTTGGTTTTGAAGTTTTGTAAATAGTAGCAAATTCAAAATTTTCATCACCTCCTATAAAGGAATAATCATCTCCTTTTTTTACAATTTTACTTTTGCCCCAATTTTCTACATCATAATTTCCCTCAATAGTTTTTACAATTGATTGTGTTACTTTTTCATTAACATTTACAATTGGTTTTGAAATTATTTTCTTGTCTGTTTTTTTTGTTATTACAAGCTTATCAATTGGTTCTTTAGCTTCTTTTTCAACTAAAACTTCTTTTTTAGGCAACTCTTTTATGGCTTCTGCAACCTTATCCTTTTCAACTATATTTAGCTCCTTTTGCTCTACTGATTTTTTAATATTAGTTACAATTGGTGTTACACTTTTCTCTTCTAAAATTACTTCAGGTGAATATTTATAATCTAAAGCTTCAATATCTTTAAATGCCTTTCTAATGGCATCCTGAAAAGCTTTTTTATAATCTTTTATTTTTGATTTTGCTTCATTTGTTGAAAAAACTGTTTTGTTAAAGCAATCAACTAACTCAATGTTTAATTTTGTGCTAAGCATTCCTGAATTATTTTTCACAATTGCTGTTAATGCCGAGCATCGGTCTAAGGCCAAATCTTCAGGAAATAAATCGTCTATATACAGTGTTGTAAAACCTGCTCTTTCAAATAAAAATTTAGTTAACGAGTTTATTTGATAATTATCTGGAGATTTTTGAAACTCGTATTGTTTTGGTACTAAAATATATTTGTATGTATTGATACTATTTTGTGCAAAAACTTTTCCTAAAGTAATTACTAAAACACATATAATAATACTTATTTTTTTCATAATATTTTTTAAAGGAATTTTTTTATTTCGCTTAATAAATTTACAGATTTTATACTTTCTGAAACGGGCTCGTTATTAAAATTACAAAATATAACATCTAAACCAACATTTTTAGCTCCCATTATATCTGCCTCCCAATTATCTCCAATCATAACAGATTCGTTTGATAATGCGTTCGCCTTATTTAAGGCATAATTAAAAATATGAGGGTTTGGTTTTTTTACACCAGCTTCTTCCGAAGTTATAATTTTATCAAAATACTTAGTTAACCCAGAGTTTTCAATTTTTTTAAACTGAACTTCATTAAAACCATTGGTTATAATATGCATTTCATAATTTGGATGCAAATAATCTAAAATTTCAAAAGCACCTTCAAAAAGATAATTATTAGTTGGTAAATACTCAATATAATCAACTGACAAAAAATCAATCAGTTCGCTAGTTGCATTGTATTTTATTTTTGAAAATGTATCTTTTAATCTACCAACTCTTAATTCTTCTTTGGTAATTTTCTCATCACGGTACAATTTCCAATAATTTTGATTAATCCCTTTATAATAATTCAAAAATTTATTTACCTCAACTTTTACATTATGCTTTTTAAAAATGGTTGTAAAAGCTAAATCAGAATTTGTTTCAAAATCCCAAAGCGTATGATCTAAATCGAAAAAAATGTGTTTAATATTCATTCACTAAAAATATGAATATTATTAGTACTAAAAAACCTATTTTAGCATTTATATTTGGATAAGTAATTGGATAAAAAACTTCACATATTATTTTTAAGTGGATGGTATCCGTCTCGGGTATCTCCCAGCAATGGAGATTTTGTTCAAAGACATGCAGAAGCAGTTTCAACAAATTATAAAGTAACATTAATTCATGTTGTAACAGATAAAAATATCGTTCACGTTGAAAGTACTTTTAAAGTAATAAATAATGTTAAAACGAAAATTATTTATGTACCTAAAACCAAAAACCCTCTTTTTAAATTTTACTTATTTTTTAAAACTTATTTAAATGCTATTAACAGCATTGAAGATTTTCAATTAATTCACCTAAATATTGCATTTCCTAAAGGTATAATTGCGCTCTATTTAAAATGGTTTAAAAAGAAACCCTATATAATTTCTGAACATTGGAGTGGATACCAAGATCCCCAAAACAAATCCATTGTTTTTTTACAAAAAATGCTAACAAAAAAAATTGTTAAAAATGCTTCATTTGTTTGTCCTGTTTCCAAGCATTTACAAAAAGAAATGATAAGTTTTGGTTTAAAAGGGCACTATTATCCTATCCCAAATGTTGTTGATACTTCAAAATTTAATATTTCTGAGGCTATTTCTAAAAAATTCATTATTACACATGTTTCGGGAATGAATAATAAAATTAAAAATATTGATGGTATTCTTAACGTAATTTCTAAGTTAGAAGGTGAAATTCCAAATTTAGAATTTAATTTAATTGGTAATAACTCTAATAATTACTTATCAAAAATTAAACAATTAAATATTAAAAATGCCAATATTATTGGGCAAATTTCAAATATTGAAGTAGCTAATTATTTGAAAAACTCAAATCTATTTTTACTTTTTAGTAATTATGAAAATTTACCTTGTGTTATTTTAGAGGCATTTGCTTGTGGTGTGCCTGTTGTTTCAACAAATGTTGGAGGTATAAGTGAATATTTTCCAGAAAATTTCGGTTATTTAACAACTTCAAAAAATGAAATTGAATTAGAAAAAGCAATTTTAAAAATTTATAATCACAAACTTAATTTCAATAAGAAGCTAATGCACAATTATGCTGAAAACAACTTTGGTGTTAAAACAATTGCAAACTCATTTTCAAAAATATATTATAAGACGTTAAATGATTTTTGATACAAAAAATAATTTTCTTTCTCTATGCCAAAACTTTTATAAAAATCTGCAATTCCTTTAATTATTGAACCTTCAAAATCAATTATTAAATTAGAACCTGAAAATTGATAAATTATTTCATTTAAAAATGATGTTGGTAAACCTAAATCTTTTGAACTTTTAGAAGCTACTGGTAGTAAATTTGTAATTCGGTTATCATCTTTCAACCAAAGTAAACCAGCTATTAAATTTTTATCATGATATATTCCCCAAACTTGAATATTTTTATCATTAAAATCTAATAATGATTTTAATTTTAATAGTTGATTTGAATTTAATTTATAGTTTTTTTCAGCTTTTAAATAAAAATTAAAAAAATCATTCTTATTAATGTTTTTAACTATTTCAAATTTTGATTTTATTGCTTTCTTTAAATCTCTCTTTCTATTGTTATTAAATCCCTTATAAATCTCACCATATGACTTATTTAAAGGCAACACATAATTCACGCGTTCAGTTACATTTTTGTGTTTAAATTTATTTTCTGAATTAAACTGAATCGTAATTTTTTTAAACTTTTTTGGAATAGCTTTTATGAAATCCAAAACCAGTTTTTCAGAAATATGGGTTGAAGAAAAAATACCAAGTTGTTGAGTCCAAGCTGGAGGATATATATATTTAATGAAATATTTTCTTCGCCAAGGTAATGGCATTACAGCTTCATAATCGTTTAAAACCAATACATCCCAATTGTCTGCAACAATATTTAAATACCAACTAAAAGCATAAATACGTGAATTTGTAGATAATTCAATACAGGTATCATACTTTTTAATATCAATTTCATTATTCTTTAAGTATTGAATCATACATTAATCAATAACGATTATTTTATAAATTGAATTCCACCCTCGCCATTTATCGTTTTCACTTAACGTTTCATTATGAAATAAACTTATAAAAGTACCATTTACCTTTTTAACTTCATTTTTTAATGCTAAAATTTTAGCTAAACTTTCTTCGTTAGAAAGATGCATATAATCTTTTAATGTAACATCCATAAAAGCAAATGGAAATAATTTTAAAGGGGTTTGAATTTCAAAATCCAAATCGTAAAAATAAAAAGGTGTACAAGTACTAGCTCTAAACCCAACATACTTTGCGTAACCCATTGTATAATCTTCCTCAATATCTAAATCGATTAAATTTTGATAGGTTTCTGGAATTATTAATCTCAAATAATGTTGCCTTGAAAATACAATAGGAGTATTTATTATACTCTCTAAACGTAATTTTTCCTTTTTCAATTTTTCATCATTTTTAATTGAAAAATACGATGGATGCAACCCAATTTTAGCATAATCAGCAACTGATTTTATTAGCGATTTAAATTTACTGTTAGAGAAAGAAATGTTTTTATCGAAAGTAGTATAATCTCCAATTAAAAAGAAAAATAACGTATTAACTTTATGCTCTTTTTTTATTTTTAAAATTTCAGAAAATGTATCGTAATGATCTTCCTTAAAATTTAAATTCGTTAATAACCGGTACCATAAATTAACAAACCTAAAATGGATTATATCATTAATATAACCACCAATAGATCTCACAATACCTTTATGTTTAAAAGCAAAGGCAGTATCAATATCAATAGTAGAAATTAGGTTGTAATCTCTTTTAGAATAGTTATATAATGGGAACTTTTCTTTTAGCAATTCTAAAAACTTATAAGCCCAAATATCCACAACTGGTTTTTCTAAAAAACCGTTTTTAAATGCCAAACTCTCATCTGCAGGAAATCGCTCATGAATATCTTGAACATGTGGTAAATATTCTTCGTACCTACTAATTAAATAAAAACTCGCTGCAAAAATATCAAATGGAATACTTGAAACTTCACCAGCAGGAAAAAAACAAGGTACATCCTCCCAATTTGATATATTAATATCAATATCATTTATTCCCTGATCAAATAATAAATCGTGACTTCTTATAAAAAATTCTGAACCTAAAGGATTTTTTGAATAAGTGATTTTAGGCCCATTATGTGCTACAAACTCATCAACTTTGGTTGAAAAAGTAACAGGAATTTGTAATATTCGAACAAAAAAGTGCTTAAAAATATAATTAAGTCTAGGTGTAATTTTATGGGTATAAACTAATAACATTTTTACATTAAAATATTTTACATTAAATTTTCATCAGCAAAGCTAAAATACGCATTTTCAGTTATAATTAAATGATCTAATACTTTTATATCAAGCGTATCTCCAGCACTTTTTAATTTACTTGTAATTAACTTATCTGCATTGCTAGGTTGCAATTTACCTGAAGGGTGATTGTGGCATAGAATAATGCCTGTGGAAAACAACTCTATAGCCTTTTTAAACACCAACCTTACATCTACTAAAGTACCTGTTAAACCTCCTTTACTAGATTGTTCTTTTAATAAAACCTTATTTGAATTATTTAAATAAATAATCCAAAATTCTTCATGTTGAAGCTCTCCAATTATTGGTTGCATAATATTAAAAACTTCTTGGCTACTTGCTATTTTTGATAATTCCAATGCGCCTTCTAACCTTCTTCTTCTTCCGAGTTCTATGGCAGTTATTATTGAAATTGCTTTAGCTTCACCTATCCCTTTAAATTTTTGCAAGTCTAAAACAGATAGTTTTCCAAGCTTATTTATATTATTATCTATTGAATTTAAAATTCTTTTTGATAAATCTACCGCACTTTCACTTCTACTTCCTGAACCTATTAAAATTGCAATTAATTCAGCATCCGATAAAGCTGATTTTCCTTTTAGTAATAATTTTTCTCTAGGCCTATCATCTTCCGCCCAAGATTTTATTGAAAACGATTTATTTTCATAATTCATAACGCATTTTTTCCAAATATAAAGTATTTTTTGAAAAGGTGGTTTTTAGAGTTAGTGTGTAGATAAGCCAAATAATAATACTATAATTTTTAAAATAAAAAAAGAGAACTGAATTTATCAGTTCCCTTTAAAAACTCAACATCAAATTTAAACTTTATAAAAAATTGGCATTTTTTAAAAAAACATGAATTTATTCAAAAAAAATATACCTCTTTAATATAATAAAGAAACAAAAAATATAACTCTGTAACTATTTATTTCGACCAATTACATTTTCAAAACGATTAATGATTTTTTTTAATATTATAAAAAAGAAAAAACCACATACAATTTTAATAATCGTATGTGGTTTTAATTAATTAACCAATAACTATAACTTACAAAGTTTTTAGACTTTTAAAATTATATTTTATTTTGCAAACCACAATTTAGTTCCTTGTAAGTCTGGCCCTTGTGTTGATATTGCTTGACTAAAATTAGGATTAGATTGTGCACCGCTACCATATCTCATACGTTGAGGGTAAGCACCATTTAAAGTCCCTAATTCAAAAATAACAGGATTTGAAACTCCTTGAGCTAATTCTGTAGGATAACCAGTATCTCTTACAACTGCCCAAGCCTCAAAACCATCTGTATAACTAACCAACCAACGTTGTTTAGCAATTTTTTCTAATTTTTCATCCATAGTTCCAGAACTAATATTTGCTGCATCTTGTGAGCTTATATAGTTTTCTGTATCACCGTCAGATACTTCCCACAATTTCATTGCTTCTCTAATACCATCAGCAAATAAGGTTTGAGCATCTCCAGATCCTATACCTCTAACTGCTGCTTCTGCTTGTAAAAAATAAGCTTCAGCACTTGTTAAAATAATTTCAGGATAAATACTAACGCTTTCTCCTGTTTTTTGATTTATTTTTTGACCAGGAGTACTAAATAAATCATATTTAACTAAAGGGTAAATATCTCCATTTAATCTGGTAGGCTGACCAATATACTGACCCGGATCAACATTTAAAGTAGTAATATCTCCTGAAACACTAGAAGTATAAGACACATTTGCATTATCTAATGAAGCTATTAAGAAATCTAACCGTTCTTGATATTCTGCACCAGTTCCTTCAAAAGTAAGTTCACCTCCAACTGCTGGCTTTGCATAAATTGAAAGTCTAGGATCTTGATTGTTTTTTAATTCATTAATCAAAATTTCTCCCATTGTCCAGTCAGACCCTGCTCCAAAGCTATGCCAAACATCACCATAAGCAGCACTACCCCATTGTCCAATAATAATATCTTTTTCCATAGTTACACTTCCCGAACCAGCATCAAGTAAAGGAGCATTTAAAGCAGCGCTTATTGCATTTGAAGCAAAATCATCTCCTGTTGCACCTAAAGCACGCATTCCTATTCTAAGTTTAAGTGTATTTGCAAGTTTTTTCCACTTTTGTAAATCTCCTCCACAATACACATCGTTTTCAGCAACATCAGCAACACCGGCTCCTGTTCTTGTTTCTGAACCAATAATACTCATTGCTTCATCCAAATCAGCTATAATACCTTTATAAATATCTTTTTGAGTATCGTATTTTGGTGTTAAATTACCTTCAATACCAGCTTCACTATATGGAAGCATCCCAAAAGTATCTGTATACATTTGATAGTATAATGATTTAGTAATCAACCCCATAGCATACATGTATTGGTTTTCAAACTCACCGCCGGCTTTTGTCAAATCCATAAAAGATTTTACGTTTCCAAAATAACCAGCTAACCACCCCCAAGAAGCATCTGTATAACCTCCACTATAATTATATGCAAGTCCATCACTCCACCAAGAGTTATTATGTCCAAACGTAAAATGACCTGCAAATCTATCTGCATGAATTAAATGTGCTCTCCAATATGGGTAACGGTCTGGAGCATATAATTTGTATTGTGCTTCTGTTATAAAGAACTTAGCACTTAACTCAGTAGACTCAAACCCCTGAGTATTCGTGTTTATTTCATCAAAATCTCCCGTACAAGAAAATGCGAAGAACATTAAAACACTATATATTGTTATTTTTATATTTCTCATTTTAAAAATTATTAAAATTTAACATTTAAACTTACACCTAAACTTCTTGTAGTAGGTAAGTTGTAAAACAATACTCCTTGTGCAAAATTACTTGTTGAATAACTTGTTTCAGGATCAAAATTATCACTCTTCTTATAGAAAAAGAACAAGTTTCTACCAGTTAAACTTACAGAAGCGTTTTTAATAAATGTATCTTCAAGAATAGTTTTAGGAAAGTTATATGAAACACTTACCTCTCTTAAACGTACATTTGTTTGTTCATAAATATATTCAGAAGCTATACCACTTACTGCGCCCCAATAATCTTGTGCACTTATGTTAGTTGTATTTGCCGTTAATACTCCTTCATTATCCCAAACACCATCAACAGTTACACCACCTTCTCTAAATTCTAATGATCTTTTTGAAACACCACTTGCATCTAAAGAAGCATCAGTACCCGAATAAACTTCACCACCAATTCTAAAATCTACTAAAAAATTAAGAGCAAAATCTTTATAATTAAATGTGTTTGTTAAACCACCTACCATATCTGGTTGATAATTTCCTAATTTAACTCTTTCGGAACTTGCTTGAGGTCTTCCTGTTGCTGTTAACAGAATTTCTCCAGTATCTTCTGTTGTTTGCCAAGTTGTACCATAAATATCTCCAAACCCTTCACCTACTTGAGCTCTTACATCAATAACACCTCCGTTGGTAGAACTAAATTCAAAATAATCTTGTCCATCAATTAGGCTTACTAATTCATTTTTATTTTGTGATAAATTTAAGGCAACATTCCATTCTAAATTTTCATTTTTAATTGGAGTACCTCCAATCATTAATTCAAAACCTTTATTTGAAATTTCACCAACATTTTCTCTAAAATAAGAATAACCAGTTGCAGGATCTACAGGTACATCAAAAATTAAATCTTTTGAAGCAATTGAATAATATGTAAAGTCAGCAAATAATCTATTTTGAAAAGCTTTTATTTCAAAACCAATTTCAGTTGAAGTTACATCTTCTGGTTTTAAACTTTCACTAAATTTAATATTAGGACGAGAAACTGTAATATTTCCTAAATAACCATTTGAGGCTACGTTATACAAGTTTACAATTTGCTGAGGATCAGTATCATTACCAACATTCGCATAACTAAAACGAAGTTTTGCCAAATTAATTTTTGACCCTTCAAATTCAAACATATTATTTAATAATAAACTTAAACTTGCAGATTTATAAAAATAAGATCTGTTTTCACTTGATAATGCAGATGACCAGTCATTTCTTCCTGTTACATCTAAATAAGCCATTCCTTTATAAGCTAAAGAAGCCGAACCATATAACGAGTTCACTTTCTTTTCAATTAAATCTGATTGATCAATATTTAATTTTAAAGGATCTGTATTATCAATAAAATATTTTCCTGGAATTTTAAAGTCTGAACCCGCAATTAGCGACCCTTTAACTGTTGAATGCAATGCATTACCACCAAAATTAGCTGCTAAATTAAAATCTTCGTTAATGTCTTTATTATACATCAATAAAAAATCGTAGTTAGTTTCTGTTCTATCATTTGTAGTATAACTAATACGACCTGCTGGGAAAAAATGATGCCCCACTGCGTTATAACTTTCAGTATCATGAGAAACTGCATCTGTACCAACTCTTACAAATGCTTTAAAACTATCTGAAAAATCATATTGGGCTTTTGCAAAACCTGTAAAACGAGATCTGCTATCTTCATTTTTATCATTATTCAAAATCCAATAAGGATTCCCTCCACTATTTGTAGCGGCAATAACTCCATAACCTTCAGCAAGGTTTTGGTAAGTTTTTAGATCATTTATATCAATATTTCTGTTTAACCCATATACATAAGCCATAACTCCTTCTGTACCTTGTGACGGACGGTTTTTAGCATCTTGTAAAAAGTAAGTTACTTTCGCATCTATCGAAAATTTATCAGTTAATTTAGAGTATCCTCTTAAATTGAAATTATTTCTATCAACATTAGAATTTGGTAAAATACTTTCTATTGAAGAATTAGAATACGAAAAACGTAAAGAAGAATTTTCATTACTTTTACTAATAGCTAAGGTATTTACTAAGTTAGATCCTGTTTCAAAAAAGTTCTTTACATTATTTGGTTGTGCAACGTAAGAACGAGTTTCTCCATTGTAATATAATTGTTGTGAACCATCAAATTTTGGGCCCCAAGAACCGTTTCCTTTTACTTCATTTAAATCAACTCCAAAAACTCCATCTTTACCACTACCATATTCATTTTGATAATCTGGTAACAATAATGGGTTTTGAAACGAAATATTTGTAGATAACGAAACTCCTAAACCATTTTGAGTACTTCCTTTTTTAGTAGTAATTAAAATTACACCATTACTAGCTCTAGATCCATAAAGAGCTGCTGCATTTGGTCCTTTTAATACTGACATAGATTCAATATCATCCGAATTAATATCCGAAATACCTGTTCCTAAATCGGAACGGCTATATTCTGAAGTATTAGCACCATTTGCAGATCCTATTCCAGAGTTATCAATTGGCACACCATCTACCACATATAATGGTTGATTATTACCTGTAATTGAATTGTTACCTCTAATAACAACTCTTGTACCTCCAGCTGGTCCAGAAGCTGATTGCGTAATTACTACACCTGCTACTTTACCTGAAAGTGAATTTACAACATTTGTTTCTTTTGCTAGTGAAACCGATGAACCATCGACTTCAGATACAGAATAACCCAGCGATTTTTTCTCTCTAGTTATCCCTAATGCTGTTACTACTACTTCACTTAACGATTCTGCACTTTGGTTAAGAGAAACATTAATTACAGTTTTGCCATTCACCGCAACTTCCTTGGTTGCATAACCTAAATAAGAAAATTGCAATACAGCATCTGTATTTGTAATTTCAATGCTGTAGTTTCCATCAAAATCTGACGAGGCACCTATTGAAGTGCCTTTAACAACTATATTAACACCTGGAAGAGATGACCCATCCATTGCGTCTGTAATAGTTCCACTTACTGTTTGTGCCTGTACATTATAAAAACCTAATATACAAACCCAAAAAAACAGTTTTAGTATTTTTTGTATCATTAATTAAATAATTTGAGTTAATAATAAATAAATGTAAAAATTAAGGAAACTAATTGTTAATTATTTCGACCAATAGCATAAAAATAAGTATGTATGATATTATTTTTAAAATAACATAACTAAAAACTATATTATTTTTTAAAAAATACAGCTAAAACAATCTAATAAAACGTTTGAGCAAATAGTATTATTTTTTAAAATCTCGTTTATTATAAATTTAACTAAGTTTAAATAAACATTCTTAAAACATAATTTTATATTGTAAAATGTACTTTTTAAAAATTAAAAGGAATTCATTTTTTAACTCTTTTAAATAATTAACAAACATTATTCATAAGTTATATAAGCAGAGACCAACCAATGATTTAATTTGTCATGTGCCGCTTTTGTAGCTGGTATTTTAATTTTTAAAGTATGTACTCCTGCGTTTAAATTTTCCAAGTCAACAATAAAAGGCTTAACATATGAACCAGGACACCAATTAGACCTAGATAAATCTGAAGATGCAATGCGTTCTTCAATTTCTTTAACTTTGTATGCTTTTGCTTCAAAATCTATATATGAAGCAGAATCTTTTTTAAGCCATACTCCTGAAGTTGGATTAAATCTTCTAAAAGAAGCACAATCATCTCGCCAAGGAACTGTGTCTAAAACCAGTTTATTATTAACATAAACACTATTTTTAATTTTTATAAACTCATCTCCTCCTTCATGTCCGCCATGACCAGTAGTTGTATAGTATAATTTTACATTTTTAATATCTTTATCTAACTCAAAACTTTGTTTTAAAGCTGTTTCTGCAAAAAAATCAGGTAGCGATTGCCCATTTACATACGCAATAGTATTTACTAATGGTAGTACATTAAAAGTCTTTTTTGGTCGATTAGAATATATTAAATCTACATCTACCTCATAACCTTCTTTAGTCCAAGTATCTACCCAAACCCCTAAATAAAATGTATTATCAACTATACTTTTTAAATGCGAAATATCTTGTTCCCAAACCACTTGCTTTTCCCAGGTTGGAATGTACACAGGCTTTCTGTATTTTCCTTTTTCATTACTATAATATCCAACACCAAAAGGTGTCATAAAACGTAATAATTCAACAACTGGTTTATAAGTGTCTGTTGTTTTTACACCTTTAAATTTTTCATTAATTGTTGATGCAATTGGAAATACTTTCTCTCCTTTTGAAATATTAATTATTGATAATTCATCCAAATCTTTTACTACAAAACAAGAACCTGATTTATCCCATCTATCACCGTTTGAACGTAAGGTTAATTTAATTTTAACATCTGTTCCTTTTCGAAATTTTGGAACTGTCACTTTTTTATAAATAATTCTCCCATCTTGTAACTGGTTTACTTCTGGGTTTTCACCAACTTCACCACCAAAGTTTATCGGCTGATTTTTAAATATCGTGTAGTTTAATTCTTCTTGAGCATTTGATTTAAAAAATAGTAAAAGAAGTATCGTAATTAATAGGGAATTTAATTTCATTTTAATTATAATTATTTTAAAATAACTTTTAGGATTTGTCCATTCACCAAATCATTATGATTTATAAAATAGCTGTTTTGTTTATTTCCGTTTATTAAAATTTGGCTGATATAGCCGTTATTATTAACTGTTTTCTCTATAACCAACTCGTTATTTTTATAATATTTTGAATCTAGTTGAATAGTAATTTTATCAAACATTGGTTTTGTAATCGCGTATTTTGGCTCTCCTGGAGAAATTGGGTAAATTCCCATCATTGAATAAACCAACCAAGCTGACATAGTTCCTGTATCATCATTCCCAGGGATTCCGTCTGGTGTGTTTTTAAAATGTTTTTTTACCAATTCTGCTACCATTTTCTGACTTCTCCACTCTTCTCCTTTAACATAATTAAATAAAAATGGATATGCAATATCTGGTTCGTTTGCCATATCAAACTGATTATCGTCAAAAACCTTTTGCAGTTGATTTGTAAAACTTTTATTTCCTCCCATTAACTTTTTAAGTCCATTAATATCATGTGGAACCATAAACGCATATTGCCAAGCATTCCCTTCAATAAAACCAATATTTTCAGTAAAATTAGCACCCGCCAAAGGGTCAAATGGTTTATACCAATTACCATTTTTTAATCGTGGCCTCAATAATTTTAATTCTTTATCAAATAACTTCCTATAAGAAATTGATCGATTTAAAAAGCGTTTGTAATCTTCAGTTTTACCCAATTCTTTTGCTAATAAAGCAATTGAATAATCAGCAGCATTGTATTCTTGTGTTGTGGAAACTGAACCTCCGTTTTCCGTTGTTAAATACCCTTTTTCAATATAATCTTTTAAACCTGGACGTACTGGATTATCTGCTATTTGATCGGCACTTTTTAACATTGCTTTGTATGCTTTTTGCACATCAAAATCTTTAATTCCCTTTAAATATGTATCCGTAATAACAATACTTGCAGGATCGCCAACCATTGTAAAAGTTTCGGTAGAATTTAATTCCCATTTTGGCAACCATCCGTTTTCATCGTACATAGCTAACATACTTTGTACCATATCAAATTGTTGTTGTGGATACACCAACGACATTAATTGATGTACATTTCTGTAAGTATCCCACAAAGAAAAAACGGTATATCTAGTTCCAGCAGTTTTGCCTATTTTACTTGTTTTAATTTCGGGATATTCCCCATTAAAATCATTCAAAGTATTTGGATGAATTAATGTATGATATAAGGCTGTATAAAAAACGGTTTTATCATTTGTAGAACCTCCTTCAACTTTAATTTTAGAAAGTAGTTGATTCCACGCGTTATAGGCTTCCTTATAAACATCGTTAAATGTTTTATTTGCTGTTTCTTTTTCTAAATTTTCCCGAGCGTTTTCAATACTAACATAACTTACCCCAATTTTAACTTCAACAGTTTCAATTTTATCAAAATTATAACTAAAATAAGTTCCAATACTATCTCCAACAACCATTTTTGTTGAGGCATCCATTAACCTAGTTTTTCCGTTGTAACCCATCCATTGCGCTTCCACTCCTTTATAGGTTGCTGGTTTTTTCCACACACCAAAATTAGCTGCTGGTTTTGAAAATTTAGCCACAAAATAAACTGGATAGGCAGCTTCTGGGTTGTTATAACAAAATGAACCTACAGAACGCATTCCTTCAATTTCTGTTGAAGAAACAATTTTAACCATTGCGCCTTGTTCATTAGTTAAGCCCAAACCTAAATTCAATAAAATATTAGATTTCCCTTTTGGAAAAGTAAACTTACTAACTCCAACTCTTTTTGAAGTTGTAAATGCTGCTTTTATATTGTATTTATCAATTTCAGTACTGTAATATCCTGCTTTTGCAATTTCATTTGAATAGGTTGAACCATATTTTAAGTGATTGGTTTCTAACACTCCAGTTGTTGGCATTAACAACAAAACACCTAAATCCGGACAACCAACACCGCTTAAATTTACCTGACTAAAACCTGTTAAGAAAGTATTTTCATGAACGTATGGATTCGACAACCAACGGCTATCTTTCTCCAAAGGCAAATTTTGTGGCCCTGCAACATTAAAAGGACTTATACTTGCCATTCCTCTTGGCGCTATTGGACCTGGGAACGTTGCTCCGTAATTTGAAGTCCCTATAAATGGATTTACATAATCAACAGGTTCTTGAGCATAAGAAATTGAACTTAAGAAAAATAAAATAGCATAAAAAATAGAACTTATCCTCATATTTAAAAAATTATTCAAAAACATATTTATTTTATTTATTAATTCCTCATTGGCTATATGCTTTCCAAATTGGAATAATATACTTTGATAAACCAATTATAATTAATTTAATTCAACAGCATTTCCGTGTCCTCTGTATAATTTTAACGAACCTTCTAATTCAACTTCTAAAACTGTTACATAATTATCTAAATTTTTCTCCTCAGGAATTTCAATTCTTAAAATTCCAGGAATATTATTCCAAGCTGCACCACCGTTTCTTTCAAAACTTAAGGATTGATTGTTTCCTAAAACTTTAATAGATTTTACCTTGTTTTGAATCCCTTTTAATGAAATATAATTTTTTGGTGCATCAAATAAGCATAAATAAATTTTAGTTTCATCTTTGCTTAACAATGTTGGACCATAAAAATGTCCATAGGGTAAACCGGCTTTAGAATTAAATACTGCCATTTCATGTTTTTTAATCCATTTGCCTAAAGCCTCTAAACGATCAACTTGCTCATCGGGAATTGTTCCATCAGGTTTTGGGCCAATGTTTAGCAATAAATTTCCTCCAGAAGCAATAACTTCAACAAAAGTTCGCACAATTTGAGCAATTGGTTTGTAATTTGTATCCGAAGGATAATAGCCCCAATTGTCGTTCATTGTTATACAAAATTCCCAAGCTCCTTCTGGTCTAACTACTGGAATTCCTTGCTCTGGCGTACTGTAATCTCCATATGTTTTTAATCTAGAGTTTACAATTACCGAAGGATTCCAAGCTAACAACGAATCTTTTAATGATGCTGCTCTCCATTGCTCGCTTGATTTTTCCCAATCACCATCAAACCAAAATAAATCCGGGTTAAAATTAGTGCTCAATTCTTTTAATTGCCCTTTATAAAATTTAACAAATCGTTGCCAAGAGGATAAATATTTTTGATTTTTTTGAGGATACTCATTTTTGGTATTTGTACGAGGAAAAACGACTTCATAATCTGGATGCGACCAATCGCATAAAGAATAATACAAGCCAACTTTTAAATCTTCATTTCTTAAAGCATTTACAAAAGGCTTTACCAAATCTCTTTTAGCCGGTGTTTTTTCTTTTACATTTAACTTGCTGTATTTTGTATCCCATAAAGCTACACCATCATGATGTTTGGTTGTTAGTACTGCATAACGAGCACCAACCTTTTTGAACAATTTTGCCCATTCTTCTGGATTGTAATTTTTGGCTGTAAATTCTTTGCCTTGCGCCATATAATCTTCATAAGAAATTTGTTTATGGTACATAGACCAGGATTCTCCAATTCCTTTTACACCATAATATCCCCAATGAATAAAAACACCTAGTTTAGCATCTTTAAACCACTCTAAACGTTGCTCTTTTGTTAATTTTTCTTGACCAATAGTTTGATTTGAAATAAGAAATAATAAGATAATCAGTATTTTTAAAAACCTCATTTTTAATTAATTAAAATTTCATCAATAAATAACCAAGCACCTCCACCTCTTGGATTTTTTTCTAAACAAGTTGCTTTTACTTTCACAAAACGAGCACTTCGCTTGTCAAATTTCAACGTAAAATCTTTTAATGTAGCACCAGCGTTTTTTTGAAATGCTCTTTCTATTTTACCAACTTCTTCAAAAGTTTTTCCATCATTTGAAATAAAAACCGCTACTACTGTTGGAAAATAAATATCTGGTCCTTGATTTTCTAAAGCACCTACAGAAACCTCTTTGATTTCTTGTTCAGTATCTAAATCAATAATCACTTCCATATTTTCACCTAACCAAGCTTGCCATTGTCCATCGTGAAAATTTTTTGTTCCACGTAAGGTATTTACCATATTAAATTCACCAGCACCTTGGTATTTTTCGCTATAAGGAACTTTATATTCTACTTTGTGTGCAACAGCTTTATGAAATTTGATAGTATCAGTTATTATTTTGCCCATTGGTTTGTTATTGCTAAATAATGAAGCCTTTACAATAGTAGTTTCAGTTAACTCAATAGGTTGTGTATATTTTGTAGCTTTTTCATTCAATTCATCAGTACCAAAAACATACCTAATATCCGCATTTGGAAATTCATTTTGTAAAGTTAAACTCACCGTTTTATTTTCTAAATTTACGGAAGTATTTGCTGTAACCAAATAAGCACTTTTAGCATAATTAATATTTAAATTTTCGTAGCGCTTAAATAAAGACGGTAATCTTAATGAAAAATCTTTCCAATTTCGCAATTCTTTTGGCGACCAAAGGGTTTCAGAAAGTGCTGCTAGTCTTGGAAAAATCATATATTCCGAATGTTGTTCGGTTGTAATATATTCCGACCATAAATTTGCCTGTCCGCCTAATACATGTTTGGCCTCCTCATGGGTCATTTCTTCAACAACTGGATCAAACTGATATACTTTACTAACAGGCGTAAAACCACCAATAGCAAGCGGCTCTTCATTTTGCGGACCTTGGTAATGATCAAAATAACAATGTGTTCCTGGAGTCATAATTACATCATGACCTTGTTTAGCAGCTTCAACTCCACCTTTCACTCCACGCCAACTCATAACAGTTGCTTCAGGAGCTAAACCACCTTCCAAAATTTCATCCCAACCAATTAGTTTTTTTCCTTTTGAATTGATAAATTTCTCCATACGTTTAACAAAATAACTTTGTAATTCTTCAACGTCATCTAATCCTTCAGTTTTCATTCTTTTTTTACAATGTGGACAAACTTTCCAATTTGTTTTGGTAGCCTCATCACCACCAATATGAATGTATTTTGAAGGGAAAATATCTATTACTTCCAATAAAACATTTTCTAAAAATTCAAAAGTAGATTCTTTTCCAGCACAATAAATATCTGTTATTGGCCAAACACCGCCAGAAGGAACTGCAACTTGTTTGTTAAAACAGCCTAACTCTGGATAAGCAGCCAATGCACTAGTAACGTGTGCCGGCATTTCAATTTCAGGAATTATTTCAATACTTTTTGATGCTGCATAAGCAACCAATTCTTTTAATTCTTCTTGTGTATAAAAGCCACCGTATGTGCCTTTTTCTTTTGGATCTGATGTTTCCCTTGCATTCCAATGCTTATCTTCTTGATCAACTCTCCAAGCTCCAACTTCGGTTAGCTTTGGATACTTTTTAATTTCAATCCTCCAACCTTGATCATCCACCAAATGCAAATGCAACACATTCATTTTGTGCATTGCTAGCCTATCAATAGTTTTTTTGATATAATCCTTTTTGAAGAAATGTCGAGAAACGTCTAAATGTAAACCTCTGTATTGAAAGCGAGGTTGATCTTTTACCTCTAAATTTGGAATTACCCAATCTTGATTTGTAACTAAAGTTGAACTTTCAATAGCTTCCGGCAACAATTGCCTAACTGTTTCTAAACCATATAAAAAACCTGCATTTTCATTTGCCGTAATGGTTATTTTAGTATTGGTAACTGAAAGTTCATACGCTTCGCTTGCAAATGCTGAATTTGTTAAAAACTGAATAAAATTTTTGTCTGGTGTTTCCTTTACAATTTGAAGATTAAAACCTGCTGCTGTATCAAATTTTTCACTAAACTGTTTAGCTATTTTTTCTTGAAAAGAGTTGGTTGCAACAATCTGCGTATTTTTAGTAAACTCAAATACACCTTTCTGTAATTGTAATTCAACAGGTTTTGGAATTATATGAATATCACTCTCTGTAAAAACTTTAGTTTTTGTGCATGACATTATACTTACTATAAGTACTAATAGTAGTAGACCTTTATTTGCTATTTTCATTTTTAAGTGTTTTATTTTTTAAACTCTTTTTATTAATTATCCCAAGACATTTTAAATTGTGCATCTTCCATTCTATTTCCTGTTTTTTCATCATAAATTGCATAATTAAATCCTGATCGCAAACTATAACCAGCGTGTTCTCCATTTTTATTTACGGCAATAAATCCAACTTGTAAATACTCCATATCTTTATGATTTTTATGCTTATTGTAAATACGTTCTACAATTTCTTTGCAAGCTTCAAAAGGTGATTTTCCTTGACGCATTAACTCAACAACCATGGCGCTGCCAGCTGTTCTAATAACTGCTTCTCCTAAACCTGTTGCCGCTGCTGCACCAACCTCATTATCTAAAAACAATCCTGCACCAATAATTGGAGAATCGCCTACTCTACCATGCATTTTCCAAGCAGCTCCACTTGTAGTGCAACCTCCTGAAATATTGCCATCTTCATCAATTACCAACATTGAAATAGTATCGTGATTTTCAATATTTATTACAGGTTTGTATTTGGATTCTTCCAGCCATTTTTTCCAGTCTTTTTCAGCTTCAGGTGTTAATAAATTTTCTTCAACAAAACCTTCAGACAATGCAAATTGAAGTGCTCCTTCACCAGATAACATTACGTGAGGTGTGTTTTGTAATACTTTTTTCGCAACCGAAATTGGATGTTTTATTCCTTGTAAAAAAGATACCGAACCACAATTACTGTTAAAGTCCATAATACAAGCATCTAACGTTACTTTTCCTTCTCTGTCTGGAAAACCTCCATAACCAACACTTCTAACAGCTGGATCCGCTTCGGGAATTTTCATACCAGCTTCAATAGCATCCAATGTAGATTTTCCATTTTTTAATTGTTTCCAAGTTTCTTCATTTGCCGGTAAACCGTGATTCCATGTAGAAATAATTAGCGGCTTTTTTTGATTTTTAATCACCAACTTTTCAGAAGATTTTTCCTCTTTTTCAGTAAGTTCTTTACAACTTAAAATAGTGCTTATTCCTATGGTTCCTAAAGCGGCTTTTTTTATAAAATCTCTTCTTTGTGACATAAACTTGTTTTTAATTATACATTTTTGAACTTGAAGCCATGGTATTTTTTGAATTTTTATTTGGAAGATTTCCCATTGTAAAAATCAATTTTCCACCTTCCATAATTTCTGTATGTTCAATGTAATTTCGTTCTATTATTTTACCATTTAACTCAATAGTTTGAATGTATCTATTTTCTGAACTATTGTTTTTAGTTTCAACAGTAAACTTTTTTCCGTTTTCTAAATTTAGCGTTGCAGCATCAACAATTGGCGAACCAAAAGCGTAAATTCCCTGTGCTGGATTTACCGGATAAAAACCCAAAGCACTAAAAACATACCAAGACGACATTTGTCCGCAATCTTCATTACCACAATGTCCGTTTGGTTCATTTTTATATTGCGTTTCCAAAATTTCACGTACTAATTCTTGTGTTTTCCAAGGTTTTTCAACATAATTATACAAATATGCAACATGATGACTTGGTTCGTTTCCATGGGCGTATTGCCCAATCATTCCTGTACTGAAAATTGGCAATTTATCTTCTGGCAGTGGATTTAAGGAAAACATGGTGTCTAATTTCTTTTCAAACAATTCTTTTCCTCCAATAATATCGGTTAAACCCTCAATATTATGTTGCACGGACCAAAAGTATTGCCAAGCATTACTTTCGCAAAAATAAGGTGAGTATTCCTTAGGAATAAACTCCTTCACAAATTCACCATTTTTCAATTTTGGACGCATAAATGTTGAATGCGAATCATAAATATTTCGCCAATTTTCAGAACGTTTTAAAAACTCATTATAGGCTTCTGTTTTACCTAAAGCTTTTGCAAACTGAGCAATGCACCAATCGTCATACGCATATTCTAATGTTTTAGAAACTGACCAATTTTCATGATGTTCATCCACAGGAACATAACCCAGCTCCATATATTCATTTATTTGTCTTGAATTGTCTGTTGCACTTGCAAAGCAAGCTTCAAAAGCTAGCTCAACATCAAAATTTTTAATTCCTTTAAAATAGGCATCTACAATCACCGGAACCGCGTGGTAACCAATCATCATATTTGTTTCATTTCCCTGCATTGACCAAACTGGTAATAAACCGGTTTCTTTATAATGAGCCAATAAAGAATTAACCATATCCGATGTTCTTTTAGGGTGTAAAATCGTGTACAGTGGATGTGCTGCACGGTATGTATCCCACAAAGAAAAAGTATCGTATCTATCAAATCCTTCGGCTTTTATAATACTATCGTTAGCTCCTTTATAATTTGAATTGTAATCACTTAATAAGGTTGGCGCCAACATAGATTGATACAACATTGTATAAAAAATATGTTTTTTTGTTTCGTTTGAAGTTGAAATTTCAATTTTACTGAGTTCTTTTTCCCATTTAGCTTCTGCTCGTTGTTTTATTACTTCAAAATTAAAATCAGGCGCTTCAATTGCTAAAGATTTATGAGCTCCTACAATATTTGCCGAAGAAATACCCGTTTTTAAAATAATTTGCTCGCCTTCGGTAGTTGCATACTCTAAAATTATTTTGGTGTTTTTAGCTGTAACTGGCGAAGTTGTTAGCGTATCATTTTTAAATAATTGGTACGACTCAAATGGTTTAGATACTTTAATAACAAAATATACACGTTGGTCTTTTGCCCAACCTGTTGATTTTCGATACCCTTCAATCGTGCTATTATCAACAACATTAAAATAGGTTTCTGTTGGACTGTCCCAATTTAATGCATAACCTAAATCTATATGAATTTGTGATAAGCTATCTTTTGGAAATGTATAACGATGAATTCCAGTTCTTTCAGTAGTCGTTAATTCTGCTTTAATTCCATAATCTAACAAATCAACTGAATAGTAACCTGGTGAAGCTGTTTCCTTATCGTGAGAAAAACTCGAAAAAGGTTTGAAATTATTTTCTTTAATTCTTTTTGAAGATTTACTGTTTGTTGGCATTACCAAAATATCATACAAATCTCCTGCTCCAGTTCCTGTTAAATGCATGTGTGAAAACCCTGAAATGATAAAATCTTGGTAATAATAACCCGCAATTCTGTCCCAACCTGGAATGCCAATATCCGGACTTAATTGCACCATTCCAAAAGGAACAGTTGCTCCTGGATAGGTATTTCCAGGACCATCAGTTCCAATAAATGGGTTTACATAGTTTGTTAATTTTTTAGGTTTTATTTCTGTTTTTGAACAACCAAAAAGTAACCCTGAAAAAATGACAACTATAAGTCCAAACTGCTTCATAAATTACTATTTCAAACTTTCTTTTGTTTCTTTAATTGCTTTTAAATAATCTTCTGAAATTGCTGGACCATCAAAAAATGTAATTCCTTTTGCGCCATTTTCTTTTGCTAGTAAAATTGCTTGTTTAAAATCTTCAACAGATTTAAAATCTGGCATATAAATTCCGGTATTAATACCAATTCCTTTATCTTTTACATCTTCAACACCTTGTTTGGTTGCAAAACCAATCCAATCTACTTCTTCATTATAAAAACCGTGATAAATCATTGGATATACTTCGTTAATGGTCCATTTATCCCAACGTTGACGCACCATATGATCTGCCATTTCAGGATAAGGAAAAACGGCTGCAGTTAATTTTTTGTTGTATTTATGTACAATTTTATAAGCATCATTTACTACATTTCTAACAGCATTTAAACGAAATTGTTTCCATTCCATATCAATGTCTGTATTTTTTATATTTCTTGGATTTTTATGATGCATTTTTTCAAATTCGCTTACACAAACATCGCAATAACAAAAATCGAACTCCGGTAATTCTTCATCTTGTACTAAATCGTATTTTGGCAGTAAACCAATTGGTAGGAAAATATCTGAAAAACGAATATAATCTAAATGAACACTTTCAATGCCATCAACTTTAGCCAAACCTTCAACCAAACTTAAAACATGGTTACGAGACTCCTCTCTAGTTGGGCATAACCATTGGTAATAACCAACATACGGACGTGTATCAAAACATGATTTTCCTTCTCTACTAACTGCGTACCATTCTGGATGTTTTAGAGCAATAGTGTCTCCTGGGCGATTCATTGCCATAATCCATGCATGAACTTTTAATCCTTTTTCGGTTGCAATAGGCGCAATTCTTTTTAACAATTCAGGATCTGTTCCTGTATTGATTAACACCTCATCAATACCAGCTGACTTGTATTTTTCAAATTCTTGAGCGTATTCTTCATTCGATTTTTCATTATTTGCGGTGGTCCAAACACCAAATTCAAACACGTTTTCTGTTTTAATGGTTTCAGAAATTACTGTTGTGTCTTTTTTTTCTTCTTTGGTTTCACAAGAAAAAATAGTTAATACAACTGCAAAAAATAATAATTTGTGTAAGTTCATAATAGATTTAATTTGAAATAATTTTACCGTTTTCTTTAATAATTAATATTGTGTTAGTAAAAGGGCTTTTTACTGAAATATTATAACCTGTTGCGTGATTTTCTAATGTTGGTTGCAATGTTTTATGATTTACAATAATTGCTTTAGAAGTTAAACTATCTATAGTTGTTGCCCATTTTTTATACTTTTTAAAATAGCTTTTTTGAGATTTATACAAACTGTATAATTCGGCTTTAACAGCATCATCTTGCGGAATTGTAAAACTGTCTTTTGAACCTACTTCTTTTAATGAAAAATACACATAACCCCATTTTTCTGGTTCATGCATATTTATAACGCCTTGTGGGGACCAAACCCAATTGTATTCATGTAATAATTTGCCTTCAGCATCTTTTTTTCTTTGATACACCCCATTTTCTAATTGAAAATCCCAATTAACTCTCGAAAAATTAACTCTCCAATGTTTATTTTCAGGAACATTTTTTTCAAAATAAGAAGTTTTATAAGCTTCCCAGGGAATTGCCAATTCTAATGTCCAGCCTTTATCTTTATCATTTGGATTATTAATAGTTCCATCAACTTTAACAGCAGATTTTAATCCAGTTAACGTCCAATCGTTTAAAGCTTCGTTCTTTTCTCTGTATGCCTTTGTAATAAATAAATCCCAAACTGTATTTAGGGCATTTACTTCTAATTCATAATAGTTAAAAGTATCTCCATCTGGATCAATAAAAACTTCAAAATCGTTGTTATGAAAAATAATAGCATCGTGTTCAGTAATATCTGCCCAAACGTGTGGTTCTTCTAATTTAGCCAAAATATAAAAGTAAGTTTCATCCCACATCATTTTAACTTGTGTATTGTATGTTGGTTCTTTTATACCTTCAATATCAATAAAAGTATCAGACCATTTAACCTTATTCCAAGAGTTTTCCGTTGATTCTCCATCAATTTTAATTTCTTCAGAAGTTTTATAAGCAATATAACTTTTAGGAACATTATTTGTTGATTGCGCACAACTTACAATTGAAAACAAATACAATGCTATAACTAATCTATTGAACTTCATATCTAAAATTTTATAAACTATTCTCTTTTGTATATTGAATTACTTCACTTATTTTTCCATATGCCAAAGCAACAACAGTATCTGCTGCTCCATAGTAAATTGCTAATTTATCTTGTTCAATATCGTGCAATGCAGCACAAGGAAACACCACATTTGGCACATCACCTACCTGCTCGTAATTAACTTGTGGACCTAATAAATAGGGCTGTGTTCTGTATTTTACATTATCTGGCTGGTTTTCATCTAAAATGGCTGCTCCCATTGCATACCTAAATCCGTTGCATGTATTTATTACACCGTGGTACAACATTAACCAACCTTCGTTAGTTAAAATAGGAATGGGTCCTGCACCAATTTTTGTGCATTGCCAAGCACTGTCTTCAAAAGCTGTGGCTTTCATAACACAACGATGCTCTCCCCAAAATTTCATATCAGGACTGTAACTAATGTAAATATCTCCAAAAGGTGTATGCCCGTTATCACTTGGTCGACTTAACATGGCGTATTTTCCGTTGATTTTTTGAGGAAATAAAACACCGTTTCTATTAAATGGAAGAAAAGCATTTTCACATTGAAAAAATTCAACAAAATCAAACGTATAGGCAATACCAATTGTTGGTCCATGATAACCGTTACACCAAGTAATCCAATACCTATCTTCAATAAAAACAACACGCGGATCGTATTTATAATCAGAATCAATCATTTCAGTATTTCCAGCCTTCATTTCAATTGGCTCATGATTTATGTTCCAATCGATTCCATTTTTACTAAAACCAGCAAAAATATTCATTTGAACTGCCTTGTTGTCACATCTAAAAACACCTGCAAAACCATCTTTAAAAGGCACAACTGCACTATTAAAAATACTGTTTGAAGTTGGTATTTGATCTCGATTAATAATTGGATTTTCAGAATATCTCCAAATTACTTCGTTGCTATTTATTGGTTTATCTTGCCAAGGAATTGTATTCATTTTATATATTAAATTTTTAATTTGGTAATTTTTTAACCTTATCCAGCCATGTAAATTTAAGCACTATAGATGTTATTAAAAAAATTACTAACGCAATTAATGTTTTATGGTAGTCTCTTATCATCAAGTAAATTGGTAACACAATCATACTTGATTGCCAAATAATACCAATTATACAGTTTCCCATATCTAACCAAAAATCAGCATTCTTAACAGCAGTTTTATCATCCTTTTTTAATTCATTTAAAACAGGTTTCCAAAAACCCCAAGGACGTACCTCTTTATAAAACGATTTTAAAACTTTCATTTCTGTTGGTTTACTAAAATAAGTTCCTAAAAAAGAACCTAAAACCGAAACAAAAAATATGATGGGAAATAAATAAATGGCATGCACATGTGATAATTCATAAAATAAAGAATTTTCTAAAAAATTACCTTTGTTTTGATCAAGTACAAATTGTAATGAAGCCACCACTAACCCAGCTAACATTCCCCAAAAATATCCCCATCCATTAAATCGCCACCAAATCCATTTTAAAAAATTTGCTGCAACATAACCTCCAAAAAGCGCACTCGTAATCCATAATGTTAACGAGTTGATAGAATCTGCAAAAAAGCCCATAAAAACACCCAGACCTACTACTATAAATGACGCAATATGACTTGCTTTTATATAATGTTTATCAGTAGCTAATGGTTTAAAATATTTTTTATAAATATCATTTACCATATAAGCAGGACCCGCATTTACAAAAGCTGAAAAGGTACTCATAAAAGCAGCTAATAAACCAGCTAGTAACAATCCTTTTATACCAACAGGCACATGAAAATTAATTACTTTTGGTAATAAAATTTCCAAATCTCCACCATTTAATAACGGGTTTATACTCATTTCCGGAGCCAAAGTAACCAACGCAATTACAACAATACCTGCAATTAATAAATACCTCGGAATAAATAAAATTAAATTGGTAAAACCACTCATATAGGCAGCTTCTTTTACTGTTTTTGTAGAAAGAATTCGCTGTAAATCGTAGCTTGGAGTTGGACCTGCAATACTTGCAAAAAAACCTTTAAAAAGTGTCATTCCAATTAAAGCTCCAAACATTTTATAGCCTTCGGAATCTATTAAATTATTAAATGCCTGATACTTATCACTCCAATGCGTTTCTAATTCCCAACCAAAAAATACATTTCTCCATTCATTAGAAATTACAGCATTTATTTCAACATCAGAAAAGGTGAAAAAGGCATAACCTGCAACTAAAATACCTGCAAGCACCATAATTCCATATTGCAGAACTTCAGTGGCTACTACAGAAAACATACCTCCTTTTACAGTATAAATTGTGGTTAGTATAATTATAATTAACGCATAGGATTGTTCTGAAGTTAACAACGCTACATTTCCTATTTGAAGTGCTAAATCCCAAGGAAGAATTATGGTCATAAACTTTCCAACACCTTCAAAAAAATAAGCGATAAAACCAATGGCAGCAACTATGGCAAAAACAGCAACAATAATATGCGATGCTCTTCCTGCTTTATTATCTCCAAAACGTGTTAAAATCCATTCGGAACCTGTCATAATGTTAGATCTTCTAATCCAAACGGCTAAAAACATCATTACAAAAATTTGATTCCATATTGGCCAAAGCCACATAAACATAAAGCTTTTTACTCCATATAGAAACAAAATTCCAACCATCCAGGCGGTTCCTGAAACATCAAACATTCCTGATCCATTACTTAAACCTAAGAAGTACCATTTGATATTGTTTCCTCCTAAAAAATAGGATTTTAATCCTTTTGATGCTTTTTTTGAAACCCAAATCCCAACAAAAAGCGTGAGTAAAACATAAACAGCAATTATTAAAACATCAATTATATCCATTTTAAAAATGCTTAATTTTTAATTCCCCAATTTTTGTTTGGAGTTTTTCCCATTACAAATTGAAGTGTGCCTCCTTGCATAATTTCAATATGACTAATAAAAGTTCTATTGAAATTTTTTCCATTTAAAGTTGCAGATTGTATATACATATTTTCATCTGAAACATTTTCAGCTTTAATAGTGAATGCAATATCTTTAGAAATTTTTATAGTTGAAGATTTAAACAACGGACTTCCTATTTGATATTCACCAGAAGCAGGACTGTAAGGATACAAGCCCATTGCGCTAAACACATACCATGCCGACATTTGTCCGCAATCTTCGTTACCACTTAATCCGTTGGGTGTTGTATTGTATTGCGTTTTTAAAATTTCGCGAACCCAATATTGAGTTTTCCAAGGTTTGTTAGCAAAGTTGAACATATATGCAATATGATGACTTGGTTCGTTTCCATGAGCATATTGACCAATTAATCCTGAAATATCAGCTGACACATCATCTCCTGTAATTTCGGAAGACTCTGTAAACAGCTGTTCTAACATATCCGTAAAGCTTTCATTTCCATCATGTAGTTTAATTAAATTTTCTACATCGTGCAAAACAAACCAACTGTGTTGCCAGGCATTTCCTTCGGTATAATCAGCATGTACCCTGTGTGCAGAAAACTTAGGGTCAAATGGTTCTTTCCAAACTCCATTCTCATCTTTTCCACGCATAAAACCAGTTTTAGCATCAAATAGATGCTCATAGGCTTTTGAACGATTTATAAAATACATATAATCTTCTTCTTCACCTAGCTCTTTGGCAATTTGCGCTACACACCAATCGTTATAAGCATATTCTAAAGTTATAGTAACCGATTCATCTAATAAATTATGAGGAATATATCCATATTTTTTATAATGATTCAAGCCTCTTTCATCTTGCATCATTGTAGTTTTCATAGCTTCAAAAGCTTTTTTAATATCAAAACCTTTGATGCCTTTTATATAGGCTTCTGCAATTACTGGAATAGAATGATAACCCGTCATTGTATTGGTTTCATTTGCATATAAAGTCCAAACAGGCAATATTTTTTTAGTTTCGTAATATGCCAGCATAGAATTAATAATGCCTGCAACTTTATCTTTAGCTGTAAAAGTTAATAAAGGATGTTCAGCTCTAAAAGTATCCCATAAAGATAATGTAGAGTATGCTGTGAAATTTTGAGCTTTTACAATACTATCATTCTCTTTTCTAAATTCACCATTTATATCACTAAAAGTAACCGGTGCAACCTGTGTATGATATAAAGCCGTATAAAATGCAGTTTTTAAATCTTCATTAGCTGTTTCTACAGTAATATTAGACAAGTTTTTATTCCAAATTTCAGCAGCCTTACTTTTAACAGTTTCAAAACTAATTTCTTCTTTTGATAAATTTTCCAGCGCATTTGCTTCACTTACAGAAGAAACCGCGACTTTTACTACAAGTTCTTGCGTATTTTCAGATTTAAAATAAAGTTGTGCGAAAGATTTTTCACCTTCAACAGTTGTTACATTATTCTTGTAAATTCCATCGTTCAACAATTCATATTTTTCTATTGGTTTAGAAAATTGCGCCACAAAAAACACTTTTTGATTTTTTGCCCAACCAGAGCTATATCTAAAACCTGAAATTGTTGTCTCATTAATTACATTAATTTTTGAAGCCGTAGTTTTATCCCAATTAATTGCAAAGCCTAAATCTACTACTACAGATTGTGCATCGTTTTTAGCAAATGTATATTTATGATAAGCGGTTCTTAAACTGGAAGTTAATTCAGCCTTAATATTGAAGTCTTTTAGGTTTACACTATAATATCCAGGTGAAGCAATTTCATTATTATGAGTATATAACGATTTATAAGGCACATCATTTCTTGACTTTATTTCTTTTGCTAAATCAACTTTCTTATTAATTGGCATTAATCTAATATCGGCCAAATCTCCAATTCCAGTTCCGCTTAAATGTAAATGACTAAAACCTATGGTTATAGAATCTGAATAATGATAACCAGAACACCAATCCCAACTTGAAATTCCGTTATCCGGGCTAACTTGTAACATTCCAAAAGGCACTGTTGCACCTGGATAGGTATGGCCATGACCGTCAGTTCCAATAAACGGATTAACAAACTTTGTAAGATTTATTTTAGGGGTTACTTTAGTATCATTTTGAGTATTTTCACAAGAGGTAATACTTATAATAATTCCTATTATAAAAATAAGTTGCAAGTGCTTTATTGTATTCATTTTATAAATGCTTTCTGAAGTTTTAATTTATTCAATTTTCAATTTAGTTATAAATATTACTTAATTTCGTGTTTTTCAAAAAAAAATTAGACGGATTACATCTAAACACGGTTGAACACTAAAAAAGAATAAGATTATGTCTGTATTTTCATATAAAACCACAGCCAATTCATCACAAGTTCAAGAAATTTCTTTAAAGCATCACGTCATTTTTTGGTCTATCTATTTTATATTTAATACCCTGCGTTGGGGAAGTTATTTTGATGATTATGCATATTCAATAAAAACTAACCTTATTGGATTTCCAATTCATATGACTTTATGCTACTTAAACATTTATATATTTATGCCATTATTTGTTTTTAAAAGAAAATACTTGAGTTATATAGGACTACTTTTATCTGCACTTTTTGTAATGTTATTGGTAAAATTTAATCTTACTTATTATTTGGTAAGTGAAAATGTATGGCCTGAAGGAACTGAAGTAATTAGCAAACTAACATTCAATTATTCTGTAGATATGATGATTGGAGAATTGTATGTAATTACTTTTGTTACTGCCATAAAAATTACAATGGATTGGTTAAAAGAGCACAAACGAGTTACAGATTTAGAAAAAGCACAACTAGAAACTGAATTACTATTTTTAAGATCTCAAATTTCACCGCATTTCTTTTTTAATACACTTAATAATATTTACTCATTATCTTTAGAAAATTCAAAAAAAACACCTAAAATTATTCTAAGACTTTCCGAATTAATGCGGTATTTTTTATATGAAACAAAAAAAAGTAAGCAAAGTTTGGAAAAGGAAATTTTATGTATTCAAAACTATTTAGACCTTGAGCGTATTAGGTTTGATGAACAGTTAGAGATAAATATGAATATTTCTGGAAATATAAAAAACAAAAAAATTGCTCCAATGCTCTTATTGTCCTTCATTGAAAATGCTTTTAAACATGGTGCAAATAAAAATATTGGAAAAATAAAAATTGATATTGATTTTACAGTTGAAAAAGATTTTCTTTATTTTAAAATTTCCAATCCAATACCTGCAATGCCATATATTAAACAAAAAGAAAGTATTACTAAAGGAATAGGGTTAATAAACGTAAAAAAAAGGTTAGCTTTGGGCTATAATAAAGAAGAATACGAGCTGAAAATTAATGAAAACAATAAACTATTCGTAGTAAATCTAAAAATTAAATTACGATGAAAATAAAATGCATAATCATTGATGACGAGCCTTTAGCGCTAAATGTTATTAAAAATCATTTAATAGAAATTAGTGATATTGAACTTATTAAAACTTTTAACAACGCAATTGAAGCATTATCATTTTTAAAAAGCAATCCTGTAGATTTAATATTTTTAGATATAAATATGCCCTTGTTAAACGGCTTAAACTTTATTAAAAGTTTAGATACAAAACCTCTTATAATTATCACAACAGCACATACAGAATTTGCTGTAGATTCTTATGAATTGGACGTGCTAGATTACTTAGTAAAACCCATTCCTTTTCCACGATTTGTAAAGGCTACCAATAAAGTTTTTAGAATTTTACATTCAAAAACTATAGGACAACAACTAGTAGACCAACCTTATCTTTTTGTTAAAATTGATAAAAAGAAAATGAAAAAAATCTATTTAGATGATATTTTAGTGATAGAAAGTTTAAAAGATTATCTAAAAATAACAACCAAAACCAATAAATATATTATACACCAAACCTTAAGTAGTTTTACGGATCAGTTACCAGAAAAAAACTTTTTAAGAATCCATAGATCTTATACTATTGCTATTAACAAAATTGATACTATTGAAGGAAATAGTGTTGAAATTGCTGGTATCAGATATCCTTTTGGACGTACTTATACGGATGAAGTAAAAAACAGAATTTTAAACATTTCAACATTCTAATTAATTAAAAATTAAGCTTAATACAATTTTGGTGCTTTATCGTAAAATTGAATCCATTAAAAAAAAATCTTTTTTTTAAAATAAGTATAATATCTTTGTACTAAATATTTTAAGTACATGAAAATTATTATTGCTGGTGCTGGAGATGTTGGTTTCCATTTAGCCAAGCTTCTTTCTTTTGAATCTCAAGATATCTACTTAATTGATACTGATTCCGAAAAACTAGAATATGCAAGTAACCATATTGATGTTATTACAAAAAAAGGGGATGCTACTTCCATTAAACTTTTAAAAGAAATTAATATTGATAAAGCTGATATTTTTTTAGCTGTAACAGAATCTCAAAATACTAATTTTACCATTGCTGTTTTAGCTAAAAAATTGGGAGCTAAAAAAACCATTGCAAGAATTTCAAATCATGAGTTTACACAAAATTCTGAAATTGATTTTACTGAAATTGGCATAGATAGTATGATTTCCCCGGGTGAATTAGCCGCTGATGAAATTAAAATGCTGTTAAATCAATCTGCATTTAATGATACCATTCAATTTGAAAATGGAACCTTAAATATTTTAGGAAGTACTTTAGAATATAATTCACCTTTAATAAACTTAACAGTACAAGAAGCCCGAGAAAAATTTTCTGATGTAGATTTTATTACAATAGCTATAAAACCAGAAAAAAGTAACGAAACAATTATTCCAAGAGGAAATACAGTTTATCACGCAGACGACCAAATCTATTTTTCAGCTCCAAAAGAAAGCATTAAAAGTCTTTACAAATTAATGGGGAAAACTGAGTTTGGAGTAAAAGATGTAATGATTTTAGGGGGAAGTAAAATTGGAGTTAAAGCCGCGAGAAACCTTTGTGAAAATAATTTCAATATTAAATTAATTGAAATTGATAAAGAACGTGCTTTTGAAGTTGCAGAAAAAATTCCAAATGCACTTGTAATTAGAGGGGATGGAAGAGATGTTGAACTTTTAGAGGAAGAAAATATTGCAGAAATGGATGCATTTGTAGCGGTAACAGGACATTCTGAAACAAATATTATGTCGTGTTTGGTTGCAAAATCTAAAGGTGTTAAAAAAACAATTGCATTGGTAGAAAATATGGATTATATAAATATTTCTCAAACAATTGGAATTGATACTTTAATTAATAAAAAACTCTTGGCTGCAAGTGCTATTTTTAAACATGTAAGAAAAGGGGAAGTTTTAAAATTAGCAAACTTACATAATGTAGATGCCGAAGTATTAGAATTTATGGTTAAGGAAAACTCTTCTGTTACCAAAAAATTAGTAAAAGATATAAAAATTACTAAAAAAGCTGTCTTTGGAGGTGTAATTAGAAATGGTATTGCACATATGACTTTTGGTAATTTTCAAATTTTAGCAGGAGACAAAGCAGTTGTATTTTGTTTACCTGAAGCTATACATAAAGTTGAAAAATTATTTAATTAATGAAAAACCTCAACTTTAAAATTATCGTTAGTTTTTTAGGGCTTACCTCAATGCTTAATGGTTTTTTCATGCTTATTGCTGTACCATTTAGTATATACTATAATGAACCTGAAAAATTAGGAATTTTACAAGCCGGATTAACCACAATTCTTTTAGGTTTTCTATTGTGGTTTTTTAACAGAAAAGCTAAAAAAAACCTTGGTAAAAAAGAAGGGTATATTATTGTAACTTTAGGTTGGTTAATGCTTTCTTTTACCGGAACACTTCCTTATGTTTTTACAGGAGCAATACCTAATTTCACCAATGCTTTTTTTGAAACTATTTCTGGTTATTCTACAACAGGTTCCTCAATATTAACCGATATTGAATCAATGCCAAAAGGAATTTTATTTTGGCGAAGTGCTACGCATTGGATAGGTGGTATGGGAATTATTGTTTTAACAGTGGCAATTTTACCTTTATTAGGAATTGGAGGTATGCAATTATTTATGGCAGAAGCTCCTGGTCCATCCGCAGATAAAATGCATCCTAGAATTACTGAAACTGCAAAAAGATTATGGTTAATATATTTTTCATTAACCTTTGTGGAGTTTTTCTTGTTGAAATTTGCAGGTATGACTTGGTTTGATGCTATAAATCACGCAATGGCAACTATGAGTACAGGTGGTTTTTCAACCAAAAATGCAAGTATGGCACATTACAATGGAATGCCTATAATACAATATATTGTAACAGCTTTTATGTTTATAGCAGGTACAAATTTTGTACTAACTTATTTTGCTTTAAAAGGAAAGATTTATAAAGTGTTTAAAAGTGAAGAGTTTAAATATTACTTTTTTGGAGTAATTGGAACAACTTTAATTATAACCTTAATTATAATAAACTTTCAGGATCCAAATTTAGTAACAACTATTGATCATCCTAAACCTTGGGGGTCAAACGAAAGTGCTTTTAGACATGCGGCTTTTCAAGTAGTTTCAGTATTAACTACAACCGGATTTGTAACTGCTGATTTTACTATGTGGAGTTCTTTAGCAACCATGATTATGTTTTCATTATTTTTTATTGGTGGTTCAGCTGGTTCTACAAGTGGTGGTGTTAAAATTGTAAGGCATATTATAATTATTAAAAATAGTGTTTTAGAATTTAAAAAGTTATTACATCCAAATGCAATTATTCCCGTAAGATATGATGGACAAGGTATCCCAAAAAATATTGTATTTAATATTTTATCCTTCTTCGTATTGTATATGGGAATTTTTATTATAAGTTCAGTAATACTTTCACTATTTGGCTTAGATTTTCAATCTGCAATGGGTGCAGCAACTTCTTCGCTAGGAAATATTGGCCCTGCAATTGGCTCTGTAAGTCCAGTTGATAATTTTAATCATTTATCAATTCCTGCTAAGTGGATGTGTTCTTTTTTAATGTTAATTGGTAGATTAGAATTATTTACTGTTCTAATTTTATTAACTCCATTCTTTTGGAGGAAAAATTAAATTATTTCTTTAAATTTTTCAAAATCTAGTCCACCATAATTACCAGAACTCATTAACAATAAAGCCGTATTTTCAAAATTTTGGTTGAATAAGTATTCCTTAAATTCCGTTGGGTTTGTATAAACAATTAAATTATCTCTTTTAAATGCTTTTTTAATTTGCTGTTCTGTTACTTCTTCTAATTTTTTAATTTCAACCGCATGTGGTGAATAAAATACTACAGCAATATCAGCACTATCCAAAGCACCTTCATATTCCTTTAAAAAATCGGCATTTAAACTACTATAAGTATGTAATTCTAAACAAGCCAGTACATTTCTTTCCTTATACTGTTTTTTAACAGCAATTGTGGTAGCTTCTACTTTACTTGGTGAATGTGCAAAATCTTTAAAAACAACTGTTGAAATATTTTCTGCAATTTTTTCTAAACGTTTGCTTGCACCTTTAAAACTTGAAATAGCTTCATAAAATTCATCCTCATCAATTCCCATATGCTGACAAATCCATTTTGCTCCTGCTAAATTTTGAAGGTTGTGTTCACCAAATATTTCAAGAGGCATTTCACCTAAAGATGTTTCTAATAAAGTTGTGCCATTTTCAATTTTATAATTTGGTGTTTTATATGGATATTTTTTAATAGGATTTTCAGCTTGTTCAACAACATTTTTTAAAACTGCATCTTCTTCATTATACACCATAATTCCTCCATTGGTTAATGAATTGGTGAAAATTGAAAACTGTTGAATATAATTTTCAAAAGTTGGAAAAACATTTATATGATCCCAAGCAATACCACTTAAAAGTGCAATATTTGGTTTGTATAAATGAAATTTAGGGCGTAAATCTATTGGAGAACTTAAATATTCATCACCTTCTAACACCATAAATTCATTTTCATTGGTTAAATGTACCATTGTTTCAAACCCTTCTAATTGTGCCCCAACCATATAATCAACAGTTACATGGTGATAATTCATCACATGTAAAATCATTGATGTTATGGTAGTTTTACCGTGTGATCCGCCAATTACAACACGTGTTTTATCTTTACTTTGCTCATACAAAAATTCAGGATATGAATAAATTTTAAGCCCTAATTCTTTAGCTTTCAACAATTCAGGATTATCAGCTTTTGCGTGCATTCCTAAAATAACTGCATCAATTTTATTTGTTATTTTTTCTGGAAACCAACCAAATTCTTGTGGTAATAAACCACGTTTTTCTAAACGAGATTTTGAAGGCTCAAAAATAGTATCGTCACTTCCGGTAATTTGATATCCCTTTTGATGCAATGCGATAGCTAAATTGTGCATAGCACTTCCTCCAATAGCAATAAAATGTATATTCATTTAGCATAAACTTTATAATTCCAAATGTAAATAAAATCTTAAAAAGGATAATCATAAAATTTAAATACTTTATTTTTTTAAAAAGTCCTGTTTTACAAATAAACAACCTGTTTTAACTAATAAATGGTAATTAATTCTTATATTTAACTTACAAAAAATTGTAGTTAAAAGAAATTACCTAGGCAAACTCAAATTCAATGGAAAAACTAATATTTTCATTAATACACTATTTTAATAAATTTCTGTTTTTAATAATTGCATTAGTTTATTCTGAATCCGTTTTGTCACAATGCACAAATCCAGATCCAACTGGAAACTTGTCTCAAGTATTTTGTAAAAGTGACAATAGCACTATTGAAGATTTAATGGCTATAGGTGAAACAATTGTTTGGTTTGATGCCGAATCTGGAGGCAACCAATACAATTCCTCAGCACCTCTAATTAACAATACTACATATTATGCAGACGATATTAATAATGGAAATTGCAGTCCAAATAGACTTGCAGTACAAGTATCAATTTATGGTGAGCCCCCAACAAATGTTGATGTTTTTGTAGGAAAATGTGCTATTGACAACCCAACTATTGACGATTTATCTGCAATTGGTCTAAATATAGCCTGGTATGATGCTCAAAATGATGGGAATTTATTAAATCCATCAGAACCTTTGGTAAATGGAGTTACCTATTGGGTTCAACAAACAGAATACGGATGTATTAGTAAAAGGTTACCAACTACTATAACAATTATTAATCCCCAACCTCCGACAGTTCCAGAAAATCAAACATTTTGCTCTTCTTCAAATCCGAAAATTTCCGATTTAACAGCAAATGAAACAACTATTTTATGGTACGATTATGAAACCAGCTCAGAGCCATTAAATATAGATTTACCATTAATTGATGGTGAAGATTATTGGGCTACACAAGTCTCTTTTCCTTGTGAAAGTACAAAAAGAACTAAAACTACTATTACTATAGATATTGCTCCAAATGCAGGCACAGATGTATTTTATTTTGAATGTGAAAGCAATTTAAATACAATAAATCTATTTGAATTATTAGGTGGAATGCCTGATAATTCAGGTACTTGGTCTGGACCAAGTGAATTAACTAACGGGTATTTAGGCGTTTTTGAACCTGAAAATAATATCCAAGGAATCTATACATATACAGTTTCTAGCGATTCAGGCATTTGCGCTACTAATTCGTCTATAGTTCAGGTAGAAATTTTAAATGTTCCACCACCAACTACCTCTATAATAAATCAAACTTTTTGCGAAGTTGACAATCCAACAGTTGCGGATTTAACCGTTAGCGGAAGTGAAATTATTTGGTACGATACCGAAACATCTGAAACACCCTTAAATTCGACAGATATTTTAACAAACGGAGAAGAATATTGGGCAGCTCAAACAAATGCATCGGGTTGTGTTAGTGCTTCTAGACTGATGATTTCGACAACAATTAGTGCTCCTCCACCACCAACAACATCTGAAACAAATCAAACTTTTTGTGAAACTGACAATCCAACAATTGCGGATTTAACCGTTAGCGGAAGTGAAATTATTTGGTACGATACTGAAACTTCTGAAACACCCTTAAATTCGACAGATATTTTAACAAACGGAGAAGAATATTGGGCAACTCAAACAAATGACTCGGGTTGTGTTAGCTCATCAAGGTTAATGATTTCAACAACTGTTGGTGCTCCTCCACCACCGACAACTTCTGAAATAAATCAAACTTTTTGCGAAGCTGACAATCCAACAGTTGCGGATTTAACCGTTAGCGGAAGTGAAATTATTTGGTACGATACCGAAACTTCTGAAACACCTTTAAATTCAACAGATTTATTGATAGATGGTGAGGATTATTGGGCAACTCAAACAAATGCTTCGGGTTGTGTTAGTGCTTCCAGACTGATGATTTCGACAACTGTTGGTGCTCCTCCACCACCGACAACTTCTGAAATAAATCAAACTTTTTGCGAAGCTGACAATCCAACAGTTGCAGATTTAACCGTTAGCGGAAGTGAAATTATTTGGTACAATACCGAAACTTCTGAAACACCTTTAAGTTCAACTGATTCATTGATAGATGGTGAGGATTATTGGGCAGCTCAAACAAATGCGTCGGGTTGTGTTAGTTCATCTAGACTGATGATTTCGACAACTGTTGGTGCTCCTCCACCACCGACAACTTCTGAAATAAATCAAACTTTTTGCGAAGCTGACAATCCAACAGTTGCAGATTTAACCGTTAGCGGAAGTGAAATTATTTGGTACAATACCGAAACTTCTGAAACACCTTTAAATTCAACTGATTCATTGATAGATGGTGAGGATTATTGGGCAGCTCAAACAAATGCGTCGGGTTGTGTTAGTTCATCTAGACTGATGATTTCGACAACCATTAGTGCTCCTCCACCACCGACAACTTCTGAAATAAATCAAACTTTTTGCGAAGCTGACAATCCAACAATTGAAGATATAGTAGCTACTGGCTATGGAACTATTTGGTACGATACCGAAACTTCTGAAACACCTTTAAATTCAACAGATTTATTGATAGATGGTGAGGATTATTGGAACTTAAATTTTAATCAAAATAACGATTGTGAAAGTAATTCAAAAATAAAATTAATAGCTACAATAGTTGATATTCCGCAACCTGAAATAAACAATACTAATCAAGTTTTTTGCGCTTCTAATTTTCCAAAAATTTCTGATTTACAAGCAAATGGAACTATTATTTGGTATGCAACCGAAACAGAAACCATACCTTTAAGATCCGATAATTTATTAATTGATGGATTAAATTATTGGGCGGCTCAAACCGATTCCAATGGCTGTGAAAGCTCAAGTAGAATTGCAGTTAGTGTAAAATTAACTAATGTAGAAACTCCTTTTTTAAATACTTCTGGAAATGAATTTTGCGCTGAGTTCAATCCAACAATCGCTGATTTAAATCAAAATGTTTTACCTTCAAATGGAGGTACAATTTCTTGGTTTGATTTATACCCAAATGGCAACAAATTAAGTTCTTCAGAATTTTTAATTGACGGGAACACATATTTTGCAATAGAAAGTAATAATGATAGTTGCTTAAGTGTTAATCCACTTGAAGTTACCGTTAATTTAAATATGTGTGAGCAATACGATATTGTAATTTATGATGGATTTTCACCAACTGAAAACGGGATAAATGATTCCTTCAAAATAAAAAATTTGAGAGAGCTGTACCCTGATTTTAAAGTTGAATTCTATAACCGTTGGGGTAATTTAATTTATTCTTCAACAATTTCAAAACCTGATTGGAACGGAAGATTAAATGGCAATGATGAATTGGTGCCAGCTGGTGTTTACTATTTTATTATTTACTTTAATAAAAATGGCAGAAAACCTGTTCAACGAAGATTGTATTTAAGTCGATAAAGAATGAAAAAAATAATTTTAAATAGTATTGCACTTTTAACATCCATTCTTTTGTGGTCTCAACAAGACGCACAATACACGCAATATATGTATAATATGAGTGTAATAAATCCTGCGTACACAACAGATGCAGCTGGAATTATTAATATTGGAGGATTATACAGAACACAATGGATTGGAGTTATTGGTGCTCCAAAATCTTCAAATTTGTTCTTACACACTCCTATTAACGATAAAATTGAAATTGGTTTTTCTTTAATTAATGACAACATTGGCGACATTGTAAAAGAAAATAATGTTTCCTTCGATTTTGCATACAAATTAGATTTAGAGGAGCATGGAAATTTATCATTTGGTTTAAAAACTGGTGTTACTTTTTTTGATGTTAATTTTAATGATTTTGAACTGGAATCTGGTGATGTCTTTACAGATGCTGACTTTTCAAATAACATTAATCAATCATTTTTTAATATTGGTGCAGGATTATATTTTAATACCGATCATTATTATTTAGGAATTTCAATCCCGAATATTTTAAAGTCACAACATTTAAATAGAAATAACGGAAAGTATCAAGGAACCGAATTACCGCATATTTTCTTAACCAGTGGTTACGTTTTTGAAATTAATGATTTTATTAAATTAAAACCTGCATTTATGCTAAAAGGAGTTAATGGAGCTCCTTTAACCTTAGATTTAACAGCAAATATTTTATATGATAACCGATTAGAATTTGGAATTGGCTACCGATTTAATGATGCGTTTACAGGCTTATTTAATATAAGAGCCACACCTGAATTACGAATTGGCTACGCATATGATTATACAACCTCAAATCTTGGTCCGTTTAGTTCGGGATCCCATGAATTATTTATTTTATACGATTTTGATATTTATAAATTAAATAAAGGTTTTGATATTTCTCCAAGATTCTTTTAAAAACCGATTTAAAGAATGAAAAAAGCACTAATCATACTATTTATACTATCATTTTCTACACAATTTTTGACAGCTCAAAATTTGAAAATTGCAAATCATTTATTTGAGAAAAGAGCTTATTTAGATGCTGCAGAATTATTTTTAAAGGAAGAAAATAAATCTCAAGAAATTTATGAAAAATTAGGAGATTGCTACTACTTTAATACAAAAATGAAGGAGGCTTCAAATTGGTATAAAATTTTATTTGAAAAATTTAAAGGAACTATTGATCCAACCTATTTTTTTAGATATTCACAAGCATTAAAGGGAATTGAAAATTTTAATGAAGCTGATATTTGGCTTAGAAAATACAATGAAAAAAAACAAATTTTTACGGAATCTAATTTAGAAACTTTACCATTTATTGAATCTTTAAATAATCAAAATAAAAGACCTTACATTGTTCATAATCTTATAAATGGCAATACTCCAAATTCTGATTTTGGGGTTTCCTTTTTAGGTGATAAATTAGTTTTTGCATCCACAAGAAATAACGGAAATAAATATGATTGGAATAAGCAACCTTATCTAGATTTATACCTAGCTGAAACGACTGAATTAGGTGATTTTACAAATATTTCTCTCTTTTCAAATTCAATAAATACAAAAACTCACGAATCAAATGCAATATTTACCAAAGATGGTAAAACCATGTATTTTACAAGAAATAATTTTATTGATGGAAAAAAAATAAAAGATAAAAATAAAGTAACCCACTTAAAAACTTTTAAGGCAGAATTGATTGATAATAATTGGACACATATTACTGAACTTCCTTTTAACAGCAACAATTACTCAGTTGAACACCCAGCGTTAAGTCCAGACGAAAAAGAACTTTATTTCGCCTCAGATATGCCAGGTTCGATAGGCTCTTTTGACCTATTTGTGGTTGATATTAATGAAAATGGTACTTATGGAATTCCAAAAAATTTAGGTCCTAAAATAAATACTGAACACCGAGAACAATTCCCTTTTATTAGCAGTAAAAATATTTTGTATTTCGCTTCAGATGGCTTATTTGGATTGGGTGGATTGGATATTTTTAAAAGTGATTATTCAAATAATAGCTTTTCAAAACCAAAAAATTTAGGCACTCCAATAAATAGCAATTTAGATGATTTTGCGTTTATAATTGATGAGAAAAATGAGACCGGTTACTTTTCATCAAACAGAGAAGGTGGTATTGGTGATGATGATATTTATAGGTTTACCCAATTAAAAAAATATTTTGTTCAAGGATTGGTTCAAAATAAAAATAGCCTAGAAATACTTCCAGGCGCTTTGGTAACTTTGTTTGATAACAACAATCAAATGACTGACGAAATGATTGTAGGTGATGATGCTAGTTATTCTTTTGAAATAACAATTAACTCAACTTATAAAATTAGAGGAACTAAAAGCTTATTCAGTCCATCTGATGTGACATTTTCCACAGACAATGAAGGTAATATCAATAAAAATATTTTACTAAAACTTGAATCTTATGAAGATGCTGAATATAAAATTGTTGAAGAAAATGGGAAACTTCAAATAAAAATCAACCCAATTTATTTTGATTTCGATAAATGGAATATTCGCTCTGATGCAACCGTAGAACTAGAAAAAGTTGTGGGTATTCTAAAAAAATATCCAGATATGGTTATTGAAATTGGAGCTCATACAGATTGCCGAGGAACAGAACAATATAATTTAGATTTATCATACAAGCGTGCTAAATCTGTTCGAGAATATTTAGAAAATCAAGGGATTCCTACTAATAATGTTAAATCTGTTGGATATGGCGAAACTCAACCTCTAAATAATTGTATAAAAGATGGTATTTGTAAAGAAGAAGAATACAGCATTAACAGGCGGTGCGAGTTTGTTATACTTCATTAATAATTAATATTTAAACCGCTGAAATCAGCGGTTTTTTTATACACTTTCCCTATATCAAGGGTTGCGCTTACTAAATATAAATTGCACAAATTATTTACAATTTAAATTTAGGTATAACTTTTGCTAACTTTATAGTAATAAAAAATAAAGTATGAAAAACATTACATTCACAATATTGGCACTATTCCTATTTTCAACTACTACAAAAGCTCAAATAAATCATAATAATTATGATAAGATGTGGAAAGAAGTTGAACAATTTGAAGAAAAATCGTTGCCAAAATCTGCTTTTAATTCTGTTGAAATTATTTATCAAAAAGCAAAAAAAGCAAATAATTCAGCTCAACTAATTAAATCGCTATTTTACAAATCTAAATACATTCTGTTATTAGAAGAAGACGCACAATTAGAAGTTGTTAATCTTTTTAAAATTGAAATTGAGAAAGCTAAAACCCCAGCAAAAAATGTATTAGAAAGTATACTGGCAAATTTATATTGGCAATATTTTCAACAAAACAGGTATAAATTTTATAACCGAACAAAAACCTCAATAAAAGTAGATTCTTTAGATTTTAGAACTTGGGATTTAGAAACATTGTTTGCCGAAGTTCATATTCATTTTCAAAACTCGCTACAAAATGGGTTGATTACCCAACAAACTGACTTAAATAACTATAACGATATTTTAAATCTACGACCAGATTCAAAAAAATATAGACCTACTTTATTTGATTTTTTAACTAATAATGCATTAGATTTTTATAAAACATCTGAAACCTCAATTACCAATCCAAGTTATAAATTCGAAATAGATAATGAAAACCTTTTAAGTGATTATAATAACTTTTCACAATTAGAAATTATTTCAAAAGATAGTTTATCGTTACAGCTAAATGCATTAAAAATCTATAAAAACCTACTTTCATTTCACGCTTTAAATAAAAATACTGATGCTTTAATTTCAGTAGATATTGAACGCATAAAGTTCGTTTATCAGAAGGCAACTTTCCCTGAAAAAGAAACGCTTTATTTAACCCTTCTTCAAAATTTAAAAGAGGAATTTTCAGCTTCAGAATCGTCAACTTTAATAGATTTTGAAATTGCATCTATTTTTAACAAACAAGCCAATGAATATGATGCGGAAACGAATACAGATAATCATTTTAAAAACGTAACAGCTTTAACAATTTGTGAAAATGCTATCAATAAATTCCCTGAAAGTTTAGGTGCAAAAAACTGTAGTATCTTAAAGCAACAAATTTTAAGTGCATCTTTAAATCTTACCGCAGAAAAGAATATTTCTATTCAAAAATACAGCAAGGTTTTAGTGAATTATAAGAACATTGAAACTTTGTATTTCAATATTTTTGCAATTAATGAAACTCAAAAAAATAATTTTAGTAAAATTAATAATGATTCGGAAAAAATAGAATTTATTAGAAACCTTAATTTAGTTTCAAGTTTTAATCAAGCATTAAAAACTGAAAATGATTATCAACAACATGCAACAGAAATTGCCATTCCGCCTTTAAATAATGGGACCTATTTAATTTTTACTTCAACAGATGAAACTTTAAATGCAAACAGCGTTTATGCTACTTCATTAATTCAAGTTACAGATATCGCTTTGGTTGAATCTATTTTAAATAATATTTACACCTACCAAGTTGTAGATAGAAATTCCGGAAAGCCAATTGAAAATGCAACAATTAATTTAAAAAACTATAATACAGGGAAATACAACGATCCCATTAATAAGAATTATGTAACAGATAAGAAAGGGCAATTTAAATTTACTTCAAATAGCACCTATCGAAATGTAATAATTTCAATTATAAATAACAAAGAAAAAGCCAGTTTTGGTGATTATTATTTGTACAATTATAATCGCATAGATAACCAGTCCAATAACTTAACAATTACACCTTTTTTATTTACTGACAGAAGTATATACAGACCCGGACAAGTTGTATATTTTAAAGGGATTTTAATTAAAAAAGAAGGCTTCGTATCTAAAGTTGTAAGCAATGAATATGTTAATGTTACGCTTTATAATGTTAATGCAGAGGTTGTTAGCGAAATTGAATTAAAAACCAATGAATTTGGATCTTTTAGTTCCCAATTTATTATTCCAACTACTGGGTTGAATGGAATCTATACTTTAGAAGTTGATGAAGGCTCCCAAAAAAGTAATTTGTATAATATTATTGATGATTTTAATTATTCTGAAACTCAAATTTCAGTTGAAGAATACAAACGTCCAAAGTTTGAAACAACTTTTAAACCAATAACTGAAACTTATAAAATTAACGAAAGTGTTACTGTAAATGGAAGCGCTTTGGCTTTTGCAGGTAGCAATATTACAGATGCAAAAGTTACTTATAGAGTTCATAGAAAAGTACAATATCCAAGATGGTTTTATTGGTACAAACCAAATTTTATTGTTTCAGAAGCTCAAGAAATAATTCACGGAGAAACTATTACAGACGCTCAAGGAAACTTTACTATCACATTTAAAGCATTGGCAGATAAAAATGTAGAGAAAGATAATTTACCTGTTTTTAATTATGAAGTTACCGCAGACGTTACGGATATAAATGGAGAAACCAGAAGCGCAACATCCATTGTTAAAGTTGGATACCACAGCTTAATTGCAGAAATTAATATGGATGCTAAGATTGATAAAACTAAAAAAGAAAACTTTATAAATATTGAAACCAAAAACCTCAACAATCAATTTGCTCCAGCAGAAGGAACCATAAAAATATCAAAATTACAAGCTCCAACAACTGTTTTAAGAAAACGTCCTTGGAAAGCTCCAGACTATCAATTATATACTTTTTCAGAATTCAAAAATAGGTTTCCTCACGAACCTTATATTAATGAAGATGAAATCTTAAATTGGAAAAAAGGCAAACTAGTTTTTGAAAATGATTTTAATACTTCAATCAATTCTAAAATTAAGTTGAAAAATATTAAAAAATGGCAGTCTGGAAATTATCTTGTTGAAATAGAATGTTTTGATTCGTTTGGACAAAAAGTTACTGACAAACAGATTGTTACAATTTTTAATGATAAAGACACTAAAGTTTCAGACAATCAATTATTTTCAATTTCTCATCAGAAATCAAGTTATACACCAAATGAAATTGTATTACTAAAAATTGGTTCAAGTTCTAAAGATTTAACGGTAACGGTTGATATTGAAAAAGATGGAAAACTAATTGACACCAAAATTATTCACTTAAATAACGAATTTAAACAACTTGAAATTCCGGTAACTAAAAACGATTTTGGCGGATTTGCAATTAACTATAGTTATGTAAATTACAACACTTTTGAAAGCGGAACTTTACCTATTTCAGTTCCTTATCCTGTTAAAGAATTAGAAATTGAAACGCTCACTTTTAGAGATAAATTACAGCCTGGACAAAACGAAACCTGGAGTTTTAAACTAAAAGGAACCAAAGGTGAAAAAATTGCCGCAGAGTTATTGGCAAGTATGTATGACGCTTCATTGGATCAATTTAAACCGCATAATTGGCAGTTCAATCCAATTACAAATCCAACCTATTATTCTCGAACAAATAGAAGAGCGCAACATAGTTTTGGAACTGTTTATTTTAATGTAAATAACCTTCAAAGATCTTATTATGGTCAAATACAACAAAATTTTGATGAATTGAATTGGTTTGGACTTTATTTTGGTAATAATAGAAATATGATGATTAGAGGTAAAGTTCATGGTGTTGAAGTCCTTGAGGATAATTTAATTATGGAAGAAGAATCACTGGATGAAGTTGTAACCGTTGCTTATGGAATTAAAAAAGAAAAAATTCAAAAAGAAAATCCAGAAAAAATAGATTTATCAACTGTTAAAATTAGAACAAACTTTAATGAAACTGCTTTCTTTTACCCACATTTAAAAACGGATAAAGAAGGAAATGTAAGTTTTAATTTTACAGTTCCTGAGGCACTAACACAGTGGAAATTACAATTATTAGGACATACAAAAGAATTGGCTTCAGCTACCAAAACATTAACTTCTGTTACTCAAAAAGAGTTAATGGTTTTACCAAATCCACCACGATTTTTGCGTGAAGGTGATGAACTTATTTTTTCAGGTAAAATTTCAAACTTAACTGATAAAACCTTGGAAGGAACTGCTCAATTAGTTTTAACTGATGCTATTTCTGGAAAAGAAATCAATTATTTAATTGAGAATAGTTTAACAACTCAAAATTTTAAAGTTGCTGAAAAAGGAAATACTAGTGTCAATTGGAAACTGAATATTCCAGAAGGAATTCAAGCTATACAGTATAAAATAATCGCCAAAGCAGGAGATTATTCTGATGGAGAACAAAATGTTTTGCCAGTTTTATCTAACAGAATGTTAGTTACAGAAACGTTGCCAATGTGGGTTCGAAGCAATCAAACTAAAACATTTTCTTTAAATAAATTAAAAAACCAGACTTCAAAAACGTTAAAAAATCACAAACTAACATTAGAAATCACTTCTAATCCGGCTTGGTACGCAGTACAAAGTTTGCCGTATTTAATGGAATATCCGTACGAATGTTCCGAACAAACTTTTTCTCGATATTATGCAAACACACTTGCAAGTCATATTGCAAATTCAAACCCGAGAATTAAAGAAGTTTTTGATTTATGGAAAAATAGTGATGAATTAACTTCTAATTTAGAAAAAAACGAAGAATTAAAATCCATAATAATTAGTGAAACTCCTTGGTTGAGAGATGCACAAAGCGAAACAGAACAAAAAAAGAGAATTGGGTTATTATTCGATTTAAATAAAATGAAAAATGAACAGGAAATTACCTTAAATAAGCTGAAAGAGTTACAGTTTAGCAATGGCGGTTTTCCTTGGTTTAAAGGCAGTAACTACCCAAACAGATATATTACACAACATATTGCAGCAAGTTTTGGGCATTTAAAACAACTTAATGTCAGTATGAACAATCAAGAAGAATCTCAAAAAATGATTGCAAAAGCTGTTCAATTTTTGGATGATGAACTATTGGATGATTATGGTAAACTTCTAAATGAAGCTAAAAAAATAAGAGAAAGAGCTAAAACAACATCAAAAGGAATTAAAGCTGAAAAGGATTATTTAGAGAAAAATCATTTAGGAAATACACAATTGCATTATTTATACATGCGTAGTTTTTATAAAGACATAAAAATTGGAGCAGATACTCAAAAAGCAGTGAATTATTACACCAATCAATCAGCTACTTATTGGACCGATTTCAACTTATATTCAAAAGGGATGATTGCTTTAATTCAGCATAGAAATGGAAACAAAATTAGTTCTACTGAAATATTAAAATCGTTAGAAGAAAACAGTATTACAAGTGATGAATTAGGAATGTATTGGAAAGAAAATACCGCAAGTTGGTTTTGGTTCCAAGCTCCTATTGAAACACAAGCATTGCTAATTAAAGTCTTTTCTGAAATTGAAAATGATGCAGCAACAGTAGATGAATTAAAGATTTGGTTACTTAAAAACAAGCAAACCAATAGTTGGAAAACTACCAAAGCAACCACGGAAGCTGTTTATGCTTTACTATTACAAGGAAGTGATTGGTTATCTATAAATGAGACCGTTGACATTACTGTAGGAAGTCAAAAAATTGAACCTTCAAAATTGGAGAATATGAAAATTGAAGCGGGAACAGGCTACTATAAAACATCTTGGAATGGTAATGAAATTACTTCAGAAATGGGAGATGTAACTATTTCTAAAAAAGACAATGGTATTGCCTGGGGAAGCTTATATTGGCAATATTTTGAAGATTTAGATAAAATTACATCGGCAGAAACACCTTTAAAATTGAATAAAAAATTATTCTTAAAATCGAATACTGATTCTGGAAAAGTACTAACGGAAGTAACAGAAAACTCAACTCTAAAAGTTGGTAATTTAATAACCGTTAGAATAGAATTAAAAGTAGATAGACCAATGGAATTTGTTCATATGAAAGATATGAGAGCCAGCGGATTAGAGCCTTTAAATGTATTATCTAGCTATAAATGGCAAGATGGTTTGGGTTATTATGAAAGCACTAAAGATGCCTCAACAAACTTTTTTATGGAGTATTTACAAAAAGGTATTTATGTTTTTGAATACGATTTACGTGTAAATAATGCCGGTAATTTTAGCAATGGAATTACAACCATTCAAAGTATGTATGCACCCGAATTTAGCAGTCATAGTGAAGGAGTTAGAATTAATATTGAATAAAACACAAACTTTTCAAATTCTCTATCCAAAAAACTATCTTTGCATAAAAATACATAAAAATGAATTTAAATCTTATTCCTAAAATAAAACATACCGATAGTAATAACTTCTTTTTACTAGCTGGTCCTTGCGCTATTGAAGGTGAAGAAATGGCAATGAAAATTGCTGAACATATTTTAAAAGTGACAGACAAATTAGAAATTCCATTTATTTTTAAAGGAAGTTTTAAAAAAGCTAACCGAAGTAGAATTGACAGTTTTTCCGGAATTGGAGATGAAAAAGCTTTAAAAATATTAAGAAAAGTTTCCGAAACTTTTAATGTTCCAACTGTTACGGACATACATACCAACGAAGATGCTGCAAAAGCTGCTGAATATGTTGATGTGTTACAAATCCCTGCTTTTTTAGTTCGTCAAACCGATTTAGTAGTTGCAGCAGCAACAACTGGCAAGGTAGTAAATCTTAAAAAAGGACAATTTATGAGTCCTTCAGCAATGAAACATGCAGTACAAAAAGTAAAAGATAGCGGTAATGAGAAAGCATGGATTACCGACAGAGGCACAATGTTTGGTTACCAAGATATGATTGTTGATTTTAGAGGAATACCTGAAATGCAACAATTTGCACCTGTAATTTTAGATGTAACGCATTCTTTACAGCAACCAAATCAAACTAGTGGTGTAACCGGCGGAAGACCAGATATGATTGAAACTATTGCAAGAGCTGGTATTGCTGTTGGTGTTGATGGTTTATTTTTAGAAACTCATTTTGACCCAAAAAATGCAAAAAGCGATGGCGCCAATATGTTGGATTTAAAATATTTAGAAGGCTTATTAAGTAATTTAGTTGCTATTAGAAAGACTATAAATAAATTTTAATTACCAACATTTTGGTTGTTAATTTTATTTTGTCATTCTGAACGATAGTGAAGAATCTTTTTTCATATCAGATTCTTTATTTCGCTTCGCTATATTCAGAATGAAATAACATAAAAAAGTTTTAATTAAATATAAATTACTCAATTGAATTCATAAAAAAACACCAACAATATATAAAATTTTGTTGGTGCTTTAATGTTCAACATTAATTTAATATTATCCACATTTTGTATGTCCGCAATTTTTACATTTTAAACAACCTTCCTCATAAATAAGTCCATCTGGATCTCCACATTCCGGGCATTTTTTATCAACAGCTTGTGTACCGTCTTCAACAAATTGTTTTAATGTACGTGCAATACCGTTTTTCCAAGTATTAATATTTTCATCGTACATATTTAAATTGTTAATTAAATCAACAACATAAGGAATTGGCATTCCGTGACGTAATACACCTGAAATTAGTTTGGCATAGTTCCAATATTCTTTATCAAAAGTACGCGATAATCCTTCCATTGTAACTTTGTAACCTTGTTTATCTGCAAATTGAAAATCGTAACGAGAAATTCCGTTTTCATCTTTGTTTTTTATAACCCAACCTTCTTCTAACCAGGTTGGCAATAAAAATGCATCTTCTAATTTTCCTGTAAATATTTCATAAGGTCTATTATTAATTAAACCTACAACGGCTACCCATTTATCATAATCATTTTGAAAACGTACAACTTTCGCTTCAATTCTTTTTGGTCTTTTTGGGAAAATAGTTTCAGCATAACATTCACCATCTTTCTTTGCTTTATTTTCTTCATTTGCAACTAAAATTCCACTTCTAGATCCATCTCTATATACAGTAATTCCTTTCAATCCTTTTTTCCAAGATTCAATATAAATATTACCTACTAGATCTACAGGTACATCCTTTGCTAAATTTATTGTTGAACTTATGGAGTGCGTAGTATATTTTTGCACCAAAGCCTGCATTTCAACACGTTTAACCCAATCTATTTCTGGAGCAGTTGCCCCTTTGTATGGACTTTTACTAATGTCTGTTTCACCAGTAATTTCCATCCATGTTTTTAATTTATTATGGTACACTTCAAACTCTTCAAAAGCATCACCCATATCATCTACATAAGCAACTTTTGCGTTTTCATCACCTTCATTTACTTTTCTTCTTCTTTTATATGATAGTAAGAAAACGGGTTCAATACCAGAAGATGTTTGTGCCAACATACTTAAACTACCAGTAGGTGCAACTGTACTTATTGATATGTTTCGTCTTCCATATTTCATCATTCTTTTATAAATTTCAGGAAACTCAGCCTCCATCATTTGAACAAACTCTGAAAATTTTTCAATATCCGGGTTAAATACTTCAAATTTACCTCGTGTAATTGCCATATCAATACTACTATCAAACTCACCTTTTAGTTTGGTTTTCATAATTTCATCAACAACAGCAATTGCTTCATCTGTATCAAACTTTTTCCCTAAAGCTGCCATAGCATCAGCCAATGCAGTAAAACCTAAACCAGTTCTTCTTCCTTTTTTTCCTGTTTTATATAACAATTTCCAAGTATCAATTTCAACTTGTTTAATATTATTTGGCTCTTTATCGTGCATTATTTTGTTGAAAATCTTATCAACAGCTTCTAACTCTAAATCAACCAAATCATCCATTAACCGTTGAGATTCATAAACAACTTTGTAAAATTTATCAAAATCAAATGAAGCTTTATCCGTAAAAGGATTATCAACAAAACTATACAAGTTAATTGCTATTAATCTACAACTATCACCACCTTGCATTGCTATTTCTGAACAAGGATTTGTAGAGCTATTTTTAAAACCTGGATAAATTGAAGAAGTAGAATAATAATGCTGACGATCCCAAAATATTAATCCTGGTTCAGCGGTATTATGTGCACATTTAATAATGGTATTCCATAATTCTTGCGCTTTTATTGTTTTTGTATATGTTGGCGTTTTACTATCAATTGGCCAGCGTAATTTAAAATCTTCATCCTTAACTACAGCTAACATAAATTCATCTGATAACCTTAATGAAATATTTGCTCCAGTTATTTTAGTTAAATCTTGTTTAATTGTTACAAATTCTTCAATATCTGGATGTGCAATATCCATAGTAAGCATTAATGCTCCTCTTCTACCATTTTGAGCAACTTCACGGGTAGTATTTGAAAAACGATCCATAAATGAAACAGCTCCTGTAGTTGTACCTGCAGAATTTGAAACTTGAGCTCCTCTTGGCCTTAAATTTGATAAATCAACTCCTACACCACATCTTCGTTTAAATAATTGTGCTAATTGTTGATCTGTATGAAAAATACCTCCATAAGAATCATAAACAGGTGGAACTACAACACAATTTGAAAGTGATGCAATTACATTTTTATTTCCTAAAGAAGACATTACACTTCCTTGTGGAATAATGTATTTAAAATCTTTAAATAACTCATAAATTGCATTTTCAGATAAAAATTCACGGTTTTTCCCGTATTCTGAAAGCCCTTCTATTTTCTTTTCAGATTCTAAATATTTTTTTTCAATGCGTCCAAATTCAACTGCCATTCTTTTATGCATTTGACTTGGTGAAGATTCTAAATATTCGCCTTTCTTATTCTTTACGGCATACTTATTCATCCATGTTGTTGCGGCAAGCTCATCGCCATTAAAATAGGCTAAACAACTCTCTAACACCTCGTTATAGTCGTAAATCTTTGGGAATACTAGCTCTTCTGTCATTTTCAATTTTGTTTATAGTTGATTATATATTATAAGCATTAAAATTATTGAATAAATAAAACTAATTAGTCTTTTACCTAAATTAGTTAATAACATTTTATTGTTGAAAAGTTGTTTTCTTTGTTTTTTTTAACGTACTTTGTGTTTCAAAGTACTTTTATTATGAGCGAAAAAGATTATTTACAGGATCTTACAGAAATTAAATCTATAATGAATAAATCTACACGATTTTTATCATTAAGTGGTCTGTCAGGAATTTTAGCTGGTGTGTATGCATTAGTTGGTGCTTATGTTGGTAATTTCTTAATAAATTCATATAAGAACAGTAATTCAAGTATTTCTTTATTACCAATATCATTTTTTGAACTTCTTTTAGTTGGCATAGCCTCAATTATTTTAATACTTTCTGTAGCAACAGCTTTTGTACTAACTAGAAAAAAAGCTAAAAAAAATAAAGAAAACATATGGAACACTGCCTCTAAAAGATTGTTAAAAAACTTTATGATTCCTTTAATAGTTGGAGGCTTACTTTGCATAACCTTATACCAATACAATTTAATTGGATTAATAGCGCCTTTTACATTAATATTTTATGGCTTGGCGTGTATTAATGCAAGTAAATATACTTTAGGTAACATCTATTATTTAGGATTGGCAAATGTTATAATTGGTTTAATTTCTACCCAATTTATAGGATATGGATTATTCTTTTGGGCTTTAGGTTTTGGTGTTTTTCATATTATATATGGAGTATTAATGTATACAAAGTATGAGAAATAAAACCTATGAAAGATATTCTTAAAAATATTAATAAAGCTTTTGATAATAAAATAAGACTTGGTTTAATGGCGGCACTTATGGTTAATGAATATCTTGATTTCAATTCTTTAAAAGAAATTTTAGGAGTTACAGACGGAAATTTAGCAAGTCATATAAAAGCACTTGAAAAAGTTGAATATATAAAAATTGAAAAACAATTTATTGGTAAAAAACCTAATACTCGCTATAAAATAACAAAACTTGGACAACTCGAATTTAAAAAGCACATAAGTGCTCTTGAAAAATTAATTAATAATAACTAATTTTTTTAATCATTTACTTTGTTTTTCAAAGTACTTTTAAATATAAATTATGGAAACACAAAAAAACAAAATTGGAAACTGGCTTAAAACATCAATTACTGCAAGAATGTTGATGGTAGGAATTTTAATAATTATACTTATTATTCCGCTATCCTATATACAATCACTAATTAAAGAAAGATCTTTAAGGCAAGAATCGGTTGTAAATGAAATAAATCAAAAATGGGGAAATGAAGTTGTAATATATGGCCCCATTTTAAAGATTCCTTATAAAACCTATACAAAAAAATTATTAAGTTCCAATGAAACAAAAAAAGTAACCAAAGAAACTATTGAGCACATTAATTATGCTTACTTTTTTCCAGAAGAGTTATATATTAAAAGCGAAATAAACCCTGAAGTAAAACAACGGGGAATTTATAAAACATCCGTTTATAAAAGTTCCATAAAAATAAGTGGAAGTTACCATAAACCTGATTTTACTAGTATTGAAACATCTGATAAAGATGTGCTATGGGAAAAAGCAACCATTATTATTAAAACTACTAACTTAAAAGGAATAAATAACCAGGTTGAAATTAACCTAAACAACCACAACTATAATTTTGTTCCTAAATACGAACCGCAAGATATAAATGTATATCCTAAACAATTAGGGCTTCATAAATTAGAAACTAATTATTTAAAAACAGAAGACCTTTTTTCAGAAATAAAACAAAGCTTTTCAATAAATTTAAATATTAGTGGAAGTAAACAGTTTACCATAATTCCTATTGGAAAAGAGACCGATTTAAATGTTACATCTAACTGGAAAACAGCCAATTTTATTGGAGAATTTCTTCCATTAAATTCAGATAAAATTACAGAAAATGGTTTTAATGCTACATGGAAAGTACTACATATAAATAGACCTTTTTCACAAGAATATTTTAAAATTTTACCTAATTTAAATGAATATGCTTTTGGTGTAAATTTTATGATTCCTGTTGATGAATACCAAAAAAGTGAGCGCTCAGCAAAGTATGGTTTTTTAGTAATTGCACTTACCTTTTTAGTTTTCTTTTTAATACAAAGTATTAGTAAAATTCCTATTCATCCATTTCAATATTTAATGATTGGTTTGGCTCTTACCATGTTTTACACCTTACTTATTTCGATTTCAGAACACAGTAATTTTTTAAAAGCCTATTTAATTGCAGGTATTTCGGTAATAACGTTAATAGTTTTATACTCAAAATCCATTTTAAAAACGTTTAAATTTCCTTTGTTTATAGGAGTTTCACTTATTGCTTTATACACCTTTATTTATGTTATTATACAATTAGAAAATTATGCTTTAATAGTTGGCAGTATAGGTTTATTTGCAATACTGGCAATAATAATGTATGCTTCAAGAAAAATTGATTGGAATTTATAAAAAAGAAGAACCTAAAAATAGGTTCTTCTTTTTAAAATTTCATTTTTTATTATTGCGTAAATCCAATTTATATATTTTAGAATGTTCACATTTAATTATCGTAATTTTATATTTTTTAAAGTACTTTTAATTTTAGAACTATTAATTGCAATCTATTGTAAACATCCTTTAATACGTGGCTTATTTGGTGATTATTTAGTTGTAATAATGATTTATTATTTTTTTAGAAGTTTTTTACTTTTAAAACCATTTTATACTGCTTTTATGGTTTTAATAATTTCATTTTTTATTGAAATATTACAACTTATTAATATCACACGTATTTTAAATATTCAAAATAATATTATTAAAATAGTTATGGGTACCTCATTCAGTTGGTTAGATTTAGTTGCATATTGTTTGGGAATTTTAACAGTTTTAATTTTTGAAAAATTAACTAGTTCTTAATCTCCTAACTAAATCCTCTAAACCATTTAATTTAATTTCATAAACTAAACGAAGCATATCTCCTGTTTTACCTTTTGGAAAACCTTTATTGTTATACCAAACAATATAATGCTCGGGTAAATCAATTAAAAAAGTACCTTTATGTTTGCCATAAGGCATCTTTGTATTTGCAAGCTTTTCCAATGCATGTTGTTGGTTATTTTCCATCAACATAGTTTTGTAAATAGCTAAAACGCTCTGTTAATTTTCCATTTTGTGTCATCCTTGCCCTTAAAAGAACCCCATTTTCATCATTATTAAAAAATGCTGGAATCACATTTTTTGAAAAACTTTCTCCAAATCCTTCTGAAGCATCTTTTGGTAATTCGCAAGGCAAATTGTCTACAGCCATTACAGCAATTGCATTTTTATCTTTAAAGTCAACTTCTTGTTCCGTTAAAGGATTGTATCCATAAATTGGATCTGCAATTGTTGAAGATCTAATTGTTGAAGCAACAGGCCCATCAATATCGCAACTTATATCTGCAACAACTTTAATATGAAACTCTTTTGATTTTGCATCATCTCTTGTAAAAAGGTATGGTGCACCATCTCCATAAAAATGACCTGCAATAAATAAATCTGCCACTTTGGCAAATCTTAAAAAATTGCTTTTATATTCTGTTGGGTTTATAAAAAAATCATTCTGATCCTTTAGCTGTCCATCTTTTCTAGAATTATAATCTAAAACATCAATTTGCACGTAAACTGGTTCTTCAAAAGTTTTAGTTAAAAATTCATTTATTGTCACTTTTTTCATAACCATACCTTTAAGCATTTCTTTAGCTCCATTACCCACTCTACCTTTTCCTGTTAAAAGTACTTTTATAGCTGGTAGTTTAATTTTTTGAAGTTCGTGAATTAACATTAATTGATCGTGAAGCTCTTCAGCTTTAGGTAATTTAAATAGGTTAAATTTTAATCCGTAAGTTCTAAAACCGTTATATGCCCCAACAATTCCAGCATATCTTCCAAAAGCAACCAATCGTTGTCCTTTTTCATTTACAATAACTTCGTGGTCGTATAATTCAATATTTTTAGCTAAAATAGCTTGTAATAATTTTCGATTATAAGGTTGTTTTTTAATGGTATGCGAAAAGAAAAAATACTTTTTATTTGGAATTAAATATTCAATGGGCACTTCTTTTACACCTAATAAAACATCGCAATCAGAAACATTATCTACAACTTCAATCCCTTCTATTTTATAATCTTCATTTGTAAAAAAACGATTATCAGAACTTTCAACTTTAATAGAAAGATTTTCATATTTTTTTAACAATCGCTTACATTCTTTTGGAGATAAAACTACTCTTCTGTCTGGTGGATTTTTACGTTCTTTAATGATTCCTATTTTCATTATATAATTTGGTATAAAATTTGTGTCTAAGATATTATGAATTAAAGGAACAAACAAATAATTAATCTAATGGATTTTTTATACATTTGCCTTCTTTAAAAAGATTTAGTTCTTTGATTTATTGGGGACGACTGGTTTTGACTGCAAGGTCAATTAAACTGGAAGCATGTCGAGTTATGAAATAGCACTCGTAAATCTCAATTTCAACATTTTAAACGGCGAAGATAACTACGCTTTAGCTGCTTAATCCGAATTACAGTAGGATAAGCCTCGGCACACTAGGTGTGCAAGCTAAATGCCCCCTGAAAGCCTTGGTTAGCGGCGGTCAATTTAGGGGCATCGTAAAAGTTAACATAGAAATACCATTGTTTCGTTGGTATTTTGAAACTTAAGAAGCTAAGTTTTAAGTGGGCGGTTTTCGGTCAGCTTAAAATCTAAAACCAAACGAAAACTAAGCATGTAGAAACTACTTTGGTTGCTTGTTTGGACCCGGGTTCGATTCCCGGCGTCTCCACTATTTAAATTACTTTTTTAATAATCCCACTTAACAAATGCTTCCATAGCAGCATAATCAGCGAGTCCTAATTCTTTATATTTTAACGCGGTTTTATTATTTCTATCTTCAGCACGCATCCAAAACTCTCTTATATCGTTTCCTTGAAACATAACACCATCTTTTTGAGATTGATGAAAGAATATTGCCTTCCTCTTTTTTAATACCTGATCTGGACTCATAGGAACCGCCATATCAATTTCATCAATATCCCATTCTTGCCAAGCTCCTCTGTACAACCACAACCAGCAATCCTTCATAAAAAACTTTGGTTTTAAAATTTTTAAAGCTTCAAATAACACATCTAAACAAACTCTATGTGTACCATGTGGATCAGCTAAATCTCCAGCTGCATAAATTTGATGTGGTTTAATTTCTTCAATAATTTTACACATTATTTGAATATCATCTTCTCCCATTGGGTTTTTCTTAATACTTCCCGTTTCATAAAATGGTAAATTCAAAAAATGCACATTTTCATCTAAAACACCTAAATATCGAGTTGCCGCCAAAGATTCACACTGACGAATCATCGCTTTCAATTTTCTAACATCAACACTATCAATAGCATTATCCTTTTTACACACAATATCATCAATAATTTTCTTCATTAAACCATTATCATTATTGCAGCGCATCCCTTTTGTTACTTCCGCAAATTTAAGTGCTTCATGGTCAGAAACTGCAATGTTTCCAGAGGTTTGATAAGCAATATGTACCTCATGACCCTGCTCAACTAATCTATCAAAAGTACCTCCCATAGAAATCACATCATCATCAGGATGTGGACTAAAAATTAGCACTCTTTTTTTAGCTGGATTTGCTCTTTCAGGTCTTGAAGTATCATCAGCATTAGGCTTACCTCCTGGCCAACCTGTTATTGTATGTTGCACTTTATTAAACATTTTAATGTTTAAATTATAAGACGATCCTTCTTCTGCTAATAAGCTAGACATTCCATTGTCATTATAATCTTTATCAATTAATTTTAAAATTGATTTTCCAGTCTTTTGACTCAACCAAATTATAGCTTTACTACTTAACTTTTGATCCCAAACACATGGACCAACCAACCAGGGTGTTTTAATTCTTGTTAATTCGGATGCAGCTTCAATATCCAAAATAAAAGTAGTGCTATTATGCCTCTGCAAATAAGTGGCAGGAACTTTTGATGAAATTTCGCCTTCAATTGTACTTTTAATAATTGAAGACTTGTTTTGCCCCCAAGCTAACAGAATAATTCTTTTGGCTTTTCTAACCGTTTTAATTCCCATTGTTATTGCTTTTTTGGGAACATTTTCAATTCCTAAAAAAGATGGTGCTGCATCAAACCTAGTTATAGAATCTAAAATTATACTTCTAGTTTCTGAATTAAAATGTGAACCAGGCTCATTAAAACCAATATGCCCTGTTCTACCAATACCTAACAATTGTAAATCAATACCACCTTTTTGATCTATTGCATTTTCATAATCTATACAATATTGATGTAAATCATCAACAGACACTGTTCCATCTGGTATGTTAATATTTTCAGGTAATATATCTATATGATCAAACAAATGCTGATGCATAAAGTAGTAGTAACTTTGAATATTTTCTTTAGTCATTGGGTAATATTCATCTAAATTAAAAGTCACAACATTTTTAAAGCTTAATCCTTCTTCTTTATGCATTCTCACAAGCTCTTCATAAACTTTTACGGGAGAAGAACCAGTTGCTAAACCCAAAACACATAACTTTCCTTTTGTCTTTTTACTAATAATTAAATCTGCAATTTCTCTTGCTACTTTAATTGATCCCTCTTTAGAGTTCGAAAAAATAACATTGTGCTTTTTTTCAAATCTAGTTTCTTCAAATTTTCCAGATTCTTCATAAGAAATGCTTTTTGCGTTTTGGTATAAATTAGTTTTCATTTAAAAAGTTTAGAATTACGTATGCAAAAGTACAACAAAACACTTAAAACAGCATAATATTTTGCCGTTTTATGCATTTTTATGATTTTTATCTTTTTAAAAAGATAAAATACTTCAGAAATATCAGTTAAAACAGTTCTGAATTAACAACCCTAAAAAGAAAAGTCGCATATTTCTTTCATATATAACTCATAAAAACTTAAATTTGCGCAATAGTGTAAATTAAGTTACATATTTACAAATCGCATAATATTAAAAAAAGAAGAAAATGCTTAAAGAAGAAAGACAAAACCACATACTTGATAAAATCAAATTAAACAGAAAGGTTTTATCATCTGACCTAAGCATCGAACTAAATGTTTCTGAAGATACTATCAGAAGAGATCTTAATGATTTATCATCAAAAAAACTAATTAAAAAAGTTCATGGAGGCGCACTACCAATAGATACAAAAGCTCCATCCTATGAAGAAAGAAAATTCTATAGTTTAAAAGAAAAAAACAGCATTGCTAAAAAAGCCGTTAACCTAATTAAGGATGGACAAGTTATTATAATGAGTGGTAGCACTACTAATTTACAGTTAGCAAAAATTATTCCTTCAGATGTAAATGCAACCATTTACACGTATAGCCTTCCTATTGCACTTCAATTAACAGAACACCCATCAATTGAAATAATTTTTATTGGAGGCAAACTAAATAAACCTGCTCAAGTAACTGTTGGACTTGATGTTGTTTCTTCAATTTCTCAATTAAGAGCAGACTTATGCTTTATGGGAACAGGAGGAATTAATGTATTAAATGGAATGACAGAACCCAACTGGGAAGTTTCTCATATTAAAAAATGTATGATTGAAGCTAGTAATAAGGTTATTGTATTATGCACTAACAATAAAATTAATGAAATTAAAAGGTACTCTGTTACACCATTAAATCAAATTAATACCATTATTACAGACCTTGATCCTAACAATCAAATATTTATTCCCTACAAAGAAAAAGGAGTTGAAATTCTTTAAACAACTCAAATAAAAATATTTTTATGCATTTTTATGCGTTTTTAAATGTTAAATTTTGCATTTTTTTAACAATTTATTAACGAAGTATAAAAATAAATACTACTTTTGAGTTCTAAATTATTATTTTAAATCCATTTTTATGAACAAAACAAATGAAAACCTCTCTTTTTTTAAGAGATTTCGATTTATGAGTAGTGTATTTGCACTTATGATGTTGGGGTTTACCCTTCAAGCGCAAACAACCACGTATACATTAAAAGGTAATGTAACAGATAATATTGGTGAACCCGCTCCTGGTGTTAGTGTACAAATAAAAAACACCAATATGGGGGAAATTTCTGATTTCGACGGTAATTATTTATTAACTGCTAACCTAAACGCAGGTAGCTACACACTTGTTTTTAGATCACTAGGATTAGTAACTAAAGAAATACAAATTTCTTTGGGGTCTGAATCTGAAGTAGTTAATAATGTTGTTATGAATTTAGATATTCTAGGTTTAGATGAAGTAGTTATTACTGGTGCAGGAGCATTAACAGTAAAAAAACAATTAGGTAATACTATTTCTAGCATTAAAGGTTTAGCAATTACCGAATCAGCATCTGTAGATATTACTGGAGGTCTTTCTGGAAAGTTAGCAGGTATTCAAGTAACTCAGAATTCTGGAGATCCAGCAGGTGGTATTAGTGTTCGATTAAGAAGTGCTAGTACAGTAAATGGTAGCTCTGACCCGTTATATATTATTGATGGAGTAATTGTCAACAACAACTCTACTGATATTTTAGGAACAACAAGTGTTGTTCAAAATAGATTATCAGATATTAGCCCACAAGACATTGATAGAATTGAGGTAATTAAAGGTGCTGCAGCAGCAGCCATTTACGGATCTAGAGCAAGTAATGGTGTTGTTCAAATTTTTACTAAAAAAGGGCAATCTGGAGAACCTGTAATAACAGTTTCAAGTAGTGTAAATTTTAATTCTCTAAGAAAGAAACGCGATTTTAATCAGGTTCCTTTAGATTGGGGAGCAGATGGCACTACAGTACCTGCAACAAGATATGACTACCAAGATATGGTGTTTCAAAACTCAACAGGAACAGATAACTACGTTTCTATGTCAGGTGGAAAAGAAAAAACAAATTACTTTGCTTCATTTTCATATTTACAAAATGATGGAATTCTTAAAAGTACCGATTATCAAAGGCAAGGTGGTAGAATAAGAATTAACCAAACAATTAACGATTGGGCTTCTGCTTCTTTTGGTACATATTTCTCAACAAGCAAAAGTAATGACCAACCTAATGGAGGTTATGTTGCTGGTATTTTACCAACAATACTATTTACAAATAACACAATAGATCCTAGTGCTGATGCAGATGGTAATTATCCAAATATGACTTTTTATCCTAATATTTTGGAATACATTGAAACTTTTGATTTTACTCAAGAGAACAATAGAACTATTAGTGATTTTCAGCTTAGTTTAAAACCTACTGATGGACTTAAAGTAAATTATATTCTTGGTTATGATAATTCTGAATCTATTGGTAATTCATATATACCAATTGGAACTAATACTATTGCATTAGGTAGTGCAAAAACAAATACTATAAGCACAAAACAATTAAATAGTGATTTGAATGCTTCTTTTGATAAGGATCTAAATGATAACATAAAATCTACAACAACAACTGGATTTTCTTGGCAATCAGATAAAACATTATTACGTTCTATTTCAGCAACTGGATTGGCATTAGGAGTAAAAACTACAGATGGAGCTGCCTCAATTTCTACTGACGAAAGTAGAAGTGAAAGAACATTCTGGGGAGGTTTTCTACAACAAACATTTGGTTTTAATGATAAACTTTTTGTTACTGGAGCAATCAGACTGGATGGATCTTCAGTATTTGGTAAAGATGAAAGAAATCAATTTTACCCTAAAGCAAGTATGTCTTATTTAGTTTCCGAAGAAAATTTTTGGGAAAACAGCTTTGGAAGTTCAATTAATAGCTTTAAAATAAGAGCCGCTTGGGGTCAAGCCGGAAACTTAACAGCTATTGGACCTTTTGATAGATTATCAAATTATTCAGCTATAAGTATTGATGGAACTTCAGGTTTAATTGCACCTACAAGACTTGGAAATGCCGATTTAAAACCAGAAAGACAAACCGAGTTAGAATTTGGTATTGACTTGGGGTTATTTGATAACAAACTTGGTTTAGAACTTACTTATTACAAACAAGACATTGAAGACCTTTTATTAGCAAGAACATTATCTCCTTCAACAGGTTTTGGTTCAAGAGTGGAAAACATTGGAACAATGACTAACAAAGGTTTTGAAGCATTAATTACAGCTACCCCTATTCAAACAACTGATTTTAGCTGGTCAATTACTGGTACTTACTCTTCAAACAAAAATGAAGTAAATGACATTGAGGGTGAACAATTTGGAATTGGAAACTTTGGATTTTCAGTTGCAAAGAATGGACAACCCTTAGGAGTATTTTATCAAGGATATTATGCAAGAAATGCTGACGGAAGCTTACTTTTAACAGATGGAGGGCTACCTCAAAGAGAAAAAGGTTCTTATGATGCTAACGGAAATCCTGTTCCAGAAAGAGATGCATCGGGTCAACCTACTGGATCATCCCTAAGTAAAGTAATAGGAAATCCAAATCCTGATTTTATTGCTTCTTTAACAAATGAATTTAAATACAAGAACTTTTCTTTTAGAATGCAGTTTGACGCCGTGCAAGGTGTAGATGTTTTAAGTTGGGATACACGTATGTTCTATAGATTTGGAGGCGGACCAGCAACTGCAAGTGAATTAAGTGGAGAAAGTGTTAGAGGAACTGGAGCAGCTAAGTTTGGCATTGCAGAATCTTATATTGAAGATGGATCTTATATTAAACTTAGAGAGTTATCAACTTCCTATTTATTAAAAGATCCTTTGAAAGGAATTAATAGTGTTAAATTTTCTATAACTGGACGTAATTTATTTTCAATAGATAATTTCTCAGGCTATGACCCAGAAGTAAACATGGATGGGCAAAGTAATGGAGCTAGAGGAGGTATTATGGGGCTTGTTCCAATACCTAGCGTAATTAAATTTGGTGTAGTAGCTACTTTTTAAGTATTAAAATAAAAACATAATAAAATGAAAAACATAAAAATATATACAATTATAAGTGTTTTGCTTATTAGCAGTGGTTTATTTACTGCGTGCGAAACTGACTTTGAAAATCTAAACAACCCTACTGAAGATGTTGTATTAGGTACAAAGGAAGGACTGTTTGCATTAGCAACAGGAATTAGACAGTACTATTCAGTTATAGCATTAAGACAAGTAATTGAAGCACCAGGAATTACGACAAGAGAATTAGGGGTAACCAATACCTTTTTAAATATTAATGAATTAGCTAAAGGTGGAGCTGAATTACCTGGCGAAAGTGGAGGTATAACAAATCCTTGGGTAAATCTTATGAGAGCTAAAGGAATGGCTGAATCATTAATTGATGGAGCAAATTCAGTTGAACTTTCTGGAGGTACAAGAAGTGGCCTTTTAGCATATGGTAATTTATTTAAAGCAATGTGCTTGGGTTCTCTTATTCAAATGTTTGAACAAGCCCCAATCAATAATTCTGCAGATGGAGCAGCTCAATTTAGTGACAGAACAACCGTATTAGCTAGTTGTATTAGTTTGTTAGAAGAAGCGAATGATGTATTAACTTCAACACCTATGTCAGATGAATTTAAATCTACTGTTTTATGGTCAGAAATGAACTTACAAAAAACAGTAAATGCATTTCTTTCAAGATATTACTTATTAGCAGGTAATTATACTGAGTCAATTAATGCTGCTAATGCTGTATTAAATAATAGTGACACAACAAATTCAATGTGGGTTTATGATGCAAACAACCAAAACCCTATTTGGAATAGAACAGTAAATTCTGCCGACTTAAATCCTCAAACTAATTTTGGTTTACTAGGAGCATATGTTCCTGAAGCTGGTGATGGCCGTGTCGATTTCTATTTAGGAGCTGATGCAGGTTTTGCTAATTTAGATGCAGGTGGACAAGCCCTAAGTGAAATGCTTGGATTTTTTGGCACTAGCACATCTTCAATTCCAATTTACCTTCATGGTGAAATGCTACTAAACAAAGCAGAAGCATACGCTAGACAAACTCAATTGAGTAATGCGGTTATACAGTTAAATTTGGTAAGGCAAAAAAATGATGATCCACTTAGTGTTAATGCTAACCTTCCTGCATGGACTGGAGATGAAACTAATCAAAATGATATTTTAGAAGAAATTTATAAAAATAGATGTATCGAACTATTTTTAACTGGAATGAGATTTGAAGATAGTAAAAGATTTCATCCTAATTTTGCTGTTCCTTCTGCTGCAAATACTACTAATGAAAGAAATAGGAATTTTTATCCTTATCCAACAATAGAAAGGGAAAATAACCCAAATACTCCAGCAGACCCAAGTATTTAATTGAATTTTGTTTTAATATGATAATAAACGGGGTTTCAAAGAAATTTGTCAACCTCGTTTATTCATATTAGTTAATTTTTTAAACTTAAGTACCTATAAGGTATAAGTTTATTATTTTTAGTTTTTAAAATAAAAATAATAAACTTAAAATTCCTATCTAAAATAAATTTATGAGCCCAATACTAATTTTAATTATCATTACTTCCTACTTTGGACTATTAATGCTAATCTCTCATATTACTTCAAAAAACTCAAGTGACGCTTCTTTCTATACAGGTGACAGAAAATCTCCTTGGCAAGTTGTTGCTTTTGGAATGATTGGAGCTGTAATGTCTGGAGTTACATTTGTATCTATACCTGGAATGGTTGGTACCAATTATTTTTATTATTTACAATTTGTCTTTGGAAATGTAGTGGGTTATGTTTTTATAACATATGTGCTTTTGCCAATTTACTACGATTTAAAACTAATTTCTATCTATACCTATCTTGAAACTAGGTTTGGCACTAAAACATATAAAACCGGATCGTTGTTTTTTTTAATATCACAATCATTCGGAGCTGCACTTCGTTTACTGCTTGCTGCAAAAATTTTACAATTCGCAGTATTTGATGCATTCAACATTCCATTTTATGTTACTGTAATTATAATATTAATTCTTATTTGGTTTTACACGCATAAATCTGGAATTAAAACCATTGTGTGGACAGATACGCTACAAACATTTTTTTTACTTTTAGCAGCTATTGTTTCTATATATGTTGTAAAAAGTTCTTTAAATTTAGATTTTACTGAAACCATTACTGCTGTTACCAACCATAAATATTTTAAAGTTTTTGATTGGGATTTTAATTCTGGAAGCAATTTTTATAAACAATTTATTTCAGGATTTTTAATTGCTGTTGCTATGATCGGATTGGATCAAAATATGATGCAAAAAACCCTTACTTGTAAAAATAAAAAAGAAGCTAAAAATAACATTTTAACTTTCAGTTTAATTTTAGCTGTAACTCAATTTCTTTTTTTAGGATTAGGTGTGATGCTTTATTTATATGCTGAAAAATTTGGCATTCAACTAGAAACTTTAAATGGAAAGTTTATTAATACAGATGACTTATTTCCAATGCTATCTCTTAATCATTTTGGAATTATTGCAAGTGTTAGCTTTATTTTGGGAATAACTGCTGCCTCATTTTCAAGTGTAGACTCATCATTAACGGCCTTAACTACATCATTTACACATGACTTTTTAGACATTCAACATAAAAATTCAAAAGAAAAAAAACGATTAAAAAACTTGGTATTATTAGGTTTTTCAATGGTTATTTTTACAATTATTATGTTATTTTCTGAAAGTAAAGGAAATGTAATTTCAACCATTTTTAAAGTAGCAGGCTATACTTATGGTCCTCTATTAGGACTCTATTTATTTGGCATTTTTACAAAAATAAAAATAAAAGACACAGCTGTACCATTTATTTGTGTTCTTACACCATTACTTACTTACTATTTAAACCATCTATTCTTAACAAAATTCTCTTTTGATTTAGGTTTTATGAATATATTAGTAAATGCACTTTTAACCATTGTATGTTTAATTATTGTAACCAAAAAAAATGAAAAATAAACCAACAACAGAACAAGCTTCAAATTACAATAACTTAGAAAAAATGAGTACTACAGAATTACTCAAAAATATAAATAATGAAGATAAAACAGTTCCAAATGCCATAGAAAAAGTAATTCCTTCCATAGAAAAACTAGTAAATAGTATACACACTAAAATGAAAAATGGAGGAAGATTATTTTATATTGGAGCAGGAACAAGCGGAAGATTAGGTGTTTTAGACGCTTCTGAATGCCCTCCAACATACGGTGTTTCAGATAATTGGGTAATAGGATTAATTGCAGGTGGTGATTCTGCCCTTAGAAAGGCTGTAGAAAATGCTGAAGATGATACCACGTTAGCTTGGAAAGATTTACAAAACTATCATATTTCAGATAAAGATGTATTAGTTGGCATTGCTGCCTCGGGAACAACTCCATACGTTATTGGAGGTCTTAAAAAAGCTAAAGAGAATAATATTGTTACCGGGTGCATTGTTTGTAATAAAAATAGCCCTGTTGCAGAAGTAGCAGATTTTCCTATTGAAATTGTGGTTGGTCCTGAATTTGTTACTGGAAGTACTCGAATGAAAGCCGGTACCGCACAAAAGTTAGTCTTAAATATGATTTCTACCTCAGTAATGATTAAACTTGGTAGAGTGAAGGATAATAAAATGGTTCATATGCAATTATCAAATACAAAATTAGTGAATCGTGGTATTCTTATGTTAATGGATGAACTTCATATCAATCAAGAATTAGCTACCTCACTACTTGAAGAGCACAAAAATGTTAAAAATGTATTAGACATCTATCAAAAGTAAACTTATAAAATTATGAGAAATCTTACAAAACATTGCATTGGTGTTATGAGTGGCACTTCTTTAGACGGCATTGATATTGCTTACATAAAACTTAATTTTGATACTAATTATCAATTTGAGATACTTAAAGCCACTACAATTCCTTACCAAAAAGAATGGAAAATAGCTTTAAAAAATGGTTTTCATTTAACAGGAGAAGCTTTAACAAAGCTTGATGCTAATTATGGTATTTATCTTGGCAACACTCTAAAAGAATTTATTAAAAGTAACCAAATTGAACATTTAGATTTCATAGCCTCTCACGGTCACACTATTTATCATAATCCAAAAGAAAACTACACGCTACAAATTGGAAATGGTCCATATATTAATACAATTACTGGAATAAAAACCATTTGTAATTTTAGAGTACAAGATGTTGCTTTGGGCGGTCAAGGTGCTCCCCTAGTTCCAATTGGAGATATGCTTTTATTTTCTGAATATGATTATTGCTTAAACTTAGGTGGTTTTTCAAATATCTCAATGAATGATGAGAACAAACAACGTATTGCTTTTGATATTTGCCCTGCAAATATTGTTTTAAACCATTATGTAAATTTATTAAACCTTGAATATGATGATAATGGTGAAATTGCTTCAAAAGGGAATATTGAATCGGATTTACTAAACGAATTAAATTCTTTGCCTTTTTATAACGATTCTAAACCAAAATCATTGGGTTATGAATTTATAGTAGAAACCATATTTCCAATAATTGATAAGTATAAACTTGAAATTACAGATATATTAAGAACTTTTGTTGAACATATAGCCATCCAAATTGCAAAAAAAACGGACTCAAATCCCAGAAAAAAAATGCTTATTGCTGGTGGAGGTGCCTACAATGGTTTTCTTATTGAAAGATTACAGTCTCTTACAAAAACTCAATTAATAATACCTGATGATAGTATTATTAATTATAAAGAAGCTTTAGTTTTTGCTTTATTAGGTTATTTAAAAAATGAAGGAAAAAATAACTGCCTAAAAAGCGTTACAGGAGCAAGCATAGACCATAGTAGTGGAATTATATATACTTCTTAAAAACATATTTTATGTCTACCAAAACATTAGACCTAAACAAACTAAATAATTTATTGTCAGGAGAGCTTTTTTTTGACAATTTGCATAAAAGTATTTACGCAACTGATGCATCAGTATATAGAAAAATTCCATTAGGGGTTGCATATCCAAAAAACAATAATGATATCAAAACTCTTATCAATTTTGCAACAGAAAACAACATCACTTTAATCCCTCGAGCGGCTGGAACTTCATTAGCAGGCCAATGTGTTGGAGATGGTTTGGTTGTAGATACATCAAAACATTTCACAAATATTTTAGCTTTTGATGAGCATACTAAAAAAATAACTATTCAACCTGGAGTTATTAGAGATGAATTAAACGATTTCTTAAAACCCTATGGATTATTTTTTGGTCCAAATACCTCTACAAGTAATCGTTGTATGATTGGTGGAATGGTTGGTAACAATTCATCTGGAACAACTTCCATAAAATATGGTGTTACAAGAGATAAAGTACTTGAATTAAAAACAATTTTAAGCGATGGTTCTGAAGTCGTTTTTAATGAATTAACCACCCAACAATTTAATCAAAAAAAGATTGGAAATTCTTTAGAAAGTAAAATATATAAGACTGTTTTTAATGAATTATCCAATGAAGAAACACAACAAGAAATTGTAAGTCAATTTCCTAAAAAAAATATCCACCGAAGAAATAATGGTTATCCTATTGATGAGTTATTAAACTACGAAGGTTTTGGAGGTCAAAATGAATCCATAAATTTAGCAACTTTATTAACAGGAAGCGAAGGTACTTTAGCTTTTACTACAGAAATAACTTTAAAATTAGACTCACTTCCTCCTTCTAAAAACATTATGATTGCTGCTCATTTTAACAGCATTCAAGAAAGTATGGAGGCTGTTGTAGTTGCAATGAAACATAATTTATTTACGTGTGAATTAATGGATAAAACCATTTTAGATTGCACTAAAAATAACAGAGAGCAGTTAAAAAACAGGTTTTTTGTTGAAGGCAATCCTAAAGCTATATTAATGCTTGAAATTTGCACAAATTCTAATGACGAATCTAACAAATTAGCTGATGCTTTAATAAATGATTTACAATCAAAAAAATTGGGATATGCATTTCCAAAATTAGTAAATAACAATATTGACAAAGCTGTAAACTTACGAAAAGCTGGTTTAGGTTTGTTAGGTAATATTGTTGGAGACAATAAAGCCGTGGCTTGTATTGAAGATACGGCTGTAACAGTAAAAGACCTGCCAAATTACATTGCAGAATTCACTAAAATGATGGAAGATTTCGGACAAGAAGCTGTGTATTACGCACATGCTGGTGCTGGTGAATTACATTTACGTCCAATACTTAATTTAAAAAAGAAAGAAGATGTTGCTTTATTTAGAGAAATAACTTCTAAAACAGCTAAATTAGTTAAAAAATATGGTGGTTCTTTTAGCGGAGAGCACGGCGATGGAATTGTAAGAGCTGAATTTATTCCTCAAATGATTGGAGCAAAAAATTATGAACTTTTAAAACGCATAAAACAAACTTTTGACCCAAATTCAATTTTTAACAAAGGAAAAATTATAGATCCATTTCCTATGGATGAAAGTTTGCGTTATGAAATTGACCGAGAAGAGCCACAGATTGAAACCATACAAGATTTTTCAGATAGTTTAGGAATTCTAAGAGCTACCGAAAAGTGTAACGGTTCAGGCGATTGCAGAAAACTCCCTGAAGCTGGCGGAACTATGTGCCCAAGTTACAGAGCAACCAGAAATGAAAAAGATACAACACGTGCAAGAGCAAACGCCCTACGCGAATTTTTAACAAATTCAGAAAAGCAAAATAAATTCAATCACAAAGAATTATACGATGTTTTCGATTTATGCTTAAGTTGTAAAGCATGTGCCAGTGAATGCCCTAGTAATGTTGATGTTGCTGCCTTAAAAGCAGAATTTCTATATCAATATTACAAGGAAAATGGCATTCCGTTTAGAACTCAACTATTTGCCAATAATGTAAAATGGAATAAATTAGGAAGCCTTACTCCTACTTTTACAAATTTAGTATTAAACACAAAACTCACTAAAAAATTAATGGGAATTGCCACCAAAAGAAGCATTCCTAAATTAGCCAAAAAAACTGTTTATAGTTGGTATAAAAGAAATAAAAAAAGACTGCTTAATCAGCCTGTAAAACATGGCGAATTGTTTCTATTTGTTGATGAGTTTACAAACTATTATGATGCAAACATTGGTATTGATACTATTGAATTATTGACCCAATTAGGCTACAAAATAAACATTACACAACACGAAGAAAGTGGAAGAAGTTTTATTTCAAAAGGAATTTTAGACAAAGCCAAAGAAAAGGCCGATTTTAATGTAAACTTTTTTAAGACAAAAATAACCAATACAAAGCCTCTGGTTGGAATAGAACCCTCAGCAATTTTAACATTTAGAGATGAATATTTAAGATTGGCTGATGATAAAGAAGCTGCCAAAGAAATTTCAAAAAATACTTTTACTATTGAAGAGTTTATAAAACAGGAATTTGATAAAAACAATATCACTTCTGAATGCTTTACTACCAAATCAGCAATATTAAAAATTCATGGTCATTGTCAACAAAAATCATTGAGTAGCACGGAACCTACTTTTAAGATGTTATCAATTCCAAAAAATTATAGTGTAACTATTATTAATTCAGGTTGCTGTGGTATGGCAGGTTCTTTTGGTTATGAAAAAGAGCATTATCAAATTAGTATGCAAGTTGGTGAAGATACCTTATTTCCAAAAATTAGAAATACTGAAATTGACACTATTATTGCAGCTCCTGGCACTAGTTGTAGGCATCAAATAAAGGATGGAACTACCAGAGAATCTAAACATCCCGTATCAATTTTAAGAGACGCATTGCTGTAAAATGAAGCTAATTATACGAACCTATAAATTACAATTAAAGCATCCTTTTACAATTTCAAGAGGTACTAGAACTGAAATTCCTTCAATAATAGTGGAACTTCAAGAAAATGAATTTTCAGGATTTGGAGAAGCAACCGCAAACCCATATTACAACACCTTTGTTGAGCAATTTGAAGAAGAACTTCTTGAAAAACGAGTGATTATTGAAAACATTTCAGATAAAACACCAAAAGAATACTGGGATTATTTATATCCGTATTTTAAGAATAATATGTTTTTATTATGCGCTTTAGATGAAGCTTACACGGATTTATACACACGTAAAAAAGGAATTAAATTGTATCAATATTGGGATTTAAAACCTAAAAATATTCCTCAAACAAATTTTACAATTGGAATTGACACCATAGAAAATATGGTTTCAAAAATGACAGAAACATCATGGCCAATTTATAAAATTAAGTTGGGAACAAAAGATGATATTCAAATAGTTACTGAACTAAGAAAACATTCAAATTCCATTTTTAGAATTGATGCAAATTGTGGTTGGGATGTTACTGAAACAGTCAAAAACTCTGTTGAATTAAAAAAATTAGGCGTTGAATTTATTGAACAACCGCTACCAGCAGATAACTGGAGAGGAGCAAAAGTAGTGTTCGACAATACTTTCTTACCTATAATTGCTGATGAAAGCTGTATTATTGAAAGTGATATTGAAAAATGTTACAATCATTTTCACGGAGTAAACATCAAATTAATGAAATGTGGCGGTTTAACTCCTGCTAAAAGAATGATTACAAAAGCTAAATCTTTAGGTTTAAAAACCATGGTGGGCTGTATGACAGAATCTTCTGTTGGTATTTCAGCAATTGCACATTTAACGCCACTTTTAGATTATGTAGATATGGACGGTGCTTTATTGTTAAAAAATGATGTAGCAACAGGTGTAAAATTAGTAAATGGCAACATTTTATTTTCAGAATTAAACGGAACTGGAGCACAAATAAAAGAATAAAAAAATATTAAAAAATGAAAAAAATACTAATAGCAAGCATCTTCTTATTTCTTGGAACTAGTAGCTATGCGCAACAAATTGATCCATTACTAACTTCTGATGTTGAAGATCAAGAAAAATGGGTTGAAAATATTATGAATAAGCTAAGTTTAGATGAAAAAATAGGCCAGCTTTTTATGATTCAAGCCTATTCAAATAAAGACAAAAAACATACAGCCTATGTAAAAAAAATGATTAAGAAATATCATATTGGTGGGTTGATTTTTATGCAGGGAACTCCAGAAAAACAAGCTGAATTAACAAATACATATCAAGCAACTTCTAAAATTCCTTTATTAATTGGTTTTGATGGGGAATGGGGCTTAAATATGCGTTTAAAAAATTCGTTTCGTTATCCTTGGAATATGACTTTAGGTGCTGTTCAAAATAATAAACTAATTGAGCAATTTGGAGAACGATTAGGAGAACATTGTAAAAGAATTGGAATCCATGTTAATTTTGCTCCAGTAGTTGACATTAATACAAATCCTGAAAACCCAATTATTGGTAATCGTTCATTTGGCGAAAATAAATACAATGTTACCGAAAAAGCAATTGCTTTTACAAATGGAATGCAAAGTACTGGAGTGCTTGCAAATGCGAAACATTTTCCGGGACATGGAGATACTTCTACAGATTCTCATAAAACACTTCCTTTTCTTGATTTTACTTTAGAACGATTAGATTCTATTGAATTGTTTCCTTATAAAGAATTGTTTAAAATCAATTTGGCAAGTGTTATGGTGGCGCATTTAAATGTGCCTTCATTAGAACCTAAACCTGGAGTTCCAACTTCTATTTCTTATAAAGTTATTACAGAACTTTTAAAAGAAAAAATGGGATATAATGGACTCATTTTTACAGATGCATTAAATATGAAAGGTGCTGCCAATTATGCAAAGCCCGGAGATATTGATTTGGCAGCTTTTTTAGCTGGTAACGATATGTTATTAATTCCTGAGGATGTAAAAGCTGCTGTGAAAAAATTAAAGTCAGCTCTTAAAAAAAATCTTTTTACAGAAGAAAAACTTAACCAATCTGTAATAAAGATTTTAAAAGCTAAATACTGGGTAGGCTTGAATAATTTTACACCAATAAATGAAGAAAGCATACAAGAAGATATTATTACCATTAAAGACAAATTATTATACCGCTCTTTAATGAAAGAAGCTACAACGCTTGTTCAAAATAAGGAAGCTATAGTACCAATTAAAGAATTATCAAATACTAAAATAGCCTATGTTAAATTGGGAGATTCTGATAATTTTGCCTTTACAAATACCTTAAAAAAGTATACACAAGTTGATATTATTTCTGAAGAAAATTTAACTGTATTATTGCAAAAATTAGAACCTTATTCAACTGTTATTATTGGTTATCATAAATCTAATGAAACTCCTTGGAAAAGTTTTAAAATGACTGAAGAAGAGCTTATTTGGTTAGAAGAAATTTCTAAAAACAACAACGTAATTTTAGATGTTTTTGCCAGTCCGTATGCTTTATTAAACATCCCAGATTTCAAAAATATAAATGCAATTTTAGTTTCGTATCAAAACAGTAAAGTGTCTCAGGAAATTTCGGCACAGATGATTTTTGGAGCAATAGAGATAAAAGGAAAATTGCCAGTTTCAATAAATCAAGTTTTTCCTGAAGGAACAGGAATAACTACTTCAAATTTAATGAGATTATCCTATACGATTCCTGAAGAAGTAGATATGGACAGCAAATTACTCTCTAAAATTGATTCTTTAACAACTATGGTTGTAGATTCAACAATGGCACCCGGAGGGCAAGTATTGGTTGCTCGTTACGGAAAAGTAGTTTATCATAAAAGTTTTGGATACCAAACCTATGACAAAAAACAACAAGTAAAATTAACCGACATCTACGATTTGGCTTCAGTAACAAAAATTTTAGGAGGTCTTCCAATGATTATGAAAAGTGAAGAAATGGGTTTATTTAATTTAGAAACTACTCTTGGTGAATTGTTGCCATATTTAAAAGGCTCCAATAAAGATACGATTACTATGAAAGAAGCTTTATCTCATGTAGGTAAAATAAAACCTTGGATTCCTTATTATTTAGAAACAGTTGATAGTATTTCAAAAGTACCTTTTAGCAACTTATATAGTACAACTAAAAGTGATAATTTCTCCATTAAAGTTGCTGAAAATTTATTTTTAATTAATTCTTATACCGACTCTATTTACAAGAAAATAGCTGAAGCTCCTCAAAGAAAAACTGAAGGCTATAAATATAGCGGACTTATCTTTTACCTATTTAAAAAGTATATTAAAGATACTTTCCATAAAGAAATGGATGAGCTTAACAATGAAAATTTCTATTTGCCTTTAGGTTCAAAATCATTAGGTTACAATCCATTAAAAAAAATTAGTCCAACTGAAATAGCTCCAACTGAAATTGATGATTATTACCGACATCAAACATTAAGAGGTAACGTTCATGACATGGGAGCCGCAATGATGAATGGTGTTAGCGGAAACGCAGGGTTATTTTCTAACTCTAATGATGTTGCTAAAATGATGCAAATGTATTTACAAAAAGGGTTTTATGGTGGTAAAAGATATTTTGAAAGTAAAACAATTGATAAATTTAACCAGCGGTATTATGAAAATGACAGCATAAGAAGAGGCCTTGGTTTTGATAAACCTAGCCTAGATCCAGAAATTAAAGCAAGTAGTAAATATGCTTCTGCCAATAGCTTTGGACATAGTGGTTTTACAGGAACCTTTACATGGGCTGACCCAGATAATGGCATTTTATATGTATTCTTATCAAACAGGGTATATCCAACTATGAGTAATAATAAACTTGGAGAAAAAGATATGCGATCTGAAATTCATAACCTTATTTACAAAGCTATCCAAAAAACAAATGCTTACTTTAATTAAAGCACTCATAAATTTTACAAAATTTTAACAAAAAAATTCATTCTTAAATTATTTTATTTGTATATTTGCACTTGATGAGTTGAAAGACTTATCAATCTTTTTCATAGCAATTTTCCTCACTCATTTTTGAGTGAGGTTTCTTTTTTTATAAACCTTTCCTTTTTTCTTTTACCTTTGCCAGCTAAAATATAATAAATGCTTTTAAATATTTCATATACAGAATGGGTTGGCTATATGGCTTCCGCAGTACTTATGGTTTCATTTTTAATGAAAAACATATCAACTTTAAGAATCGTAAATTCAACAGGTGCCATATTATTTATACTTTACGGTATCATGCTTAAAACTTCTTGGCCAATTATTATATCTAACGGATTTATTTTAATGGTAAACATATATTACCTTTACTTTAAACAAAGTAAAAGTTAACTTATAAAAAACAGCTTTTTTGAAACGAGTAATAGTTTCTGTAACAAATGATTTGGTAACTGATCAACGGGTTTATAAAATTTGTAACACCCTGTTGAAAATGAATTATAACCTGCTGTTAATTGGAAGAAAACTACCCAATAGTAAAGAAATAAACAGACCTTATAAAGTACACCGTTTTAATTTATTATTTAATAAGGGATTTTTATTTTATGCAGAATATAATTTGCGATTATTTTTTAAACTATTTTTTTTAAAAAAAGATATTTTACTTAGTAATGATTTAGATACATTATTACCGAATTTTATAATTAGTAAAGTTTTTAGAAAAAAATTAGTTTATGATAGCCACGAATTATTTACTGAAGTCCCCGAATTAATTGATAAGCCTTTTGTTAGAAATTTTTGGTTGAAAATTGAAAAATTTATTGTTCCTGAAATTAAAAATTGCACAACAGTTAGTAACTCAATTGCAAATTATTACAATACAAAATATAATACTGATTTTAAACTAATCAGAAATTTCCCCTATAAAACTACAACTCAAAAAACTGATAATTTTCCTTTTGAAACAAGCAATAAAAAAATTATTTTATATCAAGGAGCAATTAATAAAGGAAGAGGTTTGGAGCTTATGATTGAGACCATGCAATTTATTAATAACACTATTTTTATAATAATTGGAAAAGGAGATCTTGAACTTAAATTAAAGGAAAAAATTACGAATCTAAATGTATCTGAAAAAGTAAAATTTATTAGTGAAATTACTCCAAAAAAACTTAAAAAATTAACACCTTTGGCTAGTTTAGGAATAAGCTTGGAAGAAGATTTAGGTTTAAATTACAGATTTGCATTACCAAATAAATTGTTTGATTACATTAATGCCAAAATTCCAGTATTAGTTTCAGATTTACCAGAAATGAAACAAATAATTTTAACATACAATGTTGGAGAAATTATAAATAGTAGAGAACCAAAACAATTGGTAAATCAAATTGAAAAATTACTTAAAAAAGAAACTTCATATTTTGAAAAAAAATTAGAAATTGCTAAAAATGAACTAATTTGGGAAAATGAAGAAAATAAATTAATTGAAATATTTGAAAATTTAAATTGATTTATATTTGGTATTTATAAAACACAAATAAGTTAATTTATAAATATCTAATAAAAATAATGATGGTGTTTTACCTAATAAATTGTTCTCAAAATATTTATGAAAAACGTTATATCCTTCAGCAAAAAACCAAGTTATTTTAAGTGTTTTTAAAATTTTAAATGTTCTTAATAATTTTAAATTTTCACCCTTTAAAATCTGACTTGAATTTAAACGTAATAAATTTTCAATTCCTTCTTTTGTTTTAGCTAAAAAAATTGAATTAGTTTCTAAGCCTAAATGATAAACAGGATTATTAATCTGTGTTATTTTAAAATTTTTAATTTTCAATTCCTCAACAAAAAGCACATCTTCATATCCATATTTATTAATTTTCTCATTAAATTTTATATGGTTAAAAATTGATTTATTAATCAAAAAATTAGCACCAGATACATATTGGTAAGGTTTATAATTCCTTTTTTCAACAGAAATCTCTTCTCTTTTTTTTCCATAAACCCATCGCAACATGTTATCCTTTTCTGGTTTATTTTTACTGTAAACAATACCTCCAACAAAAACCTTATCTTCACTCTTTTGAATACATTCAATATACTTTTTTATAAAAGTTGGTTCTTTTGGTAACACATCTGCATCTAAAAACAACAACCAATTATAAGCTGATTTTTCTACAAGTAAATTTCTTATTTTACTTCTTCCTATATTTTTATCTAAATTTATTAATTGAGTGTTTTTAAACTTTTTTAGTTCATTATTTTCAAAACTAAACTTAGTTGAAGCATCATTTATACAAATAATTTCGAATTGAATGTCAGTATTTTGTAATTGTTCTAAAATAAAAGCAATAAGAGTTACAGCATTGTAATTGTATATTGGAATTAAAACTGAAATCATTATTATACTGAACTTTTCTGCTGAACAACTTCAAACAGTTCTCCTCCTTCACACTTTAATGTTTTACAAGGAAATTTTAAAATAAGTGCATAATCATGAGTTGCCATTAAAATAGTTTTACCACTGTTGTGAATTTCTTTTAAAACTTTCATAACATCAACTGAGGTTGCAGGATCTAAATTTCCGGTTGGTTCATCGGCTAAAATTAAATCTGGGTCATTTAACAAAGCCCTGGCAATGGCTATTCTTTGCTGTTCTCCACCAGATAATTGAAAAGGCATTTTAAAATCTTTAGTTTCCATTCCTACTTTTGCTAAAACTTCCATTATTTTAGTTTTCATTTTAGCTGCATCTTTCCAACCTGTTGCTTTTAAAACAAATTTTAAATTTTCAAATACATTTCTATCGTTTAACAATTTAAAATCTTGAAAAACAATTCCAAGTTTTCTTCTTAAAAAAGGAATCTCTTTTTCTTTTAATGTATTTAAATTAAAACCTACAATACTTCCAGTTCCTTTTTCAAGGGTTAAATCGCCATACAACGTTTTCATTAAGCTACTTTTTCCACTTCCAGTTTTACCAATTAAATACACAAATTCACCTTTATTAATTGTAAGATTTACATGAGATAAAACTAAATTTTCACGCTGAAAAATTTGAGCATTTTGTAGAGAAAGTATCGATTCTGACATTTAAAACTGATTTTTAACAAATCTAAATATTTAATTATACAATTTCAACATCTACACAATTAATAATTTTAAAAAAATACAATAATCGTAATTCAAATTTATTTTTAGGTATAGTTCTTGTGATAACCTTTTGATAAAAATATTAACTATCAAATGCAATTTCAAAAAAATATTGCGTTATTAGATTATAGTTTTCAACTTTCAATTTTTATTAAAAATGAATTATAAAAAAATTGTATTGCCCTTTGTAGTGTTATTTATATCCTTCACTATTTCAGCACAAAAAACAGCAATTTACACCAACCCTTTAAAAGAATACAATCACGCTGTAGCATTGTATCAAAACAAAGCATATGTTGCTGCTCAGCAAAAATTTAACCTCCTAAAAAATGATTTTGATAACTCCTCTGAATTAAAAGCAAATTGTGAGTATTATGCTGCTAATTGTGCGGTTCGTTTAGGACAACGAAATGCAGACGATTTAATGCAGCAATTTGTAGATAAGTATCCAACAAGTACAAAAAGAAATAGTGCTTTTATTGATGTTGCCGATTATTATTATAAAGTTGGTAAATATTCTTATGCTGCAAAATGGTATAAAAAGGTAAATACTACCAATTTAACTATAAAACAAGAAGAGACTTTTAATTTTAAATATGCGTATTCCTTGTTTGCAACTAAAAATTATACTGAGGCCAAAAACTATTTTTTAAATTTATTAGATTCTCAGGAATATGGAGCACAAGCAAAATATTACTATGGTTTTATTGCTTATAACCAGGATGATTATGCAACCGCAGATAAATATTTAGGCGAAGTTGAAGATGATACATCTTTCAAAAAAGATGTTTCTTATTATTTGGCTGATATGAATTTTAAATTAGGGAAATTTGAAATTGCCATTGAAAAAGGTGAACCTCTCTTGGCAAAATCGAGAGGGCTTGAACATTCTGAAATTTCCAAAATAGTAGGAGAAAGTTATTTTAATCTTCAGAAATATAAAGAAGCAATACCTCATTTAAAAAATTACAAAGGTAAACGCGGCAAATGGAATAATACCGATTTTTATTTAATTGGATACTCTTATTATAAACAAAACGACTTTGAAAATGCCATTAATAATTTCAATAAAATAATTGGTGGAAATAATGCAGTATCACAAAATGCTTATTATCACTTAGCTGAATGTTACTTAAAATTAGAGAAAAAGCAGGAAGCATTAAATGCATTTAGAAATGCATCACAAATGAAGTTTGAGCCAGAAATTCAGAAAGATGCTTGGCTTAATTATGCTAAATTGAGTTACGAAATTGGAAATCCTTATAAAAGTGTTCCTGATGTTTTACAAGAATATATGGAACTGTATCCAAATTCAACCCATAAAGAAGAAATCAACAATTTAATAATTAGTGCTTACATAACTTCCAAAGATTATAAAGGCGCGCTTGAATTTTTAAAAAATAAAAAAAGTGCAAAAGAGCGTGCTTTATTTCAAAAAGTGGCTTTTTATAGAGGTTCTGAACTTTTTTCTGAAGGAAATTACGATTTAGCAAAAGAAAATTTTGAAAGCTCTTTAAGCATTCCTTTAGACCAGACATTTACTGCAAAAGCAACTTTTTGGAAAGGTGAATCTAATTACAGGTTAAACAATTTTATTGATGCTTTGGCCGATTTTGAAAATTTTGCCACAAATTATGAAGCTCCAAAAACTTCCGAGTTTGAACATATTAATTACAATATGGCCTATGCATTATTTAAACAAAAAGAATATACACAAGCCATTTCCGAATTTAATAAATACATTAGTAAAAATACTGATGATACCGTTAGAAGAAACGATAGTTATTTAAGAATTGCTGATGGATATTTTGTAAACAGTAATTATGCAAGCGCTATAAGTTATTACAACAAAGCCATTGAAACTAATGGTATTGATGGTGATTATGCCCAGTTTCAAAAAGCAATTTGCTATGGATTAACTGGTAACGAAAATCTTAAAATTAATGAACTAAATTCATTTTTAAACAAATATTTACGATCAACTTATAGAGATGATGCATTTTATGTGTTGGGAAATTCTTACATAAAAAAAGGAGAAAATCAATTAGCTATTGAGAATTTTGACAAGCTGATTTCTACTTATAAAAGAAGTCCTTTAGTTTCAAAAGCCTTACTTAAAAAAGGTTTAATATATTACAATACAGATAAAAATGAACAAGCTTTAAAAACTTACAAAAATGTTGTAAGCAGATTTCCTAATACAGCTGAATCCAGACAAGCGGTTAAAGATGCACGTCAAATTTATGTTGATTTAGGAAGAGTTGATGAATATGCAAATTGGGTAAAAGGTGTTGATTTTGTAAATATTTCTGATGCAGATTTAGATAATGATATGTACGAATCTGCTGAAAAACAATATTTGCAAAACAATCACAATAAATCCATTTCAAGTTTTAAAAAGTACTTGCAAAATTTCCCAAGAGGCTTACATGCATTACAAGCTAATTTTTATTTAGCACAATCGTTGTTTTCAGAAAAAAAACATCAGGAAACTATTCCATATTATAATTTTGTGATAGAACAGCAACAAAATGAATTTACTGAAAGTGCACTTTCAAGATTAGCGTTAGTTTATTTAGAAAACAATAACTGGCAAAGCGCTATTCCTGTTTTAGAACGTCTAGAAAATGAAGCCGATTTACCTCAAAATATAACTTTTGCACAATCAAATTTAATGAAAGGTTATTATGAAAATAAAAATTATAGCAAAGCAGTTAACTATGCAGAAATGGTGTTGAGAAATTCTAAATTAGAAAATCGTGTAAAATCTGATGCACATATAATTATTGCGCGTTCTGCAATTAAAACCAACGATGAAGATAAAGCAAGAAGCGCATATAAGGAAGTTGAAAAAATTGCTTCTGGAGAATTAAAAGCTGAAGCTTTGTATTACGATGCATATTTTGAAAACAAAGATGGCAGCAACAGAGTTTCTAATCAAATTGTTCAAAAAATTGCTTCAGACTATTCCGCTTATAAATATTGGGCAGCAAAAGGTTTAATTTTAATGGCAAATAACTATTACGAACTAGATGATGCATACCAAGCAACCTATATTTTAGAAAGTGTAATTAAAAACTTTGCTCAATTTGATGATGTGACTGCAGAAGCTACTACAGCATTAAATAAAATAAAAACCGAAGAAGCAAAAACAAACGAATCCATAAAAAATTAAAATGATGACAAGTTTATTAAATACAACTTTCAAACTTTGTAAACTTTCAACTTTTAAACTGAAACCTATGCGAAAGCTCCTTATAACTTCAATATTAATTTTAGCAGCCTGCGTTTCTTATTCACAAGAAACTAAAACAGATACTTTAAAAACAGAGGAAATTTTGGTTGTAAAACCATACACTCCAACAATTTCAGATGCTTTTAAAGTAAAGTCCAATCCACTTACAGATACTGTTACAACAATTCAAAAAGAAAAAGTTAATTATAGTATTTTTTCAATTCCAGTTGCTTCTACCTTTACTCCTTCAAAAGGAAAAGCCAAAGGCGTTGTAAAAGAACCAAAAGAACGTTTGTTCGAAAATTACATCTCAGCTGGTTTTGGAAATTTTACAAGTCCGTTGTTTGAAGCTTATTTACATACTGGAGATGCTAGATATAGTGATTTAGGCATTTTTATAAATCACCATTCTTCTGAAGGTGGAATTAAAGATTTATTGTTGAATGATAACTTTGCAGATACCAAAATTGATGGTTATTATAAGCAATTTGACAAATATTATAATTGGCAGATAAATGCTGGTGTTCAGCGTAAATTATACAATTATTACGGTTTACCATCTGATGTTCTTTTTGATGATGCTGTAATTAACTCAATGGATGAAAAACAAATTTATAAAAACATATATGTTGGCGGAAAAGTTAGTTTTGAAGATTCGTTTTTTCAAGGTGCTACTGCTGAATTAATTAATTTTTCAGACAATTATAACAGTAATGAATTTAGGCTTACAGTGAAGCCAAAATTAGAATTTCCTATTTCAACCGAATTAATAAATGGTGAGTTTTTAATTGATCTTATTAACGGAAAATTTAAACAAAATTACAATACAACTGATGATATTAAATATAGCTTCTTAAATTTAGGTTTCAACCCAAATTTTGAAGTATTACGTGAAAATTTAACTGTTAATTTAGGTGCTAAATTGTATTATTCAAGTGATCTTGAAAATAAAACCAATACATTTTATGCATATCCAAATGTAACAGCATCACTAAAATTAGTAGATGAAGTTTTTATATTAGTTGCTGGTGCTACAGGAGATTTAGTACAAAACAACTATAGAAATTTCTCAAATGAAAACCCTTATATTTCACCAACTTTAAATATGCTGCAAACAGATAAGCAATACAAAGCATTTGTAGGTGCTAAAGGAAAGTTAGCTTCAAATATTGGCTATAATTTTATGGTTAGCCATACCAATGAAAAAAATAAACCACTTTTTGTTCAAAATCAAACTAAAACAGATGGTACTATTAACGTTGCAAATGCGTATGAAGCAGGAAATTCATTTGGTGTAATTTACGATTCTATTAAAACACTCGGTTTTTTTGGAGAACTAACTATAAATGCTTCTAAGGAATTTAATTTTGGAGGAACAATAAATTATGCAAATTATACTACTGAAACTGAATTAGAAGCTTGGAATTTACCAGACATAACAGCTACCATTTCTGCTGACTACCAAAATAAAAGTTGGTTTGCAGGAGCAAAATTATTTTATAACGGGCAAACAAAAGACTTTGTAATTCCTTATGGACAACCTTCAACTGCCGGAATTATTATAGAAAATGATTCTTATATGGATTTAAACCTAAATGGTGGTTATATTTTTTCAGACAGGTTAACAGCTTTTGCTAAAGTGAACAACGCGTTGGGTAAAAAATACCAGTCTTTTGTAAATTATCAAGTGCAAACACTACAAATTTTAGCAGGTATCACTTATAAATTTGATTTATAAAACGAGTTTATTTTTATCAACTATTTTATGTAGTTTTAGCAATCTAAAATCTACATACTCATGAGAAACATTTTTCTTGCACTTAGTTTTCTAATTGTAATTTCATCTTGTAATAAAGTAAAACCTGCAAAACAACTAGCGCAAACGGTTAACAAGGCTGATTCAATAACGATAAAAAAAATATTTAATAGTGCCTTAACTAATGGGAAAAGTTACCAATGGTTAGACGCTTTATCAAATGATATTGGAGGAAGACTTTCAGGTTCACCAGAAGCTCAAAAAGCTGTAGAATGGGGTGAAAATTTAATGACTGAATTAAATTTTAACAAGGTATGGTTACAACCAGTTATGGTACCACATTGGGTGAGAGGAGAAAAAGAAGAAGCTTTTTTTACAAGTAGTAATGAAAAATTTAATGTTCCTATTTGTGCACTAGGTGGATCTGTTGCAACTCAAAAAGATGGTGTTTTAGGTGAAGTTATTGAAGTTCAAAGTTTGGAAGAAGCGGAACAGTTAGGTGAAAAATTGAGAGGAAAAATAGTTTTTTTTAACCGTCCATTTGATGATGCATTATTACTTACTTTTAAAGCTTATGGAGGTTGTGTTGACCAAAGAGGTGGCGGTGCAAAAGTAGTTGGTAAATTTGGTGCGCTTGGAGCAATTGTACGTTCTATGACACATAGTATTGATGATTTTCCACATACTGGAGCAATGAGTTATGGTGATTTAGAAGAAAATCAAAAAATCCCAACTGCTGCAATTAGCACTAAAGCAGCAAATTTATTAAGTGAAAAATTAAAAGAAAATCCTTCTTTAAAATTTTATTTTAAACAAAGTTGTAAAACACTTCCTGATGCTCCTTCATTTAATGTAATTGGAGAAATTACTGGGAGTGAATTTCCAGATAAATATATTACCGTTGGCGGACATCTAGATTCTTGGGACTTGGGTGATGGTGCACACGATGATGGTACAGGAATTGTACAATCTATTGAAGTTTTACGCCTTTTAAAATTAAACAATATTCAGCCAAAACATACCATTCGTGTGGTATTATTTATGAACGAAGAAAACGGGTTACGCGGTGGAAAAAAATATGCTGAAGAGGCTAAAAATAATAATGAAAATCATATTGCTGCCTTAGAGTCTGATTCTGGCGGTTTCACTCCAAGAGGTTTCTCATTTGATATAAACTCTGAAAACTACGATTTATTTATGAGTTGGAAACCTTTATTAGCACCTTACGGATTACACGATTTTGATAAAGGACATAGCGGTGCAGATATTGGCCCTTTAAAAAATGAAACCATTTCTCTATTTGGTTACAGACCAGATTCTCAACGTTATTTTGATTATCACCATGCTTCAACAGATACTTTTGATAAAGTTAACAAACGAGAACTTGAATTAGGTGCAGCTTCAATGACTTCACTAGTATATTTATTAGATAATTATTTAAATTAATTTTAAAACTAAAAAATGAAAAATTTATCCATTTTAATTTTAGCTGTAATTACATTTTCTTGTGATAAAAAAGAAGAAGTAGATAGTGTTATTATTAATGCTAACGTTTATACTGTAAATACTAATTTCGAAAAAGCTGAAGCTTTTGCTATTAAAAATGGTAAAATTATTGATGTTGGAACTACTTTAGAAATTCAAGAGAAATATGCCCCAACTTTTATAAATGATGCAAAGGGAAAAACAATTGTTCCAGGTTTTATAGATGCGCATTGCCATTTTCTTGGTTTAGGTTTGCAACAACAAAAAGTAGATTTAACAGGAACAAAGAGCTTTAAAGAAGTTATCTATAAAATTTCTCAATTTCAAAATAAAAATAAAGTACCCTACATAACTGGAGGTGGTTGGGATCAAAATGATTGGGAAGTGAAAGAATTTCCAACAAAAGAAGAATTAGACAAAGTATTTCCAAAAACTCCAGTTGTAATAACAAGAATTGATGGCCATGCTTTATTAGCCAATCAAACTGCTATAGATTTGGCAGGAGTTACTGTAAATACCATAGCTGAAGGTGGCTACATTTTAAAAAAGGATGGAAAATTAACTGGTATTTTTATTGATGGGCCCATGGGTTTAATTAATGCACAAATTCCAAAACCATCTATAAATGAAATAACACAAGCTTTAAAAAATGCTGAAAAAATGTGTTTCGAATTAGGCTTAACCACAGTTGATGATGCAGGACTTTCAAAAGAAGTAATTGAATTGATTGATACCTTACAAAAAACTGGAGCGCTTAAAATGAGAATTTATGCAATGGTTTCTGTAAGTGATAAAAACATTGATTATTACACACAAAAAGGAATTATTAAAACTGATCGTTTAAATGTACGTTCATTTAAAGTATATGCTGATGGTGCTTTAGGCTCAAGAGGTGCAGCGATGAAAGAATCATATAGCGATCAACACAACCATTTTGGAGCACTGGTAACACCATTGAAAGATTTAAAACGTTATGCTGAAAAAATTGCAGCTTCAGATTATCAAATGAATACACATGCTATTGGAGATTCAGCAAATTACGTAATGTTAAAAACTTATAAAGATGTTTTAAAAGATCAAAAAGACAGGCGTTGGAGAATTGAACACGCACAAGTTATTGATAAAGAAGATTTTAATTATTTTGATAATATTTTACCTTCTGTGCAACCTACACATGCAACATCTGATATGTATTGGGCTGAGGACAGAGTTGGAGCTGAGCGCATAAAAGGAGCCTATGCTTTTAAAGATTTATTAAATAAATACGGAAAAATAGCACTAGGAACCGATTTTCCTGTCGAAAAAGTGAGTCCTTTTTTAACTTTTTATGCTGCCGTGGTTCGTAAAGATTTAAATAATTATCCTGAAAATGGTTTTCAAATGGAAAATGCATTAACCCGAGAAGAAACCTTAAAAGGAATGACTATTTGGGCTGCATATTCAAACTTTGAAGAACATGAAAAAGGAAGTATTGAAGTAGGTAAAATGGCCGATTTTATAATACTTGACAAAAACATTATGGAAGTTGAAGCTTCTGAAATACCTTCAATAAAAGTTGAGGAAACTTATATAGGTGGTGAAAAAGTGAAATAAATTAAGTATTAGATTTATATTGCTTAACAACATTAATTAGTTTCTCAGATAAGTTAAATAACCATTTAACTTGTTCTGAAACTAATTGTGTTTCTTTTAGCTTATCACCCATTTCAATAGTTATTTCTATACCTTCTTCTATCTCTTTATCTCGTTGATTAGAAAGGTTTTCAAAATATGAATCATATAATTTTTGAGCTTTATCAACTTCTGAATGTTCTAACTCTTTTATACTTGCACTATCATTCAGAATTTCAATTGCTAATTTTAAATTAGATATAATATGAGCAACAATAATTTCAAATTGAAAAGGAACGGCCACAGTTTTATTATTTCTAATAAACATTCCCAAAGAAGTTAACGACGACAAAAAGGTATTGTTTATGGTTATAATTTCATAAATATGTGTAAAATCCTTTTGTTTAGATTTTGGATCCTGGTTCATTCTTTGAAACGCTGCATTTAAATTTCCAATAGCTAAAAAAGCTTCTTTTCTAGATAATTTATAAACTGTTGGCACTTCTCCTTTTTTATGATAGTAAGCATCAATTTGTTTCAAAAAATTACAATTAGATTGTATTACTTCTATAAAATATTCTTGAATATTTTGAAATTGCCACGCTGGCCATAAAAAATAATTTGCACCAAATGCCAATGTTGCACCAATTAATGTATCAATAACTCTAAATTTAATTACCGAAAGAATATTAGGTTCTACAATTGCATACACAAAAACAACATTTAAGGTAATAAATATTGCCGCATTTCTATAATTAGATTGAATTATTGAAAAAGCTATTGGTAAAGAAATTATTGCAATAATACCATATATTAAAGTGCTTTGGGTCATTAAAATTATTAATGTAGCAATTGATGCTCCAATTAAGGTTCCAACAACTCTTTGTATTGTACGATCTTTAGTTAAGCCATAACTTGGGCGCATTATTACTATAACTGTTAATAAAATCCAATATGGATTTTGCATAGAAAAAATGTTACCAATTAAAAACCCTATAACAACAATTAGAGCTAAACGAAGTGAATGCTTGAAAATTGGCGACTTAAAACTAAAATTTTCAATTAATTTTTTAAAATCATAATCCTGTGGAGTAATAAATCTGTTAGCATCTTTAATGTCTAAAATTTTATTATTTGAAATATAGTTTCCTAAAACCCGCTCTAATCCAACAATATTTTGAACCTGCTTTTCTTGATAATTATTTAAGTTTAAAAGCATTAAAGTACCCACTCTAGATTTTGGTAAACCTACTAAAATTCTATAATAATCTATATTTCTGGTTGTTTCCTTTAATAGCTCATCAATTTTAGGATTCGGTTTTAATATTGCTTCTTTTCGTATCACTTTTGAAATGTGATCCAGTTGGTTAGCGATTTCAAAAGTCAGATTTTTAAAAACCGCTATTTTTTCTTGATGTTTGTCAAAAACTTCATCAAATTTTTTATAATTCACAGGGTTTGCAACTGCCAATTCTAAAATTTCCATTAGTTCTGAAAACACGAGTTGTTGTCTTCTTGTTCTGTTTGATAAAACTGTATTTGCACTGTTATTTAAAATAATTTCCCTTAAATTTTCGTGTTTATCATTTATTTCAGCTTGTAATTCAAACATTTTATGATATAAAGCATCACGTTTTGTTTTACAAATCAACAATTCTCCTCGCACTCTTAAAAAATCGGCTGTTTTTTCTATTACTTCAACAAATAATTCATCCGTCTGAATTTTAGGAAATAATAATGAAGCAGACATCGATAAAATTAAATACCAAAAGCCTCCTAATGCAATTAATAAAGAATGTTCCCATAAACTTATTGAAGTACTGTTATAAGCAAAACTTAACACTATTGCTAACAGTCCTGAAAATGAAATAAGCGATGCTCTAAACCCGAAAACTGAAAGGTAAGAAACTAAAAAAACAATTATACCTAATAATAAAACAAGTACCCAACCAATTTCTGAAATAGCACCAAATAAAAAGGTTAAACTAAAAGATAAAATTATCGCTGCTAATAAGCCAAAAAATTTATGTTTTAAACTTCCGGGAACATCTGTTGGTGAACAAAACAATACACCTAAAGCCACACTAAACCCTACTGAAATATCATTCAGCAAAAAATTGCCAATTAAAATAGGAGTTATCATTGCAAAAGCTAAAACAAAAGCTTTTAAAAAATTAAAACTTATTATAAATCTGCTTATTTTTTCTAACATTTATATAAATTAATGTGCAAATTTAAGTAGTATTTATTTATTCATTAAATTTAAAAAATTATACTATTGTAAAACTAACATTAATGTTTATTCACAAACACCCTTACAATCCATTTATTCCAGAAAATGCAACTAAATTAATTGTTGGTACTTTACCTCCTCCCCGATTTTTTAAAGGGAAATTAAAAAAAGGCGATGTTGATTTTTGCTATGGAAGTATTGATGGTCAATTATGGAAAATTTTAGATGAAATATTTAATTTGAATTTAAATTTTGAAACTACTCAATTTGCCATTCAACAACGAAAAGAGTTTTTAACAACTAATAAAATTGGTATTTGTGATATTGTTGAATCTTGTTACAGAACAAAAATTGACGCATCTGATTTGGGCATGGAAAATATTGTACTTAGAGATATGATGCTTTATATAAAAAAGTTCAGAAAAGTTAACACCTTACTTTTAACAGGTGGAAATAGTAAAAATGGTCCCGAATATCATTTAAGAAGGCAATTAAAAGAACAAAATATTGAATTAATTCCGGTTTCTTTAGAAACTCCAAGAATTCACCAATTTAATTTCGAAAACAGAATTATAAAAGTCGTTTCATTAACCGCACCATCTGGTGCCGCAAACAGAGCCGTTGGCAGTAATTTACAGTATAAAATACTAAAACAGCAAAACCCAAATTTTAACACATTTGATTTCAGAGTTTTACAATATAAAAAATTCTTTATTTGATTTTTTATAAATATATTTAGTTTTTAAAACATGGTTTATATTTTTTTAGCTTCATAGATTTTCACTTATATTCGCAGCTTAAATTATTAAATAATAATATGAGATCATTTTTTTCCATACTACTGTTAACACTATTTATATCGTGTAATAAAGAAAATACAAGTATTCCAGTTCAAACTGAAGAAGATATTATTCAATATATTGAAGATAATAATTTAGATGCCACTAGAAGTGATTCCGGATTGTATTATGTAATTGAAAATCAAGGAACTGGAGATAAGCCAACTAGCACTTCTAATGTTACCGTTGCTTATAAAGGTTATTTTTTAGACGGGTCAGTTTTTGATCCGGGCAGTTCTGAAGGAATTACATTTAATTTACAACAAGTTATCGCTGGATGGACAGAAGGTATCACCTATTTCAATGAAGGTGGTGAAGGAATTCTTTTGGTTCCTTCAAATTTAGGATATGGAAGTCAAAATTATTATGGTATTCCTGGCGGGTCTGTATTGGTTTTTGATATTAAATTATTAAAGGTGAATTAATTCACCTTTAATAATTTAATAGTTATCTAATTTCAGTTATAAATTTACTGATTGAATTTACACCATTTTCAGTTAAATACTTTACAAATGCAGAACCAATAATTGCTCCTTTTGCTTTTGAGGTTGCCATTTGAAATGTTGCGGCATTAGAAATTCCAAATCCAATTACTTGTGGTACTTTTAAATTCATTTCAGCAATTCTGTTAAAATAGTCTTTTTGAGCATTCCCAAAACTATTTTTCGCCCCTGTAACACCTGCTGAACTTACCATATAAATAAAACCATTCGAAATACTATCAATAAATCGAATACGCTCCTCTGAAGTTTGTGGTGTTATTAAAAACACATTTATTAACCCATATTTTTCAAAAATAGCCTTATAATTTTCATTATAATCCAGTACAGGTAAATCTGGAATAATTAACCCATCAATTCCAATTTCAGCACATTTTTTACAGAAAGCTTCTACTCCATATTGCATTATTGGATTAAAATAACCCATAATAATTAGTGGAATTGTTACTGTTTTTCTAATATCTTTTAACTGGCTGAATAAAACCTCACTAGTCATCCCATTATCCAATGCAGTTGTAGAACTTGCTTGTATTGTTGGTCCATCAGCTAAAGGATCACTAAAAGGTAATCCAATTTCAATAAAATCTACACCACTATTTTCTAAGTTTTGAATTACAGAAACTGTATCATTCAATTGAGGATAACCTGCTGTAAAATAAATGGATAATAACTTTTTATCTTCTTGTAATTTTTGATTAATTCTGTTCATTTTGTTTTATATTAAGTCACCCTGAACTTGTTTTAGGGTCACATTATATTTGTAATATATTTAATATCAATTTAAGCCTTATATAAACAAATACTTTATCAATAGATGAGATGCTGAAACAAGTTCAGCATGACGAAAACTATAACTTAAAATATTTAATATAAGTATCTAAATCTTTATCTCCTCTTCCAGATAAATTTAACACAATCACATCCTCTTTTTTAAAGTTTTTAGTCTTGAAAATCGCCAATGCGTGCGAACTTTCAATTGCAGGAATAATTCCTTCTAATTCGGATAATTCTAATCCTGCTTGCATTGCTTCATCATCAGTAATTGAAACAAATTCAGCACGCTTGCTTTCACACAAGTGTGCATGTAAAGGTCCAACACCTGGATAATCCAAACCGGCAGAAATAGAATATGGTTCAGTAATTTGACCATCTTTGGTTTGCATTAACAAGGTTTTACTACCGTGAATAACACCTTCATTTCCTAAAACACTTGTTGCAGCACTTTCTCCAGAATCTACACCTAAACCGGCAGCTTCAACAGCTATTAAACCAACTTCTTTTTCATCTAAATAATGATAAAAAGCACCAGCAGCATTACTTCCTCCACCAACACAAGCAATTACATAATCAGGATTTTCTTTTCCTTCTTTTTCCATTAATTGCCATTTTATTTCTTCTGAAATTACAGACTGAAACCTTGCAACCATATCTGGATATGGATGTGGACCTACAACCGAACCAATAATATAATGTGTGTCAACCGGATTGTTAATCCAATCTCTAATTGCTTCATTGGTAGCATCTTTCAGGGTTCTACTTCCCGATAACGCTGGTACAACTGTTGCACCCAACATTTTCATACGGGCAACATTTGGGGCCTGACGAGCAATGTCAATTTCACCCATATAAACAATACACTCCATTCCCATTAAAGCACAAACCGTAGCGGTTGCCACACCATGTTGTCCTGCTCCTGTTTCGGCGATAATACGATTTTTACCTAGCTTTTTCGCCATTAAAATTTGCCCAATTGTATTGTTTACTTTATGTGCGCCAGTATGACATAAATCTTCACGTTTTAAGTAAATTTTTGTATTGTATTTTTCAGATAACCTTTTTGCAAAATACAAAGGTGTTGGTCTGCCAACATACTCTTTTAATAAGGAATCAAACTCTTTCTTAAAAGATTCCTCTTGCATTATTTTTAAATAATTTTGACGTAATTCTTCAACGTTTGGATATAGCATTTCTGGAATATAAGCACCTCCAAATTTTCCATAATATCCATTTTCATCTACAAAATAACTCATAGTAAGTTTTGTTTAAATTCTTTAATATTTGCTATATTTTTTAACCCTGGTTCAATTTCAAAACCGCTATTTATATCAACTCCTGCAAAAGCTTTATGCGAAACATTTTTAATTTCAGCAGCATCAACTTTTGATATTCCTCCACTTAATAAAAATGGTGTTTCTCCCTTATAATTATCTAAAATCTGCCAATTGAATTTAACTCCGTTTCCACCATAATCTTTCCCTTTTGTATCAAAAAGGAAATAATTACAAGCTTTTTCATAAACTTTAGTTTTTTCAAAATTGAAATTATCATCTACCGAAAATGCTTTAAAAATCTCAAAAGGGTGATTGAGCGGAGTCGAAATCACTTCACCACTATTGTCACTTCGACTCCGCTCAGTAACCGCACTTCGACTGGGCTTAGTAAGACAATTCCTTAAATCCTTACAATATTCAGGAGTTTCACTTCCATGTAACTGAATAGCATCCAACTTGTTTTTTTCTACAATTTCAATCACCTCATCAATGTTTTCATTTACAAAAACACCTACTTTTTTTATTTTAGAAGGAATTTCAATTTTTGGAAATTTAGCTACAAAACGCTTTGATTTACCATAAAATATAAAACCTATATAATCTGGTTTCAATTTTACTAATTCCGAAATATTTTCGGTATCACGCATTCCGCAAACTTTAATTTTCATATTCTTATCCAATTTGGCTAATAAATTCTTGACAAGCAAACCCTGGATTTTCAGTTTTCATAAAATTTTCTCCAATTAAAAAACCTTGAAAACCATATTCTTTTAATCCAGTTATTACTCTTGGATCACTTAATCCGCTTTCTGAAACTTTTATACAACTATCTGGAATTTGACTTGCAAGTTCAATTGAATGCTCCAAATCAACCTTAAAAGTTTTTAAGTTTCTATTGTTAATACCAATAATTTTATTGTCTAATTCAATCTTATCTAATTCCTCTTGATTATGAACTTCATACAAAACATCCAAACCTAAATCCTCCGCTAATTTTCCGTAATTCTTCAACTCTTCTTTAGTTAAACAAGCTGCAATTAACAAAATAACATCAGCTCCAATGGCTTTTGCTTCCACAATTTGAAATCCATCAACAATAAAATCTTTTCTTAAAATTGGGGTTGTATCTTGTATTGAACGCGCTTTTATAAGATCTAAAATATTTCCTCCAAAAAACTCGGTGTCAGTTAAAATAGATTGTGCAGCAACATTCGCATCTAAATATCCATTGGTAACTTCTTCAATAGTTACTTTATTATTTATAATTCCTTTTGAAGGAGATTGGCGCTTAAATTCAGCAATAATTCCAGTTGAACCAACCGTTAATAAACTCTTTTTTAAAGATAAAGGTGTTCTTTGAAAATTTGGGCTTTTAACCAATTTTTCTAATTGAACCTCTTTTTTTAACTGTGCAATTTCTTGCTTCTTGTGTGCTATTATTTTATCTAAAATATTCATTCTCTATGCTTATGTCATTCCTGCGTAGGCAGGAATCTAATTCATATTACTTTATTTTCTTCGAATTCCTGTCTTCACAGGAATGGCACTTTATTAGTTTTTATTGATTCTAAAATCTCAATCTATCTAACAACTACTATTATCTTGCGATGCTGAAACAAGTTCAGCATGACGATTTTGACGATTTATTCCTAACTCTCTATCAACCTCTTTAAACACGCTTTTGCTTTTAAACCAAATAATGAATCTTTTGCCTCTTCATAAGCGGTCTCAAAGGATTTTTTGGAATCCAATGTTTTTAATGCAAATGCTGCATTTGCTAAAACTGTATTATTTTGAGCTTCGGTTCCTTCGCCATTCATAATTGCAATAAAAATAATTGCTGACTCTTCAACAGTAGTTCCTCCAAATATTTCCGATTGCTCTAATCTTCTCAAACCTAAACTTTCAGGAGTTATAACTTGTTCATTATCTTTTGTAAACAACTTAAATCCACTTGTTAACGAAATTTCATCATAACCATCTAAACTATGAACAATTCCATAATTTTGTGTGGTTTCCTGCAATAAATAATTGTAAACTCTTGCAACCTCTAAATTGAAAACTCCAACCATTTGATTTTGTGGTTTACTTGGATTTACTAACGGACCTAACATATTAAAAAATGTTTTCATTCCTAACTCTCTACGAGTTGGCCCAACTGCTTTCATTGCTGGATGAAATAATGGTGCGTGTAAAAAACAAATATTTGCTTTCTCAATTTGGCTTTTTAAAATAGCTTCATTATTAGTAAATTTGTAGCCTAAATACTCCAACATATTTGATGATCCACTTATTGAAGATGAACTGTAATTACCGTGTTTAGCTACTTTATTTCCGGTACCTGCAACAATAAATGATGTTAAAGTTGAAATATTAAACGTATCTTTTCCATCGCCTCCAGTACCACATAAATCTATAGTATTAAAGTCTGACAAGTCAATTTTTACAGATAACTCCAGTAACGCTTCTCTAAATCCTGCTAACTCATCAACAGAAATTGGTCGCATTAAAAACACGGTTAAAAATGAAGCAATTTGAGAATTGTTAAATTTCTCAGCCGCAATTTCAATTAAAATAGATTTTGCCTCTTCCTTAGTTAAGCGCTGTTGCTCAAATAATTTATTTAGTATGTTTTTCATAATTCAATTTGAAAAATTAAAAGTCTTTCTTTTTTAACAGATTGCCACCTTGTTTCTCTCCTCGCAATGACATAAATCTTTCTTCTTTTTATCTTTTTTCTACTCTATTAATTATTTATTTGCATCTATAAAATTACGAACCATTTTTTCTCCGGTTGGAGTTAAAATAGATTCCGGATGAAATTGCACCGCACTAATATTATATTCTTTATGTTGAATACTCATAATATCACCAAACTCATCTTCTGCAGTTATTTCTAATTCAGCAGGAAACCCTTTTTTTGAAGCAATCCAAGAATGGTAACGTGCAGCTTCAAATTCAGCAGGAAATCCGTTATAAATTACAGCATCTTTTTTAGTAATATTCATTGTTGTTGCAACTCCATGAAATACCTCATCCATATTTTCTAAACTTCCACCAAAAACTTCAGTAATTGCTTGTAAACCCAAACAAACTCCAAAAATTGGTTTTTTACCTGCATAAGTTTTAATAGTATCTTTTAAAATTCCTGCTTCATCTGGAATTCCAGGCCCTGGTGAAAGAATTATTAAATCGTACTCATTTATTGCTGATATTTCAATTTCATCGTTTCTAAATACAGCTGGATATTCTCCGGTAATATCTTCAACCATATGTACCAAATTATAGGTAAATGAGTCGTAATTGTCTAGTATTATTATTTTCATTTTTTTATTTTCTATTCTCGTCACCCTGAATTTATTTCAGGGTCTCATCATCCATATCAAGAGATTCTAAAACAAGTTCAGAATGACGGGTTCTTATTTTATATTTTTTCTGCTAAGATTAATGCCTTTTTTAAAGCAGCTAATTTGTTATTTACTTCTTGTAACTCTCCTTCTTCAGAAGATTTCATTACAATTCCTGCACCAGCCTGATAATATAACGTGTTGCTTTTACTCACAAAAGAACGAATGGCAATTGCTAAATTTACACTGTTATCTAGCCCAATAAAACCAACTGCCCCACCATAAAAACCACGTGTTTGATTTTCATAGGTGTCAATTAATTCCATGGCTTTAAACTTTGGAGCACCACTTAAAGTTCCCGCAGGAAAAGTATCTCCTACAATTTCAATTGCTTTCCCTTTTGGTTTTCCTTGTACTGTTGAAACCAAATGAATTACGTGACTAAAATACTGCACTTCTTTAAACACTTCAACGTTTACATTACTCGCGTGTTTGCTTAAATCGTTTCGCGCTAAATCAACCAACATAACGTGTTCTGCAGTTTCTTTTTGATCTTTAGATAATTTTTCTCCCAACAAAATATCTTTTGCCATATCTCCAGTTCTTCTAAAAGTACCCGCAATAGGATTAATAATTGCTTTATCTGCATCAATTTTTATTTGGGCTTCTGGTGAAGACCCCATTAATTTAAAACTTCCATAGTCGAAATAAAATAAATATGGTGAAGGATTTATAGATCGTAATGCTCTGTAAACATTAAATTCATCTCCTGAAAAAGACTGTTGAAACTGACGGGATAATACTAATTGAAAAACATCTCCACGTTTACAATGTTGTTTGGCTTTTGCCACATTATTTTTAAAATATGCATCGGTACAATTTGATGCTTCTTCTCCTTTTATCTCAAACTTGTATAATCCATAAGTACGTGCATTTATTAAGGTTTGAATTTCTTCAATTCTTGATTCTTCGCCTTCTTCTATATTTTCAATTAAAGTTAATTCATCATTAAAATGATTGATTGCAATAATAAAACGGAAAAAACTAAATTGTAAATCAGGAATTTCTGATGTTGCTTTTTTAGCTTTCAACTTTATTGTTTCAAAATATTGAATTGAATTATAGGAAATATATCCGTAAAATCCGTTGTAAGCTTTTATACTTTCATCACAATCAACATTAACTGTACTTTTATATGCTTCAAAAATTGAATAGAAATCGCTGTTAATTTCTTTAACACCTAACTCTTTCCCTTTATAACTATATGTAAATATATTAGCATCAGCCCTTAAAGTAACTATTGGCTCGGCACATATAAATGTAAAACTTTCCTCTTTACTATGATAATCTGAACTTTCTAACAACAAACTATTAGCATATTTATCTCTAATTTTAGAGTACATACCTACTGGAGTTATAGTATCTGCTAATTGTTGTTTTGAAATTGTTTTAAATTTTAATTTCTTCATATTAGTTAAATAAAAAAGGACTTATCAACGAGATAAGTCCTTTTTGTTATATATTGTTTATTAAATATAATGGATGCTTCTCGCTTATTGTATAAGAGAGTTCCACCACCAATTCATATTTAAAGTATTGTTTTTCATTATTGGCACAAATTTAGCATACATTTTTAAATGAGCAAATTATTCATTAAAAAAATATTTTATTAAATTTGATAAAAACATATTTATGAAAAATTCATATAAAATTGCACTTTTATTTACATTATCTATAACAGTTATAACAAGCGCTCAAGAGAAATTAAAAGGAAATAAAAAAGTTACTACAGAAAATAGAGCAATTTCAGAATTTACAAAGCTTGAAATTATTGATGACATTGATGTTTTTTTGGTGTATAATGAAACACAATCTGTAAGTGTTGAAACAGACTCTAATTTGCAAAATGCCGTGGTTACAGTTGTTGAGAATGGGATACTTTCTATTAAAATTGGAACTAAAATTGCTAAAAAAAAGGAACTTGCTGTTCATTTAAAAGTTAACAAACATTTAAAAGAAATTAATAGCTACAACAATGCTAAAATTAAATCTAATAATTCCTTAATTATTGATTCGTTAACAATAAACACTTTTGATAATTCTGATATTGATTTGAAATTAAATTCTAAAATTGTTAGTATTAATAGTAAAAAAAATAGTGACTTAAAACTTCAAATTTTAAGTGATAACATTTTAATTATATCAGAAGAATCTTCTGCAATTAAAGGCACTTTTGATTCTAAAGAAGCTATTTTTACATTACTTGATAAATCTACAGTAAATATAAATGGATCAACAACACATTTTGAAATTGAAACATTAGGAAATACTAGCTTTAAAGGAAAAGAATTTAAAACTAACAATGCTATTTTAAATGCTACAAATTCTTCTGAAACCTATATAAATGCAACTGAAAATATAGAGATCCGCGCAAAAAATTCAGCTGAAGTATATTTATATTCTAACCCGAAAATTACTTTGACAGAATTTTTTGATAAAGCCTCACTTAATAAAAAAGAGCTTTAGTTATAATAAACTAAGTATTTGAACAACAATTATTAGCAACACCATTGCAATAGGATATACAGTTGCATATGCAACTGATGGTGCATCTGTTTCAGTCATATTATCAATTGCCGCAAGCCCTGGTGTACTTGTCATACTTCCTGTAAGAGTTCCAAGTAAGGTTAACAAATTAATATTAAAAAAAAGTTTGGAAATTATAGTTGTAATAATCATAGGGAAAAGGGTGATAACAAATCCATATACAAATAATTCAATACCATAATTTTCAAATGTCTCAACAAGGCTAATTCCGGCGCTAGTACCTACAGCTGCTAAAAAGAATAATAATCCGAACTGACGTAACAAGTTATTTGCTGCCCCAGTCATTGTCCACATTATAGGTCCTGTTTTACCTGTTCTTCCTAAAAACAGAGCCACCAATAAAATACCTCCTGTTAACCCAAGGCTAAATGAAAAATCCCCCATATTAATACTTAGTTTACCAACTAAAATACCAATTATAATTCCTAATGCAATTGGAAAAAAGTCTGTACTTGATAGTTTACTATCATCGTCACCAAAAACACGACTTACTTGTTTCATATTTTCTTTACTACACGTAACCATTAACTTATCACCAAACTGTAATTTTGATGAAGGACTTGGTGATAAATTTATACCTGAACGACGTATACGTGTAACAGTTGCATTATAAGCACTAAGAATATCAAGTTCTCCTAAAGTTTTTTTAACAACTTCTTTATTTGTTACCAATATTGCTCTTACATCATATTTATTACTTAAAGGAATTTCTTGTTTCGTTTCTGAACCAATTAATAACTCAACTCTTTCTAAGGCTTCTTCTGTACCTACAGCTCTTACTAAATCTCCTTTTTTCAAAATTAAAGAAGGCTCGGGTGTTATAACTACTCCGTCATGCATAATTCTTGATATAACTGCCTTAGTCATAAATCGAATATTTAAATCTTCCAGACTTTTATCTATAACATTTTCATTTTCAACTATAAAGTTTCTTCTTGAAATTTCTGGATAATCAATATTTATTTCATCTTTATAATTTATCTCTTCATCTTTTATTTTAACACGAAGAATACGCGGTAAAAAACTTACAAAAAGAATAACTCCAATTACCCCAAAAGGATACCCTATACCATATCCTATTGATGCCAATGGGGATCCAGTTGTATCAATTGCCGCGGCTAAACCCGGTGTACTTGTTAATGATCCTGTTAACAATCCGATGGATAAATTTTTATCAACTCCTAAAAAATGAAAAATTATGAATGTAATAATTGCGGAACTAACAACAAGTATTGTTGCCAAAATTGTTAATTCTCTACCATGTTGTTTAAATGATTCAAAAAAACTGGGCCCAGCCTGAATACCAATTGTAAAAATAAAAAGCACTAATCCTAAGTACTGAAAATCTTTTGGTACTATGTAACCATAATGCCCAAAAACTAGTGCTACAAAAATAACAGCTGAAACATCTAAAGAAATCCCTTTTATTTTAATTCGGCCAATAATAAAACCTATTAAAATAATTAAAAACAATACAAAATAACTATTAGATAATAAATTCATAATTTAAATTTTAAAGAACAAAATTAATTAGTATTCCAGACTCATTTAACATTTATTTTTAGTAATCACGAAAACGATTGCTAAAAAATAAAGTTTTTTTAGCAAAAAGCCCAAGTAAGTACTTGGGCTTTTTTTATTTTGCAAATAAAATATTTATTCTAAAGATCCCAAATAGCGCTCGGCATCTAAAGCTGCCATACAACCAGTTCCTGCAGCAGTAACCGCCTGTCTGTATTCTTTATCTTGTACATCACCTGCAGCAAAAACACCTGGTAGGTTTGTTTTAGTAGTTTTTCCTTTTGTTTTTAAATAACCTGTTTCATCCATTTCTAAAATACCTTTAAATATTTCAGTATTTGGTTTATGCCCAATTGCAATAAAAACACCCGTTACATCAATAACTTCTTTTTCTCCGCTTATATTATTAAAAACCCGAACACCTTCAACTACAGTATCACCTAACACTTCATCTATTTCAGTATTAAATTTAACCTCTAAATTAGCCGTTTTATTAACCCTATGTTGCATTGCTTTAGAAGCTCTCATATAATCTTTTCTAACCAACAAAGTAACTTTGTTACATATATTAGACAAATAAGTTGCTTCTTCTGCGGCTGTGTCTCCAGCACCAACTACTATTACATCTTGTTTTCTATAAAAGAAACCATCACATGTTGCACAAGCCGAAACCCCACCACCAATTAAACGTTGTTCACTTTCTAATCCTAAATATTTTGCAGTTGCTCCTGTTGAAATAATTACTGCTTCTGCTTCAATTTGAGTAGTCTCATCAACAACAACTTTATGAATACCACCAACTTTATTGCTAAAATCAACTTTAGTAACCAAACCAAATCTAACTTCAGTACCAAAACGTTCTGCTTGATTTTTTAAATCTTCCATCATTGCAGTACCATCAGTTCCATTAGGGTAACCTGGAAAATTATCTACCTCAGTTGTAGTTGTTAACTGACCTCCCATTTGCATTCCAGTATACAAAACCGGTTTTAAATCTGCACGAGCTGCATAAATAGCTGCTGTATAGCCAGCTGGACCAGAACCAATTATTAAACATTTTATTCTTTCAATTTTATCAGACATAATTAATTCACTTTAATTTTAGATGAACAAATTTATAGCAATTTATTAGAAATTAACACCAATGTTTATAATTTTTAATAATGCAATTATAAACAAACAAAATAGGTATTATGAATTACATAAATTATATTTGATTGTAGTAAATTTGGTATCTAATTATAGAAAATTAATGAATACACAAAAATTAATAAATTCTTCTGAAGAGCTAAATGAAATTTTAGCTACTCAACTTGCTGTATTATTATATTTCTCTACTGCATCTTGCAGTGTAGGAGAAGCATTTGAACCCAAAGTAAAAATGCTTATAAACTCCAAGTTTCCAAAAATTAAGTTTTACAATGTAGATCTTAATTTTTCACCTAAAATTGCTGCTGAACATAGTGCCTTTGTTGAGCCAACTATATTAGTATTTTTTGATGGAAAGGAAACAATACGAAAAAGCAGAAATATTAGTATTTACGAATTAGAGGAAGCCATTAAAAGACCTTATGAACTTATTTTTGAATAATTACTTGTAATATATATTTTTAGTTTTATATTTGCAGACCGAAATTATTCGGGGTGTAGCGTAGCCCGGTTATCGCGCCACGTTTGGGACGTGGAGGCCGCAGGTTCGAATCCTGCCACCCCGACAAAAAGAAAAAACCTGATATATTATCAGGTTTTTTCTTTTCTAAATCTAAATTATCCAGTTTTTACATATAATTTAATTGATTATTTTTAATAAAAGCTTTAACTTTATACTGAGCTCGTAAAATCTGACACAGATTAATTATACCTAATCAAGAACTCTATAGTTGGTATAATGTGTTGATTTTTAATTTTCACCTCCTTTTTTTATTGAATTTTAAATGTTTTGTTATGTTTCTATTTAAAGAAATAGCAAATGATAATTATTCTCTTAGTACCGGGTTAAACTATGGATGGAAACATATTTTTACCTTGTACATAATAGTTAGTATACTTCGAATTTTATTCGCTGTTTTAGGAGGAATTGATCTTGATCCTGAAGAAGCTCAATACTGGCTATGGTCTAAATATCCCGATTGGTCTTACTATTCAAAACCCCCTTTAATTGCCTATATTAATGGTTTCACCAGCTCTATATTTGGAAGCTTTACTTGGTCCGTTAGGTTAAATGCAATAATAGTAGGTAGTGTTATTGGCCTATCAACTTATTATATTATTGATAAAATATATAATTCAAAAAAATTGGCATTTTTTATTTCAGCGGGGCTTTTACTATTACCTGCTTACCATTATATATCTATGTTTTTTACTACAGATGTTTTAGTAGCATTTTTTTGGTTACTTACCTGTTATTTTTTCTGGAAAGCTATTAAATATAACCATTTAAAATATTGGATATTATCTGGCCTTGCTATTGGAATTGGTCTAATGGCAAAATACTCGTTACTCTTTTTTATTCCATTTTCCTTTATATTTTTACTATTTAAAAGAAAAGATCTACTAAAACAAAAAGGATATTATATTTCGCTAATAATAGCCATCGTTTTTTTTAGTCCTATTTTAATTTGGAATATAAACCATGATATGGTTGGTCTGTTTCATGTATCCAATTTAGCTGGCATTGGTCGAAAATTTACTAGTTTTAATAAATCAATAACATATCTATTCGAATTTTTTGCCGGACAATTATTATTAAACCTACCTTTCTTATTTCTATTCTTTTTCTGGAAAAAATACAAACTAGGCAGCTATTTAAAAGCTGATTTTGAACAATTTATAATTTTAAAAACAATTTTCATTATTAGTATATTCACCTGTATTGCTTTTATTAAAAGAGTTCAAATAAATTGGCTTATTTTCTGTTATATTCCATTATACATTATTTTACTGAAAGCTATTTTAAAATCGGGAATTCTAAAAAATAAAATTGTAAAAACTTATATAACATTCTCCTCAGTATTACTACTACTTCTGTTATTACAACCAGTTTTTGAAACTTTCACGCCCAGTTTTTCTAAAATAATTCCTGCCAAAATAGATCCCTTTGGTAAATTGGTAGACTGGAAAGGACTTGCCAATTTTGTGCAAAAAGAAATAAATGGTAAATGTGATGAAAAGAATTATATTATTGTATCGGACAAATATCAAATAGCTTCCCAGTTAACTTTCTATACCGCAGGCCAACCTAAAACATACTGTTTGCCTTTTTCAGGAAGAAGAATGAATCAATTTGACATTTGGGGAATTCCTTACTCTGAAATTGAACAAAAACAAGTTGTTTTAATTAAAAATTCACCTCTTGAATTAGATACTGAAATTAATTCATTAATTGATCAAAACAGTTTAATATACTCAACTACATATACTATTTTGTACAAGGAAAAACTAATAAAAACTTATTATATTTATTTATTAAGTAAAATGCCTGAATTATCATCATCAAAATTAATTTCAAAGTTTTAGTCTGTATATTATATTCATAAATAGTTGAACTAAATGTTAATTTCATTAAAAAAATTAACAAGTCTAAATCCAAGAAAAAAATTAATAAAAACAGCTTTCTATTTTCTTTAAAAAAAATGAAAATTTATTTGCAAATTAATTTTAAATAAATTTAATTTGCATCCGCTAACAAGCCGATGTAGCTCAGCTGGCTAGAGCAGCTGATTTGTAATCAGCAGGTCGTGGGTTCGAGTCCCTCCATCGGCTCTAAAGCCTCTTCAATTGAAGAGGCTTTTTTATTTTCATGTTTTTTTGATTCGTCAACAACTAACAGATAAAAAATAACACAAACTAGTTTTCACAATAATAGAATTCTTAAATTTGCATTACTAAATAAACTTATATGCTAATTATTGGAATTGCAGGAGGAACTGGAAGCGGCAAAACAACTGTTGTAAATCAAATCTTAAACGAATTACCTGCTGATGAAGTTTGTGTAATATCACAAGACTCATATTATAACGAAACCCATAACCTAACTTACCAAGAACGCACAAAAATTAATTTCGATCATCCAAAAGCTATCGACTTTGATTTACTCGTTTCCCATATAAATAAATTAAGAAAAGGGGAAATTATTGAGCAACCAATCTATTCATTTGTAACACACGACAGAACAAAAGATACCATAGTAACACATCCTAGAAAAGTTGTAATTGTTGAGGGTATTTTAATTTTTAACAGTAAAGAATTACGTGATTTATTTGATATAAAAATATTTGTTCATGCCGATACTGATGAACGCTTAATTAGAAGAGTTAGACGCGATATTGAAGAACGTGGAAGAGATATAAATGAAGTTTTAAACAGGTATCAAAACACTTTAAAGCCTATGCACCAGCAATTTATAGAGCCAACTAAAAACTATGCCGATATTATTATACCAAATGACAGGTACAATACAGTAGCTGTTGATATCGTTAGAACTGTTATAAGTAATAAATTATAGTTTTATGACATTTAAGCAGTTTAGAAACAAACCAATTGTAAAAATTATTTCAAATAAATATGTTTTAATTTTACTTACATTTATTGTTTGGATGGTATTTTTTGATGAAAATTCCTGGTTAAACCACAGAGAATTTAATAAAGAAATAGATAAACTTAATAGCGAAAAAGAGTATTATAATTCTCAAATAGAAAAAGACAAAGAACTAATTCAAAAATTAGACGACACCGAAGAATTAGAAAAGTTTGCCAGAGAAGAGTATAAAATGAAAAAGGAAAACGAAGAGATTTATATCATTGAATACGATACGCTAAAGAAAAAGTAGTTCACCATACTTAAATTATTAAGTTTTGTTTTAATTTTAATACCTATGAGTAATCTTTTAACTGATGATTTTGAACCTAGTTCAGCCGCAGCCTGGAAACAAAAAATTCAGTTTGAACTTCATGGAGAAGATTACAAAACACTGCTAACTTCAACAAATGAAGGCATTACAATAAAGCCTTTTTATCATTCAGATGATTTTGAAAAATTAGAAATTCCCGTTCCAAACGAAGATTTTATATTTTGCAAACATATACTTATTACTTCTGAAGAAGCAGCAAGTAAAACTGCACTTAACAGCATAAAACAAGGAATAAAATCTTTAAAATTTATTGTTAAAAAAGAGTTCGATTTTGAAACTGTTTTTTCAAAACTTTTAAATAAAGAGGTCGATTTTCAGTTTGAATTCAGTTTTTTTTCGCCAATTTTTATTTCTGAATTAGCTGAAAAACTTAAAAATGAGACTGTTTATTTTAATATAGATATTATTGGGAACCTTGCCAAAACAGGAAATTGGTATAAATCGTTCCATGATGATTTCAAAAATTTAGAATCAATCATACAAAAATATCCCACTAATTATTGCATCGCCGTTCATGTTGATTTATATCAAAATGCTGGTGCAAATACTGTTCAGCAAGTGGCATATGCCATTTCTCATGTAAACGAATATTTATTGAAGTTTGGAGGAGAAATTGCTAATAAAATTCAATTTGATTTTGCAATTGGAAGCAATTATTTCTTTGAAATTTCAAAATTAAGAGCCTTTAGATATTTGTTTAATCTTGTTTTAAATGAATACAATACAAAAGCCGAACCTAAAGTATTTGCACAACCTAGTTTACGAAATAAAACATTATTTGGCACTGATTTAAATAACTTATTACGTTCAAAAACCGAATGTTCGAGTGCGGTTTTTGGAGGCGCAAATACCATCTCAATCGAATCTAATAATTCATTCTTTACAAACCCTATTGAGTTAAAAGAAAACGATTTAAATTCATTCATACTTTTAAAAGAAGATAGCGCTCAAAATAGCGTAACCGATTCTTATTATATAGAAAGTATTACCAAACAAATTGCCGAAAAAGCATTGGAAATTTTTAAAGAAATTGAAAAAGGCGGAGGATTTCTAAGTCAATTAAAAGAAGGTACAATTCAAAGAAAAATTAAAGAAAACGCACAAAAAGAACAACAACAATTTGATTGTGGTGAACTGGTAATAGTTGGCGCAAATAAATACATAAATGAAACGGACACTCTAAAACCCAATTTAAGTAAAAATCCTTTTAAAGAAAAAAAATCGCATAAAACGTTAATAATACCTATAATTCCAAAACGATTGACTGAAAAATTGGAGCAAAAAAAATGGAGAAATGAAACGTAAAGATTTTTCGAAACTTAAAATAACGGTTCAAAAAGAGAAAGACAGCTACTTTGAACATGAAGATTTTATTGCAGGTGTTGCACCAAATCTTAGAGGAATAAATTCAACTATGTATTTACAAACACCATTAGAAACTAAAATTTCTTCTGATTCTTTTACTAAAGAGAATATAACTCCAGAAATTGAATTATCTATTTTTTTAAATGAATCTCTAAGAGCTATTGAAAAAGGGTTTGAAGCTAAATTTACTATTGACACCATTGTTTCAGAATTATCTTTTGAAACAAAAATTGGAGAGAATCATTTTGATGAAATCGCAAAAATGCGTGCAGCAAGAATGCTTTGGGCAAAACTAATTAAACAGTTCAACCCTAAAAACCAACGTTCATTTGCTTTAAAAATTAATGCTATAATAACAACTTCTTTTAATGCTTTACCAGCCATTTTAGGAGGTTGTCAACAAATAACTTCAAAAGACACAGAGCATTTAATTTTTATTGAAGAAACAGGAATTACAAAAACAATTGACCCCTGGGCAGGAGCTACCTATCTTGAAAAAAGGACGGAAGAAATTACAGATAAATCATGGTTGTTATTTAAAAAGAATAGTATCTAATTTAGAATTAATTACAAACTTTCTTTTAAAAAAACCTTTCTCCATATTTATATATAAGTGGTAATAAATATTATTATTTTTTATAATAGAAGATAATTTTATCCTAAAAATTCTTATTTTAGAAGCTGCTTTAATAATTCAACTTTTAAATTAAAAAACACATCAGAATGTCAGCAAATTATTTCAAAAATTACCCAAACAAAGAAGGCTTTTTTAACGAATATGGAGGTGCTTTTATTCCACCTCAACTTGAAGAAGAAATGAAAAAAATTAATGATGCTTATTTTTCAATAAGTAAATCTCATAAATTCATTTCGGAACTAAGAAATATTCGTAAACATTTTCAAGGCAGACCAACTCCAGTATACCATTGTCACCGATTATCTCAAAAATATGGCGGACAAATTTATTTGAAAAGAGAAGATTTAAACCATACTGGTGCACATAAGTTAAACCATTGTATGGGTGAAGCTTTACTTGCAAAATATATGGGTAAAAAGAAATTAATTGCCGAAACAGGTGCCGGGCAACATGGAGTTGCTTTAGCTACTGCTGCTGCTTATTTTGGATTGGAGTGCGAAATTCATATGGGTGAAGTTGATATAGCAAAAGAATTTCCAAATGTACAACGCATGAAAATTCTTGGAGCAACAGTTGTTCCTGCAACTCACGGATTAAAAACTTTAAAGGAAGCTGTTGATAGTGCTTTTGGCGCATATCTGGAAGATCCAATTACTTCAATTTATTGTATAGGATCCGTTGTTGGTCCGCACCCATTTCCTATGATGGTTCGTGATTTTCAACGTATAGTTGGCATTGAAGCTAAAGATCAATTTTTTGATATGACAGGTGAATTACCCGACAATGTAGTTGCTTGTGTTGGTGGCGGAAGTAATGCAATGGGAATTTTTTCAGCATTTTTAGATGATGAAGAGTGTAAATTATATGGCGTTGAACCTGCTGGAAAATCACTTGAAAAATTAGGTGACCATGCTGCTACAATGACTTTAGGAAGGCCTGGAATTATTCACGGCTTTAAATGCTATACTTTACAGGATGAAAAAGGCGAACCTGCCCCTGTACATTCTATTGCAAGTGGATTGGATTACCCTGGTGTTGGTCCAGAACACAGTATGTTAAAAGATTTGAACAAAGTAACTTATGAAAGTATTACAGATAAAGAATGTATTGATGCCTTTTTTGAATTAAGTAGACAAGAAGGTATTATTCCTGCTTTAGAAAGTGCACATGCTGTTGCTTATGCTTTTAAATTAGCAAAAGAAAATCCTCGACAATCAATATTGGTTAATTTAAGTGGTCGTGGAGATAAAGATTTGGATTACGTGGTTGATAATTTTGGACTGCCAGAATAAAATATTAATTATTACCTATTAGGTTGAGCTTGTCTAAATATTTTTGTTTACTGATAAGTAATATCAGTTTCGACAAGCTCAACTTGACATAATAAATTTAAAAGACTTTTTTGGGCAGCTTATTTTTTATGATAAGCTTGTAATGCATTTTTAAAATATACACCTTGACGAGATGGTGTAAAATCCCAATCATTAAATAACATTGGAGACCAGTTAGGATCAAACACCCAAACAGTATAAGAAATTCCACATTCATCAGCATATTTTGTAATTGCATCACCGTAAGATTCATCACTTATTACTGGTATATGTGCACCCTCATCATCAGGCCCACAAAAGCCCATTTCAGATAAAATTAAAGGGTACTTTTCAGCAGCAAACCCCCAATCATTTGTCCATTTTGACTCCCAAGGTTTGTCTCTTTTTTGTGGATAAGGATGACTTACATATCCTATCCCTTCAGCTACAATTGGATTATCTTTAAGCGGCGATAAATCATACCCCCAATTAAAACCAGCTACTAACGGTATTGTTTCACATCCATTTTCTCTAATCACAGCTATCAATTTTTCCATTAAAACTTTCCATTCATCCCAAGTACAAGTTCCTAATGTTCCGTTATAAGTTGTTGGCTCATTAAACAATTCAAAAAATGCTAAAGTTGTATTGTCTTTATACCTAACAGCCATTGTACGCCAAAAGTCTTCAGTTTCCTCTATTGTAGTTTCATACATTGGCATAAAATATTTATTTTCTCTTAAATTACCTATACTATGCCAATCCATAATTACATAAATACCAACTTCCGTTGCCCATTTTAAACCATCATCAATTAATTTTAAATATGCTTCTTTACCACGTTCTCTCCAAGCTTTTGGATGTACAGGAAACCGTGTAATTGTTGCACCCCAATTTTTCATTTCTTGAAAATATTCTAAATTCCAATGACCATCTTTTTCTAATTTATCAGGATCACTCGTATCTAAACCTCTAAAAACAATTGGAGTTCCTTCAGCTGTTATAAATGAATTTCCTTTTACACTAATTTTAGCTAAAACCGGTGTCTCAACCACTTGTTTTACCTCCATTATTTCTTTCTTTTCCTGCTTATTACCACATGATATAAGTACTAGAAATAAGGCTAAAGTTATTTGAGCTATTATTATTTTTTTCATAATTAATATATTTTATAATTATTTTAAAGTATAAAACCTTAACATTCAAAAATACCTCATAAATATTTTTTCATTCAACATAAAAATTACAAATTATGATACAAAAACATCAATTGATTAGCCAATGTTTTCATTAACACTTAACATTCTTCTTAATGTAACCATAAGAATTACAGCTAATAAACCCAAACCTCCCATTAAAAACCAGTTTGTAGCAAAACCAAACCTATCAATAACTTCCATTCCAGTTTTAGCACTAAAAATATGCGCAAATGAAAAAGCCATAGAATACAATGCCAAATAACGTCCTTCTTTACCTTTAGGTGCTCTATTCATTGCAAAATTATTAGTGAATGGAAATGCCAACATTTCTCCAACAGTAATAAATAACATTGAAATTATTAAGATTCCACTCCAAGTTGTTATATTCAAAACAACATAACTTGAAGCTAATAATACTAAACTCCAGGTTATAATTTTTAACCGGTTAAATAATTTTTTCTCTATATAATGAATTAAAGGCATTTCTAATACAAAAATCAGAAAACCATTAATTGATATTAAAAGTCCTATTTGAACTTCTGTTAAATTGTGAATTTCTTTATAAAATAAAGGCATTGTTGTAAATAACTGTAAAAACACAAAACCCATTAAAAAAACAACAATTAAAAACACCCAATAAGGCCTATCTTTATAAACGGAAAGTACCTTTTTATCATTTTCAATAATTGTTTTTAGCTCATCTTTATGATATTCTTTTTGTTTAAGGATTAATTTCATTAATAAAATTGCTACTATACAAGTTATACCATCAACCCAAAAAAGTCCTGAATAACTTAATGTTGCAATAATAATTCCTCCTAAAAAAGGACCAAAAGAAAACCCTAAGTTTATTGCTAAACGGATTAATGTTAATGACCTTGTTTGATTTTCTGGCTTACTATACGCTTTTAATGAAACAAACATTGCAGGCCTAAAAGAGTCTGCAACCGTCATTGTTAAAAATATACCTATTGCAAATCCATAAAATGTTGAAATATATTGTAGCCCAATAAAAAGGAATCCAGTAATTAATAAACTCCAGAACATTACCTTATAATAACCAACTGAATCTGTTAATTTACCACCCAACCAAGAACCCAGTAGTGAGCCAACACCAAAAGCACTCATTATCCAGCCTACTTGAGCTAAGGTTAAATTTAAATCTTCAGTTAAATAAAGAGATAAAAATGGTAACACCATTGTTCCTGCTCTATTTATAAATGTAATTAGTGCCAGCCACCATATTTCCTTTGAGAGGCCTCTAAATGAATCTTTATAAGAATTTATTACTCTTTTTACCATTATTTTAAACTAAAAAACCCAGCTTATAGCTGGGTTTAAAATGAATTGATATTATTTATTTCTGAATAATTATAACACATACATACCCCAGCAGTTTTTAATAAACCCCTTTATTTCGGTATAAAATTTTGTACACGTATTCATATTTTATTTTCTATTATTTTTCAAATCTACAAAAATAATTCAATTATAATCACTTTTAAATTCAACTAACCTATTTTTGTAATTTAATTACCAAATTGAATACTAATGAAAAAACCACTTTTTATACTTTTTTTTATAAGCCTTTTTTTAAGTTGTTCAGATAAAAAAACTTCATATGAAGATGAAATAAAACTTTTTCAATATGAGTTAAATACACAATACGCAAACGCTGAAGAATCTCCTTTAACTGAAGAAGATTTAAAAACATTTAAAGCTTTAGATTTTTTTGAAATAAATGAAAACTACAAAGTTACAGCTGAGTTTGAATTAACACCAAACACACCAATTTTTGAAATGCCAACCACTACAGAGCGTCTACCCTTATACAGAAAATATGGTATAGCGAAATTTAACTTAAATGGAAAAAATTTAGAATTAAGCTTATATCAAAATCAAAATTTAATGAACTCTTTAGAGTATAAAAATTATTTATTCTTACCATTTAATGATGCTTCAAACAGCAAAACCACTTATGGTGGAGGACGCTTTATTGATTTAGAAATTCCCAAAAAAGGAAGCAAAACAATTATTATAGATTTTAATAAAGCTTACAATCCATATTGCGCATACAATCACAAATTTTCTTGTCCAATTCCTCCTGCTGAAAACAATTTACCAATTGATATTCCTGTAGGAGTTAAAAATTATAACAAATAATATTAAAAAAAAGCGCATTTAAATTATATTAAATGCGCTTTTTAAACTTATTTATATATAGCTTTCTTTAGTAAACTAAACTAATAAACTATTAATGTTGATTTAAACGGAAATCTGGATAAGCATCCATACCGTGTTCATGGATATCTAAACCTTCTTGTTCTTCTTCTGAAGAAACACGAATACCAACGGTACTTTTTAAAGTTTTTATAATTACATAAGCTGAAATTAAGCAAGTTACTCCAATTGAAACTACTCCAATTGCTTGGTAACCTAATTGCGCCCATCCTGCTAAATCTCCAAATATACCAACCGCTAAAGTTCCCCAAACACCACAAATTAAATGTACAGCAATTGCACCTACAGGATCATCTAATTTTAATTTATCAATTAATGCAACACCTAATACAATTAAAGCTCCTGCTATAAATCCAATTACAATTGAGTCCGTTACATTCATTACATCAGCACCAGCAGTTATACCTACTAACCCTCCTAAAACACCATTTAAAAACATAGATAAATCGTATTGTTTGTATTTAAAAAGTGAAACTAAAAAAGCAGACATTCCTCCTGAAGCAGCAGCAATACAAGTAGTTACTAAAACTAAAGAAGTAGCACCTGGATCTGCGGAAAGTACTGATCCTCCATTAAATCCAAACCAACCTAACCATAAAATAAAAACACCTGCTGTTGCAAATGGCATATTATGACCAGGAATAGCTCCAATAGATCCATCTTTTTTAAATTTACCAATTCTTGCACCTAATAACCAAACTGCAACTAAAGCTGCCCAGCCACCAACTGAATGTACTAATGTAGAACCAGCAAAATCATAAAAACCTAATTCATCTAACCAACCTGTTCCCCATTTCCAAGAACCTACTATTGGGTAAACCAGACCAACATAAATTATTGTAAAAACCATAAATGCCCCTAGTTTAATTCTTTCAGCAACCGCTCCAGATACTATTGTAGCTGCTGTAGCTGCAAACATTCCTTGAAACAAAAAATCTGTCCAAAAGGTGTAACCGCCATCAGCATAATCAGCTGTTAAACCATTTTCAGGTGAACTTAATCCAAATAAATCAATAAAATAATCTGGAATAATACCCGCAATAAATGAACCTGGGTACATTAAATTAAAACCAATTAAGGCATATAAAATTAATCCAATACAAATAATAAATACGTTTTTAAACAGAATATTAATTGTATTTTTTTGTCTTGTTAATCCAATTTCTAAAAGTGAAAATCCTAAATGCATTAAAAATACCAAAGCGGTACAAATCATCATCCATACATTATTCACTGTAAATAGTGTTTCTTCCATAATAATAGTTTATTGTCTCTTTATTTTAATGATTCTGAACCTTTTTCTCTTGTTCTAATTCTATACGCTTCCTGTATATCAGAAACAAATATTTTTCCATCTCCAACTGCTCCCGTGTATGCCGATTTTAAAAGAACCTCAATTGTTTTCTCTAAAAAAGGATCAGAAACTACGATTGATAAAAATCTTCTTTGTAATTCTGAAGTACTATAACTAACACCACGATATACATGACCTTCTTTTTCATTTCCTACCCCAGTTACATCCCAGTAACTAAAAAAATTAACCTCAATTTCATGTAACGCTTCTTTAACTTCATCAAACTTTGATTTTCTAATTATTGCTTCAATTTTCTTCATAATTAAATAGTTTATATAATTGATTTGCTGCCAAAAATAAAAAAAATATTTATACCCCCTATTTTTAAAGGGGATAAAATGTATTTTTTACTATATATGTAATTTTACCCCTATATTTTTAATATATATAAATTATATTATTCAATTTACAAAAGTTATTAAAAAAGAAAATTGCCTAATGACAATAAGTCATTAGACAATTTTTAACTAAACCTCAATTATAATATTGTTGTAACTATACCAGTATAATTAACTATTAGAATTAATACTATTTATTTTTAAACTTTTAAAATGAATAAATTGCAGCTATCAAGAAAGATGATAATTTATCTGTTGCCAAACCATCAGCATCAATATAAGGCATATCATCACTCCAAGAATCCAATCTAAATTCTGGCTTTATTGTTAAGTTTTCAACAGTATAACTACCTGTTAAAGTTAGCCCTAAAACACTTTCTTCTGCAGGGTTATCATCTCCATATCTACCAAAATACTCACCTCTTAAACCAATTGAGAAAGAGTCTGAAGTTGCTAATTGAGGATACAAAGCAGCTCCATAGAAACCAGAACCATCATTATCATTATAAGCAGCATTAATTCCTAAGAAGAAAGAATCAGATACATCAAACCCACCTGTGTAATCAATTTCAAAACCTAAGCCTCCGTTTTTACCGCTGTCATAATACAAGTTAAGATATTGACCATAAAATCCTAATTGACCTCCTAGTGCATATTCACCAGTCATAGAAACATCATTAGTATCCCAAGGATTGGTAATGGCAAGCATTAAGCTAAAATCATCCGACAAAGTAAAATCAGCTTTTATACCCATATGAGAAAAAGGACCACTTGAAAATAAGTAAGAAGTACTGTAGTTAAAGTTTGCTGCTGGAGCAATAACTTCATACCCTAAGAAGGTGTTGAATCTACCCATTGTAAGCTTTGTACTCTCAGACACGTTGTAGTAAACATATGCTTGATTTATGATACCATCAACAATATCAGAATTAAAAGTAGCGCTAGCACCTCTTGGCCCAGTAACTAAATCAAGAACAGCACCTACTTTTTCATCTTCGTAAGCAAAAACAATGTTCCCCATACCTAAAGCAAATCCTGTTTTTCCTGCAAAAGCAGTTCCGAAAGATTGCTCTGCATTATCTGCCGCACTTAAATTTGATTGAAAATAAGCGTCCACAGAACCACTTATAGTTAATTTTTTCTTCTCTTCTTTATTTTCTTCCTGAGCATTTACTGTAGAAATTGTTAAAACCCCCACAAATACTAATATAATTTTTTTAATTGTTTTCATTTTTTTTAATTTAATTTATTAATGTTCTTTTTTAATAATTATTTTCCTAATTGTACACGTTAGATTTATGTTCGTGTATATCTAACCCATCCACTTCTTCTTCTTTAGAAACTCTTAAACCAATAGTTTTCTTTAAAATATAAAGCACGATAAAAGCAGTACCAGCAGCCCAAGCTCCAATTGCAAGTACCCCAATTGCTTGTACACCTAATAGAGAGAATCCTCCACCATACAATAAACCACCGTCTGTAGCAAAAACACCTACCAACAAAGTACCTATAGCTCCACATACTCCATGTACCGAAACAGCACCTACAGGATCATCAACTTTTAGAGTTTTATCAATAAAATCAATTGAAAGAACAACAACAGCCCCACCAATAATACCTATTATAAAGGCACCCATTGGACTAACAGCTGCACAACCAGCAGTTATCGCAACCAAACCAGCTAATGCTCCGTTTAATGTCATTGAAATATCAGGTTTTCCATATTTTACCCAAGAAACAACCATTGCAGTAAATGCACCTGCTGCTGCTGCTAAATTTGTTGTAATTACAATACCAGCTACAGCATTTGCACTATCACCAGAAATTGCCAATTCAGAACCTGCATTAAATCCAAACCATCCTAACCAAAGAATGAAGATACCTAAAGCACCTATTAATAAGTTATGCCCTGGAATTGCATTTGATTTTCCATTTGTATATTTTCCAAGTCTTGGACCTACCAAAATAGCACCAACTAAAGCAGCCCATCCACCAACAGAGTGCACTACCGTTGAACCTGCAAAATCCACAAATCCAAGTTCAGTTAACCAACCATCTCCTTGCCACACCCAGTGACCTGAGATTGGGTAAATCACAACCGTCATTATAAATGAAAATATGATATACGTAGAAAATTTAGTCCTTCCTGCTACCGCACCCGAAACAATTGTTGCAGCTGTAGCGGCAAATACTGTTTGAAAGAATAAATTGTGCATGTTTTCCACATCATCAAAAAACAATGTTGGACTTCCTATAAAAGATCCAATTGATTCTCCATACATAACAGTATAACCGATTGCCCAAAAACCTATGCTACCAATACAAAGGTCCATGATATTTTTCATAATTATATTCCCTGCGTTTTTTGATCTGGTAAATCCAGTTTCGACTAGCGTAAATCCAGCCTGCATAAAAAACACTAAAATTCCGCAGATTACAATCCACATTAAGTCTAATACAGCGTTAGCTTCCATAATTTTATATTTTTGTAATTAGTTAATTTTTTTTATTTATTAGTTTACAGCGTCAGTACCCTTTTCTTTAGTTCTTATTCTATAAACTTCGTCGATTGTAGATATAAATAATTTACCATCTCCAACAGTTCCTGTTGCTGCCGATTTCAATATTGCGTCAACCGTTCTATCCAAAAACGGATCCGAAACCACAATTGATAAAAATCTTCGCTGTATATCCGATGTACTATAACTTACACCCCTATAAACATGCCCCTGTTTTTCGTTGCCAACTCCAGTTACATCCCAGTAACTAAAAAAATTGACTTCAATTTGATGCAAAGCTTCTTTTACTTCATCAAATTTTGACTTTCTAATAATAACTTCAATTTTCTTCATAATAAAGTGATTTTTATAATTGATTTCGAGACAAAAATATAATTATATTTTTTTACCCCCTAATTTTTTAGGGGTATGACTATCATTTTTATATAATATTAATTTTTTACCCCCATTTTTTTGAGGGTATTCAAATATTTATGTTCTATTTTATCATATTAAGACATACAGAATTACCTATATCTTTAATACGGGTTAAAAAAGAACAAAAAAGAGGTAAATTAAAATACTTTTGAAAAGTAGAAACCAATAAAAACTGCTAGTAAGCCCAAAATAATTGAACCTATAGTATAAAGAAGAAAAGAAAAATAATCACCATTCCTTAAAAAAAGGTGATTTTCATAAGCAAAAGCAGAAAAAGTTGTAAAGCCACCGCAAAAGCCTGTAGCTAATAAAAAAACATAATCATTTGAAGTATCTGAAACTTTTATAAAGTAGCCAATAACAAGCCCTATTATTAAACTTCCAAGTACATTTACTAAAAGTGTTGCATAAGGAATTGTATTTTCTGTACTGTTAAACCACCTGCCAATAATATAACGCATCACACTCCCAAAACCTCCACCAAAAAACACTAATAGTAGCTGCTTCATTTATTAAAAGTTAATATTATCAACATCAACCCAACTGTATTTTCCAATTACAGTTCCCTTTTGAAGTATTACAATACCTGGATTTGAACGAATAACAGTTTTCAACATGGTTTCATCACCAAACAACATGTCAAAATTTAAATTATATTCATTTTTAATTTCAGTAAATTCTTCATTCATTGAAGAAGATAAAGCATAAACTGTATAGCCACTTTTTATCGCTTCGTCTGTTACCTCTTTAATATTATTAAAACCTTTTTTATCGCTAATACTTATATTATAGGAAATAACAAGCATTACTTTATCCTGCTCTAAAACTGTATTTGTTAAATCTTCTCCATCTTCAGTTTCCAAAAAGAAATCATGTATTGGAGGTTCTTCATCTCCACGATACTCCATACCTTCTGGAATATTTTTCCCAACAGCATAAGGTCTAAAATCTATTATAGGTAAATGTATTAATACATAATATATAATATATAGGAATAGAAAAAAAGAAAGAAAAGTTGTCCACTTTGCAAAAGCCATACTAAATAACGGTTTAATATGTTTGGATCCTTTAACTAAAATTAAAATAAACACAACTAAAACTATATTTTTATAAAACGTACCCCAACTAGACAGTTTAACTGCATCACCAAAACAACCACAATCTGTAACCTTATTGTAGTAAGCTGAATACCATGTTAAAAACAAGAAAACCAAAATTATACCTAACAAACTCCACACTGTTAACTTTGGCAAATAACCTACTAGCAACATAACACCTAATACAATTTCTGCTAGAATTAAAATAATTGAGAATGGCAATGCATATGGAATTAAAAATTCCATATTTAATACATCTGCACTAAAATATTCTTGAAACTTATACGCTGAACCTAAGGGATCTACTAATTTTACAAATCCTGAAAAAATAAATGTAACAGCAACAATAAAGCGAGAAAGGTATACAAGTAATTTCATTTGTTATTAATTATAATTTTTTTAAGATCTAATATATTCTGCTATAAATCGTTCTTTTATTTTTTCCAAGAAAAAGAACATTTTATAGTAATTAATCTTCATTAATATGAATTAAAGCAAAAACTGCGTAATTGATCATATCCTGATAATTTGCATCAATTCCTTCAGAAACAATTGTTTTTCCTTTATTGTCTTCAATTTGTTTTACACGCAATAATTTTTGAAGAATTAAATCTGTTAAAGAACTTACGCGCATATCTCGCCAAGCTTCACCATAATCATGATTTTTATCTTCCATTAATTGTTTTGTAATAGCAATGTGTTTATCGTACAATTCAATAGCTTCGTCATTTGATAAATCTGGTTGTTCAACAACTCCTTTTTCTAACTGAATTAAAGCCATTACCGAATAATTAATAATTCCTATAAACTCTGAAGCTTCACCTTCGTCAACTTTACGGGTAGTATTTTGCTGCAACTGTCTAATGCGCTGTGCTTTTATAAAAATTTGATCCGTAAGTGATGGCAACCTTAAAATTCGCCAAGCACTGCCATAATCTTTTAATTTATTTATATATAATGATCGGCATTTTTCAATAACCTCATTATATTGTTTTGAAGTTTCTTGCATGTAACTTTAATTATTTCCGTAAATTTCGAACAAATTTAATGAATTAAAAAATCTAATATTAAATAATGAAGAAAGTTGCTGTTTTTTGTGGTTCAAGCTTAGGGTTTAGTGAAATTTATAAAAATGAAGCCATAAAACTTGGCAATTATTTTGCTAAAAATAAAATTGGCCTAGTGTATGGCGGTGGAAAAATTGGAATGATGGGCGTTATAGCTGATACTATAATTGAAAAAAAAGGAGAAGTTATTGGAGTTATTCCCGGATTATTACGCCATGAAGAAGTTGCCCACACCAATATTACCGAAATGATTGTAACCAAAACAATGAGTAAAAGAAAGGTTAAGATAAGTAGATTGGTTGATGGTTACATTGCACTTCCCGGTGGATTTGGAACTTTAGATGAAATTTTTGAGGCATTAACTTTGGGGCAATTAGGTATAGAGCAAAAGCCGGTAGGCATTTTAAACACCAATGGTTTTTTTAATTATTTAATTAAACAATTAGATGTTATGGTTACTGAAGGCTACTTAAAACAAACTAATAAAGACATGTTAATTGTAACGGATTCTATTGATGATTTATTAACCCAAATGTTCAATTACAAAGCTCCGGTAATGACTAAAGTAATTAACAAGGTTGTACGCTAATGAAAAGTATTAACTGTAACGGAAAATTAATTGACTTATCATTACCAAAAGTAATGGGAATTTTAAATATTACTCCTGATTCTTTTTTTGATGGAGGCAAATATAAAAATGAATCCACTATTGTTACTCAAGTTAAAAAAATGCTGGATGAAGGAGCTACATTTATTGATGTTGGCGCATATTCTTCTCGACCTGGAGCTAAACATATTTCTGAAGAAGAAGAATTAGAACGCTTACTACCAGTAATAAAACTTCTAATAAATGAATTTCAAAATATTACAATATCAGTTGACACCTTTAGAAGTAAAGTTGCTGAAAGCTGTATAAATTATGGGGCTTGTATTGTAAATGACATTTCAGCAGGAGCTATGGATGCATCCATGTTTAAAACAATTGCGAGCCTTCAGGTGCCTTATATTATTATGCATATGCAAGGAACCCCTCAAAATATGCAACAAAATCCATTTTATGAAGATATTGTAAAAGAAGTTTTATATTACTTTTCAAAAAAAATTAACGAATTACGTTCACTTGGTATAAATGATATTATCGCCGATCCCGGATTTGGATTTGGAAAAACTACTGAACATAATTACAAACTATTAAAGCATTTGGATTTATTTAAAAATCTTGAAATTCCAACTTTAGTTGGTTTATCCAGAAAATCTATGCTTTACAAACCTTTAGAAATAACAGCTGAAAAATCTTTAAATGCCACAACAACTGCAAATACAATTGCCTTATTAAAAGGTGCTAACATATTAAGGGTGCACGATGTTAAAGAAGCTGTTGAAGCAATTAAAATAGTTGATTTATTAAAAAATTAATATGAAAAAACTTTATATATTATTCTTTTTGTTAGCACTTTTTAGCTGTACTAAAAAAGAGCTTAAAATACCAACATTGGCTGTGAAGGGAATTCAAGAAGTACATGACCACTCGCAAGTTTGGATGTTTTTTGAAATAGTGAGTAATGATACAATAGCAAAATTAAACAGAAAAAATACCATAAGTTCAACCCATTGGATTTATAATATTGACAAAAAATTACCTTTAAAAACCTTTATACCTTCAATTGTTAAATTACAAGACAAACACGCTAATGGCGTGCATTCTAAAAAAGGAATGCACAATTATTTTAGCTTTTCCGATACCATTTCAAAAAAACTTTCTTTTATTAAATTTGATGCCGTAATTTTTAAAACTGATAGTATTTTATCAAAACAATATATAAAGGATAACAGCAACGATTACCTAAACTATAACAACATTAACCTTACTTTCAACCCTTCAAACACTTGGATTAATGATGCCAAAATGGAAAATAGCGAACTGGAATCCACTTTACTTGAGTTTATAGAATTTTCTTCGGAAGGAAAGCAAACAATGCTTCATTTAAATTTCAATCAAAATTTAACGTATCAAGATTATTTATTCTATTTCACATTAGTGAAATCTATAAGTACTCCTAATATTTTAATAAATAATTTAGAATTTATATTTGACCCAAATAAAGTTCCAGATTGTGGATGTGAATAGTTATTAATAATGCAATCTTTTTCATATTTTTACAAAAAACAATCCTAATGCTAGATTTTTTAGATTTCACTTTTCTTGATGTATTAGATATAGTATTAGTTGCAGTTTTACTATATTACATCTATAAATTACTAAAAGGAACTGTTGCAATAAACATATTTATAGGAATAGCATTAGTGGTTTTAATTTGGAAAATTACTCAAGCTTTACAAATGGAAATGCTTAGTGGGTTACTAGGAACACTAATAAGCTTAGGTGCAATTGCAATTTTAATTGTATTTCAACCAGAGGTTAGAAAGTTTTTATTAATGTTGGGATCTACAAATTTTACAAACAAGCGCAACTTTTTAAATCAACTTAAATTTCTTAAAACAGAAATTCATACAAGTATGGATGTTGAAGTAATTGTAGCTGCTTGTGAAGCTATGGCTTCAACAAAAACTGGTGCGCTAATTGTTTTGGAACGTACACATAATTTAGATTTTGTAAAAAATACTGGAGACAGCATGAACGCTGAAATCAACCAAGCTATTTTAGAAAGTATATTTTATAAAAATAGTCCACTACATGATGGAGCTATGATTATTAAAGAAAATTTTATTATTGCTACAAGGGTTATATTACCGCTTTCTAAAAAACAATTGCCTTCTCGTTTTGGATTAAGACACAGAGCCGCAATTGGCATTACAGAAAAAACGGATGCTTTATGTTTAGCCATCTCTGAGGAAACAGGTAAAATATCTTATATAAAAGATGGTGAATTTGTGTTATATAAAAACACTAATGAACTAATTGAAACTATTAGATACGATCTTACCTAGTAGCTGGTTTTTAGTTTTTAAAACGAATACTTTACTTCTTTACCTTTCAACGTTTTCAAACTTTTAAACTCCTAAGCCACTTCATTAGCAAATTGCATATTATACAAGGTTTTGTAATAACCATCTTTCTCCAGTAATTCTAAATGTGAACCTTGCTCAACAATTTCACCTTTGTCCATAACAATAATTCTATCCGCATTTTTTATGGTAGTTAACCTGTGTGCAATAATAATTGAAGTTTGATGTTTTGTAATTTTATCAGTTGCTTCTTGAATCAATTTTTCTGAATAAGAATCTATTGAAGAAGTTGCCTCATCTAAAATTAACACACTTGGATCACTTATATAAGCTCTAAGAAATGCAATTAATTGACGTTGACCAGCAGAAAGCATTGCTCCTCTTTCCTTAACATTATAATTATAATTTCCTGGCAAAGTCATAATAAAATCATGAATACCTATTTCTTTTGCAGCATTTTTAACATCGTTTAAAGTAACTCCTTCTTTATTTAAAACAATATTATTAAATATTGTATCTGAAAATAAAAACACATCTTGTAACACAACAGCAATTTGATTTCTTAAAGATTGAAGTGTATATTGTTCAATATTATGATCATCAATGCATATTTCACCCGAATTTATTTCATAAAAACGATTTACTAAATTTATGATAGTTGATTTTCCAGCTCCTGTAGCACCAACAATTGCAACGGTTTCTCCTGCATTTACATTAAATGAAAGTCCTTTTAAAACTTCTTCACCTTGTATATAACTAAAATGAACATTTTTAAAAGCAATATCTCCTTTAAAGTGTGTTGCTTCCACTGTTCCAGTTTTTGTAATTTGGCTTTCAGTATCTAATACCTCAAAAACGCGATTACCTGCAACCATACCCATTTGAAGCGTGTTAAATTTATCTGCAATTTGCCTTAAAGGTCTAAACAACATTTGTGACATCATAATAAATGCTATAATTTCACCTGCATTTGTAATACCGGAGTCCACAATATCCAGTCCACCAAACCACACCATTAAACCTACTGCAATTGACGATAAAATTTCAGCAATTGGGAAAAATATTGAATAATACCAAACTGTTCTAATATGTGCTTTCTTATGCTTATCATTAATTTTTACAAAATTTTGGTACTCTAATTTTTCACGATTAAAAAGCTGAACTATATTCATTCCAGTAACTCTCTCCTGAACAAATCCATTTAAATTTGCAACTTGAGTTCTCACTTCCTGAAAAGCCGATTTTATTGCAATTTGAAATAATTTTGTAGCATATATTAAAATTGGAAGTATGGTAAAAGCTATTATTGCTAATTTCCAGTTCATAAATAACATTACAACTGCAACTACAAACATTTTTAAAATATCGCTTATTATCATAAATAAACCTTGTCCAAAAAACTGCGCTATGGTTTCAGTATCTGAAACCAATCTGGTAACCAATTTTCCTACTGAAGATTTATCGAAATATGCCATTTTAAATTGCAACATATGGTTTTGCAACTTAATTCTAATATCTTTTATAATGTGTTGTCCTAACCAATTAACTTTATAGATGAATAAAAATTGAAGAAGTACCTCAGCCAATAAAAATCCACACATTAATAATGAAAAATATAAAATTCCTTCCTTATCTTTTTCTTCAAAATAGGTGTTTACTATTTCTTGTAATAAAATTGGTTTTGCCACAGAAACCAAAGAAAGTAATATAGCTGCAAGTGTGCTAATAATAAACTCCCAACGATAAATTTTAGCAAAAGACATAAGCCTGCTAAAAATTTTTAAATCAAAGGCTTTCCCAGTAACTTTTTCACTCATTTATAAATACTTTTTTAGGATAGCTTACTTTAGTTAAAAATAATCCTTGTGCAGGTGCTGAAGGTCCAGCATTTCTTCTATCCTCGCTTTCTATAATCTTTTTAAATTCTTCTATTGTTGTTTTACCTGTTCCAACTTCAATTAATGTTCCAACTATTGCCCTAACCATATTTCTTAAAAAACGATCTGCAGTAATATGAAAAATCAAAAGCTGATTTGTATATAACCATTCAGCTTTAACAACATCACAATTATAAGTTCTTACATCAGTATTTGAACGGGAAAAACACTTAAAGTTGGTGTAAGTTAACAAAATTTTTGCGGCCTCATTCATTTTATCAACATTTAACTTTTTATTAATAAGTTGCCATGTTGTTTCTGTTAAAAAAGGATTTCTTCCACAAAAAATACGATATTCATACGTTCTGCTTAAAGCATCAAAACGGGTATGGGCTTCAGGAATTACTTTTAAAATATTTAAAATTACAATATCTTTTGGTAATAAAGAATTTACCTTATACTTAACTTCATCTATATTAAAATCTTCATCTAAATCTAAATGAGCAAATAATTGTTCGGCGTGTACACCCGCATCTGTTCTTCCTGCTCCAACCACATCAATATTTCTTTTAAAAATTAACGATAATGCTTTGTTAATTAATTCCTGAACTGCAACTGCATTAGGCTGGTATTGCCAACCGTGAAAATTTGTGCCTTTATATGCTATTTCTATAAAATATCTCAACTGAAATGCTAATTTTGTATGGCTGCAAATATAAGGCATATTTGTGAGTTTAATTTTTCAAAATAAAATGAAAAAAATTTTATTGCTTTCTGATACGCATAGTTATATTGATGATAAAATATTAAAATATATAAAACAGGCAGATGAGGTTTGGCATGCTGGTGATATTGGTTCTTTAGATGTAGTTGATACTATTTCTAATTTAAAACCACTGAGAGCTGTTTATGGAAATATTGATAATAAATTAATTAGAGCGGAGTTTCCTATAGATAACAAATTTGTAATTGAAGATGTTTCGGTTTGGATTACGCATATTGGAGGCTATCCAAACAGATACGATGTTAGAATTAAAAATGACATTTCAAATAATCCACCTAAAATTTTTATTAGCGGACATTCTCATATTTTAAAAGTGATTTATGACAAAAAACTAAACTTGCTTCATTTAAACCCGGGTGCTGCTGGAAAACACGGTTTTCATAATGTAAGAACAATGCTTCGTTTTGAAATTAATGACGGAAATATTACTAATTTAGAAATTATAGAATTAGAAAAACGCTAATATATAATTGGAACCGATATAAAAATTCGTGTTCCTTCATTTGTAGATTTTATATTTAGCAATCCGTTTAACATTTTTATTCTTGCTTTTATTTGACTTAACCCTATTCCGCTTTTAACTTCAATTTCATTTTCATTAAAACCAACTCCATTATCAAAAACAATAATTTGTAAATTTCCATTTAGTTGTTCTAACTTTATAGTTCCATTTTTAGCTTGGCTATGCTTTAAAATATTATTAACCAATTCATTTATTATATTAAATATTTTTATTTCAAAATTTTGATTGAAACGTTCTATATTTTTCGAATCACTTTTTAATAATATAGTTGAATTGGAAGATTTTTCACATAAATCCTGTATTGCTACACCTAAACCAAATTTTAATAAAACAGATGAAATTAATTTATGAGATAAATCTCTTATTTGCTCTGAAGCTTCTTCTAAAATATTTTGCGCCTTATCAATTTCAACTGGCAGCTTATCTTTCAATTTCTTTTTACTGGCATATAAATGCAAATTAGTTGCAGATAGCAATGCACTTACATTGTCATGCAGTACATTAGCTATTTTTTTACGTTCTTCTAACCCACCATCTAAAGTTGCTACTAAAATTTTAGCTTGTGAATCACTTTTTATTTTTTCAATCTTATTTTGATTTAGTAGCTGTTCTTGACTAATTTGAAGCGCGTGGTTTTTTTTGCTTAATTTATAAAGTTTATATAAAAAATAAATACCTGTTAAGAGTACTAAAATTGCAAAACCTAATCCATATGTTAAAACTTCGGCATCTCTTCTTTTTGCTTTTTCAATTTCAGTTTCATTTTCCTTGGTAGCCAAACTATATTTGGATTGAATTTCGGCAATTTCCTTGTATTTAAGTTCTTGCTGTAAAGAATCATTTAAAGAGAAAAATTTGTCTTGATACTCAAATGCTTTTTTATAGTTTTTAAGCCCACTATAAGCATAAGCCATATTTATAAAAGAGGTATTTCGGGTTTGTTTCTGCAAATCGCTTTGTCCATAACCAACTAAATTAAAAGCCTGTTCAAACATTTCTAAAGCATTTTTATAATTACCTTGCATATAATATACACCTCCAAGATTATTTAAAATTCCGGCTTCAATATCTTTATTCCCTAAAGTTTTCTGAAAATCTGCAGCAATTTTAAAATTTTCAATTGCACTTTCATAATCCCCATTTAAATAAAAAATTCCAGATAAATTAGCATAAATTTTGGCTTTTAAATCTTCCTTACCTTCAATATTTTTATTAAAAGAAATTGCCTTTTCATAATTAAATTTTGCAGAATCTATTTGGCTATCTAACTGAAAATTGCCTCCTTTTTTAAAATAAATATATTGAAGGTTTTCATAGTCGTTAGAAATTGAAGGTATAATGCTATTAAATATTTCCGTTGATTTTTTATAATCACCATTTTCGCGAAAAATATCTGCTAACAAAATATTGCCTTCAATAATTAATTTTGTTTCATTATTTTTTTTAACAACTTCAATAAATTCATATAATTTTTCTAAGGCTTCTTCTGTATTTCCTTGTTCAATAAGTTCTTTAATAAATTTTATTCTTTCATCATCTGAATAAAATAAGTCAGCATCAATTTTGCTAACAATAATTTCATTACTAAATTTTGCAAAAACATTATAATTTACTAACTGAAAAAAAATAAAAAATAATACTATTATTTTGAGTTTAAACATTTTTAAATATGACAAGGAAGTTAAATTTATTAAACAATGTTGTTTTTAATGGCATAAATGGCAAGACCAACAACATTTTTTACTTTTAATTTATGAATTAAATTTTTTCGATGAGTTTCTACAGTATTTATGCTTATATGGAGGGTTTTACTAATTTCATTTGAATTATACTGTTTACAAATTAGTTTAAGTACATCTGTTTCTCTTGGAGTTAATGGACTAAAAAATGTGCCGTCTTGAGATATTTTATCAATACTCAAATTATTTTTTGTGAAAGAGGATAGTAATTTATCCTTAACACTTTCACTAAAGTATTGTTTTCCACAGTAAACAGCATTTATTGCTTCAACAATATTTTCGCCAGCGCATTTTTTAGCTAAAAACCCATTTGCTCCAATTTTCAGCACTTCTTTAATTAGTTTTGCATCATCATAGCTTGAAAGCACAATAACTTTTTGCTGAAAACCACTTTTCACAAAACTCTGCAAAACAGCAATTCCATCAACTTTTGGCATATTAATATCTAAAATTAAAATATCAGCTTCATTTAAAGCAAACCAATTTAAAACATCTTCGCCGTTGAGTGAACTTCCAACAACTTCAATATTATTTTCAGAAGATAAAACTGCATTAATACCATCAATTAATAGTTGATGATCATCTGCAATATGAACTTTGATCTTTCTCATAATTTTCCCTTTTCAAATATATTACTTATTAAAACTTTAAACTATCACTAAAAGTAATGATATTTTTGCATCACCAAAAACCGTTAGAAACAAAAAACCATTTTAATAAAATTAAAATGGTTTTCCTTGCACTAAATATACTAAGATGTTAGGTTTATCGCAATCTATCCACAGATTTTACAAGTTCCTCATCCTTTTTAATTGCTTTATTAGCTAATACTACTAAAACAATTGTAAAAATTGGAATAAGCAACCCAATACCCTTCTCTGAAACGTTAATTTCTCCAGATAAATTTTGTGCAAAATATACGAGAATACCTAATAAAATAAAATTGATCAAAATTGTTAATCGCCCCAAAACAAATTGCAATTGTCTTTTCTTATACTGAAAAATAGCTACAATTGTTATTAGTGATGATATAAAAAATAGTACTGACATTATATTTAATAATGTGTTGTTTGTACTAAATGAATCAATTACAAAAAATTTAACTCCTTCATTATTAGTCCATAAATTCAAAAGAAAAATTAATCCTCCAGAAAATAAGGTTGCTAATAGTAAATAAATAGTTTGTACTCTTTGAATCATATTAAAAATATTCGGACACAAAAATACGTTTTATTTTTAAAGATTTAAACTTTAATATGTAAAATAATTTTATATATTTGCAATATCAATTGTATACAACAAAGCAATTTAACTACAACTAAAACAGCTAATCACCACTTAGTTTTAATCACAAAAAAAATTCTTATAAAGAATAACAAATTACGTATTTATATATTAACACAAATAACATAATGTTTGAAATTTCCCAACTAAAGGAGAAAACTCTTGTAGAATTACAAGAGATAGCAAAAACTATTGGAGCAAAAAAATACAGTCAGCTTAAAAAATTAGATTTAGTTTATTTAATATTAGACATTCAAGCTTCAACCCCACAGAAAGTAACGAAAAAAGAACCTTTAAATAGTGATAACAAGCCAAGACGAAAAAGAATCGTAAAAAAAGCTGTTGCACCAAAAGGACAAAAACCAGTAGCTGCTGAGCTACCAAAAAAGGAAGCAGCAACTGAAATAGCAGCTAATGTTGCTAAACCCGAAGTTAAAAAAACGGTTAATACAATGGCTGCTAAGCCAAAAACTGAACCCGTTATAGTTAAAGAATTAGATAATTCAGATAAAACTGAAAAACCTAATCCACCTAAAAGCAAACAACAAGCCAAACCAGCTCAAAATCAGCAAAATACAAATCAACCGAACAGACCAAAACAACACCAAAATAAACAACAGGTAAATCAGCCTAGAGATAATAAAGGTCAACGCAAAAATGGAAATCGCTACAGAGATCCAGATTATGAATTTGACGGTATTATTGAAAGTGAAGGCGTTTTAGAAATGATGCCTGATGGGTATGGTTTTTTACGTTCTTCAGATTATAATTATTTATCATCACCTGATGATATTTACTTATCGCAATCTCAAATAAAATTATTCGGATTAAAAACGGGTGATACTGTTAAAGGTGTAGTGAGACCTCCAAAAGAAGGAGAAAAATATTTTCCATTAATTAGAGTTTCAAAAATTAATGGGTTAAACCCAAATGTAGTTAGAGATCGAGTTTCTTTTGAACATTTAACACCATTATTTCCTCAAGAGAAATTTAATTTAGCAGGTAAATCGAACACATTATCAACAAGAATAATAGATTTATTTTGCCCAATAGGAAAAGGACAAAGAGGTATGATTGTTTCTCAACCTAAAACCGGGAAAACAATGTTACTTAAAGATATTGCAAATTCAATTGCATCTAATCATCCTGAAGTGTATCAAATAATTTTATTAATTGATGAACGTCCTGAAGAGGTTACAGATATGCAGCGCAGCGTAAGAGGTGAAGTTGTAGCTTCAACTTTTGATGAACCTGCTGAAAAGCATGTAAAAGTTGCAAATATTGTTTTAGAAAAAGCAAAAAGATTGGTTGAATGTGGACATGATGTAGTTATTTTATTAGACTCAATTACACGTTTAGCCAGAGCCTATAACACCGTAGCACCAGCATCTGGTAAAATTTTATCAGGAGGTATTGATGCTAACGCTTTGCACAAACCAAAACGCTTTTTTGGTGCTGCACGTAATATTGAAAATGGAGGTTCTTTATCTATTATTGCTACAGCTTTAACAGAAACTGGTTCAAAAATGGATGAAGTAATTTTTGAAGAATTTAAAGGAACAGGTAATATGGAACTTCAATTAGAAAGAAATATTGCTAACCGTAGAATTTATCCAGCTATTGATTTAGTGAAATCTAGTACCCGTAGAGATGATTTATTGTTAGATGAAAAAACAGTAAAACGTATGTGGGTATTAAGGAAGTATTTAGCAGATATGAATCCAGTTGAAGCTATGGAATTTATTAAAGATAAAATTCAATTTACAACTTCAAACGAAGAGTTTTTAATTTCTATGAACGGATAGATATTTTAAATATATCACTTAAAAAAGCCTTTAATTTCTAAAATTAAAGGCTTTTTTGTTATCTCTTTTTATTTTATAAATAATCTATCACCAAGTCCAAAATAAAATTTTAAAACATGTACTTTGAATTTCAAATAAAAACAACTTACTGTAGATATTTTTTATACTTATTATCTTTTTACATAAAAAAAGCGAGCTAATGCTCGCTTTTTTTTATTTATTATTTAAAATTCTTAAAAGAATTTACCTCTATTATCTTTAATATCTGCAGTTTCTTCTAATACTTGAAATATTTGATTACTTCTACCTTGTAGTTGACCAACTATCTTTTTACGGAAATTGTCATAATTTTCTAAATCAACTGGAGCATCACGTTTAGTTACTTTTACTACAAACACTCCTTTTTCTCCATTTATTAATTCAGAAACTTCATTTAATTTAATAGTTGACATTGCTCCAACAACAGCTGGCTCATTTCCAACACCCGAAATTAAAGGACTTGATAAACCTACAGATGATGCGCTACGAACATTAGTACCGCTATTTTTAGCAATTTCTTCTAAAGTAGCACCTGTCATTTTCTTTTTAATCAACTCAGCTTTTTTCTGATCAATTAATTCTGGACGAATTTTTGACAATAAGTCTGAACTTACTACTACACCACCATCTTCTTCTGTTTTCCCAGTAAGAGTTGCTACTGCATAACCTCTTTTACCATTCACATCAATATCAAATCTTTTTGAATCTCCAACTTGTGTTCCAAAAGCCCAAGTTACCATTTGACGTTGTGCACCTAAACCGGGAATAGCTTCTGCTAATACCTTTAAATTAAGTGCTGTTTGAACGTTATAACCTTTTTCTGTAGCCAGTTCATTTAAATCTTTTCCTTCAGCTATATTAGCATTTAATGTTTCTGCTTCTTCAAAAATATTGTTTTCAGTTTCTTCTGAAGCTTCAACTAAACGAGCAAAAGTTGCTAATCTAACTGCTTTTTCAGGTTTTGTTTGTTCATCAATTCTAATAATATGAAAACCAAAAGCAGTTTCAACAATTTGAATACTACCAACTTTATTTTTGTAAATAAAATCTGCAAAATCTCTATCAAAACTTGGAGAAAAAGCTTGATCTTTTCTAACCCATCCTATATCTCCACCTTTTCCTTTAGTACCATCTGTGTTAATTTCATTAGCTATTTCAGTAAATTTAGATTTACTATTTCTTACTAATGCGTATACACTATCTGCTGTTTTTTTAGCTTCTTCTTTAGTTTTTGTTGAAGTTGAACGTGTTGTTCCAGCATAAGGAATTATAATATGACTAGATTTAACAGAGTCAGGTAATTGAACAGTTTCAACAACTTTAGATATTTTGTAGTATCCATTTTGTTTATATGGACCAATAACATCTCCAATTGATGCGTTAAATACTTCATCTGAAACTTCAGCTAAAATTTGATTTTTAAACTTATACCCATTATCAATTGCCAAGTCTGATCTGTTATTACTTAAAAATTCTTCGTAATTTGTAGTGTTCTTTAAACCTGCAATTTTAACAGTAGTTTTAGCAGCATTACTATATTCCTCTTTATCATTTATAAAGCTCTCCACTAGGTTTTTTGCTTCTGCATCATCTTCTTCAGAAGGTACAATATCAAATTTCACATATTGCAAAGTACGCGTTGCTTCAGGCTTAAATCTTTTAGTATTATCATTTAAATACTTTTGAATTTCTTCTTTTGAAACATAACTTAAACTATCAGGAATTGAAGTATAAGGAACATATACAAATTGAGCATCCATTTTTGTATTATTAAACAAATAATCTCTTTCTCCTTCTTCTAAAGAAGCACCTAAACCAGCTTTAACTAAAGACGTATAAGATTGACGTTGTAAGTTTCTCTTAATGTTTTTTTCAGTAGATAACCAATTCATCCAAGCTTGTGTGTTTCCAGACTCGGCATCATCTTTCATATTGGCTATATATTCTTTCAATTTTTCTTCATCAAAAAGATTTGCTTCATTTTTGAAAAGTGGTGAATTTTGAATTTCAGGTAACGCTACCATAGCATCCCATATATCTTTTTCACCAATTACAATACCTGCTTTTTCAAGCTGATCTTCAAATATTTTTTCAGCTACCATTCCGCTCCAAACAGCATTAACAGCTTGCATTTGAGTAGCTCTACCTCCACTTTGAGTTCTATAAGCCTCAACTTGTTGTGCAAACTCTTCTCTATCTATGTCCTCTCCATTAACTTCACCTATTGAGTTAACTTTACTTGAACTGAAAAATTGTTGTATTGAGCTTGGATCTAGAACAAATGCAAAAAGTGCTAATCCTACGATAAGGATTAAGAACATTGAACGATCTCTAATTTTTGATAAAATTGCCATTATATTATTTGTTTTATTACAGTTTGCGAAAATACAATTAAGTATTTAATTATGAAAGTGAAATTGTTATAATTAAATTGGAAATACAGTTAATTTTAGATATAATTTATTTTTAATCTGCTTTATCTAAAAGTTTAAGGTAAACTTCCATAATTTTAGAGGAATCCACCTTTAACATTTTAAAATGTAAATTATCTATTTCTATTATTTCTCCTTCTTTAGGTATATCTTCATGAAAGTAAACAATAAATCCTCCTAGGGTTTCATAACCTTCATTTTCTATAAGGTTTAAATTATATGTTTCATTTAAATAATCTACTTCTAAACGTGCCGAAAACTCAAACTCACGGTCGTTTATTTTATTTTCCAATAATTCTACTGTATCATGTTCATCTATAATTTCACCAAAAAGCTCTTCAACAATATCCTCAACTGTTATAACTCCAGAAGTTCCTCCAAATTCATCTAAAACAACTGACATACTCCTCTTTTTCTTGGTTAAAATATTTAAAACATTATTTATCATCATACTTTCAGGAACCAATTCAACTGGCAATATAATAGACTTTATACTTTTTGGCTTTTTAAATAATTCAAACGCATGCACATATCCTAAAATATTGTCTAATGATTCTTTATAAACTATTATTTTAGAATAACCGGTTTCAATAAACAACTTTTTTAAATTAGTTATAGTATCATTAATATCAACAGCTACAACTTCAGTTCTAGGAATCATTATTTCCCTTGCTTTAACATTATCAAAATCTAAAGCATTTTGAAAAATTTGAATTTCAGAATCCACTTCTTCAAAATCTTTTGCATGCTCTAACTGTTTTGATATATAATTTCCAAGTTCAACTTTTGTGAATTCAATTTGTTTAGTGTCTGTTATTGAATTGAAAAAAAATCTCAAGAAAAAATCTGAAATAAAAGTTATAAAATCTGAAACAAAATGAAATATAACATAAAAAAAATAGGCGAATGGAGCAAAGAGCCACAATGTTTCATTTGCATAAATTCTAAACAAAGCTTTTGGTAAAAACTCTGCAGTTACTAAAATTATAATTGTAGAAATTATGGTTTGAATAAATAATATAGTGAATTCATTTAGTGATCCTTCGGGAATAAATCCTGTAATAAATTCACCCATAAAAAAACTATAAACTACTAATGCTATATTGTTCCCAACAAGCATTGTGGTAATAAATTTGGATGATTTTGATGTAAGCCTACTTAATATTTTTGATGTAAATCCTTCTTTCTTTTTTTCAAGTTCTACTTGAAACTTATTTGCAGAAACATATGCGATTTCCATACCAGAAAAAAAGGCTGAAAGCAATATTGAAATTAATATTACAATTATATCAATCTCCATTTATTTTTTATTTCTTTTTTCAACTTTAGACCTAAATCTTTTCTTGAAAAAATACATGAAAATTGCTAAAACTGAAAATATCAGAAGCATATATGCTCTTGGTCTATCAGTTTTCCAATTATTTACAGTTTCTACAATAAATACAACTGCAATTACTAAGTAACCGTATTCAAATAATTTTGAAATTTTATTCATTTTCTACTCTTTTAATTCAATAACACCACTTTGATTTTTAATCCACCAAATATTTAAATCTTCTGATGCTTCAAAACCCGTTCCATAAATAGTATCAGTTAATGTATAAAATACAAATCTTTTTTCAGTAAAAAAATAGTGTGTTTTCTGATCCCAAAATATTTCCGATGTTTCTAATTTATTTTTTTTAGCGTAATTAATAATTACAACATTATCTTTTATTTCAGATACTTCTGTTTTACTGTAACTTTTAGCATAATCTCCCTGAATTGTAGTTGAGTCTCCATTTTTTTCAATAGTTGTAATAAAAATACCTTTAGGAAATTCTGAATAAGGGTGATTTTCTCTATTTGCAAAATCCAACATTAATGGCGCCTTCATTTTTACATCTACTCTACCCGAATCTGTATGTTTTAAACTAATATCCAATGCTTCACCAATTGGTAAATTTTTATCTGCTAAAAAATCTCTTACTTCTTTTGCATCATTGGTACATGAAAAAAACATTGCTATTGAAATTACAATAGCAATGTTTCTTACTTTATGTACAATTGATTTTGTCATTTAACAAATATATCAATTATAATATTTTAATTCTAATTTAAGGTACTCTAACTGTTTCATTAATCCAACATCCAATTTTATGGATTGAGCCCGATTTAACACCTGCAACAAATAAATCTTTTGTAGTAGGAATATTATCAGCATAAGAATTTATAAATCTATTTGCAATTGAACTAATACTTGGATCTACTGATTTTGCTTTTCTTGCCTTATTTAAAGCAGCTACATACACCATTCTTTTAGAAACAACATCATCACCACATGAGTTTGCACTTGACGCATACATACTAGCTATTAACAAATAAGCTCTACCCATTGTTGGTTGTAAATCTAAAGCCTGATAACAGTAATTTCTTGCTTCTGATTTTCTTCCTTTTTTTCTTAAAATATCAGCAATTTTATATAAGTATCCTGCTTTTTTATAAGTGTCAGTTTCCTGATCTACGGCTCTTTTAAAGTACTCCATGGCTTTATTAGTTTCCCCGTTTTTCATAAGAATGCCGGCATAAAACACTGATGCATTTGGAGAAGGATCTGCGTGTACATAAGCCTCAACCAACTCATCATATAAAGGATCTTCAGTACATTCTTTATTATACATTCTTGATACAGCTCTTTTCAACCAAACTCCATTAGTTTTATTAGCATCAAAATTCTTTCTGTTAAATGGAATTAAACGCTCACAAGTTGAAATTGAAGCTAATTTTTGATCTAAGCCACCTTCAACTATAGACAAATTCGTCATTAATTGTTGGTATATTTTTCTGTTTTTAGTATCTTTTTTACTTAAACTAGTTGAATCTTTGGCATTAATAACATCAATTTTCTTTGTATAATATTCTCTTTTAAGTTCAATAGCTTCTCCAACCTCATCATAAGTATCAAAAACTCTTTGGGTATCAGAATCTTTATATTTATTTAAAATAATATCAAAAAACTTATAAATATTTTTTGGTGACAATTCAGTAGGATCTTCTTTAAAAGTTTTATCCAACCAACTATACACTTCTTCCTCAGGAGCGCCCTGTTCACCTTTAAATGTAGCAATAGCGTCATAAATACTACCTTTATCTTTAGGATAATGCTCTAATCTTTGGTTGTATACCCTCATTACCAAATCAGCAGCAGCAGCTTTATCAGCTTCGGCAGCATTTTCTAACTTATACTCAGCTATTTTAATACCATATTTATAAATATTAACTGATAATGTTGGACAATTATCCATGCACCACATCCAGTTTTCATAAGCTGCGTCATAATTTTTCGCATTGTAATCTCCCTTAAAAAGATTGTATTTAATAGTACAATCTGCATTAGCCTGCGCAAAAACTATTGGTGTTGTAACTAATAAAAATAATAAGGTAAATAAAAGTCTCATTTTTTTCATTTTTATAATTTTTATAATTTTTAATTAAAATATTTCTCGTTTTTTAAACCATTTATCATTTAGTGAAAAACTTAATCTAAAATTTATATAGTTTTCCTGAACCAAACCTTTGTCAATTTTTCCTCTTTTCCCAAATTCAAAACCAAGATTTAAGTTTGATAATTGATTACTTACTGGTAAACCTACTCCAAAAGATATGCCAAAATCATCTATTGCTGTAAAATCACTATTATTTCCAAGTCCATCAACCATTAACCCTGTCTTTTCTAACTTAACACCCGCTCTATAAGTAACTCTCTCCCAGTAACTTGTAATTGATGTATATTTAGGTGTATAAAAACCTCCTATTGAAATTTTACTATACTTATTATATTTAATTCTTGTATAATTATTAAATATACTTCCTTGAGGATCCAACGCATCTTGAAAACTGTAATCTAAACCTGCAAACCATTTATTATCTTTTCCAACACCTACTCCTAACGAAGTTTTAATTGGGGATTTTAACATTCCCTCACTTTTCGTATTTAAGATTGTATCACGTGGTATTTCTCCAGATGCCAAAGATACAGAATAAATATATTCTTCATCTTCAGTATTTAATTCATTTTCTAAATCAAAATTAGCTCCTAAATGCAAATTCACATTTTTATTTAATTTTGTTTTATATTGAAACCCTCCATTTAAAGTAAATCCTTTAATAGATGATAATGTTTCGTATTTAGATGCCAGAGAAACATCTTTTAGCTGATTTGTAATATTGTTTTCGATTTTACCAAAAATATAATTCCCTTGAAAACCAACACTAAACCCCTTAAAAACCTGTATACCAAATCCTAAAAACACTTTATTTGTTCCTCCTTCGCCATTATATGCTGAAATTTCAGTCAATTCATTATTCGCATCATAAATACTTGATATAAGCGAATAACCTACCGAAGAGTTCGGTAATAAACCAAAAGAAAGGCCTGCATTTTCACCTAACGGAACTCCCATTGCTAAATAGGACAAATATGTTGTACCTCCTTGTTGGGTATCTGTACCATCTTTTGCCCAAATATTTTTGTTTTCTATTGCTAATGAATATGTAGTGAATTTTAAACTAGACAATGAAGCTGGATTTGATAAATTTAATCGAAATTCATCACTTAAAGAAACACCAATACTACCCATACTTGTTTGTTCAACTGTGTTGGTATTATTTTTATCTCCAATCCCAAAAAACGAATATGCCGAAGCATTATTTTTTTGAGCGAAACTGATAATTGATACAAATAGCGTTAATACTACTATTATTTTTTTGATCATTTATTATAAATTATAGGTCAAAATTGTGTTTAATCCTTCTAATAAAAAATTAGGATTGGCAAATATGCCATTTTTTAATTTATTTGACAAGAAATTAACGTCTCCTCCTGTTAAAACTACTGTTAAATCTTCATTTTTTTGTTTATATTGATTAATTGCACCATTTATTTCATTAATTACACCATTTATAATACCTGAATGAATGCTTTTTTCTGTTGAATTTCCAATTAATTCATTAGGAAATTCCGGCACTAAATCAGGTAACTTTTCAGTAAATATATTAAGTGATTTATATCTCATTTTAATCCCTGGTGAAATTGCTCCTCCTAAATAACAGTTTTCTTTATTTACAAAATCATATGTAATGCAAGTTCCAGCATCAATTATTAAAACATTTTTATTTGGGAATTCTGAAACCGCTGCAGCTACCAAGGCAATTCTGTCAACTCCTAAGGTTTTTGGAGTAGAATAGTTGTTTAAAAATGGAATTTTAGTAGAAGAATTTAATAGTATTAGCTTAATTTTTGAATTAATTTTGGCTATTTCGTTTTTTTTTAGAAAACCTACTGAAGAAATAATTGCGTTCTCACAATTATATTTTTCTATTAATTTCAGAAGGCTTTTAACAAAGTTTTCTTTTATAATAACTTCATTATAAACCAATTCACTACAATTAAAAACTGCGGTTTTAATTCTTGTATTTCCAATGTCTACTATTAAGTTCATTCAGATTTTTTAACAAGTTTCAAAAATACAACAGATTTTTTAAAAATTGTTTTGATTAGTATAAAAAATACATTTATATTTGCATCCGCTAACGCAATGGTGCCTTAGCTCAGTTGGTAGAGCAAAGGACTGAAAATCCTTGTGTCCCTGGTTCGATTCCTGGAGGCACCACCATAAAAACCCGAACAATTTGTTCGGGTTTTTTAATTTTAGGATATAAAAAAAGCAGTAAGTTTTAAAACTTACTGCTTTTTTGTGCTTAATAATTATGTTGTTAGTCGTCATCTAAATCTGCATCAAGATCTGCGTCATCAACATTTATATCTAAATCGTCACTTATTACAACCTCATCATCTTCATCATCTTCATGATTTTCCATACTATCAATCAATTCATCACTAATTTTAACTAAATACATGGTATCATCAGTAGAAACTTCAACTGCCTCAACATATTTTCCTTTTGGATTGGTAAATTTTATAATATCTCGAATACCATAACCATCAGGAAATTTTTCCACTAGCAAATTAAGAATTTCAGGAGTTAATTTTTTGTAATCTACTATTATTCGCTTCATAATAAATAAATTATAATTCTAAATTAAAAGTTAAAACTATGCCCTTTTAAAATTTAAGGGTTTTTCAAATATATAAAAATAATTTTATGAAAAAATAAAATTTAACTCATTAATTGTATTTTTTTAATTTACTACATATCAGTATTTTAAATAAAAAAAAGCCAAGTTAATACTTGGCTTTTAATTTGGTGATTTACTATATATCTACAACATTTTTAAGTTGTTAACTTCCATTTCTGTTAAATGACGCCAATGTCCTCTTGGTAAATCTTTTTTTGTTAAGCCTGCAAAAATTACTCTATCTAATTTTACAACTTTATAATTGAAGTGTTCAAAAATTCGACGTACAATTCTGTTTCTACCTGAATGAATTTTAACCCCAACTTCACTCTTTGGTTGGTTTATTATATACGATATTTCATCAACTATAACTTTTCTTTCATCAAGTATAAAACCTTCAGCAATTTTATTTAAATCGGCATTTGAAAGTTTTTTATCCAATGATGCGTGATATATTTTCTGAATATTATGTTTTGGATGTGTTAATTTTTTAGCTAATTCACCATCATTTGTAAATAATAAAAGCCCTGTGGTATTTCTATCCAATCTACCAACTGGATAAATTCGTTCTTTAGAAGCATTACCTACTAATTCCATCACGGTTTTTCTTCCGCGGTCATCTTCCATAGTAGTAATAAAATTTTTAGGTTTATTTAATAACACATATCTTTTTTTCTCAGGACTAATTAAAGATCCATCAAATCTTACTTCATCAGTTAATTTAACCCTATAGCCCATTTCTGTAACTATTTTACCATTTACTGTAGCACTTCCAGCTGCAATAAAAACATCTGCTTCACGACGAGAACAAATCCCTGCATTTGCAATGTATTTATTTAAACGTATTCCATCTACTTCAGGATTACTTATAGTTTGTTTTTTTGGCTTTTGAGAAGAATTATCTCTTTTGTCGTTTGAAAATTTCTTTTTGTTGTCAAACTTTTTTGTAAAAGTATTTTGAGGTTTCTTTTTTCCTGGTTGTCGTCCTCTCGACGAGTTTTTATTTGAATTCATTATTTTAATTTTTTGCAAAAATAACTTTAATCCTTTAATAATCTAATAAATAGAGATATATAAATTAAAAAAGGCAACAAAATTAATACAAAAAATACTATTAAAAATAATAAATAAGGTAATCCAGATAAAAACCAGAAATAATTTTATAAAAGTTTATTAATTATAACAGAATAATCAATTAATGCCAAACTAAAAACACCTGCTAAAATAAGAAGTTTAAGCGCCACATGTAATAATGTATAGTGGCGTTTATTTTTACTAAACCATAAAAAACAAACAAATAAAATCAATACTACAATGCTTACATAAAAATAATACCTCATTCCTCCAATTTCGGGATATTTCAATAAAAAGTAAATTGGATTTAATGTTAACAATGCCAAGAATGTAATTAAAATTTTAGTAAAATATTCTCCATATTTTACAGCAATAGTTTGGTAATTTTTCACAAAATCACCTTTTATTTTTTCTAAATCTTTTATTAATTCTCGTATCAATAAAATAAAAAATAAAAAAGCTGCGTGTGTAAAAATGATTTCAGAAAAATTTTTATAATAAACAAACACTGCAAAAAATGGCAACAATGCCAATACAGCAGCTGAAAACAAACCTGTTAATGGGTATTTTTTTAATTTATGAGAATACAACCAAATTAAAAAAATATAAACTGAAAAAAACAAAGCGGCTCTCCAAGAAACCAAAAACCCAAAACAAACACCTAGAAAATTTAAGAAAAAGTAAATTCTTAATTTAATTTTTTGACTAACAAGTGCATCAATTTTAGATTTTATTGGTTTATTGATTTTATCGGTTTCAAAATCGTAAAAATTATTAATAATATAACCTGCAGCTATTACACAGGTTGTGGCTAATACAATAAAATATAAATCAATATCAAGTAGCACATATCTTAAAGATTTTTCAGGTGAAAAAATAAAAATTGATGCTAAATATTGAGCAATAACAATTAATAAAATATTATAGCCTCTAACCACAGAAAACAAGCTCAACATTTTAACATAAAAAGGTTGATTTTTTTTAGTGTTATTTTTAGCAATTTCTAATAAATCCATCTGTAATAATCATAAAGATTTAAAATCAACTAAGTAATGTAAACCTTATTGTGTAGTAATTAATATTATTTTAAAATCTATAAACCAGTTCCAGTTTATAATCTTTTAATATTTTTTTAGTTTTTTCAAAATTTTCAGTGAAACCTAAAATATAACCGCCTCCACCAGAACCACATAACTTTAAATAATAATCATTAGAGTCAATTCCTTTTTGCCATACTTTATGAAAAGCTGTCGGAATCATTGGTTTAAAATTATCTAAAACTACTTTTGACAGGTGTTTTACATTACCAAATAAAGATTTCATATTTCCATGTAAAAAATCGTCAATACAAGCATCGGTATATTTAGCAAAATCTTCATCAATCATTTTTCTAAAACCTTCGTTTTTCATTTTGTTCATAAAAATAGTTACCATTGGCTCTGTTTCACCAATAATTTCAGAATCTAATAAGAAAACAGCTCCTTTTCCTTCCTTTTGAGATGGAATACCAGTTGCTTCTAAATTATCTTTTGAATTTATTAATATTGGTAAGCTTAAATATGAATTTAAAGGGTCTAATCCTGAACTTTTCCCGTGAAAAAATGATTCCATTTTAGAGAAAATTTGTTTCAATTTTAACAATTTATCTCTTGTTAAATTTTCCAGAACCGTAATTTTATCATCAGCATATTTATCGTAAATAGAAGCAACTAAAGCTCCTGAACTACCAACACCATAACCTTGTGGAATACTTGAATCAAAGTACATACCTTCTTCAATATCTTTTTTAAATTCTACTAACCTAAAAGTTACCAAAGTTGTTTCTAATCCAACTAAATAATCAAAATATTTTTTCAAATTTTCATTTGATTTTTTTGAAACCTCTGATAAATTTTTTGACTTTTTTAAAGCTCCTTGATATGTATTATAAGGAATGGCTAAACCTTTGGAATCTTTAATAATTCCATATTCACCAAAAAGTAAAATTTTCGCGTAAAAAAGTGGTCCTTTCATAAAATTTAAATATTGGATAATTGCTTTGCACCAAACCCAATTCTATCGCAAATATAATGATTTTCTTGACAAAATTGAATTAACTCATTTATTATAAAATTGTTAACACTTTCTTTTTCATTTTCGGGAAACAATATATGTACATTGGCCCCTGCATCTAAAGTAAAACAAATATTTGAGTTGGTTTTTGCTCTAAACTCCCATATTTTATTAATTATTTTTAATGTATTTGGTTTCATTAAAATAAAATATGGATTACTTGTCATCATCATTGCATGTAAACTTAATGCTTCACTTTCTACAATAGCAATAAATTGTTTCAAATCTCCATTTTGAAGTGTCTCTGTAATTTTTGAAATATTATCATTTGCCTGTGAAAACCGTTGTTTTGCAAATGGATGATTGTGCATTAATTTATGCCCAACTGTACTCGACACTTTTTTTTCACCTTCATCAACCAATAAAATAGTATCGTGGTAATTTTTAAAATTTTTATGAATTTTATATGGAAATTTCACTCCAAATAAGTTTGAACTTCCTTCAATTATTGAGTGATTTCCCCAAACAATTAATTCACCTTCAATACTTCTACAAGCACTTCCTGAGCCTAAACGAGCTAAAAAAGAGGCTTTTTTATTGAAATATTCATCCTTCATTTCAGGATTTAATTGTTTTTCAATACTCACAATACACAAAGCCAACGCACTCATTCCACTTGCTGAAGAAGCAATTCCGCTACTATGAGGAAATGAATTTCTAGATTTTATAACAAAATCATATTCATTCAAAAATGGAACATATTGTGCTATTCTTTCAAAAAATTTATTGATTTTTGGTTTAAAATCATCTTTTTTTTCACCTTCAAAATAAATTTCAAAATTAAATCCAGTTTCGCCAGATTGACGGTTTTTCAATTTATAATCTAAAGTGGTTAATGTAAAACAAGCATCCAACGTAAAACTAATTGATGTGTTTTTAGGAGTTTGAGGATCTTGCTTGCCCCAATATTTTACCAAAGCAATATTACTTGGTGTTTTCCATGTTACACTTCCTTCAGTTAATTTTGAAGCATCAAATTCATATAAAATAAAATCGGTTTCTGTCAAAGCAAAAAAATTTCTCCAAATATACTGTTTAATATTTAATTAAAAAGGTAAAACAAAACTTAAATTCATTACTCTAAAAAGTTTTATACATTTTCTAATCTTAGCAATACATCCTTTTTATAACTTCTGCTTATAGGAAGTGCTTTCTTATGAATTTCAATAAACTCATTAGTAAATGATTCAATTTTTGAAATTGAGATAATAAAGGAACGGTGAATTCTTAAAAAATCTGCTTTCGGAAGTTTTGCTTCAATACTTGATATGGTTTCTCGTGTAATAATTACTTTATCCTTTAAATGAAACTTAATATAATCACTAAAACTTTCAATATAATTAATTTCAGAAAAATTAATTTTTACCATTTTCCTATCGGAACGCACAAAAATAAAGTCACTTTTTTCATTTATTATTTCTGAAGTAGATTCAGTAATATTTAATGTGTTTTCACCCAAATATTTATTAACTGCTTGTAACAAACGCTCAAAGGAAATTGGTTTTAGCAAATAATCAACAGCCTGTAAATTAAATCCATCAATAGCGTATTCCCGATAAGCTGTTGTAAAAATTACCTTAATATTTTTATTGATTGATTTAGCAAAGGACAACCCTGAAATTTCAGGCATATTTATATCTAAAAAAATTAAATCTACTTGATTTGAATTTATTTGATTAAAAGCTTCAATGGCATTTTTACAAGTTGCAACTACTGTAACAGCTTCAATTTTCTGCAAATGATTTTCTAAAATTTCACGCGCAATTGGTTCGTCATCTACAATAATACATTTAACTGTTTTACTCATTTTTTAAAATATTTATATTGAAAATTTTTAACGCTACAACAAACCTATTTTCTATAGTTGTTACATTTAATACGTAATTATTTTTATATAATAAATTTAATCTTTTTTTAATATTTTCAAGTCCAATTCCATTTTCATTTTCCTCAATTTCAGAACTTATAACTGTATTTTTTATTGAAAATTCTAATTGATTTTCATTTAAATTAACATCAATATCCACCGTTAAATAACCCTCAATTAAGCTTCCATGCTTAAAAGCATTTTCAACAAATGGAATTAATAACATTGGAGCTATTTGAATTTCTTCTGAAATATTTTTAGACGTAAAATTTACGTTCAAAGTATCTTGAAATCTAATTTTTTCTAATTCAATATATTCTTTAATGTGTAACACCTCTTCTTTTAAACTCACTTTTGGTTTATTTACCTGGTACAAAATATAGTCTAAAAGGTTAGACAACTTCAAAATAATTTCTGGAGTATCTTTGGACTGTTTCAAGGCAAAACCATAAATTGTATTCAACGTATTGAATAAAAAATGTGGATGAATTTGCTTTTTTAAATACTGTAATTCCTGATTTTTAATTTGTAATTGTGTTTCTAATATTTTGTTTTGTAGTTCTTTATTTTTTGAAATGGTTTTGAAATTATTATTTAACAGACTTACAAAACTTACCAAACCTACAATTAAGTAAACTAAAATGAGAATAAAAATATAGTTTCTACTCATAGGTGGCATATTAGTAACATTAAGGTTAGATAAAAAGAAGAAACATCCAACCATTGTAATTACTATTAAATACATTGAGAAAATCAACGTGTATATTCCATAAAGTATAAAAAGAACATATTTTTTAAGCAATAAATACCTAGGAATTAAATAGTAAACTACAAAATAAGTTGTAACCATTGTTACAGGCAATAAAAAACTTGAAAACCAAGTTACATATTTAGAGTTTGTAGAATTGTAACTAAAAAAATAAATAAAAAAGAACCAAACCCCTACCCAAAATAAAAAATGGAAAGCGACAAATTTTGTTTTATTTAATATTGTTAGAAACATCCTTGCAATTTAAAATTTAAAATTTTAAAAACATATTTTTATAGACCAATCACCAATTTTTAATGGGATTTACCAAAACAAACAAGAATCTATAAAAAAACGCTTAAATTTGTTATTAACCAATCTAAATTGGTAATCCATCTTAAATTAAATAATTAGCGTAAAATCAACTTTATATTCGAAGTAATTATAAACTTAAAACTTATTATTATGACACAATTTTTTGACAGGTTAAACGAAGGTGGTCCATTATTTATGTATACCATATTTTTTGTTCTAATTTTAATAATTGCATTAACCATTAAAGGAATTTTAAACAGAAAAAATGATAACTCAAAAACAATTTCATTAATTTCTCAATTCGGATTATTTATTATTGCCTGGGGATTTTTAGGTCAAACCATTGGTTTAATATCTGCTTTTGATGCTGTGCAAGCAGCAGGAGATATTTCACCGGCAATGGTAGCAGGAGGTTTAAAAGTTGCATTACTAACAACTGTATTCGGACTTTTTACTTTTGTTGTTAGCCGAATTGGAATCATAATTTTAACTATCTTAAAAAAGTAAATAATATTAAATTCGTTAGTCTTGATTTCTTTTAGACTAACGAATTTACATAGTAGCTCAGCTATCAATTCCTATTCTTATTTCTATAAAAAAGTAGTGTCTCAAAACAGATTGCTTCTACTTTTACGCTAAAAACTTATTTATTTAAAATGAAAACATTTTTACTTGTTATAATTACCATAATCACTTTTGGTATAAACACACCTATAATTAAGGCTCAAGAAAACTTAAACCCTCATTATTTATTAGAGATTGGTATAGTGGATAGTTTAAATTCTAAAATACTAAATGAACAAAGAAATTTTTGGGTGCAGTTACCTGAAAATTATAACCCAAATAATCCTGAGAAATATCCTGTTGCTTATATTATAGACGGAGGTATTCATTTAAATACCGTGCAAACTGTACAGAACTATTATAGTGGAGGGTATTTTCCAGAAATGATTCTCGTCGGCATTTCAAATAGCACAAACAGAACAAGAGACTTAACCACTTCTCAAGTAAACAAATTCAATTCTACAGAACTAGATGAAAATACCGGTGGTGCAGAAAAATTCACCCAATTTATTGCACATGAACTAATCCCTTATATAGACCGTAAGTACGCAACAACTTCTTATCGCACTTTAATTGGACATTCATACGGCGGTTTATTTACTATAAATACCTTAATAAATCACCCATATCTTTTTGAAAATTATTTAGCAATCGACCCTAGTTTAGATTGGGATCATCAAAAATTGTTAAATGAAGCCAAAATTAAACTTCAAAATGAAAACTATCGTGGAAAATCTCTTTTTATATCTTTAAACGGACAATTGCATATGCAAAATAGTGACATTACAATTAACAATGTAATGCAAGATACTTCAGACTTCACACTATTTGCTCGTTCCAATATTACATTCTCAAATATTGTTAAACAAAACGAAAAAAATGACTTATTTTTTGAATGGAAATTTTATCCAAAAGACATTCACGGTACCATAACTTTACCATCTGTTATAGATGGTTTAATAGCAGTTTTTGATTGGTTTCAAATGGAAAACACCTCTAAAATAAATTCATTTGACACACCAAAAGAAGAAATTTATAACATTATAAAATATCGAGCAAAAAAACTTAAAACTCATTTTGGCTATGCCGTACCGCCTTATCCTGCAGACCTCTTAAATATGTCTGGTTATATGAACCTAGATATGCAACAACCAGAAAAAGCAAAAATGTACTTTGAACAAGCTATAAAATATTATCCAAAAAATCCAAATGTTTACGACTCTATGGCTGATTATTATGAATCTCAAAACGATCAAAAAAACGCTATTAATTATGTTTCAATAGCTTATGTTATAAGTGGAAATGACATTTACAAGCAAAGACTAAAAAAGCTTCAACAAAAAAACTAATTTATATGGTCTTTTTCATTATTTTTGCTGTCTATGAAAACGAAAAAAGCATTTATTTTACTAAACGGCTCGGAACCTTCAAATTTTCCAGACCTAAGTAATTACGATATTGTATGTGCTATAGATGGTGCATACAATTATTTTGAAGCTAAAAATATTACACCAAATTTAGTTACTGGAGATTTTGACTCTATTAATACTATTCCAACAACAGTTGAAGTAATTAAAACTCCCAATCAAGAATTTACTGATTTTGAAAAAGCCTTACAAATTTTAAAACAACGCGGCTATTCTCATATAGATGTTTACGGTGGAAGCGGAAAAGAACATGACCACTTTTTAGGAAATATTAGTACTGCTTTACAATGGAAAATGGGTTTATTAATTTCCTTTTTTGATGATTTTGGTAAATATTTTTTTATTGAAGATAGTATTATTTTAACTAATGTAAAAGGGAAAAACATTTCATTAATTCCTTTTCCAACAGCAAATGGAATTGTTACAAAAGGTTTAAAGTACCCTTTAAATAATGAAACTTTATCTTTTGGAGAACGCATTGGCACCCGCAATAAAGCTAGTGATGATACTGTTCTTATTTCGTTTGAAAATGGAGACTTATTAATTTACATAAGTCATAATTAAAGCCTATTTTGAACAGAAAACTTAAACTTATTTGGGATTTTAGAGGGCCTGCTTCACAAAAAACTGCTGAACACCACTGTATTCATTTAAAAGAATTTTCAGAAATTGAGAAACTACATTATCATCAAATTGATTTTTCAATACTATCTGAAATGCACACCATAGCCTTTATAATTGTTGATGAAATTAATATGAAAATTTATAGAGATGCTTTAAAACCACATAGAGGTCAGTTAGCTTAGCACATACTTTTAGCAAATTTCACAGCCATTTCAACTACGTATTTATAACTATTTTGCATTGCATCGTCAAAATTTTTGGCCTTTGAAATAACGGTATCACAATAATTAATATGTATTGCTTTCAATTCATCTGTGCTTAAATTGGAACTTCCACAAAAAATTGCAGTTTTAATTCTATGCTTTAAAGCTGATTCTAAAACTCCTTGAATTGTTTTTCCTGAAAGTGTTTGTGAATCTAATTTTCCTTCACCGGTTATTATCCAATCTGTATTGTTTAAATGCTCCTCAAATTTTGCTAATTCTTTAATTAGTTTAATACCCGAAATTAATTTACCATTTAAAAAAACCATACAAGCTATTCCCATTCCTCCGGCAGCACCTGCTCCATTTATTTTTTGAGGATTTACATTAAACTTTTTTTTAATAATTTTCGAAAAATCTTTAAGGCCTTTATCTAACAATTTTATATCTTTTAATAAAGCTCCTTTTTGTTCAGCATATACATAAGCAGCTCCATTTTCTCCATATAATGGATTGGTTACATCACAAGCAATTTTAAATGAAACTTCTTTTAATTTAGGATGAATATTGTCTGCAACTATTTTATTTATTTTAGATAGATTTGTTCCTATGGGCTTAACTTTATTATTATTTTTATCTAAAAATTGATACCCTAATGCTGTTGCCATTCCAATACCACAATCATTAGTTGCACTTCCTCCAATTCCTAAAATAATATTTTTTGCACCTTTTTCAATTGCATTAATTATTAATTCTCCCGTACCAAAAGTGGTAGCATTTTTGCAATCTAATTCTGATTTTTTCAATAATTTAAGTCCAGAAGCCTCTGCCATTTCAATAAAAGCTGTTTTTGTATTTTCTGCATACAAATAAGTAGCTTCAACTAGCTTAAAAAATGGGTTATTTACAATTATATGTATTATTTCACCTTGTAAATAGTAATTTGCAACTTCAATAGTACCGTCACCTCCATCTGCTAATGGAAGCTTTATAATTTCAGTATTTGAAACTATTTTATGAATGCCTTTTTCAACTGCATCACAAAACTCTATGCCTGTTAATGAACCCTTAAACTTATCTGGAGCAACTACTATTTTCATTTATAAAACTTTAAGCCATTTATACTCGTAAGGTTTAAATTCCCATTGTTTATCTAAAAATATTTCATTTGTTAAAACATCCTGAACATTATTTTTTAAAGCCTTCATTTTTTGATTATTGTCACTAAAATTATGAACAACATAAAAACAACTACCTCCTTTTGTTCTTTTAATAATAAATAAGTGCTCCGAAGGCTGTATAAATACAGCTTCTGCATAAGGATTAAACGCTTCTTCATTTACGCGAAATGCCAGTACTTTTTTGTATAAATTATATAGTTTATTTCTTAATGTTCCTTTTGTGTTCAAGTTTTGAATAAGCGTATCGAAATCTAGTTTTTCTCTATTGATTCTTCTATTTATTCCCGATTCAATTCCTTGATAATAATTTTGAGATCCTACCAAAGAATGAAAATAAATACCTGGCACACCTGGCATTGCTAACATTACAGATTGAGATAGCATCATTTTTGCAATTCTTATTTCATCATTTTCATTAGGATTACTTAATAAATCCATATAATTACAATTCAGCTCATAGGGAGATTGGCTTCCGTCTTCGTTATTTTTATAAGATACCCTGCCTCCGTGGGCTTCGGCTCTTTTAGCCAATTCAAAAATTTCATCATCATTAATAATTCCTTGAAGAGGTCTAACTCCAACACCATCATGACTGGCTGTGAAATTGAAAAAACAAACTTTATTACTAGGCATTTTAAGCGATTGTGCCCAACGGGTTAAAACACTTACATTTTCTTTCATTATTGAATATGCTAACAAAGGAGGCAATGTAAAATTATATACCATTTGCGCTTCATTAAAACCATTTCCAAAATAAGAAATGTTTTCTTGGTGAGGTACATTTGTTTCAGTTATAATATATACATTTTGAGTTAAGGTTTCAATAATAGCTCTATATAACTGAATTATTAAATGTGCTTCGGGCAAATGTATACAACTGGCACCTATTTTTTTCCAAATAAATCCAATTGCATCTAACCTAATAAATTTTGCTCCTTTTGAAATATAAAAAAGTAATACTTCTAAAACTGCTATAAAAACTTTAGGCGAAGCATAATTTAAATCTATCTGATCTTCACTAAAAGTTGTCCAAACATTTTTTACAGAACCATTAGATTTTTTAAATGGAGACAACAATGGTAATGCCCTTGGACGCATAACTTTTGATACATCAGTTTTTGGATCTACATCTATAAAAAAATCATTGTAAAACGCATCATTTTCAAGGTACTTTTTAAACCAATTTGATGATTTTGAAATATGATTTACCACTGCATCAAACATTAATTTTGTTGTTTTTGAAAAATTTTCAACAGCTTCCCAATCACCTAGAGTTTCATCAACTTCAAAATAATCTTTTACAGAAAATCCATCGTCTGATGTAAAAGGATAAAATGGTAAAATATGTGTACCATTAATTTCGGGTGCACAATATTTATCTACAAACTGTTGAAGTGTTTTTATATGTGGTTGCCCTTTTTTTTGCACATTATCACCATAAGTTATTAGAATAACATCTTTTTGGCTTAATTCACCCTTTTTAAATTCAACTTTAGAAGCATATTTGTTTTGTAATGTTTCAATTTTATTAAAAACCCATGCTACTTCATAAGGTTTATAAAGCTGTTCTAATTGCGAAATTAATTTTTGCTTATCTAATTTATTAAATGAATTCACGTTGTTATATATTATAAAAATAGTGTTGGAATAAAATAACTAAATACTAAAATTGCAAAGAAAAATGCTGAAAGTATATACACTTCTTTAATCATAAAGTCAGATTTTTTAAGTTTTATATGCATTCCTTCAACATGCTTAACAGGAACATTTTTAGTGAAAGCCGAAACTATATGCGCAATAACAAATGCTAAAATTACACCCGTAAAGTTTAACCAAATCCAAAAAACATCAAAACCTAAATCTATATTAAAAATTTCCTGCATTGTTTTTGAAAACACTAAATTGATTAATACAGCACTTATTATTCCTGCATTCATACCAATATGATTTACTTTTTTAGAGAAAAAAGCCAATAAAAAAGTAACTAATACTGGTCCATAAAACACCGATCCAATTGCATTAATTATTTCAATAACGGCACTTTTACTTCCTCCAAATAAAAAGGATGCTGCAATACAAACAACTCCCCAAAATACAACCGCTCCTTTTGAAATAAACATATATTTTTTTGAAGAAAGCATTCCTTTATTTTTACCTCTATTAAAAAAATCTTCAACCGTTACTGCGGATAATGAATTAACTGTTGAGCTTAATGAAGACATTGCTGCTGATAAAATTCCAACCATTAAAATACCAATTAATCCATTTGGTAAATATTTAATAATAAAAACAGGAATCATTAAATCTGCTTTTATGCCATTTCTGGCAAATTCTTCAGGAAAATATTTTTGAGTTGTTAAACTTATATCAGATAAAAAATCTGGTGCAACAGTAATTAATCCTCCAATAATTAATCCCATTAAACAATAAATTAAAACAACCGGAAAACGAAATAGTCCATTGGCCAATAAAAGTGTTCTAATTGTTTTTTCATTTTTTGCAGACAATAATCTTTGTGCCTGAGTTTGGTCACAGCCATAATAGGACACATATAAAAAGAAACCGCCAATAATCATAGGCCAAAAACCATATTCATTACCTGCTCCAATTCCTAAATTAAAATCTATTACTTGCAATCTTTCAGGGTCAAAGCCATTTACCAAACCACCGTGTTCGTGTAATAAACTCCACCCAAAAAACAAGCAAATAATTAAACCTGCAAAAAGTATTATCATTTGAATAGCATCACCCCAAACTACAGCTTTCATACCTCCTTGCCAAGAATATATAATGGTAATTACACTAATTATTAATATTGTATATACATAATCAATGTCTAAAACCGCCTGTAAAATAATGGCTATAGTATATACCATTACACCAGTTCCCAGGGCTCTACTTATTTGAAAAACAATACTTAAAATTAACCTAGTTGATGCGCTAAAGCGTTTTTCAACATATTCATAAATACTAACAACTCCCGATCTAAATAATGGCGGAATTATAACAATCATTATAAAAAGCATCGCTAAAGGAACTGCAAATTCAAAAGTAAGCCATTTCATACCCCCACCTAATTTTAACCCTACAAAAGCTGGTGCCGAAATAAAACTAATTGCAGACAATTGAGTTGCCATAGTTGATAAACTTAAAGGAAACCACCCCAAACTTTTTCCTCCTAAAAAATAATCTTTAGAATCTTTATTTTCTTTAAAGAAATAACCCATTCCTAAGAAGAAAATAATGTATATCAAAATAATGCTATAATCGAGCCAATTCATATTATTTAGTTTTTTATTAATTGAATAAATGGTGAAACAAATGTAAATTTAGTATAACAACCTTTTAGATTTTACAAAAAAAAGTTCATTTTCAATGCAAACGTTTGCGGGAATATTTGAAATATATTTTTATTTTTGATTTATGAAAAAAAAGATTTGCACTTTAAAAGAGTTGGCGCTAAAACTTAATTTATCTATTTCAACAGTATCCAGAGCTTTAAATAATCATCCTGACATAAGCAATGAAACCAAGTTAAAAGTAGTAAATCTGGCTAATAAGCTAAATTATACTCCCAATTTATTTGCCCAAGGTTTTAGAAAAAATAAAACAAATATGATTGGTGTTATTTTACCAAATGTTACACATTACTTTAGTGCTACCATTTTAAAGGGAATTTTAAAACAAGCGGAAGTTAAAGGATATAGAGTGTTTATTACAGAATCTAACAACAATGTAAAAAAACAGAGTGAAATGTTACATACAATGATGCAATTTGGTGTAGATGGCATCCTTATGAGCATTTCAAAAAAGACTAAAAACATTAAAGATATTTTAGATTTATTAGATAAAATACCAATTGTTTTGTTTGATAAGGTTTCATATAAAATACCTTGTACTCAAATTGTGGTAAATGAAGAAGAAGCTTCTTTTAAAGCTATTGAACATTTAATTCATACTGGAAAAAAAAGAATTGCAATTATTAAAGAAGATGAATTTTCTTTTAGTTCTGAAAGAAGATTTGAAGGTTACTTAAGAGCTTTAAAAGAAAACGCTATTGATATAGATAAAAATTTAATAATTAGCTGTGAAGATTTATCGTTAGAACAAGGTAGAAGAATGACTAAATTATTATTAGGCCTTAAAAATAAACCTGATGCTATTTTTGCAATTACAGATACTGCAGCAATAGGTGTTATTAAAACCTTAAAAAAGTTCAACATTAAAATCCCTGAAGACATTGCAGTAATTGGTTTTAGTAATTCATTACATTCAACCATTATTGAACCAAAATTAACTACAGTTGATCAACCTGGAGAAAAAATTGGAAAAACTGCTATCGAATATTTAGTTAAAGAAATAGAAAGTTCTGAAGCCTATGTTTCAAGTAAAACAATTGAGATTAAAACAACTCTTATTGTAAGAGATTCTTCATTAAAAACAACAAGTTTTATATAGATTTAGCTACAATCCAAGCTCCTGTCCAAGCATTTTGAAAATTAAATCCGCCTGTAACAGCATCAATATTAAGAACTTCACCGGCAAAAAATAAATTTGAATGTAATTTACTTTCAAAACGTTTAAAATTAATTTCTTTTAAATCTATTCCACCGGCAGTTACAAATTCATCTTTAAAAGTACTTTTTCCATGTACTTTAAAAACACTTTGAGTTAATTGTTTTGAAATATCTTCTAACTGTTTATTACTTAATTGCGCCCATTGAGAATCTGATGAAATTTGAGAAGCAACTATCATTTTCTCCCAAAATCGTTTTGGGATTTCTTCATAAACTGATTGTAAAATTACTTGCTTTTTAGCACGTTTTTTCTTTTGAGATTTTAAAAATTCTAAAACTGATTCCTGTTTTTTAGACAACCAATTTACCTCAATTTCAAAATTATACCCCTTCTTACTTAATTCAAGTGCTCCCCAAGCTGAGAGTTTTAAAATCCCAGGCCCACTTAAACCCCAATGTGTTATTAACAAAGGTCCTTGTTCTGCTAATTTTGAATTTAAAACTTTTACATATGCCTTTGGAACTGAAATTCCTGGAATGTCTTTTAACCTTGCATCATTAATATTAAAAGTAAACAAGGAGGGAACTGGTTTTATAATTGTATGACCTAATTCTTCCATTATATTCCAAACTTTAGTATTACTTCCGCTTGCAATCAATAAATAATCGGCAATAAATTCTTCTGTATTTGTTTTAACAACAAACTGATCATCTTTCTTCTCTATGCAATCAACTCTAGCACTTGTTTTTAAAATAACGCCTGCTTTTTGTGCACTTTCCAAAAAACAATCAATAATAGTTTGTGAAGAATTTGATTCTGGAAATATTCTATTATCGTCTTCAATTTTTAATGAAACTCCTCTAGTTGAAAACCACTCCATAGTATCTCCAGTCATAAATTGATGAAACGGCCCTAACAATTCCTTTTTACCCCTTGGATAAAACTCCACCAACTCGTTTGGTGTAAAACACGCATGCGTTACATTACATCTTCCTCCACCACTAACTTTTACTTTTTGTAAAACTTTATTGCTTCCTTCTAAAATTAGTACTTCCAAATCAGGATTGAGTTCTGCTGCGTTTATTGCTGCAAAAAATCCTGCTGCACCTCCTCCAATTATTATAAATTTTTTCTTCATTCAGTTCATCTGTTACTTTTTGTAATTCTAAACTCTTTTTAGAATCAAATTTATGAGAACCTGAAACGAGTTCAGGTTTACGTTATTTTATAAAATTAAATCTTGATACGAAATTACAGTTTCAAACCCTTTTTGTTTAAAATACTTTGGGGTATCGGCATTTCCGGTTGCTAAAATAAAATCGCCACCCCAAGCACCTAAACTTTTTGTTTGTCCAAAATAATCCGAAAAGTATTTTTCTTGAACTGTTTTTAGTTTAATAGTTTTTGAAACAAGCTGCTCATGGTTAATTAGTAGCTTTTCAAATTCTTTCAAATTAGTGCAATTTACAAATGCATCAGTTAATTCTGAAACATGCTTTATTTCTGAAGTTAAATTTCCCTTTAACTCTTTAAAACGCTGAATTCCTTCTCTACTATTTTGTTTTTTATTTAAATATATAAAATACAATTGCTCTTTAAAAACTGGGTTGAAATTTACTTTTTCAATAAATGGATTTACACCATTTCGTGTATATAAAATTGGTGTATTATTTTGTGCACAAGCAATATCATAACCACTGCCTCCAAAAGTTTTTTCCAACAATTGATAAGGATTTATCTTTGCCCAATTAGCTAAATTATTTATTAATGTTGAAGAAGTTCCCAACCCCCAGTTTTTTGGAAAAGTAAGATTGGTTTTTACTATAAATCCATTTTTTGAATTTAAAAATGTAGGATTTAAAACTCTAACTTCTTGTAAAATTTTCATTAAATTTTCTGCTAGTGTATCATTTCCTCCATCTTCTGTTGCTTCAAAATCAGCTGAAATCAAGCGTAATTTTGGTAAATCAAAAATTGCTTCTAACCAACATTCACCTATATTGGTAAAACTTTGCCAAATTAATTGTGGTTCTTTTATTGATTTAATGGTTAAATCCTGTCCACAAGTTGTTGGCACAGCTAAAGATTTTGCACCTTCTAACACAAAATATTCACCTGTTAATAATAATTTACCGTTGCTGTAAAATTGTTTCATTAATCTATCTCCTTTTTTTCAGGTGGTTGAGCGAATTCGAAACCTTTTTATTGCTAAAATGAGTTTCATTTTTACATTCTGAAAGTTTAGGTAAATCCTTTAATTTATTATTTATTAAAGAAAGTTTCTTCTTCCTGCTCCAACCTTGAATTTGTTTTTCTCTATAAAAAGCTTCTGATATAGCAGTAAACTCTTCAAAATAAATTAAACTCACAGGTAATCTTTTAGCTGTATGTTTTGCTCCAACTCCATTTTTATGTTGGGTTAGTCTCAACTCTAAATTTATGGTGCTTCCTGTATAAAATATTCCATCAGCACATTCCAATATGTAAACAAATCCTTTTTTCATAATATATATGGCTTCGACTCCGCTCAGCCACCTCGTTTACTTATCGCCCACCAATTTATTATAGGCTTCAACCACAGCATTGTGCGTAATGGTTTTATTTTCAAAATAATCAATTAAATACTGTTTTTCTTCATCACTTGCACCTAATTGTTTAATAATATTAGTTAGGTGCATTTTCATATGTCCTTTTTGAATTCCAGTTGTTGTTAAAGCTCTTAAAGCAGCAAAGTTTTGAGCCAAACCAGCAACTGCTATAATTTCCATCAATTCTTTTGCAGATGGATTATCTAACATTTTTAGTGACAATTTTGATAATGGATGTAATTTTGTTAAGCCACCTACTGTTCCTAAAGCTAAAGGAATTTCAATCCAAAATTTAAAAATTCCTTTTTCTATAGTTGCATTTGTTAAACTTTTATAATGTCCACTTTTAGCCGCATATGCATGTGCTCCTGCTTCAATAGCTCTAAAATCGTTACCTGTAGCAATTACAACAGCATCAACACCATTCATAATTCCTTTATTATGAGTAACTGCTCTATGAGGTTCTGCATTAGCAATTTGGATAGCTTGTACAAATTTCTGTGCAAACAATGCTGAATTTTCTGCATACAATTCTTCAACTTTACAGCTTACTTCAGCGTGTACCAAACATTCCGGAACGTAGTTGGATAAAATACTCATTACAATTTGAATATTCTCTTTTTGGAACTCATTTGCAATAGCTTCTAAACAAGAATTTATAAAGTTTGCCCCCATACTATCCACTGTTTCAAAAGTAACATGTAGCTGGTAATAATTTTCTAATTCTGAAGTTTTATTACGTAATTCAATAGTTAAAATACCACCACCACGTTTTTTCATGTTTTGGGTAATAGCTTCTGTAACTTTAAAAAGATTTTCCTTTTTTGAATTAAAATAATTCTCAAGTTCAATAGCATCTCCTTCATACATAAAATGTACCTGACCCACTTTTTTGGTTGAAATAACTGAAGCTTTAAATCCACCTCGAGTACTCCAAAATTTTGCCACTAAAGAAGCTGCTGCAACAACAGAACTTTCTTCAATTACCATAGGAATAGTATAATCTTTTCCGTTTATTACAAAATTTGGTGCAATTCCGAACGGCAAATAAAAGTTTGAAATAGTGTTTTCAATAAAATCATCGTGCAAATCTTGTAATACAGGATTAGAGTTCCAATACTGCATTAATACTTGCTTTACTTTTGTATCATTATTAAAAAAATTTGACACCAACCAATCTATCTTTTCTAACTTGGTCAATTTTGAAAACCCATTAATGGTTTTAGACATTACAATAGCTATTTTATATTTTGACAAAGATAAATTATTAAATGTAAAAAAAGTTAAAATTACTAAATGTGGATTTTTATGATTTATTTCAGGTTCATTTTGCGAAATTTTTCTTAAACTTGAAAATTCTTTTAAGAAATCGTAATTAATGAGAAAAATACTTATCCTGTTTATAGCTATAACTTCTTTAGCTACAGCCCAAAAAAAAGATATTAAAATTGAAGAAATTTGGAATGGTTCATTCAGAACTGAACGTATGAATTCACTAAATTCTATGAATGGTGATTTTTATACACTTTTGAATTTCAACAACATATTTAAAAATTCAACAATTGACAAGTATAGTTATGCAACTTTAGAAAAAGTTGAAACCATAGTTGACAGTAAAAATTTAGAGGCTTTAAATTACTTTGAAAGTTATAGTTTTAACAATAATGAAACTAAATTAATTTTAGGAATAGACGCTGAACCAATTTACAGACACTCTAGTTTGGGTGTTTATTATGTGTATGATATTGTTTCAAAAAAATTACAATTAATTGACACCGATAAAATTCAAGAACCTACATTTTCTCCTGATAGTAAAAAAGTAGCATACGCAAAGGGCAACAATATTTTTGTTAAAAATTTAGAAACTAATAGTGTTACTCAAATAACTACAGACGGATTAAAAAATAACATAATTAATGGTATTTGTGATTGGGTTTACGAAGAAGAATTTTCTTTTGTTAGAGCTTTTGAATGGAGTGGAGATAGTAAAAATATTGCGTTTTTAAGATTTGATGAATCTGAAGTTCCAACTTTTTCTATGGATATTGTTGGTTCAGAATTATATCCAAAACAACAAGTGTTTAAATACCCAAAAGCAGGAGAAAAAAATGCTGTTGTAACATTGCATCTTTACAATATAGAAACTAAATACACTTCAAAAATAAATTTAGGAGATTATGAATATATTCCAAGAATAAAGTGGACAAATAATTCAAACATTTTATGTGCTACAACTTTAAATCGTCATCAAAATAATTTGAATTTGTATTTTGTAAATGCTTCGGATTTTTCTTCAAAAGTTGTTTTAAATGAAACTGATAAAGCTTATGTTGACATTAATGATAACTTAACATTTTTAGAAGATAATAGCTTTATATGGACTAGTGAAAAAGATGGATTTAATCATATTTATTATTATGATGAAAATGGGAATCTAATAAATCAAGTTACAAGTGGAAATTGGGAAGTAACCAATTTTTATGGTGTAAATGAAAAAACAAAAACTGTTTATTACCAATCGGTTGAAGATGGATCAATTAATAGAACTATTTATTCCATAAAATTAGATGGAACTGACAAAAAACGTTTAACCAATGATTCTGGAACAAATAAAGCAGCATTCAGCAAAAATTTAGACTATTTTATTAATACTTTTTCAGATGCAAATACACCTCCAATTTACACACTTCACAATGGGAACGGTGAACTTTTAAAGGAAGTTTTAAACAACAATAATCTATCAAAAAAATTAGCCTCCTATAAATTATCAGAAAAAGAATTCTTTACACTTCAAACAAAAAACGGCGAATTTAATGCCTGGATGATAAAACCTGTAAATTTTGATTCAAATAAAAAATACCCATTATTTATGACTCAGTATTCTGGACCAGGATCACAGTCTGTTAGTAATAGCTGGAATGGTGCAAATGATTATTGGTATCAACATTTAGCGCAACAAGGCTACATAATAGTTTGTGTTGATGGAAGAGGAACAGGATTTAAAGGTGCGGATTTTAAAAAAGTGACTTATAAAGAATTAGGTAAATATGAAGTTTTAGATCAAATTGAAGCCGCTAAAAAATTAGGTGAAAGATCTTATATCGACAAAAATGAAATTGGTATTTGGGGATGGAGTTATGGTGGCTTTATGTCTAGCAACTGTTTGTTAAAAGGAAACGATGTTTTTAAAATGGCTATAGCTGTTGCTCCAGTAACTAGTTGGCGCTTTTACGACAGTGTTTATACAGAACGTTATATGCAAACACCACAAGAAAACCCAAGTGGATATGATGAAAATTCCCCACTAAACTTTGCTCCTTTATTAAAAGGAAAGTTTTTGCTGGTACACGGTTCTAGTGATGATAATGTACATGTACAGAATACAATGCGTTTAACAAATGAATTAATAGCCGCAAATAAACCTTTTGATCAGGCGATTTATCCAGACAGAACTCACGGAATTTATAGAGGAATAAATACGAGATTACATTTATACAATAAAATGACTACATTTATCAAAGAAAATTTAAGTAGTAAAAAACAAACAGTAGAATTACTAAATCAATAAATAACTTTCTATAAACAAAAAAATATAATTTAAATAAAATAAAACATGACTGACAAAACTATAAAAAAAGGACATCCTAAGGCGTTATATACGCTATTTGCTACTGAAATGTGGGAACGATTTAGTTACTATGGAATGCGTGCGTTACTTACTTTATATCTTACTGCTGAATTAGCGAATGGAGGTTTTGGATTAAACAGAGAAGAATCCTTAGCCATTTATGCAATTTTCACCGGTTTAGTTTATCTGACTCCTATTCTTGGTGGTTGGGTTGCCGATAATTTTTTAGGCAAACGAAAAACGGTTTATATTGGTGGATTGGTTATGGCGGTAGGGCAGTTTTTACTTGCTTCTAGTGCATTTATGGCACATTCTTTAGATCCAGTAACTCGTTTATTTGTTTTTAATTTAGGTTTAGGTGTACTTATTATTGGAAATGGCTTTTTTAAACCTAATATTTCAACTATTGTAGGAGATTTTTATGATGATAACGATCCAAGAAAAGATTCAGCATTTAATATTTTCTACATGGGTATTAACCTTGGTGCTATTTTAGGTCCATTTATTGCTGGTGCATTAGGAGAAAACGTATCTTGGGGATGGGGTTATTTTGCTGCTGGAGTTGGTATGATAGTAGGTGTTCTTTGGATGAAATCTAGAGAAAGTTCATTAGAACAAAAAGGACTTCCACCAAATTCACCTGACAATAAATTTGTTTTAGACAGTAAAGATTGGCGTGATATTTTTGTATATGCAATTGGATTAATTGTTGCTACTTTTATAGTTGTATTTCTTTGGAGAATGCTACCAGATAATGTAACTAGTATAATTACTTATATTGGTTTTGCAGTTGGAATTATTGGCTTAGGTTATGTCATTTTTAAAGGAACTAATGGTTCTGCTGAATGGAGCCGTATGATTGTAATTTTGGTACTTGCATTTTTTAATATTGCTTTTTGGGCCGGCTTTGAACAAGCAGGAGGAACTATGAATTTATTTGCAAAAGAAAACACTGACAGGCTTCTTTTTGGCTGGGATGTACCTGCAACCTGGTTCCAAAATATAAATCCTATTGCTATTTTAATTTTCGCTCCAATATTTTCAGTAATGTGGTTAAAACTAGATGCAATGAAATTTAACCCAAGAACACCTATTAAATTTGCAATTGGTTTGTTTTTAGGTGCTTTTGCATTTTGGATTATGACACAGGCAAGTAATGCAGCTGATGGTGGAAACTTAGTTTCACCTTGGTGGTTAGTAGTTGTTTATGTTGTATTAACATTAGGAGAATTGATGCTTTCACCAATAGGTCTTTCAATGATAACAAAACTAGCTCCAAAAAAATTAGTTTCAGTTGTCATGGGATTATGGATGGCAAGTTTTGCAGCAGGTAACTATTTAGCAGGGATGTTAGAAAGTATTTTACACAAATATGATTTTGACCTTTATCCATTTATTACAATGTTAATGTTAGGTTCTGGTATTTGTTTAGTTGTTTTATCTCCTTTCTTAAATAAAGCAATGAAAGGAATTCACTAAAATATGAAAACAATCTATTAAAAATAATATTCAAAAAAAGCTCAAGTATTTTCGTACTTGAGCTTTTTTATTCTAAAAACTAAACTAATGAGTACAAAAAATAAATCTTTTTTTGAAGTAATGAAGTCTTATAACAAGAACTTCTGGGTTGCAAGTGCAATGGAATTATTTGAACGTTGGGCTTGGTATGGACTTTTTGCAGTATTAGCCTTATACCTAACTGGATCTACGGATGAAGGTGGTCTGGGTTTTACACATACAGAAAAAGGACAAATAATGGGTATTGTAACAGCAATTTTATACTTACTCCCAATGATTACAGGTGTAATTGCTGATAAAATTGGATACAAACTTTCATTAATAATAGCATACGTATTATTAATTACCGGCTATTATTTTATGGGAGAAGTTTCAAGCTATACATCTGTATTTTTAGTTTTTTTATGGGTTGCTGTTGGAGCCGCAATGTTTAAACCAGTTGCTTCTGCAATTATCACTAAAAACACTGACAAATCAAATTCAACTTTAGGTTTTGGTATTTTTTATATGATGGTAAATATAGGAGGTTTTATTGGTCCAGCATTTTCATCAACATTAAGAACACAATATGGCTGGAAAATTGTTTTTCTTCAAGCTGCAATTGTAATAGGAATTAACTTATTAATTTTAATATTCTTTTATAAAGAAGCCGATAGGGTTAAAAAAGAAGAATCTATTGCTGATGCCATATCAAGTTCCATAAGAAATATTTGGGAAGCTGTAAAAGACAGCCGCCTATCTGTTTTACTTGTAATTATGGTAGGTTTTTGGACTATGTTTAATCAATTATTTTATACACTTCCTACTTTTATTGAAGATTGGGTAAACACAAAAGCATTGCATGATTCAATAGCTCAAGTTTCTCCTTGGTTAGCAAGTTTTATGAGTGGTGGTGGGAATTCTATAAACCCAGAAATGCTTATAAATTTAGATGCTGGTTCAATTATATTATTCCAATTAATTGTTTCATATTTTGTATTAAAAATGCGTCATGTTAGTGCAATGATTACAGGATTTATTATTGCTTCAATTGGTATTGGTATTACATTTTATACAGGAAACGGCCTATATACTATTTTAGGAATTATGATTTTTGCAATTGGTGAAATGATGACAAATCCAACTTTCTCTTCATTTATAGCTTTAATTTCCCCTAAAGGAAAAGAAGCATTATATATGGGTACTTATTTTTTACCTATATTTTTAGGTAATTTTTTAACAACATTTGTTTCTGGTAATTTATACCAAGCTTGGTCAGACAAATTAAGTTTGCTTCAAACAGAAATGGGTAATCGGGGCTTGGAAATGCCTGAAGTAACAAAAGAATTTACTAAAAACGATTATTTTGCTTTAGCCTCTGAAAAATTGGAAATGACACAAACTCAAATGACCCAATTAATTTGGGATACATATAACCCAAATAAAATTTGGTATGTAATTGTTGCAATTGGTGTTGTTACAATTTTAGCTTTAACAATTTATGACAGGGTTGTAATTAGACCTAAGGAAGCTGCTGAAAAAGTGGCTTAATTCAAAATATTTTCATTTATGAACAAATCTTCAAACGAATTTTTCAAAACTCAAGTATTAGGGCATCCAACAGGTCTATTTGTACTATTTTTTACTGAAATGTGGGAACGTTTTTCATTTTATGGAATGCGTGCTTTATTGGTTTTATTTTTAGTAAGTGCATTAGGAATTGGTGGCTGGGATTGGCCTAGAGAAAACGCTTTAGCATTATACGGAACCTATTTGGCATTGCTGTATTTAACACCAATAATTGGAGGTACTTTGGCCGATAAATATTTAGGAAATAGAAATGCAATTATTATTGGAGCATTAATTATGACGCTTGGACACGCAAGTATGGCTGTGGAATCTAATCCGTTTTTCTTGTATTTAGGCTTAGGGTTATTAGTTATTGGAACTGGTTTTTTTAAACCAAATATGACTTCCTTTATTTCAATTCTTTATAAAGATTTTCCTGAGAAAAAAGATGGTGCATACACAATATTTTATATGGGTGTAAATGCTGGAGCTTTTTTAGGAATTATGCTTTGCGGTTACTTAGGTGAAATACTCGGTTGGAGTTGGGGATTCGGATTGGCTGGTATTTTTATGTTGTTGGGTTTATTGCAATTTTTATTTGCGCAAGGTATTTTTGGAGAAGTTGGTAAAAAGCCAAATAAGATAGATAAAACTATTGAAACTGATGATCATACAGAAATTGAAGATAAATTAAATCCGTTTACAATTATTGATAAAATATTAATAATAATTGTTGCAATTGCAGGTTTAACTTGGGTAATAAATGATCCCTTATCAAAAATTGGGGATTTTAACTTATTAAGTTTTGGTGGTTCAGATTTTTCAAATACTACTATCATAATTACGTTAATTCTATTTGTGTTTTTATTAGGTTCAAGGATAATTAGGTATAGTAGCATTACCAGAGATAAAATGATTGCTGTTGTTATATTTGCCTTTTTCATAATATTCTTTTGGGCTTCATTTGAACAAGCCGGTGGTTCTATGAGTATTTTTGCAAAAGACTATACAAATAGAGTGTTATCAGGTAATTCCGCATTAATTTTTAATATTGTTGATATTATTATTACAGTTGTTCCAATAGCAATTATAACTTATGTATTGTTTTTACTGTTTAAACAAACCTATAAAAAATACATTATTTCAAATTTAATTTTAGGATTTAGTTTTGTACTGATTTGGGTTATTGTTGTATGGAAGATATACAATAACTTCAATACTTACTCGTATGAAATCTCTTATAAAACTTATCAAATAACTGAAACTAATACTACTGGAGATAAAGTTGTAAAAGATTTTGCTATTACGGCCGAAACTGTTATTCCTGAAAACGCGCAATTAATAGATAATTTAACAGTGATAAGATCTTCAAATGATTTTGTAAAAAATGATAAAATTTCTATTATTGATTTGGATAAAAAAGGAACAAATTTTAAATATTTATCTGATGAACAAGCCGAATTAATCAGCACAAATATTTCGGCAACAATTATAAGAAAAAAAGAAAATGAAATTCAAATTCCGGCAACGTGGTTTTTAATTTTAAATTCATTATTTATAATTGCATTTGCGCCTTTATTTTCAAAATGGTGGGAAAGTAAATACAATCCAAAACCAGCAAACAAATACGCAATCGGATTGTTTTTCTTGGGTATTGGTTTTGCATTTTTAGCTTACGGAGCATCAGGAATTCCACAAGGGGCAAAAACGGCTTCAGTAAGCATTATTTGGCTAATTCTTGCTTATTTATTTCATACGTTGGGTGAATTATGTGTGTCGCCTGTTGGTTTATCATATGTTAGTAAATTAGTACCTCCACGTATGATTGCCTTTATGTTTGGTGTATGGTATTTAGCCTTGGCAATTGGAAACAAAACATCGGGTAAATTAGGATCAATGATTGATGATATCACTACAAAATATGATATCTCAACCTTCTTTTTAATATTTACATTTGTACCAATTATTATTGGTATTATTGCAATTCTATTAAACCCTGTTTTAAAAAAATTAATGCACGGAGTAAAATAAATTTAAATAAACTTTGTAATTTTGGCAACGTTTTTGCGTCAAAAAAAAAGTACAAACTAAAAATTATAGCATAAAAATGAAGAAATTATTAATAGTAACCATTACCTTATTTAGCATTTCATTATCTGCCCAAAAAATTAATTGGATGAGTTTTGAAGAGGCTGTTGAAGCTCAAAAAGTGACTCCAAAAAAGATATTTGTTGATGCATATACCGTTTGGTGTGGACCTTGTAAAATGCTGGATAAAAATACTTTTCAGAATAAAGATGTAGCAGCATATGTAAATGAAAATTATTATGCTGTAAAATTTAATGCAGAAGGAAACGAAACCATAAATTTTAAGGGTACTACATATACAAATCCAAATTTTGATCCTAATAAATCTGGTAGAAATAGCTCTCATCAATTATCAGGTTATTTTGGTATTAGAGCTTATCCAACTTTATTATTTTTAGATGAAGAAACAAATTTTATTACACCATTACCAGGTTATAAAACACCGAAACAATTAGAGCTCTATTTAAAATTATTTAAAACTGATGCTTATAAGACATTAACTGAGCAAGGTGATTGGGAAAATTATCAAGCTAATTTCACATACGAATTTAAAGAGTAACTAATTTATTCTTTTAATATAAAAGCTCCTTTTTGCACGCTATTGTAAAAAGGAGTTTTATTTTTTATACACGTATTTTCCCAGTTTTTAATATAACTATTGTAATTCGAGCCATCTGAAATTACAAGTTTTGGCTGTTGTAATTTTAACAACCGTTCTAAATTTATTTTTGGAGAATTTTGTAATACAATAATTGAAGGTTTACTGTTTTTAAAATTATAAATACCTAAACTATCAATTAACAAAATAGTTTCATTCTTAAACTTAAATAAATTTTTAGGCTTTTCAGATTTAATCACATTCCTTAAACCCGTTCCTAATAAATAAGCTTGAATACTATATAAATTTTTTATTGAATCCTTTTTTGAATAAACAGTTACATCACTTCCATATTTAGTAGCTAATACGGAAGATTTATTTTCATTAAAAACAATAAACTCATTAGTAGATTGTCTATTTCTCTTTTCAAAAATTATAATTGCTTGAATTGCAATAAAAGCTACCAAAACAAACACTAAACGTAAATAATTTTTCTTTTCAGTCCATTTAAATAAAAATAAAATCAATAAATAAAACCCTATCATTAAAGCAAATGACAACGAAACGTCCTTAATTATAAAATAATGCTGGCTAGCAATCCATTCAACAAAATTGTTCATTAACGTTATTAAATACTTAAATATATCAGCTAAAAACTGGGGTAAAACTCCAATAAGTGAAAATGCAATTACCACAATTCCAAAGATTAAAATAAATCCTAAAAAAGGAATTATTACCAAGTTAGAAATAAAAAATAAACCTGGAAATTGATGAAAATAAAAAATACTTAAAGGTAAAACTCCAATTTGTGCTGCAATTGATACTGTAAAAAGTTGCCATATTTTTCGAAGCAACCAAAAATTTGGAGTATATAAACTATTTATTTTTGGTTGAATCCATACAATTGAAAACACCGCTAAATAACTCAATTGAAAACCAACTTCAAACAAATAAAATGGATTAAATAATACTAAAAAAAACATTGAAATTACCAATGTATTGTAAATATTTGAAGGCTTATTTAAATGTATACCTATTGCAATTGCGGTAAACATAGTAACTGCTCTAACAACTGAAGCCGATAAACCTGCAATAATTGCATAAATCCATAACAAACAAATTATTATAATACTAGCAATAAATTTTCCGTTCTTAAAATTGTGTAAAGGCTTAAATAAAAAGGTAAGTATTAATAAAATAATTCCAACATGTAAACCTGAAACAGCTAAAATATGAATAGCTCCTGCATCTGAATAGTCTTCAATTAAATCAACAGAAATGGTTTGTCTTTGCCCTAATAATAATGCATTTATAACTGCTAATTCATTATTCTTAAATCCATAATTTATTAATGATTTATTTATTTTTTCTCTAAATTTTGCTGCAATACCTTTAATTGAAAATACAGACCGTGGCAGTTTTAATATTTGATTGCTTTTAACATATACCTGATGGTGAATTTGTTGATTTTGTAAATATTTTTTGTAGTTAAAAGTATATGGGTTCAAAGGTTCATTTATTTCAAAAAATGAAGTCTCAACAAGCAATAAATCATCAACTTTCAATGTCTTATTAAGGCTGTCTTTTTTAAAATTAACAAGTATTTTTCCAATACTTTTTTCACCTTCAACCTGAACAACGGAAGCTTCATATTTACTATAAAAAGCATTTGATTTCAAAACTTTTTGAACGGAAAAAGTAATCGTTAAACCTGTTTTAATTTGAAATATTGATGCATTTGAATAATGCTGTTCCTTATTAATTTCATTTTTATAAGTAATTGCAGCAATACCAATAAAAAAAGTGGTTAAAAAAGCTACTAAAACATAAAAAACAGTTGATTTAAATAGCTTATTTGAATAAAGATAAACAGCTATAAAAACAATTGTTAATACAACAGAAATTTGAGCCAAATGAATTGGATCAATAGCATAATAATTACCAACTAAAACACCAACAATTAAAAAGAAAGTAAGTTGAATAGGTACAAACTTTAAAAACTTTATCATAGCACTATAAAACTACAAAAAATAATTAAACCTGATTTTATCTAAATCATTTTTAAAAATTGCAACAATTGTTACATAGCATAATGATTAATGTCATAAACAACAGTAGTTATATAGTCTAATTTTGAAGAGATATTTTAAAATCAAAAAAATGAAAAAATTTATTCTTACCAGTTTAGCAATATTACTTATTACTGCATATTCTTTTGCTCAGGAAATTGCTCCTTATATAAAAGTTACAGAATCTTCTGAAGGCATTGATCAAATTTCTGAAAAAGTAATTGATGCATTAAAAAATGACAATTTTACAATTTTAGGAACTTATAATCCTTCAAACAAAAAAACATTAAAAGTAATTGCATTTACTAGAAACGATTTAAAAAATACGGTTATAAAAATTACAGACAGAGGTGCTTTAGCTGCAACTTTTAAAGTTGGCTTCATTGAAGAAAACGGAAAAACAACAGTTTCGTACACAAATCCAGATTATATTTTAAGAGCTTATTTAGGAGCTAATTACAATACTTTTGTAAGCACTTTCAAAAAATTTAGTACCGATTTAAAAACTAGTTTAACGTCAATTGGAAATGATTTTAAACCTTTTGGCGGAACAGTTGCTGCAAATAAATTAGGAAAATATCATTATAAAATAATGATGCCTTATTTTACAGATCCTATTACTTTAAAAGAATTTTCATCATTTGAAGAAGGTTTAAAAACAATTACGGCAAATTTAAATGCTAAAAAAGGAAAAACAACTCAAGTTTATAAACTGGTTTATGAAAATGAAAAAGTAGCAGTTTTTGGAGTTGGATTGCAAAGTAATGAAGATGGAGAAGCATATTTTTTACCTAAAATTGGAGAAACTCATGTTGCTGCTTTACCTTACGAAATTATTTTACAAGGAAACAAAGCAACTATGTTGCACGGAAAATATAGAATTGCATTGCATTGGCCTGAATTAACAATGGGTACATTTATGAAAATTATGAGTACACCAGGTGATATTGAAGATACACTTGAAGGGCTTTGCAACTAAACAATAACAATTAATTTCAATTATTTCTAAAAAAACTCTGAAGCATTTAATCGTTTCGGAGTTTTTTTAATATTAAATCTGCTGTTTTTTCAGAAGCACCTTTACCTCCTGACTTTTTTTCTAATTCAAAATAATTTAAATACATTTTTGAACGAATTTCATCATTCAGTATGTTTTTCAGTTCCTTTTCTAAAGTAATTTCGTTAAAATCGTTTTGAATTAGTTCTTTTACAACCTCTTTATCCATTATTAAATTCACCAATGAAATATACTTTAAATCAACCAACCTTTTACCTATTTGATAAGACAACCAGCTTGTTTTATAACATACTATTTCAGGTACTTTAAACAGTGCAGTTTCTAAAGTTGCCGTACCTGAAGTTACAATTGCAGCATAGGAAACAGAAAGTAAATCGTACGTTTTATTACTTATAAACTTTACATTATCCTTAACAATAAATTTCTTGTAAAATTCGTAATCCTGACTAGGAGCACCTGCAATTACAAATTGATAATCTTCAAATTTATCAGCCATTTTTAACATTACTGACAACATTTTTTTTATTTCTTGCTTTCTGCTTCCAGGTAATAATGCAATAATTGGTTTTGAAGATAATTGGTATTTTTTTCTGAATTCATTTTCATCAATTTGGCTTCTATTAGCAATTGCATCTAACAATGGATGCCCTACAAAATTAACCGGAAAATTATGTTTTTGTTCATAAAATTCTTTTTCGAAAGGCAAAATAACGTACATTTCATCAACGTCACGTTTAATTTTATGAATGCGATTTTCCTTCCAAGCCCAAATTTGAGGCGAAATATAATAATGAATTTTAATTCCTTCTTTTTTTGCAAATTCAGCAATTCGCATATTAAACCCAGGATAATCTATTAGAATTAAAACATCTGGTTTAAACTGTAAAATGTCATTTTTACAATATTTAATATTATTTAAAATAGTTCTAATATTCATTAAAACCTCTGCAAATCCCATAAAGGCTAAATCACGGTAATGTTTTACTAAAGCACCTCCTACTTTTGCCATTAAATCACCTCCCCAAAATCTAATTTCAGCATCTGCATCTTTCTTATACAATGCTTTCATTAAATTAGATCCGTGTAAATCACCAGATGCTTCTCCTGAAATAATATAATACTTCATTTTAAAATTACTTGGAAAATAAGGTTAATAATAACACTAAAAAGGCAATAAAAAAAGTTTCAAACAAAACACCTCTTGCTCTATAAATTTGTTTCTTTTTTAGAAATACAAAAAACACAAAAAAGTTTGCAATTGCACCTAAAACCAGCACTTTACCTTCTAAACCCCCTTCTTTAATTAAATCTAAACTTGTGTAAAAGTCATATTTAGAAAAAAATTCAATAAAAATAAAAGAACCAAAAGCAGTTGCTAATAAAGCTACTAAAAAACCAATTAATATTTCTTTTTTCATTTGAAAATTGAGCTATAAATTCCAGCTATTTAATTTTTGAATAAAATGATGTGCCGTTAAATCAAATTGAACTGGCACAACTGATATGTAATTATTTGCCAACGCCCATTCATCAGTATCTTCACCTTTATCCATATTAACAAACTTACCTGTTAACCAATAATAAACTCTTCCTTGTGGATTTATACGCTTGTCAAATTCTTCTACCCAATTTGCGCGCGCTTGCCTACACACTTTAATGCCTTTAAAGGTTTCATTTTTTGGAAAATTGACATTTAATACAACTCCATCGGGCAAGCCGTTTTCCAATACATTTTGCGCTACTTGTTTTATAAAAGGTTTTAATGGATTAAAATTAGCATTCCAAGAATAATCTAACAACGAAAATCCAATTGCTGGAATTCCTTCCACACCAGCTTCAACCGCGGCACTCATTGTACCAGAATATATTACATTTATGGATGAATTTGAACCGTGGTTAATTCCTGACACACATAAATCTGGTTTTCTATCTAAAATTTCACTTACTGCCAACTTAACGCAATCAGCTGGAGTTCCAGAAGATTTATATTCTTTTTGTGGCCCTTCATCCACATTTATTTCATTACAATACAATGTTTCATTAATAGTAACTGCGTGTCCCATACCACTTTGGGGGCCATCTGGTGCAACTACAACAACATCACCAATTTCATTCATAACAGCTATTAAGGTTCTAATTCCTGGAGCAGTTATACCATCATCATTGGTTACTAAAATTAAAGGTCTTTTTTTCATCTTTCTAAATTAAATAACAAAACTACTATATTTTATTTGGTTTAAATAACTTAAACTTTAACATTTTGTAAAGTCATTAAATTCGTGAAAATCATTATAATTGTGCATTACTTGTTTGATTTTTAAAACTAAAAATGGAATAACACATAAAAAAAAGTTAAATTAGTTGCCAAGCTATAACAATGGCATTGTTTTAGTAGTTATCATAAAGTAAAAATTTAATACTATTAGTTCACGAAAATGATAAGAAAACTCAGAATTTTATTACCTATACTTATAGCTGTAAGTATTTTTACCAGTTTTAAAAAAGTTGAAAAAACGGATCCAAAAGATAAAGTTTTAATCACTATTTTAAATTACGTTTTAACACAATGGCATTATCATCCGCATGAGATAAATGATTCCTTTTCAGAAAATGTTTACACTAAGTTTCTTGAAAGATTAGATCCTTCTAAAAGATATTTTATTCAAGCAGATATTGATGAGTTTTCAAAATATAAGTTTGACATTGACGACCAAATTAAAAAAGAAAATTTGAGCTTTTTTAATTTAGTATATGAACGTTTTAAACAACGTACCGAAGAATCTAAAACATACTATAAAGATATATTAGCAAATAAATTCGACTTTAATACCGATGAATATTTAGATGTTGATTACGATAAAAAAGCGTATTCCAAAAATCAAAATGAAATAATTGTTAATTGGAACAAGCAATTAAAATTCAGCACATTATCCAGACTATACGACAAAGAAAACGATGAAAATGATAAGTTTAAGGAAGATAATACCTACAAGAAAAAATCATTTAATGAATTAGAAATTGAAGCCAGAGAAACTACACTAACTAATATGGATGAATACTATATGAGGTTAGATGAATTAACTGAATCAGACTGGTTTTCTACATATATAAATTGTATTTCAGAAGAGTTTGATCCGCATACAACTTATTTTGATCCAGTTGCAAAAAAAGGATTTGACCAAGATATTTCAGGAAAACTAGAAGGTATTGGGGCAAGACTTCAAAAGAAAAACGATTACACAAAAGTAAGTGAATTAGTGTCGGGAGGGCCAGCTTGGAAACAAGGAGAGTTAGAAGCCGAAGATATTATTTTAAAAGTTGGACAAGGAGATGAAGAACCTTTGGATATTGTTGGAATGCGTTTAACAGATGCAATACAATATATTAAAGGTAAAAAAGGAACTGAAGTTAGGTTAACGGTTAAAAAAGTAGATGGTTCTATAAAAGTAATTTCTATTATTAGAGATATTGTTGAATTAGATGAAACTTTTGTAAAATCGAGCGTTGTAAAAAAAGATGGTAAAATATTTGGAGTAATTGATTTACCAAAATTTTATATAGACTTTGATGAAGAAAATTATCGCAACTCCACCAAAGATATGGCGCAAGAAATTGAACGCCTAAAAAAGGAAAATATTGAGGGTTTAATAATTGATTTAAGAAATAATGGAGGAGGTTCCTTAACAACTGCTGTAGATATATCTGGATTATTTATAAATAAAGGTCCAATAGTACAAGTAAAATATAGAGATAAAGCTGCTGATGTAAAAGCCGATAAAGATCCCAAAATTCAATGGGATGGTCCTTTAGTTATTTTAGTAAATGAGTTTTCAGCTTCGGCTTCAGAAATATTTGCAGCCGCAATGCAAGACTATAAAAGAGCTGTAATTATTGGAGGTAAACAAACTTATGGAAAAGGAACAGTACAAAGTGTATTGGATTTAAATAGGTACCATAATTTAAATGAAGATATTGGAGCACTAAAAATGACGATTCAGAAATTTTATAGAATAAATGGTGGTTCAACACAATTAGAAGGTGTACATTCTGATATTATGCTACCTAGCAGATATAGTTATATGGAAATTGGAGAGCGCGATTTAGAAAACCCATTAAAATATGATAAAGTACCTGCTGCAACTTACTCACTTTGGAATAATTACGAAAATTTTAATGAAGTAATTAACAACAGTAAAAAGCGAATTGCAACTAATAAATACTTTAAATTAATTGATGAAAATGCCAAATGGCTGAAAAAAGCCCAAGATGATTCTGTAATTTATTTAAATTATGAGGCTTATAAAAAAGATTTAGAATTTCATAAAAATGAATCTGCTAAATTTAACGACATTAAAAATTATACAACCAATTTAACATTTACTTCTCCAAATTATGAATTGTCTATACTTGAAGCTGATAAAGATTTAGAGGTAAAACGAGAAACTTGGCATACAAATTTGAAAAAAGATATTTATGTTGCTGAAGCTTTAAATGTATTGGAAAATTTAAAAATGAAACCTCAATACCATTTAGTTAAAAATTAATTTTTAAAAGTTGTAACTTTACAATTATAAAGCTATAACTATTGAAAACAACAAATAATTCCTTAACAACACTAGCACTCCAGAAGTTTAAAAAAAATACTACTGGAGTGCTTAGTTTTTGGTTTATAGTTTTATGCGGATTTATTGCTGTTTTTGCCTATTTATTAGCTCCAGACAATAGTAGTAACGCCAATCAAATGCATTTAGAAATTCATTCTAAAAAACCGGGATTTGAAGTTTTAATGCTAACAATTCCTACTATAAAAGAAGAAAATCAGTCTTTCATTAATAAGTTACTCTATGGAAAAAAGCAACAATTTACCGAAATTCCAATCTCTAAATACAACCTAGAATCTAATTCATTAACAGTAAATACTTTTACAGAAAATAATATAGAAAGTAGTACCAAAACCTATCCTATTTCAGTATTTCAAAATAAAGATATTTCCGAATTTATAAAAACCAAAAAATTCTATTTAGGAACTGATAAATATGGAAGAGATTTATTAAGCAGAATGCTTATTGGTACACGTATTTCATTTTTTATTGGTTTTATAGCTGTATTTATTTCATTGGTAATTGGAATTTCCATTGGTGCAATAGCCGGTTATTTTGGTGGTAAAGCTGATGCATTTATAATGTGGCTTATAAATATTACTTGGTCTATTCCTACACTATTATTGGTAATTGCAATTACATTAGCATTAGGAAAAGGTTTTTGGCAGGTGTTTATTGCTGTTGGTTTAACTATGTGGGTTGAAGTAGCTCGCGTAGTACGCGGACAAATTTTAAGTGCTAAAGAAATGCAATATGTTGAAGCTGCTAAGGCTTTAGGATTTTCAACTTTCAGAATAATTTTTAAACACATTTTACCAAATATTATGGCGCCAGTTATTGTTATTTCTGCAGCAAATTTTGCAGGTGCAATTTTAATTGAAAGCGGATTAAGTTTTTTAGGAATTGGCGCACAACCTCCTACTCCATCTTGGGGTGCTATGATAAAAGATCACTACAGTTATATTATTTTAGGAAAAGCATATTTAGCAATAATTCCAGGCTTAGCCATTATGAGTTTAGTTATGGCATTTATGTTAATTGGAAATGCACTTCGTGATGCGTTGGATGTTAAAAATTAATGCATTTTAAAAAAATGAGTTATGTAACAAATGTTGCATATTAAATTATTTTTTGTATTTTAATTTCATTCAAAAGAATCAAACAATATTTTTTATCCATTTAAAATCAACCAAATAAAATAAAAAACTTATACTTTTTCAATCCAAATAGGGTAACAATTCATTGATTTTTTTGATATACAAATAAGGGCATTATTTTTCTAATAATGCAATTATAAACAAAAATCAAATTAAATTATGAAAAAATTAAGCATCCTTATTTTTTTTGTGTTTACAACCGCTATGTACTCACAAAAGAGGGCAAATGAATTAGACAAAAGTAATTCTAGTCTGGTTGAAGTTTTGGTATCTACGGGTATTTCCTCAGCCACCTCAACATTTAGTGATAATTCTTATGCTGCTGATGGTAGTTTTTTTGAATTATCGTCAACCTATTATTTTTCTAAAATTGGACTAGGAGCTTCCCTTGGAAGTTTTTCAAACCCAACAGAAGGAAACCTATTGAAATTTGCTGAAAAAGTAGCATATCCTATTGAATTTAATTCAGAAAAATGGAAAACCACTTACTACGGTATTGGCCCAAGTTATAAAACAAATATCGGTAGTTTAGAAGCAATTATTTTTGCACAAGTTGGTAGTATGTCGGTAAAACCAATTGACTTAGAAGGAAGTTTTAATTCCGAAAATGCAGATGCTGCAACATCTATTCCAGTTTATAATTATAGCACCAACGAAACTTCTAAAACAGGATTTTATAATGCTGGTATTAGATTGGGTTATAAATTAAATCCAAATTTAGGATTGTACATAACTGCTAATTATTTATCAGCCTTTTCGGATAAAATTATTGCTCGGGATGGCAGCAAACAATTTGCTGACATTAACAAAGATGGCATAATAAACGAAATAGATATTATTAGACAAGATGGTGTGCTGGTAGATTTTCAATACACAGAAAAAAATATACAACCTCAAGTATTTAATTATGGCTTCGGAGTAAGTTATAGTTTTGGAAAAAGAACTATTAAAATTGGAGGAACTGAAAAACCTTATTCAAAAGGAAATTCAGATATTAATACTAAAAAACCAATGAATACAGGTTCTATTGTTTTTACAAATCCTTCAAAAGAAAATAAAAAAAGACAACAAAAATTAATAGGTATTTTACCAAAAAATAACAGCACTTTTAAAAACGCTCGTGAAATCAAAAATTTTACTTGGGAAATAATTGGTACTAAAATTCCGAATCCTCAATTTATTATTGAAGTAACAAAAATTACAAATAACCAACAATCACAACGCACTTTTATTGAAAAAACTTCAAGCACTTCATTAAGCGCAACAAGAATTTTTAAAGAAAATAAACTAAGTGATGGGCAATACAGGTGGAAAGTAACAGAAACAACTACTGGAAACTCATCAGCAAATATGTATTTTACTTTTAGTAACTGCGAAATAGATTTTACAATTTCAAATGAAGAAATTGAATGCTTAGGCTATGAACAGGAAAACAGAAAATATAAAATTTGTTTTGATTCAACATATTCAAGTACTTCAGGAGATTTAACCTTTGCCAATCCAGGTTCAGGCTTGTCAGTTTTCGATCAAACGTATGCACCAATATCTTATACATTGGTGAGTCCAAACCCAACAATTTTAACTCAAATTGGAGCTTCTACCACTACTGTAAGCTATTGTTTTGAAGTAACAGTTTCAGCCAGTGTAACCCAAATTGGTTTTGGTTTACAGGGAGATGATTTAGATCCAAGTCCGGTTTTATGCCAACCAGGGGTTAGTGCCAATTTTGATGAATTACCAGACTGTATTTGTAATGAATGTGAAGAAATAGAACTCTCTTTCAATAATTTTAATATTTCGTTAAACGGAACAAGTGGCAATCAATTTAATTTTGATGGAGATATTAATGTAAACGTTCCTATTTACGGAATTGAATTCCAAATTCAATCTTACAGTTATTCAGCTAGCCCTAATGCTTGTTCTGAAGGCGTTAGCAGTGTTGAAGAATCGGGTATGCTATTAATGCCAGGAACTACCATTAATGGTTCAACTTCTTTACAGTTATTTAATGAAACTGCTTCTGGCAGTCCAAGTTCAAATAACAATGCAACAAAAAGCATAAAATATACCAGTAATTCAGCTTTAACTGGAGCAATTCCAGTAAATCTCACAGTTGGCTTACCAGGACCAATTTCTGGTCTTGATCCAAGTTGCTGTACTATTAATTACAGCGTTTGTATTAAAGTAAAAGTATTTTATGAAGAAAGCAATTGTAAATCGTGTGTATTTACACACTGTTTCAACTTTAATAACCAATAAAAATTACTATCATGAAAAATATAATATATACATTCAGAACATATATGTTGCTAGTAGTTTTATTCGCAACAACAATAAGCTATTCACAAATAGTATTAAATACTTCACCAAACATAAATACATGTAATTTAAGTGGAGATAATGTAACAGTTTCTGTTCCAACAGAAATATTAACAGGAGATAATATTGCTTTAAATATTACCTTACCAGGTAGTTATGATGCCGGTTGTACAAAAACAGTTAGCATTACTAAATCATCAAATTTAGTTTTTCAAAGTTCAGGAGCTATTCCATTTACTGATATGGGAGGTGGAATTTATCAAAATGATGCTTCACCTACTTTAAACGGAAACGATGGACAAAATTTTAATGTCTTTTTTAAATTCCCTAATTATACAACTTGTAACGGGACAGTAGGTACTTTTGATGTTACAGTAACTTTAGATTGCGCAGGTGTTATAACAACTTGCACAACTTCAGTAAATGTAATTGCAAGAGCTGCAAATTATTGGTCTTTAACTAAAGAATTTGTAACTGGAGATTTAACTTGTGGAATTTCAAAATGGAGAATTAAATTAAATCATAACAATCCTAATGGGGCTGGACTTGGAAATTATAGAATTGTTGGAACCATTAGCGAAAGTGCATTAGTTACAGTGCCTATTGTTGGAACTGCTTCTTATTCTGTATCAAATAACGGTGCATCTAATGGAACTTGGTATTATAATGTTTATTTACAAAATTGTGCACCTGATGGAAGTTCAATAACAAATATTGCAGATTACAGTTTTGCTTTAGGCGATGGTACTTGTGGAACAATGGCAGGTTCAGTTACAGATACTTCGCCCCCATTGGCGAGTCCAAATGCATCTATTTCATTCACTAAATCGGTATCAAATCCAACTTATACAAATTTAACGCCTGGTTGTGATGCTCGTTATTATATTTCAGTATGTAATAATGGAAATGTACCTTGGACTGATTTACAAATTACAGATAATTTAAATATTCCCGGTATTAGCATTACAGGAATGAATCTTGGTGGCTGGACTTCATCACCTACTGTGCCACCTTATCCTGCAACAACTTACACTTTTACCCGACCTGGTTTTATTTTAAACCCAGGAGAATGCACAACAATTTATATTGATTTTATAATAGATGCTGGCGCAACAATTGGAAGCACAATTAGTAATACTGCATATTTAAGTTATACTGCCGCTGGAACAGGTGGAGCTCCTGGAGGACTTCCAGTTGACCCTTGCCCTGGAATTAGTTGCCCAACAATAGATACAACAATTCAAAATACTGAAGATGATGCGGAATTTATTGTAGAAGCACCTAAATCGATTCCTTCAATAAAAAAATGTATTGTTGATCCACCAAATGCACTTGTTCCTCCAATTTACCAAATTGGCGATGTAATTACATATAGCATTATGGCAGGAAATTCAGGTGCTGCAGATTTAAACACAGTAATAAATGACGCATTTGGAATTCCTCAAAATTTACAAATAGTACCCGGATCAAGTGTTTTCGAATATTATCCTAACCAAAATGCTGGTTATAAAAATAGTTGTAATCCACCATTTGGAGCACCAGTTCCTCCACCATTTCCTGTATCGGAAGATGCAACTGATTTACAAAATCCATTTTGGAATATCTCTAATATGCCTGGAATTTGTGAATGGAATAAATCTAATTTTTTAATTATCACTTTTGATGCTGTAATATTACCACAATTATCTGGCACAAAAACAAATACTGCAACTGTTCCTTTCGGACCAAGTAGTTTAAGTAGCTCGGTAAATTACAGTATAGATCAGGTTGGTATTTTAGGGATTTTTAAAGAAGCCGATGCAGAAATTGTTGAAAACGGACAATCATTCAACTATATTATTACAGTTTCTAATAATGGAAGTGTACCTTTAGATAACATTGTAATTACAGATCTTTTACCTGATTGTATTTCAATAAATGGACAAATTTCCATAGAAGATGAGTTTGCAACTCCAATTCCGTTTACAACATCAGGAGGTTTAATCATAAACATTAATTCTTCCACACAAATTATGCCTGGAAATGATTTTACAATCACTATTCCAGTTGTTAAATCTGGAGGAGGAAATTGTTGTAATGAAAGTGTTTCTGTAACTGCAGAAATGACAACTTCAGGAATTGAATTAAATGCAAATTATGGAAGCGAAGAAGCCCCAGCAGCTTGTGTAACGGGAACAGAATGTTGTGATATTGAAGATTTTGAAGCTTCAATTCAAGAACATAACGGTTCTTTTAATGTTACTATAAATGGAGGAAGTGTTCCTTTACAAGAAGTAGAAATATCCATGGTGGATTACCATATCGAATATTCTGAAGAAGCTTGTAAACCAACTGATTTAGGTGTTTTTGGTACTTTAACAACTTCAACTCCAAATCTTAGTAATTTAATTTTAAATGCTGGAGATAATGGGACAAGCAGTTTAGCGTGGTTGTTAGGAAATCCTTCCATTATAAATTCATCAGTTAATTTAGATATTTTATATCCTGATGTTTTAAATTTAGACTGTTGTGATGTAGCTTTCTATTTCTGTTTAAAAGTAAAGGTTAAAGATGTAAACTGTAATGTTTGCGAAAAAATTATTTGTTTTTCATCTGATGATCAGCAAAATAACCCAGAGCCCTGCGAAATTGACATCAAACCATTTGACCAAGGTCAAAAATATTGTATAGGAGATACTATTAATTTAAATTGGTCTGGTACTACACCAACTGGTCAAGTTAATATCTCATTATTTGACAATACAAACGGAGTAGTTTATTCAGTTTTAGCTACTGGAATTCCAAATACTGGTGCATTTACATATACCATTCCACCATCATTACCTTGTGACCCTCCAAGATCGTGGTCATTAATTGTTGAAGATGCTGAAAAATTATGCTTTGATAGAAGTGATCCATTTATTATTGAATGTTGCAATCAACATGGAGATTGTGATTGCGGAGAATGGTTAACAAATAGTGTTTTAATAAAATGGGATACTAAACAAACTCCATATAAACCAAACCAAAAAATAAACTATCAAAACTATCTTGAAAAGCAATTGGATTGTGGTAACGAAATTACTTTAAAACCATTACAAATTTATTCATTTACTGCTCCAAATTATGTGTGTAATCCTGAAAATTGTGATGTTGAATACAAATGGGAGGTTATAGATCCAAATGCAATTATTCAGTCTGGAAGTGGCAAAACTTTTAATTATAGTTTTAACACCTACGGAACTTATAAAATTATTTTCACACCAATTTGCGGTGGAATTCGTTGTGAACCATGTATTATTTATGTAAATATTGAAAAATCAATTCAACATGAACCTGATCCAATCAGTATTCCTTACGAGTTTCCTACTGGAATTATTAAAGACATATACAATCCGAAAACTGGTAAAACTTGGATGAATAAAAACTTAGGAGCAACTAGGGTTGCAACTAGTTCTACAGATGCCTTAGCTTTTGGTGATTTGTACCAATGGGGCCGTTTAACCGATGGACATGAAAAAAGGACCAGTGGAACTACATCCTCACTAAGTAGTACGGATAGTCCTGGAAACGGCAAATTTATTACAACTTCAACATCACAACAAGATTGGCGTAATCCAAAAAACAATATGCTTTGGCAAGGTGTAAATGGAGCTAATAACCCTTGTCCGTCTGGGTATAGGTTACCAACAGAAGCTGAACTTAATGCAGAGCGTATAACTTGGGTTTCTAATGATGTAGCTGGTGCATTTGCTTCACCTTTAAAATGGGTTGCTGCTGGAGCACGCAATAAAAATGGAAGTATTGATACTTCTAGCAAAGGTTACTATTGGACAAGTAATACAAGTGGCAACGATGCAAGATCGTTACGCATCTTTAGTGCTAATGCAAATATGTATGGAGGTATGATACCAAATAGAGGTGCTGGATTTTCAGTACGATGCATAAAAAATTAGCATAAAAACACAAATTATTCTTAAGTTTTTATAATTGTTTTATAAAAAAGAGTCGGGAAATTTCTCGACTCTTTTTATGTTTTACCTTAAATTTGCTTTTTCAAAAAATAATAGATGAATTTTCAGGTTACTTTCAATACAAAATGGTCAGATTTTGACCCAAACAGACACATGAGACATACTGCATATAATGATTATGCTGCAGAAGTAAGAGTACGTTACTTTCAAGAACATGGTTTATCAATTAATGAATTTGCCAAACTAAATATTGGTCCTATTTTATTTAAAGAAGAAACTTCCTTTTACAAAGAAATCCATATCGGCGAAAATATTACTGTAAAAATGGAATTAGAAGGTGTTTCAAAAGGCATAGAACGTTGGCGATTTAACCATCAAATATTCAATAAAGATGGTATCTTATCTGCTGAAATAAAGGTATATGGAGCTTGGATTGATTTAGTAAAAAGAAAACTAACAGTTCCACCAACTAAATTTATTAAAATTTTTGAAGAACTACCAAAAACCGAAAATTTTAATGAAATACCTTTAAAAAGTGAAAAATAGAAAAACTATTTATGTTTTTCTAAGCATTTTTTTTGCAGTCCTATTTTTTATTTGGGATAATTATTCTTTTGAAGAATTGGCAACAAAAAAGGAAAATATTAAATTATCAACAACTAACTTTTTACCAACTTCAACTACCGGTCAAATTGTGCATCACAATTACTATTCATTAAGTTATAATGAGCCCTTTGAACAAGCTGAATGGGTGGCATATAGCTTAACAAGTGATCAAATAGTTTCAACAGATTTTAAAAGACCTTATTTTGAAAAGGATTCAAAAGTAAAAACAAAAAGTGCACACTATAAAAATTATTCAAATTCTGGATATGACAAGGGACATTTATGCCCTGCCGCTGATAGGCAGTTTTCAAAATTAGCACATGATGAAACTTTTTTAACAAGTAATATCTCACCTCAAAATCATCAATTTAATTCAGGTATCTGGAATCGCTTAGAGCAAAAAACACGGTATTGGGCAACTAAATATAAAAGTTTGTATATAGTTACAGGGGGAATTTTATCAACTGATTTAAAAACAATTGGAAGTGAAAAAGTAGGTGTTCCGAACTATTTTTATAAAATTATTTTAGATTACCATGAGCCTGAAATTAAAGCAATTGCTTTTTTAATACCGCACGAAGATTCAAACAAAAATCTTTATAAATTTGTTACTAGTATAGACGAAATTGAAACATTAACAGGTATTGATTTTTTTTCACAATTACCTGATGATTTAGAAAATAAAATAGAAAAATCTAATAGCTACAATAATTGGAGTTTTAGATAAAAAAATAAATTTAATGTAAAACAATAATTTGAACAAACTGAAGGTATTCACATAAGAAAAAGACCTGGAAGAACTAAAACAAAAAATCTTTATTTAAGTTCAATAAGTAATAAGAACTCCAATCACAAATCAAATAAAAAGCCTTCAGATGAAGGCTTTTTATTTGATTTGTGATTGTAATAATTTAAAATTCTAATTCCAAAATGCGGCGTAAAGTGCAACAATAATAAGCATAACCGCAAATGCTCCAATATTAAATAATGGGCTTGTTTTAAATAATTCTTTAGTAATTGGAATTCCTTTTTCATCATCTGCACCTTTATGTTGCATGTAACTTACAAGTGCAATAATTCCGGCAGTTAATAAAACAGTATATCCCATTTGATCCATAAAAGGAACATTAACAAAGGCTGAACTAGTAGACCATCCGTTAGGAGCTACTTTAAAATATAATGCTATCGGAATTGAAGCTAAAGCACCAACAATTGCTGCTTTGTTAGTTGTTTTCTTCCAAAATAAACCTAACATAAATACTGCTAAAATACCAGGACTTACAATTCCTGTATATTCCTGTATAAATTGGAAAGCTTGGTCAATACCTCCTAATAACGGAGCCATAATACTAGCAATTATCAACGCAACTGCTGCAGATATTCTTCCTACATTCACTGTAGATTTATCACTTGCTGTAGGGTTGATATATTGTTTATAAATATCCATTGTAAAAATGGTAGAAGTTGAGTTTAACATAGAAGCTAATGATGAAACTATTGCTGCAGCTAATGCTGCAAATGCAACACCTTTCATTCCTGTTGGTAAAAATTGTAATAACCAAGGATATGCTTTATCTGCTTGTTCTAAAGTTGGTAAATTATTCAAACCTTCAGCGCCTAACCTAGCCATAATTGTAGGATCGTTTACCATAACATAAGCTGCTATTCCAGGAACTACAACAATTATAGGTATGATTAATTTTAAACCTGCTGCTAATAAAATCCCTTTTTGAGCTTCTTTTAAGGATTTTGCGGCCAAAGTTCTTTGAATAATATACTGGTTAAAACCCCAATAATATAAATTCGCAACCCACATACCACCTAATAAAACACCTATTCCAGGCAACATATCGTAATATTTATTGGATTCATCAAAAATCATTGCAAATCGCTCTGGTGTAGCTTCAAACACAGTTTTAACACCTGCTATAACACCTTCTCCATCTGAAACTGTATTTAAAGCTATATAGGTAGTTACTAAACCTCCTAAAACTAAAAATATGACTTGAATTACATCTGTCCAAGCCACTGCTGAAAGCCCTCCATATAATGAATAAGCTGCTGCAAACAATGCCAAACCAATTACACCATACATCATAGGAATACCCATAATAGTTTCTAAAGCTAAACTTCCTAAATACAGTACAGAAGCTAAATTTACAAACACATACAAACCAATCCAAAAGACAGCTAAAATTGTTTTTAAATTGGTTGAAAACCTTTTTTCAACAAACTCTGGAATTGTATATAATCCTTTCTCAATAAAAATTGGTAAAAAATATTTCCCAACAATTATTAAAGTAATGGCTGCCATCCACTCATAAGAAGCAATTGCTAAACCCAAAGCAAAACCAGAACCAGACATTCCAATAAATTGTTCTGCTGAAATATTAGCTGCAATTAAAGAAGCTCCAATTGCCCACCAAGGTAAAGATTTACTTGCTAAAAAATAATCCTCAGCATTTTTCTCATGCCCTTTTTTATCTCTGGACACCCATAAACCTACACCCAAAATTAATACGGCATAAGCTATAAAAATGAAATAATCCCAAAATCCGAAATTAGTTGTCATAATAATATATATATAGTTTAGTTAAATTTCTTAATAAATACACCTTTGTTTTTCTCTTGATCAAAAGTTACATTTAATCTAAAAATTTGCTTAAAGTTTTTCTAAAAGTATCTTGGCTAAAATTGAAAATAACCGTTATTTATACATTAAAAATTTAGCAGTTGCTAACTTACTAATTTTTTAATTATTAACTGTTGGTTTTTCTGTAAATAGTTATAACGAATACTCATTTTTATCAAAAAAAAATAAATTTAGTAGTTAGATGAAATAATTTTTTGTGATTTGTTTGTTTTCTTAAATTTTCTTTAAAATCAAAAAGTAATAAATAACATTTTAAATAGTCTGTTTTAAAAAATTATGGTAGAGCGTTAAAATAAAGTTAATACCTAATTTATTTAATTTAATAGCTTTAATTCTGATTACTTTTATTCTTTAAATTAATTTTACTTAAAATCAATTATGAAATCAATTATAAATTATATTCTATTAACATTTTTATTTACGTTTACTACGGTTTTATTTTCACAGCAAAGAGGAAATAAAGGAAGTTCATTACAGCAAAAAGGTCAAAATTCTCAAATGATGATTCAGGCGATCAACCCTGAGAATATGGCAAAAATAATAATGTATGATACTGATGAAATTATTAAAAAACTACGCATTAAAAACGATGACAAAAAAGCTGTTATTATAAGAGCCATTTCAAAACACAACAATAAAATAAATGAAATAAAAACATTTAATTATGAAACTTTTGATAAGGTAAAATCCTTTTTAAGCAAAAAGAGAAATGAAGCTGCATTAACTCATGATTTTAGTAATATGAAAGAATTTCAGTTACAAGCAAATGAAATGCTAACTCCAATTCGTTCCAAAATAATACTTCAAAAAAACACTTTAAATGCAACTTTTGAAAAAGAACTATCTGAAAAACAATATAAAACATGGCTAAAATACCAACAAACTGAGCTAAAAAAATTGAATCCAAAAGCTCCTGAAAACCAGCAAAGTAAAAATAGTCAAAAATCAAAAGGTAGTGGTCAAAAAAGAGGTATGGGCAGAAGCAGCTACTAAGTTCTTACTAACAATTTTATAATATTACAAAAAAGATTTTCAGTTTCAAAAATCTCTAATTAGGGCGGAGAAACTCCCTTCTAATTCCCTCCGGATAAACTTCTCCTACCTCCACCATAATAATTATAAAACTTATTTAAAATTTTCCATAAAAAAAGCTCTTCAGTTTCGAAGAGCTTTTGTGCGGGCGGAGAGACTCGAACTCTCACACCTTGCGGCACTAGATCCTAAGTCTAGCGTGTCTACCAATTCCACCACGCCCGCTTTATTATTGTGGGTGCAAATATACACAATAGTTTAAAATTGCAAAGCAGTTTTTTTAATAATTTTTAAGTTCATTTTATTCCAAATAAAATTGCTTAAATTTGAATGAACAAATTATAATTTAATGGAAAATATAAAATCATACGTACAACAAAATAAAGACCGATTTATTAATGAACTTATTGAATTACTTAAGATACCTTCTATAAGTGCTGATTCTGCCTATAGTCAAGATGTTTTAAACACTGCTGATGCTATTAAAGAATCGCTATTAAAAGCAGGTTGTGATAAAGTTGAAATATGCGAAACACCAGGATACCCAATTGTTTATGGCGAAAAAATAATTGATACTAATTTGCCAACTGTTTTAGTTTATGGACATTATGATGTACAACCAGCCGACCCAATTAACCTATGGGACTCACCTCCATTTGAACCAGTTATTAAAACTACTGAAAAACATCCTGATGGCGCCATTTTTGCTCGTGGTGCTTGTGACGATAAAGGTCAAATGTATATGCATGTAAAAGCGCTGGAATATATGACCGTCAACGACAAACTACCTTGCAACGTTAAATTTATGATTGAAGGTGAAGAGGAAATTGGCTCTTCAAGTTTAGCTTGGTTTGTAGAACGTAACCAAGAAAAATTAAGTAACGATGTTATTTTAATTTCTGATACTGGAATGATTTCTAACTCACAACCATCAATTACTACCGGATTACGTGGTTTAAGCTATGTTGAAGTTGAAGTAACCGGACCTAACAGAGATTTACATTCAGGTTTATATGGTGGAGCCGTAGCAAACCCAATAAATATTTTAGCAAAAATGATAGCTTCTTTGCACGATGAAAACAACCATATTACAATTCCTGGTTTTTATGACAACGTTGAAGAATTATCTTTAGAAGAACGATCTGAAATGGCAAAAGCACCTTTTTCATTGGAAGCTTATAAAAAAGCTTTAAATATTGAAGATGTTTATGGAGAAAAAGGATATACTACTAACGAAAGAAACTCAATTAGACCAACTTTAGATGTAAACGGTATTTGGGGAGGTTACACAGGTGAAGGCGCAAAAACAGTAATTGCAAGTAAAGCTTATGCTAAAATTTCTATGCGATTAGTTCCTAATCAAGATAATTTAAATATTACTGAACTTTTTACAAAACACTTCGAAAGTATTGCTCCAAAAGCAGTAAAAGTAAAGGTTACACCACATCATGGCGGACAAGGATATGTAACACCAATTGATAATATTGGATATCAGGCAGCAAACAAAGCATATACAGAAAGTTTTGGAGTACCTGCAATTCCACAACGTTCAGGTGGTAGTATTCCTATTGTGGCACTTTTTGAAAAAGAATTAAAAAGTAAAACTATTTTAATGGGATTTGGTTTAGATAGCGATGCTATTCATTCACCAAACGAACATTTCGGAATATTTAACTACCTAAAAGGAATTGAAACCATTCCTTTATTTTATAAATACTTTACCGAAATGAGTAAATAAAAAAAAGGCTCAAATTTTATTTCTAAAATTTGAGCCTTTTTTTTATTTTTTAGTCTATTCAAATCCTACATACAAATTCAAACATCCCACGAATAACGTCTCACTTTTCACCTTTCATTAATTACATTTTTTTCACATAATCCGTTATAATAACAATCTGCGTAGGACCAACTTTACCTTCAATGTATTTTTCGTTGTCACGATCTAACGAAATTCTTCTAACAGCAGTTCCTTGTTTAGCAACCATGCTTGATCCTTTCACTTTTAAATCTTTAATTAAAACCACAGAATCTCCAGCTTGTAAAATAACCCCATTCACATCTCTGTGTATAATTTCATTACTTTTATCTTCACCAATTCCAGTTGCTTTTGCCCATTCCAAAGTTTCTTCATCTAAGTACAACATATCTAACAAATCTTGCGGCCAACCTTCAGCTCGTAAACGTGTTAACATACGCCAAGCCATTACCTGAACTGCAGGAACTTGACTCCACATACTATCATTTAAACATCTCCAATGGTTTGCATCAACATTATCCTCATTTTCAATTTGATCAATACAAACTTCACAGGCTGCAATACTTTCTTTTAAAGGCGCTACTTCAAAACCACTCAATTTCTCTGTAGAACCACATAATTCACATTTAGATTCGCTACGTTTCTCTAATTCCCTTGATAAACTCATTTTATATTTTTTATTAAAGTGCAAAAATACACTTATTAAATTGTTAACACAACCTCTTTATTCTAATCAATTCCTTTTGGGCGTTCCCTACGGTCGGGCTGTACGTAACAAGTCCTCGCTTAAGCTGTGGGCTTTTCACTGCCATCCCTAACGCAATAAATAACTTCAAAACATGTTAATACTATAAGATCTCTTTTATTTAATACTTCTACAAGATAATAACTTTATAAATTTAACGTTATTTGCATAACAAACTACTATGTTATGCTTAAACAATTTTTTTGGATGTGCTCAGGTGCAGATACCGATATTTTACAAAACTGCTCAAAAGCTGAACAAACAAAATTCGCTGGAATTGGTGGAACAGTTTTTTTTACTGCTTTAATGGCTTTTATTGCTGCAAGTTATGCCCTATTTACCGTATTTGACAATTACTATACAGCTATATTTTTTGGATTGGTTTGGGGCTTACTTATATTTAATTTAGATCGCTTTATAGTTTCTACCATAAAAAAACAAGACAATAAATGGAAAGAGATTTTACAAGCAACACCAAGAATTCTATTAGCAATTATTATTGCAATTGTAATTTCCAAACCTTTGGAAATGAAGATTTTTGAAAAAGAAATCAACCAAGTTTTATTAACTCAAAAAAACGACTTAACATTAGCTAATAAAGAACAAATAGCCAATCAATTTACTCCAGAAATTACAACTATTCAAACAGAAATTGAACAGTTAAAACAGGAAATAGCCACAAAAGAACTTGAAACTAATACTTTATATAACACTTATATTTCAGAAGCAGAAGGAACTGCGGGAACAAAATTATTGGGCAAAGGACCTGTTTATAAAGAAAAAAGAGAAAAACACGATGCTGCTTTGGCAGAATTGCAACAACTGAAAACTGAAAACAAAGCAAAAATAAATGAAAAGGAAAATCAAATTTCAGCTTTAATAAATCAACAAAATGAGCAAATAACAACTACACAACCAATTATTGATGGTTTTGATGGGTTAATGGCAAGAATAAATGCACTTGACAAACTGCCTTGGTTACCTACATTTTTTATTTTCTTATTGTTTTTAGCCATAGAAACTTCACCCATTTTCTCAAAATTGATTGCCCCAAAAGGAGAATATGATTTTAAACTACAAGACATTGAGAACGCAGCTAAAACTTGGGTTACACAAAAAGAAAATCAACGTAATAATGTTTTAAATACTGATACTATTCTAAATGAATCCATTTATAATGAACTAGCTGATGAAGAGGAATTGTATAATTATAAAAAACAAAAAGCGCGTGAAATTTTACAATTTCAGGCTGATGCTTTTTATAAAAGTCAGAAAAAAATTGTAGGGTAATTTACTACTCTACCGTTAATTATAATACTTTGAACGTTTTAGATATTTAAACTTAATGTAACAAACGATTTATACTCGTATGTCACACAAACGAAAATACACTTTTAAAATACCTCTTTCTCCAATTAATACTTGCATTAAATTAACCTTATCCTTTTTTTATCCGAATAGAGATACCTTGGTAAGCTAATGGGATACCTAATGGCCAAGCAAAAAATATAAAACCCCACTTCAATAGAAACTGAAGTGAGGTTTATTTATTAATTATAACAATATAATTAATAAATTACTATTCAGTATAAAATGCTTTTATTTGTCTTAATTCAATATAATCTTCATCACCTAATGATCCATCATTTTTTACATAAAGCATGATATAACGAGTAAATACTCCTGAAAATTGAATTTTTAAGGGGTCAGATACAGTATTAGCTTGTCCTATCCCATCAACTTCAGTTCCTTCACCTACTTCAGTGTAAGGAAAAAGTTGACTCCAGTTAGAATCTTCACTAGATGGTGGTGCTGTGGCATTTGGATATGCATAAGCTTCTATGTGAGTTGCCTTACCATCTGAAAACATCTGAAAAACACTCATCGAGTTTATAAATTGTTCGCTACCCAAATCAATTACAAGAATTCCATAGGCATTAAAATCAAAATCATCAATTCCCCACGTTGCTCCTGAATCTTCATCTTGACGGTAACTAAAATCAGGATCGTTTATATATGGTGCTTGATCACACAATGAACCTCTAGGATACCAATTATCATTACAGTCAGGATCAGATGATAACTCTTCATAAATATAAGCATTATCACCCTCTACAGCAATTTCAATAACATCAGCAGAACCTCCAGAAAGATATCCGTTCATGAAATTAACACCTTGAATACCTATTTGAGAACCAGAACAACCGTCACCGTTAACTAATTCACCTAATGGAGTCTCAGAACATAAGTCTAGGTCATTAAGAACACCATCATTATCAATATCATCATCACAAACGTCTCCAATACCATCTAAATCAAAATCTAATTGAGCTGGATTCGAAGTTTCGGGGCAATTATCTACATCATCAGGAACACCATCATCATCGGTATCTCTTTGAGAAACAGAACATCCATTTGCATCTACTGATTCGTTAGATGGAGTATCAGGGCATATGTCAATATCATCTGTTATACCATCTTCATCGGAATCTTTTTTCTCAAATACAGCTGTAATATTTTTATCTGTTGTATCTAAGTTAACAAAAAGTGGATTTACTATTTCTAAAGTAACTGAATTTTTTTCCAAAGACCAACCTTTAAATACATAGTTCTCTGTGGGTATTGCAATTAATTGAACCATATCAACCTGTCTAATTGTAGCTACAGTTCCCGAGTTTTCGGGAAAAACAGTTGTAGTAACCGTTCCTACAATCTCTATTTCTTCAGGTGCACAGGAATACACAAACAACAATAAAAAGAGTGCTTTAAAATAAGTTTTCATAAATAGTTTGGATTTTGATTTTACAATTTTTTATAATAAATCTTAAAATTATTTTTTTACAAATATATTTAAGTGGTAAATATACAAATATAATATTAATGACATAAAAAAAAGAAATTCAACATTTTATGTATTCAATATGAGTTAAACACATAATACTAATTTAAAATATTTTGCAAGTTACAAACGTGCTAAACAATAAAAACAGGTTGCATCTTACAATTTTAAAGCAGACGCATTTCATAAAAGTCAAAAAAGTATTGTGGACTAAACTTATTTCAATTCAAGAACAAGCTCTTTTATTTTAACAGCTTTTTCAAAATGGTCTAATTTATTTGTTTTTATCCACCATTCGGCAACTTCCATCAACAACTCCGGGTTTTCATTTTTGTTTTCAAAAAAAGCATAAAATGACAACCCTACATTTTCTCCTTTTTTTGTAATTTTATCATTACAAACGGTAATTATTTTTTCAATTAAAATCGGATTCATTTTTTTTTAAGTCATTTTAATTTTCCAAGGGATAAATAGTTACACTATACCCCAACCAATTTTGTAATTTATCATAAATCCTTTGTTGATCTTCTTTAGAAAAATGATGAATTCTAGTGCTGTGAGAACCTCCTTTTAAAACCATTTTTAAAGCATCCACATGTGGTTTTGGAGTTGGGGCGCAAGCTCCCCAGGTATCATACTCACCATAAATATAAAGTATTTTTTTTCCTTGATTTTCTACAAAATCACGAACTCTATTTATATAATCTGCATTATACGTTAAATCAACATTTTTTGGCGCAAAACGTAAATTTGTTGGCTTTTTAACAACTTCAAGTAAATCTTTTACAGGCTCAGTATCAAAACCATAATAACCCAGCTCCGTCAAATGTTGATAATAGGAAGGCAACAAATCGAAATAGGTTTTATCATTGTAAAAGCTAATTCCAACTATTTTATTTATATAGTTGAAAAATTGAGATGCCGTTGCAGTTTCAGCTGGAATTTCATCACAATTTCCACCCCATTGCCAAAATGAAAAAGGAAATTCCAATACTGCGTATTCTAAAGCTTCTTCAGTAGATAATTCTGTAAAATTCATCCCTTTTTCTTTAGCATAGTTTGAAATTTCAACTAACACTGAATCTCTTTTTATTAAAACCTCTCGTTGAAATTTTGAAATTTTTTCTCTACACGTAACACTTCCAACCGTTTTAATATGAACTGCTGTTCTTGGGTCTTCCCGAGTATTTATTAAGGGAGCAACATAAGGTACAGCTACCTCAACATCCCAAGGATATTTACTTTTATAAATCAATACTGTTTCTCCTCCTTTGCTAATTCCTGTTGAAATCCATTTTCCTGAATAAATTCGTTTTAATTTTGTTACTATTTTATGGTAATCTTCAATTGCCTGGTCATTTTTTAAATATTGCCATTGAATAGAATCTGGGCGGGATTTCCCATAAAAACGATATTCAACTTGTACTTGATTTCCCTTAAAAATTTTACTTAATTCGTACGTTCTTGGAACTGCATTATAGCCTTCAGTAATAATAACTGTTGGTTTTGCTTCGTCTACATGAGATAAATACATATAATGCTTAAAAGTACCTGCCTCAGGATTTTTATGATCTAAAGGTTGATCTAAAATTATTTGAAACGCTTTTGTAAAATGATCCTTTACTTCCATTTCGGTAACTTCAGCATTTGGAAATAATTTTTCAATTTTTTGTTGAAACGTTAAAATTTCAACAGGTTCAAGTTTTATTCTACAACCAACAATTGAAAAACTTATAACAATAAATAATAGTAGGGATTTATAAAATTTCATATGTTTTTATTTATATTTCTCTTTCAACGGAAAAGGGCTCTAAAAATAAGGAAGTTTTTTTGCTTTAAAATCAATTTTAAAGAAATTTTATTTCTTTTAATGCAATTCTAAAAAAACAAGTGATGGGGTAATTTATTAAACCAGCTTCTTTTCTATGTACTCAGAATTCATAATTCGTAAAGCACCCATATATTTCATTTTAAAGCTTACCAAGTCACCCACTTTATATTTTTTTTTCGTTTTGCTTAAATCAACAACCAACATATCAGAACTAGCGCCAATAAAGGAAATATTTTTATCAACAGGAATAATGAATTCAGTTTTAGAAATATCTAAAAGCCCTATATCTAAAATTCCTCTGCTATGATTTCTTCCATAATCTTCCTGATTAATATCAATTGTTTCTCCCGATGGGTTTTCTTCTAAATTACCATAAGGGACAATAGATTTTTCGGTTATTTCAATAATTTCAGCAAAAAGCAAAAAAACATCATCCTTCATTTTTGGAACTGTTTTATTTGAAAATAAATCAACCCCGAAAAATAAGGTTTCTCCAATTCTAAAATGATTAACTCCTTTTGGAATTTGTTTTTTTAATAAAAGTGGGATCATAACGGAAGATCCACCAGAAACATAATCAATTTTTTTTCCAAATTTAGCTTCAATCAATTGCTCATATAAACTTAATTGAATTAATTTATCTTTGCTAGGCATTACCCCACTTAAACAATTTAGATTTGCTCCAATACCTGATACTTTAATGTTAGGCAACTCAAATACTTTTTTATAAAACGCCATTAAATGCTCACCCAAAATCCCTTCACGTAGATCACCCAATTCTATCATAATAATAATTCGGTGGATTTTTTCTTGTTTTACGGCTTCTTCAGACAGCCATTTTATGGTTGTATACTCTGTATTAAAACTAACGTCAGCATATTTTACCACCTTAGCTATGCTTCTTTTTGCAGGTGGTTTTATATATACCGTTTCTTTTTTAGGATTTATTGATTTTATCTTTTTTAAATTGGATAATCGAGCATCACAAACTTGTTCATCCCCTAAGGATAATACATATTCAAGATATGTTTTATTTCCACAAAGCATCTTTAATACAGGTGCCCATTCAATACCATTTTTTTTAAACAATTGTTGAAGATAACTGTAATTTATTGCTAATGATTTTCTGTTTAATGTTATATATGCCATAATTATTTTATAATAGTTCTTGGAATGTCTTTATCAATTCTTGAAAGAACTTCGTAGTTAAGCTGATCTGTTTGATTACAAAATGAAGATAGCGGAATATCCAGATCAGTACTTGATCCAATTAAAATAACTTCATCTTTTATAGTAATTGAATCGCTTGACGTTATATCTACCAGAAACATATTCATGTTAATTGTACCTATTACGCTATACCTGTTATTGTTAATGATAACTCTTCCTAAATTACTTAAACTCCTGCTATAACCATAACCATAGCCAATCGGAATAGAAGCTACTATAGTTTCGTTTTCTGCTAAATATGAACTGCCATATCCAATAAATTCACCTTTAGATACATATTTTATATCCATTATATAAGATTTCCAACTTAATACTGGTTTTAAAGGATTTGTATTCATGTTATGTTTAGATATATATTTAATAAAAGCTTCTCTGCTTGGCCATAAACCATATTGTAAAATTCCTACTCTAACCATATCATAATTTTTGGTAGGAAATGCTAAAACAGCAGCGCTGCATGAGCAGTGAATTTGTTGTGGAATAATTTCTTGAGATTTAAAATACTTAATTGCCTTATTAAATACTTTTTGTTGATGTTTTACCCTAACATAGTTATTTAAACTCTCCGCACCGGCAAAATGAGTACATAAACCTTTTACTTTTATAAAATCTTTATTCGCGTGTACTAACTGAATAATTTGAACCCAATCTTTTTGATTAAATCCAGTTCGGTTCATTCCTGTTTCAATTTCAATATGAATATTTAAAACCTGCTTTTTTTCTGTTGCTTTTGAAAGCATTTGTTTTAATCTTGCTAAATTGAAAACAAAAAATTCTATAGCATTATCAATAATCCAATCCTCATCATTACTATTAATGTCTCCCATAATTAGTACTGTAAAATCCTTTTTTGCTACTTTAAATACTTGTTTTGCTTCAAAAGAACTATATACAGAAAAGTGATTAACATTAAGTTCCTGCAGTAAAGGCACCATTTCTGTAATGCTATGCCCATAAGCATTTCCTTTTACTACAGATGATATGGTTACAGATTTATCAATTAATGATTTTATTAAATCTATATTATTTTTTAATGCTGATTTACTGATTTGAATTACTGAACTATGCATACATTAATTTGATTATTGTGTAAAACATCTGCACCCCATAAGGTGTTATTTCATCAGGAAAATCATAATCTGGGTTGTGCAAGGCTGGTGTTTGTACACCAGAACCTAACCCAAACATTGCACCTTTAAATTGTTGGGTAAATGTTCCAAAATCTTCACCCCATTTAAATGGCGTTGGCTTTTTTATAATGTTAAAAGAATTAGATTCAGCTGCTTTTAAAATATAATCTACTGCTTTGTCATTATTATTATTTGAATCAAATTCGTAAATCCAATCCAACGTATATTTAAGCTGATGTTTTTTACTAATATTTTTTATTAGGGTAGCAATAATTTCTTTTAAGTCATTTAATTGATTTGCTGTCCAACATCGTATTGTAAAATGTAATTCCGCGTAATCAGCTGAAATACCATAATCTTTAGATCCTAAAGTAGCATAAACGGTTGTAATTACTGAAAATGTTTCATTATCTATATTAGTATCAGCTAAAGCTTTAATAGCAACTATTAATTCTTGTAAAGCTAAATCGGGATTGATACCATTCTCTGGCTCTGCAGCATGAGAGTTTTTTCCTTTTAAGGTAATTTTTAAACTTGTAACTGAAGGTGTAAACGAATTGGTTTTAATAATAATCGCACCTTTATCATAGTCAGGTACATTATGTAAAGCAAAAACAAAATCAGGTTTAATTGATTTAAATTTTTCATCCTCCAAAACTGCTTTCGCACCATTTCCGTTTTCTTCTGCAGGTTGAAATAACAAAATAACTTCCCCTTTTAAAAGTGGATTTAATTTTAAAATTCTTGCCAAACCAATTAGTATAGTAGCATGTCCATCGTGACCACACTTATGAGAAATTCCTGGGTATTGAGATGCATGTTCAAAAGTATTTTCCTCTATAATAGGTAGTGCATCTAATTCTGCTCTAAAGAGAATGGTATCTCCTTTTAAAGAACCCTTAAAAATAGCTGCTACACCATGCCCTCCTAGTTTAGTTATAATAGTTGTTGGATTACATAGTTTTAACTCATCAACAACTGCTTGGGCTGTTTGCTTCTCGTTATCTGATAATTCAGGGAATTGATGCAATTTCTTTCGGAAATTTGTTAAATAATTTATTTCTTCAATAACTGATGTATTAATCATAATAATTTTCTTTAGTTTATTTTTTAACGACTAAATACGTTAATAAGGACAGTAAAATCCCTACTAAAATCGGATCAAAACCATATGGGATTTCAACTCCAATAAATGTTAAAATTAATGTAGAAGACCCTCCAATTATCATTGAAGATAAAGCAGCCACAGGTTTTCTTTTTTTTGATATTAACACCCCTATAACAGGTATTAAAAGCCCTGAAACCATAAAGGAATAGGATAATAGCATAAGCTCTAGAACACTTTGCATTGTAGTAGCAATAATTATTGCTATTCCCCCAACCAAAAAAGTAACAATTTGAGAAACTCTTATAGATTTTTTATTAAGTTTTTTAAACCCTAAAATATCTGTCACAAAATTACCAGATGCTGCCAACAAACAACTATCTGCCGTGGACATTATTGCTGAAAAATAAGCTGACAACATCAACCCCATTAGACCTACTGGCAATACATGCTTTAAAAGTAATGGCATTCCCATTTCAGGATCCATTCCTATTTCGCTTTCAAATCCGTCAGAAATAAAAACTCCTTTTGCAGCCGCTACTCGTGCAAATAAACCTAGAATTACCCCCATAAAAGCCATAATTGGGTATTCAAAAAGTCCAGCAATAAACCAAGCTTTCTTCGCAGTTTTTTCATCTTTACAGGCATAGATTCTTTGGTAAAGCGTCATTCCAACAAACCAAATAGGAACTATAATTACAAACCAATTTACTATTTGTACTAATGAAACATTTTGCAATGAGAAATATTTTTGAGGAAGTATTTTAACAATAGTTTCATAACCTCCTAAATAACTATATGCAAAAGGAATCCCTATGAATATTAACCCTACCATTAAAATTATCCACTGAAAAGTATCTGTGTAAATTACAGCTTTCATACCGCCAAAAACAGTATAAATAAGTGCTACACCTCCCATTATCAATAAAGCCTGATTCAAATCAAGCGAAGGAAATGTACCAACTGCTAACTTTGCACCTGCAAGAAACTGTGACGAAGTAAAACCTAAATATCCAATAAAGGAAATAATACCGGCAACCATAGCAACTGTAGTTCCATAACTGTGTTTTAAAAATTCAGGAAAAGTTAAAAAGCCGTGTAAATTACCTAATTTCACCACCTTTGGAATCAAAAAAACAGCGCTTAACCAAGCACCTATAAGTCCTGTAAAGAGCATCCATGAACCAGAAATTCCCATAACAAATCCCAGTCCACCTAACCCAATTGAAAATCCTCCTCCAACATCTGTTGCCACAACAGATAACCCAACGTGCAAACTACTCATTTCTCCCCCACCAATATAGTAATCTTTTACAGTTTCATTTTTTTTAAAAAAATAAAACCCAATTCCCAATACTGCAATCATATAAACCGCAAAAACAACAATATCTAAAAAAGCCATGGCATTTAGAGTTGTTTTTTAAGCCGCATTTCTAAGTATTTGTTTTCGAAGCCTAATTTTTCATATAAAATTTTAGCTGGATTGTTTGGTTCAACATGCAGTGCGATATCACCATCAGCCAATTCAATTGCTTTATTCATTAGTTTTTTACCAAAACCTTTACCTCTTGCATCTTCATGAACAGCTATATAAACAAGTATATTTTCTGGAATGTAACCTGACATCCCTGTCTTATTAACAATTGTAACACCTTTAATTTCGCCATTTTCAAGAAGAGCCAACACAAAACCTCCCAATTTTTCTTTGGAATCCTTTACTGCAAAATCAAAACATTTGCTAATATCTTCTGTTTTATCTCCATATTCTTGTAGGTGCTTAAATAAAAAAGCAACAATTTCTTTTTTTTCTTTTTCCGTTGGTTTAAATTCTTTGTTATAAATTTTAAAATTGTCCATTTATTGGTTTTCTTGATCTTGTAAATGTTGTTTGTAAGAAGCTTTTTCTATTTGCTTTCTTCTTTTTACAGATTTTTTTGTGTAATGTTTATTCTCTCTTAAATTATTTAACAGCTTGGTATTTCTAGTTTTTCTTTTATAACGTTTTAAAGCTCTATCAATATTTTCACCTTCTTTTACTGGTATTATTAACATATATGTATTTTAATTATTTTTGATTTCTGCTAAAATACGAAATTGTTTCTACAGAAACAATTAATATTAAACAAGCTTTTATGATTTAAATTTAATAAAAAGAACTAAATATCTAATATTTAATATGATTTATTAATTATTTTTACAAATAACATATAGTTTCTGTAGAACATATTTAAAATTAATAAAAAAATAAAAGCAGTAAAATATTAGAGATTATTTACTCAGAAGGATATTCTTCAGAAGTTATTATTGGTGAAGCATCAACCTCATCAACTTCCATAATATCAGTTAATATATCAATTCCGTCAATAATTGTTTGTAATTTTTCAGGAGGAAGCGCTTGTAGTTTTTCACTTAATTTTTGTTGAAAAGTTATTGGTGCAGATTGGATTAACTTCATTCCACTAGCTGTTAATGATATTAATGTAACCCTTTTATCTGAAGCTTTTGGAAGTTTCGCAACCAATCCTTTCTTTTCCAATCTTCCTAAAATTCCAGAAATAGTACTGGCATTTAAGTTTAAAAATTCCTTAAGCTTTGCTGCATTTGTTCTAAAATCTTCTTGTTCAGCTAAAAACTGCAAACATAATAGTTGAGGAATACTTACACCTTGCTCCTTTTCAACTCGTTTACTTTCTAGGTTAACAGAGCGTACAATTTTTCGCAATTTTATTAAAATATCAATAAAAGTCATCTGTCAAAAATACATAAAAATTGATTACCTGTTTTTAAATGCTGAAATATCAATAGATGTTTGCATATCAGAAACTAATTCACTCACAAGTTTTCCAGTTGCAGGAGCCAAACTTAAACCCATCATTGCATGACCTGTTGAAATAATTAAATTGGAAAACTTTTTCGATTTTTCAATAATTGGTAAACCCGATGGTGTGCAAGGTCTAAAACCAGACCAAATTGTTTCATTTTCAGGAGTTTGAATTTTTAATTCTGGGTAAAAATTATTAATTTTATCAATAATTCCACCTAATCGCTTCAAATTTATTCGGGTATCGTTCGTATTCGTTATTTCTAAAGTTCCTCCAAATCTAATTGTAGAATTTAAGGGTGTTACTGCCACTTTTCCTTCACATAAAATTGATGGAATTATTGGCGAATCAAGTTGTTTTGAAACATTAAAACTATACCCTTTTCCTGGCAATAATGATAATTTAACACCTAATTTACTTAAAACCTCTGGACTCCAGGAACCTGCTGCAACCACAAAAGAATCTGCTTTAATTATTCCTTTATTTGTTTCAATTTCCTGAATAGTATTTTCTACTGATTTAAAATTAACAATTGCTGTTTTTGGAAATAATTCAACATTCATTTTTAACAATTCTTCTTTTAAGAATTTTAAAAACAGATTAGGTGATAAATGTGCATCCGATTTATAATGAACAGCTCCTAAGGCATTTACATTTGTGTTTTTTTCTAAATTTTGAATTCCATTTTTATCTAAAAAATCAACTTCTATTCCAAAACGTTGTGCTATTTCAGCTGTTCTAATTTCTTCTTCACCAACTTTTTCGGTTTGGTACAACATCAATAAACCTTTCTCTTCATATAAAAATTGATCGGATATCTTTGCAAATTCCTGATACAATTCTTTACTTAAAAATGAAAGATTTTTTAAATGAGCTATAGAATTATCAACATGGTTTTGATTCGAATTTTTATAAAACTTATAGAGCCAAGTAATCAAATCTAAATTAACGCTTGGTTTAATGTAAAACGGACTTTTTGCATTGAACATCCATTTAATTCCCTGATGGATAACACCTGGCTGAGCCAATGGAATTATATGACTTGGAACAATCATACCTGCATTTCCATATGAAGCTCCATCTAACATCTCAGTTTTGTCAATAACAGTTACCTCATTCCCTTCTTTCGCTAAATAATATGCAGCACACAATCCAATAATTCCGCCACCAATAATTACAACTTTTTTACTCATCTTTTATAAAACTTGAAATCCGTGCGCATAAGGATCGTCTTCATCGTCAATAATAATGGTGTTATATCCATATATTTTTGCCCAACCTTGTATACTTGGCACAATTGCTTTTCTATCATCTAAGGTCGTTTCTTCTTCAATGCTACCAATAAATTTAGAACCAATATAACTTTCGTGAATGTATTCTTCTCCTTTCTTCAATTTCCCTTTTGCATATAATTGAGCCATTCTTGCTGAAGTTCCTGTTCCGCAAGGTGAACGATCTATCGCTTTATCGCCATAAAAAACGGCATTTCTTCCAGATGAAGTTTCATCAATGGGTTTTCCAGTCCACATAATATGACTCACATCTTTAATTGTTTCATCTTCAGGATGTACAAATAAATTCAGATAATTTTCATTGATTCTTTTTCTAACAATTTGAGAATACTGAATTAATTTACTTGCAGTAAAATCTTGTACTCCACTAAAGTTTTTTTGAGAATCTACAATTGCATAATAATTCCCCCCATAAGCTACATCAAAAGTAATTTCACCCAATTCAGGACAATCAATTGTTAAATTTTCTGCTGCTAAATAAGATTTTACATTGGTTAATTTTACCCAATCTACTTTTTTACCTGTTTGCTGATATTCAATTTCTACCAACCCAGCAGGTGCTTCCATTTTAAGTTTTCCTGGTTTTTTTGGAGTTACCAATCCCTCTTCAATAGCAATAGTTATTGTACCAATTGTACCGTGACCGCACATTGGCAAACAACCTGAAGTTTCAATAAATAAAATTGAAAAATCATTAGCTTCATTATGTGGAGGAAATAAAATACTTCCACTCATCATATCGTGCCCACGCGGCTCAAACATCAAGCCTGTTCGAATCCAGTCGAATTCTTTTAAAAAATGCTGACGCTTTTCGCTCATATTTGCACCTTTTAAATTTGGACCTCCACCCGCAATAACTCTTACAGGATTTCCGCAAGTATGTGCATCAACACAAAAAAAAGTTTTTTTACTCATTTTTAACTTTATTATACTTTACACCTCCCTAACCCTCCTCTAGGAGGGATTTACAAATCACTTCTAAATCCTCCCTTGAGGGAGGTAAGGTGGGTGTTTTTATTTCAAATCTATAATTTTTGTATTTAATGAATGTAACACATTAAAAATATCTTTTTTCACTTCTTCATCAGAAAATCGAATAAATTTCACTCCTTCTTTTTCTAACCTGCCCTGCCTTTTGGCATCATAAAAATATTTATAATCATGGCTACTTCCATCAATTTCTATTGCTAAACCAATTTCATGACAATAAAAATCCACAATATATTCTAACATTGGAACTTGTCTATGAAATTGTACTTTCAATGCTCTTTTTTTAATATTATTCCATAATAAAACTTCAGAAAGTGTTGAGTTTTTTCTTAAATATTTCGCATATTCTCTTAGTTTTGGATCATATGGGATAATTTTATTTCTCATTTTTAACTTTATTAATATAATCTCGTATCCTTTTTTCAAGAATGGAAAGTGTAACTGTTCCTTCTTCTAAAATTATTTCATGAAAAGCTCTAATATCAAATTTTGTTCTTAATTCTTTTTCAACCAAATCTCTCATTTCTCTAATTTTCAATTCTCCAATTTTATATGAAAGCGCCTGCCCTGGCCAAGAGATATAACGATCAATTTCTGTATTTACTTCATGCAACGATAAGGCTGTGTTGGATTTTAAATATTCAACAGCTTGTTCTCTTGTCCAGTTTTTTGAATGTATTCCCGTATCAACAACCAACCTGCAAGCTCGCCACATTTCATAAGTATATTTTCCAAATTTTTGATAAGGAGTTATATAAATCCCCATGTCATTTCCTAAAAATTCTGAATACAACCCCCATCCTTCACCATAAGCCGACAAGTATAAATTACGCCTAAATTGAGGAATTTCATCACCCAACTCATTATTTAAACTCATTTGTAAATGATGACCCGGAACGGCCTCATGTAATGTTAAAGAAGGTAAAATATATAATGGTCTACTTGGCAAATTATAGGTATTTACCCAATAATAGCCTGGCTGTGTATCACTATTTGAAGGACTGTATCTTCCTCCAGTATATTTTGGTGCAATTACCGATGGAACTGGAGTAACCCCATATGGTTTTCTTGGCAAAGTTTTAAAAAATCTAGGTAATTGTGCATCTATTTTTTTTGCTATATTTCTAGCTTCCTTCAATAAATTATCACCTGTTGTAACGTAAAATTGCTTGTCAGTTCTTAAAAAAGTTAAAAATTCAGAAAAAGAACCTTTAAATCCAACTTCATTAATAATTTGCTGCATTTCTGCTTTAATTCTTGCAACTTCTTTTAAACCTATTTGGTGTACTTCTTCTGCTGAAATAGTTGAAGTAGTATAATAATTAACCCTATTTTGATAATATGCCGCTCCATTTGGTTGATTTGAAACTCCACCTCTTTCTCTTGTTTTTACAAAATATTCATTCTCGAAAAAATCTTTAATTAATTTAAACTGAGGAATTACCTTTGTTTCAATTACAACTTTCGCAGCAGTTAGTAGGGAGTCTTTTTGTTCTTGGGAACTGTTAGAAGCTAAATTTTTAAAAGGAGAAAAATAAAAACTATTTGTATAATCATCAACTATTTGACTATTATAAGTTTCTTCAAAATTATTGAAAATTATTTTTGGTTGTGAAATGCCTTTTTCTAATCCTTTTCTCATTAAAGAAATATGCTGTTCAACAAATAATGGCAACGCATTTAATTTATTTAGGTAATCTACAAATTGTTGATGTGTTGAAAAGCTTCTAACTTGATAAGGCAAACTGGTATGAAAACCCGAATCTGATAATAAGGGATTTAAATAAGCATCAAATTGGTAAAAATCAATATTTTCTTGAAGTACAAACTTTAATAGCTCTAAAGATATTTTTTCTGATTCAGATAAATCTTCTGAGATAACTTTAGATAATTCGGCTAATTCTTTTTTAGCAAAATCAGCCTCTTTTTTATAATATTGCTCGGTATATAATCCTAATGGAAATTCTTTTTCATCATAGCCTTTATGATTTTCATAAGAATTGATACTCGCCTGTAACTCTGTTGATGCAGCATTATCAGTTTCATTTCCTGATGTGCAAGCAATGAAAGTAATTAATAAAATGATAAACCCAGATGTATATTTCATAATATTTATATGTTAGAATTGGTTCGTTTTCCATCAACAACTCTCAAAATTCCTAATGGATTTTCATTTTTTAATTCATTTGGCAACAACTCATTTGGCCAACTTTGAAAACTAAATGGTCTCACCCAACGCTTTATCGATTCTGTACCAACTGCTGTAAACCTGCTATCTGTTGAAGCAGGATACGGTCCGCCATGAACCATTGCCGGACAAACCTCAACACCTGTTGGCACTCCGTTAAAAATAATACGTCCAACTCTATTTTGAAGCGCATCAACTATGCTTCCGTAATTTTCCAATTCATTTTCAGCTAAAATTGTTCCTGTTAACTGTCCTTCTAATTTTGAAATAATTTCTTCTAATTGAGCTATATTTTCACACTGAACAATCATAGAGTAAGGTCCAAAAACTTCCTGATGTAAATTTGTATTTGCTAAAAAAGTAGCACCTTCAACAGTTGTAATAGCCTGACGACCGTAATTGGCAGATAACTCCTTATCTAGAGTTGCCTTAGTTTCTAGTCCTTTTTGCGCTAACATTTTAGCTTTATTATTTTCATAATTCCCAATAATATTAGGATGCAGCATACAAGATGGTTCTATCTTTACAATTTCTTCAGATAAAACCTTGATGAAGCTTGACAAGTCATCATTTTTAATTCCCAATATTAAACCTGGATTTGTACAAAATTGTCCTGATCCTAAAGTAATTGAACCTGCATAGGTTTTAGCCCAATCAGTCCCTTTAATTTTTGCCGCATTTGGCAAAATTACAACTGGATTTATACTTCCCATTTCTGCAAATACCGGAATTGGTTCCGAACGTTGCGCTGCCATATCATATAATGCTCTTCCTCCTCGAATACTTCCTGTAAACCCAACTGCTTTTACTGCCGGATGTTTTACTAAAGAAACTCCAACTTCAATTCCGCTACTATTTAAATTTGAAAAAACACCATTTGGCATTCCTGTTTTTTCAGCTGCTTTTATAATTGCCGAAGCAACCAATTCACCAGTGCCCGCATGCATTGGATGCGATTTTACAATTACCGGGCAACCTGCTGCAAAAGCTGCTGCCGTATCTCCACCTGCGGTTGAATATGCTAACGGAAAATTACTTGCACCAAAAACCACCACTGGTCCTAAAGGAATTAACATTTTTCTAATGTCTACTTTTGGAATTGGCTGTCGATTTGGATCTGCTGTATCAATTACTGCTTCTACCCAGGAGCCTTCTTTTACTAAATTTGCAAATGAACGTAACTGGAAAACGGTTCTGTCTCTTTCTCCCAAAGCTCTTCCTTCGGGTAAACCAGTTTCTGAACAATATGTTTTTATCAATTCATCTCCTAAATTTTCAATTTCGTTGGCAATTTCATTTAAAAATTCACATTTTTTAGCTCCTGTAACTTTTTGAAATTTTTGAAAAGCTTCTGTTGCTAGTTCTGTTGCCTGTTCAATTTCAACATTTGAAGCTTCCGAAAAAACAAACTCGTTTTCCAGGTTTGTTTGCGGATTGAATGTTTTAAAAGTTTTATTTCCTATTGATGAAAGTAAGTTTCCAATGTAGTTTTTTCCTGTAATCATTATGGCAGTTTTTATTTTTTTGGTTTCAAAATATTAGTTTCGACTCCGCTCAGCGACCAATATTCATGTTGTTTTTTTGTGTTAGCGATTGCGGCGGTATCCTTTTTACATGGTAAAAAGATGAAGCCAAAAGCGCGACCGCTTGCGGTAACACCCAAATTATTAAACTATAAATTTTTATAATCTGGCAATATAGGTCTAGACTTTAAACCCTCATTTATAATTGCTAAAACTCGATTTCGTTCTTCACCTGCCAAAGGCAAACGAGGTTCACGCACATTTTCCGTTCCAATACCTGTTGCAACTTCTGCTAACTTTATATTTTGTACTAATTTAGTGCTAATATCTAACTCTAACAAAGGTAAAAACCAACGATAAATTGTAATCGCTTCTTTAATTTTCCCCGCTTTTGCTAAATTACAAATTGCTACAGTTTCAGCCGGAAATGCACAAACCAACCCTGCAACCCAGCCATCAGCACCCATTAAAATACTTTCCAAAGCTAAGGTATCTACACCACACAAAATAGCGAAACGATCTCCAAAACGATTGCGCATTCTAGTAACATTTGAAATATCTCGAGTAGATTCTTTTACCGCCTGAATATTCTCACATTCGGCCAATTCAGCCAACATATCTAAGGTTACCTCAATGCCATAATCTACAGGATTGTTGTAAATCATAATTGGTAACGGAGTGCTATTTGCTACTTTTTTAAAATAAACAACAGTTTCACGACTATCGGCTTTATAACGCATTGGTGGTAACATCATGAGTCCTTGCGCTCCATATTCCTTTGCCAAACGAGCAGCTTCAATTGCATCTTTTGTAGATTGTTCCGCAATGTTTATAATTACAGGAATTTTTTTCTGAACAATTTCAACTGTTTTTTCAATTAGTATTTTCTTCTCATTTTGTGTTAGTGTGCTTGCTTCCCCTAAAGTTCCGCCAAGAATAATTCCGCTTACCCCAGCTTCAACCTGTGCTTTAATGTTTTTTTCAAAATTTACTAAATCTAATGTATCTTCATTTGTAAATTTAGTCGTTACAGCTGGCATAACGCCACTCCATTGTATACCCATGTTTATCGTTTTTTACAAATTTATACTATCAACGTAACCGAAGTAACCTTATTTTTATCATTTAATGATATTATTTTAACTAATTTTCCTATTTTTGAATAAAAATAGAATAATATTAGCTTACTCACTGAATTATAATGAAAGTTTTACCCTTTAAAATACCTAAACCTGAAAATGTTACTTTATATGTACAACATTATAAAGGTGAAAATTTTTATGAAAAGTTACATCAACACAAAGAAATTCAGATTAGTGTTGTTTTAAAAGGTGAAGGAACCTACATTATTGGTGACTGTGTAGGTGATTTTAAACAACATGATATTTTTGTTTTGGGCGAAAATTTACCACATGTTTTTAAACGTGATGCTTCCTTTGAACAAGAAACTGAAATGGTTTCATTATTTTTTTCTAAAAACTCTTTTGGTGAAGATTTTTTTGACTTGCCTGAATTTGAATATTTTAAAAAGTTTTTTGACAATGCTATTTTAGGCTACAAGGTGAAATCGAATAAAGAAGCTATTTCATTGTTATTATCTAAAATTTATTCCCTTTCAAAATACCAACAATTTATTTCATTTTTAGAAATATTACGCCTTATTTCTGAATCAGAAAAACGCAAATTATCGTCTTTAATAAACTTAAAAAAATACGCTGGAGATGAAGGTAAACGGATGAGCGATATTTTTCAATATACTATGAATAATTTCCAGAAAGAAGTTAGTTTACATGATGTTTCTGATATTGCAAATATGACTCCGAATGCATTTTGTAGGTATTTTAAACAACGTACTAATAAAACTTTTGTAAACTTTTTAATTGATATTAGAATTGGAAATGCTTGCAAATTACTTTCTAAAAAGAATGATTTAAGTATTACTGAAATTTCTTACAAATCGGGCTTTAACAATTTGGCCAATTTTAATAGAAAATTTAAAGCTACCAAAGGTATTACACCTTCTGAATATAGAAAAAAACATTAAATATAAGCTGTTGGATCTCACTTCGACTTCGCTCAGTGACCACTAAAATAATATTAAATTTCACAATAAACCCAATTCATTTTGCTTTTTTTTGGTCATTCCTTTCACCACCAAATCATATGAATGATCTACCAATTCTTTTATAAATTCATTTGAAATATTTCCTTCAATTGAAATTGTGTTCCAATGTTTTTTGCTCATATGAAAACCGGCTATAACGTCTTCAAATTCTTCTCTCAATTGAATAGATTTTTCTGGATCGCATTTTAAATTTACCGTTGATGGATGATTTTCTAAACCCGATAAGGCAAACATTTTATCAGCAACTTTAAAAACCAAGGTTTTTTCATCAAATGGAAAACATTCTGTCACGTACCTTTTTGATAAACAATACTCTCTAAATTCTTCAATATTCATAACTATTAGTCTAACTTTTTAGTTTCAATATTAGGTAAAATCAACTGTGAATAATTTAATTTCCATCCAGTAGTTTCTAATAATTGTTCAATCATTAAAATTGTATCCAAAGCTTCTTTTTTTGCCGAATCAATCAATCCACTTTCTGGTATTTTTTCAACAATAAATGATTTTGCCTCTTTGTTTAAACCTGTTAAATCTGCGGCATTAAATTTATTAAAATAGCCGTCTACTTTATCGTAATATTTTACCTCAGTTTCAACAGTTAAAATTTTTGGTTCAGGAAAATGGGTGAGAATTATTTCCTTTTTATTATTATTTGATTCCAGTTTTATTTGAGATAAATCGTACCCAATATGCGCTTTTGCATTAATTAATAAAATGGCTTTCTTTTTACTTGTTACTAAATTTAAAAAGTGATTTTTAGTGTTTTCATAATGATAAATTTCAGCAAAATCACCTTCCACTGAAATTAACTTACAAACACTTTTAATTTTTTCCATTAACACAACCGACTGTTTTTCGGTTTGTTGAGAATTCTTCTTTTTATTAAAAAATTGCATTCCCCAATAGGTAAGCATTACACCCAATAAAGTTCCTAAAAGTAATTCCATAGTTTTTGTAGTTACTCAAATATAAGCATTGTTTTTAGATTATAAATAAATCACTTGCAATTCCATCTGCTAAAAACTTTCCTTCTTTTGTAGTTGTTAAAATGCTGTTACCACGCTCATTTAATTGAATTTTTAATAATTTCTTTTCAATAAAAGGTTGTGCATTTTTTTCTAAATGAATTAAATAGCCTAACCCAAATTGTTGTTCAATGCTGTTAAAATCAACGCCCCAAATGGTGCGTAAACCTGTCATAATACACTCGTTAAATTGGTTATTTACTGATAATTTTTCTGTTTCTAAAGGAAGTTTATTTTCATTTAAAGTCTTTATATATTTCGCATTATTTGAAACATTCCAAGCTCTTTCAGATCCATTAAATGAGTGTGCCGAAGGTCCAATTCCTAAATAATTTTCACCCAACCAATAAGACATATTGTGTTTTGAAAAATAGCCTTGTTTGCCAAAATTTGAAATTTCATATTGAACAAATCCTTGCTTTTCAGTTTCCTCAACTAATATATTAAAATGTTGCAGTGCTAAATTTTCATCAACAGGTGGAATTTTTCCTTTTTTAATTAAATTATACAAGGCTGTTTTTTCTTCAACGGTTAATGCATAACTTGAAATATGTGGAACTCCAAATTCAAAAGCAATTTGTAAATTTTCCAACCACTTTCCATTACTCATATTTGGAACGCCGTAAATTAAATCGATGGTAATATTATTAAAATAGCGCGTTGCCAAAGACAGCGACTTTTTTGATTCTTCTGCTGTATGAGCACGATTCATAAACTTTAAATCATCTTCAAAAAAAGATTGAATTCCAATACTCAACCTATTAATAGGTGATTTTGCCAATTCTTTTATTTTACTTTCAGATAAATCATCCGGGTTAGCTTCTAAAGTGATTTCTGGTTTCTCAACTACATTGTAGTTACTGTAAATAACTTTAAAAATAGCATCTAAATCTCTAATTGACAACAAAGAAGGAGTTCCACCTCCAAAATAAATAGTTTCAATTTTTTGATTTTTCAACTCCCCTTTTCGTAACATCAATTCTTTTTTAATTGATATTAACATTTCTTCTTTTCTTTTTAGTGAAGTAGAAAAATGAAAATCGCAATAATAACACGCTTGCTTACAAAAAGGTATGTGCAAATAAATTCCGGCCAATTCAATATAATTTTAGATTTATCAAAAGTACAACTTAAAAAAAAACTGCAAAAGGTGATTTAAGTTACCTTTTTTGTGAAAGTACTGTTGTATTTTTGATAAAAAGCGTTTAATATGTATACATATATAGTTTCATTTAAGGTTAAAGACGGTGAAGGAATTTCGTTTGTTGAACTTCAAAAATTTGAAGAATTAACGGAGGCGAAACCTGCAGGTTTAGATCATTTTCATATTTTTAAAGATCGAAATGAAGAAAATAGATTCTTTTTAGTTGAATATTGGGATTCAAAAGAAGATAGAGTTAAAATGGAAAATTCTAAAGAATACCATCTTTTTAGAGAACATAGAAAATTGGTTGTTGACAAAAAATACGAAACTTATGAATGTGATGTAATAGTTTAGTTACTCTTTTACTCTATTTCCATTTTGTTTCACAAAAGCCGACCAACCTGTATAATTTTTACCCGAAGTTATTTTTCCGCTGTTATAAAAATGACAAACAGCAGCGGCTAAACCGTCTGTTGCATCTAAATTTTTTGGCAATTCTTCAATCTTTAACAAACTCTGTAACATTTTAGCAACTTGCTCCTTACTGGCATTTCCATTGCCTGTAATAGCCATTTTTATTTTTTTAGGAGAATATTCTGTAATTGGAACTTCCCGAGATAAACCCGCAGCCATAGCAACCCCTTGTGCTCTACCCAACTTTAACATAGATTGCACATTTTTACCAAAAAAGGGAGCTTCAATCGCAATTTCATCTGGGTGATACGTTTCAATTAAATGTATGGTACGCTCAAAAATTAATTTTAATTTTACATAATGGTCGTTATACTTTTTAAGCATTAATTCATCCAACTGCATTAACTCCATTTTTTTATTTACAATCTTAATCAACCCAAACCCCATAATGGTTGTTCCGGGATCAATTCCTAATATGATTTTTTCTGAACTCAATTATTTGTTTATTTGTAAAACCAAATGTACAATATCTTGCACAAATATAAACCCTACCTATTATTGCTGTTAAAATTGATAATTGTATTTGGTGCATTTTATTTTATTTACCAAAAATTAAATGACAATCAACTTTTATCTTTTCCTCAATTAAAAGAGCAACTATCTGTTCTTATTTCAAACAATACCTGGTTACTTTTAATATTGCTTTTACTTACTGATGTTAACTGGTTATTAGAAATTTTTAAATGGAAAACCTTAGTTTCTATTGAAGAAAAAATAAGTTTCTTAAGTGCTTACGAACAATGTTTGGCTTCCCTTACAGTATCAATAATAACTCCAAATAGAATAGGCGAATATGGAGCAAAAGCACTCTTTTTTAAAAAAGACAAAAGAAAAAAAATAATGCTTTTAAACTTAGTTGGAAATTTAAGTCAATTATTTGTAACTGTTTTTTTGGGAATAATTGGAATGTTTTTTTTTATAAGAAATTTCAACTTTTCAATTCCAAAATTAAATTTTCAAAATATTATAATTTTATTAATTATTATAATTGTTATTTTCATATTCAGAAAAAGTTTACAACTTCAAAAAATTAGTTTATACTTTAAAAATATACCTCTACTTATATTTATTAAAACACTTAGTTTTTCCTTTTTGCGTTATGTTGTTTTTTCGCATCAATTCTATTTTTTAACAGCTATGTTCGGCATTGAAACAGATTATTTTACAGTAATGAATTTATTATTCTGTATGTATTTTATGGCATCAATAATTCCTAGTTTATCAATTTTTGATTGGGTAATTAAGGGCTCTATAGCTGTTTGGTTATTTAGCTTTGTTGAAGTAAATGAATTAAAAATTGTAACAATTACTACCATAATGTGGCTTTTAAATTTTGCAATTCCAGCAATTTTAGGAAGTATATTTGTATTAAATTTTAAATTAATTAAAAAAGTATGATGCTGTTTTCTATACTCATATCAATCATATATTTTTTGTTAATTGGATCTTTTATAATTGGTTTTGATAAAGTTAAAACAATTAATCTTGAAAATGTATCTGCAAAAAATTCATTTTCAATTGTAATCCCTTTTAGAAATGAAGCAAAAAATTTACCTGAATTATTACATTCACTTTCATTATTAAATTACCCTAAAAATCTTTTCGAAATTTTATTGATAAATGATGCATCAACTGATGATTTTAATTCAATAATTCAAAATTTTATTAGAAATAATCCAAACTTAAACGTTTATTTATTAAATAACCAAAGAGAAACCAAATCACCTAAAAAAGATGCCATAAATACTGCTATTTCAAATTCCAGATTCAACTGGATTGTTACAACAGATGCCGATTGTCAAGTGCCTAAAAACTGGCTACAATTATTCAATCAAACTATCAAACAAGAACAACCATTTTTTATAAGTGCACCCGTAAAATTTAAGGCAGGAAAATCATTTTTGTTCCACTTTCAAAATTTAAATTTTTTGAGTTTAATTGGAAGTACAATTGGTGGTTTTGGAATTAATCGCCCGTTTATGTGCAACGGAGCAAATTTATGTTATCATAAAAATACTTTTATTGAAATAAATGGTTTCTTTGGAAACTCAAATATTTCAAGTGGTGATGACGTTTTCTTATTAGAGAAAATAAATAAAAAATATCCAGAAAAAGTAAAATTCTTAAAATCTATTGAAGCAACCGTTGAAACGAAACCTGAAAATAATTTTAATTCCTTTTTAAATCAACAACTTAGGTGGGCTTCAAAATCAACAGCTTATAATAACACTTTTTCAAAATTTATTGGAACTTTGGTTTTTACAATGAATTTAACTGTAATTATCTTAGGTTTTTTAACAATTATTTTTACTAATTATTTGAATTATTTTTTAAGTATCACAGTCCTAAAAATAAGTATTGACGCTGTCTTAATTTTTAAAACTTCCAACTTTTTAAATAATATTAAATCGTTAAAATATTATTTACCTATAAGTTTACTTTACCCAATTTTTATAATGGTAGCAGGTAGTTTATCCTTTTTTAAAAGCTATAATTGGAAAGGAAGAACCTTTAAAAAATAGTGTTATTTGGTGCTAAAAAAACCTGTAATTAAATCTTCTACGTTAAACCATAAAAAAATAATAATTAACAACAGTATAACTAAAATAATTGCTCGTTTATAATTTGGCTTTTTTCGTTTTTTGAACCTATTTTCCATAATCTATTATCTAATATTTTGTTGCTCTTAACATTTCTCTTTTTCCAGGAGGACCAGGCAATCTTTCAACAGTAAATCCAACGTGTTGCATAGCGCGTCTTACACTTCCTTTAGCGCTGTAAGTTACTAAAACTCCTCCATTTTTTAAAGCATTAAACATTATTTTAAATATTTCTTCAGTCCATAATTCAGGTTGAACTCTCGCTCCAAAAGCATCAAAATAAATTAAATCAAAAAAATCAACATCATTAATTTCATTAAAAAACTGCTTTCTTTTTGTTAACATAAATGTTGGAGAAATAGTGTTGCAATTTTCCCAATTTTGTTGGTGCATTTCTTCAAAAACACATTCAAAATTTTGGGCATTTAATGCTTTCACATAGTTTAATTTTTCTATTTCGTCTGAAGCAACAGGGTAAGCTTCCACTCCAATATAATCAATTTCCAAATTTAATTTTGGAACCTCTAAAAAAGTAATAAAACTATTTAACCCTGTTCCAAATCCAATTTCTAAAATATTGATTTTATTATTTGAAAAAAGTGATAACCCATTTTTTATAAAAACATGTTTTGCCTCTTGAATTGCACCGTGTTTTGAATGGTATTGTTCATTCCATTCTGGCAAATGTATAGTGGAAGATCCATCAGATGTAATAATTACTTTTCTTTCCAAAATTTATTTAATAAGTAATTTTTTTATTCTTGGAATTGGTCCTAAACAAGTAGTTTTATGACAAGCAACACAAGCGTTTACCATAATATTAAATTGTTCCTTAACTTCATTTTCCGAAGCTGTAAAAACTGCTTGTTGGTTCTCTATAAAAGCCTTTGAAAATATTTCAAAACTAGAGTTTCTATCTTTCGGATCTGTTAAAACAGCCGAATGAATGTTTAAAAATTTATCAGAAAACTCACCAATATCCTCTTTATTAATAATCTTTTTCTTTAAATTTTCGTTGGTTTTATACATTTCTTCCATAAGCAATGCCATTTCAGAAAACTCATACATTACCAACGCTTCGTCAACTTTTTTTACTTCATCTTTTTTAATAGTATTACAAGAAATAAAACAAACACACCATAAAAATACAATTGAATACCTCATTCTTATTTCACCATTAAAACTCCGTCAGCCTCAAACGATAAGGTATATTTTGGCTCAGTTATTTTAGCAATTTCTTCTTCTGTTTTACCTGCATCTTCAGCAAAATGACGTAATTCTTCAATTGAAGTTGTAGTAACAAATGCTTTTCCGTTTACAATCACCTCTCTTCCATCTGAATTAAGAGGCATAAAAAAACCATAATCCTTAAATTTTACAAATGATTCTTGTTCATCACCTAAATCCAAATTCATCCAACATCCCTTACTTTTACAAACTGAATTAATGTTTGATGCAAACTTAATATTTAACGTATCTCCAGCTTTTAAGGCTTTATATTTTAAAGCCATTTCCTCCTTAGCAATTACATTATCAGCTTCAATTTCATTCCCAAAAGACAAGTAACTAACTTCTTGTTTTTCAACTCCTTTTACATCCTTTTTTGCTTTTTCATTTTTACATGAAGCTAAAAAGAACAAGGCTAATACTACTAATACTGTATTTTTTATCATTTCAAATTGTTTAAATTCAACATTTTAGGCAAATATATTAAAAATAAGATACCATGATTTAAAAGAATTAAAATTATAAATTAAAAAAAATAAGTAATTTTGTTTAAATAAAATTATAATTAATTATGTTAACAAAGGCTTTACAAATAGAAAAAATTGCAAAATCAAAAATTTCGAATGTTGATTTTAGCGATTTAAAATTTGGTCAGGTATTTACTGATCACATGTTTGAATGCGATTTTGAAAATGGTGAATGGCAAACTCCTAAAATTAGACCTTATCAAGCACTAACACTTGATCCTTCTGCAAAAGTTTTTCATTACGGACAAGCTGTTTTTGAAGGAATGAAAGCCTATAAAGACGAAAATAATGATGTTTGGTTATTTAGACCAGACCAAAATCAGGAACGCATTAACAAATCTGCTGAACGTTTAGATATGCCTGCTTTTCCAAAAGAATATTTTTTTGAAGGCCTTACCGAATTATTAAAATTGGATAGTGAGTGGGTTCAAAAAGGTGAAGGAAATGCACTTTACATTCGTCCGTTTGTAATTGCAACAGAAAATTGTGTTTCTGCTTCATCATCAAACAAATATAAATTTATGATTATCTGCTCACCTGTTCAAGCGTATTATGCTGGTGAAGTAAGAGTTGAAATAGCAGATAAATATAGTAGATCTGCCAATGGAGGTGTAGGTTACGCAAAAGCAGCAGGTAATTATGCTGCATCTTTTTATCCAGCTAAATTAGCTGCTCAACAAGGCTACCAACAAGTTTTATGGACCGATGCATCAAGCCATGAGTTTTTGGAAGAAGCTGGAACTATGAACGTATTTTTTAGAGTGAATGACACTTTATTAACTGCTCCAACTAATGAACGAATTTTAGATGGTGTTACTCGTAAAAGTATTATTCAGTTTGCTGAAGATAAAGATATTAAAGTTGAAGTGAGACCTGTTAGAGTTTCTGAAATAGTAGAAGCAGCACGCAAAGGAGAACTTTTAGAAATGTTTGGGGCTGGAACAGCAGCAGTAATAAGTCCAATCTTAGGTTTTGCACACAAAGGCGAAAAATTTGAATTACCTAAAGTAGAAAATAGTTATGCATCTTTTATCAAAAAAAGCTTAACAGATATTCAAAGAAATCTTGCCGAAGATAAATTTGGCTGGAGATTTAAGGTACAATAATCAAATTAGGTATTACTTGCCTAAAATCATAACTTTTTATAAATTGCATTTGCTTAAACAATCGGATTATTATCCGATTGTTTGGCATATTTATTGGTTTGAACCAAGTAAAAAAACTTATGGCTACATTAAAAGAGGCAAAGAAAAACATACACAAAAAAGGATTTTTAGATATTAAAATACCTAAAAATATTGATTATGTTAAAGAAATAAATAAACTTAGAAAAGAAAAAAATGCAGTAATTCTTGCACATTATTACCAAGAAGATGCTATACAAGATATTGCTGATTTTGTTGGTGACAGTTTGGCATTGGCACAAAAAGCGGCAACGACTAATGCAGATATTATTGTATTTGCAGGTGTGCATTTTATGGCCGAAACTGCTAAAATTCTGAATCCTAAAAAGAAAGTTTTACTGCCCGATTTAAAGGCAGGCTGCTCATTGGCAGATTCTTGTCCACCAGCAGATTTTGCAGCATTTAAAAAAGAACATCCAAATCATATTGTAGTTTCTTATGTAAACACTTCGGCAGAAATAAAAGCTTTAACAGATATTGTTTGTACATCTTCCAATGCTGAAAAAATTATAAATTCAATACCAAAAGACCAACCAATAATATTTGCTCCTGACAGAAATTTAGGTGCTTGGCTAATTAAAAAAACTGGTAGAGATATGTTACTTTGGGATGGTGCTTGTATGGTACACGAAGCATTTTCAATAGATAAAATTTTAAATTTATATGCTGAAAATCCAGGTGCTGAAATTATTGCACATCCTGAATCTGAAGCTCATTTATTAAAGGTAGCCAAATATGTTGGCTCAACATCTGGATTATTAAACTATGTAAAAACAAGTAAAGCAAAAACATTTATTGTTGCTACGGAAGTTGGTATTTTACATAAAATGAGACAGGACTCACCTGATAAAATACTAATACCTGCTCCTGTTGAAGATGATAGTTGTAATTGTAGTGAATGTTTTTATATGAAAATGAATACTATGAGAAAATTGTATTTGTGCTTAAAATACGAGTTACCAAATGTTGAAGTTGATCCTGAATTAAGTAAAAAAGCATTGGTTTCAATTGAGCGTATGCTTGAACTTTCGAAATAATTATTTCTAAAATGAACGCTGAAAAAAAAATACACAAAACCGATTTTTTAGTAATTGGTTCAGGAATTGCTGGGCTGTCTTTTGCTTTAAAAACTGCACAACATTTTAAAGACTCCACAATTACAATTATTACCAAAAATGAAAAAAATGAGTGTAATACTAAATATGCTCAAGGTGGAATATCTACCGTTTGGGATAAAACAGTGGATTCATTTGAAAAACACATTGAAGACACCCTAATAGCCGGAGATGGAATTTGTGATGAAGAAATAGTTAAAATGGTTGTAGAAGATGCTCCAGACCGTTTGCAAGAGTTGATAGATTGGGGTACCAAATTCGACAAAACAAAAGATGGAAACTATTCTTTAGGAAGAGAAGGTGGACATTCTCAAGATAGAATTTTACATCATAAAGATATTACTGGTGCAGAAATTGAACGTGCACTTATTGAACAGGTTGAAAAAAAGGAAAATATCACTTTTTTAACATACCATTATGCAATTGATCTTATTACTGAGCATCAGGTTAAAAAACTTCCAATTAAAAGAAAAGAAAAAATAACTTGTTTTGGAGCTTATGTTTTAGATGAAAAGAAAAGTATTGTTAAAACTTTTTCAGCAAAAGTAACTATGTTAGCAACTGGAGGTAATGGGCAAGTTTATATAACTACAACAAATCCTGTTGTTGCAACTGGAGATGGAATTGCTATGGCCTATAGAGCTAAAGCTGAAATTTCTGATGTTGAATTTATTCAATTTCATCCTACAGCTTTATTCAATCCGGGAGAATATCCTGCATTTTTAATTTCAGAAGCTGTGCGTGGTGAAGGTGCTATTTTAAGAGATTATTATGGTGAACGTTTTATGAAAAAATATGATGACCGTGAAGAATTAGCTTCGCGTGATATTGTTGCCAGGGCAATTGATAATGAACTTAAAAAAAGTGGAACTCCCCATGTGTATTTAGATTGTACACATTTAGATTATGAAGCTTTCAAAAAACATTTTCCAAATATTACCGAAAAATGTATGAGTTTAGGAATTGATGTTCGTAAAGATTATATTCCTGTATCTCCTGCTCAACATTATATTTGTGGCGGAGTAAATATTAATAAAAAAGCTAAAACTTCCCTTAAAAATTTATATGCTTCTGGTGAAGTTACAAGATCTGGTTTACACGGAGCAAACAGATTAGCTTCAAATTCTTTACTAGAAGGACTTGTTTTTTCTCACAACGCGTGTGAAAATCTAAAAAAACGATTTCATAAAATTAAAGAACCACAAAATGTTCCTGTTTGGAATGATAGCGGTGTTGTGAAAAATATGGAGAAAATTTTAATTACACATGATAGAAATGAAGTAAAAACTATTATGAGTAATTATGTTGGTATTGTACGTTCTAATGAACGATTATTACGTGCAGAAAGAAGATTAAGAGTTTTGTATGAAGACAATAAACGGTTGTATGACCATTCTGAGCTTTCAACTGATTTGTGTGAACTAAGAAACTTAATAACTACAGCATATTTAATTACACAGTTTTCAAAAAACAGAAAAGAAAACAGAGGTGGTTTTTATAGTGCAGATTTAATAAAAAAGGAGCTTTAAAAGCTCCTTTTTTATTATTTTATATCTTACCAGATTTTAACTCTATCTTCTGGTTTTAAATACATTTTATCACCATCTACAATATTAAAAGCTGCATAAAAAGCATCTACATTTTGCAATGGCATATAGGCTCTGTACATTCCAGGTGAATGAGGATCTGTTTTAATTAAATTTTTCATAGCCTCATCTCTCATAATAGTTCTCCAAATAGTTCCCCAAGACATATAAAAACGTTGCTCAGCAGTAAACCCATCTATATCATCAGGCCTTCCATTTTTTTCATAAAAAATTTGCAAGCCATCATAAGCTGCATTTATGCCTCCTAAATCACCAATGTTTTCACCTAAGGTAAATTCACCATTTAATTTTACATCTTCTAATGCTTGCACAGCACTATATTGATCTGTTAATTTTTTTCCTAAAGCTGTAAATTGTTCTAAATCTTCATCCGTCCACCAGTTATTTAAATTCCCATCTGCATCAAATCTTGCACCTGAATCATCAAAACAATGTGAAATTTCATGTCCAATTACAGCACCAATTCCACCATAATTAACTGCCTCATCAGCTTGGTAATTATAAAATGGAGGTTGTAAAATTGCTGCTGGAAAAACAATTTCATTATTTACCGGATTAAAATAAGCATTTACAATTTGTGGCGCCATTCCCCATTCAGATCTGTCAACAGGTTTTCCTATTTTCTCCATGTTTTCTTCAAAATTCCATTTTGAAATGTTTACAGTATTTTGAAAATAAGAACCACCATCTTCAATAGATTTTACATCCAAAGCCGCATAATCTTTCCATTTATCTGGATATGCAATTTTAACTGTCATTTTATCTAATTTTTCAATAGCTTTTAGCTTGGTTTCAGCACTCATCCATTCTAAAGCGTTAATTCTTTTCTCAAAACCTAGCATCACATTTTTAATCATTTCCTCAGCTTTTGCTTTTGCTTCTGGCGGAAACTTTTTGTCAACGTATAACTTCCCTAATGCTTCACCAATTGAACCATTTAAATTAGCCAATGCTCTTTCATCTCTTGGTCTTTGTTGCTGTACACCACGTAATTCTTTACTATAAAATTCCCAATTAGCTACTTCTAACTCGTTATTTAATAATCCTGCAGCTCTATCTATTGCAGTCCAACGTAAGTATAATTTAATATCATCCATTGAACTGGTTGTAAGTATTTTCTCAACTGCTTCCATATATTTAGGCTGCATAACAATTACGCGTTCAAGATTATCAATTCCTAAACCTTTAAAATATGTTTCCCAATTAACTGAGGGAGTTAAAGCTGTAATCTCTTCAATAGTTTTTGGATTGTATAGTTTTCTGGTATCTCTAGATTCTTCTTTTGTGAATCTTGGCTCAGCTAAGTTATATTCATAATCAAATACCTTTTGAGCATTTACTTTTGATACTTCTTCTGAATCTCCAAAATACTGAAGCATTCTTGCAATATGAGCTATGTATTTTACACGTTTTTCTTTAGTATCTTCATCTTGATCAACATAATAATCACGTGACAAACCTAAACCTGCAGGAGTAACATAACCAGCATTCATTTTACTGTCTTTCAAGTCATTAAAAACTGCAAAACCAAAAAAGCCACCATATCCATAAGGTGCCATTTCAGTAAGTAAGTTTTGTAAATCATTTAAATTTCCAATAGCATCAATTTTATTTAAAAATGGCATAATTGGGTCTAAACCTTGTTGATCTCTTGCAACAGTATCCATAATTGATTCATAAAAATTTACTGCCTTTTTTTGATCAGATTCTAAGGTTAAGTTTCCTTGAGCATCTTTTAATTTAGGGAATTTATCTTCAGCTATTGCCTCACTTAAAATTGTAAGTACATCAGCATCTGTTTTTTTTCTTAATTCATTAAAACTTCCCCAAGAAGTTCTATCTGCTGGTATTTCAGTTTTATCTAACCAACTTCCATTTACATATCTAAAGAAATCATCATTTGGACGTACAGATGTGTCCATATTTTCGACAATAATTCCAGGTATTTTCTCTTCTTCAACTTGTTTTTCCTTTTTACAGGAAATAAATAAGGTTAATGCTACAATTGAAGTGTATAACATTAACTTTTTAATTAAAATTTTCATAATATTAGATTGAATTAATTGTTTGGATTTTTAAAACATATAAAATAACGCTATTTACTTTAAAAGTTGACTTAAAAATTTGTTAAGATTTTTCTTCTAAAATTTCTGAAATATTTGGTTTAAAATAATTAGGTCCTTTCATAACCTTTCCATCTTCACGGTAAATTGGTTTTCCGTTTGCTCCAAGTTTACTCATATTACTCCGTTGAATTTCATTAAAAATTGCTTCAATTTTATATTGCATTCCGTGCTCTAAAATAGTTCCACATAAAATATACAACATATCACCTAAAGCATCTGCCACTTCAACCAGATCATTTTCTTTTGCAGCTTCTAAATATTCTTCATTTTCTTCAGCCATTAAATCAAATCGTAATTTTAGTTTGCTCTCTGGTAATTTAGCTATTGGCTCATGATTTATTCCTAATCCAAAGGCTTCATGAAACTCTTGTACTGCTTTTATTTTTCCCTTCATTTATTTTATAATTTCTAATTTGTTAGTTTTAAGATATTTTATACAATAATTTTGTTGGTACAATTTTTAAAACAAAAGCTACCAACCTCCAACGTTTTGTTATGTAAGCTTTTTTCTTTTTATTTTTAATAGCTGAATAAATTTGCTTTGTAGCTTTTTTTAATGAAGCCATCCAAAATGTATCACCTAGAGCCATTGCTGTATCAACAAATCCAGGTTGAATATCAGTAACATAAATACTTGCTTTACTTCTTTTCCCTTTCATATAAAGCGATTCCAAATAACTTGCTTGAAATGCTTTTGAAGCAAAATATGCAGGTGTATGTCTATTTCCTCTAATTGAAGCGATTGATGAAATTCCAACTAAATGTCCATAACCTTGTTTTCTGAAAAAATTATAAGCCAAACCATAAATTTTAGTGGCAGCCAAAATATTCGTGTTTAAAGTTGGTATTTCTTTTTCCCATTCAAGTTTATAATTTGGCTCACCAACTCCAGAACTATAAACAATTAAATCTATAGTTTTTAATTCATTTTCAACTTCTTCAAACAGTTTTTCACAAGAATTTAAATTGGTGACATCATGAACCTTTATTAGGTACTTTTCAGGATTGGTTTCTTTAATTTCATTCAATAAATTTTCACGTCTACCGGTTATTAAAACCTTATAATTATCGTTAACTAAAAGCTTGGAAAGTTCTTTACCTATTCCTGAGGTTGCTCCAATAATTAATGCATTTTTCATATTGAAAATTTACGTACTTTTGATGTTAAATATACACAATTAATATGTTTAGCAAAGGACAGCTTATATTTGCAGCTTTTTTTATAATTGCATTTACTATTTTAATGATTTGGAGTTACAGAAAAGATATTAAAATTCATAAAAAATATTATAAGAACACTTTTATTATAGTTATTGCTCTTTTCTTAATAGTTGCAATATTCACTTTAATTACTTTTTCATTACATTAAAGTAAGTTAAATTTCTTAGATTTTATTTCGTAAATTAGTTATTTAAAAAATCTAAAAAATGAGATTCTTAAAATATATTCTTCTGTTACTTTTAATAGTAGTTATTGGATTTGCTATATATATTGCAACATTGGAATCTGAATATAACATTAAACAATCTCGAATAATTAAAGCTCCTGCGGAAGTTATTTTTGATAATATTAATGATTATAAAAATTGGCAATATTGGGGTCCTTGGCTAGAATTAGACAGTACAATTGTAGCGTCGTATCCTGAAGTAACTTCAGGAGTTGGAGCTTCATACACTTGGACAGGAAAAGATGGAATTGGCTCTATAAAAACAATTTCAATTATTCCAAACAAGGAAATTATTCAACAAATAGATTTTGGAACAGGAAGTACTCCCGAAGTTTACTGGGAAATTAAAAATACTGATACTGGGAATGAAGTTACTTGGGGAATGAGAGGAAACAGTTCTTTTGGAGAAAAAGTTTATTGGTTAACCCAAGGAGGCATAGAAAAAAATATGATTCCAATGTATAACCGAGGTCTTGAATTGTTAGAACAACATATTTTAAAAGAAATGGACAAACATTCTTTTAATATTATTGGCGAAGTAGATTATGGAGGGGGATATTATTTATATCAAACAACTTCTTGTAAAATTAATGTAATCAATAAAAAAATGGCAGAAATGTTTCCGGTTGTTATAAAATTTATGGAAGACAATTCTATTGAAGCTTCTGGCAAACCCTTTTTATTAACTCATAATTGGGACGAAACAAATAAAACAACTATGTTTTCAACTTGTATTCCTGTAAAAGAACGAATAATTACAACAGATGATGTTTTAACTGGTTTTTTAAAACCTCAAAAAACATTTAAAACTATTTTTAAAGGAAGCTACACTTACTTAAACAAAGCCTGGGAAGTAGCTTATAAATCGCTTACTGAAAAAGGACATACTGAGTTAGATGGTGGAGAACCTTTTGAAGTATATACTATTGGTCCAAACGACAATCCTAACCCAGCTAAATGGGTTACTGAAATTTACATTCCTATAAATTAAAGGTATTTATTTTAGGTGAAGTCAAAATAAAACTAAACTTGATGATACATCTTAAATAAGAATATTAACCCAACTTAGACAAGTTCAGTTTTACAAAAAATTACACTTCATTATATCTAAAACAATCAATAATATGGTCGTTTACCATACCTGTTGCTTGCATATGAGCATATATTACCGTTGAACCAACAAACTTAAAACCACGCTTTTTTAAATCTTTTGAAATAATATCTGAAAGTTCAGTTGTTGCAGGTACTTCTTTTAAAGTTTTAGGGTTGTTTTTTATAGGTTTTCCGTTTGTAAAATTCCAAATATAGTTAGAAAAAGAACCAAATTCCTTTTGTACTTCTATAAAAGCAACTGCATTTGAAATAGTAGCTTTTATTTTAAGTTTGTTTCTAATAATACCAGCATTTTGAATAAGTTCCTCAAACTTGGTTTCATTATATTTTGCAATTTTTTTATAATTAAAATTATCAAAAGCTACTCTAAAATTTTCTCGTTTTCTAAGAATTGTAATCCAACTTAAACCAGCCTGAAAAGTCTCTAAAATTAAAAATTCAAATAATTTTGCATCATCATATACAGGTACACCCCATTCAGAATCATGATATTCCATATAAAGTGGATCTGTTCCACACCAATTACAACGTGTTTTATTCATACTATTATTGTTTAATTCACAAGGTAAAATAAAAATTTCAGAAGTAAAAACTGGAATGATTTTTGCGCATTTTAAAGTACTTAAAATACCTGATTATGAGAAAATTAATTTATTATTTAGCAATTGGGTTGTTTCTTGTTGGATGCGGCTCAACAACAAAAACTACAACAGATGACACTCAACTTCCTGAAGGAGCAGTTAGAATAGCAAATGACGATTTAGAATATGAAATAATTATTATTGATCCCGGTTTTGAAACTTATTTATATACTATAGCAAAACCTGCAAATTATTATTCACAATCTTATTATGAAACTAAAAATAAGTTTTATGTTACAGAATGGAATATAAGAGCTACAAACCCATTAAGATATAATAGTAAAATTTATGAAAATGTTATTGATTACGATTTTAATGTTGATTATGGCTTAGATGTAAATTACAAACTTTACAACTATTTTAAATTTGTTGAACACAATTATGGGCAAAAATTTTAATACAGTTATTGTTTCTTAGTCGCTAACGAAAACCTTAATACTAAATACCCTAATAAACCTGCAACTAACGATCCAATAATAATTCCCATTTTAGAAGCTGCAATTAAACTTTCAGTTGTATATGCAAGATTTGCAATAAATAAGGACATTGTAAAACCAAGACCTCCCAATAAACTAACACCTAATAAATTCATAAAATTAGTTCCCTTAGGTAAATCTGCAAGTTTCAATTTCACTCCAATATAGCTTAACAATAAAATTCCAAAAGTATTCCCTAAAACCAAAGCTAAAGCAATGTTAAAAATTACATGACTTGAACCTCCTAACCCATTAAAACTAATAACAACACCTGCATTTGCCAAGGCAAAAATTGGCATAATTAAATACGAAACCCAACCGTGTAAAGTATGTTCTAAATGCTGTAAGGGAGCATGTACTTTTTCTGAACAATTCTCAATAGCGTCAACTGCCTGAATTTGTTCATTAGTCAATAATTGATTTGAAGTAGTTTTATTTTTCTGAAAAATTGACAATTGTTTTTTTATTGCATCCAAATATTCTGACATATCTACTTTTCTATGAATTGGGATTGTAAATGCCATTAAAATTCCAGCAATTGTTGGATGAATACCTGACTTTAAAAATAATAACCAAACAAAAAATCCAATTAAAAAATAAAAATATTTAGAATAGATTCTTCTATAACTTAAAAATGATACCCCACCAAATAACAGCATTGCATATGTTATTAAATCCCATTGAATATTAGCACTGTAAAATATAGCAATTACTAAAACTGCTCCTATATCATCTACAATTGCAAATGCAGTTAAAAATATTTTAAGTCCTAATGGCACACGCTTTCCTAATAACTTTAAAATTCCTAATGTGAATGCAATATCCGTTGCCATTGGAATTCCCCAACCTTCAACTCCTGCTTTTCCCTTATTTAACAATAAAAAAATAAGAACCGGAAACAACATTCCTCCTATTGCAGCAAAAATTGGCAGCGAAGCTTTTCGTAGTGTTGTTAATTCTCCAACCAAAATTTCTCGCTTTACTTCCAAACCTATTACAAAAAAGAAAATAGCCATAAACCCATCATTAATCCATAAAATTAATGACTTAGATAAATGAAAATTTGTATCTGCAAAACCAATGGTAAACTTATGATGCCATAAATCTTCATAGATGTAGCCATAGGATGAATTAGCCCAAACAATGGCAATAATTGATACTAAAAATAAAATAATACTCGATGAAGTTTCTAGCTTAATAAAATGCTTTAAAGAATTGCTAATAAATTTCATTTAACTTTTTAATTGATTAATAATACCTAAATATACGATTTATTAAAAATTTTTAATTAAAAAAGGCACTCTAAATGAGTGCCTTTTTAATAATCAAAATAAAATTATATTATTCTTTTTTAATAACTTCTTCAATTTTATTTACTTTAACTTCAACATCTTTTAATGTTTCTAATTTAGCTTTTACTTCATCTTCAGTTCCTTCAAAAACTTTTTCTTCAGTTACTATTTCTCCATTATCGGTGATAGTTGTAATAACAGTTGCAGTTACTGTACCATCTTCATTTTTCACCATTTCAACTTTTACTTCTTTAGTAACTTCTTTAGCAACCATTTCAGTAGCAGCTTTTTCTTTCACATATGCATTAACATCAACAGCATCTAAAGCAATACTTGGAGCAATTACCAATGCTACAACCGACATTAATTTTAATAAAATATTTAATGAAGGACCTGAAGTATCTTTAAATGGGTCTCCCACAGTATCACCTACAACTGCAGCTTTATGAGCAGCAGTTCCTTTTTTACCTTGTTCTTCAATCATTTTTTTAGCGTTATCCCAAGCTCCACCTGCATTAGATTGAAAAATTGCCATTAAAACTCCCGAAGTTGTAACTCCTGCTAAAAGACCTCCTAACATTTCTGCTCCTCCCACAAATCCAACTATTACTGGAACTGCTAGAGCCAATAAACCAGGCAACACCATTTCTCTAATAGAAGCCTCAGTAGAAATTTCTACACATTTTTCATATTCAGCATATCCATCGGCAGCATCAAATATTTTTCTGTCCTCTTCAGAAGCTTTAGACATATCAGAATCATATTTACGCATAATTTCTAAAGCATCTTTTAATTGTGGAATATCTTTAAACTGACGACGTACTTCTTCAATCATTGCCATTGCAGCGCGCCCAACAGCTTTCATAGATAAAGCAGAAAATACAAATGGTAACATACCTCCAATTAACAAGCCAGCCATAATATCAGGGCGAGAAACATCAATTGAAGTTACTTTAGCTGTTTTCATAAATGCTGCAAACAATGCCAAAGCAGTTAAAGCTGCAGAAGCAATTGCAAATCCTTTACCAATAGCTGCAGTAGTATTTCCAACAGCATCTAATTTATCTGTTCTTTCACGAACTTCTTTTGGCAATTCGGCCATTTCAGCAATACCACCAGCATTATCAGAAATTGGTCCGTAAGCATCAACCGCCAACTGAATACCAGTATTTGCCAACATACCCACGGCAGCAATTGCAATACCATATAAACCAGCAAAATAATGAGAAACCATAATTGCTGCAGCAATTAATAATATTGGAAACATTGTAGACATCATTCCAACTCCTAAGCCAGCAATAATATTTGTAGCTGAACCTGTTTCTGACTGTTCAACAATTGAAGTTACGGGTTTCGTACCAGTTCCTGTATAATACTCGGTAACTTTTCCAACACAAAAACCAGCAATTAATCCAGCTAAAGTTGCATAAAAAACACCCATTGCTGTATAATTAATTCCATCAGAGATCCAACTATCTGGTAACAAACCTGATTGGGCAATAATAAAATAAGAAGCTATTACCATTAAAAGTCCAGATCCAAATTCACCTAAATTTAGTGCTTTATGTGGGCTTCCACCATCTTTAACTTTCACAAATAATGTACCTATAATAGACATAACTATACCAACTGCTGCTAATACCAGCGGTAAATAAACAGCTCCTAATCCTCCAAAATTTGGGGTAATAATTAAAGCTCCTAAAACCATAGTACCAATAATTGAACCTACATACGATTCAAATAAATCGGCTCCCATTCCAGCCACATCACCAACATTATCACCAACATTATCTGCAATAGTTGCAGGATTTAAAGGATGGTCTTCAGGAATACCAGCTTCAACTTTTCCAACTAAATCAGCTCCCACATCGGCAGCTTTTGTATAAATACCTCCACCAACACGCGCAAAAAGTGCAATTGATGATGCCCCTAATGAAAATCCAGAAAGTACATTCAATACCATTGGAATATTTTCAGTTCCTGGCCACATAATTTGGTATACCATAAATAAAGTACTTAACCCCAGAACTCCAAGACCAACAACTCCTAATCCCATAACAGCACCACCTGCAAAAGCAACCTCCAATGCTTTCCCTAAAGATGTTCTTGCTGCTTGTGTTGTTCTAACATTTGCTTTTGTTGCTACCCTCATTCCAATAAAACCAGCTAGGGCTGAGCAAATAGCTCCTACAATGAATGATATTGCGACCATTCCATGTGAACCTACATCATAAGTTCCTTTGAGATACAATAAAATAGCAACAACTAATACAAAAATTGCTAAAATTTTATATTCAGCTTTTAAAAATGACATTGCACCATCTGCAATATGTTTTGCTATTTTAAGCATTTTTACACTCCCTCCGTCTTGTCTTGATACCCAAGAGTTTTTAATAAAAACAAATACAAGTGCTAAAACCCCAAATAAGGGTAAATAATTTACTATTAATTCCATTTGATAATTGTTAGGTTTAATTAATTTTTTTTAGTTGGTCTAAAAATAGTAAAATATGGGTGATAAAAAAAGCCAGCTTTAATATATTAAATCTGGCTTTTTTTATTAGTAAATTATTTTACAACTAAATAGTGAAAGTTCTTTTCTTTTTATGCTCACTATTCTCGTATCTCTCCACACATTCATGGTAAATTTGAATTGCTTCTTCCGCATTACCCCAACCTCCAACATCAACTTTCTTCTCTTCTAAATCTTTATAAACTTGAAAAAAATGTTCAATCTCTTTTAATCTATGTGGATTTAAATCATGAATATCATTTCTATTGTTCCAAATTGGATCAGAAACTGGTACACAAATAATTTTTTCATCAGGTCCTTTTTCATCAGTCATATGGAAAACACCAATTGGTCTCACTTCCATCACAACCATTGGAAATGAAGGCTCAGTACCTAAAACCAATACATCTAAAGGATCCTTATCTAATGCTAAAGTTTCTGGAACAAACCCATAATCACCAGGATACATCATTGATGAAAACAACATTCTATCAAACCTGATTTTATGCAAAGCAAAATCATATTCATATTTATTTCTACTTCCTTTTGGTATTTCTATTAACACATCAAATGTTACTTGTTTTTTTGATTTAGCAGTCATTCTTTATTTTTTAATTTAATGCAAAAGTACAAAATTCATACTGTTAGCGTGGTTAATTTAAGATGATTTTTAAAAATGAAATCCAAATGCTCCTTTTATTGCAAATTTATTTGCATCTGGCACATCCTTATAATTTCCTCTCCAACTAAAATCAATCCTAAAAACTTTAAATATATTTCCTATTCCAACACTATATTCATAATAAGGCTTATTGGGAGCTATATAATTTATATTCGAGGCATTTAATGCTAAATTTTTGTCTGAAATTTCTCCCCATACACCTTTAACTCCCACAATTTCTCTTAAATTAAGTTTTCTTAACAAGGGAATTCTAGATAAGAATCTTCCATTAAAATTATGTTCAATATGAAGTGAAGCATAAGTATCAGTTACAAATTCATAATAATCTAACAGTGAATACGTGTTTTCAATTGTAAAATAAGATTGATTTCCAGGGACAACATTTAACAAACCTAACGGAACTTCTCCAAAGGTTTTACCCACTTCAAAAGTGGTAAACATTCTTCCAAAACCACCAATTAATATTGGTTGTCTATAATAAAACTGAATTTTCTGGTAATCAAAATCACTATTAAAAACCCCTTTTATTCCTTGTGAATAATTTAAAAACCAAGTTGAATAAGTATCCGTAACTTCATTTCTTTCAACACCATAACCAATTGTTTTTCTATCTGGAGTATATTTAATTGAAAAGTCTATTTCAGATTGAATTACATCAGATTTTTTAATATCATTTTCCTTATCAACCCAATAATCTAAATTAAATGTACCAGGAGAAGCTGATTCTAAAGTTCTGTAAGATGCTCCAATTTTAAATTGCAAATTGTTTTTTGGTTCTATTGACATAAAGAAATTAGACAAATTTATTGAAGTTAATTTGCTATTATCTCCACTAGCAAAAAATGAGGAAGATGCAAAACTCCTACCTAAAACATCATTAGTGGTTGTTAAACTAACTCCAATTTGCTCAACATCACGTCTATTTCCTCCACCAATTATAAACCTACTTTTCGGATTCACCATCCACTTTCCTGACATTCCGTATTTAAACTTATCATCATCAAAACCATATGCTGTATAACCTTGTATACGCCAAGGTTCATTTCCTCCTAAATAAGTTCTTCCTCCAACTCTTAAGCGCAAACCTTCTACATCATTTTTACCTATTGTAGAATATATGGATCCAAAATCAAACTTATTAAACTCAATATATCCTGAACCCAGTATTGAAATGGCATTATAAATTTGTTTAAACTTTGGAACGGTTGTTAGTGTATCTAACATTTTATAGATGCCTAACTCATTTTCATTTAATTTTTCTTGCCTGCTTTCACTCCAATAATCATCGGCTTTGTTATAAATTTTTTCATCATATACATTTATTTCTTCATTATAGAAGCCTGCATCTTTTTGTTGATTAAACTTATAATCTTTATACATAGTAGTTCTTCTACCGTAAACACCTTTAGATTTGTCTTTTTTATTCAAACTAAAATCAGACAACATATAATCTCGTTTCAATAAAAATACAGAGTCATTTAATACATCAAACTCTTGCTCAATATAAATATCTTTTACCCAATTTATATTGGCGCTTCTGTTTGCTTGCATATTAATTTCTTTAATTGCAAACGTAGAATCGTTTACCCAAAAATCTCCTTTAAAAGTAAGTTCACTTTTTCGTCTTGGATAATATAAAATATTGTAACACCATTTATTATCTATATATGCGCTATCAGTTAACACATAATTATAGGTTGAAATTCCAGATGCTTTTGAAATGGGACTCACAAAACTCTTGTCGAAAATTTTAATATAGCTATCATATATATTATAATCTACATACAAATCTTTTATAAAAGCAATTACATTTTGATTGGAATTAAATCCTGAATTTTTATTAGCTACTAAATCTTCGCGCAGTTTTTGACCGCCTTTATTTTTACCAAAGGAATTGTAAACAGATTCATTTATAAAAATTGGTAAAAATGCTTTTCCAGTAATACGAGATGTATCAATACTATTAAAAACAAACTCCATTCCTTTAAACAGTTTCTTCTTCATAAAAACACTGTCTACATTATTCATATCAAACTCTAGTTTCTCATACTTTTCGTATTGATATTGATCAAATAAGTAGATTCCATTCTGACGCTCTTTAGCCCAAACTTTCTTTAAAATTTCAATTGCCGGATTTCCCTTTTTCTTAACTTTACCGCTATAAATAAACACCTCATCTAATTGAGAAGCTTCTTCCTTTAAAATAATTTTTAAATTAAAATCTCTACTTTTTATTGAAATTATTTTGGTTTCAAAACCCAAAAAAGAAACTTCAATTCGATTGAAATTTTCTTCTGTTTCTAGATAAAACTTACCATTTTCATCTGAAACTGTACCTGTTGTTGAACCTACAAAAAGAATATTTGCAAATGGAATAGTTTGGTTTTGTTCATCTAAAACAACACCACTAATTTTAACTTGGGAAAAACCAACAGAAAAAATGAATAAAAAGAGGATGTTTATAATTTTTAAAATTCTTCTCATAATAAAAAAATCCTTTCAAGTAGCACTTGAAAGGAATTATTAACGCAAATATTATGCCTTTATTTTATATACATTACATCTTTAACCGCTTTAACAACATCGTTAAAGTTTGGTAACCATTCTTCTAATAATACTGGAGAATATGGTGCTGGTGTATCTGCTGTTGTAATTCTTCTAATTGGCGCATCTAAATAATCAAATACATTTTCCTGAACTTGAAATGTAATTTCTGAAGATACACTTGCAAAAGGCCAAGCCTCTTCTAAAATAACCAACCTGTTAGTTTTTTTAACTGAAGTAAAAATTGCTTCAAAATCCATTGGTCTTACAGTACGCATATCTAAAATTTCACAAGAAATTCCTTCTTTTTCTAAAATTTCTGCAGCTTTATATGCCTCTTTAATTATTTTTCCAAAAGAAACTATTGTTACATCCGTACCTTCTCTTTTAATATCAGCTACACCAATTGGTAAAACATACTCTCCTTCTGGAACTTCTCCTTTATCTCCATACATTTGTTCAGATTCCATAAAAATTACTGGATCATCATCTCTAATTGCAGCTTTTAATAAGCCTTTTGCATCATAAGGATTTGAAGGAACTATTACCTTTAAACCAGGAGTATTTGCAAACCAATTTTCAAAGGCTTGTGAATGTGTTGCTCCTAATTGTCCCGCAGAACCTGTTGGTCCTCTAAAAACAATTGGACAATTTAACTGTCCACCAGACATTTGTCTAATTTTTGCAGCATTATTAATAATTTGATCTATACCAACTAATGAAAAGTTGAAAGTCATAAACTCTACAATTGGTCTATTTCCATTCATTGCAGATCCTACCGATATGCCGGCAAAACCTAATTCTGCAATTGGAGAATCAATAACTCTTTTAGCTCCAAATTCATCTAACATTCCCTTTGACGCTTTGTATGCACCATTATATTCTGCAACTTCCTCACCAATCAAAAAAATTGACTCATCTCTACGCATCTCCTCGCTCATTGCTTCACAAATAGCTTCTCTAAATTGTATTGTTTTCATTATATCTTTTTTAACGAATTGCAAAAGTAAGCAATTCTAAATTTACTATCAAAAAAATAATACTTTATAAAATTTTACTATGCGTGCATAGTATTTTTAAAAAAAAGTAGTATATTCGTAAAAATTAAATGAATAAGTCATTAAATTTATATAAAAAATCCAAATAATTAATAAAATGAAAATATTAGTTTGTATTAGTCACGTTCCAGATACTACTTCAAAAATAAATTTTACAGAAAATAACACAAAATTTGATAGTAATGGCGTGCAATTTGTTATAAATCCTTATGATGAGTTTGCTTTAACCCGAGCCATGTGGTTTAAAGAAAAACAAGGCGCAAGTATTACAGTTGTAAATGTTGGGAACGCTTCAACTGAACCAACTTTGCGTAAAGCTTTAGCTATTGGAGCTGATGATGCTATAAGAGTAAACACAGAAGCAATTGATGGGTTTGCTGTTGCAAAAGAATTGGCTGAAGTTGTTAAAAATGGTGCATATAACTTAGTGTTAGCTGGAAAAGAATCTATTGATTATAATGGAGGAATGGTTCCAGGAATGGTAGCTTCTTTATTAGATTATAATTTTGTAAATGCCTGTATTGGTCTAGAAATTGAAGGAGAAAAAGCTACTATTTCAAGAGAAATTGATGGTGGAAAAGAAGTTTTATCCTGTAATTTACCTTTAATAATTGCCGGACAAAAAGGTTTGGTTGAAGAAAAAGATTTACGTATTCCTAATATGCGAGGTATTATGATGGCTCGTAAAAAACCGCTTACTGTTGTTGACCCAATAAATAATGAAGCAGGAACAGCATCTGTTTCATTTGAAAAACCAGAAGCAAAATCATCTTGTAAAATGATTGACGCTGATAATGTGGGTGAATTGGTGAATTTACTTCATACCGAAGCAAAAGTTATTTAATAAATAGTTCAACGATTAAACAAAATATAAAAAATATGTCAGTTTTAGTTTTTGCCGAATCATCGGAAGGAAAATTTAAAAAATCTTCGTTTGAACTTACTTCATACGGAAAAAAAGTTGCTGAGCAATTAGGAACAAATTTAGTAGTATTAACTATTAATGCTACTGAAAACGAAACACTTTATAAATATGGTGCTGAAAAAGTATTACAAGTAACAAACAATGCATTAGTAATTTTTAATGCAAAAATATATGCAAATGTTGTTAAACAAGCTGCTGAAAAGGAAAATGCCCAAGTTGTAATTATTGATTCAAATGCGAATGGTTTATATTTAGCGCCACTTGTTTCAGTTAATTTAAATGCAGGTTATGCTAGTAACGTTATGGCTTTACCAAGTTCAACTTCACCTTTTATAGTTAAGCGAAAAGCTTTTTCAAGCAAAGCATTTAGTAATTGTGAAATTTCAACAGATATAAAAGTAATTGCATTGGCCAAAAACTCTTATGGAGTTTTTGAAAATGAAGTTTCCGGTGTTATGGAAGCATTTTCTCCAGAAATAGAAACTAGTAATTTAACTTCTGAAAAAATTGAACAAACTACAGGTAAAGTAACTATTGCCGATGCCGATATAGTTGTTTCAGGAGGAAGAGGACTAAAAGGCCCTGAAAATTGGGGAATGGTTGAAGAATTAGCTTCAATTTTAGGAGCAGCTACAGCTTGTTCAAAACCAGTTTCAGATTTAGGCTGGAGACCTCATAGTGAACACGTTGGACAAACAGGAAAACCTGTTGCATCAAACTTATACATAGCAATTGGAATTTCAGGCGCAATTCAGCATTTAGCAGGTATCAATTCATCAAAAGTAAAAGTTGTTATTAATACAGATGCAGAAGCCCCATTTTTTAAGGCTGCAGACTATGGAATTGTTGGAGATGCTTTTGAAGTAGTTCCAAAATTAATTGAAAAGTTAAAAGAATTTAAAGCAAATAACGCATAATTTTATTAAATTGTGCCTCATTATAAGGCTGTCTAATTTTTGGACTAAAAGTCCTTTGATTAGACAGCCTTTTTTGCTAATTTTAACATATGAGTTTAGTACGCCTAAATATTAAAGGAATATCTTACAGTCAAACACAAAGTGGAGCTTACGCATTGGTTTTAAGTGAAGTAAATGGAAACAGAACTTTACCAATAGTTATTGGTGCTTTTGAAGCACAATCAATAGCAATTGCTTTAGAAAAAGAAATAAAACCTCCAAGACCACTTACACATGACCTTTTTAAAACATTTGCCGATAGGTTTAACATTATTATAAAACAAGTTATTATTCATAAATTGGTTGATGGTGTTTTTTATTCAAGTTTAATTTGTGAACGTGATAAAATTGAAGAAATTATAGATACAAGGACTTCTGATGCCATTGCATTAGCAACAAGATTTAATGCACCTATTTTCACTTATGAAAACATTTTAGATAAAGCTGGTATTTATTTAAAAATGAAAGATGAATTAAGTGCAGGTGAAGAAGATGATTTAGGAATTGAGCAGCTAATTGAAGAGCCTGAACCTACAAAAAAATCAACTTTTTCAAAAGACACCTTGAAACAATTAAATGAAAAACTCGATAAAGCCGTACAAAATGAAGATTACGAATTGGCTGCAAAAATTCGTGATGAAATCAACAAACGTACTTCCTAATAACATTTACTAAATATGATAAAAAAAATTGGCGTGTTTGCCTTATTGCTTTTTAGTTTAACTTCCATAAATGCTCAAGAAACAATTTCAAATTCCATAATAGAAAATCAAGGATTTTCAATAACTTCTTTATGGAGAGGCGCTTTAGGAATGATTTCATTATTATTTATTGCTTATTTATTTAGCAGTAACCGTAAAGCTATTAATTGGAAAACTGTTGGAGCTGGTTTAACAGCACAATTACTAATTGGAATTGGAGTTTTAAAAATTGGTTTTGTTCAAGCTATTTTTGAATTTGTTGGAGGTATTTTTACAAATATTTTAGATTATACTGCTGCAGGAAGTGAATTTTTATTTGGCGGTTTAATGAATAGCGAATCCTATGGATTTATTTTTGTTTTTCAAATTTTGCCTACTATTATTTTCTTTTCAGCATTAACTTCATTATTATTTTACTTAGGAATAATTCAGCTTATTGTTAAAGGAATGGCTTGGTTACTCACCAAGCTACTACATATTTCAGGTGCAGAAAGTTTATCTGTTGCCGGAAATATATTTTTAGGACAAACTGAAGCTCCTTTAATGATAAAAGCATATTTAGAACGTATGAATCGTTCTGAAATATTATTAGTAATGATTGGAGGTATGGCAACTGTTGCAGGTGGTGTTTTAGCTGCCTATATTGGTTTTTTAGGTGGAAATGACCCTGTTTTACGTTTGCAGTTTGCTAAACATTTATTAGCGGCATCTGTTATGGCAGCCCCTGGAGCCATTGTAATTTCAAAAATATTATATCCTCAAACTGAATCTATAAATACCGATGTTAATGTGTCTCAAGATAAAATAGGTTCAAATATTTTAGATGCTATTGCAAATGGTACAACTGAAGGTTTAAAATTGGCTGCAAATGTTGCAGCAATGCTTCTGGTATTTGTAGCTTTAATAGCTATGATAAATGGTATTTTGGGTTGGGTTGGAAACGTTACAAATTTAAATGATTGGATGGCGGCAAATACTCCATATCAAACATTTACACTGGAATCAATTTTAGGAACAATTTTTGCTCCTTTAATGTGGTTAATTGGAGTTGCAAAAGAAGATATAATGCTTATGGGACAGCTGTTAGGCGTTAAATTAGCTGCTAGCGAATTTGTTGGATATATTCAGCTTGCTGAACTTAAAAACGTAGCTAACATAACACATTTTACCTATAATAAATCTGTGATAATGGCTACCTATATGCTTTGTGGTTTTGCAAATTTTGCTTCAATAGGAATTCAAATTGGAGGAATTGGATCTCTTGCACCTGGCCAACGTAAAACATTATCAGAATTTGGTATGAAAGCATTAATTGGTGGCTCAATAGCTTCGCTACTTTCAGCAACCATTGCAGGAATGATTATTGGGTAAAAGCCCCCTAACCCCCGAAGGGGAGAATTAGAATTGCTTTTAACTTTTAAACTTAAATTAATGAAACAATATTTAGATTTAATAAAACACGTTCAAGAAAATGGAACGGTAAAAGAAGATAGAACAGGAACTGGAACAAAGAGTGTTTTTGGATATCAAATGCGTTTTAATTTAAGCGAAGGTTTTCCAATGGTAACTACAAAAAAACTACATTTAAAATCCATAATTTATGAACTTTTGTGGTTTTTAAAAGGAGAAACAAATATTGAATATTTAAAACAAAATGGTGTAAAAATTTGGGATGCCTGGGCAAATGAAAATGGTGACTTAGGTCCCGTTTATGGTCACCAATGGCGTAATTGGAACAGCGAAGGTATAGACCAAATAACCGAAGTAATTAATACTATTAAAACAAATCCTGATAGCAGACGCATGTTAGTTACAGCATGGAACCCAAGTGTTTTACCAGATACTTCGGTTTCTTTTTCAGAAAATGTTGCAAACGGAAAAGCAGCTTTACCGCCATGTCATGCATTTTTTCAATTTTATGTAACTGATGGTAAATTATCCTGTCAGTTATATCAACGCAGTGCAGATATTTTTTTAGGTGTTCCGTTTAATATTGCTTCATATGCTTTATTAACTATGATGATGGCTCAGGTTTGCGATTTAGGTTACGGAGATTTTATTCACACCTTTGGAGATGCACATATCTATAGCAATCACAGTGAACAAATTGCACTCCAATTATCTAGAGAGCCAAAACCATTACCACAAATGGAAATAAACCCAAACATTAAAAATATCTTTGATTTTAATTTTAAAGATTTTACCTTAGTAAATTACAACCCGCATCCGCATATTAAAGGTGTAGTTTCAGTGTAATATTACCTAAAAGAAAGCGTTTATTAATAAAAAATAATATGGATTCTTTACAACTAAAAAATAAAATTATTCAAAGAATTATAGAAATTGACGATGTTGACTTGTTAAAATCTATTGAAGTTCTGTTTAATACATCTGACAAAAATATTTTAAATTTTTTGACATTTGCGAATGAAAAATTGATGCAAACTAATGAAACTGAAGATTTTACCGATTATATAAAAGAATGGGTTAAAAGTATGTAAAAACTTTTTTATGACTGATCAACACGAATTATATGAAAATGCTCGAAACCGCATCAAACAAAAGAGACGGTTGTATTTACATTTTATTGTTTTTTTAATTGGATCCGTTTTTTTAATCGTTATTAATAAAGTTTTAAAAGTAGAGGAGCAATATGATTGGTTTGTTTGGGCTATAATTTTATGGCTATTTATATGGGCACTTCATTTTATAAATGTTTTTGTAACAAAAAAATTTATGGGAAAAGATTGGGAACGCAAACAAACAGAAAAGTTAGTTCTTAAGCAAGAGTTAAAAATTGCAAAACTTGAAAAAGAAATAGCTCATGAAGCAAAATTAAAAGCTGAAAGCGAACAATATGCAACAGAGTTAAAAAAAAAGGAAAACCCGCCAAGCAATTAAAAAAACAAATGATTACAATTATAGCTGCAATAGCAGAAAACAATGCATTAGGAAAAGACAATCAGTTAATTTGGCATTTACCTGCAGACTTAAAAAGATTTAAACAAGTAACTCTTAATCACCATATAATTATGGGTAGAAAAACTTTTGAATCTTTAGGTAAACCTTTACCAAACAGAACAACTATTATTATTACACGAAATAAAAATTATAGTGCAAAAGGTTGTATTGTAGTAAACTCATTAAAAAAAGCAATTGAAGCATCTAAAAATGATGAAAATCCTTACATATTAGGAGGTGCTGAAATTTACAAACAGGCTATGGAAATTGCTGATAAATTAGATTTAACTTTTGTACATCACAAATTTGAGGCCGATGCATTTTTCCCAGTTATAGATACTAAAATTTGGAAAGAGACATCTAGAGAAGATTTTAAAGCTGATGAAAAAAATAAATATAATTTCAGTTTTGTAACTTTTGAGAGGAAATAAAAAAGAGGCCTTAAAAAGACCTCTTTTAACAAACTATGTTATAAACTCTAACTTATATTATATTTTAATTGTTTCATAAAATGCTTTTCCATTACTTCTTAAAATCATACTATAACTTCCAGATTTAAGGTTCATTAAATTAAGTTTACGTTCTAAAATTTCTTTATCTTGTAAAGTTTCACTGTACAGTAAATTATTATTCATATCGTAAAGTAAAACCTCAAGTTTTTCATTATTTAAGGCTAACATTGAAACATAAACAATATCCTCCGTTTTTCTTATAGTTGGCTTAAAGTGTATAATCTCATCATCATTTTTTAATGCGACAGATTTAGCAGATACTTTAAAAGGAATTACCTTTATTTTAGTTGAACTTTCTATTTCCATAAAATAATTACCATTTGGTAAGTTGGCTAAGTCATATTTTTTTGAGTTATTATCACTTTGCAAATTTTCTTTATGCAATAAAACCCCATAATTATCTCTTACAGAAATTTCAAAAACATCTGAATCTCCACTAAGAGTCAACTGGATTAGTTTGTTTTCAATTAAATTAACTTTAATACCTGGATCGTTATTATTAGCCATTGAAATTGAAACTGTAAAAAATGTGATAATCAATAAACTTCTTTTCATTAAATTTTTCATAATAAATAATTTTTAAAATTAGTATGGTACAAATATAGATTGGAAAGTTTGATGATACTGCCCCAAAATTTTCACATTTATATACTTTTTTAACCTTCATGTAAATGTTAATTTAATATTAAGTTAATATAGTATATTTTTATGTGAATTTTAAATAATTTTATATTTTATAAAAATAAAATTATACTCAAAAACTCTCATAACTATTTCTGATACAATGAAATAGTTTATTTTTCAATTTTACCATTGCAAAATCCAAAAAATACTAATTATTAAAATTTACTTTTTAATTATTAGCTTATTACATTAAATTATAAAAGCTGAAAATCTAAAACTGCTTTTTTATGCAATTTTTTAAAGAACTTTACACCTCTTATTTTATATGTTATATTCACACCTAAATTGTGTTAAATAAATGTTAAGGTAATATAGTATATATAATTGCGAATTGTATATAGTTAAACAAATAATTTATACTTAATTTTGTAGTAAGTAGTTACTTATGAAAAACATTAAACCTACATTTAAAAAATTAAACCCAGAATTTGGGAGTTCAATTCGTGTGATGCAACATAATAAAAAGGTTGTGGGCGATTTGCCTTTTTGGCATTTTCACCCAGAACTAGAGTTAATTTATGTGAATAAAGCTAATGGTAAAAGACATATTGGAAGTCATTTATCTTATTTTAATAACAGCCAGTTAATACTTATAGGGTCTAATTTACCACACAGTGGTTTTACTGATAGATTTACAACAAATGGTACCGAAACCATAGTACAATTTAAAGAAGATTTTTTAGGTGAAAATTTCGTGAATATACCTGAAATGCAACAAGTTAAATCTTTATTTACAAAAGCAAAAAAAGGTATTTTATTTAATGTTGAAGCAAAAAAAGATATTGGTCCTAAAATAGAGGCCTTGGTAAATTATAAAGGAATGGATAGAATTATTCATTTTTTAAACATCTTAAAAGAATTAGCTGTTACAAAAAATTACTCATTATTAAATGTTGATGGCTTTGCATTTGAAATAGAGCCTCAAGACAATAATAAAATAGATATTATTTTTAGTTTCGTAAACAATAATTTTAAAAGATCAATTCCTTTAGATGAAATTGCTGAAAAAGTAAGTATGACAGTTCCAGCATTTTGTAGGTATTTTAAAAAATCTACAAATAAAACATTTACACAATTTGTAAATGAATTTAGAATTGTTCACGCAACTAAACTACTAGCTGAAAACCAATCTAGCATTACAGAAATTTGTTTTGAAAGTGGCTTTAATAATTTTTCTCATTTTAATAAATTATTTAAAAAATTTACAGGAAGTAGCCCTTTAAAATATAGAAATGAGATGAAGCAACTGCTTGTTCAAAAATAAACAACTCCTTTTTTAATAAATTAAAAATTCTCTTAGTATATTATTTCTATTAAATAATAGGAATAATACTTTATAAAAAGAAAATGAGGTCTACACTCAAATAGACCTCATTTAACAAGTTAACCAAATATATAATAGTATTATTCGTATTCTTAAACCAAATACCTCAATTATTACACTACAAATATACTGTTGAATTATAGTTTATACTACATCATATTTTCCTACTTTATATATTATTTTAACACTGTAAGTTGAATTTAATTTCATAAGTTAATATAGTTTAATTTAAGGTTAAAATACTGTATTTAAAAAGTAGTTTATTTAATATTTAAAACGAAAGGAAGTCTGGCTTGAATTCCTTTTACTTTAGAAAGTTGTTTTAAAGATTGGTACATATTATAATACTCCTCTCCTAATTCTTCAATTAAAATCTTTTCTTTAGATTTCATAAATGGAAAACTATTAAACTTATCTTCAAAATCAAATTTATAATTAGGATAATTTCTCACTTTATAATCGGTTACTTCAGCTAATTCTGCAGCATATAAAACTGCATCATCTAAATTTCCAAGTTCATCAACCAAACCATTTTCTAAAGCTTCTATACCAGACCATACTCTGCCTTGAGCAACACTATCAACTTCCTTAACCAACATTCCTCTTCCTTTTGCTACGCGCTCTAAAAAAGTAGTATATACTTGCTCAACCCCTTCAGTAGTAACTGCTCTAAAGGCATCGGTCATAGGCTCAAAAACACTATAGTTTGCGCCAGTATTTGTACTAACTTGTTCAGCATTTATACCAATATTATCTGACAATTTATGTATGTTTGGAATCATTCCAAAAACACCAATAGACCCTGTAATTGTAGTTGGTTCCGCAAAAATTCTGTCTGCATTACAAGCAATATAATAACCACCTGAAGCAGCTACATTACCCATTGAAACAACAATTGGTAATTTATTATTAGCCAATTCCATTTCTCTCCATATTAACTCACTTGCTAAAGCACTACCTCCAGGTGAATTTACTCTTAATACAATTGCTTTTACATTTTTATCATCACTTGCTTTCCGCAATGCGTTAATAATTAAATCTTGTCCAATATAATTTTCATCTCCTTCACCGTATAAAATTTCTCCTTGTGCATAAATTACTGCAATTTTATTAGAAGCAGAAGAGCGTAAACGCCCTTTGCCAGTTGAAATATAATCTTGTAACGTAATTTTATTTAAATTATCATCTGTTGAAATGCCTATAGCTAATTTCAATTTATCGGTATATTCATCCAAATATATTTTTCCATCAACCATGGCATTTTCTATTGCTAAGCTTGAATTTCTAGCCAATAAATTATCTGCAACGTTATTTAACTCATCAATTGTTTTATTTCTACTTTTAGAAATATCAACAAGCATTTGGTTCCAAATAGATTTTAAAAATGAAGTAATTTGTTCACGATTATTATCGCTCATTTTATTATATAAAAATGGTTCAACAGCACTTTTATATTTTCCATGACGAATCACCTCCATTTTTACTCCAGTTTTATCTTCAATATCCTTAAAGTATAAAACTTCTGAAGAAAGTCCTTTAAAATCGACACCTCCAAAAGGATTTACAAAAACAGAATCAGCTACAGAGCTTAAATAATACGTTTTTTGATCGTAAAAATCTGCATAAGCATTTATAAATTTACCCGATTCTTTAAAATCTAAAAGTACATTTCTAATTGCCTGCGTTTGGGCAATACCACCATTAATTCCTAGCATATATAAACTAATACCTTTAATATTAGTATCAGATTTTGCATTTTCAATGGCATTTACAATTTCATTTAAACCCATTTTAGCATCACTCAAACCAAAAATATTTTCAAAAGGATCGTCACTTTTTGGTGCATAATCTTTAATTTTAGTATTTAATCTAATTTCTAATACTGAATTTTTTTTCACTGTTATTTTTTCACTTTCGGTAATTGCAGAAGCAATTAAAATAAATAGCATAAAAATAATTCCTAACGCTATTAATGTTCCAAAAATTGAAGCTAATAAATTTCTTAAAAATTTCATTTAAAATGGTTTTATATTTAAAAAAACTTAAATGTTTATAAGTTGAACAACAAAGATATATTTTTAAATAATACTTTTCTTTTCTTTGTAGTCAGTTTATGAAAATATTAAGAACAACATATTTATCATTAGGAAGCAACCAAGGTGATAAACTTCAAAAGTTACAAGAAGCTATTAATTTAATTGCTGAAAAAATTGGTGCAATTTCAAAAATTTCATCGGTTTACAAAACAGCTTCTTGGGGTTTTAAAAGCGACGATTTCTATAATATTTGCATTGAACTTTCAACAGGTTTAAATCCTGAAAGCTTATTAAAAAACATTAATAAAATTGAACAGATTTTAGGCAGAAAACCAAATTTAGATAAGCAATATAAGGCGCGAACAATTGATATTGACATTTTATTTTTTGACAATGAAATAATTTTTTCAAAAGATTTAATTGTACCTCACAAGGAAATGTTACTCAGAAAATTTGTTTTAGTTCCTTTGGCTGAAATTGCACCTAATTTAATACACCCTATTGAAAAAAAACGCATTAACGAATGTCTGAAAAATTGCACTGATTTAAGTGAAATCGAAAAAACCTCACTTCAACTTAAACGTCCAATATCCATTTCTGAAAAATATAATTACATTGCTATAGAAGGAAATATTGGAGCAGGTAAAACCACGCTTGCAAATATGATTGCAGAAGATTTTAACGCTAAAATAATTTTAGAACGCTTTGCAGACAACCCTTTTTTACCTAAATTTTATGAAGATAATGAGCGCTATGCTTTTCCTCTGGAAATGAGTTTTTTAGCAGACAGGTATCAACAACTTTCTGATGATTTAGCACAATTTGACCTATTTAAAAACTTTATAGTTTCTGATTATTATATTTTTAAATCACTTATTTTTGCACAAGTAACTTTACAAAAGGAAGAATATTTTTTATACAGAAAAATGTTTGATATTATGTACAAAGAAATCTCAAAACCTGATTTATATATTTATTTATATCAAAATACACCTCGTTTAATTGAAAACATTAAAAACCGAGGTAGAGATTACGAGCAAAAAATAGCACCCGAATATTTAGATAAAATACATAAAGGATACACTACTTTTATTAAAACAGAAGAAAAATTAAACACTTTAATTATTGATGTTTCAGATAAAGATTTTGTGAATAATCCTGAAGATTACAAAACAGTAATTAAAGAAATTTTAAAAGGAACTTAATTAAAAAAAACTCCTGCTTAGAAAACTTATTTTTTTAACTCCAATTTTTCCGCAAAATAATCACAAAAATCACGCATTGTAGCCGTCATTTTTTCATCATTAGTAGCACGCTCAAAAGTACCAGCCATTGAAACTAAAGTTTGATGAAAAAATTGTTTCATTTCATCAATTGGCATGTCTTTTGTCCATAAATCCATTCTTAAAGTATCTTTTGCTTTAGAATCCCAAACTGAAATCATTAAAGCTTTTGCTTCTTCATTAGTAATTCCTCCTTCTTCAGCAGTCCAATTTAATTTTTCAGGAACTTTATTTTCATCTAAACCTACTGTAAATTCTATTTTTGATTTATGAGTTACTGCCATTATTTTGTTGGTTTATATTTTGATTTTTTAAAAATTTCTTCAGCATTAGTTTGCAAAAGTTGTTGCAAAGTTACATTATTATTTTTCATATAAGACCGTACAATTTGCCATCCAAGCCAAACTCCTATTCTTCCGGGAGATTCTTTATCTATATCAATAAAAAACTTAGAAAATGGAGCTTTTTCAATAAATCGAGTACTCAATTTAGAATCTGAACTATATAATAATTCATTTTCAACAAAATATTTCCAAACCTGAGTTTCATTCATTTCAGCCCACTCAATTTCTTTTGGCAAATAACCCATTTTATTAGCATCAGAAATGTCAGGCAAATAACTATCTATTAAATACATTTTCTTTCCTTCATATATTATAATGTCTAAAAATTGTCTTTTTTTTGGTTCATAAAAATAATTGTCACTTATTTTTTTTGCAATATCAACTACCATTTGTGATTTTTCAAAATTTTGAGATATATATGCTGGAAAACTTTGATAAACTTCATCATTTTTACCTAAATACATATCTATTGAAACAAATAATAAACTGTCTGCATAAATAACACTACTTTCATAATCCAAATCGGTAATTAGAGTAATTATTTTAGGAGATTTAAAGTTTGGATGATAGTATTTTATATGTTGAAACAAGCTTTTAATTTCACTTTTTTCCGCTTCAAAATCTCCAAAAACTAGTTGCGATTTTTTAAAAAGCTCTCTTTCTTCAACATTATTAATTTTGTTCAACCAAATACTGTCGGAATTTTTAGCTGGAAATAAATATGGAAATTCTTTTTTAAGCATTTGAAGTGTTTCCAAATTTGAATTATAAAATTTTTGCTCAAACCGTTCAACATTAACGTTAATTTTAATATTTGAAACATCTATATTATTAATTTCAGTTTTACATGAAATACATAACAATAAAACAATTGACAACATTAAAATTTTATTCATTAATTTCTATATTTACACTTCTATTTTTTAAAACGCTAAAATTACTAAAAAAGTTTAATTATGAATACAGAAAAAGTTATTGAATACATTGTTACCTGGTTAAAAGATTATGCTACAAATGCAAAAGTAAATGGATTTGTTATTGGAATTTCAGGCGGAATAGATTCTGCAGTAACATCAACACTTTGTGCAAAAACCGGATTTCCTGTTTTGTGTGTGGAAATGCCCATTCATCAAAGTGAAAATCAAGTTTCAAGAGCAAAAGAGCATATTTCACAACTTAAAGAACGTTTTAAAAAAGTAAGTTCTATTGAAGTTAATTTAACACACACTTTTGAAAAGTTTAAATCCGCAGTTCCAAAAATTGAAGATACCACAACTTTAAACATGTCTTTAGCAAATACACGTGCTCGTTTACGTATGACAACTTTATATTATTTTGCAGGATTACATGGCTATTTGGTTGCTGGAACTGGTAATAAAGTTGAAGATTTTGGTGTAGGATTTTTCACAAAATATGGAGATGGTGGTGTAGATTTAAGCCCTATTGCAGATTTAATGAAATCGGAAGTTTATGAAATTGCAAAATTTTTAGAAGTTCCTAATACCATTCAAAAAGCCCAACCAACAGACGGTTTATTTGGTGACAGCAGAACTGATGAGGATCAAATTGGAGCAAGTTACGACGAATTAGAATGGGCTATGAACCAAGCAGACTTAGGTAAAACTATTAATGATTTTGAGAATAGAGAAAAAGAGGTATTTACTATTTATAAAAACAGAAACAAGGCCAATAAACACAAAATGGTAGCTATACCTGTTTGTGAAATCCCAAAAGAACTAAAATAAAAGCTGTTTTAAAGTTTAAATGTTACAACAGGTAATTTAGCATGATTTGCTAAATCCTCTCCAATACTACCGTTAAATAAATGAGCCAATCCTCTGCGCCCATGAGTATTTAATAAAATAATATCTGCATCAATTAATTTTGAGAAATTTAAAATTCCAGCTTCAATAGAAATATCATTATAAATATTTAAGGTAAAATCTCCTAAATCAAAATCGCTTATAAAACTTCTAATAGCATCGCTTGAATCTTTTGTAGTTTCAAAATTGTTTATGGTATTAATTTTAAGTAAATGCAATTTTGCATTAAACTTTGATGCAAAATCCAATATTTTTTGAAAAACTTTCCTATTTTCAAAATGAAAATTTGAAGCAAATACAATATTCTCAATTTTAAACTTTTCAATATCTTTTTTAATAACAAGTACAGGTATATCCGAGTTTCTCACAACTTTTTCTGTGTTAGAACCTACTAAAATTTCTTCAAGACCAGAAGCTCCTTGGGAACCCATTACTATTAAATCTACATTGTGCTTTTTACTTTCACTTATAATACCGTCATAAGCTTTATGAAAATGAACAGCATCCTCAACTTCCAATCCTTTTAAAAATGGAAGCTCTTTAAATTCTTCAAATTTTTCATGAGCTCTTTTTAAAAACAATAATGCCGTTGGTGTGTTATTAGAAGTTCCATAACTAGACGGGTCAATTACACCTGAGGGTAGTTCGAGCATATGTAATAAAAATATTTTTGCATTTGCTTTTTTAGCAATTGCAGCTGCAACTTTTGCAGCATATTGTGCTTGAATTGAAAAATCAACAGGGACTAATATACTTTTCATAATTTTCGCTTCTAATAGTGAGATGTGATAGGTAAAGTTAATAATTTTAAAATTAAATAAAGAATGATTTTTACCAATTAAAAAATTGTTACTATATTTGCAGCGAATTATTAGAGAATAGAGGATTTGGAGGGGACATAAAGTCCCCTCTTTTTATAGGAAGATGGATAAAATAAAAATTACAGATTTAGTAAATCAAGCAATAGAAGAAAACCCAGAGTTATTCTTAATTGAACTAAAATTTCTGCCTGAAAATAAAATCTATGTTGAAGTAGATGGAGATAATGGCATTCCCTTAAAAGAATGCATAAGAATAAGCAGAGGTGTTGAGCATAATTTAGATAGAGAAGAAGAAGATTTTTCTTTAGAAGTTACTTCTCCAGACATTGCAAACCCTTTAAAAGTAAAACGACAATATATAAAAAATATAAATCGTAAATTACAAGTTAAATTACATGATAATTCAACTATTGAAGGAGATTTAAAGAACGTTAATGAAAACGGAATAGAGTTAGAATGGAAAGCACGCGAACCAAAACCAATAGGTAAAGGTAAAATTACTGTTGCAAAAAAAGCAACAATACCATTTGTAGACATTTTAGAAGCAAAAGTGAAAATATTATTTTAATTTAAAGAATGCATGGAAAATATAGCATTAATTGAGTCATTTTCAGAATTTAAAGGAGATAAAAATATTGATAGAGTTACCTTAATGGCAATTCTTGAAGAAGTATTTAGAGCTGCATTAAAAAGAAAATTTGGGTCTGATGACAACTTTGATATTATTATTAATCCAGATAAAGGAGATTTAGAAATCTGGAGAAATAGAATTGTTGTTGCCGATGGAATGTCTGAAGATGATAATGAGGAAATTGAACTTTCAGAAGCGCGTAAAATTGAACCTGATTTTGAAATTGGCGAAGATGTTTCTGAAGAAGTTAAATTAATTGATTTAGGAAGAAGAGCAATTTTAGCATTGCGTCAAAACCTAATTTCTAAAATTCATGAACACGACAGCACAAATACCTTTAAACATTTTAAAGAATTAGAAGGAGATATTTACAGTGCAGAAGTGCATCATATTCGTCACAATGCAATTATTTTGTTAGACGATGATGGAAATGAAATTGTACTTCCTAAAAGTGAGCAAATTCGTTCAGATTATTTCAGAAAAGGAGAATCGGTGCGTGGAATTATAAAAACAGTTGAGTTACGTGGTAACAAACCGGTTATTATTCTTTCAAGAACATCGCCTCAATTTTTAGAAAAATTATTTGAACAAGAAATTCCTGAAGTATTTGATGGCTTAATTACTATTGAAGGAGTTGCCAGAATACCTGGAGAAAAAGCTAAAGTAGCAGTAGACTCATATGATGATAGAATTGATCCTGTTGGAGCTTGCGTTGGTATGAAAGGTTCACGAATTCATGGAATTGTACGCGAATTAGGAAATGAAAATATTGATGTTATAAATTACACAAAAAATACACAATTATTTATAGCCAGAGCTCTAAGTCCTGCCAAAGTGGTTTCAATGAAAATTCACGAAGAAGAAGGAAGAGAAGATGGTAAAAAAGGAAGAGTTGATGTATTTTTATTACCAGAAGAAGTTTCAAAAGCAATTGGTAAAAATGGAGTTAACATTCGTTTAGCATCCCAATTAACTGGTTTTGAATTAGACGTTCAACGTGAAGGTGTTGAAGCTGAAGACGATGTTGAATTAACTGAGTTCTCAGATGAAATAGAAGCTTGGGTTATTAAAGAATTTCAAAATATAGGTTTAGATACTGCGCGAAGCGTTCTTGAAAAAGATGTAACTGAACTTGTAAAAAGAACTGATTTAGAAGAGGAAACAATTCTAGATGTTCAAAAAATATTAAGAGAAGAATTTGAAGATTAATCATAAAATTAATTCTTCAAATTATCAACAACAAATAGGCTAAAAATAAATTATATGGCTGACAACAAGACATTGAGACTAAACAAAGTATTACGGGAATTAAATATCTCGTTAGATAGGGCTGTTGAGCATTTAACAAGTCATGGTTATGACATTGAAGCAAGACCAACTACTAAAATATCTAATGAAGAGTACCAAGTATTGTTGGATGGTTTTCAAACAGACAGAAATAAAAAAGCAGCTTCTAAAGAGGTAGGTGAAGAGAAAAGAAAAGAAAAAGAAGCCTTAAGAATTGCTCTTGAAGAAAAGCAAGAAAAACAACGTTTGGAAGAAGAAGCTAAAAAAGTAGTTGTTAAAGCCAAGGCTGAAAAACTTGAATTTAAAACCGTTGGTAAAATAGATATTGAACCTAAAAAGGAAGAAGTTGTTGCTCCTAAGGTTGAAGAAACTAAAAAAGAAGAGCCAAAAGTTGAAGAAAAGAAAGTTGAAGAAAAGAAAGTTGAAGAGAAAATAATTGAAGAAAAGAAAGAAGAAAAAAAGCCTATAGAAGTAAAAATTGAAGAAAAACCTATTAAAGAGGTTAAAGAAGAGCCAAAACCTACAGAAGTAAAAGCTGTTGAAAAACCTGTAAAAGAGGTTAAAAAAGAGGAAAAACCAAAAACTGAAAAACCAGCTGCTAAAAAAGAACCCCTTAAAAAGGAAGCAGAAATACCAGCAGAACCTTCAGCTCCTCAAACAATTGAAACTCAATACAAAAAATTATCAGGTCCAAAAATAACAGGTAAAACAATTGATTTAAAGCAGTTTGAAAAGCCTAAAAAGAAAAAACCTGAACCAGCTGCAAAGAAAGAAACTTCTTCAGATGCAAATAAAAAGAAACGCCGTAGAATTGTTAAAAAAGCACCTACTGCTCAAAGTGGAAATAAAAGACCTGCTGGTGGTGGACCACAAGGCAGAGGTGGAAATCAAAGAGGTCCTTTAAGAGGTGGCCCTAGAAAACCAATTATAAAAGAAGAACCATCTGAAGCAGAAGTTCAAAAACAAGTTAGAGAAACCTTAGAAAAACTTCAAGGTAAATCTAAAAAAGGTAAAGGAGCTAAATATAGAAGAGATAAAAGAGATCAACATCGTCAACAAACGGAAATAGATCAAGAGTTACAAGCAATTGAAAGTAAAGTATTAAAAGTTACTGAGTTTGTTACGGTAAGCGAAATAGCTACTATGATGGATATTCCTGTAACCAATATTATTTCTACATGTATGTCATTAGGAATGATGGTTACAATGAATCAACGTTTAGATGCCGAAACCTTAACAATAGTTGCTGAAGAATTTGGTTATACAGTTGATTTTATTGGTGCTGAAGTTGAAGAATCTATTGAAGAACATATTGATACAGAAGCTGAATTAGAAACTAGAGCTCCAATTATTACAGTAATGGGGCACGTTGACCACGGTAAAACATCACTTTTAGATTATATTCGTGAAGAAAATGTAATTGCAGGTGAATCTGGTGGAATAACACAGCATATTGGAGCTTATGGAGTACAACTAAAAAGTGGACAAAAAATTGCCTTTTTAGATACACCTGGACACGAAGCATTTACAGCAATGCGTGCGCGTGGAGCTCAAGTAACAGATTTAGTTATTATTGTAGTTGCTGCAGATGATGATGTTATGCCTCAAACAAAAGAAGCTATAAGTCACGCTCAAGCAGCAGGTGTACCAATTGTTTTTGCAATAAATAAAATTGATAAACCTAATGCCAATCCTGATAAAATAAAAGAACAACTTTCCACAATGAATTTATTGGTTGAAGATTGGGGAGGTAAAATTCAATCTCAAGACATATCTGCTAAAACAGGTCAGGGAGTTGATGAATTACTTGAAAAAGTTTTATTAGAAGCCGAAATGTTAGATTTAAAAGCGAACCCTAATAAAAATGCTGTTGGAACTGTAGTTGAAGCGCTTTTAGATAAAGGTCGTGGGTATGTTTCAACTATTTTAGTACAAGAGGGAACATTAAAAATAGGTGATTATATGTTAGCTGGTAAACATAGCGGTAAAGTAAAAGCTATGTTTGATGAAAGAGGAAATAATATGCAAGAAGCAGGCCCTTCTACACCAGTTTCTATACTTGGTTTAGATGGCGCACCTCAGGCAGGTGATAGATTCCATGTTTTTGAAGATGAGAAAGAAGCAAAACAAATTGCTACAAAACGTTCACAATTACAACGTGAACAATCTGTAAGAACACAACGTCATATTACACTTGATGAAATTGGAAGACGAATTGCTTTAGGCGACTTCAAAGAATTGAACATTATTTTAAAAGGTGATGTTGATGGTTCTGTAGAAGCATTAACAGATTCTTTCCAAAAATTATCAACTGCGGAAATTCAAGTAAATATTATTCATAAAGGAGTTGGTGCTATTACAGAATCTGATGTATTATTAGCTTCAGCATCCGATGCTATTATTGTTGGATTTAATGTAAGACCTTCTGGTAATGCAAGAACATTAGCTGACAACGAAGAAATTGACGTAAGAACATATTCTATTATTTACGATGCAATTAATGATTTACGTGATGCAATGGAAGGAATGTTATCTGCTGAAATTAAAGAAGAAGTAACTGGAAATGTAGAAATTAGAGAGGTTTATAAAATTTCAAAAATTGGAAACATTGCTGGTTGTATGGTAACAAGTGGTAAAATATTTAGAAATTCAAAAATTAGAATTATTAGAGATAGTGTAGTTATACATTCTGGTGAATTAACTTCTTTAAAACGATTTAAGGATGATGCTAAAGAAGTAGCCAAAGGTTATGATTGTGGTATACAAATAAAGAATTTCAACAATATTGAAGTTGGTGATATTATTGAAGCTTACCAAGAAGTTGAAGTTAAAAAGAAACTTAAACGATAGTTTAACTATTTAAAATAAAAAAAGCTAGATTTAAAAATCTAGCTTTTTTTATTTGCTAATTGTCCGCAAGCAGCATCAATATCTTTTCCTCTACTCCTTCTTACATTCACAATTATATCATTCATCTCTAAAATACTTATATAATCTTCAATAGCTTGTGATTTGGCTTGTTGAAATTCACCATCATCAATTGGGTTGTATTCAATTAAATTTACTTTACAAGGCACATATTTACAAAATTTTACCAATGCATTTATAGCTTCTCTGGTATCATTAATCCCATCCCAAACAACATATTCATAAGTTACCCTACTGTTTGTTTTCGCAAACCAATATTCAAGAGATTCCTTTAAATCTTTCAGCGGAAACGCCTTACTAAAAGGCATTATTTCAGCTCTTACCTCATCTATTGCAGAATGTAATGAAACTGCTAAATTAAATTTCACTTCATCATCTGCCAGTTTTTTTATCATTTTTGGAACCCCAGAAGTAGAAACAGTAATTCTTTTAGGTGACATTCCCAAACCTTCATCAGATGTTATCTTCTCAATTGACTTTAACACATTGTTATAATTCATTAAAGGCTCACCCATTCCCATAAAAACAATGTTAGACAATTTATGATTATAATACAACAAGCTTTCTTGATTAATTGCAGCAACCTGATCAAATATTTCATCAGGGTTTAAATTTCGCATTTTCTTTAAACGTGCTGTTGCACAAAATTTACAATCTAAACTACAACCAACCTGACTAGAAACACAGGCAGTTGTTCTAGATCCGGTTGGAATTAAAACAGATTCAACAACCAAACCATCATGCAACCGTACAGCATTTTTAACAGTCCCGTCTGAGCTGCGTTGCATATCATCAACCTTTATATGATTAATAACAAAATTATCCATCAACATTTGTCGTGTATCTTTTGAAATATTTGTCATATCCTCAAACGTATGAGCATTTTTACTCCACAACCATTCATAAACTTGATTTCCTCTAAATGCCTTGTCCCCATTTTCAACAAAAAAATCACGTAATTCTGTTTTTGTTAATGCTCTAATGTCTTTTTTTATACTCATTATAAATCAAGTTTATAAAAAAAATTGCCTAAAAAAATAAGTGTTCGTCAACCTGAACTTGTTTCAGGTTCCCATAATGATTGGAATTCATTGTGATGAGATTCTGAAACAAGTTCAGAAAGACGGATTTTTTTACTTTTTAGACAATTAAAACTAAAATATATAGTTTTTTAAATTATTAACATCGCATCTCCATACGAGTAAAATTTGTATCCTTCTTTAACGGCTTCATCATACGCTTCCATTAAAAAATCGTATCCTGCAAAAGCTGCAGCCATCATCATTAATGTAGATTTTGGAGTATGAAAATTAGTAATCATACAATTTGCAATACTAAAATCATACGGTGGAAAAATAAATTTATTTGTCCAACCATTAAAAGAATTTAAGTGATTATCTGAAGAAACTGAACTTTCTACAGCTCTCATTACAGTTGTACCAACTGCACAAACTCGCCTTTTAGAATCTATCGCTTTATTAACAATTTCAACTGTTTCATCTGGAATAATTGCCTGCTCAGAATCCATTTTATGCTTCGATAAATCTTCAACTTCAACTGCACTAAAAGTACCTAAACCAACATGTAAAGTAACTTCAGCAAAATCAACACCTTTAATTTCTAAACGTTTCATTAAATGTTTAGAGAAATGTAAGCCTGCAGTTGGTGCAGCTACTGCTCCTTCATGCTTTGCATAAATAGTTTGGTAACGTTCTTCATCATCTTCATTAACTTCTCTTTTTATATATTTTGGAAGTGGTGTTTCTCCTAATTCCTCTAATTTCTTTCTAAATTCTTCATAAGAACCGTCATATAAAAAACGTAGTGTTCTTCCTCTTGAAGTTGTATTGTCAATTACCTCTGCAACTAAACTCTCATCATCACCAAAAAATAATTTATTCCCAATTCTAATTTTTCTTGCTGGATCAACTAAAACATCCCACAATCTACTTTCTGCATTTAATTCTCTTAACAAGAAAACCTCTATTCTTGCTCCAGTTTTTTCCTTTTCACCATACATACGAGCAGGAAAAACTTTTGTATTGTTCAAAATCATTAAATCTCCTTCATCAAAATAATTGATTAAATCTTTAAATTGTTTATGCTCAATCGTTTTTTCTTTTCTATTCAATACCATTAAACGTGATTCATCTCTATGCTCGGCTGGATATTCTGCTAATAAATCTTCTGGTAATTCGAATTTAAAATGTGATAATTTCATATAATATTTTTATTTTTTTTAGCGTTACAAGAAAACAATTCTTAATTTATTTAATTAATATAAAAATTTAAGTTACGTGTTTCTTGCACTTCTTTTATTGAATGAGCGCAAATATACAACATCGGCATAGGCGTTGTCAAGTGATTTGCAATAAAACTTTGTATTTTAGATTTTTAAGTAGTTACTTTTTTAAAATCTTCCCAAAAAGTGGGGTACGATTTTGAAACCACATTAGCTTCCTCAATTATAATTGATGTCTTTAATGCCAAAGGTGCAAATGCCATTGCCATTCTATGATCATCATAAGTAGCTATACTAACATTTTCTTTTATTTTTTTTGAAGATTTTAAGTGCAGTGTTTCATTTGTTATGAATACTTCACCACCTAATTTTTCAATTTCATTTTTAAGTGCAACTAACCGATCCGTTTCTTTAATTTTTAACGTATGAAGTCCTGTTAGGTAACATTCCATTCCTAAGCCAAAACAAGTAACCACAATTGTTTGTGCAATATCCGGAGCACCAATTAAATTTAAATTCATCAATTTTGAAGCATTTAAATTTCCTGTATTCTTTAATAAAATTGAATGTTCTTTAAAACTAGTATCAACACCTAAATTTTTATAAATTGAAGCTAAAACAGCATCGCCCTGCAAGCTTGCTTTTTTATATGCTGAAAGTTTTATTTCAGAGTTAGGACTTAAAGCACATAAACTATAATAGTATGATGCCGAACTCCAGTCAGATTCTACAATTACAGTTTTGTCTTCAATTATTGGTTTTGGATGAATTGAAATACTATCACCATCCCAAGTTAAATCTACTCCTAATTCTGCCAATAATGTTAATGTCATTTTTATATATGGCACCGAAGTTATTTCACCCTTAAACTTTAATTGCAAACCATTTTTTAGGGTTGGAGCAATTAATAACAATGCTGAAATATATTGACTACTAATATTCCCATCAATTTCAACAAAATCTTTAGTTAATTTTTTTCCTTCAATACTTAATGGCGGATATCCATCTTTTTCTAAATAATCAATTTTTGCTCCTAAATCTCTTAAAGCATCTACCAAAATTTTTATGGGTCTATTTTTCATTCTATGGGAACCCGTTAATACAATTTTAGCGTTTTCTTTTACAGAAAAATATGCCGTTAAAAATCGCATTGCTGTTCCTGCATGACCAATATTAATTTCATTTCCAGTACTTTCCAACGCTTTTTGCATTAACCTAGAATCATCTGAATTTGAAACATTTTCTATTTTTAAATTTGGATAAAACTGTTGTAAAACCAATAACCTGTTCGATTCACTTTTTGAACCAGTAATTTTAATATCTCCTTTAACAGTTTTAATTATTTTATGTATTTTCAAAGATTCCATCCTATGTTTAATTAGTAGCTTAAAATAAAAATATTTTTAATAGATTTACTATTCATTTTTTTACAATCAATTTTCCAAACATCATGAAAAAATATTTATTAGTAGTTAGTTGTCTATTTTTTATTTCAGCCCACAAAGTTAATGCACAAAAAATAGTATCCAAATTTAGTGAAGAATATTACAAATCTATTGAATGGCGTAATATTGGGCCTTTTAGAGGTGGCAGAAGTGCTGCTGTTACTGGTATTCCAAATAAAGCAAATTTATATTATTTTGGTGCAACCGGTGGTGGTGTGTGGAAAACCACTGATGCCGGTAATACTTGGAGCAACATTTCTGATGGTTATTTTGGAGGTTCTGTAGGTGCAGTTGCAGTTAGTGAATATGATAATAATGTTATTTATGTTGGGAATGGTGAAGTAACTGTTAGAGGAAACGTTTCTTCTGGTGATGGTATGTGGAAATCTGTAAATGGAGGTAAAACTTGGCAACATATTGGATTAAAAAACTCACGCCACATTCCGAGGGTTAGAATTCATCCTAAAAATCCAGATATCGTTTTTGCAGCAGTTTTAGGTGATCTTTACAAATCTTCTGATGAAAGAGGTGTATATAAATCTACTGATGGTGGAAATTCTTGGAAAAAAGTTTTATTTACAAATGCTGACGCTGGTGCAGTAGACCTTATAATTGACCCAAATAATTCTCGTATTTTATATGCATCTACTTGGAATGTAAGAAGAACTCCTTACAGTTTATCTAGTGGTGGTGACGGTTCTGCTATTTGGAAAAGTACTGACGAAGGAGAAACTTGGACAAATATTTCTACAAATAGTGGGTTACCTAAAGGAATTTGGGGAATTAGCGGAATTACGGTTTCCCCTGTAAATTCAGATATTGTTTGGGCTTTAATTGAAAATAAAGATGGTGGAATTTACAAATCTACTGATGCTGGAGAAACCTGGAAATTAATTAACAGTGAACGAAAATTACGTCAACGTGCTTGGTATTATACGCGTATTTATGCTGACACACAAGATGAAAATACTATGTACGTAATGAATGTTCAATACCATCAGTCTAAAGATGGTGGAAAAACGTTTAAAACATTTAATGCTCCTCATGGAGATCATCATGATTTATGGATTGCACCTGAAGATAACCAACGTATGATTATTGCTGATGATGGTGGTGCTCAAATAAGTTTTGATGCTGGTGAAAATTGGAGCACTATGATGAATCAACCAACTGCACAATTTTATAGAGTAGTAACTGATAATCATTTTCCTTATAGGATTTATGGGGCACAGCAGGATAATTCAACTATAAGAATTTCACACAGAACAGATGGAAGATCTATAGGAGAAAGTGATTGGGAAGGAACCGCCGGTGGAGAAAGTGCACATATTGCTGTTGATCCATTAAACGATGATATTGTTTATGGTGGTAGCTATGGTGGGTTACTTACCCGAGTTAATCATAAAACAGGAGAACAAAGAGCTATAAATGTTTGGCCAGATGACCCAATGGGACACGGTGCTGAAGATTTTAAATATCGTTTCCAATGGAATTATCCAATCTTCTTTTCTCCACACAATAAAAAGAAATTGTATACAACCTCTAATCACGTTCATGTAACTTATAATGAAGGTCAATCTTTTGAAGTTATTAGTCCTGATTTAACAAGAAATGATCCAAAAACGTTAAAATCATCTGGAGGTCCAATTACAAAAGACAATACCGGTGTTGAATATTATGGAACTATTTTTGCAGCAACCGAATCTCCTTTTGAAAAAGGCGTGATTTGGACTGGTTCAGATGATGGCTTGGTTCATATTACAACTGACGGAGGGAAAAATTGGAAAAATGTTACGCCTAAAAAAATGCCAGAATGGATGATGATTAATTGTATTGAAGTTGATCCGTTTACTGCTGGAGGTGCTTATATTGTTGGAACACGCTATAAATTAGGTGATTATTCGCCTTATATTTATAAAACGGAAGACTACGGTAAAACTTGGAAATTATTAACTAATGGAATCGCTTCAGAACATTTTACACGTGCTTTACGTTCAGACCCTAAAAGAAAAGGGCTTTTATATGCTGGAACAGAAAAAGGTATGTATGTTAGTTTTGATGATGGAAATAACTGGAGTCCTTTTCAATTAAATTTACCAATTGTTCCAATAACTGATTTAACTATTAAAAATAATAATTTAATTGCTGCAACTCAAGGGCGTTCTTTTTGGATTATTGATGATTTAACACCTTTACATCAAATTAATGAATCTTTAGTTTCTAATGGCACATTCTTATACAAACCAATGGATAGCTACAGAATGGGTGGTAGTGGAAGAGCATCTAAAACTGCTGGTCAAAATCATCCTGGAGGAGTATTAATAAACTACTTTATTAAAAATGTTGAAGAAAATGACACTATTAGTCTTTCATTTTTTGAAAACACAGGTAAACACATTAAAACATTTTCTACAAAACCTGATACTGAACAAAAAGAAGAAAAATTAAAGGTTAAAAAAGGTGCCAATCAATTTAACTGGAACATGCAATATCCTGATGCTGAAAAAGTAAAAGGAATGATTTTATGGTGGGCATCTTTAAGAGGTCCAAAAGCATTGCCTGGAGATTATATTGTTAAATTAAGTAAAAATGGAAAAGCCACTTCAGAACAAACATTCACTTTAATAAAAGACCCTAGAAGTTCTGCTTCAAATGAAGATTTACAAGAACAGTTTAATTTTATTATTGAAATTCAGGAAAAATTGACTGAAACTCATAAAGCTCTTAAAAATATAACTAAAATAAAAGGGCAAATAAAACAGTTAAAATCATCTATAACTGATAATATGAAAAATAAGGAAATTATTGAACTGGCTGATAAAATTGTAAAGGATTTAACAAAACATGAAAATGAATTGTACCAAACAAAAAGCAAAAGTAACCAGGATCCATTAAATTTTCCAATAAAACTAAATAACAAATTAGCTCATTTAAATTCATTAAGTTCTATTGGAGATTTTAAACCTACAGATCAATCTATTGAATTTAAAAATGAAGTAGTTAAATTAATTGATAATGAATTAGAGAAAGTTTATTCAATTTTTGAAAATGATATAAAACAACTTAATAAAAAGGTAAAACAAAGTGATATTGAATTGATTAATTTGGATTAAAAAATAAAGAGGCTGTTTAAAAAGTTAAATTTCGTCATGCTGAATTCACATAAGGTTCTCATAATGTTGCCTTTAATTATAATGAGATACTGAAATAAATTCAGCATGACGCGTTTTTCAGACTCCTTAAACAGCTAATTTTATAGATTATTTTTTTATAAACTTATAATAACCCGCCATAAAAACTCCATAAATAACTGAAAGACCAACCAGTTTTTTAATAAAGAATTTCCACTTTCCATCAGAAAAAACATGTTCAATCATAATTGAAAAACTTAAATTTTTTAAGATTGAAAACCCTATTTCAAGCACAGAAACAATAACAATCATAATCAATCCAAATCTAAGTGCTAAACTAAAAAAGGACTGTTCCTTATATTGATTCATTTATTTCAATTTTTTGTTATTATGATGACGATCGTGATCACGTTCAGTTTTTATATCCATTTTTTTATCAAATGCAGCTTGTAAATCAATTCCTGTCTGATTGGCTAAACACAAAACAACAAAAACAACATCGGCTAATTCTTCCCCTAAATCTTTATTTTTATCACTTTCCTTTTCACTTTGCTCTCCATAACGTCTTGCAATAATTCGGGCAACTTCTCCAACTTCCTCAGTTAATTGTGCCATATTAGTTAATTCATTAAAATAACGGACACCGTGTTCTTTAATCCAGTTATCTACAATTAACTGTGCGCTTTTTAAATCCATTTCTTATTATTTTTATTGAATTATCAAAGATAATGAAGTTCTTAGAATATTAAACTTGTTCTTTTCAAAAGAAGGCTTCTTCAAATTATAAATAATACAACATACTAGTTTTAACGTTCTATTTGTAATCTTGAGGTGAAATTACTATGGTAAATAGCGATGATGTTAATTTTTATTTTATTTCAAATATTTTAAAAATTCATATCGAGGTATTTCATTTGCACCTAAACTTGCTAAATGATTGTTATAAACCTGACAGTCAATAAGATTATAGTTTTCTTTTTCCAATTTATGAACCAAATAAATAAAAGCAATTTTTGATGCATTACTAACCTTACTAAACATACTTTCACCACAAAAAACACTTCCTAAATCTATTCCATACAACCCACCAACTAGTTTATCTTTTTCCCAAACTTCAACAGATTTTGCTATTCCTTTTTTATGTAATTTAATATAAGCCTCTTGCATTTCATCAGTTATCCAAGTTCCAACTTCTCCATTTCTTTTAATATTTTTACAATTTGAAATAACTGCTTCAAAATTTTGATTAAAAGTGACTCTAAATTCTTTTTTACGAATTAACTGCCTCATACTTTTTGAAATTTTTAAATCTTTTGGAAATAAAACCATACGAGGATGCGGACTATACCAAATTATTGGTTCTCCTTGATTATACCAAGGAAATATTCCACTTTTATAAGCTAACAATAATCTTTCAGCAGATAAATCTCCCCCAATTGCTAACAAGCCATCTTCATTAGCTAAATGCACTGGCGGAAAAATTAAATCTTTTGAAAGTAGATACATTTAAGTATTATTTATTGCAAATATAATTAAACAAAAAAGAGAAAAACTTTCGTTTTTCTCTTTTTTAATATTGTTTAAATTTCCTTAAAAAGGTAAGTCATCTGGTTCGTTATCATCAGTTTCAGAAATAGTTTCTAAATTATCTAAAGGTGCCATTGGTGGAATTTCAGAAGAACCTTCAGCTTGTGCAGCTTCAATTCTCCATCCTTGAATTGCGTTAAAATATTTAGCAACTCCTTCAGGATTAATCCATTCTCTACCTCTTAAATTTATTGACACTTTTACATCTTGCCCTACTTGATAGCTATTTAATAAATCACATTTATCCTGCACAAATTCAACAAGTAGCATTTGCGGATATTGTTCATTTGTAGTTACTACTAATTCTCTTTTTCTAAAACCACTAGCTCCAAACGTCTGAGTTTCGTTTATCAGTTTAATTTTTCCTGTAATTTCCATATTTCAAATTATTTCATTAATTGTGCTTTTAAACACAAATTCTATCATTTATTCTATTATCTATTTCACAAATGTAATTTTTTTAACACAGCAAAACCAAAATATTACTTATGATATTTTGCAAACTTATTAACATCAGTTTTTATTTATTCATTTTAATATTTGCGCATTCATAATAAGGTAGCAAAATTTCTGTTATATACAACATATATTCTATATTTGAATAATGGCTTCATATAAAAATGCACAAATAATACGCTGGGCTGTAATAATAACTTCATTTATTATAGTTGCACTTATTTTGTGGAATACCTACGATTTTTTTCAGAAGTTTAAAAACGAAGAACGTGCTAAAATGGAAATTTTAGCTGGTGCTTTTGAACGCTTTAGTACTTACGATTTAAACGCTGATTTTTCTTTGGAAGACAAAATTATTGGGAAAAACAATAACATTCCAATGATTATTACTAACGAAAAAGACAGCATTACTTTATGGGCAAATTTAGATTCTCTTAAAACAATAAAAACCAATTATTTAAAACAACAACTGGCTATTATGAAAAGTCAGAATAATCCTTTAATAGTAAGCCATAAGAGAGGAAACACAAAACAATTTATTTATTATAGAGATTCCGATTTATTAACAAAACTAAAGTATTATCCTGTTGCCCTAATTCTTATATTAATACTTTTTGCAAGTGTAATTTATTTATTTTTTAAATCTAACAAAGTTGCAGACCAAAATAAACTTTGGACAGGAATGGCGCGTGAAACTGCTCATCAAATTGGAACACCTTTATCTTCCTTATTAGGTTGGATTGAAATTTTAAGATTAGAAAATACTGATGAAAATACCGTACAAGAAATTGAAAACGATGTAAATAGGTTAAATATAATTGCTGAACGGTTTTCAAAAATAGGCTCTATTCCTGTACTTAAAAAGCACAATATAGTTGAAGCTACAAGTAATTCATTCGACTACTTAAAATCAAGAAGTTCTAAACAGGTTATTTTTAATTTTAAAACTGTTAAACCTGAAATATTTATCCAAATAAATCTTCAACTTTTTAGTTGGGTTATTGAAAATTTAGTTAAAAATGCAATTGACTCTATGGAAGGAAAAGGTGAAATATACCTTTCTATAACAGAAGATGATAAAAATGTGTTAATTACAATTACTGATACAGGTAAAGGAATTCCAAAAAATTTACAACATAAAATATTTTCTCCAGGTTTTACAACAAAAAAACGCGGTTGGGGATTGGGCTTATCCTTAGCAAAACGTATTATTGAAAATTACCACAATGGCAAAATATCAGTACTAAAATCTGAAATAGGTAAAGGAACTACTTTTGCAATTCAACTGAAAAAATAATATTATAAATTCTCAGAAATTGCTTTTGCAACAACTTCAAACTCTTGGGAATCAAGTTTTACTTTTTTATTAAACTGAATATCTTCCATTTTTTGCAAAGGAATTAAATGTACGTGCACATGCGGCACTTCTAAACCAATTACAGCCATTCCTATGCGCTCACAAGAAACTACTTTTTCTAATGCTTTGGCAATTTTTCTAGAGTAACTAAACAACCCATTATAAAGAGCTTCATCTAAATCAAAAAGTTTATTTACTTCTTTTTTTGGAACCACCAAAGTATGTCCTTTTGCGTTCGGATTTATATCTAAAAAAGCATAAAAATCTTCATTTTCAGCAATTTTATATGATGGAATTTCTCCATTAATTATTTTAGTAAATATAGAGCTCATAATTTTGAATTTTAACCAAAAATAAAAAACCCTTTTCAGTTTAACAATTGAAAAGGGTTTTTATAAATTAATTTTTAATATTTACCCCCTGGAAATTTCTAAAATTTCAAATTTTATAATTCCATTTGGCACTTGAATTTCAGCAATATCACCAACTTTTTTACCTAACAAACCTTTTCCAATAGGTGAATTAACAGCTAATTTACCCTCTTTTATATTTGTTTCAGAATCTGCAACTAGGGTATATTTAAACTCCATATTGTTAGCTGTATTTTTCAACTTAACAATTGAATGAATTAATATTTTTGAAGTATCTAATTTAGATTCATCAATAATTCGGGCATTAGAAACTACCTCTTTAAGTTTTGCAATTTTTAACTCCAATAGTGATTGTTCTTCTTTGGCTGCATGATATTCGGCATTTTCACTTAAATCACCTTTATCTCTAGCTTCAGCAATATCGTTACTCACTCTTGGTCGTTCTACATGTTCTAAATGATCTAGTTCATCCTTTAGTTTTTTCATTCCTTCTACAGAATAATACGAAATTTTACTCATAACTTCTCATTTTATTAAAGACAAAAAATCTCAAAACTGGAACCCAGAATGAGATTTAATACAAATGTACAAAATATTTGTAAATTGCAATCGTTTAGCAATTAAACCTTATTTTATAACTATGCGGAAACTATTTTTATTGTTTGTACTTACCTCTTTTTTTTCATGTGAAAAAAATGAAACAAATGATATTTTGCCAGATATAAGTTTTAATGTTACAGTTAATTTAAATTTACCTCAATACATTGACCTGCAAGTACCAAGTGGTTGGACATATACTAATGGCGCAATTCAAGGAATTATAATTCAAAATACAGGTATAGGAAACCCTCCATACAAAGCATTTGAAAGAGCATGCCCTAATTACGATTGTTCAACTCCAATGATTTTTGATGGTAGCCTTAAACTTAAATGCTCATGTGATAATAGTGAATATAGTATTTATGACGGATCGCCACAAACTAGTGGAAATTCTCATTTTGCAAGAGAATACAGAGTAACAAAGAGCGGTTCTACATTAAATATTACCAATTTTTAACTTCTTATTTAAAAACAGATTACTATTTTTGTGCGAAAGCATTAAAAGTGAAAAATTATTTCTCATCAAATTTTAAGTTAGGCGTTTTAGGCGGTGGTCAATTAGGAAAAATGTTGCTGACTGAAACTCATAAATTCGATATTTATACAAGTATTTTAGATGGTGACAAAGACGCTCCTTGTGCGCAAATTTGTAACGAATTTCATCAAGGTAGTTTAATGGATTTTGAAACAGTTTATAATTTTGGCAAAAAAGTTGATTTATTAACTATTGAAATTGAACATGTTAATATAGATGCACTTTTAAAGTTAGAAGAAGAAGGATTAGAAATTTACCCACAACCCAGTGTTTTGCAAATAATTCAACATAAAGGTAGACAAAAAGATTTCTTTGTAAAAAATAACATTCCAACTTCATCCCACAAACGATTTTCTAATTTAAATGAATTAAAAACTGAGACTTTGAATTTTCCTTTTGTGTGGAAATCGGCTCAATTTGGTTATGATGGTACAGGTGTTAAAATTGTAAAAAATCAAGATGATTTAAATTTGTTAGCAAATACTGATTGCATTATTGAAGAATTAATTCCTTTTAAACACGAATTAGCTGTAATTGTAGCTCGTAATAAAAATGGTGAAATAAAAACATATCCAGTAGTTGAAATGGAATTTCATCCAGAAGCTAACCAAGTTGAATATGTTATTTGTCCGGCAAGAATTTCTAATGAAGTTTCCGACAAAGCTAGAAATATAGCTTTAAAAGTAGCAGAATCATTTAAACATATTGGTTTATTAGCTGTTGAAATGTTTCAAACTAAAAATGATGAAATTTTAGTAAATGAAGTTGCTCCAAGAACACATAATAGTGGGCATTATAGTATTGAAGCTTCTTATACAAGTCAGTTTGAACAACATGTAAGAAGCATTTTAAATTTACCTTTAGGAAATACGGCTAGCAAAGTTGCTGGAATAATGGTAAATTTGGTAGGTTCTGAAGGCTTTTCAGGTGATGTAGTTTATGAAAATATGGAAGAAATCCTAAAAATGGATGGTGTAACTCCACATATCTACGGAAAAAAACAAACACGACCATTTAGAAAAATGGGCCATGTTACTATTGTTAATAACAATTTAAACGAAGCACGCAAAATTGCTGAAAAAGTAAAAAACACTATTAAAGTTATTAGTAAATAGTTGCTGATTGTTAGTTAAGCATACTTTCAACAACTTTTAGTTTTAACTTTTAACTTTTAACTTAAATAAACATGAGTAAAGTAGGAATAATTATGGGAAGTGATTCTGATCTCCCAATAATGCAACAAGCAATAGATATTTTAAAAAGTTTTGACATAGAAACTGAAGTTGACATAGTTTCAGCACACAGAACTCCAGAAAAATTATTCGACTATGCCAAGAATGCTCATAAAAGAGGAATTTCGGTGATAATTGCTGGTGCTGGCGGAGCAGCTCACTTACCAGGAATGGTTGCATCTATGAGTCCACTACCAATTATTGGTGTACCCGTAAAATCAAGAAATTCTATTGATGGTTGGGATTCTGTTTTATCTATACTTCAAATGCCAGGAGGTGTTCCCGTTGCTACAGTTGCCCTTGATGGAGCACAAAACGCAGGTATTTTAGCTGCGCAAATTATTGGCAGTTCAAATAAAATTATTCTAGATAAAATTGTACTTTATAAAGAAAGTTTAAAAACTAAAGTTATAAAAGCTTCAGAAAACATTAAAAAATAATCTATAAAATAACACGTGTTTTAGGCACAATAATTTCTCCTTTATTATTTTTATAATTAAACCCGGGAATTATTGTGTTTATAACCAGCTTATTACTTTTAACATTCATTCTCACTCTTTTTTTAGTTTCTGTTCTTTTAGACTTTGTGAAAGTTTCATTTAAAATTATTGCTTTCATTTTTCTACAAATTTTTTATAATTATAAAACGTTCAAAGTGGAAAAAAATTATAGCTATTTTACATTTTTCAATAAAAAAATTCCTTTAATTTAAAAAGGATATTGTTTTCTGACTTTAATATTATTAAAAGTAATGATAAGTAATATCTTTGTAAAAAAATTAATATTCATAATACATTTATAACTATGAAAAATCCATTATTAATTAAATTTGATACTTTATATTCATCAGCTCCTTTTTCAAAAATTAAAAATGCACATTTCAAACCTGCTTTTATTGAAGGGATAAAAATTGCTAAAGAAGAAATTGACAGCATAACAAATAACAAAAATGTTCCAACATTTGAAAATACCATTGAAGCTTTAGAATTTAGTGGTCAAAAATTGGATACAATTTCAAGAATATTTTTTAATTTGAATTCAGCTGAAACTAATGATGAAATTCAAAAAATAGCGCAAGAAGTTTCACCTTTACTGTCTGAATTCTCTAATGATGTAACCTTAAACAAAGATCTTTTCAAAAGAATTCATTTAATTTATGATATTAAAGAGGACCTCAATTTAACATCAGAACAAGAGATGTTATTAACTAAAAAATATAAGAGTTTTGTTAGAAATGGTGCTAATTTAAGTGAAGAAAAAAAGATTGAATTAAGAAAAATTGACGCAGAATTATCAAAATTAAAATTAACATTTGGTGAAAACGTACTTGCAGAAACCAATGATTTTGAACTTCATTTAACAACTAAAAAACAACTAAAAGGATTGCCTGAAAGTGTTATTGAAGCCGCAGAATTAACCGCAAAACAAAAGAACAAAAAAGGTTGGATTTTTACATTAGACTACCCAAGTTACGTGCCTTTTATGACTTATGCGGAAGACAGAAAACTTAGAGAAAAAATGTCTTTTGCATTTGGAGCAAGGGCATTTAAAAAAAATAATTTTAATAATGAGCAAATAGTTTTAGACCTTGTAAATTATAGATATAAAAGAGCTGTTTTATTAGGCTATAAATCACACGCTCATTTTGTTTTAGAAGAGCGCATGGCAGAAACTCCTGAAACTGTGAAATTATTTTTAAATGACCTATTAAACAAAGCTAAGCCAGCAGCAAAAATTGAATTCAACCAACTTTCTGAAATCGCAAAACTAGATGGAATTCAACAAATTCAAAAATGGGATAGTGCTTATTATTCAGAAAAATTAAAAAAAGAACTTTTTGACTTAGAAGAAGAAAAACTAAAACCTTATTTTAAATTAGAAAATGTTATTAATGGTGTTTTTCAGATTTCAAATAAATTATACAATTTAAATTTTGAAGAAATATTTACAATAGACAAATATCACGAAGATGTAAAAACATTTAAAGTTACAGATACATCTGGAAATTATATAGCAATTTTATATGCAGATTTTTTTCCAAGAAAAGGAAAAAGAAATGGTGCTTGGATGACTTCTTTTAAAGGGCAATGGAAAAAGGATGGAGAAAACTCAAGACCGCATATTTCAATTGTATGTAACTTTACAAAACCTACAGAAACTAAACCTTCATTACTTACTTTTAATGAGGTAACTACCTTGTTTCACGAATTTGGTCATGCTTTGCACGGTATGCTAGCAAACACAACATATCCTAGTTTATCTGGAACAAATGTATATTGGGATTTTGTAGAACTTCCAAGCCAAATATTTGAAAATTGGTGTTATGAAAAAGAAGCTCTAAGTTTATTTGCAAAACATTTTGAAACAAATGAGCTAATTCCAATGGAATTAGTTCTTAAAATAAAAAAATCTTCAAACTTTTTAGAAGGAATTCAAACTTTACGTCAGTTAAGCTTTGGAATTTTAGATATGGAATGGCATGGAAATAACCCAACAGGTATAAAAAATGTAAAAGAATTTGAAACTCTTTCATTTAAAAACACACAATTATATCCTGATGTAATAGAAAACTGCATGAGCACATCTTTTTCACATATATTTCAAGGAGGGTACTCTTCTGGATATTATTCTTATAAATGGGCAGAAGTATTGGATGCAGATGCATTTGCATTATTTTTAGAAAAAGGGATTTTTGACAAAGAAACTGCAAGAAAATTTAAATCTTATATTTTAGAAAAAGGAGGCACAGAAAAACCAATGAAATTATACGAAAATTATAGAGGTAAAAAACCAGACAATACCGCCTTGTTAAAAAGAGCTGGATTAATAAAATAATCCCAATATTTTTTATAAATAGTATTTAAAAGGTGGATATTCAATTGAATATCCACCTTATTTTGTTTGATTTGAACAATTAACTTCTTTATTTTTTATTATAAAAGGTAATAATTTCCCCTAAAAAAGTAATGATTAACCATACAAAATGATGTTTTAACCTAATAAATGGTATGTTTTATTAAATAAACGGTATTTTTTCTTGTTTTGTTTTATATTTATATGTACATTTGATGTATAAATTATTCATAACCCCAACAATTATCATGAATTTATTTAATACAAATAGAATTATCAACCCCATTTAAAAAACCAACAAGTATTTTAATTTAAAATATCTGTTGGTTTTTTATTTTAACCCCCTGAAATAAATCAACCCAAACCCCAAAAACCCCAAAACAATGAAATCTCTTAGCACTTTCCTTTTGTCGTTTGTATTTCTTAGTTCTATTTTAATTTCTTGCTCAAAAGAAGATGATGGTATTTATTTTAATGAAACTAATGAGGCTTTAAATAATGAGGTTGTAAATAGCCAAGTATCCTATTCAGACATTGAAACCGAAATATTAAATTTAGTAAATGAGCATAGACAAAATTTAGGGCTAAAATCATTAACAACTTTAAATATTATTTCTGGTGTTGCAGATGGACATACTGGATATATGATAGAGAAAGGTGTTGTTAACCACGATAATTTCAATCAACGTTCAGAAACTCTTATTAATAATGCTGGGGCAAAATCAGTTGGCGAAAATGTAGCATTTGGCTTTAATTCTGCACAAGGCGTTTTAAATGGTTGGTTAAACAGTGAAGAACACAAAAAAATTATAGAAAACGAAAACTATACACATTTTGGAATTTCAACCGATTCAAATTCCGAAGGCAGAAATTACTTTACACAAATTTTTATAACAAAATAATTATCGAATTTTATCCCCCGCAATATTTTTTTAATGACTAACTATTTTAATTTAACTTAATTTTTTTCAACATGGAAGCAACAAATTTACAAGGTTTTAGAAAAGAAAAATTTTTAAAAGTAGTTAAAAACTATTCATTAAAAAATAAAAGTATTAATTGTAAAATACAAATTAATACTTTAATTCCTGGTTTTACCTATACAAACCATAAAGGTGAAATCATTACTCCCACTGGAGTTTTATTATAATTGGCAGCAGTCCACAAATAATTTCTTGAGAAAATTGTCGTCCCCACAACGAAACGACTCTAAACAAGTAAATTATTATAATCGCTGCTTTTCTTCTATTTATAAATTAGGTGGATATACTCATTTTAATTATTTAATATCAACATTATCCTTACAAATAACACAAGTCGATTTAACTAATAAAGTATGTAAAGACTAGTTGGTGAATATTCTTTTTAATTTCACTTAATTATATTCAAAAGTTCACCCTTAATAATTGGTTAACAGTTTAAAAAATATAGGAAACTTAAAGTTTAGAATTATGAAATTTCACAAATAAGTAAAAAATAAAAGCGTTAATCGTAAATTACAATTAACACTTTTATTCTTGGTTTTACCAACATTAAACATAAAGGTTAAACCATTACTCCTATTGGAGTTTTATAATAAGCAGCCGCAAATAATTTCTTGAGAAAATTGTCGTCCCCACAACGGTAGTAAACAAGTAAATTAATTTAACGACTGCCTTTTACTATTTCATTTTAATTATTATAAATTCTGTTCTTCTATTTAACTGGTGATCAGCTTCAGAACATTTTACATTATTTGAACACTTATTAACCAATTGTGTTTCACCAAAACCTTCATATTTAGTAATTCTGGAAGCATCAATACCTTTTGATATAATATATTTATATGTAGATTTTGCCCTGTTATTTGACAATACTAAATTATAATCATCATCTGCTCTACTATCTGTATGTGACTCTAATCTAATTACCATTCCAGGATATTTATTCATTAGAGCTACTACCTTGTCTAATTCAATAGCTGCATCTGGTCTAATATTATATTTGTCCAAATCAAAATAGATAGTTTCCAAATCTGCTAATATAACAACATTTTCAATAGGTTTCATTGGAATATTTAAATCGACTATTATTTCTTTTTCTTTTTCTAACCCAAAAGAACTAAAGTTTTTTGAGACATCTTGGTATTTTTCCTTTGACCCCTTCAATACAAATTTTTCATCTCTTGGAATCAAATGCTCATAAGCTCCATCTTCTTTAGTAATAAAATAAGCTAATTCCTCACCATTTTCTCTAGTAAGTAAAACTTTGGCTCCTACAACAGGTTCGTTATTAACAGCATCAAAAATTTGTCCTTTTAATGTTAGTGGAGGTATTCTAGTAAAAGCATAAATATCATCACCACCTTCTCCACCTTTTCTATTAGAAGAAATAAAACCTTTAAAACCATCTTTTGAAAGGTAATATGCAAAATCATCTTTTTTACTATTAATTGGCTCTCCTAAATTTATAACATTTACAATGCTATTATTTTCACCTTTTACAGCTGCGAAAACATCCATTAAACCAAATCCTACATGTCCATCAGAAGAAAAATATAAGATATCTTCTGCATTATATATAAATGGAAATGCTTCATTTCCTTCAGTGTTAATTACATTACCTAAATTTACTGGTTTTCCTAAAGTTCCATCTTCAAGCACATCACTAACATAAATATCAGTTCCACCTATACCACCCGGCATGTCTGAAGCAAAATACAGTTTCTTTCCATCTTCACTTAATGATGGGTGATAAACAATATAATTCGGATTATTTAGATTTGAAGGCTTAATATTTTCCCATTTTCCATTAACTAAATCAGCACTATAAATTCCAACATGCATAATACCTTTTTCATCATTTATTTTCTTAGCTTCAAAATAATTATTTCTAGAAAAATACATTTTAGTTCCGTCACTATTAAAAGTTGCTGGACCATCATGATGAATGGTATTTACATTTCCTTCTAATTGTTTTGTAGCTTCTACTGAAGCTTCTTCTTTAGAAACTTTATAAAGATCTAATAAGGGTTGTTTGTCCCAAGCGTACAACCTTTTAACAGAAACTCCTTCATCTCTTGACGAACTAAATATTATTTCATTATTTAATTCAACTGCTCCAAATTCATTGAACTTAGTATTTATGTTTAACTTTTGTAAGGTGTTTTTTTCTGAAGCATTAAAAATAGCACTTGCCAAATCATCATTTTTAAAAAAGTCTTTAACCCTTAAATCTTGTTCATTTCCTGATTCTTTAAACTTTTTCATCCACTTTTTTGAAGCTTCATAATCTCCGTTTGCTCTCAAGGCTTGAGCATAATACAAATAATATTCCGAAGGAACATTTTCTTGTTTTACTACTTCTTTATAAATTGGCAATGCTTTTTCTGGCTGACGCAACATAATATATGCATCTCCTAATTTACGCATTGCATAAAATTTATTAAAACTTGTATCAATTAATTTTTCATAAGTATTTATTGCTTTTACAAATGAAAAGTCATTAAATTGTCTCTCAGCTCTTTTCTGTTTTGCTGTTTGACCAAATACCGATGTGCTTATTAAAACAAAAGCAACAAATAAAATTCCTATATTTTTCATAATTTTCATCATTAATTTGGTTAAAAATATCTTGGAGATTTTTGTTTTCTTTTCAAGTATCTAAATTCATACATTAACAAAATCTCGTGTGATCCAGATGTATAAGGTCTAATTTCTCCTGTAGGAATTTCATATGTATATCCAACTCTAAATTGATCAGAAACTTGAAAATCTACAAGTGCTCCTATAGCTTTTTGATCTCCATTGAATCTATAAGAACCTCCTAGCCAAAACTTTTCATTAAATAGGAAATTAGCTGTTAAATCTGTTGAAATTGGAGCTCCTTTTGTTTGTTTAATCATAAATGAGGGCTTTAATTTTAAATTATCATTTAAATCAAAAACATATCCTCCAATAAGATAATAATGAACTCTTTCCAAAGCAGCGTATTCTGAATCATTATTTAAATCGTGATTGATAAGTTTTGGTACTGATAAACCAGCATACCATTTATTTGAATGAAATAAAATACCCGCACCAAAGTTTGAATTCCACCTATTTAACTTTTCATTAAAATAAGGATCCTGATTTACTTCAGTCGCATTGTATAACTCCTCCGCTAATTTATAATAAGTCATTCCCCCTTTTAAACCAAAACTTACATTAACTTCATCACTTGCTTGTAAAGTATATGAAAAATCTGCATACACATAGGTAAAGTTTTCGTAACCTGATTTGTCGTTTATCAAAGATAACCCTAAACCTACTTTTTCATTCCTTAAAGGAGAATGAACAGATAAAGTTTGTGTTTGTGGTCCTCCATCAAATCCAGCCCATTGATTTCTATTTAATCCTACAATACTTAATGCATCTCTACTACCTGCATACGCAGGGTTAATAGCAATTGTATTGTACATATATTGAGTAAACTGTGGTAACTGTTGCGCATTAGAATATTCTAATCCTAAAACCATTATTACTATAACTATAATTATACGTTTCATAGATTTATTTTTTTAGTGAGTTCCTAAATATATATATCCAGTAATTGGCTCAAAACCACTACTTAATACATTTACAATATAATAATAGGTACCTGTTGGTAAATCAGTACTTGAACCAATTGTAGCACCACCAGTATTAGCATACCCTCTCCAATTATTTTGATAATTATTTGATTGATATATCATTTTACCCCAACGGTTAAATATTTGAACATCAAATGTAAATCCACATCCTTCTAATCCTAATATTTCAAACCGATCATTAAAACCATCATTATTAGGAGTTACAACTTTTGATATTTCCAAATCACTTGTTGAACAAGGCAATACAACACAATCATCATTTACATTTACATAAATCTTAATAACTCTACCACATTCTCCAGGCTCAGTATATGTAAATTGATAGGTTCCTAAATTTACTATTGAAGGATCAAATAAGTCTCCGTTCAATCCACCACTATTTAATTCATCAATCCAAGTTCCTCCAGTTTCAAAGTCTTCAACTAACAATGTTGTAAGGTCAATTGAAATATCTTCAATACATAAAGTAACTACGTCATTAGGATTGTCAATAACTTCAACTATAAGATTATCTTCTACTGTAACTGTTGTGGTTGCTGAACATCCGTTTTCTGAATCTGTTACCGTTACACTATAGTCTCCTGCTGTAGTTACTTCTAACGTAGCTCCGGTTCCTAATTCTTCCGATCCATCTGACCATGAATAACTTGCTTCTCCTTGTACTGTTGAACTACTTGCATCTAAGGTGATACTTGTTGTCGAACAGGTTAATGCTGAATTGCCTGTTATTGCTGCAACTACTGCTGTTACGTTTTCTAATACTGTAACTGTTGTGGTTGCTGAACATCCGTTTTCTGAATCTGTTACCGTTACACTATAGTCTCCTGACGTGGTTACTTCTAACGTAGCTCCGGTTCCTAATTCTTCCGATCCATCTGACCATGAATAACTTGCTTCTCCTTGTACTGTTGAACTACTTGCATCTAAGGTGATACTTGTTGTTGAACAGGTTAATGCTGCATTGCCTGTTATTGCTGCAACTACTGCTGTTACGTTTTCTAATACTGTAACTGTTGTGGTTGCTGAACATCCGTTTTCTGAATCTGTTACCGTTACACTATAGTCTCCTGACGTGGTTACTTCTAACGTAGCTCCGGTTCCTAATTCTTCCGATCCATCTGACCATGAATAACTTGCTTCACCTTGTACTGTTGAACTACTTGCATCTAAAGTGATACTTGTTGTTGAACAAGTTATTGCTTCATTGCCAGTTATTATAACCTCTGGCTCAGTATTATCTTGAGTAATTGTTATTGTTTTAACAGCTGAACATCCATTTGAAGATTTAGTTACTATCACATAGTAACTTCCCGGTTCATTTACAGTTATACTTGAAGTGGTTTCACCACCTTTCCAAAGGAACTTATCACCACCTGTACTATCACTTGCGTCCAAAACTATGCTAGTAACAGAACAACTTAATTCTGTTGCTTCTGCAGTTAAAACAGCTATTGGTTTTGTAACATCTTGTGTTACTTGTACACTATCACTTGCAGAACATACAATTTCACCGTTAATAGTTGATACAGTTAAAGTATAAATACCTGGTACGCCTACTTCTGGATTTAGAATTGAAGAAGTAAAACCTCCTGGTCCATTCCATAAGTAACTTAAACCAACTTCATCATCAATACTTGCACTACCATTTAATATAACTGTTTCATCTGTACAAGTAATTGTTTTATTTGAACCTGCGTTAACCATTGGAATGTCATTTATTGTTACCGTAAAACTACTCTCGTCAGATGGACAGTTATCTGTAGCCGCTACATAAACATATAACGTAACTGTTGCTTCGATTAAATCTCCTGCATTCTTTGCTTCTCCTGTTCCTCCTGTTCCCGTATAATACGAACCATTGGTTAATTCTGGCAATACATAACTGTCACATTCAGTAACATTTTCTAGAATATCTGCCTTAACACTATCTTCTATTGTTACCGTAAAACTACTCTCGTCAGATGGACAGTTATCTGTAGCCGCTACATAAACATATAACGTAACTGTTGCTTCGATTAAATCTCCTGCATTCTTTGCTTCTCCTGTTCCTCCTGTTCCCGTATAATATGAACCATTGGTTAATTCTGGCAATACATAACTGTCACATTCAGTAACATTTTCTAGAATATCTGCCTTAACACTATCTTCTATTGTTACCGTAATATCTACAGTACCTGTACAAGAACCATTAGTTAAGGTTACTTCTGCCCATAAATCGGTTATAGTATTTAAGTTAACCGCTGTTGCTGGTGAAAGTAGAATACCTCCATTATTTGGATCTCCATCATACCATGCTACTGTTCCTATTTCACCATCTAGCACATTTACATCTTTTTCTGTTAAATCTGTATCTGTTGATGTCCCATCGGAACATATAGTAAATGGAGAATCTACTGGCGTTGGTGTCGGATTTATAATTACTTGTGCCGTTGCTGTCTTAGGACATAAAACATTGTTTAAAACATTGTTTACAAAATAAGTATATGTTATCGTATATGTACCTGGAGCACTAGCACTAACATCGATTTGTCCAGTATTAGGATCAATAGTCAATCCAGAAGGTGTAGAGGAATATGTTCCCCCTGTAATATTTGTATTTGATTTAGTAACTTCAACAGTACCTTCATCATTACAAAATATTCCAGCATCACCAAACTCTACATCACCATACTTAATTAGGGTTTCACCAAAACTAATTGAAACCTGTTGAGGTCCAACAAAGTCATTTAATGCAGCGGTTTCTGCAGCAGAAGATTTGGTTTTTACCAACAAAGATTTAAAGCTTACACCACCATCACAAGGGTCAGTAATAGTATTATTCATAATTCCTGTAAGATTTACAGCACCTTCAACAAATTGTAATGGGTCATACGAATTACCCCCAAAGGCTGTATACCCTGTAGGTATAGTCACTAAAGCGCCATTTGATACGGAAACCGCATCACCTGCATGGCCTGTTAATGGCACATAATCATACCCTCCAAATCCATCAGGTTGCCACCAATAAACATAAGCGTTAGCCAGAGATCCTCCATTAACATATTGTACAGTAAGAAGTACATCACCAACCGTTCTTCCTCCATCTTGACCTGCTGTTGAAAAACCAAAATTAGAATCGGCTGTAACTGTTGCCTGGAAAAATTCAAAATCAATATAACTAGTACCGTTTGTTGTTAGTCTATCACCAAAAAATATTATCCATTCATCTCCAGCATCATCTTTGGCAATATGATAAGCCATATTATTTACATCGCCTTTCCCATTTGCTTTCCCAATTTTCCATCCCCAAGTTCCAGGATTATCATTAAACTTTCCACTAGCAAAAATATTATCATTTCCATCCCATGCATCTTGTTCTAGATGCGTAGTACTTGGTTCTATAGGACCTAAATTATTAAAAACAAATCCATATTGTGGATTACCACCATCTAACCAGTCTCCTCCAGGATCAGTCATTAAAGTTCCAGCTTTAAGGTCACCATCTATCTCAAAACCTCCAGTAGGCACTGTAATAGGAATGGTTGTTTGTGCGAATGAAATCAAATTTGAAAACAACAACACCAAAAAAGTCACTAAACGAGTTAAAGTATTTTTTTTCATAATTTTTTTATTTTAAATTCAAATACTGCATAAATTAATGCACAGTTACAACTTAAAAAGCTTTTTTGTCATAAAGACAATTTTACTAATAATAGGGGTCTAATTATCCAAACAATGTTTTAATATTGTTGTTTTTAAATCTGTGGGGGTGATAAATAAAAGAGTCTTGTGGGGAACATTTCTCAATTGTTTAACAAATATACTTCGTATTCGGAATATTTCAGAAAATTCAAACCTCTATTTTTAAAGAATTTAACAAATGGAAGCGTTTTCTGAATAAATGGTGATAAATATCATACAATTTTACTTATTTTTTTAATAATAACACTTAACAAAAGACATATCTTCCTTATTTTTAATTAATTAACTAAAAATATCAGATCAAAATTTCAATATTTTTTTCACAAAAAGCATCTATGTAAATAAAATATTTATTATTTATTTAGCTAACAGAATAAATAAAATATTCTATTTTTGCCATTCAACATTAAGCTAAAACTAATGAATAAATATGATGTAGCCGTTATTGGCTCTGGGCCTGGAGGATATGTTGCTGCAATACGATGTGCGCAATTAGGATTAAAAACTGCAATAATTGAAAAATACAATACTCTTGGTGGTACTTGTTTAAATGTTGGATGTATTCCTTCAAAAGCTTTGTTAGATTCTTCGCATCATTATTACGATGCTACAAAACATTTTGCAACGCACGGAATTGATGTAAAAGGATTAGAAGTGAATTTCAATAAAATGATTGCTCGTAAAAACGATGTAGTTTCACAAACTTCAGGTGGAATTAATTATTTAATGGAGAAAAACAAAATTGATATGTTTCAAGGACTTGGAAGTTTTGTTGATACTACACATATTAATATATTAAAAACCGATGGTACTTCAGAAAAAATTGAAGCCGCAAAAACTATTATTGCAACTGGATCAAAACCAGCTTCTTTACCGTTTATTAAATTAGACAAAAAAAGAGTAATTACTTCAACAGAGGCTTTAAGTTTAAACGAAATACCAAAACATCTTATTGTTATTGGTGGTGGAGTAATTGGTTTAGAACTTGGTTCTGTTTATAGCAGGTTAGGTTCTGAAGTTTCCGTTATTGAATATATGCCTAGTATTACTCCTGGAATGGATGCAATGCTTTCAAAAGAATTACAAAAATCATTAAAAAAACAAGGGATTAAATTCTTTACCAGCCACAAAGTTTCTTCAGTAGAAAATAAAGGAAATGAAGTTATTGTTACCGCTGATAATAAAAAAGGCAATCCTGTTGAATTTAAAGGAGATTACACATTAATTTCTGTTGGTAGAAAACCTTATACTGAAGGATTAGGGCTAGAAAATGTTGGAATTAAAGTTTCTGAACGTGGACAAATTGAAACAAATGAGCATTTACAAACTAATGTTTCTAATATTTATGCTATTGGAGATGTTGTAAAAGGTGCAATGTTAGCTCACAAAGCTGAAGAAGAAGGAACTATGGTAGCTGAATTAATTGCAGGACAAAAACCTCATATTGATTATAATTTAATTCCGGGAGTAGTTTATACCTGGCCGGAAGTTGCTGCGGTTGGTAAAACTGAAGAGCAATTAAAAGAAGCTGGCGTTAATTACAAAGTTGGATCATTTGCAATGCGTGCTTTAGGTAGAGCGAGAGCAAGTATGGATACCGACGGGCAAATAAAAGTATTAGCTGATGCTGTAACAGATGAAATTTTAGGTGTTCATATGATAGGAGCCAGAGCCGCTGATATGATTGCTGAAGCCGTTATTGCAATGGAATTTAGAGCTTCATCTGAAGATATTGCGCGCTCATCTCACGCCCACCCAACATATACTGAAGCTTTTAAAGAAGCTTGTTTGGCTGTAAATGACAGAGCTATTCATAGTTAAAAAACTAAACATCTTATTATATAAAAAAAGTCCTTTCTAATTGAAAGGACTTTTTTATTTTTGTCTTGATGCAACGAACTAAAAAAGCGATTCAGATTACTGATATTTCTGAATTTAAATCGAAACTTTTGATTTGGGCACAGCAATTTAAAATCGCTGTGTGGTTAGATAGTAACAACTATATACAAAAGCATTCAAATTTTGATGCTGTTTTGGCTGTTGACGCATTTTCTAAAATTGAAACAAATTATATAAATGCTTTCAATAAACTTAAAGCATATCAAACAGGTATAAACGATTATATTTTTGGCTATTTAGGTTATGATTTAAAAAATGATGTAGAACATTTAACCTCTAATAATTTAGATGAATTGAATTTTCCTGATTTGTTTTTCTTTCAACCTAAAAAAATATTTTTTATAAAAGGAACTATTGTAACAGTTAAATATATATCTCAATTTCAAAAAGAAATTGAAACTGATTTAGTTGACATTAACAACCCAAAACCCAATAAAAATAAGGTAAAAACTAAAAACAACATAAAAATAAAACTTAGAATTCACAAAGATGAATATTACAAAAAACTGAATTCAATATTAAACCATATTCATCGTGGAGATATTTACGAAGCCAGTTTTTGCCAGGAGTTTTATAGTGAAAATTCAGTTATAAATCCTTTAAAAATTTATACCCAATTAAACCAAATTTCCAAACCTCCTTTTGCCTCATTTTTAAAACTAAACGACAAATTTTTATTGTCCGCTTCACCTGAACGCTATTTAAAAAAAGAAGGAAATAGAGTTATTTCGCAACCCATAAAAGGAACCGAAAAAAGAGCCCTATCAAAAAAAGAAGATTTAAAATTAATTACTGAGTTAGAGAAAAACCCTAAAGAACGCGCTGAAAATATTATGATTGTTGATTTGGTTAGAAACGATTTATCTCGTTCAGCAATAAAAGGTTCTGTAAAAGTAGATGAACTTTGTAAAGTGTATACTTTTGAACAAGTACATCAATTAATTTCAACTATTTCTTGTAAAGTTAGCAACACTATACACCCGGTAGACATTATAAAAGACACCTTTCCAATGGGAAGTATGACCGGTGCTCCAAAAATTTCTGCAATGAAAATAATTGAAGATTTGGAAGCAACAAAGCGTGGCTTATATTCTGGAGCAGTTGGTTATTTTACACCAAAGGGAGACTTTGATTTTAATGTAATTATACGTAGTATTTTATACAATAAAACCAAAAAATATGTTTCTTATTCAGTTGGTGGAGCAATTACAGCAAAATCTGTTCCCGAAAAAGAATACGAAGAATGCTTGCTAAAAGCAAAAGCTATGAAACAAGTTTTATTAAACTCCATTTAATTATATTTACTAAATGAAAACAGCATTTCAAACGCATATAAATGAAAATTTAGCTTTTTTAAATGGTAAAAAACTATTAATTGCTATTTCAGGTGGTATAGACAGTGTAGTTTTAACCCATTTATTTAATTCATTAAATTTTTCAATATCATTAGCACATTGCAACTTTCAATTGCGCGGTAAAGACAGCATTAAAGATGAAGTTTATGTTATAGAATTAGGAGAAAAATTAAAAATTCCTACTTATACTATTAAGTTTGAAACTGAAAATTACGCTACTGAAAATGGAATTTCTACCCAGATGGCTGCACGTGAATTACGTTATAATTGGTTTCAAAAAATTATAAAAGAAAATCAATTAGATTATATAATTACAGCACATCATAAAGATGATATTATAGAAACCGTTTTAATAAATTTGGTTCGTGGAACAGGATTAGACGGACTTACAGGTATCCCTGAAATTAATGAAAACATTGTACGTCCTTTACTTTCTTTTTCCAGAAATGAAATTTTAGTGTATGCAACAAGAAATAAGTTGCATTGGCGTGAAGACCAAAGTAATTCTTCTATAAAATATGTACGAAATAAAATTAGGCATAAAGTAGTACCTTTTTTAAAAGAACTAAATCCAAATTTGCTTGACACTCTTAATAATACTCTCGAAAATTTAAAAGGAAGTCAGCAAATTGTAAAAGATCGAATTAGTAATATTAGAGAAAAAATAACCACTTTAGAAAATGATGAAATTCATTTTAATATTGAAGAATTAAAAAAGTTAAGCAATCCCAAAGTGTATTTATACGAACTTTTAAAAGGCTATAACTTTACCGAGTGGAATGATGTTGCAGATTTATTGGATGCACAAAGTGGAAAACAAATTTTTAGCGAAACACATAGGTTACTAAAAGATAGAGAGGTTTTAATTGTTTCTGAAATTTTGGCTGCTAAAAAGTCAGTTTTATATGAAATCCCAGAAAACACTTCAAAAATAAATGTTCCTATAAAATTAAAATTTAAAAGTATTGATATCCCTTTTGACACAAAAAATCATCAAAATAAAGTTTTTGGTGAAATTATTTTTGATAATCCCCAAATAATTTCTATCGATTATAATAAAATTCAATTTCCTTTAACAATTAGAAAATGGCAAAAAGGTGATTATTTTTTCCCTATTGGTTTAAATGGTAAAAAGAAATTAAGTAAGTTTTTTAAAGATGAAAAAATGTCTTTACTTGAAAAAGAAAGCGCTTGGCTTTTATGCTCTAATAACGAGATAATTTGGGTAATTGGAAAACGATTAGATGAACGTTTTAAGGTAACTAAAAACACTTCTAAACTTCTAAAAATAAAATGTTAATTTGGATTATTATTTTTAATTGAGTAACTTAATTGGTTGATTTTCAAATTTAATTCTATGTTTTTAAAGAAACCTTTTTTAATAATTGCAGTTTTATTTTTTTCAATTGGCACAAGCTTTTCTCAAGAAATAAATATTGATTTTGAAAATCCTTTTCTTCCTAAAAGCATTTATTCACTTAATATTTCAACAGAAACCAGTAGTCCTTTTAACATTAATAATAAATTAAATTTGAAGCAATATAAATTTGTTGTTTTAAATACTAAAAACCTTGAAGAAGGCTATTTTACAATTCCAATTGAAAATATGGGAAAAATTCCCAGTAAATATATTTTTGATACGTATCAAAAAATCTACAATAATATGAAACTTAAAAGTAGTTTTTTTAATGTTTCTGATTTATACAGAGTACCTTTTAGAAATAAGAATTAGTACTTTCACAAAAAAAACGATTTCGTTAAATTAATGAAGCAAAATCATTATTTTTAACGAAGCTTTTGTAATTTTCGCCTTTATAACTAAAAAAATATGCATAAACAACCCAAACTAACGAGGTTTAACGAAAACGTGTTATCTAAATATCAAATTTACAATAGTATATTTATGACACTCCCTTTTGATACTATTACTAAAACAGGCGTATTATTACCCCTGTTTCATGATATATGTAAAAGTGGTTTTTCAGATAAGAAAAATCCAACAGAAATAGTTGAAAATTTCTTTAAAACCTATCAGCAAAACCCTTCGGAAGATGAAAAAATAAATTTACTTTTTAAATTTATTCAATACATAGAACGTCAGGTTGTATTGTTTGATGCTATTGAAGATGCTGCATTTCCAATTGTAAATAATATGGATGGAGTTGGTACTTTAAGAAATAGTAAAGAAACCGCTACATTAGAAAATAAAACTGAAGCATTAAAAAAACACCTTGAAGATTTTAAAGTGCGTGTAGTATTAACTGCACACCCAACACAATTTTATCCAGGAACAGTTTTAGGTATTATTACCGATTTAACTGAAGCTATTGAAAACAATGATTTATTAGAAATAAACCAGTTGTTAGCTCAATTGGGTAAAACACCATTTTTTAAACACGAAAAACCATCGCCTTACGATGAAGCCGTTAATTTAATATGGTACTTAGAAAACGTATTTTACCATTCTGTTTCTGCTGTTTACGATTATATAAAAAGCAATATTTTTGATAATGAACCTATTAATAACGAGATAATTAACTTAGGTTTTTGGCCCGGAGGAGATAGAGATGGAAATCCGTTTGTAACAACAGAAATAACATTAAATGTTGCAAAACGTTTAAAACAAACCATTTTAAAAAATTATTATAGAGACATTCGAATTTTAAAAAGGCGTTTAACTTTTAATGGTGTTGAACAAGTAATTTCAGAACTGGAAACACTTTTATTTGAAAATAGTGTAAACCCAGAAATTAACACTATGCTTCCTTTAGGCGAATTTATTGATAAATTAAATCAAATTAAAGAAACATTAATTTCAAAGCATCAATCATTATTTTTAGATGAAATAAACGATTTTATTAATAAAGTTTCCTTATTTGGTTATCACTTTGCAACCTTAGATATAAGACAAGACAGTAGAGTACACCACAATGTATTTTCTGAAATTGTAACAACCTTACAAAAAAATGGCAATAAATTATTTCCAGAAAATTATTTAGAACTTTCAGAAAATAAACAAATAGAAATTCTTTCATCAGTTTCAGACACAGTTGATATTTCAATTTTTGAAGATGAAATGGTTTCCAAAACTTTAAGTTCAATTTATGCAGTTAAAAAAATTCAACAAAATAATGGTGAAAAAGGTGCAAATAGGTACATTATAAGCAATAATCAAACGGCCGTAAATGTAATGGAAACTTTTGCAATGTTTAATTTATGTGGTTTTAAACATAATATTACCGCTGATATAATTCCATTATTTGAAACTGTAGATGATTTAACAAATGCTGCAAGTGTAATGAAAAAACTATACACAAATGAAGCTTATAGAAATCATTTAAATAGCAGAAATAATAAACAAACTATCATGCTTGGGTTTTCTGACGGAACAAAAGATGGAGGTTATTTAATGGCAAATTGGTCAATATTTAGAGCTAAAGAAAACTTAACAAAAATATCTAGAGAATTTGGAATTAAAGTTATCTTTTTTGATGGCCGTGGTGGTCCGCCAGCACGTGGTGGAGGAAAAACACATAAATTTTATGCCTCATTAGGTCCAACAATTGAAGATGAAGAAATACAATTAACGGTACAAGGGCAAACAATAAGTTCAAATTTTGGAACATTAGACTCTTCACAGTATAATATTGAACAATTATTAAGTTCAGGTATTTCAAATGAATTGTTTAGTAATGCTAACAATATCATGACAAAAAGTGATACTGAAATTATGAACGATTTAGCTTTAACTAGTTATAAAGCCTACGTTGATTTTAAAAATCACCCAAAATTTATGCCTTATTTGGAAAGAATGAGCACCCTAAAATATTATGCAAAAACCAATATTGGTAGTCGTCCTTCAAAACGATCACAATCTAAAGAATTAAATTTTGCTGATTTACGTGCTATTCCTTTCGTTGGCTCTTGGAGCCAGTTAAAACAAAATGTTCCTGGTTTTTATGGTGTTGGTACTGCTTTAAAAAAATACGAAGATTGTGGAGATTTTGAAAAGATAAAACATTTTTATAATAACTCTGATTTCTTTAAAGCTCTAATTGGAAATAGTATGATGGCACTTTCAAAATCTTTCTTTGAATTAACAGAATACATGTCTGAAGATCCAGAATTTGGTGAATTTTGGAACATTATTCACAATGAATATTTAACCACCAAAAGATTGATTTTAAAACTTTCAGATTATGAAAAATTAATGCAAAATAATCCGGTTGGCAAAGCTTCAATTGATATAAGGGAAAACATAGTATTACCTTTACTTACTATTCAACAATATGCGTTGCGTAAAATTCAGGAATTACAAAAAGACGAAGAGGTAAATCAAGAAGAAATAAAAGTTTATGAAAAAATGGTTACTCGATCTTTATTTGGAAATATTAACGCCAGTAGAAATTCAGCTTAATAATTATGAATTCAGTTCAATTAAATGAAAATGAATATGCGCCCTTTTACAGCAGTTATATAGAAAGCTTGGGAGAAGTAAATCTTTTTGATGTTTTAAACACCTCATTAAAAGACTTAGTTAGTACTTTAGAAAATTTACCTGAAGAAAAATTAATATATAGTTATGCTGAAGGTAAATGGACCATTAAAGAATTGGTACAACATATTATAGATGCTGAGCGGGTTTTAAGTTATAGAGCTTTACGTTTTTCCAGAAATGACGCTACCAATTTACCGGGTTTTGATGAAGATTGGTACGTAAATAATTCTAATGGTAATACGCGTAATTTTAAAGATTTACTAAAAGAATTTATCAATATTAGAAATGCAAGCATTTCATTATTTAATAGTTTTACACCAGAAATGATGTTTCTAACTGGTTCGGCAAATAATAGTGATATGACAGTTAGAGCTCTTGGATTTATTATTGCTGGACATCAAATGCATCATTTAAAAATTATAAAAGAAAAATATCTTTAATCTCCACTATCTAAAAAAAATATTTCGTTAACAGACTTATTAAAAATTTCAGATATTTTTAAAGCTAAAACCGTTGAAGGAACATATTTATTTAACTCCATTGCATTAACAGTTTGTCTGCTTACACCAATCATTTCTGCCAATTTTGCCTGGGTAATGTTATGCATGGCGCGTTCAACTTTTATACTATTCTTCATTGCTTATACTTCTTTTAAATTTGTACAAAACGTAATGAAAACGTACCATAAAAAATAATAATATGGTAAACATATTGTAAATTAAAACATTAAAAAAACTTAAGTCAAATACAAAAAGTATTGCTATTACTAATACAATGTAATTTACATACGTTGCCCAAATTAAGGAGTCCATTCTAATTTTTGAAATGTACTCATCCTCGTCTTTTGTTTTTGAAAAAGAGACCAGAATTCCTCCAATAATTATTAAAATTGAAGCTAGTTCATCTGCAATATTATTGGAATTCCATTCAAAAGCCGGGTTAGAAAAAATGTCATTCTCACTAATTAATGGAAAAACATTTACTTCCCAATTTGGATATTCAATATCATTTAACAATAAAATAGTTCCTAAAACCATTCCTGCAAAAAATATCAACCAGCCTAAAGACTTATACTTGTGCGAAAATAAAAATTTAGATTTCATAATTTAATAAATTTACATATCAAATGTAAAGTATTTTTTACTTTTAGACAAATATTTTTTACTATTTAGTTTCGTAACATTTAAAATATTATATTTGACGCAACTAAAAAACCTCTTTTTCTAATGCGAATTTTCAAAAAAATAGCATTCTTCATTGCCATTTTACTAGCAATAGTAATTATTGGCGGTTGGGTGTATTATAATAGCCTAAAACCAAATTATGAAGGCTCAATTAATTTAAGTTCTATTGAAAATAAAACTGAAGTTTATTTTGATGATTTTGGAATTCCACATATTTATGCTGAAAATCAAAAAGACGCTGTAACTACTTTAGGCTATGTTCACGCACAGGAAAGACTTTGGCAAATGGAATTAATGAGAAGAATTGCACCAGGAAGACTCTCAGAGATTTTTGGAAAAGATATGCTAAAAAACGACAAATTTTTTGTGAGTTTAGGTATAGAGGAAGCCTCGGAAAAATCAATTGAAAAATTAGATAAAAACGGAGACGTTTATAAAATGGCGACTGCATATTTAAATGGTGTAAATCAATTTATTGAAAGCGGAGCTACCCCTATTGAATTTACTTTAATCGGAATTGAAAAAGAACAATATCAACTTAAAGATATTTATAATATTTTAGGCTATATGTCCTTTAGTTTTGCAATGGCGCATAAAACCGATCCACTTTTAACCTCCATTAAAGAAAAATTAGGGAATGACTATTTAAAAGAATTAAACATTAACATAGATCCAAATACCACGCTTATAAAAAATTCAAAACCAGAAATTGAAAGTTTTGAAAATTTAGTTTCCAATGTTCAAGAAATTATGGATAATTCACCCATACCTCCCTTTGTTGGCAGCAATAGTTGGGTGATTTCTGCAAATAAAACAACTACCGGAAAAGTGCTTTTTGCAAATGATCCGCATATTGGTTATTCTCAGCCATCTGTTTGGTTTGAAGCACATATTTCTACACCAGATTACGAAATGTATGGCTATCATATGGCAGGTGTGCCATTTCCATTATTGGGACATAATAGGAATTACGCTTGGGGATTAACTATGTTTGAAAATGATGATATTGATTTTTATAAAGAAGAAAATCATCCAGAAGATAATACCAAGTATAAAACACCTAATGGATTTGAAGCATATAAAACCGTAACAAAAACCATTAAAGTAAAAGACGAAGATACCGTAACAATTAATGTTAGAAACACACGTCATGGCCCAATAATGAACGATGTTGTTGAAGAAATTTCACAAACCAGTCCAATTGCTATGTCATGGGTTTACACACAATTTGACGGACAAGTTTTAGATGCTTTACATACCATTTCAAGAGCAACTAAAATGTCTGATGTTAAAAAAGGTGCAAGTATGATTCACGCTCCCGGATTAAATATTATGTACGGAGATGCTATAGGAAATGTAGCTTGGTGGGCTTCAGGAAAATTATACAAACACAAACCTCAGGTAAACACAAAGTTTATATTAAACGGCGCTTCTGGCGAAGACGATCCCATTGAATATTTAGATTTTAATCAAAATCCAATGGCTGAAAAACCTAAATGGGATTATGTGTATTCGGCAAATAATCAGCCAGATACTATTGCAAATATTTTATATCCTGGTTATTATTTACCTGAAGATAGAGCAAAAAGAATTGTTGATTTAATTGAACCAAAAAACAATTGGGATAAGGAAGCTATAGCTAAAATGATTAATGATGTTACTTCTTCAACATCACCAATTATTGTAAAAGATATACTTGCTAACATTGCAACTAATTCTTTTACAAAAAATGAACAAGAAGCATTTGAAATTTTAAAAAAATGGGATGGCTCCAATACACAAAAAATGATTGCTCCAACAATTTATAATAAACTAATTTATTTATACTTAAAAAACACTTTTGAAGATGAGTTAGGTGAGAAACTTTTTAATCAACTACTAAACACACATTTAATGAAACGTGTAATTGCAGACCATTTAAAAAAGACAAATTCTATATGGTGGGACAATTTAAATACTTCAAATTTAAAAGAAACTAAAACAGCTATTCTATCAAAATCTTATAAAGAAGCAATTACAGCATTAGAAAATCAACTTGGAAGTGAAATAAATACTTGGAATTGGGGAAAAGTTCATACCTTAGAGCATGCGCATCCTCTTGGTACTGTTGCAGCATTAAAAGAATATTTTAATGTTGGTCCATTTTCAATGAAAGGTGCAAGGGAAGTTATTGATAATAGAGGTTATTTGTATGATAATTCTGGATTGTATAAAATAACCGCAGGCCCTTCAACAAGAAGAATCATAGATTTTTCGGATATTGAAAATAGTATTAGTATCTTGCCAACTGGTCAATCCGGAAACCCTTTTAGTGTTCATTATAAAGACCAATCTGAAATGTACAATAATGGAGAATTCAGAAAAATGAAATTAAATAAAGAGGAAATTATCAATAGTTCAACAAAATTAATTATTCTACCAAAAAATGAATAAAAGAATAACTATAAAACAAATAGCTCAAGCATTACATGTTTCTATTTCAACAGTTTCAAAAGCTTTAAATGATAGTTATGAAATAAGTGAAGAAACCAAGAAAAAAATTCAAGAATATGCAAAATTACACAAGTATAAACCAAATACACTTGCGCTTAGTTTACAAAATAAAAAAACAAAGACTATTGGTATAATTATTCCAAATATTCTTACTTATTATTTTGCTAGGGTGCTTCGTGGTATAGAAAAGGTGGCTACTGAAAAAGGGTACAATATAATTACCTGTATAACTAACGAAAGCTACAAAAAAGAGGTAAACACAATGGAAATGTTATCAAATGGAACCATTGATGGTTTTATTGCTTGCATATCCGTTGAAACTTTAAAACTAAAAAACTTTGAACATTTTCATGATATTTTGAATGAAGGAACTCCAATTGTTTTATACGATCGGGTTCATAAAGACATTAATTGTGATAAAGTAGTAACTGATAACGTAAAAAGTGCCTATAAAGCAACTCGTTTTTTAATGAAATCAGATTGTAAAAACATTGCTATTATTTCAACTTCAGAAGGATTAAACATTAATAAATTCAGAATAAAAGGATACTTAAAAGCACTTACAAAATACGGAGTTACTCCTAATGAAAATCTTATTATCAGGCTAGAAGATGAAACAAACTTGAAAGAACGTATTAATGAAATGCTAGATAATAATGAGGTAGATGGTATTTTTTCTGTTGATGAAGTTTCTGGAGCAATAGCTACACAAGTTTTAAATAAAAGAGGTATTAAAATTCCTCAGGAAATTTCAATTATTGGTTTTACAAATGGTATATTATCTCGTTATGGTTCACCACCATTAACAAGTGTAAATCGTTTTGCACACACAACAGGTGAAGTTGCTGCAACTAGATTAATAGATAAACTCGAAAATAAAATTGAATTTGACGATATTAAAACCGAAATAATTAGAACACAATTGGTTGAACGTGAATCAACAAAAAAACTCTTTATAAAGTTTTAAATTATAAAACAGCAATGAATACTAAAAAAAGATCTTTAATTTTATTGCTGCTAACTTGTTTAATAGTTATTCTTTACTTTTTTAAAGATTGTTTACGGCAACAAGAAACAAACTTAATTAACTACCCCAAAACCTCAACTTTAAAAATTAACGATAGCTTAGTAAAATCAAAAAAACTAAACCTGCACCTGCTACTATTTTATACGGAATTGATATTTCTAAATACAATGCCAACATTGTTGACGAAATAAATCATTTAGATAAACTTACATTTATAATATGTAAAGCTACTGAAGGAAAAGATTATATAGATCCTACTTTTTTTCAAATTGGAAATCCTTAAAAAATAAAAATATTATTAGAGGAACATACCATTTTTATATAGGAAGTGACGATCCAATTAAACAAGCCCAACATTTTTTAAATATTGTTAAAAAATGGGAATCTACAGATATTACCCCTATTATAGATATTGAGTCACAAAGTATTAGAAATGATGATAATTTAAAAATTATTCAAGAAAATATATTAAAGTTTTTAAATCATATAGAAATAAAAACGAGCAGAATTCCAATGATTTATACTAATCGTAATTTTGCAAATATGTATTTAACAAACAAAGCTTTTTCTAAATACCCTCTTTGGCTTGCCGAATATACTTCAAAAAAATATCCAATAATACCAGCTACTTGGAAAAATACTGGGTTTAAAATTTGGCAAAAAAGTGACAATTACCATTATAAATCGAGTATTGATGATTTTGATGTTTTTTATGGTGAAAAATCAGACTTATATAATTAATATTTAAATACTCCATTTTTAAATATATTAAACGGTATCATTTTAGAAATTTATATAAAAAATTCTTCAAAAAAATTAATAATTTTTTAAAAGACAAACTTAAACTACATTTTTTATACATTTATAAAAAATAAAAATTGTTATGTTAGTAAAAATTTATGGCAGCGCCGTTTTCGGTGTTGAAGCAACTACTATTACTGTTGAAGTAAATATAGATAAAGGAATTGGTTACCATTTAGTTGGTTTACCAGACAATGCTATTAAAGAAAGTAGTTACAGAATTTCGGCAGCATTAAATAACAATAAATACAAGCTTCCGGGTAAAAAAATTACAATAAATATGGCTCCGGCAGATTTAAGAAAAGAAGGATCTGCGTATGATTTAACTCTAGCTATAGGTATTTTAGCTGCTTCTAATCAAATAAAATCTGAAAAAGTTAGCGATTATTTAATTATGGGTGAACTTTCTTTAGATGGAAGTTTACAACCTATTAAAGGAGCACTTCCAATTGCAATTAAAGCACGTGAAGAAGGCTTTAAAGGATTTATTTTACCAAAACAAAATGCAAAAGAAGCTGCGATAGTAAGCAATTTAAAAGTTTATGGCATAGAAAACATTACTGAAGTCATTAATTTTTTTGATGAAAAATCGGATTTAGAACCAACTATAATTGATACTCGAACAGAATTTTATAAAAACTTAGACAATCCAGAATTTGATTTTGCCGATGTAAAAGGACAAGAATCTGTAAAACGTTCTATGGAAATTGCCGCAGCTGGTGGTCATAACATAATTCTCGTTGGTCCTCCCGGAAGTGGAAAAACAATGTTAAGTAAACGATTGGGTTTTGTCCCCCATTTTACCAATACACTTAAATATCAAGAAACCAAAGAGTTACAAGTATCCTGATAGGATTTCAAGTGTTGGAGATGAGCTAAGAACAGCAAGGTTAGATAGAAATTTAACTCAATTAGAAGTTGCTCAACAAATAGGTGTAAATAGAAATTTTGTATATGAATGCGAATTAAATCATCGTACAAATTCAATATTTGCACTACATAAAATTTATCTTTTTTTAGACTATATTCCGAAAACATTAAATATTGATGAAGCAACCTTAAGGGGAAAACTTTATACCACTCGAATAAAAAATGGATTCTCCCTATATGACATAGCTAAAAAGACTGGATTAGATAAAAGTACTATCGGCAGGTTTGAGAAAGGGAAATTAATTAAAAAAGAATCTCTTAAAAAAATTGAAGATTATTTAAAATAAATTTATATATTTATCTCATAGAGTGTAAACACTCTATCTTTTTCATAGCAATTTTTTTTAAAACCCTCTTCGTGAGGGTTTTATTCTTTACTTTTTAAAGCTTTTAGAATTTTTTCAGATAATGTAGATTTTCCTTCTAAATCTTTATTTTCAGAATGATAATTAACATTTACACGCCAACCATTTACTTTCTCTACTTTTTTTTCATCTTCGGTTTCTATAGCATCTAAATAGTCAATTAATTCAATTGACTGAAAAAAGAATATTTTCTTAAGATGCTTTTTTTCAATTATTTCTTTTGCTCGTTTTTCGATATTTTTCAGATGAATTTTACTTTCACTAATCATATAGATTAAATTAAAACCATCATCAATACATTTTGTTAAATTTTGAACTTCATAATCAATAGTATTTGTCACTGAAACTTCAATACCAATACGAACATTACTCTTTGATATTCCGACATCGACCTTACCTCCATTTTTCAACTCCTCCTCAATGGTTGATCTAAACCCTCTCTGAACTGCCATTGTTTTAATATAGTTTTGAAGAGCTCGATGCTTTGTAATTTCATCTTGAGCGTTCACACTTTTTAAATACTTTTCTTTAGATTTATCTATATCGCTCTTTAAATCAATAATTACATCATCTTGATTCTCAATTATTGGAGTAATATTTTCTTTTAACTCTATAGGCTCAATAAATTTAGTATCTTTTTTAGGAACAGTTTTAGAAGTAGTAAGACGAGGAAGTTGTTCTTTTAAAATTTGCTCTACCTCAAAAACATTTTTGGAATAATTTTCACGAGTGCTTTGAATAATATAAGCTCTGGTACTCTCACCTATCTCAACTGAAAGCTTATGTGTTTTTAGATTAAAATCATTACTGTTTTTTCCAGTTCTAACTATCGCTTCTCCTATTTCTAAATTAGTTAAATCTTCTTTTTCAAAATATGAGAATCCTCCTTCTAATATTTTTGCATCATTATCTCCTAATCTAAAAGCAATTCTAATAAATGGATTTGAAATTATAGATTCTAAAATTTCTGAATTTTGAATTTGTCTTAAGTTTTGATGGGCTAATACTAAACCAATTGAATATTTTCTCGCTCCACTGAGAATGGAAGAAATTGAAGGTGTTATAAATGAATGAAATTCATCCATTATTACAAAGTAAGGTTTTCTATTTTCTTTTAATATATTCTGTCTTCCGAGTGCAACTTGATTAATTTTAGACAAAAATAACGAACCCAATAAATAACTATTTTCATTTCCAATTAAACCTTGCGAGAGCTTAATTAAAACTATTTTGTTTTCATCAATACATTTTTTAAAATCAATACCATCTTTTTGAGCAAACATATACCGAATAATTTTCGGTCTCAAAAATGTATCAATTCGTGTTAATAAGGGAGCAATTCCTTTTTTAACCATTGGATATTCATAATTCCAATAATAATGAAGTGACTCATCTTCTACTGAATGTAAAAAATCATTTCTAAATTTTTCTTCGATTAAGAATCTTTTTAATTCAATTAGGGTTCCTACTCTCGAACTTTCTAAAAAGGTATTTATAGCATTTGATAAAACCGCAGTCATATTATCACCCCAAGCAGTAGCGTGACTTTTAAATGCTGAAACTAAATCTGAACTCAATACTATTTTTTCAGTATCAGTTTTAGCCTGTAATAAATTAAATCCAACAGGAAATTCAGAATCTGAAGGGTCAATTATTATAACATCGTCTTTTCTATGCTCAGGGATTCTCAATAAAATATCTTCTACTATATCTCCGTGAGGATCGAATAGAGTAACACCCACCCCTTTAGTAATTGTTTCAATGGTTAAGTTTGCGAGTAAAGTTGATTTACCAACCCCTGTGGCTCCAATTATATGAGCGTGTTGCACTAATTGCTCATCCGTTAAGTAAACACTCGAAGGATGATTATTATGCTCATTTACGCCAATTTTGTAATCAGCTTGCAATACTTCTTGAGGAGCTTTTTTTGTTTTTGAAACAGAATAATTTAATTTTGAAGTATTAATATTCTCATTAGGATAATGAACAAAATTCAAAAGTTCCTCTGAATTTAGAATCATCCCTGTTCTATTCGTCTGTCTGAAAAATAAGTTTTTCATATGCTCATTAAAATCATACCCTTCATTTGAAAGTGGAATAACTCGATTAAATTCAGAACTAGAAATTAATGTAAGGTTTCTGATAACTTCTTTTGCTAAATACTCAGTCTTATTCTGGTAGATAGATTGCGTTGCTACTCGTAAAACAACAGCGAACAGCGGTTGAGAAATTTTATTTTTTGCACACGTAAGCATTTCAGGGCTATCACTAAAAAAAGAATTTCCTTGATAATCTGTTACAGCATTTAAAATATTTTTAGCCCAAGGGTATTCAACTCCTTTAAACAAGACTTGAAATACGATAGCGTCTCCATTTTCAATACTATCAAAAACAGAAAAAAGACTTGTAAAAGGATCTAAACTAAAGTTTTGTTTTATTTGAATGGTTCTCATAAACTCTTCCTCTAAACCAAAATCACAAATGGCAATTTCATTTTCATTATTTAAAGGAAACTCATAAGAACTCGCTTCTTTTATGAGTAGTGAAGGGAAGTATGCTTTGAGTAATGATTGAACTCGAATTGAATCTTCTTGGTTACAACTTATTTGAATTTTAATTTCAGTACCAGTTGCAACAATTTCAAACGAAAGAGTGTCTTTTGAATACGAGAGCATATTCAAAAGTTCTAAACTTATTTCTCTACTCGTCTTTTGTTTTTTTGAATAAGAAATTTCAAAGGTACTTATTAACGATTTTTCTTTCTCTCTGAGTGGTAGTATTTCAGCCTCTTCTATCTCTTTTACTTCCTCCTCTGGTTGTATGAGTTTTATAAATTTATTAAATAAAGAGGGAACCCTGCCCTCATCAATTCTTTCATTTTGTATGAACTGATGTTGAAAAGGAATAAATGGAGGCTCAATTTTAACTTGAAAAGGGCTGTGAAAATATCCACGCCCTTTTGATTCCCATTTATAGAAATTAAGTGTTAATTGTTCACTAGGAGACAACGTCATTCAACTATCTTTTAAATATATCTTTCATAGTAGGTTTACGTTCAGAATCATTTAATAACCTAATTCCTTTTTCTTTAGTTATCTCATCTATTACTTTTAAAACAGAAGCTTGAGCATAACTTCTAAACATTGAAGTTGAATCAATTTTGTAGTATGTGGTTGGGAAGAAAAAATTTGCTAAAAAGCGACCAATAAAAGGAATTTTATAAATTAATCCTTCAATGTCTTTTCGTTCAGTAAACATCCACCACGAAAAGAATGTTCCATTTCCAAAAGGAGCGCAACAACAATCATAATTGTAATTCTTCCAACTAACTCTTAAGTAAAGTCTTTTAGTTGATAAGGCATTTCCTTCGCTCATTTCTCTTTCAACGACAGTAATATTCTCAATTCCGTGAGACTTCAATTCTTTTTCAAGCAGAGCGTAAAAATCTTTTGTAGAATATTCGAATTCATCAATTAATGTATTCCAATGTCCTTGTAATTCTGGAGTGGTTTTTCTAAGAAAACCAATAGCGATAAGTACCACTAATAGTATCGGTATAAATCCCATAACAATATTTTTATTAATAATTTAACTTTATAAATATATAAATTTAAAAGATTAATTAATCTTAATTAATATATTTATTTTCTAGGAGGATTTATTTAAGTATTTTTATCGGAAAATTGCAAATTATTATTTCATTTCTGTAGTAATAGTAATATTTTTCTGACAAAACTCTAATATTTGATATCATTAAGACTATAATGAGTAATACATACATTAAAAAAACTTTAGGGGAAACTCTAATCCAAAATATTCATGAAAATGATAAGGCATCAATTATTGCCTCATATTTTACTATTTATGGATTTCAAGAGTTAAAAGATGAATTGTCAAAAATCGAAAATCTAAAAATTATTTTGAGTTCTGGGCTTTTTAGCTTTAAAGACCGTCAATTATTTTCTGATAAAACAACTGATATTAATGGAGATAGATATGAGTACCGCTTTAAAAATAAGTTGAATATTCATAAGGTTGCTGAAGAATGTGCGGATTGGATTAAAAATAAAGTTGAAGTAAGATCAACAAAAATGCCTGGTGTTATAGGAACCAATTTAATCCATTTACAAGGAAAAGAATCTACTGGAATTAATATCTCCACTTCGAATTTATCCGCTTCTGATCTGGGGTATGCTCCTAATGATAAAATTACTATGAATACAGTAACTCACGATTCAGAAGTTACTGAGCAAATGCTTAATTTTTTCAATCAAAATTGGAGTAATGAGGCTTTAATGGATGATGTAAAAAAAGATGTACTAGCACAATTAGAACTTGCTTATAAAGATAATTCTCCTTCTTCTGTTTATTACTTTACACTCTATAACATCTTTAAAGATTATTTGGTTGATTTGGATGAGGAGAAAATCATAAAAACTAAAACTGGTTTTAAAAATACTCTCGTTTGGAATAAATTATATAAATTCCAAAAAGACGGAGTTTTAGGAACAATTGATAAGGTTGAAAAATATGGTGGGTGTATTCTTGCTGATAGTGTTGGGTTGGGTAAAACATTTCAAGCTTTAGCTGTAATAAAATATTATGAATTAAGAAACGATAGAGTATTGGTACTTTGCCCAAAAAAACTTCGAGATAATTGGACAGTTTATACACTTAATGACAAAAGAAATATTCTTGCTGAAGATAGGTTTAATTACGATGTTTTAAATCATACTGATTTAAACAGAGAAAGAGGTTTATCTGGCGAGATTAATCTTGAGACAATAAACTGGGGAAACTATGACTTAGTCGTAATTGATGAATCACACAATTTTAGAAATAATAATCCAAGACGTGATAGAGAAACACGTTACGGTAGATTAATGAACTATATTATTAAAGCCGGAGTAAAAACTAAAGTTTTAATGCTATCTGCAACCCCTGTAAACAATCGAATGAATGACTTAAAAAACCAAGTAGCATTCATTACCGAAGGAAAAGAAACAGCATTTTCAGAGTATGGGATTGATAATATAAACCATGTAATGAAGATAGCCCAAACACAATTTAATAAGTGGTTAAAAAATCCTGATGAAAGTAAAAATTCTGCTCAATTATTAGAATCATTAGATTCTAGATATTTTAAGTTACTAGATTTAATTACTATTGCTCGTTCAAGAAAGCATATTGAACGATATTACGATTTAAAAAATATAGGAAAATTTCCTGAACGCCTTCTTCCTAAAAATGTAAAATCAAACATTGATTTATTAGATGAGTTTTCTTCTTTGCAAGAAATAAATAGAGAGATAAGAAAATTAAATTTAAGTTCATATTCACCTCTTAAATATGTAAGACCTGATAAGCAAGAGCAATACAACAGAAGCTATGACTTAACACTAGAGTCGGGTAGTGTTTTCAAGCAGGTTGACCGTGAGCAAAGTTTAATTCATTTAATGCGAGTGAACTTGCTTAAAAGAATGGAGAGTTCTATAAATTCATTTGGATTAACATTAGAAAACCTTTTAAAAAAAATTGACATTTTATTGGTTAAAATTCAAAACGAGGAAGATTATCTTGACGATGAATTATCAATTGAAGATATAGATACAGATGACCCAACACTGGATGATTACTTAATTGGGAACAAGGTAAAAGTACTCATACAGGATATGGATTTAGTGAGATGGAAACAGGATTTAGAAGAAGATAAATTAAGATTAAGTAAACTATTAGAGGAAACTCAAACTATTGATGCTGAAAGGGATGCTAAGTTGGTTCAATTAAAAGAGTTAATTCATAATAAAATTAACGAGCCACTAAATGAAGAAAATAAAAAAGTAATAATATTTACTGCTTTTGCAGATACAGCCACTTATCTCTATGAACAAATTAGCTCTTGGGCAAAAGACCAACATAAGGTAAACACTGCCTTAATAACTGGTTCAGGAAGCAATAAGACGACCATGAAGGGTATTAGGACAGAGTTAAATGAGTTACTTACTAATTTTTCTCCAAGATCGAAAGAACGTAATAAAATTTATCCTGATTTAAAAGAAGAGATTGATGTTTTGATTGCTACAGATTGTATTTCTGAAGGTCAAAATCTTCAAGATTGTGATTATCTTGTAAACTATGACATTCATTGGAATCCTGTTCGTATTATTCAAAGATTTGGAAGAATTGATAGATTAGGTTCAATCAACAATCAAATTCAACTTGTTAATTTTTGGCCTAACATGGAGCTTGATGAATACATAAATCTTGAAGCTAGGGTTAGTGGACGAATGGTGCTTTTGGATATCTCTGCAACAGGAGAAGAAAATGTTATTGAGAATAATGGTGAAATGAATGATTTAGCTTATCGTAGAAAACAACTTCAACAAATGCAGGATGAAGTCGTTGATATAGAAGATGTTCATGGCGGTATTTCTATTACAGATTTCACATTCAATGATTTCAAGATGGATTTAATGGAATATTTAAAGGAACACGAATCTGTTATGAAACAAACTCCAACAGGGATTCACGCGGTTACTAAAACAAACATTGAGAATCTTAAAGAAGGTGTGATTTTTTGCTTAAAACAGAGAAAGAAAAACAAAAAAGAAGAGCATTACAATCCAATAAACCCGTACTTTTTAACTTATATAAGTTCTGAAGGGGAGTTAATATTTAGTTTTACTCAAAGCAAAAAAATTCTAGATATGTATCAAAAGTTATCATCAAGTGAACCAGAGGTATTTATGGATTTGGTTAATGATTTTAAAAAGGAAACTAAACAAGGAAAAGACATGAGTGCTTATGTTGATTTATTAGAAGTAGTTGTCCAAGAAATTGTTGGTAAGAATGAAGAAAAAGGAATAGCAAGTTTGTTCACAGCTGGAGGTACAGCAAGTCTCTATGATGAAATACGTTCATTAGATGATTTTGAAGTCATTTCTTATTTAGTTATTAAAAATTAGAGTCATGAATGATCTAATAGAATTATTAAATATTGATAATCGTTGTCTTATTGATAAGCGAATTACAAAAATTGCAATTAGTAATAACAGTACCCTTAACGCTAGTGAAAAAAAAATATTAAAAGAAGTAATTATCGACATTCGTTGGTTAGCGAGTTACAAACCTTTTAATAGTGCTATCCCAGAATACATAACTAAAACCGAGTGTTATGATGAAGTTCAAATTATTTCAATTGGCTTTTCAGACATAAAATACAAAAAGCAAGTGATTAATATTTTGCAAAGAAGCATGCCATATCCCTTAGTGCTGTTATTAGAAGTAAATAATAATTTTGCAGTATCAGTTGCTAGGAAAAGTATTAACCAAACTGACAATTTAAAAAGAACAATTGATGAGGTAATCACATCAACTTGGTTAAATAAAGCAATAGAATCTGAAGTAGAAAAGAGTTTTTTAGAACACCTAAATACAAAAACTTATCATACACTTCATTTAAAAGCATTTTATGAAAGTTTTATAAAAGCTATCTATTTACACGAAACAAGTTTATTAACAGGTTCATTTAATGTCAAAGAAAAAAAAGAAGTAGATGAGGATGCTGATATTTTAAAAGAAATAGAAGCTGTTAATAAAGAAATAGTTAGCATTAAAAGCCAGATTAAAAAAGGTACTATTTTCAGTAATAAAGTAACTTTAAATATCAAATTAAAAGCCAAAGAAAACCACAAACAAAAACTAATTAAAAAATTATCCTAAAAATCTGTACTTCTAGATAGGATAGTTTTTTAAATTTATCGTTTTAGCATATAATAAAAACATGAACAAAATCGACCATAACGACCCCTTAAGTAAAAGTACAGACATCGTTTCTGAAAATATAGAACAGTTACAACAATTGTTTCCTGAAATATTTAAAGAAGGGAAGATAGACTGGCAAGAGCTCCAAGCAACACTAGGAGAACATATCGATACCGAAAACGAACGTTTTAACTTCACATGGAATGGTAAATCTAATGCTCGAAAAGAAGCACAAAAACCAAGTACAGGAACACTCCGTCCTGCTCCAGAAGATAGTGTAGATTGGGACACTACTCAAAACCTTTATATTGAAGGAGATAATCTTGAAGTATTAAAACTACTTCAGAAAAGCTACCATCAAAAGGTGAAAATGATTTACATCGATCCTCCATACAATACAGGTAAGGATTTTGTGTACAAGGATAACTACAAAGATAACCTATCGAATTACTTAGAATTAACAGGCCAAACAGATGATAAAGGTAAAAAGTTAAGCACTAACAGTGATGCTAGTGGTCGCTACCACTCCAATTGGCTGAATATGATGTACCCTCGTTTGAAGTTGGCGAGGAATTTACTGAAGGATGATGGTGTGAT
>NZ_QTTQ01000011.1:492717-817607 GCF_003384935.1 Lutibacter oceani
AAATTAAAGAAGAACACCCAGACAAAGCCAAAGATTTAGACTTAGGCTTTAAGGTATTTAAACTCGATAGTTCAAACATTAAGGCGTGGTCTCCAGAAGTAGAGAATTTAGAACAAAATCTATTAGATGCTGTAGAAAACATTAAAGAAGGACGAACAGAAAACGATTTGTTGTTTGAAATTCTAATTAAATACGGTCTAGACCTAACATTACCAATCACTGAGCATGAAGTTGCTGGTGCAAAGGTATTTAACGTTGGTGCTGGAGCATTACTTGTGTGTCTAGCAGATGATATTACAGTAGCTGTTGCAGAAGGTATTGCCGAACTAAAAAACAAACTTAATCCAGAAATATGTCGAGTTGTCTTTAAGGACAACGGATTTAAGGACAGTGCTCAAAAAACGAACGTGATGCAAAAACTAAAGCAACATAATATAGAAGAAGTAAGAAGTATTTAATTATGGCAAAAGAAATGAAACTAAAATTTGAAGGAAATCTGGAGTATCAACAAGAAGCTATCAAAGCCATAGTGGATATTTTTGAAGGTCAAGAAATATGCAGAACTAATTTTACAGTTGCGCCATTACAAAACAGTGACGGACAAGCTTCAATGTTTAATACAGATTTAGGTGTTGGTAATAAGCTTTCCTTAATAGATGAAGAGTTGTTAGAAAATGTGCGAAAAATTCAATTGCGCAATGGTTTAAAACAAACCAAAACACTTGCTTCAAAAGATTTTTCGATAGAAATGGAAACAGGAACTGGAAAGACTTATGTGTACCTTCGTTCAATTTTTGAGATGAATCAAAAATTTGGCTTTACAAAGTTTATTATAGTAGTGCCTTCTATTGCTATCAAAGAGGGAACAAATAAATCTTTAGATATTACTAAAGACCATTTTAAAGGTATTTATGATAATGTTAATTACGACTTCTTTACCTATGACTCTAGTAAATTAGAACAAGTAAGAAGCTTTGCTACTAATGATTATATTCAAATCATGGTGATTAACATTGATGCTTTTCGTAAAAGCTTTACCGATCCTAGTAAAGAGACAACAGCAAACATCATTCACCGTACCAATGATAAATTAAGTGGTTACAAACCTATTGATTATATAAATTCTACAAATCCTATTGTCATTATCGATGAGCCACAATCAGTAGATACGACACCAAAAGCAAAAGAAGCAATTAACTCATTAAATCCTCTTTGTACTTTTCGTTATTCTGCAACACATAAAGACAAACATAATTTAATGTACAAATTAGATTCTGTAGATGCTTACGAACAAAAATTAGTTAAACAAATAGAGGTAGCTTCTATTGAAGTTGAAAATGTTCATAATCAAGCGTACATTAAATTTTTAAAGGTTGATAATAAGAATGGATTACGAGCTTATGTTGAAGTAGATTCATTTAAAAATGGAAAATTAACTCGTGAAAAAAAATGGGTGAAACAAGGTGTAGATCTATATGAAGATGTTACTAGACGAGAAGTTTATGAAGGTTATATAGTGAAAGATATTAGCGCAGAACCAGGTAATGAATATATCGATTTTACAAGTAAAGCCGACTATCTTACATTAGGGCAAATTATTGGTTCTGTAGATGATGGCTTGATAAAACGCAAACAAATTAGTAAAACTATTGAAGAGCACTTGAATAAGGAGCTATTTCTAAATCCTAAAAATATTAAAGTTTTAAGCCTGTTCTTCTTGGATAAGGTTTCCAATTATCGTGTATATGATGGAGATGGAAATGCAACAAATGGTAAATATGCTCAAATGTTTGAAGAAGAGTATTTAAATCTTATTAAGCATCCAAAATACAAAACACTTTTTGAAGGTATTAAAGATATGGATAGTGATATTAGTGATATACACAATGGGTATTTTTCAATCGATAAGAAGAGCAAAAAGAGTAACAAAAAGGACAAATACGAGTATTTTAAAGATTCTAGCGGAACAACAAATGCGGATGATGATGCTTACAACCTCATCATGAAAGATAAAGAACGTTTATTAAGTTTTGACTCTAAACTTCGTTTTATCTTTTCGCACTCGGCATTAAAAGAAGGATGGGACAATCCAAACGTGTTTCAAATATGTACCCTAAATGAAACAAGCTCTGAGATGAAAAAACGACAAGAAATAGGTCGTGGGTTACGTTTAGCTGTTAATCAAGAAGGAGTTCGTGTTCGTGGATTTGAAGTGAATACACTTACAGTAATGGCTAATGAATCGTATGAGGACTTTGTATCTGAACTCCAGAAGGAAATTGAAAAGGATACTGGTATTAGATTCGGAATTTTAGAAGCTCATACATTCGCAAACTTGGTTACAGGTTTTGATGAGGAGGATAAAAAATACTTTGGAGAAGAGAACTCAGGGAAGCTTTTTGATTACATGTTGGAAAAAGGATATGTAGACCTTAAGGGGAAAGTTCAAGATAGTCTTAAAACAGACTTAAAAAATAATGATGTTGAAGTGCCAGAAACATATGAGTATTTAAAAAACCCTATAATTAAAACACTTAAGAAAATAGCAGGAAATCTTAATGTTAAAAATGCAGAAGAAAGAAAACATATTAAGATTAATAAACAAGTATTTTTAAGTGAAGATTTTAAATCACTTTGGGATAAGGTAAAATATAAAACTACTTATTCTGTTAAATTTGATACAGACAAGCTCATAGAAAAGTGTGCAGAATCTATTAGAGACAACTTAGTGGCTGGTCGAGGAAAATTTATCTTTAAAAAGGCAAGAACAGAAATTACTAAAGGGGGTATTGAAGCTAAAGAAAGCTCTATTTCAACATCATTGGTAGATTCTAAATATATAAATTTGCCGGATATTGTTAGTTATCTTCAAAATGAAACTAACTTAACTAGGAAAACGATTGTAGATATTTTAGTTAAAAGTGGTCGTTTAGATGCTTTTAAAAATAATCCTCAACGATTCATTGATGAATCAATCAGATTAATAAAAACTGAAATGCGCCACTTTATTGTAGATGGTATTTCATATCAAAAGATTGGTGAAGGGGATTACTATAAACAAGAATTATTTGAAGAAGATGAACTAGTTGGGTATTTGAAACAAAACTTAGAAGAATCTACAAAGAGTCCATTTGACCATGTTATTTATGATTCTGCTATTGAAAAAGATATTACAAAAGACTTTGAATTAAGTGAAGAAGTAAAAGTATATGCAAAATTACCTTCATGGTTCAAAATAGACACGCCTCTAGGAACATACAACCCTGACTGGGCTGTACTTTGGGATGATGGTATATCAAGTAAGTTATATTTTATAATTGAAACCAAAGGAACCTTGTCTTGGGAGTTTTTACGTCCAACTGAAAAAGGGAAAATAGAGTGTGGTAAAAAACATTTTGAAGCTCTTGGAGATAATATTAAGTTAGAAGTTGCAAACAGTTATGAAAGTTTTGTTGATATAGTAACTGGTAAATAAATTTCAAAAGCCCTTTTTAAACAATAGTATTTTTTGTTTAGATAATGATAAAATGATAAGAGAAAAAATTAGAATAGAAATTAAATGTAAAAATATTGCTCCATTAAAAAATTTGAATGGTGTATTAGATACCAATTCATTGAAGATTGGTGTTTTTGCTAGTAATGGAAGTGGTAAAACCTTTATAAGTAGAGCTTTTAGGCTTACTGAAAAAAATAAAGAGTTAGAGCTAGATGAAAAAGGAAATAGCCCGACAGATAAACTTATCTCTCTTGGAGAGAACAAAGCTGAATTTGATTTTAAAATAATAAATAAACAAGGAGAAGTTACTGAAGATTTTAATATTGAATTGAACAGAAAAAAAATACCAAATATTCCAGACACAAATTACTTGTTTCATGTCTTCAATGAAGATTATATAGAAGAAAATTTAAGAGAGAGTCATTATGATAAAGATGGAAATATAGAAGGCTATATTTTGGGAAAGTTGAATATTGATTTATCAGATGATGAAGCTGAATTAAAACGAACTGAAAAGCAAGGTTTTGAATTAAAAAAAACAATAGAAAATGATATTAACTCTTTTGTTTCAAAAAAAATTGACGGGATACAAAATATTAAAAGATTAAATGAGTATCAACTCTTAAATTTTGATAATATTTTAAATCAAGTTGATAAGAACTATGGAATTACAAAAACATATGATGAATTAATTTCAGATTATAATAAAGTAAAATCAATTCCTGAAAACCTCGAAGATATCGATGAAATAATATTTCCTGAACTAAAACTAGGTTTTTTAAAAGATATTCAAGAACAATGTATAGAAAAGTTTACACTGAATACAATTGCAGAATCATTAAAAACTAAAATTAAAAATAAACAGTCATTCGTTGAAACAGGAATTTCTCTTTTAAATAAAGAAGGTAGTAATTGTCCTTTTTGTGAGCAAAAACTCGAAGACGATGCTTTATTCCTAATTGATAAATACACAAAGTATTTTAATGATGTTGAGTCAAAAACACTTAAACTTCTAAGTGGTTATTCCAATTCAATTAATGAAATAATTAAGCAATTGCAAGGCTTGGAATTAAAAAACTTAAAAAGAATAAATTTGTTTAATAAATATAAAAACGAATACATTCCTTCATTGGCTTCGATTGAATTAGGAGAATTTAATATGACTGAAATTGTAGAATTCTTAAAAATTATAATTGAAAAAATTTCTGAGAAAGAAAAAAATATTGCCTTAAGAGTTGGTCTTTCAGACCAAATTCTAATTAAAATTTCAGATTTATTAAAAAAGGCAAAAGAGATAAATAATGAAAACAAAAAACTTGTAAGAACACTAAACATAAAGAAAAACAACATAAATGTAGAGAGTAAAAATATTAGAAAAGATTTATGTAGAAGAAGTGTAGATGATTTAGCAAAAAAAAATAAAGAATCAATTCATAAGTTGATTGCATTTAGGTTAGAATATAAGAGATTAACAGATAGCATATTAAAGAAAAAAGAAGGAGTAAAAATTAGTAAAAAGAAGAAAGTTGCTAAAACAGTTCAAATTGTATTAAATTCTTTTTTTTCCACTAAATACTCTCTTGACGAAGATACATTTAGACTTTCTTTTAAACAGAATTTATTGGAAGAAAAACAGGCCAAAGATATTTTGAGTGCTGGAGAGAAAAGTATTTTAGCCTTTGCATTTTATATTGGTGAAACATACTTAAAAGTAAAAAATCAAGAAGATTATGATAGACTATTTTTTATTATAGATGATCCTATTTCAAGCATGGACTTTTCGCATGTCTATACTGTTTGCGGAGTTGTTAGAAATTTAAAAACAGTTATTGATGATTTACAAACAGAGAGGTTTATGATCTTAACCCATAATAACGAATTTATGAGGATTTTAAGCTCAAACAACTTGATTGATTCAAAAAAAGTATTATCTAAAGGGTATTTGAAAAAGTATTCTAACACCCTTACAGTTCCTTATGTATTACACTTGCAAGATCTTTATGGAATAGCAAGGAAAAATGAATTACCAACTCACACAACGGCAAATTCAATAAGACATATAATAGAAACCTTAACTAAATTTGAGAAATTCAACATAGAGAAGCCTAATATTAAAGAGTATATAAAAGTAAATTTTGATGAATCAAATAAGACTTACACTTTGATTCAGGATTTATCTCATGGAGGTTGGAGAAGTGAACAATCACCAATAACTGATGAAAACTATACAGAAATATGTGAAGTAATTATTTCTCATATTGAAGAGAAGTATAAAGGGCAAATTGATTATTGTAAAAAAGCTTGTTAGATTAATCTTATGTACCAATTAACCAAAACCGACTATATTCAATATCTTAATTGCTCTAAATCATTATGGCTGTTAAAAAACAAACCTGAAGATTTTCCTAAAGGTGAATTTTCGTTGTTTTTAGAGAAATTGATTAAAGAAGGTTATGAAGTTGAAGAATATGCACAAGAACTTTTTCCTAATGCTATTAATCTGCCAGATTTTGGTTCTCCTGAACTCACTAAACAAGAAATAGAAAAAGGGAATACTAAATTTTTTCAAGCTACTTTTTTAACCGAAAAAGGTGTTTTTGCACGTATAGATATTTTAGAAAAAAAAGAGGACGATACTTGGCATATTTATGAAGTAAAATCATCAACCAGCATAAAAAAGGATAGAAAACATAATCACCTTAAAGATGCATGTTTTCAAAAGCACGCTATGTTAGAAAGTGGTTATAAGGTATCTCAAGTTTCTATTATTCATCTCAATAAAGAATACATAAGACAAGGAGAAATAAATCCTAATGAATTATTAGAAATTGAAGATGTAACTGAACAAATAAATGATATATATTCATGCGTTGTTAATCAGATCAACAGTGCTATTAATTACATTAATAGAAAATCTGTCAGTTTAAACACCTGTACTTGTAGAGAAATAACACGATCAAATCATTGTGACAGTTTTAAGGATCTTAATCCTGATATTCCTGAATATAGCATTTTTGAAATTGGTCGTATTTCAACCAAAAAATTGGTTGAATTAATTGACTTAGATGTATTAGCTATTACAGATATTCCAAGTGATTATAAACTTAACGAGAAGCAACAACTGCAAGTTGAATCTGTTAGACAAAACCAACCTGTAATTGACCACAAGGAAATTGAGAATAAGCTATCTGCTTTAAAATTCCCACTTCATTTTATCGATTATGAGACCTATGCAAGTGCAGTGCCAAGAATTAATGGTGTTAGACCACATCAACATATTCCATTTCAGGTATCTATTCACACGATGCAAAAAGATGACTCAATACAGCACTTTGAATTTTTAGCTAATAAACTAGAGTTACCAAATAAACTTAATGAGTTTATGGAATCTTCAACAGGGAAGACAGGCACCTTTATCTCTTGGCACGCTAGTTTTGAAATGAGCCGTAACAAGGATATGGTTGAAATACTTCCTAAGTACGAAGGATATTTATCTTATATGAACAACAATATGTTCGACCTTGAAGATATATTTAAAATCGACTATGTTGATTATAAATTTCACGGCTCCACATCAATTAAAAAAGTTCTACCAATTATAGTTCCAAAATTCTCATATAACGAACTTGAAGTAAAAAATGGAACAATGGCATTGGATACGTGGGGGAGAATGGTTTTAGATGAGAACTTTATAGAGAATAAAGAAATTGTTCGTAAAAACCTCTTAGATTATTGTGAATTAGATACTCTCGCTATGGTTGAAATATATAAAGCTTTAAAATCAATTTTATAATTGTAAAATAATATAATGTGTTTAAAATAAAGATATGTCACTATTTAAAATAAGTAAAAACTTAGAATATATAAAAGAAAAACCTTTTAGATTAGAAAGTGAAATTCAAAAATTAACTGAAGATAATTTAAAAATTATTTTTGATTTAGATTTTATAGAGTCTGAATTTTCTCTAAACAATTTTCGAATTGACACTCTTGCTTTCGACAGGGAAGCTAATGCGTTTGTAATAATCGAATATAAAAGAGATCGAAGTTTCAGTGTTATCGATCAAGGGTATGCGTACCTTTCTTTAATGTTAAATAATAAAGCGGATTTTATTTTAGAATATAATGAAAATAACAATACTTCTTTAAAGAGAAATGATGTTGATTGGTCTCAATCAAGAGTTGTATTCATTTCTCCATCTTTCACACATTATCAAAGAGAAGCAATAAATTTTAAAGATCTACCAATTGAGTTGTGGGAGGTAAAACGATATGAAAATGAATCTGTCTCATACAATCAAATTCAAAAATCAGGAGTTCAAGAAAGCATAAAAACTATTTCAAAATCAAGCCAAACATTAACAAAGGTTTCAAAAGAAATAAAAGTTTATACAGAAGAAGAACATCTAGAAAATGTTTCTCAAGAAATAAAAGAATTGTATTCAAAATTTAGAAACGCTATTTTAGATTTTGAAGGGATAGAAATTAAACCTAAAAAGAAGTACATAGCTTTTTCTTCAGGTAAGAATATTATCGATATTTATCCTCAAAGAAAAAATTTAAAAATTTGGTTAAATATGTCTATGGGTAAACTTGAAGATTCTAAAAAATTAATGCGCGATGTTTCAAAAATTGGGCATTGGGGAAATGGAGATTATGAATTACAAATAGATTCTGATGAAGATTTTGAATACATAATGAGCTTAGTAAAACAATCATATAGAGTAAATAAAAAATAAACCTTACTAATAGTTTATTTTTTATTTTAAAATACTATTTACAATTTCCTTCGCCTTTTTAATTAAAAAAAGGAACGTAACAATGTAGCTATGTGCGATTATTGTTACAACCCAATATGTTATTTTGCTAAATCAAACTTTAGAACTACACATACGTTATTTGGAATAAAATTAAGAGATAGACTTCATCACTTTTACATTCTTGGAAAAACTGGAACAGGAAAGACTAATCTTCTTAAAACAAAAATAGAACAGGATATTTCATTTGGAAATGGAATTTGTTTGATTGATGTTCATGGAGATTTAATTTTTTCCATTATTCAACAAATTCCAAATTACAGACAAAAAGATGTTATTTATTTGGATGCGACAAATCCAAGTCTTCAATTAGGATACAATCCTCTTCGTAAAGTTTCTTATGAAAAAAGAGCCTTAGTAGCCTCTAATATTTTAGAGGTTTTTCAACGTTTGTGGGGAAATCAAGGCTGGGGAGTGAAGCTTTCTCATATATTGAGAAACACACTTTTAACCTTGTTAGATCAGCCATCAACAAGTTTTTCAGATGTAATAAAAATTTTGCACGACCCAAGTTTCAGAAATGAATGTCTACCTAATATTGTAAACCCAGACATAAAAAACTTTTGGCTAAAAGAGTTTAAAAATTATGGGAAAACAGATTTAGTTCCTATATACAATAAGCTCGGTGGAATGTTAGCCTATCCTTCAGTTAAAAGAATTCTTATTGAGAATAAACAACAGATTTCTATTCGCTCTATTATGGATAAAAAACAAATACTTCTTGTAAATTTATCAAAGGGAAGTATTGGAGCTGATGCATCATACATTCTAGGTTCTCTCCTACTAACATCATTATCTTCATCTGCTTTCAGTAGAATTGATACTCCTGAAAATAAACGTGAATATTTTTTTGTGTATTTAGATGAATTTCAAAACTATACCAACCTTTCAATGATTGAAATGCTTTCAGAGCTTCGAAAATTTAAGATAGGAATTATAATGGCTCATCAATACATTTCTCAACTAGAAGTAAAAATCCGAGATGCTGTATTAGGAAATGTTGGAACTATTGTCTGCTTTAGATTAGGTCAATCCGATGCTCGTTTTATGGAAAAGGAATTTTCACCAATATTTGAATCTTCAGACTTTGTTAATTTATCCAACTACGATATCTATTTAAAATTAATGATTGATGGGAAACCATCTCCTGCTTTCTCTGGAACAACTGTGCTCCCACATCAAGCAAGAAAATAAAAACAATTTTCTTGCTCTTCCTCCATTTTTTTATAAGGCTCATACTAGCAATAGATGAACCTTAAATTTAATACTTATGAAAACACAAACACTTGATGTTCAACATTTCATTCCCTATGAAATTGAAATCCTATTTAAACGCCCTTTGTATAATTCCACAAAATTAATTTCGAATGCTGAAGATGCTCAAAAAATTATTAGAGATTTTTTAGATACTAATAAAATTGATTTAAAAGAATTTTTTCTTGTAGTGCTCTTAACAAATAGCAACCGTGTTTTAGGAATATCGGAAGTAGCGGTTGGAACCACTAAAGGAGTAATGATAAATATCAAAGAAATTTTTCAACTAATTCTTAAAACAAATGCAACTGCAATTATTCTTGCTCACAATCATCCTTCAGGAAAATTAACTATTTCTGAAAGTGATAAAAAGCAAACGCAACGATTATTAGAGATTGCAAAAATAATGGAAGTAACTGTTTTAGATCATATCATTATCACTTCCGAATCCTACACTTCTTTTGTAAATGAAGGAGAACTCTAATTTATCCATTCAATAACTCAAATTTTATTTATGCCTAAAACCCCTATCTCCTACTACGGAGGAAAACTTAATATGCTTCAACATATTCTACCGCTTATACCAAAACACAATATATATACTGAAGCCTTTTTTGGAGGGGGAGCCGTTTTCTTTGCTAAAGAAGCTGTGCAATCTGAAATCATAAATGACGCCAATGCAATGGTTGTTAACTTTTACGAAGTGGTTAAAACTGACTTTGATAATCTCAAAAATAAAATTGAAGCAACACCATTTTCTAGGTTAAGTTATACCGTTGCAAATACCATTTATAGAATTCCGCATTTGTTTAATAAACTTCAACAAGCGTGGGCATTCTATGTGGCAACTAATATGGGATTTTCGTGTCGGATTGGTTCTTGGGGGTATGATAAATATGGTAAACGAGTGAAGGCATTTCAGAATAAAAAAATCGCTTTTGATAAAGAAATTTTTGAACGATTAGAGAATGCTCAGATTGAACATAACGATGCTTGTAAGGTAATTCAAAGCCGAGACACGGAGGATGCTTTCCATTATGTTGACCCACCATATATTGAAATGAATCAAGGGCACTATGACGGATATACTCGTGAAGACTATATCAAGCTTTTGAAAACTCTAACTCAAATAAAAGGAAAATTTTTGCTCAGCTCTTACCCAACCGATCTATTGAATCTATATATAAAAGAATTTGGATGGTACACAAAAAGTTTTGAAAAACCACTAACTGCAAGAAAAGCAGAAAAAGGAACAAAGCGAATTAATAAAGTTGAAGTGCTCACTGCCAACTATCCTATTTAGAAAATTGAATTATTAATTTTAAAATTAAATATAGATGAAAAAAGTAATCAACAAAACGGTTAATCTCGACTTGGTTGGGGTTAATGGAAATGCCTTTGCTATTATGGGAGTCTTTAAAAGACAAGCTAAACGTGAAGGCTGGACACAAGAAGAAATCGACACCGTGCTTAAAGAAGCTAAGAGTGGAGATTATGACCATTTACTCGCAACGATAGTTAATCATTGTGAAGCATTAGAAGACGATAATATAAATACTGAAGATTATGAAAATTAAAGATTTAAAAATACATCTGTTCTTTCTGAAGTCATTTTTAGAAATTTTTAAAAAACAGAATATTAAAGAATTGAATCCTTTCTTTGAAAACTTTTTCTCACGAAATCAACTTATTGAAATTCTTGAATACCTCTATCTCGATGGATTGGAAGAATTTAAGATTGAAAACTTAAATGACAAGGAACTTTTAGATCTGATAGGAAATGATGTTTCATTACTTGAATATTATATTTTCAAATTAGAAGAAAGTATTACATCTACACCAACAATGAGTCAAGAAGAAGTTTCTAGTTTTTTCAAAGAAATACAAATGGAAAACTATTATTTAGCTGATAAGCCAGTTAATGAATGGGATGAATATGATAAAAGTAATTATTATTCACTCCTTTTAAAACGAGGAAAATCAAAACGAGTATTTGCCATTTTTACTTCTGATGTTAATGATGAAGATAAGTACGCAGTCACAACAAAACCAAGCTTCTTTTTTGATACCAAAGAAGATGCTGAATTAGAATTACAGAGAATATTAACGCGAGAAAATTTCAAAGAAGATGATTTAAAAATAATGTCTCTTTGGAAAATTCATTAAAACTTAAAATTATGGAAAATAATGAAAATTCATTAATGAAATACTTTTCAATGGTACTGCGGAAACGTGCCAACGGGGAAGTGAGAACAATTAAAGATTTTGGAAATGATTTGACCAAATATCTTAATCGAAAAGAATTGATCGAAATCATTTCAAAAAAATTCAACGGAAGCATTCCTAAAGAATTCAATTTGGTAGAAATGGAAAACGAAGAACTCTTAGAAGTTGTAGGTGATGAAATGTATATCATTTCCTATGTAACTGAAAAATGGAGTTTAACATCTCAGTCAAAAAAACAAGCTCTTCCTTCTATAAAAGAAGTGAGTAAAGCAACTAAGAAATAGTACTATGGAAAATTACATCAATATTTATGCAGATAAAGAGAAAGCCATTCACTGTGCAATTTGGCTAAATTTTAAACATCGAAGTGAAGGAAAAATCTACGGAGTCATTCACGGACCTGATGATGGTTGGGCGTGTGTCGAGAAAGAAATTTCTGAAGAAATGGAAATACCTTTTTTGGATATTCTTCCGATTGATTTATCAGACATTTCATTTGATGAAATAAAGAAAATTAAAACAGATGAAACAATATTTGCTCATTGGGAAATTATTTCAGGAATGCTTTCAATTACTGATGGTGAAGTGTTGAGATTTATACTGCATACAAAACTTCCTTTAGAAAAATTCATTCGTTATGAATTAGCATCAAGAGGGTTTGATGAATATCATAAATGGTGTGGTTTTGATAACGCTGAAAAGATTTGGTTGAAATAACTAAATACAAAAACGCACATCATTTAGATATGCGTTTTTATTCGCCCAATTCACAAAACAAAATGTACAATCAATCTCATACACAACTGAATAGTACAACAAAATCTTTGAAAGCTCTTTTTGATGAGTACCTTTTTGAATGTGAATATAGTAAACAACTAAGGTCTCAAACATTGAAAAGCTATAAAGAAGTATTTACTACTTTTCAAAAAATAATGAATGAGATTAGAGAAGTAGAAAATCTGTACCCTCAAATGATGGCTGATTTTAATAAAAGATTAAGTATTCGAAAACGCTTTGTAGGAACTAAATTCATCCATACTGGAGTTAAAATTTCAACGATTAAAACCTACCACAATAAATTAATGGCTTTCTTCAGGTGGCTGGAGAATAATAACTATTTACAGGAGGGTTCTCTTTCTTCAAAAATTCAAAAACCACCAAATCCAAAATATGAAGATGAGCGTGCTCTTAGTGATAATGATATATCTAAAATTATTGCAACAATATCACTACATACAATAGGAGATGTTTTTACCTACAAAAGAGATTTACTTATTATTAACCTTTTTATTTATACTGGAATTAGAAAAGGTGAATTACTGTCATTAAAAATTCAAGATATCAATTTTGAAGAGAGAAGTATTTTTATTAATGGTAAAACCTCAAAAAGTAAAAAGGGGAGATATATTCCACTACATCCCTTGCTTATTATTCAATTGAAAGCATATTTGAATGATCGTAAACTAAATCGTTCACATTGTAATGCATTGATTATATCTACAAAAAGATATACCCCATTAACCCATTATGGACTTAAACATTGGGTGCGGAGATATAGAGAGCTCTCAGGGGTTCAATTCCACGTTCACCAAATGAGACACACATTTGCCTGTTCACTTGCTAAGGTAAATGCTGATATATCTACAATAATGAAAACGCTCGGTCATTCAAGTATTTATATGACTCAACAATACTTACGCTCTATTAATTCTGAACACGCCCGTAACTATATTGAGCAATTATCCTTTTGATTTATTTATTAACTCATGATAAACTTTCTATGTCGATACATTAATAGAAATTAACTATACATTGTATCACTACTCAATAGAAAGTGCGCTCAAAAGATGAGACCCAATGAAAAATTGTGTTTTTAGGTAAAAACAGCTCTAAAACCCTTATAAAATAACGTTTTAGGGAGTAAACATTCGCTCACATACCTGATAATGACGAGGTCCTAGGTTCAAGTCCTAGCATGCGCACACATTAGCCTTATTTTAAAAGGCGATAGAGGAAACGCTTTTAAAAAATCGACACTTTAGGGGCACATCATTTTGAGATGAGCCCATATAGAATCCTTGAGTAGTGATAAATGTTTCAAATCAAATGAACATTGAATTATTACAAGAGGATTTTTGTCATTATGCAAAATACATTAGAGGGGTTTCAGATAACACGGTAAAGAGATATAGAGAGAACATCTCTAACTTCTCATCATCGGCTCAAATCTCGCATATAAGCGAAGTAAACGAGAAGAAAGTACTTTCGTTCTTCTTGGAAGGAAGAGTCGCTAAAAATTGGAAATCAACAACTTATAAAACCTACTTTATGTCATTGTTGGTGTTTTTTAGGTGGTGCGTTAAACATAATTATTTGGATAAAAATTATGTTGAAGGATTAGAATTACCTAAAGGATCAAAATCGCTTCCAAAAAAACTAACACGACAAGAAGCATTTAAATTATTGGAAATAACCTTTAATTACCCATATACCCAAAAATATTTAAGATATAGGAATCATGCATTATTCTCAATGTTTCTTTTTACTGGTTTACGTAAAAGTGAATTACTTAAATTAAAATTAACTGATGTTGATATACAAAATCAAAGTGTTTTTGTAAAAGGGAAAGGAGATAAGGATAGAATTATTCCTTTGAGTACAACCCTTATTCATAGTTTAGAAAACTATTTAAAAGAGAGGAAAAATCAACATAAAACCTGCCCAGAATTTTTCACTTCTTCTAATAGAAATCAAGGATTTACAGATTCAGGTTTAAAGCGACTTATTATTAAAATGAGGAAAGCTACTGGAATTACTTTTAAGACACACGAACTTCGTCATACCTTTGCAACACTAATGCTTGAAGGTGGTTGTGATATTTATAGCTTATCTAAAATGATGGGGCATAGTGATATTAAAACAACAACCATCTATTTATCTGCAACGGCAGAACATCTTCGTTTACAAGTTATTAAACATCCATTAAATAGTTTGATATAAATACAATATCCTTCCACTTCCAATTACCTCTATTATTCTAGTACGATGATTATATGATGTACTATTATAAAACTACTCAAACACCTAATAGTCTGTTTGATATTCATTTGAAAATATTATCAAAAAGTGAACTGAAAGTATTATTAACGGTAATTCGTAAAACGGTTGGTATTATTGATATAACTGTTAGGAATAAACGAATAGAAAGAGCTTGGATATCTCAACGATTATTTAGCTTGTGTACAGGACTCTCTAGAAGAGCAGTATCTACAGCTATTGATTCATTGGTTCTAAAAGATTTAATTATTGTTACTAATCAAGGTGGACACATTTTAAAAACAAAAAATGCTCGTAAGGGAGCATCTCGTCTGTATTTTTCAAGCAATTCATTGCTTGAAGGAAGTTATAAAAAAAAGGAAGTCAGTGAAATTATTTGTGATAATCCAGTGAAAAAAGTTCACACTATAAAACAAACATTGATAAAACAATCTTGTGAAAATATTTCACTGGGAATTAAAAAGCTCAGCGATAAGGAACGAATTTTACAAATCATTCATTCACAAAATACATCAACATAATAACGTAAGTAAAACACACATCTTTTCAACAAAATATTCACGTGACCGCAAAAAAAATTGTAGTATTTACAATTTCCTTGCCCTTCCTGTTGATATAAATTACATATTACAATGTGAAAAGACAATGTAAGCTTAGTAACCACATTGTCTTTTTACACATATGAATAAATTACCTAACCAACCCTTTGGTAGGTATCGCAAAAATCATAACCTGAAATTGAAAGATGTTGCATACCTTCTAAAAATGGATGAAGGAAACCTATCCCGCTTTGAAACTGGTAAATACCAAAATCCGAAAGCTTATTTAGGATATCACTTCCTTTTTAATCTCTCAATAGATTCGCCTATTAAAGATTTATTTTATCAAGATAATGATGAACTTATCCACCGCTGTTTTCAGTTGATTGAAATTTTAGAAACTAAATCTAAAACTAATAAAAATAGACTGCGCTTAAAAGGACTGAATTCAATAATTAGTAGACTAACAGAACAGCAAGAAAAGTATGAAGACAATCAATAAAACTATTCTTGCTTTATTTCCAAATAGATGGGGAGTTGGTTATGCTGTTTTTAACACTCCAAAAGATCTTGTGGATTATGGTATTGGATACGTACAACCAGTGAGTAATAAGAAATCAATTGAACGAATAAAAAAGTACATCGATTATTTCAAACCTGATATTGTTCTTATCCGAAATATTCCAAAGTCTTCAATGAGAAAATGTAAAAGAACTAAAAAACTTATTACTACTATTTCTAAAATAATTAAGTCTCAAAATTTAAAGATATATGAATATTCAAGAACACAAATTAAAGAAGTCTTTGAACAATTTGATGTTTCTTCAAAATTTGAAATAACCAAAAAACTCATTGAATGGTTTCCATTCTTAGAATCGCTGGGTTTTGCAAAACGAAAAAAGTGGATGACCGAAAATAATAATATGGGAATCTTTGATGCTATATCCCTAGGTATAACACATTTCTACTTACAAAATTTTTAACTACACAAAAGTAACAAACGCTACCATTTGTTACTTTTATTTTGTAATTTTAAGAATCTAAAATAGAGAATATGGCTCATAAGAATGTAGGGATTTGGATTAGGGTTTCAACGGAGGAACAGGCGAAAGGCGAATCACCTGAACACCATAAAGAACGTGCATATATGTATGCAAAACTAAAAGGATGGGAGGTTAAAGAAGTGTACAATCTTGCAGGGGTTTCAGGAAAATCAGTTATGGATCATCCTGAAGCACAGCGAATGATTGAAGACATAAAACTTGGCAAAATTTCAGGACTTATCTTTTCAAAAATTGCACGTTTAGCTCGAAATACGAGACAGCTTTTAGAATTTTCTGAAATCTTTAGAAACTACAACGCTGACCTTATCTCTATTTATGAAAACATAGATACTTCAAGTCCAGCTGGGAGACTTTTTTACACAATCATTTCTGCAATGGCAGAATGGGAAAGAGAAGAGATTGCTTCACGTGTTAAAGCTTCAATAGAAATAAGAGCAAAGCTTGGAAAGAAATTAGGAGGACAAGCTCAATTTGGTTTCAAATGGAAAGGGGATGAATTAGTACTTAACACTGAAGAAGCACCAATAAGGAAAAAAATGTATGAACTCTTTTTAGAGATTGGTAGAAATACAAGTGTCGCTACCAAGCTAAATGAAATGGGATATAGAACTCGAAGTGGGGCAAAATTTAGTCGAGGAGTTATTAAGAGATGGTTACGAGACCCAATATCAAAAGGGTTGCGTAGAGCAAATTATTCAGAACAAAACTCAATCACCAAAGCAACACAATTTAAACCAAGGGAAGAATGGATATTTCATGAATGTCCTAGAATTGTTTCAGATGACTTATGGCAAAAAGTGAATGATATATTGGATAAGCAAGATAGCAATAGGCAACCTATATTAAATAGAAAAGTACATTTATTCACAAACTATATTTTTTGTCATTGTGGTAATAGAATGAATGTGAGGTCTCGACTTACACATTATAAATGTACGAGTAATGACTGTAATCATAAAATCAGAAGAGAGGATTTGGAAGAAGCCTTCAAGAGTAGACTTATTGAATTTCTTAATAATAAAAGGGAACTTAAAAAATACTTTAAACAATCTGAAAACCAACTTAAATCAAAAAATATTGAATTAGAGATTCTTAAAAAGAAACAAAATGAAATTCAAAGTGAAATTAAATCAATACTTGATTTACATCTAAAAGGACAAATTCCTACTGAAGCTTTTGAGGAATATCACAAAAAACCATATGAGCAATCTCAACAATTAAAAGAGCATATCATTAAGCTAGAAAATGAAATTACTAACGATACTATACATAAAAAATCTACTGATTTTATAATTAAAAATTCTAAAAATATTTATGAAAAATGGAGTACGTATAAAAGAGATAAAAAACGTGAAATAATTGATGCTGTAATTGAAAACATTGTGATTGGAGAAAATGAAATTAATTTTAATCTTAAGCGAATTCTTCCAAAAAGGCAGTTTTCTGAATTAGGGGAAAATGGGGAACAAAACGATTACCTTCTATTTTACCACCAATGACTTTACAAGAAGCTTTAGAAACCACTAAAATACATTCAGTAGTTGGTAAAGTTAAAGAAAGTGGATTAATGTGTCAACGTCCATTTCGTTCACCACACCATACCATTTCTGATGTTGCACTGGTTGGAGGTGGTCAATATCCTCAACCTGGAGAAATTTCACTATCACATAATGGTGTATTATTTTTAGATGAACTACCAGAATTTAAACGCACGGTTTTAGAGGTTATGAGACAACCTTTAGAAGACAGAGAGGTAACCATATCAAGAGCGCGATTTACAGTTACTTACCCAAGTAGTTTTATGTTAGTTGCAAGTATGAATCCCAGCCCAAGCGGATATTTTAACGATCCTGATGCGCCTGTAACCTCATCACCTGCTGAAATGCAACGCTATTTAAGTAAAATTTCAGGTCCATTATTAGATCGTATTGATATTCATATTGAAGTTAATCCTGTTCCTTTTGAAAAACTTTCCGAAGAAAAATTGGCTGAACCAAGTAAAACAATTAGAGAACGTGTAACAAATGCAAGAGAAAAACAATCTGAACGGTTTTTAGAAATTGAAAATTTGCATTACAATGCTCAAATGAATGTAAAACAAATTAGAAAATTTTGTAAACTCAGCGATGAAAGTAAAACATTACTTAAAACAGCAATGGAGCGCTTAAATTTATCCGCCAGAGCATACGACAGGATTTTAAAAGTATCTAGAACTATTGCCGATTTAGAAGGTGTTACCAATATTTCCTCAAACCATATTTCAGAAGCCATTCAATATAGAAGTTTAGATAGGGAAGGTTGGCTAGGCTAAAAAAGGGGGTTTTTCCCCTTAAAATATTAGGCAATATACCCTCAATTATATTTTGTAATCATTTTATATTTACAGTACGAAAAAGGTATAATTAATTGATTAAAAAGGAAGATTGCAAAAAACAAAAAAACCGCTCAAATTTGAGCGGTTTTTTTAGTTTTATAAAATACTATTATTTAGTATCTGTAATATTCTGGCTTAAATGGTCCTTCAACTTTTACACCAATATATTCAGCTTGGTCTTCGCGTAAAGTTTCTAACTCTACTCCTATTTTAGCCAAGTGCAAACGTGCTACTTTTTCATCTAAATGTTTTGGTAACATATAAACTTCGTTTTTGTAAGCATCTCTATTGTTCCACAACTCTAATTGCGCCAATGTTTGGTTAGTGAATGAGTTACTCATTACAAAACTTGGGTGACCTGTTGCACAACCTAAATTTACTAAGCGACCTTCCGCTAATACAATTATTTCATTTGCACCAATTGTATATTTATCTACTTGAGGTTTAATTTCAACTTTAGAATTACCATAAGTTTTATTTAACCAAGCCATATCAATTTCATTATCAAAATGACCAATATTACAAACTATGGTTTTGTCTTTCATAGCTTCAAAATGACGTGCTTGTACAATATCTTTATTTCCTGTAGTAGTAATTACAATATCTGCATTTCCAACAACAGTATCTAATTTTTTTACTTCAAAACCATCCATTGCAGCTTGTAAAGCACAAATTGGATCAATTTCAGTAACCGTCACAATAGAACCTGCTCCTTTAAATGAAGCTGCTGTTCCTTTTCCAACATCACCATATCCACAAACAACAACACGTTTTCCAGCTAACATTATATCTGTAGCTCTTCTAATTGCATCAACAGCGCTTTCTCTACATCCGTATTTATTATCGAATTTAGATTTTGTAACAGAATCGTTTACGTTAATTGCCGGCATTGGCAATGTACCTGCCTTTACTCTATCGTATAAACGGTGAACACCCGTTGTAGTTTCTTCACTTAAACCATTAATTCCAGCTGCTAATTCAGGATATTTATCCAAAACCATATTGGTTAAATCACCACCATCATCTAAAATTAAATTTAATGGTTTTTTATCTTCACCAAAAAATAAAGTTTGCTCAATACACCAATCAAATTCTTCTTCAGTTAAACCTTTCCAAGCATATACTGAAACTCCAGCAGCAGCAATAGCAGCAGCAGCTTGATCTTGTGTTGAAAATATATTACAAGAACTCCAAGTAACTTCAGCTCCTAAATCTACCAAAGTTTCTATTAAAACTGCAGTTTGAATGGTCATATGCAAACAACCAGCAATTCTTGCTCCAGCCAAAGGTTTTTTCCCTTTATACTCTTCTCTTAAACTCATTAAACCAGGCATTTCTGCTTCCGCTAACTGAATTTCTTTTCGTCCCCAATCCGCAAGATTGATATCTTTTACTTTATATTTTACGTAAGTTGATGTTTCTGTACTCATATTATATTAAATTTGTTATTTATTTAAAACAATTAAAAATTAGTGTTTTAAGATTTTGCAAAAGTACAAAATCAAATTGAGAAACTAAATGCCTTTATACAAAACCATTAAACCAAATAACTTCACTTCAATTTATGTTTGGAAAATTGAAGAGTCTTTTAATGAATTGTCGAAAAATATTTCATTAACTAACAGAAGCGAAGAAAGATTACTTTCTATGAGATCTGAATTGCACCAACGTGGATTTTTAAGTGTAAGACATTTATTAAAAGCTGCCGGTTATACCGACTTCGATTTATTTTATAATGGAAATGGAAAACCACATTTAACTGATGGAAAACACATTTCAATTACACATTCCTTTACATTTTCGGCATTAATTGTGAGTGACGTTGAAGTTGGTATTGATATTGAAATGAACCGTGAAAAAATAAAAATTATTCAGCATAAATTTGTCAATTTTGAAAGAGGATTTATTCATAAAGACGACGATTATATTCAACAATTAACAGTTATCTGGGGAGCAAAAGAAAGCCTGTATAAAATTTATCCACATGGAGGATTAACTTTTAAAAATGATATTGATATTAATTCATTTCAAATTTCTGATAAAAAAACTACTGGCTATATTAAAGTTGAAGGTTGGGATAAAAATTATGATATTTACTTTGAACAATTAGAGGGTTTTACATTGGTTTACGCCTTAGACACTGCAAAAAAATGGTAGATTCAGTTTTAGCACACATAAAAAATGCTTCAAAAAAAGGTGAAAAATTATTGGCTATTTTATTGGATCCCGACAAGACAGCTTTGGATAAAATCCCTATTATTTCAAAAAAAATTGAAGCCTTAAAAACCCATTTTATTTTTGTTGGTGGAAGTTTTGTTGAAAAAGGAATTACAGCTGTTTTTGTTCAAAAATTAAAAGAAAATACTAAAATTCCAATCGTATTATTTCCAGGAGATTATTCGCAAGTAACAAATAATGCAGACGCTTTGTTATTTTTATCATTACTTTCAGGAAGAAATCCGGAATATTTAATTGAACAACAAATAAAAGCTGTTCCGTTTTTAAAAAATTCAACCTTAGAAATTATCCCTACTGGATATATTTTAATTGATGGCGGCACAAATTCATCCGTTTTAAAAATAAGTAAAACAAGTCCAATTAGTCAAAACAACACAAATTTAGCAGTTGCAACGGCGGTAGCCGGAATGTATAAAGGCAAACAATTAATTTACTTAGAAGCAGGTAGCGGTGCAAAATTCCCAGTAAATTCTGAATTAATTACTGAAGTAAAAAAAAATATTAATATTCCATTAATTGTAGGCGGTGGCATTAAAACAAAACAACAACTAAACACCGCTTATAAAAACGGAGCCGACCTAGTTGTTATTGGTTCTGCTTTTGAAAATAATATAGCGTTAGCATTTTAAAATTATGAACGAAATTTTCAATATCTTTTTTGGTCAATACAGCACCTACGAAACCTTAGATATATTTTTAGAAATAATTGCCGTTATTTTTGGCTTTTTATCGGTTTGGTATTCAAAAAACAATAAAATTTGGGTGTATCCAACAGGTATGATTAGCACCAGTATTTTTGTTTATTTATTATTAAAATGGAGTTTACTTGGTGATATGATGATAAATGGGTACTATTTTTTAATGAGTATTTACGGTTGGTATATTTGGACACGAAAAGTAGATGCAACTCACAACACACCAATAACTTCAACCACTAAAAAAGAACAACATATTTCAATACTTTTATTTATTTCAACACTTGTATTTGTATTTATTGTTTACAAAAGTTTTGACAAATGGACAAGTTGGGTTGCTTATGTAGATACTGTTACAACTGCAATATTTTTTGTTGGAATGTGGCTAATGGCTCGAAAAAAAATAGAAAACTGGATATATTGGATAATTGGCGATATTATTTCTGTTCCTTTGTATTTTTACAAAGGTTTTACTTTTACTAGCTTTCAATATCTTATATTTACCATAATTGCAATTTACGGCTATATAGAATGGAAAAAACTCTTAAACAAACCAATAGAAATATTGTAAAAATTGTATTATTTGGGCCTGAAAGTACTGGTAAAACTACACTTTCTAAACAATTAGCCCGGCACTATAATACTGTTTGGGTTCCAGAATATGCACGAGATTATTTACAAAATAAATGGAATAATGAACGTAAAACTTGCGAACATTCCGATTTATTACCCATTGCTTACGGACAAATACAATTAGAAAATACATTGGCTGAAAAAGCTGATAGAATTTTAATTTGCGATACAGATTTGTTGGAAACAAAAGTTTATTCTGAAGAGTTTTATGGTGGTTTTGTGGATGCTAAATTAGAAAAAGCAGCAAAACAGAATACTTATGATTTATATTTACTAACATACATTGATACGCCTTGGGAAGAAGATGATTTAAGAGACAAACCTAACGAGCGGTTAGAAATGTTTACCGCATTTGAAAATGCATTAAAAAAATACAATCGCCCATACATACTGTTAATAGGAAGTAAAAAAAATAGATTTGACTTTGCAGTTGAAGAAATTGACAAAATACTAAATTCTAAACCGAATTTACAAAGATACTTAGCTACAAAAAAATGAATACCGAAGCACTTATAAAAGAACTTACCTTTAAAGCTGTTAGAAGCAGTGGCGCTGGCGGACAACATGTAAATAAAGTTTCTTCAAAAGTAGAGTTGATTTTTGATCTTCAAAATTCTACAGAATTAGCTATTGAAGAAAAGGAATTATTATTTAAAAATATAAAATCTAAACTTACAAAAGATGGAGTTTTACTTTTGCAATGTGATGAAAGCAGAAGTCAACATAAAAACAAAGAGCTTGTTATAAAACGTTTTTTAGAACTCATTAAAAAAGGTTTAAAAGTTCCTAAAAAAAGAAAAGCAACAAAACCTACAAAATCAAGTATTCAAAAAAGGTTAGAAAAAAAGAAAAAAACAGCTTATAAAAAGGCTTTCCGAAGAAAGCCTGAATTGTAAATTTTTATTTAAGAAATCTCTAATTCTTTAAATAATTTTTCCGCTGATTCTGTAGCTTTTTATAATATTTATAAATTCGTTCTGTTTTTGCATCAAAAAATAAATTACAATTAATAAGTATAAGAGGTCTCCTAAAAAACACAAAAAAATAAAATATTTTTTTTAATGAATTGAAATAAGTAAATATTCATTAAATTTGCATCATCTCAAAAGGGGTGCCTAAAACGGCTGAGATCAAACCCATTGAACCTGAACAGGTAATGCTGTTAAGGGACGTTCATACAGATAAAATCTGTTAGGGCAAAAGTAATTTTATCAAAACATCGATTAATTACCTCTTTTTATATCGTTTTATTTTAAAAAAAATGAAACAATATTTAAAACAAAACTTTAAAAAAGTGAAGAACTTAGTAGCTTTTTTAATCATTGCATTTTCAATAAATGCGAACGCACAAGAATTATTTAAACTTTCAGGAAACGTAACCGATGGAAACAATCCACTTCCAGGAGCAAGTATTCTTTTAAAAGGAACCACAAAAGGAGTAACATCAGATTTTGAAGGTAATTTTTTATTCACATTAGAGAAAGGAAATTACACATTAATAGTTAGTGCAATTAGCCAACCTAAAGAAGTAGCAATTAATTTAACTAAGGACACTTTTATATCCATAAATATGGCTGATAGTTTTGTTAATCTTGAAGAAGTTTTAGTTTCTGCTGTTCGCGTAAAAGCCACATCTCCAGTAACCCACAGCAACGTAACCAAAGAAGATTTAGAAAAGCGTAACTTAGGACAAGATATACCAATGCTTTTAAACTATTTACCTTCGGTTGTTACTACTTCCGATGCCGGTGCCGGTGTTGGATATTCTGGAATTAGAGTTCGTGGTAGTGATGCTACAAGAGTAAATGTAACAATTAATGGAATTCCTTATAACGATGCTGAAAGCCAAGGAACTTATTGGGTAAATATGCCCGATTTTACTTCTTCAACAGAAAGTATGCAATTGCAGCGTGGTGTTGGTACGTCAACAAATGGGTCAGGTGCTTTTGGTGCAAGTTTAAATTTACTTACAGATGCGGTGTCAGAAAATGCTTTTGGTGAAATAAGTAACTCTTTTGGGTCGTATAACACTAGAAAACATACCGTTAAATTTAGTACTGGAAAATTAAACGACCATATTGAATTTTCAGGTCGTTTTTCTAAAATTGATTCAGATGGATATATTGATAATGCTTGGTCAGATTTAAAATCCTATTTTTTACAAGCTGCTTATGTTGATGATAATACATTAATTAAAGTATTAACTTTTGGAGGTCACGAAAAAACATATCAGGCTTGGTATGGTGTAACTAAAGATGAAATGGAAAATATAGGTCGCACTTTTAATCCATACACCTATGAAAATGAAATAGATAACTACAAACAAGATCATTATCAATTTCATTGGAATGAAAAAATTTCAGAAAACTGGTCTACCAATATTGGTTTAAATTACACTTATGGAAGAGGTTATTTTGAACAATATAAAGAAGGGGAAGATTTTGCTGATTATGATTTAACACCGATTACTTTAGGAGGAGAAACAATTGACCAAACCGATTTAATAAGAAGACGTTGGTTAGACAATGACTTTTACGTGTTAAATGCAAATGCAACTTATAAAAATAATGAGTTAGAATTTATTTTCGGAACATCACTAAGCAAATATAAAGGTGATCATTTTGGAGAAATTATTTGGGCTGAATATGCTAGTAATTCTGAAATAAGGGATCATTATTATGATGGAAACAGCACAAAAAATGACGCAAATATATTTGGGAAAATTACTTATAATTTAAGTGATACTTGGACATTATTTACAGATTTACAAACCCGTTTTGTAAAGTTTGAAACAAGTGGATTAACTTCTGACAGGTATCCTATAAATGTTGATGAAAAATATTCTTTTTTCAATCCAAAGGCTGGTTTAACCTATAAACTAAGTAATACTAATAGTTTTTATTTTTCTTATGCAAAAGCAAGTAAAGAACCTAATAGAAACGATTTTGAAAATGGAGTTAATACTTCAGAAAAATTAAATGATTTTGAATTAGGCTGGAGGTTAAACAACGAAAATATTAAGGTAAACACTAATATTTATTATATGTTATATAAAGATCAATTGGTTTTAACTGGCGCAATTGACGATGTTGGTGCACCAATTAGAGCAACTAGTGGAAAAAGCTACAGATTAGGTTTAGAAATTGATGCTGCTTTTAAACTTTCCAATAAATTAACTTTACAACCAAATATTGCAATAAGCAATAATAAAAATGTTGATTTTGTAACAACTTGGAATGGAGAATTGGTAGATTTAGGAAATACTGATATTGCTTTTTCACCTAATTTAATTGCTGCTAATGCACTAGTTTTTCAACCAACCAATAGTATTCAGTTTTCAATATTATCTAAGTTTGTTGGAGAACAATTTATGGGAAATATTGACAATGTAAATTCTAAATTAAACAGTTATTTTGTAAATGATTTTAATGCTTCTTATGAGATTAAACCTAACAAAATATTTAAATCCATTGTTTTTAATGCTTTAATAAATAACATTTTTAATACCGAATATATTTCAAATGGTTATTATTACACGTATGATGATACTTGGTCCGTTGATGGTGAAACCACAACATTAGATGGAGCAGGTTATTACCCACAAGCAACTAGAAACTTTTTAATAGGTGCAACAATTAAATTTTAAAAAAATGAGGTAGTTTGGAGAAACGGCGTCACCCTGAACTTGTTTCATGGTCTCATATTAGTCACTAATCAGAATAATGAGATGCTGAAACAAGTTCAGCATGACGCTTATAAAAACCTCCAAATAACTTTTTTACACTTCAATTCCTTTCATCATTTTATTCCAATATAAATAGGGAAGCATGTATTTTTTCAAAATCCATAATCGCCAGTGTTCTTTGGAAGAATCAGTAATCATTAATGGGAATTCTTTCAATTTTGGGTCTGGTTCAAAATTTTGATTATAATCAAATTCAGCCAAAACCATTTTGCCATATCCTGTAACTAACGGACAAGAAGTATATCCTTGATATTCTTTTCCAGAAAGCACATTAGATTCAATCAATTTTAAAATATTTTCAACCACAACTGGCGCTTGTTTTCTAATTGCTGCACCTGTTTTTGAAGTTGGTAAATTTGAAACATCACCCAAACTAAATATATTTGGATATTTTACATGTTGCATCGTTCCTTTGTTTACATCAACCCAACCTGTTTCAGATGCTAATGGCGAATTTATTATAAAATCTGGAGCACGCTGTGGTGGAGCTAAATGCATCATATCAAAATGAATTCCATATAAATCTCCTTCTCTTGTTACTTTAACATCTTTATAATTGTATTGGATATCTCTATCTAATGAAGCTTCATCACCATCAGCAATAGTAACACATCCTCCACCAGATAAATCTTTTACAATTTCATACCAAGCAATTTTTTTATTGGCATCAACTTTAACTAGTTTATGAAAAAACCGAACATTTATATCTTTTTTATCAACCACACTCATTAAAGTATCAGCAATAATTTTAACTCCAAATATAGATCCACTTGGTAAAGCAAATACAATATCTGTATTATCCCTAACACCTGTTTTTCTGAAATGCTCATCGGCTAAATACATAATTTTTTGAGGAGCTCCTCCACATTTAATTGGAGTAGCAGGTTGTGTAAATAATGCTGTACCGCCTTTAAAATTTTTAAGTATTTCCCAGGTATGTTTTGGATTCGTATAATTACTACAAACTACTCCTTTGTCCATTGCATCCTGAAGACCTTCAATCATAGCTGGATCAATTTTTAATCCGGGAGCAACCACTAAATAATCATAGGTAATTTCAAGTCCAGTTTTTGTAATTACTTTATTAGTTTCTGGCTCAAATTTATTTGCAGATTCTTTTATCCATTCAACACCTTTAGGAATTAAAGATGACATTGGTCTTGAGGTTTTTTCATAATTATAAGTATTAGCACCTACTAAGGTCCAAGCTGGTTGGTAATAATGAGTTTCAGCTGGTTCAATTATACCTATTTGTAGTGATGAATTTTTCCTTTTTAGCATTGAGGACACCATAATTCCAGCAGTACCTCCACCAATAACGAGCACTTGAAAATGTTTTGACATTGAAATATTTTTTTTGAAGATTAGTTATTTTTCAACTAAGAAAATTATATAAAAAAAATCTATTATGTGTGATTAAAATCACACATAATAGATTTTCGATAAAAATTAAATTTTCTACTTTTTTATCTCACAAGTATTTATCCCAAATAACTTATATAGAGGACAAATACTAAATGCTGTAGTTATAAATAAAATAGCAGAAATAATAAACAAAACAGTTCTAATCCAATTCTGATCTATGGATGCAGAATATGCAAAATAACTAATTGCAATACCCAAAACTACTCTAATAATTTTATCTGTACTTCCTATGTTTTTATTCATAATTACTCTGTTTCTGAAGTCATTCTGCCTGTTGCACAACTCACAAAAGATTTTGCTTTATGAATTATGGTGTTCGCATCACCAACTTCTGGATAACCCATTGTAGCCAATTTATTTTTAACATTGGTTAAAACGGAGTCATCTTTTGCATTTACAGTTACAACTGAAGTTTCCAAATCAACTGAAACTTCAGATACACCTTCAATAGATAATAATCCTTTTTTAATTGAATTGGCACATCCGCCACATTTTAAATTTAATATCTCTAATGTTGTTGTCATTTTACAAATTTTAATAATGTGAAATTACAAAAATAATTGTTATGAGTGACCTCCTACAACTATCTTCATTACTTTTAAATTTAATTTAAAAAAATTAAACAATTGAATTATAAAACAACTCCTCATAAACTTAACCATTCTTGTTGGTTCAGTGCCATAAGAAATATCACTGTATGGTATTGTTTTTTTTATATCTGTTTTCATATTTAAACTATTTTTATTCTGGAATTAGCCACCAAAATGGTTTTGCTTTTGCTTTATAAATAAACATGTAATGCATAAATAATTTCATCCAATGTCCTGCAGTTCCAACTACACCAACAGTATCTTTAATATTTCTTCCCCATTTCGGGTATTTCTCCCAATCAGGAACAATTGGATTAACTGTCATAACTGCTGCTTGCCCTTTTCTTAAACCATAACCTGCAGAAACAATACAAGCAGCACCCATTTTTGCCATAGATGCTTTATGAGGGTGTTCAATTTTACCAGTTTTTATAGCGTGAATAATATTTTGAGCAACAATTTTTCCAATTACACCCGATGGCATTCCGGTTCTTGGAGGTGTTGGAAATATTTTGGTTCCATTAGGACTTTGCATTGGTTTAGACATACCATGTGGTGGTGCAAAAGCAATACCTGCGGCATAAATATTATCATATTTTACACTTTGGTAAGTTGATGGCCAATCTTCTGCCTTCCATGCTTCATAAGGTTTTGGAGTATAATCTGCATCAACTTTCATCATTCCATTTGCAGCAAAAACTTCTAAACTTATATCTTCATTATTTTTATTATAAGCTTTCATTCCAGCTCCAGCAAAACCAGGTATTAACATGGCAAAATCAAAATTAATGGTATGGTGTTCACCTCTTAAATTTTCATAATATACAATTCCCTTTTCTACTTTTTGTACTCCAGCCCTTTTTATCCATTGAATACCATATTCTTTTAAAATTGATTCAGTAAAAATTTTAGTTGGAGTTATGTAGCCGTTTCTTTTAACATAGGCACCTCCCATTCCAAAATCACCCAATTCATATTCATTGGTAATCCACCATAATTCTGCCAAGTGCATTAATTTTCTTTTCTTAATTTCAAAAGCAATATTTAACACATATTCAAATGCTGCACCCTGACAAGTTGCCAATGCATGACCAGTTCCTATTAAAAATGTTTGCTTTTCTCCATTTTCCATTTTTTTTAAAGATTCCTGAAATTTTACCCAGGCGTGAGAAGCATGGTCATACGTACAAACAGATTCTGTAAATTTATTAGGACCTAAACCTTCTGTAGCTTCAAAATTAAGCTTTGGTCCTGTTGAATTTATTAAATAGTCGTAAGTAACTTTCTCTACCTTATCCTTTTCGTTTTCAGACACATACTTAATAGTAACAAAGCCTTTTTCATTTTCTGTATCTCCTTCAGGATGAATTGATACCGCCAACGCTTGTTTAAAATCTACACCTAGTTTTTTATAAACAGGGTCTAACTTAAATTTTACCTGATCTGGAGTCATTAAACCAACTCCAACCCAAATATTAGAAGGTATCCATTGAAAATTGCTATTTGGTGAAACCATAACAACTTCATGGTCTTTTTTAAGGTATTTACTTAAATAGGAAACTGCTGTATGTCCAGAAATTCCTGCTCCTAAAACAACTACTTTTGCCATAATTTATTTATTAAATGTGATACTCCATACACCTCTTAAATCTCCTTCGTTATAACCCGTTGCAATATCAAATGGATAAATTGATTTTATTATTGAATCCGTTTTTACAGACATTGTTTCATTAACTTTACCATGACAAACTAAACAATTGGTTTTTACAATTATTGGGGCATAAAAATGCTTTTTATTATCGGAATCTACTTCAACAATTGGTTGTATATCTTTTTTTTCAGAAATTAATTTTTTGTAGCCGTAAATAATTTCTAATTCTCTTTCTGTAGGTTCAATTTTACAACTTCTTAATAAATCTGAAGATCTTTTAATATTTGCATCGTATTTTGAAGAAAGCTGGGCTAAAATAGGAGCCGCCTGCTCTTTACAAAACGGAACGGCTTGTGCAGGCCCTCCAGCTTGCATTTGTGTCATTAACTGTGAACTTAGCTCATTAAATGATGCCTGTGCTATTTCTTTTCCCTTAATTGTATATTCTTGCTTTTCTTTTTCTGAAAAACCACTAGAACAAGAAATTAAACTAATAAATAACGATAAGATTGTAATTTTTTTTAACAGCATTATTTTATAATTTTATTTTTATCTCTCGCCCAACTTATAATACCACCTTGAAGATCATAAACTTCAGTAAATCCTAATTTTAAAAGTTTTTTTGAAGCAGAAGAAGTTCTATTTCCTGATCTACAGTAAATAAAAATTGGTTTACTTTTATCAAATTTTGACACTTGATCTAAAAATGAACTGTCAAAATAATTAATATTAACCGCTCCTTCAATATAACCTTGTTTATATTCTTGTGGAGTTCTAATATCTATAATTGTTTGATTTATTGATTTCTCTTTAAATTCAGCTGTAGATATTTGTATTATTTTTCCAAGTTGAGCATCTGATTTTGAAGATTGTTTATTATTACAATTTATATTTAAAATTGAAATAAATATTAATAAAGATAATTTTAGTGTAGCTTTCATTTGTTTTTGATTTTTTTTACAAATCTATAGTTTCAAATAATTGTTTGTAGTAACTAAAGTTACGAATTATAAATAAAAAAAGGGGGTTAAAAAACCCCCTAAATATTAAATTTAAAAAAGAACATTTATTTATAATAGTGTTGTTGGACAAACATATTCTGTAAGTTTAACACCTGTATCTTTAATATCTTTAAATCCACCTCTAACATCAGTTACATTTTTTACACCGTTTGCCATAAAAATAGACGCCGCTATTAAAGAACGATATCCACTTGCACAATGTAATACGTATTCCTTATCTGGTTTAATTTCAGCAAAATTGGAATGTATAAAATCTAGTGGAAAATTCTCAACACCAACAACGTGTTCTGATTGGTATTCAGATTCTTTTCTAACGTCCAAAGGAGCTTCAATTTTACCATCCTTAAGTCTGTTTGCAAATTCAACAGCAGAAATAGAACCAATTTTATCTACTTTATGACCAGCCGCTAACCAAGAATGAATTCCTCCACGTAAATATCCTAAAATATTATCGTATCCAACACGAGAAAAACGTGTAACTACTTCATGCTCTCTTCCTTCTTCAGCTATAAAAATTATTTTTTGATTAATATCTTTAATTAATGCGCCTACCCAAGGTGCAAAACCTCCTTCAACACCAATATACCAAGCTCCTGGTACTGTACCTTCTTCAGCATACAATTCTTTTGAACGCGTATCTACAACTAAAATATCATCTCGCTCGCTCATTTCTTTAAATGAATCAGCATCAATTGGAGTTGTACCTTTTTTCAAAATTTCATCAATACTGGTATTCACTCCTTTGTTCATTCTTACGTTATTTCCAAAGTATTGTGGTGCAGGTTTTAACCCTGTAGTAACTTCAGCAATAAACTCTTCTTTTGTCATATCCGCTCTTAAAGCATAGTTTGTTTTCTTTTGATTTCCAAGGGTATCGAACGTTTCAGAACTCATGTTTTTACCACAAGCTGAACCAGCTCCATGATTTGGATACACAATAATATCATCTGGTAATGTCATTATTTTATTACGAAGTGAATCAAATAAATGGCCCGCTAAATCTTCTTGTGTTAAATCGGATTTTACAGCCAAATCAGGTCTTCCAACATCACCAATAAATAAACAGTCTCCCGTAAACACATAAGGCATATTTCCTTTTTCATCAATTAATAAATAAGATGAAGATTCCATAGTATGCCCAGGAGTATGTAATAATTTTAATGTAAGATTACCTATTTTAAATTCCTCACCATCTTTACCTTGATGAATATCATAGTTTGGTTGTGCATTTGGACCAAAAACTATAGTTGCCCCAGTTTTTTTAGCTAAATCTACCTGACCTGAAACAAAATCTGCATGAAAGTGAGTTAAAAATACATATTTAATTTTAGCTCCATCAGCTTTTGCCATTTCTATATATGGTTCTGTTTCTCTTAAAGGGTCAATAATTGCTGCTTCTCCATTTGAATGGATATAGTAAGCCATTTCCGCCAAGCAGCCCGTAAATAATTGTTCTACTTTCATAATTATCTGATTTTAATTTGATTAAACTTGTTTGTAGTTTTCCAAATCTACAAGATTCACATCATCTATTTGTAACCGAGGTTACATAATTAAAAATTTTAAGAAATTTTTAATTATTTGTTTGCTTTATAAATTCAAAATACTTCACTTCAATTTCTTTATTCTTTTTACTTTCTTCATAAGCATCTATAGCTTCTTGAATACTCATGAAGCAATTGGTATAACTTATTTTTTTCATTATACCGCTTTTTTCTAAAACATCTCTTACAGGACCTTTCATACCACTAAAGGCAATTTCAATATTTAATTTTTTATACTTATTTATAAGATCTTTTAACATATAAATTCCAGAGCTATCAATACTATTTATACTTTCACCATCAATTATAATTAGTCTTAATTTTTTACCTTTATTAAAAACAAACTCTTCTAATTTATCTTTAAAAAATGAAATATTTGCAAAGTATAACTGAGCATCAAATCTAACAATTAATACATCTTCTGTTGTTTTTAAGAGCCCTTCAAACCTATTAACATTTCTGTAAAAGTGTGTATCTGGAACCTGACCTAAAACCGCAAAATGTGGTTTTGTACTTCTATAAATTAACATAGCTAAAGATAAAATTACACCTATTAGTATCCCCTCTTTTATACCTATTGTGGCTGTTACAATTAATGTAGTATTTAAAATTATTAGTTCTCTTTTTGAATAATTTAACAGTTGTTTTGGAACTGAAAAATCCAACAAACCAAAAACAGCTACTACAATTATTGCCCCAAGTACTGCTTTAGGTAAATAATAAAAAACAGGTGTTAAAAAAAGTAATGTAAAACCAACTATTAAACCTGAAATTATAGCGGCTAATGGTGTTTTAGCTCCTACCTGATTATTTACAGCTGTTCTTGACAAACCTCCAGTTGCGGGGTATGTTTGAAAAAATGAACCAACAATATTTCCTAATCCAATTGCTATTAATTCCTGATTTGGGTTTACTTTATAATTATCGTGTTTTAATTCAATGGCTTTTGCAACAGATATTGCTTCTAAGAATGCTATAAATGATAAGGTTAATGCTATTGGAAATAAATTAATAAGTGTACTTTTTTCAAACTTAGGAATGGTAAAATCAGGTAATCCCTTTGGAATTTCGCCCAGTATTTGAACCCCGGATTGATCTAAATGAAATACCCTAACAAATACAATTCCTAAAATTACTACTATTAATGCAGCTGGAATTTTATTTGTAATGCGCTTAAAAAATATTAATATCAGTATTGAAAATAAACCTATTGAAAATGTAATCCAGTTAATTTCTTTTACTTGTTGAAACGCCTCAAATATTAAAATATGTATTCTATTATCCCTTACAATTTGAACACCCAATAAATGTTTTAATTGATTTAAACCAATAATTAATGCTGCTGCTGAAGTAAAACCACTTATTACTGGCCTTGATAAAAAATTCACTAAAAAACCTAATTTAAAAAAACCAAATAATACTTGCAAAACGCCCATCATAAAAGCTAAAAGAATTGCAAATTCAATAAAATGTTCAGTTCCTATTTGCGCTAATGCTACAACTCCAGAAGCTACAATAAGTGAATCCATTGCAACAGGACCAACCGCTAGTTGACGAGATGTTCCGAAAATAGCATACACAATTTGCGGAATCAGAGCTGTATACAGTCCATAAATTGGAGGTAAACCCGCTATCATTGCATAGGCAATTCCTTGTGGTATTAACATAATTCCAACAGTTAAACCAGCTCCTAAATCTCCTTTAAACCATTCTTTTTTATAATTTGGAAGCCAATCTAAAATTGGTATGTATTTTTTTAAATTCATTTTAAAAAACCTTATTTACACTCATTAAATATTTTAACTTCACAATTGGTGCATATTGCTTGATCAAGTTTTTTATATATTGTTGTAATAGCAGTATTTTTATCTTTAAAAATGTTTTCAGCACCAATAGTTTTTACAAAACCACCTTTTTGAAGAATATCCTGGCTTATTATTTTTAATCCAACAAAATAAATTCCACCATCTCTTTTTTGCCATTTTAAAACCTCCTGTGATAGCCATTCTGCACCCGCTAAATCAATAAAATTTATTCCTCCTGAAATAATTAGTAAGTGCTTACTTTCATTTTTTTCGTATAAATCTGAAAAATAACTAGAAATTCCTTCAACAGCGCCAAAATATATTGAACCATCAATTCTTATTATTTTAACTTGAGGACATTCTTTAGCAGTTTCATCTCTTATAACATTTAAAAATTTTTCATCCTTATTTTTTCCAAAAACTGCAATATTAGGTTTTGAAGTTTTTTCTAAATAGAAAAATAAAGAAATAAGAATTCCTAAAAATAGTGCTGTTTCTAATTCTAAAAATAAAGTTCCCAATAAAGTAACCATTAACACAATAAATTCTCGTTTGCTACTTTTAATAATTTGTTTAATATGATGAAAATCAATTAAGTTATAACCAACCAATAAAATTATACCTCCCATTGCAGGTTTTGGTAAATAAGAAGCATATTTTGCAAAAAATAATACAACAATCATCAACCCAATTGCTGAAATAATTGCTGACAAAGGGGTTTTTGCACCAGCCTGATAATTAACACCTGAGCGTGTAAATGAACCTGAACTTGCATATGAAGAAAAAAAACTTGATATAATATTAGATAATCCTTGCCCAATAAATTCTCTATTATTATCTAGTTTTTGATGTGAATGTAATGCTACTGCCCTAGCAATTGAAACTGCCTCAACTAAACCTAACAATGCTAATGTTATAGCTCCTGTAGTTAATAAACGCATATCTTCAAAATTAAAATCAGGCACTTTAAAAGGAGGTAAATTTGAAGGAACATGTCCAACTGTTTCAATACCGTGTAAATTTCCGCCTAATAATATCGCTAATACACTTCCTAAAATCATAGCAATTAGCATATACAATCTAGAAATATATTTTATTTTTTTTATAAGAAAAGCTAATAAAAGTGTTCCTAAGGCAACCCCTAATACATATAAATTGGTTTCTTGAATATGAACAATAATATAATTGATAATTTCATAAAAAGAACTTCCCAATGGAACTTCAATTCCAAAAACATGCTTTAATTGTTTAAATGCAATTAAAATACCTGCTCCTGCAGCAAATCCAATTACAACGGAATGTGAAACAAAATTCACCAGTTTTCCCATTTTAGCTAAGCCCATTAATAGTTTTATTACACCAGCCATAAATGATAATACTATTGCAAGTGAAATAAATGCTTCTAATTCAGATTCCGGATTGGCAAATTTACTGATAACTGCAAAAACAACGATAGAACTTGTTGTTGTTGGCCCTGAAATTAAATGATAGGAAGACCCGAATAAAGCAGCAATAATTGGAGTAATCATAGCTGTATAAAAACCATAAACAGGAGGCAAACCAGCAATCATTGCAAATGCAACAGCTTGTGGGATTACAATAATTGTACCTGTAATTCCAGCAATTAAATCATCTTTCCAAGAATTTTTAACTAAAGGTAACCATGTTAAAAAAGGGAATATTTTTTTTAAACTCATATTCTTTAATTTAGAGTTTTCATTAATACAAAAGTAAGATGATATATTTTTAGTAATGTGACTTAAATCACATTTTTTTAAAACAATTCCCCTTGAGATGTTCCCTTAATTCTACCTAAATGCTGATATGCCAAATGCGTAACTTCTCTACCTCTAGGTGTTCGCATAATAAAACCTTCTTGTATTAAAAAAGGCTCATATACTTCTTCAATAGTTTCGGAATTTTCTCCTACTGCTGTAGCAAGTGTACTAATACCTACTGGTCCTCCTTTAAACTTATCAATTATAGTGGTTAAAATTTTATTATCCATTTCATCCAAACCATGAGCATCTACATTTAAAGCGTTTAATGCATATTTAGCAATTTCAATGGTAATAGTTCCATTCCCTTTAATTTGGGCAAAATCACGAACTCTTCTTAATAAAGCATTTGCAATTCTTGGAGTTCCCCTACTTCTACCTGCAATTTCAATAGCAGCTTCCATACCAATTGGCATTTTTAAAATAGCTGCGCTTCGTTGAACAATTGTAGTTAATAGTTCTGTATTGTAATATTGTAATCTACTACTTATGCCAAAACGAGCACGCATTGGTGCTGTTAACAAGCCTGACCGTGTAGTTGCTCCAATTAATGTAAAAGGTTCTAAATCAATTTGTACTGTTCGAGCATTTGGCCCAGACTCGATCATTATATCAATGCGATAATCTTCCATAGCCGAGTATAAATATTCCTCAACTATTGGACTCAACCTATGAATTTCATCAATAAATAGTACATCACGTTCACTTAAATTTGTAAGTAAACCTGCTAAATCACCTGGTTTATCCAACACAGGGCCTGACGTAATTTTTAAGCCAACATTTAATTCATTTGCAAGAATATGCGCCAATGTAGTTTTACCCAATCCTGGAGGCCCATGAAACAAGGTGTGATCTAAAGCTTCATCTCTTAAGTTAGCAGCTTCTACAAATATTTTTAAATTCTCCAAAACTTGTTCCTGACCTGTAAAGTCATCAAAAGAGAATGGTCTTAACTTTTTTTCAATAGCTAATTCTTCAGATGAAAAATGGTCTTTATCAGGATTCAGGTTTTCGTTCATAAAAACAAAGATAACTGAAATAAAAAAACCTTTCTAAAAATATAGAAAGGTTTTTTTATTATAAATTATTTATAACTTTATGATTCTTCTTCACCGTCCATTAAAGGGGTAGTTTGACAAACATAATCTTCTTCATGTCCTGGTTTGCTGTAATCATATGGCCAACGGTGAACTGCTGGAATTTCTCCAGGCCAGTTTCCATGTATATGCTCAATAGGTGTTGTCCACTCTAAGGTATTTGATTTCCAAGGATTTTGTGTTGCTTTTTTACCTTTATAAATACTTATAAAGAAATTTGCCAAGAAAATAATTTGAGCCGCCCCACCTAAAATTGCAAACATTGTAATTACAATATTTACATCTGCTACATCGTCAAATAGTGGAAATGCTGTATTTGAATAATATCTACGTGGTAAACCTGCCAAACCAATAAAATGCATTGGGAAGAAAACTCCGTATGCTGCAACCGCTGTAATCCAGAAATGCCAATAACCTAATGTTTTATTCATCATTCTACCATACATTTTAGGAAACCAATGATATACACCTGCAAACATACCGTAAATTGCAGATACACCCATTACTAAATGGAAGTGAGCTACCACAAAATATGTATCGTGAACATTTATATCTAAAGCACTATCTCCTAGCACTAATCCTGTTAGTCCACCAGAAATAAAAGTTGAAACCAATCCAATTGAAAACAGCATAGCAGGATTCATTTGAAGATTTCCTTTCCAAAGTGTAGTTATATAATTAAATGCTTTTACTGCTGAAGGAATAGCAATTAATAATGTTGTAAAAGTAAATACAGAACCTAAAAATGGATTCATACCAGAAACAAACATATGATGCCCCCAAACAATAGTAGATAAAAATGCTATAGCTATAATTGAACCAATCATTGCTCTATAACCAAAAATTGGTTTTCTCGAATTTGTTGAAATAATTTCAGAAGTAATACCCAATGCCGGTAACAAAACAATATATACTTCAGGATGCCCTAAGAACCAAAATAAATGTTCAAATAAAACTGGAGAACCTCCTTGATAGTGTAATACTTCTCCCTGGATAAAAATATCAGACAAATAGAAAGATGTGCCAAAACTTCTATCAAAAATCAGTAACAATGCTGCTGATAAAAGTACTGGGAATGAAACCACACCAATAATTGCAGTAATAAAAAAGGCCCAAATAGTTAATGGTAATCGTGTCATTTTCATACCAACAGTTCTTAAATTAAGTACCGTAACAATGTAATTTAATGCTCCTAATAAAGAAGAAGCAATAAATATAGCCATAGATACCAACCAAAGTGTCATTCCTAATCCTGAACCAGGAATAGCTTGTGGTAATGCACTTAATGGTGGATAAATTGTCCAACCTGCAGAAGCTGGACCAGCCTCAACAAATAAAGAAATTACCATGATAATACTGGATAAAAAGAATAACCAATAGGAAACCATATTTAAAAAACCAGATGCCATATCACGTGCACCAATTTGTAATGGAATTAAAAGATTACTAAAGGTACCACTTAAACCTGCTGTTAAAACAAAGAAAACCATAATAGTACCATGAATAGTAACTATTGCTAAATAGATGTCTGGGGACATAACGCCTCCATCTTGGTGATGCCCTAAAAAGGCTTCAATAATACTAAATGATTTTTCTGGCCAAGCAATTTGTAAACGGAATAACATTGACATGAATACTCCAATAACACCCATAAATATACCTGTAATTAGATATTGCTTAGAAATCATTTTATGGTCAGTACTAAAAATGTACTTGGTTACAAATGTTTCTTTATGATGATGATCTGACATATTATATTTTTTTAGTAAAGTAGTAGTTAGTTTTATTGAACAACCTGAGCCATAGTTTTTTGACTATTTAACCAAGAATTAAATTCGCTTTCTTCTTCAACAATAATTTTCATTTGCATGTTATAATGTGAAGCTCCACAAATTTTATTACATAAAAGTAAATAATCAAACTCATAAGGGTCTTCTCCTTTTTCAGCTCTTATTTTATTAATTCCTTCAACTTTAGTAATAGTTTTGTCATTTAATCTCATTTCTTCAGTTGTCATTGAAGGAGTAAATGCAAATTGAGTTACCATTCCAGGAACGCAATTCATTTGCGCTCTAAAGTGTGGCATATAAGCAGAGTGTAATACATCTTGCGAACGGAATTTAAATATTACTTTTCTTCCTTTAGGTAAATGCAATTCTCTTGTTGGAATATCATCTAATGCATTTTTATCAGTCATATCAACACCCATAGTGTTTATTCCTTTAATGTTTCGAACATTAGCTAAACCTAGCTCATTATCTTCACCTGCATAACGCGCCTCCCATTGAAACTGTTTTGCATATACTTCAACAATTAACGGATCTTCAGCATCTGAGGCATCCATTACATCAATCCAAACTGACAATCCATAAAGCACTAATCCTGCGAGTACTACAGCTGGAATAACAGTCCAAATTAATTCTAATTTATGGCTATCTGCATAAAATAAAGCTTTTCTGCCTTTTATACCTCTATATTTAAAAGCAAAATAAAACAATAAAAACTGAGTAATTGCTTGAACAATTAAGATTAATACCATTGTAACCATGTACAATGTATCATATCTATCTCCTTCAACTGAGGCTGAGTCAGGTAACAGAATCGATGAGTATTTTACAAAAGAAAATATCATTAACCCATAAAAGAAAATTCCAAAGGCTGCAAATAAAATCCCTTGTGTATTGTTGTCTTTTTCAGTTGCAATTACACTTTTTAAATTTAGAATACTTGCAATTTGCCATATGGCTACGGCAACAACAATTGCCAATAAAATATAAAGTAATGCTGTCATTTTTTTAAATTAGATTTTTTTAGTGGTGTCAAATATAAAAAAAATCCTGAATAATTTGAATTCAGGATTCCTTTCTATATGAATATTTTATGTTTTAGTAGTGAAAATGTTCACTTTCTTTAATAAATGGATTTCCTTTTGCCAATAATGGTGCTTTTGATAATGCTGTAAATACCACATAAATAAAAATTCCTGCTATTAATAATACGGAACTTATTTCTGGGATTCCAATAAACCATTGATCTCCAACAGTAGCTGGCATTATCATCACAAAAATATCAATATAATGTCCAAATAAAATAACTAAACCAGTACAAACTATAAACCAGTTTACACGTTTAAAATCGCTATTCATTAATACTAATAATGGAAATACAAAATTTAATACTAACATTCCTAAAAATGGAATTTTGTACTCATTAAATCTAGAAACAAAATAAGTAACTTCTTCTGGAATATCTGCGTACCATATTAACATGAATTGTGAAAACCATAAGTAAGTCCAGAATATACTGAATCCAAACATAAATTTAGCCAAATCGTGCATATGACTATTATTAACAAATTCTAGATATCCTTTTCCTTTTAAGTAAATTGATACTAGAGCTATCGTTGTAATAGCAGAAACAATCATACTTGCAAACACATACCATCCGAATAAAGTACTAAACCAATGTGGATCTAAAGACATAATCCAGTCCCAAGACATCATTGATTCTGATACCAAAAAGAATACTAAGAATGCAGCTGAACTTTTAAATAATTTAGTATAATTACTTAAATCAGTTGCATTATCTTGTGCTAAAGTTAATTTTCTTGCATATTGACGATAAGCAATCCAACCAGCCATATATATAGCCGCTCTAATTAAAAAGAAAGGAACATTTAAATAACCTGCTTTGTTTTGAATTAATTCATCGTGAGCTACAACATCTGCATCCATCCAAATAAATAAATGGTTAAAATGTAAAGATGATAATACAAAAAATACAAATAATAAAATTGCACCAACTGGTAAATATGCTGTTATTCCTTCCATTACTCTGAACAATACAACTGACCAACCTGCTTGTGCAGCGTGCTGAATTGCATAAAAAGCTAATGCTCCTAATGAAAGCATAAAAAAGAAAAACAATGCAACATATAATGCTGACCAAGGCTTGTTTTTTAAATAATGAAAAGCGTGTTCCGCATGCGTATCATCTGAATGTGCAGTTGTGTTAGATTCTTCAGCAACTACATGTGCTTCAGGCTCATGACTTACTGCCGCTTCATCATGACTAGCATGACTTTCTTCTAATAATACTTTAACATCTTCTACTGAATTTGGTGTAGACAAAAAACCGTAAGCAACACCTATAAGACCAACAATCATTAAGGCGTAAGAAAATGTTTTTAATTTACTTGAAAAGGTATACATATTAATAAATTCTATCTTAGTAAAAGTGTTATTTTAATAATTCAGTTCTTAGCTGTTGAACATACATTGTTACTTGCCAACGTTCATCAGCCGTTAATTGAGAAGCATGAGATCCCATCATATTTCTACCATGCATAATTACATAGTGAATACTTCCTTCTGTTATTTCTCTGTCTTTATAATTAGGCACTCCTAAAAACTTATCTCTTTGAACTAAAACTCCATCCCCTGCACCTGCTTTTCCATGACAAGAAATACAATAAATATCATACATTTTTTTTCCATTCGACAAATTAACTTCATTAACATCTAATGGATTCTTAGATTCCAACTTAGCAGTATCATATCCTTCATTAGTGTTTGGATAATCATATGGTACTTGCCCACGAGCAATTGTTCCGTCTACTGGTAGTTGCGAAGTCATACCATTAGCATAATTTGGATTTTGACCATAGGTATCATATCCAACAGACTTATACATATCCGGCATATATTGATAATTTGGCTTTGTTTTATCACCCCAACAAGATGATAAAGACATTAAGAAAGCCAATGCTATTGTTATTTTTAAAATGTTTTTCATTTTAATCATTACTTTTCAGTTACTTTAATTTCTACAGTTCCTGTGTTTTCTAAAAATGAAATTAACTCTTTTTCATTTCCATCAACAGCTACTTCCATTACAAACATATCATCTGTTGTTCTTGGATCTGGGTTTTCCGCTTCTTTAAATGGCCATAATCTACTTCTCATATAAAAAGTAATTACCATTAAATGCGCTGCAAAAAACACACTTAATTCAAACATAATTGGCACAAATGCAGGCATATTTTGAAAGAATGTAAAACTAGGTTTTCCTCCAATATCCTGAGGCCACTGCTCAATCATCATATAATTCATCATCCAAATTGCAAAAGAAAAACCAACACATCCGTACATAAACGCAGTTATTGCTATTCTTGTACCTTTTAATCCCATTGCTTTATCTAATCCATGAACTGGAAATGGTGTATAAACTTCTTCAATATGATGATGCGCTGCACGAACTTCTTTAACAGCATCCATTAGGATGTCATCATCATTATACATTGCTTGTATTACTTTTGAGCTCATAATTACTCGTTATTTTTTAAGTTTTTAGCTTGTCCTGCCCAATCATCGCGTTTTGCTCTTCCTTTAAATGAATCTAAAAGTGAGTCTAACAAATCATATTCCTTTTCGGTCATTTTACTAACCTGATCAAAACTATAAATACCTATATTATTTAAAGTTTCTTCTAATTTTGGACCTACTCCGCTAATTAATTTTAAATCGTCAGCGTTTTGAGTAGCTTTATCAAATATTCCTATATTTCCTAATAAAACATTTTTTTGATCAGAAACCTCTTCAATTACTTCAGAAGTAGTTTTTTTAGCTTTAATTACTTTAGATGGGGCTGGATTTTTACCACCTGCATCTCTATATAATTTATAATTTTCACCAGAAGATTTCAATATTGATTTAACTTCAGCCTGTGCAATTACAGGAAAAGTTCTTGCATATAATAAGAATAACACAAAGAAGAACCCTATTGTTCCTACATAAATTCCTATATCAACAAATGTTGGTGAAAACATAGTCCATGATGATGGTAAGTAATCTCTATGTAAAGAAGTTACAATAATTACAAAACGCTCAAACCACATTCCAATGTTTACTACAATTGAAATTATAAAAGAGAATGTAATACTTTGTCTTAATTTTTTAGACCACATAAATTGCGGAGAAAAAACGTTACAACTCATCATTAATAAATAAGCCCACCAATAAGGTCCTGTTGCTCTGTTTAAGAAAGCATATTGCTCATATTCAACACCTGAATACCAAGCAATAAATAACTCCGTAATATATGCACACCCAACAATAGAACCTGTAATCATAATTACAATATTCATTAATTCTATGTGTTGTTTTGTAATATAAGCTTCTAAGTTTGAAACTTTTCTCATTATAATAAGCAAGGTATTTACCATTGCAAATCCAGAGAATACAGCTCCTGCAACAAAGTAAGGAGGGAAAATTGTTGTATGCCAACCAGGAATTACCGATGTAGCAAAATCAAAAGATACAATGGTATGTACTGAAAGTACTAAAGGTGTTGCTAAACCTGCTAATACTAAAGATACTTCTTCAAAACGCTGCCAATCTTTAGCTCTACCTGTCCAACCGAAACTTAATAAACTATAAATTTTCTTTTGAAAAGGTCTAACAGCTCTATCACGTAACATTGCAAAATCAGGTAATAAACCAGTCCACCAAAAAACTAATGATACCGATAAATACGTAGAAATTGCAAAAACGTCCCATAATAATGGAGAGTTAAAGTTTGTCCAAAGTGTTCCAAATTGGTTAGGAATAGGTAATACAAAGTGTGCATTCCAAACACGTCCCATATGTATAACTGGGAATAAACCTGCTTGAACAACAGAGAAAATTGTCATTGCTTCAGCAGAACGGTTAATACCCATTCTCCATTTTTGACGGAACAATAACAATACAGCAGAAATAAGTGTACCTGCGTGACCGATACCTACCCACCAAACAAAGTTAGTGATATCCCAAGCCCAACCTACTGTTTTATTTAAACCCCAAACTCCAATTCCTGTTCCAATGGTGTATATAATTGATCCTATACCCCAAAGAAAGGCTAACAGCGCAATTGTAAATGCTGTCCACCATAATTTATTTGCTTTACCTTCAACTGGAGCTGCTACTTCAACAGTGATATCGTGATAGCTTTTATCTCCAATAATTAAAGGTCTTCTAATAGGTGCTTCGTAATGAGACGACATAATCTAATCTAATTATTATCTTTTATTAATATTTTTATCCTTCTTGAGTATTTCTAACTTTTACATGATAAACCACATTTGGCTTTGTACCAACGTGTTCAAGTAAATGATATGCTCTTTTATCTTCAACTAAACTTGTAACTGTATCTTCATTCTTATTTACATCACCAAATACCATTGCTCCAGTACTACAAGCATTAGAACAAGCTGTTTCAAACTCGTTAGTATTTACCGGCCTACCTTCTTTTTTAGCTTTTAAAATAGTTGCCTGTGTCATTTGAATACACATTGAACATTTTTCCATTACACCACGAGAACGAACAGTAACATCTGGGTTTAACACCATTTTACCTAAATCATCATTCATATTGTAATCAAACTCGCTATTATTAGGGTAGTTAAACCAGTTAAATCTACGTACTTTATATGGGCAGTTATTTGCGCAATAACGGGTACCTACACAACGGTTATATGCCATGTGGTTTTGACCTTGACGGCTATGTGAGGTAGCTGCAACTGGACAAACTGTTTCACAAGGTGCGTGATTACAATGTTGACACATCACTGGTTGAAAGGCTACTGAAGGATTTTCAGAAGGATCTTCTAATTCAGCCATTGTATTTTTATAACCACTAACTCCAGTTCCTGCTTCTTTCTTTTCATTATCACCAGCAAAATCTTCTTCATGTGAATAATATCTATCAATACGCAACCAGTGCATATCTCTCGATTTTCTGATTTCTGATTTTCCTACAACTGGCACATTATTTTCAGCGTGACAAGCTACAACACAAGCACCACAACCTGTACAGGCATTTAAATCTATAGATAAATTAAAATGATGTCCTATTGATCTATCAAAAGAATCCCATAAATCAACAGTTGTTGCTTCAACTTCATTATGATCTAAAGATACCATTGGTACTTTATTCCACTCCTTAGAATCTATATTATTATAATCTTCAATAGTGGTTTCTTTAATAATATCACCTCTACCCATTAAAGTATTATGTAACTGAACACATGCAAATTCGTGTTCACCTTCAACAATTTTTAATGAAACATCAGATTGGTGATTATTAAAATCTTTATAAAATTTGTAAGCATTCTTACCTGTTTGCATTTCTGCTTTTAAACCTTGTTTACGCCCGTAACCAAGTGCTAAACCTAAAGAACCTTTAGCTTGACCAGGTTGAATAAGAGCTGGTAATACTTCTGAAACACCATTAACAGATATTTCAACTAAACTACCGTTTAAAGCCCCATTAGCTACATTGTAATTCTCAACACCAATTGATTCTGCATCAGCTTTTGAAATAGTTAAATAATTATCCCAAGAAGTTCTTGTAATTGGATCAGGTAATTCTTGTAACCAAGGGTTATTAGCCATTTGACCATCACCTAAACCAGTTTTTGTATATAAAGTTAGTTCAAAATCACTTCCTTGAGTTTTAGCTAATTCTGAACCTGCTGCATCTATATCTACTTCATTTAAAACAACTTCTTCTTGTTCAGTAGTTTCTACAACAAAAACACCATCGTGTAAAGCTTGATTCCAAGATTTACCATTTAACACATCTGTATTCCAAGAATCTTTTAAGAAATTGTAATAGGAATCAGTACTTCCTGTCCAAGTTAATAAAACATCTTGAAACTGACGTGTATCAAATAAAGGTTTAATAGTTGGTTGCATTAAGCTATACTGTCCTTTTTTAATTACAGCATCTCCCCAAGACTCTAAATAATGAGGTGTAGCTAATGCATATTCAACTGCATTTGCAGTTTCATTATCTTGCATTGAGAACGCAACAGATAATTTAACTTTTTTCAATCCTTCAACAAATTCATCTGAATTTGGTAAGGTATAAACTGGATTCGAATTATTTACAATTACGGCTCCAATTTTGCCAGCATTCATATCAGTAATTAACTGAGCAACTGCTGTATCATTTCCTTTTCTTATGTTTTTTGTAGTTACAACATCAATAGCTTCACTACTAATAGCTTGGTTAATAGCCAATGCTAATAATTGTGCATTTTTATCTTGAATTCCTGTTAAAACAATAGCTTTACTTCCAGCTGCTTTAATCTGTGCTGCCGCTTTTTGAACAGCATCATTTAAAGGACTTGCTTCTTTTGTAGCAAGTCCTTTTACAACAGCTTGGTATAATTTTATAAGTGCTAAATTTTGTTCAGATGGTTTTACCATTAAACGTTTATCAGCATTTGCTCCTGTTAATGTCATATTAGATTCAAACTGAATATGACGAGACATTTTTCCATTTTTAGGGACACGTCCTTTTGCGTAACCAGCATCAAAACCTCCACCTTGCCAATCTCCTAAGAAATCTGCTCCAATAGAAACAATAACATCCGCTTTTTCTAAATTATAATCTGGCAAGGCTCTTGTTCCATACATCGCTTCAAAAGCATCTAAAGCTGCTGATTCAGAAACCGCATCGTAAACCACATGATTTACATTACCAAAAGTATCATTTAATTTACCTACCAATTTTTTAGTAGATGGACTTGCACATGTTCCAGTTAAAACAACAATTGGCAATCCAGCTTCTTTTACTTCATTTAATTTTGAAATAATTTGGCCATCAGCATCTGCCCACGAAATATCACTTCCATTTGATTTTGGACCTTTTAAACGAAGACTATCATATAATGATAAAACAGATGCTTGCACACGTGCATTGGTACTTCCGTTTGCTTCTTTATTAGGTTCTATTTTTATTGGACGTCCTTCTCTAACTTTTACTAAAATATTTGCAAAATCAAAACCATCAGCCATAGTTGTTGCATAATATTCAGCAACACCAGGAATAATATCATCTGGTTTTATAACATAAGGAATTGTTTTAACAACCGGACCTTCACAAGCCGCTAAAGATGCAGCAGCTGTTGTAAATCCTACATACTTTAAAAAGTCTCTACGTGTTGTTGATGAAGCTTCTAAATTTTCTTTATCACCTAAAAAATCATCAGTTGGAATTTCTTCAACAAACTCGTTTTGTTTTAACGTATCAACAATAGAGCTTTTTGTATTTAGCTCTTCAACACTTTTCCAGTATTTTTTGTTTGATGCCATTTTATATTTTATTATTTACTTCGTAATTACTATTAATAGTGACATTTTCCGCATTCTAAACCTCCCATTTGAGCTTCAGTCACTTTTTCTACTCCATACTTTTTCGCCAATTGATCGTGAATATTTTTATAATATCCATTTTCAGTCATATCAACTTCAGTAGTTCTATGACAGTCTATACACCACCCCATAGTTAATGGAGAGAATTGATACATATCATGCATTGTTTCAACAGGTCCATGACATTTTTGACAATCTAAACCTGCAACTGTTACGTGCTGAGAGTGATTATAATATGCAAAATCAGCTAAATTGTGAATTCTCACCCACTCAATTGGCTTTTGCTCATAACCTTCAATGTATTGTACATTTTCTTTATCCCAACCAACTGCATCATAAATTTTTTGAATTTCATTATCCAAATCTTCTTTTGAATAATCTCCAAATAATTCGCCGTTGTATTCTGAAATAGATTTATGACAGTTCATACATACATTCGCCGTTGGAACTCCAGAAGTTTTACTATGCTTTGCTGAAGAATGACAGTATTGACAATCTATTTTATTATCACCCGCATGTACTGCATGTGAAAAAGCAATAGGTTGAATTGGCTGATAACCTTCGTTAACATCAATTTGCAACAACCAACCAAACAATAACCAAGCTCCTAATAATAAAAAGAAAATTACAGCTAAGAAACGTAAGAAAGGGTTAAAAATTAATGATTTCAACATACTTTCAGTTACCTCCTCATCTTCAGCTACTTTTTTATTTGTAGTTGCCGCAACAATTAATGAAAGTAATAAAAATGCTAAAATTGTTAAACCAAGCGAAGGTAAAATACCAATTCCTGGTTTGTTAAAAATTTCTTCATCTTTAGCAGATGTTGTAGTTGCAGTAACTGGTTTTACATCGCCAACTGCCAAATATTTTAAAACATCATCAATGTCCTGATCTGACAATTGTGGAAAAGGAGTCATCGCTGCAGGATTACTATCCTGTACTTCCTTTGCCAACTTATCTCCAGAAGCAACTAAAGCATTATTATCTTTAATCCAAGCCTTTAACCAATCAGCATCACGCTTATCAGTTATTTTTAATAGTTCTGGGCCAATTAACTTCCCTTCTAATTTATGACAAGCAGCACAGTTTGCTTTAAAAATCTGTTTTCCACGCTCAACGCCTGGATCAACTTCTTGAGCAACAGCAACTGTTTCTTTTGCAGCTGGCTCACCTTTGGTATAGGCCAAAATATCAATAATATCCTGATCAGACAAATGTGGATTAGCTGTCATTGGCAATTTGTTGTTCTCTTCAAAAACTTGAATTGCTAATTTGTCTCCTGATTTAATCATCCCTGGACTATCTTTAATCCAAGAAATTAACCAATCTTGTTCTCTTCTTTCCGTAACCCCTTTTAAAGCAGGACCTACTAATTTTTTATCTAACTTATGGCAAGCAGCACATGTGCTTTTGAAGAGCTTCTCTCCATTAACAACATCGCCCTCTTGAGCCGATAAATTAAGTGAAAATAATAAAAGGAAAGCAAGACTATTAATGACTAATCTTGATAATGGACTGTGTTGTTTCACACTTTTCATACTTAAAAAAAATCTTTTCTTTCTTGTTTGGTACAATATTTTCATTAAAAAAATAATGACTTATGTCATTTTTTTAAAATGATTTGACAAAAGTACTATTTAAATGCAAAACTAAAAATGTAAAAATTGTGTTAAAGTTAATTTATATTCATTCTAAATAATGAATTTTTCTTTTACATTCATTTGAATATTCTAAATTTGAAAAAAATTATTAAATATGAAGCTAACATCTAAAAAAAGATATCTAAACTTTTTATTGATTTTTGTATTATTTGCGGGAACACTCTTTGCGCAAAGTGAAAATGAAAAAATTGACAATTTAATTACCCAAAAAAGAAGCTTTAATAAACATAACAAAAACACAATAGTTTATAAAATTCAACTTTATAACGGTTCTGAATCTCAAGCCTATAAAATTAAATCTAATTTTCAGAGTTCATTTCCTGAATATAAAACCAAAATTATTTACAAATCTCCTGAATGGAAAACACAAGTTGGCGATTTTGAAACTCGATTAGAAGCAGACAAAGTTTTATTAATTATTAAGGAGGAATTTTCTGGGGCAATTGTTCTAGAAGAAAATATTTAATTAAACAACTCTGTTTAACCTTTCAAACAATCGTTGTTTTAAACTTGTATAATTAACTACGGTTTCTAAAATTTGTTCACGTTCGCTTTCGTTTTCAACATTGGAAACTAAAGAACTAATTTTTTCTTCAATTAGCACGCGTCTTAAATTATAAATTGCATCTAATACCATTTTAGAAAGATCACTCTCTTTACTTTTTACAATAATATCCTTTCGCTCCCAATTACTTAGCACATGTTTTTCATCATCCATTAAAATATTTGTAACCAAATTAGAAACTTCCGGATTGGAATGGTTTACCAAAACATCTACAGAAATATTTTTATTTTGATTTAACTGATTAATAACATCATAATAAATATTCTTAAAGGTTTCATCAGTAAATTCAACTTCATCATCTTGTAAATTCAAATAAATTTCTTTTGAAACTACATTTTGAAAATGTTCCTTTTTTAATGTATGAAACTCTTTCCCTTCCACTTCACCTTCTTCAACATAATCAACAAAATCCACTTCATTGTTACCATAAAGCAACAATATTTTTATTATTTCACGCTCATACTTTTTAAGTTCATTTATTTTTTCAAATTGAGGTGTTTTTTGAAGTTGTAACATTTCAGGATATAGCACATCCATTGGTGGTTCATTTGGATCTGGATGTTTACCTCTATTATAAGTGCTACTTCGGCCGCTTTTTGAAGCTTCTCTTTTTAATTTATTATCAATTTGAGCTAATTCATTAAACAATACGTTTTCTGAAATATCCATTATTCTGGCACATTCCTGGATATAAACCTCACGTTGAATTCGGTCTGGAATTTTAGAAATGCTAATTACAATGTCACGAATTAAGCCTGCTTTTTTAACTGGATCATTTTTGGCTTCCTCCATTAAAAGGGAAACCTTAAAATTGATGAAATCTTGCGAATTATTTTCTAAGTAATTTTTTAGCTCATCTTTTGATACTTTTTTTGAATAACTATCTGGATCGTCACCATCGGGAAACATTAACACTCTCACGTTCATCCCTTGCTCAAGTATTAAATCTATTCCTCTAATTGAGGCTCTAATTCCAGCAGCATCTCCATCAAATAAAATAGTAATGTTTTTTGTAAGTCGGTTTACCAATCTAATTTGATTTCCAGTAAGTGCCGTTCCTGATGAAGAAACCACATTTTCAATACCCGATTGATATAATGAAATTACATCGGTATAACCTTCTACCAAATAACAATTATCTTCTTTTGCAATAGTTTGTTTTGCATAATGTATGCCATATAAAACATTACTTTTATGGTAAATATCACTTTCCGGTGAATTTAAATACTTAGCTGCCTTTTTATCATTGGTTAAAATTCTACCACCAAAACCAAGTACACGTCCACTCATACTATGAATTGGAAATAGTACGCGACCTTTAAATCTATCGAATGTTTTTGTCCCATTTTCAGCTAATAAATCTTGCTTAACAATGGTAAGTCCTGTAGATTCTAAATATTTTAAATTATATCCTTTATTTAATGCTTCGGTAGTAAATGCTTCCCACTCATTTAAAGCATAACCTAATTGAAATTTTTTAATAGTTTCTTCTGTATATCCTCTTTCTTTAAAGTAACTTAAACCAATCGCTTTTCCTTGTTCATCTTCAAGCAAGTTTTTATGAAAATAATCACGCGCAAATTCTGAAACCAAAAACATACTCTCTCTTTCGTCAGCTTGCTGTTTTTGCTCATCAGATTGCTCAATTTCATCAATTTCAATATTGTATTTTTTAGCTAAATATCTAATTGCTTCCGGGTACGAATAATGCTCTTGTTCCATTAAAAATGAAACTACATTACCTCCTTTACCAGTACTAAAATCTTTCCAAATTTGTTTTACAGGTGATACCATAAATGATGGTGTTCTCTCCTCTGAAAACGGACTTAATCCTTTATAGTTACTTCCAGCTTTTTTTAACTGAACAAATTCACCAATTACCTCCTCTACTCTGGCGGTTTCAAAAACTCTATCTATGGTACTTCTTGAAATCAATTTTAATTTATGCTTTTTAAAAGTTTTCTAAATTACAAATTTTAGATAAAAAAATCACCCTTTAAAAAATAAAGGGTGATTTAAATTAATTTGTGTCTATTTAATTTTAAGAAACCGCTTTCAATTTTTTTAAAGTCGATTTTTTAATTTTATTTTCGGCATACTTCTCTGTAATCTTAAGCTCCTTTTCTTCAGTTCCCGGAAGTTCAAACATAGCATCTGTTAAAATTGCTTCACATAATGACCTTAAACCACGAGCACCTAACTTATACTCAACTGCCTTATTAACAATGTATTGTAATGCTTTTTCATTTATCGAAAAATCTATACCATCCATTTTAAACAATTTTTGATATTGTTTAATAATTGAATTTTTAGGCTCGGTTAAAATCGCTCTTAAAGTATCAGTATCTAATGGATTCATATGTGTAAGTGCTGGTAAACGTCCAATTATTTCAGGGATTAACCCAAATGATTTTAAATCACTTGGAATAATATATTGCAATAAATTAGTTTCATCAACCTTATCCACTTTTATTGATGCACTATAGCCAACTGCCTGACGGTTTAAACGCTTTCCAATTAATTTATCTATTCCAGAAAAAGCTCCACCAGCAATAAAAAGTATATCCTTTGTATTTACTTCAATAAATTTTTGATCTGGGTGTTTTCTTCCTCCTTTTGGAGGTACATTTACTACAGCACCTTCTAATAATTTAAGTAATGCTTGTTGTACTCCTTCACCTGAAACATCACGGGTAATTGAAGGATTATCTCCTTTTCGTGCAATTTTATCTATTTCATCAATAAAAACAATACCTCTCTCTGCTTTAATAACGTCATAATCCGCAGCTTGCAAAAGTCGTGTTAAAATAGTTTCAACATCTTCACCTACATAACCAGCTTCAGTTAAAACTGTTGCGTCAACAATACAAAAAGGAACATTTAACATTCTTGCAATAGTACGTGCAATTAATGTTTTACCAGTTCCAGTTTCTCCAACTAAAATAATGTTACTTTTTTCAATTTCTACATCATCTTCATCTTTTGTATTTGGTTGTAACAACCTTTTATAATGATTGTAAACGGCAACAGACATTACACGTTTTGCCTGATCTTGCCCAATCATATATTGATCAATAAACTCTTTTATTTCTTTTGGTTTTTTTACAACCAATTCTGAAGTAAGTGAAGAAGAAGAATTTTCTGCTATTTCTTCCATCACAATACCATGCGCTTGTTCAATACATTTATCACAAATATGTGCATCTAAACCAGCTATCAACAAATCCGTTTCTGGTTTTTTTCTACCACAAAACGAACATTCTAAAACTTCATCTTTCGCCATTTCTTCAGTAAATTATTTACTTTCTAATTAAAATTTCATCAATCATTCCATAAGCTTTTGCTTCTTCAGCTTTCATCCAATAATCACGATCTGAATCTGCATGAACTTTCTCCATAGTTTGCCCAGAATGTTTTGAAATTATTTGGTATAACTCATCTTTTAATTTTAATATTTCACGAGCTGTAATTTCAATATCGCTTGCTTGCCCTTGAGCTCCACCTAATGGTTGGTGAATCATAATACGTGAATGAGGTAACGCAGAACGCTTACCTTTTTCACCGGCACACATTAACACAGCTCCCATAGATGCTGCCATTCCAGTACAAATTGTTGCTACGTCTGGTTTTATAAACTGCATAGTATCATACATTCCTAAACCTGCATAAACACTTCCTCCCGGAGAATTTATATAAATTGATATATCTTTTGAATTATCAACACTTTCTAAAAACAACAATTGTGCTTGAATAATATTAGCTACATAATCATCAATTGCAGTACCTAAAAATATAATACGATCCATCATTAAACGAGAAAACACATCCATTTGTGCTACATTTAATTGGCGTTCTTCAATAATATATGGTGTAACACTACTTACAATTTTATCGTAGTACATGCTACTGATTCCTTGTTGCTTAGTTGCAAACTTTTTAAACTCTTTTCCGTAATCCATTTTATAGTTTTTATAAAATTAAGGCTGTAAAGATAAGAAGTATTCATGAATTAAATAGCCTATAATAATAATGTATGTATTTAGAATGATTTTATATAACAATATTTTAACAAAATAATAATAATAATGTTATGCGCGCATAACATTATTGAGTACCTTTATATTGAAATTCAAAATATAAATAAAATATACCATGAAATCGAAATTATTATTAATACTAGTATTTATTTTTACAATTAGTATTTATGGACAGGAATATGAAAATGGAACAATTGTAACTAAACATTACGATACAATTTCCAATGTGAAAATTGAAAAACTAAGCGAAGCAAAAAGTTTATTACACATCAACTATATTGATGAAGCAGGAAACGAGCAAAGCCCCGATATAGAAACCATTAAATGTTACAACAGAGGAGTTGACATTTACTGCAGAATATATAATTCAGGAGAAATGATCCTTGCTAAAAAAGTTGTTAATGGCGAAAAATTAAATCTATACGAAAGAAATATCAACGGTAGCACAACTTACTACATTGAAAAAGTTTATGATGAATTAATTAAAGTTCCTTCTTCAAGTAATAAATTTAAAAAAGTTATAGGTTCATTTTTAAGTGATGCTCCTCAAATATCTTCAAAAATTGAATCGAAACAATTGGTTGATATTATGGAAATTGTTAACCTTTACAACAAAGGTTAATCTTTTAGTTTTAGTTGAAAAAGGTCTGAAGATATTTTATCTTCGGACCTTTTTTATTTACAATTAGTATTGATTTTAAGTATATTTGAAACCCTAATTATTTCAAAATGAAAATTATTTCAAAAATATTAATATTTTTTTTCGGATTTAACTCCATACTTTTTGCGCAAACCTATCAAAATAGGTTTAACACTTTAGATGTGCAACATTACAAATTACACCTTGAAGTAAATGATACTACTAATGTAATAAATGCCACAATGGAAGTTTCCATTAAGTTTAAAAAATCTGTTAATTCATTTGACTTAGATTTAGTTTCAAAAGATTCTACAGAAATGGGAATGCAAGTAGATTCTATTTACCAAAACAATATTTTAGTAAGTTTTACTCAAAAAAACAATAAATTAACCATAGAGCCTCAACACGTTTTCCCAAGGCTACCTTATACTTATAAAATTAAATATAGTGGAATCCCTAAAGACGGATTGGTAATTTCGAAAAATTTATATGGAGACCGAACCTACTTTGGAGATAATTGGCCAAACAGAGCACATAATTGGTTTCCATGTGTAGATCACCCTTCTGACAAAGCAACTATTGAATATATTATTAATGCACCAAACCATTACCAAGTAATTGCAAATGGTTTTCAGGTTGAAGAAACCAATTTAACTAACAACTTAAAACAATATCACTGGAAAACAGCTACTCCTTTGCCAACAAAAGTAATGGTTGTTGGAATTGCTAAATTCGCTGTTCAAAATATTGGTGAAACGCATAATATTCCTGTTTCCACCTGGGTATATCCACAAACAAAAGAGGATGGTTTTTATGACTTTTCCATAGCTAAAGAAATTTTAGATTTCTTTATAGAAAATGTTGGAGAATATCCATTTTTAAAACTTGCAAACGTGCAATCTAAAACACGTTTTGGCGGTATGGAAAATGCCGGAAATATTTTTTATTTTGAAAAATCTGTTACTGGAAAACAAGAACATAAAGATTTAATTGCACATGAAATTGCACACCAATGGTTCGGCAATTCTGCATCTGAAATAGACTGGCCACATTTATGGCTTAGTGAAGGTTTCGCCACTTATTTAACAGATTTATATATTTTAAAAAGTGATGGTGAAGCTGCGTTTAAACAACGGTTAAAAGAAGAGCGCAATAAGGTTTTAAATTTTTATAAAAAACAACAAACTCCTGTAATAGATACTAAAACTACAAATTATATGGGGTTATTAAATCCGAACTCTTATCAAAAAGGAGCTTGGGTATTACATATGTTAAAAAATAAAGTTGGAGTAGAAAATTTTTGGAAAGGCATTAAAACCTACTACGATTTTTACAAATTCAAAAATGCCTCAACAAACGATTTTAAAAATTTAATGGCACAGGTTTCAGGTAAAAATTTAGATATTTTCTTTTCACAATGGCTCCAAAAAACTGGACAGCCCAAAATAAATTCTTCTTGGATTCATGGAAGCGATAAATTAAGAATTATTGTTGAGCAAAAACAAAACACTATTTTTCAATTTCCCCTAGATTTAGAAATTACCTATTCCGACGGTACTTCTGAAATCAAAACCATTGAAATTACTTCAAAAAAAGAACCTTTTGTAATTACAACAAAATTAATGGATGTAAAAGAAATTAAATACGACCCTAATATTAATTTACTATTTGAAATTATCGAATAAATGAAATGTTCGCTTTGCAATTCCACAACTGCAGCATTCTTTAAATCAAATTTTAAAGAATATTTTCAATGTGAAAATTGTGAAGCTATACTATTAAATTCAAGTAATTATCCTACTCCAAACGAAGAAATTATAAGGTACCGAGAGCATAATAATAATGTTAATGATATTCGTTATCAAAACTTTGTAAGCCCCATTGTAAAAGCTGTTTTAAAAGATTTTAAAAATTCAAAAAACGGGTTAGATTTTGGATGTGGAACTGGACCGGTTATTACAAAATTATTAAGAGATAAAAACTACCCAATTACAACTTACGATCCTTTTTTTGACAATAATCAAAAGGTTTTAAAAACCAACTATGATTTTATAGTTTGCTGTGAGGTTATTGAACATTTTCACTATCCATTAAAAGAATTCAAGCTTTTGAAATCATTACTAAAACAAAACGGTAAATTATATTGCATGACCGATTTGTTTTCTAAAACTATTGATTTTAAAGAATGGTATTATAAAGATGATAACACACATGTTATTTTTTATCACAAAAACACTTTTAATTGGATTAAAGAAAATGTTAGTTTTTCAAAAGTTACAATTAATAATAGATTGATAACCTTTGAAGTATAATTTAAGGCTTATATTTGCAAAAACTAAAAAAATGACCTTTTCCGATTTAAATTTAAACCGCTTTTTATTAGATGCCTTAACTGAAATGGGGTTTGAAACACCAACACCTATACAAGAAAAAGCCTTTTCTGTTATTATGAGCAGTAAAGATATGGTAGGTATAGCGCAAACCGGAACAGGAAAAACATTTGCATATTTACTACCAATATTAAGACAACTAACCTATTCTGAACAGAAACAACCTCGTGTTTTAATTGTTGTTCCAACCAGAGAATTGGTGGTACAAGTAATTCAAGAAATTGAAAATTTAACACCTTATATTAATGTGCGGTTTGCTGGAGTTTATGGTGGAACCAACCTAAATAAACAAAAACAACTTGTTTATGAAGGTCAGGATATTTTAGTAGCAACTCCCGGAAGGTTATTAGATTTAGCTTTAGATGGCATTTTAAAATTGAAACAAATTCAGAAATTAGTTATTGATGAAGTTGATGAAATGATGAATCTTGGATTTAGATCACAATTAATTACATTACTTGATTTATTGCCTAAAAAACGTCAGAATATTTTATTTTCTGCAACCTTAACACAAGAAGTAAACGACTTATTACACGACTTTTTTAAATCTCCCATAAAAATTGAAGTTGCTGCAAGTGGAAGTCCGTTAAATACTATAAAACAATTAGCTTACCCAGTTCCTAATTTTTACACAAAAGTGAATTTTTTAGTTAACTTATTACAAGACAAAACTACTTTTAATAAGGTTTTGGTGTTTGTGAAAAACAAAAAACAAGCTAATATTTTATATGAAGAATTAGAAATTGCTTTACCAAATGATGCAGATGTAATACACTCTAACAAAACCCAAAATTACCGATTACGCTCTGTAAAAAACTTTGAAATGGGCTTTTTTAATATTTTAATTGCAACTGATATTATTGCACGTGGATTGGATTTAACAGATGTAAGTCACGTTATTAATTTTGATATCCCTAAAGAACCTGAAAATTATATTCATAGAATTGGTAGAACAGGTAGAGCAGAACAAGAAGGGATTGCAATTTCATTTTTTAATGAAGAAGAAGCGGAATATTTAGGTGAAATTGAAATATTAATGAATATGGAAATTGAAGTTTTAGATTTACCAGATAATATTGAAATTTCAACGCGTTTAATTGATGAGGAAATGCCTAAAGTTGAACCCGAAAGTAAGAATGCAAAACGCATAATTACCGAACCAAGCGGACCAGCATTTCATGAGAAAAAAGAAAAAAATCAAAAGAAAAACTTAGGTGGTTCTTACAGAAGAGAAATTGCTAAAAAGTATAAAAAGCCTAAAACAAGGGGGCAAAAAAGAAAGTAAACTAAGTCATACCGTGTTTGTGGAGTATTTACTTAATCAAACTTAAAACACTTATTTAAATTCTGAATCTAATTACGACTAAAAAAACATAAAAAAACTCCTTAATAAATATTATTAAGGAGTTTTTAATTTTTAAAAATATGATTTCTTATTTGTAAACTTCTTTTACAAAAGCTTCATAATTTAATTCTTTCACTTTAAAAGTGATTTTTTCTTTATAAAAATCAAGTAGTTTTTTACTTACCAGTTGTTCTTGTAAACGCTTAGCTTCCTCTTGGTTACTTAATACACGTTGTACAATATCATCCAATTCTTTTTCTTCAGGATTTAATTGTCCGTATTGAGCCATTTGCGCTTTTACAAAACCTTTTGTAAAGTCTTTTAACTCTTCAAAATTAATTTGAAGTTCGTTGTCTTTTAATACTTTTCCTTCAATTAATTGGTAACGTAATCCTTTTTCAGATTTTTCATATTCCTCAGCAGCTTGTTCAGCAGTCATTGGTTTTTCACCAGCTACAGCTAACCATTTTTTCAAAAATTCAGCAGGCAACTCAAATTTTGTATTTTCAACTAAATATTCAGTTACAGCATTTAATAATTGTTGATCTGCTTGCGTTTGAAATTGCTTTTCAGCATCTTCTTTTATTTTTTCTCTAAGTTCTTCTTCAGATTTTACAACATCTGGCCCAAATACTTTATCAAACAATTCTTGATTTACCTCTGCAAGTTCAGTAACATTAATTTCTTCAATGGTAAAAGTTAAAGGAATATCTAAATCGTGAATTTCATCATGTCCTACACCTAATGCTCCCATTAATTTGTGATCATCATCAAAAAGTCCTTTTGATTTTAATTCAATAACATCACCAACTTTAGCACCAATAAATTTCTTTTGATTTACTTTTCCTTTAATTGAACCTAACTCAATAGTAGATTTTTTATCAATTCCCTTTTCTTCGTTTACAAAAGTACCTGCAATGTTCACACCTTCTTCAACAACTTCTTTAGTAACTATTTTACCAAAACGCTTTTGAATATTTTCAACTTCTTTTCCTAACAATTCATCATCAGCTACAATATTATATTGTATAATTTTCTTTTTTGCATCTAAATTTACATCAAACTCAGGAGCCAAACCTAATTCAAATTCGAATGCATAATCTTCTGCATCCCAAGAAAAATCATCTTGCATTTTTGGTAATGGATTTCCTAAAATATCTAATTTCTCTTCAACCAAATAATTGTTTAATGAATCTTGTAATAATTTATTTACTTCATCAATCATTATAGATTTACCGTATTGTTTTTTCACCATTCCCATCGGCACTTGACCTTTTCTAAAACCTGGTATATCAGCTTTTTTACGGTAATCTTGTAAAATTTTCTCTACCTTATCTTGGTAATCTGCGGCTGAAATTTCAACCTTTACAACTGCATTTAATGCATCAACACTTTCTTTTGTAATATTCATTTTATGTTGTTTTTATCTTAAATCATTCAAAATTGGGTGCAAAAGTACTACTTTTTGTGTACTTGACAAATATTTAACACGTTCAAATTCAACTATTTTTCTTTATTTTCTTCCAAAAATGAGTACAAAATTGATTGAAATAGTGATAATAGTAAACTAAACAGCAAGGCTACCCAAAACCCAGACACTGTAAAGCCTGTTACAAAATAACCCGCCAACATTATTATAACTGCATTTATTACTAACAAAAACAAACCTAAAGTTACAATGGTTGCTGGTAAGGTAAAAAATATAAGTAGTGGCTTTACTGTAACACGAAGCAATCCTAAAACAATGGCTACAATTATTGCACTTTTATAACCCTCATCTAATGTTATTCCCGGTAAAAATTCTGAAATAACAACCACAGCTATTGCAGTAAGCAAAATTCTTAATATTAGTTTCATACTATTAAATTTATAATGAACTATAAATTTAACCATAATTATGCCAAATTATTAATTACCCTAAAAAGCTGACAACTTCCTTAAAAAACTGTGTTGGATTCTCGGCATGTAGCCAATGTCCTGCATTTTTGACAGTTACAATTTTTGAATTTGAAAAGTGTGCGGTAATTAGTGGATTATCTTCTGAAGTTATATAATCGGATTTTTCACCTTTTAAAAATAATGTTTCCCCATCAAAATGAGTAAATGATGGTAATGCTTCACCAACTTCACTATTATTCTCCGTTAAACTTTGAAGATTAAATCTAAAAGCAAATTGCTCTTTGGTTTTTCTATAAACATTTTTAAGTAAAAACTGAAGAATTCCAAGTTCACTAATGTAAATTTTTAATACATCTTCTATTTTTTCTCGCGTATTGTGAATTGAAAAATTAACAGCATTTAAAGCTGCCAAAATAGATTCATGATGTGGTTTATAATATTTTGGACCAATATCAGCAACTATTAATTTATCAACCAATTCTGGATAGGTAACTGCAAACAACATCACTACTTTCCCACCCATTGAGTGCCCTAATAAATAAACTTTCTCTAAATTATAATGAAGAATATAATTGTGTAAATCTTCTACCAGTAATTCATAGTCAAATTCATCTGAATGAAAACTTCGTCCGTGATTTCTTTGATCCAATAAATGAACTTCAAAATTTTCCGCAAATTTATTTCCTAGCGTTTTCCAATTATCACCCATTCCAAAATAACCGTGCAAAATAAGTAGTGGTTTACCTTCTCCTAAAATTCTTGAATGTAATATCATTTTAGTTTTTAATATTTAATTTTTAGTAATCTTATAACTGTTGAATTGTGTAATTATAAAATTCGAAAATTTAAAAACATTCTAACTTTTAACCTTCGTGACTTTCCAACTTCTAAAAATGAGATTGCAAGTAGTTTTTCGTTTTAATAAAAGTGGTTTCAACTCTGCTCAACCACCGCATAAAACTTTTAACTTTTCAACTTTAGACTTTTAAACTCAATTTATATTTATACATATTAATAACATTTTCCAATCCTAAATACAGAGATTCTGTTATTAAAGCATGCCCAATTGAAACTTCTAATAAATTTGGAATATTTTCTGCAAAAAACTGAATATTATCCAAACTTAAATCGTGACCTGCATTAATACCTAAACCGAGTTCAGAAGCTAAAACAGCACTTTTTGTATAGGGTATTATTGCGTCTTTATTTCCCAAAGCAAATTGTGTTGCAAAATCTTCGGTGTACAATTCAATTCTATCAGCACCCGTTGTTGCTGCAGCTTCAATTAATTTTAAATCCGGATCAATAAAAACAGAAGTTCTAATTCCTTTTAATTTAAATTCAGCAATAACTTCCTGTAAAAAAGATTGGTGCTTAATTGTATTCCATCCTGCATTTGATGTAACTGCATCAATTGAATCTGGAACCAGTGTAACTTGTGTTGGACAAATAGCTAACACCAAATCCATAAATTTTTGGATTGGATTCCCTTCAATATTAAATTCTGTAGTTACTATTTTTTTTAAATCATAAGCATCTTGATATCTAATATGACGCTCATCAGGCCTTGGGTGAATAGTAATTCCTTCAGCTCCAAAATCCTGAATATCTGAAGATACCTTAACTACATTAGGGAAATCACCCCCTCTTGAATTACGCAATGTTGCTATTTTGTTTACGTTTACACTTAACTTTGTCATTTCTAAAATCCTTTAAATTAAAAAGAGTGGCAAATTTACGAACTAAGAATATGTTTTTGGTTTTATTTTTGATTAATTTGTAGTATAATAGCAGACAATATGGAAACCACCCCATTTATATTAAAAGAATTTAAACCTTTTTCATTAAGTACTAAGGTTGCGCAAGTAAAATTGTTTTTTAAAGAAAATACATTTTCGCATTTTCCTATTGTAGAAAATAAAACTCTAATTGGTTTAATTTCTGAAATTGATATTGAAGGAATTGATGATAACGAAAAACAGCTTGACGATTTAAACTATTTATTTAATTTATTTTTTGCAGAAGAAACTGAAAATTTATTAGAATTAATTAAGGTATTTGCGGCAAATGAAGCAAACCTAATACCTGTTGTTAAAGAGAATAATAATTACATAGGGTATTTAGATTTAACAGACATTTTGCATGTTTATAATGAAACTCCTTTTTTAAAAAGTGAAGGAATTGTAGTACTTTTAGAAAAGGAAATTCAAGATTTTTCATTTAGTCAGGTTTGTCAAATTGTAGAATCTAATAATGGAAAAATATTAGGTCTTTTTATTACAGAAACAACTGGAGCAATTGTGAAAATTACCATTAAATTTAATTCACAAGATGTAAATGAAATTATACAAACATTCAGACGCTATAATTACAATGTACTATCTAAACACAAAGAAGATTTTTATTTGGAAGACCTAAAGGAAAGATCTGAATACTTACAAAAATACTTAAACATTTAAGCATGAAAGTTGCTGTTTACGGACAATATTTTAAAATTGAAGATACTGAATATGTTGAAAATTTATTTAATACCTTAAATAAATTTAATATTGATTTTGTAATCGAACATCGATATTATAAAAGTCTAAAAAAACATATTAAATTACAAAATCATAAAATTTTTTCATTACACAGCGAATTAAATAATTCATTCGATTTTATGTTTACTATAGGTGGTGATGGTACTATTTTAAGGGCTGTTACATTTATAAGAGCTTCAAATATTCCAATTGTAGGTATAAATACCGGTAGGCTTGGTTTTTTAGCAACCATACCTAAAGAAAATATTTCTAATGCAGTAGAATTATTATTAAAAAACCAATTCGTTATAAAAGAACGCACTTTATTAAGTGTTTCAACAACACCTAAAATTGAGAATTTATCTTCTCTGAATTTTGCCTTAAATGAAGTTTCAGTTAGCAGAAAAAACACTGCTTCTATGATTACCATTAAAACTTTTTTAGATAATGAATTTTTAAATTCTTATTGGGCTGATGGATTAATTATTGCAACACCAACCGGATCAACAGGTTATTCTTTAAGTTGTGGCGGTCCAATTATAACACCACAAGCAAAAAGTTTAGTTTTAACACCAATTGCACCGCATAATTTAAACGCCAGACCATTAGTAATACCTGACGATACTAAAATAACTTTCACTGTTAGTGGTAGAGAAGAAAATTTCTTTCTTTCTTTAGATTCAAGAATTACAACTATTAGTAACAATACAGAAATAGCTGTTGAAAAAGCCGATTTCAATTTAAAAATGGTACAATTTAACGAGCAAACATTTATAAAAACATTACGCGAAAAATTACTTTGGGGACAAGACACACGTAATTAACACTAAAAAATATACTCATAAAGTATCATTGTCATTAAAACAATATTTTCACTTATAAACAGTTTATCAAAAAAGACATTGTTAAACTTCTATAAGCAAATAGAATTATTTATATTTGCACGCTATTTTATATATGAAAAAAATATTTTTTTTTATTGCATTTATCTGTATCACAACAACTTCCAATGCTCAAATTAATGAAATTGGAATAATTGCTGGTGGTAGTAATTATATTGGAGATATAGGCTCTGAGTACTATATTAACCCAAATAGTTTTATGGGTGGTGTAATTTATAAATGGAATGTAAACCCCCGTGTTGCATTAAGAGGAACATTTACATTTACACAATTAACAGCAGACGATGCCAATGCTACAAACAATGAACGTAAATTAAGAGGCATCCATTTTAACAATAGCTTAAAAGAGTTGGCTGTTGGGTTAGAGTTTAACTATTTTGAATATAATTTAGATGACTTCAGAAAAACAAAAACACCCTATTTACTTATTGAAATAGCCGCATTTAATTATAAAACAATTACAAATCAGAACAGTGATTCTTCTTATGAATATGGCACAAACACTTCGTTTGCAATACCCTTTGGAATTGGTTACAAAACAAAACTTTTTGGCGATTTTGCATTAGCTCTAGAAATTAGAGCTCGTTATACTTTTGTAGATGATATTGATTATAACAATAACGAAATAACAGCATTAACATTTGGAAACCCAAATAGTAATGATTGGTATATGTTTAGTGGTTTCTCATTAGTATATTCTTTTGGAAGACCACCTTGTTACGCAACACCCTATTAATGAAGGCTTTAGAAACAAAAATACTTAAAAATAAGGTTCCAAACCATGTTGCAATAATTATGGATGGCAATGGTAGATGGGCAAAACTTAAAAACAAACCTAGAGTATTTGGCCATAAAAATGGTGTTAATTCTGTTCGTGAAACTATTGAAGGTTGCCGAGAGTTAGGAATTAAATATTTAACATTGTATGCCTTTTCAACAGAAAATTGGAATCGACCAAAATTAGAAGTTAAAACCCTAATGTCTTTATTAGTTTCTTCTCTTAAAAAAGAATTAAAATCTCTGCTAGAAAATAATATAAAATTAATTACCATTGGTAACTTAAACGATTTGCCAAAAAGTGCTAGAAAAGAGCTTACAGAAGTAATTGAAAAAACTAAAAATAACACTGCTTTAACCTTAACTTTAGCTTTAAGTTATGGATCTAGAGATGAAATTGTTAATGTTATCAAAAATATATCAAAAAAAGTTGTTAATAATGAACTTCAAATTGAAGAAATTAACGAAAATATTATAAATAATCATTTATATACGTTTTCTTTGCCTGATGTTGATTTTTTAATTCGCACAAGTGGTGAAAAAAGAATCAGCAATTTTTTATTGTGGCAAATAGCGTATGCCGAATTGTACTTTACAAACACACTTTGGCCAGATTTTAAGAAAGAAAATCTTTTTAATGCAATTTTAGAATATCAAAATAGAGAACGAAGGTTTGGAAAAACCAGTGAACAAATTGAAAAAATAAATGAATAATTTAAAAATAGCCCTTTTACTTTTTACTGTTATTTTAAGTTTTAACTCGCTTAGCGCCCAGGAAGAACAAACCACTAATAGTAAAGATGTTGAAATTAAAAATAGTGAAATTTCAAACGATACTATTAAAAATGATACTCTTAATATTAATATCCCAAAAATAGATTCCACTTTCGTGAAAGACAGTTCCTATGAACTTGGAGGAATCACCGTAAAAGGACTTAAAAAGTTTGAAGAACAAACTGTAAAAGTTTTTACCGGTTTAAAAGATGGGCAAGAAATTAAACTTCCTGGAGATAAACTTACCAGTGCTATTAAAAAATTATATGAAACAAAGCAATTTAGCAATGTTGAAGTTTATGTTGCAAAAATTGATGGTAATACCGTTTATTTAGAGTTTGAAGTTGAAGAACTTCCGCAATTAAATAATATAACTATTCAAGGTATAAAGTCCAGCAAAGCAAAAGAACTTCAAAAAGATGCTGAGCTAAAAAAAGGCGCAATGGTAACAGACAATTTAATAGTTACTACAACCAATTATTTTAAAAAGAAGTACCAAGAAAAAGGTTTCTTAAAAACCAAAGTTACTTTAGACACGAAACCAGATACTTCAAGTGTAAATACTGTGAATATGTTGGTTCATATTGATAAAGGTGAAAAAGTTAAAATAAAAAATATCACTTTTGAAGGAAATGAAGCTTTTAGTGCAAAAAAGCTGAGAAAGGCAATGAAAAACACCAAAAAGAAAATGCTTGGTAGGTTTTGGAAAGGATCAAAATATATTGATGCCGACTTTAAAGAAGATTTAGAAAATATTATTACTGTTTATAGTGAAAAAGGACACAGAGATGCACGAATTATAGATCATTCACTAACTTGGAATGATGACAATACACTAAACTTAAACTTAAAAGTTGAGGAAGGAAAAAAATACATTTTTGGAGATATTAGCTTTATAGGAAACAGCAAATATACCGATGATCAATTGCAACGCATTTTAAGAATTGAAAAAGGTGATACCTATAATGGTAAAGTTTTAAAAGAAAGAGTAACAGGAGATGGTTCTCCAGATTCAGAAGATATCTCAACAGTTTATCAAAATAACGGATACTTGTTTTCACGTGTATTACCTGTTGAAACCAGAGTAAATAACGACTCTATTGATGTTGAAATTCGTATTTATGAAGATCAGCAAACTAAAATTAAAAAAGTAACTGTAAATGGAAACGACAGAACAAATGACCATGTTATTTACAGAGAAATTACAACAAAACCAGGGTATTTATATAGTAAAGCTGACATTATTAGAACCATTAGAGAGATTGGTCAATTAGGATTTTTTGATGCAGAAGCAATTACTCCAGATATTCAACCAAACTATTCAGACAAAACAGTTGATATTGATTATACCGTTGCAGAAAAAGGTTCTAGCCAAATAGAATTACAAGGTGGTTATGGTGGAGGATCTTTTATTGGAACTTTAGGACTATCCTTTAATAACTTTTCAACACGAAATATTTTTAATAAAAAAGCCTACAGACCGCTTCCTATGGGAGACGGACAAACATTATCATTACGTTTACAAAAAAGTAGGTATTATACAACTTCAAGTTTTTCTTTTACAGAACCTTGGTTGGGTGGTAAAAAACCTAGATCACTATCCTTTTCTATTTATAACTCTAAACAGTTTAGGTATGATTATTACACGAATAAAGTAGATAAGGATCAACGTTTAAATATAGTAGGAGCAACTATTGGATTAGGTCAACGTTTACAATGGCCTGATAACTATTTTACGTTATCTCAAAGCATTAGCTACCAGTTATACGATTTAAAAGATTATCCTATTTCAACGTTCTCATTTTCAACTGGTCAATCAAATAATTTAGCATATAATATTACTTTAGGAAGAAGTTCTGCCGGACCAAACCCTATTTTCCCAAAATCAGGATCCGACTTTAGTATTGGAGCTAAAATTACTTTCCCTTATTCTTTAGTGAATAATAAAGATTATGAAACCCTTGAAGATCAAGAAAAATACAGATGGTTAGAATATTATAAAGCAAGTTTTAAAGGTAAATGGTATACTGCTTTAACCAAAGATTTAGTTTTAATGTCTAATGCTGAATTTGGAATTTTAGGCCATTATAACAAAAAATTAGGCGACTCTCCGTTTGAAAGATTTTTTGTTGGAGGAGATGGAATGGCTTCTTACCAATTAGATGGTAGAGAAACAATTGCTTTAAGAGGTTATGAAAATGGACGTTTATCTTCAATTGCTGGTGGTACTATTTATAACAAATTTCAAATGGAACTTAGATATCCTATTACTTTAAAACCTTCAGCATCTATTTATGCATTAGGATTTTTAGAAGCAGGTAATTCATACGATGGCTTTAGCAACTTTAACCCATTCCAATTAAAAAGATCTGCTGGTTTAGGACTTAGAATCTTTATGCCTGCCTTTGGTTTGTTAGGAATTGATTTTGCACATGGATTTGACCCATTACCTGGAAGTACTGAAAAATCAGGATGGCAAACACACTTTATTATAGGGCAACAATTCTAATGTAAAACTGTTATATTTGTAAATAAAATTTAAAATGGCACGGTTTTTTCTAAATACATATTAGTTATGACAAAAAAAGTTCTTTTATTTGCGTTTGTAATTTTGAGTTTTTCATCCATTGCTCAAAAAGCCCAAAGAATTGGTTATATTGATATGGAGTATATATTAGAAAATATTCCTGAGTATAATGAAGCCCAATCTAAACTAAATTCTAAAGCTTTAACTTGGCAAAATAATATTGAAAAACTACAACAGGAAATTGAAGCATTAAAAGCTGAATTAAATATTGAAAAAGCTTTAATGACTAAAGAATTAATTTTGGATAAAGAAGAAGATATTCAAATTAAGAATTTAGAATTAAAAAAAATGCAAGATTCCTATTTTGGAGTAAATGGTGATTTGTTTTTGTTAAGACAACAACTAGTGCAACCAATTCAAGATTTAGTTTACAATGCAATACAAGATATTGCTGTTAAAAGAAAATATGATTTTGTTTTAGACAAATCAACCGATTTAATAATGTTATACACAAATAGTCAGTATGATATTAGTGAATTAGTAATAAAAAATATTACAAAAGAGAAAAAATTAGATGCTATAAAAGAAAAACAAAAGGGTATAAACTCAGGTGTTGTAAATAGCGAAACAGATTCTCAAGAAAATATTGAGACGGCTAAAAAATTAGATGAAAGGGAAGCAAAAAAAGCCGCATTACAACAAAGAATTGAAGATAAAAGAGCTGCTCAACTAAAAAAGAGAGAGGAATTGAAAAAAGCAATTGAAGCTAAAAGATTAAAAAGAATAAAAGATATTGAAGACGCTAAAAAAGCACAAGAAGAAAAAAACAAGAATAATTAATTTAAATAACAAGAATAAAATGAAACAATTTAGAACTTTATTATTAATTGCAATAATTACTTTAGGGTTTAACTCCGTTCAAGCACAAACTAAAGTAGGTCATATAAGTACTGATTTATTATTAAGTCTTATGCCTGAAACTAAAACTTTGAATGCTGATTTAGAAAAATTAAGTAAAACTTATGAATCTGAATTAAAAGCAGAAAATGATAAGCTTACAGCTAAATTAAAAAAATATGAAGCTGAAGTTGCTTCTCAAACTGATGAAGTGAACCAACAAAGACAAATGGAAGTTCAACAAGATCGTCAAAATTTATATCAAGCATCTCAAATTGCTCAAGAAGATATTGGAAAAAAGAGAGACGAAAAATTAAAACCAATTTTAGAAAAAGCTAGAAAAGCAATTGAAGATGTTGCAGCTGAACAAGGTTTTACTTATGTTTTAGACGCTTCAAGCATTATTGTTGCAAATGGTACAGATTTATTACCAGCAGTTAAAGCTAAATTAGGTATTCAATAAAAATATATACTTTAGATATAAATTTAAATCCCGCAATAGCGGGATTTTTTATACATTTATAATTCAAAAAAAAGATTTCTACAAAGTGAGTAATCAACCTATTGGCTTATTTGATTCAGGTATTGGAGGCACTTCAATTTGGAAAGAAGTAATAAAACTACTGCCCAATGAAAATACCATTTATTTAGCAGATAGTAAAAATGCACCATACGGTGAAAAAAATACTGAAGAGATTATTGAATTAGCTAAAAAAAATACTGAATTTTTAATTTCAAAAGGTTGTAAATTAATTATTGTTGCTTGCAATACAGCAACTACGAATGCAATTGATTTTTTACGCAAAAACTATCCTATTCCTTTTATTGGAATTGAGCCAGCAATTAAACCTGCCGCTCTTTTAAGTAAAACAGGTGCTATTGGAATATTGGCAACCAAAGGAACGCTTACAAGTAAACTTTTTGAAAAAACTGCTAAAGAATATACTAAAAATATTACCACCATAGAGCAAGAAGGTGAAGGTTTGGTTCCGCTAATTGAGTCTGGAAAACTAAATTCACCAGAAATAAAAAAATTGCTTCACAAATACTTAAAACCAATGTTAAAATTTAATATAGATCATTTGGTTTTAGGCTGTACACATTACCCTTATTTAATTCCTCAAATTAAAGAAATTTTGGGTTCCACTGTAAATATTATAGATTCTGGCCAGGCAGTTGCCAAACAAACAAAAGCCGTATTAGAAAAAAATAATTTATTAGCTACTAGTACATTAAAAACATCGTATCATTTTTTTACAAATGGAAAAAAAGAAGTTTTAGAATCAATTTTAAATGATGCTTCTTCAGAATTTACTATTGAACAACTAAATTATTAAATGAGTTAAGAGTTGAAGCGATATTCTTTTTTAGATTTTCATACAGGTTAATCTCCAAAAAAATATAGCATAAAACCTGAACTGAGTGAGGACAACAAGCTATATTTTATACCAACCTGAATATTTTACATAATTATCTGCAATTCTGTTTATTTCACCCGAAATTAATTCCTGGCTAATATCCTTCACTTTTTTTGCTGGAATGCCCGCATAAATTGTACCTGACTCTATATGCGTACCTTTGGTTACAACAGCTCCCGCTGCAATAATACTGTTACTTTCTACAATGCAATCGTCCATAACAATTGCTCCCATCCCAATTAATACATTGTCATGAATTGTACAACCGTGTACCATTGCATTATGCCCAATGGAAACATTATTTCCAATATTTGTTGGGTATTTTTGGTATGTTGCGTGGATAACTGCACCATCTTGAACATTTACCTTGTTTCCCATCTTTATATAATGCACATCACCTCTAATTACTGCATTATACCAAATACTGCATTGATCTCCCATTGTTACCTCACCAATTATCACTGAGTTTTCTGCTAAAAAACAATCGTTTCCAAATTGTGGTTTATGTCCGTTTAATTCTTTTATAATCATTATTTAATTCGTTTTAAAAATTAAAACATTCTGTTTGTTTTACCTCCTCTTTCATTCCAAAATCTCCTTGCACTAAAGCATCCAAAGTTAAATCCTAAAGTAATTTGATGATAACCAGCATCATCAAATAGAATTTCTCCTGCTTGCTTAGTATATGTATAAGAAAACATATATTTTTCAAAATTAACACCAATTATAGGTGATATATAATTTAATTGCTGAATATCAATATTATCAAACCCTCTTCTGTATGATAAAGCTGCCCATAGTTTAGCAGTAGGAAGTTCTTTGTAGACTTTCATATTAAAATCAACAAATTTTTCATTTGTTCTTTCAATATATTGAATCATAATTGATGGTTCAAACTCTATCGTTTTTCCATTTTTAAAATAATCAAAATAATATCCAAAAGAAAGTAAATACCTTCTTAAATTAAGAGATTCATAATCTTTATTGTACAAATTTCTAGCACTTAGCATTAAGTTTTTTACAGTTAAATAACTAAAAAAGTCTACAGCATGGTAAGCCATGCTAAAATCTGCATTAAAATAATTTTCGCTTTGTACAATTTGAGATATTACCGGATCAGGAATATCAAAAGAAGTTTCATCTAATTTATTACTAACCATCATCATAGAAAGTCCAAATGATAATTGCTTATAATCTTCTGCCCTACCTAATTCTAAATGGTAGGCATATGTACCTTGAACTCCTTGTTGGCTATGATACCCATTTTTATCATTAAAAATAATTAAACCTAATCCTGCTTTTTCACCAAATTTTGTATGGATATTTAAAGTTTGTAAAGATGGAGCATCCTTAATTCCACTCCATTGGTTTCTTGCTGTTAACCTAACATTGCTACAATCTCTAAAACCAGCTGCAGATGGATGAACTAAATATACATTGTCCGATAAATAATCTGTATATATTGGAAGTGTTTCCTGAGCTTCAACGTAAATTGTTGAAATAAAAAAACATAGAAAAATAAAAACCCCGTAATTTTTCATTATTATAAATAAACTACCAAATATATGATATTTATAACTATTTTAAGATTTCAAATTTCATAAAATTAATAAAAAGATTAAAAACTTAACGTTGTTCTTTATACAATCAATTTTCTATTTATTTTAAAAAGATTCTTTAGTATTTAATACTAATACCATTGAATTTAACAAGATTTTAATATCCAGTAAATTAAAATTTATACCTTTGTGAAATCTAATGAGACAGTTTTTTACAAAAATAACAGCAGTTTTAATGGCGTTTGTAGTGCTTTTTTCTACAATGTCATTTACAATTAGTGAACACTTCTGTGGTGATTACTTAGTTGACAGCGCACTATTTTCTAAAGCTGAATCTTGTGGTATGGAAATGCAAAAACCATCACCAACAAAAGATTGTAGTATAAATAAAGACAACTGTTGTAGTGATATTTTAAAACAATTTGAAGGTCAAAGTGAGTTAAAAACCGATGTTTTTAAATTAAATTTTGAACAACAAGTTTTTATTACCTCGTTTGTTTGCAGTTATATTAATTTATTTGAAGGATTAGAAGAAAACATCATTCCTTTTAAAGATTACTCACCCCCATTTATAGTCAAGGATATTCAAACACTTGACGAAATATTCTTAATTTGATTTTAAGTTTTTTAGGAAAATAACCCAATTAGAGTTTCTAATTTGGGCTTGTTTTGTTATTCGTATTTTATTGAAAAAAATATTTTTCTAAACACTTAACTTAAATTATTATGCTACATAAAAGCATTAAATTTTTAATAGAAAATAAATTAGTCGCAGTTTTATTATTAGCACTGTTTATTGGGTGGGGCGTTTCAACTGCTCCGTTTGACTGGAAAACAGGAAATTTTCCAAGAAATCCTGTGGCTGTTGATGCCATTCCTGACATTGGAGAAAATCAACAAATTGTTTTTACAAAATGGTCAGGCAGATCACCACAAGATATTGAAGATCAAATAACGTATCCTTTAACAACTTCCTTATTAGGAATACCAGGTGTTAAAACCATTCGAAGTTCATCAATGTTCGGATTTTCAAGTATTTATATCATTTTTGAAGAAGATATTGAGTTTTACTGGAGTAGAAGTAGAATTTTAGAAAAATTAAATTCACTTCCAAATGGATTACTTCCCGATAATGTACAACCAACTTTAGGTCCAGACGCTACAGGATTAGGTCAAATTTATTGGTATACACTTGAAGGGCGCGATGAAAACGGAAATGTAACTGGTGGCTGGGATTTACACGAATTGCGTAGCATTCAAGATTACTATGTAAAATATGCGCTTTCATCTGCTTCAGGAGTTTCAGAAGTTGCTTCTATTGGTGGTTATGTACAAGAATATCAAATAGATGTAAATCCAGATATTTTAAAAGAATACAATATTTCACTAGAACAAGTAGTAAATGCAGCTCGAAATACTAATAAAGATATTGGAGCAAAAACCATAGAAATAAATCAGGCGGAATATTTGGTGCGTGGATTGGGTTATATAAATTCTGTTGAAGATATTGAAAATGCAGTGGTTGTTTCAAAAGATTTTACTTCCATATTAATTAAGGATATTGCCAAGGTATCATTAGGTCCAGCTGAACGAAGAGGTATTTTAGACAAAGAAGGTGCTGAAGTTGTTGGTGGTGTTGTGGTTGCACGTTACGGTGCAAATCCAATGGAAGTAATTACCAATGTAAAAAAGCAAATTACAACTATTGGAGCAGGTTTACCCTCCAAAGTTTTAAAAGATGGTAGAACTTCTCAGGTAACCATTGTTCCTTTTTATGATAGAACAGAATTAATTCAAGAAACCTTAAACACCCTAGATGAAGCATTAACCTTAGAAATTTTAATTACCATTTTAGTAATTATTGTAATGGTATTTAATTTAAGAGCATCTGTTTTAATTTCTGGATTACTGCCTATTGCTGTTTTAATGGTGTTTATTTCTATGAAACTGTTTAATGTTGATGCCAATATTGTAGCACTTTCAGGTATCGCAATTGCTATTGGTACTATGGTTGATGTGGGTGTAATTCTCTCTGAAAATATCATTCGTCATATGGATGAAGATAGCAATAAAACACCTATCAATAAACTAGTTTACAATGCAACTACAGAAGTTTCTGGAGCTATTATAACTGCAGTAATGACCACCATTATAAGTTTTATTCCTGTTTTTACTATGATTGGTGCAGAAGGTAAATTATTCGGCCCTTTAGCATTTACAAAAACAATGGCTTTAACAGCCTCCTTAATTGTGGCATTATTTTTAATTCCTCCTTTTGCCGCTTGGTTATTTGGTTTTAAATTTTCATTAAAAAAAGGAAGATATATTGGTAGTTTTGGGTTAGTTATTGCTGGTATAATTGGTATTATTGGCGGCTATTATGCTGCATTCCTTCTTATTGCTTTTGGTATTTCTAGTAGTTTAAAAATCAGTAAAATACTTTCAGAAAAAAAAGCGAACCTTATAAATATTGTAATTTCAACAGTTGCTATTGTTGTATTTTTAAGTGCGTACTGGAGACCTTTAGGTGTAGATAATTCTATTTTCACAAACCTTATTTTTGTAAGTGTAATCTGTTTTGGGTTATTGGGAATTTTTATATTATTTAGAAGGTCATATATTACTATTTTAAAATGGGCTTTAAACAATAAAATCTTGTTTTTAAGTATTCCAACAATAATTATTGTATTTGGAGTAAATGTTTGGGAAAATACAGGAAAAGAATTTATGCCGGCATTAAATGAAGGTTCTTTTTTGTTAATGCCTACTTCTATGCCACATTCAGGAATTGCCGAGAATAAACGCGTTTTACAACAATTAGATATGGCTGTGGCAACCATACCTGAAATTAAAACCGTAGTAGGAAAAGCTGGAAGGGTTGAAAGCGCATTAGACCCTGCTCCACTTTCTATGTATGAAAATGTAATTATTTACAAACCTGAATATAAATTAGATGAAGATGGAAAGCGTTTAAAATTTAAAATAAATGAAGATGGGTTGTTTGAAACAATTACAGGACCTTTTATTGCTTCAGGAACAAAAGTTGAAACCAATAAATTAATTGAAGATTCAGAAGGTGAATATTATAGAAACTGGCGTAAAAACATAAAATCGGCAGATGATATTTGGAATGAAATTGTTCGAGTTACAAAATTACCAGGCGTAACCTCAGCACCTAAATTACAACCCATTGAAACGCGTTTAGTAATGTTGCAAACTGGTATGCGTGCACCAATGGGGATTAAGGTTAAAGGACAAAATTTAGTTCAAATTGAAGCGTTTGGTTTACAATTGGAAAACATTTTAAAACAAGTTCCAGGAGTAAAAAAAGAAGCTGTTTTTGCTGATAGAATTATAGGAAAACCATACTTATTAATAGATATTAATAGAGAAAAATTAGCACGTTATGGATTGGCAATCAATAATATTCAAAGCATTTTAGAAGTTGCCATTGGTGGTAAATTATTAACGCAAACTGTAGAAGGAAGAGAGCGTTATGGAGTTCGTGTTCGTTATCCAAGAGAAAAAAGAACAAGTCCTTCAGATTTAGAAAAAATTTATATTCCAACACCAAATGGTAATCCAGTTCCCTTATCTGAAGTTGTTACCATTAAATATGAACAAGGTCCACAAGTAATAAAAAGTGAAGACACTTTTTTAGTGGGTTATGTATTATTTGACAAATTAGATGGTGAGGCTGAAGTAACTGTAGTTGAAAGAGCTCAGGAAGTAATACAAGGCAAAATTGATAACGGTGAATTGGTAGTTCCAAAAGGAATTAATTATCAGTTTACTGGAACCTACGAGAACCAATTGAGAGCAGAAAAAACCTTGTCGTTGGTAGTTCCGTTAGCTTTGGTAATCATCTTTTTAATTTTGTATTTTCAATTTAAATCTGTAACCACATCTTTAATGGTATTTACAGGAATAGCCGTTGCTTTTGCAGGTGGATTTATAATGATATGGTTGTACGGAGAATCGTGGTTTTTAAACTTTGAAATTTTTGGAGTAAATCTTCGCGAACTTTTTCAAATGCACCCCATTAATTTGAGTGTTGCTGTTTGGGTTGGTTTTATTGCATTATTTGGTATTGCTACTGATGATGGTGTAGTAATGGCGACTTATTTAACACAAACTTTTAAACAAAATAAGCCAAGTACAAAACAAGAAATTAGAGCTTCAATAATTGAAGCAGGTGAAAAAAGAATCCGTCCTTGTTTAATGACCACAGCAACTACAATGTTAGCGCTTTTACCTGTTTTAACATCAACAGGTAGAGGTTCAGATATTATGATTCCAATGGCAATACCAAGTTTTGGAGGAATGCTCATTGCATTAATTACCTTATTTGTAGTACCGGTTTTATTCAGTTTTAAAAAAGAAGTTTCATTAAAAAAAATGAAAAATGAAAACTAAACTTATTTATATAGTAGTGTTTTTAATAACACTAACATCAAAGGCACAATCCTTACAAGATTATTTAAGTATTGCAGTAAAAAACAATCCTGAATTGCAAACTATTCAATATCGCTATAAAAGTGCCTTAGAAAAAGTAGTTGAGGTTGGAAGCCTTCCAAATACTACCATTTCAGTTGGATACTTTGCTCAAGAGGCAGAAACTCGTGTAGGTGCACAAAAAGCTAAAATTTCGGCAACACAAATGCTACCTTGGTTTGGTACTTTAACCGCTAAAGAAGAGAGTGCCAAATTAAATGCTGCGGCACAATTAAATAATTATGATTTTGCAAAAAGAAACCTCTTTTTGAATGTAAAAACAGCCTATTTTGAATTGTATGAACTAAAAGAAAAGGAACGTATTATTTTAGAGAATATTGATATTCTAAAAACATTTGAAAACTTGGCTTTAAATGAACTTGAGAACAATCGTTCAACAATGCTGGCTGTTTTAAAAATTAGAATGGAAAAAAATGAACTTACAAATCAATTAAGTGCTGTTCAGGAAAGTTTTAAGGCTAAACAAATTGCTTTTAATTTATTGTTAAATAGAGAAGAAAATAGCAATGTAAACATTATTAAAGAGGTTGGTAATTTAAAATCAGTAGATTTTGAAAAAGAACAAATTACACAAAACCCTAAAATGTTACAATTGAATAATTTGAAAAATGCTTTAGAAAAATTGGAACTGGCTACCAAAAAAGAAGGGTTGCCAACTATTGGAATTGGGTTGGATTATGGGTTTATTCAAAATAGAAATATTGTTGATTTGGAAGATAACGGGAAGGATATTGTAATGCCAATGGTTACCTTTTCATTTCCACTTTTTTCAAAAAAATACAGTTCTAAACAAAAGCAATTACAGCTAGAACAAAAAGCTATTGAATTAAGTAAAGTGAATACCTTTAATAAATTAAATACTCTTTTTGAAAAAGCTAAAAGTAACCTTGAAAGCTCAAAGATTTCAATAACAACGCAAATTAAAAATATTGATGAAGCAACTAGTGCAAAAAAAGTATTGTTGGCAGCTTATGAAACTTCCAAAGTAGATTTTGAGCAACTCTTGGAAATTCAACAATTACAATTAAAATTTCAATTAAAAAAAGTGATTTCAGAAAAGGAATACGCCATTCAGAAATCAACCTTAGAATTTTTAACTAAAAATGAATAACAAATGAAACATTTATATAAAATATCTGGAATGACATGTGATGGTTGCAGAAGCAACATCGAAAAAGCATTAAATAAAATTGAAGGAGTTACAAATACTGCTGTTAATTTAGAAAATGCTGAAGCTACTATTGAAATGAAAAATCATATCTCAATTGAAACATTTCAAAAAGCAATATCCAATAAATATACAATACAAGAAAAAGTGTCAGATTTTAAAGTTAAAAAAACTATTACTCCACCTGAACATAAAGAAAGTGAATTAAAACAGCTTTTTCCATTATTTTTAATTATTGGATATATAACGTTAGCTTCTATATTAATAAACAGAACTAGCTTTAACTTTAACTCATTTATGCTAGATTTTATGGGACTGTTTTATATTGTTTTTAGTTTTTTTAAACTTCTGGATTTAAAAGGGTTCCCTGATTCTTTTAAAATGTATGATCCATTAGCTAAAAAAATACCAATTTATAGCTGGTTGTACCCTTTTATTGAAACAGCTTTAGGGCTTATGATTCTAATGCGGTTTCAAATTAAATTTGCGCTAATAGTTACTATAATTATTTTAGGTTTAACCACTGTTGGAGTTGTAAAAATATTGATAAATAAAAAATCAATTCAATGTGCCTGTTTAGGAACCGCATTAAAATTACCAATGACTAAAGCCACATTTATTGAAAATGCAATTATGCTAATTATGGCATTTTGGATGTTATTAAATTAAATGAAAAAATAAGAAAATGAAAAAATATATAATTTACATAGGAATACTAGGTGTTGGATTTTTATTAGGAGGATTGATTTTTGGAAGCCTTTCAACTAAAAGTGACGAACATAATCACAAAACTACTGAAACTAAAAATCAGCTTTGGACCTGCTCCATGCACCCACAAATTATGCAACCTGAACCTGGTGGCTGTCCAATTTGTGGAATGGATTTAATTCCTGCAGAAGCTGATGGAAATGGATTGGAAGCAAATCAATTTACAATGTCACAAAATGCTTTAGCCTTAGCAAACATTGAAACTACAATAATTAGCAGTACTTCAAATTTAGCAAGTAATATAATTCTTTCAGGAAAAATTAATGAAAATGAAAAAACAAATGCTATTCAAACAAGTCATTTTGGTGGAAGAATTGAAAAATTATTTGTAAACTCAACTGGTGAAAAAATTGACCAAGGACAGCTTTTAGCTTTAGTTTATTCACCTGAACTAGTTACGGCTCAAAAAGAATTGCTAACAGCGCTAGAATCTAAAAATAATGATGTTTCATTATACAATGCAGTTAAAAATAAATTAAAACTTTGGAAACTCTCAGAAAATCAAATTAATAAAATTGAAACCTCTAAGAGCATTATTACCAACTTTCCTATTTACGCAAATGTTAGTGGAGTTGTTACTATGAAAATGGTGGAGGAAGGAAATTATATAAAAGAAGGCCAAGGCTTGTTTATGATTGCAAATTTAAATACTGTATGGGCAAATTTTGATGCTTATGAAAAACAACTTTCATCAATAAAAAAAGGTGATGAAATAAGTATTACAACAAATGCGAATCCAAATAAAAAAATTAAAACTAAAATATCATTTATTAATCCTGTATTAAATACTGCAACCAGAACAGTGATAGTTAGAGCAGAATTAAACAATAGAAATGGAGAATTAAAACCTGGAATGTTTGTAAAAGGGCAATTAACTTCTAAAAAAGATTTATCACAAAAAGAAGTTTTAATAACCATTTCTAAAACCGCTGTATTGTGGACAGGAAAACGTTCAGTAGTCTATGTGAAAAAGCAAGGTATAACACCTATTTTTGAACTAAGAGAGGTTATTTTAGGTAATGAACTTGGGGATTCATATGAAATTTTAGAAGGATTAAATGCAGGTGAAGAAATTGTTACAAATGGAACATTTACAATAGATGCCGCTGCACAATTACAAGGTAAAAAAAGTATGATGAACACTCCTGGAGGAAAGGTAATGACTGGACATGAAAATCATACAATGGATATGTCTGAATTAACAACTTTAACTTTTGGAGTTAGGGGTAACTGCACCATGTGTAAAGAAACCATTGAAAAAGCAGCATATAGCATTGCCGGGTTGTTAAAAGCTAATTGGAATGTTGATAAAAAGAAAATTGAAGTAACTTTTAACTCTAATAAAACCAATGCAATAGAAATCCATAAAGCGATTGCAGCTTCTGGGTACGATACTGAAAAATTTAATGGAGATTTAAATGCTTACAACAAATTACCTATATGTTGTTTATATGACCACACCATGAAAATGAATCAATAAAAAATAAAAAAAGCCATTTTCATTTTATGAAAATGGCTTTTTAAAATATTATTAAAGGTAAATTAAAGGTTTTCAACTAACCAATTCCCAACTTCACTTGTTTTATACGCTTTATTTTTTTCTGCTAAATCCTCGGTAACAACACCTTCAGCTAAAGATTTATTTACAACATTTTTAATTGCTTCCGCTTCTTCTTTTAAACCAAATGCCATATCAAACATCATTGCTGCAGATAAAATTGTTGCCAACGGATTAGCAATATCTAAACCTGTTGCTTGTGGATATGAACCGTGAATTGGTTCAAACAATTGATTTTCAGAACCAACAGAAGCACTAGGCATTAATCCCATAGAACCTGAAATTACAGATGCCTCATCAGTTAAAATATCTCCAAATAAGTTTTCAGTAATTAATACATCATAACTATTTGGCCATTGAACTAAACGCATTGCAACAGCATCAACAAACTCGTAAGAAACCTCAACTTCAGGATACTCTTTTTCCATTGCCTGAACTGTTTCTCTCCATAAACGGGACGTTTCTAAAACATTTGCTTTATCAACACAACATAATTTTTTAGTTCGCGTCATTGCTAATTCGAAACCTTTTTTAGCCAACCGTTGTACTTCAGCTCTGGTGTAAACACAGTTATCAAAAGCAGTTTCTCCTCCATCTCTTCTACCCTTTTCACCAAAGTAAATTCCGCCGGTTAATTCCCTTAAGAAAACTAAATCAGTTCCTTCAATACGTTCTCTTTTTAATGGAGAATTATCAATTAAGGATGGAAATGTAAACGTTGGACGCACATTAGCAAACAAGCCTAATTTTTTACGCATTTTTAACAAGCCTTGTTCCGGACGAACTTTAGCAGAAGGATCATTATCATATTTTGGATGACCAATAGCTCCAAACAAAACAGCATCAGCATTTAAACATATTTCATGTGTTTCATCAGGATAAGGTTCACCTACTGCATCAATTGCAGCCGCTCCGGTTAAAGCTGTTTTCCATGTAATTTCATGATTAAATTTAGTTGCAACAGCATCACAAACTTTTACTGCCTGATCAATCACTTCAGGTCCAATTCCGTCTCCTGCTAAAAGTGCTATGTTTAATTTCATTTGTATATTTTTATATTATTTTTTTTGTATTAGTACCTTAAATATTAAACGTAATTCAAAACTTGTTTTAGAATTTCACTATGAACAAATCCTGTATGTGAACTAAAAAAGTTCAGGTTAATGAACGTTTATTTTAAATTCCTTTATTAATTCTTTTTAAATATTTAACATTTTTTGAGTAGCTTTAATTGCAGATACTGTTTGATCTGAATCTAACCCTCTTGTAATAAATCTTTTTTCTTCTGTTTCCCAAGTAATTATTGTTTCACAAAGTGCATCAGAGGTGCTTCCGGGAGGTATTCTTACAGCATAATCAACTAACGTTGGTAAAGACAATCCTTTACTTTTATATATTTTTTTAAGTGCATTCATAAACGCATCAAATTGTCCATCTCCTTGGGCATGTTCCTGAATGTATTGGTCATCAATTTTTAAAGCAACTGTTGTTGAAGGTTTTAATCCTTTTGAATGGGTTAAAACATACGATTCAATAATAATTTTTTCTTGATATAAATTACTATCCAAAACATCTGAAATAATGTAAGGTAAGTCTTCTTTAGTAACTAATTCTTTTTGATCACCCAACTCAATTATGCGTTGTGTAACTTTTTTTAAATCTTCATCATTTAACTTTAGACCTAATTCCTGAAGATTTTTTTCAATGTTTGCTTTACCAGATGTTTTACCTAAAGCATATTTACGTTTTCTTCCAAAACGCTCAGGCATTAAATTATTGAAATAAAGATTGTTTTTATTATCTCCATCTGCGTGTATTCCTGCAGTTTGAGTAAATACATTATCACCTACAACAGGCTTATTTGAAGGAATTCTAACTCCTGAAAAAGCTTCAATTAATTTACTTGTTGAATATAAGGCCGTTTCTTTAACTTGAATTTCAACTTTATCTTTGAAGAAATCGTTAATAACAGCAACTACACTTGCCATTGGTGCATTTCCTGCACGTTCACCCATTCCATTAACAGTTAAATGCAATCCTTTTGCACCTGCTTTAATAGATTCCATTACGTTTGCAACACTTAAATCATAATCGTTATGTGCATGAAAATCGAAATGAACAGTTGGATATTTTAAAGTTATTTGAGAAAAATAGTTATATGTTTCAGAAGGTGTTAAAACACCTAAAGTATCTGGCAATAAAATTCTTTCTAATGGTAGTGTAACTAAAAAATCTAAAAATTGAAAAACATATTCAGGTGAATTATGCATTCCATTGCTCCAATCTTCTAAATAAACATTGGTTTTAATTCCTGCATTTTCAGCTAAATCAACTACTTCTTTAATTTCGGAAAAATGTTGTTCTGGAGTTTTCTTAAGTTGATGCGTTAAATGATTTAAAGATCCTTTTGTTAACAAATTTTGAACTTTCGCTCCAGCATTAAGCATCCAATCAATAGATTTTCCTCCATCAACAAATGTTAGCATTTCTACTCTTTCAATATAACCATTTAAATTTGCCCAATCAGTAATTGCTTTTACAGCCTGAAATTCTCCTTCTGAAACTCTTGCAGATGCTACTTCAATTCTATCAACATTTAATTCTTCCAATAACAACTTTGCTATGGTTAACTTTTCTGCTGATGGAAATGATACTCCTGATGTTTGTTCACCATCACGAAGTGTAGTATCCATTATTTCAATTTTTCTTTTTTCCATGTTAAAAACAACAATTTTATGTGAAAGATTTAATGTTTAAAAGCATTTTTCTTATTTTGTCAAACTGAGCTTGTTTAAGTTCTTTCAAATTACAAAAAGTTACATATTTCGACAGGCTCAATATGACAAACGAATAGCTTCAATTCGTTTCACTAATTTCAGAATAACAAGGTTTTTATTAAAAAGGTCTTGTCTCCGCAAACTCTTTAATTTCCTCTTTCATTTTTGCTAAATAATCTATATCATCAAAACCATTTAACATATTATCTTTTTTATATCCGTTAATTTCAAATGATTCCTGCTCACCAGAAACTAATAAAGTAATTGTTTGTTTTGGTAAATTAATTTCAATTTCAGTGTTTGGATCAACTTCAATTGCTTTAAAAATTTTATCTAAAAATTCAGCACTTACCTGAACTGGTAAAACACCAATATTTAAACAGTTTCCTCTAAAGATATCAGCAAAGAAACTTGAAACTACACATCTAAATCCATAATCGTACACCGCCCAGGCAGCGTGCTCTCTTGATGAACCTGAACCGAAGTTTTTACCACCAACTAATATTTTACCTGAATAAATTGGGTTATTTAGTACAAATTGCTCTTTAGGTGTATTGTCTGGATTATATCTCCAATCTCTAAATAAATTATCTCCAAACCCTTTACGCTCTGTTGCTTTTAAGAAACGAGCTGGTATAATTTGATCTGTATCTACGTTTTCAATTGGTAATGGAACCGCAGAACTTTTTAATATTTCGAATTTATCGTAAGCCATTATTTTAAGTTTAAAGTTAAAAAGTTGAAGTTGAAAGTTTTAATTCCCACTATTACTTATAACTATTCATTTTAAATTAGTTTGTTAAGTTTTTAAATTTATAAAGTCTAATTTATAAACTCAATAAAGTTCTAGGATCAGTTACAACTCCTGTTACGGCTGTTGCAGCTGCAACTAAAGGACTTGCCAATAATGTTTTTGATCCTGGTCCTTGACGGCCTTCAAAGTTTCTGTTTGAAGTACTAACTGCAACTTTACCTGCAGGAACTTTATCATCGTTCATTGCTAAACAAGCTGAACAACCTGGTTCACGCAATACAAATCCAGCTTGGTGGAAAATATCTAATAAACCTTCTTCTTTTATTTTTGCCTCAACAATATGTGATCCCGGAACTAACCAAGCCGTAATATTAGCTGCTTTTTTTCTTCCTTTTACAATAGAAGCAAAGGCTCTAAAATCTTCAATTCTACCATTAGTACAACTTCCAATAAACACATAATCTACTGGTTTTCCTATCATAGCTTCTCCTTCAGCAAATCCCATATAATCTAAAGATTTTTTATAGGTAGTTGCTCCTCCTTCAACTTGATCAGCGCTTGGAATATTTTTTGAAATTCCTGTTCCCATACCTGGATTTGTACCGTAAGTAATCATCGGTTCAATTTCAGTTGCACTAAAAGTTAATTCTTTATCAAACACTGCATCATCATCAGTATATAAAGTTTCCCAATAATTCATTGCTTTATCCCAATCTGCACCTTTTGGAGCTAACGGACGCCCTTTTACATACTCAAAAGTTTTTTCATCTGGAGCAATAATACCTCCACGAGCACCCATTTCTATACTTAAGTTACAAACAGTCATACGGCCTTCCATAGACATTTGCTTAAATACTTCTCCGGCATACTCAACAAAATAACCTGTTGCACCAGAAGTTGTTAATTTAGAAATAATGAATAATGCCACATCTTTTGGCGTAACTCCTAAACCAAGTTCACCAGTAATGTTGATTCTCATTTTCTTAGGTTTTGGCTGCATAATACATTGTGAAGTTAAAACCATTTCAACTTCAGAAGTACCAATACCAAATGCAATTGCACCAAAAGCACCGTGCGTAGATGTATGTGAATCTCCACAAACAATAGTTGCACCAGGCAAGGTAATTCCATTTTCTGGCCCCACAACGTGTACAATACCATTATTTTGGTGACCTAATCCCCAGTGTGATATTCCCCATTCCGCAGAATTTTCTTCTAAAGCTTTTAATTGATTCGCCGATAATGGATCTTCAACTGGTAAATGTTGGTTTATTGTTGGTGTATTATGATCTGCTGTAGCAAATGTTTTGTCAGCAAATAACACTGAATTATTTCTTTGTTTTAAACCCAAAAAAGCAACAGGACTTGTAACTTCATGAATTAAATGTCTGTCAATAAAAAACACATCTGGTCCATCTTTAATTTTACGAACAACATGTGAATCCCAAACTTTGTCAAATAATGTAGCACTCATTTAATTTTCTTTATTTAAATTTTATACAACTTTGTTAAAATACCTTGTTGTATGAACGGCTGCAAATTTAAAAAAATCTATTATGCTGTCAATTTTATTATTATTTATATACGATACCCAAGGAGAATTTTTTAAGAAGTATTAATTTAACTAGTTTTAATTAAACATTTCACAATTAAACTTATTCTAAATTTCAACATAATTGAATCTTCTTCAAAACCTGTTCATGTTGCTTTCTTCTTTTATTAATTTGACATATTTATCAATCCTAAAAGTTCAAATTTTGAAAATATTTCAAATTAAAATGCCCTTTTATTAATTTTTGATATAAATTGTTTCTTATCAAAGTTCTCTTTAAGTGAGTTTATTTAAAAAATAGAATTAAAAAGTGCTGCAATTTTATTCAGGAAATAACACTTCAATTAAATTAAATACTACGATATCCAAAAATAATTTAAGGTTTTAAATGTTTATTTTATTAAAATTAATGTTCTTTTAAATATAGAAATATTTTCAATTTCTAAAAAAATAGTTACATAGCATTAAGAGCGTTATATTTGCATAATTTTTATTTTATGAGCTTCACATTATTATCTTCACCATTACAAGGCTTTACCGATTTTCGGTTTAGAAATGCTTTCAACAATATTTTTGGTGGAATTGATACTTTCTATTCTCCATACATTCGGTTAAATGGAAAATTTGAAATAAAAAATTCTTATGAAAGGGATTTACTCCCAGAAAATAATGTTGGTTTGGAAGTAATTCCTCAAATTATTACAAATGATGTAAATGAGTTTTTATTTGTAGCCAATTATGTTAAGCAACTTGGGTATAAAGAATTAAACTGGAATTTAGGTTGCCCTTACCCAATGGTTACAAAATGTGGTATGGGTTCCGGACTTATTAGCGATGCTTCTAAAATTAAAGATATTCTAAATAAAGTACATTCAGAATCTGATATTTTAGTCTCAATGAAAATGCGTTTAGGCTATAATAACAGTGAAGAAATTCTTCAAGTATTACCAATTTTAGATACATTTCCTCTTAAAAACATTGCAATACATGCACGCATTGGAAAACAACTTTATAAAGGAGGTGTAGACTTAGATTCATTTCAAAAATGTATTGACACTACAAAGCATAAATTATATTACAATGGAGACATAACCTCGGTTGCTAATTTTAATGAAATGCAACAACGTTTTCCAACAATAGACCATTGGATGATTGGAAGAGGGCTTATTGCCGATCCTTTTTTACCTAGTATGATAAAAATTAATAGCTTGCAATATCCAGAAAATAAAATTGATTTGTTTTCTGAATTTCATACTATTCTTTACCAGCAATATAGTGAATCGCTGTCTGGAGCAACTCATATTTTACTGAAAATGTACCACCTATGGGAATATTTTTCCACTTCATTTTCTGACCCTCGGAAGAGTTTAAAAAAAATTAAAAAAGCAAAAAGTATTAAAAATTACGAAACTGCAGTAACTGAAATTTTAAATACAGAACGGAATTTAAAGAAATAAAAGCTTTTATATTTATTAATTTTCACAATGCCATTATCTGGAACTATATTAAAAATGGCATATTTTTTAGCCATTCCAATTTGAACTTCTGATTTATAGTTGTAAAAAAGTTGTTTTAAAATGTCTAAAAAAAAATTAAATAGTTCTCTTGAGTTATCAAATAGTTATTTTTTTTAGTTTTAGTCATTGATTTACAGATATTTTAAACAACTCAATTTGAATTGTTAAATTTCTTTTCTATTTTTATAGCATTAATCAATTTAACCGTTTGTTCACCTCAATTTTTTTTTATTAAATGAAAACTATTAAAAACGATGATAAAAAATCATCTACATTTATTAAAGAATTTGCTTTGAAAAATTACAAAACCTATGTAGCCCATTATGAATCGAGAAATTTACAACCAATGCCGTTTACCGATTTTTTAAAAAATTACAATTCATAAAGTGCTAAAAACAAAAAAGCTTCTCTAAATACTGAGAAGCTTTTTTGTTCAAAATTTGAAAAAGAAATTAGGGCTTTAAAAACGCTTTTTATTTTTAACCCGTTATATTCTACTTTGGTAAGTATACAAATCAAAATAGCGCCCTTTTTTAGCTAATAAATCATCATGTTTTCCTTGCTCTACAATATTTCCTTCTTCAATTACCAATATTTGATCAGCTTGTTGTATTGTACTTAACCTGTGCGCAATTACAAATGTTGTTCTATCTTGCATTAATGCTTGTAAACTTTTTTGAATAAAAGATTCACTTTCTGTATCTAAATTAGAAGTTGCTTCATCTAAAATAATAACTTTTGGGTTTGCCAATATAGCACGTGCAATTGAAATTCTTTGTCGTTGTCCACCAGATAATTTTACACCTCTTTCACCAATAACAGTATTTAAACCTTCAGCAAACCTATCTGTAAACTCATTAACATAAGCACCTTCAACAGCTGCTAATAATTCTTCTTCTGTAGCGTTTGGCCTTGGAAATAATATATTTTCTCTAATGGTTCCTTCATATAAAAAATCGTCTTGTAATACTACACCCAACCTACTTCTAAAACTGTTTAAATTCACTTTAGATAAATCGTTACCATCTAAAATAACTTTACCTTCAGTAGGGTTTAAAAAAGTAGCTGCCAAACCTGCAATGGTAGATTTACCTGAACCTGATGAACCAACCAAAGCTGTAACACTTCCTTTTGGCGCTTTAAATGAAATGTTATGCAACACCTCTTTACCTTTTTCATAACTAAAAGATACATTTTCAAAAAATATATCTCCTTCAATTTTATCTAAAACCTGTGTTCTAACCTCAGGATTATCTTCTTCAGTCATGTTCATTAATTCTTCAGTTCTATCCAGCCCTGCCATAGCTTCAGTTAACTGGCTTCCAATATTACTCATTTGAACTATTGGCGCAATCATAAATCCTAAAAACAACGTAAAAGATACAAATTCACCATAAGTCATTGTATTGTTCATAATAAAATAACCACCAATTCCCATAATTCCTGCGGAAGCCAATCCTAATAAAAATGTTGAAGAACTAGTCATAAGTGCAGTTGCAGTTAAACTTTTTTTAACATTTAAAAATAATTTTTCCACACCAATTTCAAAAGTTTTGTTTTCCTGAGCTTCCGCATTAAAACCTTTAATTACACGAACACCATTTAGGGTTTCGGTTAACCTACCTGTGACCTCTGCATTTATTTTTCCACGTTCTCTAAAAATTGGACGTATAAATCCAAAAGCCTTTAAGGCAACTACGGCAAAAATTGCAACTGGAGCCAATACAAATAAGGTCATTAAAGCATTTATTTTAATCAAAATTACTAACGAAATAATTGCAGTTATGGTTCCACCAACTAATTGCACCAATCCGGTGCCAACTAAATTTCGGACACCCTCAACATCAGTCATAACACGTGATACAAGTGCACCAGATTTATTATTATCAAAAAAACTAATGGGTAATGTTAGTAGTTTACGTTGTACTTTTGCTCTTAAAAGGGATATTAAATGTTGCGCTTCAACACTTAACAAACGTGTTAATGAAAATGATGTAACCGCTTGAATTAAAATCGCTGAACAAACAATAATAATTAACGTGGTTAACTCACTTATATCCCTTGAAGGTATAACCTTATCAATCAGATTTTTACTAGCATAGGGCAGCACAAGGCTCGATAAACTTTTGGCCATTATTAATACTAATCCCAGAAAAATTATTTTCTTTCTTGGCCAAATAAATTCTTTAAATGCCCACCAAAATGATACTTTAGTTTTACTCATACCTCTTATAGTCGAAAATCAAGCCAAAAGATTACAAATGACAATAAGTCAGAAAAAAACATACTTTTAATAAATTTACCTCAAATATAATTTAGAATACTATTTTTGTGCTTCAAAAATAAACTATGGATTTTTCAAAAGTTAAACTAGTTGTTACCGATATGGATGGTACTTTGCTAAACTCTAAAAGTGAAGTAAGTAATCTTTTTTTTAATTTATATGAAGTATTAAAAAAAAGAGGTATTCATTTTGTTGCTGCCAGTGGCCGCCAATATCAAAGTATTGTTGATAAATTAGATTCAATAAAAAATGAAATTACAATAATTGCTGAAAATGGAGGTATTACTCAGCAAGCTGAAAAAGTACTTCTCCTGAATGATTTATCATTTAAAAACTGCGTTAAATCAATTGAAATACTTCGTAAATTAGATCATACCAATATTGTGTTATGTGGCAAAAACACCGCTTATATTGAAAGTAAAGATGCGCGTTTTATTTCAATGTTTAGTGAATATTATACCAACTATAAAATTGTTGAAGACTTAACCAAAGTAACTAATGATACTTTTTTAAAAATTGCAGCGTACCATTTTGAATGTTCTGAAACTCATGTTTTTCCGGCTGTAAAACATTTAGAAAACGAAATGCAAGTTATTGTTTCAGGTGAGCATTGGCTTGATATTTCACATGAAAAAGCGAACAAAGGAACTGCTCTAAAAATGTTGCAAAACTCATTAGGAATCTCGAAGGAAGAAACTATGGTTTTTGGCGATTATAATAACGATTTACAAATGCTAAAACTAGCCGATTTTAGTTACGCTATGGAAAATGCACATCCAAACGTAAAAAAAACAGCCAAGTTTCTAACAAAAAGCAATAATAATCAAGGTGTTGAATTTATACTTGAACAACTTGTAAACTCTAGGGTTTAATTTTTATAATAAACTTTAGAGTTTAATAATTCCTGCGGATTTCCACCAACATAAATTTCAAACTCACCGGCTTCAATAATCCATTTATTTTTAATCCCAATACTTGCCAAATCCTTTGTAGTGAGGTTAAATTCAATTGTTTTCTCTTCACCAACCTTTAAACTAATTTTATTAAAACGAACTAATTTTTTAGCATCTGGTGAAACCGTTGCAACCAAATCTTTTATAAAAACCTCTACAATTTCTTTACCTTCTCTTTTTCCTGAATTTTTAACATCAACAGCAACTTTAAAATTATCAGAACCTGATAAGGTATCTTTATTAATTTTTAAATTTGAGTATTCAAATGAAGTATAAGACAGTCCGAAACCAAATTCAAACTGTGGATAAAAACCATTATAACCCCAATTTATATCTCGTATATCCGCCTTTTTATAGTAATATGGTAATACATTTCCAGAATATTTAGGGTATGTATATGGTAATTTTCCACTCGGATTTATAGTCCCAAAAATAACATCTGAAACTGCCCTACCACCTTCTTGCCCTGGTAAATAAGCCATAATAATTCCGTCAACCAAAGGTTCTATTTCTCTAATTATACGAGGACGACCTTGTACCATAACTAAAATAATTGGCTTTCCTGTTTTAGCTAATCTTTTAACTAATTCTTGTTGTACTTTCGGCAATTCTAATTCATTTATATCAGAAGGTTTTTCTGAAGCTGGAATTTCTCCAACACATACAACAATATAATCCGCATTTTTAGCTTTTAAAACTGCCAAATCCGAATTAATATCATCTAAATAATCTGTACCTTCCACAAATTCAACATTTTCAGTTCCAACTTGTTTTTTTATAGCTTCTAAAACTGTAAGTTTTGTTGGATCGTTATAGGTTGTTTCTCTACCTAAAAAAGATCGAGACCAAGCTCCATTTAAAACATTTATCGAATTTGCTGAATAACCTGTTACAAGTATTTTTTTATTTGTTGGCAATGGTAAAATAGTATTTTTATTCTTTAATAAAGTAATAGCTTCACTTACCGTTTTATAATTGGCTGCTATATGCTTTTCACTTCCAAAATCTGGATATTCACTTGGATTATTATACGGAGTATCAAAAAGATTTAATTGAAATTTTAATCTTAAAACCCTACTGACCGCATCGTCTATTCTTTCTTTTGAAATCTCTCCTTTTTCAACTAATTCTATAATAATATCAACTACATCAGCATCATATGGATTCATTAATAAATCGATTCCGGCATTAACTGCCAATTTAGTAGCTTCACGCATATCTTTAGCAGATTGATGCGCTGCAACTAAAAATTCTACATCGCTAAAATCTGAAATTACGACTCCTTTAAAACCCATTTCACCTTTTAAAATATCAGTAATATAATAGGTGTTTAAATGGCAAGGAATTCCATTAACCGCATTTGAGCTAATCATAACTCCCATGGCTCCATTTTGAATTGCTTTTTCAAATGGAGGTAAAAAATACTGGCGTAAATTATTTTCTGGAATTATTGCATTTGCCCTGTCTTTTCCATTTTTTCCTGCTCCATAACCCACAAAATGCTTTACACAAACCGCAGTACTTGTAGAATTTTCTAATCCTTTTTCCTGAGAACCTTTAATATAAGCGTTCGTCATTTCTGAAATTAAATACGAATCCTCACCAAAGCTTTCTCCAATTCTGCCCCAAAGCGGATTTGTAGCTACATCTGCATTAGGATTAAAATTCCAAGGAAGTGAAGCTGCTCTTGATTCATATGAAGTTATTTCACCACCAATTCTGGAAAGCTCCGTATTCCAAGTTGCAGCTACCGCAATTTGATGCGGAAACATTACAGAACCGTTTACGTAATTTGCTCCATGAATATTATCAATTCCATACAATACAGGAATTCCAAAACGTGTTTTTTGCATTGCTGAATCCTGAATTTCTTTAACTATTTTATACCACACTTCCTTTTCTGGCGTGAATCCAGGTGTATTATGAATAGAGCCTACTGCATAATCAATAATAAATTTTTTGAATTTTTCCTTATGAAAAACAGCGCTATCTCTTGCGTCCCAATACCCTCCAGTTAAAATAGATGGCAATCCTATATTTAGCATTTGCCCCGCTTTTTCTTTCAAGGTCATTTCAGCTAAAAGTTTTGTTATTTTAACTTCAATTTCAGCGTTTTTTGCTTCACTACTTTTTATAGCCGTAGTTTTTATTTGTTCATTCTTTGAACACGATAAAAGTATTAAGCCTATAACTATTAATTGTACTATTTTTTTCATTTTAGAATACTTTATTTGTAGTATTATTTTTTAATCTACCTTAAAATTTAAGCCTTTTGTATAGCCTTTATTTACATAAGAATTTTTATATAAGCTATTTTCTACATATTTATTTAGTGCTTTTTGAACTTTTACAATATCAGGTCTATTTTCTCTAACCTTCGCATAAGATGAACGATCACTTTTTGCATATTCAGAAATTAAATGGTAATCTTCTGGCTCGTTAAAATTCATAATCCCCCGTAAATTATTCATTTTTTTATACGGCCAAAAACACCAGTTTACATCATTCTCATCTAATAAAACTCTAAAATCATTTACCCATTCATCTGTATTTTCACCTGTTTCCCCAATATAAATTGGAACTTGGTGCTTGTCTCTAAAATCTAAATATTTTTGAATTGCTTCCTGATTTACATCAAACCAATATTTATGAAATTCATAAACTACATTATCATCGACCAACTCTTCAAAAACATCAAAATTTCCACTCCAATTCGATCCATTTAAAAATATGGTATGCGTTGTATCTACCACTCTAATTTCTTTAATAATTCGGTTATACAGCAAAAATAATTTATGGTTTAAATCGTCTAATTCGTCATTAAAATAATGTGCAATTGGCTCGTTTACAATATCATACCCTATAATTACTGGCTCATCTTTGTATTTTTTTGCAATATCAACCCAAATTTTTGTCATTAAATCTTGTGACGATTTACTTTTAAATAAATATGGATATCCATAACTATCATCAATATTGTCTCCTGTTTGTCCGCCTGGTGCACAATGCATATCTAACAAAACATACAGTTGTTCTTCTCTACACCAATCAATTAATCTATCAAAATATTTAAATCCAGAGTTCCGTTCCCCCATATATAAATCATCGGTAAATAGTTTATAATGAAAAGGCAAACGAATATGGTTAACTCCTATACTTTTTAAGTATTTAATATCATCGTGAGTTATATAATTATTTAAAAAGCCTTTCCAAAAAACCTGTAAACTATCTGGACCAACTAATTCATATAATAATTCATCTATTTTACGAGGGGCATTTACCTGCTCCATTTTAAACATATAACCTTCAGGCACTAACCAGTTTCCTAAATTTGTACCTTTTAAAATAATAGCATTTCCTTTATCATCAACTAATTGTGTACCGTTGGTTTTTATAAAACTCAACGTATTTGTTACTGTTTTTTCAGATTTTTTAATAACTACATCTTTACACGAAACTCCTACTGAAATTATTATAATAGCTGCTAAAATGTTTAAATATTTCTTCATAATTTACTTGTATTTTTTTATTTACCTTCGTATATATTTAATTTAATAGTTGGTATGTACCATACATTTTTTTGAAAATCTACTCCACCACCCATTTCTTCTTGTACAACCCTATCAATAATTTCAATACCTATTTTTGCCATCTCATTAAATGTATAAATGCCATTGTTAGGAAAATTAATTCTAGTTCTATGAATGTTAAACTTATTCGAGAATTTTGTTTCAAAAGTCGCTTCAATTCCTTCTTTTCCTATCATAAAACCTAAAAGTCCACCCCAAGTTGCAGTTGGGTTGTCTGAATCCCAACCCGCTAAAGTGCCAATTTTAATTGTGGATTTTAAATCTCCTTCACCATATAATAAACTTATAATACTTGATCCGAAATTAATTCCTGCTGCAAAACATCCATTGCAATAAATATTTTGTGAAGTTATTTCATACCCATCCTGTTGTTCAACCTGATAACGTTTATACAGAGCGTCTCTTGTTTGCTCCCATGGTATATTTAAATCATAATTATTTTTTACAAAATCGTACATTTTAGAAGCGTAAGAATTTTTTGGCAATCTTTTACTTGCTTCGTCAGCCATCCATAAAATTCTTTCTTTTATTGATAGATTTTCATTAACATAAGATGCTAAGGAATACATTATTACATAAAATTCTGAAATCCATTCGGCATTTTCACGTGCTGTTGTTTGAATTGGAAGTTTTGCCATTTTTAAAGCCACATCAGGTCTGGAAGGTGCAAAAAAACCAAATATTTCAGTAGTTAGCTGTGCATCAATCATTTCAAAATGTTCATTGTTTTTTGGAAGACTTGTATTTGGAGGTAACATTCCTTCATTCATTAAATCAAAAGCTTTTTGATTTGAAACCCATAAATAATTCTCTTCTTCCAATTTTATATGCTTCAACCAACCTTCTCTAATTTGTTCACCGGTTAACATACTTGTTTTATTCTTATGTAATAAGTGTTGGTAAATAAATTCAATATCTGTATCATCATCCGAGCCCCAAATACTATCAACCTCAGCAAAAATAAAATCTATTGTTGGTGATAAATTACTTGGTAAACCTTCACCCCATATACTTGGCAAATCAGGATTTCCCCAATCTTGTCTAGTATAAAAATTCCCAGTTTTAATTTCACCGATATTGCCAATTTTATCCATTTCAGTTATTAACCCAGTCCAATTAGCTATGCATTCCCCAAGCCAGAAACCATATAATTTATTTAAATATTCCGTACGTGAAATTATTTTATCCGTAGATTTTGGAATGTACTTTTTATTTTTAAAATTGGAATTAATTTGACTTATTGAATCATTTAAATAATTAATACTTTCTTTTGTTTCATTCTCAATTATTTGGGAATGTAAATTTAAACTTAACCCAAAAAGTAATAAAATCAATAAATTATGCTTCATCCTTTTGCTTAGTTTAATTCTTATGCTTAATAATTTTAAAAATTTTAGGGTTTTCTAAACCAATTTTTACAATATAAATTCCAGATGGCTTTCCTTCTAAAGAAATTTGGACTTTTCCGTTAATCACTTGATATGTTTTTGTTGAAATAAGTTGAGATTGGAGCGTATACAAAGCAACATTTACTTGTTCTTGTTTTATTGGGAATGAAATTTCGAAATTTCCAGTTGTAGGGTTTGGATACGCAGTTATATCACTAAATAAATTAATAGTTTTAGAAAAAACTCCCTCACATTCTTTTGCTGTTTTTACCTGAATTAAATCTCCATTTTTTACATTAATATTAATTATAGATGATGAGGTTTTTAATATATTTTCTCCGTTTACAAAAACGTTAAACGGACCTGTTCCTTCAGTTATTTCAATACTAACATTTTTTGAAGTTAATGTTGTTTTTCCAGCTACAAAATTAGATTCAGGAATTTGAATCGTATAACATTGCTCAAAGGACTCTCCAGTGATTGTAATACACATATTATAAGTTCCCGGGGCTATATCTTCAATTGTTTTATTTGAAGTAAATGAATAATTTAAACCATTAATACTTACATTATAATTGTGAGTTTCATTGGTGTTTATAATAACTTTACCATTATTTTTATCTGGACAGGTTTCTCCTACAACTTCAATATTAAAATTATCAAATTGAATAGCACCGACTTTAGAAATATCAATCCAATTGATATTAAATCCAGCATCTTTAATATCCATTTTCAACAAATGTTCTCCGGCAGTCAGTTCAATTTGAGAAGTTATTGTTTGCCAATTTTGCCAACCTCCAGTATTTGGTGTATTCACAATTACCGCTGAAATACCATCAATTAAAAAATCAATAATTCCTGTATTTGAACCTGAAACTCGTGTACGTAAATTATAAACTCCAGTTTCTGAAACATTTATTTTATATGTTGCCCAATCATTATTATCTGTCCATCCTAAATTTAAAAACCCATTGGTATCTTTTGTAATTTCTGCAAATAATCCTGACATTAAATAATACTCTTCAGCCTCAATTCTACCAGGAATTTGAAACTTATAATCTGGATCATAAACAGGAATATCCATATACATTTTTCCAAGGTCAGTTAACTCGCCATCTGCTCCATATAAATCTATATATGGATATGCATCTGCCCCTGAATTTGTTCGACCAATAAACCAAGCATATCGATACACATCTGGATCACGCTCTAAGAAATTTACAGTACCCGCCAAATAATTTATTTGTTCTTCAACATTTTCTACAGGGTTTGAAGTATCTCCTGATGCAAATTCTGTAACCCAAATTGGTTTTCCATATTTTCTTGCTTCATTAACATAACCTACAATAGAATTACCTCCTCCATACCAATGTAACGCAATATAATCTACCTCACAACCTGTACAAGCTTCAAAAAAATCATCTAAATACACAAAAGGATCATTGTAAGCTGTACCATTTTCTTCAACACAAACTCCACAGTAATTTACTGCTGGCCCAACAGTTTTCAAATTAAATTCCTCTGCAACAGCCTGAAGTTCAGCCCAAGCCAATGCTGATTCAGATGGCGTCATATTTGCTTGCTCTATAAAATTAGGTTCATTAAATCCTAAAATATATTTTACATTAGTGTCTTGGCTTACCCAATTTTTAGCTGGTTCAATTCCTAGTTGGTTCCACGCCATTGGTGCAAAATCTACATTATAATTTTGATATGTATCTCGTATTGCAGCATCTGGTTCCACTCCCCAATTATACCACCACGAAATATTTTCAGATGCCTTTTGCATATCATTTATAGAGTGATACCCATAAGAAACACCCCTTTTATAACTTTTATTTTGAGCAAAACCTTGGTTAAATAAAATTAACAACACTACTGTAACAACTATATTTTTTAAGTGTGTCATCTTATTTTTTGTAATCCTTTTTATTTTTAATTTCAAATGCTCTTTTTATTCAAAAAAACGTGAATTTGTTTGATAGTACCATTTCTATTAAAAATATCTTGACTCATTTTTTCGTTTAATTCAAGACTCTTAATATTTATATTAACATTGTCATTTAATTCAACATTAATTTCATTTTTATCAGATAAATTATAAGTAATTGGTACTTGACAATATGTGAAACACAATGATTTTTTTGGCAATACAATTTCTTGTTTTTGCTGATGAACATCTGTATATTTAAATATACTAGAGGTACTTAAAAACTCATCCTTTTTTAAAAGGCCAGCTTTAAATTGAATTTTTCCTTCTTTTACATCAACGCCTAACTCTCCAAATCGACTTAAAATATCTTCCTTCACTTGACCAGTCATTCCTGGCTGCTGTGCCCCTTTACCTGCCGGAGTATGTGAATATGGATCCGTTGGAAATGCACCATATAATTCAGGAGATTTATGTACACCAATTCCATCGTTTATTTGATAGTAATGCGCTATTAACTGTTCAATTATTTCAGGATTTTCTTTAGTATTAATGGCGTTAATACAGATTTCTTGTACAGCTAATGCTAGTTTTGAAACCATATGCCAGTAAATAGAACCTAAACCTTCGTACCCGAAAAATGTTCCTGACCGTCCAGTAAACGATTTATGATTAAAAATAGATTCAAAAGTAATTAGAAGTTGTTCTTTATCTTTTTCTACCAGTTTTTGGTAGGTTTTTGGTAATGCAGACAATGCAGCTTTTAAACTATTAGCATTGTTAAAATTCCCATTAAAATGATAATTTCCTAAACAGTCTTTCTCTATAATTTGTGAATTATTATCTTTTAAAAGTTGCTGTACTAATTTAGAATTTTCAACTTTTTCTGCTGCAATATTATTTTTAGCTACAAATCTTGAAAGTTCTTTATTTGGATATAACAAATAACTGTATTGATCTTTTCTGAATAAAGCACTAGCTTTTAAACCATCTAAAAGTTGGAGGCTATTTTTTGAAGAAATATAACCCGAACTTAAAACAGCCACCTGACCTTCAAGCATTTCTGGCAAATATGAAATTGTAATTTCTTTATTATTTAATGAAATTAAATTGTAACTGTGATATAAATTATCTTCTCTTTTATTTGCATTAATTGAATGTTCTAAAAAGGTAATTGTATTTAAAATAAAACTTTGTAATTCACTTTTTTCAATTGTTTTCTTTATACCCGAAAATGCTTTTTGATAAATTGTAGTTCTATAATTCCCAGCAGCTACTCCAAGCTTATCCACCATTATTTTTCTGTCAGCATCAGAAATCTTGCCTTTAACAAGTGCAATATTTTTTTCAAAAACAGTTGCTAATTCACTTAAAAAAATTGCTAATTCCTGAGAGATTTCAATCTCATTTGTTTTAGAGTTTGAAACAATTTCATTAAAGAATTTTAAAAACCGTCTTAAATGATATAAAGTAACCATAGAAACTCCATTACCAACAAGTGCGTTGTTAGCATCATTCCATTCTGGTCTTTGTGTATTTAGCCAAATTCCGGCTTCAGGTATAAAATTTGAAACCTTTACCAAAACTGTCGCCAACAATTTTTCTATAAAGTTTACTTTATAAATATTGTTTTTTTGATCTAAAAGCAATGCTCCATCCGCACCTAACTGTAATTTCCGTTCTCTAATCTTTTTGTCTAAATCAAAATCAAAATCAATGGTATCTTTTGGGTTTTTTAAAATTTCCTGATAACTTTTTATTTTATAAGGCACATTTGCATACACAAAAATATCTTGATTAAAGTATTGGGATATTTTTTTTGGGTAATGTTTTTCAGCAAATTCCAAGAACTTTAACAAGTAAATAATTTGATGATCTCCCCAATATCCAATAAACGACCATGGATCGTCTGGCTCCACAATTTCCCAATCAAAACCACCTTTTGTTACACGGTACGGATTGTAACCTTCAAATGTTGTAGCATTTAAAAATTTGAAAATCATATTCTCAATAAAAGCAGGATAGGCATGTGCTAGGGCTTCCCAATTTTGAAAAATATCTCTCCAATTTCCTTCATAATCCAAAATTTTTGAACCATCAATTTCACTTCTGGTATTTATAGAAAACTTATTCCAAGGTCTACTTGGATCTCCGTGTCTTCTACTAAATTTTAATGGCAAGTATTCTGCACAAAGTCGTTTAAAATCTGAATCACTGTTTTGCTGCGCTTTTTCTTCTAAAAATTTAAGTGAAAAAGTTGTAGGTAATTCATCTAAAATTAATTCTTGATCTTTAAAAACCTGCTTGTTTGCGTTTAAAATATACTTTTTGAAATCCTTTGATTCAATTTTGTAGTTTTCATCAAAAATACCTCCACGCATACTATTAAATAACACATTGGCAAAATGCCTTGTGTCTCTTAAATTATCTTCTGTTACTTGTAAACCATCCGCGTTTCCAGTTAGTTCTATTAAATTTTGGGTTCCTAAATCAATATCATTTTTTACATCAACCCAAAGATTTTTAGGATTTTTTAACCTTTCTGAAATATCAACAATAGCTGATGGACCTTGGTTTACGTTTGCAGCCAATATCCAGTTTTGTTTAGATTTAGAATGCAACTGAAATTCTGAAGCAACAAAATAAGCTCCTTTTTCGGCTCTTATATCTATTTCTTGCTTAATTTTTTTACCCAGTTTATAATTATTTAATTGCAAAGAGGATATTAAATAGGTTGGCTTTTCTAAACCTAAAGACCATGCAATAGTTGCTTTTAGAGCTTCACTTGGCTCTGCTTTATCAACAATAATAGCACTTAGGGCATATATTCCTAAACCCGTATTTGCCTCAAGTTCATTTTTTTTATATGCATCCACCAAATTACTTTTCCCATTCTGCATGGCCTCTTTTACACCATAAGGCACAATGTTCTGAATTCCATCTAACACACTTATATTTAACTTTTTAAAAGATGTATTAATAAGTGTAGCTTTCTTTATAAAACCAAAAAGATTGCTAGAATTCCATTCATATCTGAAAATTAGCCCAAGGTCTTTATTTTCTTCTTCAAAAATTATTTTATTCCCGAACCTATTTTTATATAAATTCCTTTGAATTGAATACAATCCTTCATAATTATCTGAAAAAGGTTCCCAAAGAATTATTTTATTTTTTTTATGAATTTGAAAAATAGTTTTGCTACCTGTAATATTTGCAGATTCAGCTATTTTATCATCTGTATAATATGGAAACAAAGCGTTATCAGAGTCCTTTCTTCCAGCTGTTAAACCTCCATTACTTGAAATAAACATCCAATGATTTGAATCGCTTACAATACTCATGAAAAAAGGTCTCATTGCATTGCTGTTTGAAATCTTATAAAAAATTTCTCCGTCAATATGGATGGTTGCCCCTTTTACATTTATTTTTTCACTTAAAATTTTACTTTCTCCTATGTATATAGATTTATCACTCATAATCGACATTTTAAAATAAAAACCTCTAAAAAGGTGCATTTAAAGAGGTTTTTACAATTCAACTTAATTAAAAACTCAATTAACTTTAAAAGGAATATTTGCAGTTGCAGCGTGTTCAAGTCCGTCGTTTACATATACAAACAAACGGTAAACACCACTTTTTGGAGTTTTAAATGTTACTTTTCCTTCTTCTATTTTTTCAAAATCAACTTTAATTGGTTTTGGTCGTTCTTCATAATCTCCACCATCACCCAAATCGGTACTTTCAGGTAAAATTTCCCATCTATAATTTAAAGGATCATTTTCAAAATCATTTATTTTCACAAAGGCTTCATATGTTTTTTCACCGTCTAAATTAATGTTTTCATATGCTGTTTTATTATTTAATAAAAATGATTCTATTTGTGGAGTTCTATTTTCTGGCCATTTGTTATTCCAAATTTTATGCATAACATCAACCGATTCAGATTCTTTCCCATCTTCAAAAAATATTCCATACCAAGTTGGAGTTCTTTCTTGCTTATTTCCCCAAAGAAAAACATAAGATCCAAGGCATTGTAAAGAATCTGCTTCAATTCCCCCCTTGTATCTTTTTAAATAATTAGCTGCTTTTAAGGTACTATTTTCCTCAATTGGAGCTCCCCATTCAGTTTTAGGAACTTCCCAGTGTCCAGTCGCTCCCCATTCTGTTACCATATAAGATTTTTCCCAACCAAATTCTTTAATCAATTTCGGCAAGTCTGGTAAATCTCCATACATTTGAACAGATAAAATATCAATATCTGGACATCTTTCTTTAATTAAAGAGATTTCATGTTGTGAAATTCCTGCTATGGTAGTTGTTGTTAAATGGTTTGGATCCACTTGATGAATCATTTTAGAAATATCATTTACAGCATTCCAAACTTTTGGATTTGTGGCTCTTAAATTTAATTCGTTTCCAATTGCCCAAATTAAAAGTGCTGGATGATCTTTAAGTTCTAAAACCTCTTTTTTAATACTATCATATTGTTTTTTAACAGCAACTTCATCATTATAATCAAATCCATGACGTTCTCTGGCAACTTCAATACCCATAGTTACCATTAAACCATTTTCTAGAGCTTCATCTAACACTTCTTTACCACTTCTTACACCATTAGCAGTTCTCCAAGTTCTAAAGGAATTTCCATTGTGTTTTGCCAAAGCTGCAATGTTGCCAAACTCCAATCCTGCACCTTTTATATAAAAAGGTTTATTATTTACTAATAACTCATATTTACCATTTGTATTGGTTAAAGTTACTTTTGCAGGTTTGATTAAACTTTCTGTTTCCTTTTTTGATTGATCCGTTTTACAACTAGAAATCAGGGAAACACATAAAATAATTAATATTATTTTTTTCATTTTATTTATTATTGTCTAATTAATAATTCTTCTACTTCTTCTAAAGTTTTTCCTTTTGTTTCAATTACATATTTTAATACGAATAGTAATGATAAAATTGCCATACCTGCATAAATTGCAAAAGTAACCGTTGGTCCTAAATTTGTAAGTTCCCAAGGGAAAAACTGAGTTACCGTATAACTCACTAATGAATTAAAGAAACCAACTACTGAAATAGCAATTCCCTTTACATTTCCAGGGAAAATTTCAGATAACATTGTCCACATTACAGGACCTAATGAAATTGCAAAAGCTGCAACATATAATAATATTGCAATTAGCACTAATGTTGCATTTATACTAATAAAATTTTTAATTTCATTTTGTTTAAATTCTATAAATTGTGACTCATTTAATAAAGGTTGAACGCTCTCAAATAATTCATTTTGAGAAGAAAGTGAAACTCCATTTAACTCAGCTAATGCTGTCTTAATTTCTGGATTACTTATTTTTTCTATAGTTTTTTCATTAAAATTATACGTAGCGTTATTAAAAGCTAGTGTTGCCATTGATAAAGCTACTGCCATTGCAGATGTACCAATAATTAATAATGGTTTTCTTCCTAATTTATCTATTAAATAAATTGCTACAAAAGTGAAAATTAAGTTTGTTAAACCAACAACTATTGCTTGTAAAAATGAAGCATCTGTACTTCCTCCTGCTTGCTCAAAAATAGTTGGTGCATAATAAAATATTGCGTTAATACCTGTGATTTGTTGAAAAAATGCTAAACCAAAAGCAATAATTACAATAATTCGCATTCTTTTACTGAAAAAATCTGCATAAGTTCCTTTTGCTTCTTTTTTATCTATACCTCTTTGAATTTCGCCAATTGTTTTTTCTGCAAATTCTTCACCTCCAATTTTTATTAATGTTTTTTCGGCTATATTAACATTGCCTAATTTTTGAATTAACCAACGTGGACTTCTTGGTACTAAGAATAATGATAAAAAATAAATAATAGCAGGAATTGCTTCAACTCCTAACATCCATCTCCAACTTTCTCCTTCAATATCTTTTAAAAAGTAGTTAGAAAAATAAGCTACAGAAATCCCTAATACAATGTTTAATTGATTTAATGAAACCAAACTACCTCTTAATTTTGGTGGTGCAATTTCTGCAATATAAATAGGTGCAATTAAAATAGCGCCTCCAATACCAACACCTCCAATTATTCTTGCAATAACAAATGAAATATAATTTGTTGCAAATGCTGACCATAAAGCGGAAACTGTAAATAACATAGCTGTAAGAATCAGTATTTTTTTTCTTCCAAATTTATCACTTAAAGGTCCTGCAGTAATATTACCTGCCATTGCACCAAAAATTACACAACCAACTGAAAAGCCAAGCTCCCAATCAGTCATTTCAAAATAACTTCTTATTCCATTAACGGCTCCTGAAATAACTGCGCTATCGAAACCCAATAAGAAGCCCCCCATTGCTACAATTAAACTTATGGTTATTGTGTACTTTTTGTTCATAATTTTAGTTAGTTTTAGTTAATTGTTAAAAATACTATTTATTATTTTAAAAGCATTGTTTGAATTGCATGCGCAGGCATATCTAACGTTGCTGTTTTAGACCCTATTGTAACTGTATAAGGTATTGCTTCATTACTCTGATTCATTGCTACAATTACCATGGTTTCATCTTCATTTACAAATGCAGTGGTTAATAATTTGTTTGAGCTAGAGACACTTGTTACTCTTTTAGCTCCCGGTCTAATAAATTTGGAGAAATGTCCAATATAATAATACGAATTGGTAAATGTTAACTCACCTGTTTTAGAATCTCCATGTACAGGTGCAAAACATAAATTTTTCACATGGTTTGGGCCACCGGTTTCATCCAATAAAATGTTCCAATCTGTCCAAGCAACAGTACCGTTGTTAAAATCGTTTATCATAGATTTCCCGTACCTTTCCGCTAATTTTGGGTCTTCATTTACTATTCTACTTAAATCATAACTTTCGGTACAACCTTCTGTAAATATTAAGTTTTTATCTGGATATGCTTCATGAACTCTTGCAACATTATCAAACATTGGAATTCCATCTTTCCAATCTTCATACCAATGAAAACCTACACCCCAAACATATTTTGAAGCTTCCTCATCGTTTAAAATAGTACTTGCTCTTTGAAATATTAAATCTCTATTATGATCCCAAACAATAATTTTTTTATCTCCTAAACCTTCTTTTTCTAGGGTTGGGCCTAAATGATTCTTTAGAAAATCGCGTTCTTCTTCTGCAGTATAAATACATGATTCCCAAACTTGAGTTGCCATTGGTTCATTTTGAATTGTTAATCCCCAGATAGGAATTCCTTCCTTCTCATAAGCTTTAATAAATTTGGCATAATATTTTGCCCAAGATGCTGCAAATTCGGGCTTTAATTTTCCGCCATTTAACATATTATTATTTGTTTTCATAAATGCTGGCGGACTCCAAGGACTTACATACATTTTTAATTCACCTCCTGCTGCAGCTATAGCAGATTTAATAAATGGCAGTCTAAATTCTCTATCGTGATCAATATTAAACGTATTTAATTCAGCATCACCTTCTTTAATATACGTATAACTTCCACTTCCAAAATCGCAACTATGAATGTTTGTTCTTGATAATGAATACCCAATTCCTTTATCTATACTGTAATAAGCTTCTAAAAATTTAGCTTGATTTTCTTTTGTTAACTTATAAAATGTTTCGGCTGCAGCATCGGTTAATGACGCTCCAATACCCACAAATGTTTGAAATTTTTTACTTGGATCTACTAAAATTGAAGCTTCAGTTTCTAATGGTTGTTTAAAGTTTGAAAACTCAATAGTGCCAGTTGGTGTTAATTTAAATTCAGAATTGTGAGCACTTGTAAATACTTGTAGCGTATTACCATACTCATTTATTTCTGTAGTTTTAATTTCTTCTACAGAAGTAAGTTTTGTATTATCTTTCTGAACGCATGCAGATAACGCTGTTATCAAAGTCAATGCAATAAATAAATTTCTCATTACTATAATTTATTATTCCTTATTTATAAATCAATTTTACATACACTGGTAAATGATCTGAAGGGTATTTTAAATCTTTTGAATCACTTAAAATTGCGTGTTTAAGTACTCTAAAATTGCTGTTTTTGGATATAAAAATGTAATCAATCATCTTTGTTACAGGTTCATTGTGTTTAAAACCATTAAATGTTCCCAAAGGACCAAATGATTTTTGTTCAGATACATTTTTAGAATCATCCATTACTTTATTTAGTTCAATTATTCTTTCTGAAGTTGGTTCAGAATTAAAATCTCCCATTAATAAAACTGGGAAATTTTTAATATTCACTTTTTTAATTTTTTCAAGTATTAGCTGTAACCCTTTTGTTCTGGCTACTTCACCAATATGGTCTAAATGGGTATTAAAAACCCATAACTGTTTTTTTGATAATTTATCTTTTAAAAGCGCATAGGTACACACTCTGTTACATGCAGCATCCCATCCCATTGAAATTTCATTTGGGGTTTCAGAAAGCCAAAATGTATTTGTTTCTTTTAAAATAAAACGATCTTTTTTAAAATAAATATTAGACGATTCTCCTAATCCTTCACCATCTCTACCAATTCCAACAACATTATATTGAGTAAGTATTGAAGTTATTTCTTCAACCTGAACAGGCGTTGCTTCTTGTACACCAAAAATATCAGGCTCATAAAATTGTATTTGAGATGTTAAATAATCTTTTCGAAGTGGCCAGGCATTTTCTCCATCAGATGCTGTATTTAAACGAATATTGTATGTTATTACATCTAAAGTTTGGGCATATGAGTATATACTTAAAAGTGTAAAAATAACTACTATAACCGTTTTACTTATTTTCATTTTAAAAGTTTACTTAACTATTTTTTCTTTTTATTGATAAACTCTAACATAATCCACTACCATACTCGATTGAGTAAAACTTGGATCAATTTCAAACCAACTTCCTCCCATAGCAACATTTAATATTAAAAATTGATTCGCAGTATAAGGCCAGGTTTCACTATTTTTTACTGCTGGATTGTATGTATAATGTACAATACCATCTACCGCAAATACAATTTCTTCTTCATCCCATTCAACCGTATATATATGAAAATTAGTAGATACATCATCCAAATACTGTGCTCCATGATTTACCGTGCTTCCAGAACTGGAAGGAGTATGCATTGCGCTTTGAACTGTGCCTTGGTTATAACCCCAATGCTCCATAATATCAATCTCACCACAAGCAGGCCAACCTTCTGTTCGTATATTTGTACCTAACATCCAAATTGCAGGCCAAGTTCCTTCACCAAATGGCAATTTTGCTCTTACTTCAACTTTTCCGTATGTAAATTCGAATTTCCCTTCGGTTAACATACGTGCTGAAGTATATTGAGAGCCTTCATAATTTTCTTTAATTGCTGTAATTTTCAAAAAACCATCTTCAACAATTACATTTTCACTTCTATTTGTATAGTATTCCTTTTCTCCATTTCCCCATCCGTTATCTCCAGTTCCAATATCATAACCCCATTTTGAATCATCCGGACTTCCATTGATATCAAATTCATCGGAAAAAATCAGATTATCAAAAGGTGGACGTTGTACAAGAATTTTAATTTGCTGAAAAGTATTTATAAAATCTTCTGTTTTGGAATAGGCATATACCGAAACAGTATAAATATTTGTACCCCTATTTGTATACTTATATTCAACTATTCCTGTTGTATTTGAAACAACATCACCATTACCAAATCTAAATTCATAAGTAACAGCATCTGTTGCTGAAGCCGAACAATTAATTACTCCAGTACCATCACCATCGGGATTGTTTGAGTCTGCTCCAACAATACTTATGGCTAGGGAAAGATTTGAAGGTTTAATAACTTCTGTTTCTATTACAGGAATAGAAGGGTCATCATCTCCTCCACTTCCACATGAAAAAACAAGTATTAACATTAAGCCAAATATGACACTTAAATTATTGTATTTAATATAGTCTAACATTTTATTAACTGTTATTAAATTAGCTTAAAAATTTAACATACAAAAAACAAAAAAGAGGGTATAATTTACCCTCTTTTTATTTTAAAAGACATTTTGTTAAAATTAAAACAAATGTTTTGGTAAACTCAAGATAATTATATTTTACTTCTACTTTTATTTAAATCATCCTAGTTATTTAAATTTATTCAGGTCTGAAAACATAAGTCCAACCAGTAGCCCAAGCAGCATTTGGAGCATACAATACTAATTCATCCTCTGTTAGAGAAATAATATCATATAAACCACTAGGATTATCACCGCCCTCAGTTGCTCCACCTAAAATATTTGTTCCATTAACCTGCAGTTTCTTATTTGCAACATCTAAGACAAAACTACCTAGAGTACCAGATGCATCAGGCCCTGAATAATAGGTGAAATTTGCTGCACCATTCAAATCAAATTTCATTTTACCAGCTGCATCAACAGGAGGACAACAGTCCCCAGCAGCATTCCACCATAAACTCCAAGCATTCTCCGGACCACCAGGAGCAGACATAAACCACCACATTTTTCCATCAGGTGCAGGTCCACCATCAAAAACCCAAGTTTTACCTCCTGCTGTATCTTCACTAACAAGATCATACCAATCTTGATCTAAAGCATGATCTAATTGATCAATTTGAACGTCTATTGTTTTTGAAAAGAATTCAGCACCTAAAGTACCTGTAAAAGTAAATGTAGCTGTTCCAGGAATAGGGTAAATAAATGTTACTTTATCTGTTAGCGCTTTACCTAAATTATAATCCCAATAACCATTAATACCAGGTGTTACTAGATCAAGGGTAATTTCATTTCCTCCTGGAGTACTCTGTGTAGCGGATAATTCAACTCCAGCAACATCTGTAGTGTTTTCCAAATATTCCTCGTCTACAATTGAATCACAAGCTGAAAAAACCAGCAAAAATGATACAATTATAAGACTTATTATTTTATTAAATTTCATATCTCTAATTTTATAAGTTATTAATTTTACCATCCTGGGTTTTGTTCATAAACACCATTTGATAATCTCATTTCAGTTTCTGGGATTGGCACCAATCCTTTTGTTTCTGGTCTATAATTTGCTTTATAAGTAGCATCTACCCCTGAATTTCTTACATTAATAGTAGCATTGAAAGCTGTATCTACATCTCCCCAACGAACTAAGTCAAACCAACGTAAACCTTCAAAAGATAACTCGTGTAAACGTTCTTGTTTTAAAGCATCTAAAGAGTATCCAACTGCAGGTAAACCAGCTCGTGCACGAACCGCATTCATACCGTCTGCAGTTCCTGAAATTTCAGAATGCATTAATAATACATCTGCAAAACGCATAAAAATAAAATCTTGTGCATGCATTAATTGCATATCTGTATTTCCCCAACCGTATAATTGGACAAACATACCTACAATAGCTCCTTCTGGATCAGGGTGCTGAATTGCAATGTACTTTTTATTAAAGAAACCTGTTTCGTGATCACCTTTGTCAGCTGCATAACCACCTGTTCCTTGTTCATCTACTCCCATAGGTAATATAGAACCTTGTTTTCTAGGATCTGCATCTTCCCAAGTATTCCATAATTTTGGATTGATAGTTCCCCAGCCCCAACCTTGACCGAAAGGAACCATTGAATTATCTCGAATACCAAAAAATAAGGACAACCTGTTTGTGTAAATATTTCCATTTGACCATCCCCAATCACCAAAAGAGAAACGTTGCATAAACATAGTTTCGTAATTTCCAGTTCCAAAAGTTGGAGAAGTACCATCTTGGCCTACCCAAGACAAACCTTCATCTGCAGCCCAAGGTAGTACTGTTGTTCCAGCACTTTGGTTTGCATATGAATATGGCCATAAATTTCTAAAGTCTGGTGTTAAAGCGTATCCACTTCTACTTATACAATCATCTAAATATCCTTTTACATCAGATGCACTTAAAGAACCTCCATCAACCAATGGTAAATCACTTGTAGACTGCCCTTCCATATTAGTCATATATCCAGTATAAAATAAAAATACACGTCCCAAATAAGCTTGAGCCACCCATTTATTTGCATGTCCGTAGTCAGCAGTAGGCATACTTGTAAAAGGAGTATCTGGCATTGTTTCTATTGCAAGTTTTAAATCAGAAGCAATTTGAGCAAAAGTTTCAGAATATGTAGCTCTAGGAAGATCTCTTGGAGTATCAATTGCAACAATTAAAGGCACACCACCAAAGAATTTTGCCAATCTAAAGTAGTAAAATGCTCTCATAAATAATGCCTCACCAATAGCTTGATTTTTAAATTGTTCTGCTAATTCTGGAGTATCAAAAAATGTTGAAAAATCAGCTTCAGCAGTTTTTTCAATAATTGCATTTGTTCTAGAAATACCGTTGTAACATTGTGTCCACATATCGCGGTAAGTATCTTCCGCTGGATCTTCAAAATTATCAACCCATTTTGCAGATTTATCATCTGGACCACCTCCACCTAACATCATATCAGACATTAAGTTTGCCGCTAAAGCTTCATTACTATGAACGTTTGGTGTATAAATTGCATTATAAACACCAGCCATTGCCTCCTCAATATCCTTAGGAGTTTTATAATAACTCTCCAAACTCTTTCCGTAGAGATTTGTAGTGTCTAATTCTTTCTCACAGCTGGTTACAATAACTAAGCCTATGAGAGCTATAAAATATATTACTTTTTTCATTATTTTCATTTTATTTTAAATTAAAAATCAACACTTAATCCAAACATTACAGTTCTTGCTTGTGGATAAAGTCCAAGATCTACACCTGATGCCCAACTTGCGTCGTGTCCAAAGCGAACTTCAGGATCCATACCATCATACTTAGTAAACGTATGTAAATTACTTACAGCTACATATAGCTTTGCATTTGAAATTGCTGCAAAATCAGCCAACATATTTCCAAATTCATATCCAAATGTTAAATTATTAATTCTTAAATAATCCGCATTATGCATAAAAATATCAGAAATATAATTTGTGTTTCTATTTGAAACTGAACTTAAACGTGGCATTGTATTAGATGTTCCTTCACCATGCCAACGATCAAATACACCTGAAGTATAATTTTGTGTGAAATTATCTGCAAACGATCTATAAGATTGCATTACCTGCATTCCAAATTTACCAGTTAAGGTTGTATTTGCATAAAATCCTTTATAGGCAACATTTAATTGAATACCCATTTCAAAATCTGGGTTAGGATCACCTAAGTAAACTTTATCAGCCTCATCAATTACTCCATCTTGGTTTTGATCCACAAAACGAACATCACCAGGACGTTGATCCACAAAATAAGGAGTTCCGCTTGGTGTTACATAAGCATCAACTTCGTCTTGATTTTGTAAAATTCCATCTGCTTTAAATCCGTAAAAGTATCCAATTGGTTGCCCTACTTGTACTCTTGAAATATAAGATGTTCCTTGCGATAACACGTGGCTAGGTCCTAAAATTGACCCATCAGTATTTGCAATACGTGTAACTGTGTTTTTATTATGCGCTCCTGTAAGTGTAGCTCCATATTTAAAATCGCCTATTTCATCTTTCCAATTTATAACAAGCTCAATACCTTTATTTTCTATATCACCACCATTAATATATGGAGCACCAGCACCAGATGTACCTAAAATAGGAGCTTCTAATAACCAGTCTTTCGTTGTTTTATTATACCAATCAAATGTTACACCTAACCTAGAATCTAACATATTAACATCAAAACCAATATTTAATTGTTCCGAAGTTTCCCAAGTAACATCTGGATTTGTAACTTTTGCAGGATATGCTGTTGTTCCTGAAACAGGTTTTGTATCTCCAAAGAAATATCCAGGGAATACATATGCTATTTGAGATGAGTAAATAAAGTTATCAATTGATTGATTACCGTTTTGTCCCCAACTTGCTCTAACCTTAGCAAAATCTATAATATTTGAAGTACTTTCCATAAAGTCTTCTTTAGTTAATATCCAACCTGCTGAGAAAGATGGAAAAGTACCCCATCGATTACCTTTGGCAAAATTTGAAGAACCATCAACACGAACTGTTGCAGACATCAAATATTTTTCTTTGTAATTGTATTGAGCTCTTGCCATATATGACATTAAACCTCCACCTCCGGCAGCCCAATCAGCTCCCCAAGTATTTATATCACTAACAGTAGCTGGACTTTCTGTGTTATTTACGTAAGCATAATCAAATTGCCCAGGAAACAATAAATTATTTCTCGAACCACCAACCTCAGTATTTATTTGATTTTGAAGTAATTCAGTACCAATTAAAGCATCAACTTGGTGATCACCAAATTGGCGTTTGTAAGAAACGGTATTTGTCCAAGTATAGTTAGCTCCAAAATATTGGCTTTGTTGAGCTCCGTTAGTTGCATCACTATAAAGTGTACCTAAATGATAAGTAGGATTCATAGATCTGTTATGTCCAAACCAAGAATCTATCCCGTAAGAAGATCTAAATTTTAAATCTTTTATTGGCTCAACTTCTAAAAATACGTTTCCTATTATTTTATTTCCTTTTCCTTCATTGTAATTATGACGATAATACATTACAGCTAAAGGATTTGTTTGACCTGTACTGATACCTTCTAAAGTTGGAGAAAATCCAAATTCATTAATATTAGCATCAATAGATTGTTGCCAATAAGCTGGCATAAAAGGATTTTGAACTAAAGCATTGTGTAAATCATTCCAATATATGTTTCCTGTTGCAACGCTTCTATTTTCTTCATTAGTATATGTAAAGTTTTCACCAACAGTAATAATTGCATGTTCATCATTCTTTTTTAATACCATTTGAGTGTTTAACCTCGTATTTAATCTTTTATAACCTGCATTAGTAATATCTCCACCAATCATACCTTTTTGGTCTAAATAAGAAACACCCATTGAGTAAGTTATATCTTCACTACCTCCTGTTATATTTAACGCATAATTTTGAACAGGAGCATCATCATTTGTCATTTCATCAATCCAGTTAGTTCCTTCCCAACCATTTTGTAATTTATCCCAAATTTCTTGTCCATATTCATCAGCAACACCTGGATAATTGGCACTTAACCAAGAATTATTTTTAATCTTAGCTTCCCAATCATTAGGTGCTAAACCATCATTTACACGACCTTCATCCATAATGTACATATACTCTTGTGCATTTAATGGATCTAAGTTTTTGTAAATATTTTGTACTCCATAATAGCTATCAAAACTTATTTTAGCAGGACTATCTTTTCTACCTTTTACAGTTGTAACTAATACAACACCATTCGCAGCACGCGAACCATAAATTGCAGCAGAAGCAGCATCTTTTAAAACATCAATAGTTTCAATATCTGATGAACTTAAGTAATCTATATTGCCAACAGCTACACCATCAACAATATATAATGGGTTTGAGTTACCAATAGTACCTAGACCACGAATTGTAACTCTTGTACCAGCACCTGGCTGACCACTATCTCTAGTAATACTAACACCGGCAGTAGTACCTTGTAGCGCTTGCATAGCAGTTCCTGTATTTAGGGCAGCAATATCTTCCCCTTTTACATTAACACCTGCACCTGTAATTAAGGTCTTTTTTTGTACACCATAACCTACTACAACTACTTCTTCTAAACTTTGTAAATCTTCTGAAAGTACCACATTAAGTGTAGTTTCATTATTGATTACAATTTCTTTATTTACAAATCCAATATAAGAAAAAACAAGTGTTTGCCCGTTTTCTACATTAGTCATTGTAAAATTTCCGTCAAAATCCGTTGAGCTACCATTTGTTGTGTTTTTTACAACTATTGAAACTCCTGGTAAAGGAGATCCTGAAGCATCAACTACAGTTCCTTTTACTTCAAAGCCCTGTGAGTATGCATACATACTTGCAAAGCTGAGAAAAATTGATAATAAAAGTGATTTCATATAAATTTGAATTAAGTTTAACGTAAAGATATGTTGATACTTTAAAGGTTTTTAAAAATGAACCTATACAAAAAACATACATCTGAATAAAACATAATATCAATCCTATATATTTTATAGTTAATATAACACAAAAAGACAGTTTAATCCCTTTTAAATAGGCATACTAACAAATGTTTTATTTTTAGACGTAAAGTGTTAAAAAAAAATCAACTAAAAGGTTGTAGTTGGTTAAATGTTGTGGTGATGTTGTGGTATTTTTTAACAATGTTGCAGTAACTATATTTCTAAGATATACTCAACTAAGCTTTTTTCGTGATGTAACTCCATTTTTTTTCGAAGCCTATATCTTTTTATTTCAACGCTACGTGTTGAAATATTTAACAAAGGAGCAATTTCTTTTGATGATAAATTTAAACGTAAATATGAGCATAAACGCAAATCGTTTGGAGTTAATTTTGGATGTATAGTTTTTATTTTCTTTAAAAAATTACTATCCGCATTATTAAAAGCCTCTTGAAACAATTCCCAATCACTTGTATTTGATAGGTTTTTATTAATAATTTTTATTACAGGTTTATTTCTATTGTTATCAGCAACTGAGGTTAATTCATTTTTAATACTATTTAAAAGTTCATTCTTTTTAATAATATTCATGGTAGAGGCAGAAAGTTCTCTTGTTTTACTATCAATCTCATGTTGTAGTTTTTCATTTTTCAACTTCATAATTTCCTTTTCATTTTCTAATTGGGACATTGAAAATTCCTGCTGTTTTTTATCTAATAATTTCTTTTTTTGTTTTGAATAGTATCTTTTATATAAGTTATGTACAAATAAGAGCCAAGCAATAAATAAAATTGAATAGATTAGAATTGATTGATTAGAAAGATACCAAGGTCTGTCTATAACAAAAGAATAAGATGCAGTATTACTTGATAAATTGTTGCCAATTTGAGCCTTTACATTAAAGGTATAACTACCGTATGGTAAATTTTTAAAAGAGATCTCTGAATCCGTAGACCAATCACTCCAATTGTTGTAAAAACCTTTTAATTGGTATTGGTAATTCACCAAACTGAATTTATCAAATTCTGGTACACTATAAGTAAAATATAAATTATTTTCCTTTGAACTGAATTTATTATTCTCACTTAAAGGAACAAACTTTTTTTCTTCATTAATTGTACTTTTTTCTATAGAATTTATGGTTACTTCAAAATCAGTTTCATTAATTTTATCCATATCTAATATAAAATAACCTCTTGAATTACCAAACAAATACAATTGATCATTTAAATGGATCATACTTTCAAAACCAGTAAGATTTCCTCTTAAAGAAGCGGGTACAAATATTTTAGTACTTTGTAAAGTATTATTTAACTTTCCAGGCGAAAAATAAATAATACTTTTATCCGTAAAACCCCATAAGGTATTTGTTTTATCATCTAAAACTAGTCTTCCAGAAATAAATTCATCATCTTTTAAAAACCTCTCAGATAAAATTAAATCTTTTTCAAATGACTCATTTTTATTATTATATTTAAAAATTCCACTATCTGATGTATATAAAAGCTCTCCATTATAATTAGATATTGCAGATTTTAGCGCTTTAGGAGCGCTCTTTAAAATTTTATAACTTTTAACTTGTGTAAAATCGTTATTTACTTCTAGTTTAAAGACACCTTTATATTCATGATATACTAAAATACTACCATTATCAGTAAAGTCGAAAAATCTACTTGTTGGGTCAAAACCTACTATTTTATTTCTTAATTTCCATTTACCGTTAACTTTTTCAATTACATTTAAACCATTGTAATAACCCTGAATTAAGATATTTTTATTACTTTCTACTGATTTAATTTCCATAGTTCCCATAACATCAGTTATAAGAGTTGCATTGTTATTGTTTACAATAAAAGTCCCTTTATTATGTCCGCAAAACAATTTGTTATCATGAATTTTAAAACACCAAACTTGCCCATCTGTATCATCAATAAATTCAAAATCATTATTAGATCCTACTTTTTTATAAAACAACCCTTGATTAGTTCCAAGATATAGATTATTATTAAAAATTATTGACCTGTATACGGAACCTAATTTACCTCCAAAATCATTATAAACTTTAAATGGAGAATTCATATTTATAACACTAATTCCATTATCTAATCCTAACCAAAGATTTTTATCTCTATCTTCATACATAGATAAAACGGTATTGTTATTAAGTCCTTTTTCTTGGTTTAAATGCATTAACAAGTCTCCATTTTTATCTAATTGATAAATTCCATTTGAAATAGTTCCTAGAACAATGCTTCCATTTTCCAATTGCAAACTACTATACACACTTATTTTTGAAATAATAGGGTTGGTTTTAATATTCCATTTGGAAACTCCTTTTTCATCAATAAAATATATACCACTTGTTTGAGTTAGGTATAAAATTTTGTCATCCACCTCAAATAGGTTTACTAATATGTTGCTTTTAAAAATTTCATCTCCAGAAAGTAAAACTGGTTCGCCATTTTCAATTCTAAAAACTCCTTCATTCATTTTTTGAAAATAGATACTCCCATCTACTTTAAAAGCCTTTGGAAGTTGTGTTTCTGAAGTAATAATTTTAAAAGTCCCATCATCACTATTATAAATATAAATTCTAAATAAAGATTGAAATAATATCCATTTATCAAATTCGATAATATTCCAAAAATCCTCTTCAATTAAAGATTCTTTTAGCTTTTCACTTAATGATGTATATTCTAGGTTTCCAAAATTATTTTTTTCCCAAAACCCAAATTCCATGTAAGCTCCTGTATATATTTTATTATTAATTGCAGTTACTGAACGCAAAATAGTGTTATTTGGTGATGGAAATAAACTCCATTTTGCTCCATTAAACTCTAACAAACCGCTATTATTGGCAACATAAATATATTTTTGGTCAGATTGAGAAATAGACCAATTCTGATTTTCTGCGCCATATACTTTTGAAGAATAATTTTCAATAGGAGGTAATTCTTGACCAAATATGAAAAAAGGAGTCAAAAAAAACAGAAAATTAAAAGATTGCTTAAATATACTTATCATAATAAATATTTACTTAAATACTGCATTTACAATATTACAATTTTTTAAGGTATTTATTTTATGGTTAACTTTTTTCTAATTTAGAGAAAATAATTTTTCAAAACCTATATTTTAATATTAAACAGTTTTATTTTTTTATATAAATATTGTTATTTTAATTAATTTTATTTGTGTATTTTTACAAGTGTAATATAAACACTTACTCATGAAAAATTACATACTACTAGTTGTTACATTTATCTTATTGCTTTCCTGTAGCGATAAAAAAAATGAAACCCTATTTGAAAACCCTTTAAAAACAATTAAAGTTGAATTCAATTTAACGGCTAATAAAATTCCCTATTATCAAGTTTTTTACAACAACAATAAAGTTTTAGATTCTTCACAATTAGGAATTATAAGAGAAGATGCTAATTTTTATAATAATTTGAAAATAGTAAGTATTTCAGAAGCCGCTAATGTTTCCGATTCTTATTCAATGCTTCAAGGAAAACAAAAAGATATTGAATATAATGCGAATAAATACACCGTTCATTTGGAAAATGAAAGTGGAAATTTAATGGATATTATTTTTCAATTATCAGATGATGGAGTTGCTTTTAGATATCACTTTCCTGAAACTTCAACAGAAATTAAAAAGATTACTGAAGAAAAAACAACTTATAATTTTAATGAAAACACTAAAGCTTGGTTACAACCAATGTCTAAAGCAAAAACTGGATGGAGTGAAACAAATCCTTCCTATGAAGAAAATTACATGATGGATATTTCGGTAAATACTCCTTCTCCAATTGGTGAAGGCTGGGTATATCCTGCTTTATTTAATACAAATAATTCTTGGGTTTTAATTACTGAAGCTGGTTTGCACCAAAACTATTGCGGAACCAGATTAAAATATAATAATGAAATGGAAGCTTTACAAGTTACGTTTCCACAAAAAGAAGAAATTTTTCCAGAAGGCGAACTAAATCCTGAATCCAATTTACCTTGGTTTACACCTTGGAGAATTATTACGATTGGTACTTTAAATACCATTACAGAAAGCACATTAGGAACCGATTTAGCAGAAAAAGCAATTGATTTGGATACTTCATTTATTAAAAGCGGATTGAGTTCCTGGAGTTGGGTTTTATTAAAAGATGATTTTACAACCTTTGAAACCTCCATAAAATTTATAGATTATGCTGCTGAAATGAACTGGCCTTATTGTTTAATAGATGCAGATTGGGATACTAAAATTGGCTATGAAAAAATGAAAGAATTAGCCGATTATGCTACAAGTAAAAACGTAAAAATTAATGTTTGGTACAATTCATCAGGAAATTGGAATTCCACTCCATACCATCCAAAAAGCAAATTATTAACACACGAAGACAGAATAAAAGAATTCACAATACTTAATAATATTGGTGTTTCGGGAGTAAAAATCGACTTTTTTGGAGGTGACGGACAATCTATGATTGCCTATTACCATGGTATTTTAAAAGATGCCGCTGCACATAAATTAATGGTGAATTTTCATGGAGCAACATTACCAAGAGGATGGCAACGTACATATCCACACCTAATGACAATGGAATCTATTAAAGGTGAAGAGTTTATTACGTTTACACAAGAAACTGCCGATTTACAACCTAGCCATTGTGCTATGTTACCTTTTACCCGAAACGCATTTGACCCAATGGACTTTACTCCAATGGTTTTAGATACAATTCCAAATATTGAAAGAAAAACAACACCAGCATTTGAATTGGCTTTACCTGTTCTATTTTTATCTGGCATTCAGCATATTGCAGAAATTCCAGAAGGAATAGCAAAACAGCCTCAATACGTTATAGATTATTTAAAAGATATTCCAACTAATTGGGATGCTGCTAAATTTATTGATGGGTACCCTGGAAAATACGCAATTATAGCCAGAAAGAAAGATGATAACTGGTTTGTAGCTGGTATCAATGGAGAAAATGAAGCTAAAGAAATTACAATAGATTTATCATTTATTACAAAAGAAAATGGTTTTATTATTTATGAAGATGAAAATGGATTTGTTCAAAAAACAATTGAGCCATCTTCTAAATTAACTGTAAACATGAAAGCTCACGGAGGATTTACAATGAAGTTTTAAGAATTAAAAATGCTCTGTAAAATACGCTAAGTTGCTATCTTTAAAAATAGCAACTCAGCGTATTTTTTTATGAAATTTTTAAAGAAGTCATACTTAAACTTCCTGCAACCAATTTATCATTAAATAAAGATATGTTTTCACCTTTTTCTTGCAATCCTAACGCATATATTAACGGTAAATAATGGTCTGGTGTTGGAATCGCTAATTGAAGTGCTTTTCCTAACCTATCGTAATTTATTAACGATTGATAATCCCCTTTTAAAATTAAATTATTAACTATTTCTTTTGCCTCAATGGCCCACTCAAAACCATAATTATCTTTATCAAAATTTTTAAAATCAACCATTCCTAAATTATGAATAATGTTTCCGCTTCCAATAATTAAAACACCCTTTTTCCGTAAAGAATTAAGTTTTTTAGCCAGTTCAAAATGATATTGAGCTGATTTTGTATAATCAATACTTAATTGAATTACTGGAATATCTGCATTTGGATATAAATGTTTTATAACTGACCAAGCACCGTGATCAAACCCCCATTTTTCATCTAATTCAACCAATTCAGGAATTAATAATTTTTTTGTTTCAACTGCTAACTGAGGATTTCCTTTTGCAGGATATTGTACCTCAAACAATTCTTTTGGAAATCCGCCAAAGTCATGAATTGTTCTGGGCATTTCCATAGCCGTAACTTTAGTCCCTTTTGTATACCAATGTGCCGAAATACATATAATTGAAGTTGGTTTTGGAATATTTTTGACACTATTTCTAAAACCTTCAACAAATTGATTGTTCTCAATCGCATTCATTGGACTACCGTGTCCTAAAAATAACACTGGCATTTTTTCTGTATTAGAAAACTGTTGAGAAAAAGAGTCTAAATCATTTAAATTTTTCATATTAATTCTTCGTGCAACTAAATTATATTACTTCTAAATTAAGGATTAAAATTAATAATAATTTAGTTAAGATTTAGTACTTTTTTAGTTCTAAGATAACTGATTTCACAAAAAAATAGCATAAAAAAGAGGGCATCTGCCCTCTTTTTTACATTTAATCAAATCTAAAATTTACAATTATCTATTTTCCGTTAAAGAAAATCATTACTGCAATAACTAAAGCTACAACTACAATTGATATTGCTATATCAATAAATCCATAACTACTTTTATTTTTAATTTTTTCTTCTTCTGAAATTGTACCAAAAGTAAGATTTTCAACTTTTTCATCTTCTGGTTCTTTGGTAACTAAACTAACAACTATTGTTAAAATAATACAAAACAAGAAAAACCAAGCTCCAAAAGTTAAGAAATTCATATCTCCAAGTTTAAACAAGAAGCTACTTGTATCTAATGAATCTTTTATCAACTCCAACACAATTCTAAACGCAGCGGCCACAAAACCAACAACTAAAGTAACATAAGCACCTTGTGCATTAATTCTTTTATGGAAAATACCCAATAAGAAAACTGCTGTAATTGGTGGTGCAATATAAGATTGTACTTTTTGCAAATATTCATATAATACACCCGATATATTTGCCATAATTGGAATCCAAATAATTCCAATAATAACAACAATTACAGTTGCAATCTGACCTGTTTTTACTAATTTTTTCTCTGGAGTGTTTGGTTTTAATTTTTTATAAATATCAACTGTAAATAAAGTTGAAACTGAATTAAATACTGAAGCCAAAGAACTCATTAAAGCAGCTAATAAACCAGCAGCAACTAAACCACGTAATCCTGAAGGCAATAAATTACTCATCAATACCGGAAATGCCTGATCTGGGCTATCATACTCTAATTCTCCACGCATTTTTAATGTTACAGCAATTACACCCGGAATTAAGAATAAAAATACAGGAAGTAGTTTTAACATAGCTCCAAATATAGTACCTCTTCTTCCTTCTTTTATATTTTTTGCTGTAAGTGTACGTTGCACAATATATTGATCGGTACACCAATACCAAACACCTACTATTGTACTAGTAATAAATAGTGCTGGCCAAGGAAACTCAGGATCCGATGCAGAGCGCCACATATTTAAATACTCAGGTGTAACAGTTTGTTTCATACTTTCCCAGCCACCAACGTGTTGCAATCCTATAAACGTTAATGCTCCTGCTCCAATTACTAAAATAATTGCTTGTAATGTTTCTGTATAAACAACAGCTCTCATTCCACCCAAAACTGTGTATAAACCTGTAAGTAAAACAGTAGCAATTGCTCCGGTCCAAAAATCAATTCCTAACAATGCAGAAACCACCACACCACCAGCATAAATAGTTACAGAAATTTTAGTTAACACATAAGCAATAATTGAAAAAACTGAAAGAATCCATCGAGAACGCGCATCAAATCTTTTTTCTAAAAACTCAGGCATTGTAAAAACTCCACTTCGTGCATAAAACGGTAAAAACACCCATCCCAAAAGTAAAACAACCCATGCCTGAATTTCATAAATAAGCATTGGTAATTTATTTCCTGCTCCTGCTCCTGCTAATCCAACTACATGTTCAGAACCAATATTAGATGCAAAAATTGACGCACCTACAACAAACCATCCTACATTTCTTCCTGCTAAAAAATAATCTTCAGTATTTGCTTGTTTTTTTCTTACAACCCAAATTACAATACCTACTAAAACCAAGAAATAAATTCCTATGGATACCCAATCTAAAGTGTCTAATGTTTTCATATTATTATTTTACAGAAAATTTAAATGAAGTTTTTGTTTCATATTTTTCTCCTGGATTTAAAACCACAGAAGGAAAATCCTTTTGATTTGGTGAATCAGGATAGTGTTGAGTTTCTAAACAAAAACCTGTTCTAAATGCATAGGTTCCACCTTGTTTACTAGGTAAAGTTCCATCTAAAAAATTACCAGTGTAAAACTGTATTCCCGGCTCATTAGTAAATATTTCAAGTAATCTTCCACTTTCTGGGTTATATGCTGTTGATGCTAAACGCATACCCTCATTTTGATTATTTAAAACCCAACAATGATCGTATCCCAACCCTCTTTTTAGTTGTTCGTTTTCAACTTCAATATCCTTTCCAACAACTTTAGCATTTCTAAAATCAAAAGGTGTATTTGTAACATCTTTAAGTTCTCCTGTAGGAATTAAAGTCTCATCCACAGGGATAAATTTATCTGCATTAATTGTAATTTCATGGTCTAAAATAGTTTTAGAAAAATCTCCAGATAAATTAAAATATGAATGTTGCGTTAAATTAACAATTGTTTTTTTATCTGTAGCTGCTTCATATAGCACATCCAACACATTATTATTATCCAATGTATATGTTACTTTTGTTTTTAAATTTCCCGGATATCCTTCTTCCATATCCTTGCTTAAATAAGTAAGAACCAGCGATGCAGTACTATCCGTTTTTTCTTCTGAAGCATTCCAAACAACTTTGTCAAAACCTTTATCTCCTCCATGTAAATGATTAGGGTCGTTATTTGTTGCTAATTGATATTCGTTACCATCTAATGTAAACTTACCTTTTGCAATTCTATTACCATATCTACCAATAAGTGCTCCAAAAAACGGACTGCTTTTCTCATAGTGTGCCAATGTATTATAACCCAGAACAACATCTTCAATTTTATTTTCTTTATTTGGAACTTTTAATGAAGTAATTATCCCTCCATAAGTAATAATGCTTACTTCCATACCTTTACTGTTTTTTAAAGTATAACTATCCACATTAATACTGTCTGCAGTAACTCCAAAGGCTTCTTTTGAAATAGTTACCAAACTTTTTGCTTCTGTAATTTCTTTTGAAGAATTATCCATTTTTTTATCGCCTTTACATTGAAAATTAAAATAAGCAAAACTAAGTAATGCCATAAAATAAAAACTACGCTTTAATACACTCATATTAGTTGGTTTTTAGTTAGTTATTATAAACCATGCTGAAACATATGATAATATGCTTCATTCGCATTGATTTTATCTTTAAAATCTCTTACAGTTGTTTTTTCATCAATTACTAATAATTCTATACCAGCAATATCAGCAAAATCTTCCATATATTCAGTAGTAACAACTTGACTATACACTGTATGATGTGCTCCCCCAGCTAAAATCCAAGCAGTTGCAGCAACATCTAAATCAGGTTTAGCATCCCATAAAACTCTTGCAACTGGCAATTTAGGTAAATCAGCCATTGGTTTAACAGCCTCCACTTCATTTACTATCAACCTAAATCTGTTTCCCATATCCACTAAAGATACATTAATTGCATCTCCAGGAGCTACATTAAATACTAAACGTGCAGGATCTTCTTTTCCTCCAATACCTAAAGGATGTACTTCGCAAGTTGGCTTTCCATCTGCAATTGACGAACATATTTCTAACATATGTGAACCTAATACATACGATTTTTGAGGTGTAAAATGATATGTATAATCTTCCATAAAAGAAGTACCACCCTCTAAACCATAATTCATTACTTTTAAAGCTCTAACCATAGCTGCAGTTTTCCAGTCACCTTCACCTCCAAAACCATAACCATCTGCCATTAAACGCTGCACAGCTATACCTGGTAATTGTTTTAATGCTCCTAAATTTTCAAAGGTATCGGTAAAGGCTTTAAATCCTCCTTCTTCTAAAAAGGCTCTTAAACCTAACTCAATTCTGGCTGCTTCTACTAAAGAATCTCTTTGATCTCCACCATTTAAAAGTGAAGGCGTTAACTTATAAGATGCTTCATACACCGCTAATAAATTGTTTAATTCACTTTCAGAAACTTTATTAATATGTTTTACAACATCAGAAGAATCGAAACCATTTACTGAAAAACCAAAACGAATTTGAGCTTCAACTTTATCCCCTTCAGTTACTGCAACTTCACGCATATTGTCACCAATTCTGGCAACTTTTAAATTTTGCAATTCATCCCAGCCCAATACAACACGTGACCAAATTCCTAATTTCTTTTGAACGCGTTCTTCTTGCCAATGCCCAACAACAACTTTACGTTTTTTACGCATTCTAGACATTATAAATCCAAATTCTCTATCACCATGTGCAGATTGATTTAAATTCATGAAATCCATGTCAATTGTTTCCCAAGGAATTTCAGCATTAAATTGTGTGTGTAAATGACAAATTGGTTTATTTAAAATACTTAAACCACGAATCCACATTTTTGCCGGAGAAAATGTATGCATCCAAGTAATAATACCAATACAATTTTTTGAAGCATTGGCTTCCTGACAAACACTTGTAATTTCATCTGGTGATTTTACAGTTGGCTTATATACAATTTTTACAGGTATTTGCTTAGAATTATTAAATCCTGCAACAATTTGTTTTGAATTTTCAGCAACTTGTCTTAATGTTTCTTCTCCGTATAAATGTTGGCTTCCTGTTACAAACCAAATTTCTTTATTAGCTATATCAATCATTTGATAATTATTTTGTTTATTATATTTTACTGACCGTAATAAGAATTTTTTCCGTGTTTACGTTCGTAGTGTTTTTTTATTAATGAATTTTTTAATCGAGGTGCGTTTGGGTTTATTTGCAAGGTTACATAAGCCATTTCGGCAACTACTTCTAAAACTTTGCTATTATAAACAGCTTTTGCAGCATCTTTTCCCCAGGTAAAAGGGCCATGATTTCCAATTAAAACCATTTCAACTTCTTTATGAGAAAGATTTTTTTGTTCAAAACAATCCAATATTTGAATCCCGGTATTATGCTCGTAATTTCCTTTAATTAATTCATCACTCATTGGTGGTGCACAAGGAATATCAGCCGTTAAATGATCTGCATGTGTGGTTCCAAAAATTGGAATATCTAATTGAGATTGTGCCCAAGCAACAGAATACAGTGCATGTGTATGTGCTATGCCTCCAATATCATTCCAGTTTTTATATAAATAAGCATGTGTTTTAGTATCAGATGAAGGTCTTAATGTTCCTTCAATAATGTTATTATCAAAATCTAAAATTACCATATCTTCTGGTTTTAAATCTTCATAAGGCACACCGCTTGGTTTTATTGCAAAAACCTGTTTTTTTCTGTCAACAGCACTTACATTCCCAAAAGTATACACAACCAAACCTAAGGCATTTAATTGCATATTAGCTTCGTAACATTCTTGTTTTAAATCTTTATAAATACTCATTTTATACAGTTTTCATAATATGTTCTTCCATGGTTATAGCTAACTCACTATAATTTTGATATACTTTTTGATACGCAGGAACATTTTCTTGGTTTGGTTCATAAACCATTTCAAACGGACTTCCCATAGCGTTCATAGCTTCAAAAGTATCTTTGTATATGTTTGATGCAACCGCACCAAAAATAGCCGCTCCTAATGCGCAAGCTTGTTCAGACTTTACAACTTTTATTGGCATATTCAATATATCTGACATCATTTGCATGATAAATGGTGATTTTTTTGCAATTCCACCTAAAGCAATTACACCTTTAATTGGAATGCCTTCACTAATAAATCTGTCAGCAATTTTTTTAGCACCAAAACATGAAGCTTCTACCAAAGCTCTAAATACTTTTGGTGATGTGCTTCCTAAATTTATTCCTGCAATTACTCCTTTTAAATTTTGATTAGCATCTGGTGTTCTTCTACCATTCATCCAATCCAATGCCAGTTCTCCAGAAGCACCAATTGGTTCTTTTTCAGCAGCTTCACTTAATTTTGGAATTAAATTCCCTAAGGATTCTTCAATCAATTTTTCTTTTGTTTTTTCATCAATTAATGTAGAATTCCCTATTAACTCTTTTATTGGCCAAGCCAATAAACGATTGTACCAAGCATAAATATCTCCAAATGCAGATTGCCCAGCTTCTAAGCCTAACATTTCAGGAATAACCGAACCATCAACTTGTCCGCAAATACCTTTTACCAAATGTTCTTCTTTATTTTTTGGAGCTACTAAAATATCACAAGTTGAAGTACCCATAATTTTAGTTAAAAAATAAGGTTCAATATTAACACCTACAGCACCCATATGTGCATCAAAAGCACCTACAGCAACTACTACTTTTGTTGATAAACCTAATATATTTGCCCATTCATCAGATAAAGTTCCAGCTGAAACATCTGATGTAAAAGTTTCTGTAAATAATCGATCTTTCAGTCCATCTAAAATTGGATCTAACGCAACAAAAAACTCATTTGCTGGCAACCCGCCATAAGATTCGTGCCATAAAGCTTTATGACCTGCAGCACATCTACTGCGTTTCATTTGTGAAACATCAGTTCCTCCCGTTAATAAAAAAGGCACCCAATCGCAATGTTCTACCCAAGAATATGCTTTTTCTAAAACGCTTTTATCTTCTCTGGAAACATGTAATATTTTTGACCAAAACCATTCTGATGAATAAATTCCACCTTCAAATTGTGAATAATCAATATCCCATTTTTTACACAATTCGTTAATTTCATCTGCTTCTTTAATACCAGTATGATCTTTCCAAAGAACAAACATAGCATTTGGATTTTCTTCAAAACCATTTAACAAAGCCAAAGGAGTTCCTGTTTTGTCAACGGCTACCGGGGTTGAACCTGTTGTGTCAATACCAATTCCAACAATATTATCAACAACATTTTTATCAACTTCAGCTATAACTTCTTTAATTGTGTTTTCAATTCCTTCAATGTAATCTAAAGGATGTTGTCTGAATTGATTTTTTGAAGGGTCACAAAATTTCCCCTCTTTCCATCGTTCATAATAATGAACTGCAGTTGCTAATTCTTCACCAGTTACTGTATTTACTAACAAAGCTCTAACCGAATCAGATCCAAAATCCATTCCTATTGCATATTTTTCCATCTAATAAATCTTTATGTATATGACAAATATAACATTTTTATTTTATAAGTGTGTAAAAAACACTTCTTTTATTTTTATAGTTATTAATTAACATTTATTTTATTTTAAATTTTAAAATAGTAAAAGAGTTTGGTTTCAAACTCACCACTGTTTTTTCACCTTCTAATATAAAATCCGATTCATTAGGGCTAATTTTATTTGGTGATTCAAACGAATTTCCATCAACCAAGTTATCACTAGTTAAAATTGTAATTATTCCTTTTGATTTAACTTTTTTTCCAGATATATTAACCGTAACATTCTGAGAATTACTTGATGTATTTACCAATTTAATAATCACCTCTTCTTTCTCTAAATCTTTTGCAGCAGTTGCATACAAATCTCCTTGACCAGTTAAAGGTTTTCCTTCTTTAGTTATTGAAAGTAAATCAGTTCCCTTATTAGTTGCATACATTTTTTGCACTTGATAATTGGCCGTTCCGTATGATTCTAAGTTATTGAACCAAATCATATCAGGAGCCCATTGAAACGCATCAATATGTGCCATTAATGGCGCATATGATGTTAAATGAACTACTTCAGCATTACGCTCTAAACCTGTCATAAATGCAGCTTCAGAAAGTGCTGCTTCCCAATTATTTTCCTTCGGACCATCTTCTATCTCTTTTGGATGAGCGGCATATTCACCTGCAAATATTTTTGGTCCATTTCTATCATAACTATCATAACGTGCAGCATTTTCTCTAAACCATTCAGGACTTCTGTAATAATGTTCATCAATAATTTCAGCATTTAATTTTTTCAATTCCTCCATTCCATATTCAAAATAATCTCCATCAGGAAAAGGGCCGCTTCCCGAAACAATAATTATTTCTGGATATTTAGCTTTAATTGCTTTTTCAAATACTTTATATCTTTCAATATAAGCCGGACCCCATTGCTCATTACCAACTCCAATATATTTTAAATTGAACTTTTCCGGGTGTCCCATTTCGCTTCTAACTTTACCCCAAGGAGTATTAATTGAACCATTTGCAAATTCAATTAAGTCCAGCGCATCTTGCACATAAGGATCTAATTCTTCCATTGGAACTAATTCACCTGTGTTAAACTGACAAGCAATTCCGCAGCTTAAAATTGGCAATGGTTCTGCTCCTAAATCTTCAGAAAGTTGAAAATATTCAAAAAAACCTAATCCAAAACTTTGAAAATAATCGGGAGTTAATTTATGTTTAAACTCCGTATTCCATCTATTTACTAAAATCTCTCGATCTTCAATTGGCCCAACAGTTTTTTTCCATTGGTAACGACGCGCTAAGGTTCTTCCTTCAACAATACATCCTCCAGGAAATCTTAAAAATCCAGGATCCATATCATCTAATAATTGTACTATATCTTTACGCAATCCGTTTTTTCTTCCTTTCCAAGTATCTACAGGAAATAAAGAAATCATATCCAAATCAATTTCTCCAGTGCCTTCAAAAGTGATTTTAATTTGTGCTTTTGCTTCGGTTTTTAAAGCTGTAAGTTGCGCTGTATAATTTTCCCAATCTGTTGATGTTGGAACAATATTAGTTTCACCTAAAACAGTTCCTTCTTTATCAATAAATTGAATATTTATTTTTTTAACATTTCCACTTTTTTTTGAAGCTGATAGATAAAAATTATAAGAAGCATCTTTATGAATTCCCATTCCTCGGAAACCTTCATTAATTAATACGTAACCTTTATCATCATTTATTTTAACTCTTATATAATTCTTATTACTTGGGTTGCCTGCATATTTTACTGCTGAAGCTATTCCAGACTCATTATTAAAAGAATGTTTGTTACTATTTGGTTGGCTCCAACCCATTAACGGATTTGTAAATTCAAAAGATCTGTTCTTTATCATTTCTGCATATAAACCTCCATCCGCTGCAAAGTTGATATCTTCGAAAAAGACACCATACATTGTTGGTTGAATTTTTATGCCGGAATCTTTTAAATCTACATGCAAATTAACTATTTCGTTAGAAATTGATTTGGCTTCAGAAGTTGTTACTTCTTTTTCCTTACAACTTAATAATGCAGCGATTATAAAAGCAACTAAAAATGTGTATGTAAAAAATGGTTTCTTCATTTAATAAGTAATTTTCAATAATTCATTTTAATAATATTCAAAAACTGGTCTTCCATTATTATCAAATTTAACTTGCATAACTCTAGCATGTCTGTTTGGATCGTATAAAGGATCACCTACAATTTTTTCATAATCTCTGGCATGATAGATACTTAATGGTGTTTGACCATCTTCAGCAACAGTAAAACTGTTATGTCCTGGTCCATATATATTTTTGTTATAATCTGACTCTAAAACTGGATATCTAGATTTTTTCCAAGAATTCCTATCTAATAAATCAGAAGCTGAATCTGCTTCCATCATTCCCATACAATAACAAGCACCTGTTGCGCTTGCAGAAAATGTGATATAAATTTTGTCATTATTTTTTATTACAGCTGGACCTTCATTTACCCAAAAATCAATTCTTTCCCAATCATAATCAGGTGTGGTAAGCATAAACTGAGCTGTTTTTAATTTAATTGGCGATTCCATTTCCGCTAAATATAAATTTGAAGCAGCAAATTGTCCACCCGTTTTTTCAGCCCAACAGAAGTATCTTTTTCCATTATTTTCGAAAACTGTTCCGTCTAAAGAAAAATCGACAAATGTTTTGTTATCACCATCCGCAGGTTGCATCTGCCCAAGTTCAATCCATTCGTCTTTTAAAGGATCCTGACCTTTACATTCAAGAACATAAGGTCTTAATTTCCAAATATCATTAACTTCGCTAGCTGCAAAATAAACATACCATTTTCCATCTAAATAATGTATTTCTGGAGCCCAAATATGCTGACTCATTGGTCCTGTTTTGTGCTTATGCCATACATTAAATGTTTCTGCTTCTTGTAATCCTTTTATTGTTTTAGCTCTTCTAAGTTCTATAGAATCATATGATGGTACTGAACCCGTAAAATAATAATAACCGTCGGTATGTTTATAAATAAACGGATCGGCACGTCGCTCAACAATAGGAGTATTTTTTCCAGTTGTACCCATTTTTATATGTTCAGTTTAGTTTTTATAGTTTCATAATATTTGTCAGTAATTTTGTAGCGAAACATTAGTAAACCCATAATTACATGAAAAACACCAGGAATGATTGTTAACATAAGTGCAAGACCAATCAATGCTGTTTCACTTTGTACAGTATCTGGAATGTAGCCAAAAAAGTCTAACAAATAACCAACGGTTGCACCAGCTACTCCCATACCTGCTTTTTGAGCAAATGAAATACCTCCAAAGGATAGTCCAGAAACACGTTTTCCAGATTCTGCATGTCCGTAATCTACCGCTTCCGCAATAGCTGACCAGAATACTGGCGCATGTAAATCAACAATAAAGGATAGTATAAAATACAATACATATGCTAAAAACATATCTCCGGGTTTCACCACAAAAAACATTACTAAACTGATTGCGCCAACTGCAAGCTGCGTATATTTAAAGAGTTTTACTTTACAGTAACGCTTCGTTATAAATGTAGACGCGGGCATTGCTAATATTGCGGCAATAACGCCCGTTGCCATAAAAGTAGACTGGACGCTAGCATCGCCTCCAAGAAAATATTTTGCATAAAAAATAGCTACAGAACCACGAATTACATACCCTACTGTTCCTGTAAAACATACACCGAATAAAAGTGTCCATTGACCATTTTTGAAAAGCAGTTTGAATTGTTCTAATAACGGTGTTTTATCTACAACATGTTCAACACGTTCTTTTGTTGTAAAGAAACTAAATAAGAAAAGAAGCGTACCTAAAAGTGCCATTAAGCCCATAGCAAGCTGGTAACCTTTAGCAATATCATTTTTACCTAAAGATTCTGCCATAATTGGAACTACAATTGAAACTAGAAAGGCCGCTATTTTTGCAAAAAAAAGTCGATATCCATTTGCAGATAAGCGTTCCTTTGGATCACTTGTTAATACTCCAATTAAGGATATATAAGGAATTGTTACCGAAGTAAACATAATTGTTACAAAAATATAAGTAATGTAAGCGTAAATTAATTTACCCGAATAATCGAATCCTGGAGTTGTAAAGGTTAAAAAAACGGAGATACCAAAAGGTACAGATAAAAACAAAAAATAGTGTCTGTAACGCCCCCACTTTGTTGTAATTTTATCGGTTATAAGTCCCATAAGTGGATCGGTTATAGCATCTATAAGCCTAACCAAAAGAAATAATACCGCCATGTCTTTAGGTTTTAGACCATAAACATCGGTATAGAAAAAAGTAATAATTAGAAACATTGAGGAAATAACCACGTTTACTGCTGCATCTCCTGAACCATAACCGATTTTTTCAAGTATGCTTAACTTTTGATTGTTAGATTTCATATATGTAAAATTTATTTGTTAGAAGTCATATATGTTATCGCTTTTTAGTTATTGGTGTTTGCTTAGGCAAACTTGTTGTTAATGACGATTTCATAAATTATTTTCTAGATGTTTTAATTAGTTAACAGTAATGCTAAACTCACGCCTGTCATATTATTTGGTTTAATTATTCTTTATTTTCAAGCCACACTTTCATTTTACCCACACCTCTATTTGACCAAGTGTAGTAAGGAATCGCTTTTAATTTATTATTAGTTATTGTATTAACTCCTTCTAAAATTGGTTCTTTTTGAACTGTAAATTCATCTGAAGTCGAAATTGTAATTGCATCAAAATTTGGATTGTCAATTTCCTCAACTGCATACACTAAAGGACCATACTCTAAAGATAATTTTCCCCTGTTTTCTTCAACCTTATCATTAGCTTTTACGGTTCTCACTTCCATTGGAAAATTAAGCTCAATTTTATCAGCTGCTTTCCAATTTCTGTTCACTTCAAAATAACCATCTTTTATTGAAACCTCCACTTTTTCACCATTAATGGTTAAAGTTGGTTGGGCTTTAGATGAATCTGTATACCTATACAAATCACCTGGTAAAACTTCATTTCTAGACCAGCCCGGAATTCTAAATTTTACAGTAAATTCTGATTCTTTTTCTGGTTTTAAAGCGATAGTTACAGCTCCATTCCAAGGGTAATTTGTTTGTTGTGAAATTTGAATAGAATTATTATCTAATGCTACAACAGCTTCATTTGAAGCATATAAATTAACATAAAGTTCATTGTTAGTTTTTGAGTAAATTAAACCTGGTAGTGAAGGAATAAAACGAATTACATTAGTTGGACAACAAGAACAATCAAACCAAGATTGGCGCGTACAAGAACCTCTGTTAGATTTATAAACACCGTCTGATTCTAATGCGTTTGGATAGAAAAAGTTAGTTCCATCTAAAGATAATCCTGAAATTAACCCGTTGTATAAAGTTCTTTCGATTACATCAAAATATTTTACATCTCCAGATAAATTATGCAATCTATGATTCCAATAAACGTCACCAATTGCTGCGCAGGTTTCATTGTACGCAGTTAGGTTTGGTAATTCATAATTATCACCAAAAGCTTCACCATCATGTCTGGCTCCAATACCTCCTGTGATATACATTTTTTTATTTACCATATTGTCCCATAATTTTTGAACAGCTAAATTATATGCTGTATCTTTTTTTATGGCAGCAATATCTGTCATAGCCGCATACATATAAACAGCTCTTACAGCGTGCCCAACAACTTCATCTTGTTGTATAACCGGAATATGATCTTGTGAATAAGGGCCGAATAATTCGTGATTTTTAGGATTCCCTCTATTATCTAAAAAATATTTTGCTAAATTTAAATAGGCTTCATTTTTAGTAATTTGATATAATTTTATCAAACCTGATTCTATAATTTGATGCCCCGGAACTGCCTGAATTTTACCTTCTCCTTCACCAAATGTTTTCACCATTAAATCGGCATTTTTTAAAGCAATGTCTAAGAAATTTCTCTTTCCTGTTGCTTCATAATGTACCGCTGCCGCTTCATACATATGTCCAGCGTTATACAATTCATGGCTCATAAATAAAAATTCCCAGCGTTTCCCTTCATCCACTTTTACCCAAGGCGCAGGTGGTTTAGCCGGATTAATAGTTCTCCATGTTGTTAAATACCCATCGCTTTCCTGACCTGTTTTTACTATATTAATTAGAGAATCTAGTAGTTTTTCCAATGGTTTATTTGGAGCGCTAATTAAAGAATTAGATGCGCCTTCAATAATCTTATAAACATCCGAATCATCAAAAGGCATTGCTCCTTTTACGGTTCCTTCCATTTTACCACCAGCCATTAAAAAATTGTCAAAGCGTCCTTCTTCCTCACATTTTGTGATAGCGTATTCTATTGTTTTTTCCTGAACAGTTTTAATAATAAGCAACCAAAATTCATCTGTAAGCTTTACATTTTGAATGTTAACAGGTTTAATAGGGTATCCTTTTTGTTCATTATTATTAATACTTTTTGAATTATGGGATGAACCTTCTCCAGTACATCCCATAAATACCAAAAAAAATATACTACCACTAACAAGTAATATTTTGTAAATACGTTTCATAAATTTTAATCTAATTCGTTTCCTAAAACGGGCCAAAGCTCAGCATCCCATGCTATTTCAGCAACCCTCAATTTTGGCAATCCTTTATCATTAGCATCATATCCGTGGAAAAAAATATAATCTTTACCATCAAAAGTATAAGCACTGTTATGCCCAGCGCCATACCAGTTTTTATCTCCTTCTATTATTAAAGTTCCACCTCCCTTATTGAGTTCTTTTCCTTCTTTATCTACATAAGGCCCTGTTACTTTTTTTGAACGACCAACCACCACTTTATAAGTACTATTTTCTCCACGACAACAGAAATCCCAAGACAAAAATTGATAGTAATAATCACCTTTTTTAAAGATAAAAGGTCCTTCTAACGCTGCATTTCCCGGTTCGTCATCTTCTAAATCGCTATCTCTATCTCGTCTAGCAATGGTATGCCATTCTTCCGGCTGTGCAATCGATTTTAAATCTGAATTTAATTTTACCATTTTTAATCCGCTCCAAAATGAGCCAAATGATAACCAAGGTGTATTATTTTCATCAAAAATTAAATTAGGGTCAATCGCATTCCATAAATCTCTGTTTGGAACTGATTGAATTACAATTCCTTGATCCTCCCATTTGTAATTTTCATCAGTTGGGTTTAGTGTTTTATTTGTAGTTACACCAATTGCTGAAGTGTTTTTTCCAAATGCTGAAACAGAATAATATAAGTAATAGGTATTGTTATGAAATGAAATATCTGGTGCCCAAATATGACCATTGAAACCCGGTGCTACATCAAGAGCCCATTCTGGATATTCCGCAAAAACAGGAGCTGCCTGTTTCCATGTTTTTAAATCTTTAGAAATAAATCTTGTAATTCCAGGTCCTGTACAAAATAAGTAATAAGTATCCCCTTGTTTAGCTACCACAGGATCGTGTGTAATTGGCCTTTCTTGAGCGCAAGAAGCCGATACCATGAAAATTGAAATTAAAAATAAAATACTTTTAAAAGCGATTTGTATGTTATTAATTTGTTTCATATCCTAACTTTTAAATTATTGAATTCCTTCTGAAGTCATTATAATCCGCTGCATAGTTCCATCTTCATTATAATATAGATTATCTATACAAATAGAACGTCTAAAACTTCCTCCATTCGGTTGAATACTTCCATTATGATAAATAAAATAATCTTTCCCTTTAAACTCTATAATCGCCTGATGGTTGGTATTACTGTTTCCAGCAACTTCATTTAAAATACCTTTAAATTCCCAAGGACCAGTAATCGATTTGCTCATAGCATAGGCTATTTTTTCAGGAAATTGATATGCATATGATAAATAATACCAATCTCCTTTTTTATGAATCCAAGGTGCTTCTGTAAAATTTGGCAAGTCAATGGTTTCTATTGGGCCGTCCAATTCAATCATATTTTCTTTTAATTTCGCATAATGACATACTGTATTCCCCCAAAATAAATAAGCCTGCCCATCATCATCAATAATAACTGTTGGATCAATATCATCCCAGCTAATATCAGTTTGAGTTGTCATATTATTGGTAATTAATGCTTTTCCTAAGGCGTCTTTAAAAGGTTCTATTGGACTGTCAGCAACTGCAACACCTATTGCTTTTCCATGAATACTACCATGTTCAACCGTTACATACCAATAAAATTTTCCATTTCTTTCAATTACTTGAGCAGCCCAAGCATCTCCAGATGCCCAAGAAAAATCTGAAGTTTTTAAAGGAACGGGATGTTCTTTCCAATTAACCATATCTGATGAAGAATATACCAACCACTCATTCATTTTATAAAAATTGAAATCGTCCGGAGCTTCATCATGACCAGCATATAAATAAACACTATCGTTATAAACAATAGCAGCAGCATCCGCAGTAAATTTATCCTTAATAATAGGATTGTTTATTTTTAAAGGTTTAACAGCCGTTCCAGAAACTTTAGAAACTTCAACTTTATCTGTTTTATTTATTGTACAGCTTATAATAAGCGAGGCGAGTATTGTACTTAAAAATATTTTTCTCATAATTTATGTTTTAAATTTCTTCTATTTTAAAGAATAAAAAAAGGTGAAGAAATTTTAATAAACTTTTTTAGCCCAAACAGTGCGTCCTGACGGAGTAAAACCTGAATAAGTTATAGTTCTTTTTCTAGGTGAAGCTTCCCAGTCCCAAGCATTTTCTACATTAAACTTATCATTATTTATGGTAAGAATTTTATTTGAACTATCATAAGACCAAGAACCCGAACCACTTATTTTGTTATCACTTGCTAAATTAATATAAATAGAATTTTGTATTGTTTTGTATTGATATTCCATTGTAATTTGCTCCCAAGTACCAACCAAATCTTCTTCTGTAATGTTAGTATCTGGAACACCTGCAAATCTTTCAGGAGAAATTGTTGGCCAACCATCTTCAGTCCATTGTATACTTCTAACATGCCCCATCATTATTGCATTTGAAACATTTATTCCTGGAACATTTTCAGGTAAACGAGCCTGAGATGCATAATACCATTCTTTAGTTTGAGGATCTTGAAATACTGAACAATGCGAAAACCCAACCCAACCTGTGTGGTTATAAAATTTGTATGGATGTGTTAGCATTGGCCAAGATTCAGCACCATTAGAAACGTTACCACCATCAATTCCATAATACGGGCCAGTAATACTTGTAGAGCGCGCTACACGTGTATTATAGGCAACAGACAATTCATCATAAGCTAAAAATAAATAATAATATCCTGTGTCTTCATTGTAAATAATTTCAGGACCTTCAGAGGCTTGCCAGCGACTATTTCCTCTATGTGCTATTTTAATTCCATAATCATCAATAGTTTCTAATTTGTCTGGTTTACCTGTTTCCGGATTTAATTTCAATGCAGCAATCCCTGAATGCCAGGAACCATAAACTAACCAATGTTCTCCTTCTGGTGTAATCACCATACTTGGATCAATAGCATTGAATTTAAAATATCCACTCCAATCTCCGCCTCCAGTTCTTGTATAGGTTTCTAGGCCATCTGGTTCAGAACAAACCACCATTCCTTTGTCTTCCCAAACATTTGAAGCTAAATCATCTGATTCAGCCAATCCAATAAATGCACGTTCGGACCATGACGTATTAAAATCAGTTCCAACAATAGGATTTATTACAACAATGCTATAATACATTCTAAATTTAGTACCTACTTTTTGAATATATGGCGCCCAATAGCCATAATTTGGATTTTCAATTGGAGGTAAAGCTGGAATCATTCTTGCTCTTTTGTTATTTAATGAATCTTTTACCCAAGCAGGAGCATTAGTCATCGTACTCCCTCTGTATTCCCAATTTACCAAATCTTTTGATCTTCGGTGGTGAAAATGTCCGTTTCCATCATGAGCATTTCCATAAGAAGCATCCGTTTGATACATATAATAATAGTCTCCGTCTTTTGCCACTGTTGGATCGTGTACATTTGCCAAATTCCATTGAGAACGATTATTCCAAGATGCTATTGGTGTATAATCATCTGCATAGGTTGGCCCGGGAAATGTTTCTGGAACAACTACAACAGGATCTGGATCCGGTTCTGGATCTGGTTTTAAATTATCATCACCTGAACAACTATTTATTGAAAACATCAATAAAGAAAAAGTGAAAATTGATCCTAATTTTATATAGTAATTCAAGAATTTCATATTAAATATTTTATTTTGCTTCTAAAACTACAACTGAAAAAGGTGGTAATTCTATTTCAAGAACCCCTTTTTTAACTTTGAAGTTTTTAAATTCTTTTGGCTGAATTTTAGCTGGATTATCAAATGTATTATGGTCTTGTAATTTTGAAGAACTTAATATACTTCCAGTAATGTTTTTAACTCCTAAATCTTTAATATTGATTTCAATTTTGTTTTCTTTTTTGGAATCAATATTAACTAATGATATATGAACTAATCCATTTTTATCTTTTGAAGCTGAAGCGGATATTGCTGGTAAAGTTTCATTATTATAAGTGTATAATTCCGATTCAAAAGTTAATGGTAATAACTGTGCATCATGATGAACCGTGTACATTTTCATAATATGGTATGTTGGTGTTAGCAACATTTTTTCACCTTCAGTTAAAATTACAGCTTGTAAAACGTTGACAGTTTGGGCAAGATTTGCCATTTTTACTCTGGAACTGTGGTTGTTAAAAATATTTAATGTTGTTCCAGCTATCATAGCATCTCTCATTGTATTTTGTTGGTATAAAAACCCTGGATTTGTTCCTTCTTCAACGTCGTACCATCCACCCCATTCATCAACTATTAAAGCAACTTTATTATTAGGATCGTACTTATCCATAATAGCAGTATGCTTATTAATAAGTTCGTCCATTTTTAAAGCTGTTTGCATTGTAGAAAAATACTGAGCTTCATCAAATTTTGTTGAAGAGCCTTTTTTCTCCCATTCAACAAAAGAATAAGAATGTAAGGCAACGCCTTCAATTAAATTTTTAGGAATATCACGCATTAATACTTCCGTCCAATGATAATCTGCAACATTTGCTCCAGAAGCAATTCTAAACATTTTGTCACTATTAGTCCAATCCGTCATAAAAGTAGCGTATTGTCTATAGAGGTTCGAATAATATTCTGGTGTCATGTTTCCACCACATCCCCACATTTCATTTCCAACACCCCAAAATGTTACGTTCCAAGGTTCTGGTCTTCCATTTTCTTTTCTTAAATCGGACATTGGGCTTCCTTCTTTATGTCCTACATATTGCAAATAATCAGTAAATTCCTGTACAGTACTACTTCCAACATTTGCAGCTAAGTATGGTTCTGTACCTAAGATTTCGCATAAATCTAAAAAATCATGGGTTCCAAAACTATTATCTTCTGTTACTCCTCCCCACCATCTATTTACCATTTCTGGCCGGTCTTCTTTTGGTCCAATACCATCTTTCCAATGATATGTATCGGCAAAACAACCTCCTGGCCAACGTAAATTAGGTATTTTTAATCCTTTTAAAGCATCAATAATATCATTTCTAACACCATTCGTATTAGGTATTTTACTATCTTCTCCAACATAAATACCATCATAAATACATCTTCCAAGATGTTCTGCAAAATGACCGTAAATATGTTTACTTATTATTGGAGCTGTTTCATCCAAATTAATTTTTACAGTTGTTGTATTGTTTTGTGAATAACCCATAAAAGTTATAAATAGAAATACAAAAACTTTTAGAAACTTAAAGTGCCTTTTATTTAACATACCTTTTAATTTAATATCATAAGGCAAGTTATAAAAAACCTGCCTTATGAAAAATTAACTCAATTTAAAATTCAAATAATATAATATTTTTAATATCCCTCATTTTGAATAGTTCCAGGATTGTTATCCATTTCTAACTGTGGAATTGGGAAATATTCTCTTCCAGCTTTATAAGTATCATACTCATAATCTCTAGATTTTAACCAATCTACTTTTGAAGAATTTTGTAACCATCCCCATCTTCTAATATCATCAAAACGGTGACCTTCTAATGCAAACTCTAACAACCTTTCATGTGCTATTTGATCTCTCATTTCTTGTTGAGTCATTCCAGGCTTAGTGGTTTCTAAATCAGGCAAATTAACACGGTCTCTTACCATTTGAATGTATTGATATGCATTACCAGTAGCTCCAGTTTCATTTAAACTTTCGGCGTACATTAACAATACATCTGCATAACGCATTATGCGCTCATTAATTCCTGATCTCCAATCAAATTCATCTGGTTGACCTCCATCTGAATTTTGGTATTTCCTACAAAATAAATCATTTAAATCTTGTTGATTTCCTCCATAAAAAGTTGCAAAATCTTGTCCATACAACATCATACCTCCTGGTTTGTTATAAAACATGGTAGCATCTAACCTTGGATCTACTTCATCATTTACTGTTTTTTCAATATGGAAATCATTAAATAATGATTGCGTTGGTTGTACATCAGTCCAACCAAATCCTCTAGGTCCATAAGTAATTGCTCTTGCAGAAGTTTTTCCCCATCCAGATGCTGGAGCACCACCCCAACCTAAATCTACACCACCTGCATCTCTACTAAATTGAACTTCAAATACAGATTCTGAATTATTTTCATTTGCATCAGTAAAGTTATCTCTATAGTCTGCAACTAAAGAATATACATTTAAATCTATCACTTTTTTAAAGTTATCTCTTGCGTTTGGAAAATCTTGAGTGAACAAATATGCCTTCGCTAAATATGCTAGTGCAGCACCTTTTGTTGCTCTCCCAACTTGACCTGCGTCTAAACCTGAAACACTTGTATAAGATGTTGGAAGCATTTCTGAAGCTATTTGAAAATCTGAAATAATTTGTGCCCAACCCTCTTCATTAGATTTTTGTGCACTATAAATTTCACTATTATCTGTTGGTAAAGGAACACTTTTAAACAACTTTACTGCATGCATAAAAAACAATCCTCTCATAAAATGAGCCTGACCTATTATTCTATCTTTTAAAGCTTGATCCATTTCAATTTCTGGAACATTTTCTAATACTTGGTTCGCACGGTAGATTCCTTGATAATAGGTTTCAAAAGCCCATCCATAAATTGCAGCATCAGAAACACTGGAGTTAAATCTTCCTACATTAAACATTGCTCCCCAAGGACTTTGACTTCTTGTGTCGTCGCCTTTTAAATCTAATAATAAAGGAGTACTTCTCATGTAGGTACCATCTGTTAATAAACTACCATAAGCAGCATTTACACCTTTAAGTGCATCTTCGTCTGTTTTCCAAAATGATCCTTCAGTATTTACATTTGGATCAACTTGAATTAAATCTGCTTCTTCAACACAACTCGCAGTAACAAGTATTATTGAAAGAAAAACAAGTAGATAATATAATTTGTTATATTTCATTTTTTTATATTTTTAAATTTATTTATCGTTTAATTAAAAGTCAACTTCTAATCCAAACATAAAACCTCTTGGATTTGGGAATGAACCTAAATCAAAACCTCTTGAAAACAATCCGTCACTACTAAAATCTGGATCGTAACCTTTATATTTACTAATTGTAAGTACGTTTTGTCCTGAAACATAAACTCTTGCTCTTTGTAATACATTTATATTGTTAACAGGAATATTGTATCCTATTTCAATATTTTGAAGTTTTAAATAATCTCCATTTTCAATAAAACGACTAGATAATCTGTTATTTCCGTTTGGATCTCCAATTATTGGTCTAGGAATATCGGTGTCTGTATTATTCGGAGTCCAGTAATCTAACATATCTGTATGGTGATTTACATAATCTCCTAACATTAAATCGTGGTAAGTTCCATTAAGCACTTTATTTCCTCCGTGACCTTGCCAAAAACATGAAAAGTCAAAATCTTTATAAGATGCACTCATATTTAATCCAAAGCTATATTTTGGAATTGAAACACCTTGAAAACTTCTATCTTCATCTGTAATTAAACCATCATCATTTAAATCTCTGTATTTAATATCTCCAGGAGCTGCAGAAGATTGAAATGCATGTGCGTCTATTTCTGCTTGATTTTGAAAAATACCCTCAACTTCATACACATAAATTTCACCAATTGATCTTCCTACTTCAGTTTTAGAACCCGCTCCATAAATTGGATTTCCATCTAAACCTATTTTTAACACTTCATTTTTTAGGGTTCCTAAATTTGCAGAAACACTATATTTAAATTCATTATCTGAATTATTATATCCAATTGCAAATTCTAAACCAGTATTTTTAACCTCCGCTGCATTAGTAGTAATACTTGCTGGCCAAGATCCAGTTGAATATGGTAATGGAACATCTGCTAGTAAATTTGTAGATTTTTTCTCAAAATACTCTACTGTAAAATCTAATTTATTATTTAATAAACCTAATTCTATAGCGGCGTTAATTGTTTCTGTATCTTCCCATTTTATATTTGGATCTTTAAGACTAACAGCTGTTGTACCAGGTGCTAATGTATTTCCAAAAGCATAACTAGCAAATCCATTTACGGTTCCTGTATATCCATAGTTAGCAATTGTATTGTTACCTAATTGTCCATAACCCCCTCTTACTTTCATAGTATTAATTACCTCTGGAAGTGTTATAAAACTTTCATTATGTACTTTCCAAGCTCCAGACAAAGAGAAATAATCGCCCGTATTGTTTTCTGAAGGGAACAAAGAAGATTTATCACGTCTGAAATTAGCTGTTAATAAATATCTGTCATCATAAGAATAGTTTAATCTACTTATATATGAAATTGAAGTAATTGTACTTTCATATTCTCTGGCTGAAATATCATCAGAATATTCAATATGACTAATTTCTCCTGGTTCAAAACCAACACCTCTTGAAATATGGTTTTTATGGTCAAAACGTTCTTGAACCCAACCTAATAACACATCAAATTTATGTTTTTCTATTTCCTTTGAGTAACTTAATAAATTATCAAGAATTGTTCTTGTTTCGTTACCACTAGTTAAATCTAAAGCAGATTCTTCATTTGTAGTTAAATAATACCAACCTAAATCACTTGGTGGATTAAAAAACTTTGTTTGCCAATCTAATTGGTCAGCACTTGCCCTAATTGTATATTTTAATCCATCAATAATTTCAAGTTCTCCCCAAACATTACCAATAAATCTATTTCGGTTATTACTATTATCAATTAAGTTATTAAATCCTATAACATTTAAGGTAATAGCTCTCTGAGTTAAGTTATCAGCACCACCATATCCTCCTAACCTATTTTCATCATAAACAGGCATAGTAGGAATTGCTTGTAGCAATTGAATTACAGATGAAGTTCCTGGGAGGTATTCATTAAAACTCTCTTTATCTGATTTTGTATATCCAATTTTTGCTCCATACTTAAACTTACCTTTTGTACCATTTAAATTCAAGGTTGTTGATAAACGTTCGTATTTTTGAGGCGTTTTAATATAACTTGTATTGTCAAAATAGTCAATATTCATACTGTAGTTTAAATTCTCAGCACCACCTGCAAAAGTTAAAGAATGATTTTGAACAACTCCTGTTTCATAAGCTGCATCCTGCCAATCTGTATCTACATTATCAATAAATAAAGGGCTTGAAGAATCATTACCTGGCACCACTGTTAAACCTGCATTTAGTTCTGCTGCACTTGTAATGTTTTGGTAACCAACTCTATCAGTTAATGAAAGTTTTTTAGGTACATTTTGAAATCCAACAACAGATTTATATCTTAAATCAATTTTTCCTGTTTTTCCTTTTTTGGTAGTAATAATAATTACCCCATTTGCACCTCTAACACCATAAATGGCTGCAGAAGAAGCATCTTTTAAAACCTGCATAGATTCAATTTCTCCCGGTGCAAAATCATAAGGAGAATCAACAATCATTCCGTCAATTACAAACAATGGATTGTTATTATTAAATGAAGTAATACCCCTAATTTTAATGTTTACAAAACCTCCTGGTTCACCTGAGGATTGTACGGTAACACCCGCAACTCTACCTTGCAACATTTTTCCAACATCATAAGAAACAGTTTTTTTAGCCTCATCAACATCAACAACGCTAACAGCACCTGTTAAATCAGATTTTCGTTGTGTACCGTAACCAACTACAACAACTTCATCTAAAGATTGGGTATCTTCTTGTAAAGCAACATTAACTTGAGTAACACTTCCAACTGCTACTTCTTTTACTTTAAAACCTACATAAGAAAATACTAATACATCTGTTGCAGATGCATTAATAGAATACTTACCATTAAAGTCAGTTACAACTCCATTTGTAGTTCCTTTAACTAACACATTTACACCTGGCAATGGGATTCCCTCATTTACAGATGTAACAATTCCATCAATAACCTTATTTTGCTGAGCTAAAAGGTTATTTGTACACATAAACATAATTACTAATGCCATAAGCCCTTCTTTTAGAGGCCAATGCAACTTGTAATTAAAAAATAATTGTTTAATTGCTATCATACTAATTTGGTTTAAATAATTTATAAGTGTAATTTTCACATTTGTAAAATAATAAAAAAAAAATAACATTTCCTAATTTTTAACAAAGAAATGTTTATTTCACACTTATTTAATAAACAAGACCTTATATATTATGAATATTTTATGGAAGTTTATATATTAGCGCAAAATAGCTGATATGTTAAACGGGTATAATGCCGAAGATAAAGTTTTAGTTGCTGTAGATTGTATTATCTTTGGTTTTGACAATGAAGATCTTAAAATTTTACTTATTAAAAGGGACTTTGAACCGGAAAAAGGTAAATGGTCCTTAATAGGTGGTTTTTTAAAAAACCAAGAAACACTAGATGATGCTGCTAGTAGAATATTACACAGGTTAACAGGTGTACATAATATTTATATGGAACAATTTTACGCATTTAGTGAAGTTGATCGAGATCCTAAAGAAAGAACTGTTTCTGTTTCTTATTTTGCGTTAATTAATATTGAAAACCATAATAAAGAACTTATTGAGAATTACAATGCAAAATGGTTTAGCCTATCAAAAGCTCCAAAACTTATTTTTGACCATAATGAAATGCTAGCTAAAGCTATTAGAAGATTACAAAGAAGAGCATCTATAAAACCTATTGGATTTGAGCTATTGCCTGAAAAATTTACCATGCGACAACTCCAAAAATTATATGAAGCTATTTTAAATAAAGATCTTGATAAAAGAAACTTCATTAATAAAATAAATTCTCTGGATATTTTAATTAAATTAAAAGAAAAAGATATGACATCTTCTACAAAAGGCTCTTTTCTTTATAGATTTGATCAGAAAAAATATGATGAAAAATTAATGGATAATTTTTATTTGAAATTATAAACATCGTAAAAAACTTCCGGCATAAAAGAACCTCATTTGTATAAAAGAATCTTTTTATATATTTAGTTATTTTAAAATGTTGCCCTAAATTTATCATTAAAAAAAGTGATAAGAATCATTTTTTTTAATGATTATACTCATTGAATTTTAGATTTTTTTAATCTTTTTTTGATAATTAAACTCCCCCTAAATTTTACTTTTTTAGTTCTAACAATATTTTGCAACTATAAAATGAGGCAGCTTAAAATTATAAAACAACCTACAAACAGAGAAGAAGCATCTTTAGAAAAATATTTTCAAGAAATTGCAAAAGTGAAAATGATTTCAGCAGATGCGGAAGTCGCACTAGCAAAAAGAATAAAATCTGGAGATCAAAGAGCTTTAGAGAGGTTAGCATTAACAAATTTAAGATTTGTAGTATCTGTTGCAAAACAATATCAAAATCAAGGTTTAGCACTATCTGATTTAATAAATGAAGGGAATATTGGCTTAATTAAAGCTGCTAAACGTTTTGATGAAACGCGTGGTTTTAAGTTTATTTCTTATGCTGTTTGGTGGATACGCCAATCCATTTTACAAGCTTTAGCAGAACAATCTCGAATTATTCGTTTACCTTTAAATAAGATAGGCTCCATTAGTAAAGTTAAAAAAATAGTTGCCGTTTTAGAACAAAAAAATGAACGTAATCCATCACTTGAAGAAATTTCTGAAACTCTTAGTATTCCATTAAACGAAGTAAAAACTGCAATAAAAAATTCCTCACGTCATATCTCTATGGATGCTCCTTTAATTGTTGGTGAAAATTCAAATCTTTATGATGTTTTAAATATAAAAAAATCTTTAGACCCAGATAAAGAATTACTTCATGAGTCTTTAAAAATAGATATTAAACGTGTTTTACAAACCCTTAAACCTAAAGAAGCAACTGTAATTGAGCTAAGCTTTGGCTTAGGAAATGTACATTCCTTAACCCTTGAAGAAATTGGAGAAATGCTTCATTTATCTCGTGAACGTGTGCGGCAAATTAAAGAAAAATCTATTAGAAGATTAAAAAGTTTATCCAGAAGTGAAATCTTAAAAAATTATTTATAGGCTATTATTTTTTGATTTAGATTTTTAATAAATCATTAATCGTTTCTTCAAACCTAGTTTAATTGGTTAATTATTCCATTTTGTATGATAAAATACTCCTGTTTCATCATCTACTCTTTGGTAAGTGTGCGCTCCAAAATAATCACGCTGCGCTTGGATTAAATTGGCTGGTGAATTTGCTGTTGTGTAAGCATTAAAAGAATTGACAGACTCACTAAAGCAAGAAATAGCCAATTCGTTTAAAACGCACTCGGATACTACTTTATTAATAGATGGTTTAAACTTTTTAAGTTGTGGCTCAATTTTTTTTGCCACCAATATATTATTTGTTTCTTTTAAAACTTCAACTAAATCTTGCATTAACATAGATTTAATAATGCAACCATTTGTCCAAACTCTAGCTATTTCACTTAAATTCAATTCCCAATTATAAGCTTTTGATGCTTCAGAAATTAATTTAATTCCTTGATAATGATTTATTATTCTCGCAAATTGATAAGCCTCAAGCACTTGGTTATTTGTTAATTTTAATTTTTGAGAGTTTTTAGCACCATATATTTCTTCAAGTTTTACCCTATCTTCTTTATAAAATGAAGTATAGCGCGCAAATAATGCAGAGGAAATTAATGAACTTGGTACACCTAGTTCGGCAGTTGCAATTGTAGCCCAGTTACCAGTGCCTTTATTGCCTGCCTTATCCATTATTTTTTCAACCAACCAATCATTTCCTTCTTTTTTTTGTAAAATAGCTACCGTAATTTCTAATAAGTAACTATTTGCACTAGATTGCCAACCTTCTAAAATAGCAGCAATTTCACTAGGATTATTTCCATTTGTTCTTAAAATATCATAAACCTCAGCCAATAACTGCATTTCTGCATATTCAATTCCATTATGAACCATTTTAACAAAATGGCCACTTCCTTCAGGTCCAATATAGGTACAACAAGGTAAATTGTTTTTATCTTTCGCTGAAATTGCATTTAAAAATGGAGCAACCATTTTATAAACCTCTTTATCTCCTCCCGGCATAATTGAAGGTCCCTTTAAAGCTCCTTCTTCTCCACCTGAAACACCGGCTCCAATAAAATGGATGTTTTTAGATTTTAAATAACCTGCTCTTTCTTTAGTCTTTTTATAGTTAGAATTTCCACCATCAATTAGAATATCTCCTTCGCTTAAATGAGGTAATAAATCATCAATAACTAAATCAATTATTTTACCTGCATTTACCATAAGCATAATTTTTCGTGGTGTTTGCAATGAGTTTACAAAATCGCTAATAGTATCAAATGGTTGTGCTTCCGATAGTTCTTTAAACTCATTTTTAAAATTAATAGCAACATTTTCTTCAACACCATCAACATGCCTATTAAACATAGAAATTTCAAAACCATTTTTAGCCAAATTTCTACACAGACTTTTCCCCATAACACCCAATCCAAATAAACCAAATTTACTTTTCATACTATCTTTTATTGTTTTAATAATTTCTAAAGGGGTTTTAGTTATACATACTTCTATGCAATTTCTTGGAGTTTCTAATATTTCAAATTGTGATTTCAATAATTCTGGTGGCATAAAATGATTTTTACGTTTAGAAACTCTACTGTAAATTTCATTAAAAGTACCATTTAAGTATACCCATTTTACATTTGATTCTAAGTTAGAATTTAAAATAGTCCTATAACTTTCTTTTAATGCTGAACAAGCAATAACACATCCTTTATCTTGAAATTGTGCTACCGCAAGTTTATTAAGTATTTGCAACCATCCTTCTCTATCAGCATCATTTAAAGGCTTTCCTTCTGACATTTTTTTGATATTATTTTTAGGATGAAAATCATCTCCATCAAAAAAAGGAAGTTTAAACTCTTCTGCTAAAAGCTTACCAATAGTTGTTTTACCACAACCCGAAACGCCCATAACGTAAATCACATATTTTTTATCCACTACACACCTTATTTTACTGTAAAACTACTAATTACCATCTCTATTTTCAATTTTAACTTGAAATACAAATTGGTTTACCAAGTATATGTATATTTATTATTAAACTATATATTTTACAAAAATTTAATAAAATATCTATCAATAAAGCATTTTAAAATGAAATAAGAAAAAGAACATAACTACAAATAAAAACACTCTTATTGAATTTGAAGCGTCGAAAAGCAAAAATTGTTTCTAGAAATAAAATTTAAAAATATTCCACAACTCTGAATCTATTTTCATCTTTTTTAATAAAATTAAGACATAAAAAAAGCCTCAGCAAAAACTGAAGCTCCTATAGTAGCGGGGACTGGACTCGAACCAGCGACCTTCGGGTTATGAGCCCGACGAGCTACCTACTGCTCTACCCCGCGATTTGGATTGCAAAGATACATCTTTTTTCAAAAAAACAAACACTTAGTTCAATTAAAAAATAATTTAGTTTTACCTTTGCAACTTAAACACTGAAAATGAAGCATAAAGCAGGTTTTGTAAATATTATTGGAAATCCAAACGTGGGTAAATCAACATTAATGAATGCATTTGTTGGTGAACGCTTATCAATAATCACTTCAAAAGCACAAACAACACGTCATAGAATTTTAGGAATTGTAAATGGCGATGATTTTCAAATTCTTTTTTCTGATACACCAGGAATCATTAAACCGGCCTATGAATTACAGGAATCTATGATGGATTTTGTAAAATCAGCTTTTGAAGATGCCGATGTGCTTATTTATATGGTTGAAATTGGTGAGAAAGAATTAAAAGATGAAAAGTTTTTCAATAAAATTACAAACTCAAAAATCCCAGTCTTACTGTTAATTAATAAAATTGACAAATCTTCTCAAGAAGAAGTTGAAGAAAAATTACTTTACTGGAAAGAAAAAGTTCCAAATGCTGAAGTTTTTTTAATTTCAGCACTTGAAAATTTTAACATACAAGGAGTTTTTGATAGAATTATTGAAGTATTACCTGAATCACCAGCATTTTATCCTAAAGATCAATTAACCGATAAACCAGAACGTTTTTTTGTAAATGAAGCTATTCGCGAAAAAATATTATTGCATTACAAAAAGGAAATCCCATATGCTGTTGAAGTAGATACAGAAGAGTTTTTTGAAAGTGATAAAATCATTAAAATTCGCTCTGTAATTATGGTTGAACGAGAAACTCAAAAAGGGATTATTATTGGTCATAAAGGTGCAGCTTTAAAACGAGTTGGCATTGAATCCAGAAAGGACTTAGAAAAATTTTTTGGTAAAAAAATTCATTTGGAATTATATGTAAAAGTGAATAAAAACTGGAGAAATGACAAGCGTCAATTACGCCGATTTGGGTATAACGAATAAACGCTCTTTTAATTTATTTCAAAAAAAATAATCATTTTTTTAAAATAAACCTTAATTAAATAGTATGAAAAAATTATAAACTTTATTTTTCCAAGGTTTTCATCATAAACTCATAAAGCTCATCCATTTGCTTATGTCCTTTTCTTTTACCAACGCTACCTAAAAAGTACATTACAATCCATAAAACCGGTAAAGCAATTACCATAATTAAAGAAAATGTATAGTCCGATTTTAAACTCCATTGTACATATGCCATTACTGCAAAACCAATAAATGCAACTGCTACTGCAAAATGAAAAAACATAAATAGCGTCCACACTTGGGGCTTAGGTCCAAACAATCCTTTTACAATTGTTTTTTCAGAATCAATCTTTTCTATTTCAATATTTAACTGAGGAGACCAAAAATGATTTTCGCCCACCGGCACATCTATAACAATGTGCCCATCAACAATTTTACTACAATATTTACAATTTCCATCCTTTAAATTATCTTCAAATTTTGAAATTAAACAGTCCTGACTTTCATCAAAACCCATTTTAAATCTTGGGCGTAAATGTATATCACTATTTTTATGTTCTTCCATTCAAGTTAGTTAGTTGAGTTTTGAAATATACTAAAATTTACCAAATGTCTAATTTTGAATTAGTAATACTTTAAAATTCAAATTTAAATTGCTTACTTTTGCAAAAAATTTCAAGACGAATTTTATGAGCAATATTGTAGCCATTGTAGGAAGACCTAATGTTGGAAAATCAACTTTATTTAACCGTTTAGTACAACGCAGAGAAGCTATTGTAGACTCTGTTAGTGGTGTAACACGTGACAGACATTATGGAAAAAGTGATTGGAATGGAAAAGAATTTTCTGTTATTGATACTGGTGGATATGCTGTAGGTTCTGATGATATTTTTGAAGAAGAAATTAGAAAACAAGTGCAATTAGCTATTGAAGAAGCCGATATCATAATATTTGTAGTTGATGTTGAGCAAGGTATTACACCAATGGATTCTGAAGTTGCTAAACTTTTACGTAAAGTAAAAAAACCAATATTAATGGCTGTTAATAAAGTTGACAATGCCATGAGAGATGCTGATGCTGTTGAATTTTACAATCTTGGATTAGGTGATTATTTTACTATTTCATCTATAAACGGAAGTGGAACTGGTGAATTATTAGATGCATTAGCTGAAAAATTAGAAGATGACGTTGAAGAAGAAAGTGTATTGCCAAGATTCGCAGTTGTTGGAAGACCAAACGCAGGAAAATCGTCATTTATAAATGCTCTAATTGGTGAAAACAGATTTGTTGTAACAGATATTGCAGGTACAACACGAGATTCTATCGATACAAAATACAATCGTTTTGGGTTTGATTTTAATCTAGTTGATACTGCTGGAATTCGAAAAAAATCTAAAGTTAAAGAAGATTTAGAATTTTATACGGTTATGAGAGCTGTAAGAGCCATTGAACATTGTGATGTTGCAATTTTAGTATTGGATGCTACACGTGGTTTTGAAGGTCAAGATGAAAATATTTTTTGGCTGGCAGAAAAAAATAAAAAAGGAATTATAATTTTAGTAAATAAATGGGATCTTATTGAAAAAGAAACCAATACAATGCGTGATTTTGAAGCTCAAGTAAGAAGAGAGATTGCACCATTTACTGATGTACCAATTATATTTATTAGTACATTAACAAAACAACGTATTTTTAAAGCAATTGAAACTGCTGTTGAAGTTTTTGAAAACAGAAAAAAACGCATTCCAACAAGTAAGTTAAATGAAACTATGTTGGAAATTGTGAAACAAAATTCACCACCTGCATATAAAGGTAAATTTGTAAAAATTAAGTATTGCATGCAATTACCAACTCCAACACCTCAGTTTGTTTTCTTCTGTAATTTACCTCAATATATTAGAGATCCTTACAAACGCTTTGTTGAAAACAAATTACGTGAATTGTATGATTTTAGCGGAGTGCCAATTGTAATTTATTTTAGACAAAAATAATATTTCAGTTTTCTAAAAGAGTCCATTAGGTATAACATCTAACCATTTAAAGTAAGCCATTGCCATTAAAATGGATAAAAACCATGCTATAATGGTTAGTTGAATACAGCAATAATCCAGGTTTATTATTAAATGGTAAGGTATAGACATGTGCAATTAAAAATGCAACTGGTAAAGCCAAGGAATATCAACATCATTCCAAGCAACAATTCCAATTTTTGATAGCAATGCAATAATAGCTCCCATAAATACCACAACAAAAGGACTTATTCCGTAGTATTTATTGGTTACCCATAATGCCAAAATTGACAGAAATATAACAATAGATTTTATTTTATTAAATAAAACTTTACCCAATTTATTTAACTCAACTTTTAAAGTTTCCATTCAACCTTCTATTAAAGGTTTTTGGTTTTCTTTTTTATTTTGAAAAATAAATTTAGTCCCAAAACCCCGCCAAATATCATTAAAATAAGTGCCTCCGGAAAAGCTGCAATTAATGATCCTACCGATAAATATCAATTTATGAACTGGTAAAATTAAAATGTAGTTTTCTTATATTTTCATCTAATTCATTCCCAGTATATATTATGATTTTTATTTCAAAACCAACCTTAAAAAACAGCTTAAATATGTTATTTTACTTACATAACTTCGTTTTATTAATTGTAATTTTGATTAAAATTTTTATTTCAAAATTCTAAAACTTCACTAATGGATGATGCTTTATTATATGGTAGATTACAATTTGCTTTCACAATAACTTACCATTACCTGTTTCCGCAACTAACTATGGGATTGGCATTAATTATTGTTTTGTATAAAGGGCTTTACCTCAAAACAAATACCCTGATTTACAATGAGTCGGCTAAATTTTGGGCTAAAATATTTGCCATTAACTTTGGAATGGGTGTTGTAACTGGTATTCCAATGGAGTTTCAATTTGGAACCAATTGGGCACAATTTTCTGAAAAAACTGGTAACATTATTGGACAAACTTTAGCAATGGAAGGTATGTTTTCCTTTTTTTTGGAATCCTCTTTTTTAGGGCTCTTTTTATTTGGAGAAAAATTATTGGGCAAAAAACTACACTTTTTAACTGCTGTATTAATATTTATTGGTACTTGGGCTAGTGGATATTTAATAATTGCTACCCATTCCTGGATGCAAAATCCGGTTGGACATGAAATTTTAGCAAATGGCAAATTTGTGTTGAATAATTTTGCTGACCTTTTTGGAAACCCTTGGTTGTTACCGTCATTTTTCCACAATCAAATGGCTTCTTTAGTTACAACTTCTTTTGTAGTTGGTGGTACTGGTGCTTTTTATTTATTAAACAAAAAGCATAAACAATTTGGGTATTTGTTTTTAAAAACAGCACTTATTACGGGTTTAATTTCAACACTTTCAGTTGCATTTCCTACTGGAGATTTATTAGCAAAACAAGTTGCACTAAAACAACCTGTTACTTTAGCCGCAATGGAAGGTTTGTTCGAATCTGAAGAGGGCGCACCTATTGTACTAATTGGGCAACCCAATATGAAAGAACAACGATTAGATAATAAAATTGAAGTACCCAAGGTTCTTAGTTTTTTAACCTACGAACGTTGGAATGCTGAAATTAAAGGATTAAACGATTTTCCAAAAGAAGAATGGCCTACAAATATTCCCGGTTTGTATTATTCCTATCATATTATGGTTGGATTAGGAACAATTTTTATAGGAATAATGTTTTTAGGTATTTGGCTTTTATGGAAGAAAAAACTTGAAATACAACGATGGTTTTTATGGATTCTTCTATTTGCAATTCCGTTCCCATATATAGCTAATACAGCTGGTTGGTACACTTCTGAATTAGGTCGCCAACCTTATTTGGTTTATGGATTATTTAAAACAACAGATGGTGTTTCTGAAAATGTTTCATCAGGAAATACATTATTTACATTACTTGGCTTTGTTGGCTTATATTTAATTTTAGGGTTTATTATGTTAATTTTAGTTGGTAAAATTGTTCATAAGGGACCAGAATCAACTTTAAAAACACACTAATATGGAACTTACTTGGTATATTATTTTATGCTTTATGCTTGTTATGTATATAGTGTTAGATGGTTTTGATTTTGGAGCTGGTATAATTCATTTATTCTTTGCGAAAACTGAAGAAGAAAAAAAACAAGTAATGCGTGCTATTGGTCCGTTTTGGGATGGAAACGAAGTATGGTTAATTGCTGCTGGTGGTGTTTTGTTTGCTTCATTCCCTACTTTATATGCTTCAGCCTTTAGTGGTTTTTATTTACCACTAATAATGATACTTTGGTTTTTTATTTTTAGAGCTTTAGGAATTGAGTTTACACATTTGATAAATCACGAACTTTGGATAAAACCTTGGGAAAAAAGCTTTGGGATTTCTAGCTTATTATTGGCATTATTTTTTGGTGTTGCCTTTGGAAATATTATTAGAGGTGTAAATTTAGGCGGTGTAGAAAATAATATTGCTCAATTCAGTAACAATTATTCATTTTTTACACCATTATGGGACGGGAGTTTTTCTCCGTTTGCTGAACGTCCCGGGGTTATAGACTGGTTTACAATTACTATTGGTTTAGTTGCGGTTTTAACGTTAACTATACATGGAGCTAACTGGATTATTTTAAAAACAGAAGGTGCTTTTGTAAAAAAATTACAAGCTAAAATTTTACCACTTTGGATAGCTTTGGTAGTTTTAATTCTTATTTCTTTAATAGCTTTTATGGCATTAAAATCTTTCAATAAAGAAATTTTTACGCAACACCCAACAATATATTTATTGCCTTTTATAGCTTTTATTAGTTTATTTGGAATGCTTTTAGCTTCAAAAAGTACTAAAAACTGGGTTGGGTTTGCAAGTTCAACTTTATTTATTATTAGCGGAATTGGAAGTGCAGTTGCCAGTTTATTCCCTGTTGTAATACCAAGTACAAATTCAATAATTGAATCTTTAACAATTTATTCTACTTCAGCTGAAACTTATGGATTGAAAGTTGGATTGGTTTGGTGGATTATTGCATTTGTATTAATACTCGTTTATTTCACATTTGTGCACAGAGTTTATAAAGGAAAGTTAACCGAAAAACATGACCATTATTAGTTATTTAAATTATTAATTTTCTATGCGTTTAATAAATTCATCTTTATAATTTAAACCTATTGGAATTCGTTTACTATCTATTAAAATTCTATTTCTTTGCACTGAATGAATGTGCTTTAATGAAACAATAAAAGAGCGGTGCACCCTAATAAAATCTTTTGTTAACTTTTCTTCAAAAGCTTTTAAACTGCATAGCGTTAAAATTGGCTTAGGAGAATCTGTATAAATTTTTATATAATCCTTCAAACCTTCAACATACCGTATTGCATCTAAATTTACCTTAAGGTTTTCATAATCAGATTTTACAAATACAAAATCTACTAGCTTAAGAGGTTTTTCAATATTAGATTCTTCAGTTTTTAAAATTAACAGTTCATGCGCCCTGTTAACTGCCTTTAAAAAACGATGAAAAGGAATAGGTTTTACTAAATAATCTACAGCATTTAAATTAAATCCTTCAACAGCATAATGAGAATAGGCTGTTGTAAATATAAATAGTGGTTTTATATCTAAAGACTTTATAAATTCTATTCCTGAAAAATCAGGCATTTCAATATCAGAAAAAATTAAATCAACTTTATGGTTTTGAAGAATTGATGCTGCTTCAATAGCATTAGAACAGCTAGCAACTAATTGTAACATTGGTACTTTAGAAACAAAATCTTCTAATAATTCTATTGCCAATGGCTCATCATCTATAATTAAACACCTCATATTTTTTTTAACTTTAGCAACAATTCTACAGTAAACAAATTATCTAATTCTTCAATTGTTAGCGTATGAGAATCTGGGTACAATAATTTCAGTCTTTTTTTTATATTTTGAATTCCAATTCCTGAATTTGGATTGTTCTTTTCTTTTAATGATATATAATTAGATATATTTAAATTTAAATTACCATTCTCAACATTTATTTTTATAACAATATTTGTTTTTCCGGTATAATCTGTTCCATATTTAAAAGCATTTTCTATAAATGAAATTAACAATAAAGGCTCTATATAATAGTCTAAATATCCATGAACATTAAACCGAACTCCACTGGAATCCTTCAATCTTAAATTTTGAAGTGATATGTAATTTTTTATATAATTAATTTCATTTTGAAGAGAAACGACATCTTTATTGGTTTCATAAATCATATATCGCATTAATTCAGACAATGTAATAATAGCATCTGTAGTATTATCAGATTTTTTATTGGCTAAAGAGTAAATACTATTTAATGAGTTAAATAGAAAATGAGGATTTAATTGTGTTTTTAAAAATGATAATTCCGTATTAACTTTCTCATTTTTAATTAATGCTTTTATCTTTTCACTTTTATACCATTCAACCACTAATTTTATACTTGCTCCTACAGCAAAAAGTAATGAGGCAACAAAAACTTGAACTCCCATAAAAATGCGATCATTTGACCTAAACTTTGGAACATTCTCATCAAACTTTGGAAAATCAGGTCTATTTGCCATCATTTCCTTAAAAAATGCTTCTGGAGGGGGAAACAAATTATTTAAATAAACTGAGAAAAAAATAAAAGACACTGAAGCTGCAACGTACAACAGAATTCTTTTACTCAACAATAATTTAGGAACTAACAAACTATAATTCAAGTAAAAAATAAAAATATTTATTCCTATTTTAATATAAAAATTAACATCTTTTGGTAAAATTTGAAACCGATTATAAAAAGTAAGTAAATTAATTGAAATAAATATAGCCCAACATAAAATATGGATTATTAATGGGTTTATATTTTTTACAAATAGTTTCAAGAAAATACAATGTGGGTTAACAATTTTACAGCAAATTTACTTTAATTATTAAAAATACTTGTCGAGTTTTGTGTGCAGAACTATTAAATTAAAGTTAAAAAAGGAGCTGAATCATTTTTATTTTCATCCAGCTCCATCTATTAAACAAACAATTTAAAAAAAACAATTATTTTAATCATCTTCATCTAATTCTTCATAAGGTCTAAACTCCCAGTTATCATCAAAATAATAACTTCCACTTCTGCCCATTAAAACAAATGCTTTATCTGAAAAACTAAAAGAAGCTGCATCCTGTCTTGCACTACCTTCAAAATCAGAAGCTTCTTCCCAAACATCAAGTACTGGATTATATTCCCACAAATTTGTGGAAACCCCAGAAGAAGTACCTGTGGTAACATAGCCCAACCCATTTAATGTAAATGCTACTCCGCTTGACAATAATACGCTATAATCCTCATCTTCATCATCCAAATCTTTTAAACGTGTCCACGATTCTGTATTTCCATCAAACTCATAAAAATCATTTTGATACGCACCATTTCTTAAACCTGTACCCATATATACTTTATCATTAATTGTAAATGAAACTGCATTTTTTCTTTTATCACCACCAAATCCAACTGCTTGAATCCATTCATCAGTTTCTGGATTGTATTGCCAAAAATCTTTTAGTTCACTTCCATCATATCCAGTTCCAATATATCCTTTACCCGCAACTGCAAAACCCACTGCGGCATATCTTTCGGTTCCTCCAAAATCAGCTTTTTGATCCCAAGTATCTGTTTCAGGGTTGTAACTCCAAAAGTCTTTTAACTTATTGTCTCCATCATATCCGGTTCCAAAATAGCCGATTCCATCAATTGAAAACCCAACAGCTCCACTTCGTGCAACACCAGGAAAATCAGCTTTTTGAACCCAATAATCACCTTCTTTATTATACTCCCATAAATCACTTAAATAATCGTCACCATCATATCCCGAAACCAAATACCCTTTATCTCCTATAACAAATGACACAGCATTACCCCTTGCGTCACCATCGAAAGAAGAACTTTCAACCCAATTTCCATACTCTGTATCATCATCGTCATTTGAACATCCAATACCAAATAACAGTGTTAAAATAATTAATTTAGTTATGTGCCTTTTTTTTAATTTCATAATTTCCTATTTTAGTTAATCTTTTTTTTAATTAAATTTTAAACCAACACCAACAAAAAATTGCTGCTTAGTGTTAAATTCATAAACATCCTTATTTCCATTTTCCAAATTAAAATTAGATAACAATTGGCATCCTGCATTTAAAGAAATTTTCCAAAAATCATCAATCTTATGATGGTACATTATTCCTGCAATTAAGGATTGATATTTGGCTTTTTTAGTTACGCCATTTTCTAAATTCAAATTATTTGAAAGGTTTGCCACAAACCCTTTTGGCTCGACATAAAATTTGGTTTTATTCCTATTATTAAATGTAAATTGAATGGCTGTTTTTGGAACACCAATTGTGTATTGAAATTTTTCACTCACATTTTTTGAATAACTAATAATTGGGATTGGAACTGTTAAACCAAAATTTGAATTTACTGTTACTCCAAGAGTTAGTTTACTTCTATTTTTTGTTTTAGTAAACGATAGTGTACCATTAAACAATACGTCTCTAAAACTAACATTAGATTCAAAATTAGATGAAATTGAAGGCGCTAATTCTAAATTATAATTCCAATTATTAGTTAAAATATTTAAATATTCCAAAGAATAAGAAATTGTTTTAAAGCTGGAAATAGTATTTGTATTTATAGTTTCATTAGCGTTATAATCAACCTCGTAATTTGAAAATGAAATACCATTTACAAAGGTTCCCTTTTTTAAATTTAGTGGGTATTGTATTTTTAAAGTTGAAGTATTTAATCCTACAGAATTAGATTTGTTTAACAAATTATTAAACGACAACTCTGCTATATGTATATTTTGTCCAAACATTGATATCAATCCAATAATTAACATTAAAACCGTTATGCTTACTTTCATGTTTCATTCTAAATTTCATTACAAATCTATTTCTCAAAATTCAGTTTTAGGCTATAAAATAGACGAAGACATTCTTTTTATCTACTTATAGGTTGTTAACACCTACAAACCCACAAACCTATTGATTTAGAGCATTTTAACATATTTTTAACGCTTTAATCGTTACTATTTCAGTGTTCATCTATTTTATAATTCAAATCCTATTGAATTAAAATATTTTTACACAAAAAAGAAAAATGAAATATTATTTACTACTCTTATTTATAGCTTTAAACCTATTTGTTTCGTGTAATAATGATAACAACTATTATGAAGTTGGTGAAAATTTTATTGAAACAAATATACATATAGTTAGAATAGATACCCTTTCAATAAATACGGCTACAATTATTGCAGATTCATTAATAACTTCAAACACTAGCAGACTTTTAATTGGTGCCTTGCAAGATGAAATATTTGGAAATCTTAAAGCTCAAAGTTATTTAGGATTAAATACATCAACTTTTAATATTGACAAAGAAGCCGTTTTTGATTCAATCGCATTAATTTTACATTATGACAGGTATTATTACGGTGATACAACACAAGTTGTAACTTATAAAGTTCATGAAATAACTGAAAATTTTGAACCAAATGATGAAGAAGATGCCTTATATTTCTACAATACTTCATCTTTAAAATACAATCCTGAAATTTTAGGCGAAACATCTTTTATAGCATTTCCAAACAAAAAAGATTCCATTTGTATTTCATTAAAAAAAGAATTTGGTCAAAATTTATTTGATAAAATTATTGATAATGACATTAATAATTTAGATGAACTTGCAAAAGAATTTAAAGGAATTACGGTAGTTCCAGATGAAAATAACAATACAATATTGGGTTTTAAGTACTCCTCAAGTGATGATAGTTATAATTTTTCTTCAATTAGATTGTATTATACTTTAAAAGATGATGACTTTGAAAATAACAATTATCACATAAATTTTTCTATTAATGGAACAAATAAAGTATTTAACAATATTACTAGTAATAGAAGCTCAACCCAACTGCAACAATTAAATAATAGTGATGACATTTTATTAAGTTCAAATACCTCAAATAAAATGTACATACAATCAGGCACAGGAATTAGTATGCGCGTTGAAATTCCAAATGTTCGATTGTTAAACGAACTAGAAAATAGTGGCACAACTTTAAGTGCTATTTTAAAAATGTATCCTGATAAAAACAGTTATAATAATATTGATCTTATAGATTCTTTAGCTGTTTATATTGTAGATAAAAAAAACAGAGTGATATCACAACTTACAAATTTTAGTGGTAATTCTGTATATGCAAATTTAAACACATCAGATACAGAATTTGATAGTAATACCTATTTCAGTACAGATATAAGTTTGTATGTTGAACAACTTCAAACAAGTTACAATGACCTAGATTATGCCTTAAGATTTGAGTTTATAGAAAACACAAAAACAATTAATAAACTACTAATAAACGATCAAACTGGTTCAGAAAATCCAAGCTTAAAAATGGAACTTCAACTAACTTATTTAACTTATTAACACAAATGAAATTAAAACTAATAACCCTATTTTTTACGCTATTCTCATTTATAATTTTCGCTCAAAGCGATTTAGACTCTCCATATTCAATATTTGGATTAGGTAAAGAAAATTCAAATTTTTTTGGAGCTTCAAGCGCATTAGGAAATACAGGAATTGGCTACAAAACAGGCACTTCTTTAAACAAATTAAATCCAGCTTCATTAACTGCTATTAATAAAAATTCATTTTTATATGAAATTGGAATAAATAATACATTTTCAATAAAACAAGACAATAATTCAACCCAAAATAATTTTGATTTCAATTTTACTCATATTGCAATTGGTTTTTCGGCTACTGAATTTTGGAAAATGAGTTTTGGCCTAATTCCAAAAACAAAGGTTAATTACGAAATTGATTTATTTCAACCTGTTGAAGGAACCATTAATAGTTATAATACTAACATTATTGGTTTAGGTGGTTTAAATGAAGTGTTTTGGGGACACGGTTTAAAAGTTACAAAAAATCTTTCATTGGGTTTGGAACTACTGGCATATTTTGGCTCAATTAATCAAGAAAAAAGAATTGAATATAACGCCACATCAATTTACCTAAATGAACATACTAATTATAAAGGATTTGGTTTAAAAGGTGCTTTTCAATATTCATTAAACAAAACCACTATTGGGGCTACTTTTAACCTTCCTTCTACTCTAAATGGAACACAAGATGTTGAAGGTATAAAAACCTATAATTCAGGTAGTGAAACCTCAATTATTGAAGAAACCGGTAATGAAATTGAAAATTTTGAACTTCCATTAAATATAGGAGTTGGAATTTCTACAACTTTTAAAAACGTATTATTAAATATTGATTTACAAAAAAATTACTGGAGCGATTCTTACATTTCAAATTCAAATTTTAATTATAGAGACCAAAGTATTTACGGATTAGGAATTGAATACAAATCTTCTAAAAATTTATTCCAATATTGGAATAAAGTTATTTATAGAATGGGGATAAATTATGATACTGGTTACTTAACTTTATCAAATACAAAAATAGATAGTTATGGTTTTTCAGCTGGGTTGGGTTTACCTATATCTAATAATAGTTTTTCAACATTAAACCTAAGTTATTCTTACGGAAAAGAAGGAACCTTAAATAAAAACTTAATAATAGATAACTTTCATAAACTATCTATTAATGTTAGTTTAAACAGCAACTGGTTTCAAAAACAAAAAATATTCTAAGACAACAAATTATTTATTGCTATTAATAATCTCATTTATAATTTTTAAATGATGTTTGGTATGAATTGCCAAAAACCGCTGACTCTTTTTTAGTGGCAACATTCCAAAATATGGATGTGAAAAATGATTTTTAGCTGACAAAATTTTAATTTCTTGTAAATGTTTTTTTGAAATTTCTAATTGGTTTTCTAAAGCTATTTTTGATATTTCTCCATTTTCAACAACGTGTTTTGGTGCTTTTGCCTTCCCTTTTGGAATATTTCCTGTTAAAAAAATATAAAATTTTACAAAGCTTGAAGTGCCCTTGTAATTTTCTGGATTCGATTTTTTTAAAGCCTCACAAACACTATTAATCACTTTTAATGAATGATCTATATGCCAAGCAACAGTTGTTGATGAAACCTTTTCATTTCGCAGTAAATAATGGGGTACTAATTGCTCTAAGGCATCCAAACTCTTTTCAATGTTCATTTATTAAATTTTTGCAGAAGTATTATATTATTACCAGCCACCACCAGAACCACCACCACTAAATCCACCTCCACCAAAACCGCCGCCGAAGCCACCGCCACCAAAACCTCCACTAGATCCACTTCCAAAACCACCGCTACTTCCAAAGCCACCTCTACCGGCACGGCTTAAAATAATAGCTTTTAAAATATCTGCTGCGGTAGAATCTCTCCTAAAACGCTTGCCATTATGGCCTCCTCCTTTATTTTTCTTCGAAAAAATAATTAATAAAATGATGAAGATTATAAAAATGATTACAAATGTTGGAATACCTCTATCACTGTTAGAGTTTTGCTTTTTTGTGTTTTTATAAGAACCATTTAAAACTTCGAAAATAGCATCAGAACCTTTATCCAAACCTCTATAAAAATCGCCTTTTTTAAATTCAGGAATAATAATATTTCTTGTAATTTCACCTCCAATACCGGCAGTTAATAAATGCTCAACACCATAACCTGGAGAAATCCATATTTTACGTTCTTTATTTGCTAATAAAATAAAAACACCGTTATCTTCTTTTGCTTGTCCAATACCCCATTCATGTGCCCATTTTGGTGTTAAAATACCTATATCTTCACCATTTATGGTTTCAACTGTAGCAATTACAATTTGCGTTGATGTAGAATCTGAATACTTAATTAATTTATTTTCTAAAGCTGTTTTTTGTGAAGCTGATAATAAATTGGCATAATCATAAACACTTGTTTGAAGCTTTGGTTTATCTGGAATTGTAAACTGCCCAAATACAATTTGAACAAACAAAATGGTTATAAAAAAAGTAGCGTATTTTTTAAATATGTTATTTAATCTAATCATTTATCCTTTAGAGATTTCGTCAGATAATTCGTTAGTATCCTTTGATTTATAAGGAAAAAATTCTTTTAATTTTTCACCTACTTCTAAAATAGCAAGTTCAATTCCTTTTGAGAATTCTCCCTTTTTAAAATGAGATAACATTAGTTCTTTTTCTGTATGCCAAAAGTTTTCTGGAACCTTATTATTTATTCCTTCATCACCTAAAATGGCTAATTTTTTACTTTTAACAGCAATGTAAATTAAAACACCATTTCTAAGATCAGTAGTGTCCATTTTTAAAAAATGAAAAACCTCCAAAGCTCTATCCAATGGAGGTTTTTCAGTATTTTCTTCTATGTGTACACGGATTTCTCCTGAAGTATTTTTTTCAGAAACTTTTATAGCTTCAATTAACAATTGTTCCTGCTCTGCTGTTAAAAAATCTTCAACTTGTGACATTATTCTTTTTTACCAAAATCAAACTCAACATCAGGTGCTTGGTCGGCCCCTGCTTCAGCATTAAAATAAGGTTTACCTTCAAAGTCAAAAAATCCAGCTAAAATATTATTTGGAAATGTTTTAACATGATTGTTAAACGGTTTTATTGCTTCATTATAACGTGTACGTGCCGTTAAAATCTGATTTTCTGTACTTGCTAATTCGTCTTGTAGTTTTAAAAAGTTTTGATTTGCTTTTAAATCTGGATAACGTTCAACAGTAACTAATAAACTTTTTAATGCACCACTTAAACCACCTTGCACTTGGTTAAATTGAGCCAATTGCTCTGGAGTAATATTTGAAGGATCAATATTTACTGAAGTAGCTTTTGCTCTGGCTTCAATTACTGAAGTTAACGTTTCTTTTTCAAAATCTGCTGCTCCTTGTACTGTTTTAACTAAGTTTCCTATTAAATCATTTCTACGTTGGTATGCTGTTTCCACATTCCCCCAACTCTCAGAAACATTTTCGTTTAATTGTATTCCTTTATTATAAAACCCTTTTACCCAGCTATAGCCACCAAAAGCTAATAATGCTATTATAATTAAAGGTATTAACCACTTTTTCATTTGATTTGATTTTAAATTTATTTATAATTCTATTTAATTAGTTGCCCAAACAACAATTCTGTTACTAATTTACAGAAAAAAAATTAAGAAATTTGATTTTTTATTTTAATCAATTCAGCTTTAATAGTTTCTAAACGCATGATAATATCATGGTTTCCTTTTACATTTTTAGGATTTTCTTTCATTTTAGTTTTTGCACCTTCCAGAGTAAATCCTTTTTCTTTAACTAAATAATAAATAAGTTTTAAGTTTTTTAAATCTTCCTGTGTAAATAACCTATTCCCTTTGTTGTTTTTTTTGGGCTTAAGAATCTCAAATTCTTTTTCCCAAAAACGAATATGCGAAGTATTAAGACCAAATGCTTTAGCTACTTCACCTATTTTATAGTATCTTTTTTCGGGTAAATCTATATACATTAATCTAAAGATTGTCCTTCAATTTGGGCTGCTTTTTGCATTGCTTCAAACTCTTCAGGAGATAAATTCCCATAATAGAAGTTTATAGGATTTATTTTAGTGCCGTTCTTAGTAATTTCATAATGTAAATGTGGTGCTTGAGAACGACCAGTATTACCAACAAAACCAATTAAGTCTCCTCTTTTTACTTTTTGTCCCTTTCTAACATTGTAATTACTTAAATGGGCATATAAAGAAATATACCCAAAACCATGGTTAACTCTAATATGTTTTCCGTAACCAGCAGAAGCTTGATCAGCTCTTTCAATTACGCCATCACCTGATGCGTAAACTGGTGTTCCTCTTGGTGCTGTAAAATCCATTCCCCAATGTTTTTTCCGTGCTTTTGTAAATGGGTCTGTTCTCCAACCATAACCTGAAGCCATGCGTGTTAAATCTTCATTTTTAACAGGTTGAATTGCAGGAATTGCTGCCAATAACTTCTCTTTATCTTCAGCTAATTTTACAATTTCATCCAACGATTTAGATTGCACATACAATTGTTTTGATAAAATATCCATGTTTTTCGTAACATCTGTAATCATTTGAGAATTGTCAAAACCTTCTAACGCTTTATAACGGTTTATACCACCAAAACCAGCAGTGCGTTGTTCTTCTGGTATTGGATTTACTTCAAAATACAAACGATAAATATTGTTATCTCTTTCCTGAAGTTCTTTTAATATTTTATCTAACTGCGTAATTTTTTTACCGTGTAATTCTTCGTTTAATTTTACAAACTCTAATTCACGTTTTAATTCTTTTTCCTTTGGTGATTCAAATATTGGTGTAAAAACAAAAAAACCTAAAATCATAAAAATAAAACCCGCTAACAGCGTTAACAAAAAATGCTTTAATTTTTGCCCTTTTCTTGGCTTTATCTTTTGATAAGAAAGTGTATCTGAATCGTAATAATATTTTACCTTCGCCATTGTTTATAAATTATCTTATTTTTGCATCACAAAACGCCATTTTATTAAGTAATATTGTGGTACAGATTTAACAAAATTACGAAATGTTTTACAAAATTTGTAAAACACATATTTTTTAGCATATAATTAACATGAAATAGTCTAAGGTAAAAGTTTAAATACATAAAAAAAATAATGTATAAACTATTCCCATTTGACCTTTAAAAATAATTAAGAATTACAAATGAAATCACAACAAGTTCGTCAGCATTTTTTAGACTTTTTTGCATCAAAAAAACACACTATCGTTCCTTCTTCACCAATGGTTTTAAAGAACGATCCAACTTTAATGTTTACCAACGCTGGTATGGTGCCATTTAAAGAATATTTTTTAGGTCAGAAAAATGCCACAGACAAACGTGTTGCTGATACTCAAAAATGTTTACGCGTTTCAGGAAAACATAACGATTTGGAAGAAGTTGGTAAAGATACTTACCACCATACTATGTTTGAAATGCTTGGTAACTGGAGTTTTGGTGATTACTTTAAAAAAGAAGCCATTGCCTGGGCTTGGGAATTTTTAGTTGATGTATTAAAAATTGACAAAGATTGTTTGTATGTAACCGTTTTTGAAGGCGCAGAAGAAGACGGATTAGGTTTTGATAAAGAAGCTTTTGACTTTTGGAAAAAATATATTAGTGAAGACCGCATAATTAACGGAAATAAAAAAGATAATTTTTGGGAAATGGGAGCTCAAGGACCTTGCGGACCTTGTTCTGAAATTCATGTAGATATTAGGTCTGTTGAAGAAAAAGCAAAAGTTTCAGGTAAAAGCTTGGTAAATATGGATCATCCGCAAGTAGTGGAAATTTGGAATTTAGTTTTTATGGAATTTAACCGTAAAGCTGATGGTTCATTAGAAAAATTACCTGCAAAACACGTTGATACTGGAATGGGATTTGAGCGTTTGTGTATGGTTTTACAAAACAAACAATCTAATTACGATACCGATGTTTTTACACCGTTAATTAGAGAAGTGGAAACCATTACAAATAACCATTATGGTAAAAATGAGGAAACAGATATTGCCATTCGTGTAATTGCTGATCACGTTCGTGCTGTAGCTTTTGCTATTGCAGACGGACAATTACCATCAAATAATGGAGCTGGTTATGTTATTAGAAGAATTTTAAGAAGGGCTATTCGTTATGGATTTACTTTTTTAAACACTAAAGAGCCTTTTATTTATAAATTGGTAAATACATTAAGTAAACAAATGGGTACTTACTTTCCAGAACTAAAAGCTCAAAAACAATTAATAACCAACGTAATTAAAGAAGAAGAAAATTCATTTTTAAGAACTTTAGATCAAGGGTTGGTTTTATTAGATGGAATTATTGGAAATACAAAAGGAACTGAAGTTTCTGGTAAAAAAGCTTTTGAATTATATGATACTTATGGTTTTCCAATAGATTTAACAGCTTTAATTCTTTATGAAAAAGGAATGACTTTAAATGAAGAAGGCTTTAAAAGTGAACTAGAAAAACAAAAAAATAGATCCAGAGCTGCTGCAGTTGTAGAAACAGACGATTGGGTTGTTTTATATGAAGATGACGATGAAGAAGAATTTATTGGTTACGATACCCTTGAAGCTAAAGTAAGAATTACAAGATACAGAAAAGTCTCTTCAAAAAAAGATGGAGAATTATTCCAGTTGGTGTTTAACATGACTCCTTTTTACCCTGAAGGTGGTGGACAAGTTGGTGACAAAGGGTATATTGAAGTTAGTAATGGTAACGTTATTTATATTGTAGATACTAAAAGAGAAAACAATTTAATTTTACATTTTGCAAAGAATTTACCAAAAGATCCATCCCAAATAATAAAAGTTGTTGTTGATGAAAAACAACGTTTTAAAACAGCTTGTAACCACAGTGCAACCCATTTATTACACCAAGCATTGCGTGAAGTTTTAGGAACACATGTTGAGCAAAAAGGCTCTGCAGTACATTCTAAAAATTTACGCTTCGACTTTTCACATTTCGCTAAGCTAACTGTTGATGAATTGAGCCAAGTTGAAGATTTTGTTAATGCGCGTATTGATAGTAAAATTCAATTACAGGAATTTAGAAATATCCCAATGGAAACTGCCTTAGAAAAAGGTGCAATGGCTTTATTTGGTGAAAAATATGGCGATACTGTTCGTGCAATTCAATTTGGGCAATCTGTTGAACTTTGTGGTGGTTGTCATATTCAAAATACTGGTGATATTTGGCATTTTAAAATAATTTCTGAAAGTGCTATCGCTGCAGGTATTAGACGTATTGAAGCTATAACTGGTGATGCTGCTAAAGATTTCTTTTTTGAGAATAACAGGGTGTTTTTTGAAATAAAAGACATTTTAAAAAACCCTAAAAATCCGCAAAAAGCAATACTCGATTTACAAGAAGAAAATTCAACTTTAAAAAAACAAATTGAGACCTTATTAAAAGATAAAGCAAAAAACTTAAAAGGTGATTTAATTAATGAAGTTGAACAAGTAAACGGTATTAATTTCCTCGCTAAAAAATTAGATTTAGATCAAAATAGTATTAAAGATTTATGCTTCGATTTAGGAAATGCAGTGGATAATTTATTTGTGTTATTTGGCACAGAAAAAGAAGGAAAAGCTTTTTTAACTTGTTTTATTTCAAAAAATTTAGTTGAAGAAAAACAATTAAATGCTGGAAAAGTAGTACGAGAACTAGGAGCATTAATACACGGTGGTGGTGGTGGACAGCCATTTTACGCAACTGCAGGTGGTAGAAATCCTGAAGGCATTGAAAAAGCCTTAAGTGAAGCAAAAAGATATATTGTTTAATTTTGTTGAATTGTTGAACCGTTGAAAAACAACGATGGCTGAGCAGAGTAGAAGCCAATTTAAAAAACACTGTAATAGGTAATTTCGACTCCGCTCAATCACCTAAAAATGAATTTTACGTTGTCATTCCTGCGTAGGTAGGAATCTATTTTAATAACGTATGGATTCATGTTTTCACAAGAATGACAGAAAACTTAATCAGTGTTACCTTTAAAAAAGAATACATGAATTTTAGAACCAACATACAGCTACAAAAAGAGCGTAATCAAATTGATTACAATTCTAAATTATTGTTAATTGGTTCATGTTTTTCTGAAAACATTAATAAAAAATTAAACTATTTTAAATTTAATACAAACAGCAATCCTTTTGGTATTTTGTTTAATCCAAAAGCAATTGAAACTTTAATTACTAACGCAGTAAATTTGAAAGAATATACTGAAAAGGATATTTTTAATTTAAATGAACGTTGGCATTGTTTTGATGCACATTCCGATTTAAGCAATTCAAACAAAAATGAATTATTAAATAGTTTAAATTCTGAAATTAAAGAAAGTAACAAAAATTTAAAAGAAGCTTCACATATAATAATTACTTTAGGAACTGCTTGGGTTTATCGTTTTATTGAAACCGATACTATTGTTGGAAACTGTCATAAAGTTCCTCAAAAAAAGTTTTTAAAAGAATTACTTTCAGTTAAAAAAATAATTGAAAACCTTGATAACTTAATTGCTTTAATTAAAAGTGTAAATCCAAAAGTAAACATCATTTTTACAGTAAGTCCGGTAAGGCATTTAAAAGATGGTTTTCTTGAAAATTCCCAGAGCAAAGCTCATTTGTTAACTGCAATTCATCAAATCACAGATAAAAAAGCACAGTTATACTACTTTCCTTCCTATGAAATTATGATGGATGATTTGCGTGATTATCGCTTTTACAATTCAGATATGGTGCATCCAAATGAAACTGCTATTAATTATATTTGGGAACAATTTAAAAGCGTTTGGATGGATGATAAAACATTCCCAATATTAAAGCAAGTTGATACTATTCAAAAAGGATTGTCACATAAACCTTTCAATCCAAATTCGGAGCAACATCAACAGTTTTTAATTTCTCTTCAAGAAAAAATTCATCATTTACAAAAACAATTTCCTTACATAGTTTTCTAAATTTAAAAAATAGGGCATTTGCCGTATTGTTTTATTTTTTCATGAATGTGACTTTTGATTTATCAACTTTTAAAATTCACCTTTATGAAAACTAAAAAAATTAAATTAAGTAAATCACTACTAATTATATTTATAAGCATTACTTCAATTTTAAATGCTCAAAAAGCAGAAACACCAAATAACACCTATGATTTAGGAGCTACAATAAACGAAATGACACTTACCGTTGGTGGTGTTTTAGTAGTTGCTACAAATGATGGTTTAGTTGGAATTAAACCTACTGAAAGTAAGCCTGTATTTACCTTTAATGCATTTGGACAATTAAAACCCGAAGAAACAGAATTTGTACCTAACTCACCGTACATAATTGTTTCACAAGGAGCAAATTCAAAGTTTGCTGGTATTGCAAAAACAAAACGTGCCGTAATAGATTATATAACAGGTGATGTAATTTTTAATACTGATGAAGCTAATTGGAATCAAATTTATACGTGTAATATTATACTTCCTGAAAACAAATTAGTTGTTAGCGGTATTCAAAAAGAAGGAGATAAATTTGAAAAAATGACTCCAAAGGTAGCTGTGTACGATTTAAGCTCAAGAAAGTTAGATTATAGTTTCTTTTTAGATAAACCAGGAAGAGTTGGTATTGCAAGAGACGTTAGTGTAACTGGAACTCCTTTATTAATGAAAGATTTTATTATTGTTCCAACCGCGCAAGGTTTAATTGCAAAATCACATACTGGCGCAGATGTATGGGAAAACAAAGTTAAGGATATCAACTGGATGGTTGCCGATAAAACCGGTAATGAAATTTATGGTTTTGAAACTACTAGTAACGGAAAAAACACCAGAATTCATAAAATTGGTAAAGATGGTTCTGAACTATGGAATGATGACAGAAAAGTAAAAGGAAACGTCTCTAATTTCGAAATAACTTCACAAGGATTAGCAGTTGTTAGCGATAAAAACGATGGAGGTAGTTCAAGTGTTTTCGCAACTAAAAATGAATCTGAAATTGCCTTTTTAAGTGCTGCAACTGGTGAAGATGTTTGGGAAAAAGCTCCGAAAACAAAAGGCTATGTACAACATTTTTATATACAAGATGATGGTATATTATTTGGTATTCAACAAGGTGGTATCAACAAAATTTCTTTTGATGGTCAAGCATTATTTAAAAAGCCCCTAAAAACTGGAGAAAATATTATGATAATGGCTGAAACTCCACAGGGTTTAATTTACATTACTAGTGAGGATGCTAATATTGTAGATTTAAAAACTGGAGACCAAGTTTGGAGCAAACCATTAAAATATAAAAATTCTGCTGCTGTAGCTTCAACATATGACGATGCTAAAAACAGGTTTTTAATTGCAGCAAATGAAACTGTATTTGCTATTGATGCTGATTCTGGAGATGTATCGGAATTAGCTGATACTAAATTTGATGAAAAAGAAGAGCCAAATACTATGCAAATGAAGAATGGAAATATATTTTTAAGTTCCTCGCAAAATATGATGCTATTAGGCAGTAATGGAAATGAATTGTACCACGAATACTTTAAATCCCCTGGGCAAAGTGGTTTTGTAAAAGTACTTGCAGGTGTTGTTGCTGTTGCTTCAACCGCCATGGCAATGTCCACCGCAGCAAGAGCCGGTGCTAACAGATCGGCTTTTGGAAATTCGAATGATTTAAGTAGTTATAATTCTTATGGTAAAGAAGCCAAAAGAGCTTCTGATATGTTTGCTGCTATTGGCGATGCATCATTTGCTTTAATGTCTCAACGATTTAAAGCAACTGCAGCCACAGAAAATTCACAATTTATTTTAACAAAATTAGATGATGGTGTTGGCTTAGTTAAAGTAAATAAAGAGACTGGGAAAATTGATAAAGAAATAGTATTAAAAGATAAAAAACCTGAATATCAGGTTGATGAATTTGGTGGTATTTTATATTACAAAGCAAATAAAAGTACCATAAATGCATACGATTTAAAAAAATAAGGTTAAACCCTTTAAAGGCTGCTTCAATTTTCCACACGTTGAAGCAGTCTTTTATCAATTTTTAGAACATCATAAAACGTTTTAAAATTATTTTAGTTAAAATCTAAAACCATGAAAAAAAAACTGCTAACCTCCATTTCAATAATAATTTCAATTTGTATAAATGCCCAATGCATTTCAGGAGATTGTGAAAATGGATTTGGAAAAATGCAGTATAACGATGGCTATTTTGAAGGATTTTTTATAAACAGTCAACCAAATAAATTGGGTTTAATGCACTATTCAAACGGTAATTATTATTTTGGACAACTTTCTAATAGTAAGTTCAATGGGTTGGGTTTTATTCAATATAAAAATGGTCAAAGTTATGTTGGAAATTGGTTTAATGGAAATCTTCATGGGCAAGGCATTTATAGTGATTCAAAACAAAATCCTATAGCTGGAGTTTGGGAAAACGGACAGTTTAAAACAGCTAAAAATACGGAAGCACAAACTACAAACCCAGCTAATTGTTTAGGTAATTGTATGAATGGTTATGGCAGAATTACCAATACTGATGGCTCTCAAATTCAAGCCATATTTGAAAATGGAATAGCAACTTATGGACGTATTAATAACGTATCATTTTCTTATGATGGTGAAATTAAAAATAATTTACCAAATGGATATGGTCAAATAGGATATACAAATGGCGATCATTATTTTGGATTTTTTAAAAATGGAAAAAAACATGGTTCTGGAATTTTTACGCCAAAAGGAAAACAAAGAGTTTATGGCACATGGAAAAATGATGAATTACTTCAACTAAATGAAGTAAAATTTTGCAATGAAATAGAAAAACTTACTAACTTAACCTTAAAAGAAGTTAATGCATTATCAATAGAAAAAAAAGATGCCTTTTCAAGTAAAAAATTACTAAAAGATAAATTTTTAATAGATTATGAATTAACACTAAAAAAAGCTCCCTTTAATAATGATTATGACCTAACTATTACATTTCCAAAAGGTGAATTAAACACTCCAAATGTATCAAAACAGCAATTAAATGAAATCTTATCTAAATGCAATAATTTTGCTAAAATAAAAGACTATTATTTTACTTTTGAAAATAAATTTATTAGTATAGATGAAAAAGATTCAAATAAAATTATCACAATAAGATATCCCGATAAACTATAATGAAGTGAAATAATTAAGTATCCATTTATGATTAAAATAAGTGTTTAAGGTCCTTACAACGTCGCCAAAAGTTAGATTTTAATTTTGTATTTTTTGTATATTGCTTTAAAAATATACCATGAAACTAAAACTAACCATCTTATTTTCATTTATTAGTCTTTGTTCTATTGCACAAAGCAAAGTTTTAGATAGTCTTTTAGAGGTTTCCAAAAATCAATCAGGTGAAATTTTTGTTAAAACTTTAAATGAAATTTCATGGGAATATAAAAATTCTAATATTGATAGCGCATTTTCTTATGCACGAAAATCTTTAATTGTTTCAAAAAAAACAGATAGTAAAAAATCGATCGCTTCTTCATACAACAGCTTGGCCAATTGTTTTGAAGCAATTGGAAAGTTAGATAGTGCAACAGTATATCATCAAAAAGGACTTGATTTAAAACTGGAAATTGGGTATAAATTAGGTGCTGCGGATTCTTATAATAACCTTGGAATTGTATACGATTTAAAAGGTGATTTTGCACTGTCTTTAGAAAACTATTTCAAAGCTTTAAAAATTTACGAAGAAGAAAAAGATGTGCCATTGGAAAGTTTACCAATGGTATTAGGAAATATTGGCATTGTTTATAAAAAACAAAAAGAGTACGATAAAGTTTTGGACTATTATAAAAGAGCACTAAAAATATATGAAACAAACAATAATAATTTTGGAATTGTAGTTATAAAAGGGAATATTGGTTCTGTATTAATCAATACTAAAGATTTTGAAAATTCAATAAAATATTCTGAAGAGGCGAAAAAATTATATGTTAAATTGGGTTACGATCGTTACGTTCCCTATATGTTAAACAATATTGCAATTGCAAAAGATAGCTTAAAACTTTATAATGAATCACAAAAAGATTACAAGGAAGCAATTCGACTTTTTAAAAAAGACCAAAATTTATACGAGTTAACTTTTGCACAAATTGGTTTGGCCAGAAGTTTAATAAAAGAAAAACGATTTTCTGAAGCTAAAGTAATAGCCAAAGATGCATTAAAAATTATACAAGAAAAAGGATTTAAGGAGTTTGAAATAGATGCTAATAAAATACTAGCTATTGTTGAATCAGAGGCTGGAAATTACAAGCAAGCCTACAAATACTTTGAAGAATATGCTATTGGCAAAGACAGTTTATTTGAAGATCATAAAACAAAAACTATTTTTGAACTTGAAACTAAATACGAAACAGTTAAAAAAGAAAAAGAAATTGCCCAACAAAAAGAAGAACTATTAAAAAATGAACTAGAAATTAAAAATAAAAACTTTTACACTGTTTTACTTGGTTCAGGATTTTTAATTTTCAGTATTATTTCATTCGGTTTATTTAAACGTCAACAACATAAAAAAAGAGAATATACAAATCAGTTGGCGCTTAAAGAAGCTCAATCGTATAATAAATTACAAGATCAACGCTTACGAATTTCACGTGATTTACATGATAATATTGGCTCTCAATTAACCTTTATCATTTCATCCATTGATAATTTAAAATTTTTATCCGATTCAACTAATGAAAAACTACAAAATAAGCTTTCTGAAATAAATAATTTTGCAAGTACAACAATTTCACAACTAAGAGACACTATTTGGGCAATGAATAAGAATGAAATCTCATTTGATGATTTACAAGGTAGAATTTTGGCATTTATTGAAAAAGCAAAATTAGCTACAAATAATACAATTATATTTAAGTTTAATTCTACAATAACCTATGAATTAAACTTTTCTTCAATAAAAGGGATTAATATTTTTAGAGTAATTCAAGAAGGTTTAAATAATAGTATAAAATATGCAAACGCAACAGAAATATCTGTTAACATTACAGAATCAGATTCAAAAATAATCTTTGAAATATCAGATAATGGAAATGGTTTTAATATTAATACTACAGAACTAGGAAATGGTTTAGAGAACATGCAAAAACGCATTGCTGAAATAAATGGTGAAATTTTAATTCAATCTGAAATTAATAAAGGAACTGTCATAAAAATTACTTGCAATAAAAATAAGACAAATGCCCTATAGTATCATTTATTAAATACCGCTATTTTTACTAAAATATAAAACTACTAACTATTATGAATCTTAAAATTGCCATAGCTGAAGACAACAGTTTTTTAGCAAAATCAGTTATTGAAAAATTATCTTTTTTTAACGATTTAGATTTTAAATTTAAAGGTGTTAATGGTGCAGAATTAATTGGAAAATTAGAAGCAAATCATAATATTGATGTAATATTAATGGATATAAAAATGCCTGAAATGGACGGTATTATGGCAACCGAAATTATTAAAAATAAATACCCTCATATTAAAATAATAATGCTAACTGTTTTTGATGATGATGAAAACCTATTTAAAGCTATTAAGGCTGGAGCAAATGGCTACTTATTAAAAGAAATTGATGCCGAAAATTTACATAAATGTATTCTTGAAGTTATGAATGGTGGAGCTCCAATGACACCAAATATGGCATTGAAAACTTTAAAATTACTTAGAAACCCATTAAATATTAACGACTTTGAAGAATTAGAACAAATTAAATTAACAAACAGAGAAACTGCTATTTTAGAACACCTAAGTAAAGGTTTAAACTACAACGAAATTGCTGAAAATTTAATAATCTCACCTTCAACTGTTAGAAAGCATATCGAAAATATTTATAAAAAATTACAGGTTCATAATAAAATGGAAGCTGTAACCAAAGCCAAAAAACATAACCTTATTTAGAACTAATAGTTAATAAAAAAAAGAGAAGCATTTAGCTTCTCTTTTTTTTATTAACTATTTAAGTAATATTAATTTACAAACTTAGCTACATTTTGCCAAGGACCGCCATTAATTACATCAATTCCATTTTGCTTTAAAAATGCTGTAGCCTGCCCACTTCTTGCTCCGCTTCTACAAACAGCTATAACTTTTTTATTCATTGCTTTTATTGCTGCAACTTTTGTTGGAATAGTATTTAATACTATATTTTTAGAACCATTAACATGCCCACTTTGGTATTCTTCAACTGTTCTTACATCTATAACAACAGCTCCTTCTTTTAAATATTCTTCAATTGATGATTCTTCATTACCACCACCAAATAATCCGAAAAAACTCATTCTTTTATATTTTAAATTTTGCGCAAATATAAGCTATATTATATGAATTATCGTAACACTAGTTACCATAAAATTTTAAATAACAACTTTAAACATTTATTAATTAAATAGTTACAACTAATTTTAATTAGTAAAATATATATTTTAAAATATTATTAGTATGTTAAAATGGTCCGCTATAATTTAAAAGTAAATTTCTTTTGTATATTTAGCCGATTGAAAAAAGTTAAAAATGAGAAGGAGAAATACAAAAATAAAACTATTAATTGGTGCAGCAATTTTATTGTTTTCACTTTTTAAATACTACTCTAACAGTGAAATAAATGAATTTACTGGAAAAAAACAACATATTTCAATTTCTACCGATGAAGAAGTGGTTATTGGTTTACAAAGTGCACCGCAAATGGCACAACAACATGGTGGATTATATCCAGACCAAAATTATCAAAAATTAGTTGATCAGGTTGGTCAAAAATTGGTAAACAATAGTGTTGCAAAACAAACAAGTTATAGATACGATTTCCACTTATTAAGAGATCCTAAAACCATTAACGCCTTTGCATTACCTGGCGGACAAATATTTATTACTTACGCCTTATTTGCAAAGTTGGAAAATGAAGACCAATTGGCCGGAGTTTTAGGGCACGAAATTGGACATGTAGTTGGTCGCCATTCTGCAGAACGCATGGCAAAACAAGGATTAACACAAGGTGTTTTAAGTGCTGTTTCTGTTGGTTTTGACCCAAGTACCGCACAAGGAGCTGCTGGATTAGCCAATGTTATAAATATGAGCTATGGAAGAGATGACGAATTAGAGAGTGATGAATTAGGTGTAAAATTTATGATGGATGCAGGTTACAATCCAAATGAATTAATTGGTGTTATGGAAATATTAAAAGCCGCTGCCGGACCAAACAGAACCCCTGAAAGAATTAGTACACATCCAGATCCTGAAAACAGAATTGAAAAAATTAAAGAAGCTATTGAAAAGTATAGAAAATAAGGCTCTTTTTACAAGTGTTAAAGAATGTTAAATATTTGGCTTTTAAAATAAAACCTGTATATTGATTATATGATACACACAGAAAATTACTTCAAAATTAATGTTATTTAGACTTTAATAAGGTCTAACTACTTCTTACTCAAACTTTTTAATTTACCACTTCAAAAAATATTTTAGCATTTATACCACCTTAATTTAGGTGTTTTAAATAGCGTTCATTATTAAACACTATAAAACATGGAAATACTTACAAAAAATACAAATACATCACCAAAAAAAAACATATAGAAAACTAGGATTTACTTATTTAGAAACCGCAGAAATTGTAGTTCATTTAAATGAATTAATTGCAAATTATATTGTGCATTATCACAAATTAAGAAATTTTCATTGGAATATTGAAGGTCCTGATTTTTTTGAACTTCATCAAGAGTTTGAAGACGAATATAACACCGTTAAAGAAAATATTGATATACTTGCCGAAAGAGTGCGAGTATTTGGAATTAAACCTTCAATGACAATGACAGAAATTTTATCCGTTTCTGAAATTAAAGAAGCTAAAGCAGCTAAAATGACACCAATTGAGATGGTAACCCAGCTGCTTAAAGATTATGATATTTTACACCATAAAATGCTAAATGTTGTAAATGCTGCATTAGACACTGGAGATAATGTAACCGAACAAATAATAACTGATTTTATGAGAACACTAGAAAAGAGAAATTGGATGTTTACCTCTTGGACTAAGTAATACTAGTAATTTCTCATACATATATAACCTAGAAAATCTCAGATCAATTTTTGATCTGAGGCTTTTTATTTATTTATTTTAACCCGGTGTTAAAATTAACCATACCGCAATCGTTTTAGTAATTTTAAGACGAATTTAATACCTAATAGTAAGGCTCTTACCGTTAATACTTTGTATATTTGACCTTCAAAATTAAACACATTTTAGAATGAACAAGAAAGTAATATTAATGATATTAGATGGATGGGGAATTACTCAAGATCCTGAGGTTTCAGCTATTTTTAATGCAAAAACTTCATACATAGATAGTTTATATAATATTTATCCAAATGCCAGTTTACGTACCGATGGAGAACATGTAGGTTTACCTGAAGGTCAAATGGGAAATAGTGAAGTTGGACATATGAATTTAGGTGCCGGTAGAATTGTATACCAAAACTTAGTTAGAATTAATATGGCTGTTAAAAATAAAACTTTAGGTCAGGAAAAAGTTTTATTAGATGCGCTAAAATATGCTAAAGAAAATAATAAAAATATTCATTTATTGGGCTTGGTTTCTAATGGTGGTATTCACTCTCACATAGATCATTTAAAAGGATTGTTAGATGTTGCTGCTGAAAATAATGCCAAAAATGTGTATTTACATGCATTTACTGATGGTAGAGATTGTGACCCAAAATCTGGTAAATTCTTTATCAATGATATTCAAGAACATATGGCTAAAACAACTGGTGAATTGGCTTCAATTACCGGTCGTTATTTTGCAATGGATCGTGATAAACGTTGGGAACGTGTAAAAATTGCTTATGATGCTTTGGTTAATGCAACTGGTTCAACATCTACCAATGCAATTGAAAGTATTGAAAACAGTTATGCAAATGATGTAACTGATGAGTTTATTCAGCCAATTATAATGATAAATGCTGATGGAACTCCAAAAGCACCAATAAAAGCTGATGATGTTGTAATTTTCTTTAACTACAGAACAGATAGAGGTCGTGAATTAACAGAAGTGCTTACACAACAAGATTTTCCTGAGTTTGGTATGAAAACATTACCATTACACTATGTAACAATGACCAATTACGATGAAACTTTCAAAAACATAAATGTAATTTATAATACTGATAATTTGGAAGAAACTTTAGGTGAAGTGTTAGAAAAAGCAGGCAAAAAACAAATTCGTATTGCTGAAACTGAAAAGTATCCACATGTAACATTTTTCTTTTCAGGAGGAAGAGAACAAGAATTTGAAGGTGAAAAAAGATTATTATGCCCATCTCCAAAAGTTGCTACGTACGATTTAAAACCAGAAATGAGTGCCTATGAAATTAAAGACGCAATTATTCCTGAATTAAAAAAAGGAGATGTTGATTTTGTGTGTTTAAACTTTGCAAATGGTGATATGGTTGGACATACTGGAGTTATGGAGGCTGCTATAAAAGCTTGCGAAGCAGTTGATGAATGCGTTAAAGATGTTGTTTCTGTTGCTAATGAAAACAATTATACAACTATTATAATTGCAGACCATGGTAACTGTGAAACTATGAAAAACCCTGATGGTTCACCTCATACGGCACATACAACCAATCCTGTTCCATTTATTGTTGTTGATAAAGATGTAAAAAATATTAAAGATGGTGTTTTAGGTGATATTGCTCCAACAATTTTAAAATTAATGGGGATTGAACAACCTAAAGAAATGACCAGACATTCATTAATTTAATTTTGTAAGTTTACTTGATAAAATTCACAAATAATGAAAAACATATTTTTTTGCTTAATCTTAATTGCAACAATTAGTTGTTCAACTTCAAAAAAGACTGTATCAAATCCTGTTAAAGAAGATACAACTCCAGTAAAAGTTGTTGTAACAGCTTCTAAAGATGCTTCAGGAAATTTAATTGGTATTGCCAATAAAGACAGTTTTCTTCAAGAACCTTATAACAATTGGTTCACACCAAATTATGAGGGTTATACTTTAAATGAAGAAGTTATTTCAGCATTGAAACCACTTCTAAAAAATATAACAATTAAAGCATTTATGGGAACTTGGTGTGGTGACAGTAAACAGCAAACTCCTATTTTATATAAGATTTTAGATAATACTGATTTTAATTATAATAATTTAGAATTAGTTACAGTTAATAGAAGTAAAAAAACCCCTGATAATTTACAGGAAGGTTTCAATATAATAAGAGTACCTACCTTTATTTTTTATAAAAATGGAAAAGAGATTGGTCGCTTTGTTGAATACCCAAGAGAAACCGTTGAGGAAGATATGTTAAAAATTGTTAGCGGAGAGTTGTATAAACATTCTTACGAAGATTAAATTTTAACACTATAAAAAAAGGGGGGGGTAATTAAAAAATTACCCCCTTTTTTTATTTATTATCCTCTAAGTCATTAAGTTCTCCTAACTGTTTTAAAAGGTCAAATGTTTTTATAGCTTCTTCTTCATCAATTGTAGAAATAGCTGCACCAACGTGAACTAATACATAATCTCCAATATTAGCCTCAGGAACCAAGGTTAAACTCACTTCTTTTATAATTCCATCAAAAGATACTTTTCCTACTCTAAAAGTTTCATCTAACTGAGATGTAATTGCTACTAATTTTCCTGGAATTGATAAACACATAATTAGTTGTTTGTTGTTGGTTATTGGTCATTGAGTGGAGTAGAAATGACTTTTTTAATTACATTATATTATGGTTTCGAATCCGCTCAACCATCCATTTTTTTACTTTTTACTTTATACTTTTTAACCATTTATACCAAGCGTCCATTCCATCACCATTTGTAGCAGAAACTTCAAAAAATTTCAATTTTGGATTTACTTGCAAAGCATAATCTTTTAATTTTTGAACATCAATATTTACATAAGGTAACAAATCAATTTTGTTTATAATACAAATATCTGATGTATGAAACATATCTGGATATTTTATTGGTTTATCTTCACCTTCGGTGGTACTAATAATTACAACACGCTTACTTTCACCCAAATCAAACATAGATGGGCAAACTAAATTTCCAACATTTTCAATCATTAAAATTGAATTGTCTTTCATTTCCAATTCCTTAACCGCATCATAAACCATATCACTTTCTAAGTGACAACCTTTGCCTGTATTTATTTGAACAACTGGAATTTTTAAAGCATCTATTCTATTTGCGTCATTTAATGTTTGTTGATCACCTTCTATTACATAAAAAGGAATTTCATCTTTTAAATCTGCCAAAGTACGTTCTAAAAGAGATGTTTTTCCTGAACCTGGTGAACTTACTAAATTTAAAGCAAAAATATTTTTAGCTTCAAAATAACCTCTATTTCTAGCTGCCAATATTTGATTATTTTGTAAAATATCCTGTTCAATTTCTAACACCTTGTGTTTGTGATCATGTGAATGACTGTTGTGCGTGTGAGTATGTTCAGGGTGCGCATGTGAGTGCCCATCGTGATGATGTTCATGATGTGAACGACTGTGATGATTATGATGATGCTCATCGTGAGAATGCAAATGAACATGTTCATTTTCTCTAGGTTTCGAAATTACAGGACCATTAGAATCTGATCCGCAGCCACAAGTTCCACACATAATAATAACCTTTTAAATTACTTCTAACGATTTTACTTTTAGTTCTTTTCCTTTTAATATACCCTTAAAATTACTGCCACATTTTGGACAACAATCATAAATATTTTCCATATAAAATTCGGTATCACAATCTATACATTTGCCTTTTCCTTCAATTACAATAATTTCTTTTTCAGCATGTTCCAAAACAGTTTCTTCCACAGCTGAGCTCCAAACAAAATTTAAAGAATCAATTTCCACACCAGCTAAAACACCAATTTCCAATTCAATTTTAGAAACCTTTTTGGCATTTGCTTTTTTAGTTTCATCTTCGGCAATTTTAACAATACCTAATGCAATTGATAATTCGTGCATTTCTTTTAAAATAGTTATACTCTCAAAGTTACAAAATATATAAAAAGAAAAGGTATGATATAAGTCACTAAAAAATGTATGTAACAATTGTTACCATTTTAAGATTATATAGTCTTATTTTAAAACATTCTAAATTAGAGTGTTACACTTGCTTTAATCAATTTTTATTGTAAATTAGATAGGCGCTTTTTTAAATATAAAAGCAAAAGATTAATTAATCTCTTTTATTACTTAAAACTTAACCTATGTCTACCAATAATGAAAAACGCAAAACCTATTATGAAAGTATCATAAAACAAGGTTATAGCCGTAGAGATTTTATGAAATTTTCTACATATATGGCTGCTTTTATGGGCTTAGAATCTTCAATGGTTGGACAAATAGCTCAATCTTTGGAAAACACACCAAGAATGCCTGTTATTTGGGAACATTACCAAGAATGTACTTGTTGCAGCGAGTCATTTATTAGATCTGATCATCCTATTGTGGCTGATATAATATTAGATCGTATCTCTCTAGATTACACTTTAACATTAATGGCAGCATCTGGTCATCAGGCTGAAGCGGCAAAACAAGAAACAATGAAAAAATACAAAGGAGAATACATTCTTTGCGTTGAAGGTTCTATTCCTTTAGGAGATGATGGAAATTATTGTTGTATTGCCGGAAAAACTGCTAAAGAATCATTTTTAGAAGCTGCTGAAGGCGCAAAAGCAATTATTGCCTGGGGAAGTTGTGCTTCAAATGGTTGTGTACAAGCTGCAAAACCAAATCCAACGGAAGCAACACCTATTCATAAAATAGTTAAAAACAAACCTATAATTAGAGTTCCGGGTTGCCCACCTATTGGTGAAGTTATGGCAGGTGTTATTGTTCATGTTGTTGCTTTTGGGCGTTTACCTGAATTAGACAGGTTAGGAAGACCTAAAGCTTTTTATGCAAAACGTGTACATGATAGTTGTTATAGACGACCATATTATGATGCAGGATTGTTTGCAGAAACTTTTGATGATAAAAATGCCAAAGATGGTTATTGTTTATACAAATTAGGTTGTAAAGGACCTATGACTTACAATTCTTGTGGAACCATAAAATGGAACAATGGAGTTAGTTATCCTATTCAATCAGGTCATGGATGTATTGGTTGTAGTGAAGCTAATTTTTGGGATAATGGACCTTTCTATGAAAGGGCAACCAAAGTTCCAGGCTTAACAGAAGAAGGTCTTGCTGATGATATTGGTAAAGTTGCAGCTGGAGTTCTTGCCGGCGGACTTGCAGTACATGCTGTAGCTGCAAATATTTCTAAACGAAAAGAACTTATGAGCAGAATAAATCGCGGTAAAAGCAACGAGAAAAATATTGATTCTTAAAACTTAAAACAATGGCAAATAGAATAGTAGTTGATCCTGTTACACGTATTGAGGGTCATTTAAGAATAGAGGCAGAAATAAAAGACGGAATAATTGTAGATGCTTTTAGTTCCAGTACCATGGTTAGAGGTATTGAAAATATTGTAAAAGGTCGTGATCCTAGAGATGTATGGGCCTTTGTACAACGTACTTGCGGTGTTTGTACTACGGTACATGCATTAGCTTCAGTTAGAGCTGTTGAAGATTCTTTAGGAATTGCAATCCCTCAAAATGCTGAAATGGTTCGTAATATAATGGAAGGAGCTTTGTATATGCATGACCATGCTGTACATTTTTATCACTTACACGCATTAGATTGGGTTGATGTTGTAAATGCGTTAAAAGCTGACCCTAAAAAAACTTCTGAATTAGCGCAAAGTATTTCTAAATGGCCAAAAAGTTCACCTGGTTATTTTTCAGACATTCAAAAAAGAATTCAAAAATTTGTTGAAAGCGGTCAGTTAGGAATTTTTGCCAATGGTTATTGGGGACATCCACAAATGAAATTACCTGCTGAAGTTAATTTATTAGGTGTTGCACATTATTTAGAAGCATTAGAATGGCAAAAAGAAATTGTTAAAGTTCATACTATTTTTGGTGGTAAAAACCCACATCCTAACTATTTGGTTGGTGGAATGGCCTGTGCAATTAATACTGAAAACCCTGGAGGACTAACTGCTGAAAGATTAGCCTATGTTGGGCAATTATTACAAGATGGAAAAGAATTTATAGAACAAGTTTATATTCCCGATTTATTAGCAATTGCTTCATTCTATAAAGATTGGGGAGCTATTGGAAAAGGATTTGGTAATTATATGAGTTATGGCGATTTTCCAACAAATGGTTATGCTGATATTTCAAACTTTAAATTTCCACAAGGTGTAATAATAGGAAGAGATTTATCAAAAGTACATGATGTAGATCATAGAAATGATGATATTGAAGAATTTGTAAACAATTCTTGGTACGATAATTATGCAGAAGGAAAAGATACAGGTAAACATCCTTGGGAAGGTGAAACAAATATTAAATATTCTGGTCCAAAACCACCTTATACTCATTTAAATGTAGAAGAAAAATATAGTTTTATAAAAACTCCTCGCTGGAAAGGAATGCCAATGGAAGTAGGACCACTTGCTCGTTTATTAGTAGGTTATGGAAGAGGCAATAAAGAAATTCAAGATGCAGTAAATGGCGCATTATCTCATTTAAATGTTCCTGTAGATGCATTATTTTCAACTTTAGGACGCACTGCAGCACGTGGTATAGAAACACAATTAGTTGCCGGTTGGACATTGGAATTCTACAACACATTAATGAATAACATTAAAAACGGTGATGAGCGTATGGCCAATATGGAAAGTTGGGATCCTAAAACTTGGCCTGCTGAATCAAAAGGTGTTGGGTTTATGGAAGCTCCAAGAGGTGCATTAGCACATTGGATTAAAATTAAAGATGGTAAAACAGAAAATTACCAACAAGTTGTACCAAGTACATGGAATGCTTCACCACGTGACCCAAAAGGTCAACGTTCTGCGTATGAATCTGCCTTAATTGGAACACCAGTTGCCGATCCTGAATTGCCGTTAGAAATTATTAGAACTATCCATTCGTTCGACCCTTGTTTGGCGTGTGCGGTACATTTATATGATGAACACGGAAATCATATTTCAAAAGTTCAAAATATAGCAAGTTGTGAAAGCTAAACTTTAAATTATGGAAACTAGGAATTTTAAAAGAGTAATGGTATGGGAACTTCCTGTTAGAATTTTTCACTGGATAAATGTTCTTGCAATAATTGTACTTACTGTTACCGGATTTTTAATTGCGAACCCTCCTGCACTACTTTCAAGTGCAGAGGCAACCAACTTACATACTTTTGGAATAATTAGGTTTATACATTTTACAGCTGCTTATATTTTCTTTTTTGTAATGATTTTAAGAGTTTATTGGGCTTTTAATGGAAATCAATTTGCAAGCTGGAGAGCGTTTTGGCCTTTCAGTAAAAAAAATTGGAACAACTTTTGGCATGTACTTAAAATTGATATTTTCCTTTTAAATGAAGAAAAACGAAATGTAAAAAATATTAGTATTGGTCATAACAGCGTTGCAACTTTGTCATATTTAGTCATGTTTTTTATTGCCTTAATACAGATAGCTACGGGTTTTGCATTGTATGCTGACATGTCTGGCTGGTGGTTGCCAAAATTATTTAGTTGGGTAATTCCAATTTTTGGAGGCGACTTTATGGTAAGAACCATACATCATATTTCAATGTGGCTATTTATTTTCTTTAGTATGGTGCATATTTATTTGGTGTTTTATCATGATTATATTGAAGGAAGAGGAGAAGTTTCATCAATGTTTGGAGGTTTTAAATTTGTAAGTGAAACGCGATTAAAAAAAGCAGCTAAATTTCATGACAAAGAAATAGAAGAAAAGTAATAGATTAGTTTAGTTAAAAGTAAATTCATTTTGTCACTGCATTTAAAGGCATCATGAATTTACTTTTTAAACCTTATAATATGAATATAAAAGAAAGACCACCTGTTGCTATTTGTAGCGACTCCCATTTTTTTGAAAAAGATAAATCTAACAGCATTTTAGTAATGGGTGTTGGTAATTATTTAATGGGAGATGAAGGAATTGGAGTACATATTATTCAAGAAATGTCTAAAAACCAATTACCTGAATATATAGATATTTTAGATGGTGGTACCGGTGGTTTTCTATTATTAAACTGTTTTGAAGCTTATAAAACCATTATTTTTGTTGATGCCACAATGGACGGAAAACCTGCTGGAACAATTTCGCTTATTCGACCAAAATTTGCATCTGATTTTCCATCAGCATTAAGTGTGCACGATGTAGGATTAAAAGATATGATTGAAGCGGTTTATTTAATGGAAGAAATTCCTGACATTCATTTATTTACGGTTTCTATTGAAGAATTAAATCCAATGACCATTGAGTTAAATGAAAAAGTTAGTGCAGCAATTCCTGAAATAATTAAGCAAATTTTAAATCATTCAGCCGAACTTCACCTAAAAAAATCGTAAATTTATAGTACGTTTTTAAAGCTATAAATTGAATGTTAAAAACCTACAAAATTACAATATCAGGTCAAGTACAAGGCGTAGGTTTTAGACCGCATGTTTATAGTTTAGCCCATAAATTCAACCTAAAAGGCAATGTTTCAAATAACGAAGAAGGTGTTATAATTTTTATTTCTGGGGCTGAAAATACCGTGTATAAATTTTATAAAAAATTACTTCAATTTCCACCACCCGTTTCTCTTATAAAAGAAAGCTCAATTATTGAAATTGATATTCGAAATTTTGAAGATTTTAAAATTATCCCTTCAAATAAAAACAGACCGTTAAATTTACCTCTAACACCTGACTTTGCCATTTGTGAAGATTGCAAAAAAGAAATTGAAACTGTAGATAACAGGCGTTATAATTATGCTTTTACTACGTGTGTTAATTGCGGTCCACGTTGGTCTATTACTAAAACTTTCCCCTTTGAAAGAACCCATACAAGTATAGATGATTTTCCAATGTGTGATACATGTAAAAACGAATATACAAATCCTAATAACAGACGCTTTCATTCACAAACAAATACCTGTTCAACTTGTGGCATAAACTTGATATTAATTTCTTCCGAAGGGAAAAAAATTAAAACTTCAAAAGAAAAAATATTTCAAAAAATAGTACAACTTTTAAAAGAGGGAAATATAATTGCAATTAAAAACACCAGTGGTTACTTATTATGTTGTAATGCTGAAAATGAATCCGTTATTCAAAAATTAAGAACCACAAAAAACCGACCTAATAAACCTTTTGCAGTTTTATTTCCTTCTTTAGCTTTTCTTAAAAATGAATTAGATTTAAATACAAATGAAGTTAAATCTCTTACTTCAAAAGAAAGACCAATTACCATTATTTCATCAAAAAACTATTACGGGAAAATTGCTTTAAATAAAGTTTCTCCAGGTTTAAATCAACTAGGTGTTATGTTACCTTATTCGGGAATTTTGCAATTATTAGCCAATCAATTAAATTTTCCAATTATTGCAACAAGTGGAAATATTCATGGGTCACCAATAATTAATGAAAATGAGGACGCTTTAGATAAATTAAAAAATATAACCGATTATTTTTTACAGCATAATTTAAAAATTACACATCCTCAAGATGATTCTGTAATTAAATTCAGCTATAAATTTCAGCAAGAAGTATTGTTTAGAAGATCTCGTGGTTTTGCTCCAAATTATTTGAATGTTAAAATAAATTCCACTGAAAAAATAATGGCTTTAGGAGCAGATTTAAAAAGTAGCATTGCTTTTTATCCAAATCAATGTTTGTATGTGAGTCAATATATTGGAAATCTCGAAAATTTTGATGTTTACAATCGTTTTATTTCAACAATAAATTCATTTATAAACATATTTGAGCAAGAACCAAATGTAATTTTAGCAGATAAACATCCTAGCTATTACAGTTCACGATTTGGGAAAGAAATAGCTCAAAAAAATAACATAAAATTACTTGAAATTCAACATCACAAAGCACATTTTACAGCTATTTTAGGTGAACATAATTTATGGAGTGAAAAAGTTTTAGGAATTGTTTTTGATGGAACCGGTTACGGTGATGATTCTAATATTTGGGGTGGAGAATTCTTTAATTATGAAAAAAATACTATTGAAAGAATACACCATTTATCGTATTTCGATTGGTTACTAGGTGATAAAATGTCTAAAGAACCACGCATTTCTTTATTATCGTTGGCTTCTTTAGAAATGCATGAAATCTTAAGCGAAAAATTCACAAAAAACGAATTAAAAACCTATCAAAATTTAAAAAAATCAAACACTTTAAAAACCTCTTCAATTGGAAGGTTATTTGATGCTGTTGCATCTTTACTTAATATTACAGATTATAATTCTTATGAAGGAGAAGCTGCAATTTTATTAGAAAATTCAATAGATTCTTACAAATTAAATACGTGTAAAAGTTATTTAAATTCTACAGAAAGTGGAATTTCAGCAAGAGAGATCATTCAAAATATGTTTACTGATATTAAAAATGGCGTTTCAAAAGAAAAATGTATTCTTAATTTCTTATTTACGTTGGCAGATTCAATCCTTAAAATAGCTAAACAAACTGATTATAAACATATTGCTTTTAGTGGTGGGGTTTTTCAGAATACTACTTTGGTAGATTTATTATTAAAATTGGCTCCCAAAGAAATAAAGTTGTATTTTCATACAGATTTACCTCCTAACGATGAAAATATTTCCTTTGGACAATTAATGTATTATTTAAATATAAAATGAAAATAGATTTAAAAAATATAACTTACGTTCGTTAACCTGAACTTGTTTCAGGTTCTCATAATCATTGGATGTAAGTTTGATGAGGTTCTGAAATAAATTCAGAATGACGCTTTTTAAAACTTTTTGAATGCCTTTTTGAAAGGTGTAAAAAGAACATAAAAATGAAATATTTAAGTGAATATAGAAACTTAGAAGCTACTAAAAAAGTCTTGGATGAAATTCATAAAATAACAACTTGTGAATGGAACATTATGGAAATTTGTGGTGGACAAACACACGGCTTAGTAAAAAATGGAATTTTAGAATTATTACCCGAAAAAGTGCGAATGATTCATGGTCCTGGTTGTCCCGTTTGTGTTACCCCTTTAAATTTAATTGATAAAGCCATTGAATTGTTAGAACAAGGAGTTATTGTATGTTCTTTTGGTGATATGATCCGTGTTCCTGGAAGTAAAAAAAGTTTATTAGAAGCCAAAGCATTAGGTGGAGATTTACGCATTTTATATTCTCCCATTGAAGCAGTTTCAATAGCCAAACAGAACCCTGATAAGGAAGTGGTGTTTTTTGCGGTTGGCTTTGAAACTACAGCTCCAGCAAATGCATTGTCGGTTTTACACGCAGAAAAAGAAGGTGTTTCTAATTATTCCATTTTAGCTTCACATGTATTAGTTCCACCAGCAATGGAAGCAATTTTAGATGATAAATTTTGTACTATAAATGCCTTTTTAGGCGCTGGACATGTATGTGCAATTATGGGAACGCAAGAATATGTTCCTTTGGTGAACAAGTATAAAATTCCGATTGTAATTACAGGTTTTGAACCATTGGATTTGGTACAAGGAATTTATTTGGCTATAAAACAATTGGAAGAAGGGAAATACAAATTAGAAAATCAATATTCGCGCATTGTAAAAACTGAAGGAAATATAGCTGCTATTAATGTTATTCAAAAGATATTTGAAATTGGCACAAGAGAATGGCGTGGCATTGGTGAAATTCCAAATAGTGGTTATGTAATAAAAGAAGCTTACAGAAAATATGATGCTGAAGCAAAATTCAATATTAGTTATATAAATGTACCTGAAAATGCTAACTGTATTGCTGGTGAAATTTTACGAGGCTTAAAAAAACCGAATCAATGTGAACAGTTTGGAAAAACGTGTAAACCTTCCAATCCATTAGGAGCACCAATGGTTTCTTCCGAAGGTGCGTGTGCGGCATATTATCATTTTTCAAACAATTTAATCAAATAACATGGATATAGAAAACATAGGATTTGAAACTATAAACTTGGGACACGGAAGTGGGGGAGAATTAACAAGGAATTTATTAGATAAAATAATTTTTAAGACTTTTAGCAATCCTTTTTTAGATCAAAAACACGATGGTTCTATTGTAAAAATTGAAGGAGAAATAGCTATTTCAACAGATAGTTTTGTAATAACGCCAATATTTTTTAAAGGTGGAAATATTGGAAGTTTAGCAGTTCATGGAACTGTAAATGATGTTGCTATGTGCGGTGCAATACCAAAATACTTATCATTAGCTTTTATTGTTGAAGAAGGTTTAAAAGTTTCCGAATTTATAAAAATAGTGCAGTCTGTAAAAAAAGCAGCTGATGAAAGTGGTGTTTTAATTATTACTGGAGATACAAAAGTTGTTGAACGTGGAAAAGGTGACAAAATTTTTATAAACACTACTGGTTTTGGAGCTGTACATGCTAAAGCTACTATTTCAGTTAACAACATTAAAGAAGGTGATAAAATTTTGGTAAACGGATTTATTGCACAACACGGAATGGCAATTATGAGTGAACGTGAAGGTTTAGAATTTGAATCGACTATTGAAAGTGATTCAACCAATTTAAATTTTTTAGTTACTGATTTATTAGATGCTTTTGGTGATAAAATCAAACTATTTAGAGATCCTACACGTGGTGGTTTAGGAACCGTTTTACATGAAATTGCTAATGATATTAATAAAGGAATTTTTATAAAAGAGATCTATATTCCTTTAGAAAAACAAGTGGCTGCAGCTTGTGAAATGTTAGGCCTAGACCCAATGTATGTTGCTAATGAAGGTGTGTTTTTAGTAATTGTTGATCCAAGTATTGAACAGGAAGTTTTAGCATTAATGAGAAATCATAAAAAAGGGAAAAACGCTGCTTTAATTGGTGAATTTACAAACGAACACCCAAACAAGGTGGTTATGCAAAGTTTAATTGGAGGTAAACGAATTGTAAGTCCGCTAGTTGGTGAACAATTACCTAGAATTTGTTAGTAACAAAAAAAACCTCACAAAATTGTGAGGCTTATAGTTTTATAGCACTATACACAAGTACTAAAAATTTGCACTTGATTATGAGTACTATAAGTTATAAATAACTTTATTTTTTGTATTGTACTCCATTAGTTCAAATTTCTATATTCACTAGGTGTTTGACCAATAGCCTTTTTAAACATCCGATTAAAATGTTGTGGATATTTAAATCCTAGTTCATATGCTATTTCCGAGATACTTTTTTCAGTATCATATATAAGGTTTTTCGCTGCATTAACCAACTTCAGTTGAATGTGTTCTTGTGCTGATTTTCCAGTTTATTTCTTTATTAAATCACCAAAAAATTGGGAGAAAGATGTTGTTCATTAGCAAAATAACTAACGTTAGGAGTTCCCATTTCTTTTATTTTCCCTGAGAGTATATAGGTATTCAGTGACGATTCAAATTTTTCAATAATCCCAACGTTTACCAAGTCTCTTGTAATAAACTGCCTGCCATAGAAACGCGTGCAATAATTTAAAAAAAGTTCGATATTAGATACAATAACACTTTTGCTGTATTTATCTATTCCTTGCGTTAATTCAAATCGAATTTTATCAAAGCAATCCAATACAATTTGTCGCTCACGTTCTGACAAGTGTAGCGCCTCATTCAATTCATAAGAAAAGAATGAATATGTATCAATATTATTTCCAAGATTCGTTCCGCGAATCAAATCTGGATGAAATAATAGTGCATACCCAGCCGGCTTATAGTTTTCTGGAATATGAGTTATATTTACCAATTGACCAGGAGCTACAAAAACAAGTGTACCATCTTGATAATCATAATTTTTTCGACCATATTTTATTACACAAGCATCTCCCTGTTTTAGAAATACTCCATAAAAATGATACCGCAGTAAACTCGTTTTATCCTTAGCAATCAAATTTCCTTCTGAAAGATCTACTATCGTGACAAAGGGATGTAAAGTGGATAAATTAAACCCCTTACAATAATCATTTACCAACACCAAATCTTTTATTTTCTTCATAATAGAATTGTCTTAAATCAAATTTAAGGATATCTTCAGAAAAAATCACAGCTTTAGTAGATTTTCAGTAATAATGGTTGCTAAAACAGTAAATTGGGTAGTTATACTATTCTTTTTAGTTGATACTTTTGAAGAGTAAGAATAAAATAGGAAGTACACACCTATTAAAACAATTAACTTAAATATTGCAGTTCACCTCACTTCTATTCAAAAAGTAAGCGAAATGGTTGGAGTAAAAAATGTTCAATTCAGCAATAATAAAAGTATACAAATTAAAATGAAACGAGCATCACAAATTTTGATCCACAAAGAAATTATTAATGGCTAACTACAGCTGTTACAACTAACAAAATAAAATTTAAACAGATGAAAAAATCAATTTTAGGACTCTTAATTATTCTCTTGAGCGCCCAATTTTCCCTAGCCCAAGATTCAAAAACTGTACAAGAAATAAAAGAGCTTTCAAAATCAAAATGGCAATGGATGGCCGATAAAAATGCCGACAGTCTTGCCGTACTTTTTCATGATAAGGCCAAGTTTGTACATATGGGAGGAACTTGGGGAAAAGACCGGGAGATAGACATCATTAGAAACGGATTCATCCATTACAAGAAAGCGGATATCCATGAAGTTATGTTAGAGGTAATTGGAAATACAGCCATATTATGGAACAGAATTACACTGCTCGCTGTTGTTGGTAGCAATGAGGTAACTACTCCCTTTATGGTAACAGAAGTTTATGTAAAAGAAAATGAAGCATGGAAATTGGCCGATTTAACTTTTAGCAAACTCCTTTCCAGAGATTAAAAAATGTAGAAGGTCAAGCAATTATTAAACAGCATCAAAAAAATAAGATGAACTACTATAACACCCTCAAATACACTATTTTTAGTATCTTTAGTATATTCGCTAATAGAGATTTTACAAATGTCTATTAATAAAATTTAGTCAATTATACTATATTTGATATTTCATCTAAAAAGCATATCATTAATTAAAAGCAAATAACATGGCAAATTATTCATTAAGTGTTAATGGAAAACAACATTCAGTAGAGGTAGATCCTTCTACCCCGTTACTTTGGGTACTAAGAGATCATTTACAACTTGTTGGAACAAAATATGGATGTGGAATTGCCCAATGTGGCTCGTGTACTATTCACGTTGAAAATATTGCAGTAAGGTCTTGTCAATATCCTGTTTCGTTAGTTGGCAATCAAAAAATAACTACTATAGAAGGATTGTCAGAAAACGGAGATCATCCTGTTCAAAAGGCTTGGATAGAAGAAGATGTTGCACAATGTGGTTACTGCCAATCTGGACAAATTATGCAAGCTGCAGCTCTTTTAAAATCAAATCCGAATCCAACTGATGAAGATATTGAATCGGTTATGAATGGTAATATTTGCCGTTGCGGTACTTATACAAGAATTAAAAAAGCAATTAAATCAGCTGCAAAAGCATCCTAAAACAACATCTATGAAAACAACTACAAAAAAAATGGACAGACGTTCCTTTATTCGAGTATCTTCATTAGCAAGTGGAGGATTGATGTTAAGCTTTAACTGGTTAACAGGATGTAAATTCTCTACAGAGGAAGCACTAAAAATGCCAAAAGAATGGTTTGAATTAAACAGTTATATAAAAATTGGCGAAAATGGTTTAACTACGCTCTATTCACCAAATCCGGAATTTGGCCAAAATGTTAAAACTTCGATGCCTATGCTTATTGCCGAAGAATTAGATATTGATTGGAAGCAGGTAATTGTGGAACAAGCTGATTTCTTTCCAGATCGATTCGATCGTCAATTTACAGGAGGAAGTCAGGGAATTAGACAGGGCTGGATTCCTCTTAGAACAGCAGGTGCTACAGCAAGACAAATGCTCGTAAATGCTGCCGCACAAACCTGGGAAGTAGATTCTGCAGAAATTACCACTTTGGATGGAAAAATAATTCATGAATCTTCCGGCAAAGAAACTTCCTATGGAGAAATGGCATCTTTAGCATCAACTTTAGAAGTTCCAAAAGATGTTCAATTAAAAGACCCTAAGGATTTCAAAATTATTGGTCATTCTAAAACTAACGTAGAAAACCCTGCAATAGTTTCTGGAAAACCGCTTTTTGCTATTGATCACTATGTGGAAGGGATGCTAACAGCTATGATAGTGCACCCACCTGCTTTTGGTATGCAGTTAAAATCTTTTGATGCATCTTCTATAAATAATATGCCTGGAATAGTGGACGTTTTTGAAATTAATGTTTTTAAAGATGATTATGCCAGAAATTTTTTCGATACCGCTGCGTTTCCAAAATTAGTTGCTATTGTAGGAAACTCAACTTGGGAAGTATTACAAGCCAAAAAAGCTTTAAAAGTAGATTGGGAACAACAACCCGAATCCAGTTTTAAAATGCTAGGATGGGGAGGTGGAACTTCGGACGTAAAAATCCCAACAGGATTAGAAAGCACGCTGGATCACAACGCTAAAATGGCTGAATTAAGTAAAAAACCAGCACAACTCTTAAGAAAAGATGGCGATCCTGAAAAAGCTTTTAAAGAGGCTGCTAAAATTCTTGAAAGAACCTATACAGCGCCTTTCTTAGCTCATAATACTATGGAACCTATGAATTGTTTTGCAGATGTAAAAAGTGATTCTGCTGTAATATATGGACCTACACAGGCTCCGGAATTTATCAGGGGAACGCTTGCAAATAGCTTAGGTATGGATGCTGAGAAAATTCAAATTAAATTAGCAAGAATGGGAGGTGGATTTGGTAGAAGAGCATACAGTCACCAAATGATTGAAGCCGCCCTAATCTCTCAAAAAGTAAAAACTCCTGTTAAGTTAGTTTATACACGAGAAGATGACATGACAAATGGTGTTTACAGACCTTCCTATATAGCAACCTATAGAGCTGCATTAGATAAAGACAATAATTTAATTGGATTGCATATAAAAGGTGGTGGAGTACCTGAACATGCCGTGCATGCAGATAGATTTCCAGCAGGCGCTATAGAAAACTACTTAGCGGAAGGGTTTCAAATAGAATCTAACATTACCATTGGAGCCTTTAGAGCTCCTAGATCTAACTTTATTGCAACAGCAGAGCAAGCGTTTTTGGATGAACTCGCTGAAGTTATGGGAAAAGATCCAATAGATTTTAGGTTAGAATTATTGGATAAAGCCATAAAAAATCCTGTAGGTGAAAGAAATGATTATGATGCGGAAAGATATGCTGGGGTAATTAAGTTAGTTAAAGAAAAATCGAATTGGGGAGATCCATCCATTAAAACTCCTAGAGGAGTAGCAGCCTATTTTTGTCATAATTCGTATGTTGCAGAAGTAGTAGATTTAGATACTTCTAAGGGAACTCCTAGAGTTGAAAATGTTACAGCTGCTGTAGATTGTGGAATTGTTGTAAACCCAGATGCTGCAAGAAACATGGGAGAAGGTGGAATTATTGATGGAATTGGAAATGCTTTGTTTGGAGAATTAACTTTTAATAATGGAGCCCCAACTAAAAACAACTTTAATAATTACCGAATGATTCGTCAAAGTGAAACACCAAAAAATATTGATATTCACTTTGTAGAAAACAATTATGATCCAACTGGTCTTGGAGAACCATTATTTCCACCTGCTTTTGCGGCATTAACAAATGCCATGTATAAAGCTACTGGCAAGAGAAGTTACAATCAACCTTTGAATAAAGACTAAAATATTCTAGATAAACAATTGAGGTTGAAAATAATCTAGATCTATTAAATAATACAGCTGTTAAGAATTCAATAATTTTTACAGCTGTATTTTACAACATTACAAAAACAGCATAATAATTTTTATTGGTGAGTAGCACTTTTTAACTGCTGATAGATTTCAGGCGTATCCATATCTACTAATTTATTGCCGGCATATACTATCTGTACATTTTCACTATGGTTGTGAACAACAGATTTAGCTCCTGAATCTCCTTTTAATTTGGCTAGTTCTTGTAAATAACATTGATCAAAAAGAGCTGGAACACCTCTCCATCCATTGTCTGATTCTGAAACAATAAGTTGCTTTTCATTCGCTTTAAAACTTTTAACTATAGTATTTAAATGCTCAGTATCTACTAATGGCTGGTCTATAGTTGTGATAATTACCCCATCAATATTTTTTATAGTATCCATCACTTTTTTAACTGCAAAAGCAATAGAGGTGCTCATTCCCTCTTCCCAATCTTGGTTAATTATTATATTGACTTCTATTGACTTAATAAAGGGAATTATCTGATCCGCATTTGCTCCCAATACAACAAAAACTTGTTGATGTGTATCTAATAAATTTCTTAACTGAAATTCAATTAATGTTTTTCCTTTCCAAAATAATAAAGGTTTGGGAGATCCCATTCGTGAGGATTCCCCTGCAGCCAAAAGTATAATTGGTAAATTAGGCATGTATGTGACCTGATTTATCTTTAAGAATCATAGGGTTTTGATTTCTAACTACTGATAGAATTTCCGCAATTATTGAGACAGCAATTTCTTGTGAAGATTCTGCTCCAATATTAATTCCTGCTGGACCTCTTAACTGATCAATAAAGTCAAAATCAATGTCTGGATTGTATTCCAACAACTTATCCATTAACCGTTCTCTACGATGTTTAGGTCCCAATAGCCCAAAATACGCAGGATACACATCTTTTAAAGCCAATAAATATTGAACATCTTTATTAAAACTATGGGTCATTAATACAATAGCCGTTTGCTTATCAATATTGGAAGTATCAATTTTATCGTATAAAGGAGTTATCAGTTTTGATGCTTCTTTAAAATAATCTATAGTTTTTGCTTCATCTGGAGAAGCCATAATAGTAACATCCCATCCCACGTTAGCTGCCGCTATACATAGTTGAACAGCATCATGTTCTGAACCAATAATAAGTAACTGAAATAATGGTGGTAGTTTTTGCTCGAATTTAATAAGCTGCTCGTCTTCCTTTACTAACTTATTAAATGGAAAGGTTTTGTCTTCTATTTTAATTATAGATCCAATATGTTCAAATTCCCCAAATTCCTTTTTGTATTGAGATTGAATCATTATGGAAACTCTATTTTCAATGGCTTTATTAAATGCTTGATATAATTCATTGGTTAATTCAAATGGCTCAATTAACATATAAATAACACCTTCACAACCCAAACGAAGTCTGCCATCATAATTTATCATTTTTGATTTCCCTTCTTTAAAAACAGAACCCGACTGAAAGGTTACTTCCTTCTCAACGCAACCACCACTAACAGCACCCATTGCTTCTCCTTGTTCGTTTAACAACATTCTAACACCAGGTCTTCTATATGAAGAACCTTCTAGTTCAACCACCGTAACTAAAACAGATTTTTTACCTTCTTCTTGCCATTTTTTGGCTTGTTCAATAATGGATTTAAGCTCGTGCGTCATTAGAAAAGTTTATCTAATAAAAATACGCTTTTTTGCAAAGAAATCAATAGGATCTTGCGGAAAAATAAAAAAGCACTTATATATTTTATATAAGTGCTTGATCTTATTGTGGTCCCACTTGGGCTCGAACCAAGGACCCTCTGATTATGAGTCAGATGCTCTAACCAGCTGAGCTATGGGACCTAAAACTGGGTGCAAAATTACTACTTTTTATTTTATGTACAACTCTTTTTTGTAATTTTTAAAAATAATCACAATTTAAATTTTCACTACTTTATTAACCTTTTGATTACCAAATAATCAGTAAATATAAAATTGATTTCAAATAATTTAATGTTATTTATAATTTCGCTTTAACCAAACCTTCTGAAATTCTCTTTTTAAAATAATAAAAGATACTTGTTCTATTGAATCTTTTAAATTACTGCTTTTAATAGTAGCTAATTCCTTTTCAGAAATATCAATTCTATATAATAAATTTAAATAATCATCATATTTAAATTGAATTAAATGTAGCAATATTCCGGATAACTCTTCCGCGAGTTTATTAATAGAAATAGTTGATTTAAAAAGCTTATCAATATTTGCCAATTGAAAATCCTTATTAAGCTGAGTTACCAACTTTTCAAATAAATTTTCTGTTGTAACAGTTTTTAATAATTCTAAAGAGTTTTCAGGTTGTAACATTAAATAGTACGTTTCATTAAACCCAAACCAAAGTTTTTAAGTAGTTCTTTTTTATCTTCTGAAATATATAATTCAGTAAGAATTGCAAATGCTTTATTCGTATATTTTTCGATTTCAGTTTTTGTTATTTCTGAAATTTTATTCCTGGTAAATAAATCAGTAACCTCTTGTATTTTAGTTTCAGATTTATTTTCAGTATTGTAAAAACCTATTAATTTTTCTGAATCCATTTTATTACAAACCTCTAATGCTTTTAAATACAAAAAGGTTTTTTTGTTTTCAATAATATCTCCACCAATTTGTTTTCCAAATGTTGATGCATCACCAAAAGTATCTAAAAAGTCGTCTTGTAATTGAAATGCAATTCCTAAATTTAATCCAAACTCATAAATTTTATCCGCTTCCTGTTTTTTAACACCTGCAATAATTGCACCCATTTTCATTGCAGCAGCAACTAAAACCGATGTTTTATAGGTTATCATTTTAATATATTCAGCAATACTAACATTATTTCTGGTTTCAAAATCTATATCTAACTGTTGCCCTTCGCAAACTTCCAAGGCAGTTTTATTAAATAATTTAACTAATTTTTTAAATAATTTCGGATTGTAATTTTCAAAACATTGCGAAGCCAAAATCATCATGGCATCACCTGATAAAATACCTGTATTTACATCCCATTTTTCATGTACGGTTACTTTTCCCCTTCTAATTGGAGCGCTATCCATAATATCGTCATGAATTAAGGTGAAATTATGAAATAGTTCTATTGCCAAAGCTGCATCATAGGCTTTTTTAGAGTTTCCATCAAACAAATCACAAATCATAATTGTTAAAACTGGCCGTAACCGCTTACCTCCTATTTGCAAAATATAATGTATTGGATTATACAAATTAGCAGGTTCCTTAACCACTATTTTCTTGTTTAAATAGGTTAAAAATTCTTCTTTATACGCATTAATTACATCCATGTAGCCTTATTTTTTGTAAAAATACATCTTTACAAATAACAATTTATAAATCAATCATTTTTTTAAATGTTATTAAATTGTTAAAACTTAGGAAACTTTATTTGTTTCTAAAGTTTCCTTTATTATATTTGCACTCGAATTTAAAAAAATGGAAAGAATTAAATGAAGGAAACTATTTTAAAAAAAGCCGGTGAAATATTTTTAAAGTATGGTTTTAAAAGTGTAACAATGGATGATATTGCTAATGATTTAGCCATTTCAAAAAAAACAATTTATAAACATTTTAAAAATAAAGAGGAGCTTGTAGATAGTACAATTAACTATTTGCATGAAACTATGCATAGCACTGTTTTATGTATTTGTGATAAAGGCTATAACGCAATTCAGGAGAATTTTGAAATTAAAAAAATAGTTTCAGATTTATTTAAACATTCAGATGACTCTCCAATGTATCAACTTCAAAAATACTACCCTAAAACATATGGCCGCATTATAAAAGATGAATTTGCAATGTTTAAAGATTGTATTTTCAAGAACATTGAAAAAGGCATAAATGAAGGCTTGTACAGAAAAAATTTAGACCGTGAATTAGTTACAAAATTTTATTTTTCACTAATGATGAGCGTTCATGACAACTCTCTTTACACTTATAATAGAAACACGATAAATAAATTAGAAATTAAAGTATTGGAATACCACACAAGAGCTATTGCTACATTAAAAGGATTAAAAATTTTAGAAGAACAATTACAACAAAACGCAATTTAAGAATGAAAAAAATAATATTATTAGTAATTGGAATACTGCTAAGTATTAATTTAAATGCCCAAGAAAAGATTTCACTTTCTTTAAAAGAGGCAATAGATTATGCTTTAGAAAATAGTTATTCTGCAATAAATGCATCACGAGATATTGATACAGCTAAAAAGAAAAAATGGGAAACTACCACCATAGGCTTACCACAAATAAGTGCAAAAATCGACTATCAAAACTGGATTAAACAACAGGTTTCTTTATTGCCAGCCGAATTTTTTGGTGGTAATGCAGGAGAATTTGCTGAAGTTGCTTTTGGTACAAAACATAATATGAATGCTACAGCTACTTTAGATCAGTTAATTTTTGATGGCTCGTATTTAGTAGGTTTACAATCTGCTAAAACTTATTTACAAATTTCTGAAAATGCAAAAGAAAAAACAGATTTAGGAATAAGAGAAGCCGTAATTAATGCTTATGGAAACGTTTTATTAAGTGAAGAAAGCATTTTAATTTTAGAAAAAAACATTGCTACTTTAGAAAAAAACTTAACCGAAACCAATCAAATTTATTTAAATGGTTTAACAGAAGAAGAAAATGTAGAACAGCTTAAAATTACATTAGCAACTATTAAAAGTCAGCTTTCTAAAACTAAAAAGTTAAATAACATTGCATATAAAATGTTGAATATAACTTTAGGTATAGCTATTAATAAACCTGTATTATTAACTGATAATCTTAACAACCTTTCAAAAGAGTATAGTAATTTAGGCTTACTTTCATCAGAATTAACTATTGAAAACCATGTTGATTTTAAAATTGCTAAAAACACTGAAAAATCTAATGAACTACTTGTAAAATTAGAACAAAGTAAAGCATTACCATCATTGAGCAGTTTTGTAAACTTTGGATATGCAGGATTTGGTCAAAACTTCGATTTCTTTAAAAAAGAACAAAAATGGTTTGATTCATCTTTGCTAGGTGTTTCTATAAATGTTCCAATTTTCAGCAGTTTAGCACGTAGTTCAAGAACACAACAGGCTAAAATTGAACTTGAAAAAGCAAAAACAAATCTTACAGAAACTGAACAAAAATTAATGTTACAACTTGAATCTGCCAAAACTGAATACAATTATAGTTTGGAAGAATTAGAAACATCAAAACAAAATTTGGCATTAGCAGAACGTATAGAAAAAAAGCAACAAATTAAATTTTTTGAAGGTATTTCAACAAGTTTCGAATTAACAGAAGCCCAAAGACAATTGTATACAATGCAACAAAATTACTTACAAGCAATGCTTAATGTAATTGCAACAAAAGCTGCGTTAGATAACGCATTAAACATATCAATCAACTAAAAAAATACTTAAAATGAAAAAAATAATAGCACTAAGCATAGCAACTATAATAACATTTTCTTGTGGAGAAGAAACTAAAAAATCTTCATTAGAAGAACTGAATGAACAAAAATTAATTTTGGTAAGTCAAATAGATAGCTTAAACAATGAACTTGAAACTCTTGAAAGTCAAATATCTAAATTAGACACCAATATAAAACATCCAATTGTTACTGCATTCACTATTAAAAATGATGTTTTTAAACATTATATAGAAATTCAAGGTGTAGTACAAGCAGATAAAAACATTGAAATTCGTCCGGAATTAGGTGGTACAGTACAAAACATTTTAGTAAAAGAAGGTCAAAAAGTTGCTGCTGGTCAATTGTTGGTTCAGTTAGACGATGCAACTATAAAAAACAATATTGATGAATTAAATACACAATTAAACTTAGCTAAAACGACTTTTGAGCGTCAGGAACGCCTATGGAATCAGAAAATTGGTTCTGAAATGCAATATTTACAAGCAAAAGCACAAAAAGAAAGTTTGGAAAATAATTTAGCTTCCATTAAAACCCAAGCTCGTAAAATGAAAATAATTGCACCATTTAGTGGAATTGTTGATGTCATTTATCCTAAAAATGGAGAACTTACAAATCCGCAAACACCTATTGTAAGACTTATAAATTTAGATAAAGTATATGTTGAAGCTGACATTACAGAATCTTATTTACCAGTTATAAAAGTGGGAACTGAAGTTATATTAAATTTCCCATCAATTAACAAAGAAGTTACTTCAGAAATTGCACAAATAGGACATTATATAAATCCTGATAACAGAAGTTTTAAAACTAGAATCAATATTTCAAATAAAGATCAAAGCATAAAACCAAACCTTTTAGCTGATTTAAAAATACTAGATTTTGAAGTTAACGGAATTAAAATTCCATCTAATTTAGTACAACAAGATCAAACTGGTGCAGACTATGTTTTTACTATAATAGATGAAAATGGTGGACATAAAATTGTTAAAACTTTAATTACTGTAGCTAATGAATACAAAAATGAAGTTTTTGTAAGTGAAGGATTATCTGAAAATGATAGAATAGTAAATGCAGGAGCCAGACTTATAAAAGCTGGTGATATTGTTGAAGTACGCGAAAATTAAATCATTTAACTAACCTACAAAGGCATTAAAATGAACAAAGTATTAAAAGAATTTAAACTTTCAACATGGTCAATTAATAATAAAATGACTGTGTTTGTAATTATAGGAATGATTTTTTTGGCAGGTATATTTTCATACCAAAGTATGCCAAGAGAGTCTTTTCCAGAAATAGTTGTACCACAAATTTATGTGGCAACTCCATATCCTGGAAACTCGGCACTTGATATTGAAAAACTGATTACACGTCCGTTAGAAAAAGAAATTAATGGTATTTCTGGAGTTGAAGAAATAATTTCAACTTCTATAGAAGGCTTTTCATCTATTCAAGTAGAATTTGATTTTAGCGTATCTCCAACAGAAGCTTTACGAAAAGTAAAAGATAAAGTTGATGCTGCAAAATCTGATAAAGATTTCCCTACAGATTTACCCGCTGATCCAACGGTTCAAGAAATGAATTTTGCCGAGTTAATTCCGATAATGAATATTAATTTATCGGGTGATTTCTCAATGGATCAGCTTAAAGAATATGGTGAATATTTAGAAGATGAAATTGAAAAAGTACCTGAAATTTCTAAAGTTGATATTCGTGGTATTCAAGATAAAGAAATTGAAATTAGTGTTGATTTATACAAAATGGAAATTTCTAAAATCAGCTTTAATGATATTGCAATGGCAATTCAAAATGAAAATATGACCATTTCTGGAGGTGATTTGTTAGAAAACGGTATTCGTAGAAATGTACGAATTATTGGAGAGTTTAAATCGGCTAAAGAGATTGAAGATATTATTGTAAAACAAGAAAACGAAGATATTGTTTACCTGCGAGATATTGCCAATGTAAGTTTTAGAGAACAAGAAAAACAAAGCTATGCTCGTGAGTTTTCTCAACCTGTAGTAATGCTAGATGTTACAAAACGTGGTGGTGAAAATTTAATAAATGCTTCAACTCAAATTGATAAAATAATTGCTGAAGCTCAAGAAAATTATTTTCCATCAAACTTATACATTTCAAAAACAAACGACCAAACAAACGACACCAAAACAATGGTTGCCGATTTGGAAAACAGCATTATTTTAGGAATTATTTTAGTTGTAGTGGTACTTTTATTTTTCCTTGGAATTAGAAATGCTTTGTTTGTAGGTATAGCAATTCCACTTTCCATGTTTATATCATTCATCATATTAAATGCATTAGGTGTTACTTTAAATACAATGGTATTATTTTCATTGGTTATAGCATTAGGTATGCTAGTTGACAATGGAATTGTAGTTGTTGAAAATGTGTATAGATTATTAGATGAAGGCTATTCCAATATTGATGCTGCAAAATATGGTGTTGGTGAAGTTGCAATGCCTATTATTGCTTCAACTGCAACAACTTTAGCTGCATTTTTACCAATAGCATTTTGGCCAGGAATGATGGGTGAATTTATGCGTTATTTACCAATAACATTAATTATTGTTTTATCTTCTTCATTATTTGTAGCATTAGTTATAAATCCAATGTTAACTTCAGTATACATGAAAATTAAAGAAAATGAAGTTAATTTTAAAAAGATTTTAATTTATAGTTCAATAATTTTTGCCATTGGAGTATTATTTATTATTTCAGGTTTAAGTACTGGATCGGGAGGATTAAATGCCTTAGGTTTACTATTAGTTTTAGCAGGTTTACTTAGAGTTGTAAATACAAAATTATTAACCCCTGGTACCGAATGGTTTCAGAATATTTTCTTACCAAGATTAGAAAATTTCTATGGAAGAACGCTGCAATACGTGCTTCAAGGGAGAAGACCTGGTATATTTTTTGTAGGAACTTTTGGTTTGTTAATTTTTGCAATTATGCTATTTATGGCTTTTCCACCTAAAGTATTATTTTTCCCGGAAACACCACCAAAACAAGTTTATGTTTATTTAGAATACCCTATTGGAACTGATATTGAAAAAACCAATCAATTATCTATTGAAGTAGAAAATAGAATACAAGAGTATTTAAAAAAATATGAAGTTAATGGAGAAAATAATCTTATTACATCTGTAATTGGTCAGGTTGGTGAAGGTACAAGCGATCCAAATCAAGGGCAACAAGGTGGAACAACTCCAAACAAAGCACGTATTACAGTTGACTTTGTTAAATTTATGGATAGAGGCGGTATAGCAACTGACGATGTTTTAATTGATATTAGAAATCTTTTACATGATTTTCCAGGTGTAAATATTACTGTTGACAGACCGGCAGATGGTCCTCCCACTGGAGCTCCAATTAATATTGAAGTTACAGGCGATGATTACGAACAGTTATTAGAAACTGCCGATAATTTAAGGCAATTTATAAATAATTCAAATATTTTAGGAATTGAAGACCTAAAACTTGATGTAGAGCAAGGAAAACCAGAAATGCCAATTATAATTGATCGTCAAAAAGCAAGAAGGCTTAATATTTCAACTGGTCAAATTGGTGACGCTTTAAGAACTTCATTATTTGGTAAAGAAGTATCAACTTTTAAAGATGGTGAAGATGATTATCCTATAAATATTCGTTTAATGGATAAATATCGCTATAATAAAGATCTGTTAGTAAATCAAAAAATTACCTTTAGAAATCAAAGTTCAGGGCAAATTGTTCAGGTACCAATTTCTTCAGTTGCACATGCTGAAACTTCTTCAACTTTTAGTGCCGTAAAACGTAAAGATATGAATAGGGTAATTACCATATTTTCTAATGTTTTGGAAAACTTCAACCCTACTGATGTAAACGACCAAATTAAAAATGCATTAAAAAGCTATCATTTACCAAAAAACATTTCAATTTCATTTACGGGTGAACAAGAATCTCAAGCTGAAGAAATGGCGTTTTTAAGTAAGGCTTTATTAATTGCTGTTTTCTTAATTTTCTTAATACTTGTTGGGCAATTTAACTCAACATCAACACCCGTTATTATTTCAATATCTGTGCTTTTAAGTTTAATTGGAGTACTTTTTGGTTTAATTATTTTTAGAATGGAATTTATTATTATGATGACCATGATTGGAATTATTTCATTAGCAGGTATTGTTGTAAATAACGCTATTGTATTAATTGATTATACCAACTTAATTATGAAGCGTAAAAGATTGGAACAAAACTTGGAAGAAGGAACATTAACTAAAGAGCTAATTTATGAAAGTATTGTTGAAGGTGGTAGAACTCGTTTAAGACCCGTATTATTAACAGCTATAACCACAATTTTAGGATTGCTTCCATTGGCCATTGGTATTAATATAAACTTCATGACTTTATTTACTGAATTTGACCCCCAATTTTATATTGGTGGTGAAAATGTTGTTTTCTGGGGACCAATGTCTTGGACTATTATTTTTGGGTTAACTTTTGCAACATTTTTAACCTTAATTATTGTACCTATAATGTATTCTATGTTAAACAATTTAAAGTTTAGGCTAAATAGAAAACAATAATTTTTTTTAAAAAGCGATTCAGTTAAATCGCTTTTTTTCTTTTATTTTGTATTGAATGAGAAATCAAAAAACATATACTGTTAATGAAGCTACAAAAATTTTAGAAAATTATTGTGCCTACCAGGAACGCTGCCATAAAGAAGTTGAGCAGAAACTGTATGATTTAAATATGATTTCTATTGCTAAAGAACAAATAATTTTACACTTACTTCAACATAATTTTTTAAATGAAGAGCGTTTTGCAAAAGCATTTGTTAGGGGTAAGTTTTCAATAAAAAAATGGGGAAAAGTTAAAATTATAAATGAACTAAAATTTAAAGGTATTTCAGCATATAATATTAATTCGGGTTTACAAGAAATTAACCAAGAAGATTATTTAAAAACAATACAAGTTGCTGCTGAAAAAAAATTAAACTTAATAAAAGAACCTACTAAATTTAAAAAGAGTACTAAACTAGCAACTTTCTTAATTTCAAAAGGTTTTGAATCTGAATTGGTTTATAAAATCATAAAAGATTTAATTTAAAAATTTACTCTTTTTAGAATATTAATTACTGATTTTAATCATTTCTTAAACATTACTATTTCTGTAAATTTGATTTATATTTTTAATCTAAAAACAAAAAAATATGAAAAATTTACTAGTTGCTTTAACGTTTATATTTTTCATCCCAACGTTATATTCTCAAAATACAAATTTGCCTAAAACTGAAGCAAAAGGCGATTTACAAGAGGTTACCTTATATTACGAAAATGGCGCTATTATGCAACATGGTTTTTACACCAAAGATGGCAAATTACATGCCTCCTGGGAAAGTTATAATTTAGATGGCTCTCGAAAATGTTATGCAACATATAACAAAGGCGTTAAAGTTGGAACATGGATTTATTGGACAGATACTAAAATTACCAAAATTGAATATGACAATAATAAAATTGTAAAAATTGAAGAGTCAACAATTACTGACAAACCTAAAAATAATTATTAATTTATTTTTTAAGCTTCTTTAAAAATATTGAATCGTATTTTTTATTTATATTTTTAACCTCCTCAATATGTATATTTGGTATAGTTAAGGAAAGTACATAATGCTCAATTTTCCAAGAATTATCTGTTTTCTTTAACACACCAGAACCTCTGCAAATCCCCATCCAAGTATCTAACAATTCATCAAACCAAGCTATTTTCCCACTAGCATCCAAATAAACATTTCGTTCTACAGACTTAAAACTCCAAGCTTTTCCCTTATCAAAATGAGGTTTGCTAAAACTTTTAAATGCCTCAATATTCCAGTTTTCACTTGCATCTGTTCCAATAAAAATACTTTCATTTGACATAGCATTAAAATATGCCTCAAAATTTGCTTCAGCAGCATTTTTATGCCAATTATTTAAAACAACATTAATTGCTTCCTTTTCAGTATCCTTATTTAATATAGTAACTTTTTTTGTTTCATTCTCACTGCAAGAAATTAAAACAAATAATAAAAACAAAAAGATAATATTTTTCATAGGTTACTGTTTTTTAGATGAAATTCTGGATGTTCTTTTGGATCTGGACTGATATGGAATTTTATTATAAGGTTTATCGATTTTAATTGGCTCTTCTGTATCAATTTCAAGAGTATTTTGAATATCTTCAGCTTTATATATCGTGTTTATTTTAGAATTCACTGCTGAATATAAATCAATAATTTTTTTAATTTCTTCCTTTACTTCATCTTTTGAAATAGATGGTATCGTTGCCATATCTGCCAATCTTAAAGTTTCATTATGTAACACGTTAAATCTAACAATTACATTCACTTCTTTCAATTGCTCAACTCTAATTGTATCAATCATGTTCTTCACTAAATCCGAAAGTTCTTTTGCATTATTTAACGCTTCCAAATTAGAAACATTATAATATTTAAGCATAAACTCATCTACATTTTGATATTCTTTCCAGTCTTTTAATCTGCGCTTAGCTTCAGGTATTAATGTTTCGCTAATATTATTAATAATTCTATCATCATCCACAACCAAAGTATCAACCACTTCAGAAACTTCAGTTGTTTTTTTACTCTTATTACAAGAAAAACTAATAAATATAATTATTAATAAAAAACCGTATAAATACTTCATTGTAAAACTTATTGATGCCAAAAATACTAATAAAATAACTGATATAAATAAAAATTATTATTTTCATAAAAAACAATTACCCCTAATTTGAATATTTTATTTCTGTATATTTGATAACATTAAAAATGATTTTAGTTTAAATGAATAAAAGAATTTTAATTATTGGGGCTTGCGGTCAAATTGGAACCGAATTAACCTTAAAATTACGTGAAATTAATGGCAAAAACGCTGTAATTGCATCTGATATTAGAGAAGGCAATAAAGAATTAATGAATTCTGGCCCTTTTGAATTTATAAATGCAATGGAATACGATTCTATTCTAAAAATAATAGACGATTTTAATATTACAGATGTGTATTTAATGGCTGCTATGCTCTCTGCAACTGGCGAAAAATTTCCAGCAAAAGCATGGGAACTTAATATGAATTCTTTATTCAATGTTTTGAATTTAGCAAAAGAAGGTAAAATTAAAAAGTTATTTTGGCCAAGTTCAATTGCTGTTTTTGGACCAACTACTCCAAAAGAAAATACGCCTCAGGAAACAATAATGGAACCTTCAACAGTTTACGGAATTAGTAAACAAGCAGGTGAACGCTGGTGTGAGTATTATTTTAACAAATTTGGTGTTGATGTTAGAAGTATTAGATATCCTGGTATTATAAGTTGGAAAACAAACCCCGGAGGTGGAACTACAGATTATGCTGTTGAAATTTATCACAATGCTTTATTAATAGGAAAATACAGTTCTTTTTTGAAAAAAGACACCAAATTACCTATGATGTATATGGATGATGCTATTGAAGCTACTATAAAAATTATGGATGCTGACGCTAAAGATATTAAAATAAGATCATCATACAACTTAGCAGCTATGAGTTTTACTCCTGAAGAAATTGCTAATGAAATTAAAAAAATTGTTCCAGAATTTAAAATATCTTACCATTCAGATTTTAGACAAAATATAGCAGATAGCTGGCCTAAAAGTATTGACGATTCAAGAGCAAGACAAGATTGGGGCTGGGAACACAAATTTGATATTAAAAAAATGTCGGAAAGTATGCTTAATAGTCTGCATACAAAATATGATGTACTTTAATTTATACCATATTATATAAAAAGAGGCTGGTTAAAAAGTTTTTAACCAGCCTCTTTTTTATTATTTTAATACTTTAATTCTTCAACCTCCTCAAATGGAGAAAGTTTTAAATTTTCAACTGAAGCTTTATAAGCTACCCAATCCTTTTTATAAAATGCATTTATTTTTTCAATTACTGCGCTTACTTTTTCATCTGCATTTTTCATTAAGGTAGTTTCCGTTTTTCCTAGATTTTGTAATAAGGAATTTACATACCTACTTGCAGTATATAAATAAGAAACTGTGCTTGGGAATTCTGTATCAGTAATTCCTTGTCGCTTATCTTCTTTTCCAAGCATATCGTCAAGTAAGCCATCAATAGTTTTTATAACTTCCTTATGAGACTTTAAAATAGCTTCGTATTTATCTTTTTTCTTTTGAGCTTTTATACGTTTTTGGTAATCTTCAACAATTTCTTTAGACGCTAATAAGTGTTGAGTTGCTTTTCCTGCAACATCCATTTTGTCTTCAAGTTGTTTTAATAAATCATATTTATTTTTCAACACTTCAAAAGGCATTTCAACTCTTGGATCGTATGCAACTGTAATTGTTTCTTCTTTAGTTTGATTTCCAAAATGAAGTTTAATTTTATAAGTTCCTGGTAAAACAGTTACTCCACGAGGTTCAGGAGCATTTTCACGTGCCTTTCTTCTTGAGGGTCTTTGTTTTCCTTTTTCACGCATTTGCCAATAAATTCTTTGAACTCCATTTTCTTTTGGAGCTTTTTGTTTTATTGTACGTATTAATTCGTTTTTATCATTAAAAACTTCAAAAATAATAGAGTCGTATTTAACCGCTGGTTTTTCTTCCTTAGCTTCTACAATTTTGGCTTGTTTTTTTGAATTCTTTTTCTTTTTATCTTCTTTTATTTCAACTTTTTTATCTTCTGGTCTATTAATACTATAAGTTATCATAGCTCCACCTGGTCTGTTATCACCATTAAAAATAGCATTTGCACCAAATCTAGTTCCCGAAGGTTGTTGGGTTTGTGTAATAAATGCTGAAGGTGGCGTAAATAAATACAAGGTTTCATCTAAAACTTGTTTACCTTCTTTTGCCATAGCTCTAAATGGTCTAATATCATCTAAAACATAAGCAGCTCTACCAAATGTACCGATAACTAAATCGTGTTCACGAGGATGAATTGCTAAATCTATAGTTGAAACATTTGGATAGTTATTCGTCCATTTTGTCCAATTTTTACCTTCATCAATACTAATGTATAAACCATATTCTGTTCCTAAAAACAATAAATTAGGTTGTTCTAAATCTTGAATTACACTAAGTGTATATCCAAAAGTTTCATCTTTTCCATCTAAAATATTTTCCCAAGTTTTTCCGAAATCACGCGTTCTAAATAAATAAGGTGTAAAATCGAATTGCCTGTAATTATTAACAATAACATAGGCTTCGGCTTTGTTAAATTTTGAAGCTCTTATTTGAGGAATCCAAGCTTCAGAAGGCATTTCTTTAATGTTTTGAGAAACATTTGTCCACGTTTTCCCTCCATCTTGTGTTAATTGAACATTTCCATCATCAGTTCCAACCCAAAGTATATTTTCATCAAAAGTACTTGGTTCAATAGCTAAAATGGTACAATGGTTTTCTGCACCAGTTGCATCCATTGTAATTCCACCACTTTCGTGTTGTTTTTGTTTATCAGGATTGTTTGTTGTTAAATCTGGCGAAATAATATCCCAAGTATGCCCTTTATCTTTTGATTGATGAACAAACTGACTTCCAAAATAAATAGTTTCTTCATCAATAGGATTCATTGAAATAGCAGAATTCCAGTTAAATCTCAATTTTACATCAGCATTCGGATGTGTTGGTCTAATCATTTTAGCATTTCCAGTTACTCTATCATACCTTCCAACATTTCCTTGTTGCGACATTCCATATCCATATCTTGAGTTTTTAGGATCAGGAACCACATCAAAACCATCACCAAACATCAATTCTTGCCAATAAGAATTTCTAATACCCTGATCTTTTAATACATATGCCGGTCCAGCCCAAGAACCATTATCTTGCATTCCTCCATATACATTATAAGGATATTCATTATCTACATTTATATGATAAAATTGAGCCACAGGAATATTTTCTGCAAAACGCCAAGTTTTTCCTCTATCTCTGGTAATATTTAAGCCTCCATCGTTTCCATCTATCATATAATTTGGATCTTCTGGGTGAATCCACCAAGCGTGATGATCAGGATGTACCCCTACTGAAGTTCCATAAGCTGGCATTAATTGACTAAAAGATTTTCCACCATCTTCACTTACATTAATATAGGTAAATACAGAATAAATACGATTTTCATTTTTTGGATCCACATGAATATCTGAATAATAAAATGGTCTATTTCCAATACCTCCCGGTCCTCTTCCGCTTGATTTATCATTTACCATTTTCCACTTAATACCACCATCCTCAGATTTGTAAAGTGCATTTTTTTTTGCTTCAACCAAAGCATATACAAATTTTGGATTACTCGGTGCAATTGCTAAGCCCATTCTACCTAAATTTCCTTTTGGCAAACCATCTTCATCACTTAATTTTTTCCAATTATCACCACCATCATAGGTTATATACATTCCAGACCCTTCACCACCTGAATTAAAAGTCCAAGGTTTGCGTCTATGTTCCCACATTGCAGCAATTAATTTATTTGGATTGGTTGGGTCAACAACTAAATCAGCACAGCCGGTTTTATTATTTACAAATAATGATTTAGACCATGTTTTACCACCATCAGTAGTTTTAAATACACCACGCTCTGGGTGTTCTCCCCAAGGAGATCCAATTGCACCAACATATACCGTATTCGGATTGTCTTTATCAATAATAATTCTATGAATATTTCTGGTTTTTTCTAAACCTACTAATTTCCATGTTTTACCTGCATCTAAACTTTTATACAAACCATAACCACCCGTTAAGCTGTTTCTAGGGTTACCTTCTCCCGTACCTGCCCAAATAACATCAGGATTGCTTTGTTGAATAGCTACTGCACCTATAGACATTGCAGTTTGTTCATCAAAAATTGGAGTCCAATCTATACCACCACTTTCAGATTTCCATAAACCACCCGATGCGGTTCCTGCATAAATAATTTCTGGGTTATTTGTTACAACATCAATGGTTGTTACTCTTCCACTCATTCCTGCAGGCCCAATAGATCTGGTTTTTATTTCCTTTAATTTACTAAAATCAATTTGCTGAGCTGTTAGTGAAATTGAAAGCATTAATAACAATAGTGATAGTTTTTTCATGGTTGATTATTTTTCAAATTATTTAGATTTACTAATTTATACTATTTTTATAAAGTATTAAAAAAAATTCTTTTTATAATGATTCTAAATAAACAATAAGGTCATTTTATCTTTTAATACAAAAAATGAAAATGTTATCTTTGTTTCTTTAAAAAAAATATTTGAAATGAGCGGATTTTTATCTTCATCAATTGCAAGGAAAGTAGCTATGTCTTTATCAGCACTATTCCTTATTATTTTCTTAGTTATTCATTTAGCAGTTAATTTAACCTCATTATTTAGTGAAGACGTTTTTAACGAAATGTCTCATTTTATGGGAACCAATCCTTTAATCCAATTTGCAATGCAGCCAGTTTTAATATTTGGAGTTGTATTTCATTTTGTTATGGGATTTATTTTAGAGTTAAGGAATAAAAAAGCAAGAAATGTTAAGTATGCTAAGTTTAATGGTGCAGCAAGTGCTTCTTGGATGTCAAGAAACATGGTTGTAAGTGGAGCTGTTATTTTAGCGTTTATTGTTTTACACTTTATTGATTTTTGGATTCCAGAAATTAACACTAAATATATCTTGGGAGATATGAGTGGTGTTTTACCAGGAGAAGAAGGCTATCGATATTTTGAAGAATTACAACACAAATTTGTAAACCCTTTAAGAGTTGGTGCTTATGTAGTTGCCTTTATATTATTAGGCTTGCATTTAGCACATGGTTTTCAATCAGCATTCCAATCAATTGGTTTTAATAATAAATACACAAAATGTGTAAAAAATCTTGGAACTATTTATTCAATAGTAATTCCTTTAGGTTTTATTATCATAGCATTGTGTCATCATTTTAACCATTAATCTAGAACATATGACTACTTTAAATTCAAGAGTACCAGAAGGTCCAATAAAAGATAAATGGACAATTTATAAAGATAAAATTAACTTAGTAAACCCTGCAAATAAACGTAATATTGATATTATTGTAGTTGGAACAGGTTTAGCTGGTGGTTCTGCCGCGGCTACTTTGGCTGAGTTAGGATATAATGTAAAAGCATTTGCGTACCAAGATTCTCCACGCAGAGCACATTCAATTGCTGCCCAAGGAGGAATTAATGCCGCAAAAAATTATATGGGTGATGGAGATTCTAACTATCGCTTATTTTATGATACTGTAAAAGGTGGAGATTATAGATCTCGTGAAGCTAATGTACATCGTTTAGCGGAAGTTTCAGGAGCAATTATAGACCAATGTGTTGCTCAAGGTGTTCCTTTTGCACGTGATTATGGTGGATTACTTGATAATCGTTCATTTGGTGGAGTATTAGTTTCAAGAACTTTTTACGCCAAAGGTCAAACAGGTCAACAATTGTTATTAGGAGCGTATTCTGCAATGAACCGTCAAATTGCTCGTGGTAAAATTGAAATGTTTAACCGCCACGAAATGTTAGACGTTGTAAAAATTGATGGAAAAGCTAGAGGTATTATTGCACGTAATTTAATTACTGGTGAAATTGAGCGTCATTCAGCTCACGCCGTTGTTATTGCAACAGGTGGTTATGGAAATGTGTATTTCTTATCTACCAATGCAATGGGATCCAATGCAACTGCTGCCTGGAAAATTCATAAAAAAGGAGCTTTCTTTGCAAATCCTTGTTTTACACAAATTCACCCAACGTGTATTCCACGTTCAGGAGATTACCAATCTAAATTAACGTTAATGTCTGAATCATTACGTAATGATGGTAGAATTTGGGTTCCTGCAAAAATTGAAGATGCAAAAGCAATTCAACAAGGTAAATTAAAACCAACCGCTATTGCTGAAGCAGATAGAGATTATTATTTAGAAAGAAGATATCCTGCATTTGGTAACTTAGTTCCACGTGATGTAGCTTCAAGAGCTGCAAAAGAACGTTGCGATGCTGGTTATGGTGTAAATGCAACAGGAGAGGCTGTGTATTTAGATTTTGCTGCTGCTATTTTTAGATATGGTAGTGAAAAAGCAAAAGTGCAAGGTTTACATAATCCTTCAAAAGAAGAAATTACAAAATTAGGTGAAACTGTAATTGAAGAGAAATACGGAAACTTATTTCAAATGTATGAGAAAATTGTAGATGAAAATCCATACAAAACACCAATGATGATTTATCCTGCAACACACTATACAATGGGTGGAGTTTGGGTTGATTATAATTTAATGACAACTGTCCCTGGATTGTATTGCATTGGTGAAGCTAACTTTTCTGACCACGGTGCTAACCGTTTAGGAGCTTCTGCATTAATGCAAGGTTTGGCTGATGGTTATTTTGTTTTACCTTATACAATTGGTGATTATTTAGCTGATGATATTAGAACAGGAAAAATTCCAACGGATGCTCCTGAGTTTGATGAAGTTGAAAAATCGGTTAAAGATCAGTTAGAATTCTTTATCAATAACAATGGGTCACATTCTGTAGATTATTTCCACAAAAAACTAGGCTTGGTTATGTGGAATAAAGTTGGAATGGCTCGTAATGAAAAAGGATTAAAAGAAGCCATTAAAGAAATTCAAGAAATTCGCAAAGATTTCTGGAAAAACGTAAAAGTACCGGGAAGTTTAAATGAATTAAATCCTGAATTAGAAAAAGCTGGAAGAGTAGCTGATTTCTTAGAATTAGGTGAATTATTCGCTAAGGATGCTTTAGAGCGTGAAGAATCTTGTGGAGGTCACTTTAGAGAAGAACATGTTACTGAAGATGGTGAAGCAAAACGTGATGATAAAAACTTTGCATATGTTGCAGCCTGGGAATATACAGGTAAGCCAAGCGAAGCAGTTTTACATAAAGAACAATTAGAATTTAAAGATATCGAATTAAAAACTCGTTCATATAAATAAAATAGACATTATGAATTTAACGTTAAAAATTTGGAGACAAAAAGGACCTCAAGATAAAGGTCAAATGGTCGAATATAAAGTTACCGATATTTCAGAACACATGTCGTTTTTAGAAATGATGGACGTTTTAAATGAAAGTTTGGTAGCAAAAGATGAAGTTCCAATTGCATTTGATCACGATTGTAGAGAAGGTATTTGTGGTATGTGTTCATTACATATTAATGGTGAGCCACACGGACCAGACAGAGGGATTACTACATGTCAGTTACATATGCGTACTTTTAAAGATGGCGATACTATTTACATTGAGCCTTGGAGAGCAAAAGCATTTCCTGTAATTAAAGATTTAATTGTAGATCGTATGGCTTTTGAGCGCATTCAACAAGCGGGAGGTTATATTTCAGTAAATACTTCAGGAAATACACAAGATGCAAATGCTATTCCTATTTCTAAACATAATGCAGATTTATCTATGGATGCTGCTGCGTGTATTGGTTGTGGGGCTTGTGTTGCAAGTTGTAAAAACTCAAGTGCTATGCTATTTGTTTCAGCAAAAGTATCTCAGTTTGCATTGTTACCACAAGGTAAAATTGAAGCTGCTGATCGTGTAAGAAATATGGTAAAACAAATGGATGAAGAAGGTTTTGGTAACTGTACCAACACTGGTGCTTGTGAGGTAGAATGTCCGAAAGGAATTTCATTAGAAAACATTGCACGTATGAATCGTGAATATTTAAAAGCAAGTATTATTTAGATTTAATATAAATCCAATAAAAAAGCCTATTTCTTAATTGAAATAGGCTTTTTTATTGGAATAGAATCAATAGTTTTGTATAAAATTAAAAAGCTATGAAAAATTATTATTTAAGAATTCCTATTTTATTTATTATTACTATTTTATCATCTTGTTCTGATAGTGACGGAACGGAAAATCCCGAAAACAAAAAAGAATTTTTAATTACACAAGTATCATTTGTAGATGATACTGAAATTGATTTTGATGGTGTTGGGAATATTTGGGATTATGAATATGATGAAAATCAAAAACTTATCCGTGTAACTCAATATAACCCTCGTGATACCTATTATATGATAGAAAATAATCTCATTTATGATTCAAATGGGATGCTTGAAAGAATTAAAGTAGTCAAAAATACTCCTCAACATCAAGATGAATATCTTATTTCATATGAAGAAGGTAAGGTTTCACTTTATAACTTTGGAGCCGATATTAAAAACTATTATTACAATTCGGATAGAATTATCACTAAAACGGAAAATGTTTTTACAGGATCTAATACGAATTTTAAAATCTATTCTCATAACGATAATAATCAATTAAATAAAATTGAATACGGTACTGATGGAGTTACGCATTCTACAAGAGTGTTTATGGATTTTGACACGGGTAAGCCTTTTCAATTTCATTACCTCTTCCCAACAGAAGATTTTATAATTATGTATGCATACAATTTAAAATTTAATGGATTGGGAAAACCATTTTCTTGGGATTATGGTTATTTTGAATATGATGTTGATATCAATGGTAATGTTAGTGAATTAAAAAGCTTCTCTGATGTTGACAATATCACTGAATATAATGGAGGTTATAGATTTAAATATGTAGAAAAATAATATAGACTATGAAAAAATTAAAATTTTGTTTTAGTTTATTCTTAATATTGATTTTATTTTCATGCTCAATAAATAAGGAGGATTTAATAGAAACTAAATATTTAATTACTGAAATTAATCATCATGATGGAGTTACAGGTGATATCAATTATGTTAGTCAAATTGAATATGACTCTGAAGGTAAATTGTTTTTAATTAAAAGTTTTACAAAATATAATATAAGTGATATTAGCAGGACATTATTTAAATATAATGATTTAGATGAACTTACTTCAATTAGAAAAGAAAGCGGAGGGAACTTTTATGAGTTAGAAGTGATTCTGGAAGAAGGGAAAATAACTATTAAAGGCTGGGATCAACCTTATAAAATAGTGTATCATTATAATGAAGCTAGAATGATAACTTCAAAAGAAGTTTGGTATAATATTTCTAGCCCAAATACTTTTAATTTCACTTACAACAATGAAAAACAGCTGGTTGAAATCTATAAAAAAATAGGTAGTCTAACTCCAGAAATCATTACATTTAATAATTATATTGCTTCAAATCCATTTCCATTTTCTGTTTATATAGGCACTTTTGGAGATCTTGAGTTGATACTATCACATGCTTTTAATATTAAATTTGGAAATAATGGTGTTCCTACAACTTCAATCGGAAATCCCGACTTTGAAAATTTTGAATATGACTTTGATAATCATAAAAATATAGTTAAAATGAAACTAAATACTAATAACATATTCTCTTTTAAATATAAAAGGGAATTAATTTATTAAGTATATTTCATAGTGTGTTTCACTTTTTTGTAATACTAGATGTTATAAATGGAAGTTTCGTGGCTAGCAGAGTTTCATTAGAAAACATTGCACGTATGAACCGTGAATATTTAAAAGCAAGTATTATTTAGATTTAAAAACTAGTATAAATTCAATAAAAAAAAGCCTATTTCACTTCTGGAACAGGCTTTTTTTTAACAATATTATTTCAAAATTAAAAGTCAAAATACCAATTAAAAACATCGGTTTTTAAACCAAATGAAATCCAGGTAGTATTAGATTTATTAAAAGTTGTTGATGGATTTACTGGTTCAAAATTTCTAAAAGTAATACCTCCAAACAGTTTTAAATTAGTAGCAGCATTAACCAAATATCCAACTTGTAAATCAGCTATGGCAATTGAAGCCTCATTTCCTTGGCCAATTTTATTCCCATATTCTGAAAATCTTTCATCGTTATCTCTATAAATATCTCCACCATAACTAAAGTTATCAGCTGTTGTATTATAGTCAAAACCTTTTTTCCCAATTACTATTTTAGAATTTGCAAACCATCTGTCTTTTGTATACCTGGCTATAAAAATAGTTTCATTAAAATTAGAACCCCATAAATGAGCCAATGGCTGATTATTATGTCCAAAATTATAATTTAATTCATCATGTGAATATGTATAAGGTTTCACAGCATTGTGTTCAATCTGTAAAAATAAATTTTCAATTTTAAAAGCATTGTAAAACTTAGCTCCTATTTGAATTCCATTTTTATTTCCCCACCAACCATCTGAACTTGTAATTTCCGAAAGCCTAAATTCATCTATTAATAATTGAGAATATAATGCTATATTTTTGTGCTTATATTTTAAGCTTAATCCTAATAATGTATTTCCCGCTCTAGAACCTGATCCAAATTCTGCTGCCGTATAAAAAATTAATGGATTTAAATAATTTACGTCAAAACCTCTATCATTTGAATTATCCCAAATAACTGTTTCAAAAAAACCCAAATTTATTTTTTTGGAAACATTCCAACTTAAATAATGAATAGCCACAAACTTCTTCTTGTAAGCACCATCTACAGTTAATTCGGGTCTTACATCTTGCATAGACATAAAAAGATTTGTGTATTTAATTTTCCAAAAACTAGTATTTATTTTAAAATATGGATAGGGAGAAGCTACATCTGATAAAAATAAGGAACGATAACCATCACCAATAAAATTTTTACCATTTCCAAATTGAAAATTAAAATGTTTACTTGGCGTATAAGATAAATAAGCTTCCGCAACAGGGTAATCATAAGCATCCGTTTTAAACCTCTTTGCAATTCCTCTACCTGGAATAATTGCAGGATTTCCGCCATCAGGTTTAATTGATTCTGCAAATTCATTAAAATAATTAGCAAAACGACCTTGACTTTCGTAAAAACTTGTTGAAAAATTAAGGTTTTTTCCAAGTCCTCCATTTATTTGAACACCTCTTGTATTATTAAAGGTATTTATATCATCACTATCTCTTCCTACTTGCAAATCAACAATTGGATCTACTGTAAACCAAAAATCCTTCCCTTTTACATTTGCCATATGTTCATTTAATAACTTCCTGCCAAACCAAGTAGTTTTTGGTTTTAGTAATGTACTTTTTTGAATATCTAAATTTAGATATTTATCAACTTCAGTGTAAACATAGGGTTTCATTGAAGTATGTGAATTTTCAGCTTTATTTAAATAATAATCAAAAATATTATATTCAGCAATTGTATAAGGAATATTCAAAGCGCTTTTATGTTCAGGAAATAAACTTTTTTCAGAAGAAATTAGTAGTTTTTCTTCTTTTTTTATAGTTGCAAATTTCTCTATTTCTTTTGCCTCCTGTAAAACCATTTCTTGAAATTGTTCATTATTTTCCAAAGGAATAGCAATTGGAAATACAAACTGCATTTCAATATTATGATTGTTGAATTTTGCAGGAGTAATAATTGGAAACTTTTTAAAAACACGTTCTACTTCAGCCTTAAGTTCTTTATAAGGTGAATTAACATAAAGTACTTTAAAATTTCCTGAAACATCTACTAAAAAAACAACATTAATAGATCCTTTAAAATTTTCTTGAATAACATTTTCTGGTATTTTAAAATCTTTTAATACCGCTTCCTTAACTTGATTTTTAAAGCAGGAAGGTAAATTTGAAACTGGTTCCAACTCACATGCTGTAAAAACTGGATATTTTTCAGTTTGAGAAAACCCAACAATTGAAAATAAAAGAAATAGGAAACTTAAAAGTATTTTTTTCATTGTATCCAAATTATGTTATTTTTTCAACTTTATTATTTTCTAATTTGTATTTTTCTCCACTCTCTATACAAGTTGCAAAACCTTGTTCATTAAACTCCAATCTATGCCCATATTCACTAATCCAACCTATTTGCTTAGATGGATTTCCAACCACTAATGCATACGGTAATACTTCTTTAGTAACTACTGCTCCTGCACCAATAAAAGCATATTCTCCTATATTATTTCCGCAAACAATAGTTGCATTTGCACCTATACTTGCTCCTTTTTTAACCAAAGTTTTTTGGTATTCACCTCTTCTAACAATTGCACTTCTTGGATTTATTACATTGGTAAAAACCATTGATGGACCTAAAAAAACATCATCTTCACAAATTACACCTGAATATATTGACACATTATTTTGAACCTTTACATTTTCACCTAAAACAACATTTGGCGAAACCACAACATTTTGACCTAAATTACAATTTTTTCCAATTTTTGAATTTGACATAATATGACTAAAATGCCAAATTTTTGTACCAGCCCCTATCTCACAACCCTCATCAATAACCGCCGTTTCATGTGCAAAATAATCATTCATATTAATATCCTTCTTGTGAGTTTTTACCTTCTGTTATAGCTTTTGCAGAAGAAGTTCCAATTCTACTTACACCCATTTCAACCATTTTTACAGCATCTTCATAATTTCTAACCCCACCTGCTGCTTTTGCCGGCAGTGGTTTTGCATTTTCAACAATAAGTTCCATTGCTTCAAAAGTAGCTCCATTTGGTTTACCTCCTTCTGTTTTAAAAAAACCTGTTGATGATTTTACAAAAACTTTTGAAGCATTTTCTTCTCCAAAATTATCTAAAACAACATCCCTTATTAATTGTGTTAAAGCAATAATTTCTTCATTTGTTAAGGCTGCAATTTCTATAATCCATTTTGCAACTTTGTTATTATCCAAAGCCAACTTAGTTCCTTTATAAACTTCTGCTTTCACTAAATTTATTTTACCTTCCTTAAAGGCTTCATAATTTACTACATAATCTAACTCATCTACATCATCATTTATTGCTTGTTGTGCTTCAGCTAATTTATCAATTGTACTATAAGTACCTTCATGAAACCCTATTACAGTTCCAATTAACACATTTGAATTTGCCTCTTTTACCATTTTTCTGGCCATTGCAACAAATTTTGGACGAATCATAGCCAATTTAAAATTGTTTTCAATTGCTTCAGCTACCAAATCAATTACATTTTGTTCGGTTTCCTTTTCTGAAATATTTGCTTGTATTGCAGTTTTTAAATATGTGGAGTCTAAATATTGATTAATATCCATTTTCTTATTAATTATACTTGGTTGATAAATTACATAACAAATATAGTTTTTTAAAAAGCATAGTCTATAAAAAAATCCCGCAATAGCGGGATTTTAAATCTTCTTTTATCAAATTTATTGAATTTTAAAAACTATTGGCAATCCATAACTTACAGATACTGGCCTACCTCTTTGTTTTCCTGGAGTCATTTCAGGTAATAAACTTACAACTCTTATTGCTTCATCGTGCAATTTTTTGTGAGGTGCTCTTGCTGCTATATTTGTAATTTTACCATCTTTATCAATTTTAAACATTACAAATATTCTTTGAATACTTCCTGTTGGCAAACCTAAGTCTGATGCAAGTTCAGCATTAAATTTTTTTAGTACAAACTTTGAAATTTCATTTGAAAAACAATTTCTAAGTGCTTCTTTATTTCCTTTACAACCCGGAAATATTGGCACTTCTTCAATAATTACAAATGGAACATCTTCCTCAACAACCTCTTCTTCTTCAACAGAAACTATTTCTTTATCCAAATCAACAATAATTGCTTCAGATTCGTCTGTTTCTGTACTTTCAATTACGGTTTCTTGTATATCAATTTCATCTTCAACTTTTACTATTTTATCCGGAATAACAGTAGTTGGTGGAGGTGTAGCTTCTACCTCAATAGGTTTAATTTCAATTAAATCCTCAGAATCTTCTTCATTTAAAATTATTGCCGATAGTTCCTCTACTGGGCGTGGATATGATTTCATCTGAATAAATTCAAATACTATAAAAAGTGCTAAAACTAACCCTAACTGTATTAATATTTTACTGTAATTTTCAAGAATGGCATCTGGATATTTTTTTATTTCCATAGCTACCTAATTTAAGTGAAACAAAAAAAATTAAACTGTTACAACAGCCATATTTATAATGGTAGAAACTTCAGAATATTAGTTTGTAAAACTGAAGTTTCTTACAAGATATTCATCATATTAAATTTACAAAATTTTATATTGAAAACCAACTGATTAGCTAACAATTTTTAGTTATTGAACCTTAAAAATAATAGGCATTGAATACTTCACAATTACAGGTTTTCCCTGTTGTTTTCCGGCTTCCATTTTTGGCAAAAGATTAATTACTCTTTCAGCTTCATTTTGTAATTCTTTATAGGGTGACCTAGCCTGAATATCAATAACATTCCCTTCTTTATCAATTTTAAAAAGTGTAAAAATTCTTTGAATTCCTGGTGCTAAACCCATTTTTTCAGCTAATCTAGCGTTAAACTTTTTGTTTATGTACTTACTAATTTGTTTTGAAAAACAAGCTTTACGTTCTTCATTGGTGCCTTTACAACCTGGAAATAAAGGAGCTTCTTCTAAAAAAACATAATCAACCTCATCTTCAGGATTAAAAACCTCAGTTGGTTTTACATCTACCATTTTTGAAATATCAACAGGAGCATCTACATCTACTATGTCAATTGTTGTTTCAATAATATCATCTAGATCATCAATTTGTTCAATAATATCGAAAATTACCTTTTTTTTGGTTTGGGGTTCAATTTTAGGTTGTTCAAGTTTTACCTCAACGTTTTGTTCAGTATCATCAATTAAATGTCTGTCCTGATCTGATAAGATTGCGATTTGATTGTTAAACGTTTTGTTTTGAATAAGTAAATAGGCAATAAAAAGCGACAATACTAAGCCTAACTGTGCAAATAATTTACTGTAATTCTCTAAATTTGCTTTTGGATGTTTTTTTATCATAATATATAAGTTTTGTTTCATCCAATTATTTATTTGAAATTTTCAATTAATCCTATTGAGTGGAATTGAGAAGATTAATTTTAATTAAAATAAATTTTGGACAAATGTTAAAATTATGTTAAAGCAAAAAACATACCAAAAAGAGAAGCCGTTCAATTTGAACGGCTTCTTAATTAGTAACCAACCTTTTTCAAAATATTTTTTATGGTAATGCATTAATTAAACTTTCTAATGCAGTTTGCGAAATTGGACTTAATCCTGAAATTACTTCAATATGATTATCAACTATTGTTGTTCCTTGCATTGCATAATGTAATTGCCCTTCTATTTCTGCAACCATTATAATATGAACTTCTAATCCAACAGGAATTAATCCGTAATGTTCTGCAAACATTTCTTCCGTTTCATTCCAGGTATCCATTCTAGCAATTGCTGTATTTTCATTATCGTAGTATAAAAATACTGCACAATTATCTCCGTTATAACCTTCCGGAACATCAATAAAAAGTTCAGTTTTTGGACCAGTAAAACTATACCACCTATCTAAATTAGACCAACCAAAATCTCCTAAATTAAAGTTATATGTAACTGATACTCCATTTGTACCATCTGCTTCTTTCAATTGTATTTCTTCTTCAACTTCAACCCAATCCTCTGTATCATTTAAATCTTCACCGGCTGTAAAAAGTGCCATTCCAAAATCCGCATCCGCTGGATTTATATTTCTACTTGTAACTATTGCAGGTGCTAATAATTCTAATTCATTTGCTCCTTGTTTTGCATTGATAAAAAATTCTCCAGCAGATTTTAAAGCTTCTTTATCTCCGTTAACTCTTTTACCTAAAGTAGATTTATTATTTAAAAGAATTGAAGCTTTGTCGTAAATTTCAATCAATTGAACGGTAACATTTCCTGTAACAGGACTACCATTTATTCCAAAAGAATTTGGCTGAAAAGTTACTTGCGTACCTTGAGATCCCGTTATCATTCCTCCTGCTACTGCATCTAAAATAAATTCTTCCATTGCATCTTCTCTGTTGTTTTCAAATCTGTTATTCAAAGCAATTCCATCTGGTTGTGCCTCTAAAATTTCCAAATCATTGTCTCCTCCCGGAACGCAACTTGCAAAAAATGCAACAATTGATAATCCTATTACATTTTTAAAAATTCTGTTCACTACTTTACTGTTTTTTAAGTCTGTGAAATTTTGTGTTTGTGTTTGCATAATTATTTAGTTTTATATTGTTTTTAAATTTGTTTTATACTTATAAATAAACTGTGTTACTATTTTGTTACCCCATTTTTTGAAAAAAAATATTTAAATAAAAAAAGACTATCAAAAATGATAGTCTTTCCCAGTTATTAACCTATTTCTAACTGTTCACTAATTGCAATATTTTAAGGTAATCCGTTAATTAAACTTTCTAAAGCAGGTTGAGATATTGGACTTAAACTTGAAATTACTTCTATATGATCTTCAACTATGGTTGTTCCCTGAATTGCATAATGTAATTGTCCTTCAATTTCAGTTACCATTATAATATGAACTTCTAATCCAACAGGAATTAATCCGTAATGCTCCGTGAACATTTCTATTTCTGTATTGTAAACATCCATTCTTGCTAAAGCAGTTGGTTCTCCATCGTATGATAAATACACCGCACAATTATCCTGATTAAATTCAGCTGGAACATCAATAAATATTTCTGTTTTTGCGCCTGCATAATTATACCATCTGTCTAGGTTTGTCCATCCAAACGTTCCAATATTATAATTATAGGTAGCAAACTCACCATCAGCACCTTGAGCATCTCTTATTTGAGCATCATCTTGTTCGCCATTACCATCTTCATCTGCTTCTACCCAATCACAATCATCATCAATACCATCACAATCTTGATCTGGCCCACCTCTAAATATTTTCATTCCACCATCTAAATCTGCAAAATCTACTGGTCTACTATTTACATTTGCTATTGCTAATAAATCAAGTTCATTAGCTCCTTGTTTTGCATTGATAAAAAACTCTCCAGCCGATTTTAACGCTTCTTTATCTCCATTAGCTCTTTTTCCTAAAGTAGATTTGTTATTTAATAACATAGAAGCTTTATCATAAATTTCAATTAATTGCACTGTTACATTTCCTGTTACCGGACTTCCATTTAATCCAAATGAATTTGGCTGAAAAGTTACTTGTGTGCCTTGAGCTCCGGTAATTATTCCTCCAGTTGCAGCATCAATTGTAAATTCTTGCAGTGCATCAATTCTGTTTTCCTGAAATCTGTTGTTTAAAGCAATTCCATCAGGTTGTGGTTCTAAAACCTCCAAATCATTATCCCCTTCCGGAACGCAACTAGCAAAAATTGCTACTATTGATAATCCTACTACATTTTTAAAAATTCTGTTCACTACTTTACTGTTCTTTAAGTTTGTGAAATTTTGTGTTTGTGTTTTCATTTGTTTTTATTTTATTGTTTTTAATTTGTCAAATGGAATTCGCCATTTTTAATTTTAGTCTTTATTAAAATTTGTTTGGCTCATTTCATAATTATTAAATTTTATATTGTTTTTAAATTTGTTTTACACTTACATATCAAACCTCTTTTAAATTTGTTACCCCTTATTCTGAAAAAAATTTTAAATTAGCTACACTTAACAATTATAAATGAATCAGAAACCACACGCAGATCATATATATATTGAGGCTTTGCTAAAAAATGACAGTAGGGTACTTTCTCAACTATATGAGAAGTTTTCACACAAAATAGTTACTTATGTACGTAACAATAATGGAAATGCAGACGATGCCCAGGACATTATTCAAGAAACATTGGTAACAATATATCATCAGGCAAAAGAGAAAAATTTTGTACTTACATGTCCGTTTGATGCTTACTTTTATTTATTGTGTAAAAGAAGGTGGTTAAATGAGCTTAAAAAAAGAGGAACTAATAGGGTAACAATTTTAGAAGATGAAGCATCTATTAAAGACGAGCACGAACAACAAGTTGAAGAAACAGAAATTTTTGAACAACAAAATCAGCTTTTTGAATCAAAGTTTAAAGAATTAGGGGCAAAATGCCAGGAATTATTAAAAGCTACCTTCAAAATAAAGTCGATGGAAGAAGTTGCTGAGTTTTTAGGCGTAACTTATGGTTATGCTCGTAAGAAGAAATCGCAATGTATGGGAAAATTAACCCAGCTTGTGAAGGATTCAAATGAATTTCAACAACTAAAAAGGTACTAAAATGGAAGAATTAAAATATATAGAGTTTGATAAATTTTTAAACAATGAACTCACCGAAACAGAAAAAACAGCTTTTGAAGAAAGGTTGAATTCCGATGCAGATTTAAAACAAGAATTTGAAATTTACAAAGCACTTGAAACTTCCTTAGCATCAAAATTTGAAAATGAAGAAACTGAAAAAGAGCTTAGAAATACATTGACTCATTTAGGTTCTAAATATATTAATGATAAAACGGAGACTGAGACTAAGACTAAAGTAATTTCGCTTTTCAATTATAAAAAATTATTAGTAGCAGCCAGTATTGCTTTGTTAATTGGTTTTTTAATATTTAAAAATGGAAATCCGGTTTATAGTGATTTTTCAAAACATAATAGTTTAGAGTTGGTTGTAAGAGGTGATAATAATGAAGCAATTACCAAAGCTGAAGAGGCTTTTAATACCAAAAATTATAAAACAGCTTTTGTACAATTAACTATTTTAGAAGAACAATTACCTAACGATATTGAAATACAATTATATAAAGGAATTTGTTTAATAGAAATGGATCAATTTAGTCAAGCTGAAACTATTTTTAATTCAATTTCCAAAGGGAACTCTGCTTTTAAATACAAGGCAACTTGGTACAAAGCATTAAACTTATTAAAACAAGAAAATTTTGAAGCTTGTAAAGAAGTATTAAAAACAATTCCAGAAAGTGCTGAGGAATTTGAACAGGCTAAAAAGTTATTGAAGAGGTTGTAAACTTATACTTTTAAAATTAAAGTATCTCACAAACTTTGTATATATGTAAAACAGCTTGGGTCAAATGGCCCAAGCTGTTTTTTTAATTTTATTAAATAAAAGAAGAGTTACTTAGCTTTCAATTAAATACCCATATTTGTTGGGGGTATATAACTTGGAACATCGTTTTTGATTGGCTTTATTGATTTTAAGTATTCAAATATAGCTTTTAAATCATTTTCTTTCATTTCTGTATATGATTGCCAAGGCATAGGAGGCATAATTGGTCTGCTATTTTCTAGCCCCTTATACTTGCCCTCTGTCATTGCTCTTTTAAAATTTTCAAATGTCCAATTACCAATTCCTGTTTCATCTGGAGTTAAATTTGCAGCAAATGATACTCCCCAAGGACCTACACCTGAGGTAAGATCTCCATTAAATAAAAGCCATTTACTTGGTGTTGTTTTCGATTTTTCTATTTCCGGAAGCTCATCTCCATTAGGGTATCCCATCAGCCATCTATCCATATCTGGCACAGGTCCAGTTGGTGTCATTTTCTTAGGTGTATGGCAATGATCACACCCAATAATTGTAACTAAATATTCCCCTCTTTTAATAAGTTCCTCTTTAGAATTACTAGTTTTTAAATCAACTGTTGACTGTTCTGATTTCTTATCAGAGCAGCTAAAAAATATCATTCCAATAAAAATTGATGAAACAATAATTAATTTTGAATTTTTCATTTTTTAAATTTTTTAGTTAGTAAAATTTTCAAGTTGGGATTCAAAAAAATAACATAAGTATAAATTAAAATTGCATAATTAATATCCACTTACAATTTTAAAATGGGTAAGGATAAATATAATTAAATATTACAAAAAACACAAAAACAACACATTAAACATCTAGTTCACTTCAGTTTAATTAAAAATATTTATGATTTTCTAAAAAAAATACTCTTAAATTTCTTTAAAAAAAATCATAAGTTTTTAGTTATTTTTGCCCTATGATAATTACCGATACACACACCCATTTATACAGCGAACAATTTAGCGAGGACAGAGACGAAATGATTCAACGAGCACTAGATGCTGGTGTTTCACGTTTTTTTATTCCTGCAATAGATTCTACTTATTTAAATGCTATGTTAGATTTGGAAAAATCTTTTCCAAAAAACATTTTTTTAATGATGGGTTTGCACCCAACACACGTAAATGAAAACGTTGCAAAAGAATTGGCTTTTGTAAAAGAATGGCTAGATAAACGTAATTTTTATGCCGTTGGTGAAATTGGGATCGATTTGTATTGGGATAAAACTTTTTTAAAGGAACAACAACACGCTTTTAGAACTCAAATACATTGGGCTAAAGAAAAAAAATTGCCAATTATTATTCATTGCAGAGATGCTTTTAATGAAATTTTTGAAATTTTAGAAGAAGAAAAAGACGATAAACTATTTGGGATATTTCATTGTTTTTCAGGAAATTTAGAACAAGCAAAAAAGGCAATTTCTTACAATATGAAACTTGGAATTGGTGGTGTAGTTACTTTTAAAAACGGAAAAATAGATCAGTTTTTAAATGAAATTCCAATTGAACATATTGTATTAGAAACAGATGCTCCTTACTTAGCTCCAACTCCATTTAGAGGAAAAAGAAACGAAAGTAGTTATATTACCAAAGTTTTAGATAAATTAGTGGATATTTATAAGTTAAGTCCGCAAGAAATTGCTGAAATAACCACACAAAACTCGAAAAATGTTTTTGGAATCTAACCCTATTCTATTCTTATAAACGGCAAATCCGAATAATCCTTTAATATAAGTTCTCCTTCTAAATTAAAGGAAAAGGAAGTTGTAATTATTTCATCCAATTCACTAAAGGTTAAAGTACTCCCATCTGTACTCCAATTAAAATGAATAGCAGAAGAAATAATTTCAGTTTCATTAGTGACCGTTTTAAAGGTTCTATACCCAAAATTATCAGCGTTAAAAATTAATTTATATTCTAACTCATTTGTAAAATCAGCTCGCAACCATTCACCAACCAACTTATTTGATAGGTTGATTTCATCATCACTTTTACAAGAAAACATGGTTGCAACAAATAGTATAATGATAAGATATTTCAAGTTTTTCATAGCTAAGTAATTCAAAATCAAAATTTAAATTAACATAACAAAGTTAGTCTAATAATTTTTTATAAATCTTTTTGAATAAAAAAATACATTTTATCTTAACAATTGGTAAGTTGTTTTAATAAATGTATATTTAAGTTTAATAAAAGAAACTTAAGCTAGTTGAATCAAATTCAAATTACATATTACAAAACACCTATTGGAACCGCAAAAATTGTTGGAGATGAAAACGGAATTAGTTCAGTTTCTGTACTAGATGACGCAATTGAAACTTCTAAAAACACCCCTAAATGTTTACAAGATTGCGTTAAACAGTTGGATGAATATTTTAAAGGTGAAAGAACCCTTTTCAGTTTAAAATTAAACCCAAAAGGAACCGAATTTCAAAAAAAGGTTTGGAATGAATTGCTACAAGTTCCTTATGGAAAAACCAGAACTTATTTAGAACAAACCAAAAAATTAGGCGATGTAAAAGCAATTAGAGCAGTTGCCTCCGCCAATGGAAAAAACCCAATTTGGATAATTATTCCTTGTCACAGAATTATTGGAAGCGATGGTTCTTTAACAGGTTATGCTGGTGGAATATGGCGCAAAAAATGGTTATTGGAACACGAAAATCCTTCAACACAACAATCATTATTTTAAACTATTTTTGTACAAATTACGTTAGTTTAAAAAATGAAAAAATGGTTATTCTTATTGTTTCTTTTTATTAGTGTAATTTCCAATGCTCAAATACAATCTAAAAATATTCATAAAAAAATATTTTTAGTTAAAAATGATACTGTAAAAATAGATACAGTAAGTATTACTCCTTTTAATTTTAAGGTTTTTTCAAAAGAAACAACTGAAATTGATTCAACAAAATATAGTATTGACTTCTCAAAATCATTACTTGTTTTCAACCCAACAAATACTGAAACATTTAGTGAAATTATAATTCAATATATGTCTTATCCAAAATTTTTAACCAAAGAATATTTTGTATTCGACCAAAAACTAATTGTTCCAAATTCTTCAAATGAATCTCAACTTTATAGTTTAACAACCAATCAGAAAAAATTACCTTTTAAACCATTTGAAGGTCTAAATACTGCAGGAAGTATAACAAGAGGACTTACTGTTGGAAACAATCAAAATGGAGTAGCTAACTCAACACTAGACTTGCAAATTGCAGGAAAACTGTCTGATAAAGTTACCTTAAAAGCCTCAATTATTGATACTAATTTACCTATTCAAGAAAATGGAAATACTTATAAATTAAATGAATTTGATCGCGTTTTTATTGAACTATTTAGTGATAATTGGAGTATTAATGCCGGTGATATTTATCTAAATAACAGCGAAACTTCATTTTTAAAATTCAATAAAAAAGTATCGGGATTGGCTATAAATGCAAAAATAAACAATGAGAATTCAGAAATTAACCTTCAAACATCAGGTGCAATTGTTGAAGGGAAATATAAAAAAGTACAATTTAAAGGTAGTGAAGGAAATCAAGGTCCTTATAAATTATCAGATTTAAATACCAATACATACATTTTAATTTTATCTGGAACTGACCAAATTTATGTTAACGGACAGTTATTAAAACGTGGTGAAGAAAACGATTATATAATTGATTATAACACCGCAGAATTAACTTTTACAACTACTTTTCCCGTTACAGCTAATATGCGTATTTCTGCAGAATTCCAATATACAGATAACGTTTACACACGATTTATAACCTATAATAATGTAGCTTATAAAAGTGACAAACTTTCACTTAGTGGGTATTTTTATAATGAAAATGATTTGAAAAATCAACCTTTAGAGCAAGATTTATCTAATGAACAAAAGCAGTTATTAGCTGATGCCGGAAACAATCCAAACTTAATGGTTACACCATCTGCTTATTTAGATACTTATTCTGAAGACAAAATATTGTACAAAAAAAACCTTGTTGGAATATCCGAAATTTTTGAATACTCAACTAATGAAAACGACGAATTGTATAATGTTGCCTTTACATATGTTGGTGAAAATTTAGGAAGTTATGTTTTAAAAGAAGTAATTGCACTTGGAAAAATATATGAGTATGTTGGTGAAAATTCAGGAAACTACAATCCCGTAATTCAATTAACTGCTCCAAATAAACTTCAAATTGCAGTTTTTAAAGCATCCTACAATCCAACTTCAAAAACAACTATTAAAGCTGAAACTGCTTTTAGTGAAAATGATGAAAATTTATTTTCAACAATTGATGATTCGGAAAACAACGGATTTGCTACAAAATTTAGTTGGGATCAAATCGTTTTTCAAAAAAAATGGCAACTAAAAAGTAATCTGAAATTCGACTTTATAAACGATAAATTTAAAAGCGTAGAACGCATCCAAAATATTGAATTTAACAGAGATTGGAATATTGAAACTATAGGTGGAAATCAAAAATTATTGAGTACAGTTTTAAACCTTTCTAACCAAAATAATAATTCGGTTAATTATCAATTTGAAAATTTAGAATTTGGCAATTCTTTTAAGGGAAATAAGCATCATTTATTTGGAAAATTAAATCATAAAAATATTTCAATACATTTTAATAGCAGTTTATTAAATAATGAAGCAATTCTTGAAAAAGGAACATTTTCAAGATATTCAATAAATACAAAATATACGCTTTTAAAAAGTTGGTACGGTTTTACAATAAATGCCGAAAACAATAAAAAAACTGAGATTTCAACAAACCTGACATCTAATTTAAGTCATAAATTTAACGAGTACGAAGCCTTTATCGGAATTGGAGATTCTACCAATGTTTACAGTCAATTTGGGGTAAATTTAAGAACAACAGATAGTATTCAAAATAACCAGTTTTCACAAGTTAATAAGTCAAAAACTTATTATTTAAAATCCACTTTATTAAATACAAACACTTCAAATTTAAACGCATATATTAATTATAGAACTGTTGATAATAGAAACTACAAAAACGAAGAATCTTTAAACTCAAAAATAGTTTTTAAGCAACAATTATTTAATCAGTTTTTAAATTTTAGCACTGTTTACCAAACACTTTCAGGAACTTTACCACAACAAGATTACACGTATATTAAAACCGAACCAGGACAAGGTTTTTATACTTGGATTGATTATAATAACAATGAAATAAAAGAATTAAATGAGTTTGAAATTGCTCAATTTCCCGACCAGGCAACCTATTTAAGAGTTATTTTACCAACTGTAAATTATATTGCTACACATCAAAATAAATTTACACAAACGCTCTCAATTAACCCTCAGCAATGGAATTCAAAAACCGGGTTTAAAAAATTATTTTCACATTTTTTCAATCAAACATATATTTTAATAGATAGTAAACAAAAAAAAACAGACAACACATTTAATCTAAATCCTTTTGATGTAAACAATGAAAATTTACTAGGCTTAAATTTTAATATTAACAACAGTTTTTATTTTAATAAAGGTGAAAAAAATTATTCTACTACTTATAATTTTATAAAATCTCAAAATAAAAACACAACTACAATTGATAATTTAGAAAACAAAATTCAAATCCATAAATTACAATTTGAACATAAATTAGGTGCATTTTGGCAATTAAATTTTGATTTAGGTAATTCAAAAAACAATAGTTTATCAGTTAATTATAGCAACAGAAACTACCAATTAAACAACAATTCAATTTTATCAAAATTATCTTATTATTATAACAATAGTTCCTATTTCTCCTTGATTTATGAAATAAAAAATAAAGAAAATAAAATTGGTGATTTTGAAACTTTAAAAACTCAAAAAATAGGTTTTGAAGCAAATTATTCAGCCAACCCAAAAAACCTAATTAAAACTGAAATAAACTTATTTAAAAACGATTTTAATGGTGAAAACAATTCTCCAGTAGCTTATCAAATGCTTGAAGGCCTTCAATCTGGAAAAAACTATACTTGGAGTTTGTTATTCTATCGAAAAATAAATTCTTTTCTAAATTTAAATCTAAATTATTTAGGGAGAAAAAGTGAGACTTCAAAAACAATTCATACTGGTACAATTCAGCTAAAAGCTATTTTTTAACCGCTTTCAAAATTTTGGTTCAGTTTTTGTAATTATCATAATTGTTAAATAATAAATTATGAAAAAAATTACATTTGTTATAGCCTTTCTTTTTAGTTTTACTCTATTTTCTCAAGGATATAAAGGCTCTTATAGAATTAACAAAAACACCACACAAAACTATGGAGGCCCTTCACATTTAAGTGAAATTAAAATTGATGCAGCAAAATTAACTATTGGAGGTATTTTAGAAGCTAGCTATGAATTTATTGGAAATGATGCCTCTGGTTACGGCATATCAGTATTACTAAACCCAAGAGAAAATGATGTTTATTTTGAAAAATTTTCATTAACGCCATTTTACAGAATGTACTTTTTAAACCGACAAGATTATGGTGCAAAGGGAATTTTTGTTGAAGGCTTCTCGAAATTTTCTTTTGGAACAGATGACGTTTATTATGATTCCTATAATAACAATGAATATTTTGACACAGCATTAGGATTGTCCATTGGAAAAAAATGGGTTAATAATAATGGATTTATTTTAGAAATATTTGCTGGTGGGGGAAGAACACTTGGTTTAAGCGAACTATCTCCTGAAGGATTTTTTAGAGGGGGAATATTTATTGGAAAAAGATTCTAAAAAAAAAGCCAAGCAAATAATGCTTGGCTTTTTTAATTATATTTTATTGAAATTAGTCTGCAAGAATAATAACCTTGTTTTCTTTCATTTCAATTGTACCACTTTTAATTGGTAGTGAAAATTCTCCTTTATTTTCGGAAAATTTATCTTCAAAATCTTCTTCTATTTGAATATTGGCACCTTTAAATTTAATTGTTCCTTCTACAAGTAAAGAAACAATTGGCGCGTGATTATTCAACATTTGAAATTCACCATTAATACCCGGTACAGTTATTAACTCAACATCTGTATTTAACAAAGTAGCTTCTGGTGTTACTATTTCTAAAATCATTTTTTTTAGTTTTGAGTTGTTGGTTTTTAGTTGTTAGTTTTGTTGAATTTAACTTAAAATTTAACACTAAAAACTTAAAACTTTTTTATGCTTCTGCTAACATTTTTTCTCCAGCATCAATTGCATCTTGAATTGATCCACGTAAGTTAAATGCAGCTTCAGGATATTTGTCTAATTCACCGTCTAAAATCATATTAAATCCTTTAATAGTATCTTTAATATCAACTAAAACACCTGGAATACCAGTAAATTGTTCAGCTACGTGAAAAGGTTGAGATAAGAAACGTTGCGCTCTACGAGCTCTGTGAACTGCTAATTTATCTTCTTCAGACAATTCTTCCATCCCTAAAATAGCAATAATGTCTTGTAATTCTTTATAACGTTGTAATAATTCTTTTACACGTTGTGCACAATCATAATGTTCTTTTCCTAGAATATCAGCTGTTAAAATTCTTGAAGTAGAATCTAATGGATCTACCGCTGGGTAAATACCTAACTCAGCAATTTTACGAGATAATACTGTTGTAGCATCTAAATGCGCAAATGTTGTTGCTGGCGCTGGATCCGTTAAATCATCCGCAGGTACATATACCGCTTGTACTGATGTAATAGAACCATTTTTTGTTGAAGTAATACGCTCTTGCATTGCTCCCATTTCAGTTGCTAATGTAGGTTGGTAACCTACCGCTGATGGCATACGACCTAAAAGTGCAGATACCTCAGAACCTGCTTGTGTAAAACGGAAAATATTATCTACGAAAAATAATACATCTTTTCCTTGTCCTTCACCAGCACCATCACGGAAATATTCAGCAATAGTTAATCCTGATAAGGCTACACGTGCACGAGCTCCAGGAGGTTCGTTCATTTGTCCGAATACAAAAGTTGCTTTCGATTCTTTCATTCCTGCTTTATCAACTTTTGTTAAATCCCATCCTCCATCTTCCATAGAATGCATAAAATCGTCACCATATTTAATAATACCAGATTCTAACATCTCTCTTAAAAGGTCATTCCCTTCACGAGTTCTTTCTCCTACACCAGCAAATACTGATAAACCACCGTGACCTTTTGCAATATTGTTAATTAATTCTTGAATTAGTACGGTTTTACCTACACCGGCACCACCAAATAAACCAATTTTACCACCTTTTGCATAAGGCTCAATTAAATCAATTACTTTAATTCCTGTAAATAAAACTTCTGTTGAAGTAGACAAATCTTCAAATTTTGGAGCCTGACGGTGAATAGGTAAACCATTTTCACCTGCCTTAGGTAAATTACCTAATCCATCAATTGCATCACCAATCACATTAAATAAACGTCCATAAATATCACTTCCAACAGGCATTTGTATAGCATTACCTGTAGCAAAAACTTCAGTACCTCTACTTAATCCATCTGTAGAATCCATTGAAATAGTTCTAACAGTATCTTCACCAATATGTGATTGTACTTCTAGTACTAAAAGCGAACCATCTTCTCTTTTTATTTCTAATGAATCGTATAATTTTGGAAGTTCTGCTCCAGATTCAAACTCAACGTCTATAACCGGACCAATAATTTGTGCAACTTTACCTGTAACCTTTGTCATTACTTTAACTGTTTATATTTTAGATAATTAATCTTTTTAGTCTAACCTCATTTTTCAGGTTGCAAAGATAGTTTTTTGATTTTATTTTAAAAAAATAATTTAAGTTTTTTTCAAAAAACAAACGCCCTAAAAATTTAGAGCGTTTGATAATTTGTTTTTTTTAAATTTATTATGGATTTATTGTCCAAGAAGCAAAATACTGTGATCCAATTTTTCCATTACCCGGAGCACTAAAATATTCTTTCCCTCCTAGGTTTGCACCACCAATTTTAAAAGTAGATTTCCACTTTGGAACTGTATAGTTAATTTGTGCATCCACTACTGTTCTTGCATCAATCATAGCATCCGCAAAAGAAGATTCCCACATATACTCATCATTCCAACGAAGATTAACTGCAAAACCTAAGTTTTCAATTAATTCCGTATTTCCAAAAGAAACTTTTACTTTATTTTCAGGTGTATTAAATCCTGCTTCATAATCTGGATCAGTATCTTGGTCAAAATCAAATTTTGCATAGGTATAATTTAAACCAAAGTTATAATTTCCAAAAATCTTAGTTGAAATTCCAATGCTACCTCCATAAGAAGCAATATCAGCTGCTGAGTTTGTATATACTTGAAAAGGTTGATAATCTCCATTAGCTACAGCTATTAAAGCTGCAGGTGTTGGACCACCTAATTGTGCAGGTAATGGAATTATGTCAGAAAAATCAACTTGACCATAATGTGGCACTATTACTGTTTTGTTTCCAATAAAGTCTTCATATTTATTATAGTAAGCACTTGCATCTAAAGAAAATTTACCAAAACCAGCTCTATAACCAATTTCATACGCCGTAACTTTTTCTGGCTTAACATAATCAAAATTAGCAACTTTTAGCAATCCTGGATTCACTGTTCCTTGAGCTGCGCTGGCACCAAATGCATATAATGATGCTAATGTGTATGCATTTTCATAAGCTGATCTACCACTTAATTGAACTGTACCTGGAAATCCTAATTGTTGTGCTGTTGCACTGTTTTGTAATGGATTTGAAGTGTACCTATCTAAATTATCAGGAGCAGAACCTACTAAAATTGCTTGCCCGGCATCTAAACCAATATATTGATCTTGTGTTGTTGGATTTCTAAATCCTGTTTGAAAAGAAGCTCTTAAATTTCTAGTTTTTCCTTGTCCTAATGAATAAGATAATGAAATTCTTGGTGAAACATTTCCATCAAAATTTTTAGCTTTATCATAACGAATAGAACCAGTAAACTTTAATCTATCATCTAAATATTTTTTTTGAATCTGCGTATAAGCTCCATATTCATTATAGTCTATTGCTCCATCATAATCTGTAAAAATAGTTCCGCTAGAGTTTAATGAATATTGTCTCCAAGAACCACCTACTTGAATATCAGCAAAGTCAACTAACTTGTGGAAGTTATAATTGGCATCTGCATGATAAATTCTGGTATTATCTTGAAATTTAGCTCCAGTTGCTAAATCTGGATCTGAAGCCACAGCATCTAAAGCTGCTTTAAATTCTGGAGTACCTGGCTGCAAAGTAACTGTTGCATCTGCGTACTGTCTTGCACCGGCATGTAATTGAGATGAAGCTGCTGCAACATCAGCTGGAGAACCACCACCTGCAAGAATTTGACCTGCGCCTGTAGCATAAGCTCCGGCATAAGTTCCAAACCACTGTGAAGCATCTGCCTTATTCATATTAATACCTGCAAAACGCATATCATAAGAATCTCCTGCATCTTCATCAGTCAAATAGGCTCTCACAAAAAAGTCATCATTTCTAACTTCAATTTTGTGTTGTTGCATAAAAAAGTTTTTAATATTATATCTATTTGCTCCTTGGTAAATAGTATTTCCTTGCCCAAATTTTGCATTGTAAATAATTTCTAAATCATCTTCAAAAGGCTTATAATGCAAAGCAACATCTACTTTAGCACTTTCAGCTACATAATCCGTCAAATCCCTTTCTTTATAACCTGTTCTAGACACATTGTCTTCTGGTAATAATGCACTTGTTCCTGGAGGAAGCTGCCCTATAGCCTCTAAATATTGCCCAACACCTTTAAGGTTGCCAAATGGTGTAGCGGCTAAAGTAACCTCATCTCCGTAAACATTTAATTGATCAAATGCTGTTTGTCCTGCTGCAACTGGTACAACAGTATCTGCATTTCCAGCGCCATTATCTAAATATTGATTATAGTCGGTTGCATACCATTCTGTTCCTTTTAAGAAAGAAAAAGAAGCTTTTGCTGCAAACTTTTCACTAAATTTATGAGCCATTCTAATTCCTGCATCAACAAAATTATTATCTCCAGCATCTTTAGATGAGGTAATTCCTGTTTTACCATAAACACTTACACCACCAGAATTAAATGGATTTTTACTTGTCATAAATAAAATACCATTAAAAGCATTTGCACCATATAATGCAGAAGATGCTCCTGGTAATAATTCAACCGTATTTACATCTAATTCAGACATCCCTAAGAGGTTTCCTAAATTAAAGTTTAATGCAGGTGAAGAATTATCCATTCCATCAACTAATTGCATAAAACGTGTGTTTGCAAATGTTGCAAAACCTCTAGTATTAATAGATTTAAATGTTAAACTGTTAGTATTAACATCAACACCTTTTAAATTTTCCAGTCCATCATAAAAAGTTGGAGATGAAGTATTCTTAATTTCTCTAACATCCATTCTTTCAATGGTTACTGGAGATTCTAAAATACGTTCAGGTGTTCTTGAAGCTGATACTACAACCTCATCTAAGGCAGTAGCTGATTCATCTAAGGAAATTGACAATTCTTGACTATTTTGGGTTATCTCAATTTCAGTTGAAGAGTATCCAATTAAAGAAACCTCAATTGAAAAAGGTGGGTCTTGGGCAACTTTTAATGAAAAATTCCCATCAAAATCAGTTGTAGTACCTATGGATTTATCAACAACTTTAATATTTGCACCTGGTATAGGTTGACCAGTTTTTGCTTCTATTACGGATCCTGAAATTGATGTTTGAGCAACCATCACAGAGCCTACAAATAGTGCAAAAAATACACTTAATAATTTTTTCATAATATCTTATATAGTATTGATTAACATGGTCGCAAAATACAATTTTTTTCTAATTAACTTTAAAACAAGCAATAAAAAAAAGAATTATGTGGAATTTTTGCCGTAAATAATTGTGAATATGATATTTATCATATAAATAAATTAAACTAAAATCAATTAATTTTAAAAATAATTTCACATAATTAATATCTTTCAACCCTTCTAATTAACCTTTAAAAAAAATATCTTTGAGAATATTAAATCTTATTTAAATTATATTTAACTATTTTTGCCTTAACTAAAAAAACAAACTATTATGATTAAAATGATTCACTCTTATTGGGCTTATATAGTATTAATTGTACTAATTTTAGCTGTTTTTAATGCAATAAAAGGATTTACCTCTAAAAAAGAATTTGGAACAAATGACTTACGAATATCGTTATTTGCCTTGATAGCTTCTCACATTCAACTAATTTTAGGATTTATCGCATATTATATGTCATCCTTTTATGAAACTATGAGAGGTGTTGGAATGGGAGATGTTATGAAAAACAGTGAACTTAGAAAATTGTTGGTGGAGCATCCAGTAATGATGATTATTGCGATTATTTTAATTACTGTTGGTTTTTCAAAACATAAAAAGAAAGCAACAGCTATTGCAAAATTTAAAACTATTTCAATTTTTTACACCATAGCATTGTTAATTGTTTTAGCCATGATTCCTTGGAATTTATGGTTTACAAACTAAACTAATACTATCCTAAGCTTTTTTAGCTTAGGATTTTTTTATGAAAAAAGTACTATCCTATATATTATCTTCGGTATTCTATCTGTTTTATGGAAGTTTCCTAATTATTTTTCATGGGTTACAATGGCTTGGTTTTAATATTGGAAAATATAAAGGCCATAAAATAATGGTTGATTTAATGAATTGCACGTTAACCTATGTGCTTTATATTTTAGGCACTCGAATTAAATTTATAAACAATCATTCCATTCCAAAAAATGTACCTTTAATAATTGTTTCAAACCATCAAAGTATGCATGATATTTGTCCAATATCGTGTTATTTAAAAGGTTATCATCCTAAATTTATTTCAAAAAAAGAATTAGGAAAAGGCATACCAAGTGTCTCTTACAATTTAACACACGGCGGCTCTGTTTTAATTGACAGAAAAGACGCAAGACAGTCATTAGCTGCAATTAGAGATTTTGGAAAATATATTGAAGAAAACAACTATGCTGCTGTAATTTTTCCTGAAGGAACAAGAAGTAAAGATGGAGTTCCAAAACGTTTTTCTGAAAACGGCTTAAAAATGCTTACCAAATTTGCACCTTCAGCCTATGTAATTCCTGTAACAATAAACAACTGCTGGAAACTAAATAAATTTGGAATGTTTCCGCTAGAAATAGGAGTAAATGTTACTTTTGAATTTCATAAACCTATAGAAGCGAGCTCTATGCAATTTGAAGACTTATTTCAAAAAGTTGAAAAAACTATTAAAAATGCCGTAGTTTAGCAACCTACTAAACTAAAATTAAAATCATGTCATTACATAACATAAGGTTAGAAGTTATGCTAACCCTTGAAAAGAATATTGATACTTTTGTAGAAAAATTCTTAATTAAACCTGAAAAAATTTGGCAACCTACCGATTTTCTGCCAAATTCTCAAAGTGAAAAATTTATTGAAGAAATAAACGAAATTAGAGAATTATCTAAAGAAATGGACGATGATTTTTGGGTAGTTTTAGTGGGTGACACTATTACTGAAGAAGCCTTACCAACTTACGAATCTTGGTTGTTAGATGTTGAAGGTGTTTCTCAACACAGCACTAATGGCGGAGATAATGGTTGGGCAAAATGGATTAGAGCCTGGACTGGTGAAGAAAACAGACACGGCGATGTATTAAACAAATATTTATACTTATCTGGAAGAGTAAATATGCGTGAAGTTGAAATTACAACCCAACATTTAATAAGTGATGGTTTTGATATTGGTACAGCTCGTGATCCCTATAAAAATTTTGTTTATACCAGTTTTCAAGAATTAGCTACTTATGTTTCACATAATAATGTTGCAAAAATTGCACGTAAAAACGGACATAAATTATTGGCTAAAATGTCCAAGATTATTGCTGGTGACGAAATGCGCCACCATTTAGCTTATACAGAGTTTGTAAAACAAATTTTTCAGCACGATCCAAGTGAAATGATGTTAGCTTTTCAATATATGATGAAACATAAAATTGTAATGCCAGCAATGCATTTAAGACATTCTTTTGAAGAAAAAGGCAGTTTATTTGATCAGTTTTCTGTGGTAGCACAACGCGCCGGTGTTTATACGGGCTTTGATTATGTTGATATTATTAAAAAATTAAATGCTACTTGGGAAATTGATAAAATTACCGGGTTAACTGCTGAAGCTGAAAAAGCAAGAGATTATTTAATGAAATTACCAGACAGAATGTATCGAATTACTGAAAGAATTGTTGTACCAAATACAAAATATGATTTTAAATGGATGATTCCGTTGACTTAATGTAGAATTAATAAACCTAACAAGTCTCGAAGACCTGTTAGGTTTGTTTTTTAAAGTTTGATAACATGCTGAATCAAGTTCAGACTGACGTACTCTAAATTCTATTATGTTATTTCAAAAGTATCTTTATCACTAAGAAAATTTAATTTGGTTCTAATTTCAGAAATATGATTTTTTTCTAAAGTTACAATTACAATATCTTCTGTATTTTCCTGAGTTTTCGCAACTTGCTCACCCAAACAATTATATGCCACCGAATGTCCACTGTATTCCAAATTATTAGCATCAACACCAATTCTATTTACACCAATTGTATAACACAAATTTTCTATTGCACGTGCTTTTAATAAAATATCCCAGGCAGAAATTCTTGGCTTAGGCCAATTAGCAACATATAAAAGTAAATCATACATTTCAACATTTCTGGCAAATACAGGAAAACGCAGATCGTAACAAATTTGAGGGCAAATTTTCCACCCCTTATAATCAACCATTATTTTCTCTTCCCCAGAAGTATAAACTGTGTGTTCTCCTGCCAAAGAAAATAAATGCCGCTTATTATAAAACTCAATTTTACCAGAAGGATGCACAAATATAAAACGATTGTAAAATTTATTATTTTCTGAAATAATTAAACTACCTGAAATAGCAGTAAGTTTTTCTGAAGCTATTTTTTGCATCCATTTTACTGTATCTCCGTACATATACTCAGCTATTTTTTGCGGCTGCATACTAAACCCTGTAGTAAACATTTCAGGCAAAACAATTAAATCAACTTGTTCTGTAATCTGATTAATTTTTTCTGAAAAAAGCGCTCTATTTTGTTCAACATGATGCCAAACAATAGCTGTTTGAATTAAGGCTATTTTTAAATGTTGCATAATATTTCGGCTGCTTTTTTTAAGGTTTCGTCTTTTTTTGCAAAACAAAAACGCAATACTTTTGTATCTAAATTATTTTCGTTAAAAACTGAAATTGGTATTGAAGCAATTTTTTGCTCTTTTGTTAATCTAATCGCAAAATCATAATCGCTTTCAATAGTTATATTTCTAAAATTCAACAATTGAAAATAGGTGCCTTTTGAAGGAATAAATTCAAATCTAGAATCCTTAATCAAATTCAAAAATAAATCTCTTTTTTGCTGATAAAAATTCCCCAACTCCAAATAATTACTAGGTGTTTTTAAATATTCTGCCAATGCTACTTGTGTTGGATGATTTACACTAAACACATTAAATTGGTGTACTTTTCTAAACTCAACCATTAACTCTTTAGGAGCTAAACAATACCCTACTTTCCATCCTGTATTATGAAAAGTTTTGCCAAAAGAAGCAGTAATAAAAGTTCTTTCCTTTAGCCCTGGAAAAAGTAATGCAGATTGATGCTCCTCACCATCAAAAATAATATGCTCATACACTTCATCACTTAATAATAAAATATTAGTATCTTTTAAAATTGCTTCTAACTGAAGCATATCTTCTTTTGTTAAAATTCTACCTGAAGGATTGTGAGGAGTATTTATTATTAGCATTTTTGTTTTTTCAGTAATCAAACTTTTTACCAATTGCCAATCAATTTTAAAATCCTCAGGATTTAATTGTACTGCTATTGTTTTTCCTCCAAAGAGTTCAATTGTAGGCTCATAACTATCATACGCAGGTTTAAAAATTAGTACCTCATCATCTTTTTTAATAGTTGCTGCAATTATAGTAAAAATAGCCTGTGTTGCTCCTGCTGTTATGGTAATTTCAGTTTCTGGGCTGTATGAAACACTATATAAATTCTCCATTTTTTCAGCAATTGATCTTCGTAAACTAAATATACCAGGCATAGGCGCATACTGGTTTTTACCAGTTAACATTGCATTGTTTACCAAGTCAATTAAGTTTTTATCACTTTCAAAATCAGGGAAACCTTGTGATAAATTAATAGCATTTTCCTGGTACGCCAAACCGCTCATTACAGAAAATATTGAAGTTGCTACAGTTGGTAATTTGGATTGAAAAAATTGATTTTTTAATGTCATACAAACTTTTTATTGAAAACTAAATTACAAAAATTAAAAGCATCTATACTTTTAAAACTTTATTTATACGAACAAAAAATAATATTTTTTTTAGAAAGAGTGCAACTTATTTTGTGGCTTCATAATATTCTCTTTCCATACTTTCCCTAAAATCTGGATGTGCAATTTTTATCAATTCCGCAACTCGCTGATCAATTGTTTTTCCATATAAATTTGCCACACCATACTCAGTAACTATATATTCAACGTGCGCTCTTGTTGTTACAACACCAGCTCCTTTGTTTAAGAAAGGAACAATTCTACTAATTCCTTTATTGGTAACTGAAGGTAATGCAATTATGGCTTTTCCACCTTCACTTAAAGACGCTCCTCTAATAAAATCCATTTGACCACCAACACCTGAAAACATATTAGCTCCAATAGAATCTGCGCAAACTTGCCCCGTTAAATCTACCTGAATTGCAGAATTTATAGCAACCATTTTTGGGTTTTGCCTTATATTAACCACATTATTTGTGTAGTCACAAGAACGCATTTCAATAAAAGGGTTATCATCTACATAATCGTATAAACGTTTAGAACCTCCCAAAAATGTGGTTAAGGCTCTACCTGCATTAATTCCTTTGTAATTTCCATTTATTACATCCTTTAAAATTAAATCAATCACACCATCTGAAAACATTTCAGTATGCAAACCTAAATCTTTATGATTTCCTAACCGTGACAATACTGCGTTTGGAATAGAACCAATTCCCATTTGAAGCGTACTTCTATCTTCAATTAATTCAGCAATATAATCTCCAATTTTACTTTCTATTTTGCTTGGTTCAGGCATATGAAACTCGTGAATTGGAGCACTTACTTCAACAAATGTATCTAGTTCTGAAATATGAATTAATCCTTCTCCGTGAACACGAGGCATTTTATCATTTATATGCGCAATTACATGTTTTGCATTTGTAATTACCGATAAAATTGCTTCAACAGAGACACCTAATGAACAATACCCATGTTTATCAGGAGTTGAAACCTGAATTAATGCAACATCAACTGGCAACACATTTCTTCTAAATAAATTTGGGACTTCACTTAAAAAAACTGGCGTATAAGATCCATTACCTGCTTTTAAAGTATGACGCACATTTTTTCCAATAAAAAGTGAGTTTACATGAAAACTATCTTTATATATAGGATTGGCATAAGGTGTTTTTCCTTCAATATGTAGGTGACATACTTCAACATTTCTAAGTTCTTCATGTCTTGCAGACATGGCATCTATTAAAACTTGGGATGCCGCTGCAGCTGCCTGAATATAAACCCTGTCATTTGACTTTATAACTTTTACTGCCTCTTCTGCTGATACTGACTTATACATAGTAAATTATTAAAAATTATTATTCAAATTTAATAAGAATACAATAAAAAAAAGCTGTTAAAAGTCACATTTTTTGCATTTTATTCAAAATCCATATATTTTAAAGGGTATCCGTATGTTTTCTTTTTTTGAATTATCTTTGCACAAATAATAAATAATTGAATGATACTAATTAAAACACCCGAAGAAATTGAATTAATGCGTGAAAGCGCCTTAATAGTTTCCAAAACTTTAGGTTTATTGGCAAAAGAAGTTAAACCAGGTGTTACCACCTTATTTTTAGACAAATTGGCTGAAGAATTTATTAGAGATCAAGGCGCAATTCCGGGTTTTTTGGGTTTATACGATTTTCCAAACACACTTTGCATGAGTCCTAATGCACAAGTTGTTCATGGAATTCCAAATGACAAACCATTACAAGATGGAGATATTATTTCTATTGATTGCGGTGCACTAAAAAATGGTTTTTATGGTGACCATGCATATACTTTTGAAGTTGGAGAGGTTGCTGCTGAAACTAAAAAGTTATTGCAAATAACAAAAGAAAGTTTATACGAAGGAATAAGCGCATTTAAAGCTGGAAATAGAGTTGGCGATGTAGGTTTTGCAATTCAGAACTATTGTGAAAAACATGGATATGGAATTGTACGTGAATTAGTTGGACACGGGCTAGGAAGAAAAATGCACGAAGATCCAGAAATGCCAAATTATGGCAAAAGAGGAAGAGGTAAAAAATTTGTAGAAGGAATGGTTGTAGCTATTGAGCCAATGGTTAATTTAGGAACACACAGAATAAATCAACTTAATGATGGCTGGACAATTTTAACAAAAGATAATAAACCCAGTGCACATTTTGAACATGATGTGGCTATTGTAAATGGCAAACCCGAATTACTTTCAACCTTTAAATACATATACAATGCTTTAGGTATTGAAAGTGATGAAGAAGAAAAATTTAGACAAAAACCTTTAGTTTTATAAAAATGCTTAAAGTAATTGAAAATTTTGAACAAAAAGAAATTATGCCCGGTTTTAAAGGCAAATTTGTACATACAAATAGTTTTACAATTGCATTTTGGGAAATAACAAAAGGTGCTATTTTACCTGAACATTCACATATTCACGAACAAACAACTCAAGTAATAGAAGGAAAACTTGAAATGACTATCAACAATGAAACGATGATTTTAGAACCCGGCATGATTGTTAGCATTCCTTCAAATGTAGTGCATAGTGGAAAAGCTCTAACCACATGTAAATTAACAGATACATTTTGTCCGGTTAGAGAAGACTACAACTAAAAGCATGTTAAACAAAGTTTTTAAATTTTTTCTGAACGCTGTTCCGCGTCCAATTTTAATTAAACTTAGTTATTGGGTTACTCCATTAGTTTCATTTTATTTAAAAGGAACTAAGTTTACCGATCCAATTGATGGTAAAAGTTTTAGGAAGTTTTTACCTTATGGATATGGGAGTCAGCGTACAAATGTATTAGCTCCAGGGACACTTTCATTAGAACGTCATAGATTGCTATGGTTGTATCTAAAGAATGAAACGGATTTTTTTACAGGTCCCAAAAAAGTATTGCATATGGCGCCGGAGCAATGTTTTTTGAAACTTTTTAAAAAGCAGAAAAATTTAGATTATATAACTGCTGATTTATATTCACCTATTGCAGATGTAAAGGCAGATATTTGTAATTTACCTTTTGAAGACAATTCGTTTGATATTGTTTTTTGTAATCACGTGTTGGAACATATTGAAGATGATAAAAAAGCAATGAGTGAATTGTACCGCGTTTTAAAAGTTGGAGGGATGGGAATATTTCAAATTCCACAGGATTTAACCCTTGAAACCACTTATGAAGATTTTTCAATAACATCTCCTGAAGAACGCGCAAAACATTTTGGGCAATATGACCACGTGCGTGTGTACGGTAAAGACTATTTTAACAGACTTAGAAATGTTGGATTTAAGGTGAATGAAGTAGATTATTCAAAAACCTTTTCAGAAAAACTAATTAAAAAATATTGTTTGGTTAAAGGCGAAATTTTACCAGTTTGTACTAAATAATTAGTTATTGAAATTTGCAGACTTATACGTTTGCATATCTCCATTTTCATCTGCATAAATTAAAAATGCTTTTAGCTCTGTATGATTTTCCAAAAACTCTTTTGATTTTTCAAAACCCATTGCCATAAGTGCAGTTGCATAACCATCAACATCGGCACAATCAGATTTTGAAATTACCGATGCACTTAATAAATTGCTTTCGTTAGCATAACCCGTTTTAGCATTTATGGTATGCACATATTTTTTACCATCAGCTGTTGTTCTGTATTTTCTATAATTGCCTGAAGTTGCTATAGATTCATTATGCAATTGAATGGTTGTTGCAAATGTACGAGAGCCATCAAAATTTGGGTTTTCAATAGCAATGGTCCAAGCATTTCCTTTTTGGTTTACTCCCCTTGCTCTAATTTCACCCCCAATTTCAACCATATAGTTTTCAATATTTGAAGCTTCAAAATTTCTTCCAACTAAATCTACCAAATACCCTTTTGCAATAGCATTAAAATCGAAATAAATTTCAGGATATTCTTTTTTAACCTTTTTATTTTCAATGCTTACCTTATTAAAACCTACATATTTTAATAAAGATTTTATTTTTACCGAATCTAAATCTTCAATTTTTGCTTCAGGACCAAAACCCCAAGCATTTACTAAAATTCCAACAGTTGGATCAAAATCCCCATCTGTTTCCTTATAAATTTTTTCAGACTTTTTAAAAACCTCTTCAAAAATAGCATCAACAACTATGGTTGTATCGCCTTTATTTATTTTTGAAATGTTTGAAGTTGGAATATAAGTTGAGGCGGAATTATTTACAGCTTTAATTATACTATCAATTTCTAAATTAAAACCATCATTTTCGGTATCAATATATTTAATAGAATATGTAGTTCCGATTGCGTTTCCTTGTAAAACCTTTAAATCTGAATTTTTATTTTCACATGAAAATAATAGAATAAAACTTATAATAAATAGATAATTCTTCATAATTATATATAACTTTTGTAAAAATTTTCCCTTTTGCAAAGATATAATATAAATAAGTCTTAAAATCATCATAAAATCTATAAATATTTGTAAATGTAATCTACTTTTTTTTAACTTTGATGCTCTAAATTAGTATATATTATGAAAAAAAGTTTTGTGTTGGTATTAATAGTATCAATTGTATTAAGTTCTTGTGTTTCCCAAAAAAAATACACCGAATTAGAAGATAATTTTAATTCGAAAAGTAAAGAATTGGTTGATGTAAAAGCCGATTTAATGAAATGTAGAATTGAAGGTGAAAGTAAAATTTCTTCATTAGAACAACAAGTTGATGGTTTAAAAAAGGATAAAGAAAAAACATTAGAGTATGTTGATAATTTAACTGTATTATCCAAATCTTCAATGGATAACATAAAAGAAACATTGGCTCAAATGGGTAAAAAGGATGAGTATATTCAACATATCCAAAAAGCAATGACACGTAAAGATTCTATAAACTTAGCTTTAGGTTTTCAGTTAAAAAGCGTGTTAAAAGATGGATTTAATGATGAAGACATTCAAGTAGATGTTGAAAAAACTGTAGTATACATTTCTATTGCTGATAAATTGTTATTCAAAAGTGGTAGCGCAACTATTTCTTCTGATGCAAAAAGAGTGTTAGGTAAAGTTGCTGAAGTGATTGGTGCTCAACAAGATTTAGAAGTAATGGTTGAAGGTTATACCGATAATAAACCAATTAGCACTGCAGGCATAAAAGACAACTGGGATTTAAGTGTTAAACGTGCAACTTCTGTTATTAGAGTGCTTCAAAATGATTTTAACATTAAGCCTGAGCGTTTAATTGCCGCTGGTAGAAGTGAGTATAAGCCTTTAGAAACTAATGATACTGTTGATGGTAGAGCAAGAAATAGAAGAACACGTATTGTTTTAATGCCTAAATTAGAGCAGTTTTTTGATTTGCTTGAAAATAAAATAGAAAATTAAAATAAGAGTGAATCTTTTTTACAAAAAAACACGCCCTTGGCGTGTTTTTTTTGCATCCATTTTTAAGTAAATAAATCTTATATTTGAATATAAACATTCCAATTATAGGAACTTTAAAAAAACTAAATGAAAGTTTTATTTATTGGCGGCACTGGAAATATTAGTACTGCTTCAAGCAAATTAGCTATAAAAAAAGGAATTGACCTTTATCATTTTAATAGAGGTGTTAACTCAGCTAAAATCTCAGGTGTTAAAACAATATTTGGAGATATTAAAAATCCAAAAGATTTAGAAGAACTAAAAAAACATACTTGGGATGTTGTTGTAAATTGGATTGCTTTTTTACCAGAAGATATTGAGAATGATATTCAATTATTCAAAGGAAAAACAAAACAATACATTTTTATTAGTTCAGCATCTTGCTACCAAACACCTTTAAGCTACCCAATAATTACAGAATCTACTCCTCTAAAAAACAACCTTTGGGAATACTCTAACAATAAAATTAAATGCGAAGAACTATTATTACAGGCTTATAGAAAAGTTGATTTTCCTATTACAATTGTTCGTCCATCTCATACCTATGACATTGTAATTCCAATAGCAATTGGAGGTTTTAATGAATATACTACAGTTGATAGAATTTTAAAAGGAAAAGAAATTATTATTCATGGTGATGGAACTTCTTTGTGGACCGTTACGCATGCCGACGATTTTGCAAAAGGTTTTGTTGGTTTGTTAGGTTTAACACAAGCTGTTGGGCATACATTTCATATTACTTCTGATGAAGTCTTAACATGGAATATGATTTATAAAATTTTAGCCGACAGTTTAGGTTGTGAAGCAAAAATTGTTCATATAGCTTCTAGTTTTATTGGTAAAATTGAACCTTCATTTAAAAGCGGATTATTAGGAGACAAAAGTGAAAGCGTTATTTTTGACAATACTAAAATTAAAACTTTTGTACCAGCGTTTAAAGCTACAATACCATTTTCTGAAGGCATAAAAAGAACTTTAAAATGGTTTGATGAAAATCCTGATAAAAAAATAATAAACCCTAAAACTAATGCCCAAATTGATAAAATTTTAGCAGCTTATAAAAAATTGTTTTATTGAATAAAAAATGTAACTTGTTAACTGCATTTTTTACAAAAACCCTAAATATGATATCTCTAAAATTTCTAAATAATAAATCGTTAAATAAAATTATTATTATTCTTGTATGTTTTTGTTTATTACAAAGTTGCAAAGTTTATCAAGATCCTATTTCATTAAATGAAGCAGCAAATAATACTTCAAAGGGTTATTATAAGGTTACCATGCATAATGGAGATGAATATATTTATGAAAGAATAGAACTTAATAACGATAATAATTACATTGGTTTTTTAATAAAGGATAAGCAGCCTACTGAAACAGTTTTAAAAACTGAAGAAATTAAATCAATTCAAAAGCAAAATAAAAAATCTTCAGGATTTTCAAATTTCTTAGGGATTGGTGTTGGAATTGGATCAATTGTTTTAGCAGTATTAATGTTTGGTAATTAATTTAATTCCCTCATCTTTAAACAATCTTTAGTTCTTCATTTAAATTTTATATTACAAACTTCATCAAACTTATTATAATAATTTATAATATTAAAATATGCATCAGGAAATTGAACGTAAATTTTTAGTAAAAGGTGATTTTAAAAAACATACCATAAAAAAGTATAAAATTGAGCAAGGCTTTTTATCCACTGTTCCCGAACGTACAGTACGCGTTAGAATTAAAGATGATAAAGGGTTTATAACTATAAAAGGAATTGGGAACAACTCCGGTACAACAAGATTTGAATGGGAAAAGGAAATTTCTTTTAAAGATGCTAAAAATTTATTAGAACTCTGTGAACCAACAGTTATTAAAAAAAGAAGGTATATTATACCTACAAATAACAATTTATTTTTTGAAGTTGATGAGTTTTTTGGTAAAAACAAAGGCTTATTACTTGCTGAAATTGAATTACCTAGTGAAGATTTTAAATTTGAAAAGCCTGGTTGGTTGGGAGCAGAAGTTACAGGTCAAAAAAAATACTATAATTCTTCAATCTCTAAAAACCCATTTTGTAATTGGTAAATAAATGCTATCTTCAAAATTTATTAAAATTCATTAAATGTTAGAGTTATCAGGAATTATAATATTAGGAATTATTGCACAATGGTTTGCCTGGAAATTTAAAATTCCTGCAATTTTACCATTAATTTTAATTGGTTTGTTTGTAGGACCTATTTCAACTTTAATTTCAGAGGACGGAACAAAATGGATTGAGCCTGTTTGGAATGGAACGGAAGGATTATTTCCGGGAGAACGCCTTTTTAATTTTGTTTCATTAGCAATAAGTATTATTCTTTTTGAAGGAGGATTAACATTAAAAAAAGAAGAAATTTTAAATGTAGGTCCAGCAATTGGTAAATTAATTACATTAGGATCTTTAGTTACATTTATTGGAGCAGGTGTTGCAGCACATTTTATTTTTGACTTAAGTTGGGCAATTTCATTTTTGTTTTCCGCTTTAATAATTGTTACAGGGCCAACTGTTATTGCACCGATTTTAAGAAACATTCCACTAAAAAAAGACGTTTCAGCAGTATTAAAATGGGAAGGAATTCTAATAGATCCAATAGGTGCATTGGTTGCCGTTTTAGTATTTGAATTTATTAGTGTTGGTGCTGGATACGAGTATACAAGAGAGGCGTTAATTGAGTTTGGTAAAATTGTAATTATTGGTCTTTCAATAGGTTTTACATCGGCATATGCACTTTATTATTCGTTGAAATTTAAAATAATTCCTCGTTATTTATTAAATGTAATCACACTAGCAAGTGTATTAACAGTATTCGTTTTGTCAGATTTATTCGCACATGAATCTGGATTACTGGCAGTTGTAGTTATGGGAATGGTAATTGGAAATATGAAGGTTGAAGGACTAAAAGAAATATTATACTTTAAAGAATCTTTAAGTATTTTATTAATATCAATATTATTTATTTTGCTTTCAGCCAATATTAATATTGAAGATTTATTGTTGCTTAATAGATGGGAAACAGCAGTACTTTTTTTAGTGGTTGTGTTTGTTTTAAGACCTTTATCAGTTTTTTTAAGTACGTTAGGTTCAGGGTTAAAATTTAACGAAAAACTGTTTATAAGCTGGGTAGGACCAAGAGGAATTGTTGCAGCTGGAATCGCCTCATTATTTGGTTTAAAATTGGTTATGCAGGGTGAGCCAGGTGCAAAATACATAACACCTTTAGTTTTTATGATTGTTCTTGGAACAGTTTTATTAAACGCAACAACAGCAAGGTTATTTGCCAAAATTGTTGGTGTATTTTTAAAATCTTCTGACGGAATTATAATTATAGGTGCTTCAAATTTTGCGCGATTAATAGCCAATTATTTGAAGAATAATGGAAGAAGAGTTGTGTTGATTGATAATAATGAAAGTCATATAGAAAAAGCAAAATCATTGGGGTTAGAAGCTATTCAAGGTGATGTTTATTCCGATGAACTCTTGGGCGATGTTGAGTTAAATGATATTGGTTATTTGTTGGCGTTAACCGGAGGCGCAGCTGTAAATGAATATGCTCTTGAAAAATTTGCACCAATATTTGGCGAAAATGGTGCATTTAGAATTATTTCTACCGATGAAATGCAAAAAGGCAATTTAGTTCCAAATAAAAAATTATTTACTCATAAAGATGATTTTCTAAATTTAAGTGAAGTTGTACGCGATTTTCCGTTGGTAAATGAAGTTAAGGTGAATTCTAATGCTCAATATATTGAATTATTGAAAGAAATTAATGATGAAAAACAAGCAATTCCAATGTTTTTGAAAGACAATGAAGGTGTTATTCATATCATTTCTTCATTAGATGAATCCATGGAAATTGAAAAAGGTAATACTCTAATTTATATCGGAAAAACAATTATTTAATTAACTAATAATTAATATTCTACAAACTATTTATTAACAACTACTTCAGTACTTGCGTGCATATAATTATTGATTTTTATATGCAAATTCCATCGTGTGGCTAAAACCAAAAAGAAAAGAGAGCTAGATATAGTTGTTATTTCAGATGTGCATTTGGGAACTTATGGCTGCCATGCTACTGAACTACTAAAATATCTTAAAAGTATTAATCCAAAAACAGTAATTCTTAATGGTGACATTATTGATATTTGGCAATTTAATAAACGTTACTGGCCAAATTCACATATGAAAGTTATTAAATATATTATTGGATGGATTTCTGAAGGAAAAGAAATGATTTATATTACAGGAAATCATGACGAAATGCTTCGAAAATTTGTAGATTTTAATTTAGGATCATTTTCAATAAAAAACAAAGTAGTTCTTGAATTTGACGGAAAAAAAGTCTGGTTTTTTCACGGAGATGTTTTTGATGTTACTATGCAACATTCAAAATGGCTGGCAAAACTTGGAGCAACTGGTTACGATTTACTAATTCTAATAAATCGAGGTGTAAATTATATTAGTAATTTGTTTGGAAAAGGTAAAATATCCTTGTCAAAAAAAATAAAAGACAGTGTAAAATCTGCGGTAAAATTTATTAATAATTTTGAGGAAACTGCTGCAAATATTGCGGTTAATAATAATTTTGATTATGTAGTTTGTGGTCATATTCATCAGCCGGTTATAAAAAATATTGAAACAAATACTGGTGTAGTAATGTATTTAAATTCAGGAGATTGGATTGAAAATTTAACCGCTTTAGAATATCATAAAAAACAATGGAACTTGTATAAGTATTCCGAAACTCACTACCAAAAAGAGAATGTAACAGAAAAGAATGAAGAATTTGATGTAGCTGATAAAACCGCCAAAGAAATCTTTGGGCAATTAGTAGCAGACTTTTATTTAAAACCAGAATGAAAATATTATACGCAATTCAAGGAACAGGAAATGGACATTTAAGCCGGGCAAAAGAAATTATCCCTGCACTATTAAAAAGAGCACAAGTTGATATTTTAGTAAGTGGTACTCAAGCAGAAATAGAATTACCTTATAAAGTTAAGTTTTTAAAAAAGGGATTGAGTTTCTATTTTGGAAAAAATGGAGGGATTGATTATTTTAAAACTATCAAGAAAAATAACATTTTCAGAGTAATTAAAGAAATCAAAAATTGTCCGGTAAAAAACTATGATTTAGTTATAAATGATTTTGAACCAATTTCAGCTTGGGCTTGTAAATTAAAAGGAGTAAAATGTATTTCTTTAAGTCATCAAGGTGCTTTATATACTGAAAATGTTCCTAAACCTACACATAATGATTTCATAGGTAAATTTATTATTAAAAACTACGCGAAGTGTACATTAAATTATGGTTTTCATTTTAAAAAATACAACGAGAAAGTTTATACACCTATAATTAGAACTGATATCCGTTTGTTAAAACGAACTGAAAAAAACCATTATACAGTTTATTTACCAGCATATTCAGATGAAAAAATTATTAGCGTTCTTTCAAAAATAAAAGATGTTAAATGGAAAGTATTTTCAAAACATACCAATGAGTATTATCAAAAAAAGAATGTTTATGTTAAACCAATAAACAGTGAAAAATTCGAAAAAAGTTTAGCTTCTTGTCAAGGAATTATTTGTGGAGCGGGTTTTGAAACGCCTGCTGAAGCCATTTACCTGAATAAAAAATTAATGGTGATTCCAATGAAAAACCAATACGAACAGCATTTTAATGCCAAAGCACTTGAAGAGATTGGAGTTCCGGTTTTAAAGGTACTTAAAAAGAAGAATATTCCTAAAATTATAAATTGGATTGAAAATGATAAAAAAGTTGAACTGGATTTCCCCAATGATACACAACAGATAATTGATCATATTTTATATGATTTTATTGTAGAAGAAGCGTTTTTATTTATCTAATTTTTATTTTATAAATATTTACAAACGCTATGTGATCCTATCAAATCTTTGTATTTTTAGCCTTCAAAAATTGAAAAAGGAATATGAATATAGGAAATAAGGAATTAAAAGAAATACGCTGGGGAATTATTGGATGTGGTGATGTAACTGAAATTAAAAGTGGCCCTCCTTATTACAAAATTACAGGATTCTCTTTAGAAGCTGTTATGAGGCGTGATGAAGAAAAAGCAAAAGATTTTGCAAAAAGGCATAACGTAAATAAATATTATACCAATGCAGATGATTTAATAAATGATGATGAGGTAGATGCGATTTATATTGCAACACCACCAGATACTCATAAATATTATGGGTTAAAAGTTGCAGCAGCTCAAAAACCTTGTTGCATAGAAAAACCACTTTCTCCTAATTATAAGGATAGTTTGGATATTTTAACCGCTTTTGAACAAACAAATACCCCTTTATTTGTTGCTTATTACAGACGTACACAACCTAGATTTAATCGAATAAAAAATTGGATTGATGAAGGTGCAATTGGAAATATTAGACATATTAACTGGCATTTAAGCAAAACTACCAGTGAACAAGATATTTCAAAAGAATATAATTGGAGAACCGATAAATTAGTTGCTCCAGGTGGTTATTTTGATGATTTGGCAAGTCATGGAATTGATTTATTTATTCATTATTTTGGAAATATTAAGGAAGCAAAAGGGATTAGTTTAAATCAGCAAGGATTGTACTCCGCAAAAGATGCAATTGCAGCTTGCTGGGTTCATGAAAATGGAATTACAGGTTCTGGAAGTTGGAATTTTGGATGTAATTTAAATGAAGATTTTGTGGAGGTTTATGGAAGTAAGGGAATTATTAAATTTTCAGTTTTTGATAATGTTCCAATAGTTTTAGAAAGTGCGTCAAAAAATGAAAATATGATGATTGAACATCCCGAAAATGTTCAGTATTTTCATGTGGAAGGTATGCGGGATTATTTTTCTGAAGGAAAAGAACATCCTTCAATGGGAAAATCGGCATTGCATACTAGTTGGGTTATGGATAAAATTTTAGGAGCTATTTAATTATTATTAATGGATTTATTCAATACTAATTCTATTCAAAATATAGTTCCTTTTGATGGTGAAGTGTTGGATTATGGCTTTTTGTTCAATAGTAAAGAATGTCAGTTTTACTTAACCCAATTTTTAAATGCTGATTTTTGGACTCATGATGAATTATTAATGTTTGGAAAACAAATTAAAACATCCAGAAAAGTAGCTTGGTTTGGAAATTTAGACTATAAATATTCGTATTCAAGCTCTGTTAAAAAAGCAATTCCTTGGACTCCGGAATTAATTTCCATAAAAAAATTAGTAGAATCAAAAACGGGTGAAGTTTTTAACTCTTGTCTTTTAAATTTATACCATAATGGCAATGAAGGAATGGGTTGGCATCAAGACAATGAAAAAGAATTAGGAAAAAACCCGGTGATAGCTTCATTAAGTTTTGGAGCGGCTCGAAAATTTTCATTTAAACATATTCAAACAAAACAAAAAGTTGATATTGTTTTAGAACCTGGAAGTTTATTACTAATGAAAGGTGAAACACAAGAAAATTGGTTACATAGTTTACCAAAAACTAGCAAAGTAAAGTTCCCAAGAGTTAATTTAACTTTTAGAAACATTTATACTTAATCAGCGTATTTCCAATAATGCGGATTGGTGTCTTCAGAAACTTGATTCCAGTAATCTTGTGTTACTTTATGTCCGTCGAAGGTTTTTAATTTACGCTCAAAAACCCAAATGGTTGGATTAAAAACCATATCGGTTACAGCAACTGTATATAATTGAGGTTCTTCTTCCGTTTTTCTTTTTTCTTCTTCTATAATTACCTCAAAACCATTGTGTTCTAAAAGTTTTTTTAAAAAATCCTTACGGTTTTCGTCAACCTTTTTTTCAACAAAAGTTACTCTTGTATCTCCAATACTTCCAAAGGTATGTTTTCCTGATAATACCATAATTTCTTAATTAAAAACACTACTTAATTCATAAATATAATCATACAGCGGACTGTATAAACCTAAAACTAAAATACCAATTACGGTAATTAATAACCCTAAACGCATATAAAGTTTATTTTTAAAAAACGGAATAGGATTGTCGTTTTTCCTTATAAACATTGCTCTAACTACTAATAAATAATAATATAATGATATGGTTACATTAACAACTGCTAAGAATACTAATAAGTAGTAACCTTTACTTGCTGCAGCTGTAAATAAGAAAAACTTACCAAAAAATCCAGCTACTGGAGGTATCCCTGCTAATGAAAATAAAGCTAGCATCATTACTAAACTTAGCTTTGGATTGGTTCTATATAAGCCATTATAATCATCCATGTTTTCTTTGCCCGTTTTTAAAGAAATTGCTTGTACAACTCCAAAGGCGGCTAAATTTGAGAAGATATAAATCATAACAAAATATACAATTGTTGCCGTTCCTAATTGTGTTCCGGTAATTAAACCTAACAAAATAAAACCTGCTTGTGCAATTGATGAAAATGCTAAAAAGCGTTTCATATTTTGTTGACGTAATGCAAATAAGTTACCAATAAACATAGTTGCTAAAGCAATAACATAAACTAAGTTTTCCCAAGTATCAATTAATGGTTTAAAAATAGTAAACATTAAAATCATTAAAATAAAAACTGCAGCTCCTTTAGAAATTACTGATAAATAAGAAGCTATGCTAATTGGAGCACCTTCATAAACATCTGCTGTCCAAAAATGAAACGGCACTAAAGATATTTTAAATGATAGACCCGCAAAGAATAAAATAAACCCTAAAATGGTTAAGTTGGTTGAAGTAATAACTTCAATAATATCATTAAAGAATATGGAACCAGATGTTGCATATAATAACGAAATACCAAATAGTGAAACTCCTGAAGCTAGTGCGGCTGATAAAATTAATTTAATTCCTGCTTCACTTGAAATTCTTTTTGTGGTTTCATATGCGGCTAAAGCTGCAACTGGTAAAGTTGATAGTTCTAAACCGATGTAAAACATTAAGAAATCACCGGCAGAAATCATAAAATACATTCCTAATAAAGATGAGAATAATAATATAAAAAATTCTGTTCCCCTGTTTTCTCCAACTATTTTTTCTTCAATCCAATCGGCAGATTGAAGCAGTAATATAAAAACCCCAATATTCAATACATTTTTAAAGAAATGAATTAAGTTGTTTGTTTGAAAAGAACCTCCAAAAATACTTGATTCATCAATTGCTAAAAAACCAACTACGGTATGAATACCAAATAAAAAAATAGCCAAATGTACCAAGCTACTTTTTTTGGTTTTACTTATAAAAATTTCACCAACCAATAACAACAATGTAATTGTTAGTAGTAAAATTTCGTGTCTCATTATGAGAAAACTATCTAAATTCATTTTTCAATATTTTATATTTATCTATAAAAATTTTAACTTCAACGATTAATTCACCCTTTGGGGTTAGGGGCTTATAATACTCCTTGAATAAACGGTTGAATACTTTCCAATAACATGTCACTTAACCAAAGTGGTGCAACACCCATTCCTATAATTGGAATAAGTAATAATAAAATGCCAGTTTTCTCGTACCATGTTGCTTTTGGTAAATTTTCACAATCATTGGTAACTAATGGTCCCATCATAATTTTCCCAACTAACCTAAGAATATATACGGCTGTAATAACAATTGATGATACCACCAACACAGTTAAAATTCTTTGAAACATATCTGGATTTTGAAAAGCACCGACAAAAATATTCATCTCTGCCACAAAGCCACTAAAACCAGGTAATCCTAAATAGGCTAAACCAGTAATTACATAAATGGCACCTATAAAAGGTAAAATTTTCATCATACCTCCCAATTTACTAATATCTCTGGTGTGTGTTCTTCCATAAATCATTCCTATTAAGGCGAAAAATAAGGCAGTTAACAACCCATGTGATAACGATTGAAGTATTGCTCCATTCCAAGCTATTTTATTAAGTGTCATTAACGCAAATAATACTAAACCTAAGTGACTAACAGATGCATATGCATTAATGTATTTTAAATCAGTTTGTCTAATGGCTCCAAATGCACCGTAAACTACACCAATGGCGGCTAAAATAATAAAGAACCAAGACCAATGCATTGCTCCTGCAGGTAATAAAAACATAGCAATTCTAAAAATACCATATCCACCTAATTTCATTAAAACACCTGCGTGAAGCATAGAAACTGCTGTTGGTGCAGACGCATGACCATCAGGTGACCACGTATGAAATGGGAATAAAGCTCCCAATACAGCGAAACCAACAAAAGTTAAAGGGAAAAATAATTTTTGGGCTTCAAATGGAATATTTACTTGAGCAATTTCTAATATATTGAAAGTTAAAGCGCCTCCATCAGCATTTGAATTAAAGTAGATTCCTAAAACTCCAACTAATAAAACTGCTGAGGCACCCATTAACATTAACGTTAATTTCATTGCTGAATATTCTTTTGGACCAGATCCCCAAATTCCTATTAATAAATACATTGGAATTACAGCTATTTCATAGAAAACGAACATTGTAAATAAATCTAATGAAATAAAGAAACCGTATACCCCTGATGCTAATACCAAAAGTGATATAAAAAATTCTTTTGGTAAATCAGCAATTTTCCAAGAAATGAAAACACCAGCTAAAACTATAATAGCCGTTAAAAGTAATAAGGCAACTGAAATTCCATCAACACCAATTGTATAATGGATATTAAATTGTTCAAACCAAACATAATCTTTGGTGAAAACCATTATTTCCTTATTAATAGCTCTTTCTTTGAAATAAGCGAAAACTAAATTTATTGCCATTCCTAGTTGAATAATGCTTCCAACCATTGAAACCAAACGTGCCTGTTTTAAACCTTTAGTAAAAACTAAGGCAACAATTGTTAAAACTGGAATTATGACAAAGAGTGTTAAAATATCCATATTAATTTGTTAGTTTGTCCATAAATAAATAAAAACCAATGCTAAAATAACTACACCAGCAATAAAACCAAAAGCGTAATCTTGTACTTTTCCTGACTGAATTCCTTTAATTTTTTTAGAAATTACTACTGTTTTATTTCCGATGCCTTCCATAGTTCCGTCAACAACTTTTTTATCGAACCAAGCAATAGGTGCAGCGATTCTATTAAAAATTATATTTTTTGTAACGAATATATAAATTTCATCAAAATAAAATTTGTTAAACGTCCATTTGTAAAAAACTCCAAAAGCATTTGCGAATCTGTCCGCCATATTATTTTCTTTTTTATAGAAAACATACGCTAAACCAATTCCTGTTAAGCCAACAATAGTAGCAACAATTGCTAAAGGAATATTTAAATGCGCTTCAAAACCAGCTTTATCAGGAGTAATTAATTCACTAAAAGGAATAAATCCACCAACAATACTTATAAAGGCTAAAATCATTAATGGAAAAGTCATTGAAATTGGAGACTCATGCGGTGCGTGTTTGTATTGTGTATCTTTTCCCCAGAAAATTCCAAAATACAATCTAAACATATAAAATGCAGTTAAACCGGCAACAAAAACACCAACCCCATAAATTAATTTATTATGTTCAAAAGCAGCCACTAAAATTTCATCTTTACTCCAAAACCCTGATAAAGGAAACACTCCAGAAATTGCTAAAGCCGCAATTAAAAAAGTAATATTTGTAATAGGCATATACTTACGTAAACCACCCATATCTTTTAAATAATTACTATGTACAGCGTGTATTACTGAACCTGCTCCTAAGAACAATAAAGCTTTAAACATAGCGTGCGTAAACAAATGGAACATTGAAGCCATATAACCAACGCCTTCGTGACCATCATATCCAGAAACTCCCAAAGCTAACATCATATAACCTAATTGTGACATAGTTGAGAATGCCAAAACTCGTTTTATATCGGTTTGTGTAATTGCTATTATTGCAGCGAATAATGAAGAAAATGCACCCACATAAGCTACTATATTAAGAGCAAAGCCATCTTCAACAAAATAATACATTGGAAAGAGTCGTGCTACTAAATAAACACCAGCAACAACCATAGTTGCCGCGTGAATTAATGCAGAAACTGGTGTTGGACCTTCCATTGCGTCAGGTAACCAAATATGTAATGGGAACATTGCAGATTTACCTGCACCACCAATAAAAATTAGAATTAATGCCCAAGTAATTACTGATAATCCTATAAATGATGTAGATGCCCAATTTAAAATAGCACTTCCTTCAGGATTATTTAAGGTTTTAAAATCGAATGTTCCTGTGTAATAACCTATAATTAAAATTCCAACCAGGAAACCTAGATCAGCAAAACGTGTTACAATAAATGCTTTTTTTGCAGCAGCAACCGCTGATGGTTTTGTGTAATAATATCCTATTAATAAGAATGAAGAAACTCCAACTAACTCCCAAAAAATATAGATTTGGAATAAGTTTGTGGCTAAAACCAAACCAAACATAGAGAAGGAAAATAAACCTAAAAAAGCAAAAAATCTAGTATATCCATCATCACCTTTCATATAACCTCTACTGTATATATGAACCATTAATGAAATAACGGATACTACAATTAACATCATAACTGATATTGGGTCAATTAAAATACCCATATCAATTGCTAAAGTGTCTGTAAAGTTCATCCAAGTTGTTTTTTCAACAAAAGTTTGATAAACTCCTTCTACCTTTCCTACTATAAAAAAGTATTGATATGCTGTGTAAAATGACAAAGCTGCGGAAGTAGATAATCCTGCAACACCAATATATCCAGAAACTGCTGGTTTAATTTTTTGATTAAAAATTCCTAGCAATAAGAATGCTGCTAGAGGAATAAGTGGTATTAATATTACGTAAGTAAAATCCATAATTTCTTAACTATTAATATTTCATAATTTCAGTATCCTTAACTTCTACAGAAGCAATTTGTCTATATAAATTAATTATTATAGAAACAGCCAATGCAGTTTCTGCGGCAGCCACAGCTATAATAAAGATTGAAAAATAAACACCTTGCAACATATCTGGATATAAATATTTATTGATAACAACAAAGTTTATAACCGATGCATTCAAAATTAATTCGATTGACATTAAAATTGAAATCAAGTTTTTTCTTGTAATAAAACCGTAAACACCAATAAAGAATAGGATAGAGGTAACGGTTAGAATTTCGTATATGCTAATTCCGGCTATCATTATTTAGGTTCATTTTTATCGGTTAGTTTTTTTCCTTTTGCAATTACAATTGCACCAATCATAGAAGCTAGTAACAAAATACTTATTACTTCAAACGGTAAAATAAATCCACCTGTTTCGTAGCTTAATAACCCTAGTCCAATATCTTCTGCTGTTGTAGTTATAGAATTTTCAACCACATTAAATGTATGTGAGTAAATTGTAGTTAAAAAGATACCTAAACCAATTAAACAAGCTAAACCAACTAAAATTTGTTTTGATCTTTTTGCTAATTCCAGTTCCATTTCAATATGATGAACTAATACTACTGAAAATATTATTAATACAATAATACCTCCGGCATAAACAGTAAGCTGAATAGCTGCCAGAAAATTATAATCTATTAAAAAATAAAGTCCTGCAATTCCGCAAAGCACAAATAATAAGTAAATAACAGATCTAAGCATTTTTTTGCTAGAAACAGAAGCGATTGCAAAAACAATCATTATCAATGCTAAAATGTAAAATATAATTCTTTCCATATACTTAGTCTTCTACTCCAGCTTTTAATTTAGAGTTCGGTTGATTTAAAACTTTGGTCAAATAAGATCGGTCGTACACAGAATTTTCAAAATTTTGTGCCCAAACAATGGCATCTGTAGGGCAAGCTTCAATGCACAAACCACACATAGTACACATTCCTAAATGATAAATATGTTTATCTATCATTTTTTTCTTTTTGCCACTTTCAGGGTCAATTTGTCTGTCCCAAATAATTTCAATAGAACCATTAGGGCAGGCTAATTCACATTTCTGACAACCAGTACAACGGTGTTCATTATTTTCATCGTGAGGCATTACAACTTCTCCGCGAAAACGTTCAAACATTTTTAATGTTTCTTTGTTATCAGGATATTGTTGTGTTATAGCTCCTTTTCTTGAGGTTAAAAAGTACTTTCCGGTAACACTCATACCAGTAAGTAGCGTTTTTATTCCTTTATATATGTCTCCAAAATAACTCATAATTCTTTAAAATTGAATTGTTAGGTTCAACCAAACAATTACTGCCATTAAAATAATATTCAGTAAGTTTAGTGGTAATAAATATTTCCACTCCAATGTTAATAACTGATCAACTCTTAATCTTGGGAACGTCCAACGGAACCACATCATTAAAAACACCAATAAAAATGTTTTTCCAATAAACCAAAAAACACCTAACCAAGGAATAGATTCTGTAATTCCAAAAGGAGAAAGCCAACCACCAAAAAATACGGTAGTAGCAATTGCGGCAATAATAAACATGTTTATGAATTCCGCTAAAAAGAAATAAGCGAATTTCATTCCTGAATATTCAGTATGAAAACCAGCTCCCAATTCACTTTCGGCTTCAACCATATCAAAAGGTGCGCGGTTTGTTTCAGCAGTTCCAGCAATCATATAAATCATAAATGCAATAATTGCAGGAATATGTCCCTGAACAATTAACCAACCATTTTTTTGAACTTCAACAATTTCTGATAATTGCAAAGTACCGGTTAATAAAACCATTGTTAACAGTGATAAACCAACCGAAAGTTCGTAACTAATAGTTTGTACTCCACTTCTCATAGCACCAATTAAGGCAAATTTGTTATTACTTGCCCAGCCACCTAATAAAATTCCAATTACACCAATTGATGAAATTGCAATTAAAAAGAAGATTCCAATATTTATATCAAAAGCTTGAAATTCTTTAGTGAAAGGAAAAACAGCCAATGCCATTAATGATGAAACAATTACAAAATAAGGTGCTAAATTGTATAAAAATTTATCTGCTTTTACAGTTCCAGTTAATTCTTTTGAAACCAATTTTAATGCATCAGCCATAGTTTGTAACAAACCCCAAGGCCCAACTCTGTTTGGACCTAATCGTAATTGAAACCAGGCAGCTACTTTACGTTCTAATAAAACAAGATACAAACCTGCAACCGCAAAAATGGCTAAATAAATTAATGCGATGGTAACCATAGCCCCAATATTTGCAGCACCTTCAGGCATAAAACCTGATAGTAATTCGGTAATGGTTTTTGTTATATTTAATGATATATTCATTGTATTAATTTTATCTGTCAATATCTGGAATTACAAGATCTAATGTTGCCATTGAAGCTACTAAATCTCCAATTTTCCCGCCAACTGCAATATGATTTAATAATGAAAGGTTCGAAAATCCTGGAGAACGGAATTTTACTCTATATGGATTTTTAGTTCCTGTACTATTAATATAAACTCCTAATTCTCCACGAGCAGTTTCTACTTTTTGGTAAAATTCACCTTTTGGTAATTTTATAACTGCATTTGTTGCTACCTGAACATCTCCTTCAGGAATATTGTCAATTAATTGTTCAATTATAGACATAGATTCCCACATTTCCTGAATTCTAACCTGGTAACGCGCAAAACTATCCCCTTCAGTTTTTAGGGCTTCATTAAATGTAACTTTATCTAAAGCACTATATGGATGGTATTTTCTAACATCACAAGAATATCCAGAGCCACGACCAACAGGACCGGAAGCACCAAATGAAATTGCATCTTCTTTGGTTAAAACTCCAACACCTTTCATTCTTTTTTGAAATATTACATTTCCTGTAAGCAAGGTGTCATATTCAGGTAATTTTGTTTTAAAATGCGCAATAAACTCTTTTGTTCTTTTTACGAAATTAGGATGAATATCAAACATTAAACCTCCTGGAATGTTGTAGTTCATAGTTAAACGAGCACCACAAGTTTCTTCAAAAATATCATTAATCATTTCACGGTCTCTAAATCCGTAAAAATAGGTTGTTAATGCACCAACATCCATTCCCATAACTCCCCACCAAAGTGTGTGCGAAGCAATTCTGGTTAATTCGCCAATTATGGTTCTAATAACTTTAACTCGATCTGGAATTTCTAATTGAAGTGCATTTTCAACAGTTAAACAAACAGCTTCGTTATTTATGTGTGACGATAAATAATCCATCCTATCTGTTAAATGAACAATTTGCTGATAACTGTCTCTTTCACACATTTTCTCGATAGAGCGGTGAATGTAGCCTAAATCTGGTTCAACTTTTTTAATAATTTCACCATCTATGGTTAATAATAAACGCAAAACACCGTGAGTTGCAGGGTGTTGCGGTCCCATATTAATGAAATATTCTTCTGATTTAAAGTTACTATTTGCTATAGTTGTATCCATAATTTCTTATTTAATAACCATATTAATTTCATCCACATAATCTTTTCTCAAAGGAAACCCTTCCCATTCATCTGTTAAAAACAAGCGCTTTAAATTTGGATGGTTATTAAATTTAATTCCAAAGAAATCAAATACTTCACGTTCGTGAAATTCAGCTGTTCTCCAAATGTCACAAACTGAATCGAACGTTGGATTTTCTCTATCCTCAGTTTGTACTTTTACAACAATAATATGTCTGTGTGCAGTAGATTCTAAATGGTAAATAACTCCTAATTCTTTTCCCCAGTCCATACCTGTTAAGCAAAATAAATAGTCGAAACTAGTTTCAGTATTGCTTTTTAATTGTGCTAATAATTGATGTAATTGTTCTGGTTTTACAGAAATATTTAAGAACTGAGAACCTTCTTCAGTAAATTCCAGTTCAGGAATCCAACTACTTATCAAATTTTGTAATGCTTCGTTAGTCATAAATTCAGTTTTAAAGTCCTTCATCAAATCCATCAATAGGGTTTACTTTATGCTTCATGTTTTCTTTTCGAATTTTATCTTGAAGCATTAGCATACCTTCTAATAATGCCTCAGGACGCGGTGGACAACCAGGTACATAAACATCAACTGGAATTACATGATCTGCACCTTTAACAACCGAATAAGAATTATAAAAGAAAGGTCCCCCGGAAATTGCACAAGCTCCCATTGCTATTACATATCTAGGCTCAGCCATTTGATCGTATAATCTTCTAAGTACAGGCGCCATTTTGTTAACAATGGTTCCTGCAATAATTATTAAATCTGCTTGACGTGGGGAAGGACGTGCAACTTCAAAACCGAATCGGGAATAATCGTGGCGAGCAGCTCCTGTTTGCATCATTTCAATAGCACAACAACTTGTACCAAAATAAAGCGACCAAAGTGAATTTGATCGCCCCCAATTAATTATTTGATCCAATGAAGTAACAATTACGTTAGCTCCATTGCCTGCGGGAATTACTTTTCCCGGGAAATCTGCTGGAACCTGTGGAACAGATTCTGTTGATTCCATTTGACTTGTGTATCGTTTTTTTTCTACTCCCATTTTAATGCTCCTTTTTTCCAAGCGTATAACAATCCCAATCCTAAAATTACTAAGAAAATAATAATTTCAATAAAAGCAACTGACCCTACATCCTTAAAAACAACCGCCCAAGGAATTAAAAAGGCAACTTCTACATCAAATATTAAAAATAAGATTGCAAAAAGGTAGTAACCAACTTTAAACTGAACCCAAGTAGGTCCAATGGTTTTCATACCACTTTCATAAGGTTCCCGCTTTTGCGGATTGTCCGATTTATGCGAAATCAAATTCGATAAAAAATTTGCTCCTGCAACTAAAACAATACCTGCGAGTAGAAATACAATAATAGCTTCTGACCCCATTTTATACACTTTTTTTATTAGTCTACAAAAATAGTAGATTAATCGAATTTATAAGAATTTATTTATTTTTATTTCTGCACCAAAAGTAATAGAATACTTTTGGTGCAGAAATGATAAAAGTCAGTGATTAATGTAATAAATATTACTTAACCTCGTACGTTTCTCCAGAAAAGAACAAATCGTCAGTTTTTTTGAATTTTGAATTAGCTTTAACTTGAGCTGTTAAAGCATCTTCTCGTTCTTCCAATGTTACATCATTAAAACTTCTAATAACGCCTGTAGCAACTGGATATTCTAACCTTACCAGCATTTGATGTAATGTTGGATCTTGTTCTTTAGCGTTATGAACTAATAAATCTTCTTGGGTTATTCCATTTTCTCCTATTGTTACAACCTCTAATTTTAAGCCATTTAAAATTAAACCTTTATCTTTTTCTTTACCGAAAATCATAGGTTTTCCGTGTTCCAGGTATATTTGCTTGTCTTCTTTCACAGCCTTATCAGTAATATTGGTAAAGCATCCATCGTTAAAAATTACACAATTTTGTAATACTTCAATTAATGAAGTTCCTTTGAATTTTTGAGCCTCAATAAAAATTTGAGTCATATCTTTTGGATTATTCCCACCTATTCTAGCAAAAAATCTGGCTTGCGCACCAATTGCTAATTCACCTGGTTGAAATGGTGGTTGTGTATTTCCATAAGGAGATGATTTTGTTTTTTGTCCAACTAATGAAGTCGGTGAAAATTGTCCTTTGGTTAAACCATAAATTTCATTATTAAATAATACAATATTTAAATCAATATTTCTTCTTAATACATGAATAAAATGATTTCCACCAATTGCCATTGCATCACCATCACCTGTCATAACCCAAACGCTTAAATTTGGATTGGCTAATTTTACTCCAGAAGCAATCCCTGGTGCTCTACCGTGAATACTATGCATTCCATAGGTATTCATATAATATGGAAAACGAGATGAACATCCAATACCGGAAATAAAAACTACATCTTCTCTTTTTACTCCCATTTCAGGAAGTGCTTTTTGCATTGAACGCAAAATAACGTAATCATCACAACCTGGACACCATCTTACTTCTTGGTCACTTGTGAAATCTTTGAAAGTATATTTTTTTACAGCTGTTTCCATAATTAATCTACTAATTGTTTAAATTTTTGAATTAGTTCTGTATTTCCAAAAGGCAACCCTTGTACTTTATTGAATTGTTTAAATTCAAATCCATTAAAATTAATATTTAACACTTTTGAAAACTGACCACTATTTAATTCACAAACGATAATTTTTTTAAATTTAGTTAAAATTTCTTCCGTGTTTTTAGGAAGAGGATTTATATAATTAAAATGCGCAAGGCCTATATTTTTATAGCCCTCTTCGTTTATTTGTTTAACTGCAGAATGTAAAGAACCATAAGTTCCTCCCCATCCAATAACCAATAAATCACCTGTTTCTGCAAATTCAGTTTTTATATCAGGAATATAATTTTGAACTCTCTTAACTTTTTCAGCTCTAATATGAGTCATATATTCATGATTTTCGGGAACGTAAGAAACATTACCTGTAACTTTGTCTTTTTCCAACCCACCTACTCTGTGCTCTAACCCTGCAGTTCCCGGAATTGCCCAGTTTCTTGCTAAAGTGTTTTCATCTCTATCATAAGGATTCCAATTATCTTTAACTTCGTTAACAATATTAGTTTTTATAGTTGACATTTCCTTAGCTGATTTTATTTTCCATGGTGCTGATCCATTTGCAATATATCCATCAGTTAATAATATAACAGGTGTCATGTGTTCTAAAGCTAATTTTGCTGCCTCATAAGAATAATCAAAACAATTTGCTGGCGTACTTGCCGCTATAACAATTACTGGGCTTTCACCATTTCTACCATATAAAGCCTGTAATAAATCTGATTGTTCAGTTTTAGTAGGTAAACCTGTTGAAGGACCACCACGTTGCACATTAACTACTACTAAAGGCAATTCAATCATCATTGCTAAACCTAATGCTTCACCTTTTAAAGCCAAACCAGGACCTGAAGTTGTTGTTATTGCCAAATCTCCGGCAAAAGCAGCTCCAACTGCTGATGTAATTCCAGCTATTTCGTCTTCAGCCTGAAATGCTTTTACTCCAAAATGCTTATGTTTAACAAGTTCATGAAGTATATCAGTTGCTGGAGTAATAGGGTACGACCCTAAAAACAATTCCAATCCTGAATTTTCTGCTGCTGCTAAAAATCCCCAAGCAGTTGCAGTATTACCCATAATAATTCTATAAGTACCTGGTCTCATTTTTGCAGGAGAAATTGTATACGCATTTGGAATTAACTCCAAAGTTTCTGCAAAATAAAAACCAGCGTTTAAAACTTTGGTATTAGCTTCAATAATATGAGGCTTGGTTTTAAATTTTTTATTAAAAAAATCAATTGTATGTTCTCTTGAACGATCGTACATCCAATAAACCATACCTAAAGCAAACATATTTTTACTTCGGGTAATAGATTTATTATCTAACCCCTCAACACTTTTAAGTGCTTCTTTTGTTAAAGAAGTCATTGCAACTTCTATAACCCGATAGTTTTCTAGACTTCCATCTTCTAATGGGTTTGTTTCATATTGTGCTTTTTCCAAATTCTTTTTTGTGAAAGAATCAGTATCAACAATAATTGTATGACCTGGTTTTACAGCATGTAAATTGGTTTTTAAGCCTGCAGGATTCATAGCAACTAATAAATCTAAATTATCACCTGGTGTGCTTACCTCAACGCTCCCAATATGAACTTGAAATCCGGAGACTCCATATAAACTTCCCTGCGGAGCCCTAATTTCTGATGGATAATTAGGAAATGTGGCAATATCATTACCAAACATTGCAGACGTGTCAGAAAACTGTGTTCCTGTTAGTTGCATCCCATCGCCGGAATCACCAACAAATCTGATAATTACTGCTTCCAGTACTTCGGGTTGTTGTTTTGTTTTAGCTGTAATCATAATTTATGCTAATTAGAAAATTTTATTTAAATTTATGAAAATAATTTTTGTGCAAATTATTTCGATCAAATTTAAATTTACTTTTTAGAATAGTAAATGACTTTTGTCACATTGTTTTGTGTAAAAATTTATAATTTTGTGGATAATTTAATTTTTTAAAATAAATAGACATGGCTATTAAAATAACAGACGAATGTATAAATTGTGATGCTTGTATTTCAGAGTGTCCAAATAATGCAATTTACGAACCAGATAGTGAGTGGGCATATGCTGACGAAACTTCATTAAGCGGTACAATTACTTTACCTAATGGAGAAGAAGCGGATGCAGATGAGATGAACGAACCATTATCTGATGAATTTTACTTTATTGTAACTGATAAATGTACAGAATGTAAAGGTTTTCACGATGAGCCACAATGTGCTTCTGTTTGTCCAGTTGATTGTTGTGTTCCTGATGAGGATCATGAAGAAACTGAAGAACAATTGTTAGCTAAAAAAGCTTGGTTACACGGAGAATAATTCTCAACTAAACATAAAAAAAGCACCGAATTTCGGTGCTTTTTTTATGTTATATACTTTGATTTTTAGTCATTTAGCTTTAAAACAGCCATAAATGCTTCCTGAGGAATTTCAACATTCCCCACTTGACGCATACGTTTTTTACCTTTCTTTTGTTTCTCCAATAATTTACGTTTACGAGAAATATCTCCTCCATAACATTTTGCTGTTACATCTTTTCTCAAGGCTTTTACAGTTTCACGAGAAATAATTTTAGCACCAATTGCTGCTTGAATTGGAATATCAAATTGTTGACGAGGAATTAACTGACGTAATTTTTCACACATTTTTTTTCCAATGGAATACGCATTATCTGCGTGAATTAATGCAGATAGAGCATCCACTGATTGTCCGTTTAATAAAATATCAACTTTAACTAATTTAGAAGCTTTTAATCCAATTGGATGGTAATCAAAAGATGCATATCCTTTTGAAACAGTTTTTAAACGATCGTAAAAATCGAAAACAATTTCAGCCAAAGGCATTTCAAAAGTTAATTCAACTCTTTCTGGAGTTAAATAAGTTTGATTTACTATTTGTCCACGTTTTTCAATACACAAACTCATTACTGGTCCAACAAAATCGGATTTTGTAATTATTGTTGCTTTTATAAAAGGTTCTTCAACACGGTTTAATTTTGAAGGTTCAGGTAAATCTGAAGGATTATTTACTAAAAGTATCGTATCAGGATTTTTGTTCGTAAATGCGTGGTATGACACGTTTGGTACAGTTGTAATTACTGTCATATCAAACTCTCGTTCCAACCTTTCCTGAATAATTTCTAAATGTAACATTCCTAAGAACCCACATCTAAAACCAAAACCTAAGGCAGCTGAACTTTCTGGAATAAATACCAACGAAGCATCGTTTAATTGTAATTTTTCCATTGAATTACGAAGTTCTTCGTAGTCCTCTGTATCAACAGGGTAAATACCAGCAAAAACCATCGGTTTTACATCCTCAAATCCTTCAATTCTATTTTTAGTTGGGTTTACTGCATCCGTAATTGTATCACCAACTTTAATTTCACTAGCTGTTTTAACTCCAGTAATTAAATAACCTACATCACCTGCCTTTATACTTTGTTTGGGTACTTGTTTTAATTTTAAAGTACCAACTTCATCAGCAAAATATTCATTTTTTGTAGCCATAAATTTGATTCTTTGGCCTTTTTTAATTTCACCGTTCATAACTCTAAAATAGGTTTCTACACCTCTATATGAATTATAAACAGAATCGAATATTAATGCTTGTAGTGGAGCATTTACATCTCCTTTTGGAGCTGGAACTCTTTCAATAATTGCTTTTAAAATATTATCCACACCAAAGCCAGTTTTTCCACTTGCATGAATAACCTCTTCAGGATCGCATCCTAATAAATCAACTATATCATCGGTAACTTCTTCTGGGTTTGCGCCTGGTAAATCTACTTTATTTAAAACAGGAATTATTTCTAAATCATTTTCTAAAGCCAAATACAAATTAGAAATTGTTTGTGCTTGTATACTTTGTGCAGCATCTACAATTAAAAGTGCACCTTCACAAGCTGCAATTGATCTGGAAACTTCATAAGAAAAATCTACGTGTCCCGGAGTATCAATTAAATTTAAAACATATTTTTCTCCTTCATATATATAATCCATTTGAATGGCATGACTTTTAATTGTAATACCACGCTCACGCTCCAAATCCATATTGTCTAACAACTGAGCTTGCTCTTCACGAGCAGTTACAGTTCCTGTTTGACTTAATAATCTATCAGCCAAGGTACTTTTACCGTGATCAATATGTGCAATAATGCAAAAATTTCTGATGTTTTTCATACTTCGTAATCCTATCTACTATATTTGGCGCAAAGATAACCAAATAATTGTTCTAAAAATGAAAATTAAATCTAGTCATGATTTGGGTAAATTATATTAGCATCTTTTCTAACCGCATCTAAAATATTTATTAAATCTAAGCTTACTTTGTTAGTTAAAACAGGGCTTTCTATAAGTTGCTTATCTAAACATTCCATAACGTGAATAGCCTCAAATTGGTATCCCATATTTGGACCCGCATCAAAATTTATTTCCTGAATTGTATCATTAATAGTCAATTCAATAGGATTACCAGAAAAACGATGGTATTTTATACACCCTTTTTCAAAAATTAATTCTACATCATTTTTATAACTGGCTTCAAAACTAGAAGATAATACAGCTGTTTCTCCATTTATATAACCAAATAACATAGAAATACTTTCTTCTGAACCTGTTGGGCTAAAATGAGCTAATGTTTTTATTTCATCTGGAATTCCGAGTAACATTAAAGCCGTAAAAACAGGATAAATTCCTATATCTAACAAGGAACCACCTCCCAAATTAATATTATATAACCTACTATTCGGATTATAATCTCCCTTGAAAAAAAAGTCTGATTTTACAAATTTAAGTTTTCCTAAATTTTCAGATTTAATAATTTCCAGTACTTTTTTTTGTTTAGGTCTAAAAGCAACCCAAAATGCTTCCATTAAAAAAGTATTATTTTGTTTTGAAGCGCTTATCATTTGTGTTACTTCTTTGGTATTTATTGCAAAGGCTTTTTCACATAAAACAGCTTTTTTATGCTTTAAACAAAGTAAGGAATGTTCTAAATGAAAATTATGAGGTGTTGCAATATACACTACATCTACTTTTGGATCTTTAACCATTTCTTCATAAGAACCATACGCTTTTTCAAACCCAAATTCAGTTGCAAAATTTTCGGCATTTTCTATATTTCTAGATGCTGTTGCGTATAAATTAGCATTGGGTAAGCCTTTTAATTCTTTTGAGAATTTTTTTGCAATATTACCACATCCTAAAATTGCCCAATTGTATTTTTTAGCCATTTTATTTATTTTAAATATAAAAATACAGTTTATTTTAAAGCTGAAAAACGAATCCTAACAGGTTTTGAAAACATGTTAGGTTTCGCGTATAATTAATCTACCCAATCTGCAATAAATAAATTGGTATCATGTGTTCCGTTATTATTTCGGTTTGAAGAAAAAACTATTTTTTTACCATCTGGAGAAAACATTGGAAAAGCATCAAAAACAGTATCAAAAGTAATTTGCTCTAATCCTGAACCATCCACATTAATCATAAATAAATTAAAACTATGTTTCGTTTTATGGTTAGATGAAAAAATAACTTTTTTACCTGAAGGATGAAAAAATGGTGCCCAATTTGCACTTCCTAAATTGGTAATTTTACGTAAATCGCTACCATCAATATTACATACATATAATTCCATATTAGTTGGCTGCACCAAACCTTCTGCTAATAAATCTTTGTATTCTTTAATCTCCTCTTCAGTTTTAGGACGAGAAGAACGGAAAATTAATTTTGTTCCATCAGGAGAGAAAAAAGCACCACCATCGTACCCTAATTCATTAGTAACTTGTTTTACATCAGATCCATCAATATTCATTGTAAATAATTCCAAATCACCTGTTCTTGTAGAAGTAAAAACAATTTTATCACCTTTTGGAGAAACTGTTGGTTCTGCATCATAACCATCTTCAAAAGTTAATTGTTTTAGTTGATTTCCTTTTGTATCCGCAACAAATATGTCAAAACCTTTATAAACTGGCCAAATATATTTGTTTCCATAATCTTCTTTTTTGGGTGCTGGTGGACAGTTTTCGTCGGCTAAATGTGTAGATGAATAAATAATTGTTTCATTACCTGGTAAAAAATAACTACACGTAGTTCTTCCTAAACCTGTACTTACTAATTGAGGTTTTTCACCATTACTTAAATCGTCATTTATATCCATAGTAAAAATTTGGTCACATTCTAAATCCCATACATTACTAGCCTGAAAAACTAATTTCTTATTATCAAAACTCCAATAAGCCTCGGCATTATCCCCGCCAAAAGTTAACTGCTTAATGTTTTTTAAATGTTTTTCTTGCGGATAATGTAATGTGTTTACAATTTTAGTAGCTCCAGATTTTGCATCGTAACTTGTTTTGTTTTGTTTAGATTTACATCCAAAGAATGCTATTGAAAGTAACATAACCGAGATTTTTAATTTCATAATTTAATTTGTTTGATTTCAAAAATACAATTTTATGAATGAATTTAGAAATAATTAAATTTATGTATTTTTGCGCACTTAATTTTTTGATTTGGTAAAAATAGGAGATATAGAATTAAACGATTTTCCGTTATTGTTAGCACCAATGGAAGATGTGAGCGACCCACCGTTTAGAGCATTATGTAAAGAACAAGGAGCTGATGTGGTGTATACTGAATTTATTTCAAGTGAGGGATTAATACGTGATGCAGCAAAAAGCAGGAAAAAATTGGATATTTATGAAAAAGAACGTCCAGTTGGTATTCAAATTTTTGGGGCAAATTTAGAATCTATGTTAAGAACGGTTGAGATTGTAGAGCAGTCTAATCCGGATATTATTGATATAAATTTTGGTTGTCCAGTAAAAAAAGTTGTGAGCAAAGGAGCTGGCGCTGGTATTTTAAAGGATATTGATTTAATGGTGAGTTTAACTAAAGCTATGGTTAAACATACTAATTTACCCATAACTGTTAAAACTAGATTGGGCTGGGATGAGTCTTCTATAAAAATTGTTGAAGTTGCTGAACGTTTACAAGATGTTGGCTGTGCAGCAATTTCTATTCACGGAAGAACACGTGCACAAATGTATAAAGGTAGTGCAAATTGGGCTCCAATAGCTGAAGTTAAAAATAACTCGAGAATGCATATTCCTGTATTTGGAAATGGAGATGTAAATACGCCTGAAAAAGCTATGGAAATGCGCGATAAATTTGGTTTGGATGGCGCAATGATTGGACGAGCAAGTATTGGGAATCCTTGGTTTTTTAAACAAGTAAAACACTTTTTTGAAACTGGTGAACATTTACCTGAAATAACAATTGCTGATAGGGTTGAAATGGCAAAACGTCATTTACAGCTTGAAATTGACTGGAAAGAAAGTGAAATTGTGGGCGTTATGGAAACTCGTAGGCATTATACCAACTATTTTAAAGGAATTCCACATTTTAAAGAATACCGTTTAAAAATGGTTACTTCAGATAGTGCACAGGATGTTTTTAATGTTTTTGAAGAGGTTTTGCAGAAATTTGCGTAATTATGTTACAAAGAGGCAAAGTTACAGCGGTGCAAAGGTTAAAGTGCTTTTTGATTAAAACCTATAAAATAAGGTTATTTCACTTTCCTATTTAATTCCCCTTTTGGAGGTTAGGGAAATTATTCTACCAATTTTTTAGAAATTCTACTACTCGCAATTAAGGAAGCTAAATAGCCTAATACTAACATAGTTACTACTACTGAAAATACATTGAAAAATGTAAATTCAACAGGATATGCTAAATGTTGAGTTATCATAAATAGTGCATATTTTTTTTGTAATAACACTAATAAAATTCCGATTGAAAGCCCAATAATTAACCCAAAAAGTGATAATAAAAATCCTTGTAAAATAAATACGCGCTTAATTTCTCTAATAGTTGCTCCTAAGCTATAGAGTGTTTTTAAGTTGTCTTTCTTATCTAAAATCATCATAATTATAGCACCAATAACATTGAATAATGCAATAATTAAAATTAATGTAAAAATTAAATACGAAGCCAAATTTTCAGTATTCAACATTTTGTAAAAAACAGCATTTAACTGTTCTCTGGTTTCAATATTAAAGTCGGATCCCAGTTTGTTTTTTAATTCTAAAATAATTTCATCTCTGTTATCAATATCATTAACTTTTAGCTCAATTGCTGAAATTTGTTCGGACTTATAATTCAATAAGGTTTGCGCCAAATCTAAAGAAATAAAGGTGAATTTTTTATCAATTTCATCCGTTAAAGCAAAAATACCTATCGGCTGAGTTTCAATTTGATTGAAAGCATTTTTTGGATTTAACTCGTATCCTTTCCCTGGTTTTGGAACATAAATTTTTAAAGGTTCCATAAAATCGAAAATACCTACTGACAGTATATTAGAAATACCGTTACCAACTACTGCTCCTATAGGAATTTCTTTATCTAACCATGTACCAACATATACGGTTGAGTCTATTCTGTTTACTTTAGAATAGTTGCTATCTACGCCTTTTATATAAGCAATATGTGTTTTTTTATTGAATTCAAAAAAAGCACGTTCTTCAATTATTTTAGAATAAGAAGCAATACCTAACTGATTGTCAATATTTTCTTTTATTATTTCATTAAATAAAAACGATTTCCCTTTTACAGAAGTAATTTTTATATCAGGATCTGAAGTATTTAAAAAACCAATACTAAATGTTCTTAAACCTGAAAAACCTGAAAGTACAATAAACAAGGCTAATGTGCCAATAATTACACCAATTGCTGCAATAATTGTAATAATATTTATTGTGTTATTGCTGCTTTTTGAAAATAAATATCGTTTAGCTATGTATAAAGGAAAATTCAAGTTATCGTTTTTGACGTTTGTCTAAAATATCCGGATTTTTAATTGGATTATCTTTTTTGCCTTGCAAAGCATTGTCAATATCTTCAATATAATCTAAACTATCATCAATAAAAAAAGATAATTCCGGCATACGTCTAAGTTGATCGCGAGTTCGCTTAGCCATTTCATAGCGAATTGAAGAAGTGTTTTCCTGTACTCCTTTTAGTATAATTTCGCGTTTTAACTGAGGAAAAACACTAATATAAACTTTTGCCTGCCCTAAATCTGAGGTAACTTGTACTTTGGTAACAGATATAATAACGCCCTTCATTCCGTCTCGTGCTGCATTTTGTAACACTTCTGCCAAGTCCTTTTGTAAAACTCCTGCTATTTTCTTTTGTCTGTTTGTTTCCATTTTGCAAAAATAAGATTTAAATGTACACAATTTCTGTTTTTACTTACCATTGTTTTAAAATTATGTGCTTTTTTAGAGATTTTTAATTTTAATTATTCTGTAACTTTGATTCAAATTTATTTAAAAAGGCAAAAAATGAACAAAATTGAACATATTGGTATTGCAGTAAAAAATCTGGAAAAATCGAATGAATTATTTACAAACCTTTTTGGAAAACCTCATTACAAAGTTGAAACTGTAGAAAGTGAAGGTGTAAAAACATCATTTTTTGAAGCAGGACCAAATAAAATAGAATTATTAGAGGGTACCAATTCGGAAAGTCCTATTTCAAAATTTATTGCAAAAAAAGGAGAAGGAATTCATCATATTGCATTTGCTGTAGCTGATATTTTAAGTGAAGTAAATCGTTTAAAAAAAGAAGGGTTTATTGTTTTAAATGAAACTCCTAAAAAAGGAGCTGATAATAAATTAGTGGTTTTTTTACATCCAAAATCAACAAATGGAGTGTTGATTGAATTGTGTCAAGATGTTAATTAGTATGTGAAAATGAAACGAAGATTAATTTTCATCAGTTCTTTAATAATATTTTTAAGTAGTTTTTTGTTAATTTTTTTTGGCTCAAAATTATTAACAAAACCTTTTATTGAAACAATAGAAATGCCTTTTGGAACAATAATTACCTGGTTAGGTTTAATTGCGTTTCCAACAATTTTATATTCAGGATTCAAAAATATATACAATGCTAATACTAAAGTTTTAAGATTTTTTAAAAAAATAATATTTTTTTTAATTCTATCAGGTTGCTTTTGGGGTGTAATTGGATATTTTTTAGCTGACAATTGGGCTTATAATTTTTCAAACAAAAATGTATTTAGAGGTGGCGAAAGAGCTGCTACTATTTTTTGGAATTTTAGTTATATATTGTTAGTTTTATCTGTATTGGTTTTTATAATCTATCTTTTATATAGTTTCGTTTTGAGGGTTCACAAAAAGAACTAGAAAATTAATAAAATTTGATTGTTTAATTATTTAAAGAAATAATTATATTTTCATGCCAATATTATTTAAAAACAGCATTTAAACAATTAATCCTTTCAACAACAATTTGTATATTGCACCATTAACTAATAATATTTCTTTTGAATAATTCATTTGATAAATATCAAAAAAGAAGATTGCGGTCTTCATACTTTTCAGTAATAATAAGTATTGCTTTGGTGCTGTTTTTAGTTGGATTTTTAGGTCTTATTCTACTAAAAACCAATAGTATTACTAAACACTTTAAAGAAAAAGTGGCACTTACTATTTTTTTAACAGACAATGCAAAATCTAATGACGTTGAGATTTTACAGGCAGAATTAAAAAAAGCTGAATATTCAAAAGAAGTAATTTACATTTCAAAAAAAGATGCCGCTGAAAAATACGCAGCGGAAATTGGTGAAAATTTTGTAGAATTTTTAGGTGATAATCCATTAAAAAATGCGATTGATGTTAGCTTAAAATCGGAGTTTGTAACACCCGAAAAAATGGTTGAAATAGAAAAGCAACTTTTAAATAGAAGCATTGTTGCCGAAGTAGTTTATGATAAACCCTTAATAGAACTATTAACAAAAAACATCAACAGAATAAGTTTTTGGATGCTCTTATTTAGTACTTTATTTACCTTAATTGCAGTTGTACTTATTAATAGTTCAATTCGCCTTTCGGTATATTCAAAAAGATTCACCATTAAAACAATGCAAATGGTTGGGGCAACAAAAGGATTTATTAGAAAACCATTTATTTGGAAAAGCATTAAACTTGGTATTTTGGGAGCGCTTGTTTCAATTGTATGTTTACTCGGATTTATATTTTACATAAACAGAGTAGTCCCTGAAATAGAATTACTTGCAGATTATAAAGTTTTAGCACTATTATTTGTATTTATAATTGCTATGGGTATACTAATTACTTGGATAAGTACGTTTTTTGCTACACAACGTTTTTTAAATTTAAGAACAGACGAACTATATTACTAATACAATGAATAAGAAAAAAGAAGCACATAAAAGCAATTTCCTTTTTGGTAAAAAAAACTATGTAATAATGCTTATTGGATTGGCTTTTATTAGTTTAGGATTTATTCTAATGGCAGGCGGAGGTAGTGATAACCCAGAAATTTTTAACGAAGCTATTTATAATTTTAGAAGAATTAGATTGGCACCAACATTAGTTTTAATAGGTTTAGCTATTGAAATTTACGCCATTATAGTAAAACCTTCAAAATAATTTATGAGTTATATTGAAGCTATAATCTTAGGTATTATTCAAGGATTAACTGAATTTTTACCAGTTTCATCAAGCGGGCATTTAGAAATAGCAAAAGCACTTTTTGGTGATAAATTGTTACCAAATGAAAGTTTAACATTTACAGTTGTATTACATTTTGCAACAGCTTTAAGTACATTAGTTATATTTAGAAAAGAAGTATCTGAAATTATTAAGGGATTGTTTCAATTTAAATGGAATGAAGAATTTCAATTTTCATTAAAAATAATTTTATCAATGATTCCAGCAGTAATTGCCGGTCTTTTTTTTGAAGAAGAATTTGAATCTTTTTTTAGCGGCCAAATTTTGTTGGTAGGTTTTATGCTTATTGTAACCTCTTTACTTTTACTATTTGCTGATAAAGCTAAAAGCACTACAAAAAACGTTTCTTTTTTTAATGCAATTGTAATTGGTATTTCACAAGCATTAGCAATTTTACCAGGTATTTCTAGATCTGGAGCAACAATTTCTTCATCGGTTTTATTAGGAATAGATAGAACAAAAGCTGCACGTTTTTCATTTTTAATGGTAGTACCTCTAATTTTTGGTAAAATTGGTAAAGATCTATTATCTGGTTCAATAAATTTTAATAACGGTCAAATTGGAGTTTTAAGTATTGGGTTTTTAGCATCATTTATAGCTGGGTTATTTGCTTGCAAATGGATGCTTTCAATTGTGAAAAAAAGCAAACTTTCTTATTTTGCATTGTACTGTTTTATTGTTGGAATAATAGCAATTGCAATAACTTTATTAAATAATTAATGAATTTAGAAGATTATAAAAACGGACAAGTTTTATTAATTGATAAACCTTTAAACTGGACTTCTTTTCAAGTAGTTAATAAATTACGCTGGCATATAAAACAACACTTTAAAATTAAAAACATTAAAGTTGGACATGCTGGCACTTTAGATCCGTTAGCAACTGGATTATTAATAATTTGCACAGGTAAATTCACTAAAAAAATTGAAGAATTTCAAGCGCAAGTAAAAGAATATACTGGTGAAATTACCTTAGGAGCCACTACACCAAGCTACGATTTAGAGACAGAAATTGATAGTACTTATCCTATTGAGCATATTACAGAAGCATTAATACACGAAACTTCAAAACAATTTATTGGAGAAATAGCTCAGAAACCACCCATTTTTTCAGCCATAAAAAAAGATGGAAAACGTTTGTATGAATTAGCAAGAGCTGGTGAAACAACTGAAATAAAAGCTAGAAAAATTACAATTTCTGAATTTGAAATAACAAAAATAAACTTTCCTAAAGTTGAATTTAGAGTTGTTTGCAGCAAAGGAACTTACATTCGATCTTTAGCTTATGATTTTGGTATTGCTTTAAATTCCGGTGCACATTTATCAGCACTAAGAAGAACAAAAATTGGTGAGTTTCAAGTTAATAACGCTACAACAATTGATGCGTTTATAGAAAATATTTAAAGCATCGTATACTTTATGAAAAAGCTATTTTTCATTGTTACTTTTTTTGCCAGTTTAATAAGTTATTCTCAACGCGATATTAATTATAATTTTACCATAAATACTACATTCACCGCCAACGAAAATTTTGGTGAATATGATGAATACTTTGATGAAGTTGATTGGGCTTTAATTGTACCGAGAGCAATAATGCTTCGTAACGGGTTTAATGTTAAACTAAATAATTTTGTAGCTGTAGGTATAAATTTAGGGTTTGATTGGCATCCTGACTTGGATGTTTTAGCAATCCCCTATTATCTCGATTCTAAATTTACACTTGTTCAGGTTGATGATGATACATTTTATATTGGTGGTGGAGTTGGAAAATTGTTAAAAATTGGAAAAGCATTTGAAAGAGGTAACTATTATAAAGTGGGAATTGGATATCATATTTCTACTGAAAGTTCACATAGTTTTGTGCTAAATGTAGATTTTCATCAAAAGAAAATTGCTAAATTTGAAAACGGAAGATTAAACAGTCTCTCTTTTGGTTTAGGGATGATATTTTTATAAAAATCTACCTAACCAACTATCCATTATGTTTATTTCCCAATCGTTTTCTAATTCTTCTTTGGTGTTTATCATATTATTAAATACAATTGTTTTCTGAGAAACACCTTTGTTTTTCATCATTTTTTTAAACTCCTTTAAATCTTTGTATTGCACAAATTCACCTTGTTTATAGCAAACATTAATTTTGTCTAATAGCAAAACTTCATACTTAGATTCAAGACTTAAAATAAATGTGGCTAATTTATTATGCGTTTTTAAACTCAAGTTTTTTTCAGAATCGTCCACTGAAATAATAATAAAACGATCATATTTTAATTCAAAAGCACACTTAAAACTTTCATCGTCTGAAGACCAATCATTTAAAAAAGTTTCAATACTTGCTGTTAATTCAGTAATTTCTTGTGGATAAAACTTTCTACTTGAAGGAAACACCCATAATTTACACCATTTTGGAATTTCTTTAAAATCTACAATCATTATTAAAATTTAGGTAGCAAAGGTATTTAAAATAGTTGATTGCTACTTAAGAAGCTCTCAGTAATTCTACTATATCTTTTTGAGTATTAGTTCCCTTGTCTTTATTGTACCAAATTTGTAAATCCTTTTTAAATTCAGCATCTATAATGCCATTTTTTTCTTTGTAATCCAACACCATTTTTGTAGCAACAGAAGGTCTTGGTCCCCAAGAATTAATAACTTCATAGTTATTGTCAACTATTAAAATTTTAGGAATTGATTTGCTTCCATTAGTTAAAAACTGATTCATTAACTCATCATTTTCATCTCTACAAACCACTTTTAAATTAATTTTAGCTGAAGCTTCAGCAATTTTATTAATAACAGGTAATATTTGAGCAGCATCTCCACACCAACCTTCAGCAATTACTAAAAAAGTATAGCCATTTTTTAGTTGATTTAAAGAGTTTTGAGTTTCTTCAGAAATTTTTAATGTTTTATCAAGCCTATCCATTCTCTTATCATTTAACTGGCTATAATTAAAAAGAGCTTCACTTTGCTCAGTTCCTGTAGATTTTCCTTCAACCAAAAGACCTTTAATTAAAGTTCTGTAAGTAGCATATGAAACTCCTCTTCTAATGCTATTTTTTATTAATGTATTATTCATTTGTAGTTCTATTTATAAAAAAAATTAACGTTCTAAATTTAAAAACCTTACCTTTAAAGATGTAGGCTTAATTTTATTACAAAATTAGATTTTGTTTTTAAATAAGAATTGTTACTTTTGTTACAAGTCAAATAAAGATAAAAACATCTTTATATCTGTTTAATGACATTTGTCATATTATAAGTAATTGTGTAATAGTACATTTGCTTAGTTTATTAACATATTATTAATAGTTAAATTATGAAAAATAACAATTTAATTTTCTCGCTTTTAGTAGTAATAGCGATTTTTATTACCTCATGTGGTAATGGAAATAAAAAACAAGAAGTTAGTGAAAAGCAAACCGAGACTAGCTCTGATGCTCAAGGACAATCGGGTGTGGTAGATGATGTTTCAGCTGCAAATGCGTTGCAAGTAGCGAAATCAATTGACGATTTTTCAACCTTAGTTGCAGCAATTGAAGCTGCAGGTGTTGAAGATGCAGTTGTAAATGTAGGGCCATTAACCATTTTTGCTCCTATAAACGCAGCCTTTGATAAACTTCCTGAAGGAACTGTTTCAAGTTTATTGTTACCTGAAAACAAAGCTAAATTGGCCTTTATTTTAATAAACCATGTGGCACCTGCAAATTATCCTGATACGCAATTAGCTAAAGAAGCGAAAAAAGGACGAAAATTATATATGGCTTCGGGTAAATATTTAATTGTTGAACAAAAGGAAGATGGGCTTTATGTTGGAGGTACAAAAATTTTGAAAACAGTGCAAGTTAGTAATGGCTGGATACACGTAATTGATAATGTATTAGTGCCAGAAGAATAAAATAATTAAAGTAAAAATAAAAAATAATAGAATGAAATTAAAAATATTAGTATTAATTATTGCTGTTGCATTTATATCAAGTTGTGGAGGTGAAGGTAAAAAGGCGGAAAAAGTTGCAGAACCTGAAGCAGTAGCAAAAGAAGTTGCTGAAGTTGATCCGATGGAAGATAAGGGAGTTGGACCAATTACAAGCATTACACTTTCCAAAATTGATGAAACATTGGCAGTTGAAGGAAAGGCTTTATTTGTGTCAAAATGTTCTGCTTGCCATAAAATTAGTAAAAGAGTAGTTGGGCCAGCTTTGCTTGGAATAACTGAAAGACGTTCTCCAGAATGGATTATGAACATGATTTTAAATCCAGAAGAAATGGTGGCTAAAAATCCAACAGCTAAAAAATTATTAGAAGAATATTTAGCTCCAATGGCCAATCAAAGTTTAACAGAAAATGAAGCTAGAGCAATTTTAGAATACTTTAGAACAAAAACAGCTTCAACTAAAGAAGAATAGGAGATTAAACAAAAATTAACAACAAACAAATAGTATAATATGAAAACAATTTTTAAATCTTTATTAGCAATTACAGTACTTTCTTTAGTGCTAAGTAGTTGTGGAAATGGAGGCTCAGAAAAAGGATCTCAAGGAGCATTGTCAAGCAGTGCTGCGGAGAAAGTTTATGTAGCTCCGGGAGAACACGATGAATTTTATGCATTCGTATCAGGTGGTTTTAGTGGTCAGTTAGCTGTTTATGGATTGCCATCAGGTAGATTATTTAAAGTAATTCCGGTTTTTTCAGTAGATGCTGAAAAAGCATATGGTTTTAATGAAGAAACAAAACCTATGTTAAATACTTCTCATGGATTTATTCCTTGGGATGATTCACATCATCCGGATATTTCTCAAACAGCAGGTGAGTTAGATGGAAGATATGTTTTTATTAATGGAAATAATACGCCTCGTATTGCAAAAATTGATTTAACCACTTTTGAAACAACAGAAATTATTGAAATTCCTAATTCAGCAGGTAATCACAGTTCATCTTTTGTAACCGAAAATACAGAATATGTTGTTGCAGGAACTCGTTTTAGTGTTCCTTATCCACAAAAAGATATGCCTATAGATGAATATAAAGGTAATTTTAAAGGAGCTTTAACTTTTATAGCTGTAGATCCAAAGGATGGAGCAATGGATATCAAGTTTCAAATTATGATGCCTGGTTTTAACTATGATTTATCTCATCCAGGAAGAGGGGATTCTCACGGATGGTTTTTCTTTACAACTTATAATACAGAGGAAGCAAACTCATTGTTAGAAGTTAATGCTTCACAAAATGATAAAGATTTTATTGCTGCAATAAATTGGAAAAAAATTGAAGAATATGTAAATAACGGTGGAGGAACAAAAGCTCCTGCAAAATATGCACATAATGTTTATGATGAAGAAACTCATGCAGCAACAACAACTATGAAAGATGAAATAGTAATTGTAAATCCTAGTGATGTTCCCGGAGCAATTTATTTTATGCCAACTCCTAAATCTCCACATGGTTGTGATGTTGATCCTTCAGGTGAATACATTGTAGGAAGTGGTAAATTGGCTGCTGAGTTAACAATACATTCATTTAGTAAAATGATAAAAGCTATAGATGAGAAAAAATTTGATGGAGATGCATATGGAATTCCAATTTTGCAATATGAGGCAACTTTAGCTGGATCAGTTAAACAACCGGGTTTAGGTCCACTGCATACAGAATTTGATGGTAAAGGAAACGCATATACAACATTCTTCATCTCTTCTGAAGTAGTAAAATGGAAATTAGGAACTTGGGAAGTTATTGATAGAAAACCAACCTATTATTCAGTTGGTCACTTAATGATTCCTGGAGGAAATTCAAGAAAACCATTTGGTAAATATGTATTAGCTATGAACAAAATTACAAAAGACCGTTATATACCAACTGGTCCGGAAGTAACACAATCAGCTCAATTATATGATATTTCCGGAGATAAAATGGAATTGTTATTAGATTTTCCAACTATTGGAGAACCTCATTATGCAGCAGGTATTCCAGCGAGTATTTTAGAAGCCAATTCAAAAAAAATATTTAAATTAGAAGAAAGTAAACATAAATATGTTACCAAATCTGAGGCAGAAGCTAAAGTAGTACGAGATGGAAATGAAGTACATATTTATATGACCATGATTCGTTCGCATTTTGCTCCTGATAATATTGAAGGTGTTCAGGTTGGCGATAAAGTTTATTTCCATGTTACTAATCTTGAGCAAGATTATGATGTGCCACATGGAATTGCAATGATTGGAGCAAACACATCAGAATTATTAATAATGCCAGGACAAACAGAAACATTTATTTGGGAACCTAAACAAATTGGTGTTTGGCCATTTTATTGTACAGATTTCTGTTCTGCATTGCATCAAGAAATGCAAGGTTATGTTAGAGTATCTCCAAAAGGATCCAATGTTCCTTTAACGTATACTTTAGATGGCGATGCAGTTGATGCAGAATAATATTCTTTTTTTAGATTGATTTTAAAGAGAACCTAAACGGGCAGAGAGTTAATTATTCTTGCCCGTTTTTAATAAAATTTGATATGAAAAATTTTTCATGCTGCTTACACGAATCGTCTCCTTAAGTTTTATTTGAATAGAATAAATAAAAAGAATTTTAATTAAAACTTAATAATAATGAAAAAATCTAAATTGTTAATGATTGTAGGTTCCCTACTTTTATTGGGCTTATTTGTATTTCCTTTATGGAATATCACCTTAGAAGCACCTCAGTATCCAATTCCGTTAGGAATGGACATTCATATTAATAAATTTTCCGACACTCATGAATTCGATATAAAAAACATCAATTTAATGAACCATTATGTTGGTATGCAATACATTCCTGAAAACATTCCAGAGTTTAAAATATTTCCTTGGGTTATTGGTATTATGGTAGTTTTAGGTGTAACTATAGGTTTTATAGGTAACTATAAATTATTTATATTATGGTTAATTTTAATGTGTTTATTAGGTACTGCAGGAATGTACGATTTTTACTTATGGGAGTACGATTACGGTCATAATTTAAACCCAAAAGCCATTATGAATTTTAAAAATCCAGATGGTTCAGTAATGGGATTTCAGCCACCGCTTTTTGGTACAAAATACATTTTAAATTTTACAGCACACTCGTATCCACGAACAGGCGCTTATCTTATGTTTGTTGGTTTATTAATGACTTTTGTAGCCTTTTTTGTTGGTAAAAAGGAAGCAAAGGAATAAATAATATATACATTAAAACAAGTGTATTTTTAAAAAATATACTTGTTTTAATGTATATTTAAATCTAAAAAATCAAAATAATGAAATTCAAATTTCTGAAACCAATTATTGGTGCGTTTATACTATTGTTTACCATTTCTTGTAAAGTTGAACCAGAATCTATTGTATATGGAGAAGATCAATGTAGTTTTTGCAGGATGAATATAGTTGATAAAACACATGCTGCTCAATTTGTAACTAAAAAAGGGAAGCAGTTTAAATTTGATGCAATTGAGTGCTTAGTGAACGATTTAAGTGAAAAAAACGAAGCGAATTTATCTCTTATTTTAGTGGCTAATTATGGAAATCCAGGAGAAATGATTGATGCTAAAACCGCAATGTATTTAATTAGTTCGGCAATTAAAAGTCCTATGGGAGCCAATCTTTCAGCAGTAGAAAATTCAGAAAAAATAAATGAATTACAACAACAATATTCAGGGAAAACATATACTTGGGTATCTTTAAAAAAACATTTTTCTAATAACTAATAATGAAAAATAATAGTCTACTTTTTTTTCTGTTTTTTATAAGTTTTGTTCAAGCAAAACAAATTGAGGTTTGCGAAAGTTGTTCTATTAAATCAATAAGGGAAGCTTTGGAAATTGCAGAGAATGGTGATGAAGTACTTATTAAAACAGGATTGTATAAAGAGCATGGATTAATTGTTAACAAGTCAGTAGTTTTAAAAGGTGAAAAAGGTGCTGTAATTGATGGGGAAGAAGTTGGTGAAATTTTTACTATTGAAGCAGATAACTTCACAATTAGAAATTTAAAGATAATTAATGTTGGTTCCAGTTATACAGTTGACTATTCGGCTATTAAAGTTGTTAAAGCTCATGATTTTATAATTGAAGATTGTACTTTTGAAAGTGTTTTTTTTGGAATTTTAATTGAAAAATCTGAAAATGGAATTATTCGAAATAATAAAATTTCAAGTAATCGTAAAAGTGAAGCCAGCTCTGGAAATGGCATTCATATTTGGGATGGTGATAACATGGAGGTTTACAACAACCAGTTGTCCGGTTTGCGAGACGGAATTTATTTTGAATTTGTAAAAAACAGTATTGTATATAATAATTTAAGTACTAATAATTTACGTTATGGATTGCATTTTATGTTTTCAAATAAAAATGAATACCACCATAACGAGTTTAGAAATAACGGAGCAGGCGTTGCTGTAATGTTTTCTAAATTTATTAGTATGCATCATAATAAATTTAGACTCAACTGGGGATCTGCTTCTTATGGTTTGTTATTAAAAGAAATTTATGATGCCGAAATTTATAATAACTTATTTGAAGAAAATACAATAGGAGTTAATGGAGAAGGATGCACTAGAATTAATTACAAAAACAACACTTTTTTACGCAACGGTTGGGCAATAAAAATTGCGGGTGCTTGCTATACTAATATTTTCACAAATAATGATTTTATGTATAATTCGTTGGATTTAGCATACAATTCTAAGGTGAATGATAATAAGTTTGAAAACAATTATTGGAGCGAGTATACAGGCTACGATTTGGATAAAAATGGAATTGGAGACATTCCTTATCGGCCTGTAAAACTATTTTCTTACATTGTAAATAAAACCCCTGAAGCATTGGTTTTATTAAGAAGTTTATTTGTGGATATTATAAATTTTTCGGAAAAAGTATCACCTGTGTTTACGCCAGATGATTTGATGGATGAAAACCCTAAAATGAAAAGAATAAATGATTCAATTTAAAAATTTACACAAACGTTTTGGGAAATTGGCGGTTTTAGACGGCCTGGATCTAAGCATTAAAAAAGGTGGGATTTTCGCTATCCTTGGACCAAACGGTTCAGGTAAAACAACGCTAATAAAATGTTTATTAGGAATGGTAATTCCCCAAAAAGGAGACATATTTTATAACGATAAAAGTGTTTTAAAAAAATGGAGTTATAGAAACGAATTAAACTATTTACCACAAATTGCTAATTTTCCACCCAATTTATCAGTACAGGAATTAATTGAAATGGTTAAAAATCTTCGACCAAAAGAATCAAATGAGCAAGAACTAATTGATTTGTTTGGATTGAATGATTCCTTGCAAAAAAAATTGGGAAATCTTTCCGGTGGAACAAAACAAAAGGTAAATATTGTTTTAACTTTTATGTTTGATAGTAATTTAATTATCCTAGATGAGCCAACAAACGGGTTAGATCCAATAGCGCTAATTCATTTAAAAGAACTCATTAAAAAAGAAAAGGAAAAAGGGAAAACTATTTTAATTACCACACACATTATGAGCTTTGTAAATGAAGTTGCCGATGAAATTGTATTTTTGTTAGATGGAAAAATATACTTTAAGGGAGCTATAGATGAGCTTAAAAAACAAACAAACAATGACGATTTAGAACATGCAATTGCTAATTTAATATCGAAACAATATGCTTAAAATATTAAAATACAGTTTTTATGATTTAATGCGTAGCCGTTGGAGTTACGTTTATTTTCTATTTTATTTATTGTTGGGATTTGTACTGTTGTTTTTAAATAATGATGTTAATAAAGCGGTTATCACCTTAATGAATATTATCATTGTTTTAACTCCGTTAATTGGAACCATATTTGGGGTTATGTATTATTATAACTCTAAAGAATTTACCGAATTGTTGTTGGCGCAGCCTATAAACAGAAGTAAAATATTTATGGGGCAATATCTTGGTATTTCAATTTCATTAACATTAAGTTTAGTTTTAGGTTTAGGAATTCCTTTTGTTTTATACGGATTGTTTAAATCTACTGCAATATTTAATTTTAGTTTATTGTTGGTAGTTGGTACTTTTTTGAATTTTATTTTTGTTGCACTTTCATATAATATTGCACTTTCTACTGAAAATAAAATTAAAGGTTTTGGATATGCTATTTTAATGTGGCTTTTTTTAGCAGTTGTTTATGATGGTATTTTCCTAATTTCTTTAGTGATGTTTAATGAATATCCATTAGATAAATTTTCTTTGGTAGCAACAATGTTTAATCCTATTGATTTATCACGAATATTAATTTTATTAAAGTTAGATATTTCTGCTTTATTGGGATATACAGGAGCGGTATTTCGTAAATTTTTTGGAACAAATTTAGGAATGTTACTTTCAATGTTAATTTTGGTTTTTTGGGTGTTAATTCCAATTGTTAGAATGAATTTCAAGCTTCGAAAAAAAGATTTCTAGAATTACTTTTTTAGTGTGAATCTAGTGTTCTATTTTTGTTGTAAATTTATATAACGTACTATGGAAAATAATTTATCAGGTTCAAATTTTAGTCAAAAACAATTAGACTTAAGTCATAACATTTCAGTTTATTTAACGAAGGTTTATAATTGGATGGCTATTGCATTACTGCTAACAGGTTTGGTTGCATATTTTACTTCGCAATCAGAAATGATGATGAAAGCAATAATTGGAAATAGAATATTATTTTTTGGATTAATTATTGGCGAATTGGCTTTAGTTGGCTATATTTCTGCAAGAATAAATAAGTTGAGTTCCTATAATGCTACCTTACTATTTTTAGCATATACTGCTTTAAATGGATTAACAATGGCTGTTATTTTTCTTGTTTATACTTCAGCATCTATTTCAACAACATTTATTATTACAGCAGGAACTTTTGGAGTTATGAGTTTATATGGTTATTACACAAAAAGTGATTTAACCAAGATTGGAAACTTGGCATTTATGGCTCTAATAGGTATAATAATTGCTTCAGTTGTAAATATGTTTATGAATAGTGAAGTGATGTCTTGGATTATTTCATATTTAGGAGTTGCAATATTTATAGGGTTAACAGCCTATGATACTCAAAAGCTAAAAAGAATTGCAATGAATGGATTTGAAAATGAAGAAAGTATGGAAAAAAATGCCATTTTGGGAGCACTAACTTTATACCTTGATTTTATTAACTTATTTCTGTTTTTATTGAGAATTTTAGGAAATAGAAAATAGATAAATATTGTATTTTAAAGAGAAGAAATATTTTAATTAAAAGGGCACTCTTTATGAATATGTTTATCTTTGTTACTTGTAAAATTTGATTTCAAAAGCCATTTTAAAATTGGCTATTAGACCTAAAATTAATGAAGAACTACAAGCCAAAAGGAAGGTTATCTGCAATAGAATATATTAATGGCGTTTTAAAAGGAGATCGAGTTCTTTTATCACGTGCTATTACCATAATTGAAAGTAATTTAGAAAGTGATAAAGCGTTAGCAAAAGAAATAATTCAGGCAATATTACCACATTCAGGAAATTCAATTCGTATTGGTATTACAGGCGTTCCCGGTGTAGGAAAAAGTACCTTTATTGAAGCATTTGGTAAACATTTAGTTAAGGAAGGGCATCGAGTAGCAATATTATCTATTGATCCAAGTAGCCAACGTTCTAAAGGAAGTATTTTAGGTGATAAAACCAGAATGGAAGAATTGGCAAACTTAGAAGAAGCCTATATTCGTCCTTCAGCCTCTGGAGACACTTTAGGTGGTGTTGCCAATAAAACAGGCGAAACTATGTTACTTTGTGAAGCTGCCGGATACGATGTTGTTTTAATTGAAACTGTTGGAGTTGGACAATCAGAAACTGCTGTTCACGGAATGACTGATTTCTTTTTATTATTAATGTTGGCTGGTGCAGGAGATGAATTACAAGGCATTAAAAAAGGGATTATGGAAATGGCAGATATGGTAGTAATAAATAAAGCTGATGGCGATAATATTAGAATGAGTGAAATGGCTCGATTGCAATATCAAAATGCGCTACATATTTTTCCACAATCTGAGTCTGGTTGGGCTCCAGTAGTAAGCACAGCTTCTGCAATAAAAAATATTGGAATTTCTAATGTTTGGGATGAAATTCAGAAATTTAAAAAACTAGTTGATGAAAATGGTTATTTCTTAAAAAACAGAAATCATCAGCAAATACAGTGGATGTATAACAATATTAATGAAGAACTAAAAAATTTATTTTATGGTTCTAAAGCTATTGCTAAGCATTTAAAAGTTTTAGAACAAGAAATTATTTCAGCCAAAATTTCACCTGTAAAAGCAGCCCAAATTGTTTTGGATGAGTTTAAAAAGACTCTTTAATTTTAAAAGAGCTCCATTCTGAATTTATTTCAGAATCTCATTAAACTTGAATACCTCATTAAGCGATGCTGAAATCGAAGATTAACGAAAACTTAATTAAAAAATAAAAACCCAACATTAAAAATGTTGGGTTTTTTGTATCAATTATTTACAACTTATTCTTGCTCTAAATATTTTTCCATAATAGTAATAGCAGATTCAGAAATTACAGTTCCAGGACCAAAAATGGCTGCTACTTTTCTTTCTAATAAATAATCATAATCTTGAGCAGGTATAACTCCACCAGCAAAAACCATAATATCAGGTCTTCCTAATTTTTCTAATTCGCCAATTAATTGGGGAATTAACGTTTTATGACCTGCAGCTAAACTGGAAGCACCAATAAAATGCACATCGTTTTCAACAGCTTGTTTTGCAACTTCTTCTGGTGTTTGGAATAAAGATCCCATATCCACATCAAAACCTAAATCAGCAAAACTGGAAGCAACAACTTTTGCCCCTCTATCGTGACCATCTTGTCCCATTTTCGCAATCATAACTCTTGGTCTACGACCTTCAATTTCTGCAAATTTATCAGCCAATTTTTGCGCTTTTGCAAACGTACTATCGTTATTTACTTCTTTTCCGTACACACCACTTATTAATTTAGTATCCGCTTTATGTCTTCCAAAATGAACCTCTAAAGCATCAGAAATTTCACCTAAAGTAGCAAAATTTTCAGCAGCTTCAACAGCTAAAGCTAATAAATTGCCTTCGCCAGTTTCAGCGCATTTAGATAAAGTAGCTAAATTTGCATCAACAACAGCTTGATCTCTATTTGCTCTTAACTTTTTCAAACGTTCAATTTGAGAATCTCTTACAACAGTATTATCAACTTCTAAAATTTCAATATTAGACTTTTCTTTGGTTTGAAATTTATTCACTCCAACCAATATATCCTGACCAGAATCTAAACGTGCTTGTTTACGAGCAGAAGCTTCCTCAATACGCATTTTTGGAACACCAGTTTCAATAGCTTTTGCCATTCCACCTAATTCTTCTACCTCTTCAATTAATTTCCAAGCTTTTTTAGCAATCTCTTGCGTTAAATACTCAACATAATAAGAACCAGCCCAAGGATCAACTGCTTTAGTCATTTGAGTTTCATCTTGAATAAAAATCTGTGTATTACGGGCAATTCTTGCTGAGAAATCTGTAGGTAAAGCAATTGCTTCATCCAATGCATTTGTGTGCAGTGATTGTGTCCCTCCTAATCCAGCAGCCATAGCTTCAATACAAGTACGAGCTACATTGTTAAAAGGATCTTGCTCACTTAAACTCCACCCTGAAGTTTGACTATGAGTACGCAATGCCATTGACTTTGGATTTGTTGGATTGAATGATTTTATGATTTTTGCCCAAAGCATACGTGCAGCACGCATTTTTGCAATTTCCATAAAATGATTCATTCCTACTGCCCAGAAGAAGGATAAACGAGGTGCAAATTCATCAATTTTTAAACCAGATTTTAACCCGGTTCTGATGTATTCCATACCATCGGCTAAGGTGTAAGCCAATTCAATATCTGCAGTTGCACCAGCTTCTTGCATATGGTAACCACTAATTGAAATTGAGTTAAATTTAGGCATGTTTTTAGTGGTATAATCAAAAATATCACCAATAATTTTCATTGAAGGTAGTGGCGGATAAATGTAAGTATTACGCACCATAAATTCCTTTAAAATATCATTCTGAATAGTTCCAGAAAGTTTGTCTAAAGAAACGCCTTGTTTTCTTGCAGCAGCAATATAAAAGGCCATAATTGGTAATACGGCTCCGTTCATTGTCATAGAAACAGACATTTTATCTAATGGAATTTGATCGAACAAAATTTCCATATCTAAAATAGAATCTATGGCAACACCTGCCTTACCAACATCACCAGTTACACGCGGATGATCTGAATCGTATCCACGGTGAGTAGCTAAATCAAAAGCAACTGAAAGTCCTTTTTGACCTGCAGCTAAATTCCTTCTGTAAAAAGCATTTGATTCTTCGGCAGTTGAAAAACCTGCGTACTGACGAACCGTCCAAGGACGCATAGCATACATGGCACTATAAGGACCTCTTAAAAATGGAGGTATACCAGCAGCATACCCTAAATGTTCAGCTTCTGAAATATCTTCTTTTGTAAATTGTTTTTTTACAGGGATTCCTTCAGGAGTATTCCAAACGTCTTGATTCTCTGAAGTTACAGCTGTTTGTTTCACAGCTGAATTTAATTTTATATCTGAAAAATCTGGTTTCATATCCTTAGTCTTTTAATGTTTTTTGAACTTTATTCTGAATAGCTGTTAATGTTACCAGCACGTCTGATCTCATATTTACAACACCATCCAAACCAGCTTCAGTCAATTCATTTATATTTTCAGGAGCTCCAGCTAATAGTAAAACTTTATTACTATTTAAGGCTCTAAATGCTTTAATAAACGCAACAGCAGTTTCATCATAATCTTGATCTGAACTACAAATAACAACTACGTGAGCGTCTGAATTAGCACTTTCTGTAGCAGCTACTTCAGCACTTTCAAAACTTTCTTCTTGGTGAACATCAAAACCACTTACACCAATAAAGTCATAAGCAAAAGCTGCTCTGGCTTTACGCATAGTTAAGTTACCATAACTAGCTAATTGAACAATTGGACGTATTTTAGTTTCAGCAACTAATTCTTCTGTTACCCTTCTTAAAGCTTCAATTTCTAATGATGCTCTTCTAGGAGTTAATACTTTTGAATTATCAGTTGTACCCTCAGACAGCAAATTTGCAGCAACTTTTTCCATTAAGTTAGGGTATTTGTTAATACCTACCATTGGTGTTCTACGTTGACTAATTAATTTCAATTTTTGTAAACGTATTTCAGCAATTTGTTGCTGAATTGTTTCATTTTCAAATGCAGTATAAAAACCACCATCAGCTTCAATTGCTTTAAACAATTCCAATGCTTTTTCAGCAATTTTAGTTGAAACTTCTTCAATATAATAAGATCCATCAACTGGATTTGCAACTTTACCAAAATAAGATTCTTCTCTTAAAATTGTAGTAATATTACCAGCAATTCTACTTGAAAAATCCGATGAATTTTTGAATTCTTTATCATAAGCATCAACTAAAATACCATCAACATTTCCTAAGATAGCCGACATTGCTTCAGTTGTAGCGCGTAACATATTTGTTTCAGCATCGGTTACAGATTTACTCCAAATAGAAGTTTTTGCTGTTAATGTATTTGAAAAATCTACAACTCCATATTTTGCAGCTACTTCAGCTAATAAATTATTGAAAGCTCTAAATTTTCCAATTTCAACAAAATATTCTAAACCAATAGCTAGTTTAAAGTTTAAGTTGTTAAATATTGTTTGAACTTCAACACCTTTTTCTGAAAGTTTTTCAATTAAGAAAACTAAAGAGTTTAAAGTGTAAGCAATTTCCTGAACTTGGTTTGCACCTGAATCTAAATATTCAGTTCCAGAAATTGTGATGGCTTTAAAATTAGGGAAATCAGCAGTTAATTTTACTAATTCTGCAGCAACCTCAACTTGACTAGTGTCAAAAGTACCAGTTGTTGTGTAATTAGAAATAATTCCTGTATTAATATAACCTTTTAAGTCGCTGTCTTTTGCAAAAGCAACTAAATCTTTAGTGAAAGCAACAGCTTCAGCTACTATTTCAAAAGCAACTGTTGTTGAGTTTAAATCTAATCCGTTTAAAAGTGTAATAACAGAAACATTTTCTTTTAATTGGAAAATAATTCCGTTCATTCCTTCTTCAACAGCTTTAATAGCAAGTTTATTACCGCTTTCAGCATTTGAAACCACTATGTTACGGTAATTCACTAGTGATTGTGAATTTTCTCCTGTGTTTTTAAGCTGAGTAATAGTGTCTTCAGCATTGTAACAAGGATTAATTTTAATACCACTTAAATTTTTCCAAACTAGTTTTTTATCAAAATCAGCACCTTTTAAATCTGCTGTTACTCTTTCCATCCACTGTTCCGTTGAAACAGGTGGAAATTCAGAAAAAAGTTGTTTTTTTTTACTATTCATAATAATACAATTATAATTTTATACACTCATTAAACTACTTCCAAATCTTTCGAAAATTGCTTTGTCTAATTCCTCTCTACTATTTGGGTGTGCAATGTCTCTTAACGATTGTGCACGTTGTTTTAAACTTCTACCAAACAATTCAGCAATCCCATATTCAGTTGCAACATACCTTGCATGTGCTCTAGTTGTTACAACACCAGCTCCAGGTTTTAGCGAAGGTACAATTTTTGAAACTCCTTTTAAAGTTGTTGATGTAATTGCAATAATAGGTTTTCCACCTTTTGATAAAGCAGCTCCGCGCATAAAATCCATTTGTCCACCAACACCCGAAAACATTCTTGTACCAATAGAATCTGCACAAACCTGACCTGTAAAATCTATTTCAATAGCAGAATTAATTGCAGTTACTTTTGGATTTTGACGAATAATTGCAGTATCGTTAACATAAGCAATATCATTCATTTCAATTTCGGGATTATCATCCATAAAATCATATAAACGACGTGTACCCATGGCAAAACCAGAAATTATTTTATAAGGGTTTACTTTTTTCTGAGAACCATTAACAATTCCTTTTTCAACTAAATCCACAATTCCTTCAGAGAACATTTCAGTATGTACTCCTAAATCTTTATGGTTAGTTAAGTATGTTAAAACGGCGTTTGGAATACCACCAATACCCATTTGAAGTGTAGATCCATCATCAATTATTTCAGCAATATTTTTCCCAATTGCTTGTTCTTCTTCAGAAGGTGCTACAAATTTCATTTCGTGTATATCTTCATCAACTAAAACACAAGCATGAAATTGATTTAAATGTACCAGAGCATCACCAAAAGTACGAGGCATTTTTGGGTTAATTTGTGCTATAACTTTTTTCCCTTTTTCAATTCCAGAAATTACAATATCGACTGAAACTCCTAATGAACAAAATCCGTGTTTATCTGGAGGCGAAACGTTAACTAATACAACATCTAAATCCATATATCCTTCGCGGAATAAACTTGGAATATCACTTAAAAAAATTGGGATATAATCTACAGTATCGCCAACCATTTTTCTTAAATTTCCTCCAATAAAAAATGCTTTTGTATGAAAACTTTCTCTTAATTCGGCAGCTGCATATCCACATTCTCCTTCGGTATGCAAGTGTACAATTTCAACACCTTTTAATTCCGGACCGCGTTCTACCATAGCTTTCACTAATGTTTGTGGTGTAGCGGAACCCCCTTGTATTAATACTCTATCTCCAGAATTGATTAATTTTACAGCTTCGCTGGCTGACATTATGTTTGGTATTTTCATTTTAAAAAAATTATAATTTGTTGTTTTGTTCATTTAAATAATTAAAAGAACCTTTATTTATCCTAAGAAACTTAATATAATACCTGCAGCAATTGCAGATCCGATAACCCCGGAAACATTAGGAGCCATTGCGTGCATTAATAAATAGTTACTTGGATCTGATTTTAATCCTTCCGTGTGTACAACTCTTGCACTATCTGGAACTGCTGATACTCCTGCCGCACCAATTAGTGGGTTAATTTTATTATCGCCTTTTAAGAAAAGGTTCATAAATTTTGCAAAAAGTAATCCTCCACAAGTTGCAATTACAAACGATATTGCTCCCAAACCAAAAATTAACATAGAATCTTTAGTTATAAAGATATCTGCCTGGGTTGATGCCCCAACTGTAACTCCTAATAAAATAGTTACAATGTCAATTAATTTAGTTCTGGCTGTATCTGCTAACCTTTCAGTTCTACCTGATTCTTTTAATAAGTTTCCAAAGAATAACATTCCTAATAATGGCAAAGCACTAGGAGAAATAAATGTTGTTAAAATTAGGGCTACAATTGGGAAAATCATTTTCTCCTTTTGAGAAACTGCTCTTGGCGGTTTCATTTTAATTTTTCTGTCTTCTTTAGAAATTAACAATCTCATTAAAGGAGGTTGGATTACTGGAACCAATGCCATATATGAATAAGCAGCAATTGCAATTGGACCAATTAAGTTTTTTACTGTAGTGCCATCTGCCAATACATTAAGACCATTTGCTAATTTTGATGATAAGAAAATAGCAGTAGGACCATCGGCTCCACCAATAATTCCAATAGCTCCAGCTTCAGGAAGGTTAAAACCTAAATAAAGTGCCCCTAAAAATGTTGCAAAAACACCAATTTGAGCGGCTGCTCCTAATAGCATTAATTTAGGGTTGGCAATTAATGATGAGAAATCCGTCATAGCACCAATTCCTAAAAAGATTAGTGGTGGGTAAACACCTTTTACTACCCCAAAATACAAGTAATTTAAAACCGAACCCGTTTCATAAATACCAGTTTGGTTTCCGGCAACAAATGGAATATTACCAATTATTACACCTGCTCCTATTGGAATTAATAACAGTGGTTCATAATCAAATTTAATACCTAAGTATATGAATATAATTCCAATAAAAATCATAATTAAATTACCCGATGTTGCATTTGCAAAACCTGTGTAATTATAAAATTGTTTAATGCCTTTAAAAGCACCTTCATAAACATTATCACCTTCTGACGTATTAACTTGTTCAGTTGTGTTTAATGAATTGTTATTTGTGGTATTTGTATTAAGTCCTAAAGCAGGTCTGATAAAAATCAGCAACGATAGCACACCAAATATTAATAATATTTTCTTCATTTTTTTCTTTTTTACTAGTTATAAATGGTTAGTTATAACTGAGAAATTTTTATTGTAATTCTATCATTACTTCATCCTGCAGCACTTGTTGTCCAACACTAATGTTTAAAGCAGTAATTGTACCTGCTTTTTCACAAACAATATTGTTTTCCATTTTCATTGCTTCTAGCACTAGCATTCTATCACCAACTTTAAGTGTGTCTCCAACTTTCACATCAATAGATAAAACAGTTCCTGGAATAGGAGCAACAATTTTAGTTTTTGATGAACTTGGATTCACTTTTAACGGTTCGGCTGGTCTTTTTGAAGCAGAACGCACCAATGTTGGTGTTTTGGTTTTTTTAATTTCCTCCTTCATTTTTACAGTATAAGAGGTACCATTTACTTCTAAGTCTATTTCATTTCCTTCTTGTGAAACAATTTTGACATTATAATTATTGTCGTGTATTCTAAATTTAAAATTTTTCATTGTTCTTATTTTTTCAATAGTTATTTTATAAAAAATAAACTAATAAATAATCCTTAGTTAGTTAAAGCTTGTTATGTGTTCCATAAATTTTGGAACTCCAAGGAGAATATAATTTTCTTGCTTGTTTAATTGTTAATATTGCATTCTCATTATCGTGCTGTTCGTTCAAATACATATGAATTGCAACAGAAATTGCAGCAGCAATCTCACCTGTAAAGGCTTCATCAGCTTCCACTTTAATATCTTTAATTTTTTTATCTTTTCGTTTAGTAATTACTTTGTATATATAAAGCATTACTGGTAACCCGAATTTAAAAAATAAAGAAAGTGTTAATAATGCACCAAAAACAATTAATAACCCAGTAATCAAAATAACGTAACCTTCGCTTATTTGATCTATGTATAATAGCATATGTGTCATTATAATGGAATATTAGAGTGCTTTTTAGGCGGGTTAATTTCTTTTTTATTTGCTAATAATTCCAATCCTCTAATAATTCTAAATCGTGTGTTTCGTGGCTCAATTACATCATCAATAAAACCATATTTAGCTGCTACATAAGGATTCGCGAATTTTTCAGTGTATTCGTCTTCCTTTTTATCTATATATTCTTGTTTTTCTTCTTTATCTTCAATTTTTCTAATATTTGAACCTTCTAATACTTCAACGGCTCCTTTAGCTCCCATAACTGCAATTTCTGCCGTTGGCCAAGCATAATTTAAATCACCACGTAATTGTTTACAACTCATAACATCATGAGCTCCACCATAAGATTTACGAAGTGTAATTGTTACTTTTGGAACAGTTGCTTCACCATATGCAAATAATAATTTTGCACCGTGAAGAATAATTCCACCATATTCCTGACCTGTACCCGGTAAAAACCCTGGAACATCAACTAACGTTACAATTGGAATGTTGAAAGCATCACAAAAACGAACAAACCTGGCAGCTTTTCTTGAAGCTTCAATATCTAAAACCCCAGCATAATATTTAGGTTGGTTAGCAACAATACCAACTGATCTACCATTAAAACGAGCAAAACCAACACATATATTACGTGCATAATTTCTGTGAACTTCAGTAAACTCGCCATTATCAACAATTGTTGAAATAACATCAACTATATCATAAGGTTGATTTGCATTTTCAGGAATAATTTCATTTAAAATGTCATCTAACCTATCAATAGGATCCGATGTTATTAATGAAGGTGGGTCTTCAAGATTATTTGAAGGAAGGTAACTCATTAATTTTCTAATTAATAATAAGTTTTCTTCATCAGTTTCTGCTAAGAAATGTGATACTCCTGATTTTGTAGAATGAATTTTAGCTCCTCCTAATTCCTCAGTAGTTACAACTTCACCTGTAACAGTTTGTACTACTTTAGGACCAGTTACAAACATATAACTTGTTTGATCCGTCATTACTGTAAAATCAGTTAAAGCAGGAGAATATACAGCTCCACCAGCACAAGGTCCTAAAATTGAAGAAATTTGAGGAATTACACCAGATGCCATAATATTTCTTTGGAAAATCTCAGCATAACCTGCTAATGATCTTACTCCTTCTTGAATACGAGCTCCACCACTATCATTTAATCCAATAACAGGAACACCAATTTTCATTGCCATATCCATTACCTTACAAATTTTTAAAGCGTAGGTTTCAGATAGCGAACCTCCAAAAACAGTAAAATCCTGAGCGAAAATGTAAACAATTCTTCCATCAATGGTTCCATGACCCGTTACAACTCCATCAGAAAGGTAAATTTGTTTATCTAATCCAAAAGATTTAGTTCTATGCGTTACAAACATATCAAACTCTTCAAAACTATCTTCATCTAAAAGAATATCAATACGTTCGCGAGCCGTTAATTTTCCTTTTGCATGCTGCGAATCTATACGTTTTTCTCCCCCACCTAATTTAGCTTTTGCTCTTTTTTCAATGAGTTCGTTAATTTTATCTTGATTTGCCATTTTTTATTTATTTTGAATATCTTATTATTTTTTTGAACAAAGTTCTGTAAGCACACCTTGAGTAGATTTTGGGTGAAGAAATCCAATATTAAGACCTTCAGCTCCTTTACGAGAAACCTTATCTACTAACAGAACTCCACGTTCTTCGGCTGTTTTTAACGCTTTTGTTGCATCTGGAACAGCAAATGCAATATGATGGATTCCCTGGCCTTTTTTTGCAATATATTTTCCTATTGGACCATCTGGAGATGTACTTTCTAATAATTCAATTTTTGTATCACCTACCAAAAAAAAGGCTGTTTTCACTTTCTGATCAACAACCTCTTCTATACTGTAACATTTCATACCAAGTACTTGTTCATAGTATTTAATTGATTCTTCGAGATTTTCTACAGCTATTCCTATATGCTCAATATGTGAAATATTCATGAGTTTTATAAATTTTAATATTATTATTAAATTAAATTTGAAATAATGAGATTAATTCCATTTATTTCGTAATTATTCAACAAAATTAAAGTATAGTAAAAGTTAAAAAGCTGACAGATATCATAAACCAAATTAAACTACTAAAACGTTATAGTGATGCTAACTATTTGTTTTTTAGCGAGTTGAAAACTATTTTATCTTTTTAAAACCACCTATTAATGTGGTTTCATAAAATAAATTTTTTAAATAAGACTAATCAACTTAATCTAAGTTTAATTCTGAAAAAAAAATGACTATCATTTTTAAAATTATTGATTTTTTATAACCTTTTTGAAGAAATTAAACATTTACTGTTATTCCATTTATTAAGTGTTTCTTGTGAAATTATTTTACCATTACAATTTAAATAATTCCCTAAACTATCTTTTTTTATAATTATTAAATCTCCATTTTTAACGGCATTTATAACTTTAAAAACAAGTCCTTCTTTAGATCGATCATCTCCTTTAAAAGAAAATTTTAAGCCAACATTATTATTATATAAATCCATCTCCTTTGAAGCCAAATCTGGATGTATTCCATCTTCAAAACCACCTCTTTTAAATGACTTGTAATTTGCTCTTTCATATGCTTTACCCAAAGAACGAGCAGCATTTTTTCCAATTTTCTGATGTAAAATTGCCATCCAATATGCATGTCTAAAGGCATCTACCTGACCTCCTATTTTATCTTTATCTAACAAATTGGTATTTGCAATAGAATCGGATATTTTTTTTACTTCTTTTGATAATAGATATGCTTTTTTTACTTTAAAAGGATGCAATAAAGCCCACTTTTTAAGCGGGCCAGATTGATTTTTAAACAACTCCCAATTTGATTGTGCTGTTATTTGAATACTCAATAAAACAAACACAACTATTAACTGGAATTTTTTCATTTTTTTATTTCACTTCAAATGTTTTTTTAACATCATTTATTTTTATAACGTATTTTCCTTTAGGCAAATAATAAATATTGTTTTTAGCCTTTTCTATTTTAATATCTTTTTTGTTAAAATAACTTTTTAAACTTTTTTCAGAAGTTGAAATATTAAAATCGAAATAATTAAATCCTTTATCTGCATTTATTAAAAAGCTATTTAATTTTGAATTATCTTCAGCTAAAATTTCAACGGTATATTCTCCAGAATTTGAAACATAAAAAGGAATTGTTACGCTTGGTTCAATTGGCTTAGACCATTTACTCCAGCTAGTTCCCCAACGTGAAGAATGTTTAATTGACGGTATTTCAAAAATTGAAACAGGTTTACCTTTAATCTTGTTAAACTCCTGTAAAGCAGCAATATTTGCCTTATAAATTGAACGTCCGTGTGTACCTATTACTAAATCTTTTGCTTCTTTTTGAATTACCAAATCATGCACAGCAACTTTTGGTAAACCGTTTGAAAATAACTGCCACGTTTCACCTCTATTAAAAGTAACATACACCTCATTATCGGTTCCTACATATAAAATATTTTCATCTGTGGGATCTTCTTTTATAACATTAATTGGGTAGTTTGGTAAATTACTTATTAAACTTTTCCAAATAGTTCCTTTATTTTCACTTACAAAAATATAGGGTTTAAAATCATCATTTCTATAACCATTTAAGGTCACATATACTCTGTCCTTTTCGTGTTCTGATGCGATAACTCTTGAAACCCATAAGCCTTGAGGTAAATTATCTGAAATTCTTGTCCAATTTGCACCACTATTTTCAGTTAAGTTAATATAACCATCATCGCTTCCAACATAAATATATCCAAATTTAAATGGACTTTCAGAAATTGAAGTGAGTGTTCCATAAGGCACATTTCCCTTTTTACCACCAGTAGTTAAATCTCCTGAAATTACTTCAAAATTTTCACCTTTATCCATAGAGCGTAATAATTTATTAGCTCCCATATACAAAATATCTTGATTGTGATTTGACAATAAAATAGGTGTTTGCCAATTGTATCTGTATGGTGAATCTCCTAATTCGTGTTTTGGATGAATACTTAAATAATCATCAGTTTTTAAATTTACACGGTAATAATACCCAAACTGAGAACCAGAATACACAACATTATTGTCTCTATTATCAATTTGAACTTGCATACCGTCGCCTCCACCTATACTTTTATATGGATAATCTCCACTGCTCTCCCATCTTTTTGAAGCTTTATAATTACTTGGTCCAAACCAAACGCCATTATCTTGCAAACCTCCATATACATTATATGGCTTTTGATTATCTACATTTATATAGTAAAATTGCCCAACAGCTGGTGAATTATTTTTAGTCCAGTTTTCACCATCATCGTATGTAATATTTAATCCACCATCGTTACCATTTATTAAATGCCCCTCAGAATTTGCATTTACCCAAATAGCTTGATGATCTGAATGTACATTTTCTTTCCCTATTGCTGTAAAGGTTTGTCCGCCATCATCAGATTTTAATAATGGAACACCGCCAATGTATATTTTATTTTCATTTGAAGTATTTACTGCAATTACTCCAAAATAATAACCATAAGAACTATAAACACCATCTAAATAATCTTGATGTGTTTTGTTCCAAGTTTCACCGCCATCTATAGATTTATAAACCTCGGCTCCAATTACTTCAGAATTTAACAACACAAAATTTGCATCTTCCAAATAAGTTGCTAAATCACTAGGTTTAATTTTATCTTTTATAATTGATGCTTTTACATACTTTGCGGTATATTTTTTATCAAAACGATTTTCTTTTAGATAGGTATTCAAACTTGCATCATCTAATTCCAAAAATTGATCTTTTGACATTTTTTTAAAATCATCTTTCTGTAAACCAGCTGTTTTCTTTTTTTCTTTCTCTGGTCTCATAAACTGGTTGTCTAACAAGGCATAAATAACTTCACTATTAAAAGTTGCTAAACCTATTCTTCCAACCCCACTTCCTGTTGGAAACCCACTTTTCTCATCAGTAATTTTTATCCAAGTTGAACCAGCATCAATACTTTTATAAATTGCCGAACCTTTTCCATTCCCTTCAAAATTCCATGCTTTTCTGTTACGTTCCCAAGAAGCAGCATATAAAATATTTGGATTATTTGGCGATGCACTTATATCAATAATACCCGTATTTTCATTTATAAACAATGTACTATTCCAGGTTTTACCACCATCTGTAGTTTTAAAAATACCTCGTTCAGTATTTGGAGTATATAAATTACCAATAACTCCAACAACAACTTCATTTGGATTATTTTTATTAATAATTATTCTTCCTATATGCTGCGATGCTTTTAAGCCAACATTTTGCCAGGTATTACCTTTATCTGTGCTTTTTAAAATACCAATTCCTGAATACGATGAACGTGATGAATTACTTTCACCTGTGCCAACCCAAATAGTCCCTTTATTCCAATCTACTGCAATAGCACCCATATTTTGTGTTGGTGCATTTTCAGTTACTGATATAAAAGAGGTTCCATTATTTTTTGTATACCATAAACCTCCTGAAGCATAGGCCGCATAAAATTCATTTGGATTATTGGGGTTTACAGCTACATCTACTATACGGCCACTCATAATTGAAGGCCCAATATTTGTAAATGGCACATTTTTAACTAAAGAATTTTGTGCATTTAATCCAATAAAAAGTAATAAAAAGCTACTAAGAAAAGTTAGTTTTTTCATTTTAAATTTGTGTTAGGTTTAATATATAAATATACAGTTAACTCAAATTTAATAATATAAAAGTGAAATAAACAGCAACTTTTTAAAAAAAGACTAATTTTTAAAAATTAGATTGATGTAATGCCAAAAATGGTGTTTTTGAATAATATTTAAGTGCTTCGCTTTTTGGTCTGAATAAAATTTGCTCAAGTAAATTTAAATTTTTTGCAGCTAAAACTATTAAATCAATTTGTTTATTGTCAATAAATTGTTCTAAAGATTCTTCTAGATTTTTGTTAACTTCAGAATGAAAACTATGCTGTTTATCTGTAAAATAATCATGCAAGGTTTCTTTATTCCAAACCTGCTCATCATTAAGTTTTTCTTTGTTCTTACATAAATATAAAAAGCGAATTGAGGCATTATTATAACTAGATTTACAAGTTAAATAATGTAATAATTTTGCCTCATAAAAGTTGGTGTAATCGGTTGGAAAAGCAATTTCATTTATCCCTTTAAAAACAGCTTTTTCTGGCACCACTAAAACAGAACATTTTACCTTGGTAATAACTTCTTCAGAAACAGAATTTCTAAAGATTTGTCCTTTAGAAGGAATATCATTAGCGCCGATAACAATTAAATCTATTTTTTTTTCCTTAATTTGATTTCTAGTAGCTTCAACAATATTATTTTCTTCTACTATAGGAATAAAATTATGATTGCCCTTTATTTTTAAGGTATTTATTTGTTGAATTAATTTTTCTAATTTTCTTTTTGAATCTCTTTTATTATCAACTTGAACTAATTCAACTTGATTATATCCAGCACCAACAAGTTCATTTTCAAACCTATTTTCTACATTTAGCAAATGGAAATTACATTGCTCATTTTGAAATAAACCAAGTGCATATACAATGGAATTCCAAGATTTATCAGAAAAATCAGTTAAAATTAATATGTTTTTCATTCCTTTTATTATTGATACAAACTTAAATAATGCTGTATTAATAATAAATGACATAAATCAGTGAAATTTTGAACTGCTTTTATGTGTTTTTAACAATGATTAATGAAAAAAATTAATAAATAGCCTCTAATTTCTCCATGTTAATAATTCTAATATTTCTGCCTTCAATTTCAATAAGCCCTTCCTTTTTTAAATCGGTTAAAGTTCTAATTAAACTTTCGGTTGCAATACCTGCAACACTTGCCAAATCACGACGTGATATATTAATATTATCAGATGGTTTTTGCTTCATTTTATTGGCAAATTTCAAAATGGTTTTAGCAGTTTTTCTACGCATAGAACCATAAGCCATTTGCAATAACTGATCTTTAACTTCTGTAAGGTTTTCACTTATCAATTGAAAAATTTCTAAGGATAATTTATAGTTATTTTTTAAAATATCTAACACGGTACTTTTAGGAACAACCATAATTTCTACTTTCTCCATTGCAATTGCAGATTCATAATTTCTGGCATCATTAAAAATAGCTGAAAAGCCAAAAAACTCATCGTCTTTATTGATATTTATTATAAGTTCCTTACCAAATTCATCAATTTTTACGCCCTTAATTTTTCCCTTGTATACAAGATAAACATTGTTAGAATTTTCTTGTTCCTTATAAATTATTGCTCCTTTTTTATAAACTTTAGAACTTCCAAAATCGCAAAAATAATTCTTAAGATCTTCTAAATTGGTAATATTATCATATAAATCTTTAGGTTTTTCTTGGGTTTCTTGACTAATTAATGCCTCACTTAATAACTCAGCTTTTGCCAATCTACTTTCAATTGCACTTAACAAAAGTTCTTCTTCAACTGGTTTAGTTAAATAATCATCGGCTCCCAAATCCATTCCTTTTCTAATGTCTTTAATTTCTGTTTTTGCAGACATGAAAATAAAAGGTATTTTTTTAGTTTTTTCTTCTTCAGAAAGTATTTTAAATACATCGTAACCATCTAATTCCGGCATCATGATATCACAAATAATTAAATCCGGAAGCATAATTCTGGCTTGTTCTATACCTCTTTTACCATTTGCGGCCGTAACCACTTTATAGTTTTCCAATTCTAAAATTTCTTCAGTGGTTTCTCTTAAAACCGTATCGTCTTCAATCAGTAATATTGTTTTCATTCTTTATTAATTATTGGTAATTCAACAATAAAAGTTGATCCTTCATTAAAAATGCTTCTAAATTTTATGGTTCCGCCTAAACTTTCCAAATGACTTTTTACAATATTTAGCCCAATTCCTGTTCCTTGATTTGTTAATGCATTTTCAGCTCTAAAATATCTGTTAAAAATATATTTTTGATCTTTTGATGGAATTCCAATTCCTTGATCTTTTATTTCAAAAATTATACTTTCTGAACCTGGGTTAATTTTAAAATCTATTTTAGTATTTTCAGGTGAATATTTAATAGCGTTGTTTAGTATGTTTGATAATATTAATTCTAATATTTTTTCATCTTGATATAAATCCAAATTATCAATATTTTTTGGATATATAATATGTTGCCCACTTTTTAACATTAAGTTGGCATTATAAATTACTTCGTTTACAACTTTACTTAGTTTAAAACTGCTAAATTTATATTTAACTTTTCCAGATTCTAACCTTTCTACAGATAAAAAATCATTCAAAATGCCATCTAAATAATGCACCTTATTTTTAATAGTTAGCAAATGTTTTTCTCTTTTTTCCTGCATTTCAGTTTTTTTATACTTCCCAACTAAAACTGCTGCATTTAACATTCCGCTTAAAGGTGTTTTAAACTCATGTGACACTAAAGATAAAAATTTAGTTTTTAGCTCATTAAGCTCTTTTTCTTTTTTTAAGGCTTTTCTTAATTTAGATTCTGCTTTTACACGTTTTTCAATTTCATGTTTTAGATCAGCCACCGTATTATTAAGTTCTGTTGTTCTTTTAGAAACCTTTCCTTCTAAAAGTGCATTTAATTCCAAAATTTTAGCCTCAGATTTTTTACGGGATGTAATATTTATAACAATAGACATTACATATTTTTTTTTACCTATTTTAAAAGGGTTTAACCCTACCTCAACCGGAAAATTATTTCCATTTTTGTGAACCCCAAACAAATCGCTATTTTGACCCATTTGCCTTGCAGAAGACTTTTTGTAAAATGTATTAAAATGCGCTCCGTGACCTGCACGAAAATTTATTGGAATTAAAATATTTAAATGCTGATTTTGAAATTCGCTTTTGGTATAGCCAAACATTTCTTCGGCAGCTAAATTACTTGCAACAATTGTTTGATTTTCATCTACAACAATTACACCTTCAGAAACTGCTTCAAACAGTACATTAAAAACAAATTCATTTTCATGAAATAAATTAGACAATGGTATTTTTTTTAGTTTATAGTATGTTCGAAAATACTAAAAATTTATGAACTAAAATATTAAATTATTGTAAAAAAAGAGTCTTTTAGGTTGTTTTAAATTAATATGTTTTAGTCATTGTTGAAGGTATAACAATAATAAAATCAGCTTTTAATTTATTTTCTTTATTGAATTTTTTAATGTTATCCTGCTCAACAACACTAACTGTAATTATTTTTAAACTACTATTTCCTTTATTCAAATACCAATTAATACCTTCATAATCATCGGAATGGTATGATCCATTGTAATGCAAAAACAACTTATTTTGTTCACTATTTGTTAAAATAAAATTTCCCATAGTTGCGTCTTTAACCGCCTGTGCTTTTGGTAAATTATCTCCTCCATGACCGCCCATCATTTCTTTCATTTTAACATACCCTGGTAAAGTTTCATCATAAGCAATTGGTAATGGAGCTATCCAAGATTTTTCTTCATTAGAAAGTTCTTCCAACGCTTCAAAACCACCTTTAAAAACCATACTTGCATATCTTCTAGGAATGTTTGTAGCTATAAATTGTATATTTTCATTTTTAGCAAAATCTACTAAAGGTTTATAATCTGTCGGATAATTATTCCACAACCTTGCAACCGTATCAAATGCTTTTTGATTAATTTTACCTGCCAAATAATCATTTAACTGTATTTGGTTATCTGCCTCAAACATTTCAGCTCCTAAAATCAGGTTTCTTAATTTACTTAAGTCTTTTGTTGTTTCAAATTGCAGCCAATGTACAATTGGGTTATTATGGTGCTCACCAAATAAAACAACATCCGTTTTACTCATTTCACGAATCATTTTTTTATAAGAAACTTTGTTTCCTTTTGAGTTGTATAATTTATAAGCAGGTTTATTTTGTGAATAAATTGAACTCGAAAATGTAATTGCCAGTAGAAATACTATTAGTTTTCGCATAAATAATATTGAATTTATAAGGTTTCGTTCTCAACAAATTTATAACTTTGTTACTAATTATTATAATTATTTCTTAATAATGAAATTATAGGCTTATAATTATCCTATTTATTAAGATTAATACAACATAAAAACCATTTTAAAATGAAATATCTTCCAATTAACAATCAACTTTTTATAAAAAACAGAGCAAAATTTACAGCTCAAATGAAATCAAAATCATTAGCGGTTTTTAATTCAAACGACCTTTTTACTACTGGTGCAGACAGCACCCTGCCTTTTGAACAAAGCAGAGATTTATTTTATTTAAGCGGTGCAGACCAAGAAGAAAGTATTTTGGTTCTTTTTCCTGATGCTATTGATCCTAATCATAGAGAAATATTGTTTTTAACTGAAACTAATGAACACATTGCTATTTGGTATGGTGCCAAATACTCTAAAGAAGAAGCAACAAAAGTATCTGGAATTAAAACAATTTATTGGTTATCTGAATTCAAAAAAATATTTTATGATTTAATGACCGAAGCCGAAACTGTTTATTTTAATACCAATGAACATTACAGACAATCTGTTGAATTAGAAACCCGTGAAGATCGTTTTATTAAAAAATGCAAGTCTGATTTTCCTGCTCATAAATGGGAAAAAAGCGGACAAATAATGCAGCAAATAAGAGGCGTAAAGGAACCAGAAGAAATTGAGCAAATGCAAACTGCCTGCGAAATTACCAATAATGGTTTTAGACGTATTTTACCTTTTGTAAAACCAGGTATTATGGAATACGAAATTGAAGCTGAATTTATGCATGAGTTTTTAAAAAGCAGATCTAAAGGTTTTGCATATACACCAATAATTGCTTCTGGCTATAGTGCTTGCGTATTGCATTATATTGAAAATAACAAAGCATGTAAAGATGGTGATATGCTTTTATTGGATGTTGGTGCTGAGTATGCAAATTACTCTAGTGATATGACTCGTACAATTCCTGTAAATGGAAAATTTTCTGATAGACAAAAAGAGGTTTACAATGCCGTTTTAAGAGTTAAAAACGAAGCTACAAAAATGCTTATTCCTGGCGAGTATTGGGCTAATTACCATAAAGAAGTTGGAAAATTAATGACTTCAGAATTATTAGGATTAGGACTTATTGATAAAGCTGACGTACAAAATGAAGATCCGAATTGGCCAGCATATAAAAAATATTTTATGCACGGTACTTCACATCATTTAGGTTTAGATACACATGATTATGGTGCTTTAAAAACACCTATGAAAGCCAATATGGTTTTTACTGTAGAACCTGGTATTTATATTCCTGAAGAAAATATGGGAATTAGAATTGAAGATGATGTTGTAATTCAAGAAAATGGAGCGCCATTTAACTTAATGCGCAATATTCCTATTGAAGTTGAAGAAATTGAAGATTTAATGAATTCTTAATATTTAGAAATAAAAAACTCGAATCAATTGATTCGAGTTTTTTTGTTAACCAATAAATTTATTCATAGAAATTTAAGTGGTAGCAAATTCAAAAACGTAACTATTTAAACGTTTAAGCGCTGTAATTTTATCGTTTGTATTTACTAAAAGTGATATATTATTATTACTTCCTCCGTAAGAAATCATTCTTACAGAAATGTCTTGTAATACTTTAAATAAGCGATGTGTTTCATGATGTCTAACAACTGAATGACCAACCAAACAAATAATACTCTGGTTATTATCTACTTCTACCATTGAAAATTTCTCTAATTCTTCAACTATTGAAGGCAAATTACTAGCATCGTCTATTGTTAATGAAACTGCAATTTCTGATGTAGTAATCATATCAATTGACGTTTCATATTTTTCAAAAATTTCAAATACTTTTTTCAAAAAACCATGTGCCTGTAACATTCTTGCCGATTTAATTTTAATGGCAGTAATTCCATCTTTAGCAGCTATAGCTTTTATGCCTTCTCCTTCATATTCTTGAGAAATTAAAGTTCCGTAAGATCCAGGATCCATGGTATTTTTAAGTCGTACAGGAATATTTGCCTCACGAGCTGGCATTACTGTTTGCGGATGTAATATTTTTGCCCCAAAATAAGCTAATTCTGCCGCCTCGTCAAAAGACAAGTTTGAAATTGCGTGTGTATTTTCAACACATCTTGGATCGTTATTATGCATTCCATCAATATCTGTCCAAATTTGAACCTCATCTGCATCCACAACTGCCCCAATAATTGTTGCTGTATAATCACTTCCTCCTCGTTGTAAATTTGCTATATTACCTACAGCGTCTAAACAAATAAAACCTTGAGTAATATAAATTTCAGCTGGCAGAGCCTCATCAATTATACGTTGTAAATTTTGTTTTATATAAAAATCATCTGGATCATTTGCTTTATCAATACGCATAAAACCTAAAGCTGGTAATAATCTTGCATTTACACCTTCCTGATTCAAATATTTTGTAAACATAAATGTAGACAACAACTCTCCTTGAGATACAATTCTGTTATATAATAACTCATTATGCTTTTTTGAAGTAAATGTTGTTAACAACTCAAAAACTTTATCTATGTAATTTCCAACCTCTTGTTTAATTTCTGAAGTTTCAAACAATTCATCAATTACATCATTATATTTAGCATGTAAGTTCTCAATAGTTTCAACTGCCTGATCAACTAATTTATTTTTAATTAAATCTGATATTTCAACTAATACATTTGTAGTGCCTGACATTGCTGAAAGTACTACTATTTTTTTATCTCCGTCTGTAATTAATTCTTTAACACGTTTTATGTTTTCAATAGAACCAACAGATGTTCCTCCAAATTTTAAAACTTTCATTTTCTTTATTTTAGTGACACAAATTTAAAATCATTTTCAACTTTATGTGTATAATTAAAAAATATACACTAATTTTGCACATACTGTTAACTATTTAACAAGATGAGAACTATAGCAACCTGTGTAGAAGAAATATTAGTTTCGCAACCATTTTTAGAGGATGCGCTAACCAGAAACATTTTAAATTATAGTGCTTTAGCTGAAGAGCTTAGAGATCCTATTTCTAAAATGTTACGAAAACCTGTAAAATCTGGAGCAATTATGATGGCGCTTCGCAGATATAGTCCGCCAAAAGAAATGGCAAACAAAATAAAATTGAACAAAGTTTTACAAAATTTAGGCGATATTACTGTGCGTTCAGATTTGTCTGATTACACTTTTAAAAACTCTAGCACTTTAATACAGAGCCACTTAAAAACTTTGGAAATTATTAAAAACGATCCGCATATTTTTTACACTTTTACGCGTGGAGTTCATGAAAGTAATGTTTTAATTACTACTGCCCTAAAATCTCAAATTGAAGAATTTTATAAAGACGAGTCTTGTACATCTGTTCAAGATCATTTGTCAGCTATTACAATAGGTTTACCAAAAGAAAACACTAAAATTGCAGGATTATATTATCAGTTTTTTAAACGTTTAGCTTGGGAAGGAATTTCTTTATACGAAGTGGTTTCAACAACTAATGAGTTTACAATTTTAGTAGAAGATGAAGTTGTTGACAAAGCTTTTTCAGCAATAAAAGGGTTAAAAAACTAAATCTTATTCAAAAAAACTCAATTTTGAAGTATGTATATATTTCATAAAAACACAAAGGTTTATTTTTCTGATTCAGGAAAAGGAAATGCTGTTGTTTTATTACATGGTTTTTTAGAAAATAACACTATGTGGAATTCCGTATCACAAGAGCTTTCAAAAAAATATAGAGTTATTTGCATAGATTTATTAGGGCATGGACTAACAGAAAGTCATGGCTATATTCATACTATGGAAGACCAAGCTGAGATAGTTAAAGCTGTTTTAAGTAATTTAAAACTTAGAAAATATATACTTATTGGGCATAGTATGGGCGGTTATGTTGCCTTATCATTTGCAAAATTATTTCCAAAAAACGTGAAAGGGATTTGCCTGATGAATTCTACAGCGCTACCAGATTCTGAAGAAAAAAAATTAAATAGAGATCGGGCTATAAAAGCAGTTAAACAAAACCATAAAACATTTGTTAGAATTGTAATACCAATGTTATTTTCAGAAAAAAACAGGGCAATATTTACTTCAGAAATTAAGGAAATTACTAATGAAGCACTAAAAATTTCACCCCAAGGAATAATTGCAGCATTAGAAGGAATGAAAATTAGGGAAAATCTCACGAAAATCTATAAAGAGGCTACATTTTCAATTCAACTAATTATTGGAAAACAGGATCCTGCTTTAGATTATAATTCATTAATCCAGCAAACAAAAAATACAGACGTTCAAGTTGTTGAATTTCCTGATGGACATATGAGCCATATTGAAAATAAGAATGCCCTAATTACTTCCTTATTTTATTTTGTTAAAAATTGTGGTTAGTGTGCTTTACTGGTTTTTATATAATCAGTTTAAAACCCTTCTTTTTCTCCAGTTTTTGGCATTCCTGAATAATGAACGTGAACGATTCTCCAATTATTATTTATTTTCTTTAGAATTTGAGTTTCCCTACCCTTGGACTGCATTGCTGTGCCGTCCGCAAACGTTGCATCATAAACCCAATAAAATTCCACCCAAGCAACATTATTATAAACATTAATTGTTTCATTGGAGCTTTTTAAATCTCTAGTTTTAAACCTCTCTCTAAACATTCCATAGAAATTATCTTTTACACCATTCCAACCTTTTTCGTGACCTCTGGGATGTATAAAAGAAACCTCAGGAATATCTGCCCAAACCTTGACTCCCAAGATTGTATCTGCCTTATTTATAGAAACTTTATAATCTTCAATAAGTTGTTTAATTGCATTTTCATCTTTTGTAAAGTTTTGAGCAAAACCAGAAAGCGATATGTATAGTACCAATACTGAAAGAGCGATTTTTTTCATTTTTTTAAATATTTAATTTCACTGCAAAAGTGCAATACAATTATGAAATCGACAAGGTAGAAATAACCCTTTAAATGATACTTTTACTCCATATTGGATATTTCCCTGAATTCAACGGGGGTATTTTTGGTATGTTTACGAAAATATTTGATGAAATTTGTTGGTTCTCCAAACCCTAAATCAAAGGCAATTTCTTTAACATTTTTAGCAGTGTGTGCCAGAAGGCGTTTAGCAGCTAATAGTATTCTGTGATCAATTATTTCTTTAGGTGTTTTACCTAAAACTTTAGTAGTAGCTTGATTTAATCTTTTTTGGGTAATGCAAATTTGTTTTGAATAGTAGCTAACTTGTTTGTGATTTTTATAACCTTTTTCTAAAAAGTCTTTGAATATCATAACATAATCCAAGTCAATATCTTTTTTAAGTTCAATAAAATTTTGTTCCCGTTTTACTCTTTCTGAGTGCAACAAAAAATTATGAAGTAGATTTTTCAGGATTTCAGGTTGGAAATTGTCTTTTGGGTTTTGAAGTTCGCATTTCATTAGTTTTAACAAATCAGAAAATAATTCTGATTGCTTGTGTACTTGAATTTTCGAAACAAAAAATAAATCATTGAACAAAATACTATTCCGTAAATATTTCAAGTCACTTTCAGTTTTGCAATAAAAAGTATCGGTAAATAAAATGACTTTTCCATCGAATTTATTTTTGTTGTCAAACCGATGTACTATGTCTTTATTAAGAAATAACAAAGTATTAGGTTTTATTTCTATTGGATTAAAATCAACCAAATGAGTTGGGCTACCTTGTTGAAACCAAATAATGTGATAAAACCCAGCTCTGTGTGTTGTGGTTATTGTGTCTTTATGTTTTTTGTACAATTCAGCTAAGTCCACAATTTCAAATTCTTGTGCAAGCCCAGTCTTAAAATCGTATTTTTTAATTTCTTCTGACATTTATTGATTGGCGATCTGCAATTGCGACTAAAGGTTTAAATCCGTTATAAATATATTATTTAATAGAATTTATTTCCGTATAAACACATGTTTTTCTTTAATTAATTGATAAGGAGTAACTTATATTTATAACCTTATTTAACTTAAAGCGTTCCAACCTTGTGCGGTTAATTTAATTTGCTGTCCAGCCCTAGTTACTAAATTTGCCCCAAGAGATTCATCAGTAATATGACCAATAACTGTTAAATGCGGATTTCCTTTTATTTTTGGAAAATCTTCTTGAGAAATGGTAAACAACAATTCATATTCTTCACCACCACTTAATGCAATAGTTGTACTATTTAAATCAAATTCTTCACATGTGGAAATTACTTGTGGATCTAACGGAATTTTTTCTTCATATAAATTACAACCAACTTTAGACTGTTTACAAATGTGTAAAATTTCAGAAGAAAGCCCATCCGAAATATCAATCATCGCAGTTGGTTTTACCTCTAAATCTTTTAATAGTTTTATAATATCTTTTCTTGCTTCAGGCTTTAATTGGCGCTCAATTAAATATGAATATTCTGATAAATCGGGTTGAGAATTCGGATTTACTTCAAACACTTTCTTTTCGCGTTCTAAAACTTGTAAACCCAAATAAGCGGCACCCAAATCTCCAGAAACAACTAATAAATCGTTTGGTTTTGCAGAATTTCTGTAAACCACATCCTCTTTATTAACTTCACCAATGGCAGTTATATTTATTAGTAAACCTTTAGTTGAAGAGGTTGTATCTCCTCCAACTAAATCTATTTTATATGTTTTACAGGCCAAGAAAATTCCTTCATATAATTCTTCCAAAGCTTCAACAGGAAATCTATTGGAAACTGCAATTGAAACTGTTATTTGAGAAGCAGTTCCATTCATTGCATAAATATCAGACAAATTAACAATAACAGCTTTATAACCTAAGTGTTTTAAAGGCATATAGCTTAAATCAAAATGTACACCTTCAATTAATAAATCTGTAGTAACTAAAACCTGTTTATTTTCAATATTCAATACAGCTGCATCATCACCAACACCTTTTATTGTTGATTTATGTTGCATTTTAAAATTTTTGGTTAAATGATTTATTAATCCGAATTCTCCTAATTCAGACAAACTTGTACGTGCTTGGTTTTTATCTTCAATCATTTTGCAAAGATAAATGTTTATAGATAACAACTATAATAGTATTAGTTATTATCATACTAAAACATTATTTAAAATGGTTTTTTGTACCTATATTTGCACTAATTTAGAATTAATCTATTTAAGCAATATGATAAAAGTTTCAGACATAGCAAAAAAGAAAGTTATTGAGCTTATGACTGATGACGGCTTTAATCCGGCTGTTGATTTTGTAAGAGTTGGTGTTAAAAGTGGTGGTTGCTCAGGACTTTCATATGAATTAAAATTCGACAAAGAAAATAAAGATGATGATAAGGTTTTTGAAGACAATGGTATAAAAGTTATTGTTGACAAAAAAAGCTTTTTATACTTGGTTGGAACAACTTTAGAATACTCAGGTGGTTTAAACGGAACTGGTTTTGTATTTAATAACCCTAACGCTCAACGCACTTGTGGCTGTGGAGAATCGTTCTCATTATAGTTTGAAAGTTAAAAGTTGTAAAGTATAAAAGTTAATGGCAAAATTAAATTCTTTTGAAGATATAATTGCTTGGCAAAAGTCAAGAGAATTAAACAAAGTCATATATTACATTACAAACTCTAACACAAACTTTTTTAAAGATTACGGTTTAAGAGATCAATTAAGAAGAGCATCTGTTTCAGTTTCTTCTAATATTGCTGAAGGATTTGAAGAATTTAATAATTTAAAAAACAAAATAAGTGAAGTTTCAAAGTTAATAAGTGGATTTATCAAATATTTAAATTCAACTTTATAAACTTTCAACTTTAAAACTTTAAAACTTATGAATAAATTTACTGAAGACGATTTAAAAAAAGAACTCGAAACGAAAGAGTACGAATACGGTTTTTATACTAATATTGAAGCTGATAAATTTCCTGTGGGTTTAAATGAAGAAGTTGTAATTGCAATTTCTAAAAAGAAAAATGAACCAGCATGGATGACTGAATGGCGTTTGGAGGCATTTAAAGTTTGGAAAGAAATGAAGGAGCCAGATTGGGCAAATGTTAATTATGAAAAACCAAAATTTCAAGATATTAGCTACTATTCTGCTCCAGTTCAAAAACCAAAATTAGATAGTTTAGATCAAGTTGATCCTGAATTACTAAAAACTTTTGAAAAACTTGGTATTTCAATTGATGAACAAAAACGTTTATCAAATGTTGCAGTAGATATAGTTGTAGATTCTGTTTCGGTAGCTACAACTTTCAAAAAAACATTAAATGAAAAAGGTATTATTTTTATGCCAATTTCAGAAGCTATTCAGGAACATCCTGAGTTGGTAAAAAAATATTTGGGAACCATTGTTCCTAAAACCGATAATTTTTATGCTGCATTAAATTCTGCAGTATTTTCTGATGGTTCGTTCTGTTATATTCCAAAAGGTGTAACATGTCCGATGGAATTATCAACCTATTTTAGAATTAATGAAGGCGGAACAGGTCAGTTTGAGCGTACTTTAGTAATTGCCGACAAAGGTAGCTATGTAAGTTATTTAGAAGGTTGTACTGCACCAGCTCGTGATGAAAATCAGTTGCACGCAGCGGTGGTTGAATTAATTGCTTTGGATGATGCTGAAATAAAGTATTCAACTGTACAAAACTGGTTTCCTGGTGATGCTGAAGGAAAAGGTGGTGTTTATAATTTTGTAACTAAACGTGGTTTATGCGAAAAAAATGCTAAAATTTCTTGGACCCAAGTTGAAACTGGAAGTGCTGTAACGTGGAAATATCCAAGCTGTGTATTAAAAGGTGATAACTCAGTTGGAGAATTTTACTCAATTGCAGTTACTAACAATCACCAACAGGCAGATACTGGTACAAAAATGATTCACTTAGGTAATAATACAAAAAGTACTATTATTTCAAAAGGAGTTTCAGCAGGCCATTCACAAAATTCCTATAGAGGTTTAGTTCAAATTGGAGCTCGAGCAAAAAATGCACGTAATTTTTCACAGTGTGATTCACTTTTAATGGGAAATAAATGTGGTGCACATACATTCCCTTATATTGAAGCAAAAAATAAAACTGCTCAAATTGAACATGAAGCCACAACTAGTAAAATTGGTGAAGACCAATTGTTTTATTGCAATCAACGTGGAATAGATACAGAAAAAGCAATTGCACTAATTGTAAATGGATTTAGTAAAGAAGTACTAAATAAATTACCAATGGAATTTGCCGTTGAAGCTCAAAAATTATTAGAAATAAGTTTAGAAGGATCCGTAGGATAAATTAGAGTTAAAAAGTTTAAAGTTCATAAAGTTTTTAAAGTTTAAGGTTTTTTAAGTTAGCATTCTAACTTTTTAACATTCAACTTTACAACATTCAAACTATAAAAAATGTTACAAGTAAAAAATTTACACGCAAGTATCAACGATAAAGAGATTTTAAAAGGAATAAATCTCGAAATAAAAGCAGGTGAGGTTCATGCAATTATGGGGCCAAATGGCTCTGGAAAAAGTACACTTTCTGCAGTAATTGCCGGAAAAGAAGAGTATGAAGTAACTGACGGTTCTATAATTTTAAACGGAGAAGACTTAGAAGATTTAGCTCCTGAAGATAGAGCTCACAAAGGTATTTTCCTTTCTTTTCAATATCCTGTTGAAATTCCTGGAGTAACTGTTACAAACTTTATTAAAACAGCCATAAACGAAACTAGAAAAGCTAAAGGCTTAGAAGAATTACCAGCAAAAGAAATGTTGAAACTTATTCGTGAAAAAGCCGATTTATTAGAAATTGACAGAAAATTTCTTTCCCGTTCTTTAAATGAAGGTTTTTCTGGAGGTGAAAAAAAACGTAACGAAATTTTTCAAATGGCAATGTTAGAACCTAAATTAGCTATTTTAGATGAAACAGATTCTGGTTTAGATATTGATGCTTTAAAAGTTGTAGCAAATGGTGTTAACAAACTAAAAAGTAAAGATAATGCTGTAATAGTTATTACGCATTACCAACGTTTATTAGATTATATTGTACCTGATTTTGTACATGTTTTACACAATGGTAAAATTGTAAAATCTGGAGGTAAAGAATTAGCATTAGAGTTAGAAGAAAAAGGGTACGACTGGCTGAAATAATAAAACTATGAATTTAAAAGAAAAATTAGTTTCTTCATTTTTAGCTTTTGAAAACAAAGGTGTATTAGATTTAGATTCGAATGTACATTCAATAAGATCTAAAGCCATTCAAAATTTTGAAAAAGAAGGTTTTCCAAGTAAAAAAGATGAAGAATGGAAATACACAAGCCTTAATTCATTATTAAAACATGATTTTAGCTTATTTCCAAAAACTGAAAAACCAATTGGTTTTAAAAATGTAAAAGAATTTCTAATTAATGAAATAGAATCTTACACTTTAATTTTTATTGATGGTGTGTTTAGCTCTTTTTTATCAGATACAACACATGATGATTGTGATGTTTGTATACTGTCTTCAGCTTTAACACGACCAAAATATAAAATGGTAATTGACAACTATTTCAATACTATTGCAAAAAACAACAATAGTTTAACTGAATTAAATACTGCTTTTTCTGTTGAAGGTGCATTTATTAATATTCCAAAAAATACTATTGTTCCAAAACCAATTCAAATTCTTAATTTCTCTACTGGAAGTGAAAAAGAAGCATTACTTCAACCAAGAAATTTAGTTGTTGTTGGAGAAAATTCTCACGTTCAAATTATTGAACGTCATCAAAATCTTTCAAAAAATACGGTTTTAACAAATTCGGTTACAGAAATTTTTGTTCATAAAAGAGCTATTGTAGACTATTATAAAATACAAAATGACACAAAAGATTCTTCTTTAATTGACAGCACTTTTGTAACTCAAAAACAACAAAGTGTTGCTTCGGTAAACACGTATTCTTTTGGCGGAAAATTAACAAGAAATAATTTAGAATTTTATCACGAAGGCGAGCATATTACTTCAAATTTAAATGGCATTTCTATTTTAAATAATAAGCAACATGTTGATAATCATACCCTGGTAAATCACAAATATCCTAATTGTGAAAGCCACGAATTATACAAAGGTATTTATGCCGATAAATCTACTGGTGTTTTTAACGGAAAAGTAATTGTACAACAAGAAGCTCAGAAAACAAATGCGTTTCAACAAAACAATAATATTTTAATTGATGATGGAGCAACAATTAATGCAAAACCACAATTGGAAATTTTTGCTGATGATGTAAAATGTTCTCACGGGTGTACAATAGGTCAATTAGATGAGAGTGCGTTATTTTATATGCAATCTAGAGGAATTCCAAAAAAAGAAGCTAAAGCTTTATTGTTATTTGCTTTTGGAAATGATGTTGTTGAAAAAATTAAAATACCACAACTAAAATCGAGAATTACAAAATTAATTGCTCAAAATTTAGGTGTTAATTTAGGTTTTGAATTGTAAATTATCATCTATTCTTTAAATAAAAAAAGGTGCTATTAATAGTACCTTTTTTTATTTTTTATTAATATTTTTTTAAATTAGTTTTTTGCAGCTTCAGGGTTTAAAATCACAAACTCGGTTCTTCTATTTAATTGATGTTCAACTTCTGAACATCTAACCCCATTAGAACATTTGTTAACTAATTTTGTTTCCCCATACCCTTCACCTGTAATTCTTGAAGCGTCTATTCCTTTTGAAATTATCCACTCTAATGATGATTTTGCTCTTCTATTTGATAAATCCCAATTGTATTTATCTGAAGCACGGCTATCTGTATGAGATCCTAATGCTATTTTTATGTTTGGATACTTATTCATAATTCTAACCACCTTTTCCAATTCCATTGCTGCATCTTTTCTGATATTTGATTTGTCTAAATCAAAATAAATAGGTTTGATATTAACCATTAATTGACCTCGAACAGTAATAAATTCACTGGGAGCAATAGTTAACCCTATTGCTAATTCTAAATCTCTTTCATCAGAGGTTACAAATTCTTGACTATCTTCATCATAATTTTCTTTTGTACCAACAATTTTGTAGGCTGTTTCACAATCAACAATAAAACTAAATGAGGCATATTTATCAGCTATAATACTTTCAACTTTCTCACCATTTTTTCCATATAAAATCACTAAAGCCCCAGGTAAAAGAGCACCTGAATCTTTTTCACGAACAACACCTTCAACCACTTGATTACAATCAAATTTAATTGGTGCTAATTCTTCAAAATAATAGATATCATCATCTCCTTTTCCACCTTCTCTATTAGAAGAAAAATGACCCCATTTTTCACCTGATTTTTTTACAAAAGCAAAATCATCTCCCTTGCTATTAATTGGTGACCCTAAATTTACAGCAGGCTCAATGGCTTCTGAAGCAATTATTTTAGTAGCATAAATATCCAATTGCCCTTTACTATCTTCATAACCATTTGATGAAAAATAAAGCACATTATTCTCATCTATAAAAGGAAACATTTCTTTTCTTCTAGTATTTACATTTGGCCCCAAATTAATAGGTTCTCCATAGCTTCCATCTTTATTAACATCCACAACATAAATATCGGTTGCACCAAAACCTCCAGGCCTATCTGAAGTAAAATAAAGCTTATTTTCCTTGTCATTTAATACTGGGTGACCGGTTGAATAATTATCGTTATTAAATGGTAACGATTGAATATTGATCCATTCTCCATTGTCTCCAATTGTTGCTTTATATAATTGAATTAAAACCCAACCTTCAGTATCTTTCTTGGCTTTTTTATCAATATAATTATCTCTGGAAAAATAAACTGTTTTTAAATCTTTTGTAAAAGCAACATTGGATTCGTGATACTTTGAGTTTATAGTTTCTGAAAATCGTTCAACATTAACAATTTCCCCTTCAGCCTCCATAGTTCCTTTAAATAACTCTAAATAAGGTTGTTTATTAAGATGCCACTTTCTACTTCTAATAGATTTATCTTTTCTTGAAGAAGCAAAAACAGCTGAATTTTCACCATAGTAAGTAACACCAAAATCAGCAAGTTTAGTGTTTTCAGAAATGTTTTTGATACTATAATTAACATCTTGTGCATTTATTTGGAATGCACAAAACAATAGTATTATAAGTGTAATTTTTTTCATATTTCTGTTTTTTATAATTAAAAGAATCTTGGACTCTTAATGTTTTTTCTATTAAAATCAAATAACAACATTATTTCATGAGAGCCTGAATTAAAATCTCCAAATTTTGAAGTTGTGTAATCGTATGCGTAGCCCACTCTAAAATCATCATTTACTTGAAATCCTATCATTCCACTTATGGAGTCATCAAATCTATGAGACAGTCCAAGTTCCACCCTTTCATCAACAAGTAGATTTAAAGATAAATCTACAGAAATTGGTGCACCCGCGGTAGCTTTAATCATAGTTGAAGGCTTTAATTTAAGGTTATCTGCAATATCAAACACATACCCAGAAGTTAAAAAGTAATGCATTTTTTCTGAAGCTGTACTAACAACTCCACCTTCTTTTTCAAGATGTTTGGTTTCTAAAAAATTAGGAGCTGATAATCCTAAATAAAACTTATTTGTATAATAATATACACCTGCACCAAAATTTGGAGATGTTTGATGAATAGGAATATTTAAAGGGTCTGGATCAACAGTAATTAATTCTCTAACATCCATAAATGTTACACCTGCTTTTAATCCAAAAGCCAACCTTCCTTCACCTGAGGTAAAAATTGTATAAGAAAAATCAGCATACACATTATCTTCTTTTACGGGTCCTATCTCATCATGAATTACAGACAATCCTAAACCTACTGACCTACCAACAGGAGAATGTACAGCAAGCGTCACAGTTTTAGGAGCGCCTTCAACTCCAACCCATTGAGTTCTCCCCAATAAACCTATACTTGTAATTCCTTTTGAGCCTGCATAAGCTGGATTCAAAACATTCATATTATACATATACTGTGTATACTGTGGATCTTGTTGACCAAAAACCGTTGTTACGGATATTAAGATTATAAATCCTAAAAGTAATTTTATTTTTTTCATAAACTTCGCTTAAAAAATATTAAAGGAAAGAGAGATGTTTAAAGCTCTCCCTTTCCAAAAATTAATGTTTTATTTTCTTAAATATATCCAACCAGTCTGTGGTTTTCTTTCATTATTGTTAAAGTAAATTGTGTAGAAATAAGTACCAGATGGAAGAGCTTCATTATTGAAATTCATACTTCCACTTGAGAATCCATTCCACCATTCCGGTGTTTGATATGGGTTACCATTGTGCTTGTATTTATACACAAGATTTCCATATCTATCAACGATTTCCATTCCGAAATTAGGAAATAATACTTCTAAAAACTCAATCTCAAATACATCATTTATACCATCCCCATTTGGAGAGAACCCTTCAGCTATAGTTAATAAAACAATTGGATTTGTTGAAATTTGATCCATATCATCTTCAAAAATATCTCCATTATTTGGTGTAGAATCTAAATCAAGCTCATTAACTGCTAATACTTCAGCTACATTCAACCAGTTTCCTAATGGGTTCACATAAGCTGTAATAATTAATGTTTCAATTGCTCCATTTACTATTGTTCCAACATTCCAAATACCTGAGCCATCATCATAAGATCCAGTAGAAACGGATACACTTACAAAGTTATAACCATTTGGTAAAAGATCCACTACTTGTACTCCTGTTGCATCACTTGGTCCATTATTAGTTAATGTAATTGTAAAATCTACATTAGTTTCAGCATAAGGTTGTAAAACCCCTGTTGTACTAACTGGCCCTTGATTACCAAGAGATAAAGCTACTTCTTTTGTTAACTCTAAATCAACAACATCAACCGGATTCGTTGCAATACAACTTGTATTATTAGATAAATCTGGGTCTGTTTGGTGCATTTCTGTAATAGTAGCACAATTTAAATACTCACCAGTTGCATTTACAATTGCATCAATAACTAATACTTCAGTTTCACCATCTACAATAGTACCAACATTCCAAATACCAGAATCGTCATCATAAGTTCCTCTAGTTGAACTATAATTTAAATAAGTATATCCTGTAGGTAATAAATCTGTAACAACAACTTCAGTTGCTTCAATATCACCATCATTAATTAATCTAATTTCAAATGAAACTTCTGTATTAACCAATGGTGTTAAGTTATCTGCAATTACAGTTTTTTCGATTTTTAAATCAACTTCTTGAATTGGAGGTGCAGATGCACAGTCATAATCATCTTCACTAGTATTTCCATTATCTGGTGTTGAATCAATGTCAATTTCATTAGCTGCTGTTATTTCAGCACAATTTTCATAATCACCACTATCCATTACTATAACATCTACTAGCAATACTGCTGTATTGCCAATTTCAATAAATCCAATGTTCCACAATCCAGTAATAGGGTTATAAGTACCTATAGAAGAACTATAATTTACAAAATCATAACCTGAAGGAATAACATCCGTAACTTGAACCCCAGTTGCTTCTGTTGGTCCTTCATTGTCAACTCTAATTTCAAATGTAATTATATCTCCAACTTCAGGATCTACAACATCATCAACTACTGATTTAGTTAAACTTAAATCAATATATGCTGTAGGAATAATAGAAACACTTCCAATATTATTTGTGGTATCCGGATCGGATTGATCAGCAGTTACTGCACTTGTTGTATTGGTTATTGTTTGACCTAAAGTACCATCATCTACGGTTGCTACAATTGTTAATATAGCAGTAATTCCATTTGGTAATTCCCCTATATCCCATAATCCTGAACCATAGTTAAAGTTTCCTTCTCCTGTTGAATGGCTTACAAATGTAACACCAACCGGCAAATTATCAATTAAACTTACCCCCGTTGCAGTATTTGGTCCATTATTAGTTACCTCTATAGTATAAGTAATTGTATCACCTTCATTTGGAGTTTTATTACTTACGGTTTTTACTGTAACTAAATCTGAACTTGTTACTACAATTGTCTCTGAAGCATCATCTTCAGTTAAATCACTATCTATTTGATCTTGTGAATTACTTACAGTGTTAATCAGAGTTTGCCCACCTTGATCCATTCCTACAATAGCTTCAATAACAATTGTTTCTTCTTCTCCAGATTCTAAAGTGCCTACATTCCAATTTGGCGCAGTCCAAATTCCATCACTAGGTGAAACTGTTCCGTACGTCAATCCTGTTGGTAATACGTCTGTAACTACTAAACCAGTAACTTTTGCCGGTCCATTGTTTTTAACAGTTACTGTATAGGTTACTGTATCCCCAACATTTGGAGTTGCATTGTCTACAGCCTTTGTTAATACAATATCTGAATAGTTTTCTACAGTTATAGTTGCATCTAAAACGTCTCCATCTGTTGTTGGGTCTGTTTGATCACTAGTTGCAGCAGTTGTTGAATTTGTAATAGTTTCTCCTGCAGTACCAACATCAACAGATGCTGTAATATTGATAGTTGCTGAAGTTCCTTCTAAAATAGTACCTATTGTCCAAATTCCTGAACCACTATTAAAATCATCTCCAATATCATCAGTTATATAGGTAACTCCTGTTGGTAATAAATCTGTTAAACTAACATTAGTTGCATCACTAGGTCCATTATTGGTAACTGTAATTGTATAAATTATAGTATCATTCTCAAATGGTTCTGCAATATCAACAACTTTAATAGTCTCTAAATCTGATGCTGTCACCACAATATCAGCATATGAGATACTAGGAGATGTTAAATCTATTTGATCTTGTACATGATCTGCTATATTTCTTATTGGAGTTTGATTTATTGTACCTTCAGCAGTAACCAATGCCTCTATTGTCATTGTCTCTGTTACACCTACTCCTAATGTTCCTATTGTCCAAAGTGGTGAAGTCCATAGTCCTGCACTTGGAGTTACCAAGCCTTCTGTTAGTCCATCTGGTAATACATCCCTAACAATTAATCCTGTTACCACTGAAGGTCCATTATTTGTAACCGTTATGGTATAAGTTACTACATCTCCAGTGTTTGGTGTAGCATTATCAACTACTTTAGTTAATATAATATCTGAATAATTTTCTACAGTTATAACTGCATCTAAATCATCCTCTGGGAATCCCTCAGTTGTTGTATTTGGATCTGTTTGATCTCCTGAAGCTGATGTTGTTACATTTGTTATCGTGTCTCCACTTGTTAATGCATCTACTGTAGCTGTAACATCTAATGTAATTGTACTTCCTGAAGATAAATCTCCTATCATCCAATTCCCATCTCCTGAATTGTATAATCCTCCTTGATTATCACTTACATATGTTACTCCATCTGGTAGTAAATCTACTAAACTTACTCCTGTTGCATCACTTGGCCCATAATTTGTAACCGCTATTGAATATACAATAGTCTGTCCTTCATATGGAGTTGCATCACTTACAGTCTTAATTGTTACTAAATCTGTACTGGTAACATTTATTGTGGAACTTGCTTCACTTGGTAATGAACTATCATCCTGATCTTGAGCATTTGTTGCCGTATTTACAATATCTGGCTGACTATATTCTCCTAATGCAGTTACCGAGGCCTCTATTGTCATTGTCTCTGTTGCGCCTACACCTAATGTTCCTATTGTCCAAAGTGGTGAAGTCCAAGAACCCGCACTTGGAGTTACCAATCCTTCTGCTAAACCTACCGGTAATACATCGGTAACAACCAATCCTGTTACAACCGCTGGTCCATTATTTGTAACCGTTATGGTATAAGTTACTACATCTCCAGTGTTTGGTGTAGCATTATCAACTACTTTAGTTAATATAATATCTGAATAATTTTCTACAGTTATAACTGCATCTAAATCATCCTCTGGGAATCCCTCAGTTGTTGTATTTGGATCTGTTTGATCTCCTGAAGCTGATGTTGTTACATTTGTTATCGTGTCTCCACTTGTTAATGCATCTACTGTAGCTGTAACATCTAATGTAATTGTACTTCCTGAAGATAAATCTCCTATCATCCAATTCCCATCTCCTGAATTGTATAATCCTCCTTGATTATCACTTACATATGTTACTCCATCTGGTAGTAAATCTACTAAACTTACTCCTGTTGCATCACTTGGCCCATAATTTGTAACCGCTATTGAATATACAATAGTCTGTCCTTCATATGGAGTTGCATCACTTACAGTCTTAATTGTTACTAAATCTGTACTGGTAACATTTATTGTGGAACTTGCTTCACTTGGTAATGAACTATCATCCTGATCTTGAGCATTTGTTGCCGTATTTACAATATCTGGCTGACTATATTCTCCTAATGCAGTTACCGAGGCCTCTATTGTCATTGTCTCTGTTGCGCCTACACCTAATGTTCCTATTGTCCAAAGTGGTGAAGTCCAAGAACCCGCACTTGGAGTTACCAATCCTTCTGCTAAACCTACCGGTAATACATCGGTAACAACCAATCCTGTTACAACCGCTGGTCCATTATTTGTAACCGTTATGGTATAAGTTACTACATCTCCAGTGTTTGGTGTAGCATTATCAACTACTTTAGTTAATATAATATCTGAATTGTTGCTTACTGTAATTGACTCTGATAAATCATCACCAACTGTTGTTGGATCTGATTGGTCTCCTGTTGCTGCTGTAGTGAAATTTGTAATTGTTGTATTACTTGTTCCCGCATCAACTGTTGCAGTAATATTCAAGGTTGCTGTTGCTCCATTTGCAATACTCCCAATAGTCCAAATTCCTGAACCACTGTTGTAAGCTCCTGCTGAATCATCACTCACATAAGTAACACCCGCCGGTAAATTATCTGTTAAGCTAACTCCTGTTGCTGGACTTCCACTGTTGGTCACTTCAATAGTATAAACTATGGTGTCTCCCTCATTTGGTGTTACGTTGTCAACTACTTTCGTTGTTACTAAATCTGAACTTGTTACCGTTACGCTTTCGGAAGCATCATCTGGAGTTGTATTGTCATCCGTTTGATCTTGTGTATTGCTAACTGTGTTTGTTAGCGTTGTCCCTCCTGTTCCTGCATCAACAGTTGCTTCTATAGTAATAGTCTCTGTTGCGCCTGATGCTAAACTTCCTATGGTCCAGTTTGGTGCTGTCCAAGTTCCTACACTTGGTGTTACCAATCCGAAAGTTAAGCCTGTATCTAAAGCATCTGCTACTACTAAATTAGTTACTGCTGCTGGTCCATTGTTGGTTAC
>NZ_QTTQ01000012.1 GCF_003384935.1 Lutibacter oceani
TTAACGCCAAAACACGTACATATAAATCAAAATGTAAATTATAAAAGCTATCGAAGAAATAAACAAAATTTACAGTATTTGACTATTTAATAAAAGGAATTTTAATAAAAAAATGGTCAACCTATATCAGTATAATACATTATGAAGTGTAACAATTCTTTCCATTATTAGTCCTTCTTATTAAGAAACTATAATTAAATATGAAAAATATAACCATTACGAGCATAATCCTTTTCCTTTTAATAAATATAAATTATACGTTTTCACAAACGAAAAATAACACTATTGAAAGTCCATTAGAATATATTCATCACAGAAACGAAGCCATAAGCTTAGTTAAGAATGAAAAATGGCAAGAATCCATTGAAATTTTAAAAAACCTAACCACACAATATCAAAACGACGCTGATTTATTTTATTTATTAGGGCTGTCCTATTATGAAACTGGACAGTTTACAAATGCAATTATGGTATTAAAAAAAACTCTTGAATCTGGAGGTACTATTTTAACGGATATTCCGACAGGCTCAGCACCCTCAAATGATATAATGATTAAAATTGCCAAAGCCTATGCTGAAGATGGAGATAAGGAGAATGCTTTATTATGGTTACAAAAAGGATTTGCATCTCGTTATGACGAAAAACCATTCTTAAAAGGGGATGCTGCTTTTAAAGACTTCATAGAAGATGAAAATTTTTTAGCACTATTTGGAAATGATAATCAAGCAAATATTACAAGAGAAGAAACTTGGGTTAAAGATATTTCATACTTAGAAAACAGAATTAACGAGTTACATTATAGCCCTTATCACGCTATTTCCAAAACAGAATTATCAAAAGCAATTCTAAATTTAAAAACAAAAATAGCGTCATTAAATGATGAACAAATAATTGTAGAATTAATGAAAATTGTTGGTAGTTTGGGCAATGGACATAATTTAATTATTCCAACATCCCCTAACAAAGATGCCTTAAAAAAGCTTCCCGTTCAGTTTTATCAGTTTAGTGATGGAATTTTTATTGTTGATGCTGAGATAGGTTTTGAAAAATGGATTGGTTATGAAGTGGAATCGATTGAAAATACAAATGCTGAAGAAGCGCTGCAAAAAACAAATGCCATAAATGCTAGAGATAACGATATGCAAACACTTTGGTTGGGTCCATATTATTTAGGACTCCCAGATGTATTAAAAGGTTTAGGAATTGTTGAGAACGCCAATCAAGTTGCAATTACTTTGAAAGACAGAAGTGGAAAGTCTCAAAAAATAATAATGAATCCAGTTTCTTGGAATTTTTCTGACTTCCCAAAAATGCCAAAACTAAAAGACAAAGAACAACCATTATTCTTGTCGAAAACAGAAGACCCTTATTGGCACAAATTAATCCCAGAAAACAATAGCATCTATGTTCAGTTTAATATAGTTACACAAAAGGAAACACAAACTTTAAAAGATTTTAATATCGAATTACGTAGTCAGATATCCAAAAACAAGGTTCACCATTTAATATTAGATTTGAGACATAATCACGGTGGAAATGGTTCTATATTGCCACCAATGTTAAAAACCATTATCAATTTCGAAATTATGAATCCAGATGGAAACGTTTTCGTATTAATGGGACGGGAAACTTTTTCTGCGGCTCAAAATTTGTTAACGGATATCACAAAATATACTGATGCAATTCTTGTAGGTGAACCCAGTGGTTCAAAACCAAATCATATAGGAGAAGCAGGATGGTTTAAGTTACCATATTCAGGATTAATGGGGCTTATTTCTACACAGTTTCATCAAACATCAAAAGCAGAAGACAATAGGAATTGGATTGCTCCCCATATTCCAGTAAACGCATTATCAACTGATTATTTTAATGGAAATGACAAGGCTTTAAATACCATAATGGAGGTAATAAAGTCTGATAAAAACTAGGTTAACAACGTGTTATAATTAATTGCTTGGTTATAGCCTACTTACGAAAATCCTCGCGGATTTTGCATTCAGTTTTTATTTGCTAAATTACGTACTTAATCGCGCTACTAAACATACACAAACAAGTTGGCAGTAATTAGGGATCTAAAAATAAATCGAAATATCTGTCATATTTTGATAACTCTTGTCACTAAACAAGTAGAGAGTAATAATGAAAGATACAAAAACCAATGACAGAAATATTTGAACAACTACTTGAGAATAATAAAGAGAAAATTTACAGAATTTGTAAAATTTACGCAGTTACCCCTTTAGAACCTCAAGACCTTTTCCAAGAAGTGATTTTTGCAATTTGGAAATCTATATCAAGCTTTAAAGGCAATTCGAGTATTGACACTTGGATTTACAGAATTACTCTAAATGTCTGTCTTCGCTCAAAACAAAAGTTAGAGAAAAAGAATTTTAAAACAGTTCGTTTAGAATCTGTTCAATTTGTTCCTGTTGATATGCCTCTTGATAGGACACAACAAGCAAAGCAAAAAGCACTTACTTCTTGTATCTCTTCATTGAACGAAACCGATAAATCAATTATCATTCTTTATTTAGAAGAATTGAGATATAAAGAAATTGCAGAAATAACAGGAATGACAGAGAATTATATAGCTGTGAAAATGAAAAGAATAAAAAAAACTCTATTAAATTGTATAACATATAAACTATAATATTATGTGGAATAATAAACAAAAAGACATTTGGAAAGACATAAAAGATACTTGGAATAAACAACCTCAATCCGAAAAAATTAATATTCAGGTATCACAGCTCTTAAATGAATTTAATGGTAAGATAAGTCAATTCGAGAAAGATTCAATTAATTCTGATATAGCTACTTTGAAAGTAAATTGGGCTAAAACCAAAAAAGATAAAGTCAGTCAATTTGAAAAAGATTCAATAAAAAAAGACATCAACATCATTTCGGAATCTATAAAGAAAATAATTGATAGATTTAAGCGATAAAAACTACTGGGGCAACAACGTGTATAATTAATTGCTAGTTCTAGCCTACTTACGAAAATCCTCACGGATTTTATAGGTTAGTATTTATTTACTAAATTAGTTGCTTAACCGCGCAACAAAACATACCAAAAGCCCTTGTGCGTCATATGATGAACAACAGTAATAAAGAAAAACGGGAAAGCTGAAAACCGATTAGAGTAAGCACTTAAAACTAAAACTGACCAAATATGAAATCAACTTTTAAATTTTTAATTGCTGTGATTTGCTTTACTGCATTTTCGACTATTTCTGTTTTCGGACAAACAACTGATGAACAAAAGCTTTTGTACAAAACTGGAAATCCAGCGGAATGGCCTAAAGACCAAGATGCAGTTGTGTCTGCACCAAATAACCATAAAATTTTACTGGAAAACGACAAAGTAAGAGTTTTGGAGGTAACTCTTGCGCCAAAAGAATTAGAACCTGTTCATCATCATCAGTGGCCAAGTGTACTTTACATAATGGAAGCGGGAGATTTCATTGACCGTGATGGAGAAGGAAATGTAATTATGGATACTCGTCAAATACCTGAGCCTCTTGTTTTCCCAATGACAATGTATAAAAATCCAGAGGCACCACATTCAGTAGAGAATTTAAGTGGCACTAAAATAATTAGATTGATTAGAGTGGAAATGAAACAATAATTTCCAAATTTAAAAATTAACGGATAAAATACGAACGCATAACAATGGGTATAAAAAATTGCTAGTTTTAGATTAAAAAATGTAAGTTACTTTGTTTGCTTGCATCTTATTTTCTTTCGAAAAATCTTCGTACACAAACATGCAACTTTCCATATACATAAACGTTAGCAACAATAATGACAAAATCTTGAAAGCATCGATAAAAAACAGAATACAATCTTTAGATTTCTTGAAAGGAATAGTTCTAATTCTTATGGCATTAGACCATACTCGTGATTTTTTTCACAACGATGCGTTTTCAATAAACCCTACTGACCCAAATACAGCAGATTGGTTTGTTTTTATAACAAGATGGATAACACATTTTTGTGCGCCTGTATTCTGTTTTCTTGCCGGAATTTCTGCTTTTTTAATTAGTAGAAAAAAAACTAAAAATCAACTTGCTAAATTTCTTTTAAAACGTGGAATATGGTTGATTTTTATAGAGTTAACGTTAGTGAATTTTGCTTGGAATTTTGATATTTATTTTACCTATAACGAATTAGCCGTTATTTGGTCATTAGGAATGAGTATGGTTTTACTTGCTGGTATAATATACTTGCCGAAAAATATTATTCTACTTATTAGTGTTATACTAATTTTTGGTCATAATCTTCTCGATAGTCTTAATTTTAATGAGAGTTTTTTATGGTCATTAGTCCATCAAGAAAATGGGGTTAACATATTTGGAGGAAGAAGACTTTATGTTTCTTATCCTATAATTCCCTGGGTTGGTGTTATGTCTCTTGGATTTTGGTTTGGTGCTTTGTACAATAAAACTGTTGATGTTAAATTTAGAAAAAAAGCACTTAACATTTTGGGAGTATCTCTAATAGCTTTGTTTATAATATTACGCTATTCAAATTACTATGGAGATTTAAATCAATGGCAAGGATATAACAATATATCCAAAACACTTATGTCATTTATGGCAACTACAAAATACCCACCTTCATTGTTATTTTTACTAATGACCTTGGGGCCTTCATTTTTATTTCTTGCAAACACGGAAAAATTAAAGGGGAAAGTTGTTTCTTTCTTTCAGACATTTGGGAGAGTACCATTCTTCTATTACATACTGCACTTATATCTAATACACTTTTTAGCTGGAATAATGGCTAAATTAACTGGATTTGGATGGACAATGATGGTACTACCAAAATGGGTAACTGATATGGAAGAATTAAAAGGTTATGGATTTAATTTGTGGATTGTATATGTTGTTTGGATATTTATAATCCTTTTATTATATCCACTTTGCAAAAAATTTGACAAATACAAAATGAATAATAAAGATAAAAAGTGGTTAAGTTATTTATAAATTAATGTTGCCAACACCGTGTATAATTAGTTGCTTAACCGCGCAACTAACCATTAATAGGACGAGACATTTGAAAAAACTACCCGAATTCAATAACCTCAATCAATAATTTCAATATGTTATTTTTTTGTAACCTAACTGTTTAATTAGACGTCCAAAGAGCAAATAACATTTAGAAAAATTAAAAAATGCAAAAAGCAAATTATTTAAAGTCCCTATTAATCGCAATTACTGTATTGTCTCTTAATTCACAATCTATAATCTACTCACAAAATTTCGAATTAAAAATTGATAGTTTATTGCAGGAAAAATATCAACCGAATGCTCCTGGAGCAACCTTCTTGATTTCTAAAAACGGAACTATCGTTTATAAAAAAGCCTTCGGTCTTTCAAATTTAGAATTAAATCTTCCTATGCATACGGAAAACGTCTTCGAAATATCTTCTATGACAAAACAGTTTACAGCAGTATCTATTTTAATGCTTATGGAAAAAGGCAAACTGAATTTGGATGAAGAAATAACTAAGTTCATTCCTGATTACCCAACAAATGGACATAAAATTACAGTTCATCACTTATTAACACACACATCAGGAATTTAAGATTTTACCAGGGTTAAGGGGTTAAATGCAATTTCGACACAAGATTTAACCCCTTTAGAGCTAATAGGCTTTTTTAAAAATGAACCTATGGATTTTCTTCCTGGAGAAAAATTTAAATATAATAATTCAGGATATGTAATATTAGGTTATATCATTGAAAAAGTAACTGGACATCCCTATGCTAATTTTGTTGAAGAACAAATTTTTAAAAAAATAGGAATGACATCTTCACAATATGGAAGTCATAGAGAGGCTATTAAAAACAGAGCTTCGGGTTACCATAATAAAAATGGTTATGTTAATCGTAGACAAGTTAGTTATTCTTTTGCTTATTCTACTGGTGCATTGATGTCTACTGTGAATGATATGTTTACTTGGCAAGAAGCCATAAAAAATAACCTTTTAATTAGTAAAAAAACAACTGATAAAGCATTCTCGAATTATACATTGAATAACGGAGAACATATTAACTATGGTTATGGATGGCATATTAAAGAAAGAAATGGAATTTCTACAAGGGAACATGGAGGACACTTTTTCGGATTCAAGTCTATGGGTGTATATCTTCCTGACTATGATATTTATGTTGTTGGACTGAACAACTGTGATTGTAACTCACCAACAAAAATTACCAGAGAAATAGCAGAATTGGCAATGAAGACTTTAAATTAAAAACACAATACCGTATAAAATTAATTGCTAGTTCTAGCCAGTTTACGAAAGTCCTCGCGGACTTTCTATCTGTGATTTATTTGCTAACTTTAGTGCTTAAAACACGCAACTAATCTTATACAACCAAGTTGTAACCAATGCAGATTGAATTAAACTAAATGGAAAAAACAATATTTGAAATATCAAAAATGGATTGCCCTTCTGAGGAAAATTTAATCAGAATGAAATTAGATGGTATTTCGAGTATTAATCATTTAGAATTTGATATTGCTAACCGAAAACTGATAGTTTTTCATAACGGAGAAATTGAGCAAATAGAAAAGTCCATTATCGAATTAAGTTTAGGTGGAAAGAAAATCTCGACTGAACAAACAGACCAACCTGAATTTAAAGAAAATACAAACCAAATAAAGTTACTTTGGTCGGTACTTGCAATCAATTTTGTCTTTTTCATAATCGAAATGTCAACTGGAATTATTTCAAAATCTTTGGGACTTGTTGCCGATAGTTTAGATATGCTTGCCGACAGTTTTGTTTATGGAATTAGCTTGTTTGCTGTTGGTGGAACATTAATTAAGAAAAAGCGGATTGCAAAACTTGCTGGATATTTTCAAATTACACTTGCCATTATCGGATTTGTAGAAGTTTTAAGAAGATTTTTCGGAGAGGAAAAACTTCCAGATTTTTCTACTATGATTATCATTTCGATTTTAGCACTTATTGCAAACGGAATTTGTCTTTACATCTTGCAAAAGTCAAAAAGCAAAGACGAGGCACATATGAAAGCGAGTGTGATATTCACATCAAATGATGTAATAATAAATTTAGGAGTAATTATTGCAGGATTTTTAGTTCATTTGCTAAATTCTAACAAGCCTGATTTGATTATAGGAACGGTTGTTTTTATACTTGTAATTCAAGGAGCCTATAGGATTTTAAAACTTGGATGATAAAAAAGCACAGGTTACAACATTAGGTATAAAAAATTGCTTAATTCAATAAAATAGAATGATTCTAATAAAAAAAAATTAAATTTAATCATTGGAAAATTGCGTTTTCAAAACCCGCAACTTTTCATGCTCAAACCCTTTGTGCATCATATAAAAAGAGATAAGAATGAACAAATTATTAAGAATGATATATCTGATTGTTTTATTATCTCTGAACCTTTCTTGCTTTGAATCTAAAACAACCGAAAAAGAAATTAGAAAATCTGAATTGCTAAGCTCTTCAAAAATTGACACTTTAAACTTTACTTCAGGTGTACGTGCTATCTTTCAAGACGCTAAAGGCAGTTATTGGCTTGGAAGTCAAAATGAAGGTGTAAGCTATTATGATGGAAAATCATTTGAATACTTTACCACTATTGACGGTTTATCCGACAATCAAATCCGATCAATTCAAGAAGACAAAAATGGAAATATTTGGTTTGGAACTGCAAAAGGAGTAAGTGTCTATAACAGCGGGAGGTTTACTAACTATTCAATTAATACTAACGTTCCAAAAATTGAATGGAATGAAACTATTGGGGACTTATGGTTTTATGCAGGTGAAGAAGACGGAATAAATCGTTTTGACGGAATAAATATGAACTATTTAATTTTTCCAAAACCAAAAAATGAAAATCCGAATAATTCATACGGTGTAACAGACATATCAAAAAATAAAGACGGAGAGGTTTGGATTGCAACATATGCGGCATTATTCAACTTTAATGGGAAAATGATAAACGTTCTTGACAAAAAAAAATTGGAACTTAAAGACAATGAAGAATTACATATAAGAAGTGTTATAGCAGATTCAAAAGGGCGAATTTGGATAGGAAATAATGGAATTGGAGTTTTACTAATGGAGAATGATAAAACAATAAATTTTTCGGATATCAACAGCCTTATTCACAAGAATAGCGGTAAAAATGGAAATATCTCACCACCCGGGACAATGGAACACGTTTTTGCAATTGAAGAAGATTCAGAAGGGAATATATGGTTTGGAGATAGAGATACAGGAGCTTGGAGATTTGATGGCAAAACTGTAACAAACTATACTATTGATAAATATCTTAAATCTCAAATGATTTGGTGCATATACAGAGACAATAATAACAATTTACTCTTTGGAATGGCAGATGGAGGAGTTTATAAATTTAACGGAAAATCATTTAGTAAATGGCTTTAAAGAATGAAATACGAACGCACAACAATGGCTATACCTAATGCGGGCGAAAGTGCTAATATGAAAGTAATTAATTTTAATAAACTTACAGCTAAACGGAAAATGAAGTGCTTCTAATCCCGCACTACGCTTATACTTGACTGTTGTGCTTCAATATGATAAACCATTAACCAATGATAAAATTCTTTAGAAAAATTCGCCAAAACTTACTTTTGGAAGGAAAAACAGGAAAATATCTGAAATATGCAATCGGAGAAATTATTTTGGTTGTTATTGGATTTTTAATTGCATTAAGTATTAACAATTGGAATGAAGAAAGAAAGGAACTTGCTAGTGAATCAAAGGTTTTAAAAACACTTAATGCTGAATTTTATCAAAACAGTATAACATTAGATTCTGTACTACTGGAACTAAACCGCATGGAACAGTCATTGAGTTTTGTGTTTCTAAACATACAACCAAACCCAAATCTTGACTTTTCTCCAAAACAACTAGACAGTATTTTAAGGAATTCATTTTCTGATCCATATTGGACAAGAAGTGAATATACCTTGAGAAATTTAGAAAGTTCTGGGAAATTAAGTACCCTTACTAGTGAAGAATTAAAGAGCAAACTTTATGAATGGTCTTTAGTTGCCACAGATATTACAGATAAAGATTCAGACGCTACAAAGGGTTTTAATAATTTATTAAATTTTTATAGAGAAAATGGTTCTTTAAGAAATCTAGATGAAGGTGGTTGGATAATTTCAGAAGGACGTTCGTCGTTAGAATATGATCATTTTAAATTTTTCACTGACATAGTCTTTGAAAATATTATAGACGATTGCCTGGTGTATACGAGACAAAGAATACTAAGATATAAAAAAGCTAAGATTATTATTGATCAAGTAATAGCACTCACACAGACCGAAAAATGAAAACATTCTTTATGAATTAACAAAAGCACAACAATGGCTATTAGTAATTGCTTGTTCTCGCCTACTTTGAAAATTCCTGCGGAATTTCCAGCTTGGTGTTTACTTGCAAAGTTAAGTGCTAAACCACGCAACTACTGATAGCCGAGACTGTTGGAAGTAATCACAAAACAAAGAAATTCAGATGACTATAAATCTTAAAAAAATTGGCCATATTACTGCCATAATCCTAATTATTTCTGGATTGTTGATTGTCTGGATTGGACAAAGCATGATTGCATCAGATTTTGTTAGCAGTAATGGAGTTCTAGGAGTTATGGTTGTTATTTTGGGTATCTTGTTTATGGTAGGCGGTGCACTTTTAACTATAATAACATTTATATCATGGGTATTTGGCACCTTAGTACAACATTTCGGATTTAAAGTTGTCTTTTTGGCAGCCGGAATAATAGGTTTAAGCTTTTATATTTACAAAATATTTGTTCCCACTAGCAGTTTTAAAGATCCAATTCCCGTTGGAATAATAGATGGGACAATCTATAGCGGACCAGCTTTTACAGAGAATAAAGTTACGGTGCTTACTTCTAATTCTTCTATAATGTTAATTAGGGTTACAGACAGCATAGTAGATGGCTATCCATGGTTTCAAATAGCTTATAACCAATCGTCAAAAGGTTATATGTGGGGTGGAAATCTATGCGCTCAAGATGCTTGGGTTAATGGTCTTAGTGGTCGCTGTCCATCTCATCAACAAGAAAAAACCATGACTAAATTTGATAGTTATAATATAGATTCTTCAACCAAACCGATTGATATTATTGATGCAATTCATAAAATGTTACCAGGTCATTGGCAATCATCTACGTATGAGCTTGAGTTTAATGAACAAAAAGAGATAGTATATGATGAAAATGTGATAGGAAGGTGGTTTGTGGAAATTGATGATGATTATTCATATAATTATGAAGTTTGGCTTAAACTTCAATATAATGGAAAATATTCTTATCAATCAAATAGATATAGAATTTCAAATCTCGATGCCAGTTTCTTAGGTCTTAAAAAAGGTTTGGATTATGACTTCTATAAAAGGATAAAGGATTAACAAGTTTTTAAAAGTAAAGGAAACTGAAAAATAGAATTAAAAAACTGTTGCTAACAATGTACATAAAAAAATAGCTTCATTTAGTTAAATAGAATGATTCTAATATAAAAATATATTAAATTTAATTGATGAAAATCCAGTACCTGTATTAATATATTATAATGACCAACAGATTAAACTGAATTTAGAAAAACCAAAAAAATGAAAAAACACATTTCCCTATTCATCTTATCGATTATTTTTATGAGTGCAAACTCAAACGCACAACAAGCCTTATTTAGTAACCAGCAAATTACATCACCTGAAATACAACAGGACAATTCTGTAATATTCCGTATGCTAGCACCAAACAGTAATTTGGTTCAAATTACAGGCGACTTTTTACCAACTGAAAAGAAACAAAGTCCAATGGGTGAAATAGACATGCCTGGCAAGGTAGATTTAATTAAGGATAATAATGGAGTATGGACCTATAAAACCAAAGAATTAAACCCTGAACTTTACAGTTATTCATTTATTGTAGATGGATTAACAACAAAGGATCCCAGTAATCCTTTCTTGGTTAGAGATGTAGCTTCAGTAACCAATATTTTTATTATTGGAGGTGGTCAAGCCGATTTATATAAGGTAAATAAAATTCCGCATGGTACAATAGCACGTCGTTGGTATGATGCCCCTGAACTAGGTATGAATCGTAGATTAACCGTTTACACTCCGCCGGGCTACGAAAAATCAAATCAAAAATATCCAGTTCTTTACCTATTACATGGAGCTGGTGGTGATGAAGAATCGTGGATATCATTGGGGCGTACCGCACAAATTATGGACAACCTGATTGCTGAAAATAAAGCTGAACCAATGATTGTTGTGATGCCAAATGGAAATGTATCTCAGGATGCTGCACCAGGAGAAGGAAGTGATGGATTTTATAAGCCTCAATTTATGGCTCCTAAAACAATGAATGGTTCATATGAAGGTAGTTTTTTGGATATTATAAAATTTATAGAAAGTAATTATAAAGTAAAGGCTGATAAACAACATCGTGCTATTGCAGGCCTTTCTATGGGCGGATTTCATTCTATGCATATCTCACGATATTACCCAAATTATTTCGATTATATCGGATTATTCTCTGCCGCAATTATGCCACGAGAAGATGCAACTGCAAAAGTTTACTCCAATATTGATGAAACACTTAATACACAAATGAAAAATGGCTACAAATTATATTGGATAGCAATTGGAAATGCAGATTTTTTATACAAAACCAACAAAGAGTTTAGAGAAAAACTTGATAAGATGGGTATGAAATACACCTATGTTGAAACAGAAGGTGGACATATTTGGAAGAATTGGAGAACTTACCTCTCTGAATTTGCACCTAAACTATTTAATTAATTTGTTTGTTATTTAATTTAAGCTGATAGCTATTTATAAAGATTTTATTGAACTAAAACTAAGTATAAAAACAGAAAACATTATTTCATAAGGAAATAATATTTTTACAGAGAATTAGAATTTATATAAAAAGAAATATTTAAAAAAATTATTTACTTTCCATATAATTTATACAATAAAATAAGATTATACCAATTTTAAAACACCTAATATGGCATATAAATTAACAGCTTAATCCATGTTAACCTGTGCCATTTTTAGGGCGAAACAATCCTAATATCGAGTATAAATCATATCGGAAAAATAAAGTAAATTTACTTGAACTTTTAATTTAAGATAAAACCTTAAAATAAAGCATTTTTGCTACTTCAAGGTTATGAAAATGTTTTAACTAGGGGAATAAAAAACAAATTAACCATAAAAAAAGGTCAAACTATTTCAGTATAATATAATAGCAACAAAAAAAATAACCAACCGTTACAATAACATTTAATTTACAGATTTGATAATTGGCTTAAATACAAACGAAGTAAACGAAAGACTCTCCTCTTTTGGCTACAATGAATTGCCGTCCGAAAAACCTAAAAACGTTATTGGTATTGCAATGGAAGTAGTAAAAGAGCCTATGTTTTTACTCCTTATTGCTTGTGGTTTGTTATATATTATTTTAGGAGATATATATGAAGGATTGATTCTATTATCAACTATTTTTATCATTATTTTCATTACGTTTTATCAATATCAAAAAACGGAAAAAGCATTAAATGTACTTAAAAATCTCTCTTCTCCAAGAGCTTTGGTTATTAGAAACGGACAAGAAATAAGGATTGCTGGAAGAGAAGTTGTACCCGATGATATTATTATTTTAAACGAAGGCGATAGAGTGCCTGCCGATGGAATTTTGATTGATAGCTTAAATCTCACCATAGACGAGTCTATATTAACAGGAGAATCCATTCCTGTCTTAAAATCTGCACAGAAAAATCCTACCAATATAATTGGGCATGTTTATAGTGGAACACTTGTAATTCAGGGTAAAGGATATGTTAAAATACTTGCTACAGGAATACATACGGAATTTGGAAAAATTGGACGTTCATTATTAAGTATTGAACAGCAAGAAACCCGTATGCAAATAGAAATGAAATCCTTAATTCGGAATTTATTTGTTTTGGGAGGTATTATTAGTGCAGTTGTGGTTATCGCGTTTTATTTTGTAAAAGGCAATTTCATTCATTCACTTTTAAATGGACTTGCAACCGCAATGGCTATACTTCCTGAAGAGTTTCCAGTAGTACTTACTGTTTTTCTTGCTTTAGGTGCCTGGCGACTGTCAAAGAAAAAGGTATTGACAAGAAAGCCGTCAGCTATTGAAACATTAGGTTCTGCAACAGTTTTATGCAGTGATAAAACTGGAACCATTACACAAAATAAAATGGAAGTTACAATTGTGTATAATGGAAATAAAACATTTTCAAAAAATACATTTTTAGAAAATCGAAACCACATATCTGAAATTTTGAATTTTGCTCACCTGGCTTCACAAGAAAAAGCTATTGATCCAATGGAAAAAGCTTTTAAAAATGCAAACCAATTAGTAAATAAGCATTTGATTCCTGTTACAGAATTACTTAAAGAATATCCCTTAACCAAATCACTTTTAGCTATAACAAGAGTGTTGAAGGATAATAAAAACAGTAAAACAATAGTGGCGTGTAAAGGTGCTCCTGAAACCATTTTTAAATTATGTAAATTAAATACCCTGGATACTGAAAAATATTTAAACATTGTTGAATCTTTTGCAGAAAAAGGACATCGCGTAATTGCAGTAGCAAATTCTTCATTTGAAGCTAAAATTTTACCTGATTCACAAACTGATTTCGAATTTAAATTTTTAGGGTTAATTGGCTTGGAAGATCCCATTCGTCCTGAAATTCCACAAGCTATTAACGAATGCAATGATGCTGGTGTAAAAGTAATTATGATAACAGGTGATTTTCCTACTACAGCCAAAAGTATTGCCCAACAAATAGGTATGAAGGTTGATAAAAAATTAATGACGGGCTATGAATTAAATACTATAAACGATGATGAACTAAGAAATAGAATTTCTACCATAAACATTTTTGCACGTGTAATTCCCGAACAAAAATTACGAATAATTAGAGCCCTACAAGCCAATAATGAAATTGTTGCAATGACAGGTGATGGTGTAAATGATGCTCCAGCATTAAAAGCCGCTAATATTGGAATAGCAATGGGTAATATGGGAACTGATGTTGCTAGAGAGGCATCTTCTCTCGTTTTATTAGATGACAACTTTGCTTCTATTGTATCAGCAATTCGTTTAGGAAGAAAAATATTTGACAATCTTCAAAAAGCAATGTCGTATATAATTGCTATTCATATACCGATAATTGGATTAACCTTATTACCTGCTTTTTTTTCCTCGTTACCAATACTATTAATGCCTTTACAAATTGTTCTTTTGGAACTGATAATTGACCCTATTTGCTCCGTAGCTTTTGAAAATGAACAAGAGGAGGAGAATATTATGAATAGAAAACCAAGAAATCCAGAAGAAAAGTTTTTTGGTGGAAATAAAATTTTTGCAAGTGTGTTACAAGGATTACTCGTTTTTGGAATGTCATTAACAATTTACTTTCTTTCTATTCAAGAAGGACATACAAACGAAGAGGTCAGAGCAATTGCATTTTCTTCATTAGTTATAGGAAATGTATTTTTAATTCTTACTAATCTTTCTAAAACAAGAAACTTTCTTAAAGTTATTACAGAAAGAAATTGGGCTGTATGGATTATTCTTTCCATAGCTATTATTATGTTATTTCTTATTATTTCAGTTCCATTTTTACAACATATTTTCAGTTTTCAATTCCCGGGCTACAGGCACTTTATTTCATCAATTATTGGGGCAATTTCAGTTTTACTAATTCTCGAAACTGTGAAATATTTTAATAATAGAAAAACGTTTAAAACCAATAAATACACCAACCGCTAACAAGGCGTAAAAAATTGTTTATTTAAATACTATAAAATGTTTTTAAAAAAAAATACTATTTTTAAACATCGGAAAATTAAGGTTTAAAATCCGCAAATATCTTTATACTAAAACTGCTGTAATAAAAAAAATATCTTTTGGTATGAGATATTTTGAACAATTTTCACAAATGAAAAAACTAAATACACTACTTGGAATAATACTTGGATTAACATTAATATGTTGCTCATCTGATAGTGATGAAAACAGCAATTCTCAAAAACATTTAACCAATATTAACTATAGCTATTTAGATGGTCAAATCCGATTAACTCAGAATTTAGTCTATGATGCAAATAATAATTTAATTGAAATTAACGATGAAAATGGATTAGTTATGAGTTCATATGATTACAATGGCTCTGATCGTCTTATCAAAGTGGTAGATTTTCAATATAATGATGATGGGACAAATTTTGAGTTTATAAAAAATATATCTTACAATAACGACAACAAAATATCCAACATTGAAATAATAGATAATATTTATAATGCTGAAGATGGTAAATTAATTGGCATGTATAATTATAATAAAGTTGTAAACTATGGAGATAATACAATTACAGTGGTTACTGACGGAATAGGTAGTGAAACGGTTATACTATCTTTGTCGAATAATTGGATTACAGGAGTTAAAATAATTAGAAAAAACACGCTGCAAGCGGATATGGTCTTTACTTATGATAATGAAGGTAATTGTATCTCAGGAAGCGGATTATACCAACCAGGGCTTTATGATACAACTGACATAGATTTGAATGTAATCTATGGAAATGAAGAAAAAAATCCGCATTTCAATGCTTTTTTTTATTTTAATGTTTTATGCTATAACAATAGCTTTTTTAATTTAAAAAGGGTTCTAATAGAACAGCAAGGGACTAAATATCCTAAAAAAATTCAATGGTATCAATTTGAAGGTTGGAATTACAGAGATTACCATGAATATTCTTTTGATATTGATGGTTCCATTATTTCAAAAAAGACTAATGTATTTAATACAAATACTTATGGCGAAATTGTTTCTTATACTTGGGAATAAAAACTTGATACAACAATGTATTATAAAAATTGGTTTATAAAATTAATTAGAATAATTCTAAACTAAAAAAACATTAAATTTAAACATTGTTAAAAGTGGCGTTTGTTACATTTTAATCTTTATGCAACTAATGTAAAATTACAATTAAGAATAAAAAGCTATAATAAAAAAACTAAAAAATGAGAATATTAAGATTTATTTTTTCCATAGTTATTATAATATCAACAACAGCTTGTAGTCAAAAAAAAACACCAAACACAGTAGCTAAAAATCATTTACAAAACGTAAGAGAATATTATCAACTTAGAGAATATACCTTTAATTCTGACGAACAAGAGAAAACTACAGATCAATTTCTTAAAAGAGCTTTTATTCCTGCTCTAAAAAAATTAGACATCCAACATATTGGTGTATTTAAAATAAGACCAGAAAAAACAGATAGTATCAAAAAAATTATTGTTTTAATTCCGTTTTCATCCATACAAAAATTCCTAAGTTTAGAAAAAGATCTTGCCAAAGACACTCTATATTTAAATGCTGGAAACGAATATTTAAACGCTAATTATTTAAAACCTCCTTATAAACGTATGGCATCTACTTTAATGAAAGCATTTAAAGACATGCCAATGATGAAACCTTCAATATTAAATGGTCCAAAAGAAGATCGTGTTTATGAATTACGGAGTTATGAATCACCAACAGAAAAGTATTTTATAAATAAATTAGAAATGTTTAATGCTGGTGGTGAAATAAAACTTTTTGAAAAACTTGAATTTAATGCTGTTTTTTATGGTGAAGTAATTTCAGGAGCAAAAATGCCCAATTTAATGTATATGACCACTTTTGAAAATCAAAAAAGCAGGGATGAACACTGGAAAGCATTTGTTGATTCTCCTGAATGGAAAAAATTATCTACCATGCCTAAATATCAAAACAATGTTTCTAATATTACTATTAACTTCCTTTACCCTACTGAATACTCAGACTATTAAAAAATAGTTATTAATCATTTTAAAATTAAATGAAAAACATTTACCTATTCATGTTTATCCTTTTTATAGGATGTAACACTTCAAAAGAAAATTACAGAAAACACATTAACCTTCAAGGACAATGGCAATTTGCTTTAGACACTTCAAACATTGGAATACATGAAAAATGGTTTTTGCTTGATTTAAAGGATTCAATAAATTTACCAGGAACTACAGATTTAAGTCAAAAAGGATTTAAAAATACAGATACCACAACTATGCACCTAAATAGGCTTTATAAATATGAAGGCATAGCTTGGTATAGAAAAAAAGTAATAATTCCTGAAACTTTTAAAGATAAAAATATACAGCTCATTATTGAACGCTCTAAATCTTCAAAAGTATGGATTGACAGCATTTTAGTTGGTGAGTCTCAATTACTTCAATCTTCTCAAAAATTTGATGTTTCAACTTATTTAGCTCCTGGAGATCACTATATTACTTTTCAAATAAATAATGATTTAAAATTAACTCCATATGGTAATGTTCATATTTATTCAGATGATACACAAACAAATTGGAATGGGATATTGGGTAAATTGTATTTAGAAGTATCACCTAAAACTTTTATATCAAACCTTCAGGTTTTTCCAAACATTGAGCAAAATAAAATTGATATTGAATTAGAAATTGAAAATCAACTTAATTTTAAAAACTTACATATTGATCTTATTATTGAGAAAACAATTAATGGCAAAAAAACAACTTTAAAAACTAAAAAAATAGTTAAACCATATGAACCAAAAATAAATCTGGAATATAAATTTAATGAAGCTGCAGCCTTGTGGGATGAAAACGAGCAACCAATTTACAGGCTATCAACTGTAATTTCAAATGGAACTATTAAAGATAGTAAATCTGTTAACTTTGGAATGCGTACGTTTTCTGTAAACGGAACACAATTTTCTATAAATGGACGTAAAACATTTTTAAGAGGAAAGCACGATGCTGCTGTTTTTCCATTAACAGGATACCCACCTATGAATGTTGAAGATTGGATAAGAATTTATAAAATCGCAAAAAATTATGGTATAAATCATTACAGGTTTCATACATATTGTCCTCCTGAAGCTGCTTTTGAAGCTGCAGATCAGGAAGGAATTTATTTACAAGTAGAATTACCTTTTTGGGGAGGAATGGAATCAGATACCATTGCACAAAAAATGAAAAACGAAGGAATTGCAATGCTAAAAGCCTATGCCAATCATCCTTCTTTTGTAATGTTCTCGCCTGGTAATGAAATTTGGAGCGGTCATGAAAAAGTAGAAAAATACATGCTCCAATTAAAAGCATATGACAATCGTCCGCTTTATACCATGGGTTCAAATAATAATATTGGTTATGTTGCTCCAAGAAAATATTCAGATTTTTTTGTTGGTGCACGAGTTCCAAACCAAGGTAATACTAGTATAGCGCATACACGTTTAACTCATGCATTTGCAGATGCTGAAAATGGAGGCATTTTAAATACACAAGTACCTTCAACAGAAATTAATTTTGAGCTTCCTGTTAGCACACTTAACATGCCAATAATTAGTCACGAAATTGGGCAATATCAAATTTTTCCTAATTATAATGAAATTACTAAATACACAGGTGTTTTACGTGCCTGGAACTTGGAAGTTTTTAAAAACAGACTCAAAAAAGCTGGAATGATTAAAATGGACAGTGCATTTCAACAAGCATCTGGAGTATGGTCTGCACTTTGTTATAAGGCTGAAATGGAAGCTGCATTAAGAACAAAAGGTTTTGGAGGGTTTCAATTACTAGATTTACAAGATTTTCCCGGTCAAGGCACAGCGCTTGTGGGTATTTTAGATGCTTTTATGGATAGCAAAAATGTTGTTACTCCAGAAATTTGGAAGCAGTCTTGTAATGATTTAGTAATATTACTTGAATTTCCAAAATATTGTTATACGAATACTGAAAACTTTCAAGCTAAAATTGTAGTTGCAAACTATTCAAATAAAGCAATAACCAACATATTAAATTGGGAAATTAAAAAGCAGGATGGCACCCTTGTAAAGCAAGGAACAATTTCAGATTTAAAAATTACAAATGGAGGTTTGTCTCAAATTGGAGAATTAAATGTTAACCTTTCTTCAATAAATAACCCCGAAAAACTAACTGTAAATGTTGCTATACCTAATTCAGAATATGCTAATACCTACCCTATTTGGGTGTATCCAACAACAGCAACTATTGAAACCACCAAAGATATATTTGTAGCTGAAAAATTAAACAATGAAGTTATAAACAGGTTACAAAATGGTGAAAAAGTACTTTTATTTCCACAAACTAAAGACGTTGATAAAATAAGTTTTTCTGGACATTTTCCTCCAGAATTTTGGAATTATGGAATGTTTAAAGGAATTAGTGAGTGGGTAGAAAAACCAATATCTCCGGGAACTTTAGGTCTTTTAACAAATCCTAAACACGCTTTATTTAAAAATTTCCCAACCGAATTTCATACAAATTGGCAATGGTTTTCTATTGTTAAAGCAAGTAATTCATTAATTTTGGACAACACCGCAAATGATTATTATCCAATTGTTCAAGTAATAGATAATCTTGAAAGAAATCATAAATTAGGTTTAATTTTTGAATTTAAGGTTAGCAATGGTAAATTATTAGTTTGCATGTCTCAACTTAAAAAAATATTAGATAAACCCGAAGCTGCTCAATTATATCAATCAATTATTAGTTATATGAATTCAAACGATTTTAATCCGAGTAACCATTTAACATCAGAAAAATTGACAGCATTATTTAACAATAATTAATTTAATAAATACCAAATTTAAAGTTAGATTATGAAAAAAATTATCCTTTTTGTTTTAATATTTAATTTAACACAAAATTATGCTCAAGAAAAGTTAATTATAAACACCTACAACAGAACCTCTACCCTTTTAGATGGAAATTGGAATTATATAGTTGATCCTTATGAAAATGGGTATTTTAATTATCGGTATGAAGCTTTCGATACCCAGGAAAATCCTTCAAAAAATGCTTATTTTTTAAATTCCAAACCTTCAAATCCATCGGATTTAGTTGAATACGATTTTGATGCTTCCGAAACAATTCAGGTTCCCGGAGATTGGAATACTCAAAAAGAAAATCTATTTTATTATGAAGGTACCGTTTGGTATAAAAAATCATTTAACTACTCAAAATCAAAAAGCACAAATAGAGTATTTGTTTATTTTGGAGCTTCAAATTATGAATCACATGTTTATTTAAATGGTAAAAAGTTAGGGACTCATATTGGTGGATTTACTCCTTTTAACTTTGAAATTACTGATCTTTTAAAAACCAACGATAATTTTTTGGTTGTAAAAGTAGATAACAAACGAAAAAAAGAAGGTGTGCCAACTTTAAATACAGATTGGTGGAATTATGGAGGAATTACCAGAAGTGTAAAACTTATAGAAACCAGTTCAAACTTTATTCAAGATTATTTTATTCAATTAGATCCTAATAACAAAAATAAAATTAAAGGATTTGTTTCATTAAATGGTACAGAAATTACTAATAAAAAAATACAACTATCCATTCCACAACTTCAAATTAATAAAGAATTTTTAACGGATGAAAACGGAGTTATTGAATTTGAATTAACAAATAAAAAAATAAAATATTGGTCACCAGAAAATCCATTCTTATATAATGTTATCTTAAATACTGAAGGGGAAGAAATTAAAGATCAAATTGGTTTTCGTTCAATTAAAACCGAAGGCAAATTCATTTTATTAAATGATAAAAAAATATTTTTAAAAGGAATTTCTATTCATGAAGAAAGTCCGTTTCGAAAAGGAAGAGCATATTCATTAGAAGATGCTAAACAACTATTAAATTGGGCTAAAGAAATGGGATGCAATTATGTACGTCTTGCGCATTACCCACATAACGAGCATATGGTTAGACTAGCTGATAAAATGGGCGTGTTAGTTTGGGAAGAAAATCCAGTTTACTGGACCATTCAATGGGATAATGAAGATACTTTTAAAAATGCTCAAAATCAATTAACTACAGTTATAAACAGAGATAAAAACAGGGCTTCAGTAATTATTTGGTCAATGGCAAATGAAACACCTTCAAGCAACGAAAGAAATATTTTTTTAAACAAATTGGCAACAAAAACCAGAACACTTGATCCAACGCGACTTATAAGTGCTGCCTTAGAACAAAGTAGCTTTAAAGGAAGCTCAACGGTAAAAACAATACACGATCCTTTTGCTGAAGTAGTGGATATTTTAAGTTTCAATCAATATATTGGGTGGTACGCAGGTTTACCTGAAGAATGTGAAAAAATTAAGTGGAAAATAGAAATAAATAAACCTGTAATTATTTCTGAATTTGGTGCTGGAGCAAAAAAAGGATTTTATGGAGAAAAAACTACACGATGGACCGAGGACTTTCAAGAATATTTATATGAAGAAACTTTAAAAATGATTGAACAAATTGATCAACTTCAAGGAATATCTCCTTGGATTTTGGTTGATTTTAGATCGCCAAGAAGACCTTTACCCAAAATACAAGATGGTTGGAACAGAAAAGGTTTAATTTCTGATGACGGTCAGAAAAAGAAAGCATTTTTTGTATTACAAAATTACTATAATAACAAAAATTAAATTCAGATATCAATTAATTAAAAATAACTCTTTAAAATTTATGTAAGTTTTAAAGGGTTCTTTTTTGTCAACTAAAATAGAGTTAGTATTTTTGCCCAAACCTAAGAATAATGAAAAACACGAAATATGTTTTCGTAACTGGAGGGGTAACTTCTTCACTCGGAAAAGGAATTATTGCAGCATCTTTAGCAAAATTATTACAAGAAAGAGGCTATTCTGTTACCATTCAAAAACTGGATCCTTATATTAACATAGATCCAGGAACCTTAAACCCTTATGAACACGGCGAATGTTATGTAACTGATGATGGTGCTGAAACTGATTTAGATTTAGGGCATTACGAGCGCTTTTTAAACATTCCAACATCACAAGCTAACAATGTTACAACTGGTAGAATATATCAATCTGTAATTGATAAAGAAAGAAAAGGAGAATTTTTAGGTAAAACCGTACAAGTAATCCCTCATATTACTGACGAAATAAAAGATCGAATTCAAATTTTAGGAAATACTGGTGAATTTGACATTGTTATAACAGAAATTGGAGGTACTGTAGGTGATATTGAATCTCTTCCTTATGTAGAATCTGTACGTCAGTTATTATGGGAATTAGGACATGAAAATGCAATAGTAATCCATTTAACATTAGTTCCATTTTTAGCTGCTGCAGGAGAATTAAAAACAAAACCTACGCAACACTCTGTTAAAATGTTAATGCAAAGTGGAGTAAGTCCAGATATTTTAGTTTGTAGAACTGAACATGAACTTTCAGAATCTATAAAAAGAAAATTGGCACTTTTTTGTAATGTTAAACAAGAAGATGTAATTGAATCAATAGATGCTGAAACCATTTACGATGTTCCAAACTTAATGCTAAAGGAAAATTTGGATATGGTGGTTTTAAAAAAATTACAACTTCCACAAGACAAACAACCCGAATTAAAAGTGTGGAACCAGTTTTTAGCAAAATTTAAAAATCCAAAACATACAGTTGAGATTGGTTTAATTGGTAAATATGTTGAATTAAAAGATGCCTATAAATCTATTTCTGAAGCTTTTATACACGCAGGTGCTCACAATGAAGTAAATGTGAATATAAATTGGATTCATTCTGAAGAATTAACAGTTAAAAATGTTCCAAAAAAATTAAAGAATCTAAATGGTATTTTAGTTGCACCTGGTTTTGGTGAAAGAGGAATTGAAGGTAAAATTGAAGCCGTAAAATATGCACGTGAAAATAACATTCCATTTTTAGGTATATGTTTAGGTATGCAAATGGCCGTTATTGAATTTTCAAGAAATGTTTTAGGTTTAAAAGACGCTAATTCTTCTGAAATGAGCAATGACACTAAAAATCCTGTTATTGATTTAATGGAAGAACAAAAAAGCATTACCAATTATGGTGGTACTATGCGTTTAGGTGCTTGGGATTGCAAATTGGATCAAGATAGTAAAGTTTATAATATTTATAAAAAAGAACTTATAAGCGAAAGACATAGACATAGATATGAATTTAATAATGATTATCTGGAGCAAATTGAAAAAGCAGGAATGATTGCAACGGGTAGAAATCCTGAAACCAATTTAGTTGAAGTAATTGAAATACCATCGCATCCTTGGTTTATTGGAGTTCAGTACCATCCAGAATATAAAAGTACGGTGTTAAATCCACACCCATTATTTATTGATTTTGTAAAAGCTTCTTTGGAACATTATTTGAACTAATACACAATCATTAATAAAAACTAATTTATAACGTTACTTTTAGTACTTTTGTCGGGCTTTTTAATTTCTTAAAAAGAAAAATGACAATTTGACATTTAATTATACTCATGGAAGAAAAGAAATTTGATTTTAATTCACTTATAGGATTTGTGCTACTTGGAGCAATTATGTTATGGTGGATGTACACCAATCAACCAACACCAGAAGAAATAGCTGCCGAAAAAAAGGCTGAAACAGAACAAATTAAGGAAGCAGATACAAATACTACAACTGCAAATTTCAATAATACAATTGAAACTGCAATACAAGTAACTGATTCTTTATCAATGGCAAAAGCGAAATCTCAATTAGGGGACTTTGCTTATTCTGCAACACTTTCAGATACTGAAACCATTTTAGAGAATGACGTACTTAAATTAATTATTTCAAACAAAGGAGGTCAAATTAAAGAAGCATTAATAAAAAACTATGTTACTTACGATTCGCTACCATTATATATGATAAAAGATCAAAATGCATCTTTTAACATTAATTTTGGAACATCAGAAAACCGAATTTTAAATACAAAAGATTTAATGTTTGAACCAACATCTATTAAAGATGGTTCAAAAGAAGTGCTTTCAATGAAATTAAAAGTTTCTGAAAACAAGTATTTAGAGTACCGTTACGAAATGATTCCTGGAGAATATATGGTTAATTTTAACGTGCGTTCTCAAGGCTTAAATCAAACAATAAACTCAGCACAACAAATTACGTTAGATTGGAATTTAAATGGATACAGACATGAAAAAAGTATTCGATATGAAAACCAACAAACAGAAATGTATTATGAGAAAGAAAATGAAGATATAGATTATCTTTCAGTGGGTGGTGAAGATGATGCGGATGAACAAGATGTTAATTGGGTTGCTTTTAAACAACATTTTTTCTCTTCAATATTAATTACAGATAAAGCTTTTGAAAGTGCCAAATTAACTTCGGTTACACTCACAAAAGATGAGGAAATTGATACTACTTATACAAAAGCATTTGCTTTGAAAGCTCCATTAGCTTTAGAAGGTGGTGAATTAAATTATAATATGAACTGGTATATTGGACCAAATGATTACCAGATTCTTAAAAAATATGACAGAAACATTAAAGAAATTGTAAATCTTGGTTGGGGAATATTTGGTTTTATAAATAGAGTCGTTTTTATTCCAGTTTTTAACTTTCTACAAGGATTTATTGGAAGCTATGGTTTAATAATAATTTTATTAACTATTGTAGTTAGAATTTTTATGTCGCCGTTGGTTTATAAATCTTACTTATCAAGTGCTAAAATGAAGGTTTTAAAACCTGAAATGGAAGAAATTAACAAACGTTTGCCAGGTAAAGAAAATGCAATGAAACGTCAGCAAGAAACAATGGCAGTACAAAGCAAAGCTGGCGTAAGTCCACTTTCAGGTTGTATTCCTGCATTGTTACAAATGCCTGTTTTCTTTGCTTTATTTAGGTTTTTTCCATCAAATATAGATTTACGTCAGAAAGGCTTTTTATGGGCTGATGATTTATCTGCCTATGATTCTGTTTTTGAACTTCCATTTCATATTCCAATGTATGGATCACATATTAGTTTATTCCCAATATTGGCATCAATCGCAATTTTCTTTTATATGAGAATGAGTCAAAGTCAACAAATGGGTATGCAGCAACCTACGCAAGAAGGAATGCCAGATATGCAAAAGATGATGAAAATGATGATGTATTTTTCACCTATTATGATGCTTATTTTCTTTAATATGTATGCAAGTAGTTTAAGTTTATATTACTTTGTTTCTAACTTATTAACCATTACAATAATGTTAATTATTAAAAATTACATTATTGATGAGGATAAAATTCATGCGCAAATTCAGGAAAATAAAAAGAAGCCTAAAAAAGAAGGAAAATTTAGAAAAAGATTGAATGACGCAATGAAACAAGCTCAAGAACAACAAGCAAAACAGCAAAAGAAACGATAAAACTTACCATTTGTTAAGTTCTAAGTCCTTTTGTATTTGCAAAAGGACTTTTTTTTTAACTTTAACCTTTACTAACCCCGTACACATCAATAAATATGTCATTAAAAAGTGCATATAGAATTATACCTCTGCATAATCTTATTATAGAATTTCATAAGGGAAACTTAGATGTTGACTCGTATATTCGATTCAAACAAAAAACCTTTAATGATAAAAACTTTAAAACTGGACTCAACTACTTTATTCATTTTAAAAATATAACTTTTCTAGCTCCCCAAGAGGACATAGAAAAATTTGTGAATTTTATAAAAAATAATGCACCTAAACTAGGGAAAAGAAAAGTAGCTTTTGTTACTAGCACTCCCAACCAAGTTGTTAAAACCACAATTTATAAAACAATGTTAGCTGACAATGATCAGCAAGTCGCAGTTTTTTCTACAAACGACAATGCTTTAAACTGGTTAACTTCAAACCCTTTAAATACTTTAGAACTAATTGAAGTTGTAAAATCTTTAGCCAAAGAAGTTGAATAATATAAGGCTAGGTTTAATAAATTATTAAAATAAAAAAGGTTGTCTTAAAAATTTAAACCTTTCCGACAACCTCATTTAAATAAATTACGACTTTATAAAATTACTTATAGTAACTATTTAAAAAAGCTAATACATTTTTTTCAATTCTTCCTAAAATATTACTAACATCTGATTTTACAAATGTTTCGCCTGTGATATTTTCATATAATTCAATATACCTATCTGAAATTTCGTTAATTTTTTCATCACTCATTACAGGAACTGTTTGTCCTTCCAAACCTTGAAAATTATTAGCTATTAACCACTGACGTACAAATTCTTTAGATAATTGCTTTTGAGCTTCTCCTCTACTTTGTCTTTCTTCATAACCTTCTGCATAAAAATAACGCGAAGAATCTGGCGTATGAATTTCATCAATTAATAGAATTTTTCCATCTTTTGTTTTTCCAAATTCATATTTTGTATCAACTAAAATTAAACCACGTTCAGCTGCAATTTCAGTACCTCTTTGAAACAATGCTTTCGTATATTTTTCTAATACTTCATAATCTTCTTTTGAAACAATTCCTCTTGCAATTAAATCTTCTTTTGAAATATCCTCGTCGTGATCACCATCCATTGCTTTGGTTGCTGGTGTAATTATTGGCTCAGGAAATTTATCATTTTCATTCATTCCTTCTGGCATTGGAACACCACAAAGTATTCTTTTTCCTGCTTTATATTCTCTTGCCGCATGCCCCGACATATATCCACGTATAACCATTTCAACTTTAAAAGGCTCACATAAATGTCCTACGGCAACATTTGGATCAGGTAGCGCAATAATCCAGTTTGGAACAATATCTTTTGTAGCATCCATCATTTTAAAAGCGATCTGATTTAAGATTTGTCCTTTAAATGGAATTTGTTTTGGCATTACCACATCAAAAGCTGAAAGTCTATCCGTAGCAATCATTACCAAAATTTCATCATTAATATTATAAACTTCTCTTACTTTTCCTTTATAAACAGATTTTTGTTTAGGAAAATTAAATGCCGTATCATTAATTGTATTGCTCATTTTTTTATTACTGTTTAACTGTTAATTTGTTTAATTGTCTAATTCCTTTTGACCGTAACTTTTGCCATTTAACCTTAAACTATTAAACCTACTCATTACCTACCTCTAAACTTTTATAGGCTGAAATTATTTCTTTAACCAATCTATGTCTTATAATATCTTTATCATCTAAATATACAAATGCAATTCCTTTTACTTCTTTAAGTGTTAGCATTGCTTCTTTTAAACCTGAAATCTGACGTCTTGGTAAATCTATTTGACCGGGATCTCCGTTAATAATAAATTTAGCACTTCTCCCCATACGGGTTAAAAACATCTTCATTTGATTGTGTGTTGTGTTTTGGGCTTCATCCAAAATTACAAAAGCATTATCTAACGTTCTACCACGCATAAATGCCAATGGTGCAATTTGAATAATACCTTTTTCAATATAAGAATCTAGTTTTTCAAATGGTATCATATCACGTAAAGCATCATATAAAGGTTGCATATACGGATCTAATTTTTCTTTTAAATCTCCAGGTAAAAAACCTAAATTCTCACCAGATTCAACTGCCGGACGCGTTAAAATAATACGTCTAACTTCTTTTTCTTTTAAGGCTTTAACAGCCAAAGCAACTGCAGTGTATGTTTTTCCTGTACCAGCGGGTCCAATTGCAAAAAGCATATCATTCTTATCCATCAACTCAACCATTTTACGCTGATTTTCCGTTTGAGCTTTTATTAGTTTTCCACTTACACCATGTACTAAAACTCCATCTGCATATTTAGAACTTTTATGTTCTTTACCATTTGAAGTTAAAATACGTTCAATGCTATTTTCATCTAACTTATTATAGCGGTTAAAATACTTAATAAGCATCTCTAACCTTTTTTCAAACTCATCTAAAATATTAGGTTCGCCATAAGCTTTTAAATTATTGCCACGTGCAATTATTTTTAGTTTTGGATAGTACTTTCGCAAAATATCTACATTTGCGTTTTGAGTACCAAATAAATCGCTAGGGTTTATTTCTGTGAGTTCAATTATACGTTCGTTCAAATGATAAAAGTGTTAAGTTTAATTCATAAAATTGTATTCCAAATAACCGAATAAATGATTAGATTTGCATAACAAATTTAAATATATCAAATTACAATAATTAAATGTTTTTAAATAAGTTTTAAACATTTTATCAAGGATATTTATTTGTTGTTTATCAAAAAAATCGCTCGCTTTTTATATGTCTATTATAACTTTAACTACTGATTTTGGGACAAAAGACCACTTTGTTGGTTCTGTAAAAGGTACAATTTATAGCGAATTGCCTGATGCTAGAATTGTTGATATATCGCATCATATATCTCCTTTTAACATTACGGAAACTGCTTATATTTTAAAAAATGCTTATAAAAGTTTTCCTGAAGGAAGTATTCATATAATTGGTGTAGATTCTGAATTAAATGAAGAAAATAAACACATTGCACTTAAACTGGATAATCACTATTTTATTTGTGCAAACAACGGTGTTATTTCTCTTTTAGCAAATGAAATTAAACCCGAAAAAATTGTTGAAATAAACATTCATGAGCATATAGCAACCAGTTTTCCTGTGTTGGATGTTTTTGTAAAAGTTGCCTGCCACATTGCAAGAGGAGGCACTTTAGAAGTAGTAGGAAAAATAATTCCTGATTTTAAAAGATTGGTGGAATTGCAACCTTCAATTTCTACTGATAACAAAACTATTTTTGGAAATATTATTTATATTGATAATTATGGGAATTCAATAAGTAACATTAGCAATAAAATATTTCAGGAAATTGGCAAAGGACGCGATTTTGAAATAACTGCCAATAAATATACTTTTAAGAAAATTTATTCAAAATACAGCGAATTTGTAGATTTTTCAGTACCAAAAGAGTTGCGCCAAAAAGATGGCAGTAAACTAGCCTTATTTAATTCAGCTAATTATTTGGAAATAGCTATGTACCGAAGTAATTTAAATACTGTAGGTGGTGCATCATCACTTCTAGGTTTAAATTATCGAGACACATTAACCATAAAGTTTATTTAATATTAAAATATGTTTGTACGAATTGTAAAAATGAGTTTTGATTCTTCAAAAATTGATATTTTCCTTGAAAATTTTAATAAAAACAAAGAAAAAATACGAAACTTTGATGGTTGCCGTTTATTAGAATTGTATAGAGATAAAAAAGAACCAACTATATTTTTTACATATAGTTATTGGGAATCTGAAGCACATTTAGATTCTTATAGAAAATCCGAACTTTTTAAATCGGTTTGGGCAAAAACAAAAATATTATTTAAAGACAAACCCTTAGCCTGGAGTGTTGATAAATTAGAAAGTTTACCATAAAATAAATGATACCCATTTTAAAAAAAGAACTTACTTCCTTTTTTGCTTCTCCAATTGGATACTTGGTTATAGCAGTATATTTGCTTATAAATGGTTTATTTTTATGGATTTTTGAAGGCGATTTTAATATTTTACATGCTGGATTTGCAGATTTAAATAGTTACTTTTTTCTTGCTCCTTGGATTTTTATTTTTTTAATTCCTGCAATCACTATGCGGTCATTTTCTGATGAATATAATAATGGAACTATAGAAATTTTAAAAACGAAACCAATTACAAATTGGCAATTAATTTTAGGTAAATATGTTGGATCTTTTGTTTTGGTAATTTTAGCAATTATACCCACATTAATTTATGTGTATAGCATTTATCAATTAGGAAATCCAGTTGGTAATATAAATTTTGGTACTACTTTCGGTTCATTTTTAGGCTTACTATTTTTGGCAAGTGCTTATACATCCATTGGAATATTTTCATCAACACTTTCTAAAAATCAAATTGTATCATTTATAATTGGAGTAATTATTTCATTCTTTTTGTTTTACGGATTTGAAGCTTTAGCTACTTATAATATGTTTGGAAGTTCCGATTATTTTATTCAAAAAATTGGAATGGCAGACCATTTTAATAGTATTAGTAAAGGAGTTATTGATACGCGAGATTTAATTTATTTTATTTCCATTACATTTTTATTTATTTATTTAACAAAAATTAGAATACAAAATGAACAATAAGTATTCTAAAATAGCAGCTATATTTTTAGGAATTATCCTACTGAATTTTGTAGTATCAAATAGTTATAAAAGATTCGATTTAACTGAAGACAGTCGTTATACTTTATCTGAAGCTTCTAAAAATATTGTAAAAAGTATTGATGAAATTATTGTTGTTAAAATTTATCTTCAAGGTGATTTTCCCGCGGAATTTAAACGACTGCAAATTGAAACAAAACTACATTTAGAAGAATTAAAAGCATTAAATAAAAACATTCAGTTTCGATTTATTAATCCAATTGATAGTGCACAAGAATTAATTGAAAAAGGTATAGAACCAAGCAGATTACAAGTTGAAGAAAATGGAAAATTATCTGAAATTGTAATTTTTCCTTGGGCTGAAATAACGTATAAAGACAAAACTGAGTATGTTTCGCTTTTAAAAGACATTATTACAAACTCTCAAGATGAGCAATTAGAAAGTTCTATTCAGAATTTAGAATATGCATTTGCTAATGCAATTCATAAAATAACTACCCAAAAGTCTAAAAAAATTGCCATAATTAAAGGAAATGGTGAACTTGAAGATATTTATATTGCAGATTTTTTAAAAAAATTAGGCGAATATTATTTACTTGCTCCATTTACTTTAGATTCAGTTGAGAAACAACCAAATAAAACCTTAACTGAGTTATCTAATTTTGATTTAGCTATTGTTGCAAAACCGACAGAAAAATTTAGTGAAAAAGAAAAATTTACATTGGATCAGTTTATAATGAACGGTGGAAAATCGTTATGGTTAATTGACAATGTTCAGGCAGAATTAGATAGTTTAATGCAAACTGGAGAATCCTTAGTATATCCAAGAGATTTAGGTTTAACAGATTTATTTTTTAATTACGGAATAAGAATTAATCCAAATTTAGTAACTGATTTATATTGTTCACAAATAACATTAGCTACTGGAAATGTTGGAAATCAAACTCAGTTTAACAATTTTCAATGGGTTTATTTTCCCCTGGTAAATTCGTTAAATAACCATTCTATAAACAATAATATTGAAGCTGTAAACTTTAAATTTCCAAGTGAAATTGATACTTTAAAAAATGGTATTTCAAAAACTATTTTACTGCAAAGTTCACCACTTTCTACCTTGGTTGGTACACCTCAAATTATTTCATTAAAAACTATAAATCAAAAACCAAAAACTGAAGATTATTCAAACGGAAATAAACCTTTAGCAGTTTTATTAGAAGGCACATTTAAATCTGCTTACAATAATCGTGTTAAGCCTTTTAAATTATTTAATTCAAAAGAGATTGGTAACAAAACCAAAATGATTGTAATAGCTGATGGAGATCTAATTGCCAATGAAATTTCAAAAGGAATACCTCTTGAATTAGGTGTTAATAAATGGACAAATCAACATTATGGTAATAAAGAGTTTTTATTAAATTCAGTTAATTATTTGTTAGATGATTCTGGTTTAATTAATATTCGTTCTAAAACTGTTAATATTGCTTTTTTAAATAAACAAAAAGCATATGAACAAGCTTTTAAATGGCAACTAATTAATATTCTTTTTCCTTTAATTATTTTAACTGTATTTGGTTTAATGTTTAACTATTTCAGAAGAAAAAAATACCAATAATTAACAATAATATTCTTCTTAAATAATTGTTAAAATTAAACCCGATTGATTTATAGGGGGTTATAAATGTTATATTTGATACAAACTAAAAATATAACTATTATGCTAAAAAAATTATCAATGCTATTATTATTTGTTGGAATTATAACAACAACAAATGCACAAATAAAAACGCCACAACCTAGTCCTGCCGCTAAATTAGAACAAGTTGTTGGGTTAACTGATGTTACTTTAGAGTATTCAAGACCTGCAATGCGAGGAAGAACTATTTTTGGTGATTTAGTGCCTTATGGAGAAGTTTGGAGAACAGGAGCTAATGCAAACACAAAAATCACTTTTGGAGACAATGTTACTGTTGACGGACAGGAACTAAAAAAAGGTACGTATGCAATTTATACTATTCCAAATGAAACATCTTGGGAAATTATATTTTACAGCGATTCCAACAATTGGGGAAATCCACAAAAATGGGACGATAGTAAAGTAGCTGCAAAAACTACTGCTCAAGTACAAGAAATGCCAATGCCAATTGAATCTTTCACATTATCTATTGATGATGTAAAAAGTGGTTCTGCCGTTTTAGGTATACTTTGGGAAAATGTATATGTTGGGGTTTCATTTGAAGTACCAACTGATAAAATTACATCTAAAAGTATTGAAACTGTAATGGCTGGTCCATCTGGAAATGATTATTTTCAAGCAGCTTCCTATTACCATACAGAAGGAAAAGATTTAAAACAAGCATTAGCTTGGATGAAAAAAGCTACAGAAGGTGACAATCCTCCTTTTTGGTATTTAAGAAGAATGAGCTTAATTCAAGCTGATATGGGAGATAAAGCTGGAGCAATTGCAACTGCAAAAAAATCATTAGAAGGAGCAATTAAAGCTGGAAATAAAGATTATGAGAAAATGAATAAAGAATCTATTGCTGAATGGCAAAAATAAAAATATGAATAAATTAAAACTTACACTTGTATTTCTTTTAATTGCAACAGTAACATTTGCTCAAAAAAGTCCAAGAAAACAAGCATCTGGTACAATTGAGGGTGCAACAGTTTCTATAGACTATGGAGCACCAAGCGTTAAAGGAAGAACTATTTGGGGCGGTTTGGAAAAATATGGCAAAGTATGGAGAGCCGGTGCAAATGAAAATACAACATTTTCTTTTGAGAAAGATGTAAAGATAGGTGATAAAATTGTTCCTGCAGGAAAATATGGCTTTTTTATAATTCCTAATAAAGACAAAGAATGGGTGATTATTTTAAACTCAAAAAATGACAGTTGGGGTGCTTATTCATATAATAAAAATGAAGACATTTTAAGACTGAACATTAAACCGGAAATTGTATCCGAAAATCAAGAAGTTTTAGAGTATAAAATTGGCGATAGAACCATTGAATTTTCATGGGAAAAAATTAGAATTATAATTCCTATTGAATAAAATTAACAATTTAAAAACAAAAAAAAGCACTTCAATTGAGGTGCTTTTTTTGTTTTTATAATTTCTTTCTAAAAAATTACATACTGATTTACAACTACATGATAAAAGTCATAAAGAATAAAAAAGGGTATTAATAACTTTATACCATATATACTTTAATATTATGATTTTAAATAAACTAAAATGGGAGTTAAGAGACAGCGTAACTCTCATGAGAATTTTTATTGGCTGGCACTTTCTATATGAAGGAATTGTTAAAATGTACAATCCCGATTGGACTTCTTTTGGGTATCTTGCTTCAGCACAAGGACCATTAAAACCATTGTTTTTAGCTTTAACTAACCCATCTATTATAGCTTGGGTAGATATACTAAATATGGCTGCACTAATTTTAGTGGGTCTAACATTAATTTTAGGTTTTTTTGAAAAACTAGGAGCTTTTGTTGGAATAGGTCTTTTAGCATTGTACTATTTAGCACATCCCTCATTCCCTTGGCTTACCCAGGTAAACGTAGAGGGTAGTTATTGGTTTATTAATAAAAACCTTATAGAGCTTGTTGCCTGTATGGTAATTTACCAATATCCAACAGCTAATTACTTTGGTTTAGGAAGAATTTTTAATAAAAATAAAACAGAAAAGTTATGAAATGGACTAGACGAGACGTGCTTAAAGGCTTAGGTGGATTGCCAATTGTTGGCGGAATTTGGTGGGCTGGAGCAGCAAATACTTTATTGTACAGTAAAGAAAAATCAGAAATTTTAGAACAATTAAATATTGAACCTTCATTACCTTCAGCATTACCAGCAATTGAAGGAGAACCTATAAGAGTTGGTATTGTAGGTTTTGGTATACGTGGCGAACAACTTTGTAGAGCTTTGGGTTTTGCAACCAAGGAATGGCTTCAAAATATGAAGACAGCTGCAGAAGAAAACCCAAATCATACTGCTTTAAAAAACTTTTTAGAACAAGATAAATTAAATGTTCAATTAGTGGCGGTTTGCGATGCTTTTGATATACGTGCAGAAAATGTAGTAAATTCTTTTTCAACTGAAGATTTTAAAGTAGACCGTTTTAAAACGCATCAGGAAATGATAAGAAGCGGTAAAGTAGATGCCATAATAATTGCAACACCAGACCATTGGCACGCACCTATGGCAATTGATGCTTTAGAAAATGGAGTACATGTGTATGTTGAAAAACCAATGACACATACAGTTGAAGAAACTTATAGACTTAAAGAAGCTGCTGAAAAATCTGGAGCACTATTAATGGTAGGACATCAGCACAGACAAACATTGAGTTTTAAAACAGCACAAGATGTTGTTAAAAAAGGTACACTTGGTCACGTTTCTGTAATTCAAACTAATACAAACAGAAATGATGATAATGGTGCTTGGAATTATCATATTCATGAAAAAGCCAACGAACAAACGATAGATTGGGATTTATTTTTAGGGTCAGCTCCAAAAGTACCATTCAATAAAAATCATTTTTTTAGATGGAGAAAATGGTGGTCTTATGGTTCCGGTTTATCTGGTGATTTATTATCTCATGATTATGATCGTTTAAATTGTGTTTTAAATATGGGAATTCCAAAATCTATAACTGCTTCTGGAGGAATTTATACGCATATAGATGGTAGAAATGTACCTGATGTTTTACAAGTTAATATGGAATTTCCAGATTTCAGTACTGGTGCAAGTCAGATAAAAGGAAAGGAAAAAGGGATGACTTTTATATATAGTGCAACGCTTGGTAACGGATTTAACAGACCTACTATTTTAATGGGACATGATGCTACTATGGAACTTGGAAATAAGTTAACTGTTTGGCCAGAAGGGCAATCTACTAAATATGCAGCGATGATTCAGGCACAAAAAATGAAACCATCGGTTCCTATTTTTCAATACAATCCAAGTGCAAATATACCAGATGCTATTTCTTCGGCAACTTCACAATACTTTGCAGATAAAGGATTAATGTGGACCTATATTAACGGTGCTAGGGTAGATTCAACTTTTTTACATTTAAGAGAATGGTTAAGTGGCATTAGAAATGGCACAAAATTAAGCTGTGGTATTAAAGAAGGTTTTGAAGAAGCCATTGCATCACATATGACAGGTATTTCTTATAAATTAGGCCGAAAAATTGAGTGGGATGAAGAAAATCAAATCCTTAAACCAATTGAAGGTATTGATTTTAATGAAGTATTACTCTCAAATCCTTAACTAAAAACAATCATTATTTTAATTAATAACCTAACAGAAATTTCTGTTAGGTTATTTTTTATTATTAAAATAAATAAATTGAATTAAAACCGCAATTCCCATTACCAAGGTACAACCAAATAAATTCAACCATAAATAAGGCATCCAATCTAACCACCATCCTAAAATTACAATTGCTTGCGTTATAATTGCAGCTATAAATACTGCATTACTTTTTACATATTTAATAAAAAATGCCAATAAGAAAATCCCTAAAACATTTCCATAAAAAATAGAGCCTATAATATTTACTAATTGAATTAAATTATCAAATAAATTAGCAATACAAGCAACTGATATGGCAATTAAACCCCAAGCCAGTGTAAACCACTTGGAAGCATTTACATAATGCTGATCTGTTTTAACAGAAGTAATATTTCTTTTATATAAATCTATTGCTGTTGTACTTGCAAGTGCATTTAATTCTGATGCTGTGCTGGACATTGCTGCGGATAATATTACAGCTAATAATAACCCTATTAATCCTCTTGGTAAATTATGTAAAATAAAATGAATAAACACATAATCTTTATCATTGGTTTCAGCAGAAATATCCGCTTTTTTTATTAATTCTTTTGCTTCATTTCTATTATCAATTTCTAAAAGATTTAGTTCTTGAATTTTATGTAATAATGCTTTATCATTCAAATTATTACCATAATTTAAATTTGCTTCAGACTTTAATATTTCAATTTCTTTATGCTTATTTTCTAAATTATTATATTCCTGTGCATATTCGGAGTTTTTTACAATTTTTGTTGCTGCCGGGTTAAAATTTAAAGGAGAGGTATTAAACTGGTAAAACACAAACACCATTACTCCTACTAACAAAATAAAAAACTGCATTGGTACTTTTAACAAACCATTAAAAATGAGTCCTAACTGCATTTCTTTTATAGATTTTCCAGACAAATAACGTTGTACCTGACTTTGGTCTGTACCAAAATAAGAAAGTGCTAAAAAACTTCCTCCAATAATTCCACTCCAAAAAGTATATCTATTATCCAAATTAAAGGAAAAATCTAACACATTCATTTTTCCACTAGCGCCAGCAATTTTTAGCGCTTTTGAAAAAGAAATATCCGCAGGTAAGTAACTAACAATTAAATAAAATGCAACAAACATTCCTCCAAAAATAACAGCCATTTGTTGTTTTTGAGTAACGCTTACAGCTTTTGTTCCACCGGAAACGGTGTATATAATTACCAAAGTACCAATTAATATATTTAGGGTTGTTAAATCCCAACCCAATACTGCTGACAAAATTATTGCAGGTGCAAAAATGGTGATTCCTGCAGCCAAACCACGTTGTACTAAAAACAAAATTGCCGCTAAGCTTCTGGTCTTTAAATCAAATCGAGTTTCTAAATATTCATAGGCAGTAAATACCTTAAGCCTATGATAAATTGGAATAAATACCAAACAAATAACTACCATTGCAATTGGCAACCCGAAATAGAATTGCACAAATCCCATTCCGCTATGAAATGCTTGTCCGGGTGTAGATAAAAAAGTAATTGCACTTGCTTGCGTTGCCATAACTGATAAACCAATAGTCCACCATTTAGCATTACTTCCTCCTTTAATATAATCAGTTACATTTTTACTTCCTTTTGTTTTGTATGCCCCATATGAAACAATAAAAAGTAAAGTACCAATAAGAATAATCCAGTCTAATTGCTCCATAATTTATGAAAAGGAAGTCATTATTAAATAAAACAAAATAATATAAACAGCATTCATAATTAATACAACTGTATATTCTTTTTTCCAAACATATTTCGGTTGCTCCATAATTAGTTTTTTAAGGGCTTATTTAATTTGTTTTTTCCAACTGATAGCATATTTGCAAACAATTTATATGCACCCGGAACTCCGGCCGGTAACTCTCTAAAAAAACTTAAGCCTGTGTAAATAAATTTTCCTTTTCCATAACCTGCTATTAACAAACTTCCATTTTTAGGAGATTCATTTTTATCATTCATACTTAAAACTGGTACAAATTCCTCACTCCATTCATTTGGAAAATACAAACCGCGTTCCTGTACCCAGCCATCAAAATCACTTTTAATAATTTTGTTTGGATAATTTAATAATTCGTGATTTGGATTAATAATATGAACTTCTGAATTTTCATCTGTTACTCTGTCCCTAGAAAGTTTTAATGGAAATGGTGCAACCTCCTCAACTTTTAACCTATGATTGGTGTTGTATTGAACTATTAGCGTTCCTCCTTTTTCAACATAATTATGTAAATGTTTTTGATAAAATTTTGCTCTTTCATTGGTATTATAAGCTCTGATTCCTAAAACCACAGCATCAAAGTTTTCTAATTTTTCGAGAATTATATCATCATCATTTAATTCAACAACTGTATAGCCAATTTGACGTAAACTTGTTGGAATAACATCACCCGCACCCTGAATATAGCCAATTATTTGTCCTTTTTTCTCAATATTTAATCGAACTACTTTTGCTTCAGAAGGCATTATTATAGATTGAAAAGGAATATGATTATAATCAATTTCAACTAATTCATCCGTATACGTTTTAGAACCTATTTCAACAATTGGAGAAATTAAACCTTCTGATTGATTGGCAGGTGGTGTTACAATAAATTCGAATACTTGTTCTTCTCCTTTTTGAGCTAAATTAATCTCAAAATTCTCTGGTAAAACTTTCCAGTTTTCAGGAGTGCATAAAATTAATTTTCCTGTTAAATTATCTCTTACAGTTTTTACTTTTATAGCAATTTTTTGAGAATTACCATCAGAAAAAATGTGTACTTTTTCATTAAATGACGCCGAAACTTCAGGTAAAATTTCAAAAGGTTTGTACACTTCACCTTTAACAGGATCGTTGTATTTAAAAACAACTTCTTTTGTAAACGGAATTAAATATCCATTAAAATCTATTAAGAAATCCGCTTTAATTTCTCTTGGAGTTTTAGGTAAACTAATTAAATCTTCATTTTCAACTTTATACATTCCCAAAGTTCCTTTTTTATGCAACCAATATGGAAATGTATAATTAATTTCAGAAGGAATAGTTATATCCATTGAAAATTGCTGAGTGTTATTAGCTGTTAATTCAACATTTTTATCTTCTTTAATTTTCAAAGGATTTATTGTTACTGATTTTAAAGAAATATTATAATCACTTCTATTTATAGCTTCAATTTTAATAGTATTTTCAGAATTTGGAGTAGTTGAAGAATTATTTGCAACTGCCTCTAAATATAATCCGGCACAAGCAGCAATTATATCTTTAATCTCATCTGATTTTAACTGTTTCCAATGTTCGTCTTTTAAATTTTGAATTAATTTATACGCTTCAACTAATTCAGCAATACTTGCAGATGGGTTTTTAAAATTATACTCTTCCTCTACTTTATCTAAAATTTTTGCAATTGCTTTTCCACCTTCAACTCTATTCCAAGTAGTATCAATTCCATCAAATACATTTTTATTTTTTGGAAAATCACCTTTTAAATACTCTAAATATTCAGTTTGATTTCCTCTAGAACCTGTACTTCCAAAACCTTGAGATTGATGGCTACTTCTACTTAATGAAGCTATTTCACTATTAGATAAACCTTTACTAGAGTAATACGTTCCAATTTCTAAATCTATTAAATTGGTTTTATCGGCTTTATCAAAATTTTCCTGACTTCCATAAAACCACCAAGAAGTATTAAAAAACAACCTTTTTGGCTGCCAAAGAGCATCGTTTTTTAAATGTGTTTTGTAATTAGTATTCATTGCTAAATCAAAGGCTTCAACACTTAACATAGCTGATGATGTATGATGCCCATGCGTAGTTCCGGGAGTTCTATGATTAAACCTGTTTACAATTACATCGGGTTTAAATTTTCTTATGACCGCAACTACGTCTTTTAAAACTTCGTCTTTATTCCAAATATCCAAGGTTTCATCAGGATGTTTTGAATACCCAAAATCATTGGCTCTTGTAAAAAACTGCTCCCCACCATCAATGCTACGTGCTGCTAATAACTCCTGCGTTCTAATTACACCTAATAATTCTCTTATTTCAGGTCCAATTAAATTTTGACCTCCATCACCTCTTGTTAAACTTAAGTAACCCGTTCTTGCCTTTACATCATTAGAAAAGTAAGAAATTAACCGCGTGTTTTCATCATCTGGATGCGCTGCAATATATAATACAGTTCCTAAAAAATTGAGTTTTTGAATGGATTCATAAATAGCTCCTGAAGTTGGTTTTTTTGGAGCTTGAGAAAAGGTTATTGATATACAAAAAAATGATAGGAATAGAATTAGAACTATTTTTTTCATGAAAGTTTAATTAATTAGTAGATAAACAAATATAAAATTTAATTAATACTATTGGCATTTTCCTAAACTATATTAACATAATTATAACTTTTTAAAATACGCTTTCATAACAGACTACTAATGTAGGTTTTAAGGTAGTATTCAACATTTTTAACTGTTGATAAATAACTTTTTTAAAACAATATATTTAGAATATATTTGTAACTTATACCATTAAAATAATCTTAAATGAAATTTATAGTATCAAGTAGCCAATTATTAAAACAACTTCAAGTTTTAGGCGGTGTTATTAACAGCAGTAATACATTACCTATTTTAGATAATTTTTTATTCGAATTAAAACAAAACGAACTTAAAATATCTGCATCCGATTTAGAAACAACAATGAGTACAACTATAGAAGTTGAATCAGATTCTGATGGTTCTGTAGCTGTTTCAGCGCGTTTGTTATTGGATACTTTAAAAACATTTCCAAATCAGCCTTTAACTTTTAAAACTGAAGAAAATAATACTATTGAAATCAGTTCTAGTCACGGTAAATATGATATGGCCTATTTTGATGGAAGTGAATTTCCAAAAGCTGTTTCTATACAATCTCCAAGTAGTACTGTAATTCCTGGAAATGTATTAGCAACTGCAATTTCTAAAACAATATTTGCTGCTGGTAATGATGATTTAAGACCTGTAATGAGTGGTGTATTTTTTCAATTTACTACAGACAGTTTAACTTTTGTTGCTACTGACGCACACAAATTGGTAAAATATTCAAGAACGGATGTTGTAGCAAATGATGCTGCCGAGTTTATTATGCCCAAAAAACCTTTAAATTTATTAAAAGGAATTTTAGGAAATGTTGATAGCGATGTAACTATTGAATACAATGATGCAAATGCAAAGTTTACGTTTGACAATGTAATTTTAGTATGTAGATTAATTGATGGAAAATATCCAAATTACGATGCTGTTATTCCAAAAGAAAACCCAAATAAATTAACCGTTGACCGAGGTACTTTTTTAAATTCTGTTAGACGTGTATCAATTTTCTCAAGTAAAACTACGCATCAAATTAGACTTAAAATGGCAGGAACCGAATTAAATATTTCTGCTGAAGATATTGATTACTCTAACAAAGCTGAAGAGCGTTTAGTTTGTGAATACCAAGGAGATGATATGCAAATTGGTTTTAACTCTCGTTTTTTAACTGAAATGTTAAGCAATTTAAATTCTAACGAAGTTTTAATTGAAATGAGTTTACCAAACAGAGCCGGAATTTTAACACCAATTGATGGTGTTGAAGAAGGTGAATTTATTACAATGCTAGTAATGCCAGTAATGTTGAATAGTTAATTTTTTTTGACATTTATAAAACATTTATAAACCGCAACTTTTTAGTTGTGGTTTTTTTATGCTTTGTGTTAATTATATACAAATTAAATTTTTGATTAAATTTGGGTTTGTACAACTGTAAAATTAACGTTCAATTAAAAAAACATAATTATGACTTTCCAAAATAAACGACTCGTAATAATCATCCTAATTGTTTTGGCTTTTTTACTTGTTCCTTTTATTGCTATGCAATTCTCAGGTGAGGTAAACTGGTCTCTTTCTGATTTTGTAATTGCAGGATTATTACTTTTTGGAACCGGCGTTTTAATTGATTTTGTATTGCGCAAAACAAAAAAAACAAATTATAAAATCCTTGCTATTATTGCTATAGCACTTATATTTTTATTAATTTGGGTGGAACTTGCGGTTGGAATATTTGGAACACCGTTTGCTGGAAGTTAAAAAATATAACTATTATTAAAATCTGTCAATGGTAGATTTTTTTGTATCATTGTTTTAAAATTATTTTATGAATTTTTTGGCTCATTTATACCTTTCAAAAAACAATAAAAACATATTGATTGGCAACTTTATTTCTGATGCTATAAAAGGTAAAGATTATAAAAATTATCCTCACGAAATTAAGGCAGGCATTTTATTACACCGTGAAATAGATACTTTTACAGATTCTAATCCTATTGTTAGAAAAAGTATGCACCGTTTACATAAACGATATGGACATTATGATGGTGTTATTATAGATTTATTATACGACCATTTTTTAGCTAAAAATTGGGCTCAATATTCAGAGATCCCCTTGTCATTGTATGCAAAAAATGTATATAGTTTTTTACAGGCAAATGTTGAATCTTTTCCGGAAGAACTTCAAAAATTATTACCACATATGATTCAACATAATTGGTTAATGACCTATGCTACAATAAACGGAATGGAACGTGTTTTAAGTGGTATGAATCAAAAAACCAAAGGAATTTCTAAAATGGATTTAGCCATTGATGATTTAAAAATTCATTATAACGAATTTGAAGCTGATTTTACCGCGTACTTTAAAGAATTAGAACAGTTTACAGACAAAAAAACAAACTATTTATTATTAAAATGAAAAAAATAATATTCCTATTTATAATTGCTACTTTATTTTTACAATGTAAAAAAAGCCAAACTGAAGCCCCTGCTAGTGAAAAAAATTTAGGACTAATAGTAGATAGTGCTATGGTAGTTTCAGCTAGAGAAGAAGCGTCTTTAATTGGGGTTTCAATATTAAAAAAAGGAGGTAATGCTTTTGATGCTATGATTGCCACAGAATTAGCTTTAGCAGTAGCATACCCTTTTGCAGGAAATATAGGTGGGGGTGGTTTTATGGTTTACCGCACAAATAATGGTAAAACCGGTGCTTTAGATTATAGAGAAAAAGCACCCTTAGGCGCATCTAAAAATATGTATTTAAATGAAAATGGTGATACTATTGAAGGTAAAAGTATTTTAGGAGCTATGGCAATTGGAATTCCTGGAACCGTTGATGGTTTATTTAAAGTCTACGAAAAATTTGGAACACTCCCTTTTTCAGAGTTAATTCAACCAGCTATAGATTTGGCTAATAAAGGTGTAATTGTAACTAAAAATCAGGCAAACAGATTAACGAAATATAGAAAATACTTTACAGAAGTAAATGATACTACAATTATTTTTGATGCAGACTGGAAAGAAAATGATACTATTAAATACCAAAAACTTGCCAAAACTTTAGAAAGGATTAGAGATAAAGGTCGTGATGGTTTTTATAAAGGTGAAACTGCTGAAATACTTGTTAATTATGTTAAAAAACTAGGGGGTATTATTACTAAAGAAGATTTAGAAAAATATGAAGCAAAATGGCGAAATCCAATTGAATTTACCTATAAAGATTTAAAAATTATTGCAATGTCACCTCCTTCCAGTGGAGGAATTTGCAATGCCCAAATTTTTAAAGCAATTGAACCTTTTAATATTGCTTCATTAGGACATAATTCTTTAGAATCCATTCAATTAATTACTGAAGCTGAAAGACGCGCTTATGCTGACAGATCTTATTATTTAGGAGATCCGGATTTTGTTAACATTCCTATTGATACTTTAATTTCATTAAATTATGTTAAAAAAAGAATGGCAGATTTTTCTTGGGAAAAAGCAACTGCATCATCAAATATAAAACACGGGAATATTATTGGATACGAAAGTGATGAAACTACCCACTATTCTATTATTGATCAATTTGGAAATGCAATTTCAGCAACAACTACGCTTAATGGAGCTTATGGCTCTAAAGTTTATGTTACTGAAGGAGGCTTTTTATTGAATAATGAAATGGATGATTTTAGCTCTAAACCTGGAATTCCAAATATGTTTGGTTTAATTGGTGCTGAAGCAAATTCAATTCAACCAGAAAAAAGAATGCTAAGTTCTATGACACCTACTATTGTTGAAAAAAACAACGAATTATACATGTCTTTAGGTTCTCCCGGAGGTTCAACAATTATCACTTGTGTTTTACAAACTATCTTAAATGTTTATGAATTTAATTTAGGTATGCAGGAAGCCGTAAATGCACCACGTTTTCACCATCAATGGCTACCTGATGTTATTACTTTTGAACCAAAAGGATTTTCTGTTGAATTGTTAAATAAACTACAAGAAAAAGAATATAAAATCAACCAGGAAAATTCAAGAATTATTGGAAAAGTTGATGCTATTTTACGTTTATCAAATGGTCAACTTGAAGGTGGTGCAGATTATAGAGGTGATGATAAAGCTGTAGGTTTTTAAATAAATTCATACATTTAATGTTAGAATAAAATTTTATGACATCAAACACAATAACAAACGGAATTTTAAAAGCAATTGCTATAATAATAGGTGTTTTTTTATTACTGTATTTTTTATATGAAATTCAATCAATTATAGTTTATATAGCTATTGCTGCAGTTATTGCTTTAATTGGAAGTCCTATTATTCGCTTTTTAAAAAGAAGACTTAAATTTCCAAATACATTGGCGGTAATCACAACAATGCTACTGTTTTTAGGAATTTTTACAGGATTAATAAGTATGTTTATTCCTTTAATTATAAAGCAAGGTGAAAATTTATCATTGCTAAACATTGACCAACTTCAAACAAATATTCAACATTTATTAAACGAAATTAACAGCTATTTTTTAGCACATAATATTGATGTTTTAAACGAACTAAAAAACGCTGATTTATTCAAAAATTTAACTGCAATTCCAAACTTATTAAATTCAGTAATAGGAACGGTTGGAAATTTAAGTATTGCGCTATTTTCGGTACTTTTTATTACTTTCTTTTTAATGAAAGATACCCAAATTATGGAAAACTCCATTTATGTTTTGGTAAGTGATAAAAGTGAAGGAAAACTTAAAAAATCATTATCCACTATAAACAATTTATTATCAAGGTATTTTATTGGGCTGGTTTTTCAAATTACCATTTTATTTGTTATTTATACCACCGTTTTATTAATATTTGGTATTGAAAACGCCATTGTAATTGCTTTTTTATGTGCCTTACTAAATTTAATTCCATATATAGGACCTCTAATTGGAGGTTTAATTATGCTGTTTTTATCTATGAGCAGTAACCTTGGTCAGGATTTTCAAACTGAAATATTACCAACAACAATTTATGTGATGATTGGTTATGTTTTTGCCCAATTAATTGATAATTTTTTAAGTCAGCCGTTGATATTTTCTAATAGTGTAAAATCACACCCGTTAGAAATATTTTTGGTTATAATGATCGCCGGAATTTTGTTTGGGGTTACAGGAATGATTGTTGCCATACCAACTTATACTGCTATAAAAGTAATTTTAAAAGCATTTTTGGCAGACAATAAAATTGTAAAATCGCTTACTAAAAATTTATAGATAATGACAACTTATATTGCACTTTTACGAGGAATAAATGTTTCCGGAAAGAACATTATTAAAATGGTTGAATTAAAACAGCTTTTTTTAGATTTAGGGTATCATGATGTAATTACCTATATACAAAGCGGAAATGTAATTTTTAAATCACATATTAAAGAGTCTATTCTAATTGAAGACACCATAGTTTCGGGAATCTTAAAGCGTTTTAATTATGCTGTAAATGTTTTAGTGTTGACTAAAAATGAATTGATGAAAATTTTTAATTCTAACCCGTTTCTTGCAAAAGATCCAACAATGGATATTTCAAAATTACATGTTACTTTTTTAAATACCGAACCTGATTTAAGTAATAAACATCAAATTGATGCACTTGTTATAAATAGTGATGATGAATTTATTATTAGCGAAAACTGCGTGTATTTACATTGCCCAAATGGTTCTGGAAACTCAAAATTAACAAATAATTTATTTCAAAAAAAGTTAAATTCCGCAGCTACAACCAGAAACTGGAAAACCGTAACAAAATTGATTGAATTAAGCAATTAACAATTTGAATACTAACATTTTACTTAAAGAAACCCAAGATTTTATAAATACCAATTTAAAATCTGATATCACAAAACTTGTTTTAAAAGGAAGTCCGTTTAACTCTATTTCAATTCAAGAAATTGCTGAACAAATTGAAGCAAAAAAACGCTGCGAAAAAAAATTACCAACTTGGTTTAAAACGGCAAACATTTACTATCCTAATAAATTAAATATTGAACAAACCTCTTCTGAAATTACCGCAAATTATAAAGCGAATTTAGTTTCTGGAAATTCTCTAGTTGATATTACCGGTGGTTTTGGAGTAGATACTTATTATTTTTCACAAAAAGTTAATACCGTAACACATTGTGAAATCAATAAAGAATTATCTAAAATTGTTACACACAATTTCCAAGAATTAAATGTAAAAAACATAAAAACTGTTGTTGGAGATGGCATCGAGTTTTTAAAAAACAGTTCTCAACAATTCGATTGGATTAATACTGATCCATCTAGAAGAAATGATGTAAAAGGAAAGGTTTTTTTATTGGAAGATTGTTTGCCAAACATTCCGGAAAATTTAGAACTTCTCTTTGAAAAGTCTAATCATATTCTTATCAAAGTATCACCTATTTTAGATATTACAAGTGCAATAAATGAATTGAATTTTGTAAAAGAAATCCATATTATTGCTATTGAAAACGAAGTAAAAGAACTCTTATTTATTTTAGAAAAAAATTACACGCAACAAATTGAAATCAAAACTATTAACCTCAATAAAAAAGAAAACCAATACTTTAATTTTAGTTTAAACAATGAAGTAACAGCAACTTATTCTGAACCAAAACTATACCTGTTTGAGCCTAATTCTGCAATTTTAAAAGCTGGAGCTTTCAATCAAATTTCTTCACAATTACAAATTGATAAATTACACCCAAATTCACATTTATATACTTCGGAAAAACTGATTGATTTTCCGGGAAGAAAATTTGAAATTACACATTGTATTTCATACGATAAAAAACAGTTAAAAAAATTAATTCCTACAAAAAAAGCGAATATTACAACGCGTAATTTTCCAGAAACTGTTGAGCAAATCAGAAAAAAAACTGGTTTAAAAGATGGTGGAAATCAATACCTATTTTTCACCACAGATTTAAATAACAATCATATTATATTAATTTGTAAAAAGGTCTAAATGCTGTTTTAGTAAACATCATAATTTTTTAGTAATTTTAGCAGATTAGATTTTTAAAAATGGCAAATAAAAATATCCGTTCGTTATCATTCCGTAAAGGTTTAGATGACAATTTATTCGAAAATATAGCAGATTTATCACATAAAAAAGCTCCGAAAGAAGAATTTCAAGAATTGGCTAAAAAATTTTTGATTGATGATTCTGTTATTGCAGGTACTGCTTCTTTTTATGATTTTACTCGAGAAGAAAACCGAAACAAAAAAATTCATGTGTGTAACGGAACTGCTTGCATAGTTGCCAATACCCAAAAAAATCTTCATAAAAATTTAATAAATAATTTTGAAAATAGTGAAATTGGCCATGCTGCTTGTGTTGGTCGTTGCCATTCTAATAATGCATTTATGTTTGATGATAAAACATATTCAGCTTTAAATGAAGAGGAAATTTCAAACATAATAAACAATAAGAAAACTCAAAAAAATAAGTATTTTATTGGTTGCAACACAACTCCAATTTTAACTTCTAAAATAGAAGATCTTCAAGAATTTTATGCGTTAGCTGAAAAATTTAAAGAGAATCCTCAACAAGTAATTAAAGACTTGAAAACCTCTAATTTAAGAGGTCGTGGAGGAGCTGGTTTTCCATTTTGGTTTAAATTAGATGCTGTAATTAAAGAATCCAACCCGCAAAAATACATTGTTTGCAATGCTGATGAAGGCGATCCAGGCGCATATTCTGATATGTATTTAATGGAACATCAACCACATAAAGTGCTTTTTGGAATGTACATAAGCGGTTTAACTGTTGGTGCAAATACGGGGGTTTTATACATTCGTGGTGAATATCCCGACTCTATTAGAATTATTAAAAATGCTATTGAAGATTTAAAAGAAAAAAAATTAATTGGCGATTTTAAATTTAAAATTATCCGCGGACAAGGTTCTTATGTTTGTGGTGAAGAAACTGCACTTTTAAACTCTATAGAAGGTTTACGCCCCGAAGTTCGTGTACGTCCACCATATCCGGCACAATATGGTTTGTATGTCAAACCAACCGTTTTAAGCAATGTTGAAACATTTGCTAATATTCACTGGATTTTAGAAAATGGCGGGGAAGCTTTTGCCAATTTAGGAACCAAACAATCATCAGGAACAAAATTGGTATCGTTAGATAGCTTTTTTAACACCCCTGGAATGTATGAAATTGAAATGGGAACCGATTTACAAACTGTTTTTTATGAATACGGCGGTGGATTTAAATCGGAAATAAAAGGATTTCAAATTGGTGGTCCTTTAGGTGGAATTGTACCCATACATAAAATTTCTGACTTAACATTAGATTTTGAAAGCTTAAACTCCAACGGATTTTTATTAGGGCACGCAAGTGTGGTTTCTATTCCTTCAAATTTTCCAATAATTCAATTTTTAGAACATTTGATGGAGTTTACTGCGGATGAATCTTGTGGAAAATGTTATCCCTGCAGAATTGGTTCTTTTAGAGGAATGGAAATGCTTCAAAAGGCTCAAACTGAAAACTATAAAATTGACAGACAGCTATTTGACGATTTATTGGAAACATTAGAAATAGGTTCTCTTTGCGCTTTAGGCGGTGGTGTTCCACTTCCCATAAAAAATGCGTTGCAGTATTTTGAGGACGAATTAAAACAATACTTCACTTCAAACTAGAATTAATATGAAGGCATATATCAACAACATAGCATACGATTATATTCAAAATGAAACCATCTTGGAGTTTGTTAAAAGAATAGAAAACAATAAAAATGCCATCCCAACAATGTGCCAGGATGATCGTTTAGAAAACTTCGGTTCTTGTAGAGTTTGTTCCGTTGAAGTAGCTCGTGAAAAAGATGGATTAACAAAAACAATGGCTTCTTGTCATACACCAATTTCTGAAGGTTTATATATTTATCCGAATACTGAAAAAATAAAACGTCTTCGAAAAAATATAGTTGAATTGGTTTTAACTGATTATCCTGCCGATAAAATTTTTCCTTCTGAAAATAAAAAAGCAACACCTTTTCAACAAACTATTGCTCAAATTGGGATTCCAAATATTCGTTATCCAAAAGGAAAAACGCATTTAGATATTCTGCCAGACAGAGCGCATCCTTATATAAAATCGGACTTGTCACAATGCATCAATTGTTTTAGATGTGTTAGATCTTGTGAAGAAATTCAAGGCGAACTAATTTTAGGAATGTCGGGAAGAGGTTTTGCTACTAATATTATCAAGGGTTTTGATACAACTTTTGATGAATCTGCCTGTGTTTCTTGTGGTGCTTGCGTTCAAACATGTCCAACAGAGGCTTTAACCGATAAATTTGAAACAAAAACCTTAATTGCTGATAAAACTGTAAGAACAACGTGTACGTATTGTGGTGTTGGCTGTCAGTTGGATGTTTCAGTAATCGATGGAAAAATTAGAGGAATTCAAGCTCCGGAAACTGCTGAAGTAAATCAAGGTCACACTTGTTTAAAAGGTCGTTTTGCGTTTCAATTTTACGATCATCCAGACCGTTTACGAGAACCAATGATTAAGAAAAATGGAAAATTTGAAAAAGTAACTTGGGATGAAGCCTATGATTTTATAGCAACAAAACTTATTGAAATTAAAAACAACTACGGAGCCGATAGTATTGGTGGAATTTCTTCATCAAGAGCTACTAATGAAGAAAATTATTTAATGCAAAAAATGATTCGTGTAGCAGTTGGAACCAATAATATTGATGGTTGTGCACGTGTTTGCCACGCTCCTACTGCTTATGGAATGCAAAAATCTTTTGGAACTGGAGCTGCAACTAATTCAATTGAAGATTTAAACCAAACAGATGCAATTTTCTTGTTTGGTGCAAATCCTGTAAAAGGTCATCCTGTAACTGGTGCTAAAATTAAGCAGGCTTTTATGAAAGGAGTTACTTCAATTGTAGTAGACCCTATTAAAACTTCTTTAGCTGAATTGGCAGATTATCATTTACAAATTAGACCAGGAACCAATGTGGCAATTTTAAATATGATTGCGCATTATATTATTAAAGAAAAACTGGTAAATCAACATTTTATAGATTCTTATACCGAAAAATATCAAGAGTTTAAAAAACATGTTGAAACTCTTGATATGAACGAATTAGAAACGCTAACAGGTGTTTCTAAGGAATTGGTTAAAAATGCCGCGATTGCTTATGCAAAAGCGAATAGAGCAATGGAATTTCACGGCTTGGGAGTTACAGAACATTTTCAGGGAAGCAAAACGGTAATGCTGCTTTCTAATTTAGCAATGATGACTGGAAATATTGGTAGAAATGGAGTTGGTTTAAATCCATTACGTGGTCAAAATAATGTGCAAGGAGCTGCGGATATGGGAGTTCAACCACATCAAGGTGCTGGTTATATGGATATTAACAAACCTGAAATTCAGGACTATTATGCAAAAAAATATGGGGTTCTAAAAATGCCAGAACATGAAGGTTTAAAAATCCCTCAAATGTTAGATGCCGCAATAGATGGAAAACTAAAAGCGCTATATATTATGGGTGAAGATACCATTATGACAGATCCAAACACCAACCATAGTATTAAAGCTTTCGAAAAATTAGAATTAATTGTAGTGCAGGAATTATTTATGACTGCAACTACTGAAATGGCAGATGTAGTTTTACCAGCTTCCTCCTATTTTGAAAAAAATGGAACATTTACAAACGGTGAACGAAGAGTTCAACGTGTAAATAAAGTTATTGAACCAATTGGAAACACGAAACCAGACGGACAAATAATTATTGATATTATGAGTCGTTTGGGCTACAATCAACCTACCGGATTAACGTATGACGCAGCAAAAGTGATTACAGAAATTGCAGATGTTATTCCATTCATGAAAGGTTTAACCTGGGAACGTTTAGGCGAAAACGGTTTACAATGGCCTATAAATGAAGATGGAACCGATACACCAATGCTTCATATTGATGGTCATTTTAAAAAAGGAATAGGAACTTTTCATCATTTCGATTTTGAAGAAACCCCTGAAATTGTTTCCCACGGAAAAAAATATCCTTTTATTTTAACTACTGGAAGAGAATTGGAACATTACAATTCAGGTACAATGACCCGCAGAACTGACAACCAAATAATTTTACCTAAAGATGTATTAGAAGTGCATCCGAGAGATGCTAAAGAAAAAGGAATTAAGGACAATGAGATTGTTCGAATTTTTTCAGAAAGAGGGAGTGTAAACATTCCAATAAAATATTCTAAAAATGTTAAAAAAGGTATTTTAAGAACTACTTTTCATCAACCCGAAGTATTTATCAATATAATTACGGGAAGTGTTGGAGATAAAGAAACACTAACTCCAGAATACAAAGTTGTTGCTGTTGATTTTGAACGCATTTAATAAAAATTTATGCAAACATTAAAATACGAAGGTTTACAAATAACAAACGGCAATCCAAAAAAAGTTAACGATGCTTTAGTTGTTGAAGCGGCTTTACAAATTAATATTAACAATGAACCTTATACGGTTGTAATGAGAACTCCGGGTGACGATTTTGAGTTAATACGTGGTTTGTTATTTGCGGAAGACATTTATAAATATAAAGAAAATTTAACTTTTGAAGTTATTGAAAAACGGGAAAACGGATTTTCAATTGTAAATGTTTCCATTCCAAAAAAGCTGATTGGAAAAGGCTATTTAAACAAAAGAACGCTTTTATCTGTTTCTTCCTGCGGTATTTGTGGGAAACAAAAATTAGAAGATATTTCAGTAACTGGATCAAAATTAGAGAACGGTTTTAATTTTAATAGCCATAAAATAGAAGCTATGTTTTCTGAAATGAAAGCAAACCAAGAAACATTTGATTTATCTGGTGGTTCACACGCCGCAGCACTTTTTAGTAATAATTATAAGTTATTAATTGTTAAAGAAGATATAGGCCGACATAATGCAGTGGATAAAGTAATTGGAGCACAATTAAATTTAAATTCTTTAAACAAATCAAATTGCTTATTAGTAAGTGGACGTGTTTCTTATGAAATTATTTCAAAGGCATTTATTGCTAAAATTCCTTATGTAATAGCAGTATCCGCCTGCTCAACTTTAGCAGTAGATTTTGCAAAAGAATTTGGGATTACTTTAATTGGATTTTCCCGAGGAAAAAAAGCAACAATTTATGCAAGCAAAATAGTACTCAAATAACATTTAAAAACTAACAAACTACACGATTCATTAAATAAACAGTATTTTTTGATAAATATTTTGCACATTAAAAATACTTTTTTATATTTGCAAATGTAAGAGCGTCCCTATGTTACAAATTTTTACGGAGAGAATTTGTAATTCGCTGATTTCAACAATAAAATAAGAGATTTTATTGAATTATAACTCAGTATTGCTTTTAAATATCTCCAAAATAGAAGTTTTATTTATTAAAATTTTAAGCTTATTTAAAATTATAATCTTTTGATTATCAGTATTTTAAAAGCTTACACCCTCTTTATTTTTAAAATTATTTAGAAATAAAGCAGGACTTTTTTTGTTTATACGTAAGTTTTATGTTAAATTTGAGGTTCTTACTAATCATTTAATTCTTACTAAAAATGAAAAAATTAAAATTAATTTTCGGATTGCTTATGGTAGCAGCTTTTGTTGCAGTTACTGTTTTAAGCGCAACTAATTCAGATAATCAAGCTATTAGAAAAGATCGTATAGTTATTCCAACTAACGGATAGTATTTTTCTTAATTAAATAAAATTATTAGATACCACAAAATAAATATTTTGTGGTTTTTGTGTTGGCTTTGCTTGATATTTTATCTTAATTTTATATATTTACTAAATCTAATAAACATAAAATGATAAAAAATACAAAAAAGTCCTCTCTGCTTCTTGGAAGCTTTATGATTATATTGATTGTATTTATTCCTTATTTATTGTATGTTCATAAATTTATTGACCAAGATTTAGAAAAATTTGAAACAATTTTTGGGACAATTAAAGGAGGATCAGTATTTACATATGCACAAGTATATATATATATGTTGCTTTCTAAATTAGTTCCTCTATTACTTTTAATTATTTGGTTTATTACTAATAAGCATTGGTGGGTACATGCCTTGGCAATACCAATTTCTGTGTACTTATTTCAATTAATTTCAGTTATTAATGACAGTGAAGAATATGTGGATGATGTTGAATTTATATACACCGTACCTATTGCTGTTTTAGTTATGGTAATACTATATTATCTAAGAAGTAAAATGTCCATATATATTCAGGCAGTAGATTTAAAAAAGGAAATGGATGAAAACATGAAAATCCCAACAAAAATTGATTAAAATTTAAAAATAAAAAATGTAAACCCCTTGCATTATTAAGTATTTAACTAAAAAAATAAGGGGTATGAAAAACAAATTTTCTAAAAATCAATTCTACCAATACGAAGAAAGTCTCAAGAAAATTGAAACTATTAACCATAAAATTGCTTTTCTAAAAAAATCATTAATAATTACAAGTTCTATTATGCTATTAATATATTTGCTTCGTTAAATACGTTTCTTTATTAAATTTTAAACGCTTCTCACTTATTTTTCTTTTATAACAAAATTATAATTTTAATTCAATTTAAATTATAATTTTGCACTTTTCAAAATCGCTACAAAAAACTTATTAAAATTTAAAAAATGAATTTATACCCTTTAAAATTTGAACCACTTTACAAATATCGTATATGGGGAGGAAACAAATTAAAATCCGTTTTAAACAAAAATTATACCGAAGAAAATATTGGTGAGTCCTGGGAAATTTCAGATGTAGAAGGTGAAGAAACAATAGTTTTAAATGGAGACTTAAAAGGGTTTACATTAAAAGAACTTATTCAAAAATTTAAAGGTGACTTTATTGGTAATAATGTGTATAAACATTTTGGAGAAGATTTTCCTTTACTTATTAAATTTATAGATGCAAAAACACCACTTTCAATCCAGGTCCATCCAAGTAACGAACTTGCAAAAGAGCGACATAATTCATTTGGAAAAAATGAAATGTGGTATATTATGCAAGCAGATGAAAATGCTGAATTAATTGCCGGTTTTAACAAAAAAGTTGATAAAAAAACATACTTAAATCATCTTAAAAATTCAACCGTAGTAGATGTCTTAAATGTTGAAAAAGTTAAAAAAGGAGATACATTTTATATTCCAACTGGACGGGTACATGCTATTGGTGCTGGTGTTCTTTTAGCTGAAATTCAACAAACTTCTGATATAACTTACCGTATTTACGATTATGATAGAATTGATGCTAAAACTGGAAAAAAGAGAGAATTACATAATGAACTTGCAATTGATGTAATAGACTATGATGTTTATGATAATTATAAAACATTATATTCTACAAAAAAAAACATTTCAAACACTTTAGTACATGCTCCATATTTTAAAACAAATATTATTTTTTTAGAAGGAGTTTTGGATAAAGATTATACAAAGACAGATTCATTTATAATATATATATGTGTTGATGGGGAACTTGAAATAACTTGTAAAAACGACATGTATTCACTTAAAAAAGGTGAAACTATTTTAATACCAGCCTCAATAAAAACAGTACAATTAAACTCTAAAGCTGCAACTATTTTAGAAGTATCTTTATAAATAAATGAAAAACAGTTTTATCAATGAAAGTATTTGTTGAAAACCTTCCAAAAGCAGAATTACATTTGCATATTGAAGGTACATTTGAACCCGAATTAATGTTTAAAATTGCTCAGAGAAACAATATTAATATTCCCTATTCATCAGTAAAAGAAATTGAAGCGGCCTATAAATTTAATTGTTTACAAGATTTTTTAAATATTTATTTTGAAGGAGCCGGAGTTTTAATTACTGAACAAGATTTTTATGATTTAACTTATAGTTATTTGCAAAAATGCGCATCCCAAAATGTGAGGCATACTGAAATTATGTTCGACCCTCAAACGCATACTGAACGTGGAATTAAATTTGAAACTGTAATTAATGGAATTTCAAAAGCTTGTGAAGATGCTGAAGATAAATTAGGGGTTTCATCACTTTTAATTATGAGTTATTTACGTCATTTAAGTGAGGAAGAAGCATTTAAAACATTGCAACAATCTCTTAAATATAAGAACAAAATTACTGCAATTGGATTAGATTCTTCGGAAAAAGGTAATCCACCTTCAAAATTTAAAAGCGTATTTGAAGCCTCTGTAAAAGAAGGTTACATTCCTTTGGCACATGCTGGTGAAGAAGGATCATCAGATTATGTATGGGAAGCTATTGATATTTTAGGTATTAAACGAATTGACCATGGTAACAATGCATTGCAAGATGAAAATTTGGTGAAAGAAATTATAGCGCGCGATATTGCTTTAACCGTTTGTCCACTTTCAAATACTGCTCTACAAGTTGTTGATAATTTAAAAAATCATCCGCTTAAAAAAATGATGAATGCCGGATTAAAAGTAACAGTAAACTCCGATGATCCAGCGTATTTTGGAGGACAAATTAATAAGAATTATTTTGAAATACAGCAAGCGCTTAATTTAACAAAATACGATCTTTATCAACTAGCCAAAAACTCTTTTAAATATTCTTTATTAAATGATTTACAAAAACAACAATATTTAAACGAATTAGAAGTTTATTACTTAAATAATAACTAGTTTTTAACCCCTAATTAAAATCAAAACTAATTAAACTAATGAAAAAATATTTAATATTAGTAATCTTATTACTATTCGTATCAACCAATTTATTAAGTCAAACTAACAAAAAATTTATTGATTCAGGTTCTGTTGAAAATCAATTTGAAAGCTTAATAAATAATTCTAATAAATATCAAGATTATAAAGTTGTAAAGCATAATTGGCTATTAAAATTAAAATCAAATGTGAATGATTCTTTACAAGTTTCAAAAAATGAGATTTTAAACTCAACTAAAATTATTAACTCTCAAAAGAGTATTATTGACAGTTTAAATATTGCTTTAGCTGAAACAAAAGCAGAAATTACCAATTTAAAAACTCAAATTGAAAGTATTTCATTTTTAGGAATTGAATTTGAAAAGGGACTTTTTAAAACTATTATGCTTTCAATTATAGGTGGTTTAATGCTTTTATTATTATTGTTTATTTCAAAATTTAAACAAAGTAATTCCATAACAAAACAGACCAAAGACAATTTAAAAGAGGTTGAAGAAGAATATGAAGATTACAGAAAAAAGGCATTAGAGCGAGAACAAAAAGTAATGCGAAGATTACAGGATGAGTTAAATAAACAGAAAAAAGAATAACTCATTTGATGAATTGTTAAAATTATATTATATTGTACTAACCAAAAAATCAATTAATTTAAAAATTTGACAATGAAAAAAAATATGGGAACTTCGGATAAAGCTGTTAGAATACTTATTGCAATTGCAATTGCAGTTTTATACTATACAAATGTTATTAACGGAACGTTAGCAATTATTTTAATGGCTGTTGGAATAATATTTTTACTGACTAGTTTGTTAAATTTTTGTCCACTATATACTATTTTTGGAATTAATACGTGTAAAACTCCTAAAAAATAGTGCTTATCTTATAAAATTTATTGTTCTCCTGAATAGGTAACAAAATTTCTTGGTGTTTCATAAAGAGTAATTGAAAGTTCTAAATTAGCATCAATTTTAGACCGCAATTTATTCCATATTATTACTGAAATATTTTCAGCAGTTGGATTTAAGATTTCAAATTCTGGAACTTCTTCGTTTAAATTCTTATGATCAAACTGTTCCTCAATTTCAGTTTCAATTAGTTGCTTTAAAACTTTCATGTCCATAACAAATCCTGTCTCAGGGTATATTTCACCCTTTACGGATACTATTAATTCGTAGTTATGCCCGTGATAATTGGGATTTGCACATTTTCCAAAAACTATTGCATTTCTAGCATCTGTCCAATCTGCATTATACAACCTGTGAGCTGCATTAAAATGAGCTTTTCTATTAACTGTAACTTTCATTTCTAATGCTTTATAAAATCATAAAATTTTTCAAAAATAATTTTAAACCAGGCCGTATATATTTCAGGTTTTAAAGCCATGTCAACTTTAACTTCTTCTATAGTCATCCATTTAAAACTTTCAACTTCCTCGGTATTTATATTTGGATTTTCGTTATAATAGCCAACCATAATATGATCTAATTCGTGTTCAGTTAAACCATTGTCAAAAGGAGCTTTATAAATAAACGAAGTTTTCTCTTCCAATTCACACACAAAACCCATTTCTTCCTGTAATCGTCTTTTACCAGCACTTATGTTGCTTTCTCCATTACGTTGGTGACTACAACAAGTATTTGTCCACAATAAAGGTGAATGATACTTATCTGCAGCTCTTTGCTGCAACATTAATTGATTTTTGTTGTTAAAAATAAAAACCGAAAATGCTCTATGAAGCATGGCTTTTTCATGAGCTTCCATTTTTGGCATTAAACCTATTTGTTCATCCTGTTCATTTACTAAAATAACTAATTCTTCTTTCATAAGTACAAATTTACAATTTTTAAGACCTAGATTAAAATAAATTTAAAATTTATATAACACACTGAATAATAGCGTTTTAAAAATTAACATTTAATTTGGAAAATATTAACATTTTACTTGTTATAACATCTATTGTTTAAACTTATATTTGCATTGAAAATAAAAGTTATTACAATTATTTTTTTTTCATAAATAAAGGTTGCTATATAGAAAAAGATAATTAATGTTCTTTTTTAATTAAATAGATTGTGTATAATAAACTTTAAAAGGTTGAAAATTACACAGTCTTTTTTTTATTTTTGTGTAAATTCAACTTTACATGAAAATTCCAAACGAGCTTAAAAATACTGATGATATAGAATTCTATAAAGCAAGGTTAAACATACATTTTACTCACAATTATTTAAAAAATAATTTATTAGAATCTATTAAACCAATTAATTTACCTCTTAATCAGTTTACTGTTTTAAGAATTTTAAAAGTTGAATATCCAAAAAATAGCTCTATAAATGCTATAAAAGAACAAATGTTCGAAAATAACTCTGATGTAAGCAGGCTTGTGGACAGACTTTTAACCAAGAAATTAGTAATAAGGAAAGAGTGTAAATTAGACCGTAGACAAAAGGAAATCCAAATTACACAACGAGGACTAGATTTATTAAACAAAATTGATAATCACGAAAAACAATTGAATAATAAAATTAGTCATTTATCCACAAGTGAAGTAATTAAACTTAACCAACTTCTTGAAAAAATTAGAATTTAAGGCTATCCAATATTGCATTACAAATTGGCAATTCATGTATTAAAGCATATATTTGCCACCTCAAAATTTGAAACATGAGTTTTTTAAAAGAAATACAACGCAGACGTACCTTTGGTATTATATCTCATCCTGATGCTGGTAAAACTACATTAACAGAAAAATTGCTGTTATTTGGAGGTGCAATTCAAGAAGCTGGAGCTGTAAAAAACAATAAAATTAAAAAAGGAGCAACTTCCGATTTTATGGAAATTGAACGCCAACGTGGTATTTCTGTTGCAACTTCTGTATTGGCTTTTATTTACAAAAACAAAAAAATTAACATTTTAGATACACCTGGGCATAAAGATTTTGCTGAGGATACATTTAGAACTTTAACCGCTGTAGATAGTGTTATTGTTGTAATTGATGTTGCAAAAGGTGTTGAGGAACAAACAGAAAAATTGGTTGAAGTTTGTAGAATGCGTAATATTCCAATGATTGTTTTTATAAACAAATTAGACCGTGAAGGTAAAGATGCATTTGATTTATTAGATGAAGTTGAGCAAAAATTAGGTTTAAGAGTTTCTCCATTAAGTTATCCTATTGGAATGGGTTACGATTTTAAAGGAATTTATAATATTTACGAAAAGAAAATCAATATTTTTTCCGCAGATAACAAACAAAAGGTTTCTAAAGGTATTGAATTTACAGATATTAATACTCCTGAATTAGATAAAATTATTGGTGAAAAATGGGCAAATAATTTACGTGAAGAGTTAGAAATTATTCATGAAGTATATCCTGATTTCAACAAAGAAGAATATTTAAAAGGTGATTTACAACCAGTATTTTTTGGCTCTGCTTTAAATAATTTTGGAGTAAAAGAATTATTAGATTGCTTTATAGAAATTGCGCCTTCACCTCAACCTAAAAAAGCTGAAGAGCGTATGGTTGATTCAAAAGAAGAAAAACTAACTGGTTTTGTGTTTAAAATTCATGCTAATATGGATCCAAATCATAGAAATAGATTAGCATTTATAAAAATTGTTTCAGGGGTTTTTAAAAGAAATGCTCCATATTTACATGTAAGACTTGATAAAAAAATGAAGTTTTCGAGTCCTAATGCATTTTTTGCAGAAAAGAAAGAAATAGTTGATGAATCATTCCCTGGTGACATTGTTGGAATTCAAGATTCAGGAAATTTTAAGATTGGTGACACTTTAACAGAAGGAGAAATTTTGAATTTTAAAGGAATTCCTAGTTTTTCACCAGAACATTTCCGTTATGTAAATAATGCTGACCCTTTAAAATCTAAACAGTTATTTAAAGGATTAGACCAACTTATGGATGAAGGTGTTGCGCAGTTATTTACATTGGATTTAAATGGCAGAAAAGTTATCGGAACAGTAGGTGCTTTACAATATGAGGTTATTCAATACCGTTTAGAACACGAATATGGTGCAAAGTGTAGTTATGAAAACCTACCTGTACATAAAGCTTGTTGGGTACATCCAGATAATCCTAAAAATGATGAGTTTAAAGAGTTTAAAAGAGTTAAACAACGCTTTTTAGCAACCGATAAACAAGGGCAACTGGTATTTTTAGCAGATTCCGCATTTACAATTCAAATGACGCAAAGTAAATACCCTTCAGTAAAATTACATTTTACCAGCGAAGTTTAGCATTAAAAAAATAACAGATTTTTTTTACTCGAATTTTATAGACTTAACAGGATCAATTTTTGATATTAAAACTGTTGGTATAATCAACATTAATAAACAAAGAATTAGTGTTCCTAAATTTAATAAAATTAAATACCAAAAATCTAAATAAACAGGAGCTTCACTTACATAATAAGTTTCAGGATTTAAAGTTATAATTCCAAAATACTTTTGAATTAATAATACTGATAACCCAATTAAATTTCCCCAAAACAGCCCTTTTAAAATCAGGTATCCCGCATTATATAAAAACACTTTTCTTATACTTACATTGGTACTTCCTAATGCTTTTAAAATACCAATCATTTGAGTTCTTTCTAAAATTAAAACCAATAGCGCAGTTATCATATTAATCCCTGCCACCAAAATCATTATAACAATAATCAAGTAAATATTATTATCAAATAGACTTATCCATTCAAAAATTCCAGGATATTTTTCTACAATACTTTGGGTATTAAGTGTAGATGCTGTTTCTGTATAAATTTCATCACTTTTTTTATTAATTTCATCAAAATCAGAGATTAGAACTTCAAACCCTCCTACTTCATCTTCGCTCCATCTGTTCATTTTTTGAATATGCCGAATATCTGCTATTACAAAATTTTCATCAAACTCCTGAAAACCTGAATTATAAATTCCAACAGCTTTAACAACTCTTAACCAAGGAGCTTTTGAAGGATTGTCTTTTACAAAAAGTATATTAAAAGAATCTCCTAAATTTATATGTAACCTGTTCGAAATTTCTTCAGAAATTAATACATCATTAGAAACTTCTTTTGAAAAATCAGGTAACGTACCTTCAACAAGATATTCTTTAAAAAATGTCCAGTCATAATCACTTGAAACACCTTTAAGAATAATGCCCTCAAAATCAAATTCAGTTCTAATAATACCTCCTTTTGTAGCAAATACCTGAACGTTTTTTATATTACTTACATTTTTAAATTCTGGATAAAAGTCCTGTTTTTTTGATACTGGATTTAAGGTAATTTCAGAATTATTATTATCAAAATTTGTAATTTGAATATGCCCATTAAAACCTGAAAGTTTTTCACGTATTTTCTGTTGTAAACCAAAACCTGTTGCAATGGCAATCATCATAACAATTATTCCAACAGCTATTGCTATAATGGCAATTTTTATTATTGGTGATGAAATACTACTTTTGTACTGCTTTGCAGCAATTATACGTTTTGCAATAAATAATTCGTAATTCAATTTAATTTATGATTTCAATGTCGTTCAAAAATACATATTTCTTATTGGTTTTTTTATTGTTTTTTAGTTTCATTTCTTGTGGACAAACAAATACCCCAAATAATAAATTAAATTCTGAAAAAACCGTAGCAGTTTCTTCAAAAGAAATTCTTTCAGGCTCACAGCAAACAAATTTGTACTTACAACTTTTAAAAGATAAAAGCATTGCTGTAGTTGCAAATCAAACTTCTGTTATTTTTAAAAAAGCATCACATACTCACATAATAGACAGTCTTTTAACTTTAAAAATTGACATTAAGAAAGTATTTTCTCCTGAACATGGATTTAGAGGAAAAGCAGATGCAAGTGAAGAAATAGCAGATGGAATTGATGTAAAAACAGGTTTACCAATAGTTTCTTTATACGGAAAAAACAAAAAACCAACCGATGAGCAATTAAATGGAATTGACCTTGTTATTTTTGATATTCAGGATGTTGGAGTGCGTTTTTACACTTATATTTCAACATTACATTATGTTATGGAAGCGTGTGCTGAAAATGGAATTCCTTTAATGTTATTAGACAGACCAAATCCAAATGGGCATTATGTTGACGGACCTACATTAGAAATTGAACATAAAAGTTTTGTGGGCATGCACCCTATTCCATTAGTTTATGGAATGACAATTGGTGAATATGCTAAAATGATTAATGGTGAAAAATGGTTGAAAAATGAAATAAAATGTGATTTAACAGTAATTCCTTTAAAAAATTATACACATAAAAGTTTATATAGTTTACCTATTAGGCCTTCTCCAAATTTACCAAATGATACAGCTATTAATTTGTACCCAAGTTTAGGTTTTTTTGAAGGAACTACCGTTAATGCTGGCCGTGGTACGGAAAATCAGTTTCAACAATATGGCGCACCATTTTTCCCTAAAAGTGAATTTAGCTATACACCACAACCAAATTTTGGGTCAAAATACCCTAAGCATCAAAATAAACTATGTTATGGTGTTGATTTAAAAAATGTTGAGAGATTAAGTTCCGTAAATATTAATTTCCTGCTTGATGCTTATAATAAAACACCTAAAAATGAAAAATTTTTCGGAGCAACATTTACCAGTCACGCAGGAAATACTGAACTTGAAAATCAAATAATAAAAGGTTTATCTGCTAAAGAAATACACCTTTCTTGGCAACCAAAAATTGAAGTATTTAAAAAAATAAGAGCAAAATATTTAATCTATAAATAAACTTTTTCAATTATCAAAAATTAAATCAATTGGATAAATTGTTACTAATTCAATATCTCCAAAATTGTTAACACTCTTATATGTTTCTGTTGGAAAAACTAAATCAGTTATTACAAGTTCTCCATCATTTACAAATATTTCAACAGAAGATTTATCAAAATAAATTTGTACTTTTTTAATAATAATTCCATTTAATGGTGCCTTATGTTTTGCTTCAAAAACATCATTAAAGGAACTGTTTCCTGCTAATCTTCTATCAACAACTAAATTATTATCCGTTATAGAAATCTCTAAAAATTCATTTAAAGTATTAGCTAATTTTACACTAAATGTATCGGATTTAATTTTATCAAACTCTAACAAGTAAGATTCATTTAAAACTTCAAACTTCTTTTCTGTTTTTACAATTCCATTCAATAAAATATTTTGAAGTTCTTTTACCGGCTTACTGGTTACAAAATATCCATTTTTAGTTTCATTTAATTTCAATTCTCTAGGAATAGTCATTGCACTTCTCCAAGTATAGGTTGGCACTTCTCTAGCATATTGCCAATTACTAAGCCACCCCATAAATAACCTTCTTCCATCATTTTCAGGAATATCACTAAATGTTACACCTGCATAATTATCTGCACCATAATCTAGCCATTTTGTTTCGTTTCCGGCGGTTGTAAACATATTACCATCAAAATCTCCAATAAAGTATTGAGTTGCAGAACCTCCTTGCGGACCTCCTGGATTAATACTAAGTAATAAAACCCATTTTGATACACCATTTTGGTCAGTTAAAGAAAATAAATCAGGACATTCCCAAACACCATCGTGATTCCCTTTTTCTGAACCAAATTTACTTTCATACTCCCATTTTTTTAAATCTTTTGAACTATAAAATTCTACATGGTCTTTAACTGCTAAAGTCATAATCCACTTTTTGCTTTTTTCAAACCACATTACTTTAGGGTCTCTAAAATCTTTAATTCCAGGGTTTTTGATAACCGGATTATCCTTATATTTTGTCCAAGTACGCCCTTTGTCTAAACTATATGCAATTCCTTGTGTTTGAAAATCAATTGCACCGCTTCTTTCCCCTTCCATATTATGGTAGGTAAAAATAGCAACCATCGGAGGATTTTCAAGAGTTCCAAAACCTGAGGTATTATTCCAATCAATTACAGCACTTCCACTAAAAATATAGCCTAAATTGTCTGGATATAATGCTATTGGTAAATGTTTCCAATGTAACATATCATTTGAAACTGCATGTCCCCAATGCATTGGCCCCCAAACATTATCATCTGGATAATATTGATAAAAAAGATGATATTCACCTTTATAAAAAACCATCCCGTTAGGATCGTTCATCCAGCCTTTTTTTGGCGTAAAATGAAAGTTCGGTCTGTATTGCTCTCCTGTAATTGAGTCTTTTAAAATAGCTGTTTTTAAATTTACTTTTTCTGATTTTTCATTACATCCTAGAAGAAAAATTATGAAAAATAATACTATAAATTTTAATGCAATTATTCTCATAAAAATTTTATTGTCTGGTTAGTTTTTTACTTAAATCTTCCAAACTTATACCTTTCGTTTCAGGCATTACAAAAATTACAAATAGTAATTGAAAAACCATCATTATTGCAAAAACTAAAAATACAACTCCAGCCCCAATTGTAGAAAATAACATTGGAACCATTGAAGGTATTATGGCAGCCAATACCCAATGTGTTGAAGTTCCAAATGATTGCCCACTAGCACGCAAATGATTTGGAAAAATTTCTGAAATAAACACCCAAATTATAGCTCCCTGACCTATAGCATGTGAAGCAATAAACATAAACAAAAATATAGGCACCGCCATTCCTTCCCAATTTAAGAAAAAGGCTGCAGATACTAATCCTAGTGATATTATGTACCCTATTGAACCAATATACATAAGTATTCTTCTTCCAAGTTTATCAATTAAAAAAACACCAAATAAAGTAAAAATTAAATTTGTAATACCAATTCCAATACTACTAAGCAACGCTGTGCTTTCTCCAAGTCCTGCTTCCTCAAATATTCTTGGAGCATAGTATAAAAATGCATTTATTCCGGAAAGTTGATTAAAAAAGGCTATAAAAAATGCAAGCATTAACGGAAATCGGTATTTTTTTATAAAAATGGTTTCACCAGGTAAGTCTCTATCATTTTCTTCCTTAATCTCAGAAAGAATTTCTTCAACATTTTCGTCAGGATTAATTATTTCTAGCACTTCCTTTGCTTCTAAAATTCTATTTTTTGAAATAAGCCATCTTGGACTTTTAGGAACATAAAAGATAAGAATCGTATAAATAATAGCTGGTAAGGCTTCAATTCCTATCATCCAACGCCAAGCATTTTCACCTATATTTCTTAATAAATAATTAGACATAAATGCTATTAAAATACCTAATACAATATTAAACTGGTAAAGTGCTACCAAACGCCCCCTATCTTTTGCCGGAGCTATTTCTGAAACATAAGCAGGTGCAGCAATAGTTGAAGCTCCAACACCTAAACCTCCTAAAAACCTAAAAAAAGCAAAACTCCAAGGGTCGTTTACTAAAGAAGATCCTATTGCTGAAACCACATAAAATACCCCAATAATTATTAATGTATTTTTTCTTCCTATTTTATTTGTAGGAATACCACCAAACATTGCACCAACAACTGTTCCCCATAATGCCATTGCCATAACTACAGAACCATGAAAAGCATCAGAAGAACCCCATAATAATTGTAGTTTTTTATCCGCTCCAGAAATTACAACAGTATCAAACCCAAAAAGAAAACCTGCTAAAGCAGCAACAATTGACCATCTTAAAATTTTATTCATAAAATATATTTTTAAATACTTAACCTAATAGTTTTAAAGTAATTTAAATGTAATAATTTAAAATAAGCATTTAGTTGTTAAAATAAAAAAACAACACATATAAGTGTGCAAAATCGTTTTCGAAAATTAAAATTATTTTTTTTAGGTAAAAAAAAGTAATTACTTAATAGGTAACTTATCCTTTAATGCTTCAACAATATTAAAGGCAGCTGGACAAATCTCCGTGTTTTTCATTGTTAAATCTGTTATTTGAATAAATTTTCGTCTATCAGTATGCGGATATTCACTGCATGCTTTAGGTCTAACATCATAAATAAAACAAGTATTATCGGTTAAATCTAAAAAAGTACATGGTGCAGTTTTTAACACGTAAAAATCATCCGAATCCCTATCTAAATATTGAGATATAAAATCAACAACCTTCATTTTTAAATGCTTGGAAATACGCTCGATATCTTTATTAGTAAAAATAGGACTTGTAGTTTTACAACAATTTCCACAAGTTAAACAGTCTGTTTTTTCAAACTCTTTGGTGTGCAAATGCTGCATAATAACATCTAGATTTTTAGGTGTTCTCTTTTTTAATTTTTGAAAATACTTTTTACTTTCTAAGTGCTTTTCTTTCGCTAATTCTGGCAACTCCTTTAAAAACTCATCCATACTCATAATTTATCAGCAAAAATACAATTTAAACTTTTAAAAATTATGTACTTTTGCACTTCGTAAGATTTTAAAAAAATATGCAACAAAAATTAGAAACAGCAGTAAAAAAAGGGTTTGAAGAAATATATCAAACTAAAATTGAATCAGTTGAATTTCAAGCCACTAGAAAAGATTTTGAAGGTGATATTACAATTGTAATTTTTGCATTTTTACGTTATGTTAAAGGAAATCCTATTGAAATTGGTACAAAGCTTGGAACATATCTAAAAGAAAATGTATTAGAAATTGCCGATTTTAACGTTGTAAAAGGTTTTCTAAACCTTATTATTTCTGATACTTTTTTTATAAATGATTTTAACTCAATCTATAAAATAAACAACTTCGGAATTGTAGCACCTAAAGAAAATGAAAAAGCGGTTATGGTTGAATATTCTTCACCTAACACAAACAAACCATTGCATTTAGGACATATTCGCAATAATTTATTAGGCTATTCAGTTGCTGAAATTATAAAAGCTTCAGGAAAAAAAGTATACAAAACGCAAATTATTAACGATCGCGGAATTCATATTTGTAAAAGTATGCTGGCTTGGCAACGTTTTGGAAATGGAGAAACTCCTGAAAGTACAGGCTTAAAAGGTGATAAATTAGTTGGTAATTATTATGTTGCCTTTGATAAAGCCTATAAAGAAGAAATTTCTCAACTTATTTCTGAAGGTAAAACTGCTGAAGAAGCAAAAAAACAAGCACCAATTTTACTTGAGGCTCAAGAAATGCTTTTAAAATGGGAAGCAGGTGATAAAGAAGTTGTTGATTTATGGAAAACAATGAACCAATGGGTTTATGATGGTTTTGATCAAACATATAAAGAATTAGGAGTAGATTTTGATAAAAATTATTATGAAAGTAACACCTATTTATTAGGAAAAGATGTTGTTACTGATGGATTGAAAAAAGGTGTTTTTTATAAAAAAGAAGATGGTTCAGTTTGGATAGATTTAACTAAAGAAGGCCTTGATGAAAAAATTGTATTACGTTCTGATGGTACTGCCGTTTATATGACACAAGATATTGGTACAGCAATTGAACGCTTTAAAGATTTTGATTTAAGTGAGCTTGTATATACCGTTGGAAATGAGCAAGATTACCATTTTAAGGTATTATTTTTAATACTTGATAAACTAGGTTTTGAATGGGCTAAAAACTTATATCATTTATCATACGGAATGGTAGATTTACCAAGTGGTAAAATGAAATCGAGAGAAGGTACTGTTGTTGATGCTGATGATTTAATGTTAGAAATGACCAATACAGCTAGAGCTATTTCTCAAGAATTAGGCAAATTAGAAGGTTATTCAAACGAAGAAAAAGAATTACTTTACAAAACCATTGGTTTAGGTGCTCTTAAATATTATATTTTAAAAGTTGATCCTAAAAAACGAATTTTATTCGATCCTGAAGAATCTGTAGATTTTGCAGGTAATACAGGTCCTTTTATTCAGTATACATATGCTCGAATTCAATCTATTTTAAGAAAAGCTACTTTTAATTATAATCAAAAAATAACTGATATTAAATTAGATGAAAAGGAAAAAGAATTGATTAAACAAATTCAATTATTCCCAGAAATAATTCAAAATGCAGCTCAAAATCACAGTCCTGCAATAATTGCAAATTACACCTACGATTTAGTGAAAGTTTACAATTCATTTTATCAAACTGTGCCAATTTTAGGATGTGAAAACCAACAAGAAAAAATATTTAGAACTCAGTTATCATTCAAAGTTGCTGAAATAATAAAAACTGCATTTAAATTATTAGGAATTAATGTTCCTGATAGAATGTAATTTTAATAAATTATTGAAGGATTAAAAATTTATAATTCAAATAATTGAGGAATTCATAAACCAATTCAAACAAAAAATAATTAAATTTGCTGTGTAAAAAACCAGCAACTATTTATAAAAATTAAAATTAAAAACATGAAATACGATATATTAATAATTGGAAGTGGTCCTGGAGGATATGTTACAGCTATTAGAGCATCACAACTTGGCTTTAAAGTTGGTGTTGTTGAAAAAGAAAATTTAGGTGGAATTTGCTTAAACTGGGGATGTATTCCAACCAAAGCCTTATTAAAAAGTGCTCAAGTATATGATTATTTAAAACATGTTGATGAATATGGCCTAAAAGCTGAAGCTATTGACAAAGATTTTGATGCTGTTATAAAACGAAGTAGAAATGTTGCTGAAGGAATGAGTAAAGGTGTTCAATTTTTAATGAAAAAAAATAAAATTGATGTTATTGACGGTTTTGGTAAAATTAAAACTGGTAAAAAAGTTGACGTTACTGATGCAGATGGTAAAGTAACTGAATATAGTGCAGACCATATTATTATTGCAACTGGAGCACGTTCACGTGAGTTACCAAACCTACCACAAGACGGTAAAAAAGTTATTGGATACAGACAAGCAATGACTTTACCTACACAACCTAAAAAAATGATTGTTGTTGGTTCTGGTGCAATTGGGGTTGAATTTGCTCATTTTTATAATTCAATGGGTACTGAAGTAACTATTGTTGAGTTTTTACCAAACCTAGTTCCTGTTGAAGATATTGATGTTTCAAAACAATTTGAACGTTCATTCAAAAAATCTGGAGTAAAAGTAATGACTAGCTCATCTGTTGAATCTGTTGATACTTCAGGAAAAGGTGTTAAAGCAGTTGTTAAAACTAAAAAAGGAGAAGAAATTTTAGAAGCGGATATTTTACTTTCTGCTGTTGGAATAAAATCAAACATTGAAAATATTGGTTTAGAAGATGTTGGTATTGTTGTTGACAGAGATAAAATATTGGTAAACGATTTTTACCAAACTAACATTCCTGGTTATTATGCTATTGGTGATGTGGTTCCTGGACAAGCATTAGCGCATGTTGCCTCTGCTGAAGGAATTACTTGTGTTGAAAAAATTGCTGGTTTACATACTGAAAAAGTGGATTATGGAAACGTTCCTGGTTGTACCTATGCAACTCCGGAAATTGCAAGTGTTGGTTTAACTGAAGCCCAAGCAAAAGAACAAGGATACGAATTAAAAGTAGGAAAATTTCCTTTCTCAGCTTCAGGAAAAGCAAAAGCTGCCAGTACTCCTGATGGTTTTGTTAAAGTAATTTTTGATGCAAAATATGGTGAGTGGTTAGGCTGCCATATGATTGGTGCTGGAGTAACTGATATGATTGCTGAAGCAGTTTTAGGAAGAAAATTAGAAACTACAGGTCATGAAGTTTTAAAAGCTATTCACCCACACCCAACAATGAGTGAAGCTGTTATGGAAGCTGTTGCCGATGCATATGATGAAGTGATTCATTTATAAAATATAAAAAATGACGATTTTTAAAATCCGAACATTTTGTTCGGATTTTTTGTTTAACACAAGAATTTATTTGAAAAAATAGAGAAATATAATTTTTAGTATATTTGGAATTCCATTTTTGAATTAGAGAAATTTAATTAAGCTTATTTATGAAAACATTAAAACTATTTTTATTATGTATCTGTGTTATTTCAATTTCATGTAAAGAAGAAAAACCAAAAAAAGAAATCAAAAGTAAAGTAGCAGTTAAACACTATATTTGTCAAAATAAATGTGAAAATAGTGGTTCAGATTCTGAAGATGTTTGTCCAACTTGTAATACTGCATATTTACACAATCAAGCTTTTCATAATGATGATTTCTTAAAAAATGGTCCTTTAAAAGTTCCCGACAATACACAAACAAATACTCAAAATACAACTACACCTGCACCTGCACAAAATGCTTCTGGAGTTTATCATTACACTTGTACCAATGGATGTGTTGGAGGCTCTGGTACTGCAGCAAACTGTAACTCTTGTGGCAATCCTTTAGCCCATAACCAAGCATATCATAATAACTAATAATTCACCAAAATTAACATATGTCATTTTCATTTTCTAAACTATTTAATAAGCCAAAAGATCTACCTTCAACTTTTGAGATAATAGATAAAATAGATTTTCAAGGGGGTACTAAATATGCTATAAATGAAACAAACGTGGTTTATGCGGATATTGAAGAGCTTGGTGGTTTTCCCTATTTAAAAACTGTAATTATTGGGGAAATTGCTGTAAAAATTAAAAGAACAGGATGTACTGTTGCGTTTAACTTCAATAATGAAATTATTAAATTAAATTCCGATAATACAGCCATTGAATCAAATAAAATTAAAAACACCAATGTGTTTTATACTGAAATTGATTTTGAATTAAATGAAGAGGATGCTAAAAAAATAAAATCTAATAAATTAAAAACTTTAGAATACGATTTTCAAAATAAAATTGTCCCATTTAATCCAATTTAATTTTAATATTCAATTATAGTAAATTCTAATTTTAGTGGATCTAAACTTTTTAATAGCATAGGTATTAATGCTTCCCCTATTTCTAAATAAATTTCTGAAAAATTACGAGTTCGTTCTTCTAAACTATTAGTTGGAAATAGCTCATTCTGCAACTTATTAATTCTATCAACCTCATCAGTCAGTTTTCGTTTTTGAGCTTTTAGCAATCTTTTTTCTAAATTATCCAATCCGTTTAGTTGCTTTTTTTCTTGTGCATTCACCGCACCAATAAAAGATGCATCTGTTTGTTTAGCCAATTCTTTTAAAGATTCAAACTGTTGGTGTAAGTAAAATTTTTGCTGAGAAAAATCAATATCAACTTTTGAAATTTCTTTTACTTTTTTATTGATTAAATCTCCCTGTTTTAAAAAGATTTCAGCTAAAGTAACGTTTAACTTTTCAAGTTTAACTAGTTGTTTATTTGAAATCAATAAAGCCGAATTTCTTAATAACAATATTGGAAATGGAGTATTTACAGTTTTAAAATAATTCTTCAACTGAAACCAATAAGCCAACTCTCCTCCTCCTCCAATATAACATAAATTTGGCAAAATTGTTTCTTGGTATAAGGGACGCATTATTACATTTGGGCTAAATCGATCTGGATAATTTTTAATTTCTTCTATGATTTCTTCTTCAGAAAAAGTAATAACTGTGTTGTTGACTTTATAAAAATCATTTTCAAAAATAATGCGTTCTCGTAAATTATCTTTTAAATAAAAAAGATTGATTTCTCTTGGATTAACCTGAATTTTATAGTTCTCCTCTAACTTTTTATTAGCTATAGAAACTTCTTTAAATGAAGTTTTATTTAATATTTCATCTTTTACAATTGGAACAAACTGTTTTTTTAACAACACATCATCTCCATCAATAATAACCAGACCATATTCGCCAAAAAGTTCATTAACCAAATAGCGAGTTGCATCCGTTAAATTATCATTTAATAAATATGCTTTTTTAAATAATTCTTTTATAAAATTAGCATTTGTTGAATTTCCTAATTGGTCTGAAAAAGTTTCAAAAACAGTATCAAAACCTTCAGTTTTAAGTCTTCCAACTGCACCACTACTCTCCCTGTTCCAAATTACTTTCTTACCTTTAAAATTAAAGTAATTAATCTCTTCAAAATCGTGATCTTCGGTTGCCATCCAATAAATTGGAATAAAATTATTTTCTGGAAACTCGGCATTCAACAGCTTTGTTAAATTAATGGTTGAAACAATTTTATATAAAAAATATAAAGGTCCTGTAAAAATATTTAACTGATGTCCTGTAGTTACAGTAAACGTATTTTTACCTGCTAATTTATTAACATTTTTAGAAGTTAACTCACTAATATTAAAATTATTATATTGATTTATAAGCGCTTCAACTAATACTTTTCTAGTCTCAACTTTGAATGATTTTTGTTTAAGTTCTAATTGTTTTTTAAAACCTTCTAAATCTGGAAAATTTCCGTAAAAATCGCTCAGTTTTTGGTTTTTACTTAAATAATCACCTATTAAACTTGAAAAATAGCCTGTTTCTTGAAAAGGAATTTGGTGTACTTTCATTAAATTTTATTGTATTCTTTGAAATAAAGTGTAAACATATTCTCTAGTATTTCCTGAAGGCTGAGTATATGTATAATTAAACCCTTTTAAAAGTTTAAAATCATCTCCTAAACGTTCTTGCAACATAAGTTCATTATAATTAAAAACGTCTAATCCACAACATTTTTTAGCGCCATCTAAATTAAATTCTGCTAAAATTACATAGCCATTTGGTTTTAATACTGTTTTTAATAAATTGAAATAAGCATCTTGCTGATGCTTTTCAGTAAAAAAATGCAACACGGCTCTATCATGCCATAAATCAATATTTTTTAATTTCAATAATTCTGTAGGTTTTGTTAAATCATCTACAATAAATTGAACAGTAGCGTTTTTATGATTTGTTAAACTTTTGTTTAATTCTGTAAGTGAAGCTGCGGCAATATCATTTACAATAATATTTGTATAACCTGTTGTTAGTAATTCTTCAATTAATGTTGTTGCACCAGCACCTGCATTAAAAATAACTGATTCCTTATCTAAATTACATGCATTAATTAATTCTATTGAAGGAGTTGGATTTTCTTCGTACCATCCTAAATTATTTACAGGCGTTTTTCTGTATGCATTATTCCAATGCGATTCAAAATTATAATCTGATAATTCATTTTCAGGGAAATTAGCACTCATTTATTTCAAATTTTAATTTTATAAAAGTAAGCAATTTAGATTGTTTGTCGAAACTACTTAATATATCTAACATTTTTTTAACTAAAAAATTTATTTGGTGTTGAAACTCTAGAATCAAATTAAATACACAAAAAATAATTCTATTAATTTTTAAGTTTAATTAATTACATTTGATGTTCAAATTTTAATAAATGAAAAATCAACTTTTTTCCTTCATAGCATTAATTGCTATTTTTTTTTCAGTACAAGCACAAAATATACAAACACCAAGTGAATTTTTAGGTTATGAACTAGGTTCAAACTTTACAAAACATCATAAAGTTGTTGATTATTTTAACTATCTAAGTACTAATTCTTTAAATGTTTCAATAGAAAAATATGGTAAAACAAACGAACAAAGACCTTTACTTGTTTCTTTTATTTCTTCTGAAGAAAATATTAAAAACTTAGAAACTATCAGAGAAGATAATTTAAAAAGAACAGGTATTTTAAAAGGTATACCAAATTCTAAAATTGGAATTGTTTGGTTAAGCTATAATGTTCACGGAAATGAAGCTTCCAGTACCGAAGCTGCCATGTTAACTATCTATAAATTGATTACTGAAAAGCAAGATTGGTTAAAAAATACAATAGTTATAATTGATCCTTGCATAAATCCTGATGGGCGCGACCGCTATGTAAATTGGTACAACCAGAAAAAAAGCAGTCCTTATAATACAAACCCTGATGCAACTGAACACAACGAGCCTTGGCCGGGAGGAAGACCAAACCATTATTTATTTGATTTAAATAGAGATTGGGCTTGGGCTTCACAAATAGAAACGCAACAACGGTTAAAAATTTATAATAAATGGATGCCTCAGATTCATGTTGATTTTCACGAACAATTTATAAATAACCCATATTATTTTGCTCCAGGAGCTGAACCATATCACGAAATTATTACCGATTGGCAACGAGATTTTCAAACCAAGATTGGTAAAAACCACGCTAAATATTTTGATAAAAATGGTTGGCGCTATTTTACAAAAGAATCTTTTGATTTATTGTATCCAAGTTATGGAGACACCTATCCAACTTATATGGGAGCAATTGGTATGACCTATGAACAAGCAGGGCATGGAATGGCCGGATTAGGAATTAATACCGAAAACAATACCGTTTTAACTTTAAAAGATCGTATTGCACACCATACAACTACCGGATTATCAACTGTTGAAATGGCTTCAAAAAACACGTTAAAAATGGTTTCTGAGTTTTCAAACTTTTTTGATAATTCTAAATTAAAATACAAAAACTATATTTTAAAAGGTGATAAAGAAAAAATAGAAAACGTTATAAAATTTCTTAAAAAGCATGAAATAGCAAGTTTTTATGCTGATACAAAAAAATTAAAAGCGTTTGATTATGCTTCCAATTCAATTAAAACAATAAAAACCAGTATAAATGATTTAATAATCCCAACCAATCAACCAAAAGGAAAAATGGTTAAAGTTTTATTTGAACAACAAGCCAAACTTTCAACACCTATAACTTATGATATTACTGCTTGGAGCTTACCTTATGCCTTTGGATTAGATGCTTTTGCTTCTGAAATAGCAATAACTTCAGACAAAAATTCGGCAATTAAAACCTTTAATGATGAAAATCAACTAAATAAAAATGCTTATGCATATATAAATAAATGGAATGAAGTATCTGATGCTGCTTTTTTAGGAGATTTATTAGAAGAGGGATTTAATGTTCGTTTTAGCCAAAAAGATTTTTCTGTTGAAGGCAATCAATTTAAAAAAGGCTCATTAATTATAATGAGAGGTGAAAATGAGCATGTTGCTAATTTTGATGAAATTGTTGTTGAAATTGCCAATAGGTTAGGTAAGAAAATTACTGCTACAACAACTGGTTTTGTTGATCTTGGATCAGATTTTGGTTCAGCAAATATTTCTTTAATAAAAAATAAAAATATTGCTGTTTTATCTGGAAAAGGAACTTCATATTTAAGCTTTGGTGAAATTTGGCACTTTTTTGAAACCCAATTAAATTACCCAATTAATGTAATTAATACTGATAATTTTAATAGAATCAACTTATCTAAATATCAAGTATTAATTTTACCAAATGGTTATAGAGCTGATGAGCAATCCTTAAAAAAAATTACTTCATTTGTATCGGAAGGTGGAAATATAATTACAATTGGAAGCTCTGTTAATAGTTTTGCTGATAAGGATGGATTTAATTTAAAAAAGAAAAAAACAAAAGAAGACGATACTTCTGAAAAATCAAATTTAATTCCATTTGACCAACGAGAAAAAGAGAATATTAAAAAGCAAATTACCGGAAGTATTTTTAAAAGTAATGTTGATGATTCTCACCCGCTAGCTTTTGGTTATAATGCAAATTATTATAGTTTAAAATTAAGTTCAACTGCTTTTGAATTACTTGAAAAAGGATATAATGTTGCTTATTTTCCTGAAAACACTATAAATATTTCAGGTTATGCTGGACCAGATGCGTTAAAGCAAGTTCCAAATTCCTTATTATTTGGTATTGAAAGAAAAGGCAGAGGAAATATTATTTATATGGTTGACAATCCATTATTTAGATCATTTTGGGAAAATGGAAAGCTATTTTTTGCGAATGCAGTATTTTTTAATTAAGGTAAAAATTATGTCACACTGAGCTTGGCGAAATGTTAAAACTATTTGATATTTAAATCAACTTCGACAAGCTTAGTTTGACAAAACTTATTTATTCAGACTTTTATAATTATTAGTTAGTAACTGGCTCACCAAACAAATCAAACTCAGTAGCTGAAGTAATTTTTATATTCGCAAATTTACCAACTTGAACATAGTATTTTGTTGCATCAATTAGCACTTCATTATCTACATCAGGTGAATCAAATTCGGTTCTTCCAACAAAAACATTTCCATCTTTTCTGTCTATTAAAACTTTAAAAGTTTTGTTAACTTTTTCTTGATTTAATTCAAAAGAAATCTGACTTTGAATTTCCATAATTTCATTAACACGTTGTTGCTTCACATCTTCAGCAACATCATCTTCTAAATTTGCAGCGTGTGTATTTTCTTCATGAGAATAGGCAAAAGCACCTAAACGTTCAAAACGCATTTCTTCAACCCAATCCTTTAATTCTTTAAAATTAGCTTCTGTTTCACCTGGATAACCAACTATTAACGTTGTTCTAATTGCCATATCTGGAACGGATTTTCTAAATTCTGCAATTAAATTGGTTGTTTTTTCATGTGAAGTTCCTCTTCGCATTGATTTTAAAATTTCATCATTTATATGCTGTAATGGAATATCTAAGTAATTACACACTTTTGGTTCATTATGAATAACTTCTAAAACATCTAACGGAAATCCTGTTGGAAATGCATAATGCAAACGTATCCATTCAATTCCTTCTATTTTAACTAATTCTTTTAACAAATCGGCTAAAGCTCTTTTTTTGTAGATATCTAATCCGTAATAGGTTAAATCCTGTGCAATTAGAATTAACTCTTTAATTCCTTTTTTAGCTAATTTTGTAGCTTCAATAACCAAATTTTCAATTGGAGTAGATACGTGTTTTCCACGCATTAAAGGAATTGCACAAAAAGAACAAGGCCTGTCACAACCTTCAGCAATTTTTAAATATGCATAATGAGTTGGTGTGGTTGTTAATCGTTCTCCAACCAATTCGTGCTTATAATCAGCATCTAAAACTTTCAATAAATTTGGTAAATCGTGAGTACCAAAATATTCATCCACATCAGGAATTTCTTTTTGCAAATCTGGTTTATAACGCTCACTTAAACAACCCGAAACATATACTCTATCAACTTCTCCTAATTCCTTTTTATTTACATAATGCAGAATAGTATTTATAGATTCTTCCTTTGCATCTCCAATAAAACCACAAGTATTTATAACAACAATGTTCCCTTCATCGTTTTCATCTTCATGAACTACATTTTTATTATTTGCTTTTAATTGCCCCATTAAAACTTCACTGTCGTAAACATTTTTAGAACAACCTAAAGTCACTACATTAATTTTATTATCTTTCTTTGATTTGGTTCTCATCTCTTGAATTTAAAGTGCGCAAAAATACTATTTTTTAGTTGTATACCAACCATTTAACAAAACTCTTTAATTATAGCTTTCTGGCTTCTTACGAATTTTAGTCATTTTTTCAAAAGCGTAGCCTAATTGCAGTAATTGATCTTCCTGATAAGGTTTTGCAATAAATGTTAAACTAATAGGTTCTCCCGTATTTTTATAACCCATTGGCACTGTTAAACATGGATATTTAGCCACTGCAGCAAAACCTGCATGATAATTATTAATGGATAAAATAGCATCCAGTTGATAGTCTTCAATAGGTGTATTTAAAAATTTAACACCATTGTTATGTAAGTTTTGTTTTATTTCTTGAAATGCTTCTGTTGAAGTGGAATCCATTATAATTCCTTCAAATAATTGCTGTCCGTAAGGTGCTCTGTTTATAGAATCTTGTAAATTTAGATTTACAATAGCTTCAACAGATGAGATTTCAATATTTTTATCTGCATAATTATTTAAATATGCAGGTAAATCGTGTTTCATATCAATATTCAATAATGTTAAAAAACCTTTCAGGTCAACCTGTGGTGGTTCAAATTCAATAATATCAGCACCTGCTCTTTTTAATTTCACAATTGTTGCTTTATAAATTGAATCAGTTAATAGCTGTTTTATTACACCCAATTTTTTACCCCTTAAACTGGCTGATTTTAAACCTTCAAAATAATTAATTTGTTGATTATTTCCTTTTGTTACATCATCTTCAGCGTCTTCTCCCAACATTGCTGATAATAAAATTGCGTTATCGGTAACATATTTTGTCATTGGACCTGGAGTGTCTAAAGTACTAGAAATTGGTACAATTCCTGTTCTACTTAACAAGCCAATAGTTGGTTTTAATCCTACAACTGAATTTTGACTAGATGGTGACAAAATAGATCCTGAAGTTTCTGTACCCACTGCAGCTACTGCAAAATTTGCTGCTACTGTTACCCCACTACCAGAACTTGAACCTCCTGTTTCAAAGACTTTTCTTCCATATGGATTTAACGTTTGTCCGCCAATTGCACTGTAACCAACCGGGCAACCACTACAAAAATAATAAGCCCATTCACTTAAATTAGCTTTCCCTAAAATCAGAGCTCCATTTTCTTTTAATCTTTTTACAACAAAGGCATCATCGGTATTTTTGTTATTTTCTAATGCAAATGCACCTGCAGTTGTAGGCATGTTTTTTGTATTAATATTGTCTTTGAGTAAAATTGGAAGACCATACAATGTATATTTTACATTTTCAGGTCTGTTTTTATCCTTTTCACGCGCTTGGTTTAATATATTCGGATTTAAGGATATGATACTGTGTAAGGCTAAATCATTATTACTTTCAAATTTTCGAATTCTATATAAGTAAAAAAGTACAATTTTTTCATATGATAAAATGCCACGCTCAACAGCATCCTGAATTGTAGGAATATCTTGTTCAATTATGTATGGTTCTAAATTATAGTAATCTTTATCTGAAAAATATGCCAACTCTTCTTCAAAAGGTTTAAATACTTCATTCATATCCAAATATTTGGATTGAATTAATTTGAATTTCATCCTGTTTATTTCGTGATTTTGTTGGTTTAAAATTTCTTCAGTTTCATCATAAGTAGTAAAAACAACAGTTAATTCTTTCTTTTTACAAGAAACTAACACGACTAAAATTCCTAAAATAAGAGCTAATTTTTTCATTGAATTATATTTTGAAATAAAGGTATAAAAAAGGCTGTTTAAAAAGTAAAAAAAATCGTCAACCTTAATTTATTTCAGGTTCTCATAATGATTAATTATCAGTATGATGAGATGCTGAAACGAGTTCAGCATGACGGCTTTCAATAATTTTAAACAGCCTTTTTATTTAATATTTTTTAATTAAAAAAAGAATCAACAAATTCAATTTTATTAAAAACTTGTAAATCATCTATTCCTTCACCAACGCCAATATATTTAACTGGAATTTGGAATTGGTCTGAAATTCCAATTACCACACCACCCTTTGCCGTACCGTCTAATTTAGTTACTGCTAATGAAGTAACTTCAGTTGCTTTTGTAAATTGCTTGGCTTGCTCAAAAGCATTCTGACCAGTTGAACCATCCAGTACCAATAAAACTTCGTGTGGAGCATCTTCAACAACCTTTTGCATTACCCTTTTTATTTTGGTAAGTTCATTCATTAAATTTACTTTATTATGCAATCGACCAGCTGTATCTATAATAATAACATCAGCATTTTGAGTTACACCAGATTTTAAAGTATCGAAAGCAACAGATGCAGGATCACTACCCATTTCTTGACGCACAATTGGAACACCAACCCTATCAGCCCATACTTGTAATTGATCTATTGCTGCTGCCCTAAACGTATCAGCTGCACCAAGTACCACCTTTTTACCGCTTTTTGTAAATTGAGATGCTAACTTACCAATAGTAGTTGTTTTACCAACTCCATTAACACCAACAACCATTATAACATATGGTTTTTTATCAGAAGGAACTGTAAATTCTGTTTCGTTACCAACATTTGTTTCTGCTAATAAACCTGCTATTTCTTCACGAAGAATAACATTTAGTTCATCGGTACCTAAATATTTATCTTTAGCAACTCTGGCTTCTATTCTATCAATAATTTTAAGTGTAGTTTCTACACCAACATCTGATGAAACTAAAATTTCTTCTAAGTTATCAAGTACATCATCATCAACCTTAGTTTTACCTGCAACTGCCTTAGATAATTTATTAAAAAAAGAAGACTTAGATTTTTCTAGACCTTTATCTAAAGTTTCTTTTTTTTCTTTCGAAAATATTCTTTTAAATAAACTCATTCTTTACAATTTTAAGCTATAAATATAAAAAAGAAAAGCTACCCTCAATAGTTTGAAAGTAGCTTTATATTATTTTATAAACAAAAATTTATTTTTTGCTCAAAAAGTCTTTTACATTATCTGGATCCATAATAGCTTCTACAAAAGTGTAAGCGCCTGATTTAGGAGACTTTACCATTTTTATAGCTTTAGTTAATCTTTTTGATCCTGTTTGTAACGATGCTACTGATTTCTTTGCCATGGTCCTATATTATTTTATTTCTTTATGAACAGTCATTTTCTTCAAGATAGGATTGAATTTTTTAATTTCCATTCTATCAGGAGTATTCTTTTTATTCTTAGTAGTAATGTATCTTGAAGTACCTGCTTGCCCAGAAGCTTTATGTTCAGTACATTCTAAAATTACCTGAATTCTATTTCCTTTAGTCTTTGCCATTACTTAATTATTTTTTTAAAAAACCTTTTTCCCTTGCTTCTTTAATAACAGCAGAGATTCCCTTTTTATTAATATTCTTTAAAGCAGATGTAGATACTTTTAAAGTAACCCATTTATCCTCTTCAGGAATATAAAAACGCTTTTTAATTAAATTAGCGTCAAATTTTCTTTTTGTTCTATTCAAAGCATGAGAAACATTGTTCCCAACCATTGCTTTTTTTCCAGTAAGTTCACAAACTCTTGACATATTTCTGTACCTTTTTAATGTATTCTCAAAACGAGATGCAAAATTAATTCTTTAAATCTAAATACACAAACTTATTTTACTAGTTTTTTAAAATTTCTTGCATTAACAATTCTAACGCTTTATTTGAAGCTCTTTCTATAACCTTTTCTCTTGGCTTTCCAAAGAAAAACTCTTGAGAAAAAACCTTATTTGGTGTAGCTATTGCAATAAAAACTGTTCCTACTGTTTTATCTGTTAAATCCGTTGTAGGACCAGCATTACCAGTAGTTGCTATTGCATAATCTGTTTTAAATTTTTGTTGAATTCCTAATGCCATAGCTTCTGCTACTTCAGAACTGACAACAGAAAATTGTTCAATTATACCCTTATTTACATTTAATTCTGAAATTTTTATTGCTGCCTGATATGCTACCACAGAACCCACAAAATATTTGGATGAACCTGAAATTGACGTTATCATTTTTGAAATATTGCCTCCTGTACAACTTTCAGCAATACCCAATGTTTGTTTTTTTTCTTGTAATAATCTCCCAATAACAACCTCAATTGTTTCTCCACTATCAAAACCAACAATAATATCTGGTATTATTTTTAATAATTTTTCAACCTCATTATTAATTGCTTTTTCTAATAACTCCTTATTCTGTCCTTTAGCAGACAATCTTAACCTAAGTCTTCCATAGGCTGGTAAATATGCCAATTTTATATCTTTAGGCAAATTATTTTCCCATACTTCAATTCTTTCCGCAACCATACTCTCACCCATTCCATAAGTTAAAATGGTTTTATGTAAAATAAAAGGCAAATGATAGGTATTTACAATTTTTGGCAAAACACTATCTTTCATTAACCCCTTCATTTCATTTGGAACTCCCGGTAAAGAAATTACAAGTTTATTATTATAATTAAACCACATACCTGGTGCTGTACCCCAATTGTTTTTTAAAGGAATACATTTTGAAGGCACCAATGCCTGATCTCTATTTATTTGTGTAAATGGATAATTAGTTTTTGCAAACATGTTTTTTATATGTTCAACAATTTCTTCATTTAATACCAACACATCATTAAAATATTCAGCTAATGTTAATTTAGTAATATCATCTTTTGTTGGTCCTAAGCCTCCTGTTAAAATAACAATATCAGCATTCCGTTTTGCCTCTTTTAATGCTTTTAAAATGTGCTCTTTATCATCTTGAATTGAAGTTATTTGATATACAGATACCCCTATTTTATTCAATTCTTCAGCAATCCATTTTGAATTTGAATCCAATATTTGACCTATTAAAATTTCATCTCCAATTGTAATTATTTCAGCCTGCATTTATATAAAAATATTATTTTGATAAAAGTACTAATTTCAACGCAACCTTTTTAAGAAATTATCATCTATTGTATTAAAAGAGAAAGTATTATTTAACTCCAACTAAAATTTTAAGCTATGATTGCACCCGATGAATTAAATGACAATGAACTTTTAGAACAAATTGAGAATTGCACTTTAAGTCCTACTTTTTTCACCCATGAAGTTCTTTTACGAATGACCTATATTTTAATTAAAAAATATGGATTGGAAGAAGCGATTAAAAAGAACTGCGAAATAAAAGAACAATATTTTCAAAAAGCCTTAAATAGCAATAAATTTAATTATACATTAACGAGAGCTTATACTGAAATTCTTCACCATTTTATTAACAATTCTAAAAATACTAATTTCGATAAATTGTTAAGAGATTTCCCTCGATTAAGATATAATTTTAAGGATTTAGTTAGAACACATTATGGTTATGATATTTTAAAAGAACACCGTAAAGAAGATTCTCAACCACCAAGACCTATTTTATTTACATTTTAATTAAACACTATTTAATCTTTACTGAAAATGCTTCGTTTTTGGCTATTGCGCCAATTAATATATCATTTTCAGTTACTTTACCAACACCTGCTGGTGTTCCTGTAAATATAATATCGCCCTTTTTTAGTGTAAAAAACTGAGAAACATAAGCTATTAATTCATCTATTTTCCAAAGCATTGCGTTGGTGTTCCCCTCTTGAACTAATTCATTGTTTTTATGTAATGTGAATTTTAAATTAGTTAGACTTCCTAAATTTTCTTTTGGAAAAAATTCACCAATTACGGCACTTCCATCAAATCCTTTGGCTTTTTCCCAAGGCAAACCTTTCTCTTTTAATTGGTTTTGTAAATCTCTTGCTGTAAAATCTATACCCAATCCAATTTCATCATAATATTTATGAGCAAATTTCTCTTCAATATACTTTCCAACTTTATTTATTTTAACCAAAACCTCAACTTCATAATGAATATCATTAGAAAAAGGTGGAATAAAAAAAGGCTGATTTTTAGCTAAAATTGCAGAATCTGGTTTTAAAAAAATTACCGGATTTTCAGGTTTCTCATTTTGTAATTCTTCTATATGTTTGGCGTAATTACGTCCTATGCAAATTATTTTCATAAATTAGTATTGAAAGTTTAATAGTTAATTTTAAAGACAATTAAGGAATCCATTTTTTTTCAAAATTTGGCTTACGTTTTTCTAAAAATGCATTTCTACCCTCTTTAGCTTCATCTGTCATATACGCTAAACGAGTTGCTTCTCCTGCAAAAACCTGTTGACCAACCATACCATCATCTGTTAAATTCATTGCAAATTTTAACATTTTTATTGAAGTAGGTGATTTTTCCAATATTTCTTGTGCCCATTGATAAGCTGTATCTTCCAACTCTTCATGAGGAATTACTGCATTTACCATTCCCATTTCAAATGCTTCTTGTGCAGAATAATTTCTTCCTAAAAAAAATATTTCACGCGCTTTTTTTTGCCCCACCATTTTAGCCAAATATGCTGAGCCATAACCACCATCAAAACTAGTAACATCGGCATCGGTTTGTTTAAAAATTGCGTGTTCTTTACTTGCTAAGGTTAAATCGCACACCACATGTAAACTATGTCCGCCACCAACAGCCCAACCTGGTACAACAGCAATAACAACTTTAGGCATAAAACGAATTAAACGTTGTACATCTAAAATATTGAGTCTGTGGTAATTATCATCGCCTACATAACCTTGATGTCCACGTACACGTTGATCACCTCCACTACAAAAACTAAAAACACCATCTTTAGTACTTGGGCCTTCTGAACTTAAGAGCACTACTCCAATAGATAAATCTTCTTGAGCATCATGAAAAGCCTCTAACAATTCACTTGTAGTTTTTGGTCTAAAGGCATTTCTAACATTTGGTCTGTTAAATGCTATACGTGCAACTCCATTGCATTTTTTATACGTAATATCTTCAAATTCCCTTACGGTCTTCCATTCAATTTCTTTCATTTCATATAAATTAAAAGGTAAAAATAATTTATTTTAATGGTATAAAAAATTAAAATTTAAAAGATATCCTTTCATTTATACTATTAAAATTATATAAATACTAAAATTGTAAATTTTGGGTTAATATTTATGTTAAATGCTTTGTTTATGAATAATTTCAAATTCAAAATGTTAATATATTGTTTTAACTTTTTCTATATCAGAATATAATTTAAATTTAGACCATGAAAATTTCAATTTTAAATAAAATAAACACCCTATTAATATTATTTGTTACAATTAATAGCTTTTCTCAAAATATCAAAACAAAAAAATTTAATTCTGAAATACTTCAAAATGATCGTTATTTAAAAATATATATTCCTCCAAGTTACGATTTAGATGAAACTAAGTTTTATCCGTTAACAATTGTACTTGATGCAGAGTTTTTATTTGATGTTTATGTTGGAAACTCTATATTATTTGCCAATAAAGATAAGGCCCCAGAGCAAATTGTTGTTGGTATAAATCAAAATCATTTTGATGAAAGGTATCAAGATTGTTCTTATCAAAAGGAAAATAGTTTACCAACCCAGGAAAGTGAAGCTTTTTACCAATTTATTAGAATAGAACTAATGGATTATTTAGAAGAAAACTATAGAATTTCTCCCTTTAAAACAATTATAGGAAATACTTTAACCGCAAATTTTACAAATTATTTTTTAGTTGAAGAATACCCAGGATTTAATGCTTTTATAAATATTAACCCTTATTATGCATTGGACATTCCTATTATGTTACAACAAAAAGCTTCTTCTCTTAAAGATGAAAACATATACTATTATTTAAGTAATGGTAATTATAATTTAGAGAAATACAGCACTTTTATTGACGAAACAAATGCATTATTAGAAACAGTAAATAATCCTAAATTTAAATACAAATACGAAAAATTTGAAAATAGTACTAAAACTGCCTCAATAGGGCAATCTGTTCCAAGTGCTTTAGCATTTATTTTTGAAATGTATTCAACAATTTCCGATGAAGAATTTGATAAAAACGTTAAGGATTTATCCCCTGCTGATGCAATTGCCTATTTAGAAAAAAAATATGTTGAAATTGAATATTTGTTTGGAAGTAATTTAAAAATAAGAGAAAAAGATATTTTTGCAATCGAAGCAATTGTTCTAGACAAAGAAAATGGTGATTATTTAAAAAATTTTGGTGAAATGATTAATAAACTTTATAAAGAATCACCAATTGGAGATTATTATATTGGACGTTATTATGAAACTGAAAAAAAATATAAACTGGCTTTAAGATATTATAAAAGCGGTTATATGAAACTACCTGAAGGAGATCCAAACTCTGATGGTTACTACGAAAACATTGAACGAGTACTGCAAAAAAGAGACGGCGCTTATATTGAAGAAAATCCCAAATAATTAAATAATAAAATGAGCAAGACCGGGCTTTAACCTCAAACACAATTCTTAAAATATGAATTTTATATTACCAATAAAAAACAATAAATATCAACACATGAAACATACTTTTTTAACCCTTATTTTACTAGTAACAACTTCTTTTTTTTATGCGCAAGAAGATAATGTTGTAACAGTACAATTACCTACTGAACAAAAATATGAGTTTACTTCAGTTATAGACATTGAAGCATCGGCTGTTAAAAACCAAGGAAATACAGGAACTTGCTGGAGTTTTTCAGCTTCATCGTTTTTAGAATCTGAGATTTATAGAAATACTGGAGAAATAATTGACATTTCTGAAATGTATAATGTTAGAAATACTTATCCTACAAAAGCCTGGAATTATGTTATGCGTCAAGGTAAAATTCAGTTTAGTGAAGGAGGTTTGGCACATGATGTATTAAATGCTGTTAAAACCTACGGTTTAGTTCCTGAAAGTGCTTACTCTGGTTTAAAAAATGATGCTACCAACCACAATCATTCTAAACTAGTTCCTGAGTTAACAAAAGTTTTAGATGATTATATTAAAAACGGTAAAAAATCTGCATATCCTAATTGGAGCGTTTCTGTTGATTCTATCTTAGACCTTCATTTGGGTAAAACACCAGAAACCTTCTTTTATGAAGGAATGACATACACTCCTAAATCATTTCTAGACAAAACCAACATAAAAACATCAGATTATATAACGTTAACTTCATTTACGCACCAACCTTACAATTCTAATTTTATATTAAATATTCCTGATAATTTTTCCAACGGACTATTTTATAATATTACTTTAGATAAGTTAGTTTCCGAAACAGATAATGCCTTAAAAAAAGGATACACTATTGCATTGGATTGTGATGTTTCTGAAAAAACTTTTTCTTCAAAATATGGAATAGCAGTACTGCCAAAAAAAATTGAAGATAATGAAAAAGCATTAACTTATATTGTAAATGAAAACGATATAACACCTGAATTTAGGCAACAAGAATTTGAAAATTACAACACCACAGATGACCATTTAATGCACATAATTGGTATGGTAAAAGATCAAAATGGAAACGAATATTATAAAGTTAAAAACTCTTGGGGAACAAATAGAGAACGCATTGGAAATAACGGTTACGTTTATATGAGTAAGGCATTCTTTAAGTTAAAAACAATTTCTATTTTAGTTCATAAAAATGCATTAAGTGAAGATTTAAAAGATAAAATTAAAATTTAATTTCACTGTCAAACTGAGTTTGTTCAAATTTATGAAAAACAGACAAGCTCAGTTTGAAAAAATATTTACACAAACTTAATACCTTCTTCAGAAATAGTAATTAATTTTTGACGAAATAAACCTCCAATTGCACTTTTAAAAGCCTTTTTACTCATTCCCAATTGGTATTTTATTTCATCAGGACTACTTTTATCATGCAATGCTAAAACGCCATCATTTTGTCTTAATGCATTTAATATTGTAATTTCATTTTTAACAATAGTGTGTTTAAAACCAATAGCTTGCAAGCTCACATCTAGCTTTTCATCTTCACGAATTTTCTTTATATAACCAACTAATTTTTGACCTTCTTCTATTTTTTGGTATAATTCATTTTTATAAAGCATTCCTTCAAATTCTTCATTTACCAAAACTGTAAATCCCAATGCTGTATTTCTTACAACAATTAAATCTACTTTATCACCTACTTTTAAATCCATAATATTTTATTTTAAATTGTTGAAATATGCTTTTAATATTTTATCATTTTCTTCTCTTGGAGTAAATATTTCTAATAATTTTGGTGTATTAGATTCTTTATAAAAACTGTCCAATTCTTTATTCAACTCATTTTCATTCACAACTGTTGAATACTCAAAATTATACATTTTACACAAATGTACAGCGGTTAAATTATGTGGAGCTTCAAAATAATCTAACGCATTTGAATTTTGAGGACCAGGTATAAACCTAAAAATACCGCCACCTCCATTATTCACTAAAATTATTCTAAAATTCTTAGGAATATAAGTATTCCAAAGTGCATTACTATCATAAAAAAAACTAATATCACCTGTTAAAAAAACAGTATTTTCTTTTAAAGCTGTGGCTGCTCCAATTGCTGTACTTGTACTGCCATCAATACCGCTTGTGCCTCTATTACAAAATACACGCAATGTTTTATTTATATTAAACAATTGTGTGTATCTAATTACTGAACTATTACCAACTTGTAATTGTGAATAATTAGGAACAGATTTTAACAGAGTATCAAAAACTTTTAAATCGGAAAATTCACAATTAGTTAAAAACTCCTGATGTTTTTTTAATCGTACATATTTTTTATTTAACCAAAATTCTTGATAATCGCTATTTAAAGGCTTTGTTAAAAAGAAAAACTGACTAAAAAATAATTGTGGCGTAATTTTAAAATGATGCTTTAAACAATGAAATGTATCAAATGCTCTTTTGGTATCAACATGCCAATGATATGTTGGTTTAAATTTTCTTAAATGTTGTTTTATTTTTTTTGAAACAATTAAACCTCCTAAACTTAATAATATATCTGGCTGAAAATGAGACAATTCATCATCTTCCAATGGAAAAATTAATTTATCTATACTGTTAATAAATTTTGAATGCGAAACATTTGCAGTATTTTCAATTAATATCAAAACAGACGGATCTTTAGTTAAATGCTCTAATTGAATTTGTAATAATTCACTTGGATAATTAGCACCAACCAACACCATTTTTCGTTTGGAAGTATTCCATATTTCTGCAAACTTTTCTAAATAATCAACTTCTAAAGGAACCTCCTCAAAATTGTTAACTATTGGTTCAAATTTAATAATTTCATTAGTGGTTTCATATAAAGGCTCATCAAAAGGCACATTTATATGAACAGGTCCTTTTTCTAAAATAGAAATTTCAAAAATTTCATCAATCATTTCTTTTATAGAATTTTCAACATTTAAATCTTCATTTAAACTTATAGATTCTAAAATATGATTTTCAAAAACATTTTCTTGCCTAATTGTTTGTCCATCACCAATGTCAATTAAATGTTCAGGTCTATCAGCTGAAATTACAACTAACGGAATATTACTATAAAAAGCTTCAGCAATAGCAGGGTAATAGTTTAATAATGCAGAACCCGATGTACAAACTACTGCTACTGGTTTTTGCAACTGTTGCGCTATACCTAATGCGAAAAATGCCGCACAACGCTCATCAACAATACTATATGTTTTTATATTTGAATGATTTGTAAAACCAATTGTTAAAGGTGCATTTCTTGAACCTGGGGAAATTACAACGTGCTCAATTTTATTAGCAACACAAGATGCAATTACAATTTGAGCCAATTCATTTTTAGGAAATTGAGGCATTTAATTTTAACGAGTTTTAAAGTTACAAAGTTACATAAAGTTATTGTAGCATTTAAATGAAATAAAATCCATTCTTGATTTTTATCATACAATTATTTAACTGCGAATTGTAACTTACATTATTATGCATTTTAAAACTTAATAAGTTGATTAAAATAGTAGCCCTCTTATCCACTTTATTTATTAATTTATATGGTGCACTATTTCTGTTTTTTACAAGTAATAAAAAATTTAAAAATCGTTTTTATTTAGGGATTTTCTTTTTTGATAGTTTTATTTTATTTGTAGGTCATTTCTTATCATTTAATGAGTTTTGGAACACATTCAGGTATTTAGATTTTATATTTTTAGCTGCTTTACTTGCATTTTACCCATTATATTACTTATATCTTAATAGTGCTTTTAATTTAATTATTGTGAAATCTAAATGGATTTATCACTTTATTCCTTCAATATTAATTGCAGTTGCAATGCTTATAACTACTTTATTTGCGAATTGGGAAGATTATCAAGTATATATGAACAATAATTTATATAGCACACCTTTAACTAGCAATTCATCTTTAGCTTTAGCGTATTTGTATAAAGGTTCCAGAGCATTTCATTTAATTCAAATTATAATTTATAATTTTTTGGCAATTCGCTATATTTTTAAAACTCATAAGGAAATGAATAATTCATTTTCAGATATAAATAAATATCAATTACGCTTATTTTACACTGCAAACATTTCATTTATTTTACTTATGTCAATTCCTGGATTTTATGTTACAGCCATAGGCAGAACTCCTTTAAACTCTAACGAAATGTTACTTTTTTATGTTTGCATTTTGTTTACATTACTTTATTTAATTTTGGCAATTATTGGTTTAAAACAACTACCAATAAATTTACAGTTATCTCAGGAAAACAATACTAAAAACCTTAACATTCACAAGCACGATTTATTAGAAATTGAAAAAAATCTGATTCACTTATTTAACGATAAAAAACCATGGTTAAATCCAAATTTAAACATTTGGGATGTTGCAAGTAGTATTGGTACTAATAGATCTTATGTTTCAAAAGTTATAAATGAAAGTATGGGGTATAATTTTAACCATTTTGTTAATAATTATCGAGTAAATGAAGCTAAAATACTCTTAAAAACCAAACCTCAACTTTCAATTTCAGAAATTAGTGAACTATCTGGCTTTGGATCTTTAAATACTTTTATAAGAACCTTTAAATATTTCGAAAACTGCACACCTACTGAATTTAAGCTTCATAATTAATAGCTTTTTACGATTTGAAACCTCGTTTATACGATTTGCAATCTCAATATGAGTAACAATTTCTAATTTTATATTATAAATAAAAGGAATACTATGTTTTTAGTTACTCATTTGGGAAGTAATTGCTGGAAACTGTTTTAATATGTACCCCACAACATACTAAAATTAAATTGTTATGTAAAGGACTTTAAATTTAGTATTTCTTTTTTTATAAAACACGCAACATAATTTCAGCCTTTGCCACAGTTTCATCCCATTCATTTTTAGCGTTACTTTCTCCTGTAATACCTCCACCAATATAAAGTATTGCCTTATTAGCAACTAGTTGCATACACCTCAAATTAACGACTAAATTGGTTGAATTATTTATATTTAATTCACCTAAATACCCCGAGTAAAAAGTTCTGTTATAATTTTCTTTTTTTATAATAAAATCAGTAGCTATACTTCTTGGAATACCACAAATTGCAGGTGTTGGATGTAATGAATGAATTATATTTTCTAATAAATCGGATGCTTTTAATTTGCCCAAAATATCAGTTCTTAAATGCACTAAACTTCCAGCTTTAACAGTATAAGGTCCCTCAACTTGCAAATGTTCAATTTTATCTATTATATTTTCTAAAATAAAATCGGTAACAAATTGTTGTTCGTGTAGCTCTTTTTCTTGCCATTTAACACTTAAAGTTCCATTATACTTTTGTGTACCTGCAAGTGCCATTGTTTTTAAATTATCTTTTTCAATACTAATTAAACGCTCTGGTGTTGCTCCCATCCATAAGCCAATTTTTGGATGAAACCAACAATAAACAAATGCATTTTTGTAATTATTCAGCATTTTTTTTAATACTTCAAATACATCTACATTTTTACAAGAAACAATTTCTTTTCTTGACAAAACAATTTTTTTAGCTCCATTATTTCTTATAAAATCTATTGCGTTTTGTACAATGTTTATATGTTGTTCTTTCTCATTTTCATCTTTCGCATTATTTATTTTTGAAATAGTTGATTTTAGCTTAAAATCGTTTTTTATAGCACTTTGAAAAGATTCACAAGAATCATAAGGAAAAATAATTTTAGATTCACTTTTGCTAAAAGGTGAAAAAATAAATCCTTTTTCTTTAAAAGACTTTAAAATAGATAGTTCTGCTGTTTTTTGACACAATGCAGAAATTTCAGTTTCGTTAGGTTTTCTGTAAACAACAAAAGGTAAATTAGTTTTATAAACTTTATGAACCTTCTCAAAAAAAGAATCGATATTATTTAATAATTCCATTAATTTAATTGTTGCATTAAACTATTTTTAATTTCGTTAAAATGAGTCCAAACCAAACCGTGACCAGCACCATTCAAAGTTAACAATTCAAACTGTGGTGAAGAAAATTTTTCATTTAAAATTAATGAATTTTCATAAGGAACTATCCAATCTTTATTACCGTGAATACTTAAAATTTTGGAAGGAGTTTCATTCCAATTATTTTCAAATTTTATCAAATCTGATTTATGAGATATTTTTTCTTTTGATGCTGCTTTCCAAACTTTAGGTAGCAACCAATTAGTTAACTTCCACTTATAAAAATTTAAAGCCCAAGGCATAAATTCAGCTTTTGAATAAACAGCCGGAGCCAGCAATATAATTTTTTTATATTCTTTTTTTGAAGCCAATACAATTGAACCACCATATGAATAGCCAACCAAAATTGTTTTTGAACCAGCTAAATTTTTAGTTAAATCTTCTAACATTTCAGTTTCAAAAGCAATGGATTCCTGAACATCTCCAGTTAGTTTTTCTCCATAACCAATTCTATCATAAGAAATTAAATTAGCTTTTGAGTGTAACTCGGCATCAAACATATATTTTTTAAAATCTAAACATGAACCTACAGAACCATGTACAAAAACAATAGTTGCTTTTGAAGTGTCAATTTCTTTTTGGGTTGTTAATACACGATATTTAAAATTTTTATATGCTAAATAGTTAATATAAATTGAAGTGTTATTTTCAGAAAAATCTTCCTTAATTTTTTCATCAGATTTTGGTGTAGAAAAACGGTAAAAAAGTACAATTAAAACACTAAGCAGTAAAAATAAACCAATGCCAATAACCTTTGCAATTATCTTAATTCTTTTCCGCATACATTATTTTTTAGCTAAAATATAATTGGTTATTTTACAAATAGAAATAACTCTACCTCTATCATCTTCAATTTTAATTTCAACTAAATGTATTGTTTTCCCTTTATGAATTATTTTTGCTGTGGCTGTAACTTTACCCTTTCTTACGCTTCGTAAATGATTTGCTGAAAATTCAATTCCACGCACAGAATATTTATCCATATCAATTGCCAGCATAGAACAAGGACTTCCAACACTTTCTGCCAAAGCCATAGTTGCACCACCATTTAAAATTCCATCTGGTTGGTGTACTCTATAATCTACAGGCATTGTAGCTACTAAAAAATCTTCACCAAAATCGGTGTATTTTATGTTTAAAGTTTCATTTAATGTGTTTTCACACATTTTATTTAACATATTTAAAGTTGCTTCTCTAGAATTCATAATTAAAAAGTTGGTTGGTAAAAATAAGAATTAAAACTTTAAATACTACCTTTGCATTTTAATTGTATACAATAAAAATGGCCTATAAAATTAGAGTTATATTAGATGTTGAAAAAGATGTTTTTCGAGACATTATTGTAAATGAGTCTATTAATTTAGAAGAATTACATTTTACAATAGCAAAATCGTTTGGTTTTAAAGGTCAGGAAATGGCTTCTTTTTATTTAACCGATGATTCTTGGGAACAAGGTGAAGAAATTCCATTGTTTGATATGTCTGAAGATGAAAACTCATTTTCAATGACCAATTGCCTAACTTCAATGGTTTTAAAAAAGGTAGGTGACAAACTAATTTACATCTACGATTTCTTTTCCATGTGGACCTTTTTTGTTGAATTATCTGAAATTATTGATGATTATGAAGAAGATTTACCAGTAATTGCACTTTCATTTGGAAATACACCTGATGAAGCTCCTGAAAAACAATTTATTGGGTCTCAATCTAATGAAGATAATTATGACGCCTTTGATGATGAAAGTAATTTCGAAAACTTAGACGATATTGATTTTGATAATTATTAATTAAATGATTTTTAGAAAAGCCACTAAAAATGACGTACCACAAATTGTAAAATTATTGGTAACAGATAAATTAGGTAAATTAAGAGAAAATTATAACAATCCCTTACCTACTTATTATTACAATGCTTTTGACTTTATTAATAAAGATGTAAATCAGGAATTAATGGTTGTTGAAAACCAAGAAGATCCAAAAATTTTAGCATCATTTCAACTTACTTTTATTCCTTACTTAAGTTATAGAGGAAGTCTTAGGGCACAAATAGAAAATGTAATGGTTAGAGAGGATTTAAGGGGACAAGGTATTGGCAAACAAATTTTTGAATGGGCAATTATTAGAGCCAAAGAGCGAAAAGCACACGTTTTACAACTAACAAGTGACAAACTTAGACCTAGAGCCATTAAATTTTATAAAAACTTAGGTTTTGTAGCCACACATGAAGGTATGAAACTGCATTTTAAATAAACACTTTTATTACTCTGGTCTTATAATATAAGTATTTACATTTTCGTAATTTCTGGTAACAAAATCAAAAGCTACTTTTAAAATTTCTCCCATAGTATTGCACTTTTTAAAGTCTTTGTCTTTAGTATATTCAACCAAATCCATTTTTAACTGCTTAATTTTTTCTGGAGTAGAAATTCCATCATTTATCATACAGGCTAATAAATCGTTAACTCTTTCTTGAGAACCCTTAAGTCTACGAGCAATTGCAGAACGTTCTTCTTTTTTATATTGCTCTACAGATTCATTTTGTAAATTATCAGAAACCATTTTTACAAAAGGGTAATTTTCTTTAAAAAACTGTGGAAAATAAACTTTTAAATTACCTTCAAAACTTTGCTGATCAAAATCCATAGCTCTTATTCTGTATTCCACTTGATCAAAATCGTAAGAAGCAACAATTACATAGTTATACGAACGCATATCTCCTAATAAACGAATCATACAACGTTCATTAAATTTTACAAATTCTTTTGAAAGTCTTTTCAGTCCCCTCGTGGAAACTGTTTTTAAATTTTCAGCTAAAAACTGATCACCAGGAATTCCCAATACGTGCTCTTCAATAAGCGTATCTTTATAAACTAAAAAGTTAATATTATTTGGCGACAAAATGTGTTCAAGCTCTAAACCATAAACTCTTGAAGCATCCGCTTTTTTAATATATAAATAGGTATGGTTATCATTTAAAATATTTCTTATTTTAATTCTAAATGGCTTCGAATTTCCAAAGGTGCAATAGTCTATAGCATCTACAGTTAAAAAGGGTAAAGAATCTTCACTACCATCCCCATGCAAAATTAAATACATCCGTTTTAAACTTAAATCAATTTCTTCCCGTTCGTGTTCAGCATAATAAACGCGCACCCATAAAGTATCTTCACCATTTTTATCATACACCACAATTGCACCTGCAAAACGCAACAAATCATCATAAAAAACAGGAATTTTAATATTTCTATTGTACTCCGTTAAATAATCATACAGCTGTTGATTGATTGGAAATGCGGGTTTTTTTTGTGAAATTAATTTTTGTTCTTCCATTTTTAAACTCTTGTAAAATTCAAATTTAGTATATTGCTGTAACAAAATTCAAAAATCATCGTCTTAATTTTATACTAAACTAATTAATATTGGAAACAATTCTCTCGATAAAAAATCTCGATAAAAAATTCGGAAATATTCACGCAGTAAATAATTTATCTTTTGATATTAAAAAAGGTAATGTTTATGGCATTTTAGGTCCTAATGGAAGTGGAAAATCGACCACATTAGGTATTATATTAAATGTTGTAAATAAAACTTCAGGCGAATTTAGTTGGTTTGATGGCAATTTATCCACACACCAAGCATTAAAAAAAGTAGGAGCTATTATAGAACGACCTAATTTTTATCCTTATATGACAGCTATTCAAAATTTGAAATTAGTTTGTAAAATAAAGGAAATTCCGTTTACTAAAATTGAAGAAAAACTAAAAACTGTTAATTTATTTGAACGTAGAAATAGCAAATTTAAAACCTATTCTTTAGGTATGAAACAGCGTTTGGCAATAGCTTCTGCCCTGTTAAATGATCCTGAAATTTTAATTTTAGATGAACCAACCAATGGTTTAGATCCACAAGGAATTCACGAAATTCGACAAATTATTAAAGATATTGCTGCAAACGGAACCACTATTTTATTAGCTTCACATTTATTAGACGAAGTAGAGAAAGTGTGTACACATGTGGTTGTAATAAGAGAAGGTATTAAATTATATTCAGGTAGCGTTGATGAAATGACAGCTTCACACGGTTTATTCGAATTAAAAGTAGCATCTGGTGAAGAGAAACTTCTTGAATTGTTATCTGACTTTGAAGGAATAGCAAGTACAAAATTAGAAGAAGATAAAATTATTGCTACCTTAAATAAACCAATTTCAGCAGCAGAAATTAATAATTATTTGTTTGATAATGGTGTTGTTTTATCGCATTTGGTAAAACGTAAACCAAGTTTAGAACAACAATTTTTAACACTAACCAACAATAAATAATAATGTTAAGACTACTAAATATAGAAATCCATAAACTAAAATATAATAGAGCAAGTAGAGTTTTAATTCTTATCTATTTTATTTTATTAACTTCAATTGCACTTATTGCAGCAATTAAATTTGATATTGGTCCCATTCAGTTTCATTTAGCTGAACAAGGAATTTTCAATTTCCCTTATATTTGGCATTTCAATACCTATATGGCTGCCATTTTCAAATTCTTTTTGTTATTGGTTATTGTTTCTATGATGGCTAACGAATACAGTAACAAAACATTAAAACAAAATTTAATAGATGGTTTAAGCAAAAAAGAATTTATTCTTTCAAAATTTTACACGGTAATTGCGCTTGCTTTTATTTCAACCTTTTTTGTTTTTATTGTTTCAATAATTTTAGGATATAGTTATTCAGATTTTAACGAATTTTCAATTGTAACAACAGATTTAGAATACTTATTAGCGTTTTTTATAAAATTAGTAGGCTTCTTTTCTTTCGGTCTTTTTATGGGTATTTTAGTTAAACGCTCAGCATTTGCAGTTGGCGGAATTCTTGTTTGGTTTTTTGGCGAAAGTATTTTGAAAGGTTATTTGTTTTGGCAATTTAAAGATGCAAGTGATACAACTGAAAGAGTAAATAGTATTATGCAATTTCTTCCGTTAGAATCTATTTCAAACTTAATAAAAGAACCTTTTACACGTTTAAGCGCCGTAAAAACTGTTGCTAAACAAGTTGGTGAAGATTTATCTAAAGATTTTTCAGTACAAACATCAGATTTAATAATTGTTTTGGTATGGATTGCCATATTCATTTACTTATCATACGCTTTATTAAAAAAGAGAGATTTATAAAATTATAAATCTCTAAAGTTTTAAACCTCAATAGCGTCAATAGTTATTGAGGTTTACTAAGTTATTTATATATTTGAATGGTTATATTTAAACTTAGTATGAAAAAATTAATAGGCTTCATTTTTTTTTGTTCCTTTTCTCTTTTATATGCTCAAGGTGAAGCAAATACCTGGTATTTTGGTGAAAAAGCAGGGCTTGATTTTAATACAGGAGACCCTGTTGCAATTTCAGATGGAAAATTAAATACACGTGAGGGTTGCTCATCTTTTTCTGATGCTCAAGGTAATTTACTTTTTTATTCAGACGGATCTACGGTTTGGAATAAAAATCATAACCCTATGCCAAATGGCACTTTTTTAAAAGGAGATGCTTCAAGTTCTCAATCAGCTATGATAATTCCAAAACCAAACAGTACTACAGAATATTATTTGTTTACTGTAGGAGCAAGAGTCAGTGGAGGTGAATACGGTTTTTATTATTATACAATAGATATGAACGCCAATGGTGGCTTAGGAGATGTCACTATTGGTCCCGTTGATTTAAATGAAGGAAGAGCAGGTGAATGGTCTGAAAAAGTTGCTGCAATTAATGGTGAAGAGTGCGAAACTTTTTGGGTTATCTCTTATGTTAGCAATCAATTTAAAGCATATAAAGTAACTGAAAATGGAGTCGCAGTTACTCCTGTAACATCAACTGTAAACTATTTTGCTGAAGACAGAAGAGGCTATTTAAAAATTTCCCCAGATGGTAAAAAAATTGCAATTGCACACATGTCAGATAGAAGGTTTATTTTATATGATTTTAACAATGCAACTGGTGTAGTTTCAAACCAACAAATTTTAGATCTTATAGCTCCTGGAAATGCACCTTATGGAGCTGAATTTTCTGGAAATGGAGAAAAATTATATGTTACAGCTTCAAACGATTTTTATAGTGAAGATCCTGCAGAATTTAATAATCCTAATAATCAGTTTTCTACCTTATATCAATTTGATATTACAAAACAAAGTACTACAGCAATAAACAATTCAAGAGTTGTTTTAGATTCTCAAAACCTTTATAGAGGAGCATTACAATTAGGTCCAGATCAAAAAATTTATAGGGCAATGTCTTCTTCCTATAGTACAGGTTTACCCTTTTTAAGTGTAATTGAAAACCCTGAAAACGATGGCTTAAATTGTAATTATAAAAATAATGTAATAAACTTAGGTTCAAATAAATCTACACAAGGACTTCCTCCTTTTATTGCTTCTATTTTTTATCTTATAGAAATTACAAATGAAGTTAGCGATGAAGTAATCACTAATCAAACCATAAAATTATGTACTGGTAACAATTATACCTTTAAATCTGAGATTTTGCCCGGAAGCCCTGTTTACAATTGGAAATTTAAAGATTCTATAATAAGTAATTCAACAACAATTACATTAACAAATATTGAAAAACAAAATGCTGGATTGTATCAATTGGAAGTTGATTTAGTGGATGAATGCGGTAAATCAATCTTATATCAAGGTAAATTTGAAGTTGAAGTTTACGACCCTCCTGTTGCCCCGGAAAACATTATTTATGACCAATGTGATATTGATGCAAATAGCTTAGACGGTATTACACTTTTTAATTTAGAAACAAAAATTCCAGAAATTACAAATAACAACTCAAATTTAGAGGTCACATTTTATGATTCTGAAATTAGTTTTAACAATAATAATCCAATATTAAGTGCTTCTGAATATATTTCAGCAACAAACCCAAATCTTATATTTAAAATTACTGACAAAAGAACTGATTGTTTTAATATCGGTACTATGGAGTTAAATGCCTATCCTACAAGTTTAGACACTTATAACACTTTATATATTTGCGAAAATGATTTAGGAATTGGAACCGAATCAAGTATTGGAAGCGGTGAAGGCACTTTTGATTTTGAAGCTAAAAGAGATGAAATAAACACTCTATTTTCCAATTATAATATTGTTGTTGAATTTTATGAAAACTCTCAAGATGCCCAATTACAAGTTAATAAAATAACTGGCACAAATAATTATTCAAATACTGAAATTTATGTGCGAATTTCTAATAAGGACAATAACAATTGTATTTCAGCAGGAAAATTCAACTTGGTGGTTAACCAAATTCCTGAACCAAATAGTGTTGATGAAATTGTGATTTTATGCATTGGAAATATTGAAGATACTCCTCGTCCTTATTCTGTAGCTTTAGATGGAAATACTTATGTTCAGGGTGATAAATATCAATGGTATTTAAATAAGCAACCACTTACAGTAGATGCTACAAATCCTATTTATTTTGCAAAAGAAGCAGGTTTTTATGAAGTAGAAGTTCTTAGGGATTTTGAAAATGACTCCAATAATATGGAAGATAATAGTACCTGTATCGGTTTCAGTAATTTTGTTGTAATAACATCTAATATTCCTGTAATTTATCCTGAAAATATAATTATTACAGATGATTCAAACAATAATACTATTACTATAAACAACAATGAATTAGGTATTGGAGATTATGAATATACACTAAATGACTTTTATGGTGAATACCAAGATGAGCCCTATTTTGAAAATGTCCCTGCAGGAATACATACTATTTATGTTAGAGATAAAAACGGTTGTGGTTTTAGTCAGCTTGAAGTATCTGTTTTAGGGTTTCCAAAATTCTTTACACCTAATAATGATGGAATAAATGATACTTGGAGAATTCCTGGTGCAAATAGTAATTTTTACCCTTCTTCTAACATTTATATTTTTGATAGGTTTGGTAAATTTATAACTTCATTAAACCCTAATAATATTGGATGGGATGGTACTTTAAACGGAAAGTATTTACCATCAACAGATTATTGGTATTCTGTTGAACTTAAAGATCAACAAGGAAATACTCGAATTAAAAAAGGGCATTTTAGTTTAATTAGAAGGTAATTAATATTTTTTTAATATTGCTTTTTGCCTTCCGTTTACCAAGTAAGAATTCACTTCGGGAATAGTTTCTCCTTCATAACTGGTATTACCAGTTGAAGTACTATTTTTTCCATCGGCTGAAATAATTTCAAAAATTATTAAGTTCTCTTTTTTGGTATATGTTGAAACTATAAAAGAATCCATTACTTTAAAAAAGCTTGTAAAAATCCCAGTTTTAAAATAAGAATCTATAGCAATTGAGTTTTTTTCATCAATAATATAATGTCCATTTTTTACATCAACTACTTTTAATTCATAGTTTCTTATATCTTCTTTTCCTTTTAAATTGTATGTAATTTTCCATTGATAAAGAGAATCCGTCTTTTTAGCAATATCAAGTTGCATAGTTACTCGCATTGCAATTGAATCTACTCCATAAATTTGAAGTTCTCCTTTATAATTGCCTTCCCAGGAAGCGGGAAATAACTCTTGAGAAAACCCATTAAAACTTATTATTATTAAATATAAACAAGAAAATAAAACTTTTAATTTCATAAAAAAAATTATAACTGTGAATTTACAAAATTCAACTAAAATTTCATTTAATTAATAATAATAATAATAATAATAATAAAGATTTGTTAAATAATTATCCGACTTAGATATGATTATAAATTAGTTTATTTTTGCAAAATGCAATTCAAATTAGAATCAAAATTTAAACCTACAGGAGATCAGCCCGAAGCTATAAAACAGCTTTATGAAGGCATTATCTCTAATGAAAAATTTCAAACTTTATTAGGTGTTACGGGGTCTGGTAAAACATTTACTGTTGCTAATTTGATTGAAAAAGTTCAGAAACCAACGTTAGTTTTAGCACATAATAAAACTTTGGCGGCTCAGTTATATTCAGAGTTTAAACAGTTTTTTCCAAATAATGCAGTTGAGTATTTTGTATCGTATTACGATTATTATCAACCTGAAGCTTTTTTACCTACAACAGGAACCTATATAGAAAAAGATTTATCTATAAATGAAGATATAGAAAAACTTAGAATAAGTGCTTCTTCTGCCCTACTTTCAGGAAGAAGAGATGTAATAATAGTTGCATCCGTTTCATGTATTTACGGTATTGGAAACCCTGTTGAATTTAAAAAAAATATAATTACAATTGAGGTTGACCAAATTATTCCACGTACAAAATTTTTACAATTATTAGTTACCAGCTTATATTCAAGAACTGAAATAGAAGTAAGTAGCGGTACTTTTAAAGTTAAAGGTGATACCATTACAGTTTATCCTTCATATGGTGAACACGCTTATAGAATTCACTTTTTTGGAGATGAAATTGAAGAAATTGAAAGTTTTGATGTTACTAACAATCTGGTAGTAGAAAAATTTGAACAACTTAATATTTACCCAGCAAATTTATTTGTTACTTCTCCTGATGTATTGCAAAATGCTATTCATGCAATTCAAGAGGATTTAGTAAAACAAGTAGATTATTTTAAAGAAATTGGCAAACATTTAGAAGCAAAACGTTTAAAAGAGCGTACTGAATTTGATTTGGAAATGATTCGTGAATTGGGTTATTGTAGTGGAATTGAAAATTATTCACGTTATTTAGACGGACGAGATCCAGGAACAAGACCTTTCTGCTTATTGGATTATTTCCCAGATGATTATTTAATGCTTATTGATGAAAGTCACGTAACGGTTCCGCAGGTTCATGCCATGTATGGTGGAGACAGGTCTCGAAAAGAAAATTTGGTTGAATATGGTTTTAGATTACCTGCTGCAATGGACAACAGACCTCTAAAATTTGATGAGTTTGAAGCCATTCAAAATCAAGTTGTTTTTGTAAGTGCTACTCCTGCGGATTATGAATTACAAAAAACTGAAGGCGTTTTTGTTGAACAAGTAATTAGACCTACTGGATTGTTAGATCCCGAAATTGAAGTACGTCCAAGTATTAATCAAATAGACGATTTAATTGAAGAAATTCAAGTTAGAGTAGAAAAAGATGAACGAACTTTAGTGACAACTTTAACAAAAAGAATGGCTGAAGAATTATCAAAATACTTAACCAGAATTCAAATTAGATGTCGTTATATTCATTCTGATGTAGATACATTAGAGCGCGTGGAAATTATGCAAGATTTACGAAAAGGATTATTTGATGTGCTAATTGGGGTGAATTTATTAAGAGAAGGGTTAGATTTACCTGAAGTTTCTTTAGTTGCTATTTTAGATGCCGATAAGGAAGGTTTTTTAAGATCTCATAGGTCTTTAACACAAACTATTGGTAGGGCAGCAAGAAATGTTAATGGGATTGCAATTATGTATGCTGATAAAATTACAAATAGTATGCAATTAACAATAGATGAGACAGCTAGAAGAAGAGAAAAACAAATAGCATATAATACCGCAAATAATATTACACCAACTCAAATTAAAAAGAGTATAGAAAATACCTTAGCTAAAAATACCGTTTCTTCGTATCATTACGAGAATTCAATTGATATGGCTGCCGAAGATGACTTAAATTACTTATCTAAAACTGAAATTGAAAAACGAATTAAAGAAAAACGAAAACTAATGGAAGAAGCTGCAAAAGCTTTAGATTTTATAGTAGCTGCCAAATTACGTGATGAAATTAAAGTTTTAAAAGAAAAAGTGTAATAAAATAACTACCCTAAATACACAAGCTGTAATTTATTAGGTTGAGCTTCTAAAAACCAATAAAAAAAGCATTGATTATAAATTCAATGCTTTTTTTATGCTAAAATTACAAATCGTAATTCGTAATTGATAATTCCAAGTACTAATTTCCTTTTTGATAATCCTTTAAAAACTGGGCCAATCCACTATCAGTTAAAGGGTGCTTTAATAAACCTTTAATAGCACTTAAAGGACCTGTCATAACATCAGCACCAATTTTAGCACAATCTATAATATGCATTGTATGACGCACTGACGCTGCTAATATTTCAGTTTCAAAACCATAATTATCATAAATATGTCTTATTTCAGAAATTAAATGTAAACCATCTGTTGAAATATCATCTAATCTTCCAATAAAAGGTGACATATAGGTTGCTCCTGCTTTTGCAGCTAACAATGCTTGTCCAACTGAAAAAATCAACGTAACATTTGTTCTAATTCCTTTATCTGAAAAGTATTTACATGCTTTTACTCCATCAGCAATCATAGGTAATTTTACAACAATTTGAGGATGTAAAGCTGCTAAAGCTTCACCTTCTTTTACCATTCCTGCAAAATCTGTTGCAATTACTTCAGCACTAACATCACCATCAACAATATTACAAATATCAACATAGTGTTGTAAAATATTTTCAGTTCCAGTAATCCCTTCTTTTGCCATTAATGATGGATTAGTAGTTACTCCATCTAAAACACCCAAAGCTTGTGCTTCTTTAATTTGATCTAAGTTTGCTGTATCAATAAAAAATTTCATTGTCTTAATTTTAATTAATTTATCCACAAATATAAAATAATACTATGGAATAAGAATATATTAAACTAGAAATGTTTTAAATAAGTGTATTTTTAACACTTTTAAATAAACCTTATAAATATTTAACTTATATTAAAGTAACTTATTTAATATTATAATGGTTCACTAATAATCTTTCATACATTTTATCGGAAAGTACCTTTTTTAAAATAATTGAAAATTTCTACATAAAATCCCATACTTCGCGTATTATTTATTAATTCTCACTTATTTTCTTCTATAAAAAGTAGACAAATCTTTGGTTTTTGAACCGCTAGGGAAGAAAAAAATATCATTCATTTAAAACAGAATTTTAATTTATATATATTACTACCTGTTTTAAAGCCTAAGAAAGTTGTTTTTTTTGTTAAAGATTTTTTATATTAAAGTGCTATTTTGAATTATATTGAGGAACTATGAAAAAAAATATTTTTATTACAGCTATTTTATGTTTCTTTTTAAACATAACATTTATTAATGCTCAAAAATCTTTAACTGCATCATCTGCTCAAGGTACTGCTACATCTAATACTGCTGTGAATGTCTGGAATACTGTAGCTTCAACAACACTTAATTTAACAGCAGGTGTAAAGGTATTAGTAGAAGCAACAATTGAAGTTCAAGTAACTAGTGGGAATAGTGATATAAATACTCAATTTAGGTTGACAGATGGTACTAATTTTGGTCAAAATATTTCGCGTTATGTTACAACAAAAACATATACAGACAAGGGGATTGTCGCAATTTCATTTATTTTCGATTATGGTGCGGGTTTTACAGGATCAAAAACTTTTAGCTTAGAACAAGCCAAAACTACAACTGGTGTAAGTAAAATATTTACATCAAAAACTGAAATTACTGCTATTGAGATAGCTAGTAGCAATGTTAGCTTACCTAATGGGCAAGCAACAACTGTTTCAATAAGCACTACATCTTCAACTTATGTAGCAGCTGCAAACACAAATAGCATTGTACTTGAAAAACCTGCAGATATTTACATTGTTTCAACATTTTCTACCAGGGCTGCAAATGCTCCGGCAGTAGGGGCATGGTGTTTACAAGAATCTATAGATAATAGTACTTTTACAGATATTCCTAATTCTCAAATTACAAGATCTATTATAGCCGCAAATGAAAATGGTAATGGTGCCGCTACTTTAGTCACTTTAATTAAAAATAAACCTGCCGGGAATTATTATTTTAGGCTAGCGCATAAGGTAAATTCTGGAATAGATATTATAACAACTGGAGCTACAATATCTGCTGTTGTTTTAAGAAGTACAATAGCCACAGGAGACGATGTATTTCCTGCTTATAGTGATTTCCCTCCAAGTGCAACAAGTACTTTAAATAGTTATAGCGACATAGCAACGGCTTCTATAACAGCTCCTACAAATGGCATTACAGATAATAAGTTTTTTATGCATGCCACCTATAATATGTCGGCTTCGGGTGCTAATATAGAATATGCTACCTACAAATTTGGGAGTTCTGCAGGAACATTACCTCTTTTTGAAATACAGCGCTATGTTCTTAATGGAACAACAGGTAGTGGAGGATTGATTGGTATTGTAAGTGGAATAAATGAAGGAACCTCTTTTAATGCTTCTTTTCAGCATAAAAATTCGGGTGCTACGGGTACGTTAACTACTTCTAATTTGAATACTATTGGTTTTTTTCTAAATAGTGACCCTTTTAGCACACTCTCAATTGAAGAGGATATCTTAAATACTAACATTTCTATATATCCAAATCCTGCCCAGGAACAATGTTATATTAGTAATAACGTAACCGATGGAGAAACTTCTTTTAAGTTTTATACATTAACCGGACAGTTAGTGCATTCCATAAATGTACTGCCTAAAACCAATACTAAAGTAAATGTTACAGGTTGGGCTTCTGGAATTTATATTATGAAAGCTACTAATAATGGTGTTAATATTGCAAAAAAATTAATTATAGATTAAGCTAAGTGCTTATAATTTATAATGATTCATTAATAATCTTTCATACATTTTATCAGAAAGTATCTTTTTTAAAATAATTGAAAATTTCTGCATAAAATCTCCAACTTTGTAGTGTATTTTAGGTTTTGGAGTATTTATTATTTTAAGAATTGCTTTTGCCATTTCAATAGGATCACCTCCACTATCAACATGTGCATCCATTAAATCTAAATTTTCCTGGTATGTTTTTTTATAAGGCGAATTTTCAAAAACGGGCGTATGATATCTTCCTGATGCAATGTTTGTAGCGAAATCTCCTGGAGCAACATTAGTAACTTCTATACCAAATCCTTTAACTTCCATTCTAATTCCTTCTGTAACAATCTCTAAAGCACCTTTTGTTGCGGAATAAATTCCCCTAAAAGGCAAGCCCATATAACCTGCAATTGAAGTAACATTAATTATTAATCCGCTTTTTTGTGCTCTCATTTGTGGCAAAACAGCTTTCATAACATCAATTGCTCCAAAAAGGTTTGTATCAAAAACTTTACGCATTTCTTCAGTTGGAGTTTCTTCAATTGGACCTGTAATTCCCATTCCGGCATTGTTAATAAGCACATCTAACCTTCCTTCTTTGGAAATAACTTCGGTTACCGCAGCATCAATAGTTTTAATATCTGTAACATCTAAAGCTACTAGTTTAAATGGATGATTTTTAATGCTTTGGGGATTTCTACTTGTTCCATAAACAATAAAACCTTTTTGGGTTAAAAATTCACCCACAGACTTCCCTATTCCAGAAGAACCTCCTGTTATTAATACTACTTTACTCATTTTAATTTTGAAATTTGAAAGCTGTAAATTTAAAAAGTTAAATTTAGAGTACATCCTAATTATTAAATATTATTAAAAAATTTAAAGCTTTTTGGAAGTCAGTTCCTTTTGAAAGGATTTAAGATAGGAGCATAAAAAAAGGCAAGCTACCTACATCACACCGCTACAACCTAATACCCTTGCTGCGTTCCCGCCCTGGGGGATTCAAAGGGAGCTGGTTGTGTAGGACTTGCCCGGTGCAAATTTACAATCATTTTTTAGTATAAACAATCATTTTTTTTATATTTTTATGTAACTTTTTTAATGAACTGTTTACTAATAATTTATTAAAAAAAATAAATATTAATGTTAATCTTAAACTTTAGATACTAAAAGTGTATTTAGTATATTTGTTAATCTTAAACAAACAATCAATTATGGAAAACCAACAATCAACATCATCAAAACAAGTAATGTTAAATTACGGCCTAATTTTAGGAGTAGTTTCAATTATTCTTTCAGTTGCTATTTATGCAATGGGTAAAATTTATGACCAAGGATTTGGGGTTATGGCTGCCAGCTTTGTAATTATGGCTGTTATAACTTTTATGGCTCTTAAAAAATTTAAAGAAGGTAACAATAATCTATTAAGTTTAGGTCAGGCTTTAAAAATTGGTTTAGGAATTGCTTTAATTGGAGCAATAATTTCCGTTATATACAATCAAATTTTCATCAACTTTATAGAACCTGATTTTATGGAAAATATGATGAAGGTAAGTGAACAAAAAATGCTTGAACAATACCCTAACATGACAGATGAACAATTGGAAGGTGCAAAGGCAATGCAGGAAAAATTTTCGAGTCCATTAATTGGTGCTGCAATGGGAATTATTGGTAGCTTATTATTTGGTTTCATTATCTCATTAATTGAAGGTTTAATTTTAAAAAGAACTGAAGAAGATTAAAAACAAAATAAATAAATGGATATATCAGTAGTTATTCCACTACTTAATGAAGAAGAATCTTTAAATGAATTACACGATTGGATTGCAAAGGTTATGCAATCCAATCGTTATTCTTATGAAATACTTTTTATTGATGATGGTAGTACAGACAGTTCTTGGAAGGTTATAGAAACCCTCTCAAAAAAAAATACAGCAGTTAAAGGAATTAAGTTTCAAAAAAACTACGGAAAATCACAAGCATTAAATGCTGGTTTTAAAGAAGTTGAAGGAGATGTTGTTATTACCATGGATGCAGATTTACAAGACAGTCCTGAAGAAATTCCTGAATTATACAATTTAATTACAAAAGATGGTTTCGATTTAATTTCTGGCTGGAAAAAGAAACGTTACGATTCTAAAATAAGAAAAAATATTCCTTCCAAACTTTTTAATGCTGCTGCTAGAAAAACTTCTGGCTTAAAATTACATGACTTTAACTGCGGCCTAAAAGCATATAAAAAGGAAGTAGTTAAAAATATTGATGTAAATGGTGAAATGCACCGTTACATTCCTGTACTTGCCAAAAATGCCGGATTTAATAAAATTGATGAAAAAGTTGTTGCACATCAAGCCAGAAAATATGGTGTCACAAAATTTGGGATGGATCGGTTTATTAACGGTTTTTTAGATTTAATTACCATTTGGTTTTTATCTACTTTTGGTAAAAGCCCCATGCATTTATTCGGTTTATTGGGTACAATAATGTTTATTGTAGGTTGTACATTTGCCTTTTATTTAGGTATTGACAAGCTATTTTTCAACCCAACAGGAAGGCTAATTACAGATAGGCCACAATTTTATATTTCATTAGTAACAATGATTATTGGTACTCAATTCTTTTTAGCTGGTTTTTTAGGCGAAATAATGCTTCGTACAAAATCAGGTACAAAAAGATATACCATTTCAAACAAAATCAATTTATAACGTTTTAGTAATTAGTACTATTTATTTACATTCAATTACAGTATTTTTGCATTAAACTTGATTAAAAAACATTATGAGCACATTATTAGAAAAAGCTAAACTTTGGCTAACCGATACTTTTGACACTGAAACCAAAAAAGAAATTCAACATTTAATTGATACTGATCAAGATCAATTAGCAGATCGATTTTATAAAGATATGGAGTTTGGAACTGGTGGAATGAGAGGAATTATGGGAGTTGGAACTAACCGAATTAACAAATACACATTAGGTAAAGCTACACAAGGTTTATCTAATTATTTAAACCAAACTTTTTCTAATAAACAAATAAAAGTTGCTATCGCTTTTGATTGCAGACATAACAGTAAATCTTTTGCTAAAATTGTTGCCGATGTATTTTCTGCAAATGGGATACAAGTTTGTCTATTTGAAGATTTAAGACCAACTCCTGAACTTTCTTTTGCCGTAAAATATTTAGGTTGTGATGCCGGAATTGTTTTAACTGCATCTCACAATCCGCCAGAATATAATGGCTATAAAGTATATTGGGCAGATGGTGGACAAATTGTACCACCACAAGATGGAGAAATTATAAATGAAGTAAATAGCTTAGAATTTTCAGACATTAAATTTAATGCAAATGAAAATTTAATTGAAGTTGTAGGAGAAAAAGTTGATGACGCATTTATTGAAGCATCCGTTAAAAACGGTACATTTAATATTGAAGGAAGAGCTAATTTAAAAATAGTATTTACTTCTTTACACGGTACATCTATTACAGCTATACCGAATGCTTTCGAAAAAGCTGGTTATACAGATGTTCATATAGTTGAAGAACAAAGAGTTCCAAATGGTGATTTTCCAACGGTAGCTTCTCCTAATCCAGAAGAACCAGCAGCCCTTAAAATGGCAACTGATTTAGCCGACAAAATTAGTGCAGACATTGTTATTGGAACAGACCCTGATTGTGATAGATTAGGAATTGCCGTGAGAGATTTAGAAGGAAATATGAAGTTGTTAAACGGAAATCAAACCATGTGTTTAATGACTAACTTTTTAATTAAAAAATGGCAGGAAGCAGAGAAATTAAACGGAAAACAATTTGTGGGTTCAACTATTGTATCAACTAATTTAGTAAATGAAATAGCTGCAAGTTATGGTGTTGAAACTAAAGTTGGTTTAACGGGTTTTAAATGGATTGCTAAAATGGTTCGTGAAGCAGAAGGAAAACAAGAATTTATTGGTGGTGGTGAAGAAAGTTTTGGTTATATGGTTGGTGATTTTGTGCGCGATAAAGATGCTGTAACTGCAACTTTATTAGCTTGTGAAATTGCAGCTGAAGCTAAATCTAAAGGAAGTTCAATATATCAGGAATTATTACAAATTTATGTGAATAATAATTTTTACAAAGAACATTTAATTTCATTAGTAAGAAAAGGAATGGATGGTGCACAGCAAATTGCACAAATGATGGTTGATTTACGCGAAAATCCAGTTACTGAAATCGATGGTTCTAAAGTTAATTTTGTATATGATTACGAAGCTTCAACAAAAACCAATTTACTTACAAATACTGTTGAAACAATTGACATTCCAAAATCAAATGTTTTAATTTATGAAACGTTAGAAGGTACTAAAATTGCTGCAAGACCAAGTGGGACAGAACCTAAAATAAAATTCTATTTTAGTGTAAATGCACCCTTAGATGCTATTGAAAATGCAAAGAATGTTGAAGCTGAATTAGATGCTAAAATACAACGTATAATTGTTGAAATGAAATTGACTTAATCCAGTTAATTATACTATTTAAAATTTAATGAAATATTTCAGACAAATACTAATTTATGCAAAACCGTATAAGATATACGGTTTTTTTAACATTATTAGTAATATATTTTATGCATTATTTGGAACTTTAGCATTTGTATCCTTAATGCCTATGTTAAAAGTACTTTTTAAAAGTGCCGAACCAATTAATACTCCACCTGCTTACAACGGAATTACAAAATTAGGTGATTATATAGAAAATTCAATCAATTATTTTATTACACAAAAAGTAAATAATGAAGGTGAATTAAAAGCCTTATTATTTATGATTGTGATAATAATAAGCACCTTTTTATTAAAAAATATTTTTGGTTATTTAGCTATGTATTTTATAACCTTTTTAAGAAATGGAGTTTTAAAAGATGTTAGAAATGATTTGTATGAAAAAACTGTTGATTTACCTTTAGCTTACTTTTCAGAAAAAAGAAAAGGTGATATTATTGCCAGAATTTCAACAGATGTATTAGAAATTCAACATTCCTTTTTATCTATTTTAGAACTAATTGTTAGGGAGCCTTTAATGATTATTTTTACAATAATAGCAATGTTGGCATTAAGTCCAAAATTAACACTTTTTGTATTTATTTTTATACCAATAGCTGGGTTTATAATTTCATTAGTTGGTAAAAAATTAAAAAAACAATCGGATAGTGTACAAAAAGAACAAGGTCAATTTTTATCCATTTTAGAAGAAACTTTAGGAGGATTAAGAGTTATTAAAGGTTTTAATGCTGAACATTATTTTAATTCAAAATTCAGAAATTCAACAGCTCGTTTTTACAAGTTTTCAAATTCTTTATTAAACCGACAAAATTTAGCTTCACCATTAAGTGAATTTTTAGGAATTGGTGTTATTGCCATTTTATTATGGTATGGAGGTTCACTAGTTTTGGTTGAAAAAACGCTTGCACCTGATGCTTTTATTGTTTATATGGGGTTAGCTTACAATATTTTAACACCTGCAAAGGCAATTTCAAAAGCTATTTACGGAGTTAAAAAAGGAGATGCTGCTGCTGAACGCGTTTTGGATATTTTAAATACAGAATCTCCCTTGGCCGACGCTCCAAATGCACAGGAAAAAGAAAATTTCAATACCGGTATTTCCATTCAAAATGTTTCATTCAAATATCAGGATGAATACGTTTTAAAAGATTTTTCTTTAGAAATCCCTAAAGGAAAAACAGTTGCTTTTGTAGGCCAGTCCGGAAGTGGAAAATCAACTATTGCAAATTTACTTACACGGTTTTACGATGTAAATGAGGGAAGTATTAAAATTGATGGAATTGACATTAAAAATATTACAAAAAAATCACTAAGAAATTTACAAGGCCTAGTTTCACAAGATTCAATTTTATTTAACGATTCTATTAAAAATAATATTTTATTAGGTGTAGAAAATAAAACTGATGCAGAAATAATTGCTGCTTCTAAAATTGCAAATGCACACGAATTTGTTAAGGATTTACCCAATGGTTACGATTCAAATATTGGAGATAGTGGTAATAAATTATCTGGTGGGCAAAAACAACGTTTGAGTATTGCCCGTGCAGTTCTTAAAAATCCACCTATTATGATTTTAGACGAAGCTACATCTGCCTTAGATACAGAATCTGAACGATTGGTTCAAGATGCTTTGGAAAAAATGATGCAAAACAGAACTTCTGTAGTAATTGCTCACAGGCTTTCAACCATTCAAAATGCTGATATTATTGTAGTACTCCAAAAAGGTAAAATTATTGAAAAGGGAACACATACTGAATTGATTTCAAACAATAGTGTATACAAAAAACTAGTTGAAATGCAGACTTTATAATTTATTAACGCAGTTAATAAATACACTTAATTTCAAAATTAATTAATAATGTTAACGGTTCTTATTTCTTAAAATAAAATAATTCCTTTTTCATTCAAACCATTGGTTATAAAGCTTCTAATTAAACACTTATAATAACAGTGTAAAAATGCAACTTTTTATAAAAGAGGAGAATGTTTGAATTAAGGTAAAAATGTCTAAAAAAAATTAAAATATCTTAAAAAAACGTTTGTAAAAGTTAAAAAGGATTGTATATTTGCCCCACCAATTGCGAGAGTAGCTCAGTTGGTAGAGCTTCAGCCTTCCAAGCTGACTGTCGCCGGTTCGAGCCCGGTCTCTCGCTCAAAAAAAAGCCAAACAATTGTTTGGCTTTTTTTATTTTAACTTATTTCCAAATAGCAGCAATAAAACAATTGGAACACCCAATATTATAACTGTTGATGTGCTTAATGAAAAAACTTCTGGAAATACCAGTAACATTAAAGCATAACCGCCTATAGCACCTCCTAAATGAGCCGAATGCCCTATATTCCCCAACTTTTTTTTCATTCCATAAATTGAATAAAGCAAATAACCTATACCAAAAATATAACCAGGAATAGGAATTGGTAATGGAAACATCATTAAACTCATATTAGGATTTAATAAAATAGAACCATAAATAATACCAGCAACTGCTCCTGAAGCACCAACAGCACTGTAATACAATTCATTTTTATGATAAGCAAGAGTTAAAACACTACCGGCAATTAAACTTCCGAAATAAATAATTAAAAATTTTATAACTCCCAGCTTTACAATAATAATTGGAGCAAAAATGTACAAAACATACATATTTAAAATTAAGTGTAAATAATCTACGTGTAAAAATGCTGATGTTAACATTCTAATTTTTTCACCTCTGTTAACAGCTCCAATTTGAAACTTGTATTTATCAAAAAACAAACGATCACTAAATCCTTTTATAGATGCAATTACGTTAGCTATTATAAGAATTAAAAGTATTTTATCAATATTCATCTTAATTATTTTTATCTGAATGCACGAATGTATAAAAAATTGATGATATTGAATTAAATGTTTATGAAGTAATAAAAAATTAAATACGATATTTGCATTCAATAATTATGAATCTATTAATTTACATACTTGTTTACCCGATAATTTGGTTGTTATCTATACTTCCTTTTCGTGTTTTATATTTTATATCTGATGGAGTTTATTTATTAGTCTATTATATAATTGGTTACAGAAAAAAAGTGGTTTTTAGTAATTTAAAACTAGCTTTTCCAGAGAAAACTGATAAAGAACTTGTAAAAATCAGTAAACTATTTTACCATCATTTTGTTGATATTTTTATTGAAATGATTAAATCGTTTACCATTTCTGAAAAAGAAATAAATGAGCACTATAAATATACAAATGTTGATTTACTTAAGGATTTATATAAAGATGGTAAAAGTGCTATTCTTACAGGTGGACATTATGGTAATTGGGAATGGGTTATAAATTTACCTTCTAAAATAAATTATAAAGGTTATGCTGCATACACAAAGGTTAATAACCCATATTTTGAGAACAAAATATTAAAAACCCGAGAACGGTTTGGGGTGTTTTTTAAACCTACTTCCTTTATAATTAGTGAAATTGATAAAAATAGTAAAGAGAATATTCAATCGTTGTACGGGCTTTTAAGTGATCAATCTCCACAATTGAAAAAAACTTTTTATTGGAATAATTTTTTAGGTGTTAAAGTTCCTATACATACTGGAGCAGAAATGCTTGCAAAAAAATATGATTTAAACATTGTATTTATGCAAGTAAAAAAAGTAAAGCGTGGATATTACGAAACCACATTTAGTTTAATTACAAATGATGCAAATAAATATAACGATTACGAATTAACTGACATTTTTTTAGAGAAAGTTGAAAAGCAAATTAAAGAGCAACCAGAATTTTATTTTTGGACACATAAACGCTTTAAACATAAAGATAAAGCTCCCAATTAATTAGTATTTGATTGTTAAACTGTTTAATTGTGTAAACGTCTCTTCAAAACAAATATAGAATAGTTTAATAAATAGCAATGTTAGTCTTAGTCTTTCAACTCACTACTATTTCCCAATTCCAAATCTGGCACCAAAAACATACATATTTTCTAAAAAGGTAAAATGTTGTGAAGCAGCATCTATTTTATTTGCTGTAGTTCTAATATCCCCCATATTTATATAACCAACCTTTAAATTAGATTGTATAAAAAAGTGTTTAAAAAATGTAATATTTAAACCTGCATGCGCTGAAAATCCAAAACCTGAAACATGAAATTCATCATAACGTTCTTTTCCGAGCAAAGTAGTGTTCGTTTTTGGGTACAAAACACCTATTCCAATACCTTCAGTTAAATTAATATCAATATTCTTAATTTTAAATTTTAGCCAATTATCTAAATTATCAAATCTACTTAATTCAACATTTACATAATTTAATCCATCAGTATGCTCAAATAATAAAAAATCTTCCGTTAAAACAATATCATCATCATTATAAATTCCATCAAAATCACCACCTAAATTTATTTTTCCGTTAATTTTTACAGTTTGGTCATTTTTCATTACATATTTCATATGGTCAACACCTAATGAAACTGTATAATTTTCTTTAAAAAAATATCCAATTCTAAAATTAGTTTGAGGAATTGTAATCTCATCAATTTTGAAATAATAAATTCCAAAAGGTTTTGGTTTATCCTTTGATTCTACATCAGAAAGGGTAAAATTATAATTCTCACCTTTAAAAGTGATGTCTGAGTTTGAATAACGTCCGCTATTCCACCCCCAATACGCAAAAAATTTCCCTTTGTTACTGCCTGAATCATTATAATTTACACTTTGAGAATAGGCAATAGTTTTCCCTAGCAATAAAATTGCTACTATTTTTAATTTCATTATTTTTTTTTAGATAATATTTTTAATTTCAGTAATAAATCGTTGCGCTAAATCATCAGCATTTTTTTGTGAAGTACTTTCAGTATATATTCTTATTATTGGTTCTGTATTAGATTTTCTCAAATGAACCCATTCTGTTTCAAAATTAATTTTCACACCATCAATGGTAATTACATCTTCATTTTTATATTTAGAAGCCATTTTTTCTAAAATAACATCAACATTTATTTTTGGAGTTAGTTCTATTTTATTTTTGCTCATAAAATAACTTGGGTAACTATCTCTTAACGCTTTACAAGACATTTTTAAATTCGCTAAATGCGATAAAAATAATGTAACTCCAACTAGGGAATCCCTTCCATAATGAGATTCTGGATAAATAATTCCTCCATTTCCTTCACCACCAATTACTGCATTTGTTGATTTCATTAAAGTAACTACATTTACTTCTCCAACTGCACTTGCTACATAATTTCCTCCGTGTTTTAGTGTAATGTCTCTTAAAGCTCTTGAGGATGATAAATTAGATACTGTATTCCCTTTTGTTTTACCCAACACATAATCTGCACAAGCAACTAATGTATATTCCTCTCCAAACATAGAACCGTCTTCGTTTACAATTGCAAGCCTATCTACATCTGGATCAACAACAATACCTAAATCAGCCTTTTCTTTAATTACTAACTCAGAAATAGCTGTTAAATGCTCTTTTAAAGGCTCTGGATTGTGAGGGAATTCTCCATTTGGTTCACAGTATAATTCAACACATTCAACGCCTAATTTTTCTAACAAAGCTGGGATTGCAATACCCCCTGTAGAATTTACAGCATCAACAACTACTTTAAATTTTGCCTTTTTTATAGCTTCAACATCAACTAATTTTAAGTTTAAAACTTCATTAATGTGTTTATTTATGTAATTTTTCTTTTTTCTATAATGTCCTAAATTATTAACTTCAGCAAATAAATAAGCATCATTTTCAGCAATTTCTAGTACTTTTTCTCCGTCCATTGCATTTAAAAATTCACCTTTATTGTTTAATAATTTTAAAGCATTCCATTGTTTTGGGTTATGACTTGCTGTAATAATTATTCCTCCATCAGCTTCATCCATAGTAACAGCAACTTCAACTGTTGGTGTAGTTGATAACCCTATATCTGTAACATTTATTCCCAAACCTACCAATGTATTACTCACCAAGCTGCTTACCATTTTACCCGAAATACGTGCATCGCGACCTATAACAACGGTTAGATTATCTTTTTGGGTATTATTTTTTAACCACATTCCATATGCTGCAGCAAATTTTACTGTATCTATTGGAGTTAAATTATCTGTAACTTTTCCTCCTATAGTTCCTCTAATTCCTGAAATTGATTTTATTAATGACATAACTAAAATTAAGTTTAGCAAAGATAAATTTTATTGATGTAATAATGAAAAAAAAAGCTGTATCAAATGATACAGCTTTTTTTTAAAATTATACTATGAGAAATTTTTATTTCCCTTCCATTTTTTTCTTTAGAGCAGCTAAATCTCCACCTAAATCTCCAAGAGTAGTTTTATCGGCTGTATCAGCTTTTTTCTGAGCAGCTTTAATATTTTTCTCTTCTTGAGCTTTAAATATTGATGTATGAGAAGCTACAACACGTCTAAACTCTTTGTTAAATTCAATAACTTTAAATTTATCAGTATCGCCTTTAGCTAATTTAGTTCCATCCTCTTTAGTTGTAAAACGGCTAGGTACAAATGCCTCAACACCATCTTCTAAAGTAACAATTAAACCTTTATCACTTTTGTCTTTTACAGTTCCTTCGTGAATAGAATCTATAGCAAAAGTAGCTTCGTGTGCATCCCAAGGATTTTCTGTAGTTTGTTTATGACCTAAATTTAATTTACGTCCTTCAACATCTAATTCTAAAACTTGAACTTCTAATTTATCCCCTACAGATACAAAATCTGATGGATGTTTAATTTTCTTAGTCCAAGAAAGATCAGAAATATATACTAAACCATCAATTCCTTCTTCTAACTCAACAAAAACACCAAAATTAGTATAGTTACGTACAGTTCCTGTATGTGTTGAACCAACTGGGTATTTTTCAGCAATATTATTCCAAGGATCTGGATGTAATTGCTTAATACCTAAAGACATTTTTCTTTCTTCTCTATCTAAAGTTAAAACCTGAGCTTCAACCTCATCACCTACAGATACGAAATCCTGAGCAGAACGTAAATGTGTTGACCAAGACATTTCAGAAACGTGAATTAATCCTTCAACTCCTTGAGCTACTTCAATAAATGCACCATAATCAGCAAGTACTACTACTTTACCTTTTACTGTATCACCTACTTTAATATTCTCATCTAATGCTTCCCAAGGGTGTGCATTTAATTGTTTTAAACCTAATTGAATTCTTGTTTTCTCATCATCAAAATCAAGAATTACTACGTTTAATGTTTGATCTAATTCAACTACCTCACTTGGGTGGTTAATTCTAGACCAAGATAAATCTGTAATGTGAACTAAACCGTCAACACCACCTAAATCAACAAATACACCGTAAGAAGTAATGTTTTTAACAACACCTTCTAATACTTGTCCTTTTTCTAATTTACCTATAATTTCTTTTTTCTGAATTTCAATATCAGCTTCAATAAGTGCTTTGTGAGATACAACAACATTTTTAAATTCTTGGTTGATTTTTACAACTTTGAATTCCATTGTTTTCTCTACGTATTGATCGTAGTCTCTAATTGGTTTTACATCAATTTGAGAACCTGGTAAGAATGCTTCAATTCCGAAAACATCTACAATCATACCTCCACGAGTTCTGCACTTAACAAAACCGTTAACTACTTCACCTGTTTCGTGTGCATTATTTACACGATCCCAAGCTTTAATAACTCTTGCTTTTTTGTGTGATAATACTAATTGACCAGTACTATCTTCTCTTTTATCAACTAAAACCTCAACAATATCACCTACAGCTAGGTTAGGATTGTAACGGAATTCGTTTAAAGAAATAACTCCTTCTGATTTAGAGTTAATATCAATAATTGCCTCACGGTCAGTTTTTCTTACAACTGTACCATCAATTACTTCTCTTTCATTTACTAAACCTAAAGTTCCATCTAAAGCTGATTCAAAAGCTTTAATGTTTTCTTCATCAACTGCTTCAATACCTTCTTCGTATTTGTGCCAGTCAAAGTTTTCTAAGAATTCTTCAGGACTTACTTTTTCTACAACCTCTTTTACTTCTTCTACTGCTTCTGGAGTTTCCACTTCTTTTACAGTTTCTTCAATTTTTTCGATTGCTTTTTCAGCTTTTGCGTTTGTAGTTTCTGCTGCAGCTGTTGTTTTTTGTACTTCAGTAGCTTCAACTTGCTCTTCAGTTTTTTTTGTTTCTTCAGACATATTTGCTGATGATTATTATTTGTATCTTATTGTTATTCAGATTTTTAAACGATAATAATTCTAAGAGATTATTTATATTATTTTTTAATAAATTCCTTTTTAAATCTGTTCTCGTAAAAAGGAGTGCAAATTTAATGAATTTATTTTATTATAACAAAAAGAAAATGAAGCAATTATCTATAAAATTAATCTATCCAATTTTTAAATTCTTTAACACGTTCGCGACTTACAATAATTTCAGCTTCATTATACGATTGAAGAATTAATTTTAAACGACTATTGGTATATGAAATAATGTCTTTAATTGAATTTATATTTACAAAATATTTACGGCTTACTCTAAAAAATGTTTCTGGCTGTAATTTTTCTTCAAGCTGTTCTAAAGATTCTTCAAGTAAATAACTTCTATTATCCGTAGTATGTATATGTGTTGATTTATTTTCACTATAAAAACACTCTATTGATTCTATTGAAATCATTTTTAAATGCTGCCCTATTTTTACGGTAAATCGTTTTTTATAGCTTTTTTCTGAAGGTGCAATTAAATCTTTAATTTGTTCTAAATTTAAACGAGTATTTGAATTAGAATTTACTAAATTTTTATATTGATTTATTGCATTTTCAAGTTCATCAGAATCAATTGGTTTTAATAAATAATCTATACTATTTAACTTAAATGCTTTTAATGCATATTCGTCATAGGCAGTTGTAAAAATAATCGCACTTTTAATTTCAACTTCTTCAAAAATTTCAAAAGATAAACCATCTGAAAGCTGAATATCTAAAAATAATAAATCTGGATGTTCGTTATTATGAAACCAATTTACAGATTCTTCAACAGAATGTAACATTGTTAAAGGTTCAATGTCAAACTCATTTAACATTCTGTTTAACCTTCTGGCAGCAGGTTTTTCATCTTCAATTATTACTACTTTCATTTTTTTATTTAATTGTTTAATTAAGTATTAATTTTTAGTAATACAATTCTTCACTTTTAACTTAAAACTTACTCCCACAAATCCTTTTTATCCTTATCCATCATTTCTTTTATTTTTCGATCTTCCCAATTAGAACCTAATAAAAAGTTCATTCCGAAAACATTAAAAGCGTGAAAAGCAATTCCTATTCCCCAAAATATAGCTGTATTATAGGTTTGCCATTGCCACAACTCTTCGTATCCATTATTTGAAAATACTCTTATAATTATTAAAAATAAATTTACTAAAATATAAACCGCTAGGTGTACATAAAATCCTTTTATTGCTTTAACTTTCTTTTTTGCTCTAATATATTTTTGCTCTTCTAAATTTGAATTTTCCATCTTATTCATATTTTTGATTATTATCTTTATCCATAATTTCCTTAATCTTTCTTTCCTCCCAGTCTTTCCCTAAAATAATGCTATGTCCAAAAACTCCAAAGGCGTGCAAAACAATACCTATTCCCCAACCCATCATTGGCCACCAAAACCAGTAATACCCTGGAGATGTTAGATAATTTATAAAAAATAGAAAAGGAATTACTAAACAATACGCTAATAAATTTGCATAAAAACCTTTAATATTATCTACTTTTTTCTTAGCTCGTATATATTTGTCTTCTTCTGTATAATATTTTTTCATGTTGTTGTTTTTTAAATTTTAAAGGTTATTTAACCAATACTTATTTCAATTTTTGATTTTGACTTATAACTTTTAAACTATTTAGTTTATTCCCAATATTGTTTGTTATCCTCATTCATATATTCCTTAATTTTTCGCTCTTCCCAATCTCTTCCTAAAAACGGATTGTAAGCAAAAGCTTTAAATCCCTGAAAAATTAACCCTAGTCCCCAACCCAACATTGGAAACCAAAACCACTGTATTGTGTATGGTGTATATTTAAAATAAATAAAAATTAAAAAAGGAATTACAATACAATATGCAATTAGGTTTGAATAAAATCCTTTTATTTCTTCAACGCGCTCAACTGCACGTAAATATTTGCTGCTTTCTATATTTTCTGATGTTTTCATAATTGTAGTTTTTTGCGTTAATAACGGTAATTTTACCGTGAATTTTTCGACTTGTTTTTCAACATATACTTTTTTTAAGGTAATTAAGTTATACCTGTCAATAATATTTTTTAATCCAACTCTTGTTCCTTGTTCAATGGTTGTTTTTGGGTTGTAATTATTTGTAATTATTAAATACCCATTTTCTTCTTTAATTGTAACTTTTAAAGGATTACCCTCTGAAACCACGTTGTGTTTAATTGTGTTTTCCAACAATAATTGTAAAGACAACGGAATAATTTTAAATTCTGGATTGCTCGCTTTCTCTGGAATTTCAAATGTTACTGCATCTTCAAAACGCATTTTTAATAATTCCATATATGCTTTTGCAAATTGTAATTCTTCATCTAAATCAATTAAATCTTTACTTTTTTGTTCTAAAACATACCTATAAACCTTTGATAATTTTGTTGTAAACTTTTCGGCTTGCTTTGGATTTTCACTAATAAGAGAAGTTAAAACGTTTAAACTATTAAACAAAAAATGTGGATCTATTTGACTTTTTAAAGATTCGTATTTAGCTGTTTCAGTTTTTGCAACTATCTGCTGTTCTTTTACTTTTTTTTCGGTTAATGCTTTATAAAAAAATATTGCATGAAAAATAAGACTTACAAACAATGTTACTATTAATCCAAAGAGGTAATAATTCTTAGCATATTCATCATTTAAAAATGCCTCAATAGGTTTTCCTAAAATTACTATTAGCGTTATAAATCTTAAAAGGCTTAACCCAAGCATTGTTAAAGCAACAGAACCAAATGCCCCAATTATTAATCGTTTTTGCGAATGATCTTTCCAAGAAAATTTAGTTTCTAAAAATTTATAGAAAAACCCATTTATTGAACTTAATACAAAAGCATACATAAAATGAATTCCAAATACTTTTAACAATTCATTTACAGGTAAATTAAAACCTCCATTAAATACTAATCGTTCAAATACAAATAATATAATTGCTATTATTAAAGATATTTTTAACAGGTATTTAATGTTAGTTTTCATTTTAATATTGGTTAATTTTATAATTGCAATTTAAAACTTAATTTCTAAAGTTAAATCTTTATCAAGCACTTCAAATTTTGAATTTTCAAATTGTGGTGGACCAAAACTCAGTGCATTATTTGAAGTTCCATAATTTTCTATCGGCATCCCATTCTCTTGAAAATCCATTTGGTTGTTTTCGTTTTCATCGTGGTAGCAAACTATTGCATAGTTCCCTTCAAGTACATTTTCAAAAATTACTGTACTTTTTCCATCTTTGATAATTGCAGATTTTGCTTGTAATACTTCCTTTCTAAAGTTTTCTTTATTGTATAGCGCAAAATGTACCTTCCCTACATCACTTAATGCATTTACTACTGAAACAGTAATATTTTTTGAATTGTTTAAATTTGTTTTTTCAGGCTCTTGTGAAAATATTAGAGTTGAAAATAATAATGCTATTGCTAAAATTAAATGTTGCATACTAATTAGTTTTAATGTTAATACTATTTTTTTGACACTTCAAAAGTGTATATTTTAGCATAAATTGAAAATTTAAACTTCCTGAATTGTATTTTTTTACCGATGAGTTGTAAAATTTAGATTTGAATAGCAAAAAATAAACTACTCAATTGTAATAAAAATTACTTTATTAAAAACACTAACATTCGTCATCTTTTAAATTAAAACATTTTGTAACTTTATAAAACTTTTTACAAAAACAGGTACATTATGAAAATATATGATGATAAACACATTAAGAATGTTGCTTTTGTAGGCGCAAATAAAAGTGGTAAAACTACATTAGCAGAAACAATGCTCTTTGAAGCTGGATTAGTCAATCGCCGTGGTAGTGTAGAAAATAAAAATACTGTTTCTGACTATCACGAAATTGAGCAAGAAAGAGAAACTTCCATATTTGCCACACCGCTTCATACTGAATGGCGCAATTACAAAATAAACATTATAGATACTCCTGGATTAGATGATTTCATTGGTGAAATTGCATCAACAATGCGTGTTGCAGATTCTGTAGTTACCGTTATAAATGCACAACAAGGAGTTGAAGTTGGTACTGAAATTATTTGGAATTATGTAGATCGTTTTTCACTTCCTACAGTATTTGTAATTAATCAAATTGATAGCCCAAATGCTGATTTTGATGAAAGCTTTAAAAGTATTGTTGACCTGATTGGAAATAACGCTGTAAAAATACAATACCCTTTAGTAATTGATGATGCACAATGTATTATTGATGTACTAAAAATGAAAATGTACAAATTTGGACCGGAAGGTGGAAAACCAGAAAAATTAGAAATCCCTGAAGATCAAAAAGATATTGCAAACGAACTTCATAATGAATTGGTTGAAAAAGCAGCTGAAAATGATGAAGATTTAATGGAACTTTATTTTGATAAGGGAACTTTAAATGAAGATGAAATGCGTGAAGGAATTAAAAAAGGAATGTTAAATCACGAATTATTTCCTGTTTTCTGTGTTTCTGCTTTAAATGACATGGGAACCGGTAGATTAATGGGCTTTATTGATAACGTTGCTCCGTCTGCTGCAGATTTAAAACCAGAACAAAGTGTTGAAGGTGAAACTATTGAATGTAAAACTGATGCACCTACTTCATTATTTATTTTTAAAACATTGTACGAACCTAATTTAGGTCAAATTAGTTTCTTTAAAGTAAAATCGGGTGAAATAAAACAAAACGATAAATTAGAGAATTCAAGAAACGAAGAAATTGAAATATTAAACCAGCTTTACATTATGGACGGTAAAAACCGTGAACCTGTAGAAAAATTAAGCGCTGGTGATATTGGTGCAACTTTAAAATTAAAATATACTGAAACAAATGATACTTTAAGAACTAAAGGATCAAATATAACAATTAAACCTATTAAATTTCCAGAACCTAGAATAACTAAATCTGTAAGCGCTGTTGATAAAAATGATGAAGAAAAATTAAATGACGCTCTTAGGAAAATTCACAGTCAGGATCCAACTGTTACCATTAAATATTCAAAAGAATTAAAACAACAGATTCTTTCTTGTCAAGGTGAATTACATTTAGCAACTATAGATTGGACTTTACAAAAAGTATATGGTATAAAAGCAGTTTTTGAACAACCTAAAATTGCTTATCGTGAAACAATTCAACGTTCTGCAACCACAAGTTATAAACACAAAAAGCAATCTGGTGGTTCTGGGCAGTTTGGTGAAGTTCATATTAAAATAGAACCTTGGTATGAAGGAATGCCAGAGCCAGAAGGGTTTAATATAAGAGGAAAAGAAGAAATAGATTTAGATTGGGGTGGAAAACTTGTATTTTATAACTGTATTGTTGGTGGTGTAATTGATGCTCGTTATTTACCATCTGTTTTAAAAGGGTGTTTAGAAGTTATGGAAGAAGGTCCTTTAACCGGATCCTATGCAAGAGATATTAGAGTTATGTTGTTTGATGGAAAAATGCATGCTGTAGATTCTAATGATATTTCATTTAAAATTGCAGGTGCTCACGCTTTTAAATCTGCCTTTTTAAATGCAAAACCAAAACTGTTAGAGCCAATTCAAGAACTTACAGTTAAAGTTCCTGAAGAACTTATGGGAAATGTTATGACTGATTTACAATCTAGAAGATCTATTATTTTAGGTATGGATAGTGATGGAAAATACCAAACCATTAAAGCCAAAACTCCTTTAGCTGAAATGTATAAGTATTCAACTACCTTACGATCAATTACGCAAGGTAGAGGAAGTTTTAGTACTAAATTTTCAAATTTTGAATTAGTACCAAACAACGTTCAAGAATCTTTAGTAAAAATAGAATCTTAATTAAATAAATTTTTATTAAAATAAAGACCCGTTACTTAAAAGTAGCGGGTCTTTTTCGTTAGTAGTAAACCGATTAATATCTTATTAATTCAATCAATTCTTATAATCTAATTGTTTAGTTGGTTTAGCTCCTATTCCAATAGTAAAGATTTTTAAATATTAATCGATTGCTAATTTAGCATTTATTTGTTAATTTTTAAAAGAAACTTATTAACAATTAACACATTATATCATTTTTAAATATTTTTTACCTCTATTTATTGCATTTAATGCAATATTAAATATAGAGTTCATTACAATTTAACTTCAAAGAGAATTACTTATATTTGCACCATAAAATTTTAACTAAAAGATTTACATTAAATATTATTTTTTTTAATTAAAAAATCTGTTAAATTTTATGAGTCTATTAGAAATGTAAATTATTAAAAAATGAAATTATTATTTATTACGCTAGCTCTATTAGGATTAGGTGTTGCTGGAATCGCAATAAAATTATGGGCGAAAAAAGACGGGAAATTTGCTGGAACCTGTGCAAGCCAAAACCCACATTTAAATAAAAATGGTGAGCCTTGTGGCTATTGCGGTAAAACTGCCGAACAATGTGAAAATAGATAAAATATGCTTGCATATTTATTTATTGCTTTTATAGTAATTATTAGTATTCAATGTATTTACTACCTTTTAATTTTTGGGAATTTTGCATTTTCAAAAAGTAGTACCAAACAAACCAAATTTAACCTTCCTGTTTCAGTTATTATTTGTGCTAAAAATGAGGCAAAAAATTTAACTGTAAATATTCCTTTTTTCATCAATCAAAATTATCCAAATTTTGAATTGGTTTTAATAAACGACAACTCTTACGATAACACTTTAGAAGTAATTGAGGAGTTTAAAAAAAAGCATCCTACAATTATTAAAATTGTTGATGTAGCTCCAAATGAACAATTTTGGGGAAGTAAAAAATATGCTCTTACATTAGGAATAAAAGCTGCTTCAAACGAATATTTACTTTTTTCAGATGCAGATTGCAAACCAATTTCTGAGAATTGGATTCAAAAAATGTCTAATAATTTTAACCAAAAAAATCAAATTGTTTTAGGGTATGGAGCCTATAAAAAAGTAAAAAAATCTTTTTTAAATAAACTCATCCGTTTTGAGACTCTTTTAACAGCTATTCAATATTTTTCATTTGCCAAAATTGGCTTTCCATATATGGGTGTTGGAAGAAATTTAGCGTACACAAAAACTACTTTTTTTGAAGCAAATGGTTTTGTTAACCACATGCATCGCATCAAATCCGGTGATGATGATTTATTTATAAACCAAGTTGCAACAAAAAATAATACTGCTTATTCCATTTTAGAAGATAGTTTTACAGAATCTTTACCAAAAAAATCTTTTAAAGAATGGATACTTCAAAAAAGAAGACATGTTGCAACAGCTCATTATTACAAAAGAAAACATCAATTTTTACTTGGATTATTTTATAGTTCACAAATTCTATTTTGGTTAGTTGGAATTATTCTTTTAAGTTTTCAATTTAATTGGATAACTGTTGTTAGTTTAATAGTATTTAGACAATTAGTGGTTTATCTTTCAATTGGATTAGCTGCGAAAAAATTTAACGAAATTGACTTAATATTTTTATTACCTTTTTATGAACTATTTTTGATATGCATACAAATGCTTATCTTTATAAAAAATCTTAAGTCAAAACCCAACCATTGGTAAAAAAAAATAATGATATTGCCGATTTAATTGAAAAAGCTCGTAACAAAGATCAAAAAGCTTTTAATACCTTATTAAATACGTATTGGAGTGATGTTTTCAGATTTCAATTATCTAAAACTGATAATGAAGATGAAGCAGAAGATATTACAATTAAAACATTTTCAAAAGCATTTGATAAAATACACTTATACAACGAAAGGTATAATTTTAAAACTTGGTTAATTTCAATTTCTAAAAATATATTTTTAGATCATTTACGCAAACAACGTACTGATACTGTTTCAATTAATAAAAAAGAATCTGAAGCATATAAAATTTTTGATGAAACTCCATCAGCAGAAGATCAATTAATAATTGAACAGAATTTAGCACAATTATTAAACTATTTAAAACAATTAAAACCACATTATCAGGAAATTATAAACCTTCGCTATTTTAGAGAAATGAGTTATAAAGAAATGGCTGATAAGCTTAACGAACCTATAAGTAATATAAAAGTTAAATTGTTAAGAGCTAAAAAATTATTAGCCGAAATAATTGAAAAATCTTCAAAAAATTGATTGTTAAAAGATTTATTTGGCTTAAAAAATTAGGACCTGGATTACTTTTTGCAGGTGCAGCAATTGGCGTTTCTCATTTAGTTCAGTCCACAAGAGCTGGAGCAGATTTTGGTTTTGGATTAATTTGGGCGTTGGTTTTAATTCACATAGTAAAATACCCTTTTTTTCAATTCGGACCACGATATGCAACTGCAACTGGTGAAAGCCTGTTAGATGGATATAAAAAACTAGGTAAAGGAGTTCTTATTGCTTATTTTATATTAAACTTAGCAACAATGTTTACCATACAAGCGGCTGTAACAATTGTAACTGCTGGTTTGGCAGCAAATTTATTTGGCATTACCACTAATCCAGTTATTTGGAGTATCATAATTACTGTAATTTGCTTAATCCTTTTAATTATCGGGAAATATAAATTGCTGGATAATTTAATGAAATTTATAGTTTTAACACTTACAATAAGTACAATAATTGCTTTAGCAATTGCGTATTTAAATACTGACACTTCACTTAATTTTGTTCAAATTTTACCAAAAGGAAGTATAGAAGTTGGTTTTTTAATAGCTTTTTTAGGTTGGATGCCAGCACCGCTTGATGTCTCTATTTGGCAATCACTTTGGGCAATTGAAAAACAAAAAAATACAACTTTAGAATTCAACACAAAACAATCTATTTTCGACTTTAATATTGGTTTTGCTGGTACACTAATACTTGGAATTTGTTTTGTTTCATTAGGTGCTTTAATTATGTTTAATTCTGGTGAAACATTTAGCGGAAGTGCTGTACAGTTTTCACAACAACTTATTAACCTTTACACCGAGAATCTTGGTAAAGAAATGTATATTTTTATTGCTGCTGCAGCATTTACAACAATGTTTAGCACAACAATTACAACTTTAGATGCATCACCAAGAGCAATGACAAAAACATTTGATTTGTTAACCAATAAATCTTACAAAAACATGTATTGGTTTTGGATTGGTTTTTTGGCTATTGGTACTATTTCAATCTTGCTATTTTTTATGTCAGAAATGGGTATTCTTATAAAAATTGCAACAATTTTATCTTTTTTAACAGCACCCTTTTTTGCTATTATAAATTACATTTTAGTTTCAGGTAAAAATATGCCAGAAGAATGGCGACCTTCATTACAAATGAAAATTTTAAGTTGGTTTGGAATGCTGTTTTTAATAGGCTTTAGTATTTGGTATCTTTTTAGTTTATAAATTCTTTGTATTTTTGCAATCAATTTTGAATAAAATGAGCGAAGAAACCAAAACACTAAGCGATAAAATCCAAAAACCAAAATGGCTGAGAGTAAAACTTCCAGTTGGTAAAAAATATACTGAATTAAGAAATGTAGTTGATAAGTACAAATTAAACACTATTTGTACCAGCGGAAGTTGTCCAAATATGGGTGAATGCTGGACAGAAGGTACAGCAACATTTATGATTTTAGGAAATATTTGTACAAGATCTTGTGGTTTTTGTGGTGTAAAAACTGGAAGACCAGAAACTGTTGATTGGGAAGAACCTGAAAAAGTTGCACGTTCAATTAAATTAATGAATATTAAACATGCCGTAATTACTTCTGTTGACAGAGATGACATTAAAGATGGTGGTTCTATAATTTGGGCAGAAACTGTAAATGCCATTAGAAGAGCAAACCCAAATACTACTTTAGAAACTTTAATTCCAGATTTTCAAGGAAATAAAACAAATATAGATAGAGTTTTAGCAGTTGCTCCAGAAGTTATTTCACATAATTTAGAAACAGTTAGACGCTTAACTCGTGAAGTCCGTATACAAGCAAAATACGACAGAAGTTTAGAAGTTTTAAAATATATGAAAGACCAAGGTCAGCGCAGAACCAAATCTGGTATAATGCTTGGCTTAGGTGAAACTGAAGCCGAAGTTATTGAAACCATGCAAGATTTAGCAAATGCAAAAGTTGATATTTTAACTATTGGCCAATATTTACAACCTAGTAAAAAGCACTTACCTGTTAAGGAATTTATTACACCTGAGCAATTTGATAAGTACAAAGAAATTGGCTTAAAAATGGGCTTCAGACATGTTGAAAGTAGCGCTTTGGTAAGATCTTCATACAAAGCTCAAAAACATTTAGAATAATTTCTATTTAACTAATATTTAACAATATAGAGCTATTTTTTGGCACGAGAATTGCAAATATTAAAATGAAGCAAAGAGTTTGTATGCTTTGTTTTCATTATATAAATTTGAGTTAGTTAATAAAAAAAGCGCTTTTAGCGCTTTTTTTTATTTTATTAATTCACCTTCTTCAAGTAGAATATCATAAACATAACCATATCCAAAATCTTTATCCAAGGTTATGTTACCTTTAAATGTAACAGTATCTCCAACTTTAATCAATTCATTTGTAGTAACCGTTAAACTTTTTTTGGTTTCAAATTGAGTTCCATCAACAATATGAACCCAGTTTTTTTCTAAAATACCATTATTTACTTTTACCACTTTTCCTTTAACGGTAACATTTTTACCGCTAAAAGATTTTTTATTTGAAAAAATAGATGCTAACGCTGTACCTCCTTTTGGTTGTTCAATTTTCACTTCTGTTATTGTTGAACCAACATTATTTGAATGTTCATGTGAATTTTTAATTTCTTTTTTAACAGGTTCTTCTGTTTGTCTAATTTCCTCGCTAAAAATTATTTTTTCAAAGGTTTTATTTAAGTGCTCACTTTCAAAATTCTTCATTAACAGTCCTCCATCATAATAATAAGTTTCACCAATTTTTACATCAGAATTAGGGATTGCCATCCAATACTCCTTACCATCTTCGTTTACATTTATATAGGTGTAATTTCCACCATCACTCATTTCGTTAACAACTATTTTGTGTACTTGTTTTTTTGAAGTTGTTTGATGTGAATCAATTTTAGAATAGTTGTTTTTTTCTTTACAACTAAACAACACTAGTACACTAAAAATTACAGTAAAATATTTTATTCTATTTTTCATTTTATTAAGATTAATTTCAAGTAAATGTAACTATTATTACATGTATTAAATATGATATAAATCACCAATTAATTTTTGACAAACCCTTGCTTTTTAAATAAGTATTTGTTTTACTAAAATGCTTATTACCAAACCAATACCCCCTATTAGCACTCAATGGAGAAGGATGACCAGTTGTTAAAACACAATGTTTATTTTTATCAATTTTTAAACCTTTCTTTTTTGCATAGCCTCCCCAAAGCAAAAACACAACATTTTTTTGTTTTTTAGAAATTTCTTCAATAACAGCATCAGTAAATTGTTCCCAACCTTTTTTTTGGTGCGAGCCTGCATTGTGAGCTCTAACGGTAAGTGTTGCATTTAACAACAGAACCCCTTGCTTTGCCCAACGCTCTAAATTTCCACTTTTTGGGTATGGAATATTTAAATCAGTTTCAATTTCTTTAAAAATATTTATTAAGGAAGGTGGATGTTTTATTTTATCATTTACAGAAAAACATAAACCGTGTGCTTGCCCAACATCATGATATGGATCCTGACCAATTATCACCACTTTTAAATCACTGAAAGCGCATAAATTAAAGGCTTCAAAAATTTTATTTCCAGGTGGAAAACAAGAATTACTACTATATTCTTCTTTTACAAAATTAGTAAGTTGCTCAAAATAAGGCTTTTCAAACTCAGGTTGCAATATGTTTTTCCAACTATCAGCAATTTTAACTTTCATTACTTTATTCACGTTAAATTTATACTTTTGTCTAACTTTTCAAAAGTAGCACTTTTTATGAGTAACATTTCAGAAAAAACGTTAATAGATTTAGAATTTTTTACCATTTTACAATCGGTAAGTCATCTTTGTATTTCTGAATTAGGCAAAAATAGCGCCTTACAAATAAGACCTTTTAATTCAAAAAATAAGTTAATACCAGAGTTAAACTTAGTTAATGAATACCTGTCTTCATTTCAAAACGATAACCGGTTACCAAATCATTATTTTGATGAAATTCAAAAAGAAATTCATTTATTAAATATTGAAAACAGTTATTTAGAACCTGCATCATTTTTAAAGATTTTAAACAATTCTAATACTGTTTTTGAATTATTGAAGTTTTTAAAAAAGTTTAAAGATATTTATCCTACACTATTTAATTTTTCAGAAGAAATTGAATATCAAAAATTAATAGTTTCAAATATTAATGAAATAATAACTCCTTTTGCCGAAGTTAATGAGAATGCTTCACCTTTATTAAAACAGATTAGAAGTGAAATTAATTCAGTGCGCGCTAAAATTGGTTCAAGTTTTACGAAGGCGTTAAGCCAATATAGCAGCTCAGGATATTTAGATGAAATTAGAGAATCTGTTATAGATAATCAGCGTGTATTAGCTGTACAGGCAATGCACAGAAGAAAAGTAAAAGGTAGTTTACTTGGCAGTTCTAAAACCGGCAGTATTGTTTATATTGCTCCGGAAGCAACACTACAATTCAGTAGAGAATTGCAAAATTTATCATACGAAGAACATCAGGAAATTGTTAGAATTTTAAAAGAATTAACAAATGTAATAAGGCAATTTGTTCCAAATTTAATTGAATATCAAAACTTTTTAATTAAACTGGATGTTATTGGTGCAAAGGCAAAATATTCGAGAAATATTAATGGGCGTTTACCTAAAATTACTTCTGAAAAAAAGGTTTATTTACGTGATGCTTTTCATCCAATTCTATTGTTAAAAAATAAAGAGAAAAATCTTAAAACCATACCGCAAACTTTAGAACTTAACAATAAACAGCAAATTATAGTAATTTCTGGACCAAATGCAGGTGGTAAAAGTATTACACTAAAAACAATTGGTTTACTACAGATAATGTTACAAGCAGGTATATTAATTCCTGTTCACGAAAGATCTTCAACATATTTTTTTGATAAAATATTGACAGATATTGGAGATAACCAATCTATTGAAAACCAATTAAGTACTTATAGTTATCGTTTAAAAAATATGCGTAGTTTTTTAAGAAGATGTAATGAAAGTACGTTGTTTTTAATTGATGAATTTGGGACAGGAAGTGATCCTGAATTAGGAGGTGCATTGGCTGAAATTTTTTTAGAAGAGTTTTATACAAAAGGAGCTTACGGAATTATAACTACACATTATGCAAACTTAAAAGTATTAGCAAACGAATTAGAAAATGTAGCAAATGCCAATATGCAATTTGATGAAAAAACCTTAGAGCCTAAATTTAGGTTATTTATTGGTCAGGCAGGTAGTTCTTTTACTTTTGAAGTTGCTCAAAAAAACGGTATTCCTTTTAGCTTAATTAATAAAGCAAAAAAACGTGTTGAAGGAGAAAAAGTAAGGTTAGATAAAACAATTTCAAAACTTCAAAAAGAGCGAAACAAGCTTCAAAAAACTTCGGAGAACTTAGAAAAGGAAAAAAATATTGCTGCTGAGAAATCTTATTTCTTAACAGAAAAACAAGAAAAAATTCAAGAAAAATTGGAGAGTTTTCAAACGCTTTATGATAGCAATCAAAAAATGTTAGCTTATGGTAGAAAAATTAATGAATTAGTAAACAAATACTTACAAACCAATAACAAAAAAGAACTTAATTTAGAATTTAACAATTGGGTTGCAACTGAAAAAACAAAATACCTTAAAAAAAATCCTCCTAAACCAAAAACCAAGGCTCAAAAAAAACAAGTAAAAGTTGAAAATAAAAAGGTTGAAGAAAAATTAATTACTACTGAAAAAGAAGTACTAGTTGAAGTAATAAAAGTAAGGGAACAAAAGAAAACTGAAGCTAAAAAAGTAGCAAAACAGAAAGCCGATTATGTTTTTAAAATTAATGACAAAGTAAGAATAATTGATAGTAACGCCTGTGGAACAATTGATAAAATTGAAAAAAACAATGCATTTATTAATTATGGGGTTTTTACTACAAAAACTACTTTAAATAAACTAGAACTTGTTGAGTCTGCTAAAAAATAGCAAACCACTATATTAATCAACTCTTATTTAGAGTTATACATTTGTAACACCCAAAAAAATATCTTAAATTTAGCCTGCAAAAAATAAATTCATGCTAAATTATTTAAAAGCGTTTTTCGTTTTTATGATATGGGTAGCTATCGCATTAACTTCCCATCATTACATTACACATCAATATTTTGGCAATTTCAACGCTACTTCTGCTGAAAATTCTTCAAATAAAATTGAAAAAGAAACTGTTTTAACACAACATATTTTAGAAATTAAAAATGGTAAAGAGGTTGTTTATAAATTTGCAAATGGAATTAAAATTACCAAAAATAAGGAAATTGTTTCAGCTATAAATAGTGTTCCATTTTTAATGGATTCACTCTCGCTTTTTTTAAAAAATAACTACAATAAACAACTAGAAATTATTGGAAAGTACACTACTTTAGAAAACAATGCTAACTTAGGAAACCTACGTGCAAATTCTTTAAAAAATGAATTGATTAGTAGTGGTATTAAGCCAACAAAAATAAAAACTTCTGGAAAAAATGAAACCTTTAATTTTAATGAAAATGATGTCTATTATAATGGAATTGAATTACATTTTACACCGTTAAATAAAAGAGTTTTAGATAGTTTAGAAAACAATATTACTAACAAAACGCTCTATTCAAACTACACAAATAACAAATTGATAATTAATAATGAGTTAGTTGATTACACCAATTTAGTAAAGCAATACTTAAAAAATAATCCAACAAAAATTATTGAAATTACAGGACATACAAATAACAAAGGTTATTATAAAAATAACCTAATAATTGGTCAAAATAAAGCTAATAGTATTAAAGCATATTTAATTAAAAACGGAATTTCTGAAAATGTTATAACCGCACTTTCACGAGGAGAAGCCGAGCCAATTGCAAATAAATATACCGATGAAGGTAAAGCACTAAACAATAGAATTGAAATAAGAATTAAATAATTTTACTAAAATGACATTATCTATTTTTTCAAATGAAACTTTTATACATTCATTAGAAATATTTTTTTGGATGTTGGGTGCTTTTATAATCGGACTCGTTTTTGGAAGAATAATTTTTAATAAGAAACCTCAAAACAACCTTGATTTTAAAAATAACGAATACGACGACTTAAGTTTACATGAAAATAATTCTCAAATTAGAGCTACCAAAACTTTTGAACGAGGCGGCATAGAAATGATTAAAACAGTTCCAGAAATTAAGGAAATAAAAAAAGACGATTTAAAACAAATTAATGGAATTGGTGCAACATTAGAAAAAAAATTAAATGAGATTGGTATTTATAATTTTTCTCAAATAAGTAATCTTAATAAAGAAGACATTGAAGCCATTTCAGAAAAAATAAAAACTTTCCCAGGTAGAATTAAAAGAGACAATTGGGTTGAGCAAGCTCAAGATTTTTTAAAAGAAATCACTTAATTATTCATTTCCATAACGTTCCATTTCTCTATCATAAAATTCACTTGCTTCTTCAATAAGCGTAGCAACTTGTGTTTCTAACTCTTGTTGGTCTTCACCTTGAAAATCTTCAAGCCATTCTATTTCATCGTCAAGTAAATTGATAATAAATCGTGGAAAGTCTGTATGAATTACAAAAATATCCTTTGCACAATCCGTATTATCTCCAAGTAAAAATTTAGGTAATTCCATTTTTTTCTTTTATTAATTTATTAGTTAAAAAATTAAACCTTAAAAACAACATTAAAGCAGAAGATGTTAATGCTGTTAAAAGTCCTATCCATATACCAAATGTACCAAAACCAGCTGTTCTTCCCAAATAATAACAAACAGGAAAACCAATAATCCAATAAGCAATAAAAGTTAAACCTGAAGGCACATTTACATCCTGTAACCCTCTTAAACCACCTAAAATAACAGCTTGTAATCCATCTGACAATTGGAATAAACCTGCAATAATAAGTAAACTGGATGCCATTTTTATTACTTCTAAATTATCCGTAAACATTAAAGGCAAAACATCTTTAAAAACCATAAATCCAATTGAAAATGTGAACATTATAATTAATATAAGTAAGAAATTTGAAAAAGCAATGCGCCTTAATTCAACATAATTTTTTAATCCTTTTTGGTTACCTACCCTAATTGTAGCTGCTACTCCTACTCCAACAGCAACCATAAATGTTGTTGATGCCAATTTTAAAGCAACTTGATTTGCAGCTTGTGGAAATGCTCCTAAAGTTCCTGCTAATAAAACTGACGCTGTAAAAAGTCCCACTTCAAAAAGCATTTGCAAAGATGTAGGAAAACCTAATTTCATTATTTTTTTGAATATTTTATTTTTAAACTCAGAAAGTTTTAATCGTTTCAGGTAAATAGCAAATTTTTTCCTTTTCATTAAAACAAAATAAATGAAAAATACCATTACAATTCTTGAAATTAAAGTACCTAAAGCAGCACCAACTAATTCTAAACGAGGAAATATCCAAAACCCGTAAATTAATACAAAGTTTAAAGTTATGTTAACAATATTAGTTAAAATAGTTGCCCACATAGCATATTTTGTTTCAGATAAACCATCGGTAAACTGTTTAAACCCTTGAAAAATCATTAAAGGAATCATTGAAATTGCTACAATTTCATAATAAGGAATTGCTAAAACTACCACTTCTTCAGGCTGATCCAGATGATATAGAATTGGCTTTAAAAACAATAATAATACAAACATTGATATACCTATTATTGCCGTTAAAATTAAACCATGTTGAAAAATACTTCGTCCTTTTTCTGTATCCTTTTCTCCATCAGCTTCGGCAACTAAAGGTGTAATTGCAAATGAAAAACCAAGCCCAATTGATACTGCAATAAAAAACATACTATTTCCTAAAGAAGTAGCGGCTAACTCAATTGCTCCTAACCTGCCTACCATTATATCATCAATTAAACCAACCAATAAGTGTCCCAAAGAACCCATCATTATTGGAGTTGCTAATTTTAAATTATTCTTAAATTCTGATGTGTATTTACTAAGGTTCAATTAAAAATATTTTGAAATGCGAAGATACAAGTTTTAATTTCAAAAAACTTTCAAAAATTTAACACCCAATAAATTTTAAAAAATTAAAAACTGATAAATTAGTTCGGATATTTTAGTTTTTAAACTAACTTTGATTTTTAAACTAAAAATAACATTATGGCAAAAATAACATTAAAAGGAAATCCAATTCACACCTCAGGTAAATTACCTAAAGTTGGTAAAAAAGCTCCTAAATTTTCATTAATTAAATCTGATTTATCAAAAGCAAAATTAAAAGATTTTAAAGGTTCTAAGTTAATCTTAAACATTTTTCCAAGTTTAGATACGGGTACTTGTGCTGCTTCAGTAAGAAAATTTAATGAAGAAGCCAGTAAATTAGAAAACACAAAAGTATTATGTATTTCAAGAGATTTACCTTTTGCTCAAGCTCGTTTTTGTGGAGCTGAAGGATTAGAAAATGTAATTACTTTATCTGATTTTGTAAGTGGGAAATTTGGGAAAAAATATGGTCTGCTTGTAAAAGATGGTCCATTGGCTAATTTACTTTCAAGAGTAATAATTATAATTGATGAAGAAGGAATAGTAACTTATACACAACAAGTTCAAGAAATTTCTGAAGAACCAAATTACGAAGATGCCTTAAAAGCACTATAATTAATGAATACAGAAAGTAATTTTATTTTAAACAGAATTAAAGCTGTAAAATATGCAGCTAAAGGATTTTGGATTTTAATTACTTCTGAAAAAAGCATTATTGCACAAGTTATAATAGCATTAATAATGACCGTTATTGGCTTTGTAATGAAAATTTCTGCTACCGAATGGCTATTCCAAATTTTTGCAATTGGACTCGTTTTGGTAGCAGAATCTTTAAATACAGCTATTGAAAAAATGGCTGACTTTATTCATCCTGAATATCATAAAAAAATAGGTTTTATAAAAGATATTTCTGCTGGCGCAGCTTTTTTTGCTGCAATATTTGCCGTTATTATCGGTTTAATCATCTACATACCTAAATTTATTTAGTAATTTAATGGCAATCACAATAATTTTATATTTTTGTGACATATTGATTTAAATGGCAAAAAAGAAAAAAACAGTTACGAAAACAGAACGCAAGCCCCTTTTTAAAGGAGTAAAAGCCTTTTTTGGAAACAGGCAAACTCAAACTATAATAGGTGCTTTTATTATACTTTTCGCTGTATTTTTAATAATTTCTTTTTTTTCATACTTTTTTAGCTGGCAAGAAGACCAAAGTCAACTCGCTGATTTTTCAAATAAAAATATTACCGTAAAAAATTTATTGGGAAAAATTGGAGCAAGTATTAGTCACTTTTTTATTTATAACGGTTTTGGAGTTGCCTCATTATACATACCGGTTTTATCATTTTTCACAGGAGTTGCAATATTTTTAAAAGGGAGTTTAAAACACCTTAAAAAATATTGGGGATGGGGAATTTTAGGAATGATCTGGATTTCTATTACACTTGGATTTTTTAGTGCTAAAAACTCATTATTAGCTGGAATTATTGGATACGAAATAAATAATTATTTACTTCAATTCTTAGGAAAAACAGGTCTTTTATTAGCGCTGCTTTTTCTACTGATTTCTTACTTAGTTATCCGGTTTAAATTTACTCCGGAAAAAATAAAAGGCATTTTTCCTGCCAAAAAAATTGTTGAGAAAAGTGAAAATGTTGATGAAACAATTATTAATCATCAGGAAATAAATCCTTCGATAAAAACAGTTCCTACAGAAAAAGAAGTAGATGAATCAACTGATTTTGAATTATCTGTTAAAGATTTAAAACCAACAATAGAAAAACATTCAACAGTAGTTACTTCTGGTGAAGAAACAAACCATAAAGTAGAAATTGATGTTGAAAAAATTGTAGAAGAACAACATGTTGAAGAGAACTTATCAAGTAAATTAGTTAAAGATTTTGGTGAATTTGATCCCACTTTAGAGTTGGGCAATTATAAATTCCCTACGCTTAATTTATTAAGAGATTACAATGAAAGTATCTCGGTAGATCAAGAAGAATTGGAAGCACATAAAAATAGAATTGTTGAAACTTTAAATAATTATAACATAGGAATTGCACGTATAAAAGCAACAGTTGGACCAACTGTTACTTTATATGAAATTGTTCCAGATGCCGGTATTAGAATTTCAAAAATTAAAAATTTAGAAGACGATATTGCCTTATCTCTTTCTGCAATGGGAATTAGAATTATTGCTCCAATTCCAGGAAAAGGAACTATTGGTATTGAAGTGCCAAACAAAAAGGCAACCATGGTTTCAATGAAATCTGTTATTTCTTCAGCGAAATTTCAAAATTCAGAAATGGAATTGCCAATTGCATTAGGTAAAACTATCTCAAACGAAACTTTTGTTGTTGATTTAGCTAAAATGCCACATTTACTTATGGCGGGTGCAACGGGACAAGGAAAATCGGTTGGTTTAAATGCCGTTTTAACATCTTTGTTATACAAAAAACATCCTGCTGAAGTTAAATTTGTATTGGTTGATCCTAAAAAAGTAGAGCTTACTTTATTTAACCATATTGAAAGGCATTACTTAGCTAAATTACCAGATACAGAAGAAGCAATTATAACAGATACCACTAAGGTAATTAATACACTTAATTCCTTATGTATTGAAATGGATGCAAGATACGATTTGCTTAAAACAGCAATGGTTAGAAACATAAAAGAATACAATGCTAAATTTAAAGCACGGAAATTAAATCCTGAAAATGGACATAAATATTTACCATATATAGTTTTGGTTATAGATGAATTTGCAGACTTAATTATGACCGCTGGTAAAGAAGTTGAAACACCTATTGCACGTTTAGCGCAATTGGCACGTGCCATTGGAATTCATTTAATAGTAGCTACACAGCGACCTTCAGTAAATGTAATTACTGGTATTATTAAAGCAAACTTCCCTGCAAGGGCTGCTTTTAGGGTTACATCAAAAATAGATTCAAGAACAATTTTGGATGGTTCTGGTGCAGATCAATTAATTGGAAAAGGTGATATGTTATTTTCAAATGGAAATGATATTATTCGTTTACAATGTGCATTTGTTGACACTCCTGAAGTTGAAAAAATTACAGACTTTATTGGCTCGCAAAGAGCCTATCCAAATGCTTATTTATTACCTGAATATACAGGAGAAGAAGTTGGCACAAGTCTTGATATAGATATCAGCGAAAGAGATGTTTTGTTTAGAGATGCCGCCTTAGTTATTGTGCTTGCACAACAAGGCTCAGCTTCTTTATTACAACGTAAATTAAAGTTAGGTTATAATAGAGCTGGTAGGTTAATTGATCAGTTAGAAGCGGCTGGTATTGTTGGTCAGTTTGAAGGTAGCAAAGCAAGGCAGGTATTAATACCTGATGAAATGTCTCTAAATCAATTATTAGATGGAGAAAAAAATAATAGTTAAATTTTTTAAGTACAACATGAAAAAAATAATAATAGTATTAAGTATTTTCTTTTTTAACATTACGGCTTTTGGTCAAGGTTCAAATGAAGCCAAATCCTTATTGGATGAAGTTGCAAAAAAAGTTGAAGAATACAACAATATATATCTTGAATTTGACCATAAACTAGATAACAATGATGCAGATGTACACCAAGAAACAATGGGTAAAGTAACTTTAAAAGGAGATTTGTATCATCTAAATTATATGGGTACAGAGCAAATTTTTGATGGAAAAAAAACATACTTAATAATTCACGAAGATGAAGAAGTAATTATTCAGAATTCTGTTGATAATGAAGCTGAAACCTTAACACCATCTAAAATGTTTTCGTTTTATAAAACCGGTTTTACTTATGAAATGGACGCATTAAAATCCATTAAAGGAATAAAAATTCAGTATGTAAAGCTAATTCCAATTGATTCTAATTCTGAAATAACAAATATCCTTATTGGTATTGATATTAAAACAAAACATATTTATAACATTATTGAAACTGGAGAAAACAACACAATAACTACTTTAGAAATAAGAACTTTTAAAACAAATCAACCTATTTCGGAAAAGCTTTTTATCTTTGACAAAGCAAAATTCAGAGATCAAATGAATTACACTATCTCTGAGCCAAATTAATAGCGTTGAAAATATTTGATAAATACATTTTAAAAAGCTTTCTACAGCCTTTATTAGCCACATTTTTTGTGGTTCTTTTTGTGTTGGTAATGCAAGCATTGTGGCTTGCTTTTGATGAAATTGCAGGTAAAGGAATTGATATTTTCTTTATTTTAAAATTTTTAGGATATTTATCACTCATACTAACACCTACTGCGCTACCAATTGGAATTTTACTTTCATCCATAATGGCATTAGGTAATTTATCTGAAAATTATGAGTTTGCCGCAATCAAATCTGCAGGAATTTCTTTAAAAAGAGTTATTAGACCTTTAATAATTTTAACCTTATTTTTAAGTGCATTAAATTTTGTTTTTTTAAACAATGTATATCCTTGGGCTACTTTAAAACAAAAGAATTTGTATTTAAACATGAAAAAGAAAAAACCAGCTTTAGCATTGGTTCCTGGTGCTTTTAATACAGAAATTCCTGGTTTCAATATAAAATTTGATGAAAAATATGGCGAAGAAGAAAACTTATTGAAAAAAGTGCAAATTGCCGATTTAACTTTATCACAAGGCAAAGTTAAAATTATTACTGCTGAAAAGGGTAAGATTTCAACAGAAGAAGGGAGTAAATATATGACCTTAACCCTCGAAAATGGTAATTATTACGAGGAACACTCAAAAAGATCTATGTCTTTAAACGACAGGAAAAAAATGCCTGCTTCTGCTGCTACCTTTGATACTTACACCATAAATATTGATATTTCTTCATTTAATGATGAAAGCGATTTAGATAAAGAAGATATTAAACAGCACCATGGTATGCTAAGTGTTAATCAATTAGATTCAATTTCAAAAGTTGAAAAAATTGCATATGATAAGTATATTGAAGAACGTTCAGATAATTTGTTTGATATAGTAAAGGCAAAAAACTTATATAAGCACCCCGATTCTTTAATTGATGCTAATTTAAATGCTGATATTTTAGAAAATTTTGATGTTGATAATAAAACAATTATTTTAAATGATGCTGTACAAAATGTTAGACGAGCCATTGATAGAGTTAAAAATCAAAAACTTCCATTTAAAAATAAGCGAAAACTATTAAATTTATACGATTTTGAATTTAGTTATCGTATTTCATTTGCATTGGCCTGTTTAGTGTTGTTTTTTATTGGAGCACCACTTGGGTCTATAATCAGAAAAGGTGGATTTGGATTACCAATGATTATGGCAATTACAATTTTTGTGATTTATTTTTTCATTTCACAATTCGGTAAAAATTTATCTGAAGAAAGTGCAATTTCGGCACTGTTAGGTAGTTGGCTATCTACACTTATACTATTACCTTTTGGTATATTGTTAACACGTAGGGCAACACAAGGAATGGGAATATTTAATATAGATAATGTATTAGATAATTTTAAAAAGTTTTTTAATAGATTTAATAAAAAATCAATTAGTTAAAAATGAAAATTTCAACAAGTAACATAAAATTAAACACAATTAAAGAAGCCATTAAAGACATAAAAGATGGTAAAGTTGTAATAGTTGTAGATGATGAAAACAGAGAAAATGAGGGCGATTTTGTTGCTGCTGCTGATAAAGTTACTCCTGAAATGATCAATTTTATGGCTACCAAAGGTCGTGGACTAATTTGTGCTCCTATTACCGAAAAAAGATGTAAAGAACTTAATTTAGATTTAATGGTTGGTTTAAATACCGATCCGTTAGGTACTGCTTTTACAGTTTCCATAGATTACCATGGAAAAGGAGTTACTACTGGTATTTCGGCTAATGATAGAGCTATTACAGTAAAATCTTTAACAGACAATGCAACTAGACCACATGATTTAAGCAGACCTGGACATATTTTTCCATTAAAAGCACGTGAAGGTGGCGTATTAAGAAGAACTGGACATACGGAAGCAATTATAGATTTGGCACGTTTAGCAGGCTTAAATCCTGCTGGAGTTATTGTTGAAATTATGAATGAAGATGGTACTATGGCGCGTCTTCCACAATTAAGTGAAATTGCAAAAGAATATGATTTAAAGATTATTTCAATTGAAAAATTGGTGGAATACAGAATGCAACACGATTCTTTAATTGAATTAACTGAAGATTTTACAATAAATACCCGTTTTGGAGATTACAGATTAAGAGCCTATAAACAAACTACAAATAACCAAGTACATTTGGCCTTAACCAAAGGAAGTTGGGAATTAGGTGAAGAAATTTTGGTTAAAGTAAATTCAACGCTGGTAAATAACGATATTTTAGGCACTTTAACTAAAAATCCTGATGACAAACTTAAAGGTGTTTTTGATGCCATAAACCAAGCTGGCAAAGGTGCCATTGTTTTTATAAATCAGGAAAATCAATCATTCAATTTACTTGCACGATTGGCTATTTTAAAAGAAAGTCAGGAAAAAAACGAGCCTTATATTCCAAGCCTAAAAATGGATGAAAAAGATTTTGGGATAGGAGCTCAAATTTTACACGATCTTGGAATTACAAAATTAAGAGTACTTTCTAATGCAGAAACTTTTAGAAAAAGAGTTGGTATGACAGGTTATGGTATTGAAATTATTGAATATGTAAACTATTAAATTTAAACACAATGCAATGAAAAAGTTAATTATTTTTTGCATTTGTACACTATTTATATTCGGTTGTAAAAAAGAAATTTCACAAAAAAAAGAAACTTATTTAACTCAAGGCAAGAGTTTTACATTAACAGGAAATTTAGAAAATTTTTACCCACAAAAAGTATATCTAAACAAAATTATTGAAAATTCAATTTTTGCTATAGACTCTGCTACCGTTTTAAATAACAAATTTAATTTTAATGGATTTGTAGAATACCCAGAGCGTTTTGCCTTAAGTTTTGAAGAATACTCTGCAACGGTTATTTTAATTATTGAAAACAGTTCAATTGAAATTAAAATTGACGCGAATAATATTGACACACCAGTAATTAAAGGTTCTGAATTAAATTCAAAGTGGAATGAATATCAACTAAAATCAAAAAAAATATTTAAAAAAATTGATTATTTATTTCCTCAATTTCAAAAATACAGGTTAGAAAATAATGCTGAAAAACTAAATGAAATTGGAAATCAGATGAAAAGTATTGAGCAAGAATATATAGAATACAGTTATAATTTTATTAATAAAAACAACAATTCTTATTTAGCTGCTATGATTTTGAGAGATCAATTAAAAAACACAGAAATTGATACTTTAAAAATTATAAATACATTTAAAGCATTATCAGAAAATGTAAAAAAATCTCCTGATGCAGAAATAATTGCGCTAATTTTAAACCTACATTAAAAAACTTAAATCAGATTCTGGAGCTAATTCTACTGGTTGCTTTCCTTGCTGAAATAGTCTTGCAAATAAAGGACCTTTTAATGTTAACTTACTTCCTTTAACCTGCAACCAACTCCCCTCTCTTAAGCCTAAAACCGGAATTTTATTTAACGTATGAAATTCATTAATACGTGTTTCTCTAGTTTCACCCATATGTTTTGATGTTGGATCAGGATCTAAATAATGAGGGTTAATATTAAAATTAATAAATCCGAAAGAATTAAAACTTGGCGGATAAATAATTGGCATATCATTGGTATTTTGAATTGTTAAGCCCGTAATATTACTACCAGCACTTGTTCCAAAATAAGGCACCCCGTTTTCAACAACATTTTTTATACTTGATATTACTTTATTATCGTACAATTGTTTTATCAATAAAAAAGTATTTCCACCACCAGTAAAAATTCCCTTCGCATTATTAACTGCATCAATTGGATTTTTAAATTCGTGAATGCCTTTTACTCTAATATTAATTTTTTCAAAAGCATTTTTTACAATTTCAGTATATTCATCGTGAGATTTTCCACCAGGTCTTGCATAAGGGATAAACAATATTTCATGAACACCTTTAAATAATTCAGATAATTCAGGTAAAATATATTCTAAATAACCTTTACCATGAACTGTTGATGTGCTTGCAATTAATAATTTCTTCATAAAAAATCAAGTTTTATCAAATGTACTATTTTTCATTGTTTTAACATAAGTTTACAATAGCATTAATACTTTTTTAAGAACTCAATAACGTACTTTGTTTTAATGAAATTAAAACTAACTAACTTAACTCTTATTGTTTTTATAGCTGTGAAATCTTTTTCTCAGGAAAATTCAATTGCAATAACGGGTATTGTTAGTAGTGAAAACAAAACTATTGGAGATGTTCATGTAATAAATTTAAATAATAGATATGGCACCATTAGTAATATAAATGGTGAGTTTGAAATTTTAGTAAAAGAAAATGATGTACTGTTTTTTTCTTCAATTCAATATCAAAATTTAAAAATTACAATCTCAAAAGACCATTTAAAAAATAAATTTTTAAATATAATTTTAGTTTTACTTGTTAATGATTTGGATGAAGTTTTTCTTCATGGTTTAACCGGAAGTCTAGATTTAGATAGTAAAAATACCCCAGAAGATACCATTCCAAAAGCTAATTTTGTTTTTAAATTAAGTGATTTAAAGAAAAAATTACCCGGAGATGAATTTGGGTATTTAAGTAATGTAAATGCCGAAACCTTTACAAACCCATTATACCTTAGAGGAGGCGGACAAGGTAGCGCATATAATAAACAATTAGAAAAAGAAAGGGCTTTAAAAAAAGAGCTTAAAAAAAAGAAAAATTTCCCTTATCAACTGAAAAAAGAATTAGGATTAGATTTTTTTACAAACGATTTAAAAATTCTAGAAGAAAAAATTTATAACTTTATTAGTTACTGCGAATACAGAGATATTTTAGAAAAATATTACGCAAATAATGTACTAGAAGTAATTGAAATTTTAAAAGAAGAAAGTACAAAATATAATAAAATTGAAAAATAAATATCTAATACTGTCTTCATTTCTACTCCTTTTTTTAAGTATAAATAATTATGCTCAAGAAACAACTATAAAGCTTAATGGAATTGTAAGAAACGATTCAATTTTTCTGGAAAATATAAATATTATTAATAAAACTCAAAACTTAGGTGCTTCAAGTAATTCAAAAGGAGCATTTACTATTTATACAGCACTTGGAGATTCAATTCTCTTTTCTTCAATAAATTATAAAAACAGAATAATTAAAATTACAGATACACATATTATTAATAAAACGCTGATTGTTTATTTAGAGGAGCGTAATAATGAATTAGATGAAATAACTTTATCATCCAAAATAAGGTTAAATTTTGGCAAAATTGATATGCAAAAGGGAATTGTTTTAGATAACTCACAAAATACGTATAAAAAAGCGCCAAATAGCAGACGTTTAACAGATCCAACTTATGGGAATTCAGGTGTAAATTTCATTTCAATTTTTAAATTGATAACAAAAAACTTAAGAAAAAAAAGAAGAGATAAAAAAACACAAAAAGATAATACTAGAAGACTTATAAATGAATTTCCTGAAAAATTAATAACAAAATATAAATATGATTTTTTTATTGAAGATTTAAAAATTCCTCAAAATCAAGTTTATTTATTTTTAGATTATTGTCAGGATAATGGATTAAAAACATACATTTTAAGTGATGAAATTACTATCAAAAATTTTTTAGTTAAACAAAGCATTAATTATAATAAACTAAAAAACAATTGAGTTTTCTAAAATTTATTTATACTATTTTGGAATGCTTTTTGTTTCTTAGCCTTTTAATATTTTTAACCAATGAAATCAAAAAAATACGTATTCTTATTCCTACTAATTCCCTTAGTAGCATTTACTATTCATAAATATTATATTAGTTTATGTGAAATAGATTTTATTGAAGAAAAAAAATCTATTCAAATTACTTTGGGGATGTTTATTGATGATATAGAATTTACTCTAAATAAAGACAATAACACAACACTTAATATTGCTACAAAAAATGAAGCACAAAAAATAGATGAATATTTTAAAACTTATTTAAATAACCATTTTAAGCTAACAATTAACAACAAACTTATACCATATAAGTATATTGGGAAAGAGTATGATGACGATATTGTACGTTTTTATTTAGAAATTGTAGATATAGCTAAGCTTCATTCAATAGAAGTAATAAATACTTGTTTAATTAGAGATTTTGAAGACCAGCAAAATATAATTAAGATAAGTGCAAACAAAAAAAACAAAACATTCTATTTAGACAAAAAAACTTATAAAGCTTTGTTAAAGTTTTAATAAAATTAAAACTTTAATGTTAAATTTATTTATTTTCGTTACCTAAATTCAATCCTAACTTATATGAAAAAAATATTTCTAACATTACTAACTTTAGTAATGATTTCCTCTACATTTTTTGCACAGGAAGTTGAGCAAGAAAAAGAAAGCCAAAAGGCACATTACAACATAAGTAAATTTAAACAACTACAAGAAGAATTACCAACTCCAAATAAACAACATACAGCTTCTGGTGCTCCGGGATATGAATATACGCAGCAGAAAGTTGACTATAAAATGAACATTGTTTTAGATGATGAGAATCATAGAATAAGCGGTGATGAAATAATAACATATCATAACAATTCTAAAGATCATTTAGAATATTTATGGATACAATTAGACCAAAATATGCGCGCTGCGGACGCTCAAACAAAAGACATAAATGGCGGTGGTCCAAGGGCACTTTATTCCCCTTCTTTATTTACAAAAAATTTCATGGGAAAACCTTTTGATGGCGGTTTTAAAATTGAGCATTTAAAAGATGTGAATGGAAAAGATATTGATTATATGATAAATAACACAATGATGCGTGTTGATTTACCAAAAGCAATAGCACCTGGAGAAACATTTGTTTTTAACATAAAATGGTGGTATAACATAAATAATTACATTGAAGACAGGGGAAGATCAGGTTTTGAAATATTTGAAGATGGAAACACAGCATATGCAATTGCACAGTTTTACCCTCGTTTAGCAGTTTATAACAATGTTGAAGGTTGGCAAAATATGCAATTTTGGGGTTCTAGTGAGTTTGCTTTAGAATTTGGAGATTTTGAAGTCTCAATAACCACCCCAAAAGATTTTATTCTTAACGGTACAGGTGTTATACAAAATCCGAAAGATGTACTTACAAAAAACCAATATAAAAGATATCAGGAAGCACAAAGTTCTTATGAAAATCCTATTTTTATAGTTACACCTGAAGAAGCAGCAGAAGCAGGTAAAGGAAAAGAAAAAGGAACAAAAACCTGGAAATTACATGCAGAAAACGTACGTGATTTTGCCTTTGCTACTTCACGCAGATATATGTGGGATGCTATGGCTGTAAAACTTAATAACAAAACTGTAATGGCTTACTCTTTATATCCAGAAGAAGGTAAAGAGCTTTGGGAAGAACATTCTACAAGAGTTGTAGCCAACACTTTAAAAGTATACTCTAAACATACATTTGATTATCCATACCCTCAAGCTTCATCAATTAATGTACAAATGGGAATGGAATATCCTATGATCTGTTTTAACTTTGGTAGAGCCGATAGAAATGGGAAATTTAGTGAAAGAACTAAAAAAGGAATGATTGGTGTTATTACGCATGAAGTAGGACACAACTTTTTCCCGATGATTGTGAATTCTGATGAAAGGCAATGGACTTGGATGGATGAAGGAATTAATTCATTTGTTGAAATTTTAGCTGAATATGAATATGATCCCGAACTTTTTCCTACCTCTAAATACCCAAAAAACATGGTTGGTTACATGAAAGGAGATCAAAACAGATTAGCTCCTATTATGTCTCAAGGAGACAATGTGTTTAATTTTGGATCAAATGCCTACGGAAAACCTGCTGCAGGATTATTTATTTTGAGACAAACTATTATGGGTCCTGAATTATTTGACCATGCTTTTAGAACTTATTCTAAACGCTGGGCATTTAAACACCCTACTCCTGCTGATTTTTTCCGCTCTATGGAAGATGCATCTGCAATGGATTTAGACTGGTTTTGGAGAGGTTGGTTTTACACAACTGGAAATAATGATATTGGCATAAAAGAAGTTAAAAAATATCATATAACTGATAAACCAACAGAACAAGCAATAAAGGTTTATAAACGTTATGGAATTGAAAAAGATCAAATTCCTCCATCATTATTTTTAGTATCAGAAGATAGTGAAGAATTTACTGAAGATTTAAAAGGAAAAAAAGCTGAAGATTACAGCCTGTTAACAGAGTATATTGATCAAAATTTTTCACCAGAAGAAAAATCTGGAATGGAAGCTCCTAAATATTTTTACGAGTTAAAATTTGAAAAGCCTGGAGATCTAGTAATGCCTATAATTGTAGAGTTTGAATATGAAGACGGTACTAAAGAACGCAAACAATATCCAGCTCAAATTTGGAGAAAAAATGATGCAGAAGTAACCAAAGTTTTCCCTTCAACAAAAGCCATTAATAAAATTACAATTGATCCTGATCAAGAAACAGCTGATGTTGATTTAAGTAATAACAGCTGGCCTAAAACTACTGAAACTAAATTCGATAATTTTAAGAAAAACCAAATTAAAGGTTAATATATTAGCCACTCTTAATGAGTGGCTTTTTTTATAATATTATACATCTCAATAATGAAAAAAATATTTTTACTAATTCTATCATCAGTAATAGTATCCACTTCCTTTTTTGCTCAAGAAGTTGAACAAAAAACAGTAAAACAAAAAGGGCATTATAATGTAAGTAAATTCAAACAACTTCATGAAGAATTACCTACACCTGACAGTCAGCATACAGCATCCGGAGCACCAGGTTACGAGTATACGCAGCAGAAAGTTGACTATAAAATGGATATTATTTTAGATGATGAAAATGAACGAATCTATGGTGAAGAAACAATTACATATCACAATAATTCTACAGATAAATTAGAATATTTATGGCTTCAATTAGATCAAAATAAAAGAGCTGCAAATTCTAAATCTCCAGAAGTTGAATCAAGCGGTTTAAATACATTGTATTCTCCTTCACAATTTTCAAAAACATTTATTGAAGATAAATTTGATGGAGGATTTAAAATTGAATATGTAAAAAATATGGATGGAAGTGACGCCTCATATCTAATCAATCAAACAATGATGCGTTTAAATTTAGATAAACCATTAGCTACTGGAGAGTCACATTCATTTAAAATAAAATGGTGGTACAATATTAATAATCATATAACACAAGGAGGAAGATCTGGTTTTGAGCATTTTCCTGCAGATGATAATAACAGCTATGTAATTGCTCAGTTTTTTCCAAGGTTATGTGTATACGATAATGTTGAAGGTTGGCAAAATGACCAATTTTGGGGACGAAGTGAATTTGCTTTAGAATTTGGTGATTATGAAGTTAATATAACAACACCTGATGATCATATTTTAGGAGCTACAGGAGTTCTTAAAAATGAACAAGAAGTATTAACCAAAATGCAACAAAAAAGATTAGCAGAAGCTAGAAAAACTTTTGACAATCCGGTACTAATTGTTACTCAAGATGAAGCTATAAACGCTGAACAAGACAAGTCTAAAAAAACAAAAACTTGGAAGTTTTTTGCTGAAAATGTTAGAGATTATGCGTTTGCAACTTCAAGAAAATTTATTTGGGATGCAATGGCTGTTGATATAAATGGTAGAACTGTAATGGCCTATTCTTATTATTCAAAAGAAGCAAATCCTTTATATGGAGACCATTCTACAAGGGCAGTTGCACAAACTTTAATAACTTATTCCAGGCATACAATTGACTACCCTTACCATAAAGCAATTTCGGTTGATGGACAAATGGGTATGGAATATCCACAAATTTGTTTTAATCCTGGAAGACCAAATCCTGATGGCACCTATAATGACCGCACAAAATACCGTATGATTGGTGTTACAATTCATGAAGTTGGACACAACTTTTTTCCAATGATTATAAATTCAGATGAGCGCCAGTGGACTTGGATGGATGAAGGATTAAATTCTTTTGTACAAATGTTGGCAATGATGGATTATGAAGAAGGCTATCCATTAAATAGAGGTTTACCAAAAAATATTGTTGGTTATATGAAAGGAGATCAATCAAAATTAGCTCCAATTATGGCTAAAGGCGATGATTTGTATGAATTTGGAAATAACGCATACGCTAAACCAGCTACCGGTCTATGGATATTGCGAAATACAATTATGGGTCCTGAATTATTTGACCATGCTTTTAGAACTTACTCTAAACGATGGGCATTTAAACACCCTACTCCTGCCGACTTTTTTAGAACTATGGAAGATGCATCTGCAATGGATTTAGACTGGTTTTGGAGAGGTTGGTTTTACACAACTGGAAATAATGATATTGGCATAAAAGAAGTTAAAAAATATCATATAACTGATAAACCAACAGAACAAGCAATAAAGGTTTATAAACGCTATGGAATTGAAAAAGATCAAATTCCTCCATCATTATTTTTAGTGTCAGAAGATAGTGAAGAATTTACTGAAGATTTAAAAGGAAAAAAAGCTGAAGATTACAGCCTATTAACAGAGTATATTGATCAAAATTTTTCACCAGAAGAAAAATCTGGAATGGAAGCTCCTAAATATTTTTACGAGTTAAAATTTGAAAAGCCCGGAGATTTAGTAATGCCTATAATTGTAGAGTTTGAATATGAAGACGGTACTAAAGAACGCAAACAATATCCAGCTCAAATTTGGAGAAAAAATGATGCAGAAGTAACCAAAGTTTTCCCTTCAACAAAAGCCATTAATAAAATTACAATTGATCCTGATCAAGAAACGGCTGATGTTGATTTAAGTAATAACAGCTGGCCTAAAACTACTGAAACTAAATTCGATAATTTTAAGAAAAACCAAATTAAAGGTTAATAAAAAAATCCCATTATTAATAATGGGATTTTTTTATTAAAAATTTCTATACTTTTCAGTCATTTCAAATACATGCTGTAAAATTCTTTTTTCTTGCTCATTAAACTCTAAACCCTTACGTTCTAACACTAAAGAAGCGGTTTCAATAGCCTTATTTATTTGATAAATAGAAAATCCTGCTGCACCTCCCCAGCTAAATGAAGGAATAAAATTTCGTGGAAAATTACTTCCATAAATATTAGCGCTCACTCCAACAACGGTACCTGTATTAAACATTGTATTTATTGCACACTTAGAATGATCTCCCATTATTAAACCACAAAATTGTAATCCTGTTTTAGCAAAACCTTCAGTTTCATAACTCCATAACCTTACTTGTGCATAATTATTTTTAAGGTTTGAATTGTTTGAATCTGCTCCAATATTACACCATTCACCTAGAACTGAATTTCCTAAATAACCTTCATGACCTTTATTAGAAAAGCTCATTAAAATACTATTTTTAACCTCACCTCCTACTGTGCAATTTGGGCCAATAGTTGTTGCTCCATATATTTTTGACCCCATTTTTACTGCGGAATCACTTCCCAAACTAAATGGACCTCTTATTAAACTACCTTCCATAATTATGGCATCTTTTCCAACATAAATAGGCCCTGTACTTGCATTTAATGTTGAAAAAAGGATTTCGGCTCCTTCTTCAATAAAAATATCATCTTTATTTAAATAGTTAACTCCTTTTGGTATTGGTTGCGATTTTCTTCCTTCTGTTATAAAATCGAAATCAGCTTTTATAGCTTTTTCGTTTAATGAAAATAAATCCCAAGTATTTTTTATTTGTAGCAATTCAGTATCAAATTCAATTTGATCATATTCTTCAAAATTAACTTCATCTTGAGCTTCTGTTGTAAAAAAAGCAATTACTTCATCATTTTTAAAAACTGCCTGATTTTCTTTTAAATTTGTTATAATTTCAATCAATTTAGGAGTTGGTAAAAAAGAAGCATTTATCATTATATTTCGCTCCATTTCAACCATAGGATATTTTTCTTCTAAATATTCTTCGGTAAGGGTAGTTGTTGTAAAACCAAGATGTTTTTCCCATTTTTCACGAATTGTAAGAATTCCAACTCGTAAATCTGCCACGGGTTTTGTGTAGGTAAAAGGCAATAATGCATTACGTACTGAACCGTCAAATAAAATATAATTCATTTTTATATAGTTTAGACAAATGTACAGTAAGTTTTATTTTTTCTCAAATGAAAAAAAATAATTCTATAAAACCTTAATTTTTCTTAAGTATGTATCAACATTATCAGCTGTATCAAAACAGGCACTAACTGAATTAATTTCAGAACAGTAACGTGAATCTATGGCGTGATTTTTACAGCCAATAGCATTCATTTCAATGTTTTTAAAATTTTCATCAATAGCTAAACATTTGTTATATAATGTTGAAATTGTTTCATTTTTTTCTATTATCGCTCCATTTTTAGTTAAAAACCCTTTAAGAAAGTTTTCAATTGCAAATTGTGAATTTTTACAAATTGAATACGTTACAATATCTTCAGAAGGCTTAAACAATTCTTTTTTTGCTAATTGTAAATTTTTTGTAGCTTCCATAAAAAAAGCTTCTGATCTTGATTTCATTTTAATAATTTTTAAAAGATTTATAAAAAAAGTGCCAGGTATTCTAAATACCCAGCACTTTAAAATTAGTTTGGTTTATAAATTTTTATAAAGCTCTAATCGTTCCCATTGAATATCTACTTGTTCTTGGGCTCTATCTAGCAAGTCTTTTGCCATCTCTGCATTTTCTTTAACAACTCTTGTAAAACGTGTTTCTGAATACATGAACTCTTCTAAAGGCGCAGAAGGAGCTTTTGAATCTAATTTAAATCTTTTTCCTTTAGGTGCTAAAGGATTAAATCTAAATAATGGCCAGTAGCCTGTTTCAATTGCTTTTTCTTGATGAGCAGCACCGTCTTTTAAATTATAACCGTGATCTCCACAATGTGAGTATGCAATAATTATAGATGGTCCTGGATATGCAGCAGCTTCTTCAATTGCTTTTAAAGTTTGCATATCTTTTGCACCAATTGCAATTTGAGCTACATAAACATTTCCATAAGATACAGCTTGTAATGCTAAGCTTTTCTTGTTACTTTGTTTACCATTCATTGCAAATTTAGCACTTGCTCCAAGTGGTGTTGCTTTTGACGCCTGACCTCCGGTATTTGAATAAATTTCAGTATCCATTACTAAAATATTAATATTTTCACCAGAAGCTAAAACGTGATCTACACCACCATAACCTATATCATAAGCCCAACCATCTCCACCAAAAATCCAAACGTCTTTTTTACGTAAGTATTCAGAAAGGTTTCTAAGTTTTTTAGCATCATAGGTATCTATAGTATCTAAAATTCCATTTAATTCGGCAATATCATTTAACTTTTGTTCTTTTAAAGTTTCTGTATTTTCAGCATTGTCTAAAATTTGATTAACTAAAATACTACCTATTTTATCCTCTAACCCTTTTAATAAGTTAACTGATATTTCTTGTTTTTTAGTTAATGCTAATTTCATACCTAAACCAAATTCAGCATTGTCTTCAAATAATGAATTTGCCCAAGCTGGTCCTCTACCATCCTTATTAGTTGTATAAGGAGTTGTTGGTAAATTACCACCATAAATTGATGAACAACCTGTTGCATTGGCAATCATTATACTATCTCCATACAATTGAGTTACTAATTTAATATAAGGTGTTTCACCACAACCAGAACAAGCTCCTGAGAACTCAAATAATGGTTCTAAGAATTGAGATCCTTTTACTGTTGAAGTAGCTAGTTGCTTTCTGTCATAATCAGGTAAATTAATAAAGAAGTCCCAGTTTTCATCTTCAACTTTTTCTACTTCTAATTTTTTAGCTAAATTAATTGCAAATACACCTTCAACTTCTTTGCTCTCTGCTGGACAAACGGCAACACAAAGATCACATCCTGTACAATCTTGTGGAGAAACTTGTAACACATAGCTTTCAGTTTCTTTATTGAAAGGTCTACCTTTTGCAGGAACATGTTTCATACCTGCAGGAGCATTTTCTAATAGTTCATTAGAAACTACTTTTGCTCTAATTGCAGCGTGAGGACAAATATTAACACACTTATTACATTGTGTACAAAGATCTGCATCATCCCAAGTTGGAACAGCATCTGCAATTCCACGTTTTTCATACTGGGTAGTTCCTGTTGGGAACGTACCATCTGCTGTAAATGCACTTACAGGAAGTGAATCTCCTTTACCAGCTAATATTGTTCCTAAAATTTCTTTTACAAATTCATCTGCATCTTCAGTCATCATTGGCATTAAGCCTTTATCATTTGTTGTATGACGAGGATATTCAACTTTTTCTAAATTTTCTAAAGATTTATCAACAGCATTAAAGTTCATTTGTACAACTTTATCACCTTTTTTAGAGTAAGATTTTACAATTGCTTCTTTAATTTTCTTAATGGCTTCATCTTTTGGAAGTACACCAGAAATTGCAAAGAAACACGTTTGTAAAACGGTATTTGTACGCTTACCTAAATTAGCTTCTTGAGCAACTTTAGTAGCATCAATCACATAAAAATCAATATTGTTATCAATAATCTTTTTTTGCATTACACTTGGTAACTCTGTCCAAACTTTATATTTAGAATAAGGTGAGTTTAATAAAAATGTTCCTCCTTCTTTAATATGACCTAAAACATCGTATTTATGAATAAAATTAAATTGATGACACGCAATAAAGTTTGCGGTATTAATTAGATATGTAGAATATATTGGGTCTGGTCCAAAACGTAAATGTGAAACCGTTTGTGCTCCAGCTTTTTTAGAATCATACACGAAATAACCTTGAACATGATTATCTGTTGTTTCACCAATAATTTTAATAGAGTTTTTATTAGCACCAACTGTACCATCTGAACCTAATCCGTAGAACATACAATTAAATGTAGATTTTCTAGTTTGGAATGTTGGTTTATAAGGTATGCTTGTATGTGTAACATCATCATTAATACCTATTGTAAAATGATTTTTAGGTGAATTATTTTCTAACTCATCAAAAATACCTTTAACCATTGCAGGTGTAAATTCTTTAGAAGAAAGTCCATAACGACCTCCAGTAATAGTTGGCATTGTTTCTCCCATTTCAACATAAGAAGTAACTACATCTAAATACAATGGTTCACCAACACTTCCTGATTCTTTTGTTCTATCTAAAACAGCTACTTTTTTAACTGATTTTGGCATTTGCTCAATAAAGTCAGATACTGAGAATGGACGATATAAACGTACAAATAATGCTCCAACTTTTTCACCTTGATCTACTAATGTATCAATAGTTTCCATTACTGGACCTTGACCAGAACCCATAACAACCACTACTTTTTCAGCTTCAGGATGACCTACATAGTAAAATAAACTATATTTTCTTCCTGTATGCTCATAAAATTCATCCATTGTATCTTGAACAATTTCAGGAACTTTTTCATAATATGAATTCGCCGCTTCACGTGCTTGGAAAAACACATCAGGATTTTGAGCAGTACCTCTAATTACCGGATTATCAGGATCTAATGAATTTTTCTTATGCTTCATTATTGCCTCTTCAGGCATCATTGCTTTAATTACATCATCAGAAATAGCATCAATTTTAGAAATTTCATGAGAAGTTCTAAAACCATCAAAAATATTCATCATTGGAACTTTACTTTTTAAAGCTGCAACTTGAGATATTAAAGCAAAATCGTGTGCTTCTTGTACAGAACCTCCAAACAACATTGAAAAACCAGTTTGACGCGCTGCCATAACATCTGAATGATCACCAAAAATTGATAATGCGTGTGTTGCAATTGTTCTTGCAGCAACATGTATTACTGTTGGTAATAATTCCCCTGCCATTTTGTACATATTAGGAAGCATCAACAGTAACCCTTGTGATGCCGTAAATGTTGTAGTAAGTGCTCCACCTTGAAGAGATCCGTGAACTGTACCTGCTGCACCACCTTCACTTTGCATCTCAATAATTCTTGGAACGTCTCCCCAAATATTTTTTTGCCCTTTAGCACTATATACATCTACATGTTCTCCCATAGGAGAAGCTGGCGTAATTGGATAGATTGCACATACTTCATTTGTTTTGTGAGCTATTTTAGCTACCGCTTCGTTAGCATCACAAATTAATTTCTTGTTTTCTAGTTTCATTTTACTTTATATTTACACTTAATAATTTGCGAAACCCATATCTAAAATGGGAATAAATTGCAAACTATATAATTCTACAATTCATTTTTACATTGTAAAATTAGAATTATAAAGTAAGAGTTATAATGATATATATCAGCAAATTAGCCTCGAAAATTATTTAGAATCACTTAAAATAAAAAATACAAAATTCTCATTTTAAGATAGTTAAAATTAACAAAAAGCATTTTTAATAATCTTTTGTAACATTATTAACAGTGTATTAACACCTTAATTTCTTCTAATTTAAAAGACTAAATTGTATTAAATGATAAATTATAAGGTATTATACAATTGTAAATAAAAATTAAATTCTATTATACTAAACTAAAACTATTGAATCAATTTTAAGTTTGAAGTCTTCATTTTTATTATTACCCAATAAAACACCTATTTCATCTAATTCTTTACAAGGAAAATAAGGTAGATTTAATTTTTTACCTCTATAATAAGGTATTAAATCTGCAAGTTCAATGGTAACTGTTTGCCAGTTTGTTGTGGTATTAAAAAAACTTATATATGAGTGTTGATTATTTTGATTTGATTTGACCCTAAATTGATATCTTTTTCCATCTCCTTTTATCCGAAGCTTTATTTGTTTGTAGTTTAAAACAGCTATTTTTTTAAATTGATACTTCAATAATGAAAAACCGCCATTATTTTCTAATGAAATATTTCCTTCAAAAACTCCATTACCATCAATATCTAATTTAAATGTACCATTTGATTTACCACCCATAACCACATCATCTACAATCACCCATTTTGATATATTGCTTAGTGTATTAAAATCAAAAATAATAATAGGATTCATTATAAATAAAGTACTAAAATATTGTTTACCAGAAATTTTTATTTGAATGATCCAAACAATTCTTCTAGTTTTTTTGTTCTATAATTAAAAATTTCGGTCAATTTTGGCTTCACTATAATTGGATGAAATAATCTTCCTAAAAAGCCAAAAGGAATTTTATAGTCAATTACATCTTCCATTTCTACACCACCTGGTATTTCTTTAATAAAATGCTTATGATGCCAAAGTGCATAAGGACCAAACCGCTGCTCGTCTACAAAATACTGTTTATCAAGCACATGTGTAATTTCCGTAACCCAATTGGTTTTTATCCCTAAAATGGGTGTTACAATATATTGTATTATTTGTCCGGCAAACATAGGTTTGTTTGCACCAGATAATATATCAAAACTCATATAATCTGGTGTAATTATTTTTAAATTTTTAGGACTCGACAAAAATTCCCAAGCCTCATCCACAGATATTGGTAATTTTTGTTTTGATGATAATGTGTATACAGTTCCCTTTGTACTAAACTTCATTTTTTAATTTTTAAAATAAACATAGGCATTTAAACTTATTGCAATTAACAACCAAGTAAAATAAGGTACAATTAACCAAGATTTTAAACCCAAACCACTTCCAAATTGAAATAAATAATAGCCAACTACTGCTGTTAACAACATAATTTCAATTAAGCCAAAACCAAACTGCTGTTGATTAAAAAAAATGTAATTCCAGGCTATATTCAATATAAATTGAATAAAAAATACCATCCAAAAAGTACTTCCCGGTTTTAGAGCCAATAAATGCGCTAAATAAATTGAAAAACAAATCATAATGGTAGTCCAGGCAACTCCAAAAAACCAACCTGGAGGTGTCCAAGGTGCCCTGTTTAAATTTAAATACCAATTAGCTTGCGGACCGTTATTCATTAAATAACTTCCAATTGCCAAAGCACCAAAATTTAGTATTAAAAATAATAATATGTATTGTATGTGTGTACTCAAATTATTTTAAATGATTTATTATTTTTGAACTCATTGGTTTTGTTATTGAGTAATAAAAATCGATATAATTTCCGTTTTCATCAATCAAATACTTTTGAAAATTCCATTTTACTGAAGAGCTTTTCACACCGTTTAAATCCTTATTTGTTAACCAAGCATATAATGGATGTTGGTTTTCACCTTTTACATCAACCTTTTCTGTCATTAAAAATGTAACTCCATAATTAACTTCACAAAAAGTCTTAATCTCACTTAAAGTTCCCGGCTCTTGACCTCCAAATTGATTACACGGAACTCCAATTACAACCAATTTATCTTTGTATGTTTTGTACAATTTTTCTAAATCTTCATATTGACCAGTAAAACCACATTCTGATGCAGTATTCACAAATAATATTTTTTTTCCTTTAAAATTTTTTAAATTAATGGGCTCTCCTGTGATACTATTAATTGAAATATCATATAAAGATGATTGCTGTATTTTATCCATTTTTTTTGAATTTGTTTCTTTTATAAAAAATACTGAAAGTATTATACTTGTTATTAAACCTGCTATTTTCATTTATTTTATTTTTAAAATTAATTTTTAAATGTAGTGATTCCACAATCCATTTCAAATATTTGACCTGACATTGATGCTGATTTTTCTGAAATTAAAAACTCAGCCATAGCAGCTACCTCATTTGGACTTAAATATTTTTTTAACGGATGCCTTTCAATCATTTGCTCTTTTTGCCTATCATTTCTCAATAATTTTGCAGCCAAAGTTGTATCTGTTACTGTGGGTGCAATTGCATTTACTCTAACTTTTGGAGCATACTCTGCTGCCAAAGATTTTACAAGACCTTCAATTGCAGATTTTACACTAGCAACACTTGTGTGAAAAGGCATACCTAATTTAGAAGCAACTGTACTAAATAAGAGGATACTTGAGTTTTCAGCTTCTTTTAAATTTGGCATATATTTTTGAATAGCTTTTACCGCACCAATAAAATTAATTTCGTAATCACTTTTAAAATCTTCAATCTTTAAACGCTCAAAAGGTTTTAAATTTATGCTACCTGGACAATAAATTAATGTGTCAACCTTCTCTAAATTTGGCAATTCATCCGTCAAAATATTACAATTATAATGTGTTAAATTTTGATGTGTAAATTCTGGCTGAGACCGGCTAATATTAATTATATTACAAGTATCCAACAATAAATTAGAAATTGCTTTCCCTATTCCTTTACTTCCTCCAATTATTAAAACTGTTTTCATATTAATAAACTAATATTTTAATCGTTTTTCAACTCTTTGCTTTATTAATGTTAAACGCTTCATAATAGCCATTAATTCAGGATTTTTTGTTTTTTTTATAAATTTCATTTACACCTAAAATTAGTGACTTAACTTCTCTTGATGCCAAAATTCTTTCGTTTGTGCTTCTTAATATAAGTTTGCGTTGTTCAAATTTAAATGCTTTTTCAACCCATTCCATAATTACAATTTCAAATAGTTTTGAAGTTCAACAATTTTTTCAGGTGTATTGAATACGCCACCATAATAACTTGTTACTGTTGCCGAAGAATCGTCTTTAATACCTCTCGAAGCTACACATAAATGCTTCGCATCTACAATAACAGCAATATCTTTGGTGTCTAAAATTTCAGCTAGTTCTAATGCAATTTGATTAGTTAATCGCTCTTGTACTTGTGGTCTGTTTGCAAAGTATTGTACAATTCTATTAATTTTTGAAAGCCCAATTACTTTTCCTGAAGAAACATAAGCAACGTGAACTTTACCAAAAATTGGCACAAAATGATGTTCACAATTAGAATAAAACTGAATATTTTTTTCAACCAACATTTGGTTATACTTATATTTATTTTCGAACAATGCTATTTTAGGTTTGTTTGCTGGATTTAATCCAGAAAATATTTCTTCAATATACATTTTAGCAACCCTTTTTGGAGTTCCTTTTAAAGAATCGTCGGTTAAATCCAATCCCATTACCTCCATTATTTGTGAAAATAAATTAGCAATTTTATCTTTCTTTTCTTCATCAGAAATGTCAAAAGCATCAGCTGTTAAAGGAGTTTCAATACCGGTATATAAATGGTCGTCTCCAATTTCATCAAAAGTAAAACCGTTTAGTTTTGTTCCATTAATAGGGAACTTCAACAAAGTTTCTTGGTGTTTCATAAAGCTTAATTTTTAGTTCGTAGTTTTCCTCGATAAAAGGCCTTAAAATTTTAAAAATAACAATAGCAATATTTTCTGCTGTCGGGTTTAAGTTTTTAAATTCCTCAACATCCAAATTCAAATTTTTATGATCAAATTTATCTAATACATGCTTTTTTATTAAACCTGATAACTGCTTCGTATCTATAACATAACCTGTGTCTTTATTTACAAAACCTATTACTTTTACTTCTAATTCGTAATTATGTCCGTGATAATTTGGATTGTTACATTTACCAAATACATCCAAATTCTTTGCTTCAGACCAATTTTTATTATGCAATCTGTGAGCAGAATTAAAATGCTCTGATCTAGATACTGCTACTTTAAAATTCATTTTGTTTATTATTATTTGTACAAACTTAAACATTTTATTTTTAGATTATAAGAATTACTATCAATATAATTTATCATTTAATAAAGATTTAACATTGTTAAAATTTAAATTATACATAATTTTTTGTTTAATTTGTATATATTTACATTAAACAAAACTAAAATTCAGTAACATGTCAAAAAATAAGAAAATAAATGCCTTAGAAATTATAACATTATATATGAGTTATATTTTAGACCACAACGCTAAACCTAGCTCTGTTTATGCCTTTGCAAAAGAAAATAAATTTGAAGAAGCTGTTTTCTACCAGTATTTTGGATCATTTGAAGCTGTTGAGAAATCAATTTTTAATGCTTTTTATGAAAACACAATTAGTGTCTTAGAAAAAAGTAATGACTATAAAACATTTGATGCTCGCAATAAATTATTGAGTTTTTATTATACCTTTTTTGAAAATTTAACTGCAAACAGAAGTTATATTGTTGCAACATTAGACTCCAAAAAGTTAGATTTAAAAAAATTGAATGCATTATCTAGTCTCAAAACCAGTTTTGCAGATTACATTAATACACTTGAAATTGAAACTATTGATTTAAAACAAAAGAACTTGGCTCAAATTCAACAAAAAAGTATTAAAGAAACTGCTTGGCTTCAACTACTGATAACTATAAAATTTTGGTTAGAAGATAGTTCTGTATCCTTCGAAAAGACTGATATTTTTATTGAAAAATCAGTAAACACAAGCTTTGATTTAATAAACTCAACTCCTTTAAAAAGCATTATTGATTTGGGGAAGTTTTTATACAAAGAAAAAATGAACATAAACTAATAAAACAATGCTAAAAACTATTGATACAATTCCTGTTTCAAAAATACATAGAGCTTCTAAACTAGTACAAACTGGCGCAAAAGTTGGTATGAATTACTTAAAATACTACGGTGATAAATTAGTAAGTACTGAAGATGAGGCTAAAGAAAAACTTAACAAAAATAATGCTGAAGATATTTATGATGGACTAAAAAAATTAAAAGGAAGTGCCTTAAAAGTTGCACAAATGTTGAGTATGGAAAAAAGCGTTTTGCCGCAAGCGTATGTAGAAAAATTTTCTTTAGCTCAATTTTCTGTTCCACCACTCTCTGCTCCTTTGGTTCTAAAAACATTCAAAAAATATTTTGGAAAAACTCCTTATGAAATTTTTGACACTTTTAACGCTAATTCAGTAAATGCTGCAAGTATTGGACAAGTGCATAAAGCTGAAAAAAATGGAAAAAGTTTAGCAGTAAAAATTCAATATCCAGGTATTGCAAATAGTATTTCAAGTGATCTTACATTGGTAAAACCTATAGCCATTAGTATGTTTAATATTAAAGGAAAAGATTCTGATAAATATTTTAAAGAAGTTGAAGATAAATTAATTGAAGAAACCAACTACTTAATTGAAATTAAGCAAAGTAAAGAAATTTCTGAAGCTTGTAAGCATATTCCTAACTTAAAATTCCCTGCATATTATACAGAATTTTCTTCGGAAAGAATTATTACTATGGATTGGATGCACGGCGAACATTTATCTGAATTCACCGCTCACAATACCGATGTACATAAATCTAACAAACTAGGACAAGCATTATGGGATTTTTATATGTATCAAATTCATTCACTAAAAAAAGTTCATGCTGATCCACATCCAGGTAATTTTTTAATCTCTAAAGAAGCAGATTTAATTGCGTTGGATTTTGGCTGTATGAAAACAATTCCTGATGATTTTTACATTCCGTATTTTGAACTTGCAAAAAAGAAAAACATACAGAATCCAGAAATATTTCAACAAAAATTGTTTGAATTAGAAATTTTAAGAGATGATGATTCAGAAGAAGAATTAGCATTTTTCACTGCAATGTTTCACGATATGTTAAGCTTATTTACACAACCTTTTCATCAAGAAATATTTGATTTTTCTAATCCAAATTTCTTTAAACAAATAGCAGAATTAGGTGAACGCTATTCAAAAAACACAGAACTTAAAAAAATGAATGGCAATAGAGGCTCTAAACATTTTATTTACATTAACAGAACGTTTTTTGGGCTCTATAATTTAATGTTCGATTTAAAGGCTACGAAAGTGCACATCAATAATTTTAAAAATTTATAATGGCTCATTTTAATATTGATGAAATCCATCAATTAGAACATTTATATAAAATAAACCTTATTAATAGTTGCGCCGGTTATAAATCAGCCAACTTAATTGCAACTAAATCTACTGAAAACAACACAAATGTTGCCATATTTAGTTCTGTGATACACTTGGGTTCTACACCTCCGTTATTAGGTTTTATTTTAAGACCAACATCAGTACCTAGAAACACTTATGAAAATATTATAAAAACTGGTTTTTACACCATAAATCATATCCACAAAAATATTCTAAAAGATGCACATCATACATCGGCTAAATATAAAAGCACTATTTCAGAATTTGATGTTACCAATTTAGAAACCGATTATAAAAAAAACTTTTTTGCGCCATTTGTTAAAGATTGTCCTATTCAAATTGGTATGAAATATATTGAAGAATATGATATAAAATTGAATAATACAAAACTTGTAATTGGTGAAATTCAAGAATTGCATATTAAAGATGAATTGATACAAAAAGATGGATTTATTAATTTATCAGAAGGAAATATTGCAACAATTAATGGTCTAAATGGTTATGCAATTCCAAAATTAAAAGAACGGTTTGAATACCAAAGACCCATAAAATAGCTATCTTTATATAGTTAAATAAGTGATAGGCACTCAATAGTTGGCATTTTTTATAAACAATAGCCCATTTAACTGTTATTCCTCCCTGCGCAGAAATAACAAAAATGATTAAGAGGAACTATAATAAGATTTTAATCTTTAACTTAATAATACATGAAAATTCTAGTTACAGGAGCAACTGGCTATATTGGAAAACGTTTAATACCGCTGTTATTAAACGATGGGCATAGCATTGTTTGTACTGTACGAGATAAAAACAGAGTTCCAAAAAATTTTATAAACGACAAAAAAATAAGTATTGTAGAAATCGATTTTTTAAAGCCAGAAACTTTTAAAAATATCCCAAAAGATATTGATACCGCTTATTATTTAATTCACTCTATGTCAAATTCTACAACTGAATTTCATACGCTGGAAGAAAAATGTGCTCAAAATTTCAAAAAATATGTAGAAACAACTACTGTTGAACAAGTAATTTATTTAAGCGGAATTACAAACGACACTAAACTATCTAAACATTTATTATCACGTAAAAATGTTGAAAAAAGATTAACATCTGATAATTACGCATTAACCACTTTTAAAGCAGGAATTATTGTTGGTTCTGGAAGCTCTTCTTTTGAAATAATTAGAGATTTAGTTGAAAAATTACCATTTATGGTAACACCAAAATGGCTTGATACCAAAACACAACCAATTGCTATTAGAGATGTATTAACATTCTTGCAAAGAGCAATTGGTAAAAAACAACTTTACAATAAATCGTTTGATATTTTTGGCCCAGAAATACTTACTTACAAGCAAATGTTATTGGAATTTGCCGAGATTAGAGGTTTAAAAAGGTATATTATAACCATTCCATTAATGACTCCAAAACTATCATCATATTGGTTGTATTTTGTTACTTCAACATCTTATAAACTTGCAGCCTCATTGGTTAATAGTATGGGCATAGAAATTATTGGGAAACCGAGCAATATTTATAAACAACTAAAAGTACAACCTATTTCTTATAGAGAGGCTGTAGAAAATGCATTTGTAAAAATTAAACAAAATAGTATAGTTTCAAGTTGGAAAGATTCATTTATTAGCAGTGCTTTGGAAAGTGATTTGCACAAACATATTAATGTACCAACTTATGGGTGTTATACCGATAAAGAACAACGTACTATAAAAGATATAAATTATAGCTTAGAAAAAATATGGTCGATAGGAGGAGAAAATGGCTGGTATTACGCTACTTTTTTATGGAAATTACGTGGTTATTTAGATAAATTTTTTGGCGGAATTGGTTTAAGGCGCGGACGTACGCATCCTACAGAATTAAACAATGGAGATTCTTTAGATTTTTGGCGTGTTATTTATGTAAATAAAGAAGCTAAAAAACTATTATTATATGCTGAAATGAAACTTCCCGGTGAAGCTTGGTTAGAATTTAAAATTGAAAATAATATTTTGTATCAAACTGCTACATTTAGACCCCAGGGTATTGCTGGAAGATTGTATTGGTATACTGTTACACCTTTTCATTGGTTTGTTTTTAATGGTATGATTTCAAAATTAGCAAAATCACCTTAAAATTATTGTACTAAAGATTTTTTCACAACCTCTAAATAGCGTAAACGTGCAAATTTGTGCTCAACAATTTCTGGAATATTTTTATAATTAGGATTCCATTTTTTAATGTATTTAAAATCTGAGTCAAATTTTTGTTGCTGTGTTGTTGGATTAAAAACTCTAAAATAAGGAGCAGAATCGCAACCTGTACCAGCAACCCATTGCCAGTTCCCGTTATTTGCTGCTAAATCGTAATCCAATAATTTTTCTGCAAAATAAGCTTCGCCCCAGCGCCAATCTATTAATAAATGTTTGTTTAAAAAACTTGCAACTATCATTCTAACTCGGTTGTGCATATATCCAGTTTCATTTAACTCACGCATACCAGCATCAACAATCGGATAGCCTGTATTACCTTCACACCACAATTTAAATTCTTCTTCATTATTTCTCCAAGGAATAAAATTGTATTTCGATTTAAAATTTTCATTAACAACTTTAGGAAAATGATACAATATCTGCATAAAAAATTCCCTCCAGATAAGCTCATTACAATACGTTATATTTTTAGTTTGTGCATATTTAAAAAGTTTACGTGTACTTATTAACCCAAACCTTAAATACACAGAATTATTAGAAGTATTTATAATTGGTAGATCTCTAAAATTTTGATAATCTAAAATTGCATTTTTATTTATTTGTCTAACTTTTATAGCACTTTCCGTAAAACCAATATTTTTTAACGAAGGAAAATTATGAATTAATTTTATAAAATTTTCTTTATAATTTTCCGAAAGAAAAAATTCTTGTTTTTGGCTATTAAATAAATTCCACCATTTATTTTTATATGGCGTATAAACTGTGTATGGTTTTCCATCATCTTTTAAAACTTCACCTGCTTCAAAAATAACCTGATCTTTGTATGAATTTACTTCTATATTATTTTCAACACATAATTGAGTAATTTCAGCATCTCTTTTAATTGCGTAAGGCTCGTAATCTTTATTAAAAAAAACTTTTTTAATATTGCATGTATTTAAAAGTGTTTTCCAAACAGTGATTACATTCCCCTTTTTTACATATAACGAAGAATTACTTTCAACCAAATCCGTATTTAGTTTGCTTAAAGTTTCATAAATAAAATTTACCCTGGCATCATCTTTAGGTAATTCATCTAAAATGGATTCGTCAAAAATAAAAATTGGAAGTACAGGATATTTAGAATTTAAAGCATAATACAGGGCGGTATTATCATGCAATCTTAAATCTCTTCGAAACCAAAAAATTGAAATTTCTTTTTTATTTGTCATGCTGTTTAGAAAACTTTAGTTTAAATTCCTTAATCAAAATAATTGCTGCATACAACATATTAAATGCATAAAAAATATCTTCTAATGGAATAGTTCCTATACGTATTCTTAAATTTTCTGCATTATTATACCAAACAACTTGCTCTTCAATAAAACTTCCTGTTAATAAACCATTTACTATAAAAAATGGAATGAGTATAACCAAAAAAGTTATAAAGAAAGCGTTTAAAATACTGCTTTTACATAATAAAGAATAAATTAAAAGCATCGCAAAAAATGAAAAATTTATTAAAGTGTACAACCTATTATAATTAAAAAATAAAACTATAATTGATCCTGAAATTAACAAAATAGTCAACCGTTTTACTACCTTTTTTGGCAATCCTAAATTTGGAAAAAAATGCAGCAACGCAAAGTGAGTAAAAATGCTTGCGTACGGAATACAAAAAAAGAAAAGTACCTCTTCAAAAGGTAAATTAAAAACAGTAAAGCCAAGTAAATATTTTTCATTAAACCCCCAAACACCAATACTTGTAAACCATACGTCCCAAATTAAAAAAGGAATTGCAACAATTAAAATAGCTAGAAATACTGATTTCCAATATTGTATAAAATTCATTTTTTTTTGAAAACTATACAAAAACGGTACTGAAAAAGATGCAATATTTATTAAGAAATATAAATACATTAAATTCTAAAATATTTTTTAGGCACATTTAACATTCCAAAGCATTCACCTTCTTCCTTACCCAAGTGCTTATGATGTACTTTATGGGCTTTACGTAAACCAATTAAATATTTATTTTTTGTATTTTTAAACCACTTAAAACGCTGGTGAATTAACACATCATGAATTAAAAAATATGCTATACCATAAAATAAGATCCCTAATCCTATAAAAAATTTATAATTTAAACCACCTTGTAAACCAAAATAAAATAATAAAATACTTGGTACTGCAAAAATAATAAAGAATACATCATTTCGCTCAAAATCGTTTTGATACCTTGGCTGATGATGGTCTTCGTGAAAATACCACATAAAACCATGCATTACATATTTATGTGTTAACCAGGTAACGCATTCCATTAAAATAAATGTTATTAGTGTTATTAATACAAACATCATATCTCGTTTAATAATTGTTTAAGTTTTAGTTCTTTTTGATACGTGATTTTTTTTGATATTAACATATTCTGTAACATTTTAACTTTAAAAGAGCCTTTTAAGGCACTCAACTTAACTTGTTTTGTTATCAACAAAAAATCTTCTTCAATGTTATTATTGTAACTTAAAAAATCGGGCATTTCACTTTGAAGCAAAAAACGTATATATCTAATTTCAATATTGTTTTGGTTATTACTTATCAGCTCATCCAATAATAATTTACCTTTTTTAAAGTATTTTAATTTTGTTAAAGGAAACTTTACATATTTCGATTTCATAAAAAACATTGCTGCAAAATAGCCTTGCAATGTTTCGTCTTCTTCATTTTTAAGTTCCTCTAAATATTTTTCAGTTTGTTCTAAAGATTGAATTTCGGGAAATTGTTTTCTTAAATCTTCAAGTTTGGAATTTGAAAACAATAAACTAAATATCAAAATAAAACCGAATACTTTCATTTAATTATTTTACATTAAATTTAATTTAAAGACTAGAAAAGACCTCGCTAACAAACTTATCTTCATTGGGTTAGAAACTCTAATTCTTGTGTGCATTATTTTTTCTGATGGAGTTTTTTTCAATTTTTTAAGCAATCTTCTATAATAAATAAATGCTGTATACACACCAAATTTAGCTTCAATTGGTAACAATTTTATTCCTTTATAAGCCTCGTGAAAGTCGTACTCAATTTCTTCTATTATTTTATATTTTGAATCATAATTTAACGTTTTAAAATCCACACCTGGAAAATAAGAACGATTTAGCACTTCATAATCATCTTTTAAATCACGTAAAAAATTCACTTTTTGAAATGCGGACCCCAAACTCATTGCATAATTTTTAAGGCTTTCGTATTTTTCGTCATCTCCATTTACAAAAACTTTTAAACACATTAATCCAACCACATCAGCTGACCCATAAATATAATTATTAAATTCTTCAACCGTATTATAATCCGTTTTATTTAAATCTAACTTCATACTCTTTAAAAAAGCCTGAACTAAATCATCTGTAATTTTATATTTTTTTACTGTAAGTTGAAAACAGTTTAAAATTGGGTTTAAACTAATTCCGGAATTATAGGCCTTATAATAATCAGCTTCAAATTCATTTATTAATTGGTTTTTATCAAATCCATGAAAAGAATCAACAATTTCATCAGCAAATCTAACAAAAGCATAAATACTAAATATATCTTCCCTAATTTTTGGGGATAACATTTTTACTGCCAAAGAAAATGATGTGCTGTATTTTTTTGTAACTATTTTGCTACATAAAAAAGAGGTATCATCAAAAAGTTGTTTCATAAAATTAAATTTTAATTAGTAGTAATTTCTTTTACTTAAACTGATTTTTTCATAACTAATTCCGAAACAATTTTTCCAGAAATAATAGCTGGAGGAACACCTGGTCCCGGAACTGTTAACTGACCTGTAAAAAATAAATTTTTCACTTTTTTACTTCTAATTTTAGGTCTTAAAACCGCTGTTTGCATTAAAGTATTTGCTAAACCATAAGCATTCCCTTTGTACGAATTATAATCTTTCTTAAAGTCATTTACACAAAATGATTCTTTAAAAATTACAGCATCACTCAATTTTTGGTTGGTTAATTTTTCCAATCTTGAAATTATTTTTAAAAAATACTCTTCTCTAACTTCAGGAATATCAACCAATCCCGGAGCTAGTGGAATTAAAAAAGTAGCAGCTTCCGCTTCAATTGGGGCAAAACTATTATCTGTTACACTAGGGAAACTTGCGTAAAAAAGTGGTTCTTTTGGCCATTTTGGCGTATCATATATATCTATAGCATGTTTATCAAAATCGGTGTCAAAAAATAAGGTATGATGACAAACATTTTTAATTTTTTTATTAAATCCAACATAGAAAAGCAACGATGAAGGAGCAAATGTTTTCTTGCTCCAATAGTTTTCAGAATACATTCTAAACTTTTTATCTAATAAGGATTCAGTATGATGATAATCTGCTCCGCTTATAACAATATCTGCTTCTAAAATTTCATTATTAACTTTTACACCCGTAACTTTTCCATTTTCAACAATTATTTTTTCAACATTTTGATTTGCCCTAATTTTAACATTTAAAGAATGAGCCAACTCAACAAATCCTTTAACAACCTCAAACATCCCACCTTTTGGATGCCAAGTTCCTAAACCAAAATCGGCATAGTTCATGAAATTATAAAAACTTGGAGTATTAGATGGTTTAGCACCCAAAAACAATACAGGAAATTCTAAAATTTGAATTAGCTTTTTACTTTTTATATTTTTACGGATATCGCTACTTATACTTTTAAAAAACTGATTGACTTTTGCTAATGTTGAAAAAGTAATAAGTTCTGTAATGGATTCACCAGGCTTGTAAACCAAGTCGTTTATGGCTACTTCATAATTAAATTTAGCAGCTTTTAAAAACTTTTTTAAGAAAACAGAGCTCCCTTTTTCTTCTTCTTCAAATATTTTGTAGATATCATCTAAGTTATCAGGTATAGTAATTGAGTTTAGTCTATCAAAATAAACTTGGTATGCAGGAGCTAATTTTTCTAATTGATAAAAATCTGAAGGTTTCTTTTCAAAATCCGAGAAAAATTTCTCAAAAACATCTGGCATCCAGTACCAAGTAGGCCCCATATCAAATTTAAAACCATCCTTAGACAAGACCCGTGCTCTACCTCCCAAGTCTTTGTTTTTTTCAAGTACTGTTACATCATTACCGTGTTTTGCTAGATAGCTAGCAGCAGATAAAGATGAAAACCCTGAACCTATTATTATAATATTTTTTTTCATATTGTTTAACAAATGTAGTTATAAGTTAAACAAAAAACAAATTTATTTTTAAGATTTATAAATTGTCAATCAATTCTATTATAGATTCATATGTTTTTATATTGGAAAATTCTAAACACTCTGTTGATTCTTTAATTTTTGCTCCCAACAACCACAACTCATTATTTGAACTTGACAAAACCTCTTCTCTTACCTTTTCAATATATTCCTTAACAGTTAATTGAGTTGGCTCTACAGTTAAATAACTAATAAAACAAATAGAATTAAATACTTTTTGAACGTCGTTTAAATTGCTTACCGGAACACTCTGTCCCAAATAAATAGACTGATAGCCGTGTAATAGAATTTCGAAATGCAAATACAGTAAACCTAAATCATGTATTTCATTCATTGGAAGGTATAATACAAAAACCTTCTCTAAATTAGTTGGTTTAGACAACTGTAATCTTTCAATATTAATCTGTATTTTTTGCTGAATAAGATTTGAAATAAAATGTTCATGTGCAGGTGTTATGGAATTAACTTGCCAAAGAATCCCTATTTCATTTAAAAAAGGGATGAAAACATTTTTAAAAATTTCTCTGAAAGAAGAATTAACAACTAAATTATTATATGTTTCATTAAACATATTTTCATCAAAATTTAACATTGCTAATTTTAAAGAATTAGATGCCTGTTCATTAACACCGGTTTTAGCTACCAATTCTCTAACTTTTATAGCAATATTTGACTCAGACAATTCTGCTATCTTAGAAATTTTTAAACCATTATTATTTAATAATGCAACGTTTAACAACTTTTGAAGATTTTGAAGATTGTAATATCTAATATTAGATTCCGTTCTATTTGGTTCTAATAAGTTATACCGTTTTTCCCATATTCTAATTGTATGAGCTTTAATTCCAGAAAAATTCTCTAGATCTTTAATTGTGAATTCGGACTTAATATTGTTCAAAATTATTTGTATTTAATTAAACAAATATATAAACAAAATCCTTATAAACAAAAAGAGCTCCAAAAAAGGAGCTCTTAACTTATTATGTAAAAATTTCTATTTACTTAAATACATTTTTCTACGAGAGTACAATTCATAAAACTGGTCATCTTTTAAACTATCAATAAATAAAATACTCTCCCCTGTTGATTTCATTTCTGGTCCTAATTTTTTATCAACATTAGGAAATTTATTAAATGAAAAAACTGGTTGTTTTATAGCAAAACCTTCAAGTTTAGGATTAAAATTAAAGTCTTTTACCTTATTTTCACCTAACATAACTTTAGTAGCATAATTTACGTAAGGCTCTTGATAGGCTTTTGCTATAAACGGCACTGTACGTGATGCTCTTGGATTGGCTTCAATAATGTAAACAATATCGTCTTTAATTGCAAATTGAATATTAATTAAACCAACTGTTTTTAAGGCTAATGCAATTTTTTTAGTATGATCTTTAATTTGTTGCATTACAAATTCACCTAAATTAAAAGGTGGTAATGTTGCATTTGAATCTCCAGAATGCACTCCACAAGGCTCAATATGCTCCATAATACCAATTATATATACATCCTCACCATCACAAATTGCATCTGCCTCTGCCTCAATGGCTCCATCCAAATAATGATCTAGTAATAACATATTATTTGGAATTTTGCGCAGCAAATCTACTACGTGTTTTTCCAGCTCTTCTTTATTTATTACAATTTTCATTCCTTGACCACCTAAAACATAAGATGGACGTACTAAAATTGGAAAATCTAAATTATCGGCAATTTCAGAAGCTTCATCTGCTGTTGTTGCTGTACCATATTTAGGGAATGGAATATCTAATTCAACCAATAGTTCAGAAAAACGCTTTCTATCTTCAGCTAAATCTAACGCTTCAAAACTAGTTCCAATAATTTTTACACCCCATTTATCTAACTTTTCTGCAAGCTTTAAAGCTGTTTGCCCCCCTAATTGAACAATAACACCTTCAGGTTTTTCGTGCTCAATAATATCATAAATATGTTCCCAAAAAACAGGTTCAAAATATAATTTATCAGCTGTATCAAAATCTGTAGAAACTGTTTCAGGATTACAGTTAATCATAATAGTTTCATAACCTGCTTCTCGAGCAGCCAAAACACCATGAACACAACAGTAATCAAACTCAATTCCTTGACCAATTCTATTTGGCCCAGAACCAAGAACAACTATTTTCTTTCTGTCAGTTACAACACTTTCATTATCAGCTGAACTTTTACCATCAGCAGTAATCATTTTATTTTCAAACGTAGAGTAGTAATATGGAGTTTGTGCACTAAATTCTGCAGCACAAGTATCCACCAACTTATAAACTCTATTTATGTTTAATTCAGTTCTTTTAGTTTTCACTTCACTTTCTAAACAACCTAACATATGTGCTATTTGCCTGTCAGCAAAACCTTTTTGTTTTGCTTCTAACAATAACTCATATGATAAATTTAAAAGATTTTTTGATGAAATTTCATTTTCTAAAGCTAATAACTCTTCGTATTGCTTTAAATACCACATATCAATTTTAGTAATTTCATGTATTCTACTTAATGGTATTCCCATTTGAATAGCATCATAAATTACAAAAACTCGATCCCAACTTGCATAGGTTAACTTATGAATAATTTTGTCATAATCTTTTTCACCTTTTCCATCCGCACCTAAACCATTTCTTTTAATTTCTAAAGATTGTGTTGCTTTATGTAACGCTTCTTGAAACGAACGCCCAATTCCCATAACTTCACCTACAGATTTCATTTGCAATCCAAGTGTACGATCGCTACCTTCAAATTTATCAAAATTCCAACGAGGAATTTTAACAATAACATAATCTAACGTTGGTTCAAATAATGCTGAAGTAGTTTTAGTAATTTGATTATTTAATTCATCTAAATGATAACCTATTGCTAATTTTGCAGCAATTTTGGCGATTGGGTAACCTGTAGCTTTTGATGCTAATGCTGATGAACGTGATACACGTGGATTAATTTCAATTGCAATAATATCTTCTTTTTCATCTGGACTTACAGCAAACTGAACATTACAACCTCCTGCAAAATCGCCAATAGAACGCATCATATGGATTGCCATATCACGCATTTTTTGAAAAGTTGTATCGCTTAAAGTCATTGCAGGAGCTACTGTAATAGAATCTCCTGTATGAATTCCCATTGGATCCATATTTTCAATGGTACAAATAATAACTACATTATCATTACTATCACGCAACAACTCTAATTCATATTCTTTCCATCCTAATAAAGCTTTATCAATAATAACTTCGTGAATTGGAGACGCTTCTAATCCTCTACTTAATAATTCATCAAAATCTTTTTTATCATAAACAATAGATGCTCCATAACCTCCTAAAGTAAATGAAGGACGAATTACCAATGGAAATCCATATTCCTGTGCAATTTCTTTCCCTTTTAAAAATGACGTTGCAGTTGTTGAAGGCGCTTGACCAACACCAATTTCAATCATTAATTTTCTAAACTGCTCTCTATCTTCAGTAATATTAATTGCATCAATATCAACACCTATTAATTCTACATTAAAATCTTTCCAAATACCTTTATCATCAGCTTCAATACATAAATTTAAGGCTGTTTGACCTCCCATTGTAGGTAACACCGCATCAATATTTGGGTGCATTTGTAAAATTTCAATAATTGATTTTGTGGTTAATGGTTTTAAATATACATTATTAGCCAATGACGGATCCGTCATAATTGTTGCAGGATTTGAATTAATAAGGGTTACCTCAATTCCTTCTTCTTTTAAAGATCTAATTGCTTGAGATCCTGAGTAATCAAATTCACATGCTTGGCCAATAATAATTGGTCCAGACCCAATTATTAAAATCGATTTAATGTTAGTGTTTTTTGGCATTTTTTTAAAATAAAATTTTAATTTTCAAATATCTATAAAAATTGAATATGTTATTTAAATAGTTTTCAATACTTATCAAAAGGTCATAAAAAAAGGTGTTACTAAAAAAAAGTAACACCTTATGTATAAAACTATTGTTTCATTATTTCTTTGGTCTTGCGTCTGAAGAAACACTTAATCTCTTTCTTCCTTTAGCCCTTCTTCTTGCTAAAACTTTTCTTCCTGTTGCACTAGCCATACGCTCTCTAAATCCATGTTTATTTCTTCTCTTTCTTTTTGACGGCTGATAAGTTCTTTTACTCATTACAAATATCTTTAAAAATCGTGTTTCTTTAGTTGTTGCTTTTTAGGTAAAATTCATCTCCTTAAAAGCGTTGGCAAATATACAATTACTTTTGTGTTTGACAAATAGATTTTAAAAAAAAATAAAAAATTTATTTTAAAGTCTAAAACAGGAAAAAATCCTATTTTTATAAAAATCAAATTTAGTGAATTATGTATCAAAAACCAATGCTTAAAGAAGGAAGTTTAAAGAATCAAGTTATTGTAGTTACTGGTGGCGGTAGTGGTTTAGGAAAAGCAATGTCAACTTATTTTTTAGAACTTGGTGCACATATAGTTATTACTTCAAGAAATATTGAAAAACTAAACAATGCTAAAATTGAATTAGAAGAAAAAACTGGAGGAAAAGTTTTAGCTGTACAATGTGATGTTAGAAATTATAATGAAGTTGAGGTTGTTTTAGCTGAAACGCTTAAAGAATTTGGAAAAGTTGACGGACTTTTAAACAACGCTGCTGGTAATTTTATAAGTCCAACCGAACGTTTATCGGCAAATGCATTTGACACTATAATTGATATTGTTTTAAAAGGAAGTAAAAATTTCACCTTGGCTTTTGGTAAACATTGGATTAACACAAAACAAGAAAAAGCAACTATTTTAAATATTGTAACAACTTATGCCTGGACTGGCTCTGCTTATGTAGTTCCTTCTGCAACGGCAAAAGCTGGCGTATTAGCAATGACACGCTCCTTAGCTGTTGAATGGGCTAAATATGGAATTAGATCAAACGCAATTGCACCTGGTCCATTCCCAACTAAAGGTGCTTGGGATAGATTATTACCCGGAGATTTAAAAGATAAGTTTGATATGAAAAAGAAAGTTCCAGTTGGCAGAGTTGGTGTACATCAGGAATTAGCTAATTTAGCTGCTTATTTAATGAGTGATTTTTCGGCATATGTTAATGGTGAAGTAATTACCATAGATGGCGGTGAATGGCTAAAAGGTGCAGGTGAATTTAATATGCTTGAAGAAATCCCTCAACAAATGTGGGATATGTTGGAAGCTATGATACGGAACAAGAAAAAAAAGTAATAGCACTATTAATAAAAAGCTAACTTTAGTATAGTTTGATTAATAATAATTAAAACTAATTAGTTACTTTAATAAACAGCAAGCAAAGAGAAACTTGCTTTTAAAATACAATCGCAACACAATGAAATAAATGAATATAACACCCGTTAAATCCTATTTTTCAAAATATATACCCTTGAATGAAGATGAAATTACATTTTTAGAAACAGTACTTATACAAAAAAATGTAAAAAGAAGACAATTTATACTTCAGCAAGGAGATATCTGCAAATACAATTCATTTGTTGTTAAAGGTTGCTTTAGAATGTATATGATTGATGATTCTGGAAAAGAACATAACCTACAATTTGCAATTGAAAATTGGTGGATTTTGGAAATGGATAGCTTTTATTCTGAAGAGCCAAGTCGATTGAATATAGAAGCGCTTGAAAACTCAATAATTTACCAAATTAAAAAGGAAGACCAACTTAAACTATTTTTAAAATTCCCTAAGTTTAATCACATTTTCAGGGTTTTATGTGAAAATGCTTTAATAACAAGTCAAAGAAGGGTTTTACAAAATATAAGTTCAACCACAGAGGAACGATATTTAGATTTCATAAATCGCTATCCCTTACTTTCCAATCGCATTTCAAATGTACAAATTGCTTCTTACCTTGGTGTAACACCTGAATTTCTTAGTGTTATTCGAAAAAGATTAGCAAAATCTTAAACTACATTAATATTTTTTCTTAATCTACCTTATAGGTTTCACCCTTAAAAGTACGCTAAATTTGCGCTGAAATTAATTTTGATTTCAATATTAAACAATTTACAATGAAACAATTATCTTTTACTTCCTCAATCCTATTAAAACCCCTAAATATTTTTGTAATGAAAAAAATTCAATTAATATTCATATTGTTTTTTTGTTTTCATTACGGATACAGTCAAAACCTTGTGCTTAAGAAGCAAGCTTTTGAACTTCATAACGTTACAGGTGAAATAATTAAATTTAAGGGTAAAAAAGTATTAAAAATTGAAAGAGATTTAAATGCCATTCCTTTTGATGTTAATAATCTGGAAGCAACTGTTGATGAACCACATTATGCAAGACTTGTTGATTTAAATGACTTTGAAAATGGTACTATTGAAGTAAAAATGTACAGCCAAATTCAGAATCCACCTCCTTATTCTGGAGTAGCCGGATTTATTGGAGTTTTTTTTAGAGTTAATGAAGACGATACTGCTTTTGAGTCTATTTATCTTAGACCAAAAGTGGGACGAGTTGGTGACCAAAGACTTAGAAATCATACTGTTCAATATTTTTCCTATCCAAATGCTAAATTTGCAACCTTACGAAAATCAAACCCTGGCAAGTACGAAGGTTCAGCTCCGGTATCACTTAATGAGTGGATTACAATGCGGATTGAAGTAAATGGTGAAACCGCTGAAATGTTTATTAATAACTTAAAGTATTCTACTTTTATTGTAGATAAAATGTTAGGTAAAATTAAAAAGGGAGCTATTGGGCTTTATGTAGATATTGGTACAATAGGTTATTTTAGAGATTTAAAAGTTACCAAAAAACCATTAAAAGTTATTCAGGAAAATAGCGAAAAGGTAAATGACATTTAATCACGTTTAGAATAGAACACATTTATAAGTAGATTTCTTTATTTTTCAAGCATATTTAATCCTTCAAAATATAAAAATTTTGGAGGATTTTTTTTAAACTTCAAAAAAAGCAAACATTTAGTTTACCAAACTCTATAAAATAATATTTTAATAAAATTATTAAAACAAGTATTCAATTTAAAGCAATAATATATTCAAAATTAACCTCCCTATTCAAATTAAAGAAAAAAGGGTAAAAAAGCATATTTTTACACATAAATAGGTTAAATAATTACATATTTTAAAATTACTAATTTCTTAAATTAGCCGCTAATTTTGAAAACAAACAAAACTATGGTAAATGAATATAGCAAATGGCATCATCCATACAAGCCTGCCAAAAAATATGACAAAAAAGTAGCTTATTTTAGCATGGAGTTTGGTATTCACCAAGCTTTAAAAATTTATTCTGGTGGACTAGGATTTTTAGCTGGATCTCATATGCGATCTGCACATGAATTAAAGCAAAATATGATTGGTGTTGGGATGTTATGGAAATATGGATACTATGATCAGGCAAGAAATGAAGACCAAACACTAAGAACCGATTTCATAGAAAAAACTTATAACTTTTTAGAAGATACAGGAATTGAAGTTGAAGTACCTCTACACGATAATCCCGGAGTAAAAGTAAGAGCCTATATTTTAAAACCTGAAATTTTTGGTTGTGTACCAATGTATCTTTTAAGCACAGATGTTGAAGGTAACGATCATATATCAAGAACTATTACAAATCATTTATACGATGCAAACGAGCTTACAAGAGTGTCGCAAAGTATTATATTGGGTATTGGTGGTGCAAAAGTAGTTGAAGCATTAGGTGGTGCTGATGTATACCATTTAAATGAAGGTCATGGGCTTCCTGCTTTTTACTATTTAAGAGATCAAGGTGTAACAAAAGAGCAATTTGCTTTTACAACTCATACTCCTGAAAAAGCTGGAAATGAAGAACGTGACGCCAGACATTTAAACAGATGTGGCTTTTTTGGAAGAACACTTTCTGAAAATGAATTACGACAAGAAATGGTAAATGATGGTATGATTAATTATACTGTTTCCGCTTTAAGAATGGCTAAAAAATCGAATGCAGTATCAAAATTACATGCAGTAGTTTCAAATGATATGTGGAAAGGTTTTGAAGGAATTAGTGAAATTATTCCAATAACAAATGCACAAAATCAAAATTTCTGGCAAGATGATGAAATAAAGAAAGCCTGGAAAACTAAAAGTGCCAAGAAATTTAAAGACCGAAAAAAAGAGCTTAAAAATGACTTGTTTGATGTTGTACTGAATCAAACTCAAAAAAGATTTGATCCTAATGTAATAACAATTGTTTGGGCAAGACGCTTTGCTGGGTACAAAAGAGCCGATATGTTTTTATATGATCTTGAACGATTTGAAAAGTTGCTTTCTAATGAAAAATACCCAGTACAAATTATTTGGGCAGGAAAACCTTACCCTTACGATTTCTATGCAATTGATATTTTTAATCATTTAGTGAATTTTTCTAAAAACAGAAAAAACTTGGCGGTATTAACTGGTTATGAAATTGATTTATCTAAGAAGCTTAAATGTGGTTCAGATATTTGGTTAAACACACCAAGAATTACACGTGAAGCTTCAGGTACAAGTGGTATGACAGCTGCATTTAACGGCTCTGTAAACGTTTCAATTAATGATGGCTGGATTCCAGAATTTGAAAAAAATGGTAAAAACTGCTTCGTACTTCCTGAACTGGATTATAAACGACCTGTTTGGGAACAAGACGAAGAAGATTGTGCAAATCTTTTTGATATTCTTGAAAATAAAGTATTGCCAACTTATTACGAGAAACAAAAAAAATGGCAAGAAATTGTTTTCGATAGTATTACAGATGTAATTCCTGAATTTACTAGTCATAGAATGGCTGAACAATACTACAAAGAACTTTATTAAATGTAATACTATTTAATAAATTAGTAAACTAATATTAAAAAAGAGGCTGTTTTACAATTGTAAAATAGCCTCTTTTTTAATAAACACTTCTTAAAAAATTATTCTTCGTAATAGCGTCTTCTTGTAGGTGGGTTGTTAAATAAAACACCTCCTGCAGCTTCAAACTCTTTTTCAAGTTTTGGAATTTCAACTTCATATAAATTAGTTAATTCTGATATTTGACTATCAAAATCTTTAGTTGCAATATCAAATTGTTCTTTTTGAGCTCCTGTAATATCAACCTGTGCTGAATATGTAGTATATAAAGCGTATCTTAATCTACTCGCTACTGAATTTTTAGCTCCAAATCCACCAATAATTACTTTAGCAACAGCATCAACTTCATCTTGCAAACCATTAATTTTATTTACAAGTATATTTCCTTCAACAGGTGTATTTTCAAGTATTGTTTTCATACTTTTTAAACCCGTATTCATTGCATCTATTTTTCCTCTTACAGAAGTTACCTGGGCGTTTAAATCGTATACACCTTTTAAAAAATTAAAATTTGCTTCATAATTTGGTGTTCCAAGTGCATTTGGTAATGATTTAACAGTGAATTCCTGTGGATCAACCAACCTTGTAAAAACGCCATTCATATTTTTATCAATTGCTACTTTATAAGTTCCTGGCGGTACTTTTGTTCCTCGATTTGTTAAATAACTTAAATCCCAAGTTGTACTACCGTAACCTTTTTTTAGTGGAACTGAAATTTTTCTCATAATAGCACCATCGACGTTATAAATTGTAAAAATTAAATTTGGTTTTACTTCATTACCCTCAGCTAATAATTCTTCTTCAGTAGGATAAATAAATTTAGCACCTGCTTTTTCAGCAGCATCCATTCTTTTGATGCGTTTTTGTTTTAAACTTTCAAATCCGTTTTTAATAAAATATTCAAATTTTACAGCAGGGGTTGGATTTGGTGTTCTAAAGTAAACATCTCCCTGATAATTTAAATTGCTTGAAGGGAAGTATAACAAAGCTTCATTAACATCAAATAAATGTGCTTCTTTTTTTGAAATATCTTCACTTAAAGATCTTAATGAAGAATAATTATCTAACACATAAAAACCTCTACCAAAAGTTGCTACTACTAAATCATTTTCACGTTTTTGAATTGTTAATTCTTTAACCTGAATTGTTGGAATTCCTTTTTTAATCTGAACCCATTTTTTACCACCATCAATACTTGTCCAAACTCCCCATTCTGTTCCGATAAACAATATATTTGGATTTATATGATCTTCTTGAATACAATAAACTGTTCCTGAAGGAAGGTTTGAAGCAATAGAAGTCCACGTTTTTCCTTTATCAGTACTTTTTAATAAATAAGGTGTAAAATCACTGCTATTTTTTCTTCCATCGAAACAAGCATAAACAACATTTTCATTGTGTTGTGAAGGTGTAATATAATTTACAAATGTCATATTTGGCACAGTAGGAAAAGTATCAAAACGATCCCACTTTTCACCATCATTTTCAGAAACCCAAATTAATCCGTCATCAGTTCCAACATAAATTAAGCCTTGTTTTAATGGAGATTCTGTTAAAGCAAAAATATTTCCAAATTTTGAAGTTGACATGTTTTTAGCAACTGCTTCAGGTGGCCACATTTTACCCATCATAGGTAATGTATTTTGATCAATACCACGAGTCATATTTCCACTTACTTTTTTCCAAGTTCCACCCATATCAGTACTTTTTAATACATACTGACCACCAACATATAGTGTTTTTGAGTTGAATGGACTAATAAAATATGGTGTATTCCAGTTCCAGTTATATTCTTCATCTGTAGTAGGTTGTGGTTGAATAGAAATACTATTTCCAGTAGTTCTATCATAACGTCTTAAACCACAATACTGAGATTCACAATAATGAATATCTGGATTACTAGGATCTGGAATAGATAAATAACCATCACCACCAATTGTATATGTCCAATCTGAATTTACAAGTGATCGCCTATGCGTTTGAGAAGGTCCAAACCAAGAACCATTATCCTGAGCTCCTCCATAAACATTGTAAAAAGGATATTCATTATCAGTTCTTACGTGGTAGTATTGAGTTATTGGTAAATTACTTTTAAATTGCCACGTTTTAGCACTATCAAAAGTTTCATAAATTCCACCATCGCAACCTGCTATATAATGGTTTGTATCCGATGGATCTATCCATAAAGCGTGGTTATCAACGTGTTTATTACTTCCCTCAATATTTTCCCATGTTTTTCCTCCATCATTTGAACGTCCGTTATAGGTATCCATTAGAATTACCCTATCTTGGTTTATTGGGTCTGCATATACTTCATTATAATATTGTGGACTACTCGAAACCTTATCGCTTCTTTTTTCCCAACTCTCTCCCATATCAGTGGATCTATAAAACCCACCTTTATTACCTGGTAATTCAATAACTGCATAAATAATATTTGGATTAGCAGGAGAAAGCGCCAAACCTATTCTACCAACATCCCCTTTTGGCAATCCTTTTGTTTGCTTTTTCCAAGTTTTTCCGGCATCTTCAGATTTATAAATAGCCGATTCTGGCCCTCCATCAATTTTTGAATAAACTCTTCTTTCACGTTGATGTGAAGTAGCATATAAAATATCTGGATTTCTAGGATCCATTTCCATATCTGAAACACCTGTGTACTCACCAATTTCAAGAATTCTATTCCAAGTTTTCCCTCCATTAACTGTTTTATACAATCCACGTTCTCCTCCTGGCCCCCATGCTTGCCCTTGCGCAGCAATATAAACCACATTGCTATTTCTAGGGTCAATCATTATTTTGCCAATTTGAGAACTTGTTTTTAAGCCCATATTTGTAAAGGACTTACCACCATCAGTAGTTTTATAAACACCATCACCATAAGCTAAATTTCGCTGAGAATTATTTTCACCTGTACCCACCCAAACAACATTGGAATTATTTGGATCCATAGCTAAACAACCAATTGAATAAACTTTTTGGTCATCAAAAATTGGTTCAAATGTAGTACCGTGATTTATAGTTTTCCATAAACCACCTGAAGCCACTCCAACATAATATTCTGAAGTATTATCTGGGTTTACTGCTAAATCAGCAATACGTCCTGAATAAGCTGCTGGCCCAATACTTCTAAAGCTAAACATATTTAACATTTGATCATTCAACTCAAACTGTTTAGCATTTTTAGTTGATTTCTTTTTTTTACTTTGAGCAATTGTGTTTTGAGAAATAACCATAAAAAGTATGGTTAGGAAGGATACTAGAATCCGTCCATTTTTTTTTATTTTATACATGAAATTATATTTAAATTATTGAATTTGATAAGATTGTTAAAAATAAACATTTTTTTTAAAGATTTTCCATACTCAGTTAATATAGAATAATACTAAATTAATATAAACCTATAGAATATATACAAATTGAAAATAAAACTATATGGAACGGATCTTAACTATAAAAACGGACTCAAAATTTTGCTTATTAGAACAAAAATCATAGTATATTTACAGAAGCCTTGTATAAAAAGAATATTTAATTATTGTGAAAAAATCGATTGTTACTGCCAAATGGCTTCATAGAAATTTAAAAACCCCACATTTAATTATTCTTGATGCCAGTCAAACTGAAAATAAATCCAATCTTAAAACCAAACTTGAAGGTTTACAAATTAAAAATGCTCGTTTTTTTGATTTAAAAAATACTTTTAGTGATAAACATTCTAATTTACCAAATATGCTTCCACTTCCAAAAGAATTTGAAAAGGAATGCAGAAAACTTGGAATAAATAAATCAAGTAAAATAGTTGTTTATGATAATTTAGGAATATACACCAGCCCAAGAGTTTGGTGGATGTTTAAAATTATGGGACATAATAATATAGCTGTTTTAAATGGAGGACTTCCAGCTTGGAAAAATGAAGGTTTTGAATTAGAGCATATTCAAAATAAGGTATATAAATCTGGAGATTTTGAAGCCATTTTTAATCCAAATTTGGTTAGAAATATAGACGAAATAAAATCTAATTTAACAAAAAAAAATGAGCTAGTTGTTGATGCAAGATCCGAGGGAAGATTTAACGGTACAACTCCTGAGCCTAGAGAAAGTTTAAAAAGTGGGCATATTCCTAACTCTATAAATTTACCGTATACTACTGTTTTAAATAATGGTAAATTCAAATCAAAAGAAAAATTAACCGAAATTTTCAAAATTCCTGAAATTGCAAATAAACCTTTAATATTTACATGTGGTTCGGGCATTACAGCTTGTATATTAATGCTCGCAAGTGAAATGGTTATTGAAAATAAAAAATCTGTTTATGATGGTTTCTGGACTGAATGGGCAGCTACAAAAAACTTACCAATACATACAAAAATTTAAATATTAATATCATGAAAAAACTTAGCGCTATTTTAATTTTAATGCTTTTAACTTCTTCAATTTCTTTTTCGCAAAAAGGGAAAGTTTTTGACAATTTAACTTTAAAAAGTACAATTTTAAAATCTGAACGCAAATTTGCAATTTATTTACCACCAGATTATGAAACATCTGAAAGAAGTTACCCTGTTTTATATTTACTACACGGTATGGGAGATGACCAAACTGGCTGGGTTCAATTTGGAGAAGTTTTAAGAATTACAGATGAAGCAATTAAAAACGGAACTGCTACACCAATGATAATTGTAATGCCTGATGCAAATACTGAAAAAATAGGATATTTTAATACAATAGATGGTAATTGGAATTATGAAGATTTCTTTTTTAAAGAATTATTACCTTATGTTGAAAAAACATATCGTATAAAAAGTGAAAAAAGGTTTAGAGGAATTGCAGGTCTTTCTATGGGAGGTGGCGGATCTTTTATGTATGCTTTGCATCACCCTGAACTTTTCTCATCAGCCTGCCCTTTAAGCGCTTATGTTGGAGAACTTTCTATTGATAAATTTAAACAACGTTTTTTAAAAGGTACTAAAACTTACAAAGAAGAAACAATTCAGGAATATTTTGAAAATCACAATGCCATTTCATTAATTAATAAATTAGACAGTGAAAAAGCAAAAAGCGTAAGATGGTATATAGATTGTGGAGACGATGATTTTTTATTTGAAGGAAATAGCCTTGTTCATATAGCAATGACTAAGAAAGGTATTCCACACGAATATAGAGTTAGAGATGGAAGACATAGCTGGACTTATTGGCGAGCATCATTGCCAAAAGTATTGGCATTTGTTTCCGATGCATTTCATCAATATTAAAAGGCTAACCTGTTGAAAAATGCCTTATTAAAAAGTTGTTATTTCTTACTATTTATTAACTCCGTTTTTTGTTTTTCACAAGAGTGGAAAAATTTGAAAATTTACAAGAAAGAAACTGGAAATTTAATATTAAAAGAAGGTTGCTGGTTAAAAAAAGATAGAACTAAAAATACGACAACTTGGGAAAGTGCAAACAAATTTAATTTAAAAAATAACGCTTTCTCAAAATATAAAACTATTCATCAAATCCGTGATTTTTATCATTTTATGCAAATTGAACTTGATAAAAAGGGACATGAAATTAAATGGACTCATGCAGCCTTTTTAGTTGCAAATCAACTTTCAAAATTAGAAATTGATTTTATTCGTTTAGTTATTGTTAGAAATAAAGAAGTCGTTCAATTTGCACATGAAGGATCTAAAAAAGTATTTGAATATTCATTTCCAAAATTAAAAGAACTTTATTTTTCAAAAGAACTTTTAAAAGAATCTGAAGCTGAAAATTGGGATAAGAATCAAACGGTTATAGAGCAATGTGAAATATTGGATCCTTTGTATAATAATCTTTCAAAAAAGGCATTGAAAAAACTAAATAGAATGGCTAAGGGAAAAGGAATTTATAGTTTAGGTGTTGTTAAAGGAATAAGATATGAAGGTGAAATTATTAATTGTAATACGCGATATTATTATAGTATTAACAAATTAATTCCTTATTGTAATTCTACTAAATAGTTGGTTAATTATAAATATTTTCAATTAGTTTTATAGCCAAATTAACCTAAAACCGCTTTTTTAAGCTTCTTATTAGATTTATAAGTAATGAAATTAAATTTAAACTGTAATGTTGAATATTTAAAATCTTTTATTTCTGAAAAGGAAGCTAACAATTTGTATACGTATTTAGTCAATTTAAAAAAACTTAACACATTAGCAGAAATTGAAACTTTTTCTGGAGAAAAATTCTATCAAGATTATGGCAAATTAATGTTTATTACAAAAAACTTATTCGACAAAAATAAATTTGATGAACGTATTTGGGGAAATACAATGGTTTGGCCTAATGATTTATTATTTTTAAAAGAAAAAATAGAACATTTAACAAATATTAAATTTGATGTTGGTGTTTGTATTTTCTATCCAAATGGAAATTCTGGGGTAGATTACCACTCTGATTATATTGCCTTTGGAGATACAACCATTATTCCTTCAATTAGTTTAGGAGAAATTAGGCAATTTAATTTAAGAGAAAAACAAACCTTAAAAGAACATAAAATTAACTTAAATAACGGTAGTTTAATAATTATGGGAGAAAATTGTCAAGAGCTATATGAACATAGTTTACCTGTAAATGAAAACTACAAAAATGGACGTATAAATATTACTTTTAGAAAATATGGGTTTAATTAATTTTTTACAAGAAGCTAATAGTAACATTTATTTATAAAACTGAGTAAGTTTTAAATAAATTTTAATAAAACTTACTCAATTTTAAATTTAAACAACCTTTAAGTTTTAAATTAAACTTCAGCTTTTTCTTTACTTCTTTCTGTAACAATTTTTTCAACTAAGTCAGGTACTTTTTCAAATAATGCAGCTAGCCCGTGAGTTTTTCCTGCTTCAAGGAAAGAAATATGATCTCCTTTTGTTACTAAAAAACCAATTGGTTCTATACCAACTCCTGCTCCAGCACCTATACCTTCACCTTTTGCTTCTTTTTTAGTGCGAGTATCTCCACCACCAGATCCAAATCCCATACCTACTTTAATAACTGGTACACACTTAAATTCACCTAAATCAAATTGTTTACCAACAACAGTATCGGTATTCGCTTCAGTTTTCATAAAGTCTGTAATTTGTTTTAATAATTCTTCAAAATGTAATTCCATAATCTTGATTTTTAAATGTTAATAAATGATTTAATTATATTAAATGGCCTGTTCTGCATATACAATACCATTTGATTTCTACCTTCAAAATTGATACGAAAGTTTCCGAAATTATAATTTAATAATGCAAATACTGGGTATAATTTTGCGTTCATTATACAATCTCCGGTGTCAATTTCTACTACTATTTTTTTTACCTTAAATGATTTTAAAATCCGTATCCCCTTTTTTAAATTTCCTATCTTATTAGTTTTTGTATTTTTTTTTGTTTTAACGGTGCCTTTTTGCTTTATACTCTTTAATTTTAATGGGTAGAAATAAAAATTAAAAAAAAGCACATTCAATTTTAATTTTAAAATTTCCTTTTTATCACCTTCTATACTTGCCTTTGCCAAACCCAAAAACTGTATAAAATACTTATTTGTATTTGTGTTAATACAAAGCACTATTGGCATCCATAATAGATAAACAATAAAGAGTAAAAGCAATACAAAAAAAATAGTTAAACCCATTTTTTAATTTTATTTAAAGGAAAAAATAATTGGGTATTTATGCAATGATGTGCATCATTTAAAAGGATGTAACCTTCCAAAAAAATAATGATTTTAATCAGTTAAAAAATAATTTGTAGTCTATGATTTTTAGATTTTAACTTTTAAACATTATATAATTGTGAATTTTATAATTACACTGAAAAGGATAAACTAAAAAAAGTAGTAAAAATTTTAAAAATAAACCTCACTTATTTAGGCTATCTCAGTTATTGGCATCATCTTTGCAATTCAAAAGATAATTAATATAAAATTTTTAACATGAGTAAAGGAACAGTAAAATTCTTCAATGAAACTAAAGGTTTCGGATTTATAACAGAAGAAGGTTCAAACAAAGAACATTTTGTTCACATTTCTGGATTAATTGACGAAATTCGTGAAGGCGATGAAGTTGAATTTGATTTACAGGAAGGTAAAAAAGGATTAAACGCAGTAAATGTAAAAGTAATTTAATATATACTTCTTAATTTTTTACAAAAGCCTATCAATATTGATAGGCTTTTTTTATTTGAAAATTTAAAACATTATTTTACAACAAAATCAAAATATTGATTTTTAAAAGGCTCGTTAAAAAGTGTAAAATGCCACCATTCCTTCGGGTAACTTACAAAGCCAAAATTGTTCATCACAGTTTTTAACAGCATCCTATTTTCCTTTTGTTGCTTTGTAATTATGTTATGTGTTACCCAGGATTCCTATCCAAAATAATCATAGGAAGCATCTATAATAGTTGGGGTTTCATCAGTAATATAAACAAACTTTTCTACTAATGAAGCCTGAATATTTATTGTATTAAATAGAACAGGAGTAGTAATTCAATATTAAATTTAATGCTTTTTAATAATTGTTAATTAAAACAATAAAATACATTTTCAAAATCATTTTAGCTAAGATATTTCATTATAAATTGATATATATCATATTAATATCTTAATTTTATAAAGCATTAGCCATTAATTGTATACCCCTTTTTTTTATCCTTAACTAATTTTTTAAATGAAAACATTAATTAATAATTTTATAAAGCAACTTAAAGAAATTCAAGACGGACAAATTTGGTTAAATGTTAGTTTTAAAAAAAAACTGGATTTATTAGACGAGAAAGAAGTTTTTAAAAGGCCAATACCCAAATTACATAGTGTTGCAGAATTAATTTCACATTTAACTTTTTGGAGAAAAGAAGCAATTTTAAAAATTAAAACTAAAAAAGGTTTACTAACTGATGAAAGTGAAGAAAATTGGTTAACTATTGAACAATTAAAAAAAATTGGCTGGAAAAAAATTCAAGCTGATTATAATAATAGTTTAAGCGAAATAATTCTGCTACTTGAACAAAAAGATGACAGTTTTTTATATGAAACTTATTATGATAACGATTATAAAGATGATTATAAATATCTCTTTTTAATTGAAGGAATGTTACATCATGACATTTATCATTTAGGACAAATTGGAATGTTAACAAAATTGTTATCAGTTAGATAGTAATACCAACTAAAAACATCAAAATTGATTTATGAAACCATTTAAAAGAATTGTTTTAATTCTTATTACGCTTATTTTAGTATTTGTTATAAATATTTTTGTTTCAACAGGATTTTTTAAAACCATTGAAAATAAATTTGAAGGTGAAATTGTAAAAAAAATAAAGCTGCCAGGAGCTGAAGATATAACAGTTAGCACGCAAAATAATTTTGCATTAATTTCATCAACCAAACGAAGTAATTTTGGTTTAAATAAAGAAGATTCTGGTGGATTATTTTATATGGAATTAGAAAGTGGAGATTATAATATAACACCATTAACTACTAATTTTTCAAAACCTTTTGCACCACATGGTATTTCAATGTTTAAAGTTGACAATACATATAAGGTAATGGCTGTTAATCATACAGCAAAAGGACATTCATTTGAAGTTTTTAATTTAAACGATAAAATTTTAACCTTTCAAAAAACGATAGAAAATCCATTAATTATAAGTCCGAATGATGTTGTTTTAATAAATGAAAACCAATTTTATTTCACCAATGATCACAAATACACAAAAGGCTTAGGAAGATTGTTTGAAGATTATATTGGTCTATCATTATCAAATATAATTTACTTTGATGGTGAAAATTTTAAAGAAGTAGCTAGTGGAATAGCCTATGCAAATGGTATAAACTTTGATGCAAAACGCAACTTAATTTTTGTAGCGTCACCTAGAAAATTTTTGGTAAAAGTATATAAAAAGGCTAAAGATGGTTCATTAACTTTTATTGAAGATATTCCTTGTGGAACAGGCGTAGATAATATTGAATTAGATACAGAAGGAAATCTTTGGATTGGAGCACATCCAAATTTATTAAGATTTGCATCCTATGCAAAAGGCAAAAAAGAAACTTCACCTTCGGAAATTATAAAAATTAACTATCGTGGTAAAAATAATTATACAATCAAACAACTGTTTTTAGATGATGGTAAATTAATGTCCGCATCAACAGTAGCAGCTCCTTTTAAAAACTTAATTATAACTGGTAACGTAATGGATGCTAATTTTTTGATTCTAAAAAAAGAAAAATAACTGTACTAACCTTATTTAGAAAAATAACAGAATACCCCCTTTTTGGATGGTAAACCAATAAACCAAATTTATCCGCAGTTAGGTGTTTTAGTAAGCTATTGTTAAATTAACTTCTTTTATTGGGCTTTAAAGAATAAAGTTTAAGTAATTGAGCCTCTTTTTTTACTCTTATTTTTAATGAAATAGCTGCTAAAACAAAATAAATTAGGGTTAAAATCCATAAATGATTCCATTCATTTAGTACTTCCAAAAAAGAAGCTTCCATTTGTGTTAACCTAACAAATCCGTTAATTCCAGGTGTTGAAGGAATTAGTTTTGAAATTAATTGGTAAAATTCTGAAAATCCTTCAACAGGAAACGACAAACCACTTAACATTAAAGATGGAATAGAAAGCAACACTAAAAAAACAATAGAATCTTCTCTTCTTTTGAATAATGAACTAATTGTAATTCCTAAAAAAACTACAGAAAACACATACGGAATTATAAATACGTAAATTAAAAATAAAGAAGATCTAACTGGAATTGCAAATAAAGTATAAACTATTCCAACCTGAATAGGAATAATTACCATAAAAATTGCAGTGTACAAACAAGCTTTTGCCAACAAAACAGGAATTGTTCCTCCTTTATGTAACAACCTAGGAAAGTTTGTATGTGTAGTTATAGTTTCACGCCTCGATCCACTTAAAAGTCCGATTCCCATTAACAACACCAACTGCACAATTAAAGCGGTTAACATTGGTATCATATACGTTGCGTAACCAGATGTAGTATTGAATAAACTTGTAGAAATTGCTTGTATTGGAGTATAATTTTGTTGTGCTTGAGTTAACGAAACTCCTTTCGCCATTTCTTTTTTGATAAAAATTCCCGCACTAAAATAACCGTTAATAGTAGAAACATCACCTAACACTCTTTTATAAAAAACCATATTAGCAGCATCTGAAAAAGTAGTAATTGCAGTTTGTTTACCGCTTCTAATATTTTTCTCAAAATTCTTTGGAATGATAACAATTCCCTCAACTTTTTTTGAATAATAAGCTCTTTTTGCTTCTTGTAAATCTGTATAAGCCGTTATTGCTTTTGTGCCTTCTGTAGCATCTAACATTGCAATATAATCTCTACTCATTTTTGTAGCATCCTGATTTATAACAGCTACGGGCACTTCTTTAACTACTTGATTTGAATATATATACGTATAAACTACTAAAATAATTAGCGCTACTGAAAGAAAAGTGCTAAGAACTGCTTTATCCGATTTAATAGATTTCCATTCCGTTGAAAATGTATTCCAAAAAGAGATTTTTGCTTTATAATATAATTTAAATAAGTTCTTCATTATTAAATGCTATGATTAAACACTCCTTTTGAAAACAATTTTTTTAATTTAAACCAACCCAATGAAATAGGAACAATACTTAAAATCACTAAAATAATGATTGGTTTTAATGAATAAAATACTGGAAAACCTCTTTGAGATTGATCTAATAACAATTCAAAAAAATGCGTAAATGGAAAAATTTGACTTAACCACTGTAATATTGTTGGCATTCCGAAAATTGGGAAAGTTATTCCTGAAAATGATAAACTAACAGCCGCAAAACCAGCACCAATTGTTAGTGCTTCTCTAAAACTATTACTAAAAGCTATAAAAAATAATGCGTATGATTGATTTGCTATAATTAACAACAATAAACCAACTAATACAGCAAATTTATTTCCAAAAAAAGGAAAATCTTGCCAAACATACATGCTAAAAAGCATAATAATTCCTACTAGTAAAAACCAAACAGTATATGGCAATACTTTACCTAAAATTATTGCAGATAGATTTCCATCAGTAATATTTAATAATTTATTTCCCTTGCTGTATTTAAAATCTGCTCCAAAACAATAAATAGTAGTTAACATTACAAATATTTGGAAAAACATTGCCAAAAAACCTGTATTTAAATAGTATGAATAATTTGTATAAGGATTAGACAACACGCGATTATTAGAAACAATTGGTTGATAATTAACCATTGCTTGTTGTATTGAAACTCCTTGCTTACGCTGTTTTTCAATAGTTACACCAGCTGAAATAGTTCCTATTACCTTTCTAAAAGCTTTATATTCTAATCCGCCAGGTAACAGTAAATTACTGTTGTATTGATTGATAACATGCACTTGTTTACCGCTTTTTAAATCGGCTTCAAAATTTTGTGGAATTGTAATTAAACCGTACACTTTTCCTAAACGAACTAATTCCTCACCTTTTTGCTGATTTAAAGGAAAAAAGCCTACCTCAATTTCTGGAGCAGCACTTAGCTGGGAAATAACATTTCTTGAAATTGCAGAATGATCTAAATCTACCACAGCAACGGGTAAATTACGAGCTACACCTTTACTTAAAAGCGTATTAAAAAACAATATTGAAACAAATGGTAGCACAATTGCAAAAATAAATACAGACTTGCTATTAAATAACAATGCTATTTCTCGTTTTGCAATTCGTAAAGATGGTTTCATTTTACTCATTAAATTGAGAATAATCTATTAAAATGCTCATCCCAGGTCGTAATTCAACTTCTTTAGAAACAGGAGCTGCTTTAATTTCAAAAGTTCTAACATCAAAACCTCCTGTTGCTTTGGTTGCGTTCCAGGTTGCATAATCACCTAAAGCAGCTACATAATAAATTTTAAATTTCACTTTTTTATGTTTCAATGCCGGAATTGTCGCTTCAAAAATCCCCTCTTTTTTAAAATTGAATAAACTTGTTTCTTTAATGTTTAAAATTGCATAACTATTTGCTAAGTCTACCAAATGAACAACTGGATAACCAGCTCCAATTAATTCACCTTCTTCAGGTAAAAAATTAAGTATTTCGGCATCAATAGGAGAAATAATATTTCGTTCATTTTTATATCCTTCTAATTCATTTAAAGCGCCATTTGCTTGCTTTAGCAATGCTGTTGCAGCATCAATATCTTCGTTTCTAGCACCTTTCATTGCCATTTGGTACATACTTAATGCAGCTTCTTGATCTTTTAAAGCTACTTCCTTTTTTGCAAAAAATTCATCGCGTTGTTGCTCTGATATTACACCGTCTTTAAATAAATTCTCCATACGTATATAGGTTTTTATAAGCACATTTACTGCTGCAGTTGCCTTTTCGTATACACTTTTTGCTGCTCTTATTTCTTCAACTCTTGCACCGTTTTCGACCTTACTTTTTTGTGCTTTTGCAGCATCTCTTAAAGCTAGTGCCTGTTGCTCCTTTGCCATAATTTCTGGACTAAATAGCGTTGCTAATAATTGTCCTTTTGTTACATGCTCACCTTCTTTTACTTCAAAAGAATTGATACGTGTTGGTATTTTTGCAGCTAAATATATTTCTTTAGCTTCAATTCTACCTTGTAAAACAACTGCTTTTGGCTTTGTTATAAACCAAACACCTGTAAGCACTAAAATTGCTATAAATACAATGCTTATTAATGATTTTATAAATTTTGGATTTTTCATTTTAATTTTAATTTTGATTTAAGAAAAATACTGTTTTACCAGTAAGTACCATTAACTCCCCATAAGTTATATTGTACTCGTATAAGGCTTTTATTTTATGAATTTTAATTTCTGATAATTTTAAAGTTGCATCAATAACTTCTAATGAAGTTCCGGTTCCTTCTTCAAAAGCACGTGTACGCATAAATTTTAATTTATTAGCAAATGCTTCATCGGCATTTAAACTTTCGTATTGTTCTAGTTCCTTTTGCATGGTATTGTATAGTTTTTCAGTATACGTTATTAAATTTAATCGTGCTTGTTTATCAATTTCTTCAACCTGAGATATTTTATATTTTGATGCTTTTATTTTATGTTCTCTTTGAAAGCCATTAAACAATTCCCATTCAACACCTACACCTACAAACCATTTTGTATCTACCAATGATAAATTTTCTTTTCCCAGAATGTATTTCCCCATCATACCTATTTTAGGAAAATATTCGCTATTCTCAACTTTTACACCTACTTCTGCTAATTCATGATTTTTTTGAATAGTTTTTAACTGATTGTTTTCAGTTAACATATCATCTTGAAATTCTTTTAATGGTTTTACAATTTTTGGTTCTTTAAATTTGGTTGAAACTCCTTCAATAGAATTAATACCAATTAAATTTTTAACAGCTGTTGTTGCTAAAGCCACATCTTTTTTTGCAGCTAGTAATTCTCTATTAGCATTAGAGAGCGCTACCTTTGCATTTAGAGTTTCTACCTCAGGAATTAATCCATTTTCAAAAAGTTTAGCTGCTTGGTTGTTATGTAATAAAATTACATCAAACACTTCCTGTCTTAATTTTACTGCTTCTTCCGCTAATTTTAATTTAAAAAAGTAGTTTATTAAATTTATAGTTAACTCATTTTCTTCAATTTGATGTTTTGTTTCCGTTAACTCCAATTTAATTTCTGAAGCTTTGTTTGCTGCATTAATTTTCCCTCCAGCAAAAATTGGCATAGATACATTTGCTGTTGCAAATCCTAAGTTCTTTTCTTGTAAAGTAAAATTCCAATCACCTAATACAACAGCAGGATCTGGAATACTTAATAAACCTCCAACCATATTACGTTGCGTGTTTAAGTCTACATCAATATTTTCATCTAAATGCAAATAAGTTCCTGAAACACCAATTGTTGGTAACCGTAAGCCTCTGGTTGCTTTGTGTTCTTCTTCCATAGCTTTTACTTCAAAAGTTGATGCTTTTGCTTCACCATTTTCAGATAACATTAAGTTATAAGCTTGTTTTAAAGTAAGTTCTTGTGCATATGTAAATGTGGTAAATAAACCTAAAAAGAAGAGTAATTTCAATTCTATTCTACTAAATTTCATTAATTTATAATTTGTTATTATGTTCATTTATTTTAAAATTTTCAAAATATTTTCTGTCAAACTTTTTACGTCATTTATGGTAACCTCTTGTTCTCCAAAAATATTTTTTCGTGTAAAGTTTATATAATCTACGGCATACACCAAAATGTGATAATGCAATTGATACACTGTTGTATTTTGAGAAATTTCCCCTGATTTTACACCTATTTTTTTTATGCTTTCCATTAATTCAACACTTTTAAGTTTTATTTCATCAGACGCTAAAAAATTTTCATTATGAAGTAGTTGATAAAAAAACTTTGAAGCAATTGGTTCATTCAAAAAATAAACGATTCTATTCTGTATAAATGACTCAATTAAAGGTTTAACACTTGATTGGTTGAGTGCTAATAAAAACTCCAATTCTTTGTATAATGAATTTACTTTTTCATAATACAATTCATTTATTAAATCTTGTTTTCCTGCATATATTCTGTATAAATACCCTCCGCTAACTTTTGCATTTTTTGCTATCATAGCTATTGTAGTTGCCTCAATTCCATTTTCAACAATTGTTTGCATTGTAGCTTCTTTAATTCTTGCAATTTTATGTTCATCAATCTTACGTGCCATATGTTATATTTTAGTTTGCAAATGTATGAATAAATATTCATTCATTTATTATTTTAAATAAAAAATAACTAAAAATAATTGCTGTGGAATAATAAATAAGTAATTTTATACAATGAATTTACCTTATATTGAATCAAAAGAATTCACTGGAATTGATTACAATTTAGAGGCTTTTACAAAAGCTGAATATGACAATTGTACATTTATAAATTGCAATTTTTCTAACTTAGATCTATCTAACTATCAGTTTGTTGAATGTTCATTTATAGATTGTAATTTAAGCCTCTGTATTCTAAAAAATACCGGTTTAAAAGAATTACATTTTGAAAAATGCAAAATGGTAGGAATTAATTTTAACGAAGTTGACCCTTTTTTACTTCAATTAAAATTTACCAATTGCCAGTTAAACTTAGCTTCATTTTATAAATTAAAACTGAAAAATAGTGTATTCAAAAATTGTAGTTTAAATGAAACTGATTTTAATGAAACCGATTTAACAAATGCTTTATTTAACAACTGCGATTTTAAATTAGCAATTTTCGATAAAACTATTTTGGAAAAGGCCGATTTAAGTTCCTCTTTCCACTACGCTATTGATCCAGAAAAAAACAACATTAAAAAAGCAAAGTTTTCTAAAGAAGGTTTGGCTGGTTTATTAGAAAAACATCAACTTATAATAACCTAAATATGAGCACAACACATTTCAATCAAAAAGCAAAAGACTGGGATAAAGATCTTGAGAAAACAGCTAGAGCAAAACTTATTGCAGATGAAATGGTACAAATAATTAAACCAAATAAGGACTTAAATGCATTAGAATTTGGTTGTGGCACCGGTTTATTAAGTTTTGAGTTGCAAAATTATTTTAAAGAAATTACGTTGATTGATTATTCTGAAGGAATGATTAATGTGTTGAAAGAAAAAATTGAACAACAAAAAATAAAAAACTTCAAACCTTTATTAATTGACTTGATTAAAAATCCTTCAAAAATTGAAAAAACAGATGTAATTTATACGCTAATGACATTACATCATATTTATAATATTGAAGAAATATCCTCCATTTTTTATTCGTTACTAAACAGAAATGGTTATTTATGTATTGCTGATTTAGTTGAAGAAGATGGCACATTTCACCCAAAAGAACAAAACTTTGATGGTCACTTTGGATTCAACAAAAAAAATCTTGAAACAACACTCAAAAAATGTGGATTTAAAACAATATCTTATTCAACTCCATATATTATTGAAAAGAAAAACACATTAAAAAAATACCCTATATTTTTATTAATTGCACAAAAAAATTAGTTTTAATCTATTTCAATTACTAATTCATCATATGCTAAAAATACATTTTTTGGCAATGTTTTTTCAACTTCAGAATGAAACCCTAAATGATGGCTAATATGTGTTAAATAAGTTTTTTCAGGTTGCAATTCATCAATTAATTCTAGGGCTTCTTCTATGTTTAAGTGAGAATGATGTGGCTTGTGACGAATTGCATTTATTATAAGTACTTCTAAATTTTTAAGTTTTTCTTTTTCAACCGTAGTTATTGTTTTAACATCTGTTAAATAAGCAACATTATTAAATCTATAACCAAATATTTTTAATTCACCGTGCATTACTTCAATAGGTACTACTTTTAAATTACCAATAATAAATGGTTCATTTTTTATTAGAACACTTTCAACTTTAGGAGCACCAGGATATTTATTAGTATCATTAAAAATATATTGAAACCTATAAGCTAAATTATCCAAAACTCTTTTTTGTGCATAAATGGGAACTGCCCCCAATTGAAAACAAAATGGTCTTAAATCATCTAAACCAGCAATATGATCGGCGTGTTCATGAGTAATTAAAACACCTTCTATTTTACGAACATTTGCCCTTAACATTTGATATCTAAAATCCGGACCACAATCAACAACATAAGTATAATTATCCCATTCAACTAAAATAGAAACACGTAAACGTTTATCCCTTTTATCCTTTGATAAACAAACCGGGTGCATACTTGCAATTACCGGTATACCTTGTGAAGTTCCAGTACCTAAAAATGTAATTTTCAAAATATAGATTTTTTATAAAAATACAGTTATTCTTTAAAAATTTAACATTTATAAAATTATTTATGGTATTAAATTTTTTACCAAACACATTAAAAAAAATGTTTTTACAACCCCATTTTTGTAATAATTATTACATAATTCATAATATATCCTATAATTATTATCAATCAATTAAAAAAATGATTTATGTCAACTTTTTTGCATAATTTATTTTCTAACTTTACTAAGTTTAAATTAAACATTTACAATGAAGTTACATCATCCTCAAGCACTTAACTTTTTTAATGTATTAATTGTTATTACAACTATTAAACGTGCTTGTAAGGTTTTTTATAATATGCATGCAAATAAAACTGGCTTTTTTGCTGGTTTTCTTTTTTATACTCAATCACTAAAATACATTCAAGTTAATAACCTGAATACTTTAAATATTTTTAATCACCTTTTAAAAAACATAAATAAATGAAAATAGGCATATTAAAAGAAACTCAAAAAGGAGAAAAACGCGTTGCTATTTCACCAAATATTGCCAAAATGCTAATTGAAAAAGGGTTTGAAGTTTTTGTTGAAGAAGATGCTGGATCTTCTTGTTCATTTAAAAATTCAGATTATAGTAAAGTTGGTGCACCTATTAGAAGCAAATCTGATATTTTTAAAAACTGTGACGTTTTAATTAAAATTAACCCTTTTGATAATGACGAAATAGAACAGTTAAAAAAAGGTCAAATTATAATGGCTCAACTATTTCATAAATCACATCCAAATGATATGAAATTGATTGCAGCACGAGGTGCAACCGCATTTTCTATGGATGCTATGCCACGTATTTCAAGAGCGCAAGATATGGATGTTTTAAGTTCTCAAAGTAATTTAGCTGGTTATAAGGCTGTTATTTTAGGTGCTTATGAAATGACCAAAATATTTCCATTAATGATGACTGCTGCCGGTACAATAACCCCTTCTAGAGTATTAGTTTATGGTGTTGGTGTTGCAGGTTTGCAAGCAATTGCAACTGCAAAAAGATTGGGAGCTGTTGTTGAAGCTACCGATATTAGACCAGAAACTAAAGAGCAGACAGAATCTCTTGGAGCTAAGTTTATATCTGTTGATAATACTGGAGAAGAAAAAGCAGAAGGCGGCTATGCAAAAGCAGCATCTGAAGATTATATTCGCAGACAAAAAGAGGCTGTGAATAAATCATTATTTCAAGCAGATTTAGTAATAACTACAGCAATGGTTCCTGGTAGAAAATCTCCAATTTTAATAACAGAAGATCAAATAAAACAAATGAAAAATGGTGCTGTTATAATTGATTTAGCAGCTGCTCAAGGAGGAAATGTTGAAATTAGCAAACTAAATAAAACTGTAATTAAACACGGTGTAAAAATAATTGGAACTACAATTTCACCAGAAAGTGTTTCAACAAATGCCAGTGATTTATATGGTAAAAACATGTTTAACTTTATAAAACATTTAACTAAAGACAATGAGTTTAAATGGGAATTAGATGAAGAAATTACAGATGAAACTTTAATAGTTTACAATGGTAAAATTAGAAAAAACGGAAAAACTGAATAAATATGACTGAATTTATAGATTTTATTAGCAATAACCTTCAAATGATATATATCGTAATCCTTATGATATTTGTTGGAGTTGAAGTAATAGGACATGTTCCTGCTGTATTGCATACACCTTTAATGTCAGGTGCAAATGCCATTCATGGAGTGGTTATTATTGGTGCAATACTAGTAATGTTAGGTGCAGAACCAGATAATATTTTAGCATTATCACTGGGTTTTGTAGCTGTACTACTTGGAACTTTAAACGTGGTTGGAGGATTTGTAGTTACCGATCGCATGTTAGAAATGTTTAAAAAGAAAAAATAATGGAATATATCTTTAGTCTTGAATTTATATATTTAATAGCTTCAGTAACCTATATCTTAGGTTTAAAAATGTTAGGGCACCCTGAAACAGCTAGAAAAGGAAATTTAATAGCTGCAGCGGGTATGACTTTGGCAATTATTGGTACAATCTTTTTATATCAAGGAGAAGTTTCCTCTATTATTTACATTTTAATTGGAATTGCAATTCTTATTGGAACTATTATTGGTTGGTTGGTTGCTAAAAAAGTTGGTATGACAAAAATGCCTGAATTAGTTTCCTTATTTAACGGTATGGGCGGTGCAAGTGCTGCTTTAATTGGCTTAATTGAATTTCATCATTATATTGGAGATCAACTTTCTATATTAACAATTATTGCAGGAATGATAATTGGTAGTGTTTCTTTTTCAGGAAGTATGATTGCTTGGGCAAAACTGAATGGAACTTTAAACAAACCAATTCGATTACCAAAATATAATATTTTAAATAATGTATTTTTATTAGCAATACTTGGTTTTGGTGCATTTATAATTATAAGTGGTTCAGATAGTTCATTATTTTTATACCTACTTTTCTTTGCAGCTTTAGCCTATGGAATCCTATTTGTTTTACCAATTGGTGGTGCAGATATGCCAGTAGTAATTTCATTATTAAATTCATTTACAGGGTTAGCAGCTGCATTTGGCGGTTTCTTGTATGGAAATATGGTAATGTTAACTGGGGGTATTTTAGTTGGTTCAGCAGGTACAATCTTAACCTTAGCAATGTGTAAAGCAATGAACAGACCGCTTTCAAATGTAATATTTGGGGCTTTTGGTGAAGGTAGTAAAGCTGTTGCAGGTGATGGAAATAAAGTACAAGGTAACATAAAGGAAGCTTCAGCAAGTGATGTTGCAATTTTAATGAATTACTCAAACAAAGTTATTATTGTGCCTGGTTATGGTTTAGCAGTTGCACAAGCACAACATATTATTCATGAATTAGAACAACTACTTGAAAGCAAAGGTATAGATGTAAAATATGCAATTCATCCTGTAGCTGGTCGTATGCCAGGACACATGAATGTTCTTTTGGCGGAAACAAATGTTGACTATGACAAATTGGTGGAAATGGAAGACATTAATCCTGAATTTAAAAGCACCGATGTTGTTTTTGTTGTAGGAGCTAATGATGTTGTTAACCCAGCTGCACATAACGATCCTGCAAGTCCAATTTACGGAATGCCAATTTTAGATGTTGAAAATGCAAAACATATTATTGTAAATAAACGTAGTATGAAACCTGGTTATGCCGGTATTGAAAATGAATTATTTTACAATCAAAAAACATCAATGCTATTTGGTGATGCTAAACAAGCTTTAACCAAATTAGTAGCAGAACTTAAAAATATGTAAAAACATAAATCATTATTTTTTGAAATAGGGTAAAATTAAACTTTTACCCTATTTTTTTTTGACGAAAATTATTTCTTACTTTTGCCAAAAAGAAAAAGTGAATGGCTTTAAAATTAAAAGGAGATAAAGAGATTAACCAAGTATTATCTAGTAAGGATAAAGCCTTAAAAGTTAATCTTAATAAGCATACTTATGGTACATTCGCTGAAATTGGTGCTGGACAAGAAACTGTGCGTCATTTTTTTAGAGCTGGTGGTGCTTCAGGAACTATAGCAAAAGCCATGAGTGCATATGATAAAGATTTTTCAGATGCAATTTATGGTATTGAAGAAGATGGACGTTATGTAACTGAAAATCGACTAAAAAAAATGCTTACTTATGAAATTGAAGTAATTGAAGAAAGATTAAGCAGAAAAACACACCCCGATAAAATTTTCTTTTCGTACGCAAACACCGTTACAACTATTGATTTTGTTAAGAAATTTAAAGGACACGGTTGGGTTGGTATTAAATTTCAATTAGACCCTTTAGAAGATTATAGCGAAATAGTTTTACACGTTAGATTTAAAGAAACCGATGCAAAATTACAACAAGAAACATTAGGTATTCTTGGTGTAAACCTTATTTATGGTGCATTCTATTTAAATGATAAGCCAAAAGAATTATTAAAATCACTTTACGATAACTTACATCAGATTCAGTTAGAAATTGATATGATTAATTTTGCTGGACCTCGTTTTTCTTATGTAGATAATAGGTTAATGAGCTTGCTTTTAGTAAGAAATGGAATGACCAATGCAGTAATGTTTGGGCCTGACGGAAATAATTTATTACCTGCACAACAATTATATAAAGCAAATATTTTAGCGCTAAGAGGTAGTTTTAGACCTGTTACCAAAGTAAATATGGACATGTATAAATTGGCGCAACAAATGTTTTTAAATGAAAGTAAAGTTAAAGAAGAAAATGCTAAAATAATTTTTGAAATAACTTTAACAAATTTAAGTGCTGAAGGAGAAATTGATGAAAGGGACTTTTTAGATAGAGCAGAATTACTATGTTCTCTTGGTCAAAATGTAATGATTACCAATTTCCAAGAATATTATAAATTAGTTGAATACTTCTCTGAATTTACAAAAGAACGTATTGCATTGGCAATGGGTGTATATAGTTTTGTTCAAATTTTTGATGAAAAATATTACAGAAATTTAAGTGGTGGAATTTTAGAAGCATTTGGTAAATTATTCTTTAAAGATCTAAAAGTTTACTTATACCCTCTTAAAGATGAGCGCACTGGTGAAATTAAAACTAGTGAAAATCTTAAAGTTCATCCACGTATGAAAGAGCTTTACAAATTCTTTAAATACAATGGTAAAGTTATTGATATTGTAGATTTTAACCCTGAAATTTTAGAAGTATTCTCCAGAAAAGTATTAGACATGATTGCTAATGGAGTTCACGGCTGGGAAGAAATGCTCCCAAAAGGAATTGCTGAAACAATTAAAGATGAAAGATTATTTGGTTACTCAAGAAGAAAGTTCTTAAAAAAATAATTTTTTTGGTCATCAATTAAACCTTTCTTAATTTTAATCGTCTAATTACAAATATTAGTAAGTGAATGACGATAAATTATTAGTTGCTCAACTAAAAAATAAAAAAACGCAAGAACAGGCTTTTAGAAGTTTAATGTCTTTATACAAAGAACGTTTGTATTGGCATATCCGTAAAATTGTTTACCTGCATGATGATGCTGATGACGTACTGCAAAATACCTTTATAAAAGTTTTTAAAAATATTCATAACTTTAAAGAAGATAGTAAGTTATATTCTTGGATGTATCGCATTGCAACAAACGAAGCAATCACTTTTATAAATAAAAAGGCAGCAAAACAACAGGTTGATTTAACTGAACTACAACTAAATACAGTAAATAATTTAACTAATGATTTAGATTACACAGGTGATGAAATTCAATTAAAATTACAAAAAGCTATTGTAAGTTTACCCCATAAACAACAACTCGTTTTTAATATGAAATATTTTGATGAAATGAAGTATGCTGAAATGTCAGAAATTTTGGAAACCTCAGTTGGAGCTTTAAAAGCTTCTTATTTTCATGCTGTTAAAAAGATTGAAGAATTCTTAAAAACGCATTAAACCTTAATATCTAAAGTAAGTCTAATAATTAGAAATGAATAAAAATGAATTACATAATATAGCACCAATATTAAGTGAACTATCACTAAGAGAATCTGGATTTAAAGTTCCCGAAAATTATTTTAATTCTATTGAAAATGCTGTTTTTGCTGAAATATTAGCTTCAAAAATAAATGCTGAAAAGCCTAATTTTAATACTCCTGAAAATTACTTTAATACTTTTGAAGACTTAGTTATTGCTAAACTTAAAACTCAATCTTTACAGTTAGAGAATAATAATAATAATAATAATAATAATAATAATAATAATAATAATAATAATAATACAGTTCCTGAAAATTACTTTAATTCTTTAGAAGACAAGGTTATAGATAAAATAAATTCTAAACCTAAGGTAATATCACTTAAAAAAATAACAAAATATATTGCACCTATAGCAATTGCAGCATCATTTTTAATCATTTTTTTAATAAATAAAAATTCAGCTAATATCACTTTTGAATCCATAGATTCTTCAGAAATTGAAGAATTTATTGATCTTGGTAATATTGATTATGACGCAGAAAGTTTAGCCATTATTTTTCCTAATGTTGAATTAGATGATACTAATTTTATTTCATCATTATCAGATAGTGATGTTTTAGAATACTTAAATGAAAATAATTTGGAAGAATTGTTTTATGAAAATTAAATTTTACAAAATGAAGAAATTACTTATTATAACAACTTTAATTTTACTTGCATCGAGTTCTGTTTTTGCACAAAAAATGAATAGACAAAGAGTAAAATTATTAAAAACAGCATTTATTTCAGAAGCCATTGATTTGAAACCAAGTGAAGCTGAAAAATTTTGGCCAGTATTTAATTTATATTCAGATCAACTTCAAAATTTAAAATTTAAAATTGAAAGGGGAATGTTTCAAGAAATTCAATTAGCTGGTGGGATTGATGAAATTTCTGAAACTAAAGCTCAGGAATTATTAAATCAATTTGTTAATTTAGAAAAGGATATTTCTGAAACAAAAATTAAAATGATTGATGAACTTTCAAAAATTATTTCAGCACGTCAAATTGTAAAACTTCAAAAAGCTGAAAGAGATTTTAATAAAAGAATATTACAAGAATATGGCAGAAGAAACAGGAATGGTCAATAAAAAAGGGAGCAAATTGCTCCCTTTTTTATTATTTATACATTTTTTCTCTTAGTTCCTTAATTTTTGGATCTTCTAAATATTCATCAAAACTTGTATATCTGTCTATGACACCATTTGGTGTAATTTCAATAACTCTATTAGCTACAGTTTGAGCAAATTCGTGATCATGAGTACTAAATATAACCGTTCCTTTAAAATTACTTAAAGAGTTATTAAAAGCCTGTATAGTTTCTAAATCTAAATGGTTTGTTGGTTCATCTAACATTAAAACATTAGCTCTCATCATCATCATTCTACTCATCATACACCTAACTTTTTCTCCTCCAGAAAGCACATTACATTTTTTCAACGCCTCTTCCCCACTAAAAATCATTTTACCTAAAAATCCTCTTAAGTAAACTTCTTCTCTTTCTTCTTCAGTTTTTGCGTATTGACGTAACCAATCCACCAAATTTAAATTTGAATCGGTAAAAAACTCTGAATTATCTAATGGCAAATAAGATTGTGTAGTGGTGACACCCCACTGAAATTTACCACTATCAGCTTGTATATGATCATTCAAAATTTCGTAAAAAGCAGTAACTGCCCTAGAGTTTTTTGAAATCAATGCCACCTTATCTCCTCTATTTAAATTAAAGTGTATATCATTAAACAATATTTCTTCTTCTGTAGCTTTTGATAAATGCTCTACGTTTAGAATTTGATCTCCAGCTTCTCTTTCACGCTCAAAAATAATTGCAGGGTATCTTCTACTTGAAGGTTTTATTTCATCAACATTTAATCGTTCAATCATTTTTTTACGACTGGTTGCTTGTTTAGATTTTGCAACATTAGCTGAAAATCTACGAATAAATTCTTCTAATTCCTTCTTTTTATCTTCAGCCTTTTTACTTTGTTGAGCTCTTTGCTTTGCTGCTAATTGACTTGATTCATACCAAAAAGAATAGTTCCCCGAATAATGTGTTATTTTTCCAAAATCTATATCTGAAACGTGTGTACAAACTGCATCTAAAAAGTGACGGTCATGCGAAACCACAATTACCGTATTATCGTAATTTGCTAAAAAGTTTTCTAACCAACCAATAGTTTCAAAATCCAAATCGTTGGTTGGCTCATCCATAATTAAAACATCTGGATTTCCAAATAAAGCCTGAGCCAGCAATACTCTAACTTTAGATTTACCATCTAAATCAGCCATTAATGTATAATGCATATCTTCCTTTATTCCTAAAGAAGATAATAACGTAGCTGCTTCACTTTCTGCATTCCAACCACCCATTTCTTCAAATTCAGCACCTAGTTCACCAGCTTTTACACCATCAGCTTCAGAAAAATCTTCTTTAGCATAAATAGCATCCATTTCGTTTTTTATTTCATACAACTTTTTATTTCCCATCATTACTGTATCTAATACAGGGAATTCATCAAAAGCATAGTGATCCTGAGATAAAACAGACATACGTTTACCTGGCTCTAAATGAACTTGACCAGATGTAGGCTCAATTACACCTGAAATAATTTTTAAAAATGTTGATTTACCTGACCCATTTGCGCCAATTATTCCATAACAATTACCAATTGTAAATTTTGTGTTTACCTCATCAAACAAAACACGTTTACCGAATTGGACAGATAAATTTGATACTGAAAGCATTATATTTTAATTTTTTTAAATTGCGCTGCAAAAGTAATAAAATAGATTTACTAAAAGATATTTAATTCAACGTAAATAGTTTTATTAAAAAATTATGAAATTCATTTTTATATTTAACATCTCATTAACAAGCAAAACATAAAGTTGTATGTACTTTTGTTTGAATTCAATCTCAATGAAACACATTTTAGGTGCCATATTATTAATTTTAACTGTTGGTTGTAATACAACTAATAAGAGCAATGCTTTAACTTATTTTGGGGGGCAAATTATTAATCCAAGAACCAACTTTGTGCTTTTATTAAAGGATGATAAAGTAATAGACACCTTATCATTGCAAAACAATAATAAATTTATTGCATCTTATAAATCATTTTCAGAAGGCTTATATACTTTTAAACACGGCAACGAATTTCAATATATTTATATAGAACCAGCAGATAGTGTTTTAGTTAGGTTAAACACATGGGATTTTGATGAATCGCTTGTATTTAATGGAAAAGGAAGTAGTAAAAATGAATTTTTAATTAATTTATTTTTACAAAATGAAAAAGAAGAACAAGCAATGTATCAGTATTTTAATTTAAATGAAAAGGATTTTCAATTTAAAATAGATTCACTAGCTGTAGAAAGAGAAAATATTTACAATGATTTTTCCCAAAATGAAGTAAATATTACTGAAGGTTTTAAAAAATTAACAAATACAGCAATACATTTTCCATTGTATAGGTTAAAGGAAATTTATCCTTATTATTATAAAAAAGCACATAACTTATCTAAGTTTCCTGAAATTTCTAAAGATTTTTACAATTTCAGAAATAATATTAATTTAAATGAAAATAACCTGCTTTCATTTTATCCTTACAGAAATTATGTAATTAATTATTTATATAATGTTAGTTACCAAATTAAAGAAAAGGATAGTACAAAAAACAACATAACTGTAAACATTCTAAATGCTATTGTTGAAAATGTAAAGCTTGAAGAATTTAAAAACACCTTATTAAAAGGTATTGTTGTTGAGGATTTTTTAAAGAGTGAGTCTACATGTTCAATTAATAACGAAACATTAAATATTTTTTTAGCTAACTGTACTGATAAAGAATATGTTACACAGGTTAAAAATTTAGTGAACGACAGTAAATTTGTATTAAATAATGAGTTGCTTCCAGATTTTAAAATTGAAACTTTTTCTGACGAAGTACTAAGCATTAATGAAATTGCTAAAAATAATAATACCGTAATTTACTTTTGGTCTACAGAATATATGTCTTTAGATTACTTAACAAAAAGAATAAAATATTTAGAAAAAAATTATCCAAATATCTTATTTATTGGTATAAATACTCAACCTGAGGCTCAAAGTATACCAAGCAAAACTAATTTTTCTAACCTCAAAAAACAATTTAAATTAACAAAAGATAGTTATGCTCACCAATTTTTAACAAGCACCTATCCAAGAACTATAATGGTAAATAAAAATGGTATTGTTACCAACGGATTTACCTATTTAGACTCCAAAAAATTTAGTTCAGAATTAAGCAAATTAGAAAAAAACTAATTTTTATCCTGTTACTATAAATATAAGTGTACCTTTGCACGATTTTTAACCGGTTTATAGATGGGCGTCTGTAAATCAATAATTTATACAGAATGTCGACATTTAAAGAGCTAGGGCTTAATAAAAACATTATTAAGGCCTTAACCGATTTAGGATACGAAAATCCTACAGAAATTCAATTAAAAGCAATTCCACAAGTACTAGCAACAGATCAAGATTTAAAAGCTTTTGCACAAACAGGAACTGGAAAAACCGCTGCATTTAGCTTGCCAATTTTAGAACAAATTGACCTTGAAAGCAAAAATACACAAGCTATTATTTTATCTCCAACCCGTGAATTAGCACTACAAATAGCTAATAACATTGAAGAATTTTCAAAATATACCGATGGTTTTAGAACTGCAGCAGTATATGGTGGAGCTAATATTGAAGAACAAATTAGAAAACTTAAAAAAGGTGTACATATTGTAGTTGGTACTCCTGGTAGAACTGTTGATTTAATTAACAGAAAACAATTGAAACTAGATAACGTTAAATGGCTTGTTTTAGATGAGGCTGATGAAATGTTAAATATGGGTTTCAAGGATGAACTTGATAAAATTCTTGCTGTTACACCTAAAGAAAAACAAACATTATTGTTTTCAGCAACTTTCCCACAAGAAGTAGAAAGTATTGCACGTAACTATATGTACAAACCAGTTGAAATTACTTCTGGAGAAAAAAATAAAGGTTCCGATCAGGTTTCACATCAATACTATGTAGTATCTGAAAGAAACAGATATGCAGCACTTAAGCGTATTGCTGATGTTAACCCAGATATTTACAGTATTATTTTTTGTAGAACTCGTAGAGAAACACAAGAAATTGCAGATAAATTAATTAAAGACGGTTACAATGCCGATTCACTTCACGGAGATTTATCTCAAGCCCAGCGTGATAGTGTTATGGAAAAATTCAGAAAAAAACATTTACAATTATTAGTTGCAACTGATGTTGCAGCAAGAGGTTTAGATGTTACAGATTTAACACACGTAATAAACCATAAATTACCCGATCAGATAGAATCTTATACTCACCGTAGTGGTAGAACTGGTCGTGCTGGTAAAGAAGGAATATCTATAGCTATTGTAACTGGAAGAGAAAAAGGAAAGTTACACCCAATTGAAAGAAAAATTGGTAAAAAGTTTATTAGTACTCCTATACCAACTGGAAAAGAAATTTGTCAAAATCAGTTATTAAAATTAATTGATAAAGTTCACGATATTAAAGTTAATGATACTGAAATAAACGATTTTCTTCCTTCAATTTATGAAAAATTAGAAGGTTTAAATCGTGAAGAATTAATTAAAAGATTTGTTTCAATAGAATTTAATACATTCCTTTCTTATTACGAAAATGCTCCAGACTTAAATGACAGTGATCAAATGAGGAGAAATGATAGAGATAGTAGAGGAAAAAATAGAGATGATGAAAATATGACTCGTTTCTTTATAAATATTGGAAGAAAAGACAAGTTAAACCCTGCGAGGTTAATTGGTTTAATTAATGAGCAACAAATTGCCAAAAATATTGAAATTGGGCAGATTGAAATTTTAGATACTTTTTCATTTTTTGAATTAGATAAAAATTATACTGACGAAACAATTTCTGCTTTTCAAGAAGGAGATATTGATTTTGAAGGAAGAAATGTAAATGTTGAAATAACCGAAAAGAAACGTTCTGGAAGAGGAGGCGGAGGTGGCCGAAGAAGAAGAGATGATGGAGGCAAAAACGAAAACAGCCGAAGCGGTGGAGGAAGACGCAGAAGTAAAGATCGTAAATCTTCAGGATCTGGAGATTTTAGTGGTTTTGGAAGAAAACGTTCTGATAACAAAAGTGCTTTTGGCAATACCAAACCTTCAAAAAGAAGAAAAGCATAAAACATATTCTATAAAAAAAGCAGCCAATTGGCTGCTTTTTTTATTATAAATATTTTCAAAATATTAAAATTCTGAAATTGTTTTTGTAATTATTGAAACACAATCTAATAATTGCTCTTTGTCCATTACTAAAGGCGGAGCAAAACGAATAATATTTCCGTGAGTAGGTTTAGCTAATAAACCATTATCTCTTAATTTTATACAAATATCCCACGCAGTTGAACTAGCTTCACTATCATTAATAACAATTGCATTTAACAACCCTTTTCCTCTAACTAATTTTACCAAATCACATTTATCAACTAATCTATTTTGAATTTCTGATCTAAATAAATTACCTAGTTTTTCAGCATTTTCAGCAAGTGCTTCCTCCTTTACTACGTTTAAAGCTGCTATAGCAACTGCACAAGCTAACGGATTTCCTCCAAAAGTAGAACCGTGCTGACCAGGTTTAATTACATTCATTATTTCATCATTCGCAAAAACTGCTGAAACAGGATACACACCTCCACTTAAAGCTTTTCCTAAAATTAAAATATCCGGTTGTACATTTTCGTGGTTTACTGCTAATAATTTTCCGGTTCTTGCTACACCCGTTTGAACTTCATCAGCTATAAACAAAACATCATACTTTTCACAAAGTGCCTTTGCTTTTTTCAAATACCCTTCTGAAGGAACATAAACACCCGCCTCGCCCTGTATTGGTTCCACTAAAAATCCAGCAATATTATTACTCGATTTAAACGCTTCTTCTAAAGCTTGTAAATTATCGTACTCTATTTTAATAAAACCAGCCGTAAAGGGACCAAAGTTTTTGCGAGCATCTTCATCATTAGAAAAAGAGATAATTGTAGTTGTACGTCCGTGAAAATTGTTTTTACACACAATAATTTGCGCATCATTTTCAGCAATACCCTTTTTTTCATAAGCGTACTTTCTACATAATTTAATTGCTGTTTCAACTGCTTCTGCACCTGTATTCATTGGTAATACTTTTTCATAACCAAAAAACTCAGTTACAAATTTTTCATAACTTCCTAAAACATCATTATAAAATGCGCGTGATGTTAATGTTAATTTACTGGCTTGTTCTGTTAAGGCACTTATTATTTTTGGATGACAATGACCTTGATTAACTGCTGAATATGCTGATAAAAAATCGTAATAACGTTTTCCCTCAACATCCCACACATAAACGCCTTCTCCTCTGCTTAATACAACAGGTAATGGATGGTAATTATGAGCCCCATACTTGTTTTCTAAATCAATTGCTTGTTGTGATGATATTGTTTCTGAAACCATCTTTTAAAAAAGTTTAAAATTGAAAATAATCAATTCCTCGTTTGGGAGAGAAATCATCCCATTTGATAGTGCAAATTACAAATTATTTTGTGAATTTTTAATGCTTCAAAAAAGAAGTCTTAAACAAATTAAAAATGTTATAAAAATTACACAATGTTAAAATTAATTGAATAAATTTGTTATCAATATTTAATTAAATTCAAAAAAATGAAAAAATCTGTTTTAGTGTTAGGTTTAGCTGCTGTAATTTTTACAAGTTGCGGAGAAAAAAAGAAAGAAGAAGTTAAAAAAGAAGTTGAAACTCCGGTTGAAACTGTTAAAGAAGAAGTAAAAGAAGCCGTTGTTGACAATATTGAATTAGGAAAACAATTGTTTACAGATAAAACTTGTGCAACTTGCCACCAAGCAGATGCTAAAGTAATTGGTCCTTCTATAAAAGACATAAATAAAATATATGCTGAACAAAATGGCAATATTGTTACGTTTTTAAAAGGAGAATCTGCTGCAATTGTTGATACTGATCCAGGTCAGGTAGCAATTATGAAAGCTAACTTAGATGGTTTTGTAAAAGATCTTTCTGGCGACGAACTTGCTGCATTAGCAGCTTATATGCGTTCAGTAAAATAAATTTATAAGTAAAAATAATAAAAAGCATCTCTTAAATAGAGGTGCTTTTTTTATGCTAAAATGTTACATTTGCAAAATGGCAAGAAAAAAGAAACCACTTATTTTTGAAAACATTACAGTATTAGATGCTGGGGCAAGAGGAAAAACCGTTGCCAAAGCACCTGATGGACGTGTAATTTTCTTATCTAACACAGTACCCGGTGATGTTGTAGATATTAGAACAGGAAAAAAAAGGAAAGCATATTTTGAAGGAACTGCAATAAAATTTCATGAATATTCTAATAAAAGGGTCACTCCTGTTTGTGAACATTTTGAACATTGTGGTGGTTGCAAATGGCAGAATATGGGGTATCAACATCAATTAGCATATAAAGAAAAAGAGGTTACCAATAACTTAATTAGAATTGGGCATTTAGAATTACCTGAAATTACACCTATATTGGGCTGTGAAAAAACTTATTTTTACAGAAATAAAATGGAGTTTTCCTTCTCAAATAGCCGTTGGTTAACTTTGGAAGAAATAAATTCTGAAGAACAAATTGATGACAGAAATGCTTGTGGTTTTCATATTTCAGGAATGTGGGATAAAATTTTAGATGTTAAAAAATGTCATTTACAAGAAGACCCTTCTAACGATATTCGGAATTTTATTAAAAATTATGGAATAGAAAACGGATTGGAATTTTACAATCCGAGGGAACAATCTGGTTTATTAAGAACAATAATGCTTCGTATTTCTTCAACAGGAGAAATTATGGTTGTTATTCAATTTTTTAAAGAAGATAAACAAAAACGTGAAGGTTTATTAAATGCTTTATCAGAAAAATTTCCACAAATTACATCACTTCAATATGTAATTAACAGCAAAGGAAACGATACTTTATACGATCAAAATATTATGCTATTTAAAGGCAGAGATCATATTTTTGAAGAAATGGAAGGTTTAAAATTTAAAATTGGACCAAAATCATTTTATCAAACTAACTCTGCACAAGCGTACGAATTATATAAAATAACCCGAAATTTCGCCAACTTAACAGGAAATGAGGTAGTTTACGATTTTTACACAGGAACAGGAACCATTGCTCAATTTGTGGCAAAAAAGGCAAAAAAAGTTATTGGTGTTGAATCTGTACCTGAAGCTATTGATGATGCAAAGTTAAATGCACAATTAAATAACATTGAAAACGTTGAGTTTTATGCAGGAGATATGAAAGATGTTTTTAATAACAGTTTTATAAAAAAACACGGTCAGCCTGATGTTATAATAACAGATCCACCAAGAGATGGAATGCATAAAAATGTGGTGGCTAAAATATTAGAAATTGCACCTAAACGCATAGTATATGTAAGTTGTAATTCAGCAACCCAGGCTCGTGATTTAAGTTTAATGAAAGATCAGTATAACATTGTTAAAACACAAGCTGTTGATATGTTTCCACAAACACACCATGTTGAAAATGTGGTTCTTTTAGAATTAAAATAATTATGAAAAAATATTTTACATTAATAATTTTATCACTAATCTTAATAATAAGTTGTGAAAAAGATGATATTTGTTTAGAAAACACTACTCCAAATTTGGTGCTAAAATTTTATGATTTCGAAAATGACACACTGGTAAAAAGCATGTTAATAGATTCCATAAGAGCAATAGATAATGTTCTTATTGGAGATTACACCAAAAAAACACTCGATTCCATTTTAATTCCTTTAGATTTAAACGAGTTTAAAACTGTATATCAAATTTCATCTGGAGGAACATCAGATACCATTTATTTTAGTTATGGTAGAAACGATGTATTTGTATCAAGATCTTGTGGTTATAAAACAATTTTCGAAAATTTAGCTATAGATAGTACAACAAACAACTGGATTAAATCATATAATATTAATAATACAATTATTGACAATGATACAACGGCACATATTAATATTTATCATTAGTGTTTTAATTCACTTTACTACAAGTGCTCAAAAACAGGAGAACAAACAAGAACAGGATTCTGTTAAAACTAAAGTTAGTTATGGTCTTAGGCTAGGCGTTGATATTAGTAAACCTATTATTTCTTTTTTAGAAGAAAACACAAAAGGATTAGAAATAACTGGAGATATACGCATTTCAAACAATTACTATGCCGCTGCTGAATTAGGGTATGAAGACGTTTTAAAAACTGAAGATTATTTAAATTACACAACCAAAGGTTCTTTTATTAAACTTGGAATTAATTACAATGCCTACGAAAATTGGAAAGGTATGAACAACCAAATTTATATAGGTGGACGCTATGGTTTTAGTGTTTTTGAACAAACCTTAAACAGTTACACGCCAAATGCAAAAGGCACTTATTTTATTGCAAATACAATTGAAGCTGGTACAAATTTTAAAGATTTAAACGCACATTGGTTAGAATTCCTGTTTGGTATGAAAATTGAAACTTTATCAAATTTATATTTAGGTGTACAGTTAAGTGTAAAAAAAATGATTTCAACCAAAGAACCTGAAAACTTCAAAAACTTGTATATTCCTGGTTTTAACAGAGTTTTTTCTAATGATTTAGGAGTTGGTTTTAATTATACCGTTAGCTATAATATACCTATTATTAACAAGTATAAATAATTTTATTATTTTTAAATGATTAAATAATTTTTTACGAAACGAGCATGCTAAAAAGTTTATCATACTACGAAATGACTAATAGCGAACAGCATGTAACCTTTAAAAAACAATAATATAGACACATGAAAAATATACCAAGTGTAGATTTATCAGATTTTTTATCTGGTGATTCCAAAAGAAAGGAAAAATTTATAAAAGAAATTGGTGAAGCTTATGAAGAAATAGGTTTTGTTGCTCTAAAAGGTCATTTTTTATCAGATGAACTAACTGATAGCTTATATAACGAAGTTAAAAGTTTTTTTGAACTTCCAGAAGAAATTAAAGAATCATACGAAATTGATGGAATTGGAGGGCAACGAGGTTATACCTCTTTTGGAAAAGAAAGTGCAAAAGGTAAAAAAGAAGGCGATTTAAAAGAGTTTTGGCATTTTGGACAAGAAGTAATTGGAAATGATAAATTAAAAGCTGAATATCCAAAAAATGTATATGTAAATGAAATTCCTAATTTTAACAAAACAGGAATGGAAGCTTATAAAATGTTAGAAAAAACAGCCATTTATGTATTAAGAGCGTTGGCTTTGTATATAGGTTTAGATGAACAATATTTTGACCAATATGTAACTAACGGAAATAGTATTTTACGTCCAATACACTACCCTCCTATTCAAGGTGAACCAAAAGGTGCAGTTAGAGCGGCTGCACATGGTGATATTAATTTAATAACCTTGTTAATGGGAGCTTCTGCATCTGGTTTAGAAGTGCAAAACAAACAAGGAGCATGGATTCCTGTTACTGCTCTTCCTGAACAACTAGTAATTAATGTGGGAGATATGTTAGAACGTCTTACAAATAATAAGTTACGTTCAACAATCCATAGAGTTGTAAATCCACCAAGAGAAGAATGGGGAAAACCAAGATATTCAATCCCATTTTTTACACATCCAATTAGTGAAATGTCTTTAAATTGTTTACCTGAATGTATTTCTAAAACACATCCAAAAGCTTATGAAGACATTACAGCAGGAGAATTTTTAAATGAGCGTTTAAGAGAATTAGGTTTATTAAAATGATTTCAAAAAAAGTAATTTCATTTTTTACGTTTGGGGTATTTTTAATTATTGCAGGTGCCATATTAAAAATTTCAAAAAATCCTCAAGCAAGTTTAATTTTAGGAATTGGTTTGGTTTTTGAACTTTTTGCTACCTTACTTTTTATTTGGAATAAACTTAAAAAATAATTCTAATTTAATTAAATTTACATCAATAATTTCAGCATTAAAAATGGGAAAAAAGAAATTAAGTAGTTTAGAAGATTTAGGTGGTTTTGTATTTTCAACAAACGATAATTTTGAATATGAAAATGAAGAAAATACAGCAACTTTACCTGTAAATAAACAATACTTAGAAGCTCATTTTTCAAACAAGGGAAGAGGCGGAAAAACAGTTACTGTAATTACTGGATTTGAAGGTAGTGATGCCGACTTAAAAGCTTTAGGAAAAATGTTAAAGCAAAAATGCGGTGTGGGAGGAAGTATTAAAGATGGTGAAATTATTATTCAAGGAAATTATAGAGATAAAATAATGGAAATCCTTAAAAAGGATGGCTATAACATAAAACGCGTAGGCGGATAACATATGAACAAAATTGCAGCTTCAGAGCTAATTTTAAATCCTGATGGTAGTATTTATCATTTAAATTTAAAACCCGAAAACATTGCTCACAATATTATTTTTGTGGGTGATCAAAATAGAGTACCAAAAATTACACAACATTTTGATTCAATTGAATTTGAAACTCAAAAAAGAGAATTCAGAACAATTACAGGAACATACAAAGGAACCCGAATGTCTGTTATTTCAACAGGTATTGGTCCAGACAATATAGACATAGTGATAAACGAGTTGGATGCATTGGTAAATATTGATTTGGAAAAAAGAACCGTAAAAAAAGAACACGTACAATTAAATATTGTTAGGATAGGAACTTCAGGTTCTTTACAAAAAGATATTCCTGTAGATAGTTTTGTTTTAGCAAAATACGGGTTGGGTTTTGATGGTATGCTTCACTCTTATGCCTGTGAACATGTTTTAGAAGCAGATTTTGAAGACGCTTTTATTAAGCATACAAATTGGAGTTCCAGAAAAGCAAGACCTTATATTGTAAAAAATAGTGAAACTCTTGAAGAAAAACTTGCTAGTGATAAAGTTTTTATTGGAGTAACAGCAACTGCAGTAGGCTTTTACGGACCACAAGGAAGAATTTTAAGATTGCCTATTCAAGACCCTAAATTAAATAGTAAAATTGATAATTTTGAATATAATGGAGTTCGAATTACTAATTTGGAAATGGAAACATCAGCAATTTATGGTTTAGCTAAATTATTAGGTCATAATGCGTGTTCAATGAATGCAATTATTGCAAACAGGGCAAATGGAACTTTTAGTAAAGACCCTTATAAACCGATAGACGAACTTATTTTGTATACCCTAAATAAATTGTGCTTATAAAATAATTTGTATATTTCATCGTTGAAAATTAATAAAACCCCTATTAATATGAAAAAATTAATTACTTCTTTATTGGCAATAACTTTTATGTTGCTTTTATTTACTTCTTGCGGATCTTCTAAAAAAGGATGCGGATTAACTTCAGACGCTTCCCTAATTCAAAAATCTGCAACATCAGAAATTGTTGTTGTTGCTGAGGCAGATTAATCTCTTAATCTTATTTTTTAACAAAAAATAGGACTTTTTAACATATAAAAAATAGTAACTTTAAAGTTTATTTGAAAATCATTGATTTGCCAACTCAAACTTTATTTTATGAAATTTTTAAAATCACTTTGTAGTGTACTAATACTATGCATTACTTTTATTAGTTATTCTCAATCAAAAGACATTTATTTTACTTTAAACCCAACATTAACTCCCAATGCTGAATTTATTATATTTAGTTATAATGGCGATTTATGGAAAGTTAAAACCGAAGGTGGTGATGCACATAGAATAACCGCAATGCAAGGAGATGAAATAAATCCTAGTGTATCTCCAGATGGTAAATGGGTTGCTTTTTCAAGCAATCAATATGGAAATAATGATGTTTATGTAATGCCTATAAATGGTGGGGATATTAAACAATTAACATTTCATGATGGTGGAGATAATGTTAGTTCTTGGAGTTGGGACAGCTCAAAAATTTATTTCACTTCCGGAAGGTATAATTCATTTACAACTTACAGTATAAATAAATCTGGTGGAACTCCTCAAAGATTATTCAAGCATTATTTTAATACAGTTCATAATGTTATTGAAAATCCTTTGAATGATGAAATTTATTTTAATGAAAGTTGGGAAAGTGGACGTTTTGCACACAGAAAAAGATACAAAGGAGATTATAATCCAGATATAAAATCTTTCAATTTAAAAACTAAAGAATATACAAAACACACAACTTATAGAGGTAAAGATTTTGGTGTAACCTTTGATAAAAACGGAACATTGTATTTTAAATCTGATGAAGCTAACGGAGAATACAATTTATACACCCTACAAAATGGAGAAAAAAAACAACTTACAACATTTGAAACTTCATTAATGTGGCCAAAGGTAAGTGCCAACGGTAAAAAAGTAGTTTTTAGAAAAGATTACCAAATTAATGTATACGATGTTGCTTCTGGTAAAACCTCAAAACCAACAATTAATATTATAAAAAATAATACTTTAGAAAAAGAACAATCTTATGCTATAAAAGGAAAAATAAGTTATTTTGATATTTCTCCAGATGAGAAAAAAATTGCTTTTATTTCTAGAGGAAAATTATTTATTTCAGACATTAAAGGGAAATTTGTAAAAGAAATTAATACAAATACTAGTGAAGCTGTTCAGGAAGTTAAATGGTTAAAAAACAACAAATCATTAATTTATTCACAATCATATAAAGGGTATTACAATTGGTTTTCAATAGATGTTGATGTTGCATCTAAAGAAAAACAACTTACAAGAGTTACAATGAACAACCGCCAAATTACTTTTAATAGTGATCGTTCTAAAGGGGTTTATTTAAGAGGAAGGAATGAGATTTGTTTAATTAATTTGAACACTTTTAAAAGTGAAATTATTGTAAATGATGAACTTTGGGGGTTCTATAACTCTAACCCATATTTTTCACCAGATGATAAATATATAATTTACAATGCTTATAGAGATTTTGAAACCGATATTTTTACGTACAACATCGAATCTAAAAAAATAACTAATTTAACAAATACAAAGGTTTCTGAATCTGAACCAATTTGGTCTCCGGATGGGAAATACGTGTATTTTTCTTCAGATAAATTACAACCAGGATATCCTTTTGGAACTACTAATTCTAAAATATATCAAATGTCTTTAGATAAATTTGAAGCACCTTTTAAATTGGATGAAATTTCAAAATTATTTAAAGAAGAAGAAAAGAAAGATTCAAAAGAAAAAAAAGAGAACGATGAAAAAGCAAGCCCTAAAAAAGAACTTCCTAAAGTAACAATTAATCCAAATGGGTTAATGAAACGTTTGACTCAAATTAGTCCTAATTTTGGTCAACAAGAAAATCCTTCAATCATTCAAAAAGATGAAAAAACATATGTAATATATATTTCAGATCATAATGAAGGTAAATCACAACTTTGGAAAACAAAGCTTGAGCCTTTTGAAAAAAAGAAAACAGAGCAAATAAGCGATAAAACCATTCGAAATTATCAATTGTTTCAGTCAGAAAAAAACAATTATTTATTATTTGACGGAAATATAAATACGTTAGATATTTCAGAAAACAAACTAAAAGAAATTGAAATTGAGGCTCGTTTTGAAAAGTCTTTATCAAACGAATTTACTCAAATGTATTTTGAAGCTTGGGCTGGTATGGAAGAGAATTTTTATAATGAAAATTTTCATGGGCAAGATTGGCAAAAGTTAAGAGATCAATACGCAAATTACTTACCTTATATTACTAGTAGATCAGAATTAAGACTTATTTTTAATGATATGCTTGGGGAACTAAATACCTCCCATTTTGGTTTTAATTCAAATGGAAAAGAGGAAGATATCTACTACGGAACACGTTCCTTAGCCACAGGAATTTTATTTGACAACAACAATCCGTTTGAAGTAAGTAGTATTATAAAAGATAGTCCATCAGATATTTCGGAAAAAAACCTTAGAAAAGGAGATAAACTTATTGCCGTAAATGGAGAAAAAGTAAATACTCATGAAAATAGAGAAAAATATTTTTCGGCACCTTCTTTTTCAGATGAAATAACCTTAACATTTGAAAGAAATGGTACTGAATTTAATGTAAATATTCACCCATCCTCTAGCGGAAACATAAGAAATTTATTATACGATGAATGGCAAGATGAAAATCAGAATTATGTAGATTCTAAATCTAAAAACCGTATTGCTTATGTACATATGAAAAATATGACAGGAGGCGAGTTACAGAAATTTAAAGAAGATTTAGTTACAAGTAAAGAAGCAGATAAGGATGCTTTAATTTTAGATTTACGCTACAATACTGGTGGAAATGTACACGATGAAGTGTTGCGTTTTTTAAGTCAGAGAACATATTTAAACTGGAAATATAGAGAAGGTAAACTGGCAAAACAATCTAATTTTGGCTATGCAGACAAGCCAATTGTATTGCTTGTTAACGAGCAATCGTTATCAGATGCAGAAATGACGGCAGCAGGTTTTAAGGAATTAGAACTTGGTATGATTATTGGTACGGAAACATATAGATGGATAATTTTTACTTCAGGAAAAGGCTTGGTTGATGGTTCTTTTTATAGATTACCATCTTGGGGATGTTATACTTTAGATGGCAAAAATTTAGAAACAGAAGGTGTAAGTCCTGATATTTATGTAGGTGAAAGTTTTAAAGACCGTTTAACTGGTAACCAACCACAATTAGATAAAGCTATTGAAGTAATTTTAAATGAGTTGAATAAGTAAGGGTAATACTTTTATTATAAATGAAAGCATGTATCTTTGCACTTTATAAAAAATAAGAAAATGAATAACGGATTATACGCAAAATTTAACACCTCAAAAGGTGCTATTTTAGTAAACTTAGAATTTGAAAAAACTCCTGGAACAGTTGGTAACTTTGTTGCATTAGCCGAAGGGAATTTAGAAAACAATTCAAAACCACAAGGAACACCTTATTATAATGGATTAAAATTTCATAGAGTTATTGCTGATTTTATGATACAAGGAGGATGTCCTTTAGGAACTGGAGCTGGTTCTCCAGGATACAGTTTTGACGATGAATTTCATCCTGATTTAAAACACAATGCTCCTGGAATATTATCAATGGCAAACTCTGGCCCTGCTTCTAATGGAAGTCAGTTTTTTATTACACATGTTGCAACTCCTTGGTTAGATAATAAACATACGGTGTTTGGAAATGTTGTTGAAGGACAAGATGTTGTGGATGCTGTTGCACAAAATGATATGTTAGAATCTATTGAAATTATTAGAGTTGGTGAAGCTGCTGAAAATTTTAATGCTGTTGAAGCATTCAGAGTTTTTGAAGGTTCCAGAGCTAAAAGAGAAGAGGCTGCAAAACAAGCAATGAAAGCGCAAATGGATAAAATTGCAGCTGGTTATGATGAAACTCCAAGTGGATTACGCTATAAAATTTTACAAGAAGGTTCTGGTAAAAAAGCTGAAAAAGGTAATATGGTTTCTGTACACTATAAAGGACAATTATTAGATGGTCAGGTATTTGATTCTTCTTACTCTAGAAAACAACCAATTGATTTTACTATTGGGGTTGGACAAGTAATTCCTGGTTGGGATGAAGGTATTCAATTATTAAAAGTAGGAGACAAAGCGCGTTTAGTTATTCCTTCAGATTTAGCATATGGAAGTCAAGGTGCTGGTGGTGTTATTCCTCCAGATGCAACCTTAATTTTTGATGTAGAATTAGTGGATGTAAAATAACAAACACAAATATTTTTTAAAACAAAAAGCATTGATTAATAATCAATGCTTTTTTTTATATATAATGTATAAGGCTTAGCCTTTATTATTTTTTTTAAACATAAAATACAAACCAACTAAAATTAAAGGAATACTTAAAACCTGCCCTGTATTTAATCCAAAAATCCAATCTTCACGCCCTTCTACTTGTGCTTCTTTAAAGAATTCTACAAAAAACCGAACCGTCCAAAGTAACACAAAAAACAGTCCGAATAAATATCCTGACCTTTGTTTTTTATCAGTTTTCCAATATACAAACATTAAAATTCCAAAAATTACTAAATAACTAATTGCTTCATATAATTGAGCTGGGTGACGTGGAAAATCTTCTCCTAATCTTTTAAAAACAAAACCATAATTACTATTTGTAGGCTTTCCAATAATTTCAGAATTCATTAAATTACCTAATCTAACAAACATTGCACCTAAAGCTACAGGCACCACAATTCTATCTAAAATAAATAGTATTGGCTTTTTTAAAACCTTTTTACTGTATAAATACATAGCAATTATAACTCCTATTGCTGCTCCATGACTTGCTAAACCGGCAAAGCCAGTAAACTCAAATTTTGGAGAAAATCTAAATGGTAAAATTACTTCCAATGGTTTTCTAATTAAAAATTCAGGATCATAAAACAAAAAATGTCCTAAACGTGCACCAATCAAGGTTGCAACAACTGTATAAATAAATAATGAGTCTAATTTTTCAATTTGAATTTTTTCATTAATAAATATTTTTTTCATTAAATACAACCCCAGCATAAATGCAAAAACAAACATTAAACTATAATAACGTATTGCAAATGAACCAATTTTAAAAATTTCCGGTGCTGGATTCCAATCTATTTGAAGTATAGTCATTGTTAAATGTATAAAATTTAATTTTATTAATTGTTTTTCTCTTTTTTAGTGTTTTTTTCTGGAACAGGATCATAACCACTTCCACCCCACGGATGACAGCTACCTATGCGTTTAATAGCTAGCCAACCACCTTTAAAAATACCATGAACTTTTAAAGCTTCTAATGTATAACTGGAACACGTTGGTGTATACCTGCAAGCAGATGGTGTATAAGGTGAAATTGCGGCTTGGTAAAAACGTACCAACCAAATAAACGGAATTGCTAATATTTTAGTAATACTTTTCAATATTAATTTACAGAAAAAGTAGTTCCTTCTTTTCCATCTTTTAATTGAATTCCTAACCCTGCTAAGTCATCTCTTATCTTATCAGAAAGTGCCCAATCTTTATTATCACGAGCTGCTTTACGCATACCAATCAACATTTCAACAACACCTGATAATTTATCTGAACTATCTTCTTGCAACTCATTTCTTAAACCTAAAACGTCAAAAACAAAAGCGTTAATTGTTGTTTTAAAATCTTGTAAATCTTCCTCAGATATAGTTGCTTTCTTTTCAATTAATAAGTTCACATACTTTACAGCTTCAAACAAATTAGCAATTAAAACAGGTGTATTAAAATCATCGTTCATCGCATCATAACATTTTTGTTTCCATGCTTTAATGTCAATTGATGACACTTTGTCAAGATCAATTTTATCAATACTATTAACAGCTTCCATTAATTTTATATAGCCTTTTTCGGAAGCTTCCAAACCTGTACTTGTAAAATCTAAAATACTGCGGTAATTAGCTTGCAACATAAAAAATCGTGTTGCACTTGGTGAAAATGCTTTACTTAATATTTTATTGTTTCCAGAAAATATTTCGTTAGGTAAAATATAATTACCTGTTGATTTTGCCATTTTTTGACCGTTTAAAATCAACATATTTGCGTGCATCCAATAATTTACAGGGTTTACACCATTTTTGGTTTTAGATTGTGCAATTTCACATTCGTGATGTGGAAATTTTAAATCCATTCCTCCTCCGTGAATATCAAAAGTTTCACCTAAATATTTTGTACTCATTGCTGAACATTCTAAATGCCAACCCGGAAAACCATCGCTCCAAGGCGATGGCCAACGCATAATATGGCGTTCATCTGCTTTTTTCCAAAGTGCGAAATCTTGTGGGTTTTTCTTTTCAGATTGTCCATCAAGTTCTCGTGTGTTATGAATTGAATCTTCAATATTTCTACCGGAAAGAATTCCATAATGTTCAGTTTCATTGTATTTTAATACATCAAAATATACTGATCCATTAATTTCATAAGCCAAACCTTTTGCTAAAATATCCTTAATAATTTCTATTTGTTCCACAATATGCCCCGTAGCAGTTGGCTCAATACTTGGTGGTAAATTATTAATTTTTTGAAGTGTTTCATGAAAATCTACGGTGTAGCGTTGTACTACTTCCATAGGCTCAATTTCTTCTAAACGGGCTTTTTTAGCAATACGATCTTCACCTGCATCCGCATCATTTTCTAAATGCCCAGCATCAGTAATATTACGCACATAGCGCACTTTATAACCCAAATGTTTTAGATAACGGAAAATCATATCAAAAGACATGAAGGTTCTAACATTACCTAAATGCACATTGCTATATACGGTTGGACCGCAAACATACATTCCTACTTTACCTTCTATAACTGGTTTAAATAGTTCCTTAGTTTTACTTAAAGAATTGTATATTTTTAGCTGATTTGATTTGTATAATTCCATTAATAATAAATTGTTTTTGAATTTGTAAAGATAATAACAATTATGTAATGGAAAAATTTATACTACTGAGGATTTTGTAGTATTTAAAATAAAGTAAAATGGAATTTTAATCTAAAATAATTGTACTATAAACACCTGTTAAAAACAATTTGTTTAAGGTTGATTTATCCAGGTAATAACCTTCCATAATTTGAACACCATCATTTCTGTTAGTTGTTTTATTTGTTGTTAATTTTTTATTCAAACTAATAGTAGATTTTTTACCATTTATTTGAAAAGCATATTTTGCGTTAGACAAGTTAATGTTTGCTTTTGAATAGTCTAAAATTAGGTTAAACACTTCAAAATCAGTAACTATATTCGATATTTCTAAATTTCCAAATTTTTGGCTTAATGCAACATTACTTCCAATTTTCTCTATAGAAACATCTGATGAGTTGGAAAATAAATTACTATTTTCAAATGTTCCAAACTTGGCGTTTGGAACATTTTTTAATGTAATATTACTTGCATTTAAGGTTTCAATTTCAACCGGAGAATTGGAAAATGATAATTCATTTTTTGACCCTGTAATTAATCCCCCAACAAAATTACTGTATGACATATTAGCGGACATTTTTTTATTAGACTCCGGAATATTCACTTTACCATGTCGTACATTTAAATCGAAAGTTGCTTTTTTAGGAACTTTAATCTTTAAATATTTTTTAATTTTAACCTTAGAATTTTTATTGGTACTATTGAGAAAATAAACGTTTTCAGTGTAATTATGTAACGAATCTAATATATTTTCGCGGTAATTATGTAATGAATCAAATTTTCCATTCTTCTTCAATCGTTTAAGTTCAGCCATAGCTGCTTTGTTAGCTTCCTTAGCCATTTTAACCTGTTCTAAAATTTCATCTCTATTTTCAAGAACATGTATTTTGGCTTCTTCAGCTACTCTTTTAGCCTCCTCTAAAGAGTGCTTAAATGCTTCTGAATTTTGGAGTTCTTTCATCTCCTTTGCTATTTCTTTTGCAGCTTTTTTGTATTCTTCTACCTGTTTTTTAAATTCGTGTGAGTTTCTCACAGAATCCAATTGTTTTTTCCAATTACTGTTCTTAAATTTTTCAACACCTTCTGACACCCTCATTTTATAGTTTTTCAAGTAGGTAGAATCACTTTTATATAGCTGGTAATCAAATTCAAATTCGGGCATTTCAGGCATTTCGGGCATTTCAGGAAAGGGAATTTCAGGGAAATCAAAATCCATATCAGGAATTTCAAAATGAGGAATTTCAAAATCCATACCTGGAAAATCGAAATCGCTGTCAAATTCAAAGTGCATATTATCTGATAATGATGAAATTTTCACTTTACTTTTATTTCCTAAAGCTTCAAATTTCCATTGTTTTAATATTTTTTTAGCTTCGTTTTCTTCAACCCCTTCAACTTCCATAACTGCTTCTACAGAAACTTCGTTTCTATTCCAAGTTTCAATATCAACATCCATAAAGGCTGCATTTATAACAATTTCAACATCTGAATTTACTTTAAAATTCTCTTTAATTTTTTTATCAAAAGTTTGTGCGTTTAAAGCAACAGAAAATAGCAATAAAAAAGCTGTTATATTATATGTGTATGTTTTCATTTTCTGATTTGTTAAGATTTTTTAATTCGTTTAATTGTTCTTTAAGTTGATACAATAGTTTTAAGCGTAATTGTAAATTATCAATTAAAGCATTAATTGTTTTTTCATTTAAACCTTGCGTATTTAGCTCTTGAGTTAACAACTTATAATCAGCAGTTAATTCACTTATTTTTTCAAAATAACCATCTAATAACTCTTTATTTTCTTTTGTTTCTTCTAAGCTGGAAATTTCTGTATTTATACTTGCTAAATAGTAATTCTCAATTTTTTTTAACTCAGGAGAAATACTTCCTAAACTTTCTATTTTGGCTGTTTCAACAGTTTTTACAGAAGTACTACCTGAAAAATAAAATATTGAACCTAACCCAATAATAACTATAAATGAAGCCGCTATTTTTAAAAATGGATAACTTACCTTTTTTGAAGCGTGTAATTCTTTTTGCAATTTAACCTCAAATTTAGCCCTGTGATTTTTAGAGAGCTTTTCCGTATGAATTTGTTTATCCTGTAACATTTTTTTTAAATCTTTAGGCATAATTATACGTTTTTAATTGACTTTTTAATTTGTTTTTACCACGCATTAACTGTGATCTGGAAGTAACCTCAGTAATGTTTAAAATTTGTGCAATTTCTTGGTGATCGTAGCCTTCAATTAAATATAAGTTTAAAACAACTTTGTATTTTTCAGGTAACTTGTTAATAGCTGAAGTAACAATATTTATGTTTACTTCTTCATTAACGGTCCAATCACTTTCATCTGCAATTGCAATATTGTTTTCTTCAATAGCAACCAATTCAATTCTTTTCTTTTTCAAATAATCAATGCATTGATTAATTACAATTTTTTTTATCCAGGCGCCGATAGTAACTTCACCTTTAAACTTTTTAATATTTTTAAACACTTTTATAAATGCATCTTGCATTATGTCTTCAGCTACAAAGTTATCTTTAACATATCGCTGCGCTATTATAAACATGGCATCGCAATACATATCATATAATTGCATTTGCGCTTTTGCTTTATTTAGCTTGCAATCATTTACAATTTTACTGTTTAAAAGAATTGTTTTACTCATTCAGTTGGTTACTTCTATTATTAAAGACGAAACATTATTTTGTGCGTTGCATTTTTATCAAAATAAATATTTTAAATTTACAACTTTAAATAAAGTGATCTAAATGACTTACGAATTTACTATAATAGTACCTGTTTATAACGAGGCAGCTAATTTAAAACGTGTTGAGCAAGAACTTTCAAACTATATTAAAATTGCATCAAAAAAAACAAAAATTTTATTTGTAAATGACGGAAGCAAAGACAAAAGTCAAGAGTTAATTGAAGAAATTTGTGCAAATAACCTAGATTTTACTTTTATACAATTTAAAGAGAATTGTGGATTAAGTGCTGCTATTACTGCCGGATTTAAAAATGTTGATACCGAATTGGTTGGATATATAGATTCTGATTTGCAAACAGCTCCTGAAGATTTCAACTTATTATTAAAAGAAATTGGAGCGTACGATTTGGTTACTGGTGTTAGAGCAAACAGAAAAGATTCCTTTGTAAAAAATATGTCTTCAACCATTGCAAATGGAATTAGAAGAAGTTTTACGCATGATGGAATGGATGATACAGGTTGCCCCTTAAAAGTTATAAAAACTGAATATGCCAAAAAAATACCAATGTTTAAAGGATTGCATCGTTTTTTACCTGCAATGATTTTATTACAAAATGGTAAAATAAAACAAATTCCTGTTCAACATTTTCCTCGGATTGCAGGTGAAGCAAAATATGGTTTATGGAATCGCCTTTTAGGTCCATTAATGGATTGTTTCGCTTATTTATGGATGAAAAAGAAATATATTAATTACAAAATTGTTAAAAAAGGTTAATGAGCAATTGGATAATTTATACCGTTGGATTTATTGCCCAGCTATTATTTTCAGGCAGGCTAATATTGCAATGGATTTTATCTGAAAAAAGTAAAAAAGTATTAACTCCATCATTATTTTGGAAACTAAGTTTAATTGCATCTTTTCTTTTATTTGTATATGGCTATTTAAGAGATGATTTTTCAATTATGTTAGGGCAAGCCCTCACCTATTTTATTTACATACGAAATTTACAATTACAAGGTGAATGGCAAAAAGCACCAAAACCTCTGCGATTATATTTGTACATTTTTCCGGTGCTTTTAGTTATTTATTCTTATAACAATAACACGTACGATATTGATAAATTATTTAGAAACGATGCAATACCGGTTTGGTTACTTGTTTGGGGAAGCATTGCACAAATAATATTTACTTTAAGATTTGTGTATCAATGGTTGTATTCAGAAAAAAATAAAGAATCTTCTTTACCATTTGGTTTTTGGCTTTTAAGTTTAATTGGCTCAATTATGATATTATTTTATGCCATATTAAGAAAAGATCCCGTACTTTTAATAGGTCATTTAATGGGATCTGTAATTTATTTTAGAAATATTCTAATTTTAAAAAAGCAGGTTTAATTAGTTTTCATTTTATTATGAAAAGCAAATTATACATTTTACTAGGTATTCTTTTTTTGCTGCTAATTTTTAAGCTTGGAAATTGGGGTTTAACTGAAAGCAGTGAGGCAAGATATGCTGAAATTGCAAGAGAAATGGTTGTAAGTGGCGATTACATAAATCCAACTTTACTTGGTATTAAGCACTTGCACAAACCTCCGGTAACTTATTATTTAACTGCACTTGGATATAAAATATTTGGAATCAATGAATTTGGCGCACGTTTTTTTATGCAATTAGCATTGGTTTTACAACTGGTTTTAGTTTTTAAAATAACCTTACAATTGTTTAAAAGCGAAAAAATTGCATTAGCAGCTTTATTAATTTATTTTTCATTTCCAATAACAATTATTGCAGTACGAACATTAACTACAGATGCTTATTTAACTACATTTATTTTAGCTTCCATTTATTTTTGGCTACAATACAAATCAAATTTAAAACCATACAATCTCTATTTATTTTACTTTTTTTTGGCATTAATCTTTGAAACAAAAGGTCCTGTAGGATTTATGATTCCGGTTACTTTTGTAGTAACCCATAAAATTTTAAATAAAGAAAAAATTGAATTCAATATGCATCAATATTTAGGATTCATTTTATTTCTGTTTGTTTCTTCTGCCTGGTATATTATTGTGATGTACAAAAATGATGGATTATTTGATTACTTTATTAACAACCAACTAGTTGAAAGAGTTACTAAAAATAACTTTAAAAGAGGAAAACCATTTTGGTATTACCTGTTTTTAATGCCTTTAATTGGTATGCCATGGCTGTTTTATTTTGTTTTTTATTTTAAAAAAAATATTAAAAATATTATTCAGCATAAAAAAACCGACTTTTTATTAATTATTACTTTTTTAACCTTATTTATTTTACTTTCAATTTCAACATCTAAATTAATTTTATATGTATTGCCATTGTATTTTATTTTAGCAATTTTTTCTGCCAGATACTTAAGTTTATGTTCTGAAAAAACAATTAAAAAAATATCTAATTTATATTTTATCTTAATAATAATTGTTACTTCAGGTTTTTTTATTGCATCATTCCTAAATTTAGAATTAAAAATAAACCGAATTTATGCATTTATAATTCTTGTGGTTTTTAGTGTTTTTGGAGCCATTTCAAACAATAAAATAGTAAACACTAATTTTATAAAACCTGCTTTTTTGGGTGCCTTATTTATTATTTCTATAATTATATCTTCAAACTATATTTTTTCCAAAAATGAATTAAAAATAAATTCTGTGAAACCACTTGCTGAATTTATTAAAAACGATTCCCAATCAGAAAATGAAGTATTAATTTATAATTATTTGCTGCCATCCTTGTCTTTTTACTTAAATAAAAATATTACTACAATTAATCACGGAAAATACACAACAACCAGGGAAGTGCAATTTGAAACCACAGATGTCTGGAAAAAAAATTTAATAAATTATTTTGACCCAAACGAACGAGAACGATTATTAAAAATTTCAAACTCTAAACCAACCTATTTAATTAAAAGAAAAAAGGATGTTTTCCCAGATACGTTAAAGGTTTTGGTGAAAACATTAAATCGCAAAAAGAATTTTGATAAATTTGAAGTTTATTACTAAAAACCAAATAAGAAAATATTAACTGTATATTTGTTGCTGTACATTATATTAAATATTTAGTGTATTCCAATTTATAAAAACTGTGTTTTAACTACCAAATTAGAATGACTGAAAAATTTAAGTTGTGTATTGTAATTCCATGTTATAATGAAGAAAAAAGATTAAATACAGCAAATATTTCCTCTTTTTTAAAGTCACAAAAAAACGTTTTATTATGTTTTGTTAACGATGGTTCTAATGATAATACGTTAACAATACTTCATAAAATTAAAGACGATTTCCCTAACAATGTGGAAGTAATTTCAATGGATAAAAATTCTGGAAAAGCTGAAACTGTCAGGTTTGGTGTACAACATTGCAATACAAACTTTACTATTGAAAAAATTGCCTATTTAGATGCAGATTTTGCAACTACATTAGAGGAATGTTTTGAAATTAGCGAACTGGTAAATGATGAGATTGTGTTTGCATTTGGTTCAAGAATTTCAAAAATTGACAACAATATTCAACGAAAAAAATTCCGACATTTAATTGGTCGAATAATAGCTACTTTTATTTCAAATCAATTAAAATTAACAGTTTACGACACACAATGTGGCTGTAAAATATTTAATGCTGAACTTTCTAAAAGTCTTTTTTCTGAAAAATTCATTTCAAAATGGTTGTTTGATGTAGAAATTTTTAATAGAATGATTGTACTCTTTGGCCGAAAAAAAATGGTTTCAATATGTAAAGAAGTTCCTTTAAAAACCTGGATAGATTATGACGAATCTAAAGTTAAAATAACTTATTTCTTTAAACTTTGGCTCGATTTATACCAAATAGGAAAAACTTATAAAACTAGAAAAAATCATTTGCATTAATTATGAAATTATTTTCTAAAAAAATATCACCATATACTTTTTGGGTTGTTTTACTAATTTTAATTAGAGCTTTTTTAAATTATGCCATTCCATTAATGGATAAAACCGAGGCACGCTATTCTGAAATTGCCAGAATAATGGCAGAAACAAATAACTGGACCACCTTACAAATTGATTATGGTGTTCCTTTTTGGGCAAAACCTCCTTTATCCACTTGGCTTTCTGCAATAAGTTTTAACATATTTGGAGTAAATGAATTTGCTGTTAGGTTTCCATATTTACTGCTAAATATTTTGGTTATTTTACTAGTTGGAAAATATGCAAAACGCAAAGGATTGGATTTTTTACTACCAGCTTTAATTTTACTTACAATTCCAGAATTCCTATTGCATACTGGAGTAGTATCCACAGATACCGCTTTGGCATTTTGTGTAACTTTAGTAATGATTTCTTTTTGGGAAGGTATACATAATAAAGAGCAAACTTTTTGGAAATACCTCTTTTTTGCAGGATTAGGATTGGGGTTATTAGCAAAAGGCCCTATAATAATTATACTAACAGCTCCTCCAGTTTTTGTTTGGATGGTGCTTTTTAAACAATACAAAACCGTTTGGAAAAAACTCCCTTGGATTGTAGGAATAATTATAACAGCTATAATTGCAATACCGTGGTATTATTTAGCTGAACAAAAAACACCCGGATTTATAGATTACTTTATTGTAGGTGAACACTTTAAACGCTTTTTAAGTTCTGGTTGGAAAGGCGACAAATATGGTTTCCCTAAATCGCAACCACTAGGAATGATTTGGGTATTTTTATTTGTTTTTGCCATTCCTTGGATTCAAATATTAATAAGTAAACTCTGGAAGAACAAATCAATTTTATTTAAAAATAAATGGGTTTCTTTTTTACTTTTTTGGCTTTTATGGACTCCTTTATTTTTTACGGTTTCTAAAAGTTTAATTCACCCATATATTATGCCAATTATGGTTCCAATTGCACTTTTAATAACCTATTGGTGGGAAGATCTTAAATACCCAAAAAGAATTATTGACATCGGTTTGGTATTTCCAATTTTAGCTCTTGTAGTATATATTGCGATATCATTTACTTCAAAAAAAGATTTTTATATTAATTCGGACAAGTATTTTATTGAACAACATATAAATGATAACCTCCCAATTTTTCATTGGGAAACTAAAAGTTATTCTGGTCAATTTTATTCAAAAGGAAAATTAAAAGCGATGGAAAATGCTCAAGCCTTAACAGAACAGCTTTCATTAAAAAAACCGTTTCTACTAATTATTCCTCATAAAAAAATTAAAAATATTGATGAGAATACTATGAGCCAATTAAAAGAGTTAGCGTCAAATTATAAGAAAAGTATCTATATTTTCAACTAAAAAGAAATGATAAAAATTATAGAAAAATATCCAATTGCAACCTTATCTATTGTAATTATCTTAATGCTTTTGGTACACTTAGACATTCCAAATGTTACCATTATGGAAGCGCGTAATTTTATCACCGCACGCGAAATGGTACAAGATAACAACTGGTTACTAACCACCATGAATGGTGAACCACGTTATCAAAAACCACCATTACCAACTTGGTTTACAGCTGTTTCAGGGTTAATTTTTGGAATAAATAACCTTTTTGCATTAAGACTTCCAGCAGCGTTAATGGTTTTATTTTTAGGGATTTTTAGTTATTATTTTTCTTTAAAATTAAATGTATCAAAAAAGCATAGTTTTCGAAATAGTTTAATTTTAGTAACATCATTTTATGTTTTTGCAATTTTAAATGAAGCCCCATGGGATATTTATTCACACGGCTTTATGTTGGCTGGTTTGTATTTTCTTTTTCAGTTTTTTGATAAAAAAAAGTTTGTTTGGAAAAACATAATACTTTCTGCAATTTTTATTGGACTCTCAATTATGAGCAAAGGTCCAGTTTCTTTATATGCTGTATTTTTACCTTTTTTAATTTCCTATGGAATTGTTTTTAAATTTAAAAACCTAAAAACAAAATTATTACCACTTTTAAGTTTTATAGTTCTTTTTATACTTATTGGCGGATGGTGGTTTGTATATGTAAGAATTGTAGATTCTCAGGCATTTTTAGAAATAGCAACCAAAGAAACTGGAAATTGGAGTAGTTATAATGTAAAACCCTTTTATTATTACTGGAGCTTTTTTACACAATCGGGCTTATGGACAATTCCCGCATTTATTAGTTTATTATATCCTTATTTAATAAATCGTATAGAGAATAAAAAAGCTTATAAGTTTACATTTTGGTGGACAATTAGTGCTTTTATTTTACTTTCAATAATTCCAGAAAAAAAAGCACGTTATTTAATGCCTGTATTAATTCCGTTAGCTTTAAATACTGGGTTTTATATACAATATTTAATAAAACATTTTTCAAAATTAACATCAAAAAAGGAAACTTTTCCTGTTTATTTTAACTTCGGATTAATTGGATTAATTGCAATTAGTTTGCCAATTGGTTTGTATATTGTTTTAAAGAATAACTTCCAAACATATTTAGTAAACTATATCTTAATTTCAATAGCAACAATAGGTATTGGTGTGTTTATTTTTATTTTTTTAATAAAAAGGAAATTTATAAATGTGTTCTATTTAACCATCCTTTTTATGGTTTCCGTATTTTTATTTGGATTGCCAATTTCAAAATATTTCAATAAAAACAAAGATTTTAAAGCTATAAATTCATTACATTTATTAGAGAAAGAAAACACTGTTAAAACATACTCCATCGGGGAAATTACACCAGAATTACTTTGGGATTATAACGGGAAATTGAAAGATATTTACAAAAATGAAACTTTAGAAATCCCTTCTGAAGATAATTTTGGATTGTTACTCATGAACGAAGATGTTGAAAAAATTACCGCAAAACTAATTGATAAATACAACTTGCAATTAACTGAAACTTACAATTTAAATGTTGGTTCAAAAAATAAAGAAAGATTGATTAGACAGTTTTATTTAGTTTCAAAAAAATAGTACTTTTGATATATGAAAACACTTACAAAATTTGATAAAATCGGCTACCTTTTTTTACTAATTATATTTGGATTAGGCATTTATTACGCGAACACGAACCTTCAATATTTTGATGAAGTTTATACTGTAGAAGATGGTTTTGTTGAAAATGGATCGGCCATTTTTCTGTTTAGTTCATGCCTGTTGTTGCTGTACCGTTTTTTTAAATTGTTTAAACAAAAAGACTTCTTTTGGAAAATTGGAATTTTAGCAATAGCAATTGTTTTCTTTTTTGGAGCTGGTGAAGAAATTTCTTGGGGACAGCGTATTTTTAATATAGAATCTTCAGAATATTTTTTAGAAAATAACGCCCAAGGTGAAACCAATTTACATAATATGGTGGTTGATGGAAAAAAGATTAATAAGTTAGTTTTTAGTCAGCTTTTAACTGTAGTATTAGTAATATACTTAATAATTACTCCTTTTTTATTTAGAAAATACGGTTGGGTTAAAAATTTAGCAAATAAGTTTGCAGTTCCAATTGTACAATGGCATCATACCATTTCATTTTTAGTTGGCACATCATTACTGGTTTTTATTTCATCAAATAGAAAATGGGAAATATACGAATTGGCGTTTAGTGTAATTTTCCTTTTGATTTTTATAAAGCCATTAAATAAAGAAATCTATAGTTCTAATTAGGCATAAACTTTTTTAAAAATACTTTAAAAAGTTTAAATAGTATAAATCCATAAAAGGCTCCAATTAAAGCTCCTGTAAACACATCCAAAGGAAAGTGTACGCCAATATAAATTCTACTAAATGCTACTAATAACGCCCAAACTATTAGAAAATAGGTTATAAATTTATACGTGTTTTTTAATAGTAAACTAAAAAATACTGCAAGTACCATGGAATTGGATGCATGCGCTGAATAGTAGGAATATAAACCCCCACAACGCTCTTTCACCAATCTTATTAAACCTTGAATAGACTCGTCATGGCAAGGTCTTAATCTTTTAAAACCATACTTAAACAAGTTGCTAGTTTGATCACTTATTGTAATAAACAAAACAACAAATAATACCATTACAAAAGTTTTCTTTAAACCGAAGTTTTTAAACGATAAATAAAGTAATAATAAATACAATGGGATGGCACTGAACTTGTTTGAAATAAACAGCCAAAAACCATCCCATTGTGTAGTTCCTAAATTATTTAGGAAAATTAATAATTCAATGTCTTTATCAATAATTGATTCTATCATTGAATATAAAAAATTTATTATTGTTCTGTTGATTTTACAATTTGAACTAGTTCTAATTCAAAAACTAAATCCGTATTTGGAGGAATTACACCTCCAGCACCTTGCATACCATAACCTAAATGAGAAGGTATAAAAAGCATTGCTTTATCACCTATTTTCATTTGTTGAATACCCTCTTTAAAACCAGGAATTAACCTTGCTTCTGGTCCATATTCAGTTGTAAATGGAGCATATCCATTTTTTTTATCTCTAGCTTCACTATAAACTTGGTAAGCTTTGGCAACATCTTTATAACTTGTATCAAATAATTTACCATTAGTAAAATAACCTGCGTAATTTACTTTTACTTGAGCTCCAATAACTGGAACTTCACCATTTTTGGTTTCAGTTATTACATACTTCAAGCCAGATGTTAATTCTGTAGCTTTTAATAAATTATCTTCAATCTTTTTTAAAGTATTTGCAATTGCCAACTGAATTTTCTCTTCTTCTATTTTTTGTGCTGCTTCATGTTCAGCATAATATTCAGAAAAAACTGCTCCAGCCTTGAATTTCTTCGCAGCCCTTCCAATATTTATAATTTCTACTTTTCTAATTGTATCATTTTGAGCAATTGAATCTACAACAGACTGCCCTTTAATTACATTTCCAAATACTGTATGAATACCATCTAACCAAGGAGTTTTAGTATGTGTTATAAAAAACTGACTTCCATTAGCAGCAGGTCCTGAATTTGCCATTGACAAAATTCCGGCTTTGTCATGTTTTAATAAAAGGCTATCGTTTTCACCTCTAGGAAACTCATCAATAAACTTATAACCTGGCCCTCCAGAACCTGAAGCTAAGGGATCGCCACCTTGAATCATAAAATTCTTCATTACTCTATGAAAAGTTAAACCATCATAATAATGTTTTCCCTTTAAAGAATCAACTACATGTTTATTTGTCCCTTCTGCCAAGGAAACAAAATTAGCAACGGTTATTGGTGTTTTTTCAAATTCAAGTTTTAATAAAATAGTTCCCTTATCAGTTACCAAATCTGCATACATTCCATCTTCTAAATCAGTATATTTAGTTGGCTTGCAGGATACAGTTATTAAAGCAAATACAATAATAAATAATTTTAATATTCTCATATTTAAATTATCTTATTTTTTTACAATATCTAATAACTCAACTTCAAAAATTAAAGTATCAAATGGTCTTATAGCACCACCTTGACGTGGAGTTGAACCGTAACCTAATTCCTGAGGAATAAAGAATTTGTATTTAGAACCAACAGCCATTAATTGCAAACCTTCAGTCCACCCTTTAATAACTCTATTAACACCAAATTCAGCTGGAGTTCCTTTATCTACTGAGCTGTCAAATACAGTACCGTCTATCAAAGTACCATGATAATGTACTTTTACTTTTGAAGTTGCTACTGGCTTTTCACCGCTTCCTTCTTTCATAACTATATATTGTAAACCACTTTCTGTTGTTATAACACCAGCTTTTGATTTATTTTCTTCTAGAAATTTTTCTCCTTCCGCTTTTACATCAGCAAATTTTTCTGCGGCAATTTTTGCAGCCTCCTCTTGTTGCTGTTTTCTTTTTTCTTGCTGAAGTTTTTGGAAATAAGTATTTACTATTTTAGTAACTTCATTTGCATTAAACTTTAAATTTGTTGAGTCAATTCCGTTTTTTAATCCTTGAAAATATAATTCTTCATTAACATTTTCAAAATTACTTTTTATTTTAAGCCCCATATCCATTCCCAAAGCATAGCTAACAGAGTCTATTTCAGATTTCAATGGTTTATTTGAAACTCCATTTGAGTTACAAGAAGCTAATGATATTACAATTACACTTAGAAATAAAGATTTAATTACTTTCATTTTTTTTATTTATTTTAATTAATTGAACTTTATATATCAAGGGTTGGTTTACCCTAATTTTATTTTGATCTCCCAAATATCCAAAAACTTTATGAGATGGAAACAAAAAAGTTGCATTGTCTCCAACATTCATAAGTTTTAAACCTTCTCTAAGACCTTCAACAATCTCTTCTTTATCCACAATATAACTTTGAATACCTATTTCATTTTCGCTATAAATTAATTGATTATTTACATCAAATATTTCATAGGAATACAAAACTTCATCTTCGGTTTTAGGAAAATATGTATTTTCAGTTTTTAAATTAAACGAATACCAAAAACCATAATCACTTGCAATATAATTGTTTAATGAATCTGTTTTCATCAATTCTTTAAAAATATTTTCCTGAATTGCTATTAAAGATTTATTGTATTGCACAGATTCTTGCATTGTAGAAGATGACTTTCTTAATATAGGTTTTCTTGGTTGTGGATTATTACAAGAAAGCATCATTAAAATTAAAAAATAACTATAAAAACTAAGCCTCATAAGAATTTAATAATTCGGTTTTATAACCTGGTAATATTTTTAAAAATTTTGAAACTGTAGCATCTAAAGAAACCTCTGACCTTCCTCCTGCTGCATTGTCATGTCCTCCTCCATTAAAATGGTTTCTGGCAAATTCATTTACAGAAAAACTACCTTTTGATCTTAAAGAAATTTTTACAATTTTTTGCTCTACATCTTCAATAAAGATTGCTGCGAAAATAACATTCTCAACCGACAAGGCGTAATTAACTACTCCTTCTGTATCCCCTTTTTGATAATTAAATTCGTCTAATTCTTTCTGAGTTAACGTTATATAGGCTGTTTTTAGTTTATGAATAACTATTAAATTACTTAAAGCACAGCCTAAAAGCTGTAATCGTCCATAAGAATTTGTATCATAAACATGATTATGAATAGATGCATTATTAGCACCATTATCAATTAAATCGGCAATTATTCTATGCGTAACACTCGTTGTTGAAGCAAACCTAAAAGAACCCGTATCAGTCATAATACCAGTATATAAACAAGTAGCAATTTCATTATCTATTGCTGTTACCTCATCTAATTTTTCTAAAAAATGATAAACCATTTGGCAGGTAGAACAAATTGATGTGTCTGAAAATAAGTACTTTGCAATGTCATCTGGTTGTTGGTGATGATCAATCATAATAAAATTGCCAATAAAATCCTTTAACGTATTTTCCATATCAGAACCCACACGATGTAAGGCATTAAAATCTAATAAAAATATAATAGAAGCTTCATCAATTGCATTTTTAGCTTGTCTATTTTGCATATCAAACTTTAAAACGTCTTTGGAGCCTGGCATCCATTTTAAAAAATTAGGGTAATCATTTGGAGCAACAACAGTTACTTTATGTCCTTTATTATTTAAATAATGATACATTGCTAAACTAGCTCCAATTGCATCCCCATCGGGATTTCTATGTGGAACCAATACTATTTTTTTTGGGCTTGCAAGCAGCTGCTTTACTTCCTTAAAATCTCTTAACTTCATAAGTGGCAAATATACAATTTAATACTATAATTTTATTTGATGCACAATTGTATATTTGTTAAATTGAACTTAAAATTATAAAATGAATTATTTTAAACATCTATTACTGCTCTTGATAATAACTTTAGCAAGCTGCAAAACTGAACAAAAAACAAAAAATATAGCTTCCGAAGAAATAACAAGCGATTTTATAATTGCATTTGGTTCTTGTAACAATCAAAATTTAAACAATAATTTATGGGAGGAAATATTAAAAAACAATCCTAATATCTGGATTTGGGGAGGAGATGTTATTTATTCTGACACGGAAGACATGAGTTATTTAAAAAAAAATTATGAACTTCAAAAAAGTAATAAAGCCTATTTAAATTTTACAAAAAACATTGAAATACTTGAAACCTGGGATGATCATGAATATGGTTTAAACGATGGTGGAGAAGAATATTCAAAAAAAGAAGAATCACAAAAAATTTTCTTAGATTTTTATGATGTACCTAATAACGATGAAAGAAGAAAACGCACAGGTGTTTATTATGCCAAAGATTATACTATTAATAACCACCAACTTAAAGTTATTTTACTAGACACTCGTTATTTTAGAACTAAACTTACACCAGACACAAAAACTAAAAAAAGGTATAAACCTAACAAGTATGGAGAAGGAACAATGTTAGGAAAAACACAATGGGATTGGTTAAAAAAACAACTTGAAAATTCTACTGCCGATTTTAATATTATAGTAAGCAGTATCCAGTTTTTGTCAGCCGAACATGGTTTTGAGTGCTGGGGTAATATGCCCCATGAAATTGATAAATTAGAAAATCTTCTTAAAACTACGAAGGCAAAAAATACAATTATTCTTTCAGGAGATCGTCATATTTCTGAAATATCAAAAAAAGAAATTAAAGACTTAAAATATCCGTTAATTGATTTTACATCAAGCGGCCTTACACATTCTTATACAGGTTTTACAGCAGAGTCAAATAAATACAGGGTAAGTAATGTTGTATCAAAAAAGAGTTTTGGTTTATTAAAATTTGATTTCAAAAACAGTAAGGTAAATATGGAAATGAGAGGTGAAAATAATAAACTTTATGAAGCTTTTATTCAAAAATATTAGCTCATAATCTAATTTTAATAGGAAAACAGTATATTTGCCACGATTTTTTAAATTTAAGAAACATAAAATGGTAACAAACAGAACATTTACAATGCTAAAACCTGATTCTATTGAAAAAGGAAACATTGGAGCAATATTAGAAAAAATAAATGCTGCAGGTTTTAAAATTGTAGCATTAAAAATGACACAATTAAGTGTAGCTGATGCTAAAGAATTTTATGCGGTTCATAACCAACGTCCTTTTTTTGGTGAATTAGTTCAATATATGACACGTGGACCAATTGTAGCTGCAGTTTTAGAAAAAGAAAATGCAGTTGAAGATTTTAGAGTGTTAATAGGAGCTACAAATCCTGCTGAAGCTGCTGAAGGAACAATAAGAAAAATTTATGCTGAATCTATGAGTATTAACGCTGTTCATGGTTCTGATAGTAATGAAAATGCTGCTATTGAAAGTAATTTTCACTTTTCAGGAAGAGAAATGTTTTAAAAAACATTAAAAATAACTTAAAAAAAACCGCTCTAGAGCGGTTTTTTTTTATTAACACAATACTATTTTTGAAATAAGTGACTCTCCTAATTCCTCATTCATCATTTTAATTATTTTCTCTTTTCCGTAACTCAATTCTTCGCGTAATACAGAAGATTTTAATTTTACAATTAACGTTTTACCTTGTAATTCAATATTATTTGTATAAGATACAACCCCATTTCCCATAAGTTTTGCCCAAGCATCTTTAACCGACAATTGATGCATTCCCTTGGTAAGTTTATTCTCCTTTATTACATCTTTCATTAAATCTTGAATTGAATAAAATTCGTTTTGTCTTTTAGCCATTATAATTTAAATATTTTATAGGATTGCTGTGTTCGTTTTACAACTTCTTCTGTACGTTCTTCGTGCGTATCACTTATAAATAATTGTCCAAAATAATCATTATTAACCAAACCAATTAATTGCTCAACACGTGAATCGTCTAATTTATCAAAAATATCATCCAACAATAAAATTGGTTTTACGTTTGATTGCGACTTAATAAAATCGAATTGCGCTAATTTTAAGGCAATTAAGAATGATTTCTGTTGACCTTGAGAACCAAACTTCTTAACAGGATAACCGTCAATTTCAAAGGTTAAATCATCTTTATGCACACCAACACTGGTATATTGTAAAACACGATCTCGTTCTAAATTTTTTTCAAATAACTTAAGTAAATCTTCATCTTGAAGCTGTGTTTTGTAATACATATTTACTTGTTCCTTACTATTTGAAATGGCTTCATATCTTTTTTTAAAAATAGGAATAAATGCCTCTAAAAAAGCGGTTCTTTTTTCAAAAATAACAGTCCCATAATTCAATAATTGTTCATCATAAACCTTCAAATTTATGGCATCAAAAGTTCTGTTTGCTGCAAAATATTTTAATAATGAGTTTCGTTGCGCTAAAACTTTATTATACTTTAATATTGTTAAAAGGTAATTTTTATCTGATTGCGATATTACATTATCAACAAATTTTCTTCGGGTATCACTTCCTTCAATAATTAAATCTCTGTCAGCAGGAGAAATAATAACTAAAGGTAAATAGCCAATATGATCTGAAAATTTTTCATAAGCTTTACCATTTCTTTTAAGCACTTTTTTATTTCCACGCTTTAAACTACAAATTACAGTATCTAATTTTTCAGCTAATTGATACTCTCCTTGAATCATAAAAAAGTCTTGTTGATGCCTTATATTTTGAACCGCAACCGGATTAAAGTAACTTTTAGCAAAAGATAAATAATAAATTGCATCTAATACATTGGTTTTTCCAACACCATTATTACCAACAAAACAATTAATTTTATCCTCAAAATCAAAGGTTTGCGATTCGAAATTTTTAAAATTTACTAAAGTAATTTTTTGTAAATGCATCTAATTTGTATGAAACTTTAAAATTATTCAAAATAAATGAAAATTTAGGCACAATTGCATTTTTACTTTCCAATTAAAAATTCTATTTTTGCGCCTACAAATTTAACAACAAATGGCAACATATAAAAAGAAAGGGAGTAAAGCAAATAAAGCTCAAAATTCTGTAGAGAATCATTCTACAACTGCTGAAGTATTTAATACCTTAGATGAAACTGCATCAAGATCAGAACAGTTTATAATAAAACACCAAAAAATTATTTTTATAATTTTAGGGTTAGTGGTTGCTTCAATTTTAGGTTATTTAGCTTACCAGAAATTTGTAAAAGGACCTCAAGAAAAAGTAGCTGCTGATGAATTAGCTTTTCCAAAAGCTTATTTTGAAGATGCATTAACTAATTCTGTAGCAGTAGATTCACTATTAACTTTAGGTTTAAACGGTGCTGATGGAAAATATGGTTTTGTAGATATTTCCAGTGAATATAGCGGTACAAAAGCAGGAAATTTAGCTAATTATTATGCTGGTATTTCTTACTTAAAATTAAAAAATTATAAAGAAGCAATTAATTATTTGGAAGATTTTTCTTCTGAAGATGAATTGTTAGGACCAACTGCAAAAGGTGCAATTGGAGATGCTTTTGCTGATATCAACCAACCAGAAGATGCGTTAGATTATTATTTAAAAGCAGCAAATTTAAGAGATAATAATTTTTCTACTCCACTTTACTTGTTTAAAGCAGCAAATACTGCAATGGACATAGAAAAATTCGATAAAGCCTTAGAACTTTTTAACAGAATTAAAAAAGAATATCCAAATTCACAAGAAGCAAAAAATATTGATATTTATATTAATAAAGCGAAATTTGCATCTAAAAACTAAGTTGTAATGGCAACAACTAATTTATCTTATTACGATAAAGCTACAATCCCAAATGCGAAAAATTTTCGATTTGGGATTGTTGTTTCTGAATGGAACGCTGACATTACAGATAATTTATATTTAGGAGCAAAACAAGCGCTGTTAGAAAATGGTGCTTCTGAAAGCAACATTATAAAATGGGATGTTCCAGGTAGTTTTGAGCTGATTTACGGTTGTAAAAAAATGATTGAAACTCAAAAATTGAATGCCATTATTGCTATTGGGAATGTTATACAAGGTGAAACAAAACATTTTGATTTTGTGTGTGACGGTGTTACGCAAGGCATAAAAGATTTGAATATTAAATACGATGTTCCTATAATTTTTTGTGTTTTAACCGATAATAACAAACAACAATCTCTAGACCGTTCTGGTGGAAAACACGGTAATAAAGGTATAGAAAGCGCTATTGCAGCAATAAAAATGGCAGCTTTAAGAGAGTTTTAACACGCTACTTTTTTAAAAAACTTGACCACAACTTTATAATTCAGTATTTTTGAGGATTACTGTATAACTTATATATTTATGTTTGGTAAATTATTTAAACCTCGTTCGCATTATGTTTTTGACTATAAACCTCGTTATTATGACGAGCGCAAAGAACGTTTGCAAAAATTAGAGGATAAATATCACGGTAATAAAGAAGATAATGACGGTGCACCAAGAATTACTTTATCAAAAAATAATTTAAAAAACGATTGGGTTAAAAATAAAAGAAGTGCTACTGATAAAGCTTCAAACTTAAGATTGGCAATTATTATTGCTATTTTAGTTGGTATTGTTGCCTATATTTTTGAACTACACAAATTATTTTAATGTCGGATATTATTCAGCTTTTACCTGATCACGTTGCAAATCAAATTGCAGCAGGAGAAGTCGTTCAGCGGCCTGCATCTGTTGTAAAAGAATTACTGGAAAATGCAATTGATGCCAATGCTACTGATATTAAATTAATAATTAAAGAAGCTGGTAAAATTTTAATTCAGGTTATAGATAATGGCAAAGGAATGAGCCAAACCGATGCGCGGTTGAGTTTTGAACGCCACGCAACTTCCAAAATTAAAAAAGCTGAAGATTTATTTAATTTACATACCAAAGGTTTTAGAGGAGAAGCATTGGCTTCAATAGCCGCTATTGCTCATGTAGATTTAAAAACAAAACAAGCAGCAACTGATTTAGGTACCTATATAAAAATTGAAGGAAGTACAATTATTTCTCAAGAAAACACTGCTACTTCAAATGGAACTTCAATTGCGGTTAAAAATTTATTTTATAATATTCCTGCACGAAGAAATTTTTTAAAATCTAACACTATTGAAACACGTCATATTGTAAATGAGTTTCAACGTGTGGCCTTAGCGCATCCACAAATTTCATTTACATTTTATCATAATGAAAATGAAATTTACAATTTAATCTCAAGTAATTTACGTCAACGAATAGTAGCTATTTTAGGTAAAAAAACAAATGAAAAATTAGTGCCAATAAAAGAAGTAACTGATGTTGTAGAAATAAACGGATTTGTAACAAAACCAGAATTTGCTAAGAAAAAAAGAGGAGAACAATTCTTTTTTGTAAATGATCGGTTTATTAAAAATGCATATTTAAATCATGCTGTTACAAGTGCATTTGAAAGTTTACTTTCTGGAGGCTATTATCCTACCTATTTTTTATTTCTGAAAGTTCCAACAAAAAGTATAGATATAAACATTCATCCAACCAAAACTGAAATTAAATTTGACGATGAAAAAACCTTGTACGCAATTTTACGCTCCACAATAAAACATAGTTTAGGACAATATAATGTTGCCCCTGTGCTTGATTTTGAAAGGAGTGCATCATTTGATACTCCATATGGTTATAAAGATAAAAAATCTACTACTCCAAGAGTACAAGTAGATCCAAATTTTAACCCTTTTAAAAGCGAAGAACAGCGATCAATACAATTTCCTTATAAACGTGAAAAAACTGCACAATGGGAAAGTTTATATACCGGTTTAGACATTCAAAATATTGAAGTTGAATCGGAAACTGTAAATACTTCATTATTTTCAGAAGAAAAACCAAATAGTAAAACCTATCAAATTCATAATAAATACATAGTAAGTAGTATAAAATCTGGTATTGTTTATATCAATCAGCATTTAGCACATCAACGTGTATTGTATGAAGAATTTTTAGAAAATATTACCGTTAAAGAAGCAATGAGTCAACAATTATTGTTTCCTTTAGAAATTTCTTTTAGTAAATCTGATATTTCATTAATAAAAGAAATTAAAGAAGATTTAGAAAGTGTTGGTTTTTTATTTGATAGTATTTTAGATGATACTATTGTGGTTAAAGGAATACCTGTAAATATTACAGAAAGCCAAATAACAATAATAATAGAACAATTATTAGAAGATATTAAAAATGATATTCCGGATGCAAGTTTTAGTCAGTTAGATATTATGGCTAAAAGTTTGGCTAAAAGTTTAGCTATAAAAACAGGTAGTAAATTAGATTTAAAGGAACAAGAAGAATTGGTAAATAAACTATTTTCTTGTAAACAACCTGATTTATCTCCGTTTGGAAAAACTACCTTTGTAACAATAAATATTGATGAAATTGATAAAAAGTTTAACAATTATTAATTTGTATTCTAATTAAAATTATGGGAAGAATTACCGAAGCTGTTAAGCACCTTATAATAATAAATGTTATTTTATTTATTGCACCTCAACTTATTCAAGGTTTTGATTTGCAAAGTATGTTTGCTCTTTATTTTCCAGAAAATCCAAAATTTGGGTTTTGGCAATTTGCTACACATATGTTTATGCATGGTGGCTTTTCACATATCTTATTTAATATGTATGGTTTATGGGCATTTGGAACTCCTTTGGAGCAAATGTGGGGAAGAAATAAATTTCTGTTTTTTTACCTTTCTGCAGGTTTAGGTGCAGGGGTTATTTATACATTGGTAAATTATTACCAGTTTAATGGTGTTTACAATCAGCTTATAAATATTGGCTTGTCAACGGGTGAGATTCAAAATATTTTAACAACTGGAAGCTACAACAATCTAATTTTGGAAACAGTTTCAGAAGCAAAATTAAATGAGTTTTACGCAACCTACCATACACCTGCTGTTGGAGCATCAGGTGCCATATACGGAATTTTAGTTGCGTTTGGACTTAGTTTTCCAAATGCTAAATTAGCATTGATATTTTTCCCTGTTCCAATTTCAGCAAAGTATTTTATTCCTGCTATAATTTTGGGAGATTTATTCTTTGGAATGACAAAATACTCTGTTGGAAATGTAGCTCATTTTGCACACGTTGGTGGTGCCTTAATCGGATTTTTAATTGCTTGGTATTGGAAACAAAACCAATTTAAACGCTGGAATTAAATTGAATATAGTAAACGACATAAAACAGGCTTTTAACAAGGCAAATAGTGTAGAAAAAATAATTTACGTAAACGTATTTTTATTTTTAGTTACCGTTATATTTACTAAATTTAGTATTCAGTGGCTTGCTTTACCTACAAGTTTTGATAGTTTTTTGTATAAACCTTGGACATTAATTTCATATGCATTTGTTCACGAAAGGTTATTTCATGTATTATCTAATCTTTTAATTCTTTATTATATAGGAAATCTATTCTTAGATTTCTTCACAAAAAAACAATTTTTAAATTTTTATTTTTTAGGTGCAATTGTTGGTGCAATTGTTTTTTTAACCTACAATTATATTGCAACTAAAAGTGGTGCTCCATTAGGCGGAGCTTCAGCTGCAGTTACTACAATTTTTGTTGCTATTGCCACTAAAATACCTCGATATTCTTTGCAATTACGTTTTATTGGTAGTGTTGAATTATGGGTTTTAGCTGCAATTTGGGTAGCTTTAAGTATTTTGCAGTTAGCAAATCCAGATAATGGTGGTGCAATTGCACATTTAAGCGGGGCAATTTTTGGATTTATTTACGTAAAACAATTAGAAAAAGGAAATGATATTGGTAAATGGTTTGAAAGTATTGTTAATTTCTTTACAAATTTAGCTAAGCCAAAAAAGAAATCGCCCTTAAAAACTGTTTATAAATCTAAAAGCAGCACTTCAAAAAATGAAGTAAATAAAACCAGACAACGTAAAATTGACGATATTTTAGACAAAATAAGTAAGTCTGGTTATGAAAGTTTAACCCAAGAAGAAAAAGATTTTTTATTTAGAGCTGGGAAAAAATAAGAAATGAAAAAATTATCAATACTAGATAAATTATTATTTTTTGTCAATTCCCTTTTGGCAACACTACTACTAGTCTCATATTTAGGATATTTTATTTCACCCAATATATTTGCATTCTTTTCATTCTTAAGCCTTACAATTCCTTTTTCAATTATACTCAATTTGATTTTTATTGTTTACTGGGTTTTAAAATTAAAGAAACAATTTTTACTTTCAACAATTGTATTGCTAATTGGATATCAATATATTACAAAATTTTACAGTTTATCAGAGAAAAAAGTATTGCTTACAGAAGATGCAAAATTAATGAGTTATAATGTGAGAATGTTTAACTTGTATAATTGGATTGATGAAGAAAACATTGATCAAAAAATATTTGATTTTATTAAAGAAAAATCACCTGATATTTTATGTATTCAAGAGTTTCATCCTTCAAAAAAACTAAACCTTAACTATCCGTATAAATATGTTAAGATAAGAACCAATCAAAATAATTTTGGGCATGCAATTTTTTCAAAATACAAAATTATAAATTCAGGTTCTCTAAATTTTTCCAACAGTAGCAATAATGCAATTTTTGTAGATTTAATTAAAAATAACGATACCATTAGAGTTTATAATATTCACTTAGAATCATTAAAAATCAATCCGAAAGAAGAAACCTTAACGCAAAAAAATTCTGAAAAATTAAAATTAAGAGTCGAAAATGCCTTTAAAAAACAAGCAAATCAAGCTAAATTAATTATACAGCATCAAGAAAAAATTAACCACAAATCAATTATTTGCGGCGATTTTAACAACAATGCTTTCTCTTGGGTTTATAATCAATTAAAAAAGGGTAAAAATGATGCTTTTGAAATTGCAGGAAAAGGTTTTGGAACAACGTTTTATTATAAATTTCCTTTTAGAATAGATTTTATATTTACTGATGAAAAAATTGAGGTGAATAATTACAAAACTTATGACGTAAAATATTCTGATCATTTTCCTATTATGGCCCGTCTAAATTTTGAAACAAACTGATAAACATCAGTTGAAAAATCCTTTAAATAATTAACTTTACCATTTATAACAAATACCATTTTCCAATGAAAAAAATAATTTCGTTTTTATTTATTTGCACATTTATTTTAGGATATTCACAACAAAAAGAATTAACCATTGAAGATGCTGTATTGGGCTATTATAAAGGTCTATATCCTGCATCATTAACAAGCCTACAATGGGTTGAAAATTCCACTAATTATATTTTTCAAAAGGAAAACGAATTCGTTTTTACGGATGCTAAAACTAATAAAATTGTAAAAAAAATTACTTTAGAAGCACTTCAAAAACAATATCTTACCCTAAAAAAACTACCACGTTTACAAGAAATTAATTCATCTTCTTTAACTTTTAGAAACGGAAATTCAATAGAAGTATTCAATTATATAACAAACTCAAAAAGCAATACAATTACTTTTGATGAACATGCTAATAACAGTGAATTTAATTCCAAAGCAAAAGCAATTGCTTATACAATAGACAATAATTTATTTATTGCCAATGCTACAAATCCAAAAATTGCAGTTACCAAAATTGAAGATAAAAATATAGTTTCCGGGCAAGCCATTCACAGAAGTGAATTTGGGATAGTAAAAGGTACTTTTTGGAGTCCTGAAGGAAATTATTTAGCTTTTTATCAAAAAGATGAAACTAACGTTAGCGATTATCCATTGGTTGATATTAACACCTACCCTGCTACTTTAAAAAATATAAAATACCCAATGGCAGGCCAAGGGAGTGAAATGGCTAAAATTGGTATTTTTAATTTAAAAACACAATCCACAATTTACCTTGATATTGATACTTCAGATGAACATTATTTAACAAATTTATCGTGGACTCCAGATGAAAAACATGTGTTAGTTGCTGAAATCAACAGGGGTCAAAATCACGTTTGGTACAACAGTTATAGTGTTGAAACCGGTAAAAAAGTAACTACTTTATTTGAAGAAACCAGCGATAAATGGACTGAACCAGAATTTGATGCTGTGTTTTTACCAAAAAGCACCACAAACTTTTTATGGTTTAGTGAACGAGGTGGTTTTATGAATTTGTACCAATATACAACCGAAGGTAAATTGGTAAAACAATTAACAAAATTTAATTGGGTTGTTACTGAAATCTTAGGTTTTGACGCTTCAGCAAAAAATGTATTTATTACAGGAACAGGGGTTGATGCCAGAGAATCTCATACTTTTAAAGTAAATTTAAAAACGGGTAAATACACCAAACTAACTGCAGAAAATGGAACTCATTATACACAATTAAGTTCCAATGGAACTTATTTAATTGATAGTTACAGCAACTTAAATACGCCAAGAAAAACAAGTATTATAACTACAAAAAAAGGTAAATCTACTGTTATTTATACAGCTGAAAATCCATTAAAAGAGTACAATTTAGGTACAACTGAATTTGTAACTTTAAAAGGGAATGATGGAACGGATTTATACACACGCATAATTAAACCTGCTAACTTTGATGCTTCAAAAAAATACCCAGTTTTAATTTATGTGTATGGTGGGCCACATGCTCAAATGGTTACAAACTCCTGGTTGGGAGGAGCTAGCCTTTGGATGACTGCTTTTTCAACTTTAGAAGACTATATTATTTTTACTTTAGACAATAGAGGATCTGCAAACAGAGGTTTTGCCTTTGAAAGTATTATTCACCGTAATTTAGGTGATGCTGAAATTGAAGATCAATTAACAGGTGTTGATTATTTAAAATCTTTAAACTATGTGGATAGTAACAGAATTGCAGTAAATGGCTGGAGTTATGGTGGTTTTATGACAACTAGTTTAATGTTGCGTAATCCTGGTGTATTTACTACAGCTGTTGCAGGCGGACCCGTTATAGATTGGAAATATTACGAAGTAATGTATGGTGAACGTTATATGGATACACCACAAGAAAACCCTGAAGGTTATGAAAAAACAAAAGTCGCCAATTATATTAAAGATTTAGATGGTAAAATGTTAATTATTCACGGAAGTGTGGATCCTGTTGTAGTTCCACAACATAGCATGACTTTATTACAAGAAGCTGTAAAACAAAAAACACAAATAGATTTTTTCACTTATCCAATGCATGAACATAATGTACGAGGTGTTGATAGAGTTCATTTAGTAACAAAAATGATGAATTATATTGTTGAAAATAATAAATAAATTCTCATCACCCTGAATTTTCGATTTCTTAACTTCTAACTTAACTAAAAATAAATGATTTTAATAAGCACAGATAAAAATTCTATTGTAAAAATTGAAAAAGGTGAATTAATCAGTTACCAAAAAAATGGAGAAGAATTAATGCACCAAAAAGGAAACCCGGGTTGGAGAAATTCTGATACAGAAATGTTTCCAATTATTGGCCCAACTGAAGCCAACAATTTTAGTGTAGTAACTCCAAAAGGAAATTACAGCCAAGATCAGCATGGGCTTTTAAGAGAATTACATTATACTGCTAAAAATCAAACAGAAAACTCTTGCACTTTTATAAAAAAATATACAGCATATACTGCCGTTGAAAATTCAAAATATCCTGAGAAATCTTCTGCCAGGTTACTTTCTTGGCCTTATAATTTTTCATTCAAAAAAAGTTTTGAGCTAACAAATACATCATTAAAAATTACTTTTGAAGTTATCGCAGAAAAAGGAATGCCTTTTATGTTGGGATATCATCCTGCATTTATGCTAAACGGTAATTTAGATGAACTTGTAAAAACTGAAACAAAAGAAGTTACCATACCAGAAATTATGGAAGGTGGTGATACAGCATACCCCGTTTTAAATACCTCTGAAATTTCATTGCTTAAAAAAACGGGGTTCAATATTAAGATCAAAACTAGAGGTTTTAATAATTTTATGTTATGGACACCTGTTAAAAATATGCTGTGTATTGAGCCAATTACTGCGTATCCATATACTGGAGGTGAAATGCTCGCAAAAGAATTATTTAATATTTCTAAAGAATCAGATATTTTTAAAGTTGAACTTATTCCTTCTTAACCTTTTTTAAATCCAACAAATTAACAGGGTTTATACCTAAACCTTTAACATTTTTTTGTGTAAACCGTACCACCTCATCATAATACAAAGGAATTACTGCGGCAGACTCCATAACCAAACTATCCATTTTCTGGTATAGTTTATGTCGTTCTTTATTATTTGTTATTGTAATTGAATGTTCATACAAACTATCAAATTCTTTGGAACTATAATGCGTATAATTGGGTCCATTCGGTGAAAAATTCTTACTATGAAAAATAAACAAATAATTTTCAGCATCGGGATAATCTGCTACCCAACTTCCTCTAAAAATACTTAATTTACCTTGAACCTTTGTTTGTCTTAATGTTGATGGAGGCATTACATCAATGTTTACATTTAATCCTGTTTTTTCAACCTCTCGCTGAATATATTCACACAAATCTAAATATTGACTGTTGGTGCTTATAGTAACTGACGGATTTAAATTTCCAGTTTCTTCTATATATTCCTGAACTAATTGTTTGGCCTTTTCAGGTTGGTATGTATAACCTTTCATTTCATTAAAACTAGGCAATCCTTTAGGAATAAAACCATTAACTGCTGGAGTTCCAATGCCGTTTCGTAAATACAGAATCATTTTTTCACGGTTAAAACCATAATTTAGTGCTTTTCTAATTTTAATAGCATGTACTTCTTTTTCTGCTGCATCTAAATAAATACCTAAATACTCTGTATTTAAATAAGGGCTACTAATCATATTTATTTTATCCTGGTAATGCTCTTTAAGCTTTCCATCTGTTGTTAATAAATCATCTTTAAAAGACGCATCAATACTGCTCATAAAATCAATATTACCTTGTACAAATTGCAAAAATTCACTTTGTTTATCTGGCAAAAAAGTAATAGCCACAGCTTCTAAATAAGGTAAATTTTGTCCATTTTCATCTTTTTCATAATAACTATGGTTTTTACGAAAAACCAATTTGGTATTTTCAACCCACAATTTAAACTGAAAAGGTCCGGTACCTATTGGGTTTGCTCTAAATTTATCTCCAAAATATTCCACTGCTTCTTTTGGAATAACCGAACAATATTTCATACTCATTAAACTTAAAAACGGTGGAAACGGTTGCTTTAAATTAATCACAAAAGTACTGTCGTTTTTAGCTTCAAATTTTTCAACAAATTCTAATACCCATTTTCCTGGTGAAGTAACTTCTGGATCAACTAATCTATTAAAACTATATTCAAAATCATTAGCAGTAACCGTTCGTGTAGAATCTTTACCAAATAAAATATGTTTATGAAATTTAATACCTTTTTTTAATATGAACTCGTATGTTTTTCCTTTATTTGAAATTGTCCAAGATTTGGCAATATCTGGATGCACTTCCAATTTTTCATCCAGTTGTACCAAACCATTAAATAATTGATTTGTAACCCAAATAGTTCGTAAATCTTTTGCAAAAGCAGGATCTAAAGTTGTAATATTTGCGTGTTCATTATACCTAAAAACCTGTAAATCTCTTTTTTTAATTGCTTCATCAGTACAAGAAACCAACAACAGCCAACTAACAGCCAACAAGCAAATACTACTTTTCAAACCCATAATCTCGCTCTACTTTACAAATTCTAAGCTGGTATTTTTTATACCAAAGTGTTCTTCCTTTTTCTCGTGCCAATGTGTGTTCTGCATTGTTTTTCCAATTTAAAATAGCTTCTAAACTTTCCCAATATGATACTGTAATTCCCACATCATTTCTAGCCGATTCCATTCCTAAATAGCCTTTTTGAAGTTTCGCCAATGCTTCCATTTTTTCAGCTGTTTCCAAATAACCCTCATCAATGTCTGTTCGTAAGGCAGAAAAAACAACTGCGTAATAGGGTGGTTTTGGTGTATTTGCAATCATATTATAAAAATAAAATTCTGTACTTTTGCACTCGATAAATGTACAAGAATGAGCGCACAAAAAAAAGTCGCATTTTATACACTTGGGTGTAAACTAAATTTTTCCGAAACTTCAACCATTTCAAGGAGCTTCCAAAACGAAGGTTTTAAACGTGTTGAATTTGAGGAAAAAGCTGATATATACGTAATTAACACGTGTTCTGTAACCGATAATGCCGATAAACGATTTAAATCTATTGTAAAAGCTGCTTTAAAGAAAAATGAAAAAGCTTTTTTAATTGCTATTGGCTGTTATGCACAATTAAAACCCGAAGAATTAGCCGCTGTTGATGGTGTAGATTTGGTGTTGGGTGCTACTGAAAAATTTAAAGTTACGGACTATATAAATGACCTTTCAAAAAACGACATGGGAACTATTCATTCCTGTGAAATTGAAGAAGCTGATTTTTATGTAGGTTCTTATTCCATTGGAGATAGAACCCGTGCCTTTTTAAAAGTTCAAGATGGTTGCGATTATAAATGTACCTATTGTACAATTCCATTAGCCAGGGGAATTTCAAGGAGCGATGCATTAGAAAATGTATTGAAAAATGCCAAAGAAATTTCAGAAAAAGGCATTAAAGAAATTGTGCTTACAGGTGTAAATATTGGTGATTACGGTAAAGGTGAATTTGGAAATAAAAAACATGAACACACGTTTTTTGAATTGGTAGAAGCATTAGATAAAGTTGAAGGAATTCATCGTTTACGGATTTCTTCTATTGAACCCAATTTATTGAAAAATGAAACCATTGAATTTGTGGCAAACTCTAACAGTTTTGTACCGCATTTTCATATTCCTTTACAAACTGGAAGCGATTCTTTATTAAAACTAATGAAACGCCGTTACTTAAAAGAAACTTATACAAATAGAGTTGCGGCAATTAAAAAAGTAATGCCAAATGCTTGTATTGGTGTTGATGTAATTGTTGGTTTTCCGGGTGAAACTGATGAATTATTTTTAGAAACTTACAATTATTTAAACGAATTGGACATTTCTTATTTACACGTTTTTACATATTCTGAAAGGCCAAATACAGAAGCTGCTGAAATGGAAGGTATCGTATCAAAAAATGTACGAGCTAAACGTAGTAAAATGCTAAGAGGTTTGTCTGTTAAAAAACGGAGAGCTTTTTATGAAAGTCAATTAGGAAATGAATTAACGGTGCTTTTTGAAAGTGAAAATAAAGAAGGTTATATTCATGGCTTTACAGAAAATTATGTAAAAGTAAAAACGCCTTGGAATCCTGACTTGGTAAATACATTGCACCCTATTAAATTAACAACTATAGATGAAGATGGAATTGTGCGCTTTGATTGGATTAAAGTTCCTACTTTTGTTCAATAACTTAAAAAACGCAAATGACTGAATTATATACATACGGACTTCTGGTATTTACATCATTTTTTACGTTGATAAATCCTTTAGGAACTATGCCTATATTTATGTCAATGACCTCAACATTAGATAAGCAACGTAGAAAACAAACTGCTAAAAAAGCAACTTTAGTGGCGTTTTTTACCATTTTAGCTTTCGCTTTTTCAGGTCAAATTTTATTCGATTTCTTTGGTATTTCTGTTAATAGTTTTAGAATAGTTGGTGGTGTTATTTTCTTTGCTATGGGTTGGGATATGCTACAAGCTAGGTTAGGAAATATAAAACATGCAGATAACGAAGAAAAAATTGATGCGTATATTGAAGATATTTCTATTACTCCATTAGCAATTCCTATGATTTGTGGTCCTGGAGCTATTACAAATGCCATTATTTTAATGGAAGATGCAGGAACAATTTCACAAAAAACAGTTTTAATTACTGTTATTGCTTTTGTATTATTACTAACGTATTTAATTTTAGTTGGAGCAAGTAAAATTACAGACAAACTTGGTTCAACTGGTAATAAAGTAATGATGCGTTTAATGGGATTAATAGTTATGGTAATTGCAGTTGAATTTTTCTTTAGTGGTTTAAAACCCATTGTTTTAGGTATGATCCATCCATAATGAATAGTAAAACACATATTTATTTTGTTCCTGGCTTAGCTGCAAGTTCAAAAATTTTTGAATACTTAAAATTACCAAAAGAAACCTTTGAACTTCATTTTTTAGAATGGTTAATGCCCTTATCTGAAAACGAAAAAATTGAGGATTACGCAAAAAGAATGGCTCAATTAGTTCGTGAAGAAAATCCTGTTTTAATTGGAGTGTCTTTTGGTGGCATTATGGTTCAGGAAATGAGTAAACACTTAAACGCAAAAAAAATAATTTTAATTTCTAGTGTTAAAAACAGAAATGAATTACCAAAACGCTTAAAGGTTATTCAAAAAACATGGGTTTATAAATTGTTTCCATCCAAATCCATAAATAATATTGAAGATTTCTCAAAATACGCATTTGGTGATTTTGCTAAAAAACGTGTAAAATTATATAAAGAATATTTGTCGGTTAGAAATTCCAACTACTTAAATTGGGCCATTTACAATGTGCTACATTGGAAACAGAAAAAAACTTTAAAAAATATTATTCATATCCACGGAACTGAAGACCACGTTTTCCCAATTAAACACATAAAAAATTGTATTTCTATTGATAAAGGTACGCATGTTATGATTTTAAATAAAGCGAACACTATTAGTAAAATAATTACACAGGTCTTAAATTAATTGTTAAAATCTTAATTTTTTATTGCCAATTCAAATAAATTTGTACATTAAGAAAATGTTTAATAAATGCTATTATGAAAAATACTATTAAAATTTTAAGCTTAATTACCATAATTATGGTGAGTTCATTATTAATTTTTGCTACAAAAAATAATAGTGAAAATGAAGAAAAGGTAAAAACTACACTCAACGAAAGTGATAAAAACACAAGTGAAACCTATCAAATAAAAGCATTAAAAATACCCTCAAATTTAAATTTTGCCGGTGAAAAAATCCCCTTAGAAAAAGCCGATATTAGAGAACGTATAGATCGTGAATTATTGGTAAATACTTATTGGCAGTCTAACGGATTACTTTTATTTAAAAGAGCCAATAAATACTTCCCAATTATTGAACCAATTTTGAAAAAAAATGGTGTTCCAGACGATTTTAAATATTTAGCAGTTATTGAAAGTGGTTTGCAGAATGTAACTTCACCAGCTGGAGCAAAAGGGTTTTGGCAAATAATGAGTGGCACTGCTAGGGAAAACGGATTGGAAGTAAATTCTAATGTTGATGAACGCTATCATTTAGAAAAAGCAACACAAGTAGCCTGTAATTATTTAAATGCTGCTAAAGAACGTTTTGGAAATTGGACTATGGCAGCAGCAGCCTATAATGCCGGAAATGCAGGTATATCTAGAAAAATTGATGCTCAAAAAGTAACCGATTATTATGATTTACTTTTAAATGAAGAAACAAAAAGATATTTACCTAGAATTGTTGCCGTAAAAGAAATATTATCCAATCCAACTAAGTATGGATTTATTTTTGAAGATGAAGATTTATATTATTTAAAACCAACCCGATTTATAGAAGTTGATACAGCTATAACAGATATTGCCCTCTTTTCAAAGAATTTAGGAATAAATTATAATATTCTAAAAATACACAATCCTTGGTTACGTGAAAATAAATTGAACAACAAATCACGAAAATTGTATCAAATTAAAATTCCTTCAGAAATCTAATATGAAAATGACTTTAACTACAATTATTACCTTAATTATTATTGGTTTACTAGCAGGAATTTTAAGTGGTTTAGTTGGTGTTGGGGGTGGAATTATAATGGTACCGCTATTTGTTTTATTTTTAGGCTTAACACAACACAATGCACAAGGCTTAAGTTTGGCCGTAATGTTACCTCCTGTAACTTTTTTAGCAGTTTATAATTACCATACTACTGGAGACGGTGGTAATATAGACTGGAGAGTTGCTGTAATTGTTTCTGCCTTATTTATAATAGGTGGCTTTATTGGCTCTAAAATAGCACTGCAAATTGATCAACGAATGCTTAAAAGAATTTTTGGAGTTTTTATGTTGATTGTTGCAATTAAATTAATTTTCACAAAATAAATTTTAAGTAAAAAGGTTTTAAGTAGTAAATAGTAAAAGGTTTATTAAAAATATGCCTATATTCCCCTTTTTAAAATTTAAAACCAACAAATGGATTTCACCAACCCATTAGTGTATGGAGTTCCTTGCTTCTTAGCACTAATTTTACTTGAACTTACTTATAGCAAAAGTCACGATAAAAAAAACTTATATGAATGGAAAGATTTAGGAGCTAGTTTATTTATGGGAATTGGATCAGCAGTAATTGCTCCTTTAATAAAAACCATTTCTGCAATTGTAATTTTCAATTTCACTTTTGAACTTTTTAATCCTGAAATTAACGGAATTCGTACTAATATTTTAGGATGGGAATCTTTTGGATACGCTTGGTATATCTGGATAGCTTGTCAGATCTTAGATGACTTTACGTATTACTGGTTTCACAGACAAAACCATATGGTACGCTTTTTATGGGCTGCACATATTGTACACCATTCATCAGATAATTTTAATTTAGGTACGGCAGTGCGTAATGGATGGTTTACAATTTTATACAAACCTTTATTTTATATGTGGTTACCTGCTTTAGGTTTTAGACCCGAAATGGTAGTTGTTTGTTTAGGAATCGAAGCATTATGGCAATTTCAATTACATTCAGTTTATATTCCAAAAATGGGCTTTCTCGAGAAAATATTTAATACGCATACAATGCACCAAGTTCACCACGCAAAAAATGTAGAATATATGGATAAAAATCATGGAGGTTTTTTAAATATATTCGATAAAATATTTGGTACTTGGAAAGAATTAGATGATTCTGTTGATGTTCAGTATGGAGTAACCCATGCACCAAATTCTTATAATCCGTGGGTAATTCTTACTCATGAATACAAAGATATTTGGAATGATACAAAAAAATCTAAAAATTGGATGCATAAATTTATGTATACATTTGGCCCTCCTGGTTGGAGCCATGATTTAAGTACACAAACCGTAAAACAAATGCAATTAGAACTTAAACAAGAAAAGATTTGATTTAAATTATAAAATAATTTTTTACTTTTGACACTACTAACTAAAAACTACTATGATGAAAAAAATTAGTTTTATTTTATTGCTTTTATTTTGCACAATTACAATTGCCCAAGAAAAAAAAGACATCAATCCTTTTAGGATTGGAGTAAAAATTGGTACGCCAAACGTATTAGGTGGAAACTTAGAGTTTGTGACTCCTATTTTAAATAATAGAATAGCTCTTTTTATAGATTATTCTGGTTTTACAATTAAGGAAGATGAATCAAAAATTGCATTGAAATATTTTGAAGCAGGTACAAACATCTATTTTAAAAGTAGTGGCAAAGGTTTGTATTCATCTTTATCGTATGGAAAACTAAATCTAGATGGAAACTATACCGATGCAGAAACAATTAATGGCACTCAATATGACGGAAAAGCAGAAGGAAATATTTCAGTGAGTACATTAAATGCAAAACTTGGAGCTAAATTAGGTAGTAAATTTTATTTTAGAATTGAAGCAGGATATGGTTTTGGTGATATTCCCCAACAAATTGAAATAACTGGAACCGAAAGTGGTACGGGTATTACTAAAACAGATTATGTTGATGTCCCTAGTGATATTCCTGGTTTAAACGAAAACGGATATTTGTTATTTAATATAGGTTTTGGTATTTCTATATAATTTTAAAACTTTAAATAACTTAATAAATCAATAAAATATGGGATTATCTAATAATGACGTTTTTAAAAAATTGCGTGTAGCTCATAAATTAAGAGATACTGATATTATAAAAATTTGTGAATTGGTTGATTTTAAAGTTAGTAAAAGTGAACTCGGTGCCATTTTTAGAAGTGAAGATCATCCAAAATATATGGAATGTGGAGATCAATTTTTACGCAACTTTTTAAACGGTTTAATTATTCATTTAAGAGGCCCAATGCCTCCAAAAGGAGCTAAACCAATTGAAAAAAAGAAATAAAAATTTAATAATTTTTAGCAAAAAGACTTTTTAATACTCTTATATTCTTCAATAATTTCTTGAACAATTTCAGCGGCTGGTTTTATCTCATGTATTAAACCAGCTATTTGACCTATTTCCAATTCGCCGTTTTCTAAATAGCCTTCAAACATTCCTTTTTTAGCTCTTGCCCTACCTAATTTTTCTTTTAGCTGTTCAACTGAAGGGTTTAGTTTGTATAACTCCTGCAACTCATTGTAAAATTTGTTTTTTATTAACCTAACTGGTGCTAATTCTTTTAACGTTAAATGTGTATCTCCGTCTTGTGCTTTTACAACTTCTTTTTTAAAATTAATATGTGCAGAAGACTCTTCACTCGCTACAAATCTACTTCCAACCTGAACACCATCTGCACCCAAAACCATTGCTGCTAACATTCCTCTTCCTGAAGCTATACCTCCTGCAGCGATTACAGGAATTTTTAATTTTTCTTTAACCATAGGAATTAAGGTAAATGTAGTTGTTTCTTCTCTCCCATTATGGCCTCCAGCTTCAAAACCTTCTGCAACAACAGCATCAACACCTGCTTCCTGTGACTTCAATGCAAATTTTACACTACTTACTACATGAACAACGGTAATTCCATTTTGTTTTAAAAAAGGAGTCCACGTTTTCGGATTCCCTGCTGAAGTAACTACAATTTTAACGCCTTCATCAACAATTATTTGCATTATTTCCTCAATATTAGGATATAACATTGGTACATTTACTCCAAATGGTTTTTTTGTAGCTTTTTTACATTTTTGAATGTGCTCATGCAACACCTCTGGATACATAGAACCTGCACCAATTAAACCTAAACCACCTGCATTACTAACAGCTGAAGCTAACCTCCAACCACTATTCCATATCATACCAGCCTGAATTAATGGGTATTTTATATTAAAAAGTTTTGTAATACTATTTTCCATTTATTTAATTTTTAAGTATTTTAAACGTTTTAATTTCATTATTGAATTCAATTTGAATAAAATACAATCCTTTTGTTAAAAAAGAAAGATTTGCTATTGGACTACTTTTTAAAATTTTAGTTTGACACCTATTTTTTCCTAATACATTATAAACTGAAATCTTCATTTCGGAAATAGTTTTGGGAAAATTAAAACGTATTACATTTGTTACTGGGTTTGGATAAAATAAAACTTCATCATTTTTAACTTCTAAATTTTCAATTTCAAGAGCATCAAAAATTGTTACAAAATTAGGAATCCCATATCCAAATTGATAATCTATTGTTGGAATTGCTGCCGTTGAAGTTGCATACAAATGTGCGGACTCTCTTACTAATTGTGTAATTTCAGTATTTGTTTTATTTGGAAACGCTTGCCATAAACATGTAACAACACCTGCTAAAACTGGTGAAGAAAAAGAAGTGCCATTTGCAGCGGCAACATTACCAGAGCTATTTATTATATAAGTTCCTTGTCCTTGAGCACAAACATCTGGCTTTATTCTTCCATCAAAGGTTGGTCCAAAAGAACTAAATGAGGCAATATCTCCTAATGAATTTACAGCCCCAACAGTTAAAATTGAAGGCCCATCAGCCGGTGCGTTTATGTAAGGCCAAACGGGATCATTACCTTCATTTCCTGCCGAATTAACAATTATCATTCCCCTAGAGAAAGCAATTTCAGCACCTCTTGTAATAAAAGCAGTTTGTCCATCCATGTCACTATATTCATAATTATGAGCTGGATTATCAAAAAAAACAGAATAACCTAGGGAAGTATTTATCACGTCAACGCCTAAACTATCTGCCTTTTCAGCTGCTTCAACCCACAAGCTTTCTTCTAATTTTACTTCAACTGGTGCATTTTCTGTTCTGAATAAATAATAACTAGCATCAGGTGCAGTACCCACAAAATTAGTAGTTGCTCCATCCACACCATTTTCTAAATAACCTGCAATTGTTGATAAAACAGAAGTTCCGTGAGAATCACCTGCATAAAAATTAGTGCTTCTATTAACAAAATCATAACCCCCTAAAATTTGACCATTGTCTCGAATTCTTTTAAAAGCTAAAAAATTATCTACGTTTGGAAATCCTGCATCCATAACTGCAATTTGCATTCCTGTACCTGTAAAATTATTTTGGTGCAAGGTATCTCCACCCAACATAACAATTTGGTTTTCAGCATTTCCATAATTAAAATTAGTAGTAATTTCTAGCTGTTTATTTTTTAATTTAGATACTTTATTTAGTTTATTTTCGGGTTTTGAACTATTTAAACTTGTATTGGCGTATTCAATGGAATCAACAAAAAAATTGCCTGCCAAATCTAAATTTAATAACGCATCAATATTTACCTGTGTACCTTGAATATGTAATGCATTTAACCATTTAGATTTTGCCAAAACAATAATTCCTGCACTATTTTTAACTGCTGTAATATAAACGGACTCAATAGGAATATCATTATAATCCAGTGGAATGCTAAAACGTGTTCTTCTATCCAACGCACGTTGACTTAACATATTTAATGGTGTGGAATAATATGAAGTTTCACTTGGCTTGTCTTTAAAATATACCCAAGCATCTTCAACCTGTGAAAATGTAGTTGAAAATGAACATATTAATAAAAAGGTAAGTATATATTTTTTCAAGCTTCAAATAATTTTGATTAAAAATACTAATTTTTGAAGACAAAAATTACTTTTACAATTATTAAACTAAGCAATTACTCCAGAACCTAGTAATTCATCATTTACATACCATGCAACAAACTGACCTTCTGTTATGGCTGATTGTTTATTTTGAAACTCAACATACATTCCGCTTTCTACTTTATATAAAGTTGCATTTTCTAATTTTTGACGGTACCTTATTCTTGCCAATACTTGTAAAGATTCACCATTTTTTAAAGCCAAATCAGTGCGAATCCAATGTAATTCTTCATTTGAAACAAATAGCACATTTCTATACAAACCTGAATGATTTTTTCCTTCTCCAGTATAAATTACATTTTCAACAACATCGGTATCAATTACAAATAAAGGTTCTTTTGTTCCACCAACTGCCAATCCTTTTCGCTGTCCCTTGGTAAAATAATGAGCCCCTTGATGCTTGCCAACAATTTTACCATCAGCTATGGAATATTTATATTTTTTAGCAAAAAATGCCAATTCTTCCTCTTTAGACCTAAACGATGGAATTTCTCTATTATAAATTGTTGAATTTTCTGAAATCTGAACAATTACACCTTCTTTAGGTTGTAATTTTTGTTGTAAAAACTCAGGCAATCGTACTTTACCAATAAAGCACAAACCTTGAGAGTCCTTTTTATCGGCTGTTATTAAATCTTGTTCTGTTGCAATTTTACGTACTTCAGGCTTTGTTAATTCTCCTATAGGAAATAATGCTTTTGAAAGTTGCTCCTGCGATAACTGGCATAAAAAATACGATTGATCTTTATTTTCATCTTTACCTGTCAATAGTTTATAAACAGATTTTCCATTAATTTCTGCTTCGCCTTTTCGGCAATAATGACCAGTTGCAACAAAATCAGCTCCTAAATCCAGCGCTATTTTAAGAAAAACATCAAACTTTATTTCTCTGTTACATAATACATCCGGGTTTGGAGTACGTCCCATTTCGTATTCCTTAAACATATAGTCAACTATACGCTCTTTATACTGTTCGCTTAAATCCACTACTTGAAAAGGAATTCCCAATTTATCGGCTACTAACATTGCATCGTTACTATCTTCAAGCCAAGGGCATTCATTAGAAATTGTTACAGAATCATCGTGCCAGTTTTTCATAAACAAGCCAATAACCTCATAACCTTGTTCTTTTAACAAATATGCAGCAACACTACTATCTACACCACCGGAAAGACCAACAATTACTCGTTTCATTTTTAAATTTTAGAGTGCAAAGTTACGGATTACTTTTAGGAAGGAAAAGTTAATTTTAAATTGTACTTTTCGCAATAAATAAAATTTATGAAATTCACAAATGCTATTTCCAAACATAGAATTCCTATCTTAAAAAACAACTTGTTACTATTTTTTTTAACATCATTTATAATATTTTGGGTAACTACACTTATTGGAACCACTGATTTAGCAAATTGGTTTTTAGAAAATGCACTGGTTATAATTTTTATACTTGTTTTATTTACAACTTATAAAAATTTGCAATTTAGCGATTTAAGCTATTTGTTAATATTTGTCTATTTAATTTTACATGTGTATGGCGCAAAATATACGTATGCAGAAAATCCATTTGGGTTTTGGTTACAGGACTATTTTTCTTTAGCGAGAAATCATTACGATCGTATTGTACATTTTAGCTTTGGTTTTTTATTAGCCTACCCAATGCGTGAATTATTTTTAATAGGTTTTAAGTTTAAACCTTGGGTTGCTTGGCTTTTACCAATAGAAATTACATTATCGGTTAGTGGTTTTTATGAATTAATTGAATGGGCAGTAGCCGATATATTTTTTAAAGATCAAGGCACTGCATATTTGGGAACTCAAGGAGATGTGTGGGACGCTCAAAAAGATATTTTCCTTGCTTTTTTAGGTGCCATATTAGCAACTACCATTGTTTCAATAATTAAAAAAATAAAAGAACGTACTTAAAGTTATTAAAAATAAAATCTTATTATTTGTTAATTAAAAATGATTTTATCCAATCATTAGGAATCAAATCAATTGTCATATTAATTCGTTCTGTTGTTCCTGAATTAATAATTTTGTGTGGATCACTCAAACGTAAATACCAACATTCTCCAGTTTTCATTGGAACTGGTTTATTATTAAGGTAAAAAACAACTGCATTATTTAAAAGTACTGGAATAGTTAAACGAATAACGGATTTTGGTATTTCAATACCAAGTGTTGGATCTTTATGTTCAGCTACAACAGCTCCGGGTTCTAACCGTAATAACCTAACTAAAGTTACAGTGCAATGTTCTCTGAAAAAATCAACAACACTAGACAAATATTTGGATTGCTTAAGCTCATTAGTATCTAACCAATCAGTCCAAGATCCATCTGCATAATCCTCGGCTGGAGGGGGTATTGGTAAGGATTTATCTACCATATATGCAGGAGACCTTAAAGGTAGCACATCATAATAAATAAAATTTTTTAGTTTTAATGCCTCTATTTCCTCCAACATTTTATTGGTTTCAAAAAAGAAAGGTAGTTGAATTCGATCACTAAAAGTAGTCGTTTTATTTTCTAGTTTTTTCAAAGTAATACTATTTTTTAATGAAATTATATTGAATTAAACCCCGTTTATTTATAGTTTCTAAAAGGTACAATACAAAATCACAAATTTGGGTTAGCTTTCTAAAGTAACACAAAATACTATTTTTTTTTAAAGTACATAAAAAAAGCCTATCAAAAAATTGATAGGCTTACAATAAAAAAAGGTAATTATTATATTAAATAACTTTTACGTTTACTGCGTTCATTCCTTTTCTACCTTCTTGTAAATCGAATTCTACTTCATCACCTTCACGGATTTCATCGATTAAACCAGAAATGTGTACAAAATGTTCTTTGTTTGAGTCGTCTTCTTTTATGAATCCAAATCCTTTAGTTTCATTGAAGAATTTTACTGTTCCTTTACTCATTATTAAAAATTTTAATTTATTATATTATTTGCAAATATAGTAATTTTTATTTAACAGTGTTATTATTAATATTTTATATTTTAATTTTCGAAATTTATTTGATTGGTTAAATATGCTAAGATAATTGATAAATTTCTCTGATATCTTTTAAAATTTTATCGAAGTCTATTTTTAAATCTATAAGTTCTCCCGTATGAATATCCCAAACCCAACCATGTACAGTAACTTGTTTTTCTAATAATGCCTTTTGAACATCCGATGTTTTTAGCACATTAACGCATTGTTCTTGTACATTTAGCTCAACAAGTCTATCATATTTTTTATCCTCATTTTTAATTAAATCCAATTCTGTATGATGTAACCTGTATACATCTCTTATATTTCTTAGCCAAGGGTTTAATATTCCTAAATCTGCCGATTGCATTGCTGCTTTTACACCTCCGCAAGAATAATGTCCACATACAACTACATGTTTAACTTTTAAATGCGTTACTGCATAATTTATTACAGACATCACATTTAAATCTGTATTAGGTACCATATTTGCAATATTTCTATGTACAAAAACTTCTCCAGGTTGCACTCCCATTAAATCTTCTGAAGACACTCTACTATCTGAGCAACCGATATATAATATTTGTGGACTTTGTCCCTTACCTAATTCTGTAAAATAATTTTCATCTTCGGATAGTTTTTCAGTTATCCATGCTTTATTATTTGTAAATATTTTTGATATATCCACGGTTAGTGTTTTTTATTTATACTAGTTTTCAAATATTAATATTCAATTGAAATAATATTTGCTGCAATATAAAATTATTGTTTTAATTTATTTACATTTTCTTTTTTGCCGTTTTCATAATACTCCCACTCTCCAACTTTTTCATCATTTTCGTATTTACCTGTGTAAATTAATTTTCCATCAACATTATAATATTTTGCCAACCCTTCAAGTTTGCCATTTTTATAATTTAAATCATCTAATAAAATACCATTATCAGCAAATCGTTTTGTATTTCCGTGTAGTTTTCCAGTTTTATAATTTAAAATTTCAGTTATTTTACCAGTTTTATAGTAACTTTTAAATTCACCTTCTAAAACACCATTTAAGTAATTTTCTTCAATCATTATGGTTTTTCCATCTGGATGGTAATACAGCCATTTCCCTATTCTTTTTTTTCCATCCATTTCGCCTTTACTTTCCAAAATACCTTCAACTGTATAAAATTTTACAGAAGCAATAGTATTGTTTGAATTAAACTTTTTTATTGCGATTGGGTATTTTGAACTTGTAATGCTATAATATTTAAAAACACCTATTTCTTTGCCATTTTTAAACTCTCCTTCATATCTAATATTATTGTTTGTATAGTATTTTTTCCAAATCCCATTTCTATTTCCTTTTAAATCAAACTGATTTATTTTTTCTTGTGCATTTAATTGAGCACAAAAAAACATTAAGAAAAGAGTTATGACCTTAAAAATAATGGCTTTTTTCATTTTTTAATTTAATCAACTTCAATAGTTTTTACCCAATCTAAAAGTATTTTATATTGTTCTGTACTCATTTTAGCATCTTTATGAATCCATAAATAGCTGTTTAAAGGCATTTTATGTTCTTCTAACTCTTCTTCTAAATCTTTTATAATATGGCTTTTTTGATTGCTATTATAGGCTGTCCATTCTGAAAAGTTTAAATGTTCTTTACCTTCATTTACGTGTTGTGCCAAATACCAGGAAACTGGTGCAATTTCACTATACCAAGGGTATTTTGTGTAATTTGAATGGCAATCGGCACATGAAGTTTTAATAATTTCCTGAACATTTTCAGGAACAATCATTACTGTTGCAATATCATTTTTTCCGTCTTTTGAATCGTTTTTTTCAGGTCTAATAAACTGAATTAGTATAAAAACAACTAAAATTCCTAAAAGTATTTTTTTCATTTTTTTTCATTTTAAAAATTAAAGATATAACTATTCTTTTTATACTTTAAGCTGCATTTAATTTTTGTTAAAAATTATTTTTTTTAAAAAAATTTAATACATTTAACAAAATTAACTTAAAACCAATACAAATAATGAAACAATTTAACAAAAGTACAAACATTCTTATTTTTACATTTATTATTACAATTTTTCTTTTTACTAGTTGTACTGATGATGATGTTAGGAATGATCCCCTATCTATAATTGAATCTTCAGCCCCAATACAAGATCAATATATTGTGGTTTTAAAATCTGATTATGAAGGAAAAACTACTCGTAAAAAATTAGGCTACGACGCTGAAATTAAACAATTACGAAAAGAAATACCTTCCAAATTTTCCGAATTAAATATCAGTAATGATCAAATAAAACAAACTTATGGTTTTGCTTTAAAAGGTTTTACAGCTGTTTTAAATAGTAATCAGTTAGAAAAATTAAGAATGGATCCAAGAGTAAAATCTATCGAACAAGATTATATTATCTCACTTGGTAAACCAAGTGGAACACCAGGAGGTGGCGGAGGAGGAACAGATCCTGCACAAGAAACTCCTTGGGGTATAAATAGAATTGGAGGTACTACAGATGGAACTGGAAAAACCGCATGGATAATTGATTCTGGGATAGACTCTGATCACCCAGATATAAATGTTGATGTAAATAGAAGTAGATCTTATGTAACAAAAGGAAAATATAGTATTGAAGATGGTAATGGGCATGGAACACACGTTGCTGGTACAGTTGCTGCATTAAATAATAATATTGGTGTTGTTGGAGTTGCTGCAGGCGCCACAATTGTTGCTCTAAGAGTTTTAGATAGTAGAGGTAGTGGTCAATTTTCTTGGACAATTTCAGCTTTAGATTATATTGCTGCAAATGGGAGCGCTGGTGATGCTGTTAATATGAGTTTAGGTCCACAATCAAGATACACAGATACAGCTGTTGATGGAGCCGCAGAAGCCGTTGCTAGCTTAGGTATTAGAATTGCAATTGCTGCAGGAAATTCAAGTGATGATTCATTATATTATTCTCCAGCAAGAGTAGGTTTAAATAATTCTAACATATACACTGTCGCATCAATGACTTCAAGTGATTCTTGGTCTAGTTTTTCAAATTATGGGACTCCAGTTGATGTGATTGCTCCAGGTTCTTCAGTAAAATCTACATATAAAGATGGTGGTTACGCAACGTTAAGTGGTACCTCTATGGCATCACCTCACGTTTGTGGATTATTACTTTTAGGAAATGTTACAACAGATGGTTCTGTAACTCGTACTGGCAATTCAGACTCCTACCCTATTGCACACAACTAATTTTTTTGAAATAAAATTTTAAAACGCCTGAATATTATTCAGGCGTTTTTTTATCTTTAAATACTAATTCTTGTATGATGGGTATTTCAAATTTTTGGTTTTATACAATAATGATTGTAGTTATTCTACATATAATCGTTGCCTTTGTGTATTTATTGTATAAATTATCTCCAAAGAAAAAAGATAAAATTAAGAAGGATGAATAAACAATTCTTAATTGAACAACTAAATAATATTGAAAATGCAAAGCGCGTAAATAGGTTACGAGTTTCTAATTTAGTTCTAAAAAACCCAGAAATTTTCCCTTTTTTATTGGATATTGTATTTGATATTAGCGACAAAACATCTATAAAAGCAGCTTGGGTTTTAGAATTTGTTTGTAAAGAAAAACTTGAGTGGCTAACTCCATATTTAGATTATTTTACAGAAAATATTGGAAGTATAAAACAAGATAGCGCAGTAAGACCAATTTCGAAAATTTGTGAATTTATTGCCAAAGCATATACCTCAAAAAATAATTCAATTGTTAAAGATATGCTTACAAAAGAACATTTAGATAGCATTATTGAAACTGGTTTTGATTGGTTGATTAGCCAACATAAAGTTGCTGTTAAAGCATACACTATGACAACTTTATTTTTGTTGGGAAAAAACTACGATTGGGTACACCAGGAATTAAAATTAATAATTCAACAAAATATTACAAAAGAAACTGCAGCATATAAAGCCAGAGGAAAGTTAACATTGGCTTTGATAAACAAAAAATAAAACTACATATTTTAGCTAATATTCATTAATTTTGCATTTTTCAACACAAAACTAAAAAATGTCTTTAACAAATTTAAATGCCATATCTCCAATTGATGGAAGATACCGAAGTAAAGTAGAAAATTTAGCTCCCTTTTTTTCTGAAGAAGCGCTAATAAAATACAGGGTAAAAGTAGAAATTGAATATTTTATTGCTTTATGCGAAATTCCTTTACCGCAATTAGCAGATTTTAATGTTTCTCTTTTTGATGAATTACGAAGTATTTATATCGATTTCACTGCTGCTGATGCTCAAAAAATTAAAGATATTGAAAGCATTACAAATCATGATGTAAAAGCAGTTGAATACTTTATTAAAGAAAAATTTGATGCTTTAAATCTTCAAAAATATAAAGAGTTTATCCACTTTGGTTTAACTTCTCAAGATATCAATAATACGTCAGTTCCACTATCCATAAACGATGCTTTTGATGTAGTTTACTACCCAGAATTAGCTACTCTTTTAGAAAAATTAAGACAATTAGCAATTTCTTGGGCAGATATACCAATGTTAGCCCGTACACACGGTCAACCGGCATCACCAACTCGTTTAGGAAAAGAAATTTTAGTTTTTATTGAACGTATTGAACAACAGGTAAAACAATTACAAAATATACCATATGCTGCTAAATTTGGTGGAGCAACTGGTAATTATAATGCCCATAAAGTTGCATATCCAAGCATAGACTGGAAAGCTTTTGGAACTCATTTTGTTGAAAAAGTATTAGGATTACACCATTCTTTTCCAACAACACAAATTGAACATTACGATCATTTAGCTGGTATTTTTGATGCTCAAAAACGTATAAATACCATTTTAATAGACTTTAACAGGGATATATGGACCTATGTTTCAATGGATTATTTCAAACAAAAAATTAAAAAAGGGGAAGTTGGTTCATCAGCAATGCCACATAAAGTAAATCCGATAGATTTTGAAAATTCGGAAGGAAATTTAGGTATTGCTAATGCATTATTTGAACATTTATCGGCTAAACTGCCAATTTCTCGATTACAACGTGATTTAACAGATTCTACTGTGTTAAGAAATGTTGGCGTTCCTTTTGCACACACAATTATTGGCTTTACTTCAACGTTAAAAGGATTGAACAAGTTATTATTAAATGAAGAAAAATTTGCGGAAGATTTAGAAAATCATTGGGCAGTTGTTGCAGAAGCAATTCAAACAATTTTACGCAGGGAGGCTTATCCAAATCCTTATGAAGCCTTAAAAGGCTTAACACGTACCAATGAAAAAATTACACAAAAATCTATGGCCAATTTTATAGATAGCTTGGAAGTTTCAAATGAAATTAAGACTGAATTAAAAGCAATAACACCAAGTAATTATACTGGTATTTAAAAAAAACTAACATGAAAAAAATTGTTCTAATAATATCAATATTTTCACTACTTATTAGCTGTAATAATGAACCTCTAAGTCCTGATAGATTTAAATCTGGAACTTTTGAAATTCCTGAAGGAAAAGGGTATGAAAAAACGATTATTATTAGGCAAGATTCAATTCAAATTGAAAAATATGAAGACCGAATAGATACTTTATCAATTTCTTGGAAAAACAATTTTAATTATACGTTAAAAATGTTACATCCAAAAACAGCTATTGATGAAGATCCAATTCATGTTAAAATAATAAATCTTGAAAAAAATTCCTACGAATTTGAAGCAGTAATTGGACATTCTAATTTTATACAAAAAGGTGAAATTTTTAAAATAACAGACTAGTTATGGAAATATTTTTACAACCAGATACCTGGATAGCACTTTTAACACTTATATTTTTAGAAATTGTTTTAGGGATTGATAATATTGTATTTATCTCAATTGTATCAAATAAACTAGAAGAAAAAGATAGACCAAAAGCAAGAAATATTGGTTTACTTTTAGCAATGTTTTTTAGAATTGCCTTGCTATTTGGAATTTCATGGGTTTTACAATTGCAAAATGTATTATTTCATATTGATACATCATGGCTAAAAGCTGGAATTACTGGTCAAAGTTTAATTATTATTGCTGGTGGTGTGTTTTTACTATATAAAAGTGTTACTGAAATTCATCATAAATTAGAAGGAGATGAAAATGGAAAAAACACCAAAACAAGTAGCACAGTTTTAAACGCAATTATTCAAATTGTAATGCTGGATTTAGTATTTTCATTCGACAGTATTTTAACTGCCATAGGTTTGGTTAGTTTTGACAATCCTCCAGCTGGATTTGGATATTTTGGTGGTATGGCTATTATAATTATTGCTATTGTAATTTCTATTATTATTATGTTAGTTTTTGCAGGCCCTGTTAGTAAATTTGTAAATGAACACCCTACAATTCAAATACTTGGACTTTCATTTTTAATTTTAATTGGAGTAATGTTATTGGCCGAAGGTTCTCATTTAGCTAATTTTAGGTTCTTTGGTAATGAAGTTCACAGTATACCAAAAGGATACTTGTATTTTGCAATTTTCTTCTCACTATTTGTAGAGTTTTTAAATTTGAAAATGAAAAAAGGAAAAAAACCTGTTCAATTACATAATTCTACCATACTTGATGAAAAATTAAAGGATAAAAATTTACTTGATGAATAAACCTTGCTTTAAAAAAGATTTTAATTATGAATGATAGAAAAACTACAAATATTTTATTACTAGTAATTGTAATACCGTTTGTTTTTTATTTGTTAAAAACATTATCGTTTATATTTATTCCATTAATAGCATCAATGTTTATTGCGCTATTATTTTTACCGCTAATGCGTTGGTTTAATAGAAGAAATGTTCCCAAATTTATAAGTATTTTTGTGGTACTCTTAATATTTGTTGCACTATTTAAAATTGGTGGAGAATTGATAAAATTATCATCTAGAGAAATTTTAGCTGCTGATAATTTTTTTATTGAAAAAGCCTCTAGTAAATTATCAAGTTTATTTGTTTCAATTGAACAATTTTTTGGCATACAATATTTTGGTGAAAACGAAAATATAATTTCAAATTTTATAAATAAAGAAAATATTTCAAAAAACTTTGGTTCTACCTTAGGGTTTATAAGCAACACTTTATCAATGACATTAATGACAGCTTTTTTTGTGGTTTTATGGTTGGCTGAATCCATTAATTTTGAAAAATTACTAAACAATACTATTCTTAAACAAAAATTTGCTTCAGTTAAAACATTTATAAAAATTGAAAATGATTTAATTAAATTTATTAAAGTTAAAATTTTAGTAAGTTTATTTACAGGAATTGGTATTGGACTGGCTTGCGTATTTTTTGACATTAAGTTCCCAATTTTTTGGGGATTGTTTGCTTTTGTAATAAATTTTGTTCAAATGATTGGTTCATTTATTTCTGTTATTTTATTAGCACTTTTTGCGTTTGTACAAATTGAACCAACAAGCACCTTACTATTTTTTATACTTTCAATAACCGGTGTACAAGTGTTATTTGGAGGGATTTTAGAACCTATTTTTATGGGAAAATCTTTTTCTATAAACATTATAACCATTTTAGTAATGCTAATGCTTTGGGGCTATATTTGGGGAATTCCAGGTTTAATAATGGCAATTCCACTTACCGTATTTATTAAAATTATTTTAGAACAATTCCCAAAAACTAAATTAATTGCAGCTTTTTTATCTGGAAAGCATTAAATATTTAATTAAAAAGTATTAAATCCTCCATATAATTTAGTAACTTTAAGCTATAGAAGTTACAATTTAATATTGTGTTATAAATGTTACAAACAACTGTAATGTTTATTACTGTTCACCCTTATCGCCTCATTTACATTTGCACTAAACTAAAAAAGCAAATAACATGCACGATAAATATATTATATTCATTTCATTTTTACTTTTCAACGTAATTATTACTAAAGCTCAACAAGAAGTTTCTATTTCTTTAAATGAAGTTTTAGATAAGGTTGAAAATAACAATCACACGGTTAAAATATCAGAACAGGATTATAATGCTGCAAAAGCAGATTACAACCAAACAAATTCTATATTACTGCCAAACATTTCTATTTCACATTCAGCGATAGCAACCACAAATCCGTTAATGGCCTTTGGCTCAAAATTAAATCAGGAAATTTTAACACAAGCCGATTTTAATCCGGCCTTATTAAATGATCCAGATGAAATTAAAAATTTTGCAACTAAAATTGAAGTTCAACAGCCAATTTTTAATGCTGACGGTATTTTTATGCGTAAAGCTGCTAAAGCAAAAATGAATGCTTTTGAGTTGCAAACGGTAAGAACAAAAGATGCCATAAAATTAGAAGTTACCAAAGCGTATATGCAATTACAAGTTGCATATAAAGCAGTTGAAGTACTTGAAAAAGCCAAAGAAGCTGCACTTGAAAACAAAAAAATAGCTGAAAATAATTTTAAGCAAGGTTTTATGCAAAAAGCAGATGTACTATCTGTTGAGGTCCATGTAACTGAAGTTGAAAACCAATTGCTAAGTACAAAAAGTAATGTAAAAAACGCTTCAGATTATTTATTGTTTTTAATAAATGATACTAGTGATATAGTATTAAAACCTTCAACTATGTTAGTTGCCGAACTTAATTTAGATGTTTATAATCAACAACTTTCTGAAAACAGGGCCGATATTGAAGCAATGCAAAAAAGCACTGAAGCGTACAGTAATATGCACAAAGCTGACAAAATGAGTCTTTTACCTAGATTAAATGCCTTTGGTAGTTATGAAATGTATGACGACAAACTTTTTGGCACAAATGCCAAAGGGTATTTAGTTGGAGCTCAACTTTCCTGGAATGTTTTTGAAGGTTATAAACGCATTGGAAAAACTCAAAAAAGTAAAGCTGAATTAGACAAAGCAGAAATAAGTTTAGAACAGTATAAAAATCAAAGTCAGTTAGAATTTAACAGGGCAAAACGCCAATTAAAAGATGCTGAAAATAAATTGGCACTCACAAATTTGGCCTTAGATCAATCTAAAGAAGCTTTAAGAATTAGAACAAACAGATTTGAGGAGGGTTTAGAAAAAACATCGGATTTGTTAATCTCCGAAACTCAATATTTACAAAAACAACTGGAATATTTACAAACTGTTTTTAATTATAATTATACAAAAGCATACGTAAGCTTTTTAACAAAATAAATTACACAACTAAAACAATCAAATTTATTATATCTCAAAATATAAAATCGATGAAAAATACATTTAAAATACTAGCAATTGTAACTTTAATATTTGTAACAAGTTGCGGAAAAGATAAAACAAAAATAGCCGACAACAGAGAAATTGTTGCAGTACAAGTTAGCACCCCAACTTCACAGGATGGAACATTTTTAACCGCAAGCGGAAAAGTTGAAGCAGTTCAAAATGCTAATTTAAGTACCAGAATGATGGGATTTGTAAACAATGTTCATGTAAAAGTTGGTCAAAAAGTATCTCAAGGACAATTATTACTAAGCATTAACAGTGCAGATATTTCAGCGCAAAAAGCTCAGGTTAACGCTTCTATTACAGAAGCAACAGCTGCTTTTAATAACGCAGAAAAAGATTACAACCGTTATAAAGCTTTATTTGAAAACAATAGTGCTTCACAAAAGGAAATGGATGATATGACTGCCAATTACGAAATGGCAAAAGCGCGTTTAGAAAGTGCAAATCAAATGAAAAATCAAGTTAACGCTCAACTTTCTTATTCAAATATTACAGCACCTTTTAATGGAATAATTACAGGTAAATATGTAAATAAAGGAGATATGGCTAATCCGGGGATGCCTTTATTGAGCATTGAAAATCCTGGACTTTTTCAAGTAATAGCAATGGTTCCAGAATCTGAAATTACAAAAATTAAAACTGGATCTGAGGTAAAAGTTGTTATAAAATCTAACAACCAATTATTAAAAGGTAAAGTTACTGAAGTAAGTACATCAACAAAAAATACAGGTGGTCAGTATTTAGTTAAAGTTATTTTAGATAAAACAGATGTTAAATTACTTTCTGGAATGTTTACTTCAGTTCAGTTTCCAATTGAACAAGCTACAAAAACTGAAAATGGATTAATTTTAATTCCAAAATCAGCTTTAGTTAAACAAGGACAGTTAACTGGTATTTATACTATTGGAAATGAAAACACTGCCATTTTAAGATGGTTAAGAATAGGTAAAAGTTTTGGAGAAAACGTTGAAATTTTATCAGGTTTATCTTCAAATGAGCAATATATAATTTCAGCAGAAAGTAAATTATTTAACGGAGCAAAAGTAGCAATTCAATAAACTAAAATTTGCGTTAGGGATAGCAGTGGAAATACTTTTTTTATAAAAAAAAGATTGAAACGAATAGCCCGACCCAAAGGGTAACGCCCAAAAAATATAAAATTATGCAAGAAGGTATATCAGGTAAAATTGCCAATGTGTTTATAAATTCTAAGCTAACTATTTTGTTAATGGTAGGTTTAATGGCAATTGGTATTTATAGCTCTTTTCTGATTCCAAGAGAAGAAGAACCACAAATTATTGTTCCTATGGCCGATGTGTTGGTTGGTTACCCAGGAGCAAGTCCTACGGAAGTTGAAAGCCGTGTGGTTAAACCATTAGAAAAAATTATTTCGAATATTAAAGGTGTGCAACACGTACATAGTATTGCTATGAATGGGCAAAGTATGATGATTGTGCAGTTTTATGTAGGTGAAGATACAGAACGGTCGTATGTTAAATTATATGATGAATTAATGCGTCATCAAGGAATGTTTCCTCCGGGTGTAACGCAACCGTTAGTTAAAACGCGCTCTATTGACGATGTTCCAATGTTAGGTTTAACTTTTTGGAGTGAAAATTACAATGATTTTGAAATTCGCCAAATTGCTGAAGAAGTAACTTCGGAAATTGAAAAAATAAAAGACGTTTCTATTACCAAAGTTATTGGTGGAAGAAACCGTGAACTTAAAGTTGTTTTAGACAAGGATAAAATGGCAGAAAATGGTGTAGATGCATTAGGAATAATGCAACTAATTAAAGCCAATAATAGCAGTTCACAATCTGGTAGTTTTGTAAAAGGGGATGAAGAATTTTTAGTTACAACCGGAAAGTTTTTAACATCAAAAGATGATGTTGAGAATTTGGTAGTTGGTGTAAATCAACAAATGCCTGTTTATTTAAAACAAGTTGCAACAATATATGACGGACCTGGAACACCAAAAAGTTATGTAAGTTTTGGATATGGAAAAGGAAATGAACAATTTGCTTCTAATCCTAGTGAATATTCAGCTGTAACACTTTCTATTGCAAAAGTGAAAGGTGCAGATGCAATGAAAATTTCAGAAAAGATTTTGGACCATGTAGCACATTTAAAACAAAATTTAATTCCTAACGATGTTCATGTGGAAGTTACCAGAAACTATGGTGAAACTGCTTCACATAAAGTTGGTGAATTATTATTGCATTTAGGAGTGGCAATTTTAGCGGTTACAATTTTGGTGATGTTAGCTATGGGCTGGCGTGGTGGATTGGTTGTGTTTTTCTCTGTTCCGCTTACCTTTGCTTTAACTTTATTCAGTTACTACTTATTAGGATATACACTAAATAGAATTACATTATTTGCATTGGTTTTTGTTGTGGGTATTGTGGTGGATGATAGTATTATTATTGCCGAAAATATGCACAGACATTTTAAAATGAAACGTTTACCATTTAAACAAGCAGCCATTTATGCCATTAATGAAGTTGGAAATCCAACAATTTTGGCAACATTTACTGTAATTGCTGCTATTTTACCAATGGCTTTTGTTTCTGGGATGATGGGACCTTATATGAGTCCAATGCCAATTGGAGCATCTATTGCAATGATACTTTCTTTATTTGTTGCATTAACCGTAACTCCATATTTAGGATATCATTTATTACAAGAAAAAGATGAACAAGAGCATAAAGAAGAGCATGGTATAGAAACTGGATGGATTTATAAAATATACAAAAAAACAGAACAACCATTTTTAGACAGTAAAATTAAACGTTTTGTTATGTTGGGTATAACAGTTGTATTATTACTTGGATCTGTATTGATGTTTTTTACCAAATCTGTTGCAGTAAAAATGTTGCCTTTTGATAATAAGAATGAATTTCAGGTAGTGATTGATATGCCTGAAGGAACTACTTTAGAAAGAACAGCTGCAGTTACAAAAGAAATTGCCCAACACCTTTCTACTATTCCTGAAGTTGTAAATTATCAGAATTATATTGGAACCTCTGCTCCTATTACATTTAACGGTTTAGTTAGGCATTATGATGTTCGTGGAGGAAGTAATATGGCTGATATTCAGGTAAATTTATTATTAAAAGAAGATAGAGATTTACAAAGCCACGATATTGCTAAACTTGTACGTCCTGAAGTTCAAAAAATAGCAAAAAAATATGGTGCAAATGTAAAATTAGTTGAAGTTCCGCCAGGACCACCAGTATTATCAACTTTAGTTGCTGAAGTTTATGGACCAAATTATAACGAGCAAATAAAAGTTGCTGGTCAGGTTAAAAATATCTTGGAAAATACAACAGATGTTGTTGATACAGATTGGATGGTTGAAGATGCTCAAACTGAGTATAAACTTGAAGTAGACAAAGAGAAAGCAATGCTAAATGGTATTGCACCTCAACAAATTGTTGGAAACTTAACCTATTTGTTAACTGAGTATCCTATTTCTTATTTATACGATGAAAATTCGTTTGATGAAGTAAATATAGTTTTAGGCTTACGTGATTCAGACAAAACAAACTTGCAAGACATTCAAAATATAAAGATAAAAGGAATTCAAGGAAATATGGTTCCTGTAAGTGATTTAGTAAAAGTTAAAACAGATACTTTACAAAAAACTATCTACAGAAAAGATCAAAAACGGGTAGTTTATGTATTGGCAGATATGGCAGGAGGTTTAGAAAGTCCTGTATATGCAATTTTAGGAATGAAAGAAAAATTACAGAATATGGAAATTCCTAAAGGCTATAAGGTAAATGAATTGTATATGGAATCTCCTTCAGATGAAACTGACTTTACTGTAAAATGGGATGGCGAATGGCAAATAACTTTAGAAGTATTTAGAGATTTAGGTGCTGCCTTTTTAATTGTTATTATTATTATTTACATGTTAATTGTTGGATGGTTTCAAAACTTTAAAACCCCTATGGTTATGATGGCCGCAATTCCATTATCATTAATTGGAATTGTTTTAGGACACTGGTTATTAGGTGCATTCTTTACGGCAACTTCATTTATTGGGATGATTGCTTTGGCAGGTGTTATGGTTAGAAACTCAGTGTTGTTAATTGACTTTATTGAAATACGATTAAATGATGGAATTCCTTTAAAACAAGCAATTATAGATGCCGGAGCAGTTAGAACAACTCCAATTTTATTAACAACAGGTGCAGTTGTAATAGGTGCTTCCATTATTTTATTTGATCCTATTTTCCAAGGATTAGCAATATCATTAGTAGCTGGTGCAATTGTTTCAACATTATTAACATTAATTGTTGTACCATTAATTTACTATATGACCGAAAAAAAGAAGTGGGAAAATAATAAGTAGGATTGCTGAAAAGTGATTTTAGATGTCGTATTGAGCTTGTTGAAATATTATTTTTTATAATTAAATAAACTTCCACAGGCTCAGTTTGACTAGGTAAACTTAAATAAACTATTAAAAAAATTTAAATATGAAGTTACTGATTATTACAGCAGTTAAGGTGTTTGAAAAAGAAGTAAAAATGATTCTAAAAAAATCAGACATCAAAATATTTTCTTATACAGACATCAAAGGTTTTAGAGATTCAACAGAAGAATCTGTAGAAAGTAATTGGTTCGCATCTGAAATGAATGAAAGTCAATCGATAATGTTTTATTCCTTTGCAGATAAAGAAAAAACAGATGTATTATTTAATTATGTTAATGAATTTAATACAACACAAAAAACACTATCAAAAATTCACGTAGTAATTTTAAACGTAGAAAAATCAAATTAAAAAAATATGAAAACTAGAATTATACACATTGTTGCAGGAGCTTTTATTTTAATTAGCTTAATTCTTGCCGTAAAAGTAAATATCAACTGGTTATGGTTTACAGCATTTGTTGGTGCCAATTTATTTCAATCCGGTATAACAAAATGGTGCCTAATGGGTGTTATTTTAGAAAAATTTGGCATAAAAGATTAATATGATTTTGTAATTTTGTGTTTAATACATTTTTTTTATTAAACAATCTATTAAACATATAATTTCAATTGTACTTGTTACAACGTTACTGCTCCCTTTTGCAGTGCAATTTGTACACTCTTTTGAAACTCACGAACAATCAGTTTGTAATGCTCAAAATAAAACTCATTTTGATACGCATAAAATTGATTGTTCTGTATTTCATTTTAAAATAAATACAAATGCAATTGATTTTAAATTAAAATTAACTTTTTTTAAAAAAGCGTTTCATTTAGAAAAAGTTTATTTCAGCAAAAAGCAATTTAAGGCTGTAAATCTTAATTTTAAATCCTCAAGAGCACCTCCATTTTTATTGACTTAAGAACTAAAAAACAACTAGTTATCAATAAAAATATTTTATATGAAAGTATATATTTCAATCCTTTTAATAGGATTAACAATTGTTGCACATGCGCAACGTTCAGTTTCGGGTACCATAACCAACTCCCAAAACGAGCCACTTTTTGGTGTTGACGTTTTTATAGAAGAATTGCACAAAGGCACATCTACTAATGAAAATGGCTATTACGAACTAAATAATTTACCAAATAATTCAATTAAATTAACTGTAGCATTTATTGGGTTTGAAACTCAAATAAAAACCCTAAACCTTCAACAAAACGAAACAGTCTTAAATTTTATATTGCAAGAAGCTGTATTTAAAATGGATGAAATAATTGTTTCAACAGCATTTAATAAATTACAATCTGAAAATGTAATGAAGGTTGAGCGGGCAACTGCACAACAGTTAAAAAATAAAGGAGCAGCAACATTAATAGAAGGTTTAAGCTCAATTGCAGGAGTTTCACAGGTTTCAACTGGAATTGGAATTGGTAAACCTGTAATTAGAGGTTTAAGAGGAAACAGAGTTTTGGTTTACACACAAGGAATAAGACTCGAAAATCAACAATTTGGAGATGAACATGGGTTAGGTATTGACGAATCAAGTATTGAAAGTGTTGAAGTAATTAAAGGTCCCGCATCCCTTTTGTATGGATCTGATGCTTTAGGTGGAGTTCTCTATTTTAATCCTACAAAATTTGCAGAAGCCAACTCCTTTAATTTAAATATTAACCAATCCTATTATGCAAATACACAAGGTAGTAATACCTCTTTTGGAGTTAAACAAACTAACGATTCTTGGAAATTTTTAGTAAATGGAGCTCGCAATCAACATAGTGATTATAAAACAGGTGACAATGAAAGAGTTACTAATACACGTTTTAATGAAACTATTTTTAATACTGCAATTGGACACTCAAATAGTTTCATTTCCAGCACATTACGATTTAATTTCAACAATACTAAAGTTGGTATCCCTGAAGAAATTGGAATTCAAAATACACATAAAACTCCACTATATCCATATCAAGATTTAACAAACAAAATGGTGAGTTTTAATAATATTTTCTTTTTACCAACTTCTAAAATCACCTCAACTTTCGGGTATACTTTTAATAATAGAAAAGAGTTTGAATTACATCATGAAGAAGGTGAAGTACACGCAGAGGAAGAAGTACATCCTGAAGAAGAACTAGTTGCTTCTTTAAATTTAGACTTAAAAACATTTAGCTATGATGTGAAATGGAATTTACCAAAATCAGAAAAAGTTGAAACTATTATTGGTATTCAAGGTTTAAATCAAAAAAATAAAAATTTTGGTGAAGAAATATTAATTCCAAATGCCACAACAAATGATTTTGGGGCATTTTTAACTAGTTCTTTCGATTGGAAACAACATAGCCTTCAAGGTGGAATTCGCTTTGACACAAGAGCTATTTCTTCAGAAAAACATATTGTTTTACACGAAGATGAAGCACATGTTTTTGAAGCTATAGATAATTCCTTTGAAAATTTTTCAGCATCACTGGGCTATAAAACTACTCTTTTTAAGAAAATTACAAGTAGGTTTAATTTTGCCTCAGGATTTAAAGCTCCAAATTTAGCTGAATTAACATCAAATGGTATACATCACGGATCGAATAGATTTGAAATTGGAAATAGTGCTTTAAAAAATGAAAAAAACTTTCAATCGGATATTGCACTGGAATACTACAGTAAACATTTTGAAATTTTTGCCAATGGTTTTTACAATCATATAAATAATTACATTTTTATAAATCCTACAGGTGAATTTGAAGATGAATATGCAATTTACAAGTATACACAAGAAAATGCCAACTTATATGGAGGTGAATTTGGTTTTCATTTACATCCTCACCCATTAGATTGGTTACATTTACAAAGTAGTTTCGACTTTATAATTGGTAAGCAAAATAACGGAAATTATCTGCCTCTTATTCCAGCTCACAAACTAACAAATACATTAAGAGCCGAATACGATATAAATAATTGGCTAAAAAATGGATTTACTTTAATAACCGTTGAAAGTAATTTTAAACAAAAAAATATTAGTGAATTTGAAACAGCTACTAATAATTATAATTTAGTAAATATTGGTACAGGTGGAAAAATAAACATTTCAAAAATGTCTTTTAATATTAATTTAAATATTAATAATTTATTTAACACCTCTTATTTTTCACATTTATCACGTTTAAAAACAAATGGAATTCCAAATATTGGAAGGAATTTTATAACAAGTATCAAATTTGAAATCTAATTTTAAAAAATAAGAATCAAAGAAAAGCCTAAGAAAAATTCTTAGGCTTTTTTTTAGATAATTTAAAAGTTTTATTCTATTGAAAACAAAACATCTCCTTTAGCAACAGTATCTCCAGAATCAAATTTAATACCTGAAATTACACCATCTTTATTTGCTTCAAAATTGTTCATCATTTTCATTGCTTCTAAAACAACTACAATTTCCCCAGCTTTTACTTCATCGCCATTCTTTTTCTTAAAATCTACAATCATACCAGGTATTGGTGCTGTACAAGCTCCTTCGGTAACCACTTCTTTTGCTGCTTTCTTTTTCCATACAGATCTTGTAGTAGCTTTTGTATTTGGAATAGACACCATAAATGATTCTCCATCTACAAACACTTCCATTTCATGCATTTCGCCATTAGTACTAGTACCGGCCTTCAATTCGCCTGCTAAAGCTTTGGTAATTAAATTATTTTCTTTCTCAACATCTTCTAGGGTTTTAGCTTTCATATCATCAGGCATTTCTTCTAAACCATATTTTATTTTTAAGAATTTTTTTCCAGTAACAGGATATAATGCCAATAGTACTTCATCATCAATATCTTTTGCTAAACCTTTTGAACCTTTTTTAACGGCATCCATTTCTGGTTCTAAAACACTTCCTGGTCTAACCTCAATATGTTGTTCACCTCTAGGATAATCTTTTAGAGCTTTCTTTCTAAGTTCTGGATTAATAGGCAACGTAGTTTTACCATATAAACCATAACATAAATCTTTTACTTCTTCTGTAATTCTTGAGTATTCACCTTCATAAGAATCAAACAATACATTATTAACAGTTTGAACTCCAACTATTTGACTTGTAGGTGTTACCAATGGAATTTGACCTAAATCTTTTCTAACTTTAGGCAACATTCTAAATACATCATCTAATCTATCTAAAGATTCCATTGCTTTTAATTGATTTACTAAATTTGATAACATACCTCCTGGCGTTTGGTGTAAAATAACATCAGTATCAATTATAGCATATTTCGGACTATTATCTAAATGCTTATATTTTGGTATTACTTTTTCCATTTGAGCACTAATTGCAGATAATTTTTTAATATCTAAACCAGTATCTCTATTTGTACCTAATAATGAAATTACCAATGGCTCAATTGCTGCATGTGAAGTTCTATATGCATACGGAGACATACAAGTATCAACAATATCAACACCTGCTTCAATAGCTTTTAAAATTGCTAAATCACCCATTCCAGAGGTAAAGTGTGTATGCAAGTTTAAAGGAATATCTGTAATTTTCTTTAGTTCAACTACTAAGTTATAAATATCATAAGGAGCAATTAAACCTGCCATATCTTTAATACAGATAGAATCAACACCAAATTGCACTAATTCTTTAGCTTTATTTAAGTAATAATCAATATTATAAACTTCACCACCTAACCTTGGTTCGGTTAATGTATAACAAATTGTACCTTGAAAATGTTTTCCATTGTGTTTCACAACTTTTGCTGCTGTTTCAAAGTTCCTATAATCGTTTAACGCATCAAAACACCTAAAAATATCCATACCATTATCGCAAGCACGTTGCACAAAATTTTCAACAACATCATCGGCGTAATTTCTGTAGCCAACTATATTTTGACCTCTTAACAACATAAAAAAAGGTGTTTTAGGCATATATTTTTTAAGTGTTCTTAAACGTTCCCATGGATCTTCGCCTAAATATCTATGCATAGTATCAAAAGTAGCTCCTCCCCAAGTTTCAACAGCATGAAAGCCTACTTCATCCATTTGTTCAGCAAAAGGTATCATATCTTCAGTTCTACCCCTGGTTGCAAACAAGGATTGATGTCCATCACGAAAACTTAAATCCTGTATTTTTATCGGGTTTTCAGCTTTTGGCCTATCTGCACTATAATCCATTTTAGTCATTAGTAATGCCCCATGTTTATCGTATATCATTGTTTCGTGATTTTAAATTAATTTATTCTAGCTCCTATTGTTCTTCCTTTGCTAAATAGTAAACCTCTGTCATTCATTCTTCTTACCAATCCTATTTTACTCCAGCCATAACGTGGTACAATTTTGTCCTTGTTTTCTTCCATTTGAACATAAACTGTTGCAGCTATTACTGCTGCTCTTTTCTTTTTTTCAAGTAATGTCATAATATTATTTATTGAGGGATGTTTCCGTGTTTTTTTGCTGGTACTAACTCTACTTTAGAACTTAAAGCATCTAAAGCCATTACTAATCTTTCTCTTGTTTCACTAGGTAAAATTACCTCATCAATATATCCTCTTTCTGCAGCCAAATAAGGCACACCAAAAGCAGTTTCATATTCTTCAATTTTTTCTTGCGATTTAGCTGCTTTATCTTCTGCTTGCGCAATTTCTTTTTTATATTTTGAAATTACTTCTACAGCTCCTTTAGCTCCCATTACAGCAATTTCAGCTGTTGGCCAAGCAAAAACCATGTCAGCACCTAAATGTTTTGAACTCATTGCAACGTATGCTCCACCATAATCTTTTCTTACAACAACTGTAAATTTTGGAACAGTTGCTTCTGCATAACTCCATAATAATTTAGCTCCGTGTCTAATAATTCCACTCCATTCTTGTTGAACTCCGGGTAAATATCCTGGCACATCTACAAAAGTTACAATTGGAATATTAAATGCATCACAGGTTCTAATAAATCTACTTATTTTATCAGAAGCATCTATATCTAAACAACCTGCTAAAATCATAGGTTGATTTGCAATAATACCAACAGAACGATTATTTAATCTTCCAAAACCAACAATGCAGTTTTCAGCAAAATGCTCATGCACTTCGTAAAAATGACCAGCATCCAGTACTTCTTCAATAATATTTTTCATATTATAAGGTACTTTTGAATCATCTGGAATAATAGTATCTAAAACATCACAAGATCTTTTTGGATCATCACCCATTTCTAATACTGGAGTCAATTCCATATTATTATTTGGTAAATAATCCAGTAACTCTCTAATTTGCTCAATACAATCACTATCATCTTCACAGGCGAAATGTGCATTTCCACTTTTTGAATTATGAACCATTGCTCCACCTAATTCTTCAAATGTAGTTTCTTCTCCTGTAACTGTTTTTATAACATACGGACTTGTAATAAACATATTACTTGTTTTTTTCACCATAAAAATAAAATCGGTCATTGCAGGTGAATAAACAGCTCCACCAGCACAAGGTCCCATAATTGCAGAAATTTGAGGAATCACACCAGAAGCCCTTGAATTTCTAAAGAAAACATCACCATACCCTTTTAATGCATCAACACCTTCCTCAACTCTTGCTCCTCCTGAATCATTTAATCCAACTACCGGTGCTCCGGCTTTCATAGCTAAATCCATAATCTTACAAATTTTTGTAGCGTGCATTTCTCCTAAAGCACCTCCACCCGATGTAAAATCTTGAGAAAAAGCAAAAACGGTTCTTCCGTTAATTAATCCGTGTCCCACAATAACACCATCTGAAGCTATTTCAACTTGTTCCATTCCAAAATTTACTGACCGATGTTTAATCAATGAATCTATTTCATAAAAACTTCCTTCATCAAACAATAAATTAATGCGTTCTCGAGCTGTCAATTTGCCCTTGGAATGTTGTTTTTCAATTCTCTGTTCACCACCCATTTGAGAAGCTTTTTCTCTTCGAGTAATTAAGTAGTTTAATTTATCAGCAACTTTCATTTTATATATTTAGTTTTTCTAATTTTTTAGGCTTTTTTTAGGCCTTTTTTCCTAAATAAAGATAAAGATAGTAATCCATAAAAACACTTGTTTTAAGTGTAAAAAAAATTAAAAAATTCTATTTTAATTATTTTTAACACATAAATTTATTAACTATTTGACAATAAATAATTATTTATTCTTCTTTTATTTAGTTTATTCGTATTTTTATTAACATTATATTGTTTTATTAATAAAAATACAACTTCTGTAACAAATGTATTTTTACGTTTTTTAGAAACTCTCAAAAAAAAGAAAAAAAGAAAATTTAACAACCAAAAAAATGCTATTTAAAACGATTTCGAAATGCCAAATAAAAAAGGTAAAAAAATATTTTATTTAAAATTTATTTTTCGCTAAATATGAATATTTTAAGTAAAAAATTAGGTCCAAAAATGAGTTTTAACAAAAAAAACACCTAAAAAATTCTTAAAATGAAAAAAAAGTAGCAATTTTTAAAGTTTAATTTTCTAGAATCATTCTAAATTTCTACTTCACAAAATAATCTATCACTTTTGCATTCGTTTATTTTGCTTTTATACCTAAATTAGCTCGATTAAAATTAAAACCACCCTATGAAACCTTCTCAAAACCAAACTTTGACAAGCACATCTAATCCAACCAAAAGAATTATTATTGGAATCCAATTTTTATTTGTTGCATTTGGTGCAACTGTGTTAGTACCTCTGCTAATTGATGTAGATCCGGCAGTAGCTTTATTTACCGCTGGAGTTGGAACACTCATTTTTCACTTTATAACAAAAGGCAAAGTTCCTGTATTTTTAGGAAGTAGCTTTGCTTTTATTGCTCCAATTATTGCAGCTACAAAACTATACGGATACCCTGGTACACTTGGAGGAATTATTGCAGTAGGTATCGTTTATTCTATTGTGTCTGCAATTATAAAATTATGGGGATTAAAAGTTATTGAAAAAATATTTCCAGCAGTAGTTATAGGTCCAGTTATAATGATAATTGGTTTGTCTTTAGCGACAGCAGCAGTTGATATGGCAAAAACGAACTGGCCAATTGCTTTGGCTGCTTTAGCTACAGCAATAATTATTGTAACTTTTACAAAAGGAATGATAAAACTAATACCTATTTTTATAGGAATTATTGTAGGTTATACCATCTCAATTATAGCCGGAATAGTTGATTTTTCAGTGGTAAATGATGCTGCATGGTTTGCTTTACCAAAATTTATAACTCCAGAATTTAACTGGGGAGCTATTTTATATATGATTCCTGTGGCAATTGCACCAATTATTGAACACATTGGAGATATGTACGCCATTGGTGGTGTAGCTGACAAAAAATTTGTAAAAGATCCTGGATTACATAAAACTTTACTAGGAGATGGTATTGCTACAGCATTTGCTGGTTTTTTTGGAGGTCCACCAAACACTACCTATTCTGAAGTTACAGGAGCTATTGCATTAACAAAAATTACAGATCCAAGAGTATTGCGTATTGCAGCAGTTACAGCAATAGTTTTTTCACTTGTTGGAAAAATAAGTGCTATTTTAAAAACAATTCCTCAAGCAGTTTTAGGAGGTATTATGCTATTACTTTTTGGAATGATTGCAAGTATTGGAATTAAAACATTAATTGATGCTAAAACCGATTTTTCCATTACAAGAAACCAGGTAATAATATCAGTTATTTTAACTGTTGGAATTGGTGGAGCTCAATTAGGTTTTGGAAACTTTTCTTTGGCAGGCATTGGTTTAGCCTCGGTTGTTGGAGTAATTTTAAATTTAGTACTCCCAAAATCAAAAGAATCGATTAAAAATTAAATCTAAAGTTTCAATTTAAGTTTTTTTTTTAGAAAAATTTAAAGAACCATTTTATTATTTTTTAATCGCTTTTATTGAATAAAGCAAAGGAAACAGCTGCTGATCTTTTTTCATTTTAAACAATCCATCATCAGTTTTTTCCATTTCGGGAAAAACATTATATGGTGATTTTTCATATTCATGTAAAAACTCAATATGCATCCCTGCGTTAGTTAATGCAGTAACAACTTCACCTAAACCATGGTTCCAACCATACTCCCTACTAATAATATCTGCATTATTATTTGTGTAAGTTCCTTTATATTCTTCATAAATTACGTCACTATTCTGATAAGGGTATACCAATTTTGGAGGCGTTTGTAAATAATTAAACATCCAAACTATAGGATGAAATTCTATTAAATAAAATACACCTCCATTTTTCAACTTATTTGCAATTATTTCTCCCCAGGTTTTTAAATCTGGTAACCAGCCAATTACTCCATAAGATGTAAAAACGATATCGAATTTTCCTTTCACTTTTTTAGGAACATCGTACAAATTACTCTCAATAAATGTAGCGTTTAAACCCAATTCAGAATTTAACCTTTTAGCTACTTTAATTCCTTCATCAGATAAATCTATACCCGTACATTTAGCACCTAACCTACTCCAACTTAAGGTATCCTGACCAAAATGACATTGTAAATGCAACAAAGATTTTCCGCTTACATCTCCTACTTCTTCTAATTCAAATGAATTTAATGACGTTTTACCTTTTTTAAAACCTTCAACATTATAAAACTCAGATTTTGAATGAATACTTACTTTCTTATTCCAAGTTTCCTTATTTACCTCAAAATATTTACTGTCATTATTTTTCATTTTATATTAATTAAAAATTATTAAAATTAACCATATTATAGGAATTGACTCTACCCAAAAACCTGTATAATATCTCGATTTTATTTCTGAAGAAAACCATAAAAAAATCCCTGTAATAATTGCAATTATGATATCAGTTGTTAAAAAGAAGTTATTCCAAAATCCCAAAATTACAAATAACACCAATAACACAGTTCCTAAAATTTTGGATTTTTTTACTCCAAACAATTGAGGTAAAGTTTTTAAACTTTTAAAATCTGATTTTACATCTCTAATATCAAAAGGGATGGTAATGGCAATTAAAATTAAAATTCGCTGAATAAATTCTATATAAATTGTTGAATTAAATTTAATTTCCGCTTCAACTAATGGAAAAAGTACCGAAATTCCAGCCCAAGCTAAAGCAATACTAAATATTTTTACTGTTGGAAAATACCTAAAAGAAAATTCCATCTTTTCAGTTTTAAAAAAAGGAATCACGTAAAATACAGTCATTACTGCAAATGGAAAAAGTATAATTAACGATTTTAAATTAAAACTTGTAAAAAAAGTTATAAAAATTACCATTATTATTGAAATAATTGATAAAACCGATACTTTAAATTTATTATTTAAAAACCAGCTTTTAAACCAGCTAAGCCGTTTTGTTTTTATTTCATAAAACCGAATAAAGTTATAGGAAGCCAAAATAGAAAATGCAACAAAAAAAGGGACTAGATTATTAAAAACATTAAATTTAAGCAACGTTATTTTAGTAATACAAAAACCTGCAAAAGCAACATGAATATTACTAAAAATATAAAAATCAAGAATCCTTTTTAAACTGAGCATTAAACAAAAATACAATTTATTAACATATTTAAATCTTGGTTAACAAAATATTATAATTAAGTAAATCAAGGCTATTTTCATTATAGTATTTTCTGTAATTTTGGCACATTAAATTATTCATATAACAATTTACTAAATGAAAACAGATTCTTTTGTTTTAAGACATGTGGGACCTCGTGAAAAGGGAACAAATGAAATGGTTAAAACTATTGGAGTTTCTTCAGTAGCCGAATTAATAGATAAAACAATTCCAAAAGATATTCGATTAACAAACGATCTAAACTTACCAAAAGCAATGAGCGAGTATGAATACATGACTCATATTCAAGAACTTGCAAATAAAAATAAGTTATTTAAAAACTATATAGGTTTAGGCTATCACCCTACAATTCTTCCAGGGGTAATTCAAAGAAATATTCTTGAAAATCCGGGATGGTATACGGCATATACACCATACCAAGCAGAAATTGCACAAGGTCGATTAGAAGCGCTGTTAAATTATCAAACAATGGTAACTGAACTTACAGGTATGGAGCTGGCTAATGCTTCTTTGCTTGATGAGGGAACTGCAGCTGCCGAGGCCATGATAATGTTATTAAATACAAGATCCAGAGAACAAAAAAAGAATGATGCAGTTCAGTTTTTTGTTTCAGAAGAAGTTTTACCACAAACCATTGATGTTTTAAAAACGAGAGCAATTCCTTTAGGAATTGAGTTAATTATTGGAAATCACGAAAATTTTGAATTCAATAAGAATGTTTACGGTGGAATTGTACAATATCCTGCAAAAAATGGTGAAGTCTATAACTATGAATCATTTGTAAAGAAAGCTCATGAAAAAGAAGCTAGAGTAACCGTTGCGGCTGATTTATTAAGTCTTTCAATTTTAACTCCTCCAGGTGAATGGGGTGCAGATATTGTAATTGGTACAACGCAACGATTTGGAATTCCAATGGGATATGGTGGTCCACATGCTGGTTATTTTGCTACTAAAGAAGCATACAAACGTAATATACCTGGTAGAATAATTGGTGTTACTCAAGATAAAGATGGCAACCGAGCATTACGTATGGCATTGCAAACCCGAGAACAACATATTAAAAGAGAAAAAGCGACATCAAATATATGTACTGCTCAGGTTTTATTAGCCGTTATGGCAGGAATGTATGGAGTTTTTCACGGTCCAAAAGGATTAATATATATAGCAAATACAATCCAAAATTTAACAGCAACCTTAAATAAAGGAATCACTAAAATTGGTTTAAAACAATTAAATAACACATTTTTTGACACATTAACTATTGAAGTTTCAAATGCTACAAAGGTGAAAGAAATTGCTGAAGGCAAAGGTGTTAATTTCTATTATCCAAATTCTAAAAATGTAAGTATTTCATTAAATGAAACTTCTAGTTTAGAGGATATCAATACAATTCTTGAAATTTTGACTGAAGCTGAAGGAAAAGAAACCTTTGTTTTAGATTCAATTACTGAAAATAATTTAGACTTATTTGCAAAACGTACATCTAACTTTATGACTAATGAAGTTTTTGAAAAATACCATTCAGAAACTGAAATGATGCGTTACATAAAAAAATTGGAGCGTAAAGATTTATCATTAAATCATTCAATGATTTCTTTAGGTTCTTGTACTATGAAATTGAATGCAGCAACAGAAATGCTACCTTTAAGTTGGCCAAATTGGGGAGTTATGCACCCATTTGTACCTATTGACCAAGCGCAAGGTTATCATGAGGTTTTTAAAGGTTTAGAAACCGCTTTAAATGAAATTACAGGTTTTTATGCAACATCATTACAACCAAATTCAGGTGCACAAGGTGAATATGCAGGTTTAATGGTTATTAAAGCATATCACGAATCGAAAGGAAATCACCATAGAAACATCTGTTTAATTCCTGCATCAGCTCATGGAACAAATCCAGCTTCTGCTGTAATGGCAGGAATGAAAGTAGTTGTAACAAAATCTAATGAACAAGGAAATATTGATGTGGATGATTTACGTGAAAAAGCGGAATTACACAAAGATAATTTAGCAGCTTTAATGGTTACTTACCCTTCGACACATGGAGTTTTTGAAAGTACTATTAAAGAAATTACTGAAATTATTCATAAATATGGCGGACAAGTTTATATGGACGGTGCAAATATGAATGCCCAGGTTGGATTAACAAATCCTGCAACAATTGGAGCAGATGTTTGCCATTTAAATTTACATAAAACTTTTGCAATTCCTCACGGTGGTGGTGGTCCAGGTGTAGGTCCAATTTGTGTTGTAAAACATTTAGCGCCATTTTTACCTTCAAACCCAATTATACAAACAGGTGGAGAAACTCCAATTACTGCAATTTCTTCAGCTCCTTGGGGATCGGCATTGGTTCTGTTAATTTCTTATAGTTACATTAAAATGCTTGGAACAAAAGGTTTAAAAGAAGCAACAATTTACGCTATTTTAAATGCAAATTATTTGAAGGCCCGTTTAGAAAAACATTACAAAATTTTATATTCAGGTGAAAATGGTTTTGCTGCCCATGAAATGATTGTTGATTTTAGAGAATTTAAAGAAAAAGGAATTGAAGTAACCGATATTGCTAAACGATTAATGGATTATGGTTATCACGCACCTACTGTTTCTTTTCCTGTAGCAGGAACGCTAATGATTGAACCAACTGAAAGTGAAAACAAAGCGGAATTAGATCGTTTTTGTGATGCTTTAATAAAGATAAAAAGTGAAATTGATACTATGGAAAGCGGAGACACAAATTCGCCTCTAAAAAATTCACCACATACGCAAGAAATGCTAACCGCTGATGAATGGAATTACCCATATACGCGTCAAGAAGCAGCTTTTCCATTACCTTATTTAAAAGAAAACAAATTTTGGCCTTCTGTTAGAAGAGTTGATGATGCATTTGGTGATCGGAATTTAATCTGTTCTTGCAACCCGATTGAAGATTATATGGATCACTAAAAGCACTTCATATTAATATGAAATTAAAAAAAAGTCTATGGAATTCCATAGACTTTTCTTGTTTTCAACAAAAAACATAATATCATTATTTATAGTTTCTTCAATTTTAACATCGCTTTAATATGTTAGTTTCAAAAAAATTAACATTTATTAGATAATTGTTAGTTCGAAAACATTATCGTAAAAAATATTTACACTTATTTTTATACTATTCTGCAAAGTAGTACTTTTGCAATTCGATATAAATTTAATATCTTATTATAAATGAAAAAAATAACGAAAGAAACCTATATCAATTGGTATAAAGACATGCTTTTCTGGAGAAAGTTTGAAGACAAATTAGCAGCCCTTTATATTCAACAAAAAGTAAGAGGATTTCTACATTTATATAACGGTCAGGAAGCTGTTTTAGCAGGTGCTTTGCACGCAATGAAAGAAAATGATAAAATGATAACTGCTTACCGTAATCACGTTCAGCCAATTGGTTTAGGAGTAGATCCCAAAAAAGTTATGGCAGAATTATTAGGTAAAGTAACTGGAACTTCCAAAGGTATGGGAGGATCTATGCATATTTTTTCACCTGAGCATAATTTTTATGGAGGTCACGGTATTGTTGGAGGACAAATTCCTTTAGGAGCTGGTTTAGCTTTTGCTGATAAGTACTTTGAAAGAGATGGGGTAACTTTAACCTACTTTGGAGATGGTGCAGCTCGTCAAGGTTCTTTACATGAAACTTTTAACATGGCAATTAACTGGAAATTACCAGTTGTATTTATTTGTGAAAATAATGGATATGCAATGGGAACTTCAGTAGAACGTACTGCAAATCATGATGAAATTTGGAAGTTAGGTTTAGGGTATGAAATGCCTTGTGGACCAGTTGACGGGATGAATCCTGTTAAAGTAGCTGAAGCAATGGACGAAGCTATTGAAAGAGCAAGACGTGGTGACGGACCAACTTTATTAGATATTAAAACCTATAGATATAGAGGTCATTCAATGAGTGATGCTCAACACTATAGAACAAAAGATGAAGTTGACGAATACAAAAAAATTGATCCAATTTCTCAAGTCTTGGCAGAAATTAAAGATAAAAAATATGCTACAGATGAAGAAATTAAAGCCTGGGATAAAGAAGTAAAAGATAAAGTTGCAGAATGTCAAAAATATGCAGAAGAATCTCCATTTCCAGAAAAACAACAATTATACGATATGGTTTACGAACAAGAAGATTATCCTTTTTTAAAACATAGATAAATGGCAGAAATAATTACAATGCCACGTTTAAGTGATACAATGACTGAAGGAGTTGTAGCGCAGTGGTTAAAAAAAGTAGGTGATAAAATTTCAGAAGGCGATATTTTAGCTGAAATTGAAACAGATAAAGCAACCATGGAATTTGAATCTTTTAACGAAGGTACACTTTTATATATAGGCTTGAAAGATGGAGAAAGCGCTCCAGTAGATTCCCTATTAGCAATTATCGGTGAAGAAGGTGAAGATATTGATGGTATTATAAAAGATTTTAAAATTACCCCTTCAAGTGAAGATTCTAAACCTGCTAAAGAGGAAACTCCAAAAGCAGCTGCTCCTATTCAAGTTCAAGAAACAGCAGCATCTCCAACTGCAGCAACTCAGAGTACAGCAGTACAACAACCAGTTGTAAATACTGGAAAGGTAATTGCTTCTCCATTAGCTAAAAAAATAGCTGCAGAAAAAGGAATTAACCTTGCACATGTAGCTGGGACGGGAGAAAATGGTAGAGTTGTAAAACAAGACATTGAAAACTATGTACCAGTATCTGCTGCCGCTCCTGCTTCGCCAGTTATGGCATTAGGCGAAGAAAGTTTTGAAGAAACAACCAATTCTCAAATGCGTAAAACAATTGCACGCAGGTTGGGTGAATCTAAATTTACAGCTCCACATTATTATTTAATGTTAGAGATTAATATGGATAGTGCTATTGCATCACGTAAAGTTATTAATGAAATTCCTGATACTAAAGTTTCGTTTAACGATATGGTTGTAAAAGCAAGTGCAATGGCATTAAAAAAACATCCACAAGTAAATTCTCAATGGTTTGATGATAGAACTCGTGTAAATCATCATGTTAACATTGGTGTTGCTGTAGCTGTTGAAGACGGACTTTTAGTACCTGTAATTCCTTTTACAGATCAAAAAAGTTTGACTCAAATTGGAGCAGAAGTAAAAGATAAAGCTATTAAAGCAAAAACTAAAAAATTGACTCCTGCCGAAATGGAAGGAAGTACATTTACAGTTTCTAATTTAGGTATGTTTGGTATTTCTGAATTTACTTCAATTATAAATCAACCAAATTCAGCAATTTTATCGGTTGGCGCTATTGTACAAAAACCAGTTGTTAGAAATGGAGAAATTGTTGTTGGAAACACAATGAAAGTAACTTTGGCTTGTGACCATAGAACTGTTGATGGTGCTACTGGAGCAGCATTTTTACAAACTTTAAAACAGTATATAGAAAACCCTGTTACAATGTTAGCATAACATTTTTCAATATTTATAAAACAAAAACCCATTACATATGTAATGGGTTTTTTATTTAAAAGGAAATAATTTTACATCCCAATTACAGCTCCTTTCATAGAGTATAAAATATATAACATATCTTTTTTGGTTTCTTCATCAATGTTATGTTTACTTAAAGTCATTAAAATATCATCCACAGCACTTAAAAATTCTTTTTCTGTTGTATTCAATCCTTTATGAGCTGAAGGCAAATCCTTTCCTGTATAAGTTGCACCCCCTCCTGTACCTGCAGATAAAAATTCTTTTACATGTGTTTTGAAACTTTCAAAATGTTCTGGATTCTCTTTTAAAGGTAAAAACACATGATTAATAACAGGATTGTCTAAATGAGCTTGAACAATATCATCCACTATAGATGAAATTCCATCCGTTCCTCCTAAGCGATCAAATAAACTGGCTTCAACCGGTTCTTCATTAACAACTACGGCCAAATTTTCATTTGAGGCTTCTTGAGTATTTGATTTCTTATTTGAACAATTAGAAACAAATACTGCTGTTAATACAATGACAATTAATTTAATAGTTTTCATATTTCTCTTGATTTAATTAGTTACTTGGTTTAATATTTTGATTTACACTAAATAAATTAGCTGGATCATATTTCTTTTTAATTTCAGTTAAACGTTTGTAATTATGCTTATAACTGGCTTTTACACGCTCTTGACCTTCATCCATCATAAAATTTGAATAAGCTCCTCCTGATGAAAATGGATGTAAAGCATCCCAATAATCTTTACACCATTTAGTTATTTTATCTGCATCTTCTGGATTTGGAGAAACTCCAACAATTACTCCTGCATATTTTGCATCACGATATGCCCAAGGAGTATCTTCAGCACTAACTCTACTTGCTGCACCAGTAATTGGATACAAGTGCATTTGTGAAAGTGGCGTTGGAATATTTGAACCAAATTTTAAATGTTGCGCTCTAACTTCGGAACCCAATTCATTAAAAAAGTCTGCCCTCCAATACCATTGTAATCCATGAGGTAATAAACCATCAAACAAGGTTTGTATTGAAGGGTAAGGCATTTCTCCCACATGTTCAAAAAGTGGATTTAATTCTTTAACTGGTTTAAATAATTCATTAAATTTATCTGGATCCCCAACATAGCACCAAACAATTCCGCAAAACTGCTTATTATGTAAATGTTCTGGAAAAGGTGCTCCAGGAATAACCATTGTAGCAATAAATCCGTTTAACTCATCAGGAGCATTTTGAATAAATTCATGATACCATTCCATAATTTCTTCAGTTCTTTCAATAGGCCATAAAGTTGGACCTCCTATTACATTTTTTACAGGATGTCCTTGAAATTTAAAGGAAGTTACAATTCCAAAATTTCCACCACCACCACGAATTGCCCAAAACAAATCAGCATTCTGATTTTTATTAACTGTAACGAAAGAACCATCTGCCAAAACCATATCAGCTTCTAACAAATTATCAATAGTTAATCCGTATTTACGCGATAAATGGCCAACTCCACCTCCAAGTGTTAAGCCTCCAACTCCAGTTGTGGATATAATTCCGGCAGGCACAGCTAATCCAAACGGATGTGTTGCATGATCAACTTCTCCCCAAAGATTTCCACCACCAACTCTTACTGTATTATTTGAAGTATCTACACGAATAAATTTAATTCCTGATAAATCAATGACTAATCCATCCTCACAAATACCTAATCCACCACCATTATGTCCTCCACCTCTAACAGCAACCAATAAATTATTTTCTCTACCAAAATTAACAGCTGCTATAACATCCGCAACATCAACACACATTACAAACATCCCAGGATGCTTATCAATCATTCCATTGTATACTTTTCGAGTTTCATCATAATCAGCATCTGTAGGTTTAACTAATCTTCCTCGTAATTTAGAAGCGAACTCTTCCAATACGGAAGTGTCTAAGTTTTTAATTAAATTTGACATACTCTTTGATTTTTTAGTTAGTATTTTTTTTTAAAGGATTATCAGGCTTTAATTCTAAATTTTAGGTTCTAACATATATTTCCAATTCTTGAATTGATAATTTAAATAAAATAAACATGATAGCTAACATATTATGTGGGAAATTAAATAGTACTTTTCCTAAAATTTTTAATCTTACGCTATACTATTAACTTGGGAAGACTCTTTTTGCTAATTCTTGGTTTTAACCTTTAGTCTTCTCAATCATATGATTGATTACATGCGTGTGCTCATGTTGAGGACTGAACATAACAATCTCCGCATCAGCGTTAACCTTTACATTGTGCCCTGAAGGCCAATAAAATAGTTCATTTGCATCAACAACCTCTTCAATACCGCTGGCATCAGTAGTGGTAAGCTGACCACTTAAAAGAAATCCCCAATGTGGACACTGACACAAATTCCCTTCAAGCCCCATAAACAAAGGTGTTGTATCAACTCCTGCAGAGAGGCTAAAATACTCTCCACTAATTTTACCTAATCCAGTAGCATCTCCAAAATCTGTTTTCTGACGGATAATAGCTCCTGGAATCTGCATTTTAACTTCAATATCGTCTTTTGCAATTTTCATAATTGTTTATTTTTAGTTATTTGGATAAAATTACCCTATAGTAATGTTGTTTTACTGTTTCTATAAATTCTAGAATTTAAAAATCTAACTATTAAACTGTAAGACTTTTGACTGTTGTTAGGGTATACCACGTTTAAACAGACTTACAATCTTCAAAAAATATAGATTATACTTGTTTTTAAACAGTTACAATTTAGAAAGATAAAATGATGACTAATACAACAATTCGTTCAAAAAATAAGAATTTTAAACCATGAAGTAATTTTAACAGATATTAAATTATATGTTGCTGAATATATTTAGATGGAAGTACTCCATATTTTTCTAAAAAACACTTTGAAAAGTAAGCAGGGCTATTAAATCCAGATTCATATGCTATTTCTGAAATATTTCCATTTTGCTTATAAAGTAAATTCAATGCTTTATGTAATCTAAATTCTTTTATGAAGTTATTTGGCGATTTTCCTGTTAAATTTATCAATTTACGGTATAACTGAGATTTACTATAACCTAAATCTTTACTGAAATTAGTGACATTAAAATTAGGCTTATTCCAAATTGCTTCAATGTAATCCATTAAATGTAGTAGAAATTTTTCTTCCGAAGGCTTTAAAGCTCTAATCAATTCCTTATTAATAATTGTATTTCTATTTTCACTTTCATATAAATCTTTTACCTCGTTAGAAATAACAAGCTGTTCTGCTACAACCTCACATATTCTGGTAGCCTGCACAATTGCCTCTTCAAAAATACCTTCTTTTTCAGATACTGGAACACCTGCGCTTAAAGCAATTTTCATTTTTCTGTTTTTTATATCAAACTTGGGAGTTATGTATTTGAAATTCGCTTGAATTTTTAAGGCACAAAAAACAGCATTACTAACCGATTTAAAAGAAACTAAATAATTATTATTATCCTTTTTTACAATACTACCTTTAAAATGTTTAATTGATTTTGAAACACTATTATGAAATTTTTGAGTAAATAAACTAAATTGATTTGCTTCTAATCTGTTTAAATAATTACTGGTTTCAATAACCATTATTACTCTAAAAGCCGGGTCATTTATAATATTTAATTCTGTATTTTGAGCTTTTTCTGGATCTTCAATTCGTCCTAAAAAAGATTCAACAATATTTTTATCAACTTCAATTATACTATGAGGAAATTCACCATGAGCATGGTTATGCATATCTTGAATTGCTTTTTTATTAGGAGCTTCAATTAAACAAAATGCTGTATTTCTATCTTCATCACACCAATAAGTTAACCCCTTACAACCAAATTTATGTTCTATTTTCAAATCAATTTGATGCATTTCAGCAACATGTTCCGCTTTAATTTCTTTCGGAATATCATGACGATCCATATATATAGGCATAGTATAAATTTTTCATACAATATAACAATTTTTAATTATAACTTAATTATAGAAAGCTTAATGCTAAGTATTTATCAATAAAAAAGCCTCAACTTTCGTTGAGGCTTTAAAATATTATCTATTTAAAAAATTAATTATTTTTTAAATTTAGCGTATTTAGATTTAAATTTATCAATACGTCCTGCAGTATCTATTAATTTAGATTTACCTGTGTAAAATGGATGTGAAGATCTTGAAATCTCTAATTTTACTAATGGGTATTCAACACCATCTACATCAATTGTTTCTTTAGTATTTACTGTTGAACGAGTTAAAAACACATCTTCATTAGACATATCTTTAAATGCTACCATTCTATAATTTTCTGGGTGTATACCTTTTCTCATCGTAAACTCGTTTTAATGCTGTTTTTATTTTTCAGACTGCAAATTTAACTATATTTTTGAAACTTCAAACAAATAATTTATTTTATTTACATAAAAATTAATAAAAAGCTAATTTAAATTATGTCAAACAAATCATTATTAGGTTTATTTCTATTTATTTCGTTAATATCATGTAAAAGTGAGTATAAATTTGTTTTAAACGCTCCTAATAAAATTCAATCTAATAAAATTCTTGAAATTTCAATTTCTGAAAAAGAAGGAAAACCTATAAAATCTGTTCAATTTTCAATTGATAATCAAAAAATTACTTCTGAAGGAACTTCGGTAAGTATTAATATTAATGATTATAGACTTGGTAAACATGAGGTGACTGCACTTGTTTTTTACGAGGATAAAACCAAAAAAGTAACAAAACCTGTATATTTTATGGCAGATACTAGTCCGGAAATATACACTTATAAAATAATAAATACCTATCCACACGATAAAGAAGCTTATACTCAAGGTTTGGAGTATAAGGATGGTTTTTTATATGAAAGCACTGGCAGAAAAGGGACATCTTATATTAGAAAAGTGGAATTAGAAACTGGTAAAGCATTGCAACAAAAAGATTTAGATGCTGCCTATTTTGGGGAAGGAATTACAATTTTTAATAATAAAATTTACCAACTTACCTGGCAGAGTGGTATTGGAATTGTGTATGATTTAGAATCTTTTGAAAAAGAAAAGGAATTCAAATATACTAAAAGTCGTGAGGGATGGGGATTAACAAATAATGGAGAACAATTAATAAAATCTGATGGTACTGAGCGAATTTGGTTTTTAAATCCTGAAACTTTAATTGAAGAAAGTTATATTGAAGCTTATACTAATAAACAAAAAGTTGAAAAATTAAATGAGCTTGAATACATCAATGGTAAAATTTATGCAAATATTTGGCAAAAAAACTCCATTTTAATTGTGAATCCAACAACTGGAAAAGTTGAAGGAGTTGCTAATTTAAATGGCTTAAAAGAAGAAATCTTAAAAGAACAAAACCTAACTGATAGTGATGAGGTTTTAAATGGTATTGCTTTTGACAAAGAAAATAACAGAATGTTTGTTACTGGAAAACACTGGAGTAAACTTTATGAAATTGAATTGATTAAAAAATAATTTTCTATAAATTATTTTTACATTTACAAAAACAACCTTAATGCGCTATTATTTTACCCTTTTAATAGTAATTAGTTTAATAATTTTGTCTTCTTGCAGAAAAGACTTTAGCGCTGAACTAAGTACTGGAAACTTATCATTTTCAAAAGATACGGTGTATTTGGATACTGTTTTTACAAATATAGGATCAAGTACCTACAATTTAAAAGTTTATAATAAAAGTAATAACACTATTTCTATTCCATTAATAAAACTGGGAAGAGGAGAAAACTCAAACTACCGATTAAATGTTGATGGTACTGCTGGAAAATTATTTGAAAATGTTGAAATTTTAGCTAAAGACAGTATTTATATTTTTATTGAAACAACTATTAATTATAACCAAGTAACAGATCCTATTTATGTAGATTCAATAGTTTTTGATACTGGAGAAAACTTACAAAATGTAAAGCTTATTTCACTAGTTAAAGACGCTCATTTTTTATACCCAGCAAAAAATTCAGAAGGTATTGTAGAAACTATCACAACTGGTTTAAATGCTAACGGCGAAGCAATTAAAATCAATGGGTTTTATCTTAACAACAATACAATATTTACCAATAACAAACCCTATGTAATTTATGGTTATTGTGCCGTTCCTAAAGATAAAACACTAACAATTGAGGCAGGGGCTAATATCCATTTTCATTCAAATTCTGGAATTATAGTTAATAAAGGTGCATCTTTAATAGTTGAAGGTGAATTAAATAATGAAGTAATTTTTGAAGGCGATAGATTAGAGCCTCAATATAGTAATATACCTGGCCAATGGGGAACTATTTGGCTGCGTGCCGGAAGTAAAAATAATGCAATAAATAATACCATAATTAAAAATGCTTCTATTGGAATAATTATAGATTCTATTGGAAATAATAACTTCACACCTACTTTAAATATAAAAAACACTCAAATTTATAATAGCTCAAACTTTGGAATTTTAGGTAGAGAAACCAATATTAAAGGAGAAAACTTAGTAATTAATAATAGCGGACAAGCATCTTTAGCGTGTACTATTGGCGGTACTTATAATTTTACACATTCAACTTTTGTTAATTTTTGGAATGGTAGCTTACGTCAATTCCCAAGTGTGTTAATTAACAACTATTTTACCTATTCAAATGAAAATGAACAAGTTGTAAAAACACGTGATTTATTGGCTGCCAATTTTACAAATTGTATTATTGATGGGAATTCAAATATTGAATTAATTATTGATAAAGTAGAAGGTGCTATATTTAATTATTCATTTAAAAATAATTTAATAAAATTTAACGATTATAACGAAAGTTACAAGGATCTTGAAATCTATAACTTTGAAGATTCAAGTTACTATGCAGATAATATTTTAAATGGAAATTCGGATTTTAAATCACCTACAACAAATGAGTTAATAATTGGTGAAAACTCTGATGGAAATCAAAAAGCAAATCTTAATGGAACTTCTTTAATCCCTTATGATATTTTAGGAATATTAAGAGCTAATCCGGCCGATATTGGAGCTTACCAACATATTATTTTTGATTAAAATAATCAGCCTTTTCAATTTTATACCAATTATATTTCTCAGTACTTTCATAATAATCAAACTTATAAAATTTTAAACCAATTTTCTCAAGTACTTTATACGAAGCAATATTTTTAGGCATAACAATGCCAATTATCCTATTTAATTTTAAAATTTCGAAACCGTATTTTATAATTTCTTTTGAAACTTCTGTAGTAATTCCTTTATCCCAATATTGTGGTAAAATTCTAAATCCAATATCAGTTTCATTTAATTCCGGCAAATATTTTAAACCTGCAAAACCAATCACTTTATTATCTGGTTTATAAATTACTGCCCATCTTCCATAACCAAACTTTTTATAATCTTTAAATAAAACTTCTGAAATAATTTCTTCAGCTTCATTTACTGATTTTAACACAACATCACCCGTATATTTTTGAACTTCAGCATTAGAACCAAACTCAAAAATTGCAGGAGCATCTTCCATCTGGAATTTTCTTAAAATAACCCTATCCGTTTCAATTAAATTAATAACAATTACTTTTTAATTTACTTTAATTTGTATACAACACCGTTTTCCATAACAAATGTTACGTTTTCCATAGTATGAATGTTAAAATGGTGTATTTTTACCCAAATATAATAAGTTATTTTTTAATTATATTAAATATGAAAAACGTTATAATAACAGGAACCAGCCGTGGAATTGGATTTGAATTGGCTCAGATTTTTGCTAAAAACAATTATCAAGTTTTAGCATTATCTCGAAATTCTGAACCGTTAAAAAAACTCAAATTAAAAAATATTTCAACTTTATCTGTGGACCTTTTGAATGAAGAAGACTTGAATAAAGTAGTAAACTTTATTTCTAAAAACTGGAAGAATGTTGACATACTAATAAATAATGCTGGAAAATTAATAAGTAAACCTTTTTGTGAACTTACATCTAACGACTTTTTGGAAGTGTATAAAGTAAATGTTTTTGCAGTTGCTGAATTAACAAAATTAGTAGTTCCATTTTTACAGAAAGGAAGCCATGTTGTAAATATTAGCAGTATTGGAGGCGTTCAGGGAAGTATGAAGTTTCCAGGCTTAGCAGCTTATAGTTCTTCAAAAGGAGCTCTTTTAACCTTAACTGAAGTTTTGGCTGAAGAATTTAAAACTCAAGAAATTTCTTTTAATACATTAGCTTTAGGAGCAGTTCAAACCGAAATGTTAGAAGAAGCTTTCCCCGGTTATAAAGCTCCCGTTTCAGCTAAAGAAATGGCTAGTTATATTTATAATTTTGCTGTTACAGGAAGTAAATTTTACAATGGGAAAATATTACAAGTATCCTCAACCACTCCATAGTACATGATTGAAAAACTTTCAAAATACATACCAGAAAATGCGGTTGAGTTAGTTAATGAAATTCTTTTAAATCATCCGATATCAATAAAAATTGTAAATGAAAGAGCCACAAAACATGGTGACTTTAAAAGAAATATTAATAACAAATTTCAAATTACTATAAATAATAATTTAAACCAATACCAATTTTTACTTACACTTATTCATGAAATAGCACATTTTGTAACATTTAAACAATATGTTCGTGTAAAACCACACGGAATTGAGTGGAAACGAAACTTTCAACATTTAATGCTCCCTTTTATTAGCCCAGCAATTTTTCCACAAAACCTACTTCCTTTACTCGCTAATTATATTAAAAACCCAAAAGCAAGTACCGGATCTGATGTTAAACTAACATATGCCTTAAAACAATATGATGAAAATTCAGGAAAGAGTTTTATCTTTGAGTTACAACATGGTAGTATTTTTTTATTTAAGGATAAAACTTTTAAAAAAGGAAACAAACGAAGAACTAGGTATGAATGTGTTGAAATGAATAGTAAAAGAACCTATTTATTTAATCAAAATGCAGAAGTAGAAACACTATAATATGAACAAAAATTATTACGCAGTTATTATGGCAGGTGGAGTTGGAACTCGATTTTGGCCCCTTAGCACCCAACAATTCCCAAAACAATTTCATGATATGTTAGGTACAGGAGAATCTTTAATTCAAAAAACCTTCCACCGATTTGAGAATTTAATTCCTACTGAAAATATTTTAATTGCAACTAATAAAAATTACGAAAATTTAGTTTTAGAACAATTACCAAAAACAACTAAAAAACAGTTGCTTTTGGAGCCTGCAATGAGAAATACGGCGCCATGTATTTTGTACAGCGCGTTTAAAATATTTAACGAAAACCCAGATGGAATTATGGTTGTTGCTCCATCAGATCATTGGATTGAAAACGAACAAGAGTTTTTAAATAATATACAAACATCTTTTGATTTTTGTGCAGATACCGATGCTCTATTAACACTTGGAATTCAACCAACTAATCCAAATACTGGTTATGGATATATTAATTTTACCGAAGCTGAAAATAGTATTAAAAAAGTTAAAAACTTTACCGAAAAACCAAATTTAGAAAAAGCTAAACAATTTTTAAAAAGTGGTGATTATCTTTGGAATGCAGGAATTTTTGTTTGGAGTGTGAAAAGCATTTTAAATCAATTTGAAACTCATTTACCAGAAATGTATTTGTTATTTAAAAATGGTATTACTTGTTATAATTCAGAAAAAGAAGAAACATTCATTGATGAAAGCTACCCAAATTCAGAAAATATTTCAATAGACTTTGGAATTATGGAAAAAGCTCCAAATGTATTTGTTTTACCTGTAAATTTTGATTGGAATGATCTTGGAACTTGGGGATCACTTTATAATAAATTAGATAAAGATAAAAATGAAAATGCTTTTGTTGGAGGTGATGTTATTTTTAGAGATTCTAAAAATAATATTATAAGAACGCAACCTGGTAAACGTGTTGTAATTCAGGGATTAAATGATTTTATTGTTGTAGAAAAAGAAAATGTATTGTTAATTTGTCCAAAAGACAAAGAACAGGAAATAAAGCAAATAACAGAAGAAGTTAAACTAAAATTTGGAAATGAATTTGTTTAAAATACCTACGTGATGGAAACTAAAAATACAAATCAACAAACTAATTTTTCCGATAATAATCCTCAACCAAATACAGATTTTAAAGGTGTTTGGGAAAGTATCAAACAATTTTTACATGAACTACTGGATATTAGAAAAGATACCGACAAAAAAGGCACTATTGAAGATATAAAAGGAAATATCTCAATGAAAGGTCACACTGCCTGGGTATTGGTTTTTTCTATTTTAATTGCCTCTATCGGGTTAAATGTAAGTTCTACAGCTGTAGTAATTGGAGCAATGCTTATATCCCCACTAATGGGACCAATTTTAGGTGTTGGGCTATCAATTGGCATAAATGATATTGATACCTTAAAACGTTCGCTAATTAATTTAGGTGTTATGGTAGGTTTAAGTTTAGCAACTTCATTTTTTTTCTTTTTAATTCCTATTTTCAGAAATGAAACCCCTGAACTTTTAGCAAGAACTGCTCCCGATGTTAGAGATGTATTTATTGCCATTGCCGGTGGTTTAGCCTTAATAATTGCATTAAGCAGGCGAAGTAAACAGACAAATACTATTGCTGGTGTTGCCATTGCCACTGCTTTAATGCCACCTTTATGTACAGCTGGATACGGGCTTGCAACTTGGAATTTAAGTTATTTTGGTGGCGCTATGTTTTTATTTACTATAAACACCATATTTATTGCACTTGCTACTTTTGTAATTGTTAAGTTTTTAAGGTTTCCAATGTTAAAATACATTAATTCGGCAAAAAGAAAACGCATTGCTAGAACTGCATCAACAGTTGCCCTTTTAGTTTTTTCAGGAAGCATATATCTGTTTTTTAATTTATTTCAAGAAAATCAATTTAGGCAATCTGCACAAAACTTAATTAATGATATAAAAGAAAGTGGTGTTAGTATTATTGATGAAGTTGATAAAAATATTAATTATTCAGATAGAAGTATTCAGATTTTTGTATATGGAAACAAATTAGACCAAGAACAAATTGAAAAATGGAACTCGAAACTTCCTGATTATGGATTAATAGATACTAAATTATTAGTGCAACAAGGCGCCGATGATTCTGACCTGAGGAGTGAAGTTCAAAACCTGTCTGATCTATACATTCAAAATCAAAAAATAATATCTTCAAGAGATGAAACCGTTAAAGAAAAAGAAGATAAAATAAAACTTCTAACAGCCCAGCTATCTAAATACGAAGCAAGTGAAATTCCATTTATTCAAGTAAGTAAGGAGGCTCAAATTAATTACAATGGTTTATCGCATTTAAGTTATGCAAAATTGGTACACACTAACTTTAACACTATAGATACAATTACTGTTTTTAATGCTAAATGGTACGACACTGTTCCAAATATAACTAACCAACAGTTACTTTTACAAAAGTGGTTAAAAACACGTTTAAATTTAGATACTTTACAATTAAATAATAATTAAATTTTAATATTATAACTTATGAGTAAAGAAGGTTGGAATAAAATATATAATAAGACAAATAAATTAACCAAACCTTCAAATAAAAGCCATTTAATTTCCAATAAAGATATTATAGATCTAGAACTATTAATTAAAGATGTGCTTGTAAATTTTTTAAAGCAAGGAAATGTTCATCTTGGACTAAAAATATATATTAATAATGTTCTAAGAAATGATGTATCAAATAAAATGCTATCAAACATTCCTTCAAAAGATATCAGTCTGGAAGATTGGTCAAAAATTATTTTTGGCGAAGAAAAATTTGGAATAATATTAAACAGTCTAGAACAATATAGTAATGATTTATCAGAAAAAGCAGCTACAATTGTAAAACCTCTTCTAGAAATTGCAGGTTTACCTTTAGGTGGCCTATCCTTTATTTTTTTTATGGGAAATTATGGTTATACTCCTTTTGGAATTCATAAAGAAGCTACTGGAGAAGAAGGTTTTTTGTTTCATTTAGGTCCGAAAAGTAAACAGTTTTATACTTGGGATGACCCAAAATTAAATACAATTAAGCACAACACAGAAATCTTTAAAGAAATTGATATAATGATTCCTAAATCTAAATGTTATCATCTAAATTCCGGAGATGCTATGTTTATTCCCCATCAAGTTTATCATATTGCTAATACTTCTGAATTCTCAATGAGTTTTGTTATGGATTATATTAACCCTACAAATGAAAATCTAGAAATTAATTTAATGAAATCTGCTGAAAATGAGAATAATAATACTTTAACCAATGAGTACCATTCCCCTTTAACATCAAATATTGATAGTAATGAATGGAGTAATATTTTAAATAAAAAGTCTTTATTTTCTAAATTAGAAACAAGTTTAAAGAGGCATATTTATTCATTAAAAAGCAATGGCGGGATTTTAAAAAAATCAATAATCGTAAACAGTAGTGGTATCATTCCTAATGGTTCATTCTCTATTAAAGGGAAAGAAATATTTCCCATATTTTATGAAAAAATACTTGATGAAAAATTACTTCTTTTTGCAAGGGGTCACCAATTTAAATTAAATTTTAATGAAAATATTCCCATGATAATTAACAAACTTAATAATGGCGAAATACTTAATCTTGATTTTATTCGTGAAACTTTAGAGCCTAAATGGCAAATAACTGATATTTTTAGTTTTATTGGAGACTTATTAAGGGTAGAGGCAATAGTTGTTAATGACTAAAAATCAAAAATTACTCCAAATCTAGGCAAAACATTTCCTGAAGTATTTTCTATTGCTTCAAGGTTATATTTAGTATTATCTGAAGTGCTAACCTGCTTATTTCCATTTTCATCTAATAAGGGAATTAAATAGGATTGTGAAGTTGATTTACTTCCATATACATTTTGAACATCGAAATAAAAGTTTAATGAAAGTTTTTTCCAATACCACGTTTTATCAACTCTAATATCTAATTGATTATACGTATTAAAACGCTCTGAATTTAACTTATTGTAATCTAATATTCCACTATTAGAAACATCGTAATTTGTAATTATTGAAGAAACTTCAAAATTATAAGGCGTATAAGGTTGTCCGCCAACTAAGCGAAACTTAGCTCCTATTTCCCAATTTTTTAGCAATTTTTTTCCTCCTGTAACAGTTAATAAATGCCTATTATCCCAAGATGAAGGAATGTAGTTATTTAGTTTGTCTTTAAATTCACTTTTTACAAATGTATAAGAAAGTATACCATACAAACCACTGTATGATTTCTTCTGGGCTAACAATTCAAAACCATAAGATTTTCCTTTTGAATTTGATGTAACCTCCTCATTTCCAATAACCCCAAAATCTGAACCTAAATTTGCTAAACTAATTTGATCTCTTACAGAAAATGGATAATTTTTATATTTTTTGTAAAAACCTTCAAATGTAATTTTTGAACTTGAATTTGGGTTTAATTCAAATCCAGAAACATAATGTGTTGCTTGTATAAATTTTAAGCTATTATTTTTATTCACCAATTCATTTAAATTGTTTCTATATCCCATAATTGTATATGCTGGAAGTTGCTTGTAAATTCCAGATGAAACATTTAAACTTAACTTATCGTTTATTTTATAGGATAAAGATACCCTTGGCGAAAATTGGTTCAAAGGATTTTGCATTTCACTATTATAATCAACAGCATCTAACCTTAAACCTGCAGAAATTCCAAGTTTAGTATTAAATGATTTGGAAATTTGACCAAAAACGGCATATTTTAACATAGATAATTCCGAAGTAAAATCAATTTCTGAAACACCAGATGCATTTGAAATTTGTTGAAAAGTAGTGTTTGTATATTTGGCATTTTCTAAACCGACACCAACATTTAATTTATAATTATTTTTTAATGTAGATGTATTTTCAAAACGCAGTTTGTTTTCAACTTCTTTTGAAGAATAATCCAATAACAAATCCGTAGGATTATTAGTGTTATTAAAATACTTTTTAGCATTGTTACTCCATTCATTTCTACTAAACACAATTTGTTGCATTGTATTTTCACTATAATGCTTATAATTTGCACCAATGGTATAATTCCACTGTTCTTGTACAGGGATATTACTTAAAATATAGCGGTTTCTTTTAATAGTTTCTTCATCTATAACATTTTTATTTACACTTTCGTTCAGCTTAAAATTATCAATGGCGCCCAAACCAATTATAGCAATTTCACTATTAGAAGATAATTGATGATTAACTTTAAACTGAAAATCGTTATATGTTGGTAAAAAAGGTAATTTTATTAACTTGAATAAAAATTGCAAATAAGATTGACGCACAGAAGCTATAAAAGTAGTTTTATCACTTAATGGTCCATCTAGTGTTAAACCTGCATCAGAAGTGCCAAAAGTAGCTCTAGTATTTAATTTTTCTGGGTTTCCTTCCTTTTGAGTAAACTCAATAATAGAACTTAAAGAATTCCCTCTATTTGAAGTAAAAGCACTTGTATAAAAATCTACTTTTCTAATTAAATCGGCGTTTATTATTCCAACAGGTCCGCCCGATGAACCTTGGGTTTGAAAATGGTTAATTACTGGAACTTCAATACCATCTAAATAAAATTTATTTTCAGAGGGAGCCCCTCCTCTAATAATAATATCATTTCTAAAACCTGGATTTGAAGCTACTCCAGGTAAAGATTGAATTACTTTTAAAACATCTCGGTTACCTCCTGGGTTTTTTTCAATTTCTGCAATACCTAAAGACTGAACAGATAATGGACTCTCAACTGACTTTTTAAATAATTTGCTTTGAATAACAACCTCAGATAATTGTTCACTACCCTGTAATAATTCAATAAAAATATAAGGAGTTTTATCAATTGTAACTAAATAATCATCAGATAACTTAGTTTGATACCCTAAGAATGAAACTTCAATTTTAACATACCCCAAAGGCACATTTTTAATAACAAACATACCAAATTTATCAGTACTTGTGCCTAAATTAGTACCTTCAACAATAATATTTACAAAAGGTAACGTTTCTCTTGTTTGCACATCAATTACCTTTCCTTTTATGCTCCCGGTTTCTTGTGAAAACACTAATGAGAAATTACATATAACAAGAAGATAAATTAATATGTTTTTCATTTTTTTAAAATTATAATTTTACAAATATATTATTTTTGTTTAATCTTTTTATTTTTTTATTGAACAATTTAATACAATGCACAAAAAAACCTCAATCAGAATTAGAATGAGGTTTGTGGTGAGAGGAGGATTCGAACCTCCGAAGCTTGCGCAGCAGATTTACAGTCTGCCCTCGTTGGCCACTTGAGTATCTCACCAAATAATTTAAACTAAAAAACTTCTCTAAATCGAGAAGCTTTTTGTGACCTGGCTGGGGCTCGAACCCAGGACCACCTCCTTAAAAGGGAGGTGCTCTACCAACTGAGCTACCAGGTCGTCTTTTTCCTTTTTAGCGGCTGCAAATATAAAGGTATATTTTAAAAAAACAAACTACTTTATTGATTTGTTTCATTTAAATATGCTTCTCTAACTTTTCTGAATAAATTTGATGAATAAACAAAATTCACAATAGCCTCATTTTCAGTTTTAAAAATCTCTTTATTTGTTCCTTCCCACGCTTTTACACCATCTTTTAAAAAAACTATTTTTTCTCCAATTTCCATCACCGAATTCATATCATGAGAGTTAATTACGGTAATCATATCATATTCTTTTGTTATTTCCTGAATTAAATTATCAATTAAAGTTGCCGTATTTGGATCTAAACCTGAATTTGGTTCATCACAAAATAAATATTTCGGATTCATTACAATTGCTCTTGCAATAGCAACTCTTTTTTGCATTCCTCCAGATATTTCAGCAGGAAACTTTTTATTAGCATTTACAAGATTTACTCTATCCAACACAAAATTAACACGATTCAACATTTCAGAATAGCTGTTTTTAGTAAACATTTTTAAAGGAAACATTATATTTTCTTCAACCGTTAATGAATCATACAATGCACCTCCCTGAAACACCATTCCAATTTCTTTCCGTAACTGTCTTTTAGTTTTTATAGTAAGTTCAGTATGCTTTCTTCCATCAAAACATATTTCTCCTTTTTCAGGAATATGCAACCCTAATAAACACTTTAAAAATACAGTTTTACCAGAACCGCTTTGACCAATAATCATACTTGTTTTCCCTTTTTCAAAGGTTGTTGAAACACCTTTTAAAACAGGAATTCCACTAAATTCTTTATATAAATCTTTAACTTCAATCATTTATCCTAATAGCATTTGAGTTAAAAAGTAATTTAATAATATAATTACAACGCTTGTCCAAACAACAGCTTGTGTACTAGCTCTACCAACTTCTAATGAACCTCCTTTAACATAATAGCCATGATAAGCAGGTATAGTTGCTATAACAAATGCAAAAACCAACGTTTTAATAAGTGCATATTTTATAAAATATGGATCAAAATCTAATTGAATTCCATAAATATAATCTTCGCTAAAAAATCTTCCAGTTAATAAACCAGCAATATAACCTCCATATATACCTAAAAACATTGCTAAAACTATTAATATTGGATAAAAGAACAGTGTTGCTATAATTTTGGGTAAAACTAAATAATTTAAAGAATTAATCCCCATTACTTCCAAGGCATCAATTTGCTCTGTAACTCTCATAGTTCCAATACTTGATGATATATAAGACCCTACTTTACCAGCTAAAATAACACTCATAAAAGTGGGTGCAAATTCTAAAATCATGGATCGTTTCGTTGCAAATCCAATTAAGTATTTTGGTATAAAAGGACTATCCACATTTAAAGCTGTTTGAATAGCCACAACACCTCCCACAAAAAAGGATATAAACATTATTATCCCTAAAGATTTTAAACCTAAATCTTCAATTTCTCTAAATAATGTTTCCTTAAAAACCGACCATTTTTGTGGTTTTTTAAAAACTTGTTTCAGCATAATAAAATACTTTCCAATATGCTCTAAATAATTCATGTAAATTTCTTTTTGGCTAAAATATTAAATTAATACCATGTTTAATCTTTTTGTAACATAAAATTCATACGCTCGAATAAAAAATTAGTAATTTTGAAATCATAAAATTATTTAAAATGAAAAAACTTATTATACTATTTTTTTTAAGCATCTCACTAATTCAATGCATTGCAATAAAAGCTGAATCTAATACAGCACCTGCACAAGAAAGTTCAAATAAAATTTATCAAACAGCAGTACAAAAAAATCCAAAATTGGTTGTTGGAATTGTTGTTGATCAAATGAGGTATGATTATTTAGTTAGATTTTATAATAAATATGGTAACGGCGGATTTAAACGTTTAATGAAAAATGGTTACAATTTAAAAAATGTACATTATAATTACATTCCAACATACACTGCAGTTGGACATACTTCTATTTATACAGGTACTACTCCAGTTAATCACGGTATTATATCAAATAATTGGTATGATAGATTTGAAAAAAAATCCATTTATTGCGTTGATGATGTTAATTTTGAAACCGTTGGTGCAAAAACAGGTGGTAAAAAATCGCCTTATAGAATGTTAACTACAACTATTACTGATCAACTTAAGTTGGCTCAAAATATGAAAGGGAAAACCATTGGCATTTCCATTAAAGATAGATCGGCAATTTTGCCTGCAGGTCATACCGCAGATGCTGCTTATTGGTTTGAAGGTGGAGATGAAGGCAAATTTATTACAAGTACCTTTTACATGAATGAATTGCCAAATTGGGTTTCTAACTTTAACAATTCTGGTAAAGCAGATAGCTATTTAAATGAAACCTGGAATACGTATTATAATATTTCAACCTATACTGAAACATTACCTGACAATAATAATTTTGAAGGTAAATTTAAAGGAAAAGAAACTCCTACATTCCCTTATAACTTAGCTGAATTAAGGACATTAAATAGTAATTATAGCTTACTCAAAGCAATTCCTTCGGGAAATTCAATTACTACAGATTTTGCTGAAGCAGCTATTTTAGGAGAACATTTAGGAAAAAGTGATTTTACAGACTTTTTAGCAGTTAGCTATTCTAGTACTGACTATGTAGGACATCAATTTGGGGTTAATGCAAAAGAATTAGAAGATACCTACATTAGATTAGATAAAGATTTAGAGCGCTTTTTAAACTTTTTAGATATTGAAGTTGGACAAAATAACTATACTATTTTTTTAACAGCTGACCACGCTGCAGTTCAGGTACCTGCCTATTTAAATTCTTTAAAAATTCCGGGAGGCTATTTTGACAACCAAAAATTTGAGGAATTTGTAAACAACATTACTTTAGAAAACTTCAATTCAACAGAGTTGATTGAAAATATTTCTAATTATCAAATATTTCTAAATAAACAAAAAATAAAAGAACTAAAGCTTGATATTCATAAAGTATCACAAATAATTGCAGATGAAATTTTAATATTTGAAAACATATACAAAACAGTAACCGCACATACATTACAAACTACAAGTTTTACATCAGGAATACTGCAAACACTCCAAAATGGGTACAATCAAAAATTATCCGGAGATATTTTATTTGTTCCAAACCCTTCAACAATTTCATATTCAAAAACAGGAACTACACATGGGTCTGGTTACGCTTATGACACACATGTACCACTTATTTTTTATGGTTATAATATTAAATCAGGAAGTTCAAACAATTACTATCCAATAGTAGATATTGCTCCAACATTATCAACTTTTTTAAATATTACTGAGCCAAATGGCGCTACAGGAAATGTAATTCTTGAAGTATTAGAATAAAAAAAGCCCTCGTTTGAGGGCTTTTTTTATTCTAATTATTTTTTTAACATCTATAAACCACGGCATTTATATTCATACCTGCTCCAACAGAAGCAAAAATAACAACGTCTCCACTATTAATTTCTTGATGTTCAATTTTTCCGTTTTTTACTAAATCAAATAAAGTTGGAACCGTTGCAACTGAACTATTTCCTAATTTGTGTATACTCATTGGCATAACCCCTTTTGGAACTTTTGTTTTATATAAACGAAAAAATCTCTTAATTATAGCTTCATCCATTTTTTCATTAGCCTGATGAATAAAAACTTTTTTAACTTCAGAAATATCAAGACCACTTTTGTCCAAAGCTGATTTCATAGCTAATGGAACATGGTTTAAACCGTATTCATAAATTTTGCGTCCTAACATTTTAATGTACCTAACATCAGGGTCTTCATTCTTATTAAACGATTTCCCAAAAAACAAATAATAACATTCATCTAAAGTATCAGTTTGGGTTGCATGACTTAAAACACCATTTGTACCTTTCTCTGAAGCTTCAATAACACAAGCTCCTGCTCCATCAGCAAATATCATTGAATCTCTATCAAATTCATCAACAACACGTGAAAGCGTTTCAGTTCCAATTACTAAACATTTTTTAGCAATTCCAGCTTTAATAAATGCTTCTGCTTGAATAACTCCCTCAATCCAGCCTGGACAACCAAAAAGAATATCATAGGCTACACAGCCGGAGTTTTTAATACCTAATTTATATTTTACTCTTGAGGCTAAACTTGGTAAAACATCACTTTGTATGGTACCGCTTTTAACATCTCCAAAATTGTGTGCTAAAATTATATAATCTAGTTCCTCTTTATTAATTCCAGCATCTTCAATGGCTTTTTTTGCAGCTAAATAACCTAAATCAGAAGAATTTAAATCTTCTGAAGCATAGCGCCTTTCCTCGATACCTGTAATTGCTTTAAATTTTTCAATAATTTCTTCATTTTCGTTCCCAAAAGGAGTACCATCTTCATTTAAAAAATTACTATTAATAAAATCTGAATTCTTTTTAACTATACTTGGAATATAGCTTCCGGTTCCTGTTATTACTGATCTCATTTTTTTATAAAAAATTAGTAATCAAATTTAAGAATGTATTAATTATTTAGCTCTGAAACTTTAATTTTCATTACGGTGGCTATCGATAGTGCTCTTGACTTTATGGCGTGTGCCATTTCACCTTCAAACAACTCATCAACAGATGCGTTAAACATTGATAACCAGCTTTTAAAATGAACTGGTTTAAATGGTTTTTCCTTTTGTAATTCTAAGTGTGGGGCCATTGCATTTTTACGATACCCACCGGAATAAAACAATATATTTTCCCAAAAATCAACTAAAGTTTGTAAATGCTTTTCTAAATGTTCAGGCTGCTCAAAATCAACAAAAAAATGATGCATTAAATCATCATTCATTAGCTTTATATAGAAAGTTTTAACCAGTAAATAAATATCCTCTCTATGCTGTATATCGTTTTTCATAAATGTCTTAAAGAAATGATTTATCAAAAGCTATAGGAAGCAAATCTATAATAGAATTTGTTTTAATTATTTTCCCTTCTTCACCCATAAAATATACTTCAACATTAAACTTTTGTTTTAATTCATATTCTGATAAGGTTTGCCTACAAGCTCCGCAAGGAGCAACTGGTTCTTTTAAAATTTGAGAATTTGAACTTGCTGAAATAGCAAGCTTTAAAATTTTAACATTTGGATAATCTGATGCTGCTTTCCAAACAGCAACGCGTTCTGCACACATACCTGAAGGATATGCTGCATTTTCCTGATTATTTCCTGTAATTATTAATCCGTTTTCTAGTAAAAGGGAAGCTCCAACTTTAAATTTTGAATAAGGAGCATATGCATTTTTTTTTGTATCAATGGCTTTTTGCATTAACACCTGCACTTCATTTGGAAGTTCCTCTATAGATTCATAAACGGAAATACTAGTTGTTAAATCAACTTTTTTCATTAAAATAGTGCTGTTTAGCTATTAATTAACTTCAAAAATATCTCCAAAATCAAAAGATAATGAGAATCGAAGTGTATTTTCTAATGGATTATTAATGTCTGATGCATTAAACAAATACGAAATATCTAATTTTGAACTTTTAAAGTTAAATCCTGATCCAATTGTAAAATATTTTCTGGCTCCTTTTAAATCACTTTCATTAAAATAACCAGCTCTAATTGCAAATGAATTATCGTACATATATTCTGCCCCTAAAGCCCATGTAAACTCTTTTAGTTCTTCGCTAAAACCATTTGGTGCATCGTTAAAAGATTTGAATATTCCACTAAAAAAACTTACATCGTCTTGAACGTATGGTGGCTCTCCATCTTCTGAAACACTTGGCGTAGGTACTAATAATTTATTTACTTCAAGGTTCAAACTAACTTTATTATAATTATCTAAAATAAAATCGAAACCACCTCCAACTTTTAAGTTAGTTGGAATAAAATTGTCTTGCCCATCATCGGAATAAGAAACTTTAGGACCAATATTGGAAACATTATAACCACCTCTCCAAACTCCATTAAAATCTCCATAATTATTTTCAGCAGATTGAAAATATCCAGAAATATCTACTGCAAAAGAATTAACAGGGTTAATTGTTGAATTTGCTGATTCTATACCTAAATCAGATCGGATATAACGCAATGTAACACCCATTGAATATGTTTCACTCAATTTTATTGAGTAAGATCCGTCTACTGAAAATTCGTTTAATTTTTCTGTTCCTTCAGGTGCACCATTAATATCTGTTAAATCTATTTGTCCTAAGTTAAAATACTTTAAACTTGCAGCCCAAGCACTTCTATCGTCAATCCTATTTGCAAATGTGAAACCGCCTAAAAACACATCATTTGTTAGTTCTCTAAGCCAAGGTGTATATATTATTCCTAAAGAAAATTGAGATTTCATAAATGCATATTTAGATGCATTCCAATGTTGTGAGTTTGCATCAGGTGATGTTGCTACCCCAATATCTCCCATACCTCCTGCTCTAGCATCTGGTGCAATTAATAGAAAAGGTGCGGCTGTTGTTATTGGATTGGGAACCTCTTGAGCCTTACTATTTGAAATTGCTAATAAAACAGTTAGGGTAACTAAAAATATTTTTCTCATTAATGGTTAATTTAATTATTGAATTAAACTCTTATTGCAAAATTACTAATTTTTCAATTTTCTGAGCCGAAGTATTTGAATTAATTGACTTTACTTTCAATTTATAAACATAAACTCCTTTTCCTATTTTTGATCCAAAATCATCTAAACCATTCCAAACTATTGTTCTACTTAAATTTCCTTCAGTTTGAATAGTTTCATTTAATGTTTTAACCAATTTTCCTGAAACAGTAAAAATTTGTACTTGAACATTAAGCAACTCATTGGGTCTGTTATGATTAAACCAAAACTCTGTGTAATTAACAAACGGATTTGGATAATTTAATACATTGCTTAAAGCTAAATCCATAGTATCAGCTACAAAAAAAGTAAACGTTGATTCTGTTAAGTTATTGTAGGTATCCCAAACTTTTAAAGTTAGTGTATGCAAACCGGGTAAAAGATCTCTTAAAGGATAATTTAATTTTCCTTTTTTGTAGTCGTTTAAATCTGTTTGATAATAATCATTTAAAATAATTGGATTGGCTTGATCATTGTCTAAAATTGCAACTATATCGTGATCAACGGCAGTTATTGAAGTGTTTATACCATTTTCATCTTCTAAAACAGCAATAAAAACTGGAGAACTATCTGTAGTTCCTCCATCAATAAAATTTAAATCATTCATGTATAATTCAACAATTGGACCCGTATTATCCTCTGGAGCTTCAGTATTAATTCCTCCAATGGTAACATCAAAACTATAACCCGCCTTATCAATTATTTTATTTGATGCATAAAAACTTAATTTTCCCTTTCCATAAGCTACTTTTAAATCTTTTGGAGCAACAAAATCAAATGAAAATTTTCCATTTTCTACTTTTGATCTTCCAGTAAATATTTTACTATCAATTACATCAAATTGCATTACAACATTTCTATTATCATTATCTAAAGTAGCTTTGTTTATAGGTTTATCGAAAACTGTAACATCAATTTCTCCATTAAAACTATCAAGTAAATTATTATTAATATCTACAACATCTCCTTCAAATTTAACATAAGACAATGCTTTAATTGTATCTAAAGATTCTGAAACATCTATATCATTCATTTTTGTTAATTTGGCTGCAGGTTTTGGTACACTTAGATGCATTGCTGGATCTCCAAAATTGAAAATAAAAAATCGTTGTGTTGTTGAAAATTGATTTTTTACAGTCATTAATACTTCTGCAATAGATAAATCTTCATTATTAAAACTTAAAAGTGGTTTTACAAGTTGCTCATTTAACGCCTGACCAACACTTATATAAATTTCTCTAGTTGTTGAAATAAGTGTACTTGCTCCATAATTTTCTTTCCAAAATAAAAATTCTCCAGCAGTTTTCCTTAAAGGATTATCAAACCTGGTAAACTCACAGGTAACAGTAATAAATAATGGTAATTTATGTTGATTTTTTAAACTTTGAATTTCTGGCAAACGAAAAACTCCTTCACCTGCCCAACCATCTTCACCTCCGTGCCCAAAATAATCTACCAATAAAGTTCCTTTATCAATTTGATTAATAATATCTAAATTAACTGTTGGATATTTTTTACCTGAAGCCGAAGACTCTTGGGCATAAGCATCTAAATATATTTTTTTTATATTAAAAACGGGTTTATTTGCAAAAATTGAATCTGCAATTTTTTCCATATTTAATTGTAAAATTTCTTCACCAGCCCTATCAACATCATCTGCTATTAAAGTTATTTTATTACGCCATTCTCCAAATGATGCATCACTGTAATAATCCAGTAATTTATCTACAACTTGCTCAGCCTGAATTACATCTGAAACTGGTATTCTTCCTGTGCTAATATCTTGTCTTTCAAAAGAGTTTAATTCCCCTTCATTTTCATCCATCATTCCATAAAAGTCATCGGTCACATATGACGATGCTAAATTAAAACTATTATATGCTTCAAAAACTGGTACAATATTATTATTACCTTCAATTCTATCCTTATAATCATAAGAAGCATCACCAAATAAACATATATATTTAAGTTGGTTTGTAGTTGCATTATCATATAAATGCTTTACAAAATCTCTAATTGCCGTTAAATCTGGAGAACCTGAAGAAAACTCATTATAAACCTGATCTAAACGAACAACTTTTGTAACCAACCCTGAATTATTACTGTGATAATCTGCCAAACGCTGTGCCTGATTTACTAAAAATTCTTGCGTAACAATTAAGTAATCAATATTTTCTAAACTATGTAAATTCTGATTTTCAACAGTACTTACTTCCAATAATTCTGGGATAAAATAATCGTTTTCAGGAATTAAAATAAACTCTGATAATTGACCTCCACTTACTTTAAATGTAAAGTTAGAGTTTGTTGATTGACTTTCAACTATTTTAGGAATTATTGGGTTTGTAATATCCCAAATCCATTTAATATTAGAGCTATTTTCAATTGAAAATTCATTTATTCCAGTTGAATTTAAAACATCAAAATTTCTAAATAAAAACTGTTCATTTTTTGCAATTAACTTTCTTTTTCCTAAAACTTCAATATAATCTAGATATGCTTTTGCACTCGGATTTCCATTGTTATTATATGTAATTTCAACATCAATTTCATTCCCCGAAACAGTTACATTTCCAGTATTTTCATTTGCAATTGCTTTAGTTAAACCTCCAATTGCACCATAATTTATATTAAACAGATTTTGATTGTTCACTTTTACCTCCATAGTGGATGTTAATGATGATTCTACAACTCCGCGAACTCTAACCAAAACATCTTCTAATTCATCAATTTCATCAAAAGGGATTTTATAATTCCTAACATTTTGAATATTAAAAGCATCTCCAAACCACTGCTGACCTACTGCAAACAAATTAACTTCATCTTTTTCATAAAAGGTAAAATCATCAAAATTTGTTATCGTAGAAATACTTGAACCAGTAACTGGAGTTTGAGCTGAAATTCTTTTACCTTCAGAATCTCCAATAAATAAAAAGTAAAAAGATTTATCTGAAAATATATTAAATTGATGTTTTACAATATTTATGCTTGGATTTGAACCATATTTCCAAGAATGAGGTCCTTGTGCATAAAAAAGAATATAATCTTCATCATCAAAACTGTTATCATTTTCTCCATTTACAAAAATTGCATTTTCCTGTAAACCATCATAACGAAAATCACTATTCTTTAAAGGTAACATTGCTCCTCCATTACCATAAATACTAATATTTTTTGGATTTATGGAATTTATATTAACACCTAAATCTTGTAAAAATTCTTTATCAATTTTATAAACACCTGTTTTATTAATTGAAAATTTAAACCAGTTACCCGATGCTAATACCGAATTTTTAACGGTAGTTGTTTTTGCTGATTTTTTATTTGAACTGGTTAACGAATACTCTAAATCAAATGAAACAATTCTTTTAATTTGATTGTTTATTTTAACAAGGGGCTTTAAATTTAATACTGCTAAAGAATTATTTTTAGCATTTACAATATTAAAATTTGCAGAAATTTCGTTTTCAATATAGCTTGTATTGTATTTATTATTGCTATCAATATTTTCATAAACCACATTTTTAATTGAAAATTCATTTAAATTAATATTTGAACTGACTTGCCAGCTGCTATTAAATGTCGGATTTAAATTTTCATCTAAAAAATTATACTTTACTAAATTTGTATTAATTGAAGACTTATTATTTATAACAAACTCAACATTATCTTCCCACTCCAACTTAAATGATTTTATTTCATTTTGCTGAGCAAAAATCATATTTCCAACAACAAATAAAAATAGGATTATTATTTTTCGAAATTGTTTCATTAACTCAAAAACGTTATATATTTGGGATTATTTCTAAATATTATACAACATTACATATAATAAAGAACAAAAACAATCGTTAGAAAAAAACATAATTAATTATTTTGTTGTAAAAAAATTATTTTAATGTAAATTGCAACTCTTAAAACCCTAATAAGTTTAGTATGAACTTTGATAATATTAAAAGAATTTCAAAGGTATTATTTTTAATAATCTTAATAATATCATTTGTAAGTTGCCATAATAGAAATCCTCGAAAAATTGTATCTCTTACAGGATGGAATTCCTCAGAAAGAAGTGCAGTTGGAAATTACGATTCTAAAATTGGATACAGAGGGCAAGAAGCTCCTCCTGGTATGGTATTAATTGAAGGTGGTTCTTTTACAATGGGACAAATTCAAGATGATGTTCTTTTTGACTGGAATACAACGCCAGTAAAGCAACAAGTTAGATCCTTTTATATGGATGAAACTGAAGTTACGAACTCCGAATATTTATTTTATTTAGATTGGATGGAAAAAGTTTTTCCACCTAATAATATAAACTATGAACATATTTACCAATCTGCCGTTCCTGATACTCTGGTTTGGAGAGATGTTTTAGGATTTAATGAATTATTAACTGAAAATTATTTAAGACACCCAGGTTATGCCGATTACCCTGTAATTGGAGTTAGTTGGGTTCAAGCAACACAATATTGTAAATGGAGAACAAACAGAGTAAATGAAAAAATATTGATGGATAAAGGTATTTTAAAACCTTTATTTGAGCTAGATTCGTTAGAAGTTGAAGGTAAAGATCACTTTGACACTGAAACATATATTATAAACCCAACCGCTCTTTTTGATGGAGATTCTACTATTTACAAAAAAGGAATACCAACAAGGCATAAAAAAGGAGATCTTAAACCTAAACGAGGGGAATTTTCAGGAAGACACGTAAAAGTTTCAGATGGAATTTTATCAGCTAAATTTAGACTTCCAACAGAAGTTGAATGGGAATATGCTGCAAAAGCAGTTGTAGAAGGTAGAGAATATAACAATATAAGAGGAAGAAAAAAATACGCTTGGAGTGGCAAGTACACAAGAAATAAAAGCAAACGTTATATGGGTGATCAACTTGCAAACTTTAAACAAGGTAAAGGAGATTACAGTGGTGTACCTGGTTGGAGTAATGATGGAGCAGATATAACTATTGAAGTAAAATCATACGAACCAAATGCTTTCGGTTTATATGATATGTCCGGTAATGTTGCCGAATGGGTTGCTGATGTTTACAGACCTATTATTGATAATGATGCCAATGATTTTAATTATTTCAGAGGAAATATATTTACAAAAAAAATGATTGATGCTGAAGGTAAAGTTGTTATTGCAGATAATTTTACTGTAAGTTATGACACTTTAGATAACGGACAAATAGTTCCAAAAGCATTACCAGGTAGTGTAAAATATACTCCAGTTTCAAAACGTGATGCTTATATGAGAAATAACTATGATAAGGCATATAACATTGATGCAAAAGATGGTGATTTAGCATCCACAAAATTTTATGCTAAAGAAGAAGATGAATTAGAAACTAAACCTCGTATGTATAATTCACCCGTAAAACCTAGAGAAATTGGTGAAAGTGGATTTATTAAACAACAATATGATACCGAAAAACGAACTACTTTAATTAGTGATAAAGCACGTGTTTATAAAGGCGGCTCATGGAAAGACAGAGAATATTGGTTAGATCCATCTCAAAGAAGATATTTACCAGAATATATGGCAACTAATTATATTGGTTTCAGATGTGTTACTGACAGAATTGGACCTATGACCTATAAAAGAAGAATGCCTACAACCACCAAAATTAGGTATTAAAAACAATATAAAACAAATTACTAACCTCATTGAAAATTTCAATGAGGTTTTTTTATATTTAGAGCATGATAATAGACCTTAAACAAATTTACAAACTGTATTCTAACAGTTACTTAGCAGATACAGACACAAGAAATATTAGAAAAGGAAGTATCTATTTTGCCTTAAAAGGAGAACACTTTAATGGGAATAAATTTGCAAAAGAAGCTTTGCAATTAGGAGCTGCTTATGCCGTAATTGATGAAGAAAAATATCAAAACGAACCAAATATAATTTTGGTTAAAGATGTATTAACAACCCTTCAAAAATTAGCAAATTACCATAGATTACAATTGAACCTCCCAATAATTTCATTAACAGGAAGTAATGGTAAAACAACAACTAAAGAGCTTATAAACGCTATTTTATCAAAAAAATACAAAACCACAGCTACAAAGGGAAATTTAAATAACCATATTGGAGTTCCTTTAACACTATTATCAATGACTCCTAAAACTGAAATTGGAATTGTTGAAATGGGTGCCAATCATTTAAAAGAAATTGAATTTTTATGTAAAATAGCTGAGCCAAATTTTGGATATATCACCAATTTTGGAAAAGCACACTTAGAAGGTTTTGGAAGTGTTGAAGGTGTTATTAAAGGAAAATCTGAACTGTTTGATTTCCTTAGAGAAACTAATGGAACCGTTTTTGTGAATTTAAATGATGAAACCCAAATAAAAAAATCAGCTGGAATAAAGAGTATAACTTTTAATAGCAATGAAATTGAATTTATGGATGCAAATCCCTTTGTAAAAGTAAAATTTAAAGATTTGGTTATTAAGAGTAATTTAATAGGAAAATATAATTACTCTAATATTGCTGCAGCTATTGCAATTGGACACTATTTTAAAATTTCAGAAGCAGCAATTAAAGAGGCTATTGAAGCGTATGTTCCAACAAATAATCGGTCCCAAATAATTCAAAAAAAATCATTAAAAATTATTTTAGATGCTTATAATGCAAACCCAAGTAGTATGGTAGCAGCTTTAGAAAATTTTAGTTTATTAAAAGACAAAACTAAAGTTGTTTTTTTAGGAGACATGTTTGAATTAGGTAAAAATAGTGAAGCTGAGCATCAAAAAATTGCTGAATTAGCAACAACTTTAAATTTTGATAAGGTATATTTAATAGGAAAAGCATTTTCTACAACGAATGTAAAAAATGCTTTTAAATATGTTAATTTTGAAGATTTTATAACTTCAAATGAAAAATTAGATTTTAAGAATTCAACCTTATTAATTAAAGGCTCTCGCGGAATGGCGTTAGAAAGAATTTTAGACCTTTTCTAATTTTAATTTTTCTCTGTGATAATCAATAAGACCATCAATAGGTCTTCTTACAACTTTACCTAATACAATTCTATAATAATTGGCAACATCTTCAATGATATCTTTTCCAAAAAAAGCGATTGATCCAACAAAATGAACTGGTACTTCTTCACATTCTTTGTAAGTTAAAACTCTATTTTTAAAGAATTCAACTATTCCTTTTCTCAGCACTTTATTAAAATAAGCTGTACGTTCATTTTTTAATAAAAATTCAGCAAAAGTTGCTAAATATGCATTAGGGTTTTCTTCTTTATAAATATTTTTTTTAATAGTATCTGCATCTAAATCAAATTGCTTTTCAAAAAGCTTAGCAGCTTTTTTTGGCATTTTTCCATAGTAATAATCTTGAATCAAAATTTTACCAAAATGGTTACCACTAGCTTCATCCATTAAAATATAACCTAATGAAGGAACCCTTACTTCAACATTTTCACCATCAAAATAACAGCTATTTGATCCTGTACCTAAAATACAAACAATACCCGGTTGAGTTGTTACTGCATAAACTGCTGCAAAAGTATCTTCTTTTACTACAATTTTTGCATTTATAAAAAATGATTCAAATATAGACGTTAAAAGTGAAGTCATCCTATCGGTACCACATCCAGCACCATAAAAATAAACTTCTGCTACTTCATTTTTAATACGCGTTATTTCCTGATTTTCTTGGATTCTATTTAATACAGCTTCTGCATTTAATATCTCTGGATTTAAACCATTTGTACGAGTTTTAAAAACCTGATTTCCAGATTTATCTAAACAAATCCAGTCAGCTTTCGTTGAGCCTCCGTCTGCTATTAGAATCATTTTTTATTGTGTTTTTTTAATTACTTAACGCTATTAATGTATTCAGCAAGATCAACTAATTTAGTTGAATATCCAAATTCATTATCATACCAAGAAACTATTTTAACAAAATTATCATTTAAACCAATACTTGCATTTGCATCAAATACACTTGTTCTTGGTTCAGAAACAAAATCTTGAGAAACTACACCTTCATCAGTATAACCTAAAACACCTTTTAGTTCATTTTCAGAAGCATCTTTAATTGCTGCTTTAACTTCTTCAAAAGAAGCACCTTTTTCTAAACGACACGTTAAATCTACTACAGATACATCAACAGTTGGAACTCTAAAAGCCATACCTGTTAATTTACCGTTTAATTCTGGAATTACTTTTCCTACTGCTTTTGCAGCTCCTGTAGATGCAGGTACAATATTATTTAATGATGCACGTCCTAATCTGAAATCTTTTCTAGATGGACCATCAACTGTAAATTGAGTTGCAGTTGCAGCATGTACTGTTGTCATTAAACCTTCAACAATACCAAAATTATCGTTAAGAACTTTAGCAATTGGTGCTAAACAGTTTGTTGTACAAGATGCGTTAGATACAATAGTATCAGCAGCAGTAATTTTTTTATGGTTTACACCCATTACAAACATTGGCGCATCTGCAGATGGTGCAGAAATTGCAACTTTTTTAGCTCCCGCTTTAATGTGTTTTCCTGCTCCTTCTAAATTTGTAAAGATTCCTGTACAATCAAGTACAACGTCAGCTCCTACAGCATCCCATTTTAAATCTTCTGGGTTACGTTCAGCAGTTATTCTTATTTCTTTTCCATTAACAACCAAGTTACCATTTTTAACATCAATTGTTCCATCAAACTGCCCATGAACAGAATCATACTTTAATAAGTAAGCTAAGTGATCTACAGCTAATAAATCATTAATTCCTACTACTTCAACATTTGGTCTGCTAGCTGCTACTCTAAAAGCAATTCTACCAATTCTACCAAATCCGTTAATTCCAATTTTAATTGTTGACATTTTTATTGTTTTTATCTATTAATCTATATTACACTGAAGTTATTTCAGCTACTTTTAATAATTCTTTATCTATATCGTTGTTCATTTTAATAGCCTTGTTAAGCCCAACTGTAGTTACCTGATTATTGGTAATTCCTACCATAACTCCAGATGATCTATCCAACAAATACTCAACTGCAGCAACACCTAACCTACTAGCAAGTACTCTATCAGAACAACTTGGTGATCCTCCACGTTGCATATGTCCTAAAACAGATACTCTAATATCATAATCAGGAAAAATTTCTTTAATATGATCTCCTAATTCGAATACATTTTTCCCAATTTTATCTCCTTCAGAAACCACAACAATACTTGATGTTTTTCCTTTTTCTTTACTTGTTTTAAGAGATTCCACTAACCTGTCCAATCCTAAATCTTTCTCTGGAATTAAAATTTCTTCTGCTCCTGCTCCAATCCCTGTATTTAAAGCAATAAAACCAGCATCACGCCCCATAACTTCAATAAAAAACAACCTGTTATGTGAACTAGCTGTATCTCTAATTTTATCAATTACTTCAACAACTGTATTTAATGCCGTATCATAACCAATGGTTCTATCTGTTCCATAAATGTCATTATCAATAGTACCAGGAATACCAATAATAGGAAAGTTATACTCTTGAATAAATTTTAATCCTCCAGTAAAAGTACCATCACCACCAATAATCACTAAAGCACCAATCCCTTCTTTTTTTAAATTTTCATATGCTTTGGCTCTTCCTTCTTCTGTCATAAAATCTTTGGATCGAGCTGATTTTAAAATAGTACCACCTTTGTTTATAATATTACTTACATGTCTTGCAGATAGTTCTTTAAAATCTCCTTCAATCAATCCTTGGTATCCTCTGTAAACACCAATACAATCTACTCTGTAATATGTACAAGCTCTAACAACTGCTCGTATTGCAGCGTTCATCCCTGGGGCATCTCCTCCTGAGGTTAAAACTGCTATCTTATTTATAGGTTCATTCATAGGTTAAAATTAATTAGTCAAAGGTACTTTGTAAAGGAATTTTATCCTATAAAACTACTTGATTTTCACTAAAACGATTTCGTGCTATAACGTTATAAAACCCCGATTTGTCGAGGTTAAATAAATTATATTAGAAATCTAAATTTCAGTTATTTAGAGTAAAAATAATCAAAATATTTTTTATACTCTTAGAGAATTAAAAATATTTTTTTTAATAAAAAAATGAATTTTAATTTTTTCAGTAAAAAAGAGAAATTTAAATGAAAAAATTCCTCTTTTTTATTCATTTTTTAATTCTCTACTCTTTAAGTTTCAAAATATAGGAATTTAACGGTTCTAAAACAATATTTACAACACCAACACCATTAGCTACTTTTAGTGTAAATTTTTCTTTATTATAAAGCTGATCCACTAAAGTATAATTACCATCTTTTAATTCCCAGGAAGTTATAACTTCTGAAGGAATTTGGAGATCCAAATCGTAATGTACCATGGTATCAAAATTTGAAGTAATTAATAATTTCTCGTTTTCAGACCACCTAACAAATGAAAAAAGTTTTCTATTATAATTATCTAATTTTTCTCTATTATAACTATGAATTTCCTTATAGTTACCCATTAAAGCTTCACTTTTAATTGTAAAGTTCAATAAGCGCTTGTAAAAATCTCTTAGTTCCTTTTCTTCAGTAGTTGACTGACCTCCATCGAATTTCCCATTATTCATCCATCGTTGATGATTTGGAACACCTACATAATCAAAAATTGAAGTCCGTGTTGGTGAACCAAAACCTGCGTTTTCTGCTCCTGGCTCTCCTACTTCTTGCCCAAAATAAATCATTGTTGGTGAAGTACTTATAGTTGCAGAAACTACCATAGCTGGTTTTCCTTTTTCAGCTGAACCAGCAAAATCTGGACTTGCAATACGCTGCTCATCATGATTTTCTAAAAAGTGTAACATATTGTGCTCTATATCCGCTTTATAATCTTGAATCCCAATAATATGATCCGTCCAACCATGACCTTGCATAATATGCTTTATAGTATCATATAAAGCAACTTTATCATATAAGTAATCCATTTTTCCTTTATGAATATAATCACGGTACATATCTGGGTTGTATACCTCAGCCAATAAAAAAGCATTTGGTTTTTTCATTTTTATAGAAGAATTCATATAACTCCAAAATTCTACTGGAACCATTTCAGCCATATCATAACGGAACCCATCAACTCCTTTATCCAACCAGTACAATGCAATATCCTTAAATTTCACCCAAGAATCCGGAACTATTTTGTCTTTCCAAAATTTAAAATGTGTTTTACAATCTTCATTTTCAAATCCTTCTGGTAATTCTGAGAAATCTTTTCTACCATCTGGACTTACTCCATAATTCACTTTTACTGTTTCGTACCAATCATGAAAATCTGGTTGTGATGCCCTGGAACCATTTCCTGTCCATTTTGAAGGATTTTCATCAAATTCTCCATCAATAAGCAAATGTTTTTCTCCTCCTAAAGGTAAATATCCATTTTTCCATATTGGTAATTTAAAAGCTTCTCCTGGGTTATAATAAAAGTTATTATTTACATCGTATTGCTTTGTTTTATCATCTGTTTCACCAAAATCCTCAATTCCTTTTGGGTTTGATTTACCTTCGTAATTACGTGCAACGTGATTTGGAACAATATCAATAATCACCTTCATTCCAACTTTATGAGTTCGTTCAATTAAAGCTTCAAATTCTTGCAAACGATTTTCTACATTTACTGCCAAATCAGGGTTTACATTGTAATAATCTTTAACAGCGTAAGGAGAACCAGCTCTACCTTTTACAACTTCCGGATCATCGTTTGAAATACCAAATTCTGTGTAATCTCTTATTACATCATGATGAGGAACACCCGTGTACCAAATATATGTAACCCCTAATTCTTTTATTTCATTTAGCGCTTTAACTGTAAAATCATTAAATTTTCCAACTCCATTATCTTCAATAGTTCCCCAAGGTTTATTTGTTGTATTTGTATTTCCAAACAAACGTGTAAACACTTGATAAACTACTTCTTTTTTTGCTGTTTTAACTTCCATATTTTCTTTTAACTCTTGCTTTTTGTGGTTACAAGCCACAAAAATAAATATTAGCACCATAAAAGTACTGGAAAATTTTAATTTCATTTTTAAAATATTTTTGGTGTTACCAAAAAAACTTCATAAAATTTTCTATTTAAGGAAGTATTTATGAAGTTTATTAAGGATACATATTAATATATATATATTTTATAGTCCCAAGCTTTTAGAGTATTCATTTTCTCTTTTGAAAAATTAACCTTTTCATTTGTGAAAAATTCAACTGATTCCCCAATTTTATCAAGCGTAAATTCAAGATTTTTATTAGATAAATTTGCAATAAATGTAACTTTTTGACCGTTTTTTTCACGCGAAAAAGCTAAAATGCTTTTATCATCTGAAGTTTGTATTCTTATATATGAAGCAGCATTTTTACCTCCGTTTAAAGCTGTATTATTATTTTTTAATGCTCCTAACTTTTTTAGTAAATCAAAATATGCTCCTTTTTCTTTAGGGATTTCATCCTTTTCAAAAAACTTTAATCTGTGTGACAAATCATATTCTTGACCGCTATAAATCAAAGGCATTCCTTTCATAAGGTAAATTAACGCCGTAAAAACTTCTTTTTTATTTGGCATTCTTTCAAGTAATGTACCATTCCAAGAATTCTCATCATGATTTGTAATAAAGTTCATATTAATATCATCTTTTTCCAAAATAGAATCATTTCTTGTTACGTATTCATCAAATGCGCTTACATCTTTCTTTCCATTTGCAATTTCATTAAAAATATGATGCGCTTCCCAACCATAGTGCATATCAAATGCTTTGTGAAGTAAATCTGGTTGTTCTGCTTCAGCTAACATAAATATTGGCTTAATCTTTTTTAATTCATCAACAGCAGTTTCAAAAAAATCAACAGGAACTTTATGTGCAACGTCCATTCTATACCCATCAATGTTATAATTTTCAACCCAATACTTTAAATCAGAAATCATTTCTTTTCTCATTTCCTTATTGTCATAATTTAAATCTGCTGTATCTGTCCACCCCCAAGATTCACCGGTATCTGGATTTATCGGGTCAATAATTTCTCCTTTTTCATTTTGAGTATAAAAATCCGGATGTGCTGTTATCCAAGGATGATCCCAACCTGTATGATTTGGCACCCAATCTACAATTACATAAATTCCATTTTTATGGGCTTCTTTTACTAAATTGTCAAAATCTTCTTTAGTACCAAATTCAGGATTTATAGCTTTATAATCTGAAACAGAATAATAACTGCCTAAATATTTTTTACGCAATTCTACATCTTCAATTTCACTTGTAAAAAGATCTCCAGTAGCCTTTCTTTTTATTTCTGAAATTGGATTTATAGGCATTAACCATATAATTTTCACACCTAATTCTTTTAAAACAGGTATATCTTCCGTAAATTTATTAAAAGTCCCTTCTGGTGAATACTGACGAATATTAGCTTCATAAATTACTGCACTTTCCAACACTTCATCTGATATTGGTTTTAATGCAGCAATTTCACCTTTTTTAACCTGCTCTTTTTGAGGTTCTGATTTACACGAAATAAAAGCAGTTAATGCGATTAAAATAATAAGTAATTTTTTCATTCTTTAATTATTTAATAATTGGAATTAAACTAATAGCAAACCCTCCACCTGGAGCCAATTTCAAGTTTAAAATAGATTGGTTTGTAACTTCTATTTTTCTAATATTTAAAGCTGTTGGATTTTTATCCCAATCCGCATCTTTTCCATCTTCATAAATAATAGCTTCATACGTTTGGTTTGGACTTAAAAAATCAAAATTAATTACTAATTCTCTCGAATTTTCATCTGTAATTCCACCTACAAACCATTTTTCTGAATTTTTCTCTTTTCTAGCAATGGTAACAAAATCTCCAATTTCACCATTTAAAACCTTTGTTTGTTGCCAATCTACACCAACATCTCTAATAAACTGTAATGCTGGATTCCCTTCATAATTTTCAATTAAATCCGCTGCCATTTGCACTGGACTGTAAATTACAACATACAACGCTAATTGCTGAGCAATTGTGGTATTTACTTGATTGTCTTTTTTCCAATTGTCAAATTTTATATCAAAAATACCTGGTGTATAATCTATTGGACCTGCTAACATTCTTGTAAATGCAACAATTGGTAAATGCTCTGGTGGATTCCCTCCATCAGAAGCCCAAGCGTTAAATTCTTGTCCGCGTAGCCCTTCTCTGGAAATTGTATTTGGGTAAGTTCTACGTAAACCGGTAGCTTTAATTGGTTCATGCGCATTTATTGCCACTTGGTATTTTGCAGCTTTGTTTACCGCATTATTGTATTGATTAACCATATATTGACCATGGTGGAATTCTCCTTTTGGTAGAATTTTACCTACATAACCCGTTTTTACCGCGTGAATACCTAAACTTTGCATTAATGCATACGCAGTATCTTGTTGTTTTTCATAGGTTTCAGTTGCTGCTGATGTTTCATGATGCATAATTAATTCTACACCTTTTTCTTTTCCATAACGTACTACTTCTTTTAAATCGTAATCTGGATATGGAGTTACAAAATCAAAAACACCTTCTCTATCTTCAAAACCAATCCAATGTTCCCAACCTGCATTCCAGCCTTCTACTAAAACACCTCCAATATTATTTTTTGCAGAAAAGTCTATAAATGCTTTTGCGTTTTCTGTAGTTGCTCCGTGTTTCCCATGTGGTTTTGCATCGGTTGTAAAAGAAGTCATATCTTGATTACCACTATAATCCCAAGTAGATTTTCCTAAATGCATTTCCCACCAAATTCCAGTATATTTTGTTGGTTTAAACCACGAAATATCTCCTAATTTATTTGGCTCATTTAAATTTACAATTAATTTAGATTCAATTAAATCTCCTGCTTTTTCTGCAATTTGAATTGTTCTCCAAGGAGTCGTAAATGGTGTTGTTCTTTTTACTTTATAATCTGTATTATTTGATCCAACAAGTTCGCTTTCCAGTCCAAAATTTTCTGTATCAACTTTTAAAGTCATACCTGAATAATCAACCAAGGCAGCTTCATGAAAACTTAAATACAATCCGTTGTCAGTTTTCATAGTTACAGGAGTATTTACCGCGTTTTCCGGAATTGATGTTTGAGCTAAATCTTTATGATTTGCTTTTGATTTCGCATCAATTTCTGATAATTTTGTGGTATTGTATAAATGCTCATAAATATCCCAATCACCAGGAATCCACCATACTTCATGGTCTCCCGTTAAATTAAATTGTGTATTTTCATCTGTAATAAAAACTTCTGATAAATTTTCTTGTTCAGGAAACTCATATCTAAAACCCAACCCGTCATTATACACTTTAAAAACAAGCGTTATTTTTCTTTTAAGTTCTGCTATTTCTTGCAAGTCTAATTTAAGTTCATTGTAATTGTTTACAACTTCTGATTGCTCTCCCCAAGGCATTTCCCAAGTTTCATTAAAACTACTTGACGTTGCATTAACAAGTTCAAAACCAGCTTTTAATGAAGGAGCATCTTTTAAATCGAAACCCAGTGAAGAAGTTTTAATAACCTCCTTATTTTTAAAGGTTATCTTATAAGTTGGCTCTCCTTTTTCATTCAACTGAAATTCTACTGTAACAGAAGCATCTGGTGAAGAAATTTTAGTTGGCAATTCATTTTTTTTAGCGCAAGAAAAAAACAATACGCTAACTAACAGTATGCTAATTTTCAAAAGTTTCATTATAATTTATTTTTAATTTTTAATTTCTAATAATACAACTGAATAAGGTGTTTCAATAGTTACAACACCATCTTTTACTTGTGTTTCAATTCCTGAATAGGCATCGTTTAAAATGGTTCCTTCTTCAAATATCCCATTTATATTCAGTTCTTTTTTCCCTTCATTTAAATCCAGTCCAATTACAACTTTATCTATAAAGCTTTCTTTTAAATAGGTTCTTTGAAAAACATACGGACTTTCACTTAACATTTTATGAATTCCAGCTCCAATACTTGGATGATTGCTTCTAAATTTCCCTAATTTTTGCCAATGTGTTAAAATTTCTTGAGTTTTAGTATTGGTAGCTATTTCCTCCCAATTCATTAATGAACGTAAGTTAGCATCACCATTAGCTCCATCTACCATTAATTGCCTTGCAGATTCATCTCCATAATACATTTGAACTGCTCCAGGGCACAACAATAATTTAGTTGCAGATTCAAAAGGTTTGGTTCTTTCTTTATCAAACGGTGATCCATCGTCATGTGAACTAATATAGTTCAACACTCCAAACCCTTTCAATTGATTATTTAAAATAGTATCATATCTTGAAAATAATTCTTCATAATTATTTTGAGCAGCATTCCATTTAAATTCAAAATTTATTAAACTGTTAAACCCATTTTCAAAATAGTTTACTTTTTTATCTCCAAAATCATACAATTGTCCACCTGAAATTCCGTAATTATATACTTCACCAACCATATAAAATGGATTATCATCTAACACTTTATCTGGATTATTTTCCTTCCATTGGGCAAATGCATAATTACACTCATTTTTAAATTCTCCCCAAATACTTTCCTCTGTGTGTTTTACAGTATCGGCTCTGTAACCATCAATTCCAAATTCAGTAATATAATCTGTAAGCCATTTCATAATGTAGAACCTTGGTGCTTTTGGGTAACCTGTTCTTGCAAAAAAATCGTCTAACTCTTTTATTTCTTGCTCATATCTTCCTTCTGCTTTCCATTTTTTGGCTAAAGCTTCAGGAATTTCAACATTTTTATTGCTTTCTGTTTTAATATCTGGCAGGTTTTTCACCAACGTACACATTACTGTAGATTCATAATCTTTATAAGTACATTGCACATCCGTTCTTACCCAATCAGAAGGCCAAACCGGATCTATTTCTGTTACAGGTCCAGTATGATTTATTACACCATCTAACACTATTCTAATATTGTGTTTATGAGCAGTTTCCACCAATAATTTTAAATCTGCTTTTGTTCCAAAATTTGGATCTAAAGCTGTCCAATCTTTAGTCCAATATCCGTGAAAACCAAATGAAAGCCCTGTTCCTTCATCCACTGCACCGTGAATTTGCTCAACAATTGGAGTCATCCAAATTGCATTTATTCCAAGATCAGTAAAATAGCCTTCTTCAATTTTTTTAGTTATTCCAATAATATCTCCTCCTTTAAAACCACGTAATTTTGCAGCTTTACCAGTTCTATCAAAATTCACATCGTTTGATGTATCTCCATTTAGAAACCTATCAGTTAGTAAAAAATAAATATTTGCATTTTCCCAAACAAAAGGAACTTTTTTTGCAATTGGATTCATTTCATTTTCTTGTTTTTTATCTGAACAACTTGCTGCAACAAAAACTAACAACAATGCTACAATGGTTTTTTTCATAATTGTTTAAAACTTTATTTTAATATTTTTTGAAATTGAAGGTTTAATTTCTACTGAAATTTTCAAAGTTTTATGAATAGCATTCCATTCAAAATCATATCCATTAACTTTTTTTGGTTTTTTTGAAACATTATGAATAACTAAATTAATTATTTTATTGGAAGAATTATAATTTTCTCCCTGTTCCAACTCAAATTCTAAGCTTAATCGATTTCGATTGTAATTGCTTTTAAATGAAAATAGTTCAAATTGCCCTTTTTCAAAAGCATTTGGAGTTTCACCATCATCATTATATAATTTACCTTCACTTTCTTTTAATGTTTCATCAAAATAAAAATGCAAATCGAATTTACTTAAATTGTATTTTGAAGTATTTTGAATTGACTCAATCATTGGAATAAAAGCTCCTCCACGTACATATGTTGGAATACTTTCTTCAACTAAATCTACAGTTAAAGTTTGTCCGCCTTCCACTTTTTCATCGGTATAAAAATGATACCAATTTGAGTTTTTTGGAAATGTAACTTCTTGTTGTTTTATACCCGATTTAACTATAGGACTTACTAAAAAATTATTTCCCCACAAATAGGTTTTATCATTATTTAACATTGTTATAGTTGAGTCTTCAAAAAACAATGGTCGCATTAAAGGTGTTCCGTTTTTATTATTTTCAAAAGAAAGTGTGTAATTATAAGGCAACAAGTTATAACGTAATTTGATAGATTTTTTAGCTAATTCCTTAGTATTTTGCTCCCTAAAAACTGGCTCAGACGGCACTTCTTCTTGCGCATGAGGTCTAAAAATTGGTTGAAAAACACCATATTGCAACCAACGCGTGTATAATTCATCATCTAAATTTGCACCTGCAAAACCACCTAAATCTGAATGCATATAACCTAAACCTTGCATTCCCATTTGCAAGGCAATTTCCACTTGCGACTGCAATCCGCCCCAAGATCTGTTAACATCTCCAGACCAAGGAATTAATCCATAATGCTGTGAACCCGAATATCCGGCACGCATTAAAATAAAAGGTCGTTGGTTTGGAAACTCTTTTTGGTAGCCTTCAAAAATTAATTTAGCCCAATTATGGCCATAAATATTATGCACTTCATCGGCTGTTCCGGTAGCGTGTAATAAGTCCGACGGATGCAATTCTGGTTCCCCTAAATCTCCCCACCAACCTGCAACACCCATATTGTTGTGTTTTTTGTAAACATTCCAAAACCATTGCTCACCCTCAGGTTTAAAAATATCTATAATTCCAGTATTTCCAAAATAAAAATCATACGTATACGGTTTCCCTTCTTTAGTTTTTCCTAAAATATCTTTTTCAACTGCTTCATTCCATTTATTTGAAGTTGTTAATACAAAAGGCTCGGTTATTAAAATGGTTTTTACTCCTTTTGTTTTTAAATCTGCAATCATTTTTTGCGGATTTGGAAATGAATCTTTATAAAACTCCAAATTTCCCATGGTACCTTTTATGTCTTTTCCAAACCAATACAAATCTAAAATAACCGCATCAACAGGAATTTCTTCTTCTTTGAATTTATTAATTGTATTTAAAACTTCCTTTTGAGAATGATAGCCAAATCTGCTTGAAAAATTTCCTAAAGCCCAGCGCGGAATCATTGGTTGTTTTCCTGTTAAAGTTGTGTATTGTTGAACTAAATCTTTCCAAGAATCTCCAGCAACAACTTGATATGTTTTTCTCCCAGAAACAGTTTCATATTGTAAAGAATTATCCTTTTTACTATCTAAATCTAAATATCCTATTGGAGCATTGTCAAAATGAACAGCGTATAAATTAGAAGAATAAACCAATGGAATGGTAAAATTCATTAATTCTGAATGTGTTTCATAACCGTAATGTGCTCTGTTATATAGTTGCAATCTATTTCCTCTTCGGTTCATTCCCAAAGCACGCGCACCTCCACCATACAAAATTTCTGTTGCGCTTAAGTTAAAGTCTAAAACTTCATTTTCTTCATTTTTTATATAGCCTTTTCTTTCAGAAATTATAGGTTTGTTTTTATAAAAATAAGTAACTTGAAATGGTGATTTTATAACTTTTACTAAAATCCCTGAAGTTGATATCGTTATTGAATTATCACTTTCTGAAATTTTAAATTTTACTTTTTTAGGCTGTAAAACTACCGCATGAGAAATTGGGTTATAAACTTCTCCTTTTGGAATAAATGAAGTTTCAATTATTTTTGTTGAAAATGGCTTAATTAAATAAAATCCATCGTTAGTTTCAATAGTAACAAGTCCATCTTTTTCATCAAAACTCACTAATTTACGATTTGGATTTTGCGCATTCACAAAAAAACCAACAAATAAAAGCAGTAATATATTTAATTTTAAAAATTTCATTTATTATTTTTTTAGTAAAAATTCAACAGGAATTTGAAATCGCTGATTCCAAGAATTTTCTGAATGATCTTGGCCTTCAAACTTTAAATTTCTTGAATTTGACGCATCAAATCCTTTTAACTTTAATATTTCATCAACCCTATTCTGATATGGTAAGTAGTGTTCATCCAAAGTTTTTGTACCATAATCAAAATATATTTTATGAGTCTTTGGAGAAGGTAAATTTTTACCTAAATATAAAAAGAATGACTCAGGAACTGGGCTATTTTCTTGTGGCATAAAACCAACCCAGTGTGTTGATAAACAAGCTGCACCACCAAAAATTTTAGGATATTCACACAAAGCATACATAGAAATTAAACCGCCCATACTTGAACCTGCAATAAACGTATTTTTTGTATTTGTATAAACAGAAAAATTACTATCAATAAACGGTTTTACTTCTTCAACAATAAACTTTAAATAATTATCTGATTGTAATCCTTTAAAATCTGTTCCAAATTGTTTTTCAGAAGTTTCAAAAATTGAATCTTTAAATTTTTGAGGTAATAAATCAAATGGTTTTTGAGGATAATAATCGGTATGACGAATATCTGAATGATTCCAAATTGCAACAACAATTGTATTTTTAATTTTCGCTGAATCTATTAAACCACTTACAATTTCATCTACTTTCCACTCTTGCTTATTCCAAGTGGTTTCTGCATCAAATAGCATTTGGCCATCGTGCATATATACTACTGCATATTTTTCATTTTCAGAATAACTATCTGGCAACCAAATATCTACATTTCTAGATCTTACAAACTTTGACGGAAAGTTTTCCACCCTTTTAATAATACCTGAACTTAAATTCCCTGTAAATTCTGAAAATTTTATTGGCAAACTTTCTTTTAAAACCGACTGTTTTTCTTTACATGAAAATACTATTAAAACAAAGCTAACAACTAATATGCTTTTAAACATTTTCATTGTTTACATTTTAGTAGTTAAAATGGTAATTCCTTCTGGTGCTATTTTTAAAGAATCTCCCCAAATAAATGCTTCCGAAGAAATGATATTTTTAACTTGTTTTCCTTGCAAACCAACTTCATTAAATCTTGATAAATCTAATGTTATATCCTTTTTATTTTTATTTAAAATAACTGTAACTATTTCATTATTTAATACTCTAAATAATACATAAGTACCATTTTGTGGTCCAAAATGAATTGTTTTTCCTGAGTGAATGGCCTCACTATTTTTACGATAATTTAGTACTTTCTTCAAAAACAACTGCATATCTAGTTGGTCTTTGCTCAAACCTTCTCCTGAAAATGCATTTACTTTATCACCATTCCAACCACCGGGAAAATCAGTTCTAATTAAACCGTGATCACCAGGTTTTGCAGTATCGTTTAACAATATTTCTGTTCCGTAGTATAACTGAGAAATTCGCGGTAAACTCAATAAATAACCCAAAGCCATTTTAGTTTTTACAACATCTTCACCAAGTTGAGTGTAAATTCTACTCATATCATGATTGTCTGGAAAAATCATAATATCATTTGGTTTTGCATACGAAAAATCATTTGCCAAACCTTCGTACATTTTCACAAACCCTTTATCCCAACTTTCATCTTCATTTAAAGCATCTACAATGTTACGCTGCATTGGAAAATCCATTGTTGAAGTTAAATTAGACTCATAACCATCTTTGTTTTTTTGACCTTTTTGCCAATAACCAACTAATAGTGGGTTTAAACTCCACTCCTCTCCTACAATACTGAAATTTGGATATTCGTCCATAATTGCCCCGGCCCAATTACTCATAAAATGTTTATCTGGATATGGGTACGTATCTTGACGAATTCCGCCTAAATCCAATGTTTCAATCCACCATATACTATTCTGAATTAAATATTTTGCCATTAAAGGGTTCTTCTGATTCAAATCGGGCATTGTATCAACAAACCAACCATTGGTCATACCCTCCTTATCAATTTTTGAAGCATAAATATCTTGATTTGTTGTTCTTCTATGAGTTGAATAAATCGTTTCCCCTCCTTTTTCAAAATTTTCTTGATAATTTACCCAATCTTTTGTTGGCAAATCTTTCATCCACCAATGTTCGCTACCTATATGATTGGCAACTTGATCCATTATTAATTTAATGCCTTTTTCTTTGGCTTTTTTGCTCAATTCAACATATTCCTCCAAAGTTCCAAATCGAGGATCTACTTTGTAAAAATCGGTCATTGCATACCCGTGATAAGAGCTTCGTTTCATATCATTAATTAACACTGGTGTTGGCCAAATGGCAGTAAATCCCATTTCATTTATATAATTTAAATGATTTGTAATTCCCTTTAAATCACCACCGTGACGTGCATAATCGTGATTTCTATTAATTTTAGTTTCACGCAAACCTTTTACAATGTCATTTGATGTATCTCCATTAGAAAAACGATCTGGAGTAATTAAATAAATTGCATCTGAACTATCAAAACCTTTTCTGTTTTTTGAATTTTTGTTACGTTCTTTCAATTCATAATCAACAGAAAAATTATTCCTTTTACCTGCTTTTAGAAAATCAATAGTAAATGTTCCTGCAACTGCTTTTGAAAGGTCAATATTTAAAAATAAATAGTTCTCGTTTTCAGTTCTTTTTGTATCAATTAATTGAATATATTCACTATTTATAAATGGTTTATATGTAGCAATACCTTTTCCATAAACCATTATTTCAAGTTGACTATGATTCATACCAACCCACCAGTTTGGTGGTTCTATTCTATTTATTTTTTGAGCATAAGTAGTTAAACTAACAAAAAATAACAATAACAGTAAGCGATAAATTTTCATATATTTTTATTTTAATTAATTCCTGATGTAACTGTAAAATAGTAAATTATAGTTTTACAAATTCTTTTGAAGGTAATAAAACCTCTTTGTCATTAACAAACATTTTAATTTGGTTTCCAGATTCATTAAAGAATTTACATGTTGTTTGGCTCTTAAAAACCTTAATAATAGTACCTCTAAAATTAATTGTAAATGAATACGATTTCCATTCTTGTGGAATTTGTGGATTGAATGATAGCATTCCATCTTCATAAACACGCATTCCTCCAAACCCCTGAACTACAGACATCCAAGTTCCCGCCATACTTGTAATATGACAACCTTCGTGCACTTCGTGGTTATAATCATCTAAATCTAAACGAGCAGTTCGTAAATATTGTTCGTATGCTTTTGGCATTCTGTCTATTGAAGCTGCTAAAATTGAATGTACACAAGGTGATAATGAGGATTCGTGAACAGTTAATGGTTCGTAAAAATCAAAATGACGTTTTAATTCATCTTTGGAGAATTTATCTTCAAAAAAGAACATTCCTTGTAATACATCTGCTTGTTTAATATAACATGACCTCAAAATACGATCCCAAGACCATTTTTGATTAATAGGTCTTTGTGATTTATCTAATTTTTTAACTGGAATTAATTCTTTATCTAAAAACCCATCTTGTTGCAAATACACATTTTTTTCTTCATCGAAAGGGAAATACATATTATCTGAAACCTCCAACCATTTATAAGTTTCCTGAGCTTTCAAATTTGTTTTTGAAATTACTCTTTCAAAATCTTCAGGATAGTTATGTTTCACTTTATTTAAACATTCCACAGCATATTCAATACACCATTTTGCTAAATAATTTGTGTAAAAGTTGTTGTTTACATTGTTTTCATATTCGTTAGGTCCTGTAACTCCTAAAATTACGTATTTATCTTTAGCTTCAGAAAAATTTGCTCTTTGATGCCAAAAACGTGCAATTGCAATTATTACTTCCAATCCGTTTTTTACAACGTACTCAAAATCTTGTGTGTAATTTACATAGTTATAAATTCCATACACCATTGCTCCATTTCTATGAATTTCCTCAAATGTAATTTCCCATTCATTATGGCATTCTTCACCGTTCATGGTAACCATTGGGTACAATGCTGCTCCATTAGTAAAACCAAGTTTTTCGGCATTCTCAATTGCTTTACCCAATTGATTGTAACGATACATTAAAAGGTTTTTTGCAACATTGGCATCTTTGGTTGCCATATAAAATGGAATACAATAAGCTTCCGTATCCCAATAGGTACTTCCTCCATATTTTTCACCCGTAAAACCTTTTGGACCAATATTTAAACGCGCATCTGTTCCTAAATAAGTTTGGTTTAATTGAAAAATATTAAAACGAATTCCTTGCTGTGCTTTTACATCGCCTTCAATTACAATATCGGCTGTGCTCCAAATTTTTTCCCAAGATTTTATTTGAGTATTTAATAATGCCTCAAAACCTAATTTGTTTGCATTTTCAACATTAGAAAGTGCTGCTGCATTTAAATCTTCAATCTTATAATTTAATGAACTTGTATAACTTGCATATTTATATATTGATGCTGTATCTCCCTCATTAACACTTACTTTATAAGTATATGTAAGTTTTTTATCTTCAACTTTAGTTTGTTGGCTTAAAGTAATTTCTTTAGAGTTTAAAGCAAATGCAACTTGCATTGCTGTACTAACATGAAATTCAGTTTTTAAGGTTTTAGATAAAATACAACCGCTATTTTCACCCTCAATAATTTCTAAAATTTCCCAAAAATATTCATCGTAATTAGAATCTTCATTCACAATACCTGCATCAACATATGGTGAAAATGTAATTTCTCCAGAAAAGTTTAGCGCTTTAATATGATATTCAATTGCTCCAGTTTCATTGCTATCAATGCTAATAAACCGCTTTGTATGTACTTCAATTTTATCTCCAGAAGTTAATTGAGCAACAAAAGAACGACTTAACCAGCCTTCTTTCATATTTAATTCACGTTTAAAATTAGAAACTTTACACGTATTTAAATCTAACTCAGTTTCGTTAATTTTAATATGAATACCAATCCAGTTTGGTGCATTTAACACTTTCGCAAAATATTCCGGATATCCATTTTTCCACCAACCTACTCTTGTTTTATCTGGATAATAAATACCACCAATATAGCTACCCTGAAAAGTAGCACCTGAATAGTTTTCCTCAAAATTGGCACGTTGTCCCATTGCTCCATTTCCTATACTAAATAAGCTTTCAGAAGCTTTCACATTCTCATCATCAAACACATCTTCAATTAGAGACCATTCATTTGGAATTATATAGTTCTTGTTCATTTCTATTAACTTTTGTAATACTCGTAGTTACGAGATTTCTTTTCTTTAATCATATTTAGAATACTATTTAAAAAGTAACTTAAAAAAAATACTTTACTCATTTAAAATTCAGTATTCACATATTTAATTGTTTATCAATTTATTTAAAAATTCAGAAGTAAAACCTGTCATATCTTTAAAAACGACATCGGCTTTTCCTAAAACTTCAGCATCTCCAATTCCAACACATTTCATATTGGCTAATTTTGCTGCTTCAACCCCTGCAATTGCATCTTCAACAACCACACAGTTTTCTGGTTTCATATTCAGTTTCTTCGCTCCAATTAAAAATACTTCTGGATCTGGCTTCGCTTTTGACACATCATTTCCATCAACCAAGGCTGAAAAACGCTTATACAAGCCTACTTTTTCTAAAATTAATGGTGCATTTTTACTTGCAGAACCTAAAGCATATTTAATATTGTGTGCATCTAAATAATCTAACAAATTAGATACTCCCGGTAAAATTTCTTCTGAAGTCATTTTATTAACAAAGCTCAAATATTCTTCATTTTTTTGAACTAAATATTTTTGTTTTTCTTCTTCTGAAAGTTGAACCTTTCCAATGTTTAATAAGATTTCTAATGATTTTATTCTACTTACACCTTTTAAAAGTTCATTATGCGCTTCTGTAAATTCAAAACCTAATTGGGTTGCTAAATTTCTCCAAGCCAAAAAATGATATTTTGCAGTGTCTACTATAACACCATCTAAATCGAATATAAATGCTATTTCTTTTTTCATTTAATTTTCTGTTACTACTGTGTCATCAACATCTTTAACTTTTATTACCAATACTGCTGCAATTAATAAGGACACACCACTAATTATTAAAGCAAATATTGGATTTCCTCCGTAAATATATTTTACAATTGGCCCACCAATTAGGGCATTTAAAATTTGAGGCAATACAATAAAGAAATTAAATATCCCCATATAAACACCCATCTTTTTAGCTGGAATTGAGCCTGCTAAAATTGCATAAGGCATTGCCAAAATACTTGCCCAAGCAATACCAATACCAAGCATAGATAAGATTAACCAGTTTTCATTTGGCATAAAATAAATTGATATTAAGCCTAAACCTCCAATTACTAAAGAAACTGCATGCGTCATTTTTCTTCCAATTTTTTTAGCTACTGCTGGTAAAAAGAAAGCATACACTGCAGAAACCGCATTGTAAACACCAAATAAAATTCCTACCCAATCACCTGCAGTTTGATATGCTGTTCCGTGATCGTCTAATGATAATCCATAAATATGGTGTGCAATTGCAGGAGTTGAAAAAACCCACATTCCAAATAACCCAAACCAAGAGAAAAATTGAACTGAGCTCAATTGTTTCATTGTTAAAGGCATTTTTTTGAAATCGGAAAATATATCGAATAAACTAGAAGCTTCTTCTTCAAGCTCCTCTTCTTCGTTCGACATTAATGCCATTTCTTCAGGAGAATACTCTTTAGTGGTAAATACTGTAATTAAAATACTAATTACCAAAACAGAAGCTCCAATAATAAATGAAAGTAACAAATTTGTAGGAACTTCGCCTGGTTGTGATTCATTTAAAACACCAAACCAATTTGTTAAAACGTACGGTAACCAAGAACCTATTACTGCTCCAATACCTATTAATACAGTTTGAATACTAAATCCTAATGTTCTTTGATCTGAAGGTAAAATATCAGCCACCAAAGCCCTAAAAGGCTCCATTGCAACATTAAAAGAAGCATCCATTATCATTAACATACCTGCGCCAACCCATAAAGCTGGCATAAATGCTGTAAACATATCAGCATTTGGCATTAAAATTAATCCCATAGATGCTAATAAAGCTCCTGTTAAAAAATAAGGTCTTCTTCTACCAAGTTTTGTCCAAGTTCTGTCACTGTAATATCCAATAATAGGTTGTACAATTAAACCTGTTAAAGGTGCAACTATCCAAAACCAAGACAATTCGTGCACATCGGCTCCAAAAATTTGTAATATCCTACTTGCGTTAGCATTTTGTAGCGCAAAGCCCATTTGAATTCCTAAGAATCCAAAACTCATGTTCCAGATATCCCAGAAACCAAGTTTCCGTTTTTCCATAAATGTTAGTCTTTAAATAATAATACAATGCAACATTAAAATAATGTTGTATGCTTGTGTGAAATGTGTAAAAATAGTAGTTGTAAAATTGCTTTTACGAAACAAATATATAAATTAATTTTCTTATTTTAAACCTTTTAAAGTTCATTATTGTTAAAAAAAATTAAAATATAAGTACTACAACCTTTGAGTTAATAAGATTTTTTTAATTTTCAATAAAAGTTGATTTTCTTATTTTTAAATTTGTAGAAATTACTTCTTTTTGATATTCTGTTGGAGAAATATGCTCAATTCTATTAATTAATAATTCAGCTGCATGCTCACCCATTAAATAGCCATGCTGAACTACAGATGTAAGCGGTGGGGAAGTAAATTCAGAAATTAAACCACTTGTAAAACCAATTATTGCAATATCATTTGGAATACTTAAACCTCTTTCTTTTGCAATAATTAAAGCATTTGCTGCATATATTTCATTTACAGCTAAAATTGCATCAGGCTGATTTTTTGAATTAAATACTTTTTTTATCTGCTCATACAAATTTTCACTATCGTTTATCTTATAAATTAAACTTTCGTCAATTTCTAAACCAGCATTTTTTAAGGCTTTTAAGTAACCTTCTTTTCTTAAAGAACCCACAGTTATATAATCTTGTGTAGTTAAAAGCGCAATCTTTTTTGAACCTATTTCAATTAAATGTTCAACAGCATTATATGCTCCTCCAACATCATCAATTATTACTTTATCACATTCAATACTTTCAATAATTCTATCAAACATAACCAACGGAAACTCATCTTTTATAAGTGCTTCAAAATGATTGTATTTTTTGTTTTTTTGAGTCCCTCTAGCTACAGATACTATTAAACCATCTACACTGCCATTGGTTAACACGTTAAAATTCAGTACTTCCTTTTCATAAGATTCATTGGATACACATACCATTACATTATACCCTCTTTTATTAGCATATTGCTCTATTCCATCAATTACTGTTGAAAAAAAATGATGCACAATCTCTGGAATAATAACACCAATTACAGAGGTTTTCTGATTTCTAAGTTGTAAAGCTAAATTATTTGGTTTGTAGTTGTAAAAATCTGCAAAAGCCTGTATTCGTTCACGAACTTCTTCACTTATTTCATGGCTTCCTTTTAACGCTTTTGATACTGTAGAGATAGATACTCCAAACTCACTTGCAATTTTTTTTAATGTTATTCTTGTCTTCATAATTTATTGGCTTACCTCCTTTACAAATATATAAGTTCTGGTTAAATTAGGATAATTTAATCTTGTAAACATTCAAATAAAATTCTAAATTTAGGCTGAAATTAAAAAATGGGATAAAAAAAGCTATTCAACTCTAACGTTAGAGTTGAAAAGTTATGAACACGAAAACGTTTGCGTAACTTAATTTGAAACAAATATCATTGTTAAGTAAATGTTAACTTCTTACCTTCACACAGTGAAAAGTAGTAAAAATAGTATAATTTTTAAAAACAAACCTTAATTATTAATTAACTTAAAATAGATGAAAAATTTTAGAATTTTTTTGTTTAGTGTCATACTTCTATTTCCTGTTTTAATGTTTGCGCAACAAACAATAAAAGGAACAGTAACTGAAGCAACAGGTAATTCAGCATTACCTGGAGTTGGCATTATTATTAAAGGAACTATTAAAGGAGCTGCAACAGATTTTGACGGAAACTATTCAATAGATAACGTTAAACCTGGTGATGTATTAGTGTTTTCCTATATTGGATTTAACACACAAGAAATAACTGTAGGAAACAATACAACAATTAATGTTGTTATGGTTGAAAGTGCAGAATCCTTAGATGAAGTAGTTGTTATAGGTTATGGTACCACAACCATAAAAGATGCAACTGGATCTGTAGCTGCAGTTACAGAAAAAGATTTTAACAAAGGAAACATTGTAACACCTGCTAGTTTGATTTCTGGTCGTGTTGCTGGTGTAAATGTAACAACAGATGGTTCTCCTGGTGGAGGTTCAGCTATTAGAATTAGAGGAGGGTCTTCTTTAGGAGCATCAAACGATCCGCTTATTGTAGTTGATGGTTTACCAATATCTAACTCAACAGCAGGAGGTTCAAGATCTGTATTAGCTTCAATAAATCCTAATGATATAGAATCTATGTCTATATTAAAAGATGCATCTTCAACCGCTATTTATGGTTCTAGAGCATCCAATGGGGTAATTATTATTACTACTAAAAAAGGAAAATCTGGATTTAATGTAGATATTAACTTTAAAGCTGGTTACCAAACTTTAGCTGATAAAATTGAAGTTTTTAGTGGAGATGAATATAGAACTTTAATTGCTGATAGAGTCGCTGCAGGTCAAGGTGGTATTAGTATAGAACAATTAGGAAATGCAAATACCGATTGGCAAGATGCAATTTATGAAGAAAAGTTTACATTTGACCAATCAGTTTCTGTAAGTGGAGCTTTATTCAACAATGTTCCTGCAAGAGTTTCCTGGGGGAATACTAAGCAACCTGGTTTACGTAAGACTTCAAATTTTGAAAGAAACTCATTAACATTTAATATTAATCCATCACTTTTAGATGAGCATTTAAAAATTAATTTTAATGCTAATATTAGTTCTGAAAATAACAGATTTGCATCTGGTGTTGAAGGTGCTGCTATTTATTTTGATCCTACGCAACCTATATATGATGCGACTTCTCCTTTTGGTGGTTTCTTTGAATATCATACTAATGGAATTAGAGACAATGCAGGAAGAAATCCTTTAGCAAGTTTATTACAAAGAGAAAACACTAGTATTGTTGATAGATTATATGGAAATTTAGAATTTGATTACAAACTTAAATTCTTACCAGAATTAAGAGCAGTACTTAATTTAGGTTACGACAGATCTTATGGTGTTGGTTCTAACATACTTTCCACAGAAAGTATTAACGGTTTTAGATTTGAAGAAGATGGTGTAGTATCATACATAGGTGAAGAATCTGAATATACTAGTGAAAGAAAAAATCTTTTATTAGATGCATACTTAGCTTATAATAAAGAATTAGAAAACTTAAATATTGAAGCTACAGCTGGTTACTCATACCAAAAATTTACTGCTGAAGATTTTAATACAGGAAATATGAGAGATCCTGAGGCTGAAAGAGATACAAATACACATCCTGATGTGGTATTACTTGGTTTCTTTGCTAGAACAAATTTATCATTTATGGATAAATACTTGTTAACACTTTCTTACAGAAGGGATGGTACTTCAAGATTTAACTCAGACAACAGATGGGGTAATTTCCCTGCAGCTGCATTAGCTTGGAAAATTAACGAAGAAGATTTCTTAAAAGATTCGAATATAATATCAGAATTAAAATTACGTCTTGGTTGGGGTATTACAGGTCAGCAAGATATTCCTGCTTCATATGCTTTCTTAGGAAGACATGTAACTGGAGATAGTTTTTCTCAATACATATTTGGAAATTCAGCTGTTGTAGTTGGGATTCCTCAATCTAAATTTGAAGATATAAAATGGGAAGAAACAACAACTTATAATGCTGGTTTCGACTACGGATTTTTTAATGACAAAATTAAAGGTTCTATTGAGGTTTATTTAAAAGAATCTAACGATCTTTTAGCTAATGTAGCCGTAGCAGATGGTTCTAACTTTAGTAATGCTGGTTGGCAAAACATTGGTAAATTTACTTCTAAAGGGTTGGAATTTGCAATTGGTTCTGATATTGTTAGTACAGACGATTTAAATGTAAATGTAAGTTATAACTTAAACCTTAATAGAACTGAAATTGATGAATTAGCATTTGGTCAGGATATAGAAGTTGGTGGTATTGGTGGTGGTACTGGATCAAGAATTCAAGTACACAGAGAAGGATTTGCACCTTACTCATACTTAGTTTACAAACAATTATATGATACTGCTGGTGCTCCAATAGAAGGTGCTTATGCAGATATTAATCAAGATGGTATTATTAATACAAGTGACCGATATATCTATAAAAAACCTAATGCAGATATTACAATGGGTTTCCAATCTGGAATTAATTATAAAGACTTTGATTTAGTATTTAATTTAAGAGCTAGTTTTGGAAATTATATGTATAATAACGTAAATTCATCAAGAGCTCAATATAATTTACTTCAAGATGTTACTGCTTTAGGAAATATACCTACTGCTGTTTTAGAAACAAATTTTGTTGAAACTGCAAATGTTTTAATATCTGATTATTATTTAGAAAATGCATCTTTTCTTAAAATGGATAACCTAAACCTTGGTTATACTTTTAATAAATTCAATAGTGATATTTCTAGTATTCGTGTTTGGACAGGTGTACAAAATGTATTTACTATTACTAATTATAGTGGATTAGATCCAGAAGTTTTTGGAGGTATAGATAACACAATTTATCCAAGACCTAGAACTTTCTTAATGGGTGCTAATATTAAATTTTAAAAAAACAGAAAATGAAAACAAAAAATATATTTAAATTATTATTTTTCTTTTTTGGAATCCTAATCTTCTTTAGCGCTTGTACTAATGAATTAGATGTTACTCCAAAAGATGATGACGAATTTTTATCTGAAGATTTTTATGCAAGTACCGATTCTTACAGACAGGCATTAGCAGGAATCTATGGTAACCTTTCGTTAACAGGAACTACTGGGCCAGCCTCATCTAACTTACAAGGGATAGATGCAGGTACCAGTCAATATGGTAGAACTTTATGGTATTTACAAGATTTAGCTGCTGATGAAGTTATTTGGTCTTATGAAAATGATGAAGGCGGAGCTGTAAAAGCAATTCAAAGAAACACTTGGAGTTCTTCAAATACAATTCTATTAGGATTTTTTAGTAGAGCAATGTTCTCAGTTGCGTTAACAAATGACTTTTTAAGACAATCATCAGAAGAAAATTTAGCTTCAAGAGGACATTCAGCAATTTCAAGTGAAATTAAAACATATAGAGCTGAAGCTCGTTTACTAAGAGCATTAGCATATTATCATTTAATGGATTTATTTGGAAAAGCTGCTTTTGTAACAGAAAATGATCCAATTGGAGTTTATCAAGGTCCTGAATACAACAGAGAGCAATTATTTACTTTTATTGAATCTGAATTGAAAGCTATTGAGGGTGATCTTGTTGGTGCTAATCAAAATGAATATGCCCGTGCTGATAAAGCTGTTGCTTGGATGATTTTAGCTAAAATGTATTTAAATGCTGAAGTGTATATTGGACAAAACAAATACACCGAATGTTTAACTTATTGTAACAAAATAATTGGAGGCGGATTTTCATTAGCTTCAAATTATAGCTATAATTTCCTTGCTGATAATGATTATAATGAAGCAGGTCAAAACGAAATTATTTTCCCGCTAGTTGTTGATTCTAAAGTAACTCAAAACTGGGGACCAACTACTGTTATAATTAATGGTGAAGTTGGTAGTCTTGAAGGTAATGCAGTTGCACTTGGTGTAGATAACGGTTGGGGTGGTGCCTTAAGAGTTAGAAAACAATTTGCAGATAAATTCTTAAATGGGGATGTTCCCTTAACTGATAAAAGAAATACATTAACTACTGAAGGTCGTGAAGTTGAAATTATAGATGTTGGAGACAGAGATTCAGGCTATATAATTAGTAAATATAAAAATATTGGTGTTGATGGTAGCCGTGGTGGTGTACACTTTGAATTTGTAAATACAGATTTCCCTTTATTTAGATTAGCTGACGTTTATTTAATGTATGCTGAAGCTGTTGTTAGAGGTGGTTCAGGAGGAACCATGGGAGAAGCTGTTGTATATGTAAATGCTTTAAGAAACAGGGCAAATTCTACAACTATTACTTCAAATGATTTAACCCTAAATTTCTTAATAGATGAAAGATCTAGAGAATTGCATTGGGAAGGACATAGAAGACAAGATTTGATAAGATTTGGTCTTTTTACAGGTGGAAATTATAATTGGGCCTGGAAAGGTGGAAGTCCAAACGGTATTGCTTTATCAAGCCATTTAGATATTTACCCAATGCCTGCAAATAATATGGCGGCAAATCCAAATTTAACTCAAAACCCTGGTTACTAACATTAAATCAAATTTAAGATGAAAAACATATTTAAATTTTTGTTCTTGCTAACCTTTGTTGCATTCATTTCTTGTGACAATGAAGATCAAGAACTCTTAACAATATCGGCAGTTGGAAGCAGTCAAATTACTGCGCCAGCGTCAGGAGCTGTGTATGTTCTTAATCCAGAAGAAGAACTAACAAACACAATAATTACTGTAACCTGGAACGATGCAGATTATGCCGTTCCAACAGCAATTAATTACATTGTTGAATTTGCAAAAACAGGAACTGCATTTGCAGAACCATTTTTAGCAGGTTCAACATCAAACACTTACCTATCTTGGAATATTACTGAGTTTAACGGAGCAGCAGTTAGTGCTGGTTTAACTCCTTTTTTAGAAGAAGGTTTAGATATTAGAGTTACTTCCTCAGTAGGTTCGTTAAATAGTACACCACAAGTTTCAGAAACTATTACAGTTTATGTAACTTCATTTACTACAGATTTACCAAAAATAGCTGTACCTGGAAACCACCAAGGATGGGATCCTCCAACAGCTCCTTTATTGGCAGCTTCAGGATTTGGACAAACTGATTATGAAGGTTATGTTTGGTTAGATGGAGGCTATAAATTTGTTGCTCCTAATGAAACCGGAGGTTTCTTCTGGGGAAATACAGATTGGGCAGATGATGGTTCTTCAACCGGTAAATTAGTAGAAACTGATGAAACTGATTGTACAGCAACTGCTGGATATTATTTTGTAAAAGCAGATACTGATGCATTAACGTATTCCAGTACAGCTGTTAATTGGGGTGTTATTGGGGCTGCTACACCAACTGGTTGGGATAGCGATACCGATTTAGTTTATGATGCCGCTACAAAAACCTTATCTGTTGATATTCATTTAGTTCCTGGACCATTTAAGTTTAGAGGAAATAATGAATGGGGAGCATTCGATTTAGGAACCCTTGATGCCGATGGTTTTTTACAAGGTGGTGGTGATTTAACTTTTGATGGTTCAGAAGGAAATTATCATGTTGTATTAGATTTAAGTAATCCAAGAGAATATACTTATAGTGTAACAGCTAATTAATTAAATTAACTTTTAAAATGATGAAATATTTAAATAAAATAATAGTTCTTTTGGTTTTCTCAATAGCATTTATTGCTTGCGATGAAAATGAGAACTTTGAAATATTACCAGCTCAAGAAAGTTTTCAAATAGTTACACCTTCAAATGGAAGTGTAATTGTTTTAAATGATACCAATTTAAATAATAATGCGTTATTTATTTCTTGGGAAGCTTTGAGTACTGCAACTGGATCATTTAATATTGAAGCTGCCAAAACAGGAACTGATTTTGCAACTTCTTATTTAATGGGAACAACTGAAGCAAAAGACTTTAGTTTAACTGTGGATGAGTTAAATGACTTTTTATTAGATGTAATGGGTTTAGATTCTGAAGTAGCCTCTAGTATAGATATTAGAATTTCAACTAATGAAGAAGTTTCTCAAATAGTTTCAGTTATTTTAACACCTTTTAAAGTTGAATATACTGAATTCTATTTAGTAGGTTCTCTTACAGGTTGGGATCCTGCAACTTCTTTAGCAATGACTAATACTGGTTTTAATACTTTTGAAATTTCTGTTGATCTTGCAGATGGCGACGCTTTCAAATTCCTTCCTACTAATACAGGTTGGGATGGTGACTGGGGTAAAGATCCAAATAATGAAGGCTCTTTAATTTCAGAAGGTGAGCAAGATTTAAGTGGATATACTGCTGGAAAATATAAAATCAGTATAGACTTAAATACATTTACCTATACGGTTGAAGAAATTACGTCTCCAAGTGAATTATATCTTGTTGGTTCTTTAAATGGATGGGATCCATCAAATGCTTATGCTATGAATTTAGTAAAAGAAGGTGTATTTGCTTTAGCAATTGATATTACTGATGGTACTGAATTTAAATTCCTTCCACAAAATACAGGTTGGGATGGAGATTGGGGTAACGACCCTAACAATTCAGGTTCAATAATTCAAGATGGTGAAAATAATGTAAGTGGTTATGCTGCTGGAAAATATGTAGTTGTTGTAGATTATAACACGCTAACTTATAATGTATCCTCTGTAAACAGTTTAAATATCGTTGGTTCAATTAACGGATGGGACAATGGTTCTGCTTATCCAATGGGAGAAGCTAGTTTAGGTATATTTTCTTATATTTTAGATCTACCAGATGGTGCTGAATTTAAATTTTTACCAACCCTTGGAAGTTGGGATGGTGATTGGGGTGCTGATCCAAATAATGATGGAATGGTAGTACAAGATGGTGAAAATAATGTAAGTGGATTTGCAGCTGGAAAATATATAGTTTCAGTTAATTTTAATACCCTTAGTTATAGCGTTTCTAGCATTACTGGTGCTCCTTCATCAATTTTTATGGTTGGATCATTTAGAGGTTGGAGTAACGATGCTGATAATCCTGAACTTACAGAAACTGCTGCTGGTGTATTTGAAATTACCCAAGCTTTAGGTGCTGGTGACGAATTTAAATTTGTTCCTACCGCTGGAAGTTGGGATAACGATTGGGGACAAAGTAAAGTTGCTAATGGTGTTTTAGAACAAAACAGTGAAGATAATTTAAAAGTTGAAGTTGCTGGTAATTATAAAATTACCCTCAATTTTAACACTGGAGTTTATTCAGTCATTTTACAATAGTTTATATTGCAAAGGCTGTTCTTTAGAACAGCCTTTGTTTTTATTTTTGAAAAAATAATTATTACTAAAAATATCAAATTAGAAATGAAAAAAGTAGTACTACTAATTACTCTTTTACTTACAAACTATGTATTTGCTCAGGTTACTACTTCACCTGCATTACCAACAGCAAATGGTGAAATAACAATTTTGTTTGATGCTACTGGAACAGGACTGGATGGATATACAGGCGATGTTTATGCACACACAGGTGTAACCATAAATGGAGAAAGATGGCAAAATGTTATTGAATCTTGGGGAAATAATACTACACAACCTAAATTAACACGTACTTCAACCAACCAATTTGAGTTAATAATAACCCCTAATGTATATTCTTTTTACAATGTTGCTACTTCAGAAACAGTTACAGAATTAAATTTTGTATTTAGAAGCTCAGATGGTTCGCAACAAACAGCCGATATTTTTGTAACTCTATATGAAGAAGGGCTAAATCTAACTTTTACACAACCATTAAATGGTAGTGCTTATAATTTAAACTCAACTATTACTATTTCAGCTGAAGCATCCACAAATGCTGACTTAGAGCTTTTTGTGAATGGTATTTCACAAAAAACAACCACAAATACTATTAGTATATCAACCTCCTATAAATTTACTTCTAAAGGAACATATACGCTTAAAGCTACTGCAACTTCTGGCAGTGAAACTAAAGAAACTGAAATCTCAGTTTATATTAAAAACCCAACTCAAAACCAAACAATGCCAAGTGGTGTTAAAAATGGTGTTAATGATAATGGAGATGGAACAATTACATTTGTGTTATTAGCTCCAAATAAAACTGATGTTTTATTAATTGGTGATTTTAATAACTGGGCTATTAATGAAAATTATCAACTTTATAAAGACGGCGAATATTTTTGGATTACTTTAAACAATTTAGATGTAAATACTGAATATGCATATCAATATTTAGTTGATTACAACATTAAAATAGCCGATCCTTATTCTGAAAAAATATTAGATCCTTGGACTGACCAATATATTAAATCTGACAATTATCCAAATCTTAAAGCATACCCAGACGGTTTAACAACAGGTTATGTTTCAACTTTTAAAATTAATGAAGAAAATTATTCATGGAACATAACGGATTTTGCAAAACCAAATCAAGATAACCTGATTATTTATGAAATGTTGGTTAGGGATTTTACTGAAAGTGATTCTTATACAGAGGCAATAACACATTTAGATTATTTGGCTTCATTAGGTGTTAACGCAATAGAACTAATGCCTATTAATGAGTTTGAAGGAGCTGATAGTTGGGGATATAACCCAGCATTATATATGGCACTTGATAAATCTTATGGAACAAAAAATAATTTTAAATCATTTATAGATGCATGTCATGAGCGAGGAATTGCTGTTTTAGCAGACGTAGTATTTAATCATTCTTACGGACAATCTCCATTAGTTCAAATGTATTGGGATGCATTAAATAACAGACCTGCAGCAGATAATCCTTGGTACAACCAACAAAGTAATTTTTCAAACCCAGATGCACAGTGGGGTTATGATTTTAATCATGAATCAAATTATACAACTTCTTTTTTCAAAGATGTTTTAGATTATTGGTTGAATGAATATAAACTTGATGGCTTTAGATTCGATTTCACAAAAGGTTTTTCAAATACACCATACGGAACTTCAAGTTGGGGAAGCACTTATGATGCATCACGTATTACTATTTTAAAAAATTATGCCGACCATGTTTGGAACCATAATTCAACAAATAAACCATTTGTAATATTTGAACATTTAGCAGACAATTCCGAAGAAACCGAATTAGCAAATTATGGTATAATGCTTTGGGGAAATATGAATCATGGTTACAGTCAAAATACTATGGGCTTTAACAGTGAAACTGATATCTCCTGGATTTCATACAAACAACGTGGCTGGAACAATCCAAATGTAGTAGGTTATATGGAAAGTCATGATGAAGAGCGATTGATGTATAAAAATTTAGAATATGGAAATAGTAGTGGTAATTATAATGTAAAAAATTTAACTACAGCATTATCCAGAGAGGAAACTGCCGGAATGTTCTTTTTTACCATTCCAGGACCAAAAATGATTTGGCAATTTGGAGAGTTAGGATACGATTATTCAATTAATACTTGTGATGATGGAACCACTGTAAGTAATGATTGTAGATTATCCAGAAAACCAATAAAATGGGATTATCAAAATGATGTAAACAGAAAACAAATTTTCAATACTTGGGCAACTATGATTGCTTTTAAAAAGAAATATCCTGATGTTTTTAACTCCTCTGATTTCGATTTAAATGTTAGTGGTTTGGTTAAATCAATTGTACTAAAACATGCATCAATGGATGTTATAATTATTGGGAATTTTGATGTGACCAATAAATCCATCTCCACTAATTTTACTAAAACCGGAACTTGGTTTGAATACTTTACTGGTGAAGAGAAAAGTGTAACTAATACAGCTCAAGCATTTACTTTAGCTCCAGGAGAATATAAAATGTATTCTACTCAAAAGTTATTAGATCCTAGAGGTGGAACTTCAACAGATGATAGTGATGGAGATGGAGTTATTGATACAGAAGACTTATGTCCAAATACTCCTTTAGGTAATGAAGTAAACACTACTGGATGTACTGTTTTTTCTTTAGCTGCAACTAATTTCACAATTGAAGCCATTGGTGAAACCTGTCCTGATAAAAATAATGGTCAAATTAATATTTCTGCAGAAGAATCTTTAAATTATACAGTTACAATAGCTGGCAAAAAGTACGATTTCACAAATTCTAGTTCAATTTCAGCAAATGATTTATCTCCGGGCACTTATGAATTTTGCATTTCTGTAGTTAGTAACAACTATGAACAATGTTATAGTGTAGTAATTGAAGAAGGAACTATAGTTTCAGGAAAAACATCCATAAGTTCTAAAACGGCAACTGTTGAAATTACTGAAGGAACAGCACCTTATAACGTTTTTGTAAATAACAAATCCGTTTTCAACACCTATGCTCCAGAATTTACTATTGCAATTAAACATGGAGATATTGTTGAAGTAAAAACTGCTGTTTCTTGTGAAGGAACTTACTCAAAAAAGATAAACTTATTTGAAGAAATAGTTGCATACCCAAACCCTACACAAGGCATATTTGAAATAGTGCTTCCAAATAGTAAAAAAGAAGTAATTGTTGAAATTTACAATATCCAATCTCAATTAATTTCATCAAAAACATATCCTGTTTTATATGGAAAAGTGCAACTTAATTTAGAAAATAATCCAACTGGATTGTATATCGCTAAAGTTTATTTAGATGATCCAATTTCGCTTAAAATAGTAAAGCAATAAACTTTAAAATTGAATGTATTAATATGTACCTAAAATACTAACGCAAATAAAAGTAATTGATTTTTTATTTGCGTTAGTATTTCGTATTTTTAGTTTTGCTTTTCATATAAAATTTAAACATTATTTTATATAAGAAGTATAAATTAATACTAATATATATAGCCTTTTATGAGACTTGCATCAATTGATATTCTAAGAGCCATCACAATGGTTTTAATGATTTGGGTTAATGATTTTTGGACCTTAACTGATATTCCAAAATGGCTTAAACACGCTAATGCAAATGAAGATTATTTGGGTTTTTCAGATATTATTTTCCCATTATTTTTATTTATTGTTGGTTTAAGCATACCATTTGCAATTAAAAATCGACTAGATAAAGGGGATTCTAAATTTTCTATAGCTAAACATATTCTTATAAGATCTATATCATTATTATTAATAGGTTTTTTTATGGTGAATTATGAAAATGCTCATAATGAAAGTATTATTATTGGAATATATTTTTGGGAATTACTAATGGCATTGGCTGTTCTGCTAATTTGGACAGATTGGAAAAGAAGTCCTCTTAATAAAAAATGGCATTCTTATTTACAAATTTTAGGGTTTGGAATCTTAATTTTTTTAGCTTCAATTTATAAAGGTGGTGAAGATGGAGGAATTTGGATGACTCCACAATGGTGGGGAATTTTAGGTCTTATTGGTTGGGCTTATTTAATTAATGCTTTGGTTTATTTATATTCAAAAAACACTATGGCAACCATGTCTTTAGTATGGTTGTTATTTATCTTATTAGCTATTTTAAATCATTCAAACGTATCTATAAATTTTGGTGTACTATCAAATTACTTTTCACCAATTTTAACTGGAACAATACCAGCATTTACTTCCGCTGGAATTGTAGCTACTTTGCTATTTAAAAAAATGTACAAACTAAATGTTAAATGGAGTTATTTAAGCCTTATAATACTAGGAATTCTTAATTTAACTTTTGGTTTAGTAACCAGATCAATTTGGGGAATTTCTAAAATACAAGGAACTCCATCTTGGTTAGGAATTTGTACTGGAATAGGCTTTTTACTTTTTGCTTTTCTATACTACATTGCTGATGCAAAAAAAATAACAAATTGGGCTAAAATAATTGCTCCAGCAGGTACAGCAACTTTAACTTGTTATATGATTCCCTATTTTATTTATCCATTAAGAGGTGTTTTCGGAGTACATTTACCTGAATATGTAACACACAATAATATTGGACTTATAATGTCTTTTGGCTTTGCTCTTTTAGTTGTGATTTTTACAGGTTGGCTAGAAAAAAAAGGATTCAAATTAAAACTTTAATTATTAAATATTAAAAAATGAAGAAATCATTAATTTTATTATTCACTTTATTATTTAGTACTTTTTTAACCAAAGCACAATCCAATTTACCAGTTGTTGGGTTTTGTATTGCTGCACCTTCAGTTGAAAATGTTGAAGAATTTGTTGAGTTTATTAATAATGAATTAGCCCCTTCTGGAATTAATACTTTAATTTTAAGAGTTGATTTTAATTACGATTATAAATTAAGACCCGAACTTAGTGATGAAAATCCACTATCTTATAATGATGTAAAATCTTTAGTTAAAGTTTGTAAAAAAAATAATATCAATTTAATTCCACAAGTAAACCTATTAGGGCATCAAAGCTGGGAAAACACTTTAGGTAAATTACTAACAGTTTATCCTGAATTTGATGAAACACCTCATATAAAACTTCCTGAAAATTATAAATGGCCAAATTCTGATGGACTTTATTGTAAAAGTTATTGTCCGATGCACCCAAAAGTTCATGAAGTTGTATTTGATTTGGTAGATGAAATTGTTGAAGTTTTTGAAGCAAAAGATTTTCATGCAGGAATGGATGAAGTTTTTTATTTAGGTAATAAAAATTGCCCAAGATGCAGCGATAAAGATCCAGCTGAATTATTTGCGGGTGAAGTTAAATTGCTAAGTAACCACCTGAAGAAGAATAATATAAAACTTTGGATTTGGGGAGATCGACTTATTGAAGGTGAAATTTCTGGAATTGGAATGTGGGAAGGAAGTTTAAATAATACTGCTAAAGCTATTGAACTAATTCCTAAAAATGTCGTAATTTGTGATTGGCATTATGAAAAAGCAATACCAACACCTGCGTATTTTTCTTTAAAAGGTTTTAACGTTATTTCCTGTTCTTGGAGAAAACCATCTGTAGCTAATGAGCAAGTAAAAATGATACAAAATTTTAGAAATAATTCGCCTAGTGAAATGAGTGATAATTTATTAGGAGTTATGCATACTTCTTGGACTTCTGCAAAAAATTTTATGGATAGTTATAAGGTTGAAAAAACTTTAATTCAAGAAGATTCCCGTGAAGTAGAATGCTTTAAAGAAATGGTAAAAAGTGTAAAAAAACTTAGTTCAAAATCAGATAAATTTTAATTAAGATATCATAAATAAAACTCACTACTTTTAAACTTACTATTAACTTTATGGGTAATGAGGAATTACAATAAATTTAAAATAAAAAACCCTCTCAATTTGAGGTTGGAGAGGGAAAATTGCTATGAAAAAGATTGTAGGCCAAAACCTACGCTACAAATTTACCCCAATTCAATTAAGCTATATGTAACTATTGTTACGTTTAATAAGATTAACTTTTTTGATAGGCAATGATGGATTCTAAGGAACTTAAAAAAACCACCTCCTAGTTGGAAGTGGTTTATTTATAAAATTGTTTTTTAAAATATATAAATTATCTCGGAATATCATAATAAGGAATCTGAGAACTCCAACCACAACTTGAAATAGCAGAACGCTCACTTCTTGTAATTAACCTGTCTTTTCTCCAATAATAAGTAATTTTAGACAATCCTCTAGTAAAATCCTGGTGCAGTTCATCCCAGTTTTCTCCATCATATTGTAAATTAATTTCTGCTATTAAATTATCTATTTGATCCATCATAGTTGTACCTGATTCTACAAAAATATTTTCTATATCTGGATAACAACCATCAATATTAATATATTCACTCATATTTGAATTCGGATATGGATCGTCTTCATTCAATATACCATCATTATCATAATCACATATAATACCTGTAGTTTGAATCTCATAACTGTAAACTCCTGGTCCACAATCCCAAGCTTTTAATACAGCAATTGTATAAGTACCTGTTTGAGGTAAAGTTGTATTTAGTAAAGGGTCAGCCCAACAACCTCCAAATGTATCAGCAACCTCATCATCTGCAAATGCAAGAAAAGTCATATCAGGTCCTCCATCCTCAGGAAAAGATCTTCCGTCTGTGTTATTTGTAGTGCCAAAATATAATGCAAAAGCTGGGTCCATATTTTGACTTGTTCTTGGAATATAAATACTTATTTCATCACCTTCATTTCCATAAAACATATAATAGTCCCATAATTCTGGAGAAGAATATGTATTCCCACTACTTTCAAATGTTGCTTCAATTGTTCCTCCACATAATTCACCCATATAAGTAATCTCTGTTGCAATTTTTGAGGCAGTTTCTCCTTTAGCTCCTAACTCATTATTAAATTGTATTTTTTCCGCAGAACTAAAATCAACTTTTTGTACTTTTAATTCTGAATTTTCTTGAACTGTTAGTGTTTCCTTTTCACAACTCGTGACAAAAGCTACTAATAGTAATAAACTGATTGCAATCTTAATTTTTTTCATAAAAGTATAGTTTTTTAAAATAGTTAGTAATCTTATCTTTTCTAAAGTTAATAAATCCTTGTACAATAGATACCATCAAATTCTATTTATAAACAAACTACATAATTTAATAAATATATAGTGTCAAATTTCATTTTTTTAGTGAAAAATAAATTAGAAATTAATTTAATAAATCCCTATAAACAAAAAAATCCTACTATTTCTAGTAGGATTTTACTTTGGTGGGCAATGAGGGATTCGAACCCCCGACCCCCTCGGTGTAAACGAGGTGCTCTGAACCAACTGAGCTAATTGCCCTAAGCGGATGCAAATATATAACGAGTTTTTAATTAAACAAAGGTTTTTTATAAAAAAATTAAACTATTTTTTAAATATTTTTTTAACTAAATATTAATCAATACAATATGAACTTTAAAAACTAAAAATATTATTTTTTTTAGTTTCATTCTAACAAATTCTACTTAATTATACCACTTCTGCAACTACAAAGGTACTTCCTCCTATAAATATTAAATCATTGCTTAAAGCTTCTTTTAAAGCTGTTTTATAGGCCTCTTGAACTGAGCTATAAGTTACTCCTGTTAAACCAAAGGACAAACATTTTTGCTGTAATTCCAAAGCGTCTAAGCCTCTTGGTATATTCGGCTTACAAAAATAATATACTGCATTTTTTGGAAACATAGGAAGTATTTCCTTTAATTCTTTATCATTTACAACTCCAAATACAAAATGTAACTTATTAAACTCCTCATTCTGTAATTGATTTAGAACATAGGTTAGTCCCTCTTTGTTATGGCCTGTATCACAAATTACTTTTGGCTGTTGATTTAATTGTTGCCATCTACCTAAAAGTCCTGTATTTTTAACAACATGATGTAAACCATTTATAACGTGCTCTTTTGAAATATTAAATCCTTTCGATTTTAAAACTTTTACAGTTTCTACTACTGTTTTAATATTATTAACCTGATAACTTCCTTTTAAATCTGATAAATAATTCTCCTTAATATTTTTAGAAGCTAACAGCAATGGTGATTTTTTTTCCTTTGCAATTTTTTCAAAAACTGGAAATGTTTCTTCTTGATATTCTCCAATAACAACTGGAATATTTTCTTTTATAATCCCTCCTTTTTCGAAAGCAATTTCCGGGAGTGTTTCTCCTAAAAATTGAGTGTGATCTAGACCAATATTTGTAATAACAGAAACTTCTGGAGTAATAATATTAGTAGAATCTAATCTTCCTCCCAAACCAACTTCAATAACCGCAATATCAACTTGTTGTTTTGCAAAACAATCAAATGCTAAACCAACGGTCATTTCAAAAAAAGAAAGTTTATTTTCAGATAAAAAAAGGTTATTCTTTTTAATGAAATTAATTACTTCAATCTTCTTAATTACCTTTCCATTAATTTTAATTCGTTCTCTAAAATCTTTTAAATGTGGTGATGTATACAATCCTACTTTATAACCTGCTTCTTGCAATACAGAAGCAATCATATGACTTGTAGAACCTTTTCCATTTGTACCTGCAACGTGAATGGTTTTAAATTTTTTTTCGGGAAAATTTAGATGTTTTGAAAGTGCTAAACTATTGGTTAAATCTTTTTTTAATGCAGTTGCTCCTTGCCTTTGATACATTGGCAATTGAGAAAACATCCAATTTAGGGTGCTGTTATAATTCATTAAAATTTATTGAGATAATGAAAATCTATATTTAATAGTTCCTACTTGTTTAGAAGGAGCATTAGAATCCGACTGCCATTTTGTTTTTAACGCAGCAATTTTAGCTTGTGTTAACAAACAAGATGCTGTATTTGTAGAGCCTTTAACACCTGGAGTTGCTTTAATAACTTTACCATTTATATCTACCTCAATGCTAACTACAACCAAACCTTCTTCATTGCAAATATAATCTGGCTTTGGCCTACTTAATGGTTTTCTATTTCCTAAGTTATAATCGCCATTTCCACCACCGCCACCATTTCCATAATAACCACTTGCATTTGGATCTCCATTAATATTTCCTTTATCTCCACTAACATTATCGTTTCCTTCACCTCCAGTTACAGCTCCATCAGAATTACTTACACCTCCAATTAAAGCATCCAATTTTTTTCTTTTAGCTTCTTCCTCAGCTTTTTGTTTTGCAATTGCTGCTTGTTTTTCTTTTTCAATTCTTTCTTTTTCTAATTGTGCTTTTTTAGCAATCTCATCTGCTTTTCGTTTAGCTTCCTGCTCTTTTTTAATTGCTATTGCTTCTTCAGTGTCTTGTGTAGCAACATCTTCAGATATTGCAGATGCTTCTTTAGCTGTTTCAGGTTCACTTTTTTCAACAACTTCTTGTTGCTGCTCTTCTTCAACAACTTGTTCTTGTGAAGCAGCCCTTAAAGGTTCAGTAGGTTGTACATTACCTTTGCCAACATTTGATGTTCCAAAATTAACTGCAATTCCATATTCTTCTGGTGGATCTAAATATTTCATTCCAACAAAAAATAATCCAATTAATAACAAGCTCATAATAGTGGTTGTTAATGCGGCGGATTTTCTTTTATGTTTTGTATTTAAAAAACTGAACATTTTTTATTTTGGTCTAACTGCTAATATTACTTTAAATCTGTTTCGGTTTGCAATATCCATAATTTTTACTGCTTTTTCAATTGGCACACCTTCTTCTGCTCTTAATACTATAGTTGGATTGTCTTTACCTGCTAATAACGATAACAAATCTTGTTCCAATCTAGATTCATTTACTTTTTTATTATCAATATAATAAGTCAAATTTTTAGTAATACTTACAGCTATTGATTTCCTGTTTTCAGTTTTTCCACTTGCTTTTGGCAATAAAATATCTAATGCACTTGTAGTAACCAAGGTTGAAGTTATCATAAAAAATATGAGGAGCAAAAAAACAATGTCAGTCATAGACGACATGTTAAAATTAGGATTTATTTTATTTCTACCTCTAATATCCATATTAAATAGGCTCGTTTAATAAATCAAGAAATTCTACTGAATGTGCTTCCATTTCATACACAACCTTATTGGTACGTACAACTAAATGATTGTATTGTATGTATGAAATAATACCAACAATTAATCCGGCAACAGTTGTTGTCATTGCGGTATACAATCCATCAGAAAGCATTTTAATATCAATTTGCCCACCTGCATTTGCAATTTCATGTATGGCTACAATCATTCCAATAACAGTTCCTAAAAAACCAATCATTGGCGCTGCACCAGCAATAGTTGCCAAAACACTTACGTTTTTTTCTAATTTATAAATTTCTAACCTTCCTGCATTTTCAATTGCTGTATTAATATCTGCTAATGGTTTTCCAATTCTTGAAATTCCTTTTTCAATTAAATGAGAGGCAGGGGAATTGGCTTGAGCACATAAAACCTTTGCAGCATCTAATTTTCCATGAGATACATGATCTCTAATTTGATTCATAAAATTGCTGTCTGTTTTTGAAGCCGACTTAATTGCAAAAAATCGTTCAAAATAAATATATAGTGCAACAGTCAATAGTATAATTAATATTGCAATAATAACTTGACCTCCTACACCTCCATCCATAATCAATTTATAAATTGAAAGTGTTTTTTCTTCAGAAACAGTTTCATTTAACAGTTCTTCTGAATCTTGTAGCATTGTTAATAACATAGATTAATTTTTATTTATTTTTCTTAAACGAAATTAATAAGTGAAAATTGTTTATTCTTACTTCAATAAAAAACCCAAGAATAAACTTGGGTTAATTTTGTTTTAAAAGTTTCTTAAAAACATAAATGCCAAGGCCCCTGCAACAAAACCAATTGCTGCTAACCAAGCTATATTTTTAAAGTACCAAAAGAAGTTTATTTTTTCCATTCCCATTGCAACAACTCCTGCTGCCGATCCTATAATAAGCATACTTCCTCCTGTACCTGCTGAATAAGCTACAAAATGCCATAAATGGCTATCAATTGGTTCTTGAAACATTCCCATACTTGCAGCAACTAATGGAACATTATCTACTACCGCTGACCCAACTCCTAATAACATTATTACAACATCTGTATTTGGAATTATTGTTTTTAAATGTTCTGCACCAATAAATAACATACCCAAAGACTCTAAAGCAGCAACAGCCATTAAAATACCAAAGAAAAATAAAACACTTGGCATTTCAATTTTAGATAATGATTTGTGTACAGGACTATGAAAACCTTGGGAATCATCACCCTCAATATCAACTACGTGAGAGATGTTAAATTGAGATCTACTATAAATTTCTGCAAAAATTCCAACTACTGCTAAAGATAGCATCATACCAACATATGGTGGTAAATGTGTAACTGTTTTAAAAATAGGCACAAAAATAATTGCTGATAAACCTAAATATAACATTATTGCTCCATGCTTATTTTGAGGTGTTTCAACTTCACTATCATTAAAGTCTAAATTTCCCTTAAAGGGTTTCATATATGATGCTATAAAAACTGGAATAATAACACATAATAATGAAGGTATTATTAAATATTCCATTAATTTAAGTGTTGTAACTTTTTTACCTATCCAAAGCATTGTTGTTGTTACATCTCCAATTGGTGACCAAGCTCCACCTGCATTTGCAGCAATAATTATTAAACCAGCAAACCAAAGGCGGGTATTTTTATCATTTATTATTTTTTGTAGAATTGTTATTAAAACAATTGTTGCAGTTAAATTATCAATAATTGCAGAAAGAATAAATGCTAAGGCAGCAAATATCCAAAGTAATTTCTTTTTATTTTTAGTTTTAATATAATTTTTGAATGTAGCAAATCCATCAAAATAATCTATTATTTCTACAATTGTCATTGCTCCAAGTAAGAAAAATAAGATTTCAGCAGTTTTTCCTAAATGATGTAATAAAGTTTCTTCTAATAAATGATGTTTATCATCACTTGTAAAATTTGCAAACCCATCAATTAATTTATGCTCAGCAGAATTAAACCAATTCATAAAATTATCAATACCAAACGCTACCAATGCCCATAGAATAGCCATCATCCCTAATGCCGGTATAAGCTTATCTAGTTTTAAGTTATGCTCTAGGGTTATAGCTAAATATCCTAATATAAAAATTACTATTATTAACGTTTCCATGTATTATTTTTTAAATTGATTAATTATTGAAAGCCTTATTACTTTATTCTTAAAAAATCTTTAAAAATAAAAGTGTACGGAAACAAATATAATAAAACTTACTCTTTATTCTTAAAGATTTTACCAGAACAATAGTCTTTTATTGCTCCGGTAACACTACTTAAACAATTTACCTGATTTTCAACACGTAACACTCAAAAAATTGTAAAAAATAAGACTTACTTATAATTTATTATGTCATTATCCGGAATTATAATATTGTTTTTTGTAGCTTTTTGTAGTTCATTTATTAAATGAACCACCTCCCTTAATTAATAATTCAGACTTTTATTTGCCATCTAAAATATTTGAAATTTACGAAACAATTATGAGTTATAAAAGTTCTTAATACATCTTCGACTTTTTAAATTGTATAAATCAATTATTGGAAAAATAGTTTTTTTACAAATTGATTGACCATCTACTATTTGCAAAGTATAACCTTCATTAGGATTATGAAAAATAGCATGTCCATGTTATGAAACAAAACCGATATGTTTAATTTTATATTTCCCAATAAACCTATTTACAAGCTTTCCTAAATATTTTCCGTATTTAAATACCTAAAATTTCAAACTCATTTTTTGAAGCTGTAAAACAATTCCGTAAGCTTTCTTCCCTTTTTTTGAATAAGGAATTGTTTCTGAAGCTAGTATTTTTTATTGCTTTTTGGTATTTGAGTATAAATTATATCAACTCCATCCAATAAAATTCCATACATTAACCCAATAACATTCCCATTTTCTACTACATTCATACTTTTTACACTTTAGTCTTCTATTTACAGATTTAATAAAAATTAACTAAAAAAAGACTTATATTTACATATTATTAAACCTATATCAATAACTTTTATCAATTATGGATTTTAATTTAACTGAAGAGCAAATAATGATACGTGATGCGGCACGTGATTTTGCTCAAAATGAGCTTTTACCAGGTGTAATTGAACGTGATGAAAAACAAGAATTTCCAACCGAACAAATAAAAAAAATGGGAGAACTTGGTTTTTTGGGAATGATGGTAGACCCAAATTATGGAGGCAGTGGTTTAGATACAGTTTCCTATGTATTGGCAATGGAAGAAATTTCAAAAATTGATGCATCTGCATCTGTAGTTATGTCTGTTAATAATTCTTTAGTTTGCTGGGGATTAGAAACCTATGGCACTGAAGAACAAAAACAAAAATATTTAGTTCCATTGGCTACCGGTGAAATTATTGGTGCATTTTGTTTAAGTGAACCCGAAGCTGGATCCGATGCTACTTCACAAAAAACAACTGCAATTGATAAAGGTGATTATTATTTGGTAAACGGTACAAAAAACTGGATTACTAATGGAAATAATGCTAGTATTTACGTTGTAATTGCTCAAACACATACTGAAAAAGGACATAAAGGCATTAATGCTTTAATTATTGAAAAAGGGATGGAAGGTTTTGTTGTTGGTCCTAAGGAAAATAAGTTAGGTATTAGAGGATCCGATACTCATTCTTTAATGTTTACAGATGTAAAAGTCCCAAAAGAAAATAGAATTGGAGAAGATGGATTTGGGTTTAAATTCGCAATGAAAACTTTGGCAGGTGGAAGAATTGGAATTGCTTCACAGGCTTTGGGAATTGCTTCTGGCGCTTATGAATTAGCGTTAAAATATTCTAAAGAACGTAAAGCTTTTGGTAAAGAAATAAGCAAACATCAAGCTATTGCTTTTAAACTAGCCGATATGGCAACACAAATTGAAGCTGCTCGTCACTTATGTATAAAAGCAGCTTGGGATAAAGATCAAAAGAAAGATTATGATTTAAGTGGTGCAATGGCTAAATTATATGCTGCGGAAATGGCTATGCAGGTTACTATTGAAGCAGTTCAAATTCATGGTGGCTATGGTTTTGTAAAAGAATACCATGTTGAACGCTTAATGCGTGATGCAAAAATTACTCAAATTTATGAAGGCACTTCTGAAATTCAAAAAATTGTAATCTCTAGAAGCATTTTGAGTGATTAATTGTTTTAGATTTTAAGAAGTAATCTGAAATATTAAAATAATTACTACGCACCAGCTATTAAAAAATACTGGTGCGTTTGAATTTTTACTAAAAAAACACTACTTCTACAAATCATACTTTTTTAATTACATACGTAACAATTCCCCAAATAATTAATTCGCTCTCTTCCATAACCTTAATAGGTTTGTAATTGTTATTTTCAGGCATTAAAAAAACGCACTCTTTTTCAATTTTTAAGCGTTTTATTGTAAATTCCCCATCAATCATACATACCGCAATTTTACCATCTCTAGTTTCAATACTTCTATCAATTACTAGTAAATCTCCATCTTCAATATTAGCTCCAATCATAGAATTTCCACGGACACGTGCATAAAAAGTAGCATCTTCATTCTTAACCAATTCTTTATCTAAACTAATACGCAATTCTTTAAAATCTTCTGCAGGAGAAGGAAATCCGGCTGCAATATCTTCATGTATAATTGGACGCTCTATAATTTCAGATCTATCAGAAATATAGAATGTAATATTTTTAGTGTCTTGTACTTTTTTTAATCGCATTTTATTTCAATTATTTCATCAATAGCTGTAGTATATTTTGGCGATAAATGCTCTTGTTTCATCTTCCATGTTTTAACCAAATCTTGATTTGCAATTTTAATTTTAGGAGACTGATATTTTAAATTTATTTGATCCATCACTTTCATTATTGCTTTATGCCTTGGTTCCTCATCTTCAAACAAAGAAAATTGATGTGCTACCTCTGGTCTTATTCCCATAACAATTACACCTGCTTTTTTATAATTGTAACCTTTTTTATACAATTGTTGTATGCCATTTATAGCAAAATTACAAATAGTAATACTCGAATTAGAAGCAAAAGGCAAATGCACTACCATACCTACATTTCTTTTAACTTCTGAATAACTACTTGTTTTTAAAAAAACATATAAATATTGACATTCCGACTGTTGCTTTCTTAATTTTTCAGCACAGGCATTAGCAAAAGTGGCTATACGTTCTTTAATAGGTTCATAATCTCGCAATGCTTTTTCAAAAGTTCGTGTGGTTGCAATATGTTTTTTATCCTGTACTTTCTCGAAACCAATTGTACTTTCACCACCTAAATCTTGTTTTAAACGTAAACCAACAACCGAAAATTGCTTTCTTACATACTCATCGGGTAATAATATAAAATCGTATGCTGTATAGATTTTTTTCGCTTTTAACTTTTTTGAAATACGCCTTCCTATCCCCCAAACATTTTCAACTTTTGTCCATTTTAATGCTTTCACACGTTGTTCCTCAGAAGAAATTACATATACCCCCTTAGTTTCTTCTGTATATTTTTTAGCAATTTTATTAGCAACTTTAGACAATGATTTTGTAGGAGCAACACCTATACTTACTGGTAAACCAACCCATTTTTCTATAGTTTCTTTAATATTTAATGCATATGCAGTTAAATCATTCTCCTGAATTCCCTTTAATCTAAAAAACGCTTCATCTATAGAATATATCTCGATATCAGAAGAAAATCGCGAAAGTATATTCATAACTCGAGTGCTTAAATCTCCATACAAAGAATAATTAGATGAAAATACATCAATGTTATGTTCTTTAAATATTCTTTCATATTTAAACGCCTCAGCTCCCATAGGTATTAAGTCCTTAACTTCAGAGCTACGTGCAATTACACAACCATCATTATTAGATAAAACTACAATGGGCTTACCAATTAAATGAGGCTTAAAAACACGTTCGCACGAAGCATAAAAACTATTACAATCTAATATAGCATACATGCCAATAAAAATAATAAGAATTTTTATTGAAAACAGTTTAAAATAAAAAATCCTTATTTTAAATAAGGATTAATATAAACAAAGTTATTTTCAATAACACTAAACTCTGTAAGTATCAGCCTTCCAATTTTTAATAGCCTTCTTAATTTCCTTTTCCGATAAATTATTCTTTACAGCTTTATCAACTAAAGCTACAAATTCCTCATCTGATGCAAAACGTAACCCTATAATTTGACGTGTAGTTAGTTCATTAGATAATGCGCTTCCTGTAAGAATAAAATACCTTAACTTTTCTTCTGCTCTAATAGCTCTATCCTGTGCTTTAAGCGCAAATGTTCTTGAATAAAACATTAGTAATAAAAAAATGAATGAAACCAATACTAACAAAGATGCTGAATATAAATTTTCTTCAGTTGAATCAATTAAATTCATAATTGAACCAATTAATAATGAAATAATAGCTAAAAATAAAATACCATGATAACCAAAAACCATTTTACTATGGTTGGCGTAAGTTTGTTCTTTCATAAATTTAATTTTAAAATTAATTACTATAAATATAACATATAAAAATGAGTAATTCATTTTAGATAAGAGCAAAAAAAAACCTTCAACAATTAAGTTGAAGGTTTTTCAAAAGAAAGGCGGTGACATACTCTCCCACCTAGTGGC
>NZ_QTTQ01000013.1 GCF_003384935.1 Lutibacter oceani
TTAACGCCAAAACACGTACATATAAATCAAAATGTAAATTATAAAAGCTATCGAAGAAATAAACAAAATTTACAGTATTTGACTATTTAATAAAACGAATTTTAATAAAAAAATGGTCAACCTATATCAGTATAATACAAAAACTATGAAATATTTATCATACTGGGACAGAATAATACCAATTTTATCAATAATTGTATATGCAAGTGGAATATTTGACTTTAATATATTTGGTCAATTCCTTGTAGTTGCTTTATTAATAGGCTCTATACTGTCTGCCGTTCATCATTCCGAATTAATCGCTCACAAGGTAGGAGAACCATTTGGTACAATTATTTTAGCAGTATCCATTACGATCATAGAAGTTGCTCTTATAATCTCACTAATGCTTGCAGGCGGAGAAAAAGCAATGTTTTTAGCACGTGATACGGTTTTTTCGGCAGTAATGATACTGCTTACTATTGTAATTGGAATATGTATTGTAATTGGTGGTTTTAGACATTTTGAACAGAAATTTGATCAAAAATCAGTTAATACAACTTTAGTAAGTCTGGTTGCAATCCTTGTACTTACTTTGGTATTACCTAATTTTTCAGAAGGTGGAAATTATATAAGTTTCAGCAAGCCTCAACTAATCCTTGTATCACTTTCTTGTTTGGTAATTTATATTGCTTTTATATATATCCAAACAATTAGACACCGCAACTATTTTTTGACAGAAAAAAAATCCGAAGAATACACTAAAGAAAATTCTTCCTTAATCTTAAATATAATATTCTTAATCATAAGTCTGATAATTACGGTACTACTGGCCAAAACTATTTCACCAACAATAGAAAATTATATTATTGAGGCTAATTTACCTCATTCGCTACTTGGTATTATTATCGCTTTAGTAATTTTATTGCCTGAAGGCATAGCTGCAACAAAAGCAGCTTATAAAGACGATATTCAATCCAGTCTAAATTTATCTTTAGGGTCAGCATTGGCAGCTATAGGATTAACAATACCTTCCGTTGCAGTAGTAAGTACCATCTTTAAAATTGACATTGTTCTCGGTCTTAATAATATTTCTATGGTATTATTAGGACTAACAATATTCACGGTAATGCTATCATTGTCAAAAGGAAGGACAAATATTCTGTATGGAGTTATTCTAATTATCCTTTTCGTAACTTATGTATTTACAATTATATATCCTTAAATGCCAGTGCCTAACATAGTATATAAAAAATTGCTAAATACTAATGATTAGAACAATCCTATTAAAATATAAACAAACCGACAAACATTTAACAAACGATTTACTATTTAACTATGAAACTTGATTTAGAATTTGTTCGCGCACAATTTCCAGCTTTTTCTGAGCCTTCTTTAGAGGGATGGGCTTTTTTTGAAAATGCTGGAGGATCCTATCCTTGTATTCAATTTATTAATCGATTAACCGATTTTTATATGAAAAACAAGGTGCAGGTCAACTATCCTTATCCTGCTTCAATGTTAGCTGGAGAATTAATGGAGGTTTCTTATAAAAGAATGGCTGATTACTTGAATGTTGAAGGCTCAGAAATTCATTTCGGTCCATCCACTACACAAAATATTTATGTTTTGGCAAACGCTATGAGTCCAATATTAAAGAACGGTGACGAAATCATTGTGTCTTGTCAAGATCATGAAGCAAATGCAGGTGCATGGAGAAAATTAGCCGATAAAGGAATTAAAATTGTAGAATGGCATGTCGATGCGGAAACAGGATTATTGATTTTAGATGAATTGGAAGGCTTATTTTCTGACCGAACAAAAATGTTGGTTTTTCCGCATTGCTCGAATGTAATAGGTCACATTAACCCAGTTAAAGAAATTAGCCAAAAAGCTCATAACCATGGAGCTTTATCTGTGGTGGATGGAGTTGCTTACGCCCCTCATGCTTTTCCTGATTTAAAAGATTTGGGTGCAGATATTTATCTTTTTTCATTGTACAAAACATATGGTCCTCATTTGGGAATGATGTATGTGAATAAAGAGCTGATAGGAAAGATGGAAAACCAATCTCACTTTTTCAAAGAAGGTATAACCAGAGCTATGTTAACGCCAGCAGGACCTGATCACGCTCAAATTGCAGCTGTTAGTGGAGTTTTGGATTATTTTGATGCGGTTTATAAGCACCATTTTGATGAGAAAGCAGAACCTGCACAAAAAAACAGAGCGTTAAATAAATTATTTAATGAGCACGAAAAAACACTTTTGGAGCGCTTACTTGATTTTTTAAAATCTCGTGATGATGTTCAAATAATAGGTCCTGATGATGTAGAAGTAAGAGCGGCAACTGTTTCAATTATTCCTAACAATAGAACTATTGATCAGGTTTATGCAACTTTAGTAAAACACAAAATAATGTTAGGGAAGGGCGATTTTTATGCGGTTCGTCCTCTTATAGATATGGATATCCCAAGAAAACCTGGCGTATTGAGAATTTCTTTTTTGCATTACACCAGTATGGAGGAAATTGATCAGTTAATAGAGGCGTTAAAAGTTGCATTGTAAAATATACAAGTTAGTTCTTATCGTTTCGTTAATTAATACTTAACTTTAAATAATAATGGAATGATGAAAAGTTTAAATATTTACTTAACCTTAATTACTTTTATTTTTATTGCTAATTCTTTTGTTAGTTGTAAACCCAGTAAAACCATGATTGATAATACCGTAGTAAAAGAATTGGATATCCAAAAATATTTGGGTACTTGGTATGAAATTGCGCGTTACGACCATAGTTTTGAACGCGGACTAGTAGGCGTTACTGCAAATTATTCCATGCGAGAAGATGGTAAAATTAAAGTAATAAATAGCGGCTATAAAAATAGTTTAAAAGGTGAATTTTCACAATCAGTTGGTAAAGCAAAAATACCTGACCTTAATAACTACCCTGCAAAATTAAAAGTATCCTTTTTCTTGTTTTTTTATGGCGATTATTATGTTATGGAATTGGATAAAAATTATCAATGGGCAGTTATTGGAAGCAGTTCAGATAAGTATCTTTGGATTTTAAATCGCAAGCCACAAATGGAAGAAAAACTTTATAATGAGTTACTCAATAAAATACAAAAACGTTGTTACAATATTTCTAAACTCATTAAAGTAGAACAGAAGGAATACTAATATTTAAACAAGAAGTTAAGATGAATATAGAAAGTATAATTTTTAGTTACTTGCTCACTTTTTTGGTTTTTTTAATTGTAGATTTGTTGTGGTTAGGTGTAATCGCTAAAGGTATCTATCAAAAATACTTAGGTGGCTTTTTATCGGATAAAGTTAATTGGACCGCAGCATTCATCTTTTACTTTATTTTTGTACTAGGAATTTCAATTTTCGCAATTTACCCATCGGTAAATAAAAACTCTATTAATAATGCAATTTTGATGGGTGCTTTATTTGGTTTCTTTACCTACGCTACTTATGATCTAACCAATTTAGCCACTCTAAAGAGTTGGCCGCTTTCAATCGTTTTTATTGATATTATTTGGGGTTCAGTTCTTTCTGCTTTCGTTAGTTTTTCTGGCTTTTATATTGTGAAATTGTTAACTTAACAAGAAATTGATAACATAAAAACATCTTATATTAACTTAATATCAAATAGAAACTTATGATGACCCTTTTTTTAAAGGCTTCCTTGCTAATTTGGATTTTAGTAACTCTTTTATGGGTTTGGAGCATATTTATAAAAAACGTGAGTATCGTTGACATTTTTTGGGGTGCTGGTTTTGTAGTTGTTAATGCTTTTTATGTTTTTATGTCTGGCGAATTAAATACCAGAAAAATACTGATATTGGTATTGGTTACCATCTGGGGCATAAGACTTGCCATTTATCTTGCCTCTAGAAACATTGGCAAAGGAGAAGATTTCAGGTATCAGGAATTTAGACGTAATTATGGATCGGAGCGTTATTGGTGGTTCAGTTATTTTCAAACCTTTTTGTTACAAGGCGTTCTTATTATGATTGTTTCTTTGCCCTTATTAGGAATAAGTATGAGTAACTATTCAGGAAGTCTTAATCTGCTAGATTATGCCGGAATTTTAATTTGGCTGGTTGGTTTTATGTTTGAAGCGGGAGGTGATTTTCAGTTGTCTCGATTTAAGCGAGATGCCAAAAACAAAGGAAAAGTATTGAATACAGGCTTTTGGAAATATACACGACATCCTAATTATTTTGGCGATTCGGCAGTTTGGTGGGCCTATGCCTTACTTAGTATTGCAGCCGGAAGTTATTGGCAAATTATTGGCTCAATAATTATGACTTTACTAATTATAAAGGTTTCGGGTGTGGCATTGCTGGAAAAAACCTTAAACAAGTCAAAACCACAATACAAGGAATACATTGAAAATACCAATTCATTTTTTCCATGGTTCCCAAAAAAATAAGCAACAATGGATTTTATACTTAAAAATATTTGGTTTATACTTTTTGTCATCTGGGGATTGCCATTAAGCTACTACAGAAGTAAATTCCGTAAAATGGTTTATCAAACAGATAGTTGGGTAATTAATATTAAACCGGTTTTTTTTAAAGAAATAAAAGGGCTTTTTGGAAATATTTATCCCGATAATCTCGAGTACAAAAAATTCAGAAACTTTTACCTGTTTTACCTTACAATATATTTACTATTGTTTATAGCTTATTTAGTTTTTAATAAAAACTCCTAAAAAAATATTAACTAAGTTTATAGTAATTAGAAGTGTTAAAGCCCTCTCCTATTTTCTTATAATTTTTCAAGTCTGATAATTATCATTAACAAATTCAATTTTACTTCTTAAATTTGAGTGTTAACCTCAATATTTAATAATTGCTAAACATTAATGAGTTTTTCTTAAAAATAAAGGTGTGCTAAATTTTAGCATCTTTTTTAATGCAATTACTTTAGGTTGATAAAAATTGTTAATAGCAATTAAAGATAAGGCTTATCTCGACATCTAAAGTTACAAACAGCTTAAATATTGCGGATGTAAAGTGTTCTAACATATGGTATAATTTTCTATTAAGGAATAAAACAATACTAAAAATTAAGTTAGAAAATATCAGTAAAATAATTAATAAAAAGTATTATTATGAAAGATTTAAAAGATTTTAAGGAAAAAGTAATTGATTTATTTAGCGAAAAATTAACAGACAAAGTATTTCTTATGATTCAAAATGATAGAGAATTAATGAGAGATTATTTGGCAATTATTGAAAAAAGTAATTCATTAGCTTATGTGAATAGTGAAATTGCAAAAGAAGTTAAGAAACGTTATGATTTGAAAAATCTCAATCAAAGAAATGAAGAGCCTGAAAGTTTGTTAATTCAGACACACGAGATGTTCGAAACAAAATAAAAACTCAAATTATCAAATTTCCAATGGAATTACTAATTGATAAGTTTAAGGACGTGATGACGAAATAAAAAACTGTTGGCAACAAAGTACTGAGTTAAAAACAATTTAATTGTTAATTAAAACTATCCTCTATGAATAAATATGGATTAGCGGCTCTTAAGGCTGTAAATTATTACGAAACTAAAAAAGATCCAATTTTAGCTTGGAAAGCAGCAGTAAAAGATGTGTTTACATCAAAATCAAGTCAAGATAAAGGATGTCCAAGATCAACCTTCTTTTCACTTTGTGAAGTAGGAGCTGTAAAAGGTATTCCAAAAGGGAATTATGCCCCAAGAGTAAAAGAAAATAAGGTTTATGCTTTAAATGCTTTGGAGATATTAAAGAACAGAAATAAAAATCCAGATAATATAGGAGCTGTGGATTTATGGAATTTAGCTCAAAATCAAGATAAAAAATATAATTCTCAAATGGATGTAGTTTTAGCTTTATGGAATAAAAATTTGATAAATCTTTGATTATTGATTTTGAAATAAAAAACGTTCTGTAAAATCACCTTTTTATCCTTTCAAAATCACTATTTTTGAATGTAAATCTTATCTATGAATAAAAACAAACTAACCCTATCCCAATTAGAGCAATATTTATCGAAAGCAGCTTGGATTCTTAAAGGACCAGTTGATGCTTCCGATTTTAAAGTTTATATATTTCCTCTTTTATTTTTTAAGCGCATTTCAGATGTTTATGATGAAGAATATAACCTAGCACTTTCAGAAAGTGATGGAGATATTGAATATGCTTCTTTACCAGAATTTCACAGATTTGAAGTGCCAGAAGATTGTCACTGGAAAAATGTAAGAGAAACTACAACAAATGTTGGTTTGGCTATTGAAAAAGCCTTAAGAGGTATTGAGCAAGTAAACCAAGAATTTTTATATGGAATTTTCGGTGATGCCCAGTGGAGTAATAAGAACAAACTTTCGGATAAGTTGCTCATTGATTTAATTGAGCATTTTTCTCAATATAATCTTGGAAACGAAAACGTAAATCCAGACATGTTAGGGAATGCATACGAGTATTTAATCAAGCATTTTGCTGATTTAACAAATAAAAAAGCAGGTGAATTTTACACACCGCGTTCTGTTGTTCATTTATTAGGACTAATATTAGATCCCCATGAAGGGCAAAGTATTTACGATCCCGCTTGTGGTACTGGTGGTATGTTATTAGAATGTGTAGATCATTTAAAACATAATAAAGAAGATTACAGAACATTAAAACTCTTTGGTCAAGAAAAGAATCTTACTTCCAGTTCTATTGCCCGAATGAATATGTTCTTACATGGAATTGAAGATTTTCAAATATTTAGAGGAGATACGCTACGCAACCCGGCATTCTTTGAAGCGGATGGTTTAAAAACGTTTGATTGCGTAATAGCCAACCCTCCGTTCTCTTTAAAAGAATGGGGAGCCGAGAATTGGGCAAACGATCCTTTTGGAAGAAACATTGCAGGTGTGCCACCCAAAGGAAATGGAGATATGGCCTGGGTACAACATATGATTAAATCTATGAATAGTACTGGTAGAATGACGGTTGTACTTCCACATGGTGCATTGTTCAGAAAAGGTGCTGAAGGAAAAATTAGAAAAAAATTATTAGAAGATGATTTGCTAGAAGCCGTAATTGGTTTAGGGGCAAATATATTCTATGGTACACAATTAGCCGCTTGTGTATTGGTGTTTAAACAAAATAAAGATAGTTCAAAAAAAGAGCAAGTACTGTTTATTGATGCATCAGATCAAATTCGTGTAGGTAGAGCTCAAAACTTCTTGGAACCAGCACATGTAAATCAAATTTTTGATTGGTATTCACAAAACAAAGATGTTGAGAATTATGTAAAAGTAGCCTCAATGAGTGATATTGAAGAAAATGACTTTAACTTAAACATTCCATTATACATTGAAAAAATCATTGAAGACAATCTACCTTCTGTTGAAGATGCATTATCTGATTTAAAACTTTCTTGGAATGAGAGCTTAAAAGCGGAAAAAAAGTTTAAAAAAATATTGAAAGAGTTTATATAATTATGAATAATACTATTCTTGCTTCAATTATTTCTGGTAGTATAGGTTTTTTACTTGGTCTAATTATACTTTTTTTTAGGGTTAGGGCAGTTAAAAATATACTACAAATAGCAAATAAGAAATTGATAAATGATAAGGACTCTAAACTTGCAGATTTAAAAATGCAAGTAGAGCTTTTAAAAGAACAAAAAAAAAGAACAGAGATTGATACTCAACGTTTAATGACGGAACAAATGACAGCTGTTTTTGATAATATTGGAGATAGTAAGTCAAATCAAGAATTGTTAAAAGCGCTTAAAGAATTTCATAAATTCACATTAGATCTTGATCGTAAACTCCCCTCTGGACATTTTTTTGAAGATGATAGTGAATATTATTTTCATGTAGCATTAGAAGTAAATAATTCCATAGATAAAATATTAAGTTTTTGTAATAAATTTCTAGAAGACTATTCGCACTTGTATATATCCGATAGTCTTCCAAAGAAGCTTACAGAATTAATTTATAAGTTAAAAAACATTGAACATGATCAGCAAACTATTGTTTCAATAAGTGGTCAGTCATTTGATGATGCTTTCGATGAAACAGCTAGTGAGATGATAGATGTTTGGAGTGAATTATTTGATATTTTACAAGAGATGAGAGATAGAAATGATGATTTTTTAAAAATTAAAACAATTTTTTTGAATAAAATAAAAATTGCTAAATGACCCAAAAAGAACTAGAAAAATACCTTTGGGGAGCAGCAACCCAATTACGCGGAACCATAGATGCCGGAGATTATAAACAATACATTTTTCCGTTGTTGTTTTACAAACGTATATGCGATGTATATGACGAAGAATATGAAAACGCACTAAAAGAAAGTGATGGAGACATAGAATATGCCTCTTTTGCAGAAAATCATCATTTTCAAGTGCCAGAAGGCGCACATTGGAATACTGTTAGAGAAACGACTGTAAATGTTGGTGTGGCTTTACAAGATGCCATGCGTGCTATTGAAAAAGCAAACCCAGATACTTTGTATGGTATTTTTGGTGATGCCAGTTGGACCAACAAAAACCGACTGAGTGATGAAACCTTAACCAATCTTATAGAGCATTACTCACAACATAAACTAAGTTTAAGTAACATACCGGATGATAAATTAGGAAACGCTTACGAATACCTAATTAAAGAATTTGCTGATGATAGCGGTCATACAGCAGCCGAGTTTTACACCAATAGAACTGTTGTAAAATTAATGACGATGATTATGGATCCACAACCAGGTGAAAGTGTATACGATCCAACCTGTGGTTCCGGTGGTTTGTTATTAAACTGTGCCTTGCATTTAAAAGAAGAAGGAAAAGAATACCGTACGTTAAAATTATACGGACAAGAAATTAACCTAATTACTTCGGCCATTGCACGTATGAATATGTTTATGCACGGTATAGAAGAGTTTAGCATTGTACGTGGAGATACCTTGGCCAACCCTGCCTTTTTAGAAAACGATGAACTAAAAAAATTCAATGTAATATTAGCAAACCCACCCTACTCCATTAAAAGTTGGGACCAAAAAAGTTTTACAAACGACCCTTACGGACGTAATATATGGGGAACACCACCGCAGGGTTGTGCCGATTATGCTTTTGAACAGCATATTGATAAAAGCCTGGATGATATAAATGGTAGATGTGTTCAATTATGGCCCCACGGGATACTTTTTAGAGACAATGAAAAGAAAATGAGAAAAAATATGATTGAAACAAATACTGTTGATTGCGTTATTGCACTAGGTAAAAATCTATTTTACAATTCATCGATGGAGTCTGCTTTATTAATCAGAAGAACAAATAAGGAGGAACATAAAAAAGGTAAAATATTATTTATAAATGCTTTTAAGGAGGTAAAGGATGAAAAGACAATATCTTATTTATTAGATCATCATATTGACAAAATTTTTAATGCTTACAATAAATTTGAAGATGAAGAAGGGTTTGCAAAGGTCGTAAGTGTAGAAGATGTCTTGAAAAATGATGCCTCACTACTTGTAACTAATTATGTAGCTTCATCTAGAATTTCACAAGGTTTAACGCTCCCTTTAAATGAATCATATGAAAATTGGAGTGCTGTTGGAGGAAAATTAAAGTCAAGTATGAATGAATTATTTAAATCGTTGTCTTAATGGAATTTATAATAGATAAAAATAAATGGGTACCTGTTAAGTTAATAGATGTTTTTACTAAAAAGGAAGAAAACGATAAAGAAAATGCTAGAAATAGATTTGATCGTTTTTTAAAGGTAAGCCATATGGATGCAGAATCTTTACATATTAAAAGATGGTCTAGTCAAGAAAGTGGCGATGAATTGAATCCTTATTTTTATAAGATTTTTAGAAAAGGACAAATCTTGTTTCCAACTAGAAACCCACATTTAAGAAGAACAGCCTTGGCTTCATTTGATGGTATTACAGGAGAAAAAACATTAACTCTCGAACCGAATGAAGAGCATTTAGTTCCTGAATTTATTCCCTTTCTTTTTCATAGTGAGTCCTTTTACGCACATACTACTGGAGCTATAATTGGCTCTACAAACCCACATTGTAGATGGAGAGATGTTGCCAATTACGAATTTCTCCTCCCACCAAAAGACCAACAAGCGCAATTAGCAAAACTACTTTGGGCTATGGATGCCGTGATTGAAAAGGAGTTGGAGGTTTTGGAAAGGGTGAAATTATTATTGGAAGTATCTGCATCCAATTTAATTTGGAAACAGAACCACCCAATTGAGAATATTGTTAGTTTTTCAGATAGTGGTAAATTTATTGATGGTGATTGGATTGAATCAAAAGATCAATCTAATGAAGGTATTAGATTATTACAATTAGCAGATATTGGAGTCAGAAAATTTATTAACAAATCAAGACGATACATAAATGAGGAAACATTTAAAAGACTTAGGTGTTTTGAAGTTTTACCAGAAGATGTTTTGATAGCAAGAATGCCTGATCCAATTGGACGGGCTTGTATTGTAGAAGAAATAGACGATAAAATGATAACTGCCGTGGATTGCTGTGTCGCAAGAGTTGATAAAGAACATTCAAACAATAGATATTTACTTCACCTTGTAAATACTAGAGAGTTTTTACATAAAGCTAATTTATTAGCTTCTGGAACAACTAGGCAAAGAATAGCTAGAAAAAGTTTAGAAGTAATTAAGGTGCCTAAGCCTAAACTTGAAATTCAAGAAAAGATTGCTAGTGAATTAGATTTATTATTTAAAACAACTAACCAAATTGAATCCAAAATATCAAGTTCCAAAGCCTTACAAAAGAGTTTAATTAATCAGGTGTTTTAGGGTATGGGAAATAATAATAAATATTGGGCGGTTGGTTCAAGTCATGATGGTGAAGATGTTACTAATTTCTTTTTAAAAAACAATGTTTGGTATGATGGTTATGCAGAACATGGTGACTTTAAGTATGTAAATACCTTAAAAGAAATTAATATTGGTGATATTTTAGTAATGAAATCTAGCTCTACAAAAGGGCCAAAACATTCCATAACCTTTACTAAAGTTAAAGGAATAGGTAAAATAATTAATAAAATTGCGGACCATAAATTTGAAATGCTGTGGTATAAGAATGAAGAATTCCCTAAAGATTTTGATTATGTATCATATAGAAAAACGATTGAACCATTAAGAAATGATAATATCAATAAATATGTAAATAGCCTTATGAGTGAGTTAAATAATGAAGAACTTATTAAAGTTCTTAAGTATAAAAAACAAATTATATTACAAGGTCCTCCAGGTACAGGAAAAACATACACAGCTAAGTCAGTTGCTAAAGAGATGACAGATTTTGAAACTGTTAGCAATCCTACACAACTACTTAACGATTTTTATAAAAATTTTAATCCTACTGATAAGGAGGTTTTAAAAGATAGACAAGAACGTAGTGAGTTAAGAGCGCGTTTTTTATCAAAATTTCCTAAGGATGAAATAAAAAACTTATCGCTTGAAAATTATTGTATTGGAACGGGCGAAAGAGATAATTTTTGTTGGTGGATAGAACTTGGTTTAAAACCATTGGGTTATTATTTTCCTGGTAGTGCTAGATCCTATCGTATTTATTGGTCCAAAAAGAATGAAACTTATAGTAAAAATGGTTCTTTAAAAGAATTAAATGATGCAGAAGCAATGAAAGTAGTTGCTAAATTCTTGGATAAGGTAATTGTTGAAAAAGATTATAAATCTGGAGAAGAATTTTTTGGGCCTAGTTTTATTCTAAAATTATTAAACACGTATTATCCTGACGAATATGTACCAGTTAATGCTATTAATTATATGAAAAATGCATTATCATTGTTTAGTATTAAAACTGAGAATTTAGATTTTATTGATCTAAATAAGACGTTGATGTCATTTCACCAGCAAAAAAATAAAGAATTTAATACAGAGGTAGAGCCACATGAATTTATGAGATTCTTGGTTGATAATTTCAACTTAAAAGAAGGTGAAAAGATAAATGAAAATCAAGTAGTTGCAAAAGGAGCTTATGAATTAGTTCAGTTTCATCCAGCTTATTCCTACGAAGATTTTGTAAGAGGGATTGAAGCAGAAGTGATTGATGGAACCCCAACATTTAGTGTTAAAAATAAAACACTTATCGAATTTGCAGAACGAGCTATTGATAACCCAAAAGCAAATTTTGTATTAATAATAGATGAAATAAACAGAGCTAATTTACCTGCTGTTTTGGGTGAATTAATTTATGCATTAGAATATAGAGATAAACCAGTTAATTCACTTTATGAATTGGAAGGAGAGCGCAGTATAAAATTACCTAATAATTTATTCATTATAGGTACTATGAATACAGCAGATCGTTCTGTAGGTCATATCGATTATGCCATAAGGCGTCGTTTTTCTTTTGTAGACGTATTACCAAATGAAATGCATGTCCCTGATTTTGCTAAAGAAAAATTCCAGAGCGTAAGCGATTTATTTTCTAAAGATTTTCTGGCTTCAGATTTTAAAAAGCAAGATGTACAAATAGGTCACAGTTATTTCATGGCAGATAACAAAGAAGAATTAGAGATAAAAATTAAGTTTGAAGTAGTTCCTATTTTAAAAGAATATGTAAAAGATGGTGTATTAAACGAAAAAGCTACTGAAGAAATAAATAAACTTTAAATGTCGAACAAAACTGAAATAATAAGAATTGGAGAGCATAAAGACAAGCGAGCTATTATTGATAGCGAGTCTCTTAATACGTATTATTTCAAAAATCAGAAGTTCGGAAAATATAAATCTAAAAACAAACCTTGTTTTTCAATTGATAATGGGGTTCTATCTTCTCATTATTATATAGGTATTGATTGGTTGTGTGAAGCAAGTAATCGTGCTGTTTATATTTCTCCAAAATTAAATGAAGACGGTTTTGAAACCGATTATTTAAAAATGTTATTGACCTGTTTAAATGACGCTGAGGCATCAAAACATATTAATAATATTTACGAAATTAAAAGTGAAGAGTCACCTATAGAAATCGATCAGTCTTTAGACTTATTATCGCCTTTGTTAGTAATTCAGTATCTTAATTTAGTTAAGCAATTAGTAAAAAAAGGATTGAAAAAATCTTATTATCGCGAAGAAAAACATTTAAACGCTCGTGTTAAAGGGAAGTTATTAGTTTCGCAAACACTAAAACACTATACATATAGAAATCAGCCTTTAAAAACAATATGTGCTTTTGATACTTTTGGTTTAAATCATCCAGAAAACAAGATATTAAAAGCAGGCCTTTTATTTGTGCAAAAATATTTGAGTTCATTTCCAGAATACGCTGCTTTAGCATCAAATTCGTTACAATATTGTTTACCTGCTTTTGAAGAAGTTACTATGCCTAAAAATATATCAAGTTTACAACATTTTAAAACCTCTCCTTTTTTTAGTAGTTATAAAGAAGCAATAAGTCTGGCCCAACTTATCTTAAAGCGTTTTGGACACAATATAAGAACAGTTGAAGCAAATAAAATACTGACGCAACCTTTTTGGATTAACATGCCGCTATTATTTGAATTGTATGCATTTACTTTTTTGCGAAAAACGTATGGAGGTGATATTCATTATCAATACAAATCGAATTATCAAGAACTAGATTTCTTATTGAATACTGAAGGTCTACAAATGGTAATTGATACAAAGTATAAAACAAAATACGGTAGAGGAAAAAACAACAAAGAAGACATAAGGCAACTAAGTGGTTATGCACGTATGGATAAAGTTTATACGGAATTGAATAATAAGCCAACGAACGAAGTTATTGATTGTCTTATTATTTATCCAATTCGAGATAAAGAAAACCAACACAATAAACTATTAAATTTAAAAGATAAAGTTCCTTTAGATGATTATGTTGGGTTTTATCTTTTAGGTTTATCAGTGCCATGTATTACAAATAAAATTGGGGTAAATTAATATGAAAAAGAAAGAACTAATTGACTACATCAATAAAAATTATCAAGCTAGTTTAGATTCTAGAAATACTAGCTTCTCAAAAATTAATAGTTCTAAAGATGTTTGGTGGTATAATGTACCAGTATCTAAATTTACAGATGATGTGCACCTTCTACTTAACACGCAACAGTATGCACTTTGGATTGTTTTGCCAAAAGGATTTGCTAAAGGTTTTCCTTTTAAAATTAGAGAAGATAAAAACGCTGTAGATTTAGAAATTTCAGCTGATAAAAATTACATGTATTTACGTGATGTAAAATCTGGTGGTACTGGTTTTAATTTTACTGAGTTTGTTAAGGAAAAGATTAATTTTTAAATCGAAAAGCTATGAAATTAATTAACATTCTTTATTTAATAATAGGTGCATTAGTTATTGTAGTATTATGGTTTTACTATGACAAACAAGAGCGAGCCATTAAAATGGACCGTATTATTAGGAGGTTGAGAAAAGATAATCACGAGGTGAAATCAGCTTATTTAGATTTGTTTGAAAAATACTTAAATACACAACAAAATGTTGATGTAGGTATAATAGATGAATTGCATAAATTGAGAAGATCTGTAGACAAGTTAGATTTTTATGTACATATAGAATTAGAGACTGTAATAACTAATTTAAATGAAGGTAAAACAACCGAAGCAGTAAGGGTTTTAGCTAAAGTTGTAGAGAATAAATTAAAAGAAAAAGTTAAAAAAGAAGAATCGTTTAAAGGAAAGCCAATGCTAAATAACCTTTTAAATTTCGCTATAAAGAACAATTGGATTTCCACACGTCAATATGAAAATGCTATTCTATTGAGAGATATCAGAAATAAAGAAAGTCACGAGTTAATCGTTCAAGAAGATACTAAAAATTTAGGCTTATCTATTTTTGGAGGGATTGATTTAATTTATACTTTGAAGTAAATATCGCTGATCGCGATCAGCAATATAAATATATAATTATTTGTTTTTAAGGTTTATATGTTATAATATTGCATATCGCGATCAGCGATATTAAAATCATGCACTATGAAGTCACAGCAGCAAGTAATGAAACCTCAAGATGTTTTCATCCTATTAAAAATTAGTTGTTTAGAAGATAAATCTTGGCAGCAAAGAAGTATTGCTAAAGAGTTATTTATGAGCCAATCTGAAATTAGTGAATCAGTAAATAGATCTAAGTATGCAGGACTATTAGATTATTCAGGAAAAAAAGTAATGAAATTGGCTTTTTTAGAGTTTTTAAAATTTGGTATTTCGTATGTATTTCCTCAAAGACCAGGACAAATTGTTAGAGGAATACCAACAGCACATTCTGCACCTCCATTAAACAACATTATTCAAAGTGAAGAAAAATATGTTTGGCCATCAGCCAAAGGTAACACACGAGGGCAAAGTATAATTCCTTTATACAAGTCAGTTCCTAATGCAATAATAAACGACCAAAAGCTATATGAATTATTAGCCTTGGTTGATGCAGTTAGGGTTGGACGTGCACGAGAAAAAGAAATTGCACTAAATGAGATAAAAAGACGAATTATGAATGAAAATAATAATTCAAATGATGCTGAAATGATATTATAAAAAATAAAATTGTATGGAAAATAAGATTATTAATATTTCACTAGTTGCCCAAGTTGCAGAAGCACTTAAAGAGTTAAAAGATCAAATGATTTTTGTGGGAGGAGCAGTAATAAGTTTGTATACCGATGATCCAGCAGCAGACGAAATTAGGCCAACTGGAGATATTGATATGACTATAAATCTATTAAATTTTGCAGAATGGACCAAAATGCAAGAACGTTTGGCTGACCTTGGGTTTAGTCCAGATCCAAATGGACATGCAATATGTAGTTATTTATATAAAGGAATTTCTGTTGATATTATGCCATCTGAAGATGGTCCAATGGGACAATCAAATAAATGGTACATAGTTGGTTTTGATAATTTATGGACCACCAAAGTAGAAAATGAAGAAATACAAATACTATCAGCACCTTGTTTTTTAGCTACAAAATTTGAAGCATTTAGGGGTAGAGGAAAAGACTATAGAACTAGTCATGATTTTGAGGATATTATTTATGTCTTGGATAATAGAACTACAATTATTGATGAAATAAAGTCTGATAATAAAGAAATCACAACTTTTCTTAAACAGGAGTTTGAAATATTGTACAAACATGTGTCATTCCTGGAAATAATTTCATCTCAAATCCATCCTATTTTAGTGGAAGAAAGATTACCTTTAGTTATTGAAAAAATTGAACAAATAATTGCTATATAATTATGTCTTTTAACGAATTAAACAGTGTTGAACATTATATTATTCACCAGTTAAGTGGAAACAATTTAAACAGTAAAAATGTTGCCGAACCTTCGGAAGGCTACGGTTCTTTTTGGAAGTATAAATCGGCTAACGAATTACAACGAAACGTCAATGAAGTATTAGACGAAGTTGAACTTAAAAATGCTTTAATTCGTTTAAATCCAGAAATTGCTCAACAACATGATTTGGCTGATGAAGTTATTTATAAACTCAGAGCTATCTTAATTTCAGTGAACCAAGTTGGTTTGGTTCGTGCAAATGAAGAATTTTTTAAATGGTTAACTGGAGATAAAACAATGCCATTTGGAGATAATAACCGTCATGTTCCAGTGCGTCTTTTAGATTTTGAGGAACTAAAAAATAATAGGTACATCATTACAAATCAATACCGTATTCATCATAGAGAAACAAAAATACCAGATGTTGTTTTATTTATAAACGGAATACCAGTAGTTGTTGGAGAAGCTAAAACACCTATTCGTCCATCAGTTAGTTGGTTAGATGGAGCTCATGAAGTTCATGATGTTTATGAAAATTCGGTACCACAGTTATTTGTTCCAAACATTTTATCATTTGCTACAGAAGGGAAAGAATTATTTTACGGAGCAATAAGAAGCCCTCTTGAATATTGGGCGCCATGGAGATTGGAAGATGATGAAGATAAATTAGCAAAACAATTGGGATTAGCTGAAATAGGAAAAGAACTTTCAGATTTACTAAACCCATATAGACTTTTAGATATTTTACAAAACTTTTCGTTATTTGCTTCCAACAAAAAGAAGCAACGAAACAAAATTATTTGTCGTTTTCAACAGTACGAAGGAGCTAATAAAATTGTTGAACGTGTAAAGGAAGGAAAGATAAAAAAAGGATTGATTTGGCATTTTCAAGGTTCTGGAAAATCGTTATTAATGGTTTTTGCTGCGCAAAAATTGCGAAAATCAGCTGAATTGAAAAGTCCGACTGTAGTTGTATTGGTTGATAGAACAGATTTAGATACACAAATTACAGGAACTTTTAATGGTGCTGATATTCCAAATGTAGAGACAACAGAAAGCATTACAGAATTACAAACCCTTTTAGAAAGAGATACTCGTAAAATAATTATTTCAATGATATTTAAGTTTCGAGATGCGAAACCCAATATGAATACCCGAGATAATATTATAGTGCTGGTTGATGAAGCACACAGAACACATGAAGGTGATTTAGGAAGACAGATGAGAGCTGCATTACCGAATGCTTTTTTGTTTGGTCTCACAGGAACGCCGATAAATAAAGCAGATAAAAATACGTTTTGGGCCTTTGGAGCTATTGAAGACCAAGGAGGATATATGTCGCGTTATACTTTTCACGATTCTATAAGAGATGATGCTACTTTACCATTGCATTTTGAACCCCGACTGGTTGACGTTCATGTGGACAAAGAAACAATAGATAGGGCTTTTAAGGAATTTAAAGAATCGGCAGCTCTGTCCGATGAAGAGGCAGATGCCTTAAATAAAAAATCAGCTAAAATGGCTGCGTTTTTAAAATCTCCAGAAAGAGTTTCCAAAATAGTAAAGGATATATCTGTTCATTTTAAAGAGAAAGTCGAGCCTCACGGGTTTAAGGCAATGATTGTAACACCAGACAGGTTTGCGTGTGTACAGTATAAAGAAGAGTTAGATAAATTTTTTCCTGAAGAAGCTAGTAAAGTGGTTATTTCAACTTCCGCTAATGATGATTTTGAGTTTAAACAAAAATGGGGAGTAGATAAAAGTAAACAAGAAAAAATAGTTGATGAATTTAACGATTCAACTTCAGAATTAAAATTTATCATTGTTACTGCTAAGCTGTTAACAGGTTTTGATGCGCCAATATTACAAACGATGTATTTGGACAAGTCGATGAAGGATCATACCTTATTACAGGCTATTTGTAGAACAAACAGGTTGTATCCACATAAATCATTTGGAAGAATTGTTGATTATTTTGGTGTGTTTGATGATGCCGCTAAAGCCTTGCAATTTGATGAGGAAAGTGTAAATACAATCATTACAAACTTATCTGAATTAAGGAGTAAATTACCAGAAGCTCTTAAAGAAGCGTTGGAACACTTTGAAGGTGTTGATAGATCTATTGAAGGTTTTGAAGGGTTAGAAGCAGCCCAAAATGCCATTAAGTCAAATGAAAAGAAAGATGCTTTTGCAAAAGATTATAAATATTTATCAAGGTTATGGGAATCGTTATCACCAGATGCTATTTTGGATATATATAATGAAGATTATAAATGGTTATCCCAAGTGTTTGAATCTGTAAGACCTGCGTCAAGAGACATTGGGAAGTTGCTATGGTTCTCATTAGGCGCTCAGACTACAAAATTGATACATGACAACGTTCACGTAGGAGAAGTTCATCATTTAGATGAATTTATATTGGATGCCGATGTCATTGAAAATATCTTTAACAACCCAGATCCGAAAAACATTAAAAAGTTAACGAAGATACTTATTAAACGTTTCAAAAAACATAGTGGAGATCCTAAATTTAAATCACTCAGTGATCGCCTTGAAGCACTTAGGGATAAAGCGGAATTAGGATTGATTACTTCTATTGAATTTATAAAAGAGCTATGCAAAATAGCTAAAGAAACAGTACAAGCAGAAAAAGAATTGGAGCAAGAAACTCAGGCTAAATCTCCAAAAGCAGCGTTAACAGATTTATTTTTAGAATTAAAGAATGACGAAACACCAGCAGTTGTTGAACGTATAGTTACAGACATTGACGCTATTGTTAGAGTTGTCCGTTTTCCAGGCTGGCAAAACACCAATTCAGGAGAAAGGGAGGTTCAAAAATCGTTACGAAAGGCACTTCTAAAATATAAATTGCATAAAGATCAAGTATTATTTGATAGAGCATATAGTTATATTAAAGAGTATTATTAATTATGAAAAGAGCATATTATTCTAATTCAATTTTAGGATTTCTTAAAGATGATAACTCTAAAATTTTAGGAGAGTTAAGTTTATACCATACACATGCCTTAGAAGAATTGCAAAAGAATGCATGGATTGGAGAGATCAATATTTTAAAAGATCAATTGCAAGATTTTCCTAATGGACAAGTTTATTTTGAGTTTGCTATTCCGAGAATGGGAAAAAGAGTAGATAATATTGTAGTTATAAATGATATTGTTTTTGTTTTAGAATTTAAAGTAGGAGATTTTGAGTATGGTAATCACGCTATTGAACAAGTTATTGATTATACACTAGATTTAAAAAATTTTCACGAAGGTAGTCATCACACAAAATTAATTCCTGTACTAATATCCACAAATGCTTCGGATTTTGATAATGATCAAGATCAAATTGAAGATTTATATACAGCTGCAAGAACCAATAAAAATAATCTTGGTGAATATTTAAAAGAGGTTCTGAAAAATTCAAATGGCGATAATATAAATCATTTTGATTGGGAAACTTCTATTTACAAACCAACTCCAACCATTGTAGAAGCAGCACAAGCTTTATATAAAGGTCATAATGTTCAAGAAATTTCAAGATCTGATGCTGGAGCAATAAATTTATCAAGAACAGCGACTTGTTTGAATAGAATAGTAGAAAATTCCAAGTTATATCTTAAAAAATCGATATGTTTTGTTACTGGTGTTCCTGGAGCTGGTAAAACTTTGGCTGGATTGAATATTGCTAATGAGCGAATGAAATCGGATGAGGATGAACATGCTGTCTTTCTATCTGGAAATGGACCTTTAGTTGATGTGTTAAGAGAAGCATTGACAAGGGATGAAGTAAAAACATCTAAAGAAAATGGAACCCCACTAACTAAAAAACAAGCTGCAATAAAGGCAAATTCATTTATCCAAAACATACATCATTTTAGAGATGACAATCTAATATCGTTAAAAGCACCAATTGAAAAAGTAGTAGTTTTTGATGAAGCACAAAGAGCCTGGACTAGAGCAAAAGCCAGTTCTTTTATGAAGGTAAAAAAAGGTGTAGAAGATTTTAATATGTCTGAACCTGAATTTTTAATTGATGTAATGAATAGACATCAAGATTGGTGTGTTATTATTTGTTTAATTGGAGGTGGGCAAGAAATTAACACTGGTGAGGCTGGACTAGAGGAATGGATTTTAGCTCTAAAAGAACATTACTCAGAATGGGATATTCATTATTCAGATCTAATTAGTGAAAATAAAAATTATATAAAATCTGCAGAATTAAGATCTTGGATTAAAGAAAATGGAGAAAGTGAGAAAGATTTGCATTTGGCTGTTTCTGTGAGGTCATTTAGATCTGAACAACTTTCCAATTTTGTTCACGAATTATTAGAACTGAATACAAATTCGGTTAAAAGTTTATATCAAGAAATAAAAGATGATTATCCAATTGTTCTAACTAGAGATTTAGAAATAGCTAAAGGTTGGTTAAGAAATAATGCAAAAGGAACTGAAAGAATGGGAATTGTTAGTTCTTCGGGTGCAAGAAGGCTTCGTCCACATAGTATAGATGTAAAAAATGAAATATCTCCAGCTGAATGGTTTTTAAATGATGAAAATGATATACGTTCCTCCTATTTTTTAGAAGTAATTGCAACCGAATTTGATATTCAAGGCTTAGAAATAGATTGGGTTTGTTTGGCTTGGGGAGCTAATTTTTTTTTAGATACCGAAAATGAATGGAATTTTCAGAAATTTAGTGGTACAAAATGGCAAAATATCAATCAAGAAATCACAAAACAGTATTTAATAAATACATATCGTGTTTTGTTGACAAGAGCTAGACAAGGTATGGTCCTTTTTATTCCTAGAGGATCTGATATTGATCATACACGTCCAAGTGAGTTTTATGATGCTACTTTTAAATATTTGAAAGATCTTGGAATTAAAGAATTAACGAAGGATAATTTTGTGCCAGTTAAGCCTAAAAAGAAGTTTAATCCAAAACTTAAAATTGTTTCATCAAAGAGTTCTCCTAATCAAACTAAATTATTTTCGCAAAAATTAGAAAATAAGAATAGTGCGGAAATCCCGCCAAATAAAGTTAAAATCGGAAAATTTGTTAAAACAACATTGTTAAACCTTTTTAATCAAAATCTAATTGATACAGCTGAAATCATTAGGATGCAAAACGAGGATTATTCTAGAGATACCTTTCATATTCAATATCCTCTATTAAGAAAAAAACTATCGACAGACCCAGATAAGATTTTAAGGTATTGGAAAGGGGTTATAAATATTAATAAAATAGATTATTTTATATGTTCTGAATGGTATGAACAACCAAACAATAATGACCGACCTTATTTTTTGAAATGGTTGAGAAAAATTAGAAATACGGAAACTACCTAAATTTACCTCTGTTATGGAAGAAATTTTACATAATTATATTAAACAGTTTAAAAGTTTAAAACGAGGTTTTAATAAAGGTCTTGGAAAAGCCCCACATAAACCTATTTTACTAATTTCAATAATTCAATTAGTTAGGAAAAAAGTAATAACTTCAAATAGAATTTACATTACACCAGAATTAATTTTATCATTTAAATCAAACTGGAAAAATATGGTCCAATCAAAGCATATACCAAATTTTGCTTTACCATTTTTTCATTTAAGGAGTGAACCATTTTGGTATTTAAGTACTAAACCTGGATTGCAATTATCAGTTTCCAGTTCAAAAAGCATAAAAAGCTTTAAGAGTTTAAATGATACTATTTCTTTTGCAGAAATTGATAAACAGCTTTTTCTTTTGATGAATGACCCAGAAACCAGTTTATTTTTGGAAGAATTTATTTTGAATGAATATTTTAGTATAAAACAATCTCAGCTTATAGATTTTGAAGGTTTTAATTTTGAAAATGAAATCGAGAATGAAATTCTTAATGAAGACAAAACTTCTTATCAAACAAGAATTAGAGAACTTCAAGAGCAGCTTAATGAAGATGAATTTCAAGAAGAAATTTTTGTTAGAGGTGGCTTATTCAAAAAAGCAATACCTAAAATTTACAACTACCAATGCTGCATATCTGAGATGAAAATTGAAACCACTGTAAATGCGCAAATGGTCGATGCTTGCCATATAGTTCCTTTTAGTATTTCTAAGGATGATACCATTCCTAATGGTATAAGTTTATCTCCAAATTTACATAGAGCATATGATAGAGGTTTAATCACTATAAATAAAGATTACATTGTTCGAATTTCACCTACAGTTATTGAAAACAATTCGGTTTACTCAATTTCTCAGTTTAATGGTAAACAAATTAGTTTACCTGAGAAAGTTAAATGGTATCCTTCTCCAGAAGGTTTATTATGGCATACAAAAGAGGTTTTTCAGATTTAACAAATACAAAATTCGAGTTTTTTAGAAAATAATAATCGATAAAAACTCTCTATAAACAACCTCAACATCACTAAACTAGAAACATTGTAAAACCACCACTTAACAATTAATAAAATATCATAAAACAAAGATTTTATCAACATTATTATTACTTTTAAGGGAATAATTATATTTTTTTGTATCTTTAAATAAGTATTTTTTGAGTAAAATGCAACCATTTCTTGCCATTAACTGAATTTGGCCTATGTCATAGCTTCACCCCATATTATTTTCAACTAAAACCTGTAAGTATTATGAAAAGCTTTCTTTTTTATTTCCGTTTATACTATTGCCAATGGCAATTAAAAAAATTAAATTTATCTCTATTTTTAGCACTCCCAATCATAACACTTTTCCTATTTTCTTGCGGGAATAGGTATATGGATAAAAAAATTGATTTAGAAAAAAATGATAAAATAACTGTTCTGCAAAAATATAAGGCTAAGAAGTATTTTATCCTACACGATCAACAATCAGACATGCATCTATACAATGTAATATTGGATGAATTTGATAAAAAAATTAAGGCACAGACATCAGAAATTGATGATTTACATACATTTTATAAACCGGTAGCCGGACAAAATTCTCACTTGTACAAAAAAAAATTAGGGGATCCAAAATCAGAAATCCATTTGTACACAAGCTCCCCTATTTATACCGATGCAAAAAATTCTGTTCAAATTCCACTTGACAAAATAGACAGTATTATTGTCCACCAAAATGATACTGGTCATGAAGTAATTAAAGTTGTTGGTATAACAGCTGGAACATTAGTCGTAGTAACGGCTATAATTGCATTAACTAAAAGTTCATGTCCTTTTGTGTATTCAAATGATGGAACGTTGTTCACTTTTGAAGGTGAACTTTACCCCGGGGCAATAAGACCCTCAATGGAACGAAACGACTATTTTCAATTGAAGCATCTTAAAGAAAAAGAAAATATTTATCGTATTAAAATATCAAATGAACTGAAGGAAATTCAATATACAAACAGTTTAAACTTAATTGAAGTTTTACACTCTGAAAATAGTGAGGCTATGATTGACCAGAACGGAAAAATTCATACAATTCAAAACCCTATTTCTCCATTTGAAATAATGATTGAAAATCAACCTTCTGATCCTAAAATTGTTGAAAATTCAGATAATAACGCTATCCATTTTAACGCTATTTCAGACGGTTTGGAATTTCAAACATTGAAATTAAAATTCAATCGTCCTCAAGATAAAAATCAAGTTAAGCTCATTTTACGACTTAAAAACTCCTATTGGTTAGATTACACATTTGGAAAATTTTACAAAAAATTTGGAAGGTCATTTAATGAGTTTCAGAAGAAAAACAGAAATCAACCGTATGAAAAATCCTTGAAATGGATGAAAGAACAAGGAATACCATTGGAAATTCTTATAAAGAATAATGAAGAATGGACGTTGATAGAAACGTTAAATATGGTAGGTCCGCTTGCATTTAGAGATATTGTTGTACCTATAAACCTAAAAGGCAACTCATCCAAACCTTTTGAAATTATGCTGAGATGTGGATTTATGTTTTGGGAAGTAGATAAAGTTGCTGCAGATTTTTCTGAAAATTTACCTGTTATTGTAAATAATTTACAACCTTTTAGAGCAATTGATCAAGATGGGAATGACGTATTAAAGTTCCTAACTGAAAAAGATGATCAATATCTTGTACAACCAAATATTGGAGATCAAGTTTATGTTAGTTTTAAAAGTAATTCAGAAGAAATAAAAGAAGGAAAAGTAACCGTTTTCCTAGAAAACAGAGGGTATTATGAATATATCAGGAATTTTTCTGGTAATCCTAATAAGTCAGAATTAATGACTTTCAGAAATCCTGGAACTTTCGCTAAATTTTCAGAAAAAATGTACTATGAGTTTACGTCTGGAGAACAAGCTCTAGAAGAACTCGCAATTTTTGATGTAGCAAAATAAAAGGAAACAAGGTACTAACATTTATAAAAATATGGCAATAAAAATTTTGTATGGATGGCAGGTTTTTACTTTTCGTGTAAAAATGCGATGGTATATTTTTATCCTTGCATTGTCCTCTTATAAAAATCCAATAACAGCAATAAAAGGGTTGCGATATTTGATTAAAATTAGAAAAAATGTCAAAGGGAATAAAGTAATTAAAAAACTCGTTTATCATAACGGAGATTATTACTTGGGTGCTTATGTACCTCCTAGGAACAGCAAACTCTTTAAGCATTTTGTAATCGACAAATTAAATAAGTTCAAACCATCCAATGTAAAGTCTAACAGATTTAACAACATCTTTTTTGCCATTACAAAAAAATGCCCCTTGCAATGTACTCATTGTTTTGAATGGGATGAATTGAATAAAAAAGAAGTTTTGGAGCTTGACAAAATTCTTGAAATTTTGAAAAATTTAGAAGAATTTGGATATAACCAATTAATACTTTCTGGAGGCGAACCGATGACCCAACTAGAATGGATTTATAAAATTCTATCTTATCTAAAAAACAGTGTAAATTGTTGGATTTTTACATCTGGATATAACCTGAACAGAGAGAATGCAATTAAATTAAAAAATGACGGACTTAAAGGAGTTTTTATCAGTTTAGATCATTATGAGAAGGAATTTCACAATGAATTTAGAGGAAATGAAAAATCTTATAAATGGGCGATAAATGGTGTTAATAACGCAAATAAAGCAGGTCTATTAGTCTGTCTTTCTCTATGTGTTACTAAAGAAATGGCTAATAAAAATGATTTGATAAACTATATGTCATTTGCAAAAAAATTGGGTGTCGGTTTTGTTCAGTTTCTAGAACCTAAAGCGGTTGGGCACTTTAAAGGAAAAGATGTGCTGCTAAATGATACACAAATTGAATTATTAGAGCATATTTATCAGCTATACAACACCGATAAAGACTATAAAAAATATCCAATAATTATGTATCATGGATACCATCAACGTAGAATAGGGTGTTTCAATGCTGGCCATATGGGTCTATATATTAATACAGATGGAAATTTAAATGCCTGTCCTTTTTGTCATTCAGATAAAAATAACGGAAATTCTAATATTAAAGAGCAGATAAACCAGATTGTAGAAAGAGGATGCATTGAATATGGTGTAATTGAAATGTGATAGTCCCCCACTCTTTTAATTTCCATCTCAATCTTTTCAAATAAAATTTATGAGATTTAGGGGTGAAATTTTAGTATTTATTTTCATTAAAAATTTTATATCTAATTAGAATTTCCCAGAATTCAATAGAGAAAATCTATTTAAACCCCTTAAAACTCTCTTTACCAATAATTTAAAAATTATAAAGAATCAACAAAATCTTAAAAAACACCACTTTTCACCAAAAACTGTACCTCGTGAAAAATGATAAACCCCTATTTTTACTGGATTGCTAATTTTTGACGAATTTTAAAATTCTAAAAAGTTCATTAAAAAAATTACAACTTTTTTGGTGATGTTAGACAAATTTGACGTTTTTAACTAAAAAAACACTATTTTTATAGGACAAGAGCTAGTTCATTTCGGTGAAATAACCGGAGAAGTTACTTCCATAGATAAAATTTATCAACAATTACTAAGTTTTGTACTAATTTCTGACACTTTTTGTACCTCAATTTCATCAAGGCCTTGTAAATAAAGGGATCCTAATTTCTGTATCGGGAAGTAACTCTCTCCTTTAATATGTTAACCACTAATATGTTAACTGCTTATTAATCTATACTTTAAGTGAATTTAACTACTCTTATTTATTGCTTATTTACCTATTATACTATATATTTGTTCTATATCTGTTACCAAAATCACCCAAACCTGGGATTAACAATATTGAAAATGTATCTAAAAAGCACGAGTTTAATAAGCTCTATGTGCATATTATGTGTTTAATGAAATATCTATTGAATACTATTCAACCTAACAATCAGTTTACAACGCGTTTAAATGAGTTATTTATTAAATATCCCAATGTTGAACCTAATGTATTAGAAATAAAGCCTGATTGTGATAAAGAACCATTATGGCAATAGTTTAAAACACCTAACTGCTTATGCAAGAACACCTCAAAATAAACATACTAAATTTTAAATGGCCAAGTAGCACACCTACCGATAGCTATCCATTTCCAATAAAAATAAAAATGAGCAGTCTAGATGAAGATGCATTTGAAGATGTTGAGGTCACTGAAGAATTATTAACACAAGTATATCAATTCAGTAGAATGTATTGGAAATCCCTACGGCAGCAAAACGTACCTATCACTATAAAGTATCCCGAAATGATTGTACAAATAGTGCCGCTTTTTAATACCGGCATCTCTGAATATGCTAAAGATAAATTAGGTTCCTAAAGAAATATTATTAGAATTATGATAATAAATAACAAAAAATCAATAGCTGTACTACCATTTCAAAATATGAGCTCCAATAAAGAAAACGAATATTTTTGCGATGGTTTAACGGAGGAAATAATAAATGCATTAGCAAAAATTAAAGAACTATCAGTAACATCTCGTACATCTTCATTTTATTTTAAAGGCAAAAAAGTGACAGCAAAGGAAATAAAAGAGAAGCTTAATGTGGCTACATTTATTGAAGGTAGTGTTAGATTGTCTAAAAATAATATGCGCATAACTGTACAGATGATAGATACTGTTGAAGATTTTCATTTTTGGTCAGAAACCTTTGATAAAAATCCAGAAGATATTTTTCAGATACAAGATGAAGTTAGCTTATTTATTGCAGAAAAATTGCGCGAACATATAGGTCATCTTGAAATTGAAGAAAAATTAGTAGCACCTATAGATGTACCAGTAGAAATTTATAGAGAATATTTGAAAGGAAGATATTATTTAATGAAATTTGATTATGAAAATATAGTTAAATCCTTCTCAATATTTGATAATATTATCAGAAAGGAGCCTAATTTTCCTAATCCATACTTAGATGTCAATTTAGGATATGCTTATATGGGTACTTTAGGCTTGCTACCTGCTTACGAAGCCTTTCAGAAAGCGCAACCATATTTACAAAAAGCTATATATCTTGACCCTAATTCAGCCAGAACGCAATTAAACTTATCATATATAGAATGCTGGCAAAAGTGGGATTTACAGAAAGCTTATGAACATGCAAATAACGCTTTAGATTTTCAACCAGCAGATGATATTTACCTTACCATTTCTAACTATTTAACTGTTGAAGGTAAATTAGATTCAGCACAAAACTATTTAGATAAAGCATTACAATTAGATCCTTTTTCTGCAATGAATCATCATTATAAAGGATTCTTACTTTATCTTCAAGAAGAATATAAGAATGCAATACCTTATTTACAAAAAGCTTTAGAGTTAAACAGCTCTTTACCTTTTCCACCATTATATATAGGGGAATGCTTGTTTTTAACTGGTAAACATCAGGATGCGTTAACCTATTACAAAAATTTAGAAGGAGTTCCAGTAACTGACCTTACTCAACTGGGTGGTTTGGCAATGTGCTATGCTATAATGAACGATCTTGAAAAATGTAATGAAAAGATAAAAACATTGGAAAACTATTTAGCATCTGAAAAGATGGATAAGGCTTTTAACTTCTTAATTTTAGTAAATGTATTATTAGGTAATTACGATAAGGCAATAGATTTTGTAGAACAAGCTTTTCAAAACCATTTGCCTTTAGTTTTATTGTTAAATACTGAACCTATTGTAAAGCCAATAAAAAACCTCGAACGTTTTAAAAACATTATGCTAAAAGCAATTCCTGATAATGTAAACTATAAGCAGAAAAAAAAGTATAAACAAGCATTACTGAATAGTGATGAAATTGAGAAGTACACAAAAGACTTAGAGCAGATTATGATGGATTATAAACTATATTTAAATCCAGATCTTTCTTTAAAGGATCTATCGTCTTACTTAGAACTTCCCGCAAATTACGTCTCTCAATTATTAAACCAAGGTTTTGATAAAAACTTCTCAGAATATGTAAATACCTTTAGACTAAATGAGTTTAAAGAGCGTGTTCTTTTAGAAGAAAACAAAGCGTTGACCATTATGGCCGTAGCTTACGATAGTGGTTTTAACTCTAAAACAGTGTTTAACACCTTTTTTAAAAAAATGGAAGGCACAACACCAAATACTTACCTTAAAAATATCAATTAGAATTTGTTCTGATTTTTAAAATAGAACGTTTACTTTTTGGCTTTTAAGTATTTTTGGTACACAGAAACATACGACATACATAATATTAATTAAAATAACATCTTATGATCAATTCAATACCAAATAAGAAAGATGCCTGGAACACTATTTTTATATTTTTAGGAATAGTGACGGTTTTAAGCAGCATCTTTCATTATGCCATAGTAAATCTATATCCTTCAAGTACATATATAGGAGGTCTAATGTGGTGTCCAGCTTTGGCGGCTTTTTTAACTTTAAAAGTAAAAGGGAGGTCAGTACGTTCGTTACCATGGCAATGGGGTGATTGGAAATACATTAAGTTGTCCTATCTCGTTCCTTTTTTATATGTATTGGGGACCTATATCCTTATTTGGGTATTTGAATTTGGCAACATGGCAAGTTCAGAAACTGTTGTGGAATGGGCAAAAGAATTAGGTTTGGTAGGCATAGGCTCTTTATCTCCTTTTGCAGCAACCATCATAGCTATAGTTTTAATGGGCTCAGTAGGCGTTGCAAGAGCGATGGCTACCACCTTAGGGGAAGAGATTGGCTGGCGGGGATTCTTTATTTATGAACTACGAAAAGTAATGTCATTTAAAGGCGTATCATTATTTAGTGGTTTTATATGGGCATTGTGGCACTGGCCGATTATTGTGTATTATGGTAATAATGTAGTTCTGGAATTAGCATGCTTTTTTGTAGTGATTATATCTATGTCATTTATTATGACGTATTATACGTTTAAGTCTAATAGTTTATGGCCAGCAGCTATTTTCCATGCTGTTAGTAATGTGTATGTACAAAAAATATTTCCACCATTAACTGAACAAGTTGAAGGTAGTGAGTATTGGTTAGGAGAAAATGGAATTATGTTTGCTGTGGTAACACTTGTATTTGGTCTTATGTATTGGAAAAAAGGAATTAAAGAAAAACTATAAATAGATGTTAATCAAAAATATCATTTGTAAAGGACCTAACGAATAACCTTGGTAATCCTGCTAATTAGTTGTGGATTTGAACTCAGTAATTAAAATTTAAAAAATAATTTTACTTTTAAGTGTATTATATTAGCAACAATAACTTCTTTTAGTAGCTATGTTAGAATTGGAGATTTAACTGGAATAAGTAACAGAAACATAAACAATGGCGAGCATTATGTTTTACTTGAAAGAGAAGTCGAATCTATTGCTAAATCTGAAAAAAGATGCTCTTAAGGCTGTTGATAATATAACAAAAGAGTATAAAAAGGAGTTTTTAAGAAATGTTAAAATATATATAAAAAGTAATGGTAAAAAAGTGAAAGTTGTTGGAGAGGTAAATGCAGAATACGTAAAATTGGTTAAAATAAAAGGAGAAGAAATCCCTTGGCACATTCATGGTAATGAAGACGAGTTATTTTATATCCTTGAGGGAGTACTTCTAATGAAATTAGAAAATAAACCAAGTTTTACAATGAAAAAAGGAGACTTATTTGTAGTTCCAAAAGGAGTAAACCATAGATTTTCTTCAGTTAAAGAGTGTAAAATTATTCTGATTGAAAGTAAAACTACAAAACATACCGGTAATAAAGTATTAAGCATTACAAAAAACATAAATCAACAATTCTAATTCTAAGGTTTTAGGGGATAAATAAAAAAAATTAATTTTTTTTGTGATTTTTTAAGTACTTCAAATACTAATAGCGTGTAATTTATATTTTGATGCGTACAAAAAAGGAATTTATTAAAGATATAAAAGTGAACGAAGGTATTATCTATAAAGTCTCAAGACTTTATACCAATACTGTTGAAGACCAGAAAGATTTATTTCAAGAAATAGTATATCAACTTTGGAAATCATATGGTTCATTTAAAAAAGAATCTATGGTAAGCACCTGGATGTATCGTATTGCATTAAATACTGCTATTAGTCATTTAAAAAAGGAAAAAAGAAAAGCAACTCGAGTAACTATAGATCATTTTCTTTTAAACCACCCCGATGATATAAATACTGAAACAGAAGAACGAATTGCTCTTTTATATGCGCATATAAAAAAACTCAGTATGGTAGAAAGAGGTATTATACTTCTTTATTTAGAAGGAAAAAATTATGATGACATAGCTGCAATTACAGGTTTTACAAATACCAATGTTGGTACGCGATTAGCCAGAATTAAACAAAAATTAAAATCTCAAATTAACAATGGAAATTGAAAATATGAAATCCCTTTGGGAAGATATGAGTCAGAAAGTTGACCAACAAAAAATATTAACCGATAAGTTAATTCTTGATATGACTAAAGAACGTTATGACAGTAGAATACGTAGTATCTCGGTTCCAGAGACCGTAGGCGCTTTAATCTGTTTTGCTGCTGTCATTTACCTCGTTAGTAATTTTAGTTTACTAGATGTGTGGTACCTGGAACTATCGGGAGTTCTTACAATAGTTGCTTGTATACTATTACCTGTTCTTTCATTAAAATCAATTAAAAGAATGAAGGGTATAAATATTTCTAAAAGCACGTATAAAGATTCATTAGCTAATTATGCTAAAGAAAAAGCAACGTTTATGCAACTACAAAAAACGAGTTTTTATACTAGTTTTATAGTATTGATACTAGCTGTTATTTCTTTTGGCAAAATCATGAAAGGTATTGATTTATTTACAACAACAGAAAAACTGAATTGGTTAGTTCCTTCAGGAATTGGTGTCTTATTTATATTCACACAATGGGTCTTAAAAAAATATAAAAAAGCAGCTGATTCGGCAAATGACATACTAAAGGAATTAGAAGAATAATCCTATCAACATAATTTAATCACAAACAATATCGTAATGATTTCTATTCTGAATTTTATTCAGACAGGGAGATTACGTTCAAATTCTAACAAAATTAAAACTTATAACATGAAAAAAATATATACATTACTAACCATACTTTTTCTCTCAGTAGCAAGCTATGCTCAAGACATTTCTGGGTTATGGAATGGAACAGTAAACATCAGCGAGGACAAATCCATTAACTTTATTTTCAACATAGCATATATAGGAACAGACTATGTAACTATTATTGATATTCCATCTCAAAGAGTATCTGGTTTAAAACCTCAAAAAACATTTTTAGAAAATGGTGTTCTATTTATTGATGGAGCAAACTTGGGAATAAAATATCAAGGAACGTTTAATAAAGACCTTCAACAGTTTGAAGGAAATTTTACAGAAGGAGTTAATGTGCTTCCTTTAAATTTGAAAAAAGGAGATATCAAACCTGAAAAAACGACTAAAAGACCTCAAGAACCTGTAAAACCTTATCCTTACCTAGAGGAAGACGTAGTTTTTGAAAATACAGAAGCTTCTGTGTCACTTTCTGGTACCTTGACATTGCCAAAGAAAAAAGGAAAATTTCCAGTCGTTATTTTAATTAGTGGCAGTGGTCCTCAGGATAGGGATGAAACAGTAGCCAATCATAAACCTTTTTGGGTACTTGCAGATTATTTAACACGTCAAGGCATTGCTGTGTTGCGCTATGATGATCGAGGTGTGGGAAGTTCAACAGGAAGCTTTAGCAATGCTACAACAAAAGATTTTTCTACTGATGTACTTAGTGCTGTTGATTATTTAAAATCAAGAAGGGATATCGATGTAAATAATATTGGTTTAATAGGTCATAGTGAAGGTGGTATTATTGCACCATTGGTTGCCAACCAAACAAAAGATGTTTCTTTTATAGTATTACTTGCATCAACAGGAATTCCCGGAAGTGAAATATCACTGATACAAGCAACAACCATGAGACCTTTTCCTGTGCCAGATGAAGCAGCTTACGAGCAGGCCATCAGAAAAGCGATTACAATTGCAGCATCATATAAAGAGTTATCGGTAATAAAGAGCGAACTTTCTACTCATTACAACGCCACGATAGCTCCCATATTAAAGCCTTTAGTTGGAGATGATACGAAGGTTTCTCAGATCATTAACGGATTGATTGAAACGAGAACCACACCATGGATACGCTATTTTTACAACTATAACCCTGCTAATGAAATTGAAAAATTAAGCATCCCTGTATTATCTCTAAACGGGACAAATGATACACAAGTATCAGCAGAAATAAATCAAAAAGGCATTAAGGATGCATTGATTAAAGGAAAAAACAAGGACTATAAAATATTACAATTGGAAGGTTTAAATCACTTTTTTCAAGAAAGTAACACTGGTAAAATGGATGAGTATAGTGCTATAGAACAGACGTTTTCTCCTTTAGCGCTCAAAGAAATCTCAAATTGGATTATTCAGCACATGAGGTAATTGATGAGCCATCCGAATAAAAACACATTTCTACTTTAATCCAAAAACTCAGATAAAAATTCTGTTATTTCAAAATAAAGGAAAAGGTTATACCTTACAGCTAGTAACCGATATTATGATTGAAGGTATGACCAAATTTGTACTGATTTTTAAAGTAGAACATTTAATCTTCTAAACATCTGCAACTTTGCCGTAAATTAATTCATTATGAAAAAAGCAGTTTACACATCTTATGGCTCACCAGAAGTTATTCAAATTATTGATATTGAAAAACCAATACCAAATCCTCACGAAGTTTTAGTTAAAATTAAGGCTTCTTCAATTACAAGAGCAGACACCATGATGCGTCAAGGAACACCAAAATTTGGCAGATTAATCATAGGGCTTTTTAAACCCAAAAACACTGCTTTGGGTACTGGGTTTTCAGGTGTTGTGGAATCACTAGGTAATAAGGTTACCAAATTTAAAATAGATGATGAGGTTTTTGGTGAAAAACTTTTCAGCAATGGTACAAATGCTGAATATCTATGTATTTCTGAAGATTCGATAATAACCTTAAAGCCACATAATATTTCGCATAAGCAGGCAGCACCTATCTGTGATGGTTTTTTAACATCTTATAGTTTTCTAAGGGATATAGGTAAGCTAAAGCAGGGACAGCATATTTTGGTGAACGGGGCTTCAGGAAGTCTAGGCACTGCAGCCGTTCAATTGGCAAAAAACATGGGAGCTACTGTAACCGGTGTATGCAGTACTAAAAATGTAGATTTAGTAAAATCAATAGGAGCAGATTATGTGATTGACTATACAAAAAATGATTTTACCAAAATGAGAGATTATTTCGATATCGTTTATGATTCTGTGGGCAAAACAAATTACAGTAAATCCAAAAAAACTTTGAAAGCAAATGGAATTTTTATGACACCTGTCTTGGGCAGTAATGTTTTATGGTATTCAATTATTTCACCAAAAAGAGTTAAATTTTCAGCAACAGGAATTAGAAAACAAAGGGATTTAAAAATGTTGCTAGCTGAATTAGTGACGTTTTTTAGCCAAGGGAAACTTAATACTGTTATAGATAAAACATACAAATTAGAAAATATTATAGAGGCACATAAATACCTTGAAAGTGATCATAAAGTAGGAAATTTAGCAATCGTTAATTAACCATTTATCATCAATCAAAAAACGTACAGATCAATGTTTTTTAAATCAAAAGAAGGGAAGGAAACAATCCTTGAGCTTTATAATCAAAAGCTAAAAGAACTTTCTGTAGATTATTCTGAAAAATTACTGGAAACAAAATTTGGTAAGACCCATGTAATAATCGTCGGAGAGGTTCATTTACCGCCACTTATGCTAATACATGGCACAGGAGGTTGTGCACCTTTAATGCTAGAATCATTTTCAAACTTATCTTCAAAATATTGCATTTATGCTATAGATGTACTGGCACAGCCAAACAAAAGTGCTGAAAACAGGTTGGATATGAAAACGCTGGATTACGGAAAATGGCTTATAGAAGTCATCATAAAATTAAGACTAAAAAACGTCACTTTAGTAGGGTTTTCTTTTGGAGGCTTCATAAGTTTAAAAGTGCTGGAGCTTAACGAAACCTCAATTAAAGAAGTGTTCCTAATAGCACCTGTATATATTGTAAACGGTAATCCGTTGGTTAATTTATGGAAGCTGTTCATCCCTTTAAAAAAGTTTATAAAAACACATGACAATAAAAAGATAAAACGAGCCATGGACGCGCTTTTTTCAGAATATGATGCCTTTACATTGCAATTTTTAGCAAGTACATTTCAGCATTGCCATATAGATTTCTCTCCTTTACCTATAATATTAAAGCAGAGGGCAAATAGTATAAAAACACCAATTACCATTTTTGCGGCAAAAAAAGATATCATGTTTCCAGGTATTAAAATGATAAAAAGAGCTAAAAGAATTTTTCCTTCATTAAAGGAAACGGTATTGCTAAAAAACGCTAAACATGTACCTAACAATAAAGATTTTAAACTAATAGAAAATATAATATTAAAAAGATTAGACTAACATTTAACCATTTTAAAAAATGAAAGTAAAAGTACAGTTCTTGATAGTAACGATATTAATTTTATAGTTGTTGGAATATCAAACAAAAACAACTAAATATATTTGACTTATGAAACGACGTATTTTTCTGTCTATAATTTACTTGATATTATCTTGTAAAAACAATAATCATCCTCATAAAATAGAACCAAGTATTAATACCGAAAATTTAGTAGCCATACTTGATACTATTTGGAAAACCGAGCAAGAACCCACACGACTAAGAGATTCTATTGGAACAGCATTGGGTTTTGAATCTGATGCGTTTAAAAAACAAAACGACATTTATCATAAAAACCACGAAATTAACGAGAAAAAAGTATTATAGATACTAGATTCTCATGGTTGGCCAAATAAAAACGTAATAGGTGTCCAACTAAAACTTAACAAGTTATAAAATCACATAAAATAATGATTTTTAAAACATTATAGTTGTAATCAATAAATTAATTATTTTTTTTGTATATTTAAGTACGCATTTTTTGAGTGAAATGCATCCATTTCATGCCATTAACTGAATTTGGCCTATGTCATAGCTTCATCCCATAATTATTTTAAACTAAAACATGTAATTATGAAAAGCTTTTTTTCTTATTTCCGTTTATACTATTGCCAAAAGCAATTAAAAAAATTAAATTCATATCTATTTTTAATACTCCCAATCATAACTCTTTTCCTGTTTTCTTGTGGGAATAGGTATATGAATAAAAAAATAGATTTAGAAAAAAATGATAAAATAACTGTTCTCCAAAAATATAAGGCTAAAAAGTATTTTATCCTACACGATCAACAATCAGACACTCACCTTTACAACGTAATATTGGATGAATTTAATAAAAAAATTAAGGCGCAAACATCTGAAATTGATGATTTACATACATTTTATAAACCAGTAGCTGGAGAAAAATCACATTCGTACAAAAAAAAGTTAGGCGATCCTAAATCAGAAATCCATTTGTACTCGAGCTCCCCAATTTATACTGACGCAAAAAATATTGTTGATATTCCACTTGATAAAATAGACAGTATTATTGTTCATGAAAGTGATACCGGTCATGAAGTATTAAAAGTGGTTGGTATAACAGCTGGAACTTTAGTAGTAGTAACAGCTTTAGTTGCAGCTTTAAAAAGTTCTTGTCCTTTTGTTTATTCAAATGACGGAACATTGTTCACTTTTGAGGGTGAACTTTACCCAGGCGCCATTAGACCCTCAATGGAACGAAACGACTATTTTCAATTGAAACATATTAAAGGAAAAGAAAATAGCTATCGTATTAAAGTATCTAATGAACTCAAGGAAATTCAATATACAAACAGTTTAAACTTAATTGAAGTTTTACACCCTGAAAATAGTGAGGCTATGATTGACCAGAACGGAAAAATTCATACAATTAAAAACCCTATTTCTCCTTTTGAAATGATTGTTGGAAACCAACCTTCTAATCCTGAAATTGTTGAAGATTCAGATAATAATTCTTTCCATTTTAATGCTATTACAGACAGTTTTGAATTTCAAACATTGAAATTAAAATTCAATCGCCCTCAAGAAAAAGATAAGGTAAAGCTCGTTTTACGACTCAAAAACTCCTATTGGCTGGATTACACATTTGGAAAATTTTATAAAAAATTTGGAAGCTCATTTAATGAGTTTCAGAAGAAAAACAGAAACCAACCCTATGAAAAATCTTTAAAATGGATGAAAGAACAAGGTATACCATTGGAAATCCTTATAAGAAATAATGAGGAATGGACGTTGGTAGAATCCTTAAATATGGTAGGTCCACTTGCATTTAGAGATATCGTAGTTCCTATAGACCTAAAAAGCAACTCATTTAAGCCTCTTGAAATTATGCTGAGATGTGGATTTATGTTTTGGGAAGTAGATAAAGTTGCTGCTGATTTTTCTGAAAATTTACCTGTTATTGTAAACAATTTGAAGCCTTTTAGAGCTATTGATCAAGATGGGAATGATGTTTTAAAGTTCCTAACTGAAAAAGATGATCAATATCTTGTACAACCAAATATTGGAGATCAAGTTTACGTTAGTTTTAAAAATAATTCCGAGGATTTAAAAGATGGGAAAAAAACTATTTTCCTTGAAAATAGAGGTTATTATGAATATATAAGAAATTTTTCTGGAACCTCTAATAAGTTAGAATTAATGACCTTCAGAAATCCAGGAACTTTCACGAAATTTTCAGAAAAAATGTACTATGACTTCATCTCCGGAGAACAAGCTTTAGAAGAACTCGCAATTTTTGATATAGCAAAATAAAAGGAAACACGGTCTAAATTTTATATAAATATGGCAATAAAAATTTTGTTTGGAAGGCAGGTTTTCGCTTTTCGCGTAAAAATGAGATGGTATATTTTCATCCTTGCATTGTCCTCTTATAAAAATCCAATAACTGCTATAAAAGGGTTAATGTATTTGATTAAAATTAGAAAAAATGTGAAAGGAAAGAAAGTAATTAAAAAACTCGTCTATCATGAAGGAGCATATTACTTTGGAGCTTATGTTCCTCCTTGGAATAGCAAACTCTTCAAGCATTTTGTGATCGACAAATTAAATAAGTTCAAACCAACCAATTTAAAGTCTAACAGGTTTAACAATATCTTTTTTGCCATCACAAAAAAATGCCCCTTGCAATGTGCTCATTGTTTTGAATGGGATGAATTGAATAAAAAAGAAGTTTTGGAGCTTGACAAGATTTTTGAAATTTTGAAAAATTTAGAAGAATTTGGATTTAACCAATTAATACTTTCTGGAGGTGAACCAATGACCCGACTAAAATGGGTTTATAAAATACTATCTCATCTGAAAAACAACGTAAATTGCTGGATTTTTACATCAGGATACAACTTAAACAGAGAAAATGCTATTAAATTAAAAAATGAAGGACTTAAAGGAGTTTTTATTAGTCTAGATCATTATGAAAAGGAAATTCACAATGAATTTAGAGGAAATGAAAAATCTTATAATTGGGTGATAAATGGTGTTAATAATGCTAACCAAGCTGGCCTATTAGTCTGTCTTTCTGTTTGTATTACTAAAGAAATGGCTAACAAAAAAGATTTAATGAATTATATGTCACTTGCAAAAAAATTGGGTGTCGCTTTTGTTCAGTTTCTAGAGCCCAAAGCGGTTGGCCATTTTAAAGGAAAAGATGTATTGTTAAATGATACACAAATTGAATTATTAGAAGATGTTTACCAGTTATATAACACGGATAAAGACTATAAAAAATATCCGATTATTATGTATCATGGATATCATCAACGTAGAATAGGGTGTTTTAATGCTGGGCATACAGGTTTATACATTAATACAGATGGAAATTTAAATGCCTGTCCATTTTGTCATTCAGATGAAAATAACGGAAATTTTAATATTAAAGAGCAGATAAACCAAATTGTTGAAAGAGGATGTGTTGAATATGGTGCAATTGAGATGTGATAATCCCCCACTCTTTTAATTCCCGTCTCAATCTTTTCAATTAAAACTTATGAGATTTAGGGTGTGAAATTTTCGAGCTGATTTTCATTAAAAATTTTACAACTAATTACAATTTCTTAATATTCAACAAGAAAAATCTATTAAACGCACTTAAAACTTTATTTATCAATATTTTAAAAATTCAACAAAATTAAAAATAACACTTTTTTTATAGGACAGATACTCGTTTATTTAGGTAAAATTACCAGAAAAGCTACTATAGAAGATTTATTGGGTACTATTTTTGCTAATTTTTGTATCAGAAAACAAATAGTTAGTGATATTTATTTTATATTAAACTTATTGAAAATGTTGGTAAAGAACATTTATTGTTCTTCGTTTTCTAAAATCAGAAAAAATTAAAAATAAATGATTAAAAAAATTAATATTCTATATTTTCTTTTTATAACTATAGCATTTTATGCACAAAAAAATACAATCCCTTTTAAAGTAAATGCTCTTTTTGATTTGACTAATATTGAAACATTAGGACTTACTAATGCTGAAAAGAAAGAAAATATTACCATATTTTCACCACAAAACAATGAAAATAAATACAATCACGGAGTTGTTTTATTTCCATTTAAAGGAATGCTTTATGCCCAATGGCAAAGTTCTTCTAAAGATGAAGATGGTGCTGATACACAAGTTTTTTACTCAAGAAGTACAGATGGTAAACAATGGAGTAAACCCAAAGCTTTAACAAACAAATATAAATATGGAATTAAAACTAGCGGAGGCTGGTGGAGCGATGGTGAATTTTTAGTGGCATATATTTGTGTATGGCCAAATCAAAAAAATACCCTAAAACAAGGATATACTGAGTATGTTAAATCTACTAATGGCATCAATTGGGAAACTCCAAAGCCTCTTTTAACTAAAAAAAACAAACCTATACTTGGAATTATTGAACAGGATATTCATGCATTGCCTAATGGCAGACTTATTACTGCTTTTCATATGCAACCCGGATTAATTGCAACCCCATTTTATTCAGATGATCCTTTGGGAATATCTGGTTGGAAAGCTGGAAAAATGAAAAACTTACCATCTAGAAAAGGAATAAGTAGAGAAATTGAGCCAAGTTGGTTTTATAGAAAAGACAGTGCCATAGTAATGATTTTTCGAGATCAAAATAGTACTTTTAAAAAATTAGCTGCAGTAAGTAAGGATAACGGTTTAAATTGGACAACACCTCAAATTATTGATACTCCAGACTCTAGAGCAAAACAAAGTGCTGGTAATTTACCTGATGGAACTGCATTTATGGTTAACAATCCTTCAGGAAACAAAACCAGGTATCCACTTGTAATAACGCTTAGTAGAGATGGTTTTGTATTCAACAAAGCTTATTTATTACGAAGTGGCGGAAAGGATCTTCAACCAATGAGATACAACGGTAAATATAAACGAATTGGCTACAGCTACCCTAAAAGTGTAATTTGGAATAATTATTTATATGTTTCTTATGCCACAAATAAGGAAGATGTGGAGCTAACTAGAATTCCAATTTCCAGCTTAATATATTAGTAATAATATTTAAGGTCTAATACTTATTTACAACCCGAAATTTAAATATAAGATGTCTTTTCTAAAAACAAAATCTACTATATTTGCGCAAATTATAAGATAAATCCTGAAAGGATATAATTAATATGGAATTAAAAATTAAACAGCGTGCTGCATTAAGCACTTATTTTTTTTTAACTGGACTCTGTTTTGCCACTTGGGCTTCCAGAATTCCAACAATTAAAACATTTTTTAATTTTAATGAAGCCGAACTTGGTACCATACTTTTAGCAATGCCAATAAGTTCAATGATTGGTCTTCCAATTTCTGGATGGATTATTTCAAAATTCAACAGTAGAATTCCAATAATTATCTCCTTTTTATTCTTTTCAATTTCCTTAATTTTAATTGGATATGCAACATCTTCTTTTTTATTAATTACTGCTATTTGTGTGTTCTCATTTTGTATGAGAATTTTAAATATTGCAATGAATACGCAATCTATAACCCTTCAAAAACAATTTAAAAAGAAAATTGTAAGTTCTTTTCACGGACTTTGGAGTACTGGCGGATTAATTGGTGTTGGGTTTTCAACACTTATGGTAAAGATGGATGTATCTATTGCAAACCACCTATTATTAATTGCTGTTTTATCATTAATAATTGCCTTAATAGCCTTTCTATATTTAATTAAAGGTGATAAATCTACTACTGGAAATAAATTAATTTTTGGAAAACCTGATCCTTTTATTTTTTATTTAGGAATACTCGTATTTTTAGCTGCAGTTTGTGAAGGGGGAATGTTTGATTGGAGTGGTGTTTATTTTAAAGAAGTAGTAAATGAAGATGTTTTTACATATGGCTATCTTTCTTTTATGACTTGTATGGCTTTATCACGTTTCTTTTCTGATAAATTAATGGATATAGTTGGAATGGCAAAAACATACATTTTAAGTGCTGTTCTTATTGCTGCAGGTGTTTCAACTGCAATATTTTTTCCAACTTTTTGGCCATCACTTTTTGGTTTTTGTTTAGTTGGAGTTGGTACTGCTCCTATTTTTCCTATGACCTTTATTTTGGCAGGTACATCAAATAAATATTCTCCTGGAATGGCAATTTCAATAATTACAACCTATGCTATTGTTGGAATGTTAATTGGACCTCCGCTAATTGGCTATTTGGCGCATGCATTTGGTTTAAAATCAGCTTTCTTTATTTTTGTTTTTGCAGGATTGTCTTTTATTCCAGTTTCAAAACTGCTATTTATTTATAAAAAGAAAATGGGCTAAGTTTCCTTTATAATTAATTACAAATCAATTAATTAATTTTTATATATTTACATAACTACACTTCTAAATCATCTTACTATATTATGATTTAAAATGTTAAAAATTAACTATTTAAACCTTAAATAAAAATATAATGAGATTATTTTTAGTATGTATATCAATAATATTATGTGTTAGCTGTAATAAAAAAACCACTTTAAAAGAAACTCCACTTACACTTGAATCAGAATGGGCATTTCCACATTTTGAAAAAATTGATAGCCTCAACCCTATTTTAAGTCCATCAGCAGATTTGGAGTTTACAGACCCAATTACTGGAAATAGTATTAAATGGGAAGAACGAAATGTCCTAAATCCTACTGCTGTAGTTAAGAATGGCAAAGTTTATTTATTGTATAGGGCTCAAGATTTAAATGGAACTTCAAGAATTGGAATGGCTGTTAGTACTGATGGTCTTCATTTTGAAAAAATGCCTGCTCCAATATTTTTTCCAGATAAAGATACTATGAAAACTTATGAATGGAATTATAAAAAAGATGAGTCTCAACAAACAAATACAGAAGATTGCTATTTCTGTTATTTTGATGGTGTTGAAGATCCAAGAATTATACAAGCTGAAAATGGAGATTATATTATGACCTATACCTCCTATGATGGAAAAACAGCCAGGTTAAGTATTGCTTCATCTAAAGATTTAAAAACTTGGGTAAAACACGGTTTGGTTTTAAAAGATGAAAAATATAAAGACAAATGGTCTAAAGCTGGTGCAATAATTAGCGAATTACAAGGCAATAAAATGATTGCAAAAAAAATTAATGATAAATATTGGATGTATTTTGGAGATACCGATATTTTTATTGCCTCATCTGTTGATTTAATAAACTGGGAAGTTGCTGTTGATGAAGAATCTGAAAAATGGATTTCAGTTTTACATCCAAGAAAAGGTTATTTTGATAGCAGATTGGTTGAACCAGGACCTTATGCAATGGTTAAAGATGAAGGAATTTTATTAATTTACAATGGTAGTAATGCTGCCAACTTTAATGATAGCTCCTTACCAAAATTCACATATTCAGCCGGTCAAGCTCTTTTTGATAAAAACGCACCTTATAAATTAATTGACAGAAAAGAAGAGTTTTTTATTCACCCAGATAAAGATTATGAAAAAGTAGGCGAAGTAAATGAAGTTTGTTTTGTTGAAGGTTTAGTTTATTTTAAAGAAAAATGGTTTTTATATTATGGTACTGCAGACTCTAAAATTGCTGTGGCAACCTATATAAAATAACAATTATGGCCAAAAAAGGACAAGCTAAAAACACCAAAAACAAGGCAAAACATTCCAAGTTAATGGCTAAAAAAAAGAATAAATTAAAACAAGAAAAAGAACTTCATAAAAATCGCTTAAAGGCTATTATTAAAAAAGCACAACAATCATAAAAAAGAAAACCTTGTTTAAATAAACAAGGTTTTTTTTAATAATTATTATTCGTACTTAGGTTTTTTATCCCTTTTTGCAGCCTTCTTTTCTTTTGCAGTTTTAAGAGGCTCCTTTTTTACGTTTTTCTTAGCATCTTGACTTTTTGACATAATAGTTAAATTTAAAGTTTTTCAACAAAGTAAATATAATTATTATTTCAATCTGTTTTAATTAATTAACTGTTAAAATTATATTATAAAAAATGTATTTTTGTTACTTGTGCACCAATTTATTATAAGTTTTAATAATCAATTTTGTGCAAAAAATTAACCTAAACCAAACTTTAACACTCATACACTATTACAAATGATTACTAACACTTCTCGCCTACACGTTGTAGATGCTTTACGTGGCTTTGCAATTGTATCTATTATGTTGCTTCACAATATTGAACATTTTGATTTTTATTACACTCCTGAAAATATTCCTGCTTGGATCGCCTCTATAGATACAATAATTTGGGATAGTTTATTCTTTTTGTTTGGTGGTAAATCATATGCTATTTTTGCCTTTTTATTTGGGCTAACTTTCTTTATACAATCCAATAATCAAGAAAAAAGAGGAAAAGATTTTAGAGCTAGGTTTGCTTGGAGGTTGGTTTTACTTTTTGGGTTTGGACTTATAAATTCAGCATTTTTTCAAGGTGATATTTTAACAATTTATGCAGTTATAGGTTTCTTTTTAATTCCTGTAGCAAAACTTAATAATAAAACCATTTTTTTTATCGCCTTGTTTTTAATGTTACAACCCTATGAATGGTTCAGTTATTTTACTGCTCTGCAAAACCCAATAGTTGACATTGCTGATCCTGTTTCATGGTCTTATTTTGGAAAAATGAACCCTTATATTGAAGGAAATTCATTAATTGATACTTTTATAGGAAACTTAACTAATGGAAAAATTGCTGTTATTCTTTGGAATTGGGAAAATGGTCGTGTTTTTCAAATTTTAGCGTTATTTATGTTTGGGATGTTAGCTGGAAGAAAGTCTTTATTTGTAGTTTCTGAAAAAAACAAACAGTTTTGGATTAAAACATTAATTATTGCATCCATTCTATTTATTCCTTTGTATTTTATTAAAAATAATTTACCTAATTGGATTGCTTTTGAAAATATATTACGTCCGTTACTAACAATTGAAACTTCATGGACAAATATTGCATTTTTGCTGGTTTTGGTTTCAGGATTCACCTTATTGTTTCAACTGAAATTAACTCATAAATTTTTAAACCTTTTTTCTCCATTAGGAAAAATGAGTCTTTCTAATTATATTATTCAATCTATTGTAGGTTCCAGTATTTACTACGGATTTGGTTTTGGTTTGTACAAATATACCAGTCCAACATATGGATTATTAATTGGAATTGTATTGAGTTTATTAATGGGATATTTTTGTCATTGGTGGATGAAAAATCACAAACATGGACCGCTTGAAGCAATTTGGCATAAACTTACTTGGCTGGGAACAAAGTAAAATTTATTTCAAAAAAATATATAAATGAAATATTCTCAAAATATATTAAACTGTATTGTTAATTTTTTAAACTCCATAAACATTAAAATTGTTGAGGAAAAATTGCCCAACAATACATTTCTTCCTGGAATAAGTATTAAAGGAAATATAATTTTAATGGATCCTGAAAAATTAAAATATCCAGGTGATTTATTGCATGAGGCAGGTCATATAGCTGTAACAGAAGAAAAAATCAGGCCGTTTATAGGTACTGATAAAATTGGAAGCAATTGGCCAACTGATGGTGATGAAATTGCTGCAATACTTTGGTCTTACGCAGCTTCCCATCATTTAAACCTTAATTTAGAAGTTGTATTTCACCCAAATGGCTACAAAAATGACTCTAAATGGCTTATAGCACAATTCAGCAATAAAAATTATTTAGGATTACCACTTTTAGAATGGATGTCCTTATGTGATAAAGATGAATTTCCTAAAATGAAAAAATGGTTAAGGTAAAACCTTCAAAAATTAAATCAATTTGTATTTAACTCTTTTCTTTCTTTCTTTTTCTAGGCAATACCTCTTCTGGAAATGGGAAAAGTATTGTAGAGTTTTTTTCTGAAGCAATATTTGCCAACGTTTGATACAATCTTAATTTAATGGCTGATGGAGACTGATCTATCAATTTTCCTGCTTCCAGTAATTTTCCTGCAGCTTGTTCTTCAGCTAGTGCTAAAATAATACGTGCTCTTCTGGAACGTTCAGCTTCTGCCTGATTGGCCATCATACGTCTCATATTTTCAGGTAATTGTATGTCTTTAATTTTAACATCAATAATTTCAATTCCCCAATCCTTAGTTTCGTGTTCAACAATCGTTTTAATATTCTTACCCATTTCCTCTCTTTTTGATAAAATAGTATCTAATTCCACTTTTCCACAAACATCTCTTAAAGCAGCTTGTGCCAATTGGGTAATTGCAAAATTGTACTCTTCCACTTCCAAAACAGCCTTTTCTGGATCATCTACCTTAAAAAACACAACACCATCAATACTACAAGGCACATTGTCTTCTGTCATTACTTCTTGTGAAACAATATTAATAGTAATTACACGTATATCTACAACTTGTATAGTTTCAACAATTGGTATAATCCACCTGAAACCAGGTTGCAATGTGGTAATATATTTACCAAATCTAAATTTTAAAGCGCGTTTATATTCAAAAACAACACGTATTCCACTTAGCAAAAACAATACAATTAGAATACTAAAGAAAAATGGTATGTTCATAATTAGGTGTATTAAAGATATTTTTAATGATAATCTATTTTATTTAATAAAAAATAATTGCCAAAAGTTAAAAATTTTCTGAAGTTATTTTAATCCTTAACTTTCAATACATTAACTAAAAAAGAAAGTAGTGTATCTTTTATATTTAGTTATTAGATGTCCTCTTAAATTTACGAATATTATAATTGGTTACAAAATTATAAGCACCTTTATTTTGTGTTAACAAAATAACCTATTTAAAAATATTGTAATTTTAATTTGTAATTTTTTATTTAATAACAAAATAGATTTTATAATGAGTCTATACTTTATTGCACTTATTCCACAATACGCACTTAGAAAGCAAATAAAGCAGCTTAAACAAGAAATGAAGCTTCAATTTAAGGCAAAACACGCTTTAAAATCTCCTGCTCATATTACCTTACAAAGACCTTTTATAAGAAACGAAGAAAATGAACTTTTACTTCTAAACAATTTAAAAGAATTTAGCTCTATTCAACAACCTTTTAATATTGATTTATTAGGATTTGGTTGCTTTACACCACGTGTTATTTTTTTAAAAATAGCAAACCACGAACCAATAATAACTATGTATAAACAACTAAAAAAAGTACTGATTAAAAAATTAGGGTTCAACAAAACTGAAATAGCTTCCAGTATTTTTCCGCACATTACAATTGCTACAAAAGATTTAACTGAAGATGCTTTTAAAGCCGCCTGGCCAAAATTTGAAAAAAGAGCATTTAAAGCCACTTTTTTAGTTAATAGCCTCTTTTTATTAAAACATAATGGCAAATATTGGGATATCTACAAAGAATTCAGTTTTAAAAAAACAACCGATTAATTTTGTATTTTTCAGCATAAAACTTTTTATATATAAATGAATTTTTCTCCTTTTCCTGTTTTAAAAACAAATAGGCTACTGCTTAGGCAATTAAAAGATTCTGATTGTGAAACTATTTTTTATTTACGGTCAAACGAAACGGTAAACGAATTTGTAAAAAGGGCTAAAGCTGAAAGTATTGAAGATGCTTTGTTGTTTATTACTAAAATTAAGAAAGCTGTTTCTAAAAATGAAAGTATTTATTGGTGTATTACATTTAAAAGTAATCCTTATTTAATTGGTACTATATGCTTATGGAATTTTTCAGAAGATAAAAAAACAGCTGAAGTTGGGTACGATTTACATCCGGATTTTCAACAAAAAGGGATTATGAATGAAGCCATACAAAGCGTTTTAAATTATGGTTTCAATACTTTAAAACTGGAAATAATTGAAGCTTATACTCAAAATAACAACAAAAACTCCATAAAACTTTTAGAGAAAAATAATTTTCTTCTTATTAAAAACAGAAAGGATAAGGACAATTTAGACAACCTAATATTTACACTTAAAAAATAGATAAAGAACTTTAAATTTCGTCAGTTCGAGAGGTTTTTTATAATGAAATGAAAAAAATTGTATCGAGAACAGTTAGTTTAAGTACTAATATAAGTTGGCAACAATAATGATTTACAATTCTAATAGATAAATAAAATTTGTGATTGATGTGTTTTTGGTGTATATTTACATCAAAATAGAAAATTATGACAAGACAGAGTATTTCATTTACAGAACCTAATGATGATTGGTTAAAAGCCCAAATTGAAAATAAAGAATATTCAAGTAAAAGTGAATTAGTCAATGATTTGATTAGACAAGCTAGAAAACAACAAGCTCAAATTGATTGGATTAGCTCTAAATTGGAAACAGCAGAAAAAAGTGGATTTACTACAGATTCTAAAAAACAAATTTTAGCTCAATCAAAATCCTTGTTGAATGACTAATTATAGGCTGAGTAATACAGCTAAAGAAGATTTAATAAGAATTCATCATTATGGAGTAAAGATATTTGGAGAAAGACAAGCAGATAAATATTTTAATTCCTTTTTTGAATATTTTGATAGAATATCAAAAAGTCCATATTCATTTGAGTCCGTTGATTATATCAAAATAAGATATAGAAAATGTGTTTGTGGTTCAGATTCGATTTATTTTAGGATAAATGAGAATGATAAAGTTGTTGAGATTATGGCTATAATTGGACAACAAGATTTGAAAAATATATTATAAAAAATTACAGTTGCCAACAATGTACATAAAAAATAGCTTCATTTAATAAAATAGAATGTTTCTAAACCTAAAAAATATTAATTTTAAACATCGGAAAATACCGTTTTCAAAAACGCTACTTTTTATGTACTAAACTGTTCTCGACACAAAATTTTTATCAAAATTTTACTCGAACTGACGCACTTCAAAAAAGTGTCATCTCTTAAATTTTATTCACTAGTCATAATAAATAATGGATTCATTTCAAAGCTATTATAAGTAGGACAAAGTCTTTCTGTATTATAAAACTTACTAATATTTACTAATTTCGATTTACCAGTTACTACATCAATTGGCACGTTGTCATAACGTCCATTTTTTAAAACTACTAAACGACCGTGAATACCTTTTAAAATTAAATCTAAAGCTAAATTACCATAAGCCATTGGTACAATGGAATCTATTGCATCTGGATCTCCACCTCTAACTAAATATCCTAATTTTTGATTAATTACATTAATTTTTTTGCCATTATTGTATTTAGGTGACAATTCTTTCAATCTTTGTGAAACAAGCTCTCCTATTCCACCAAGTTTTGCGTGTCCAAACTGGTCTTTTTCACCATCTTTAAAAACCATTTCACCACCTTCAAACATAGCACCTTCAGAAACCAATACAACCGAATAATTACTTGGGTTTTCGGCTCTATCTTCAATTAAACGCTCTGTTAATTTATCTATATTAAATTTATATTCAGGTATAACACAACGGTTTGCAGCACCAGCCATAGTTGGTAACATTGCTGTAAAACCAGCATACCTACCAAATACTTCCAATACTAAAAAACGCTCGTGCGAACCTGCAGAAGTTCTAAGTGTATTTGTCATATTTATAGTTCTGGTAACACAGGTACTAAAACCAATACAATAATCGGTTCCAGGAACATCATTATCCATTGTTTTTGGAATTGCTACCACTTTTACGCCTTCTTGATACAAACGCACTGCATAACTTAACGTATCATCACCACCAATTGGAATTAAATAATCCACGCCTAAATAGTTTAAATTATCTAAAACTACTTTGGTCATATCATTATACTCATCTTTATAAGCATCTTTTAAATGTTCTGGAACACTTGCTTTTGGTAAATGACTTGGTCGTGTTCTTGAACTATGTAAAAAAGTACCTCCGGTTCTACCAGCTCTATTTACAATAATTTGAGTAAGTTCAACAAAATTATAACTATTATCTACTTTTGGATCTTGAATCATTTCAACAATTCCGGCCCATCCTCTTCTTAGTCCTATAACACGATATCCTTCGCGTATTGCTCTAATTGTTATTGCTCTAATTGCAGGATTTAAACCAGGAACATCTCCTCCTCCGGTTAATATTGCTATGGTTCCTTTTACTTTTTTTGCCATGTGATTATATATTTATGTTATCTCTTGTTAATAATTTTATCAAAATTTTAAATATTGAAAAACTTTTTAGGAAATTAAAAAAGCACAGTTTCAAACGCATCAGTCACAAAATGCACTCTCAAATTTACACTTTTATTCAAAAAAATCATACAAAATTGTCCTAAATTTTTGAAGCTTAGTTTCTTATAAAGACTAAAAATATTTTTTATAAAAATGAAGAAACATTTTTGCAATAAATGCGTGTATTTATATTTTTTTATTAAATTAGCAAACAAAGCTCATAATTTTAGCAAAATGAATTTTATATCAAATAACATTAAACACATTAGAACTTTAAAAGGTTTAACGCAGGAACAATTTGCTTTAGCATTACATGTTTCGCGCTCACGAATAAGCTCGTATGAAGAAAACAGGGCAGTCCCTCCTATTGAATTTTTAATTGAATTGTCTGATTTTTTTAAAATTTCAATAGATATTTTAGTAAAAAAAGATTTATCAAGCGCAACGGATGCCAATTTTCTTGAAATTGGTAATAACCGATTACTTTTTCCAATAACGGTTGACAATGAGAATGAAGATTTAATTGAAATTATTCCTGTAGAAGCTTCCGCTGGCTATTTAAGAGGTTATTCCGATCCTGAATATATTGAGCATTTAAACAAAATTAAACTCCCTTTTTTACCAACCGGAACACACAGAGCATTTCCTATAAAAGGAGATTCTATGCTTCCTGTAAAAAGTGGCTCCTATATTGTGGCACGTTTTGTTGAAGATATTAGAGATGTAAAAAACGGAAAAACATATATTGTAATTACATTAAATGATGGCATTGTTTACAAACGTGTTTTTGATAAAATTGAAGAACATAATATGTTGCTTTTAGCATCAGACAACAAAAAATACGATCCTTATTTTGTACCCGTTGATGAAGTACTGGAATTATGGGAATATACTTGCAGTATTAATACACAAGAATATGACGAACACGAGCTTAAAATTAGCAGTATTGCAACCATGCTTACGCAACTTGGTGTTGAATTAAAAGAACTTGAGAAATCCCTAAATTAATGTACTCAATTATAGATATAGAAACTACAGGGCATAGCTCTAAAATAACTGAAATTTCCATTTTTGTTTTTGATGGTAAAAAAGTAGTTGATGAATTTACAACACTTGTAAACCCCGAATGTATTATTCCGCCATTTATAACCAATTTAACCGGAATAACCAACGCTATGGTTGGCAACGCCCCAAAATTTTATGAAATAGCTAAAAAAATACAAGAAATAACTGCAGATACCATTTTTGTAGCCCATAATGTAAATTTTGATTTCAATATAATTCAAAAAGAATTTAAAGATATTGGCTTCGATTTTAAACGAAAAAAACTATGTACCATTCGCTTATCTCAAAAATTAATTCCGGGGTTAAAATCGTATAGTTTGGGTGCACTTTGCAACTCTCAAAATATAGTAATTAAAGATCGGCACAGAGCCAAAGGAGATGCTGAAGCAACAACTATTTTATTTGAAAAACTAGTAAAAATAGATACTAACCAAACAGTTATTAATTCATTTTTAAACCCAAGATCAAGACAGGCAACGTTACCTCCATTACTTCCTAAAAAAATAGTGGATAATCTTTCAGAAAAAACAGGTGTTTACTATTTTAAAAATGAAAAAAATGAAATTATTTATGTAGGGAAAGCAAACAATATTAAACAACGCGTAATCAGTCATTTTTACGATAAGGCAAAAAAAGAAGTTTCAATGTGTTTAGAAACTTCAAACGTTACTTTTGTTGAAACTGGTAGCGAATTGGTTGCATTATTATTAGAATCATCAGAAATTAAAAAATTATATCCTAAATTTAACCGTGCACAACGCAGAACCCAGGAAAGTATTGGTTTATTTAGTTATGAAGATAGAAATGGCATTATTCATTTAGCCTATAACAGGTTAAAATTGATTCAAAATCCGTTACAAAAATTTCACAATGTAACCGAATGTAGAATGTTTTTAGAAAAATTATGTAAAACATTTGAATTATGCCCAAAATACTGTCATTTGCAAACCAATGTTACTACTTGTTTTCACTATCAAATAAAACAATGTAAAGGCATTTGCAAAGATGAAGAACCTGCTGAAAATTACAATAAAAGAGTGCTAAAAGCTATTGAATCTATAAAGTTTAAAGCGGCAAATTTTATAATAAAAGAATCAGGAAGAGCAAAAGATGAAAATGCCTATATTCTTATTTTAAATGGTGTTTATATGGGATTTGGCTATGCCAATAAAAGTTTAAAATTAAAATCAGCTGATGATTATTTTGAAATAATTACCTCCAGAAAAGACAATAATGATGTAAATCGCATTTTAAAACAATATGTTAATAAAAATGAAAATAAAATAGTTCCTTTAAATTATACCGAACCCGTATTTAACCTTAGTATTGAATGAACAACCAAAAAAAATCAACTAAATTAGATTTAACTGTTTTTGAAAGAAATGGTAAAATTGAATTTGTACATATTATAAGGAGAAATAAATTTAAAGCAACCAAGGCTTTAAACGGATTTTTAATTGGCTTAAAAAATGAAGCTTCTGGTTCTAAAGAAACCTCTAGAATAATTGTAAAATTTATATCGAATCAAAAAATTTCAAAAGAGGAAGAAAAGCATTTAAAAACGCAGGTATATGATATTTTTAAAATATTAGGAATTGGCGTTCCGTTTATGCTTATACCAGGTTCAACACTTTTAATTCCGTTTATTATAAAAGTTGCAGAAAAAAAAGGAATCGATTTAATTCCTTCAAATTTTAAAAAAAATAAAGAACTAAAAAATTCAAAAATGAATTAACTTCTTATTTATAAATTGCTATGAAAAACTATAAAAAAAATGTACCAATTTTACTTTTAAGTAAAGTGATACATAGAAAAAATGTACAATTACTTCTTACTTTTCCTTTTGATTTTCAACTAAAAGAAAAAATTAAAAACATCCCTAATTATAAGTATAGTTATACCCTAAAAGGTTGGTACACATTGTATTCCGAAGAAAATATTACAAATTTAAAAAATGAATTAAAAGGATTGGTAAATTTTCAATTAGATCAATCAAATTTTATTAAAAAAGAAGTAATTCCACCTAAAAAGCCAAGAGTAATTTCCGAAGAAAATAAAGAAATAATAAGGCTTTTTGTTAAATATTTAAGAGGAAAACGCTATAGCGAAAGCACAATTAAAACCTATTTTTCATTAATCGCTGACTTTATTGATTATATAAAAGATAAACCATTGGTTGAACTTAGTAATAAAGATGTTGAGTTATTTATTGAAGACGTATTTATACCAAGAAAATTAAGTGTTAGCACTCAAAGACAATTAATAAGTGCAATTAAACTGTTTAAGGTTTTTTATCCGGAATGCAATATTGATGAAGTACGGTTAAAAAGACCACGAAGAGACAAAATATTACCTACTGTATTATCTAAAGAAGAAGTTATAGATTTATTGCGTTACACTAAAAATTTAAAACACAGGGCTGTATTAGCAATGATTTATTCAGCTGGATTAAGAATAAGTGAATTAATAAATTTAGAATTAAAACATATTGATATTGACCGAAGACAAATACTTGTAAAAAACAGTAAAGGAAGAAAAGATAGAAATATAATATTGGCAGAAAGTTTTATTCCACTTATGGTCAATTACTTAACTAGCTATACACCTACTAAATATTTTGTTGAAGGCTTAATTGATGGCCAGAAATACGCAGCTGAAAGTGTAAGAGGCTTTTTAAAACTTTCGTGCAGTGCGGCGAAAATAACAAAAAGAGTTACACCACATACTTTACGACACAGTTATGCTACACATTTATTAGAAAACGGCATTGATTTAAGATATATACAAGAATTATTAGGACATGCAAAACCTGAAACTACAATGATTTATACCCATGTTAGTAAGAAAGATTTACTTCAAATAAAGAGTCCGTTAGATATGGCATTAAAAAGTTTAGCTAAAAGCAATGAAGGCTCTAGCAATAATTTAAGATTATCTGGAAATTATTAAACTTTAAATGTGTATTTATATAAAATGAATTTAAATAAGCCACAATTTAAGTTTGTTTTTAACTTATCCATTTAATTTTTTACTATTTTAGTATGAAATTTAAAAATTGCAAACAAAATTCAACACCAATAAAAAAGCTAAAACATACGTTTATCCGGAATATTAATGCGATAAACAGTTGATTTAGTTTGCATATAACAAGTTGCCTGTAATACGATTGAAAATCGTAAAATAAAAATAGTTTCCATATATTGAAACTTTTTACTAACTTTGTCGTCTAAATAGTTAGAAAAGGAATGAAACCTAAATTTGATGTAATATTTTTAGAACAAGCTATTGAGTTTGTAGAAAATTTAGACAATAAAACGAGAACGAAAATATTCTACAATATTGATAAAGCTAAATTGATAAATGATCCAAAACTTTTTAAAAAATTAAAAGATGAAATTTGGGAGTTCAGAACAAAATATAACGGAATTCAAATTAGACTTTTTGCTTTTTGGGACAAAACAGAGAAAACTGAAACGCTAGTGATATCAACTCACGGAATTATTAAAAAAGTGAGTAAAGTTCCAAAAGGAGATATTGAAAAAGCTGAAAAATTGAGAGAGGAATATTTTAATCAAAAAAAACTTTAGAAAATGGAAACTACTAAAAAAATGAAAATGATGAGTTTAGACCAACTTAAAGATAAACATCTTGGAGAAGTTGGAACAATTGAAAGAGATAAATATGAGTTTGATTTAAAAATTGAGATTCTTGGAGATATGATAAAATCTGTCCGAAAAGAAAGACACTTAACTCAAGAACAATTAGGAGAACTAATTGGAGTGCAAAAATCTCAAATATCAAAACTTGAGAGAAATACGAGAAATGTTACAATTGAGACAATTTTGAAAGTCTTTAAAGCTTTGAAAGCTAATGTGAAATTCAGTATAGAAATGAACGAGGGAGAATTCAAAGTAGCGTAAAGTACTACAGGCAACAACTCATAAAATTTATGCTTAAATTTGATTTAGTACAAACGACAAACATTCAATAAAAAATTTGCTACGTCCGAAAAATCTCCGATTTTCCAGTCGCACAAATCTTATAAAAAACCGTTGTATAAAATTTAAAACAAAGACCTACAAAAAGAAAAATAACCTTAATGAATTTAAAAAAGCTATTAGAAAAAGGATATTTCCCAAAAGAACTTCCTCCTCCATTTGAAACTAAACTTTTCGCTGACAAACATCAGACTATAAATGCTCGATGGAAAAAAATAATTGAGGAAGAAAAAAAGAAAAAACCTAGTGAAAGTAAATCAACAGCAAGAAAGAGGTTCCAAGATAAGTATGGGAAATATTCAAGTTCTCAATTAGCTATATTTAGTATTTCTAAAGGAGTATATTCTCGAAGAAAAATTGCTATTCCAAATCCTAAACAGTATTTAGACCTTTCAAAAGCAGTCATTGAAAACTGGAGTTTGTTAAGAAACACATATAAGTTAAGCCCATATTCACAAAGTACACCTATCGAATCTGGCGCAAATAGAGCTGTTAGAACAAAAAGTAACTCTTGGAGTAATTTTAAATTTCAATTAATCGAAAAATCTTTTGATAAAAAAATTGAATTAAGATTAGATATTTCTCAATTTTATCCAACAATATATACTCATTCTATTCCTTGGGCTATTTTAGGAAAAGAAAAAGCGAAAAAACTTTTTAAAAAATCAGCTACCGATAAAGTGAAATGGGAAAAATTATTAGCACAAAATAACAAAGATGCTAAAGCATATAAGTCGGCTGATTTTATTGATAACCTTGTGAGAAATTGTAATGACCGGCAGAGTATCGGTTTATGTATTGGGCCTGATACCTCTTTCATTTTAGCAGAGATTATAGGTAATAGAATTGATTTTGAAATTAATAAACGATTAAATTTAATAAATCATTCTGGAACTAGATATTATGATGATTATTATTTATACTTTGACACAAGAAATGATGCTGAAAATGCATTAAAAATAATACAGCAGGTTCTTTATGAGTTTCAATTAGAAACTAATGAAAGTAAAGTAAGTATTAAAAATCTTCCATTTCAATACATAGAATTATGGTCAGATAATTTAGATAGATTTAAGTTTGAAAAATCTGACAAGTTTGAAATAAGAAATTTCTTCAACCTACTTCATAGAACAATTGATTTAAATAAGAAAAACTCATCTTGGATTATCAATTATGCATTAAAACGATTTAAAAAAGGAGAAGTCGAAATTAAAGAAGGTGAATGGGAAATTTTCCTTTCATTTTTATTACAAACTTTAATAATTGATACAAGTATAATTGCTTTAATATTTGAAATTATTTTAATATATCAAGTCTACTTAAATAATAAATCAAAATATAAGATAAAAAATGTATTAACTAATATAATCAAAGAACATATAATACTCAACCATTCTTTTGAGGTTACTTGGTCTTTATGGCTGTTTATTTCATTTGAGATTGAATGTGATAAGCAAGTTTTAGAATTGGTTTTAGAAAGTAAAGATTCAATATCTAAAATTTTATGTCTTGATTTAATTAATAAAAATTTATACAAAGGAAGAAAACCTCAATTAAAAAGAATTAAAGAAGAGCTAAAAACAGTAAGTAGTTTTGGTGATAATTGGTTACTAATATATGAAACAATAAAACAAAACTGGCTTGATTTCGAGGATGATAAAACTATAATGAATAATGAGTATTTCGAAATTCTAAAAGATTTAGATATATCTTTTTATAATAATACAAATCAAATCCAACCAAAAGTAAAAGTAGAGATTGATTATAATGAATTTTTTGATATTGAATATCATTTAATAACAATTGAACCTGAAACAGAAGATGATGATGAAGATGACGACGCTTGGTATTAATAAACTTTATACAACAATGGCTATAAAAAATTGCTTAATTCAGTAAATAGAATGTTTCTAAAACAAAAAAAACTTAAATTTAAACATCAGAAAATTACGTTTTCAAAAACGCAACTTTCCATAGCCTAAACCGTTGGCATTAATAGTGCCAGAGGAAAATTTTAGTTCTATTGAAAAATGATTAGCATTCTATTATAATTTGTAATTTTTAAGATAAATCTAGTTAA
>NZ_QTTQ01000014.1 GCF_003384935.1 Lutibacter oceani
AAGGATCTTAACTAGATTTATCTTAAAAATTACAAATTATAATAGAATGCTAATCATTTTTCAATAGAACTAAAATTTTCCTCTGGCACTATTAATGCCAACGGTTTAGTATAACTAAAGTGCGATTTAGTTATTGCAATTTTTCGAATTATAAATTTAATAAAATAAAAGTTAAGAAACATTCTAATTAACGGATTAAGCAATTTTGGTTATACATTGTTGCAAGTAGTGGTTTTTGAGTTTGTTATAAATCAAATCATTTGTTGTTTTACGGAATTTAAATCATTTAAAACTCTATCTGTAATTTATCGATTTAGTTTAAATTATCATTTTGACTATTTAAAATCTGCGTTAAAATCATCCGTGTAATTGCTCAAAAAATCTATCCGCTATTTTTCTCAAATCGATTTATTTCATCACTTTTATTCGTACAATTTATAAATCTGTCTTTTTTTAAAAACATTTTCTCTATCAATTTTTCAGTTTATTTGCTCATTTTAGAAAATTATTTAAAAATCAAACCGTTCAGTTTTTAATTTTTACGTTTTAATTTATCAAATAGAGTAGAAGTTGATTTAGAATTTTATTTTCTCGTAATTATAATTTTTCCGTGTGTTAGACAATCCAGCTATTTTTTAGAAAAACTCAAATTAAGGATTTCAGAGTGAAATCCGCCATTACTTGCAACGTTGGCGGTATGGTTAGTAAGGGATTGCGGGCTTTACACCTATCAAGGTACAAGAAAAGTTGAAGCGGGTTACTACGCCTCGAAAACCACTGAAACCCTTATTAACTATACCGCGTGTTGTGGGTATGTGCTTTTTATATCTCATTAATAATCATCTCTATATCCTGATATTTCAGTCCATCTCGAATTTGAATTGATTTCAGGTCAATCCAATCAGTACTTAAAAGTCCTTTCTTTTTTTCTAAGCTTAAAATCGATTCCTTACCATCAAGAATAATTCGTCTATTTTTCAATCGAATAATCCACGAACCAAAAATTTCAGATTCATACTTTTTATCCTTAATCAAATTGCCATCAAGTAGGATTGAAAACGTATCAAAGATTAGTTTATTTATTTCCTTACTAATCTGTATTTCCAAATCAAATATTTCACCTAAAATCCGTTTTTTCCCAGTATCATAATCCGAGTCCGTAAACTCAACTTGGCTACCAGTTTTGTTAATTGCAGTAAACTGGTAAACATTGTTTGAAATCTCATCGATTTTCAATGACCAGTCAGGAAATATTGTGTTAAAGTCTGTCATCTATATTATGCCAAAAGTGTGAACATCCATTTTTACAATCCGCCTCTCTTCGATACGTGTCGGCTGTTTTGAATATACTCAACATTATTATAAAAGACTTTCTGAGCTCAGAATCGGGTAAATTCTCAATTTTATTAATCGCAGTCTTAAAAGTCTGTGTTTTGAAAATTATCACAGGTGTCATTGTCTCTTTAATCTGTGCAGTCTGAATCGCTTTCGTTATCAAATCGTCAGTTGGATGAGATTGCTGAGCAAACATTATTAACTTATCTCGAATTTCCTTTTGTTCTGCCAAATCAAACTGGTCAAACCAATCCAATATCTCAGAATCAGACAGCTCATTTTGAGCATACTTATTTATATTTATTTCAATCTCTGTCATAATTTACAAGATGCTCTTTTTGCATTACCCACAACGGATTTTTATATGATTTGTGCGACTGGAAAATCGGAGATTTTTCGGACGTAGCAAATCGTTTTTTGGATGTTTGTCGTTTGTATTAGTTCAAATTTAAGCATAAATTATATGAGTTGTTGTAGCACGTTTTTTTAATCTTTATATCGATTTTCAATTAGTTTCGTATTAACTTTTCTAAAAGGAAAACTGTCATATAATCTTTTCTCCATTTCTTCATCGTATTCCCAATCTTGTTTAAGAAAAGACCAATACATATCTAAAACAACTTTATCATTTATTGTGTTCTCAAAAATTACTAAACCAACACATTTACTTGCTTTTTGATCATATTTTTGAGCATATGTAAAATTAGATAATGCCGTTTTCCAATGTTTTGATGCTTTTTTAATTAATGGTATGAAAACAAATCCGCAATCTGTTCTCGGAACATATATTCTATAAGGTAAATCAATATCATTTTCTTTACATTTCTCAATTGTTCTAATAAATCTTTTTTTGAATTCAGCCAGTTCTGAACGTTTGAGTTTTGCAATTTCTGCTATTATCGGATAATATTCAGTTTTTTCATTAATTCCTTGTATATTTTTATTAAAATTATCAATAATATAAGACATATTAAATTCTGACGAATCAGGTTTAATATTAATCAAGTTATTAATATATTCAGCTTTTAATTCAGATGTGTCAAGAGTTTCTAAAAAATGTCCTAAAACATATTGTTCTGGAAGATTATTTAAGTAATTTGAATGTTTTTGAAATAATTTTTCTCTAAAAGTTAAATATTCTTCGACTTCTGCTGGTGTTATTAAATATTTACAAATCCAATAGTAATCCTCTGAATGGAATAAATGAATAAATCCAATGATTTTACTTTCATAAAACTTTAGATGTCTTTTATCTTCTGAAAAATTATCGTTTGGAGTATATATTATTATGTTTTTAATATTTTCAAATTTAGCTTCCGTTATGTTTTTTGTGTGACCTTTTTCATTTGTAATTGGAATATTCGGGTATTTTTCCAAGTATTTATGAGTGCTTTTTATTTGGCTAACAGCTTTTTTTAAAACTTTATTATTAAACCATTTTGAGTCATTTTCTAAATCTTCCGAATTTCTATCCTTAATTTCAAATATGAAAAAAATGTCATCAATCCAAACTACATTATCTGAAAATTCAAGTTCTTGTTTTGTATCTAAATCTGTAAAATCATTCTTACTAAATGTAAACTCTTTAAAGAAAACATTAGAATTTATCTGTGAGATAATTTTTTCTGATTTATTATTCATTTTTTTCATCAAATGTGCTACAACGTTCTAGTATAAGAATAGTAGCGGATTTACACACACTAACTTTTCGGTTAAACACAGAACTTTTTTATATTTACTTACTTTCATTTTAGCGATTAAACCGCTATTATTTTTATACATTGTTGTACGCTGGCTTTCTTTTCCGCAAACTTGCTAGCGTTGGCGTGAAAGCTCTTTTAAATTTGTGAGGCACGAGCAAACTTTAAATGTGCTTGAACTTGCGTTGGCTAAATTCAGTCAGACTAATTCTCCGAAGAGAACATTTCCGCTAGTGCTTCTCCTTGAGCTAAAACACGGTCAGCTTCCATTTTTGCCACATCTGGCGGATAACCGTATCTCATCAATATTTTCTTTACTGTCAATCTCAATTTAGCTCTTACATCATCTCTTTTACTCCAATCTACAGTTGCATTTTTTCTAATGACATCTACTATCGTATGAATCAATTCTTTCATTTTGTCATCATTCAAAAAGCTAGTAGAATCGTTTTCTTTCAAGACGCTGTAAAAAGCATATTCCTCTGGTGTCAAACCTAAATCTTCTGATTTACTATCTTCCAGTTGCATTTCTTTTGCGATTTCAGATAACTCTGCTAATACTTGTGCTGAATCTATTTGATTGTTATGATAACGTTTCACTACAGATTCCAACATTTCAGAAAACTTTTTCCCTTGTACTAAATTTTTTGTTTTTCTAATTCTTACTTCATCACTCAATAGTTTTTTCAAAAGTTCAAAAGCAATATTTTTTTGTTGCATATTTTTAACTTCCAATAAAAACTCATCTGAAAGAATACTAACAGAAGGTGCTTTTACGCCTGCTGCCTCAAAAACATCAATTACGCCATCACTCGATAAGGCATCATCTATAATTTGTCTGATAGCTGTTTCTACTTCGTAATCCGATTTTACTCCACTACCTGTAAACTTGTTGATACGTGATTTTACAGCTTGGAAAAAGGCAACACCATTTTTTATAGCATCCGCATCTGGACTTGGTATTGACATTGCAAATAACTTTGATAACAATGTCACTTCTTTTAAAAATCTGTCTTTTAATTTTTGGTCTGCTAAAATAAAGTTTTGAGCACCTAACAATACTTGCAATTTTTGTGCTGTATCTACTTTAAAGTATTGTTTGAAATCAAAGCCGTTGAACATTTGCTCTACAATTTCAAATTTCTCTTTCATTCCTGCAATTGCTTCTTTTATATCTACAACAGGCGAACCTTCGCCACCGCTTTGTAAATAGGTTGCCATTGCTTTTCGCAAGTCTTGTCCAATACCTATATAATCAACTACTAAACCTCCTGGTTTATCTTTATAAACTCTATTTACTCTTGCAATTGCTTGCATTAAATTTGCTCCTTGCATTTTTTTGTCTACATACAAGGTATGCATACTTGGTGCATCAAATCCAGTTAACCACATATCACGAACAATGACCAATTTTAGTTCATCATTGGTGTCTTTCATTCTTGTTGCTAAATCTTTTCGTTGATTTTTGGTGGTATGGTGTGGTTGAAAAATTTCTGGGTCGTCTGTGGAACTCGTCATAATGACTTTAATTGTTCCCTTATCTAAATCATCATTGTGCCATTCTGGTTTTAAAGCAATTATTTCATTGTAAAGCCTCACACAAATATTACGTGTCATTCCCACAATCATTGCTTTACCTTCAAACACGTTTTGACGTGCTTCAAAATGACTAACAATGTCTTTAGCAACATCTTTTAAGCGGTCAGGATGACCTACAACAGCATCTATAGTGGTTGTTTTCTTTTTTGCTTTTTCTAATTGTTCTTCGGTCGCATCTGCAATGTCATTGATTTCGTCATCTAGTTTTTTAGAAGTTTCTGCATCTAGTTTAATTTTAATCAAACGAGATTCATAGCTAATAGGAACGGTTGCACCATCATCTACCGCTTGTTTTATATCATAAACATCTATATAATCTCCAAAAACTGCTGGTGTTGATTTATCTTCTTTTTCAATGGGTGTTCCTGTAAAACCAATGTATGATGCATTAGGCAAGGCATCTCTTAAATACTTGGCATTACCAAATCTAATTTCTGAACCATCTTCAGTTTCTACCACGCGACCAGAAAAGCCATATTGACTTCTGTGTGCTTCATCTGCTACGACAACAATGTTTGTTCGGTCTGATAAGGTTTTGTACACATTACCTTCGGCAGGTGCAAATTTTTGAATGGTTGTGAAAATTACGCCACCTCCAGAAACCTTTAATAGTTCTTTGATATGTTCTCTACTATCTGCTTGTACTGGTGTTTGTCGCAACAAACCAACACAATTACCAAATGTGCCAAATAGTTGGTCGTCTAAATCATTACGGTCGGTAAGCATTACAACGGTAGGATTTTCCATTTGTGGATGCGTTATAATTTGTCCGCTATAAAACACCATTGATAAGGATTTTCCAGAACCTTGTGTATGCCAAACTACACCAACTTTTCTATCTCCGTCTTCTGAATGTGATGCTCGTAGGGTTTGAGCAACTGCTTTTTGCACTGCATAATATTGATGATATGCTGCAACTTTTTTAATCTTAACTTGAGATATTAGTCCTGTTTCTTCGTTTTTCTTTTCCTCTTTTTCAAAAACAGTACAGTATCGAATTAGCTCAACCAACGTTTTTTTGTTGAGCATATATTCAGTAAGAATTTGCAATTCTGTTCTTACCTCATTGGCTACTTCTTTGGGTGTTTTCCAAGACAAGTATCGAGAAAATGGTGCTGACACACTTGATGTTCCTGCATCTATGCCATCTGAAATAACACAAATAGCATTGTAATAAAAAATGCTAGGAACTGCTTTTTTATAATTTTTAATTTGGTCAAATGCTCTACGTAAAGTTGCTTTTTCACTTGTTGCACTTTTGAGTTCTATAAATACTAAAGGCAAACCGTTTACGTAGATGACAACATCAAAGCGTTTTTCGTTATTGTTTTCTTTTACAACAAGTTGATTAACTACCCAAAAGTTGTTGTTTTCAGGTTTTGCTACATCTAATAAGATAACATTAATTCCTTTGGTTCTGCCTTCTTTTGTATATTCTACAATTACGCCATTGGTGAGTAAGGTATGGAAACGTTCATTGTTTTCCATTATATCTTCTGTACCAAGATTTATAACCTTTTGGTAAGCTTCTAAACGAGCTGATTCTGGTAGTGTAGGGTTTAATTTTTTTAGTGAATCCTTAAAATGATTTTCTAATAATACGGAACTGAAACTTTCACGTTGTGGATTCTCGCCAAGTGGCGAAATAGCCGTACCATTAAAATAAGTATAGCCTTGGCTTACCAAATGGTCAATTATAGATTGTTCTATTTTATTTTCCGTAAGTTTTTCCACTATTCAAAAATTTCATTGAAAAACGTTTGTTTTTCGGATTCTACTAAATATTTATTAGAAAGGTACAATGGACCAAAAAATTGAGTTAAAGCATCTTTATCTATAATCCATCTAATTTGAGTATTATCGTATGCAGCAACCAATAATCTACTAATCTCTTCTTGCGAGAAAAGACTTTTATATTGTTCCAATTCATCTATGCATACATCTGTATTATTGAAGTTCGTTGAGCCAATTAATGCTTGTAGGTTTTCTGCAAATTGATTTTTATTGGCAGAATTAACTATTACGCCAGCATCTACTTCTACAACAAACTCCTCCTCATCTGTTTTGATAAACACATTTTGATTATCGTCAAAATTTGTCCAGTGTTCAATGATATTATCTTTTGAGATTTTAATTGTCAACTCTTTTTCAACTTGTTGAAGAAAATAATCATCATAAAATTGCGAAACGCTTTTTTGCTTAAATTCTTGGTAAGACTCAACCACAATTATATTATGGTGAGCATCTAAAGCTTCTTTAAGTCTACCATCTTTTACACAAACAAATACATTCTTGTTTGGTATTTCTTGAAGGTATTCTAAAACCGAAAAATATATTAAGCAATCTTTGAAACCTTTATCTGTACCATCTCCAGCTTCAAATGGTGGTTTTTTATTAATGGCTAAATCTTTAATTTGAGGTAAAATATTATTGTCTTTAACATCAATGATTTCGAAGGTAAACTCTTCCTTAACTATCAAATCCTCAATATAAGTTTCAACATTGAACGATTTAGTGTCATCTTCATTAAGAGCCAGTATTTTATGAAGTGGATTTGCTAAAAATTTATCTTTATTTCCTTGTAAATTTTTACGTTTTTGTCTTTTAATTTCCTCAATAACTACTTGAGGAATTACAATATCGGCAACTTGAAGAAATTGTTTTAATTCTTCTCTACCACCTAAAAAATTATTGGTTTCAGGATTGCGGACAATATTTGTATCAAAGATTACTTTTTCTTTCATTACCTCTACTCTTTAAAGTCATTCACACGGATTTGCCCACTCATTAATTTAGGCAACAAAGTATCTCTAGTTTGTTTGAGAGTTTGGATTTGTTGAGCGTTATTTTTGATTTTATCAGTAATAGGGTTAATCATTGCGGTAAAATGACGTATTACTTCTTTTTCTGGTAAATTGAATTTAAATGATTCTACAGAATCTTTAGTTATCATTTTTACAGTTGTCCCTTTTGAATTATTTAAAATATGATTCCTGTACTTTTTACTTTTGAGTAATAAGAATAGAGTTTCATTATTTAATGATGAAATATTTTTTACCATATATAAATTTGTACCAACTATTACTTTCTTCCCTTCATAGTCTTGAGGTATGATTGCAGGATATCCCAATATTGGTAAGTTTTCAGATTGTTGCCTTGTTGCTAAAACAATTTCACCCGGTTGAACCAAAAAAGAATCTGGTGCATTATTTGAATACAATCTCGCACCCTTATGTAAAAATCTGTAGTTATTTGATACGCATCCCATACCTAAAAGGTACGATTCTCCCATACCTAATTCGCTTCCTTTGTATGAATAACCACCTCTAATTTCTATCAAATCTCCAAGATTAACTTCTTTGGAAGATTTATTTTTAGTAAAAAACCATTCTTTAAAAATAGTTTGTGCGGTTTGCTCTAGCGTTTTATTTTGGGCTTGTAGGTTTTCTATTTTATCATCAAAAGCTTTTATTATCCTAGCTATTGATTTTTGTTCAGGAATTGGTGGAAGTAGCACTGGTAAATAGGAAATAGCATCAAAAGTAATTTGTGGGAAGGTTCCAGACCGAGATTCAGCAATTAAATTAAATTCATTTATTGTCTTTTCACTTGACAAATAAATGTAAAGAAATTCATTATTTATTAAATCTGGATTTCTTGAAATTACCATAAATTTTGTAGATACTACAAAATCTTTAGCATCAAAATCAACAATAGCAAATCGTTTGTTTTTTGGTCTAATCTCACTAAATAATATATCCCCTCGAATAATTCCTTTTTTTGCTTGTCCGGGTAAGCCAATTTTAGATGTATAATCTTTATGTAAAAATTTACCATTTAAAACATCTCCGGTATTTATAAAAACGACTTCTTTTTTTGAATTAAAGTCAAACTTTCTTGAAATGTTTTGGGATACCTTACCTAAAGTAGTTTCTACCCAGCCATTTGGTATAACATCTAAACTACTCATAAACTCATCCCAATTTTAGCAAGTTGTGTTGCAATTTCTTTGTTCAGCTCTTGCTCTTTATTCATTTGCTGTTTTAAAGTAGAAGTTAAGTCTGCCATTTTTTCTTCAAATGAAATACCATCATCATCTTCGTCTAGTATGCCAACATAACGTCCTGGTGTGAGTACGTAGCTGTTTTTTTGTAAAGTTTCCAATTTGGCAGATTTACAGAAGCCTTTTATATTTTGATAGTTTTCTCCCTTTCTCCAATTAAGATAGGTGTCTCGTATTTTCGTAATATCTTCTTCGGAAAAATCACGGTGAGCACGGTCTTTCATAAAGCCTAGTTCAGAAGCATCTATAAAAAGTACTTCTTTACTATGGTTGGTTTTTTCTCTACGTAAAAACCAAATACAAGCAGGAATACCTGTGTTGTAAAAGAGTTGTTTGGGTAAGGCAACAATACATTCTACCAAATCGGCATCTACTAAATTTTTACGTATATCGCCTTCGCCAGAGGTATTAGAACTTAAAGAGCCGTTAGACAAAACTGTAGCCATTACACCTCTTGGTGCTAAATGATAGAGCATATGTTGCATCCAACCGTAATTGGCATTACCATTAGGTGGTGTTCCGTATTTCCAACGTGCATCATCTGCCAAAATATCTACACCCCAATCTTTTTGGTTAAAAGGTGGGTTGGCAAGTACAAAGTCTGCTTTTAAATCTGGGTGTGCATTTTTAAGAAAAGTACCTTCCGTGTTCCAGACTACAAACTTGCTATTGATGTTGCGTATGGCTAGGTTCATTTTAGAGAGTTTCCAAGTGGTTTGGTTGCTTTCTTGTCCATATACCGTAATGTCTTTTATGTTTCCGCTATGTTCGGTTACAAATTTTTCACTCATTACAAACATTCCACCAGAACCACTTGCAGGGTCATAAACACGACCTTTGTAAGGTTCTATCATTTCTACCATTAGTTTTACAATGGCTTTTGGTGTATAGAATTGTCCACCTTTTTTTCCTTCTGCATTGGCAAATTCGCCCAAGAAATATTCATAAACCCGTCCAAAAAGGTCTTTAGAGTTTTCGTTTTCTGCTTGCAGTTCGGTGTTTGAGATTAAGTCAATTAATTCGCCTAAAGAAGTCTTATCTAAATTGGCTTTTCCATAAACTTGAGGAAGCACATTTTTAAGGTCAGTATTTTCTTTTTCTATAGCTTCCATTGCTTCATCTATGGTTTGCCCAATAGATGGTAATTTGGCTTGTGCTTGAATATGACTCCAGCGTGCTACTTTCGGAACAAAGAAGGTGTTTTCGGCAATATACTCATCTCTATCTTCTGGGTCAGACCACTCGTCAGCTTCTAGTTTGTGATAGAGTTCTGCAAACGATTCAGAAATGTATTTTAAGAAAATCAAACCTAAAACTACGTGCTTGTATTCGGCAGCATCTATGTTTTTACGAAGTTTGTCTGCTGCTTTAAAGAGTTTCTTCTCGAAACTGCTATTGTCTGTTTTTGCCATTTAGTTATTTTCTTTGTTTGATATTATCAATTCTTTTATATCTATGTCTAAAATGTTCGCAATCTCCATCAACGTTTCAAGTCTCGGTTGTTGTCGGTTTTGAGCATATGCATTGACCATATTGTAACTCTTTCCGAGTTTTTCAGCTAGCCAAGTCTGCTTAATTCCTTTCTGCTCCAACACTTCCTTTATTCGGTTCATTTCAGATGTCATTTTTCCGTCCACTAATATAGTTTTATATCTCAAAATATTGTGTATAAAATCAAAATATTTTGGGTGGCGGTGGGGAAGTGAAAGCTCTTTTTATTTTGTGAGGCACGAGCAAAATAAAATGTGCTTGAACGTGTGGTGGCATTTTTTTCAGCTTGCGTACAACGGTTTTGTATAACTAAAGTTGTGATTTGTTTTTTGCAATTTTTGTTTGATAAATTTAGTAAAATAAATATTAAGAAACATTCTATTTTAGA
>NZ_QTTQ01000015.1 GCF_003384935.1 Lutibacter oceani
TTATAGGTTTTTTTTCGGCTGGGTTGTTTTTGTTCTTTCATCTTTATTTGTAATAAGTTGTCTAATTTTTAGTCAACCTATTTCAGGAAAGTACATTTATTTTGCTTGTGCCTAACGGTTTAGAATAACCAAAGTTGTGTTTTGGTTTTGCAATTTTTCGTTTTGTAAAATTAATAAAATTAGAATTAAGAAACATTCTATTTTACTAAATGCAACAATTTTGGTTATGCATTGTTAGCTGTAGTATTATGAGCTCATTTCAATATCTGATTCGATATTATCAATTTTCTGGTTAATTAATCTTAATTCATACTCTAAAATCAATTCAGGAAAGATAATATCGTTCTTGTTGTATTTATTGAAGCTATTACCCATATTTAAAGAATCTTCTTTAATGAATTTTTCAAAATCAAGTTTACTTTTCTCTAAATTAGATTTCTGTTCTTTAGAAATAAGATTTTTCTCAATTTTATCATATAATTTTGATAATACTTTTTTTCTTAATTTAATCTGATTAGAATAGTACTCTTCAATATTTTCGCAAGAATTAGGTTCCTTTGACATCCATATAATCTGAAGTTTTTCGTTAATAATCTGGTGAAAGAGAAAAGTATCAAATAAGTATTCTCTCAATTTTTCTTTTTCTAATTCTAATTTAAATTTGGTAGATAATATATCGTGACAAATTATATTACGAATTTCATAAACTTCTTTCAAATTCCTAAATATTCTGTCTTTATCGATAGTTATTTTTTCATCAAATGTGATATCTAAATCAAAATCTTCAATTATTATTTTTTCAGTTTTTTTAGAATCTTTGAAAAAATCAATTTCAGTGATATTAGTAATAGTCTTATATATATTTTCTATAGACGAATACTTTAATGAATAAGCAATTAAATCTCCTAATGTAAAATTTGATTTGGATAAATTTAAAATATCTTCAATTTCAATTTTCTGATTATTTCTTTTTAAAATTGATTTAATATTTAATAAATATTTTTCATCGAAATCTATCAAGCTAGCAAAAGTTTCTTTAAAAAAACTTTCATTTGCTGAAACAATATTAACAGGAATAGTTTGTAAAAAAGAAATGTCATTATTATTTTCTATCTGCTCTATTAAATCATAAATTAATGAAGTTACATTTGATTTTTGAGAGTATTTAATTCTCTCTTTAGATTTCCTTATTTTTTCAGATAATATCATTTTTCTTATTACAGCTAACGGATTTTTATAAGATTTGTGCGACTGGAAAATCGGAGATTTTTCGGACGAGGCAAATCGTTAGTTGAATGTTTGTCGTTTGTACTAGTTCAAATTTAAGCATAAATTTTATGAGTTGTTGTAAGTAGTTAATCATTCTACTACTTTCTTAATCTGTTCATTTTTTCAATTTCTTTCTCAATTATCGGTTTAAAATAATTCCTTTCTGTTTCGGTTAAATTATCTATTACTCCGGCTCTACCAAAAAAACTTATTTTCTCATTTTGTTTATGAACCAATACAATTATCGGAAGTCCTTTGGACAAATTGATGAAATCGAGATTATTCTCATATCCGTGTAATAATTTTTCTCCGTTAATGAAATAGTCAAATTTAATATCTTTCACATAATATTCATCGAAAGGATATGAAGTTCTTTTCTCCGATGTTATTATTCCTTGTACCTCATAAAATTCATTCTCATCATATTCCTCGTAACTTTTTTTCTCATTACAGGAAATCAACGAAATCAATAGAATGATTAAAATTATCTTTTTCATTTATTTTTTTATCGAATTACTTACAACGGGCTTTTATAAGATTTGTGCGGTTTAAAAATACGATATTTTTCAGCCGTAGCAAATTGTTTGTTTAATATTTTAAATTTTCTATTAGTTCGAATTATAGCATAAATTTTATGAGTTGTTGTATGCAGTTAGTACAGATTCTATAATCATTTTACTCAATCTATTTTGTTGTTGTGCGTTGGAAGGAAAATCTTTACTCGTTAACTCTAAATCATTTTGATTCAAATAATTATTAAAATGTGAAAAGCACTTTTTGAAATGGTTATATGATAAATCATTGTACTTGTCCCCTAAATCATAAAGTGAATTAAATGAATTTATAACAGCAACATATCCTGTTGTTTTCCAAAGAATATTATCGATTGGAGATTCCCAATATTGAGGAAATGTATCTTTTAATGCGTTAAAAACATTTAAGAGAATTTTTAATATTACTTTATCCTCTCCGTTTAAAAAATACTCTCTTAATGGTAATGTTTTATTCTCTAATAATACTTCATTTCTTTTTGAAAGTCTATAATCTAAATCTGGGTCTTTAGATATTAAATTAACCAAGTGTTTAACAAATGTTCCTTGAGAAAGAGTTGCAAACTCTTGATCTTCCTCCTTTTTTCCTAACATTTTTAATCTGTTATAAAAAGGAGATTCTGGGTTTTTGTTTAATGCTCTTGCAATTTCGTGTGCAGTTTTTTGCGGACTTCTATGTTTTGATAAAGCAAATAAGTCATAAATTAGACTCATACTCACTTTAGTTTGTTTGCTATTTATAATAGAAAAAACATAAGCTTTTTCTTCTTCAGTTAGATTAAACATAAGAATAATTGGTAATTCAAACCTGTCGCTAAAGCTAGATTTTAGAATACCTTTTAATCGGTGTTGCCCATCAATAACTTCTCCAATTTTTTTATTAGATTCTAAAGGGATTTCAAATTGATTATTTACTAAACGAATGTTTGCATCTTCATAGACACTAATTATTATTGGAGTTGGGAAAGTAGCGTCAGGATCAGAGCAATAGTTTGATATTTCATTAATTCTCCTGCTAGATTCATCTCTTTGAATTGCACTAGGACTTGCAGAGCGAGGAGTTACATTTACTATTTTACCTAAATCAATAGCTCTCATTTTACTAAAGTAAAAGCTACCAATTGGTTGATTTATTTCTATATATGGAGCTACTATCATATTTTGTTACCTTTAGAATCAGTTTTAATATCTTCTGATTTATCATTTAAACTATCAACTTTCTCGTCATCTAAATTAGAATAATTATCGTCAAATATTTTGTATTTATCGTAGTTGTTTTCTAATCGGATTACACTAAATGAATAAATTGCAATAAATATAGAAATGACTAAAAAGAAAAATTGCCACCAATCAATACCATAAGACAATTCTTTTAACGATTCAAAGTTACTTTTCACTGAAGAACTTGAATAAAACACTCCTGCGAAATAAAGAGTGAAAATCGAAATAATGATTGTAATTATCTTAATTGATTTAAATTTTGTTGGGTGATTCTCAATTAAATTTACAAATAGAGGACCAAGTACAGAAGCTAATAATGCTATCGAGTAAGTATAAAAACTTCCATTAACACTATCTAGAAATAATGATTGTGAAAATGTTAAGTCTCCATTTATAACTCGAATAATAAAATTAGAAAAGACACCTATTTGACCTGCTAATACAGTAAATAAAAACCAAGTAAAGAAAATTAGTTTATATTCTCGAATTACGATTAATGGTTTATATGATAATTGTAAGATATTTTTCATTTTAGTTCAATTTTTTTTCATAATTGCATACAACGGTTTTGTATTATGATTTGTGCGACTGAAAAATCGGAGATTTTTCCGCCAGAACAAATTTTTGTTGAATGTTTGTCGGTTTGTACTAAATCCGATTTGAGCATAAATTATATACATTGTTGGCAGTAGTGTTTACTTTTCAGTTGTTTCATTTTCAGTTTCCTCTTTTTCAAATTTATGATAAACATCTCCGTTTTTTAGAAAAATAATAAAATATCCAACTAGAACTAAATGAATTGAAATTACTCCAACTGTAAACCAATTAATTGATGAATTTTCAGAGCAAAAGTCAAACTTTAATTTATTTGTCTCAAATAGGTTGATAATTTCCTTAATCCATAAAATAGTCCATAATAATACCGAAAGGTCGCCTAAAAGCATTGTCAGTTTTGATACTGAAAATCTGTAGGGTTTAGTCAGTTTAGATTTCGAGTTTTTATTTACAAGATTTTGTGTGTTATTTTTGAATAGGTCAAATCCTAATTCATTTTCATACAGAACTGCAATAGTTTCCCAATGTTCTTGCCAATATTTACTTCCTCGTGTGCTTAATGAAAAAATTATATTAAATAGTAAGCCAATTAAAGGAATTATTAATTGATATTCTTTTAAGTCAGCTTTGAAGTAACCTGCATAAACTAATGCAATTGTTCCCCAAAAAAACAAAGTGCGTTTCCAAAAATTTTCAATCTCAAATTTTCTTAATTCAAGAACTTTATCATAAAGGTCTATTTTATAATCTTTTTTTATTCTTTCGTATGTTTTGGATAATTCGTTTTTCACGGTCATTTTTTACATTACTGCCAACGGGCTAGTATAAGATTTGTGCGACTGAGAAATCGGAGATTTTTCGGTTGTAGCAAATCGGTTTGTTAGAATGTTTGTCGTTAATATTTAGTTTAAAAGTAAGCATAAATTTTATACATTGTTACAACACGTTTTTTATTTCGTTTATCTTTTCTCCTTGTTCAATTAATTTGTCTGAATAATCTTTATTCTCATTAATGTTGAATATTTCAAATTCTACGTGTTTATAAAAGTACTTATTCAAATTTGTTTTAATATGCTTTTTATCTAAATCAATCTGTTTATATAATTCAATTCCAATAACGAAATAAGGTTCTTGATACTCCTCAACATTTACAAATAAAGCTACAAAGACATTTTTAATCGGAACAATATTCAAATCTGTTTTCTGTATTGCTTTAATAATGTTCTTTTTATCGGATTTATTAACTTTAGAAAATATGTTGTGAATAATCTGAATATTTACTTCTCCTTTTTCGAGATGTTCTTGAGTTAAATTTGTCAAAATATCTTTTGTTACATCAATTCCTCCATTTTTATTGACTTTATATGCATCATATGTTAAAAATGGTCCTTTAAATATAAACCAAGGTCCAAATATGAAATTTAATCGATTATATTTTTTCTTGAATTTTTCAATATTCTCTTCTCGTTTTATAAATATCGCAGGTGAAAATCGTAATAATGATATTAATCCTAATCCAATTCTGTAATTGAATAATATGAACTTTGCTCCAGAATCAACATCTTTCTTTAGACTATCTAAATCATTGTTTTTTATGTTCTGAAGTTTGTAAATCATATGTGTTGTAACGGGTTTGTACAAGCTTTAGTTGCGTGTTTAAGCTATAAATTTAGTAAATAATTACTGACCTAGAAAATCCGTGAGGATTTTCGTAAGTGTGCTAAAACCCAGCAATTAAGTTTGTACGTTGTTGGCAGCTTTACTTTTTTATATTTGAATTTTCGATAAACCCATTAACTATTTTATTTATTCTCTCCTCTTTTTCTTTTGCTAAAATCGATAATATTTTAAATTTATCATTTATTGAATGTAATGGTCGAATTTCAGCGTGTGTATCTAATAAATCTGAAAAGACTGTTTTAATAATCGATTTTAATAAATCAAGTAATTCTTTAATCTCATTAAATGTTAAATCCGAGTTGGAATATTGTTCTTTGTCTCTGTCTGTATGGCTATATATTTTATTTCGAAGATTTATTATTTCAACTATAGTTTTTTCTTTTTTATCAAGTAGAATTTCCCAATTCTCAATTTTATTATCATCTAATCCAAGTTCTCCGAAGTATTGATTTTTCTTTAATTTTCGTAAAAATTTAAAAATATTAAAACTTTGATTATTTGAATCTGTTGTCAGTTTAGCAAGTTCGATAATTAAGTTTCTCCAATAAATGTGTCTTGTAAAATCAACGAAAAAAGATTTATTGGCGAAATTCTGTTCACTTTCAGTTCTTGGTGAATATAAATACGAAGAATATTCATAACATTGTAATGCCATTGTCAAAATATTCCAAATAGAGTTTAGTTCTTTTTTTAACTCGTTAGAAAGATTGTTCTTTTTCATATCGTATTGCTGCCAACGGTTTTGTATAACTAAAGTTGTGATTTGTTTTTTGCAATTTTTGTTTGATAAATTTAGTAAAATAAATATTAAGAAACATTCTATTTTAGA
>NZ_QTTQ01000017.1 GCF_003384935.1 Lutibacter oceani
TCTAAAATAGAATGTTTCTTAATATTTATTTTACTAAATTTATCAAACAAAAATTGCAAAAAACAAATCACAACTTTAGTTATACAAAACCGTTGCCCACAATTAGAAAAAAATGCTAACAGAAAACGATATTATTGAAAATTTAACTGACTTTCTTATTGAGAAAGATTACAAAATTGAGCAAAGCTTGACAACAAATCAACAAGGAATTGATGTTATCGCAAAAAATAATTTTGAAACATTATATATCGAAGCAAAAGGAGAAACAAGTTCTAAACCATCATCGAATAGATTCGGGAAACCTTTCAATGGAAATCAAATAAAATCACATATTTCAGTTGCTCTTTTAGCAACAATGAAAGTCATTTCAAATAAACCATCTGGTAATCTAACAAAAGTTGGAATTGCGTTACCTGACACCATTGGGCAGAGAAAAATAATTGAAGAAATTTTACCTGCATTAAAAATGTTAGATATTCGAATTTATTGGGTAACTACTAAAAGCGTGAAAATTGAGTAAAATAGAAGAATATCTTTCCGAATTTGATGATTATGAACTAGCCTATTTTGCTAAATACAAACTTGACACCTATCTGAAAAATTCGCAAGAAAATATAAACCAAATACTCTTTAAAAGAGGTTTGACAAAATCTCGCATTAAAAACCTTATTGAGAATAATCCGAAATCTAAACTAGATGACAATAAAGAAAGATGTCCGAGATGTTATTCCGATAAAATCAGAAAGGATAAAGTAGAATATACTAATGAATCAAATGGAGGCAGTTTGGGTATTGCAATCACAGCCTACAATGCTACGAATGGTAAAGTACCTTACAAAAATGAGGTGATTTGTAATGTTTGCGGATTTTGGTTAAAAGACCCTAATAATGAAAAACCGAAAATGTTTATAACAAGATTCTTGAGTAGATTTTTGACAAAAAAAGAGGATTGAAATAACTGTGGGCAACAACTCATAAAATTTATGCTTAAATTTGAACTAATACAAACGACAAACATTCAACTAACGATTTGCTACAACCGAAAAATCTCCGATTTTCCAGTCGCACAAATCTTATAAAAACCCGTTGGGGCTAATAATGAAATAACAAAACAAAAAAAAACTATGATTGATTTTTTAAAAGAACATTACCAATGGCTATTTAGTGGAATTGGTGTAACTATTTTAGTATTAATATTTTCAAAAATATTTAATAAAAAAGAAAATGAACCAGTTATGAAAGTTTCTGGTGAGAATAAAAATAAGGTAATTATAAATAATTTTTCTCAAGAAAAAAATTCAAATAATGACAATGTTGAAGAGACAGATAATAATCGGTTAAAAGACAAAACAAGGATTTTATTTGTTGATGACGAACATACAAAATTTAAAATGGTTTCAATTTTAAAAAAAGCCGGTTGGAAAAATACAAAATCAATAAAAGATATTACAGATTTAGATGACCCAAAAGCAAATGAAGCCGATATTATATTTGTTGATATCAATGGAGTTGGAACAACTCTTTTTGAAGATCAAGGACTTGGTTTAGCTTCAGCTTTAAAAAAGAAATACCCATCCAAAACTATTGTTATCTATTCTGATGAAACAAGTGGTGATAGATTTCATAAAGCATTAAGGGAAGTTGACGACTGTTTACCTAAAAATGCTGAACCATATCAATTTATAAACCTTATAGAAACTTTTGCAAAATGAACCATTATTCAATTTCAGAGGTTAACGATGAATTAGTGTTATCCAATTTAAAATCTAAATGTAAAAATTGCTTAAAGAACTGTCAAACAATTGGAAAAATAATTGATTGCCCTATTTATAATGAGAAAAGAAGAAATGGTATTAATATAAATACTAAAAGCAAAACCTTTCTTTGTTGTAATAAAACAAAAACAACTAAATTATTTCGAGAGAAGTTAGAAAGTTTATCCTATTCATATTCGGATATTAAATTAGTGAAATCCGACTTTGAGAATTCAATAAAAACAATTGAACAAAAAAGAATAAATAGATTAATCCATAATTTAACCTCTATTAACGCTCATAATATTCAAGAAATTTATGATTTAGTATCTCAAGATATTTTAACAAAAAACATCAATGAACAACTTGAGTATATAGAAAAAGAGATTATAAATAATCCCAAAGAAGCTTCAATGATGTTTATCCGAATGGCTAAACATAATATTCATATGAAATCTGAATTTTCAATATATAAAAAATTAGATAGAGCAAATCCAACTTTTGAGAAAAGGTCGCATCCAATTCATAAAGTTTTAATGAATGTTCTTCATACATTCTTTGTAGATTTTTCTGATAAAAATGTATTTGTAAATGTTGGTGAAAATCAAAATTTCATATTATGTGATTATGAAGCAATACAAGTTGCATTATATCACGTAGTTGAAAATTCTGCAAAATATGTTCAACCAAACACAAAAATTGATATAAGTTTCAGAGAATTGACTGACAAAATCGAATTAAAATTCAAAATGACAAGTTTTTATATTGAACCAGACGAGTTAGAAAAAATTTTCACAGAAGGTTATTCAGGAAAAGAAGTTAAAAAAGCTAGGAAAAATGGAGAAGGAATTGGACTTTGGAGAGTTAGCCAAATGTTACGATTAAATGATGCGGCAATTAAAATTAATGCAGGAACAGATATTGAGAAATTAATGGGATTTAGATTTTCGGAAAACGAGATTATTCTTGAATTCAAAAAATACTAGCCCCAACAACTGGTATAAAAAATTGCTAAATTCAAAAAAATAGAATGTTTCTAAAATATAAATAACTTAAATTTAAACATCGGAAAATTACTTTTTCAAAAACGCAACTTTCCATACCAAAAACCGTTGTATAACATGGCGGAATTTACTCCGAAATTCCTAATTTGAGTTTTATAAGTTTAAAAAATCAAACTGTCTAAGTCACGAGCAAAAAAAGATATTGAGATAGAAAAATTAAAAACCACTTCTACCCAATTTGATAAATAGTAAAATTGTCAGATTTGAGCAATGAATCGGAAAATGGAAAGTTGAAACGGAGAAAAATCATTGAATTGGCTAGATTTGAGCATAATTACGGAATTAAAATTTGAAACGGATAAATTGAGCAATGAAAACGGAAAAACTCATTGAAACGTGAGATTTGAGCTTTGAATCGGAAAACGTATTTATGATAAATTAATACAAAAAAGACAAATTCAACGATTTATAATTATTTCGGATTTGAATATTGAAACGTGAGATTTTAGCATTGAATTGGAAAAGTATTTATGATAATTTATTACAAAAAAGATAAATTCAACGATTTATCAATCATTGCGGATTTGAATATTGAAACGGATTTAATTGGAACAAAATAAAATAATTTGAACTCAAAACCACGTTATACAACACCGCGCATAAAAAATTGCTTTATTCAGTAAAATAGAATGGTTCTAAATCAAAAAAATAATATATTTATACGCCTGAAAAATTACGATTTCAAAAGTCGCAACTTTTCATGCTCAAACCCGTTGGCAATAATTAAAAAGATGATAATGAGAAAAATAATCATATGTACATACCTTATATTTATGTCCTCTTGTTCATCTGTCAGTAATGTTTTTAGACAAACTGAAAAAATACCATTTCAAGTTTTGAATTCCATTAAGAATACAGAAAAATGGGAGCATATTTTACTGAAACATTTATTTAAGGATTTTGAAATACAGGAAGTTAACGATAATATTATCTTAACAAAACGATTTAAACAGTATAGTGCTTTAATTAATACTAAAGTAACAAATAGTTTGACAGTTTTTATTACAACATCTAATGAATTGGATTTAAACATTTTAGCTAATGATTTAAGTAAAAATGAAAATTTCAGAGTCAGTTCTGCTGTAACTAAAGAAACTATTGACAAATATACTAGAGAAACAAATGTGAATTTTTTATTTCATCGAATCCTTGATAAAAAAGAATTTGAAAAACAACTATTTGACATTCTTGGCGATCCAATAGAAGTTGAAAAAAATCAATACAAATGGAATATTAATGATTATAGAATAGTTTACAGAACAATTCACAATACTATCAGAATAGAATTAAAATATAATTTGTATTAGTTAAAATAGCTTAAAAGGGGAAGACGAAAACCTTATAGAGTAGTCTCAATTAAAATAATTAATTTAAATGGAAAAATCAAGTGAACCCAAGATTGATGACTTAGAATTATCAAAAGTATTGCCTGATGATGATTCTAATATCAAAGCACAATGGTATAGAACTTATTGTTGGATACACAAGCAATGGTTAATGAGTGCTTGGACGTCTGACAAACAAGTAGCGATAAATAAAAAGAAATCGCATAAGAGAAGTTATCCTACCCATACTGTAGAAGTCAGGTACAAATAACTATTGCCAACAACGTGTAAACGCAATAATGGCTGAATTTCCTACTCGGAAATTCTAGCCTTTTTAATAAATTAGTGGCGTCAGCGGAAAGTACTCGCGCACTTTCCCATTACTGACGCTTACACAAAACCGTTACCAGCAATTAGATTTCAATAAATATGACAAATAGAATTGGACGATTTACAGCTTTAATATCATTTCTGATTGGAACAATGATATTAATTATATTTTATTTCACTGATTCAAGTGCAATTACAGAATTTGGAATGATTTTTATTGTTGTTGCGGGAATAATTAATGCAGGAGTTTTTGTTAAAGTATTAATTGACTTAATCAATGAAAAAGAGAATAGAAAAAAGTATTTTTTCACTTCTGGAATAATGCTATTAAATATTCCGATAATTCTTGCTTATTTTTACTTTGTAATGATATTAATGAATACGATGAGAGTATCATTTATAAATGAAACTGGCCGAGAAATTACAAACTTAAAAATTATTGGCGGAGAACCTAAATCAATAGAAAAACTTGAAATCGGAGAAAAACAAACTAAATGGATTGCTATAAATTCAATCAATGACTTAATTCTCGAATACGAATTCAATGGAGAAGTAAAAACAGAGATGATTTATTCATATATGGTAGTTGGAAAAAAGATTGAACATAGAATTGGAAATAAGATTAAGCTGATTGAATAAAAAAAGCTGGTAACACCTCATAAAATTTATGCTTACTTTTAAACTAAATAACGAACTGACAAACATTCAACCAACGATTTGCTACGTCCGAAAAATCTCCGATTTCTCAGTCGCACAAATCTTATAAAATACCGTTGGCATTAATAGTGCCAGAGGAAAATTTTAGTTCTATTGAAAAATGATTAGCATTCTATTATAATTTGTAATTTTTAAGATAAATCTAGTTAA
>NZ_QTTQ01000001.1 GCF_003384935.1 Lutibacter oceani
TTATAGGTTTTTTTTCGGCTGGGTTGTTTTTGTTCTTTCATCTTTATTTGTAATAAGTTGTCTAATTTTTAGTCAACCTATTTCAGGAAAGTACAATTTCTCGTATTGGCTACAACGGTTTGTATAAGAATAGTAGCCGATTTCGGAACTCGAATTTTTCAAGTTACAACTAAATTTTATGCGGGCTACAATGTTCATATTTACTACTATTTCGGCTATTATTTTTATACTTTGTTAGCCTTTCGTTATTTTATTCAACTTCTAATTCTTTCAATATTCTAATTCTTTCAATATTCTAATTCCATTTTTATTTTTAGGATTTAGTTCTACAGATTTTCTGTAATTTTCTATGGCTTTTTCTTTTTCTCCAAGAACTAAAAGTACTTCTCCATAACTATCATAAAGATTAAATGCATTAGGAAATACTCCTATGGCAAGTTTAAGTACTTCTCTTGCTTCTTGTACTCTGTCGGACTGCAATAATTTATAACTTACTATATTCATTTCTTTTTCTTTAACGTAATAATCATCATTGTTTTTGAACTTGTTGAAGAATTGAATACCACTATCAATACCTTTTTTATCAATTGTATCAATAAATACTTTGGCAATCGATTTTTTGGGTTTATCGTAAGGTTTGTCATATAAAATACCAGTAATTGCTGTTGTCATAGTATTGAGATATGCTCTCCCAGTATTGCTCAAAAAAATAATTGCAGAATGGCTTGAAGGAATTCTCGTATATACAGCACAATATCCAGGTAATGTGCCAGAGTGTCCAATAGTTTCTATCATATCTGATGAGTTTCCTATTGGTTTTTTAGCAAGTTCCAATCCATAGCCATAATGACCACCAAAGTCTGCCTGAATATATTTTGTAAGGATTAGGTCCATATATTTTTTTGGCAATAGGTTTTCAGAATACATTGCTTGGTCAAAAAGAAACATATCTTCAACTGTAGAATAAATGGCTCCTGCTGAATAAGCATTTGAAAAATCTCTATAGTTTGAATTTTGGTAGTCGATAAAATTATTTCTATAGCCTGAAGACCTGTTTTCTAAGAGTAATCTATGCCTGTAAAAACCTGAATTATTCATATTTAGAGGTTTAAAAATGTTTTCTTCTAATAAGTCTTTATATGACTTTTTTGTAACAGTTTCTAAAATATATCCTAACAAAATATATCCAGCATTACTATATTCAAATTTTTCTCCCGGTTTATGAATAAGTGGTTTATTGTCAAGCATTTCCACTAATTGTTTAGGATTGTGAAATTGTTTTTGTTCAGTTTCAACATCACGTTTAAGTCCAGAAGAATGTGTAAGTAAGTGATGTATTGTTATCTTACTTCCATTCTCTTTTGGATAATCCTTTAAATAAGTAGTAATGGGTTTTTGCAAGTCAAGTTTATTTTTTGCTACCAACTGCATTACTAACATTGCTGTAAAAGGTTTGGTAACTGATGCTATTCTAAATTTCGTATTTACCTCATTTGGAATATTCCATTCCATATTTGCCAATCCAAATCCATTTTTATAAATTACTTTTCCATTATGTGCTACTAATACAGAACCGTTAAAACCAGCATTTTCAGAATATAATCTTATAATTTCATCTATTTTATCAATCTTGGTTTTGTCTATAGATTTAGTACTATTTTCTGCATTTGAATTAGTTTGTCCATTACAAGAAGTAGCAAAAAACATTGCGAAAATTAAAAAATAGACTTGTGAGAATAAATATGATTTTTTCATTTAGGATAAATTTTGTAGTTCTTTCCAAACTTATGATTAAGGTTTGTCATTAGTCAATATCAAATGTAAAATTATGTCAAAAAAGTGTAAAATTTCTTTTTACGTTCTTGGTTGGTCATAATGAAGGCTAACGATTAGTATATGCAAAGTAGGCGATTGCGGGCTTCAAACTTATCAAACCGTTACGATTTTGAAGCGGGCTACAACCCTTGAATTTACTAATATCTCGCCTATTTTGTATATACATTGTTGGCGGGAGTGTTTTATTTAAACTATTTTCATTTTAAATTCATTTGGTTAGTTCAACTATTATTCTTCTGTAACTAGTTAATTGAGGTGAACCATTATCTGTAACCTCACAAATTACATGAAAATTTTTCCCACCTGAATTTGGCGGGATGTTTATTATGATTTTGTTTGAATCACTATTTAATATGTTGACTGTGCCAGTATATGTCCCTGCTTCAGGTTGAATCCACCATTTATAATTTAAGGTATCTCCATCAGGGTCGGTGGAAGCAGATCCATCAATAGCGATAGTAGCTCCTTGTTTGGCCTTTTTTGTGATGACGTCTAGACTTGGGTCTCCATCGATTTTTATAATTGGATTTATGTTTCCGTTTCCATCTTTTGCCCAGTCCATTCTTGCGGAAAAATTATTGAAAGTTGCAGGATAAAAGTACTTCTCATACTTGTTACATACATCATATTCATTGATATTGTAGTTTACAAAGGAATAACCATTATTGTCTTCTCCTTTTCCCCATTTAGAATATCCGCCCCAACTGGCTTGGGTTGGTTCGTCGGGATTGTTGAGTCCGTTTGGCATAATGTGCAAAAATGCTGGTGTATCTCCTTCTACGCCATATTTGTATTTTGGGTATTGATTTCCAAGATTTCCATGATTCTGTATGTTTTTTTCATAGTCTGCCCAGTTGTTTTTACCAGTGCCATTCTGATATTTCCATGCGCAGTCATCCCATATAAATAGAAGGTCGTCTGAAAAATTACGTCGCATCCATGCGTGCGAACTGATTTCAAAACTTGATTTTTGCGGTCTATCTTGGTCGGTTATGGCATATACCCGAAGCTTATTCAAAAAAGCTTTTAGTTCTGATTTGCTCCGAGTTTGCTGTACCTGCCAAATGGATTGGGCAAGTGTGTTGCCACCACCCCAAAATGTTACCCAAATAGGACGATTATCCTCTTCTTCAGCCAATTGGATAATAAGATTACTACCATCTGAATTATTGTCAACTCCAATTTTATCCATTCCCATTAACATGCTACCGAACATGGTACGCTCTCTTAAATAGTCAGCACTTGGCCAGTATCCAATCTTTTGTTTCTCCTCATCTTGCGCAAAATCTTTTTGGTTTGAGCGTTTAAGCAGATTTGGCAAATCTTTTTGATAAGCATCTATAACACCTGTAGCAATATCTTTAAACTGTTTTACATTATTAACATCATCCATGCTCCAGCCAGTCGTAATGATTATTCCTTCAATTTCATACATATCTGCATGAACCATGAGTCTAATGAGTGATTCATGGTCGTCGGTTTCCCAAGTTGATATATCGGTCAATACAACCAAGCGCGGCTTTAATGTTGAGAAACTTGATGGTTTTGTTTGTGCTAGCAAGGAACTTGAAATTAATACCAAGTAAATAAATATCTTCATAATTTTTCTTCAATAACTTATTATTCTATTTAAAATTTTTACGTTTTGTGTATTATACTGATATAGGTTGACCATTTTTTTATTAAAATTCGTTTTATTAAATAGTCAAATACTGTAAATTTTGTTTATTTCTTCGATAGCTTTTATAATTTACATTTTGATTTATATGTACGTGTTTTGGCGTTAA
>NZ_QTTQ01000002.1 GCF_003384935.1 Lutibacter oceani
TATAGGTTTTTTTTCGGCTGGGTTGTTTTTGTTCTTTCATCTTTATTTGTAATAAGTTGTCTAATTTTTAGTCAACCTATTTCAGGAAAGTACATCTGTGGTGCTTGCAGGTAACGGTTTAGTACAAGGAAAGTTGCGATTGGTAAATCGTAATTTTCCGTTGTTTGTTCTTTAGTTTATTTGTTTGTCAGGTTGTTCTAATCATTAAAATTTCGCAATTTTTTTTGTGCATTGTTGGCAAATCGTTTTTAATCTTCTCCTGATTTTAACTTGTTTTTTGCGAACACTTTTGCTTTTTGGGATTTCAAAGATTTTGATAAAAATTCCTCCGCTTTCTTTTGTATCTCCTCTTTGTCAAAATTGTCATCGTAATTCTTGTTTATAAACCATAAGTCGTTTTTAATTCTCATAATTGGAAAAACTAATAAAACTCCTAGAATAAGAGCAACTATCCAAAATAATTCAAAGTTTAAAATTGAAAATAATCCAAAAGCTATTATCAAAATAATTATCAAAACTGTCGAATTAATAATTGTGTTAATAATTAACTTCCCATTCAAAATTGTTTGGTGAACATCAGATTTAGAAGCAAAACCAGAAATGTATCCTTTAGAATATAATTCTATGATTTTCTCAAAGTATTTTTTAGTCCTGAAAACTGCATAGTTTTTTGCCAACCAAAAATAAATTTTTCTTGTTAAAACGATCAAAATCGTACCTAGTATACTCCCAAATCCACCTAATAATATAAGTCCCCAAATACTGTTTTTTAAAAAATTTGTGAATTCATTATAATATTCTATCATTTAATTTCTATTTTTTTTAATGTTTGCCAACGTGATTTTATATGATTTGTGCGACTGGAAAATCGGAGATTTTTCGGACGTAGCAAATCGTTTGTTGAATGTTTGTCGTTTGTACTAGTTCAAATTTAAGCATAAATTATATGAGGTGTTGTGCATAGTTAATTTGAGAAATATTCTATTATTATTCCAATCAATGCTGATATTCCATTTATTGAAATGCCTATCAGAATTGTGTAAAATAATCTCCAAAGATATTTTTTATTATCTTTTGCAACTTCCTTAAATTTATTTCTATCTCCTTTTGTAAAATCAAACATAGGATTTCTTCTCAAATTTCCTATCTGTTTACGTCTCATTCTATCTGCTAATAATTTACCTGACTCATAAAAAATAAAAAATATAGCTATGGATGAAGTCAAAAAGAAAAATAGTCTATGATCTTTATCTTTTGGTAAAATTGTAAAATCTGAATCTATAAATGAAATGAATAAGTAGTTAACAAAAACTATGGATGCAGTCAAAAAAGATAAGATTATGAAATTTTGTAGTTTAACATCGTGTTTTAAAATAAATTTTATCAACTTATGGTCTTCACTATTTTTTGGAAGAGAATCGTACCATTCTGATACGACAGTTTTTAATTCATTACAAATTTGAGAGTTTATGAAGTCAATTTTACAACTCATTTGTGATTGGGCTTCATCTAACTCAAATTCATCTCCTCCTTGAAAAACTACTTGAATCATTTCACTTGGTTTTAGACTGTTCCCAATTCTAATTCTTAGATTATGAGTTTGAGGTATTTTATGTGTTTGATTTGGAAGTATTAAATTGAAATCCCATTCTATTGTTATATACTTTGTAGTCTGTGAAATATTCCAATCAGTATTTTTAAATTCTATCCAATTCCCAAAGGATTTAATCTCTTTATTATCTAATCCTACTGTTACATTTACAATATCTGTAACTAATTCGTGAAGATTTAGTTTTCTATAGATTTTGTCGTTTAACTCAATAATATCATCATAAGAGAATTGTTTATATTCTGTAAATAATTTAATATCAGTATCTCTTTTTCCTTTAATTAAGTAATAAAGTGATTGAAACTGCTTTACTTGATTTTCATCAATTACAGCAACTTTGTTTTCATTGTTGTCTAAAATTTCCTTTTTCATAGATGGGTTATTTTTTAATTATGCACAACGGTTTTGTATAACTAAAGTTGTGATTTGTTTTTTGCAATTTTTGTTTGATAAATTTAGTAAAATAAATATTAAGAAACATTCTATTTTAG
>NZ_QTTQ01000003.1 GCF_003384935.1 Lutibacter oceani
AAGGATCTTAACTAGATTTATCTTAAAAATTACAAATTATAATAGAATGCTAATCATTTTTCAATAGAACTAAAATTTTCCTCTGGCACTATTAATGCCAACGGTTTATGGTATGGAAAGTTGCGTTTTTGAAAACGTAATTTTCCGATGTTTAAATTTAAGTTTTTTATATTTTATAAATATTCTATTTAATTGAAATTAGCAATTTTTTATACCAATTGTTGGCAGTAGTTTTTAATAAGTATAAAGTCCTTTTATTAATCCTGAATGTAAAACGGCTTTCATTTTTGGATCAAATCGAGATTTATCATTTCTAATAATTGAGTAGATTCCTGCACCATTTTTACCAAAACTTATATTACTTATAATTCCCAACTCATATAAATATCTTAACAGAGCTTCTGGGCTCTTATTAATATTTTTATTACCAGTGTCAAAATATTTTTTCTTAAAAAAACCGGAAGTAAATGGTTCAGTCCCCATTGTTCTTAAAAGTGAAAATAAAGTATCTGTTGAAGGAATAATCGGAGATATTTCGTTTTTCAATTCATCAATTAACCAGGTAGAGTATTCTTTTTCAGCTGCATTAATTGTTTCAAAGTCTAATTTGTTTAAATTATCTGCTTGTTCTTTAATTTTTATGCAAAATTGCACTAAATCTCTAGGACGATGAAATGTTCTATGAATCATATATTTAAAAGGCTCAATAGGTCTTCCATTCTCTCTTAACTTTATGAATTTTTTGTTAAATATATAGTTAAACGAACCTGTTCCTTTTAATTCTTTAATGCTATTTTCAATACGAACATTCATTAATTGTAATAAAGCTGGATTATGCCAATCATTTTTATTAATAATCGTCCAATTCAATTTATATGTATGATAATCAAATTTAGCACTGTCAGGATCGTGACTACTGAATTGATTGAAAATATCAGACCTCAAATAAGCAATTATTTTGGAATTTTTATTTAAACCAAGGATTGTTGAGTTTAGTGAATATATTACTTTAAATAAACTAATAAGGGATTCAAAGTATTTTTTACTATCAATGTATAATGTATAGTTATCGTCAAGTTGGTCAAATTGAATTAAATAAGGTCGTTGAGATTCATTTAAATTATCTAAAATTAATTCTTCTAAACGATCATTTATTTCAGATATATTTTCAAAACCATCGTCTAATTGGATAGTGCTTTCGGAGTTTGTTTTAGGTCCGAGTCCTTTATATTGTAAACCTAATTCTGTTTTTTTAGTATGTGTTGTGATTTTTGAATGTAAATCTCGAAGATTTTTTCCAAATTTGAATTCTACAAATTCATATAACTCATTGTAATACGAAGTTTTTTTATTATTCTCATCTAAAACAATTTGTTTTGCAAATTCACTCAAAATTATATATTTCCAAATACTTTGGTATTGGTTAGGTCTAGAGAAGTCATCATCGCTTAATTTTAATAATTTTTGAAAAGGAAAACTTTTAAATGACAAGTTACTTATAACCATTGCTTTTTCAGGTTCTCTGTTTTTTATCCAATTGTAAATTGCAGATTTACCTGTTCCTTTCCTTCCTAATATGAAATATGCTGGTTCTGTTACAATTTTTTTCCAGTATTCCTTATCATAAAAATAGTTTTCTAGATTATAATCATATAGGGCATCAGGATTTCCGAAATCGGTATTTAATAAGGCTGTTATTGCATTCATAGTTCTTTTTTTTTTATTACTGCCAACGGTTTTGTATAACTAAAGTTGTGATTTGTTTTTTGCAATTTTTGTTTGATAAATTTAGTAAAATAAATATTAAGAAACATTCTATTTTAGA
>NZ_QTTQ01000004.1 GCF_003384935.1 Lutibacter oceani
TTATAGGTTTTTTTTCGGCTGGGTTGTTTTTGTTCTTTCATCTTTATTTGTAATAAGTTGTCTAATTTTTAGTCAACCTATTTCAGGAAAGTACATTTTTCTCGCTTGCAGGTAACGGTCTTGTATATGAAACGTAGCGTGTAAAAAGACACTAACTTTTCGGATTATACACGAGCCGAATTTTTAAATTTTTCTTTTTATCTTAATTTCAAAAAAGCCAAATTTAAAAATTTGGCGGTCTTTGCAAATACACACAAACCTCTCGGAAAGCCTTTAATAGCTATGTTTTATATACGTTGTTGTAGCCAGTACTTTAATTCCATATTTAATTTTCTTAATCCATTTTCACTACTTTGGTTTCATCTAAAACTCTTTTAATTAATATTGGTCCGATAACAATATAAATTAGAGCAGTATATAGTCCAGAAAAATATCCTCCGACATAAAGTGAAATTAATATATGACCAATTGAATTTAATAGTACTCCTACAAGAATGAAGAATAAGGGGATTATCATTAACTCTTTTATTTTCTTAAATAAAATAATTCCACCAATTATAAAAACGAAATAGGCTACCATATTAAAAACTAACCAATAATCCAAAGGATATTCTTCCCGACCCAATAACTTGGGAACTTCGATAGTAAAATCAGTTAAATATTCTTCAGTAAAGTGAATAAACTGAATTCCTAATGCCAACAAGTAAAGTGGTAATATTCTTTCAGGGTTTGGGGTCTTTTTATAAAAAGTATTTAAGTAAAGTAAATACGATACAATTACACCAGGAATAAATACTATAACAGAGTTTAGAGTCAAAGAAACAATCCAGAATATCACAATCGCGATGCTTGCAATTACCAATGGAATTAAAATGTGTTTATTTAATTTAGTCATTTATCTATTTTCAATAGTTGTTGTGACTTTATTCACTATTGGCTACAAACATTGTTGTAACCAGTTCTTGTTTTTTACATTTTTTTATAAATCCCTTCAAAAGCTTTGCTTATTGTCTCACCTTTTTCATTTAGGATATCCCATCTTTGTGTAACAGAACCGTCATCATTTTTTGTCCAGGTAATCTGATTATAATAGTTTCCTTTTGAGCCTTTAGTGAGTTTACTTTTAAGTACCATAGCTCCGTCTTTATTAATATTTCCCTTTAAGTTGAGCACATTACCAGTACCACTAATCCAAACTTGATTCCAAGTGCTATCGCTCAAATCAAAAAAATTATAACTTGTTCCTGTATTAGTTTTGTTTGAGGCTATCCAATTTTCTTGCAATACACATCCATTTTGCATTTTTACAATCTTGTTGGTTCCAACAATTATTCCTTCTGTATTATAAACAGTCCAATCTCCAATCCAAAAATCAAAGGCTTTATGGTTTTCAGTACAGCAAGAACAAGGGTTGTTATTTTGTGCCAATGAATAATTAAAATTCATTAAAAGAATTAGGATAGTTAGACTAATTATTTTCATTTTCATTCTTTTATTTTTTAATTAAAATTAGTTTCAAATGTGACAAATTTGTATTATACTGATATAGGTTGACCATTTTTTTATTAAAATTCGTTTTATTAAATAGTCAAATACTGTAAATTTTGTTTATTTCTTCGATAGCTTTTATAATTTACATTTTGATTTATATGTACGTGTTTTGGCGTTAA
>NZ_QTTQ01000005.1 GCF_003384935.1 Lutibacter oceani
TTTTATTAAATAGTCAAATACTGTAAATTTTGTTTATTTCTTCGATAGCTTTTATAATTTACATTTTGATTTATATGTACGTGTTTTGGCGTTAATAAATCTAAACTTAAATGCGGTCTGAGATTATTGTAAATATTCACAGCACGTTTCACAACTTTTTTAGCTAAGGTAGTATTTTTAATTGTTTGTTTCAAGCCATATTCATACTTTAAAGTTCTATTTACTCTCTCGGCTACTGCGTTTTCATAGGGATCATATTGTTCAGTCATACTCAGAGTTAAACCGTTCTGTTCTGCAAACTGGGTATATCCTGGATTGCAATATTGAATACCTCTATCTGAATGATGAATTAGCTTTAGATTAGGATATTTACGATTTTTAATAGCCATTTTAAGCGCATCAGTACATAATGACACTTTCATATGCGAAGCTAATTTATAGCCCATAATTTGCTTAGAATAGGCGTCAGTCACTAAAGCCAAGTAACTATGTCCTTTTTGAGTTTTAATATAGGTTATGTCACTTACCCAAAGTTGTTCAGGTCGGGTAGGAGCTTTGTCTTTAACAAGATTCTTGTGTTTATAAAATTGATGTTTAGAGTTTGTTGTAATAAAGTGTCGTTTAGTCCTAGTAACCAATAAGTTATAGTTTCTTAAAAAGCGATAGAATTTATCTCTGCCAATGTGTATTTGGTTTTGTGTCATCCTGTATTTAAGTAGTTTATATAGTTTAATACCTCCGGTTCTCTGTCCGATTTCTTTACGACAATCTTGCACTAATTGTATTAGGATTTGTTCTTGATTTATCTTATTTTGATGAGATTTTAAGCGTTTATAAAAAGCTTGTTTACTAATCCCAAAACACTCGATTAACCATTTTCTTTTAAACGGTTCTGTTTCTTTTTTTGAATCTCGTCGGCTAATGTTTTGGGCAATGACTTTTTTGCTAAATCCACTCCAGTAATCAGTTCCATATCCGCAATAACATCTTGCTGAAAGTCCTTTACAAACTCTAGTTCTTCAATTCTTTGTTTCAATTTCTTGATTTCATCTTGTTTACTCATCCCTAATTTCTTTTGGTCTAAAGTACTATATTTTTTTAACCAATAGTCAATAGAAGATTTAGAAATATTGTATTTTTTAGCAGCATAATTGACCGATATTCTACCATTTTGAATTTGATCAATGATGAGTAATTTTAAATCGAAACCTACTTTTTTATAGGTTTTTTTTCGGCTGGGTTGTTTTTGTTCTTTCATCTTTATTTGTAATAAGTTGTCTAATTTTTAGTCAACCTATTTCAGGAAAGTACA
>NZ_QTTQ01000006.1 GCF_003384935.1 Lutibacter oceani
CCTACACTTGGTGTTACCAATCCGAAAGTTAAGCCTGTATCTAAAGCATCTGCTACTACTAAATTAGTTACTGCTGCTGGTCCATTGTTGGTTACCGTTACCGTATAGGTTACTGTATCTCCTTCGTTTGGCGTACTATTATCAACTACTTTAGTTAATACAATATCTGAATTGTTGCTTACTGTAATTGACTCTGATAAATCATCACCAACTGTTGTTGGATCTGATTGGTCTCCTGTTGCTGCTGTAGTGAAATTTGTAATTGTTGTATTACTTGTTCCCGCATCAACTGTTGCAGTAATATTCAAGGTTGCTGTTGCTCCATTTGCAATACTCCCAATAGTCCAAATTCCTGAACCACTATTATAAGAACCTCCTTGATTATCACTTACATATGTAACTCCTGCTGGTAATAGGTCTGTTAAACTAACTCCAGTTGCGTCATTTGGCCCATTATTATCTACATGTATTGTATAAACAATAGTTTCGCCTTCAACATAATCAACTCCTGAAGCTGGCGGGCTAACAAATTTTCCTGTTACTAAATCTGCACTACCCGCGGTAACTGTAATAGTTACTGTTGCTGTTGAACAACTTACCGGAGTGTCATCATCACAAATTGTATATGTAAATGTATCAATTCCTATAAAACCTATTGGTGGTGCATATGAAAAAGTTCCTCCTCCATTATCAGCTACTATCCCTCCATTTGTACTTGTCGTATCAAAATTTGTAATAATTGCATTGTCTATAACTGTATCATTTATTAAAACGTTTCCAGTAATAACAACTGTATTTAAAATGGTATTAGCTGTATCGTTTACTGCAAATGGATTTCCTTCGTCTAAAACAGCTACAAAAACTGTTGCAGTTGCACAACTAGCTATTGGTGAATCATTATCACAAATTGTATAGCTAAAAGAATCTAATCCTGAGAAACCTGCTGCTGGTGTATAATCAAATGTTCCATCACCATTATCAACTATAGTTGCTCCATTTGCCCCTGTGTAAATAAAACTTCCCATTGAATACGTTGCTCCATCAATCAAGCTATCATTACTTAAGGGTGAAATTACTGTTGCTATTGTAGTGTCTTCCGTTATTGAAATGTTATCGTCAACCGCTATTGGATTTCCTGTGTCAGTTACTGTTACCGTTACAGTTGCTGTTGAACAACTTGCTACCGGTGAATCATTATCGCATAGAGTATAAGTGAAAGTATCTGTTCCTGCAAAACCTGCTGCTGGTGTATAATCAAATGTACCGTCTCCA
>NZ_QTTQ01000007.1 GCF_003384935.1 Lutibacter oceani
AGTGATGCTAGTGGTCGCTACCACTCCAATTGGCTGAATATGATGTACCCTCGTTTGAAGTTGGCGAGGAATTTACTGAAGGATGATGGTGTGATATCAATTCATATTGATGAACACGAATATTCTAATCTTGAAAAACTACTAAATGAAATCTTTGGAGAAGAAAATAATTTAGGAACAATTATTTGGGATAAAAGAAACCCAAAAGGTGACGCTAAAGGAATAGCATATCAGCATGAACAAATAATCTTTTTTGCAAAAAATAGAGAAAATTTCTTATTGCATAATGAATTTAAAAGACCAAAAGAAAATGCAAAAAAAATTATTCAAAAAGCTGAAAGTCTTATTAAAAAAGAAGGTGTTATTAATGACAATATTCGAAAAGAGTTTAAAGATTGGATTAGAATTCAGGACTTTTCTGGAGGGGAAAAAGCTTATTCATTTATTGATAACAGTGGTAACGTTTACCGGCCTGTTTCAATGGCATGGCCTAATAAAAAGCAATCACCTGAAGACTATAAGATTCCATTAATTCACCCTGTTACTAATAAACCATGTCCCATGCCAGATAAAGGGTGGAGAAACCCTTCAAAAACAATGCAAAAGTTATTATCTGAAGGGCTAATTCTATTTGGTAAAGATGAATCGACTCAGCCAAATCGCAAGTACTTATTAAAAGAAAACATGGAAGAGAATGTTCCATCCTTATTATATTTTGGTGGAAGTGATGATGATTTGCTTAAAAAGTTAGATGTAGTTTTTGATACCCCAAAAGTTGTTGATGTTGCTAAAAGAATTATTACTCCTATTACAAAAGAAAATGATATTGTATTAGATTTTTTTGCAGGTTCTTCTACAACTGCTCATGCGGTTATGCAATTAAATGTAGAAGACAGTAAAGATAGAAAATTTATCATGGTTCAGCTACCAGAACCAATTGAAGAATCTCATGAAGCATACTCAAAAGGTTATCGATATATTACTGAAATAAGTAAGAAAAGAATTGATAATGTAGCTAAAAAACTCAAAGAAGAACACCCAGACAAAGCCAAAGATTTAGACTTAGGCTTTAAGGTATTTAAACTCGATAGTTCAAACATTAAGGCGTGGTCTCCAGAAGT
>NZ_QTTQ01000008.1 GCF_003384935.1 Lutibacter oceani
TCTTTAAGGACAACGGATTTAAGGACAGTGCTCAAAAAACGAACGTGATGCAAAAACTAAAGCAACATAATATAGAAGAAGTAAGAAGTATTTAAAACAAATTAAAATGAATTACTATAAAGGAAATGCAATTTATGACCATATAAACGCCAACCAGTTAACAAACTTTAAATTTTGTTCTGGAAATCTTTGGCAATTAGTTTACGGAGATAATAATTGTGTGCCTAAACTCCTCGCTCTTGTAATAGGTGCAAATAATATTGAATATAACGCTGGTTATACCGCAGATCAAATCGAAGCATTCAATTTGTTAAAAACTTTTGCAATTAGTTGCAATCTCCCTATTAAGGTTATTAAATTCAATACAGATATTGAAATAGAAAACATCAAAGTAGCTGATGATGTTACAAATCAACCTAATGAAATTACATTAGCAGAGCTAAGAGATATTTTTAGCCAAAATGGACTTCCTGTATCAAATACATCTACAGCTAAATATCTTAATGATAGAACATCAAGTGCTTATCATAAATGGCAAAGAGGACATCTTGGTAGAGCACTAACAGTATCAGATATTGATTTATGGAAACTTACACCAACTGGTGCTGTTCAAAGAATTTACGAACTAAAAAGGTCTTACATTGCAATAGGAAATTGGAATCCATACCCAGACGATTATAGAAATTTTCGTTTACTTTCCGCTTTATCTAATCAAGCAAATATTAGATTAGGTATTGTTTATAATGTTAGAAAAACCAACCCATTTAATGATGATATTTCCAACATAAAAGTATTTAAGGTGAATTTTTTAAAAATCCCGCATATAAAATTAGTTGGTATTTACAATACCGATGGTTTTTTCTCTTTATAATTTAACTTTAATTGAAAATAAAGTGTGTTCTTAGATTTAAAAATTATGTATAATAAAAACATGAACAAAATCGACCATAACGACCCCTTAAGTAAAAGTACAGACATCGTTTCTGAAAACATAGAACAGTTACAACAATTGTTTCCTGAAATATTTAAAGAAGGGAAGATAGACTGGCAAGAGCTCCAAGCAACACTAGGAGAACATATCGATAC